>NZ_AP022601.1:2400000-4800000 GCF_010726765.1 Mycobacterium gallinarum
TTGGTGTCAGGGTTTCTCCGAGCCCGAGGCAGGCTCCGACCTGGCGTCGGTGCGGACGAGGGCCGTGCTCGACGGCGACGAGTGGGTGGTCAACGGCCAGAAGATCTGGACATCCGCAGGCGCATGCGCAAACTGGATTTTCGTGCTGGCGCGCACAGCTCCCGATGCACCGAAGCACAAGGGACTTTCACTGCTGCTGGTCCCGATGGACCAACCGGGCGTCGACGTGCGCCCGATCGTCAACGCTGCCGGGCATGCCTCGTTCAGCGAGGTGTTCCTGACCGACGCCCGAACCCCGGCAGCCAACGTGGTCGGCGGGATCGGCCGCGGGTGGCCGACCGCGATGACGCTGCTCGGCTTCGAACGCGGCGCGCAGATCACCACCGCGGCCATCGACTTCGGGAGGGACCTCGAGCGGTTGAACGACCTCGCCAGAGCGCGTGGATTGCACACCGACCCGCATATCCGCGACGGACTGGCGTGGTGCTATTCGCGGGTCCAGATCATGCGTTACCAGGGCTACCGCGGTCTGACGCAGCTGCTGGACGGCCGGCGTCCCGGCCCCGACGCCGCGATCAGCAAGGTCATCTGGAGCGAGTACTTCAGGCGCCACACGGAGCTGGCCGCCGAGATCCTCGGCGTCGAGACGCTCGGGCCGGAAGGTCCGGGCAACGGTGCGGCGCTGATAGTTCCGGAGGCGGGCACACCCAACTCGGCGGCCTGCTGGATGGACGAACTGCTCTACGCGCGTGCCGCGACGATCTACGCCGGTAGTTCTCAGATCCAGCGCAATGTGATCGGTGAGCAACTGCTCGGGCTGCCCAAAGAACCACGGCCTCACGCGGCCGCAGGCGGGAATCGGTGACATGGACTTTCGTTACAGCACAGAACAAGACGACTTTCGCGCATCACTGAACGGTTTTCTCCGTGACGCCGCACCGCCCGCCATGATCCGCGGCGCCGCGGGCCACGACCCCCAGCTCTGGAAGCGGATGTGCAACGAGCTGGAGCTGCCGGGGTTGCACGTTCCGCTCGAATACGGCGGTGCGGGTGGCACCTTGCTCGAGGCGGCGGTCGCGTTCTCCGAGCTCGGCCGGGCACTGACGCCGGTTCCGTTGGCGGCCACGACCTTTGCAGTCGAAGCGGTGTTCCGCACCGGTGACGAGGAGCAGCGTCGCAGACTGCTGAAGGGAATGCTCTGTGGAGACCAGGTCGGCGCGCTCGCGGTGGCAGCCCATGGCGACACCGACCCCGCGACGGCACGGGTGCGCGCCGAATGGCAGGGCGGCACCGTCCTCACCGGCGTATGCGGGCCGGTCCTGCACGGTTCGGTCGCGGACCTGTTCATCGTGCCCGCGGTGGCCGACGGTGTGGTCGCCCTGCACGTGGTGGCAGCGGATGCGCCGGGGGTGACTCTCGTGAACCTGCCGTCCTTCGACGTCACACGACCCGTCGCCAGGCTGGAACTGGCGCACGCTCCCGCCGAAGCGCTGTCCGCGGGGTCACCCGAGGATATCGAGCGGGTGATGGACATCGCACGGGTGCTGCTCGCCGCGGAGATGCTCGGCGGCGCCGAGGCCTGTCTCACGATGGCGGTCGAATACGCCCGCACCCGAAAGCAGTTCGATCGCCCGATCGGATCCTTTCAGGCGGTCAAGCACGCCTGTGCCGAGATGATGATCGAGATCGATGCGACGCGCACGGCTGTGATGTACGCCGCGATGAGTGCCGCGGACGACGCGGAACTGCGGATCGTCGGCCCGCTGGTGAAGGCGCAGGCCGCCGACACCTTCGCGCTGTGCGCCGGTTCCGCCATCCAGGTGCACGGCGGTATCGCCTTCACTTGGGAGCACGACCTGCACCTGTACTTCCGACGCGCCAAGACGACCCAGGCGCTGTTCGGTGGAAGCACACATCATCGCCTGCTGCTCGCCGACCGCGCGGGTCTTTGATCCTCACTCGCAAAGGAGCAATGATGACCACGCTCGTATCCCCCTGCACCGGCATCACGCTCAGCGATGTCCTGCGCAGGCATGCCGGTGTCCGACCCGACAAGGTCGCGTTCGTCGATCCGCGACGACGGTGCACCTTTTTCGAGCTGGACGACCGGGTGACACGGCTGGCCAACGCGCTGTCCGCCCGCGGTATCGGCCATGGCGATCGGGTGGCCGTCCTCGGATACAACAGCATCGAACTCGTCGAGTCCTGGCTTGCCGCATTGCGTCTCGGCGCCATCGCGGTACCCGTGAACTTCCGGATGGTGGCCGACGAGATCGCATATGTGCTCTCGGACAGCGGTGCGGCGGCCGTGTTGGTGGACATCGCGCTCGCGCCGGCGGTGGAAGAGGCATGTGCCAAGGCTCCGTCGGTAGACACGGTCATCACCATCGGCGGTGATATGGACGACATCATCGCCGCCGCCGACAGTGCTGTCGCTGAGGTCACGGTCGACGACGAGGCGCCCGCCTTCATCATGTACACGTCGGGGACGACAGGCTTCCCCAAGGGCGCTGTCCTCACCCACCGCAACCTTTATCTGCACGCCTTCAGTTCGATCGCCACCCTGGGAAACCGCGATGACGACGACTGTTGGATGGCAGTGGCGCCGCTGTTTCATACGGCCGGTGTGTCCGGGATGCTGCCGATGTTCCTCAACGGCCGCACCGCGGTCATTCCCCCCTCGGGCGGGTTCGACCCCGCCGCGATCGTCGCCACGATCGTCGAGGAACGCGTCACCTCGTGCTGGATGACGCCGGCTCAGTGGCAGATCGTCTGCGCCATGCCCGATCTCGGCTCCCGGGATCTGTCCCGCCTGTGCCGCGTGTGGTGGGGTGCCGCGCCTGCGTCGACGACGCTGCTGCGAACCATGATCGACGCGTTCCCGCACGCCGAGATCATCGCCGCGTTCGGTCAGACCGAGTGCAGCCCCATCACGTGTCTGCTCCGTGGCGAGGACGCGCTGCGCAAGATCGGCTCGGTGGGCACGCCGATGCTCAACGTGGAGACGCGGATCGTGGACGACCAGATGAACGATGTCGCCCAGGGCGAGGTCGGCGAGATCGTCTATCTGGGCCCACTGGTCATGAAGGAGTACTGGAACAAGGCCGACGAGACGGCAGAAGCGTTCCACGGCGGGTGGTTTCACTCCGGCGACCTGGTCCGCCAGGACTCCGACGGCTACATCTATGTGGTCGACCGCAAGAAGGACATGATCATCTCCGGCGGGGAGAACATCTACTGCGCCGAGGTGGAGAACGTGCTCGCCACCTGTCCCAAGGTCGCCGAGGTGGCGATCATCGGGGTACCCGATGTGAAGTGGGGCGAGACGCCCTTGGCCGTGATCGTCCCGCGCGACGCTGCCGATCCTCCGACCGACGACGACATCGAAGCGCATTGCCGGCAGCACCTCGCCCCCTACAAGCGCCCGCGTCGCCTCGCGATCGTCGACACGTTGCCGCGCAACGCAAGCGGGAAGGTCCTGAAGACTCGGCTGCGCGAGGAATACGGTGCCGCCGAGTCCGGTACCCAGGCGTATGCCATGGGACCGACCGACACTCCCCTGCTTGACGAGACGATCGGGGCGAACTTCGAGCGGACCGCCACGACGTATCCCGACGCGGAGGCCCTGGTCGACGTCGCAGGCGGCCGGCGCTGGTCCTATGCCGAACTGAACGCCGAGATCGACTTGGTCGCACGGGCGTTGATCGCAAGCGGTATCGAGCGCGGTGATCGCGTCGGCATCTGGGCGCCCAACTGCCCGGAATGGACCATCCTCCAGTACGCGACCGCCAAGATCGGCGCGATCCTGGTCGCCGTCAACCCCGCCTACCGCACCCACGAGCTGGCGTATGTGCTCCGCCAGTCGGGCACGCGACTCTTGGTGTCAGCGAGCGCGTTCAAGACCTCCGACTACCGCAGCATGGTCGGCGAAGTGCTGCCGGAAACACCCGACGTGACCGGGGTCGTCTTCTTGGACACCGGCGACTGGGACGCCCTGCGGGCCCGCGCCAGTCAGGTGTCGGCGGCCGACTTGCGGACGCGAATGGACAGCCTGCAGCCCAGCGATCCGATCAACATCCAATACACCTCGGGGACAACGGGTTCCCCCAAGGGCGCCACCCTGTCACACCACAACATCCTCAACAACGGGTTCTTCGTCACCGAGCTGATCAACCTCGGCCCCGGCGAACGGCTCTGCATCCCGGTGCCCTTCTATCACTGCTTCGGCATGGTGATGGGCAATCTCGGGTGCACCACCCACGGCGCCACGATGGTCATTCCCGCGGCAGGATTCGACCCGGCCGCGACGTTGGAGGCGATCGAAAAGGAGCGCTGCACCGCCCTTTACGGCGTACCGACGATGTTCATCGCAATGCTCGGCCACCCCGATCTCGGCGAGCGTGACCTTTCATCGCTGCGGACCGGCATCATGGCCGGGGCGACCTGCCCGATGGAGCTGATGAAGCGGTGCGTCAACGAGCTGAACATGTCCGAGCTGGCGATCGCCTACGGCATGACGGAAACGTCGCCGGTGTCCTGCCAGACGCTGATCGACGACGACCTGGACCGCCGCACCTCCACCGTGGGGCGGGCGCATCCGCACGTAGAGATCAGGATCGTCGACCCCGAAACCGGTCACACCGTGAAACGTGGTCAGCCAGGCGAGTTTTGCACCAGGGGCTATTCGGTGATGCTGGGCTATTGGAACGACGACGACCGCACGCGCGAGGCCGTCGATGTCGACGGCTGGATGCACACCGGTGATCTGGCGGTGATGCGGGACGACGGGTACTGCATGGTGATCGGTCGCATCAAGGACATGGTGATCCGCGGCGGCGAGAACGTCTATCCGCGCGAGGTCGAGGAGTTTCTGCACACCCACCCCGACATCGATGACGCTCAGGTGATCGGCGTTCCCGACGAGAAGTACGGTGAAGAGATCTGCGCCTGGATCAGGATGCGGGCCGGCCGCACACCACTGGACGCCGACGCCGTGCGGGCGTTCGCATCCGGAAAGCTCGCGCACTTCAAGATTCCGCGCTATGTACACGTCGTCGACGAGTTCCCGATGACGGTGACCGGCAAGGTCCGCAAGGTCGAGATGCGGACCGAGACGGTACGGCTCTTGGGGTTGGAAACCTAGTTCGAAGGCTGCGGCGGCCGGGCGGGCGCGTCGCGGCGCGCATGCCACCGCAACCGAAGCATCAGCAGGCCCCGGTGCGCACGCCACCCCGCAGACAGCGGGTCGCGCCAGACCGGCGCGTGCCGTTTCGGATCGGGTTCGATATGCACGAATCCATTGTGCCGTCTGTGCCCGCAGCCGTCATTCGCGGCGCACTGCCTACGAGGTGAACAGCGACCGAACTGTAATCCGCGAAGGGCCCCGTGACCTCCGTCGCGGGGCTCTTCTGAGCGCGGTTATGCGCCTTTACCGCGCAGTTCGTGCGACAACGCCTCGAGCTCGTCACCGCCGGCCATCTCCTGTGTGAGGTGCTCGAGCGTGATGTCGTCGTATGTGCAGTCCAGCTTCTGACGACCCCGGTTGAGCAGCACGAAGTGGTCACCCACCATGTGCGCGTGATGCGGATTGTGTGTGATGAACACCACGCCGAAACCGGCCTCTTTGGCGGCGGTGATGTACTTCAACACCACCCCTGACTGCTTGACACCCAGTGCCGCGGTCGGCTCATCGAGGATGAGCACTCGCGCACCGAAGAACACGGCCCGCGCGATCGCCACGCATTGCCGCTGACCACCGGAGAGCGAGCCGATGGGCACGTCGACGTCGGGCAGTTCGATGCCCATCTTCGCAAGTTCGGACAACGTGGTGGCACGCATCGCGTTCGAGTCCAACGAGAACGGAAAGGACTTCTTCCGAAGCTCTTGGCCGAGGAAGAAGTTGCGCCACACCGGCATCAGCGGCACGACGGCCAGATTCTGATAGACCGTCGCGATCCCCTTGCCCAGTGCATCTTTCGGTGATGCGAGGCGGGCGGGCTCACCGTCGACGAGCAGTTCGCCCTCGCTCGGCGGGTGGTACCCGGCGATGATCTTGATCAGCGTGGACTTGCCTGCGCCGTTGTCGCCGAGAATCCCCGTCACCTCGCCGGCGTGTACACGTAGCGAGATGTCTTTCAGCGCAGTGATGTTGCCGTACATCTTGCCGATGCTCTTCAGCTCGACCAGCGGCACCTTGCCTCCGGACGGAGCTTCTTCGACATGTTGGTCAACGGTTGCGGTCATGGTTCACCTCTTAGCGGCGTAGTTGCGGAATGCGTTGTTGGCGATGACCGCGAACAGCAGCATCACGCCCATGAAGAACTTGAACCAGTCTGGTTCCCAGCCTGCATAAACGATGCCCTGCTGCACCATGCCGAAGATGAACGCGCCGATCGCGGCACCGATGGCCGTCCCGTATCCGCCCGTCAGCAGACACCCGCCGATGACGGCAGCAATGATGTAGATGAACTCCTGCCCCACTCCCTGGCCGGACTGAACAGTGTTGTACGAGAACAGAAGATGCATGCCGGAAAACCATGCCGCGAACCCGACGAACATGAAAAGCCCGATCTTCACCGCGGTGACGGGCACGCCGACAGCACGCGCACTTTCCGCGTCGCCACCGACGGCGAAGATCCAGTTACCGATCTTGGTCTTGAACAGCACGTAGGTCGCGATCAAGGTGAACAGCAGCCACCACAGCACCGTGATGCGCACGGGCACCCCGAAGATCGTCAGCGTCGACGCGAACACGGCACGGGCGGACTCCCAGCCCTGCATATCGCTCACGCTGGGCGTGGCGACAGCCCCGGAAACCCATTTGGTCACGGCGATATTCGCACCGGTCAACATCAACAGGGTCCCGAGCGTGATCAGGAAGCTCGGGATCTTGGTTCTCATCACCATGTACCCGTTGAAGAATCCGACGGCGAGCGACAGGATGAGCGCCAAACCCGCCCCCGCCCACAGGTTCAGATGAAAGTTCCAGGCCAGCATGGACGCCGCCAGGGAACCTGTGGTGACCGCGACGCCGGCCGACAGGTCGAACTCACCGCCGATCATCAGCAGGGCGACTGCGCACGCCATGATTCCGATGGTCGAGCTGCCGTAGAGCACTGTGGCCAGCGATTCGGCCGACCTGAACGGCGGCGCCATGATGAAGAAGAAGATGAAGATGATGACCGCGCCGATCAGCGCACCCATCTCGGGGCGAATCAGCATCCGTTGTATGCGGTTTCGCTCTTTGACACGTTCGTCGCGAACGACCTTACGTTCGGCGAGGTCGACTCCGGTACTGGTACTCATCAGTGCACTTCCTTCTTCGCGCAAGTCCTCATCAGCGGGTTCCGCCCTTCGCAAACTCGGCCACGGCGTCGACGTTCGTCTTGTCGATGAACGCCGGACCGGTCAGGGTCTCCTTGCCGCCCCCGATCACGTTGCCGTTGTTCAGGTACAGCCACAGCGAGTCGATCGACAGATAACCCTGCAGGAACGGCTGCTGATCGACGGCCCATTGCACGCTGCCGTCCTGGATCGCGCTGACGAGCGCGGCGTTGGTGTCGAAGGTGCCGATCCTGGCGTTGCTGCCCGCGTTCTTCGCCGATTGCACAGCGGTCAACGCGAACGGCGCCCCCAGCGTCACCACGTAGTCGACGCTCGGGTCCTGTTGCAGCTTCGCGGTGATCGTCGATTCGACCGACGGCATGTCCTTGCCGTTGACGTTGAGGTTCTCGGTCGCGGGGAAATTGCTCTTCACACCGGCACAGCGGTCTTCGAGGCCGACGTGCCCCTGTTCCTGAATGACACAGAGCACCTTCTTCGCGCCGTCCTGCTTGAGCCGGTCCCCAGCGGCCTGGCCCGCGATGAACTCGTCCTGCCCGAAGAACTCCTTGACACCCATTTGCTGCCAGGCGTCGCCGCCTGCGTTGAACGCGACGACGGGAATGCCCTTGGCCTCTGCGGCCGCGACGGCGGCACGCATCGCATCGGGCTTGGCGAGCGTGAGCGCAATGCCATCGACTCCGCTGTCGATCGCGGTCTGTACGAGGTTGGCCTGGTTGGGCGCTTCAGGATCGTTCGAATAGCGCAGCTCGATGTTGTCCTTCTTCGCCGCGGTCTCTGCGCCCTTGCGGATCAGATCCCAGAACGAGTCACCCGGCACTTCGTGGGTGATCATCGCGATCGTCGCGCGCGGCGTGTCGACGGTGCCGCCGCCCATCCCGCCTTCGCTCTCCCGCGGCTTACCGCCGGTGGACGAACACGACGCGATTCCCAGTACGAGCACGGTCACCCCGGCCATCGCCGCGAGCCGACTAATCCTCATTGAATCTCCTTGCCCTTTGCGTGCGACGTAGCACACCTCAAGGATCGATGTAATACGCCTCACAGCAGAAAGTCAATAGTTTGTCCTGACATTAGGACTGCACATCAAATGTTAGGGTTCCGCTCGTGGCGCCCACAGCGAAGGAGGCGAGGTTGCCATGGCAGAGTTTGAGCTTGCGGTCTGTTCGGAGATGGTCTTCACGGAGCTACCGATCCTCGAACGGGTGCGCCGAATCCACGAGATGGGCTTCGCCGTCGAGATCTGGAGCTGGCACGACAAAGACCTCGATGCGCTCGCGGCCACCGGCGCCCGCTTCACCTCGATGACGGGTTACCTGCACGGCGATCTGATCGATCCCGCCAGCGCCGAAGAGGTGGTCCGCACCGCGGAGCTCTCTATCAAAGCCGCTGAGACACTGGGTGTTCCGCGACTCAACCTGCATACCGCCGAGCTCGACGGCGAAGGAAACGCCGTGCGACCGCGGCAGCGCGCGATCGGCGAGATGTGGCTGACCGCGCTGCGCACCCTCGAGCGCATCGGTGATCTCGGAGCCGAGGCCGGCGTGCAGTTCTGCGTCGAGAACCTCAACACGATCGTCGATCATCCCGGCATCCCGCTGGCCCGCGCCAAGGACACGTTGGCCCTGATCGCGGGCGTGGCACATCCGAACGTGAAGATGATGCTCGACCTGTACCACGCCCAGATCGGCGAGGGCAATCTCATCGAGCTGATCCGTCGTTGCGGCGATGCGATCGGCGAGATCCAGGTGGCCGACGTCCCCGGACGCTGCGAGCCCGGAACCGGTGAGATCAACTACCCCGCTATCGCAAAGGCGCTGCGCGAGGTCGGCTTCACCGGCACCATCGGCATGGAGGCGTGGGCATCCGTCGACAGCATCGAAGGCAGTGAAGCGGCACTGGAAGCCTTTCGGGCCGCGTTCTCGTGACCCGCGAGAAAAGCTAGCGGTCGACCAAGGTCGTGTCGAAGTAGTACCGCGACGCGCGGTAGCAGTGTGTACCGAACTCGACCGCAGTGCCCGAGTCGTCGAACGCGGTCCGCGCCATGGTCAGAAGGGGAGCGTTGAGTTTCTCCCCGAGCAGGCGAGCCTCGGTGCGCGTGGCACCCTTTGCCCCGATGCGCTGACGCGCCAGGCGGATGTGCACGCCGCGCGAACGCAGCGACTGATACAGGCCGACGGTCTCGAGCTCGTCCGCTTCGGGCGCGATCTCGACCGGAAGGTGGTTGATCATCACCGCGAGCGGTTCGCCGTTGGCACATCGCAGTCGGTGGATGGTGACGACCTCGCGGTCCTCGGAGATGCTGAGCTCGCGCGCGATCTCCTCGTCGGGCTTGCCAACGGAGTACTCGAGCAACTGAGTTGTCGGTTCCTGGCCGGCGCGGGCGAGGTCGTCGAAAAGGCTTGTCAGCTCGACGCGCCGGTGAACCGGATTCTGTACGACCTGCGTGCCAACACCGCGCTTGCGAACCAGCAGTCCCTTGTCGACGAGCTCCTGGATCGCACGCCTCGTCGTAGGCCGCGAAAGCGTCAATCTCTTCGCCAACGCCAGCTCATTCTCGAAACGGTCACCGGGCGCGAGTTCGCCATCGCGTATCGCCGCCTCGATGGCCTGAGCGAGCTGATAGTAGAGAGGAACAGGGCTTGACCTGTCGAGCTCCACTGTCAGGGACACGTTGTCTCCGATCTGCTGAGGGATCAGACAAAGAGTAGCTGAATCCTAGCACCCTATGATCGAAAGATAGAATGTCAGGACAAACTATTGACATGGCCGAGTGAGGACGGGCACAGTCATATACAGCCATCCCCTACTCGTGGAGAGCCGACCCTTGACGACTACACAGCCACATGACGTACTCGCCATCGGGCGCTGCGGCGTCGATGTTTATCCGCTGCAGATCGGGGTGGGCCTGCAGGATGTCGAGACTTTCGGCAAGTTCCTCGGCGGCAGCGCCGCCAACGTCGCGGTGGCCGCGGCACGCCTCGGTAACCGCTCGGCCCTGATCTCCGGTGTGGGCGCCGACCCGTTCGGAAAGTTCGTCAGCAACGAATTGGCCCGCCTCGGCGTCGACAACCGCCACGTGGTGACCAACGACGAATACCCGACGCCCGTTACCTTCTGCGAAATTTTCCCACCCGACGACTTCCCCCTGTACTTCTACCGTCGCCCCAAGGCACCGGACCTGCAGATCAGTGCTGATGACATCGATACCGAGGCCGTACACTCGGCGCGGCTCTACTGGTCGACCGTGACCGGGCTGTCCGAAGAGCCGAGCCGCAGTGCGCATTTCGCGGCATGGTCGGCTCGCGACGAGCGCTCGCGCGAAGAGGATCAGCACCGCGACCGGGCGCCGCTCACAGTCCTCGACCTCGACTACCGCCCGATGTTCTGGGACTCCCCCGCCGCCGCCACCGAACAGGTCCAGCGGGCCCTGCAGCATGTCACCGTCGCGGTGGGCAACCGCGAGGAGTGCCAGATCGCCGTCGGTGAATCCAACCCGCACAAGGCCGCCGATGCGCTACTGGACCTCGGCGTCGAGCTGGCGATCGTGAAGCAGGGGCCGCGCGGCGTCCTTGGCAAGACCAAGCGCAGCTCGGTGACGGTGCCACCCAACGAGGTCGACGTCGTCAACGGCCTCGGCGCCGGGGATGCGTTCGGCGGCAGCCTGTGTCACGGCCTGCTGCACGGCTGGTCGCTGGAGAAGACCCTGCGCTACGCCAACGCCGCGGGTGCCATCGTCGCCTCCCGGCTGGAGTGCTCGACCGCGATGCCGACCGCCGCCGAGGTGGCCGAGCTCGCCGAACGTACAGCGGCGGAGGCCGTCAATGTCTAGATCACTGTCCGGCGCACTATGCACCGACTACGCGGCGATCACCGAGCTGCGTGCCACCGATCCCGGGGCGATAGCCCGCGCATGGCAGAACCGCGTCACGCGCCCGACCATCAGGGGCAACGGCCGTCTGATGATCGTGGCCGCCGACCACCCCGCCCGCGGTGCACTCGCCGTCGGCACTCGCCCGACCGCGATGAACAGCCGCACCGACCTGCTTGACCGGCTGCGCGCGGCGCTCGCCGATCCCGGCGTCGACGGCGTCCTGGCCACCTCCGACATCCTCGACGACCTGGTGTTGCTCGGCGCGCTCGAGGACAAGGTCGTGTTCTCGTCGTTCAATCGCGGCGGGCTGGCCGGCGCGTCCTTCGAACTCGACGACAGGATGACGGCCGCCACAGCGGCGTCGACCACCGCAGCGAAGATGAACGGCGGAAAGATGTTGTGCCGCATCGATCTCGATGACCCTGGCACCGTCGCGACCATGGCGGCGTGCGCACGCGCCGTTGACGAGCTGGCCGCAAACGGACTCATCGCGATGCTGGAACCGTTCATGTCGTCCCGCGTCGATGGGAAGGTCCGCAACGACCTGTCCCCCGACGCAGTGATCAAGTCGATTCACATCGGCCAGGGCATCGGCTCGACGTCGGCCTACACGTGGATGAAGCTCCCGGTCGTTGACGAGATGGACCGCGTGATGGAGGCGACGACGCTGCCCACACTGCTGCTGGGCGGCGACCCGACCGATCCCGACGAAGCATTCGCGAGTTGGGAGAAGGCACTGGCGCTACCGTCGGTGCGGGGGCTCATCGTCGGACGAACGCTGCTCTATCCACCGGACGACGACGTGGCCTCCGCCGTCGCGACCGCCGTATCGATGGTGAGGTGACCATGCACAGCAAGCTCTACATTCCGGCGCGCAGCGCGACGCCGCCGTTCACGGTCGACATCACGCCGGAGTCCGCCGGTTGGTCCGAATCCTCCCTACAGGTCTTGGAAATAGGTGGGCACTGGGCATCTGACCGTGCCGAACTGACCACCGGTGACACCGAGGTGATGATTCTGCCGCTGGCGGGCGGCGGCGCCGTCGAGTGCAACGGTGAGGTATTCGAGCTGGCGCCTCGGGCGTCGGTGTTCGACGGGCCGTCCGACATGGTCTACATCGGCATCGACCAGACGTATGTCATCGCCGGTGAAGGCCGGTTCGCGATCTGCGGCGCCCGGGCCAAGACGTCGTTTCCCAACCGCCGCGTCGCCGCCGCCGATGTGTCGGTCGAACTGCGCGGCACCGGCAACTGCAGCCGCCAGGTCCACAACTTCGGCACCGCAGGGGTTTTCGAGGCAGATTCGCTGATCGCGTGTGAGGTCATCACTCCCGGCGGCAACTGGTCGAGTTATCCCGCGCACAAGCACGACGAAACCACGCCCACCGAAACCGAACTCGAGGAGATCTACTACTTCGAGTTTTCGCCAGGCCCTTCCATAGAAGGCACAGCTTCACGCGGATTCGGCTACCACCGCGTGTACGGGACACCGGACCGTCCGATCGAGGTACTCGAAGAGGTGCGGACCGGCGATGTGGTGCTGGTGCCCCACGGATATCACGGACCGTCGGTCGCGGCGCCGGGGTACCACATGTACTACCTGAACGTCATGGCCGGACCCGGCGCCGAACGTGCCTGGAAGATCGTCGATGACCCGGAGCACGCCTGGCTCCGCGGCACCTGGGAAGACCAGGCCGTAGATCCCCGTCTCCCGCTACACAAGACAGGAGCCTAGCCGTGGTCTCCACCGCACCGAAGCGGGCCGAGAAGACGCCCGACACCGAGGGCACCGTCCGACTTACCGTGGCGCAGGCGACGATTCGCTTCCTGGCCAACCAGTACGTCGAACGCGACGGTGAGCGCACCAAGTTCTTTGCGGGCGCCTTCGGCATCTTCGGACACGGCAACGTCGCGGGCCTCGGCCAAGCACTGCTGCAGGACGAGGTCGAGGCCTGCGAAGCCGGCAGAGAACCGGGACTGAAGTACGTGCTCGGCCGTAACGAGCAGGCCATGGTGCACAGCGCCGTCGCTTATGCTCGGCAGAAGGACCGGCTGCAGACGTGGGCTGTCACCGCCAGTGTCGGACCCGGCTCGACGAACATGCTCACCGGCGCGGCCTTGGCGACCATCAACCGGCTGCCGGTTCTGCTGCTGCCTGCCGACACCTTCGCGACTCGTGTCAGCGCACCGGTGTTGCAGGAGCTGGAGCTGCCGTCGTCCGGCGATGTGACGGTCAACGACGCCTTCAAACCGCTGTCCCGCTACTTCGACCGGGTGTGGCGCCCCGAGCAACTTCCCGCCGCGCTGCTCGGCGCGATGCGCGTGCTCACCGATCCGGTCGAGACCGGCGCCGCCACGGTGTCCATCCCCCAGGACGTGCAGGCCGAAGCCCACGACTGGCCGGAATCGCTTTTCGCCGAACGGACCTGGCACGTCGCACGTCCGCTGCCCGAGAAGTCGGTCATCGCACGGGCGGCCGAGGTGATCCGTACGGCCCGCAAGCCGCTGATCGTCGCGGGCGGTGGCGTCGTATATTCCGCTGCGACCGAGGCGCTGGCCGCGTTGTGCGAGCAGACCGGCATCCCGGTGGGCATGAGCCAGGCAGGCAAGGGTGCGCTGTCGTACGACCATCCGCAATGTGTCGGCGCCATCGGATCGACCGGCACGACGGCGGCCAACGCGCTGGCCACGGAGGCGGATGTCGTCATCGGAATCGGCACGCGCTACAGCGATTTCACGTCCGCATCGCGAACCGCGTTCAACAACCCCGATGTCAAGTTCGTCAACATCAACGTGGCGTCGCTGGACGCGGTGAAACAGGGCGGAATCAGTGTGGTGGCCGACGCCCGCGAGGCCATTGAAGCACTGGGCCCGGCGCTCGGCGACTACCAGGTATCCGACGACTATCGGACTCGCGCCGCGGCACTGGCCAAGGAGTGGGACGACACCGTCACGGCCGCGTACACGGTCGAGGACGGCGCGGCGCTCAATCAGAGCCAGGTCATTGGTTTGGCCAACACGCTGAGCGACCCACGCGACGTCGTCGTCTGCGCCGCCGGCTCGATGCCGGGTGACCTGCACAAGCTCTGGCGGACAAGGGATCCGAAGGGATACCACGTCGAGTACGGCTACTCCTGCATGGGCTACGAGGTCGCGGGGGGCCTTGGGGTGCGGATGGCCGACGAAACCCGCGACGTGTTCGTCATGGTCGGCGACGGCTCCTACCTCATGATGGCCACCGAGCTGGTCACCGCAGTACAGGAGGGCATCAAGGTCATCGTCGTTCTGGTGCAGAACCACGGCTTCGCATCGATCGGATCGCTGTCGGAGGCACTGGGATCTCAGCGTTTCGGTACGGCGTACCGTTACCGCACCAGCGACGGCCGTCTCGATGGCGACACGTTGCCGGTGGATCTCGCGGCGAATGCGGCCAGCCTGGGCGCCGACGTCATCAAGGTCGGTACCGCCGCGGAGTTCGCCGACGCCGTGAAGGTGGCCAAAGCCAGCGAGCGCACCACGGTGATCCACGTCGAAACCGATCCTCTGATCGGCGCACCGGACAGCGAGTCCTGGTGGGACGTGCCGGTATCCGAGGTATCCACCCTGACTTCCACCCAGGAGGCGTACGAGAAGTACGCCGAATGGAAAAAGATCCAACGCCCCTTGATCAAGCCTAGTGACTGATAGGACGAATGACGTTGAGCACCATACTTGTTGGATCGGCACCCGACTCGTGGGGCGTATGGTTCCCCGACGATCCAGGCCAGACGCCGTACACCCGATTTCTCGACGAGGTCGCCGAGTCCGGCTACCAGTGGATCGAACTGGGACCCTACGGATACCTGCCGACCGACCCGAAGCAGTTGTCGGACGAGTTGGCCAAGCGCAGCCTCAAGCTGTCGGCGGGCACCGTCTTCGAGCATCTGCACCAGGACGATTCGTGGAATGCAGTGTGGAGGCAGATCGAGGACGTCGCGCGGCTGACCGCAGCAGTCGGCGGTAAGCACGTCGTCGTCATTCCGGAGATGTGGCGCGACCCGTCGACAGGGGCTGTCCTCGAGGACCGCAACCTCACGACCGAACAGTGGCGCAAGAAGACCGAGGGCATGAACGAACTCGGTAGGGCGATGTTCGAGAAGTACGGCGTTCGTGCCCAATACCACCCGCACGCGGACAGCCACGTCGATACCGAGGAGAACGTCTACCGCTTCCTCGACGGCACCGACGGCGAGTTCGTCAACCTCTGCCTGGACACCGGCCACATCAGCTACTGCGGCGGCGACAACATCGCGATCATCCGACGTGCCCCGGAGCGCATCGGTTACCTGCACCTCAAGCAGGTCGACCCCGAGGTGCGCGCGAAGGTGGAGGCCGAGGACCTTCCGTTCGGCGAGGCCGTCAAGCTCGGCGCGATGATCGAACCACCACTTGGCATTCCGGAGATGCCGCCGCTGCTGGCCGAGATCGAGAAGCTCGGCATCGACGTGTTCGCGATCGTCGAGCAGGACATGTACCCCTGCGAGGTCGACGCACCCCTGCCCATAGCCCAGCGCACCCGGTCCTATCTGGGTTCGTGCGGCGTCCCGACCGTTCAATTCAGCTAGGAGAACCGGTGTCAGACTTGCGTGTAGCCGTCCTCGGGGTCGGCGTGATGGGCGCCGATCACGTCGCCCGCCTCACCAGCAGGATTTCAGGGGCCCGCGTCTCGGTGGTCAACGACTACATCACCGAGAAGGCCGAACAGATCGCCGCAGACATCCCAGGGTGCCGTGCCATCGTCGACCCGCTCAACGCAATCGCCGACCCGGACGTCGACGCGGTCGTCCTCGCCACGCCGGGTCCGACGCACGAGAAACAACTGCTGGCCTGCCTGGAGCACGGCAAACCCGTGCTGTGCGAGAAGCCGCTGACCACCGACATCGAAACCTCGCTGGCCGTCGTGAAGCGCGAGGCCGAGCTGGGCAAGCGGTTGATTCAGGTAGGTTTCATGCGCCGCTTCGACCACGAGTACGCCCGGCTGAAGGCACTGCTGGACGGCGGGGAACTCGGCCGCGCCCTGGTGCTGCACTGTGCGCACCGCAACCCGGCAGTACCCCCGACGTTCGATAGCGCCATGGTGGTGCGTGACTCCCTCGTCCACGAGGTAGACGTCACGCGCTTCCTGTTCGACGAGGAGATCGCGTCCATCCAGATCGTCAAGCCCGCGGCGAACCCCGCTGCGCCACAGGGGCTTGCCGATCCACAGATCGCAATCATGCGCACCGTGTCCGGCAAGCACGTGGACGTCGAACTGTTCGTCACGACCGGGGTGGCCTACGAGGTGCGCACCGAGGTGGTGGCCGAAAAGGGCAGTGCCATGATCGGACTCGATGTCGGGCTGGTGCGCAAGAGTGCCCCCGGCCATTGGGGCGGCCAGATCACTCCCGGGTTCCGGGAGCGGTTCGGACAGGCCTACGACACCGAGTTTCAGCGCTGGGTCGACGCGGTGCGCTCAGGCTTCAACGTCGATGGTCCGACGGCATGGGACGGCTATGCCGCCGCCGCTGTCTGCGAGGCCGGCGTCGAGTCGCTCGACAGCGGGCTGCCCGTCGAGGTCACGATGGTCGACCGCGCCTCGATCAACGGAGCCTGACATGAAAATCGCACTTGATCCCACGCCGTTCCACCACGACTACGAACTGCTCGACTTCCCGAAGCTGGTCGCGGAGTTGGGCTATGAGCACCTGCAGCTGACGCCGCACCGGGACTTCATCCCGTTCTTCAATCATCCACGCGCCGACGATGATCTGGTCGCGAAGTTTCGCAAGGCATGTAGCGATGCCGGTGTGGGTATCGCGTCGGTGCTGCCGGTGCTGCGGTGGTCGGGGCCCGACGAGGACGCCCGCGAAGCTGCAGTGCGCAATTGGAAGCGCGTCGTGCAGATCACCGTCGATCTCGGGGTCAACGTGATCAACACCGAGTTCTCCGGCCGGCCCGAGAAACCCGAGGAATCCGAGCGGGCCTTCTTCCGGTCGATGGAAGAACTCGTACCGATCTTCGAACGCGAAGGCATCGACGTCCGAATCGACCCGCACCCAGACGATTTCGTCGAAGACGGCATGGAAGCGCTCCGGATCATCCGTGGCGTCAACTCGCCGAACATTGGCATGGTCTTCGTGGCGTGCCATGCCTTCCACATGGGCGGCAACATGACGGAGATCATGCGCGCCGCCGGTGAGCGCCTGCGACTGGTGCACGTCGCCGACACGATGGACCACCACCGCAGCCACGGCCTGCGCTACATCACGAATCCACCGGGCAATCCGGTGCGGGTGCACCAGCACCTGAAAATCGGCGACGGCGACATCGACTGGGACGACTTTTTCGGCGCCCTGGCCGACATCGGCTTCTACGACCGGCCGGACACCGTGATGGTGTCGTCGGTGTTCGCCGAAGACGAGGCCGCCCACGACGTCTCCCGCTACCAACTCAAGACCATGACCGAATACGTCTCCAAATTCACGGAAAGATAAATATGAGCAAGACCATCAGCCACTGGATGAACAACGAGGCCTTCGCAGGCGCAAGCACCGCCACCGCCCCGGTGACCAATCCGGCCACCGGAACCGTCACCGGCGAGGTGGCGCTGGCCACCATCGAAGATGCGCGCACGGTGATCGACGCTGCGGCCGAGGCATTCCCCGCCTGGCGCGATACCTCGCTGGCCAAGCGCACGCAGATCCTGTTCAACTTCCGCGAGCTGCTCAACGCGCGCAAGGGTGAGCTGGCGAAGATCATCACCAGCGAGCACGGCAAGGTCGTCTCCGATGCGCTCGGCGAGGTCAGCCGGGGCCAGGAAGTCGTCGAGTTCGCCTGCGGTATACCGCATCTACTCAAGGGCGGTTTCACCGAGAACGCGTCGACCAAGGTCGACGTCTTCTCCATCCGCCAGCCGCTGGGTGTCGTGGGTGTGATCAGCCCGTTCAACTTCCCCGCCATGGTGCCGATGTGGTTCTTCCCCATCGCGATCGCGACGGGCAACACTGTCGTGCTCAAGCCGTCGGAGAAGGACCCGAGCGCGTCGCTGTGGATTGCCGAACTGTGGGCCGAAGCCGGTCTGCCGCCGGGTGTGTTCAACGTACTGCAGGGCGACAAGACAGCGGTCGACGAGCTACTGACCAATCCGAAGGTCAAGTCGGTGTCGTTCGTGGGCTCCACGCCGATCGCGAAATACGTCTACGCCACCGGCACCGCACACGACAAGCGTGTGCAGGCCCTCGGCGGCGCGAAGAACCACGCCGTCATCCTGCCGGACGCAGATCTGGATCTGGCGGCCGACGCGATGGTCAACGCGGGCTTCGGTTCGGCAGGCGAACGCTGTATGGCGATCTCCGCGTGCGTCGCCGTCGGACCGATCGCCGACGACCTCGTCGCCAAGATCGCCGAGCGCGCGGCAGGCATCAAGACCGGGGACGGCACAAAGGATTCCGATATGGGACCGTTGGTCACCAAGGCCCACCGCGACAAGGTGGCGTCCTACATCGACGCCGGCGAGGCCGATGGCGCGAAGATCGTCGTCGACGGCCGCAACGTCAAGGCCGACGGTGGACAGGACGGGTTCTGGCTGGGCCCTACCCTGATCGACAACGTCACCCCCGAGATGAGCGTCTACACCGACGAGATCTTCGGCCCGGTGCTGTCGGTGATCCGCGTCGAGAGCTACGACGACGCAATGGACCTGGTGAACTCCAACCCGTATGGCAACGGCACGGCGATCTTCACCAACGACGGCGGGGCCGCGCGGCGCTTCCAGAACGAGGTCCAGGTCGGGATGGTCGGCATCAACGTGCCGATCCCGGTGCCGATGGCGTATTACAGCTTTGGCGGATGGAAGGCGTCGCTGTTCGGCGACAGCCACGCGCACGGGATGGACGGTGTGCAGTTCTTCACCCGGCAGAAGGCGATCACCAGCCGCTGGCTCGACCCCAGCCACGGCGGCATCGAGTTGGGCTTTCCCCAGAACCAGTAGCCAATGACGCCGAACGTACGGTTGTTGTACGCATCGTCCGAGTAAGGCCGTCAACAACCGTACTTTCGGTGCAGGCGCCGGGCTAGGCTTCCCGCAATACACACGGGGATACAGAGACAGGCACAGCCATGACAGGGTCCACCGCGCCGCAACAGCTACCCAACGGGCAGGACCTTGCCACGGCGATCGCCGAGGGCGTGCGCGCACACGAACTCGACCGCGCCCACGTCTTCCACTCATGGTCGGCGCAGGCCGCACTGAAGCCGATGACCGTGCTCGCCGCACAAGGCTCCTACGTATGGGATGGTGACGGCAACAAACTGCTGGACTTCTCGTCGCAAATGGTCAACACGAACATCGGTCACCAGCACCCGAAAGTCATTGCCGCCATTGCCGAACAGGCCGCAAAGCTGTGTACCGTCGCGCCCGCGCACGTCAATGCCGCCCGCTCGGAGGCCGCACGGCTCATCGCGGAACGGACGCCCGGCGATCTCAACCGGGTGTTCTTCACCAACGGCGGCGCCGACGCCGTCGAACACGCCGTTCGCATGGCCCGGCTGCACACCGGCCGGTACAAGGTGCTGGCCCGCTATCGCTCCTACCACGGTGGCACCGATACCGCGGTGAACCTGACCGGCGACCCACGCCGGTGGCCCAATGACTACGGCACCAGCGGTGTCGTGCACTTCAACGGGCCGTTCCTGTACCGCTCCTCGTTCCATTCGGACAACGAGGAGCAAGAGACGCAGCGAGCACTCGAACACCTCGAGCGGCTGATCCAGATGGAGAACCCGCTGTCGTTCGCGGCCCTGATCCTGGAATCGGTGCCCGGCACCGCGGGCATCATGGTGCCGCCACCCGGCTACCTGAAGGGTGTCCGCGAGATTTGTGACCGTTACGGCATCGTCTTCATCGCTGACGAAGTGATGGCGGGCTTCGGGCGCACCGGAAAGTGGTTCGCCATCCAGCATTTCGACGTCGTGCCCGATCTCATCACGTTCGCCAAGGGGGTCACGTCAGGCTACGTCCCGCTCGGTGGTGTGGCGATCAACGAGTCGATCGCCAAGACGTTCGCCGACCGTCCCTATCCGGGCGGCCTGACCTACTCGGGTCATCCGCTGGCGACAGCCTGCGCGGTCGCCACCATCAACGCGATGAAGGACGAGGGCATGGTCGGCAACGCCGCGCGCATCGGCGGCGACGTGCTCGGCCCGGGCCTGCGTGAGCTGGCGGCCAAGCACCCGTCGGTCGGCGAGGTGCGCGGCCTCGGTGTGTTCTGGGCGATCGAGCTCGTCACCAACCGGCAGACCCGCGAACCATTGGCGCCGTACGGCGGGTCGAGCCCCGCGATGGGCGAAACGCTCGCGACGTGCAAGGCCAATGGTCTGCTCCCCTTCGCGAACTTCAACCGTATCCACGCGGTGCCGCCGTGCAACGTCAGCGACGCGGAGGTGGCGGACGGGCTGCGCATGCTCGACGCGGCACTGACTGTTGCCGACGGCCACACCACCTGACTGGACGATCAGGTGGTGAGTTGGAGCTTCTCGGCGTTTTCGTACTCGTCGTCGACGAGCACGACGGTGCGCCCCGGCCGGTCGATCAAGGAGGCCGCGATCGAGGACCGGTAGCCCGATGCGCAGTGCACCCAGACCTCGCCTTCGGGCACGTCGGACATCCGCTCGATGAGCTTGTGCAGCGGTATGTTCACCGCGCCGGGGATGTGGCCGCTTTCGAATTCCGGTTGCTGGCGGACATCGAGGATGGTGAGGTCGGCGGATTCGACGGCTTCGGCGAGGTCGGTGAAGGACGCGACGCGGTAGGAGCGCAGCTCGGCCCCGGCGCTCAGGCTGCCGACTTCCCCGACCGCCGCACCTTCGAGCTCGTCGATACCAATACGCACGAGTTCCCTTCTGGCCTCGGCAATCTGGTCGGTGCTCTCACCTATCAAGGTGAGTGGTTCGCCCCAGTCATATAGCCAGCCCAGGTAGGCGACGAAGGAGTCCGACAGCTCGAAGCCACGGGTGCCGGCGAGATGACCGGCAGCGAACGCGGTGCGGTTGCGCAGGTCGACAACCCATTCTCCTGCCTCGATGCGCTCACGCAGTTCGTCAGGGTCTACCGGGTCGGGCAACGACAGGTCCACCGGCGCTGGCCCGGCCTTGTTGATGACACCCATGTGCGCGTAGTAGGCGGGGTAGTCGGTGAGTCCCGCGAGCAAATCGTTGACGTAGGTCTGCTCGTCTTGGGTCAACGCCGGGTTGGTGACCAACTCGTCGGCGATGGTGGAGTCGTCACCACTCGCCGGTGTGGCGGAACAGAAGCTGCCGAACCCATGGGTCGGGAACACCTTTGTCTCGGCTGGCAACTCATCTGCGAGGCGCCGCACCGAGTGGAATTGCGCATGGGTCAGCGCGTCGGTGTGTTCGGCACCAAGCAGGTCGGTGCGACCGGTGGTGCCGTGCAGCATCGATCCGCCGGTGAACACACCGTGGACGTTCCCTGTCTTGTCGCGCAACACATAACTGACGTGGTGGTGAGTGTGGCCCGGAGTATGCATGACCTGCAACTGAATTGGCCCGGCATCGACGACGTCGCCGTCGCGGACGGGCCTGCGGTCGTAGGCGACGTCGTCACCGGCGGGAACCACGTACTCCGCCCCGACAGTGCGCGCCAACTCCAGTCCGCCGGTGACGTAGTCATTGTGGATATGGGTCTCCACCACATGGGTGATCGTCACCCCGCGGTCGCGGGCCAGCGACAGGACTCGGTCGATGTCCCGCTGGGGGTCGATGACGACGGCAGTGTCACCTTGGTCGACCAGATAGCTGCGGTCGCCCAGCCCAGAGGTTTCGATGATGGATATTTTCATGGGATCTCCTTTCAGAGGTCTCAGCGAAGAACGATGGTGTCCAGCAGCACGTAGGCCGCCACAACAAACACGAGGTAAGCGAACCAGCGCTGGAGTCGGGCCGTTTCCAGCTTGGTGCCGAAATGACCGGCGACGAGCGAGCCGACAATCGCGGTGCCGACGAACGCGGCAGTGATCGACCAGTCGATGCCGGCCCCGCCCAGATGGGAAATCACACCGGCGGCGGAATTGGCGACGATGATGAGGAGTGACGTGCCGATGGCGATCGGCATCTCCACACCGAGCATCAGCACCAACGCCGGGATGATCAGGAAGCCACCCCCGACACCGAACAGCCCTGTCAACAGACCAACGGCGAATCCGGCGGGGATCGACCGCGGGGCGCAGCGGCGCCAGTTGATTCCGGATTCACCCACACTGCAGGCGGTTCCGGTGTCCCCCGCATCCTTCAGCATCCGAACTCCGGCCACGAACATCACCAAGGCAAAGCCGATCAGTAGGACCGACTGCGGCAGATGCTTGCCGATCGCGGTTCCGATGAACGTGGCCGGGATACCGGCAGCCGCGAAGATTCCTGCCAGTCGCCACTGCACCTGGTGTGCCCGGATCTTGGGTAACGCACCTACCGCGGAGGCGATGCCGATCACTATCAGCGACATCGGAATCGCCTGTTCGACACCGAGGCCCAGCACGTAGACCAGTGCCGGTACCGCAAGGATGGATCCGCCACCGCCGAGCAAACCCAACAAGACACCGATCACGGCGCCGAGCGCGAGGGCGATTCCGATGTTCACTTTTTAGACCTTCGCCCGCACATCGCGGGGCCCGATTATTTCGCGGGCGCGGTCTGGGACAGCGCGTCGATCGCGGCGTGCAGCTTTGCGGCGGCGTCGTCGGCGACCTCACGCAGGCCCGGCTCGTCAGCCACCTGAACCATGATCTGGGGGTCCATCGCGTCGACGATCACGGAGCCCTCGTGAGCAGGATCCGAGCGAACCACCACGTTGCACGGCAACAACAACCCGATCTTTCGATCGACGTTGACCGCGCGGTGTGCCAGTGGCGGGTTGCACGCCCCGAGAATCAGATAGTTCTCCATGTCTTCGCCCAACTTTTCTTTCAACGTGGACTTAACATCGATCTCGGTGAGAACTCCAAACCCCTGGTCGGAAAGCGCCTTTCGGGTCATCGCTACCGCGTCCTCGAACGATGCCCGCAGCGTGGTCGATATGGCCAGCGCCATGTTTGCCTCCTTTCACTGCCTGGACCCAGGTTACCCATGGGGGTATTCGATGTCCAGCCTGCCCTATTGATTACCCCGGATGGCGGACTCGACATCCTGCGCGGAGATCTCCTTGGTACAGAAGAACCAGTCCTCGCACTCGACGCCGTCAACATGACCGTCCATCCGCTCTTTGGCAGTGCCGCAAGAGCCGGCAGGCGGCACGATGACCCGGTCGCCCGGGCGCCAGTCGGCCGGTGTTGCGACCGAGAAGTGGTCGGCCGTCTGCAGAGCCTGGATGACGCGCAACAACTCGTCAAAGTTGCGGCCCAGGCTCAGCGGGTAGTAGATGACGGCCCGAATCGTGCCCTTGGGGTCGATGACGAACACCGCGCGCACGGCCTTGGTCGAATCCTCGCCCGGCATGATCATCCCGTACTTGCGGGCGACCTCCATCGAGACGTCCTCGATCAGCGGGAAGGTGACCTCGACGTCCTTCATGTCGCGGTAGGAGATCTTCTCCTTGATGGTCCGCAGCCAAGCGATGTGGCTGTAGAGCCCGTCGACCGACAGGCCGACGAGTTCGGTGTGGTAGGCGGCGAACTGCTCCTGCATCGTGGCGAACGTCATGAACTCGCTGGTGCAGACCGGGGTGAAGTCGGCTGGGTGGGAGAAGAAGATGACCCACTTGCCCGCATAGTCGGCGGGGAAGTTGATTTCGCCCTGGGTGGTTTGGGCGGTGAAGGCCGGGGCCGGATCACCGATGCGCGGCATTGTGGTCACGGGAGCAGGTGTCTCGATGGTGGTCATGTCGGTTCCTCTACCTTGGTCGGCGGTGAATTGGCGAGGTGGTGATGGTGGATCTGGGCTTGAACGCGGAATCGCCGTCGCAGGTGCATCGTTGAGCCGCGGGCACCGCGCGCATCACCTCGTCGACGTGTTGACCGCAGCCGGCCCAGCCCGTCTTTCCGCAGCGGGGGCACTTCTCGGGATAGCACATTTCTACGGATCTCCTTTGTGGATCAGGGCCTCGTCGCGGCGATCTTGGCGCGGACCTCGGACATGTCGAGCGCCTTGACCCGGGTGATCAGGTCCTCGAGCGCGGCCGCAGGCAGGGCGCCCGGCTGGCGGTAGACGAGCACGCCGTCACGGAAGGCCATGACGGTCGGGATCGACTGGATCTCCAACGCCGCGGCAAGTTGCCCTTCCGCTTCGGTGTCGACCTTGGCGTGCACGACGTCGGGATGCGACTGTGCCGAGCGGTCGAAGACCGGGGCGAAGGATCGGCACGGTCCGCACCACGAGGCCCAGAAGTCGATCAACACGATCGGGTTGTCGGTGATCGTGGACTCGAAGTCGGCTCCGGATAGATTCTTGATAGTCATTGCAGTGTCCGTTCTTTTCGTCTTTACAAGTGGCACAGTTGAATTGCTAGGCAAGGCCCTTGAGCATCAGGTTCCAGTACATGAACGGGAGCCCGTACTTCTTGAGGTACCAGTACGCCCGGTGTGGCTTCGTCGGGTCGAGTATCGGGAACGAGGGTTCGAGGTTCAGGTCGTAGTCGAACTCGGCGAGCAGCATCGCGTGTGAAGAGGTGACGATGGGGCACGACGAGTAACCGTCGTACGACGCCTGCAGCGGCGGGTTCTTCAGGAACGAGTCGACGTTCTCGACCACGACCGGGGCCTGCTTGCGAATTGCGGCGCCCGTCTTCGAGTTCGGCGACGAGCCTGCGTCACCAAGGCTGAACACGTTGGCGTAGCGCACATGCTGCATGGTGTGCTTGTCGATCTCGACGTAGCCCGCCGCGTCGCCCGTCGACAGCGGGCTGGATTTGATCCAGTCCGGCGCCGACTGCTGCGGGACGGCGTGCAACACGTCGTAGGGCAGCATCGTGTCGGTGCCGCCGGGGCCGACGCTGGTGATGCCGACCTTGTGCGACGCTGCGTCGACGGAGGTCACCTCGGCGCTGCTGTGCAGATGGATCCCGTAGTCGGCGATGACCGCATCGAGGCTGTCGGCGATCGCGGGGATGCCAAAGGGCCGCGGTCCCGGCATGACCAGGTGGACGTCGATGTCTTTGAGCACGCCTTGTTTTCGCCAGTAGTCAGCCGCCAGGTACGCGATCTTCTGCGGGGCGCCCGCGCACTTGATCGCCCCGGAGGGCACCGTGAAGACTGCGGTGCCCGACCTCAGTGTGCGGATGAAGTCCCAGGTACGCGGCGCCAGGTCGAACCGGTAGTTCGACGACACCCCGTCGCGGCCCAGGGCTTCCTCCAATCCTTCGGTGGCCTTCCAGTCGAGCTGAATGCCGGGACAGACCACGAGCACGTCGTAGCCGTAGGTGGCTCCGTCCGCACATGTGACCGTGTTGTTCTCTGGATCGAAGGCTTTGGCGGCCTTCTTGATCCATGTCGCACCCTTCGGCATGACCGATGACTCGGCACGCTCGGTGGTCGAGGCCTTCGCCTGCCCGCCGCCCACCAGCGTCCACAGCGGCTGGTAGTAATGCGTGCGCGACGGCTCGATCACCGCGACGTCGCGGTAGCCCTTGCGCAACAAGCGGGCCGCGACGGTGATGCCCGCGGTTCCGCCGCCGACGATCAGGATCTGGTGCTTGGCGGTGGTGGTCATGGTGTTCGTCTCCTTGTTGCTCAGGCGTTCTGGTGGGATTCGTCCCAGGCGCCGAAACCTCCCAGGATGTCGCTGACGTCGGTGAAGCCGTTGTGCCGCAGCAGGCTCGCCGCGACCGACGACCGGTAGCCTCCTGCGCAGTAGACGACGGTCGGCTTGGTGGCGTCGAGCTCGTCCAGCCGAGTAGGCAACTGGCCCACCGGGATCGGGATCGCGTTCGGGATCGTGCCTGCCTCGACCTCGCCCGGGTTGCGGACGTCCACGATCTGCAGGTCGGTGAGCTCAGATGCCCGTTGGTCGAACGTCTTCGCGGTCAATCGAGAGGCCACCTGAACGTCGTCCTGGTGCGAGAGCATCACCTCGAACGGGTCAGCCACGTAGCCGATCACCCGGTCGAACCCGATCCGGGCAAGCCGGTTCTTGCCTTCGAGCTCCTGGCCGGGTTCGGTGAACAGGACGATGTCGACGTCGGACGGCAGCACCGATCCGGCGAATTCGGCGTAACGGCCTTCGAGTCCGATGTTGATCGCGCCACGCAAGTGGCCCAGGGCGAACTCTTCGGGGGTCCGTCCGTCGACCAGGACGGCGCCGTTGTCGATCGCCCTGCGGACCTGCTCGTAAGTCATCTCCGCCGGCATCTTGGTTTCATCGAGCAGTTCGCGGTCCTTGCGGTTGAGGATCGCGTCGTAGACGAAGTAGCCCGGCGCGGGCGGCTGACCTTCGGTGACGAGGCTCATGAAGGTCGCCTTGTCGGGAGCCCGCAGTGCGTAATTGGTCGCCTTCTGGTCACCCATCGTCGACCACAGGTCGGTCGAGAGGTTCTTACCGCACGCGGAGCCCGCCCCATGGGCGGGATAGACCCGGGTGGCGTCAGGCAGCGTCATCAATTTGTTGTGCAGCGAGTCGTAGAGCTTGTCCGCCAGTTCCTCGCGGGTGAAGCCGATCGAGGCCAGCAGGTCCGGGCGGCCGACGTCGCCGATGAAGAGAGCGTCGCCGGTGAGGACGCCGTACGGAATCTCGTCGTCGGCGTGCTCATAGACCACGATCGACATCGACTCTGGCGTGTGGCCCGGGGTGTGCCGGAACTCGAGTGTGACGTCACCGAGTGAATAGCGTTCACCGTCGGCCACCCCCATCGACTCGAACTCGGTTTCCGCGACGGAGGAGAACACGATCTTCGCGCCTGTTGCCTTGGCCAACTCGAGGTGGCCGGACAGGAAGTCGGCGTGGAAGTGGGTCTCGATGACGAGTTCGATCGTCAGACCCAGTTCCTTGGCGTCGGCCAGGTATTCAGCGATGTCGCGTTGCGGGTCGACGACGACTGCGCGGCCTGTTGTTTCGTCGCCCACCAGGTATGAGGCGTGGGACAGACAATCCAGGTAGTACTGGACGAATTTCATGGCGCGAGTCCTTTCGTTCCGTTGCGGGTAGAGCCATCCTGACATATACCCCTATGGGTATGTCAAGTACCCTAGGGGGTATCTTATTCCCTGCTTGACAATACCCGTGGGGGTATGTCTACCATGATGACTAAAGATACCCCCGGCGGTATCAAGAGTCCTAGAGGCTTTGGTCACTGCCGGCTAGCCGGAAGGACGCTGAACACCATGACCGCTCCCACCACCATCGATTCGCAAGACCTCAGCGAACGCCTCACTTCGGCTGCGCCGCCGCGGGTTCTCGATGTCCGAACCCCGGGCGAGTTCGAGACCGCGCACATCGCAGGCGCCTACAACGTTCCGCTGGACCTGCTGCGCGAACACCGCGACGAGATCATCAGGCACCTCGACGAAGATGTCGTGCTGGTATGCCGCTCGGGTCAACGCGCCGCACAGGCCGAGGAGACCCTGCGCACAGCGGGCCTCGACAATGTGCACATCCTCGACGGCGGCATCACCGCCTGGGAAGCAAAGGGTTTCGCGGTCAACCGCGGCGCGCAGCGCTGGGACCTCGAGCGCCAGGTGCGCCTTGTCGCCGGCTCTCTCGTGCTGACAAGCATCCTCGGCAGCATTGCCGCCCCCAAGCTCAAGTGGCTGGCCGGCGGCGTCGGCGGCGGGCTCGCCTTCGCGGCGTTGTCCAACACCTGCGCCATGGGCATGCTGCTGTCGAAGCTGCCCTACAACCGTGGAGCCACTTGTGACGCCCAGACCGTCGTGGCGCAGCTCGTCGGGTCACCAGACCAGAAGGTCGGGTAGCCGACATGATTGCCGTGACGGTTGCGCTCGCGGTCTTCGTCGGCATCGCACTGGGTCTGCTCGGCGGTGGCGGCTCGATCCTGACCGTCCCCCTGCTCGCCTACGTCGCGGGCATGGACGCCAAACAGGCCATCGCAACGTCGTTGTTGGTGGTCGGCGTCACCAGTGCGGTCGGCGCCGTCTCGCACGCACGCGCCGGCCGCGTCCAGTGGCGAACGGGCCTGATATTCGGCGCCGCGGGCATGGCCGGCGCCTACCTGGGCGGGGTCCTGGCCCGCTTCATTCCGGGCTCAGTACTACTCATCGGGTTCGCGCTGATGATGATCGCCACCGCGGTAGCCATGCTTCGTGGGCGGAAGAACATTGCGGAATCCGATGCCCCGCGTCGCATTCCAGTCGTCAAGGTCGTTGCCGAAGGCCTCGGCGTTGGGTTGGTGACGGGGCTCGTCGGCGCCGGCGGCGGGTTCCTTGTCGTGCCGGCCCTGGCGCTCCTCGGAGGATTGCCGATGCCGGTGGCCGTGGGCACCTCGTTGGTTGTGATCGCGATGAAGTCTTTCGCAGGACTGGGTGGCTACCTGTCGAGCGTTCAGATCGACTGGACTGCGGCGCTGATGGTCACCGCCGCGGCAGTGGTCGGTGCGCTGGTCGGCGCACGACTGACGGCAAGGGTCAACCCCGATGCATTACGTAAGGCGTTCGGCTGGTTCGTCCTGGCGATGTCCTCGGTCATCCTGGCCCAAGAAATCCACCTCGCCGTGGGTGTCGGCGCTGCGGTATCTACGGCCGTCGCCGGTGCGCTCTACCTCGCATGCACCCGACAGGATTTCTGTCCACTGCGCCGACTCGCCGGCGGGAGCCGAATAGGGCTGGCGACAGGCTGACGCGCGACCAGCCGCGGTATACCCCGGAGGGTACGATGAAATGAACCGATTCACGCGAATGAAAGGGCACTTCAATGGTGGGTGATCAAGACAGCATCGCCGCAGTGCTTAACAGGCTCCGGCGCGCCCAAGGGCAACTGGCCGGGGTGATCGCGATGATCGAGGACGGCCGCGAATGCAAAGACGTGGTGACGCAGCTGGCCGCGGTGTCCAAGGCCCTCGACCGTGCAGGCTTCAAAATCGTTGCCACCGGCCTACGTGAATGCGTCACGGGGGCTACCGCCGATGGCGACCCGCCGATGAGTGAGGCAGAACTCGAGAAGCTCTTCCTGGCTCTAGCCTGACGCGCCTGTCCGGTTGGTCGCCGAGTGTGGGGGTTGCGGTTACCAATGCCCGAGTGGCTCGGACTGGACCCCCACACTCGGCGAGTCTCACAGGATGTAGAGCATCTCCTGGTAGGTCGGCAGCGGCCAGAGATCGTCGGCCACAATGCTTTCCAGCGTGTCGGCGGCGGCACGAACCGCGTCCATCTTCGGTAACAGGCTCTGCGCGTGGGCGGCTTCCTCGGCGGCGGAGTCTCCACCGTGTTCGGCCAGTCCCGCCTTCAGCGCCGCCAGCGCCGCCGTCAGCTCCGAGATCGGCGTGCTGACGTCCTGAAGCAGGGTCAAGTCCGGCTCGACACCAGCAGCCTTGAGCGCGGCGACGTTCTGCGCCAGCTCGGTTTGGTAACGGACGGCCGCAGGCAGAATGACCGTCGACCCGAGTTCCAGCGCGAGTTTGGCCTCCACACCGATGGTCAGTGCGTACATCTCGAGGCGGACCTCGTAGCGGCTGTGCAGCTCGCGCTCGTTGAACACGGCGTACTTCTCGAACAGCTCGATGGATTCGGGCTTGATCAGCTCGGGCAGTGCATCCAGCGTGGTCTTCAGGTTCGGCAGGCCCCGTTCGGCGGCCTCGATCTGCCAGTTCTCCGAATAACCGTCACCGTTGAACACCACCGCACCGTGCTCGGTGATGATGTCGGTCAGCAGCTTCTGGACGGCCTCGTCGAAGTCCTCGCCGCCCTCGACGGCCTTCTCCAGGATCGTCGCCATATAGTCGAGCGCCTCGGCCATGATCGTGTTGAGCATGATCATCGGCACCGCCACCGTCTGACTCGATCCCGGCGCGCGGAACTCGAACCGGTTTCCGGTGAAGGCAAACGGGCTGGTGCGGTTTCGGTCACCCGCATCGGTCGGCAACACCGGCAGTGTGTCGCAGCCGATGATCATGCTGCCCTTGCCCTTTGACGACGTCGCCGCGCCCTTGGCGATCTGCTCGAACACGTCGGCCAGCTGATCGCCCAGGAAGATCGAGATGATGGCCGGCGGTGCCTCGTTGGCGCCGAGACGGTGGTCGTTGGTGGCCGACGCCACCGAAACCCGAAGCAGGCCCGCGTATTTGTGGACAGCGCGGATCACCGCGGCACAGAACACCAGGAACTGTGCGTTCTCGTGCGGGGTATCGCCAGGCACGAGCAGCGATCCCAGGTCCGCATTGCCCAGCGAGAAGTTCACGTGCTTGCCCGACCCGTTGACGCCGGCGAACGGCTTCTCATGGAACAAGCACTCCATGCCGTGCTTCTTGGCGATCGTCTTGAAGACGGTCATCAACAGCTGCTGGTGATCCGAGGCGACGTTGCCGCGCTCGAACATCGGGGCGATCTCGAATTGTCCTGGCGCAACCTCGTTGTGCCGGGTCTTGGCCGGGATGCCGAGCTTGAACAGTTCGCGCTCGGTATCCATCATGAAGCCCAGCACCCGCTCCGGTACCGCACCGAAGTAGTGGTCGTCTAACTCCTGGCCCTTCGGTGGCTTCGCACCGAACAACGTGCGGCCCGCGTTGACCAGGTCGGGTCGCGCCAAGAAGAAGTGCCTGTCGACCAGGAAGTACTCCTGCTCCGGGCCGCAGAACGCGACGATCTTCGCCACGTTGTCGTGGCCGAACAGCTTCAGGATCCGCTCGGCGTGGGCACCCATCGCCTGCTGGCTGCGCAGCAGCGGAGTCTTGAAGTCCAGCGCCTCGCCGGTCATCGACACGAACACCGTCGGGATACACAGTGTGTTGCCGTTCGGGTTCTCCAGGATGTACGCCGGGCTGGTGACGTCCCAACCCGTGTAGCCGCGGGCCTCGAACGTGCTGCGCAGGCCGCCGGACGGAAAGCTGGAAGCATCCGGCTCCCCCTGGATCAGCGTCTTACCCGCGAACTCCGCAAGCGTCTGGCCATCGGAGACCGGCTCGAGGAAGCTGTCGTGCTTCTCAGCCGTCAGCCCGGTCATCGGGTAGAAGACGTGGGCGTAGTGCGTGGCACCCTTCGACAGCGCCCAGTCCTTCATCGCCGACGCGACCGAGTCCGCGACCGCAGGATCCAGCTTCGCGCCCTTCTCGATGGTGGCGACGACGGATTTGTACACCGACTTGGGCAACCGCAGCCGCATCTCGGCCATGGTGAAGACGTTCGAGCCGAAGATCGCACCCGGTTCTTCGCCGGGCACGAAGCTGATCGCTGGAGGCACGTACGCCTCGACATTGTTGATCGCCTGCAGACGCACTGCATTTCCGCTCACTGGAAACTTCCTATCGCTCTTGCCCGCACTCTTTGCGGACCGTGACCGGCCCACAGTAGGAACGTCGCGTTCCGGGATTGTTACGCCGCCGTCAACGACAGAAGTTGTTTGCTCGCGCCTTTTTGGGGTCTCCGCCGCACAACTTCACTCAAACCCGTTGCGTCACTTTGGTTTCTGTTGTCACATCTCAGGTTTGGCTGTCGGTGCTCGAATGTATGTTCGAATCATGTTGACTCCACTGACTCAAACTTCTTGGCAGGGTCGCGTTGTGCATACGCGGCTGATGTTGAGGAGGTTGAGTGGGTCATGGTCAGATCGCGACGAACAAAGATTGCTGCCGAGGAGAAGACCCGGTTGGTGCTGGCTGTTCTAGCCGGTGAGATGACCTGTGCTGAGGCGGCCCGGCGGTGTGGGGTGGCCTCGACTCAGGTGACGAAGTGGAAGCATCAGTTCCTTGAGGCTGGGGCCCAACGCTTGCAGGAGGTGCCCAGCGGCGCCGCGCATGGCGCGGGTAGCCCTGAGCAGCGTCGGCTGCGGATGGAAAACGAGCAGCTCAAACTCGCGCTGGCCGAAGCCACGGTGCAGCTGCGGATCTGGCAGCGCGGTGCAGCTTTGGCCGATCAGGTCCCTTCCAGGACCTCGAAACCCTAAGAGAAGCAGCAGGTCTGCCGGTTTCGAGGTTCGCGCCATTGGCCGGCATCGCCGAGCGGACCTATCGCCGCCGGCTGGCCCGACTGCGCGCTGGTGACCCGGCCAAGGGGCCTTGGCCGGCGCCGGTCGTCGACCGGATCGAAGCGATCGCGGCGAAGTACGCCGAGGCGTGGCCGGCCTGGGGCTACCGCAAGATCGCCGCACTGATGCGCGCTGATGGTCACGACGTAACCAACTCGTCGGTGCAACGCGCGCTGCGGCGGCGTGGCCTGCTGTTACCCCAGGGCTTTCGGGCCGATCGAAAGTCTTGGGCTGCGTTGCGCCGCCGGGTATTTCACGATCCGCCGACTGAGCGCAACCGGGTGTGGCAGACCGACTTCTCCGAGTTCGAGACCGCCCACGGCGGGATCTGGCGAATTAGTGCCGTCATCGACTACGTCACCAAATACTGCCTGGCCATCACCGTCACGCCCACCAGCCGCGGCCGCGACGCCGTGCACTGCATTCGGTTGGCCGTCGAGGAAGCCACCCGCATCTTGAACCTCACCGACCTGCGAGTCGACCGCGGCGAAATGGAGGTCCTTGACGCCGAGGACAACGTCATCGGCCACGCCCTGCACCGATTGCGATCGTGTCCGACAACGGTCCCTGCTACCGGGGTAAAGACTTCCACACCCTGTTCACCGGCCATGATCCGCTCCTGCGCCACATCCGCACACGCATCAAATCACCACAAACCAACGGCGTCATCGAGCGATTCTTCGAAACCCTGAAATACGAGCATCTCTTCCGCGGCTACATCGGCGACGGCGACGCACTCGACATGGAAACCCATCGATTCCGCATCATCTACAACACCATCCGACCACACCAAGCCCTGGCCGACCGCACCCCAAAACAGGCCTACCTCGACAGCAAAACCCTGCCACCTTCTTGACTCAAGACATGACGACCGCGGTTCTGGTGGCGATGGCCGCGCGGCGGGCGTTGACCGGTCAACCGTTGGCGCCGCGGCTGGACGCCACCGCCGCGGCGCAGGCGGCCGGGCAGATCAATGGTGAGCATGTCAAGAAGATCCGCGACGCGATGGGACGCCTTCCCGGCTGGGTTGACGTAAACACGGCAACGGGCGAGCTGGTTACTCTAGGTTCGACACACGGTGGTGGCGTTGGTTGGCTGCGACAGGGGGTGCCTGTGGTTGGACCTTCGATACGCGTCGTCCTGCGCGAACGCGCAAGCCTTCAGCCCAATGACACGGCGTTCACCTTTCTCGATTTCGACACGGACTGGCAAGGCGTTGCCGAGAGCCTGACGTGGGCACAGTTGAGCAGGCGGGTGACCAACCTGGCGCAGGAACTCGACGCGTGCGGCTCGACCGGTGATCGTGCCGTCATTCTGGCGCCGCAAGGGCTCGACTACATCGTGGCGTTCCTGGGGGCGTTGGAAGCGGGACGCATTGCGGTTCCGCTGTCGGTCCCGGCAGTCGGGGTCCACGATCAACGGGTCACCGCGGTTTTGCGGGATGCGTCGCCGACGGCCCTTCTCACCACCTCCTCCGTCGTCGACAGTGTCGTCCCCTATGCAGAGGCCGCGGGAGTTGATATCGCCCCTTCGATCCTCGAAATCGATTCGCTTGACCTCGATACTCGCCGAGGGTCCAGCGCGCGGCGGCACGACTATCCGGACATTGCGTATCTTCAGTACACCTCTGGTTCTACGCGCACACCCGCCGGCGTGGTGATCTCCTACCGCAATCTGTCGGCCAATTGGGAACAGATGGTCGCGAACTATGTCGCCGACAACCCGATGCCCAAGTCGACTGTCTCGTGGCTGCCGTTCTACCACGACATGGGATTGATGTGTGGGGTGTGCACCGGCATTTTCGGTGGCTGGCCATCGATGATCACGAGTCCTATCGCCTTCCTGCAACGACCAGCCCGGTGGATGCAGATGCTCGCGCGTAATCCGCAGGTACTCTCCGCGGCACCGAATTTCGCGTTCACTCTCACGGCCGCACGCACGACAGACGAGGACATGGCGGGCCTCGACCTGGGCGACGTCTCGTTCATCAATTGCGGGGCCGAACGGGTGAACCCGATCACGATCAGACGCTTCAACCAGCGGTTCGCACCATTCAACTTTCCCGAGTCGGCGATACGCCCCTCCTACGGACTGGCAGAGGCGACGGTGTTCGTCGCCACCAACGCGCCTGGCCAACCGCCGGATTTCGTCCCCTTCGAGCCAGCGAAACTTGGGGCCGGTCAGGCGATTCGAAGCGATACCGGTACGCCGTTGGTGAGTTACGGCAAGCCGCGGTCGCCGATGGTACGAATCGTCGATCCCGAAACCGCGACCGAAGCGCCCGCGGGCACAGTCGGTGAGCTCTGGGTACACGGCGAAAACGTCAGTGCCGGTTACTGGCTCAGGGCGGCCGAGACCGAGCAGACCTTCGGTGCAACACTGAACGCTCCCACGCCTGGCACACCCCAAGATCGATGGCTGAGAACGGGAGACCTCGGCTTCTTCTCAGAAGGGGAACTGTTCATCGTCGGCAGGATCAAGGACCTCTTGATCGTGCGTGGCCGCAATCACTATCCCGACGACATCGAGGCCACGGTCCAAGAGATTTCGAGAGGCCGGGTCGCGGCCGTCGCCGTCGTGGATGAAGCGACGGAGAAGCTCGTCGTGATCGTCGAGGTCAAGAAGCGCGGCGAGTCCGATGAGGAGGTCAGCGAGAATCTCCGCAACATCGAGGAGCAGGTCACCTCCGCGATATCCAACGCACACGGCGTGGCTGTCCAAGACGTCGTGCTGGTCGTGCCGGGCTCGATACCCATCACAACGAGCGGCAAAGTCAGACGCGCGGCATGTGTCCAGCTTTATCGAGACGACGGGTTCCAGCGCCTAATCCATTGAACGCCTGAGCTGTTCGCCGTACAAGCGTAGCGACGCGGGGTTCAGCATGTCGTGGTGCGCGCAGTCGACCGGATACGTCGTCACGTCACCGCGGACATGATTGCGCCATTTCCGCGACGTGCGCCGGCCTGCGATCCGCGTCCGCAGTCCGCCAAGCCGGGACATCAGGGGGGGTCCACCATCGTGAGTCGCTCGACTTCTTGCGGCTGAGAAGATGACCATGTCTCCGTCGAATACATCGGGTGTGTACCCACGGAGACGCTTCCGGTTGGCGTTGACGCTGCGCACCATCAACTCGAGCAGCTCCCTCGGCGGCAGCGGGAACTCCACGGCACCCCGTTGCGCCAAGATCTCTTGCGCCCGTTCGTAGGTGAGAGGGCCCGACAGCACCGGCATGTCGACCCGGTTGGTGCGGAGGATGTGTTCGAGCACCTGACCTTGGTCCAGCTCCCTGTTTGCGGCGGCGATGATCAGGCCGGTGCTGAAAGCGGGGTCGAGCAGCACCAGGCGCTGGACAACGCACCCGCGGCGGCGAAGTTCCACCGCGAGTTCGTGGGCGACGACGCCACCGAAGGACCAGCCGAGGATGTTGTAAGTGTCTGCCGGATAAACGGATTGGATTCTGTCGGCATAGCTGGCAGCCATGGCACGAATTGACTGGGGGTCAGGCTCGCCGTCCTGCGGCACTTGGTTGATGCCGATGATCGGGCAATCCAGATACCCGCCGAGGGTCCGATAGGACCAGCTCAGTCCGAGCCCGTCGTGCACACAGACAAGCGGAATACCCGGAGCTTCCTTGAACACCTCTGCGGGAACGACTTCCAAATCGTTGTCTGCCCGGCCCAATTGCCGGCTCAAGCTCCGCACCGAGGGTGCGTAGAACACGGTTCGCACGGCGAGTTGTGCGTCGAGGGCGGCATTGATCGCGGCGACGAGTCTCATCGCGGAAAGCGAATCGCCGCCGAGGTCGAAGAACGAGTCGTCGACGCCGACCCGCTCGACACCCAGCACCTGAGCGTAGATGCCTGCGATGATTTTTTCGATCTCGGTCTGGGGCGCCTGGAAGGGGGTGGTGGCAAAGACCGGTTCCGGCAGCGCTTTCGTGTCGATCTTGCCCGAGGAGGTGAGCGCGAACTCCTGGAGCACCACGATCTGTGCGGGGACCATGTACTCCGGCAACCGCGTGCCCAATCGCTGACGTACCGCGCCGATCTTTGTGTTGGTCTGCGGGTTGTTCGCGTGCGCACCGCGTAAATGGGGCTCGGACGCCAGGTAGACATCGGTCAAGCCCGCCGCGCGCTCAAATTCGCTCGCGGCGATGAAGACGGCATCGAGGGTGCCGGGTTCGGCGCCCCAGGTGACGGCGACCCGGTATCCCTGGGATTCACCGAGGCGATGAAGTTCTTCTGGTGCGGTGGCGTCGCGAATGGTGGTGGCCTCGGCAACCGCATCGGCCAGCGGGAGCCCGGCGGCGAGCGCTGCCTCGATGTGAACGTCGTCAGCCACGCCGGCACGGGGGATCCCGGTGACGCGGACAACGGCGGGACGCTGCGTCGTCAACCGTGCGCCCAGCCCGTCCAGGCATTCGCAGTCTCGCCATGTCCAGATCTTCGCGTCGGCGAGCGACAGCATCGGCTCGGCAGCCTTCTGGAGGACCGCGTCATAGCGGTATCGGGTCAGCTCGTTGTCGGCAGATCCGCGCTTCACCTGGATGTCGATCCCCACCGGTGCAGGGTGGTCGGCGGCCCAGTCGGCGAAGAACTCTGGCGCCACCAGCAATTCCGGTTCGTTCATGACCGCGCGATGAACCCGTTGCCGGACTTCGGCCGCGTCGGTGGCGGTGTTGTTGTGCGCCAAAGCGACGCCGGTTTGGAACGCACCCTGCAAGCTGTGGTTGCGAATGTCGCCTATGAACAGCGCACCGCCGGGAACCAGCAGATCCATCGCGTTGTCGATGACGTCGACGAGATAGCCCGCGTTGGGGAAGTACTGGATGACCGAGTTGAGCACGATGGTGTCGAAGTAGCCCCGGGGCAATGCCTGGGTAACGTGCGCCGGTTGGGCCAACAGCTGTACCCGGTCTCGCCACGGAATCCGCAACTGCTCTAGTGAGCACGACAGGTTGGCGATGGTCACCGGCGACATGTCGGTGGCGACGTAGCGCTCACACTGCGGGGCGATCTTCGACAGTAACAAGCCCGATCCGACGCCGATCTCGAGCAGGCGCCGCGGCTGAAGGGCTTTGATGCGATCCACTGTGGCAGAGCGCCATTCCGCCATCTCCGTCAGCGGAATCGCGTCATCGGTGTAGCTGCTGTTCCAGCCGCGGAAATCGGAGCCGAACTTTGACGTCCCGACCTCGGCCCCATACAGGTCGTCGTACATCTGCTGCCACTCCTCGACGAGTACGGCGTCGCTCTCGTCGGTCGTGGTGTGATCGAGGGTGACATAGCCCACGATCTGGGCGCCGGCATCGCTTTGGTGCACGGTGGCCACGGCCTGGGTGACCTCGGGCGAAGCGGCGAGAGCGTTTTCGATCTCACCGAGTTCGATGCGGTAGCCCCGGATCTGGACCTGATGATCGGCGCGCCCGACATATTTCAGCTGGCCGTCGGCCCCCCACGACACCAGATCGCCTGTCCGATACATCCGCATGCCGGGCTCCCCGAACGGGCATGCGACGAAACGCGTTCCGGTCAACCCGCCCCGGCGGGTGTACCCGTATGCGAGGCCGGCACCGGCGACGTACAGCTCTCCGACCACCCTCGGCGGAACACGCCGCAATGACCCGTCGAGCACGAAGAAGGCGAGATGGGTCAACGGACCACCGATAGGACTGCCGCTGGTATCGACGTCGTCGACGACGACCTCCCGGTACGAGGCGTGCACCGTCGTCTCGGTGATGCCGTACATGTTGATCAAGCGCGGCATTTCGGGGTGGTTGTGTAACCACGTCTGAAGACGTTGTGGCTCAAGTGCTTCGCCACCGAACACGACGGCCTCGAGTTTCAGCTTCCCGGCCTGCTCGGGGCTCAGCGCATCGACGGTCTGCAATGCGTAGAACGCCGACGGGGTCCTGCTCAGCACACTTACCTGTTCGGCGACCAGCAGGGCATGGAATTCCTCCGGCGAACGGCCGACCGACTCGGACACGACCACCAGACGGCCACCGCCGAGCAGCGCACCCCAGATCTCCCAAACGGAGAAATCGAAGGCCAGGGAATGACACTGCGTCCACACGCCCGTGCGCGGCACGTCGGCGTCCAGTGACTCCATCAGCTGCGCCACATTCCGATGCGCGACGGCCACTCCCTTGGGCTGGCCGGTCGTGCCCGACGTGTAGATGATGTAGGCGATGTCGTCGGCCCCCGGCGCAGGCACCGCGGTGCTGGGCTGGATTTCGATACGCGGATCGTCGATGTCGATGACGACCAGTCCGGCATCCGCCAGCCGTGATTGCAACGACGCAGTGGTGATCGCGGCGATCGGCGCCGCGTCGCCAAGCATGAACTCGATGCGAGCGCTGGGGTGCGACGGGTCGATCGCAAGATAGGCCGCCCCGGTCTTGAGCACCGCGAGGATCGCGACGATCGCCTCGGTGGAGCGGGTGAACAGCAGCGCCACAGATTGTCCGGGGCCTGCGCCGTGGGCGATCAACAGGTGCGCCAACCTGTTGGCGGCCTCCTCGATGTCTCCGTAAGTGAGCGACTGGTCACCGAAGGTCACCGCGACTGCATCGGGGGTGCGGGCGACTTGTTCGGTCCACAGTGTGGGAATCGATGCCGCAGTGGGCAAGGGCCGGGTCAACGCCGCGCGGTTGCCCCACCGATCGAGGAGGGCACGTTCGCCGTCGTCAAGTAGATCCGTCGACGACACCCGCCGTTCGGGGTCGGTGGTCATGGCCACCAGCACCCGCTCGAGGCGCTCGATCAGCGTGACAATGGTAGCGGCGTCGAACACGTCCGTCCGGAACTCGACCATTCCGCCGATCCCGTCGGCCTCACCGTTGTCGGTCCACCGTTCGGAGAGATGGAAGACCAAGTCCATCCGGGCGGTGTGGGTGTCCATCGCCATCTGCGAGACATGCAGATCACCCAACGCCACCGCGCCACCGTCGGTGCCGTCCTGTCCCAGAATGTTCTGCCACGCCAGCATCACCTGGATCAGCGGATGGTGCGTCAGGGTTCGGGTGGGATTGAGCCGCTCGACGAGCACCTCGAACGGGACGTCTTGTCGGTCGAATGCGGCCACGCTGCGCTGCCGCACCTGGGCGAGCAGCTCGGCGAACGTAGGATCCCCGGCCAATTCGACCCGCAGCACCAAGGTGTTGACGAAGAAACCGACCAACTCGTCGAGTGCCGGATCGCGACGGCCCGCAATCGGAAACCCAACGGCGACATCGTTGCTCGCGCTGACCTCGGACAGCAGGACGGCAAGGGCGGCCTGAATCACCATAAAGCTGGTCGCGTTGTGCTGATGGGCAACATCACGCACCCGCTGCTGAAGCTGCGCCGGCCAGTTCACCGCCACACCGGAACCACGGTAGTCGGCGACAGGCGGATAGGGCCGGTCGGTGGGCAGCTGCAGACGCTCGGGCATCCCGGCCAGCGCGTCCTGCCAGTAGGCCAGCTGCGCGGCGATGGGGCTGTCGTCGTCGTCGAGGTCGCCGAACTGTTCACGCTGCCACAACGTATAGTCCACGTACTGCACGGCCAGCTGCGCCCAGCCAGGGGCCATCCCCTTGGTCCTGCTGCTATACGCCTCGCCGATGTCCCTGACCATCGGGGTCAGCGACCATCCGTCAAAGGCGATGTGGTGTACGACGATTGCCACGACATACTGCTCGGGGCCAACCGAGTAGACCTGTGCGCGAATCGGGATTTCGGCCGACAGATCGAAGCGGTGCACCGCCAGCGTCGTCAACTTTGTGAGGACATCCTGTTCGGACAGGGACACCACCAACGGTGCGCCCGCGAGCCGCCACATCCCCGGCTCCGCGGGTATGACCTTCTGGAACGGGACACCGTCGGTGTCGGGGAAGATGGTGCGCAATGATTCGTGGCGTGCGATGACGTCATCGAAGGCCGACACCAATGCCTCGACGTCCAGGGGGCCTTTGATGTGCAACGCATTCGGCATGTTGTAGGTCGCCGCTCCACCCTGGAAGCGGTCAAGGAACCACAGCCGACTCTGGGCGAAGGACAGCGGAATCACGGCCGCGCGCGGACCGGCAACCAACGGCTTGCGTCGACCCGCCTCCCCACTGACATGCAGCGCCAGCCGCGCGACGGTCGGCGCGTTGAAAAGGCTGTGCACCGAAACGCTGGCGTCCAGGCCGGTGTTGACGGCGGCGACGAGGCGCATCGCCGACAACGAGTCGCCGCCGAGGTCGAAGAAGGAGTCGTCGACACCCACCCGCTCGACACCGAGCACATGGGCGTAGATGCCGACCAGAATGTCTTCGACCGGGGTGGCAGGGGCACGGTAGTTGGCCCCCGCGGCGTATTCGGGTGCGGGTAATGCGCGGGTGTCGAGTTTGCCGTTCGGTGTCAAAGGCAGTTCGTCGACAACCACCACTGCGGACGGGACCATGTAGGACGGCAACCGTTCAGCCAGGGCGCTGCGCAGCACCGCCGGGTCTGCGGTGCCGCTGATGTAGCCCACCAGCCGTTTGTCCCCGGGGCGGTCCTCGCGGGCGATGACCGCCGCTTGTCGCACTCCGTCCAACCCGGCCAGCGCTGCCTGGACCTCGCCGAGTTCGATGCGATATCCGCGCAGTTTGACCTGTTCGTCGGCGCGCCCCAGATACTGCAGCTGGCCGTCGGCGCCCCACCGCACCAGATCGCCGGTGCGATACATCCTTGTTCCCCCGGCGCCGCCGAACGGGCATGCGACGAAACGTGACGCGGTCAGCCCGGCCCGACGGACATATCCGACGCCGACGCCGCGGCCGGCGATGTACAACTCGCCGACCGCGCCGGGCGGCACCGGTCGCAGCCACCCGTCTAGCACGAACAACGCCGCCCCGGGGACGGGCATGCCGATCGGCACCACACCCGACCCCGCCCTCAGCGGCGCGCTGATCGCGGCATACACCGTGGCCTCGGTCGGACCGTACGCGTTGATCATGATCCGCCCCGGCGCCCAACGGTCCATCAGCTCCGTCGGGCAGGCCTCACCGGCGACCGCCACCGCCATGGATCCCAGCCCTTGTGGCGACAGCATTCCCGTCGCCGAGGGTGTCTGGCTCAGGACCGTGATGTGTTCTGCCGCGAGCAGACCATGGAGGTCCTCCGGTGACCGGGCGACCGATTCGGGCACCACCACGAGGCGGCCGCCATGCAGCAGGGCACCGAAGATCTCCCACACCGAGACGTCGAATGCCAGCGAATACCATTGCGCCCACACTTGTTCCGCGCCCAGCGCCAGTCCGACATCCATTCCCTCGAACAGGCTGATGACATTCTGCTGGGTGATCGCGACGCCCTTGGGGACACCGGTGGTGCCCGACGTATAGAGGATGTACGCGATGTCGTCTGGAGCCGGCGCCGGCATGCCGGTGTCTGGATAGCCCGAGATACGAGGGTCTTCGATATCGACGACCGCCAGGTTGCATCCGTCCAATCGGCCGGCCAGTCCGCTGGTGGTGATCGCGGCGATCGGCGCGGCATCGTCGATCATGAACTCGACCCGGGCTGATGGGTGCGCGGAGTCGATCGGCAGATACGCGGCGCCAGACTTGAGCACCGCCAGGATCGCGATGACAGCCTCAGCGGACCGCTCCAACAGCAGCGCCACACTACTCCCAGGGCCAGCACCGTGCTCAATTAGCAAGTGCGCCAGCCGGTTTGCGGAGTCATCGAGCTCGCGGTAGGTGAACGAACGCTCGCCCCACACCAGAGCGACCGCAGCGGGTGTGCGCTCGACTTGCCCGCCGAACAGCACCGGAATCGATACCGGTGTCGCGGGCCGGGTCAGTACCGACCGGTTGCCGATCTGGTCCAGCCGGTCATGTTCATCGGCGTCCAGCACATCCATCGAGGAGAGCCGTCGGGTCGGTTCGGCTGCCATCGCGACCAATGCCCGCTGAAGCCGCGCGGCCAGCGCCTCGATCCCGGCCTCATCGAAGACATCGGTGTCGAACTCGATTCGAAGACCCAGTTCGGCGCCTGAAAGTGCCTGCAGCGTCACCGGATAATGGGTGGACTCACTGGTGTTGAACTCGACGATGGCCAAATCGTCGCTAGCTGCCATCGCGCCGGTGTTCACCGGATAGTTCTCGAACACGAAGAGGGTGTCGAAGAGCAGATCGTGTCCGGTGGTGTGATGGATCTCGGTGAGCGCCAGGTGCTGATGGTCGAGGGTGTGGCCGTTGAAGGTTCGCAGTTGATCGAGCAGATCGGCGGTCGTGGTGGTCGGGCTGAACCTCGCGCGCACCGGCACGGTGTTGATCAGCAGACCCACCATCGACTCCGCACCTGCCACATCGGCCGGGCGCCCGGAAATCGCGGTGCCGAACACGACGTCCTGCTGCCCGGTCAGCCACGTCAGCACCTGTGCCCAGGCCGCCTGCAACACGGTGTTGAGGGTGGTGTGACATGAGCGCGCCAATTCGCCGAGCGCGCTCGTGGTTTGCTCACTCAGCCGGAAGTAGTTGCTGTCCCGCGCGCCAAGACGGAGCCGACCCGCGGGGCCGACGAGTGTCGGCGTCTCGAATCCGGCCAGTACGTCCCGCCACGCCGCGTGCGCGGCGTGTCGGTCACGGTTAGCCAGCCAGGTGATGAAACTGCGGTACGGCGTCGCTGCGGGCAGCCGTTGCCCGTAGTAGCTTGCGAAAATCTCCTGCAGCAGGATCGGCATCGACCAGCCATCGACGACGACGTGGTGGTAGGTCAGCACCACCCGGTGCCGATCCGGGGCGGTGCGGATCAATGCCGCGCGTACAGCCGGCGGGTGGGTGAGATCACAGACCGCCGCACGCTCGGCAGCGCATAGCTGCCGGATCTGCTCCTCGGCGTCCAGCTCGTCGTAGCGCCAGGGAATTTCGGGGTCGACGGGGATGATCTGGACGGGCTGGTCGAAGTGGTCGTAGAACCGGGCGGCGAGGTTGGGGTGGCGGTTCACCGTCGTCTGCACCGCGTCGCGCAGGCGGTAGCGATCCAGCGCGCCGGTGACCGTGATGTCGACCTGCATCGCATAGAGATCACCGAAATCCTGTGCGGTGCTGGCGTGGAAGAGCAGCCCCTGTTGCAGCGGGGTCAGCGGCAGCACATCGGCGATGCGGTAGTGCCGCTGCAGCTCGTCGAGTTGTTGTTGCGTCAGCACGGACGGTGCGATGTCGGACGGGGTAAGTCCGCCGCCCCCGCTTCGGACATGCGCGCAAATACCGACCAGTGCCTCGAACCAGAGTTTGCTCAGCCGGTTGACTTGCGCGTCGTCGAGGGCCGATTGCGCCCAGGTCCATGTGGCGTTCAGCTGTGGTCCGGTCTCGGTGTCGACGGTCGCCGAGTTGAGTTCCACGGTGTGGCCCAAAGGCATCGGCACGGTCGTGGCAGCATCGGCGATTGCCAGGCCGTCCTCGCTCACCAGCCAAAGATCGGCGGACACGTCGGCTATGGCAGCGCCGGCAGCCACGCGCCCGAGGTAATTGAACCCGATGGACGGGTCGGCCCCGGAGAGATCGACGTCGTCATTGAGATAGCGCAGCAGACCGTAGGTCAGCCCATCGGGCAGGGCACGCAGTTGTTCCTTGCCGTTCTTGATCACGGGGCCGAGCGCGGCGTCGCCTGCGACCACCTGTGCCCAGCGCAGGCCACCGACCGCCAACGACACCGGGTACTTGGCGGTGAACCACCCCACGGTGCGCGACAGGTCGACATCGTCGACCACGTCTTCATTGCGGCCGTGGCCCTCGACATCGATGCCGATCGCCGCGTCGCCGTCGAGAAACTCTGTGCATGCCAACGCGTAGGCGATCAACAGGATGTCTTGCACGCCAGCGTGAAACGCTGCGGGGACCTCGCTGAGCAGCGCACGAGTGTGCTCGGGGCCCAGCGAGGCCGACAAGTGTCCGGCACTGGCGTAGGTGTCCACCGCGGGTTGCGCCCGTGACAGCGTGACGGGGGTCGCGGCGATATCTCTCCAGGCATCGGCATGCTGCACCACTGCTGGAGTGCGTGCGTGCTCTGCAAGCCGTGAAGTCCAGCGCGCGAACGAGGTTCCCGTCGTCGGCAGCTCGACAGGCTGCCCGCTGTGGTGCTGGACCCAGGCGATGTTGAGATCTTCGAGCAGGATCCGCCAGGACACGGCATCGATGGCGAGGTGATGAATGATCAACGCCAGCTGGCCGGTTGCGGGCACCCACAGCGCGCTGAGCATCGTCCCTGCGGCGGGGTTCAACAGCGCCCGCGCGGCCTCGAGCGCAGCAGCGTTGAGTTCGTCGGCGGTGTGCACGCAATCGGCCACGTTGACCACACCAGGTTCGGGTACCTCGAGCGACCACCCCGTGGCGCCGTCGTCTGCCGCGCGAAGCCGCAGTGCGGCGTGTCGGTCCAGGAGCGCCCCGAGTACGACGATCACGTCAGCTTCGGTGACCCCGGCGGGTGCCCGCACGACCATCGTCTGATTGAACTCATCGATCGGACCGTCGATAGTCCGCAGCCACCGCATGATCGGCGTAGCCACCACGGGACCGATGCCCTCGTCAACGACGCCGGGTTCACCATCGGCCATTCCGGCGACCATGGCCAGTCGGGCCACCGTCTGCTCAACGAATATGTCACGCGGTCGGCAGCGTAAGCCGGCGGCTCGCGCGCGAGCGACGACCTGCATCGACAGGATGCTGTCGCCGCCGAGGTCGAAGAACGAGTCGTCCACCCCGACCCGTTCCAGCCCCAGGACTTCGGCGTAGATGCCGGCGAGGATCTCCTCGACGGCGGTGACCGGCCGCCGGTAGTGATGCGCCTGCTGTACGCCCGGTGGGGGCAGAGCGCGAATATCGAGCTTGCCGTTGACCGTCAACGGCAACGCGTCCATGACCACCACGGCCCCGGGCACCATATAGGCCGGCAGCCGGTCGGCGAGTGTGGCGCGCAGCTCGACGGGGTCGGCCGTCCCGGTGATGTAACCGACGAGGCGCTTGGTTCCCGGGTTGTCTTCGCGGGCGAGCACCACGGCGTGCTCTACGCCATCCAGTTCGGCCAGCGCGCTTTGGATTTCACCGAGTTCGATCCGGTAGCCGCGAATCTTGACCTGCTCGTCGGCGCGGCCGAGGTACTGCATTTGTCCATCAGCACGCCAATACACCAGGTCGCCGGTGCGATACATGCGGGTGCCCGGTTCGCCGAACGGGCATGCGACGAACCGCGAGCCGGTCAATCCCGTCCGGCCGATGTATCCGACGGCCACGCCGCGCCCCGCGACGTACAACTCGCCCACCACACCGGTAGGCACCGGACGCAGCCGCTCGTCCAGGACGAACACCGCCGCCGTCGACACCGGTGCGCCGATGGGCGCCGCACCCGATCCGACGCTCAGTGGCGCGCTCATCGAGGCGTACACCGTCGCCTCCGTGGGGCCGTACGCGTTGATCACCACACGCCCGGGCGCCCATTGGTCGACCACCTCGGCCGGTACGGCCTCACCGCCGAGCAGGACGCACGTCGATTCCAGACCCTGCGGCGACAGCGCCGCCACCGCCGACGGGGTCTGGGTGAGCACGGTGACCTGTTCGCGTACCAACAGGTCGTGGAAGTCCTCCGGTGAGCCGGCCACCTCTTCGGAGACGATGACAAGGCGGGCGCCGCCGAGCAGCGCAGCCCATATCTCCCACACCGAGAAGTCGAAGCCGTACGAATGGCATTGCGTCCATACCTGATCGGCGGGCATGTGGGCGGGGGCCGACTTCGCCAGATGGCTCGTCAGGTTGGCGTGTGTGATGGCGACGCCTTTGGGCACGCCGGTGGTGCCCGACGTGTAGATGAGGTAGGCCACGTCGTCCGCCGCAGGCACGGGCGGCGGAGTGGTCGGTTGAGTGTCCACCGCGGGGTCATTGACTTCGAGGACCGCCAGCGGACCCTGGAGTCGCGAGCGCAGACCCGCCGTGGCGATGGCGGCGATAGGCGCGGCGTCGGCGAGCATGAACCCGATGCGGGCATCGGGATGGGCCGGATCGATCGGCAGATATGCGGCCCCGGTCTTGACCACCGCGAGCATCGCCACGATCGCTTCAGCGGAGCGCTCCAGCAGCAGCGCGACGCGCTGTCCCGGGCCTGCACCCTCTTCGATCAGCAAGTGCGCCAACCTGTTAGCGGCCTCGTCGAGCTCTCGATATGTGAGGCTGCAGCTGTCGGAGCTGACCGCGGTCGCGTCGGGAATGCGAGCCACGTGCTCGGCGAACAACTCGGGCACCGACACCGGGGCCGGTGCCGGTGCCGTCAACATCGCACGATTGCCGATCGCGTCCAGCCGCGTGCGTTCGCCGTCGTCGAGCACGTCGATCGACGACACCCGCACCGTCGGATCCGCGGTCATCGCCACCACCACGCGTCGCAGGCGCTCGATCAGCGTTTCGATGGTGGCGGCGTCGAATACGTCGGTGCGGTACTCGACCGCACCCCAAATCCCTGCGGGCTCAGCGGTGTCCGTGAAGTGCTCCGACAGCGAGAAGGTCAGATCCATCCGGGCGGTCTCGGTGTCCACCGGCATCTGAGTGGCCTGCAGATCGCCCAGGGTCAGCCCCGCGGCGGGATCGCTGGTGTGCCCGGGCAGATTCTGCCACGCGAACAACACCTGCACCAGCGGATGATGCGTCATCGACCGCGTCGGATTGAGCCGCTCCACCAGGACTTCGAACGGCACATCCTGATGCTCGAAAGCCGCAAGGCTTCGCCGCCGCACCTGATCCAGCAACTCGGATACGGAGGGGTCGCCTGCGAGCGCGACCCGTAACACCAGCGTGTTGACGAAGAACCCGATCAACTCGTACAGCGCGGGATCGGTGCGCCCCGCGATCGGAAACCCCACCGCCACATCACTGCTTGAGCTCAGTCGCGACAACAACACTGCCAGTGCGGCCTGCATAACCATGAAGCTGGTCGCGTTGTACTGCGCGGCGACCGCCCGTACCTGCTCTTGCACCTCGGCCGGCCAGTCGACCATCACGCGTGCGCCCCGCTGGTCAGCCGCCGCCGGATAGGGCCGATCGGTGGGCAGCTGAAGTCGCTCAGGCATCCCGGCCAACGCGTCCTGCCAGTAGGCCACCTGCCGGGCGATCAAACTCTGGTTGTCATCGAGGTCGCCGAACCGCGCACGCTGCCACAGCGTGTAGTCGATGTACTGCACGGGTAGTTCAGTCAACCCGGAAGCACGTCCCGCACGCCGGCCGCCATACGCCACGCCGAGATCCCGCACCAGCGGGCCGATCGACCAGCCGTCGGCCGCGATGTGGTGCGCCACGCCCACCAGCACGTGTTCGTCGTCCATGACGCGGAAAAGCCTCGCCCGCAGCGGGATCTCGGTGGTCAGGTCAAATGCGTGACGCCCGGTCTGCGCGATGGCCTCACCGAGGCGCTCAGAAGTCCAGCCGGTCGCATCGACCACATCCCAACCGAATTCGGCATGCTCGATGGGCACCACCACCTGTTGGGGAATCCCCTCCGGCGCCCTGATCAGAGTGCGCAGGCTCTCGTGCCGGCCCACGACATCGGCGAGAGCGGCGACCAACGCATCGACGTCGAGACGGCCACGCAGTCGCAGCGCCACCGGCATGTTGTAAACCGGTGACGGGCCCTGCAACTGGTCGATAAACCACAACCGACTCTGGGCGAACGACAACGGAACTACGGCGGGTCGGTTGCCGGCGACCAACGCCTCACGCCCGCTCGCCCCGGTGACACGGGGCGCAAGCTGGGCGACCGTGGGTGCGTCGAACAAGGCGCGGACCGAAAGGTCCGCGTCCAATCCGGCATTGATCGCGGAGACCAGGCGCATGGCCGAGACTGAATCGCCGCCGAGATCGAAGAAGGAGTCGTCGGCACCCACCCGCTCGATGTTGAGGACCTGGGCGTAGATGCCGGCAAGGATCTCCTCGACCGCGTTGGCTGGGGCACGGTAACGACCGACCTGCTGGAACTCCGGTGCAGGCAGGGCGCGGATGTCGAGCTTGCCATTGACCGTCATAGGCAAGCCGGCGAGCACGACTATTGCGGCCGGGACCATGTAGGGCGGTAGCCGGTCGGCCAAGGCAGTGCGGGCCCGCGCCGGATCGACAGCACCCGGCCGCGATTCGGTGACGTAGCCGACCAACCGTTTGTCGCCGGGAGTGTCCTCCCGGGCAATGACCACTGCTTCGGCCACTCCGTCCAGATCGGTTAGCGCTGATTGTATTTCGCCGAGTTCGATGCGGTAGCCGCGGATCTTGACCTGCTCGTCGGCACGTCCCAGGTACTGCAGCTGCCCGTCACTCCCCCACCGCACCAGGTCGCCAGTGCGATACATCCTTATTCCCTGAGCTCCTGCGCCGCCGAATGGACACGCTATGAACCGCGATGCGGTCAGACCCGCCCGGCGCCAATACCCAACGCCGACACCACGGCCGGCCAGGTAGAGTTCCCCGACGACCCCGGGCGGCACGGGTCGAAGCCACCCGTCTAGCACGAAGAGGGCCGCCCCGGTCACTGGCGAGCCGATGGGGGGCGAACCCGAGCCGGCTGCCAACGGCGCGCTCTTGGAGGCCCACATCGTCGTTTCGGTGGGGCCGTACACGTTGATCATCAGTCTGCCGGGTGCCCACCGGTCGACGAACTCCGGGGGGCACGGCTCCGCGCCGATGACCAACGCCGCCGAGCCCAACCCCTCCGGCGATAAACCCCTTACCGCAGAGGGGGTTTGGGTGAGCACCGTGACGTGTTCGCGAACCAGCAAGTCGTGGAATTCTTGCGGTGACCGGGCGACCGAATCGGGTACCACTACCAGTCGCCCACCGTGCAGCAGCGCGCCCCAGATCTCCCACACCGAGAAGTCGAAGGCATATGAGTGGAACTGAGTCCACACCTGTTCGGGCGTCAGTGCCAGACCGGTGTCGAGCGACTCGAACAGCTGCACCACGTTGTATTGCGTGACGGCAACCCCTTTGGGAACACCGGTGGTGCCCGAGGTGTAGATGATGTGCGCGACGTCATCGGGCGCCGGGGCAGGTAACGCGGTGCTGGGCTGGATTTCGATACGGGGATCATCGACGTCGATGAGCACCAGATCGCATCCGTTGAACCGGTCTCTCAGGGCAGGCGTGGTGATCGCGGCAATCGGCGAGGAGTCCTCTGTCATGAACGCGATCCGAACCTGCGGATGCGCGGGATCGATCGGTAGATACGCCGCACCGGTCTTGAGCACGGCCAGGATCGCCACGATCGCCTCGGCAGATCGGTTGAACATCAGTGCCACACACCGGCCCGGCCCCGCACCGTGCGCAACCAGCATGTGCGCCAACCGGTTGGCCGCCTCGTCTAGCTCGCGATAGGTCACCGACTGGCCGTCGAACGTCACGGCCCCCGCGTCAGGAGTGCGTGATACTTGGGCGGCGAACACCTCCGAAAGCGCCACCGGCGTCGTCGACTGGGTCAACGCCGCGCGGTTGCCCACCTCATCCAGGTAGGCATGCTCGTCTGCGTCGAGTAGATCGATCGACAGCAGTCGTCGGGTGGGCTCGGCCGTCATGGCCGCCACCACCTGGGTGAACCGTTGGATCAGCTTCTCGACGCCGGCCGGGCCGAACACGCCGGTGTCGAATTCGAGGCGAAGGCTCAGATCGCTGCCCGGCTGTGCTTGCAGCGTCAGGGGGTAGTGGTTGCGTTCGCGGGTGCTGAAACCGCCGATGGCCAACCCGTCGGCGCCGACCATCGCATCGGTGTCGACCGGGTAGTTCTCATAGACGAAAAGGGTGTCGAAGAGTTGGTCAACGCCGGTGATGCGGTGAATCTCGTTGAGCGGCAGAAATTGGTGGTCGAGTGTCTGCACGTAGACACTTTGCAGCTGGTCTAGCAGATCGGCCGTGGTGCTAGCCGATGTGATCCGCGCGCGCACAGGCACGGTGTTGATCAACAGGCCCACCATCGCCTCCGCACCGACCACGTCGGCCGGTCGCCCGGAGACGGCGGTGCCGAAGACGACATCGTGGCGCCCCGTCAGCCACATCAGCAGCTGCGCCCATGCCGCCTGCAGCACAGTGTTGACGGTGGTGTGGTTCGACCGCGCGAGCTCCCCAAGCGTCCGCATGGTCTCCTCGGGAAGCCGGAACGCCTCGACGCCCCGGTGCCCGAATCGCTGAGGCGAACCGACAAGAGTCGGGGTGTCGAAGCCGGCGAGTACTTCACCCCAAGCCTTTTGGGCGGCGTCGAGGTCCCGATCAAGCAGCCAGCTGACATAGCGGCGATACGATGCGGCCGGGGGGAGGCGATGACCGTAATACCCGGCGAAGATCTCCTGCAGCAGGATCGGCAGCGACCAGCCGTCCATGACGATGTGGTGGAACGTCAGTATGCATCGGTGTTCGGCTTCGGCGGTGCGTATCAGCGCCGCCCGGAAGGCCGGCGGGTCGGCGAGATCGCAGACGGCGGCGCGTTCGGTAGCGGCCAGCTGCTGAACCTGCTGCTCGGGGTCTCCACCGGTGACGTCGATATACCGCCACGCGGCCGCGGGATCGGCCGGGATGACCTGTACCGGCTGGTCGTACTGCTCGCAGAACCTCGCGGCCAGATGGGGATGCCGGTTGGCCACGCGGCGCACGGCGTCGCGCAGGCGGTCAGGGTCGAGCGGCCCGGTGACCGTGATGTCGAGCTGCATCGCGTACAGGTCGTCGTAGGCGGCGCCGTGAGTGGTGTTGGTGTGAAAAAGCAGGCCGCGCTGCATCGGGGTCAGCGGCAGCACGTCGGCGATTCGGTATTGCCGGTTCAGCTCGTCGATCTCATGCTGGGTGAGTCGGGCCGGGGCGATGTCGGAGGGTGTGAATCCGCCACCGCCGCGTTGGACATTCGCGCAGATGCCGGCCAGGGCGTCGAACCACAGTTGGCTCAGGCGGCCGATCTGCGCGTCGTTCAGTGCCGAGGGCGCCCAGCTCCAGGTGGCGTGCAGCCGTGGACCGGCGTCGGTGTCGACTGCGGCCGCATTCAGTGCCACGGTGTGCGCCAGCGCCATTGGCACCGCTGCGGCGATGTCGACAAGCGATAAGCCGTCCTGGCTGATCCGCCACAGGTCATCGGTCATGGCCGTGGCATCGTCCCCGAGCCGCCCGAGGTAGTTGAATCCGATCGTTGGGTCGCTTCCGGACAATTCGACGGCGGTGTTGAGGTATCGCAGCAGACCGAACGTCATGCCGTCGGGAACGGCACGGAGCTGTTCCTTGGCGTCTTTGACGGTCAGGCCGAGTGTTTCATCACCGGAAATGACTTGTGTCCAGCCCAATTCACCGAAGGTCAGGGACACTGGATACTTGGCGGTGAACCAACCCACGGTGCGAGACAAGTCGATATCGGGACTCAGCTCCTCATCGCGGCCGTGCCCCTCGACGTCGATGCCGATCGGCACGTCACGAACTTTCAGGAATTCCGCCCATGCCAGGCCGAACGCGATCAGCAGAACATCCTGCACCCCAGCGTGAAACGCGGCCGGGACCGGACCGAGTAGCTGGCGGGTGGTCTCGACATCCAGCGATTCCGTAAGACGCCCGGCGGCGGCGTAGGTATCGACTTCGGGAATTACGAGGGGCAGCACGGGCGGCGCGGCCGTCACCTTCTGCCACGCCTGCGCCAGTTCCGCCACCTCCGCCGACCGGGCATGCTCGCTCAGCAGTGATGCCCATCGGGAAAACGACGTTCCGCCCGCCGGCAGCACCACAGGCTGATCGTTATGGTGTTGGGCCCAAGCGATATTGAAGTCCTCGAGCAGAATCCGCCACGACACCGCATCCACGGCCAGATGGTGGATGATCAGCGCCAGCTGTCTGGTCGAGGTCGCCCACAGCGCGCTGAGCATCACCCCGGCGGCCGGGTTCAACCGCGACCGGGCCGCCGCCAACGTCTCGTCGGACAGGATGTCGACGGTGTGCAGGCAATCGCCGGCATCGACCGCGCCCGGCTCCGGCACCACCAACGACCAACCGCTGTCGTTCTCGTCGACACGCAGCCGCAGCATCGCATGCCGATCGAGCAGGGCCTGCAATATCACCACGATGTCGGCCTCAGAGCCCCCGGCTGGGGCCGCCACGATCATCGTTTGGTTGAACTGATCGACTCGGCCGTGCACCGTTTCCAGCCAGCGAATAATCGGGGTGGCTTGCACCGGACCGACACCCTCATCCGCGACACTCGCTGTGCCATCGGCGATTTCGGCGATGCGGGACAGCCGAGCCACCGTCTGTTCGGCGAACACATCGCGCGGCCGACAGCTCAGACCGGCCGCGCGGGCGCGAGCCACCACTTGCATGGCGAGGATGCTGTCGCCGCCGCGGTCGAAGAAGGAGTCGTCGATGCCCACCCGGTCCAGTCCCAGGACCTGGGCATAGATACCGGCCAGGATTTCCTCGACCGCGTCGGTGGGTGCCCGATAATGTTCGGCGTCGGTGTAATCCGGGGCCGGCAACGCGCGGGTGTCGAGTTTGTTATTGGCCGTCAGCGGCAGCGCATCCAAGACCACCACCGCGGTGGGCACCATATAGGCCGGCAACCGCTCTGCCAACGCCACACGCAGCGACCCCGGATCGGCGGTGCCGGTGATGTAACCGACCAGACGCTTATCGCCGGGGCTGTCCTCACGCGCGATAACCACCGCTTGATCGACCCCGTCCAACCCGGCCAACGCGGACTGAACATCCCCAAGCTCAATCCGATACCCACGGATCTTGACCTGCTCATCAGCACGCCCCAAATACTGCAACTGCCCATCAGCACGCCACCGCACCAAATCCCCCGTGCGATACATCCGCGCCCCCGGCGCCCCGAACCCACACGCGACAAACCGCGACGCCGTCAACCCCGACCGATGCACATACCCACAGGCCAACCCCGCACCAGCCACATACAACTCACCGACCACCCCCGCAGGCACCGGCCGCAACCACTTATCCAACACAAACAACGCCGCCCCCGGCACCGGCGCACCGATCGGCACCCCTTCTCCCGGTTTCAGCGGCGCGCTGATCGCCACACACATCGTGGTCTCGGTCGGACCGTAGGCATTGATCATCACCCGCCCCGGCGCCCACACATCAACCACCTCAGCCGGACACGCCTCACCGACCACCACCAACGCCGCAGACTCCAACCCCTCCCGCGGCAACACCCGCACCGCAGAAGGAGTCTGAGTCAGCACATCGACCTGCTCGGCGACCAGCAACGCATGGAAGTCCTGCGGTGAACCGGCCACCTCCTCAGGCACCACCACCACCCGCCCACCACGCAACAACGCCCCAAAAATCTCCCACACCGACACGTCGAACGCCAACGTATGACACTGCGGCCACACCCCACCACGAGGCAGCCCCGCATCCAACGACCCCAACAACTGCGTGACGTTACAATGCGTCACCGCAACACCTTTGGGCACACCAGTGGTCCCCGACGTATAAATGATGTACGCCACATCATCAGCAGCCACCACCGGCAACACCGCACCAGAACCAGCATCAACCCCACAATCATCGATATCGATGACCGCCACCCCACACCCAGCCAACCGCCCAGCCAACCCCGCCGTCGTCAACACCGCCACCGGAGCCGCATCACCAACAATGAATTCCAACCGCGCCGCCGGCACCGCCGGATCCACCGGCAAATACGCCGCCCCCGACTTCAGCACCGCCAAAATCGCCACCACCGCCTCACCCGACCGAGGCACCAACAACCCACACCGACCCGGCCCCGCCCCCCGCGCCACCAACAACCGCGCCAACCGATCCGAAGCCACATCAAGCTCGTCATACGTCCACGACCGCTGACCACACCGCAACGCCACAACCCCACCGCAACGCCGCACAAACTCACCAAACAACCCCGGAACCGACACCACCGCACCCACCGGCGCCGTCAACACCCCCCGATTACCCAACACCCCCAACCCAGCCCACTCACCACCATCAACCACACCCAACGACGACAACCGCGCCAACGGATCAACCACCAACCCCACCAACACCCGCTCCAACCGACCCACGAGTGTTTCGATGGTGGCGCTGTCGAACACATCGGTGCGAAACTCGACGACCCCACCGATCCCGGCGGGCTCACCCGTGGCGGTCCAGTTCTCGGACAGGGAGAACGTCAAATCCATGCGAGCCGTATGGGTGTCCAGCGGCATCCGGGTCACGGGCAGATCGCCCAGAGTCAACCCGCTGTCGGGACCGCCTTCCTGCCAGTTCTGCCAGGCCAGCGCCACCTGGACCAGCGGGTGGTGACTCATGTTCCGGGTGGGATTGAGCCGTTCGACCAGCACCTCGAAGGGCACGTCCTGGTGTTCGAACGCGTCCAGGCTACGTTGCCGAACCTGGGCAAGCAGCTCGGAAACCGTGGGATCGCCTGTTAGATCGACCCGCAACACCAACGTGTTGACGAAGAACCCGATCAGATCATCGAGCACCGGATCCCGGCGCCCCGCGATCGGGAATCCCACCGCGATGTCGTCGCTCGCGGTGATCGCTGCCAAGAGCACCGCGAGAGCCGCCTGGAGCACCATGAAACTGGTCGCGTTGTGCTCGTGTGCCAGTTCCCGCACCTGCTCGTGCAGCTCTGCGGCCCAGTCCACCCTCACAATGGCGCCCCGCTGATCCGCCACCGCCGGATAAGGGCGATCGGTCGGCAACTGCAGTCGCTCGGGTAGGCCGGCCAGAGCAGCCCGCCAATAAGCCAGCTGCGCGCCGAGACGGCTATGGATGTCGTCGACATCACCGAACTGAGCGCGTTGCCACAACGTGTAATCGACATATTGGACGGCCAAGGGCGCCCAGTCCGGCGCATGGCCCGCGCACCTGCTGGCATACGCCACGCTCAGATCGCGCACCAGCGGGGAGATCGACCACCCGTCGGCGGCGATATGATGTACCACCCCGACGAACACGTGATCGTCATCGGCAACGCGGAAAAGCGTTGCCCTCAGCGGGATCTCATCAGCCAAGTCGAACGTGTGGTTCGCTGCGATGTCGATGACCTCGTTCAGCCGCGTGGTCGAATAGCCGGTGGCATCCACGACCTGCCAGCCGAATTCGGCTCGCTCGGGCGACACGACCAGCTGAAACGGCGCACCGTCGATGTCGGGAAAAATGGTCCGCAGCGATTCGTGGCGCCCCACCACATCGGCCAGCGCCAAGCCCAAGGCGTAGACATCGAGCCCTCCGCGAATCCGAAGCGCAGTTGCCATGTTGTAGACCGCCGAGGGCCCCTGCAATTCGTTGAGGAGCCATAACCGGCTCTGCGCAAACGACAAGGGGACCATCTCCGGTCGCTGCCCGGCCACCAGCGGGTCGAGCCCGTCGCCCTCCCCGTCGAGACGGGTCGCCAACTGGGCGACGGTCGGCGCGTCAAACAAGACATGCTCCGAAATCCTTACCCCCAGAGTGGTGTTGATTGCGGCGACCAGGCGCATCGCCGAAATGCTGTCACCGCCGAGGTCGAAGAAAGATTCGTCGACGCCGACCCGTTCGACGCCGAGAATCTGGGCGTAGACACCGGCCACGATCTCCTCGGTCGCGTTGGCCGGGGCGCGGTGATGATCGCGGTCGGCGTAGTCGGGTGCCGGAAGGGCGCGAGTGTCGAGCTTGCCGTTGACCGTCAATGGCAACGCGTCGAGAACAACCACCGCGCCCGGCACCATGTACGGCGGAAGCCGATCAGCCAAAGTGGTGCGCGCGGCAGCCGGGTCCACTGCGGCGGTCGCCGACTCGGTGACGTAACCCACCAGGCGCTTGTCACCGGGGCGGTCCTCACGGGCGATGACGACTGCCTGGGCCACGCCGTGAAGCGCTGCCAATGCCGCCTGGATTTCACCGAGTTCGATGCGGTAGCCGCGAATCTTGACCTGCTCGTCGGCGCGCCCGAGATACTGCAGCTGCCCGTCGGCACCCCACCGCACCAGATCCCCGGTGCGATACATTCGCGCCCCGGGCTCCCCGAACGGACACGACACGAACCGCGACGCGGTCAGCCCTGCGCGGCGCACGTACCCCACGCCGACACCGCGACCGGCGACATACAACTCGCCGACCACCCCGGCCGGAACCGGCCGCAACCGCCCGTCCACCACAAACAACGCCGCCCCGGGCACCGGCACACCGATCGGCACCCCTTCTCGCGGTTTCAGCGGCGCGCTGATCGTCGCGTACACCGTTGTCTCGGTAGGGCCGTATCCGTTGATCATCACGCGTCCGGGCGCCCATCGATCCACCACCTCGGCCGGGCAGGCCTCACCGGCCACCATCAGCGCAACAGAATCCAACCCTTGCGGTGAGAGTGCCGCGACGGCCGACGGGGTCTGGCTCAAGACGCTGACGTGTTCGGCGACCAAGAGCGCACGGAAGTCTTCCGGCGATCGGGCCACCGAGACGGGCACGACGACCAGCCGGCCGCCGAACAGCAGCGCACCCCAGATTTCCCACACCGAGAAGTCGAAGGCATAGGAGTGGCACTGCGTCCATACCTGTCCAGGTCCCCAATCAAGGCCGACGTCGATTGAGTCGAACAGGCGGGTGATGTTGTGATGAGTGACCGCAACACCTTTCGGCACACCGGTGGTACCGGAGGTGTAGATGATGTGGGCGATGTCGTCAGGCGCCGGGGCCGGCAGCGCGGTGCTGGGTTGCGCGTCGGTACCCGCGTCGCCGATATCGATAACCGGCACACCGCATTCGTCGAGTCGGCCGGCGAGCTCAGTGGTGGTGATCGCGGCGATCGGTGCGGAATCCTCGGTCATGAATTTGATCCGGGCCGGCGGGTGCGCCGGATCGATCGGTAGGTAGGCCGCGCCGGATTTCAGCACCGCCAAGATTGCGATGACGGCCTCGGCGCAGCGCTCCATGAGCAATGCCACACACTGTCCGGAACCCGCACCTTGCTCGACTAGCTTGTGCGCCAACTGGTTTGACCTGATGTCCAGCTCGTCATAAGTCCACGAGGACTCTCCACAGCACAGGGCCCGCGCTTGGGGTGTGCGACGCACCTGTGCGGCGAACGCCTCCGGAACGGAGACCGGGGTCGCCGGCTGCGTCAGTACCGACCGGTTGCCCCACCCGTCCAGGTCGGCGTTTTCACTCTCGTCGAAGAGATCGACCGACAACAATCGCCGATTGGGATCGGCGGTCATGCCTGCTCCTGCTCCTTTGGCGCGGCCATCGCCGCCAGCACCGCCTGGAACCGCTTCGTGAGCCTCTCGATCCGCGTCGCGTCGAACACCTCCGTGTCGAACTCGACGCGAAGGCCGAGTTCGTGGCCGGGTCGAACCACCATCGCAAGGGGATAGTGGTTGAATTCGCGGCCGTTGATCTCGGTGATGGCCAATCCGTTGGTGCCGAACATTGCGGCGGCATCGACCGGGTAGTTTTCGTAGACGAAGACCGTGTCGAACAGGTGCTTGTGGCCTGCGGCGCGGTGGATCTCACTCAGCGCCAAGTGCTGGTGCTCCAGCGTGTCGTTGTGCGCGCCTTGCAGTTGCTCAAGCAGCCCGGCGGTCGTGGTTTCCGTCGTGATCTGCGCGCGCACCGGCACCGTGTTGATCAACAACCCGACCATCGATTCCGCACCGGCGACCTCCGTTGGCCGTCCCGATACCGCGGTACCGAAGACGACGTCGTGACGTCCGGTCAACCACATCAGTACCTGTGCCCATGCGCCTTGAAGCACGATGTTTACGGTGGTGTGGCATGCGCGTGCCAATTCCTTGAGGGCCTGGGTCGTGGCCTCGGGTACCCGAACGACGGTCGTCCCTCGCGGACCAAGACTGGACCGGCCCGGCGGACCGACCAATGTGGGGGTGTCGAAACCGGCGAGCACCTCGCGCCAGGCCGTCCGGGCGGAAGCTTGGTCCCGATCGGCCAGCCAGCTGAGAAACCTGCGATATGGCGGGGCCGCAGGCAGCCGGTGCCCGTAATAGCCGGCGAAGATCTCTTGCAACATGATCGGAAGGGACCAGCCGTCGAGCACGATGTGGTGGTTCGTCAGCACGAACCGGTGCCGATCCGGCGCGATGCGGATCAACGCCGCCCGGAAGGCCGGCGGTTGAGTCAGGTCGCACACCGCGACCCGTTCGGCGGCGCAGACCCGCTCGATCTGCTCATCGACGTCGACGTCGGTGCTGGAGGCTTTCAGGTCGACAGCCCCCCGCGGCGCCACTGGATCGGCCGAGATGACCTGTCCAGGTTCGTGGACGAGGTCACACCCTCCGGTGTGCTCGGCGGTCCACAACTGCTGGAGCTGCTCATCCGGGTACACGTCGTTTCCGGTGAGGTCGATGTACCGCCATGGTGCGACCGGATCGGCGGGGATGATCTGAATCGGTTGCTCAAATTCTCTGCTGAAGCGCGCGGCAAGGTTGGGATGCCGGTTGACCATGGCCTGCACCGCGTCGCACAAGCGATGGGCATCGAGCAGTCCGCTCACCGTGATGTCCAGCTGCATCGCGTACACGTCGTTGACGCCGTGTGAGTTGTTGGAGTGGAAGAGCAGGCCCTCCTGCAAGGGGGTCAGCGGCAAGACATCGGCGATCCGGTGTTGGTGGTCCAGTTCGTCGATCTGCAGTTGACTGAGCGGAGCGGGTGCGACATCAGACGGGGTCAACCCGCCTCCGCCGCGTCGGACATGGGCGCAGATACCGGTGAGTGCCTCGAACCAGAGCCGGCTGAGCCGGGTGACCTGGGTGTGGTCCAGTGCCGATGGCGCCCAGGTCCAGCTGGAGCGCAGCCTTCGGCCGTCCTCGGCGTCGATGGTGGCGGCGGTGAGTTCGAGGGCGTGCGCCAGCGGCATGGGCACCGCAGCCGCCGCGTCCGCGACCGACAGGCTGTCGGCGCTCGGGCGCCAGAAGTCATCCGGCATATCGGCGGTTACCGCGCCGAGCCGACCGAGATAGTTGAATCCGATCGATGGGTCCGACCCGGTCACCTCGATGTCGGTGTTGAGGTAACGCAGCAGCCCATAGGTCATCCCGTCGGGGTGCGCACGGAGTTGTTCTTTGGCGTCCTTGATCACCGCGCCAAGGGCTGCATGGCCGGAAATGACTTGTCTCCAACGTAATTCGCCGACGGTTAAGGACACCGGGTACTTGGTGGTGAACCAGCCGACGGTGCGGGACAGATCGATGTCGGGCGCCAGATCCTCCTCGCGGCCATGACCTTCGACGTCGATGCCGACGGGCAAGGCATTGGTGCTGCGGAATTCGTTCCACGCCAACCCGAGTGCGATCAACAGGATTTCGTGGATGCGTGCGTGGAATGCCGCGGGAACCTCGCCGAGAAGCTGGCTGGTGCTTTCGGCGTCCAGCGACACCGACAGGTGTCCGGCGGTGACATAGGTATCGACGTCAGGTTGGACCGGGGGCAGCACGGCCGGGGCGGCCGTCACCTTGCGCCAGGCCTCGGCCAGTTCCACAACACCCGCCGACCGCGCATACTCAGCCAACAGCGAAGCCCACCGGGCGAACGATGTGCCCGTTACCGGCAGCGCTGCCGACTGGCCGTTAAGATGTTGGGCCCAGGCGATATTGAGGTCTTCGATCAGAATCCGCCAGGACACCGCGTCCACGGCCAGGTGGTGAACGAACACCGCGAGCTGACGGGTCGCAACCGCCCACACGGTGCTCAGCATCACCCCGGCGCCCGGGTTCAACCGCGACCTGGCGGCCATCAACACCTCGGAGGTCAAATCGTCGACGACCTCCAGGCAGCTGCCTACGTCGACCGCACCGGCTTCGGGAACCTGCAAGGACCAGCCACCGGCGACGTCGTCGGCGCGCAAGCGCAGCATCGCATGCCGGTCGAGCAGCGCCTGCAGTACCACCACGACATCGGCCTCCGTAACCCCGACCGGGGCCTGCAGCACGACCGCTTGATTGAACTGGTCGACGGGACCGTCCACACTGTGCAGCCAACGCATGATCGGGGTGGCCACCACCGGCCCGACCCCCTCGTCGATCACACCCGCCGCGCCGTCGGCCACCCCGGCCACCCGCGCCAGCCGGGCCACCGTCTGCTCGACGAAGACGTCGCGCGGCCGACACAGCAGACCCGCCGCGCGGGCACGAGCGACCACCTGCATCGACAGGATGCTGTCGCCGCCGAGGTCGAAGAAGGAGTCGTCGACGCCAACGCGTTCCAGCCCCAGGACTTGGGCGTAGATGCCCGCGAGAATCTCTTCGACCGCGTCGGCCGGCGAGCGGTAATCGCTGTCGTTGTATTCGGGAGCCGGCAACGCGCGGGTGTCGAGCTTGCCGTTGACCGTCAACGGTAACGCGTCGAGTTTCACCACCGCGCCCGGCACCATGTATGACGGCAGTCGATCAGCGAGCGCGTTGCGTAGCCCGACCGGATCTGCGGTCCCGGTGACATAGCCGACGAGGCGTTTGGTCCCGGGGTTGTCTTCGCGGGCGATCACCACCACCTGGTCGACGCCGTCCAATCCGGCTAGCGCACTCTGTATTTCACCGAGTTCGATGCGGTAGCCGCGAATCTTGACCTGCTCGTCGGCGCGCCCGAGGTACTGCAGCTGCCCGTCGGGATCCCACCGCACCAAATCTCCAGTGCGATACATCCGTGCCGCCGCCCCACCGAACGGGCAAGCCACGAACCGCGACGCGGTCAATCCGGTCCGGCCGACATACCCCACGCCCACGCCGCCGCCTGCGACATACAGCTCGCCGACGACCCCGGCAGGCACCGGTCGCAACCACTCATCGAGCACAAACAGCGCCGAGGTCGACACGGGCGCACCGATGGGTACCACGCCCAACCCGGTTGGCAACGGTACGCTCATCGACGCATATACCGTAGCCTCAGTCGGGCCATAGGCGTTGATCACCACGCGCCCCGGTGCCCACCGATCGACCACCTCGGGGGGGCAGGCTTCGCCGCCCAGCAGCACCGCCACCGACTCCAGACCCTCCGGTTCGAGCGCCCCCACCGCAGACGGCGTTTGAGTCAATACGTTGACCTGCTCGGCGATCAACAACGCGTGGAAGTCCTCGGGTGATCCGGCCACCGACTCGGGAACCACGACCAATCGTCCCCCGCCCAACAGCGCCGCCCAGATCTCCCACACCGAAAAATCGAAGGCATAGGAATGACACTGCGTCCACACCTGCTCGCTGGGCAGGTGTGTGGGCGTCGACCGCGACAGGTGAGACGTCAGGTTGCCGTGTGTGATGGCCACCCCTTTGGGCACGCCGGTGGTGCCCGAGGTGTAGATCAAGTAGGCGATGTCGTCGGGGGCCGCAACCGACACTGCGGTGCTCGGATACGCAGCCAGAGCAGGGTCATCGATCTCCACGACGGGCAGTCCGCTGCGGACCAGCCGTCCACGCAGACTCCCGGTGGTGACCGCCGCGATCGGCGCAGCGTCTTTGACCATGAATTCAAGCCGGGCTTCGGGTAGCACCGGATCGATCGCGAGATACGCCGCCCCCGTCTTCAGGATCGCCAGCATTGCCACAATGGCCTCGGCCGAACGCTCGACGAGCAACGCGACACACCGCCCCGCGCCCGCGCCGTCGGCGATCAGCAAGTGCGCCAATCGGTTCGATGCCTCGTCAACTTCGCGATAAGTCCAGGAACGCTCCCCGCAGCTGATCGCGACCGCTTCCGCGCGGCGCGTCACATGCTCGGCGAACAACACCGGAACCGACGACGGCTCCGTCGACGGTGCAGTCAGCACCGTCCGGTTACCGATCTCGTCCAGCCAGGCGCGTTCCCCGGCATCGAGCAAGTCGATCGACGACATGTTCTGAGCGGGATCGGTGGTCATCGCCACCACCACGCGCCGCAATTGGTCGACCAGCGCTTCGATCCCGGCGGCGTCGAAGACATCGGTGCGGAATTCCACCGCGCCACCGATTCCCGCGGGCTCGCCGGCATCGGTGAAACGTTCCGACAGTGAGAACGTCAGGTCCATGCGTGCGGTCTGGGTGTCGACCGGAATGTGGGTGACCGGCAGATCGCCCAATGCCAGCGCGGCGGCTGGGTTGCGTTTCTGCCAATCCAAGGCCACCTGGACCAGCGGGTGGTGGGTCATGCTCCGGGCGGGGTTGAGTCGTTCTACGAGTACCTCGAACGGAACATCCTGATGCTCGAAGGCCGCCAGGCTGCGCCGCCGCACCTGATCCAGCAAGTCGGCAACGCTGGGATCGCCTGCCAGATCGACCCGCAACACCAAGGTGTTCACGAAGAACCCGATCAGTTCGTCGAGTGCCGGATCGTTGCGACCGGCGATCGGGAACCCAACCGCCACATCTGTGCTGGCGCTCAGCCGGGACAGCAGCACCGATAATGCGGCCTGCATCACCATGAAGCTTGTCGCGTTGTGCTCGCGTGCGAGCTCACGCACCTGCAACTGCAACTCGGCCGGCCAGTCCACCGTGACACTGGCGCCACGATGGTCGGCAACCGCCGGATAGGGCCGATCGGTCGGCAACTGCAACCGTTCGGGCATTCCGGCCAGAGCGTCTTGCCAATACGCCAGTTGAGCGCCGATACGACTGTTGTCGTCGTCGAGATCACCGAACTGGGCGCGCTGCCAGAGCGTGTAATCCACGTACTGCACCGGCAACGGGGCCCACGCCGGCGCCCGGCCCGCACATCGGCTGGCGTACGCCACGCTCAGATGACCCACGAGTGGGATGATCGACCACCCGTCGGCGGCGATGTGGTGCACCACACCCACCAACACGTGTTCGTCATCGGTGACGCGGAAAAGTCTTGCCCGTAGCGGGATCTCGCGCATGATCTCAAAAAAGTGGAGCGCTGTTTCGTCGATCGCCTCACGAAGGCGATCGGCTGACCATGTGGTGGCGTCGACGGCCTCCCAACCGAAGTCGGCCCGCTCGGCGGGGATCACCAGCTGCTGGGGTATCCCCTCGGGTGCCACTATCAATGTGCGCAGGCTCTCATGGCGCGACACCACATCGGCCAAGGCAGCGCCCAGGGCGTCGACATCCAGTCCCCCGCTGATCCGAAGGGTGGTCGCGATGTTGTAAACCGGTGACGGTCCCTGCAGCTGGTCGATGAACCACAACCGGCTCTGCGCGAATGACAACGGCACCACTGCGGGCCGCTGACCGGCAACCAACGGCTCGAGTCCCCCGACCTCCCCGCCGAGGCGCGGCGCCAACTGGGCAACCGTCGGAGCATCGAACAAGACGCGCACGGAAAGGCCCACTCCGAGAGTGGCATTGATCGCGGCGACCAGGCGCATGGCGAGGATGCTGTCGCCGCCGCGGTCGAAGAAGGAGTCGTCGATGCCCACCCGGTCCAGTCCCAGGACCTGGGCATAGATACCGGCCAGGATTTCCTCGACCGCGTCGGTGGGTGCCCGATAATGTTCGGCGTCGGTGTAATCCGGGGCCGGCAACGCGCGGGTGTCGAGTTTGTTATTGGCCGTCAGCGGCAGCGCATCCAAGACCACCACCGCGGTGGGCACCATATAGGCCGGCAACCGCTCTGCCAACGCCACACGCAGCGACCCCGGATCGGCGGTGCCGGTGATGTAACCGACCAGACGCTTATCGCCGGGGCTGTCCTCACGCGCGATAACCACCGCTTGATCGACCCCGTCCAACCCGGCCAACGCGGACTGAACATCCCCAAGCTCAATCCGATACCCACGGATCTTGACCTGCTCATCAGCACGCCCCAAATACTGCAACTGCCCATCAGCACGCCACCGCACCAAATCCCCCGTGCGATACATCCGCGCCCCCGGCGCCCCGAACCCACACGCGACAAACCGCGACGCCGTCAACCCCGACCGATGCACATACCCACAGGCCAACCCCACCAGCCACATACAACTCACCGACCACCCCCGCAGGCACCGGCCGCAACCACTTATCCAACACAAACAACGCCGCCCCCGGCACCGGCGCACCGATCGGCACCCCTTCTCCCGGTTTCAGCGGCGCGCTGATCGCCACACACATCGTGGTCTCGGTCGGACCGTAGGCATTGATCATCACCCGCCCCGGCGCCCACACATCAACCACCTCAGCCGGACACGCCTCACCGACCACCACCAACGCCGCAGACTCCAACCCCTCCCGCGGCAACACCCGCACCGCAGAAGGAGTCTGAGTCAGCACATCGACCTGCTCGGCGACCAGCAACGCATGGAAGTCCTGCGGTGAACCGGCCACCTCCTCAGGCACCACCACCACCCGCCCACCACGCAACAACGCCCCAAAAATCTCCCACACCGACACGTCGAACGCCAACGTATGACACTGCGGCCACACCCCACCACGAGGCAGCCCCGCATCCAACGACCCCAACAACTGCGTGACGTTACAATGCGTCACCGCAACACCTTTGGGCACACCAGTGGTCCCCGACGTATAAATGATGTACGCCACATCATCAGCAGCCACCACCGGCAACACCGCACCAGAACCAGCATCAACCCCACAATCATCGATATCGATGACCGCCACCCCACACCCAGCCAACCGCCCAGCCAACCCCGCCGTCGTCAACACCGCCACCGGAGCCGCATCACCAACAATGAATTCCAACCGCGCCGCCGGCACCGCCGGATCCACCGGCAAATACGCCGCCCCCGACTTCAGCACCGCCAAAATCGCCACCACCGCCTCACCCGACCGAGGCACCAACAACCCCACACACCGACCCGGCCCCGCCCCCCGCGCCACCAACAACCGCGCCAACCGATCCGAAGCCACATCAAGCTCGTCATACGTCCACGACCGCTGACCACACCGCAACGCCACAACCCCACCGCAACGCCGCACAAACTCACCAAACAACCCCGGAACCGACACCACCGCACCCACCGGCGCCGTCAACACCCCCCGATTACCCAACACCCCCAACCCAGCCCACTCACCACCATCAACCACACCCAACGACGACAACCGCGCCAACGGATCAACCACCAACCCCACCAACACCCGCTCCAACCGACCCACCAAGTCGGCAACGCTGAACTCTGAAAAAGGTTGCCCGGGGCCTGCTGTGCTGAGAAAGAGCTCATCGCCGACGCCAGAGAAGAAGAATCCGAAGCCCCCGACGAGCCCAGAACTGGTGTAGGACGCCGATGCCGGGACCCCGCCGAAGTTCAGGTTGAATTCGGACTGAATGAAGTTCACGCTCACCCGGTCCGCTGACTGCCGCGAGCCGAAGGGGTTTGCCTTTCGTTCCAGAGCCTGTACTGGATAACGCTGATGCTGCACCGCTTCTCGGATGCGCGCGTCAACATGCTGACAGAAGTCGGCTACCGCAGATTCCGGCGAAACGTTCAGTACCAGCGGCACGATTCCGGCCACCATTCCCGGAACCGTCTTGGACTCCGAGCTCACGCGGCGGCTGACCGGGAAGTCGAGGACGACCTCGTGCCCGTCACCGCACCACGCGTGCACCAACAAGGCGCACGCGGCGGTGATGAGAGACGATCGAGGCAGGTTCCACCTACGGGCCAATTCGTCAACTCGGCGGAGCACCGATGGTTCGAATTGGACGGGCGCGGAAGGCCTATACGGATCGCGCTCCCCAGCGATTTGCAGTATCCGGCAATGCGGTCCGCCTTCCGCCGGGAGGTTGCTGGTCCAGTACGCCTCGTCGTCCTCGTACTCGGTCGACGATTCATATTCCGATTCGCTGTCGACCAGATCCTCCAGCGACCCGAAAAACGCAGGAGGAATGGGTGCGCCCGAAACGACTGCCGAGTAGACGGAAGCGATGCGGTGGCCGACTAATGCCACGCCAGTACCGTCGGTGATTATGTGGTGGCAGCAAGTGAACCAATAGAACTCGGCTGCCGCTGTGCGGAACAGTGCGAACTTGAACAGCGGACCTGTGAACGGCATTGGCGTGCGCTGGATCTCATCAGCTATGCGCAGGGCTTCCTGTACGGCATCTTCTGAGGCCGTCAGGTCATGGAAGGCGAGGTCGACATCCGGGTAATCAATTGCCTTTTGGCCGACGAGACCGTCCTCCTCAAAGAAACCGGCCCGGGCGGGTTCGGCCTCTTGCATCACCCGGCGAATCGCCCACTCCAGGGGACGACGTTCTACCCGGCCCTCGATCTTCACGAACAGGCCGAGCTGCCACTCCGTGCCGAAGCGACCCGTTTCGTGCGCAAGCCATATGTCCAACTGTCCGCGAGTCAGCGGAAACGTCCGGTCTTTAAGCTCCATCGGACCGCTCCTCGGTTTCACCGGCCTGTGCGGACGCCAGCTTTTCGCACAGCATCCCTGCCAAACCGCGAATGGTGATTGTGGTGAAGTCGCCGGCCGAGATCCGTATACCGGTTTCGGTCTCGACGCGGGTACGGAGTTCGAGGGCGCCCAGTGAATCCAGACCGTATCCGGACAGCGGCCGGTCGGGGTCTACGCTGCGGCGCAGTATCAGGGCCACTTGGTCCGAGATCAGACGCCGTAACCTCATCGGCCACTCGTCTCGAGGCAGCTCATTGAGTTCCGCAAGCAGTTTGCGTGTGCCGGTGGCGCTTTGCGCGTTGGAGCGGAAGGCCTCGGCAAAGGGGGTTCGCTCGACGAAGAGTGCCAGCCACGGGGCGCCCGTGATCGGCGCGTAGCCAGTGTAGGCGCGGTCGTGACGCAGCACCGCCTCGAAAGCGTAGGCGCCCTCGTCGGGCGCGATAGCGACCTCCGAGCTCTCGGCCAGGGCGGTGGCGCGCCCGATCTGGGCCCAGGCGCCCCAGGCAATGACCGTGGCAGGAAGCCCCTGGGTCCGCCTCCAGTGCGTGAAGGAGTCCAGCCAGCTGTTGGCCGCGGCGTACGCACCCTGTCCGGGCGAGCCAACCAGCGCGGCAGCCGAGGAAAACGAGCAGAACCAATCCAGCGGCTGGTCGATCGTGGCGGTGTGCAGGTTCCACGCGCCGTAAACCTTTGGTGCCCAATCGCGGTCAATCAGCTCGTCGGTGATGTTGATCAGAGTCGCGTCCTCGACCACCGCCGCCGCATGTAGAACGCCGCGCAACGGAAACCCGGTGGCGATCGCACTGGCCAACAGCCGTGGCGCAGTGCCGGCCTCGGAGATGTCGCCGCGCTCGACCACGACCTCTGCGCCGGCGGCGCGGACGCGATCGATCATCTCCAGCGCCTCCGGCGTTGGTTCCGACCGCGAGGACAACACAATGCGCCCGCAACCGGCGGCCGCGAGCCTTTCTGCCAAGAACAGACCGATGCCGCCCAACCCGCCGGTGATGAGGTAGGCGCCATCGCGGCGGAAGACAGGGACCTGCGCGGGTGGCACCATCACACGGCGGGTTCCGGTGTGCGGGACATCGAGCACGAGCTTTCCGGTGTGCTGCGCGCCGCCCATCACTCGAATGGCGGTGGCGGCGTCGGCAAGTGGATAGTGCGTACTCTGCGGCATCGGCAGCAGGCCGGTCGCGGTGTGCTCGTACACCGTGTTCAACAAATCGCAGAGCCGGTCGGGGTCGCTGTATGCCAGCAATCCCAGGTCGAGGGCGTAGAACGAGAGATTCCGCCGGAACGGGAAGAGGCCCAGCCGGGTATCGCCGTAGATGTCGCGCTTACCGATCTCGACGAATCGGCCGCCGAGCGCAAGCAATTCCAAGCCGGCGCGTTGCGCAGCGCCGGTGGCCGAGTTGAGCACGATATCGACGCCATAGCCGTCGGTGTCACGTCGTATCTGATCGGCGAACTCCAGGTTTCGTGAGTCGTATACGTGCGCTATTCCCATGTCGCGCAACAACTGCCGTCGTTGCTCATTGCCCGCAGTCGCGAAGATCTCAGCACCCGCGGCGCGAGCGATGGCGATCGCCGCCTGTCCCACACCGCCTGTTCCGGAATGAATCAGCACCTTGTCGGCTCCCCCGATACGGGCCAGCTCGTGTAGGCCGTACCAGGCGGTTGCGTGCGCGGTGGTCACCGCTGCGGCCTGCTCGTCGCTCAAGCCGGCAGGTAGCGTAACGGCGCGGCGCGCGTCACAGGTGATGAAAGTCGCCCAACACCCGTCGGCGCAGATCCCCCCGACGTGATCTCCCACCTCGTGGTCCGTGACGTCCGGCCCGACGGCGGTCACCACCCCGGCGAAATCGGTTCCCAGCTCCGGCAGTCGCCCCTCGAAGGCGGGGTAGCGCCCGAACGCGACGAGCACGTCTGCAAAGTTGACGCTGGACGCGCTGACAGCGACCTCGATCTGCCCGAACCCCGGCGAAACTCGTTCGCAGGTAGCGAGTTCCGCCGTCTCCAAATCACCGGGTGTGCGGATCTGCAGTCGCACGCCGTCACGGTCATGGTGGGCGATGGTGGTGTGGCGCTCCTCCGGACTCAGGGGCGACTGGCACAGCCGCGCTGTGTACCAGGCGCCGTTCCGCCAGGCTGTCTCGTCGTCATCCGACCCGCCGAGCAGTTGCTGCGCCAGATGCTCGGCGTCGGCAGCGTCGTCCACATCGATCTGGGTCGCACGGAGGTGCGGAAATTCGGTGCCGATGACCCGGATCAAGCCCCGCAGCCCGGCCTGCTCCAGATTGGCCACATCACTTGCTACCACTGTTTGGGCGTTGCGCGTCACGACGTACAGACGCGGCAGCTCGTTGGTGACCGTGGGCAATTCGCGCGCAATGCGCACCAGATGGCTCACGTACTCGCGGGCACGCACCGCGCAGTCATCCTGCGTACCGCCGTTTTCGCGTCCGGTCAGGACGACCACGCCTGTCAAACCGCCGGCACGCAAATGATTTCCGAACGCTTCGACGTTCTGACCCTGATCGGCCCGCATCGGCCAGGACATGGTGGTGCATTGCGTCCCCAGGCTTTTCAATGCGTCCGTTAGCGATGTCGCGACTACGTCAGCGGTCGCAGTATTGATCAGCAACCAGCGCCCGGCATCGATGTCGTCGAGCTCGGGTAATTCGCGTTGCCGCCACTCGATGGTCAGCAACCGTGCCGCGAGAACACGATCGTTGTGGCCGTGCTCTGATGCGCCCATGCCCAAGCGCAACCCCTGCACCGTGAGGAGGATCGTGCCGTCCTCGTCGAGTAGGTCCAGGTCGGCCTCGACACCGAAGACGTCGGCTTGCGTTACCCGGGTATAGCAGTAGCGGGCATTGCGGGCCGCACCGTAGAAGCGGAGTCGTCTGATGCCCAACGGCAACGCGAGTACGTCTTCGCCCAGCCCCTGCACATCCGGATGGGCGGCGACCGACTGGAAGCAGGCATCCAATAGCGCTGGATGAACACCGTAAGCGTCTTGTTGCGAGCGGATCTGGCGCGGTAGGGCAACCTCGACCACCACCGTCGCGCTTCCCTCCTCGCCCGTGTGTACGACTGCGACACCGCTGAACGCCGGACCGTATTGAACACCACGCTGATCCATACGCTGGCGCACATCGTCGCCGTCGACAGAGCGAGGATGCGCAGCGATTAGTGCTGCGATGTCGTGCGCGGACGGCTGCACCTCGCCCGCAGAATGCAGAACGGCAGTGGCTTGCGTCACGAGTTCGGCTCCCTGACCGGTCTCGACCCTGAACGTGGCAACACCCGGCGCTGACACCACCGCGGCGGCACTGATCGCGGTCTGCTCATCCAGGATCAAGGCCTGTTCGAAGTGGATGTCACGGACCTCGGAATCGTTGCCCAGCAGGGCGTTCCCGGCCGCCAGCGCCATCTCGCAATAAGCAGCGCCCGGAAACACCGCCACATTGCGAATCCGGTGATCGCCGAGCCAGGGTTGTACGGCGATGCCCACCTCGGATTGCCAGACGTGGCGCTCGGGTTCTTCCTGCAACCGCACATGTACGCCCAGCAGCGGATGGACTGAAACCGTGCGACCGCCATGAGTTGGCGATTCCTGGCCGTCTCGGGAGAACATCATTCGACGGTGCGTCCAGGTGGGCAACGGCGCATCCACCAAACGCCCGCTGGGGTACAGCTCCGAGAAGTCCACTGTGGCACCGGATTTGTGCAAATCCGCAAGTAGACCAAGCAGCCCGGATGGCAACGCTTGGTCGCGGCGCATACCGGCCAGGGCCACCATCGGCATGTCGAGACTTCGGGCTGTCTGCTGGACCGCGTGGGTGAGCAGTGGGTGGGGCGCGAGTTCCGTGAAAACTCGGTAGCCGTCCTCCAGAGCGGCCTGCACTGCGGGCGCGAACCGCACCATCTGCCGCAGATTCTGCACCCAGTAATCCGCGTCGCATACCGCCTCTTCCCGCGGGTCGTACATGGTCGCCGAGTAGAAGGGGATATCCGGCGTCTTCGGATGCAGATCTGCGAGTACGTCGATCAGCTCGTCCAGGATCGGATCGACCTGCGGAGAGTGTGAGGCGACGTCGACGGCGATCTCGCGCGCCAGCACGTCACGCTGCTCCCACACCGTAACCAGATCCCGAACAGTTTCGGTGGCGCCGCCGATCACAGTGGACTGCGGTGAGGCAACCACCGCCACCACGGCATCGCTGATACCGTGGGTCATCAGCTCCGAAAGCACCTGCTGGGCAGGCAGTTCCACCGATGCCATCGCCCCGGCGCCGGCGATGCGCGACATCAGACGAGAACGTCTGCAGATAACCTTGACCCCGTCTTCCAACGAGAGGGCTCCGGCGGCGACGGCGGCCGCTGCCTCGCCGAGGGAGTGCCCGATGACCGCGCCGGGGCGAACCCCGTAGGCACGCATGGTGGCGGCCAGCGCCACCTGCATCGTGAACAACGTGGGCTGAATCTGCTCGATCCTGGTGACCATTTGCGGTGCGGTCATCGCCTCAGTCACCGAGAAACCCGCCTCGGATGCGATCAGTTGCTCCGCTTCCGCGATCTTGGCGGCGAACACCGGCTCAGTGGCGAGAAGATCGGCACCCATCTGAGCCCATTGAGAGCCCTGCCCGGAGAACACCCATACCGGCCCACGGTCGTCCTGTCCGACCGCGGGTTCATGAGGAGTGTCGCCGTCGGCAACCTCACGCAGAGCCCCGACGAGCTCCTGCCGGGTACTCGCGATCACAGCGGTGCGAACTGGCCGGTGCGCGCGCCGTCGCGACAGGGTGTAGGCGAGATCTGCCAGCGCCACGTCCTCTCGTGCTGTCACCCAGTCGGCCAGTCGGCCGGCAGTGCGGCGAAGTTGCTCGGCCGACGTGGACGAAATCAGGAAGAGCAGCGGCGTCGACGATCTCTCAGATGAGGTAACTTCTCGCACGGCGGCTTCGGCAGGAGATTCAGGTGCTTGCTCCACAATGGCGTGCACGTTGGTCCCCGACAGGCCGTACGACGATACCGCTGCCCGCCGGGGAACGCCTCCGTTGCGAGGCCAGGGCGTGATCGCTTGCGGCACAAAGAGTTTCGTCTCGATGGTGGCCATAGCGTCAGGTAACCGGGTGAAATGCAGATTCTGGGGAACAATACCGTGCTGCAGTGCCAGGACCGTCTTCATCAAGCCCAGCACCCCGGCGGCGGACTGGGCATGGCCGAAGTTCGTTTTCGCCGAGGCCAGCGCGCAGGGGCTGTCGATGCCGTAGACGTTGGCCAGGCTCGCGTATTCGATCGGGTCTCCGACCGCGGTGCCGGGGCCATGCGCCTCGACCATTCCAATGCTGCCGGCATCGACCCCCGCGGCCGCCAGCGCCGCCGAATAGACGGCGGTCTGAGCCTCTGCCGATGGTGTGGCGATGTTCACCGTGTGGCCGTCTTGGTTGGCAGCGGTCCCACGAATGACGGCCAGAATCCGATCACCGTCCCGCAGCGCATCCGGCAACCGTTTGCACAAAACCACGACGCAGCCTTCGGCTGACACAAATCCGTCTGCTGCGACGTCGAACGCATGACACCGCCCTGTGGGCGACAGCATGCCTTCCGCCGAGCCCGCGACGAATTTTCGCGGATCCAGCATCACGCAGGCGCCGCCAGCGAGCGCGAGATCGCTTTCGCCCTCAGCAAGGCTGCGACACGCCATGTGCACCGCCGTCAGGCCCGACGAGCATGCGGTATCCACCGTCATGGCGGGACCGTGGACCCCCATGGCGTACGCAATCCGCCCCGACGCCAGGCTGAAGCTGCTACCGGTGAAGCCATATGGGCCTTCGACCGCGTCGGCGTCGGCAGCCAGCAATTGATAGTCGCCGTGCGTCAGGCCGACGAATACCCCGGTCAATGAGCCGGTCAGGGTCTCGCGGGTCAGCCCCGCGTGTTCGATGGCCTCCCACGAGGTTTCCAGCAGCAAGCGGTGTTGTGGGTCGATGGCGGTGGCCTCGCGCTCGTTGATCCCGAAGAACTCCGAATCGAAGCCGGCGACATCATCGAGGAACGCCCCCCACTTGGACACCGACCTGCCCGGCACCCCGGGCTGCGGGTCGTAGTACTCCTCGGCATCCCACCGGTCGGGGGGAACCTCGGTGATCAAGTCGTCAGCGCGCAGCAGCGCCTGCCATAGCCGCTCGGGAGAGTCAATGCCCCCGGGAAGCCGGCAAGCCATGCCGATGACGGCGACGGATGCGACGCCTGGGTTGTCCACGTCCGCTCGCCCCCTTTTTTCAGCCGGAATCGCAGGCCTGATGCCGATCCGGTTCCCGAGTCCGCGTAGTCGAGATGAGCCGAACGCTACTGGAGGCCACATCCCCGAGTCCGCGATTTGGGCAAATTAGCGCCACCGTCAGAGCGTGGCTTAGATGACATAACAATTGCTCTCGGTCCTGCCGGGGAGAGACGAATCGCAAGACGCCTCCAGCCACGCGAACGGACAGCCCGATATGGCGTCTGTCCACCCCAGGCGTAGTCGCTCCGCGGGCGTGTCATACGGCAAGCGACCACGCCTGGCGGTTAACGGACCATATCGATCCAGCCGACGCTGGGCAAAAAACCACAGCGGAAGCTGGCAAATTAGTTAGCTCGCCAACGTAAACTTCGCTTTGTGGCCTGAGTCGCGATCCGCAGGGACCAACCAGGGACGCTCTCGCGGCCGACGGGCTCGTCGCGCCACGAATGCATTTGCATCACGTCTCAGCAACAGGTGCGCCGGTATCTAGAAGGCGTAGCGGAAGAGCCGATCATAGTTTCGCCACGTCGGGACGGCGTGCGCGGCGCGGTACAACAACCGCTGCCGAGCAGGCGAAATCTTCTCGAATCCGGCCATCACGGGACTGTCGTCGACAAGCCGGATCCGATCATCCCAGCGGGTGATCTCGAGACCGTCGCGGGTTCCCCACTTGATGATTCCCCCCATCGCCACCTTGGAGAGCCGTGGACCCATCTTCGAAAGCAGGTCAGCGTGCAGCTCTCCGGAGTCGAAGCGGTCAACTAGCCGGTGGAGGAGTTCGGCCACGTCGGCAGGGTTCAGATACATGAGTAGGCCTTCGGCGACGATCAGGACGGGACCGCCAGTGGGTAGCTCATCAATCCAAGGCGACTCGGTCACCGACGACGCGACCATCCGATAGGCCTCGGACTCGGCATACAACTGCCGACGAAGCGCGATGACCTGTGGAAGGTCGACGTCGAACCACCGCACACGCCCCGCGCCCAGGCGAAACGCTCGACTGTGCAGCCCGCACCCCAGATGCAGCACCACCGCCTCGGGTTCGCGATCCAGATATTCGGCGATCCACGCATCGAACTGCGAGCTGCGCAGGGCCACCATGTACTGATTGGCCGCTGGGCGGACGAAACGATGAATGCGCTCGAAGTCGTATTCGATACGCGCGACGTCCTGTGCCGCCATGTGATCGCCCAGGATTGGCCGCTCCACCTGACTCTCGCAGGCACGAAGGTAAAGCATGCACAACATCGTCCACTCCACCGATTTCCACGGCACCGCCGTGAAGTCCACCTTGCCGGTCTGAGCACCAACCGGGTCGATCGGCTCGGGACCTCCTGGATTCGTCACAAACTCCCCCTAAGCAATGTGGTTTCGGCCCACCAAAGCAGCCCCCGCAGGATACCGACGGGTTAGCCTGCCGCTGTGCCTCGATCGGTCGACTTCTGTGTCAAATCTCCCGCCAGTGTCGAGCAGATTCACTCGGCGTTCTCCGACGAGAACTACTGGCAGACGCGGCTGGCGGAGTTCGGGGGATTCGGCACGCTGGACTCATTGGTCATCGATTCCGACCGCGCCGCGACGGTGGTCATCATCCAAAAACTGCGCCACGAAGGGCTGCCCAAGATCGTGGCGAGGTTCTTCCCACGCGACTGGAAGGTCGTGCAAAAGGAAACGTGGCGCCCGATCGGCGACGGTCTGGTGCGCGGAGAGATCGACATCGCATCGCACGGAGCGCCGGGATCCGGGTCTGGCGTAGCTTTGCTGGCGCCGACGGAAAGCGGTTCGCGCCTTGACTGCAACGCGACAGTGGAATTCAGGGTCCCGTTGGTCGGCGGCAAAATCGAGAGCATGATCGGCCACATGTTGAGTCAGCAGTTCAACATCATCGAGCGCTTCACCACGAAGTGGATCACGGAGCAGGCCTGACAGCCTGTGGTGCCGCGCGCTCGTCCCAGATACCGACCACGCTGCGTGGGTATCCCTGGGGTATGAGACCAGGACCTAGGCTGGGCACATGCGGTTAGGCAGACGACGCGACGTCACCCGTGACTTCGATGCGAGTTACAACGAGCACGCGGTCGTCGCAACCGGGCCCGAGCAGGAGGCGGCCGGAGTCAAGGCAGTCATGGTGTCACTGCAACGCGGCCTCAAGTCGATGGGGGTTTGGCGCACAGGCGCATCCCTGGTCCGCCTGAACCAACGTCACGGCTTCGACTGCCCCGGCTGCGCATGGCCCGAGGAGCATGGTGGCCGCAAGTTCGCCGAGTTCTGCGAGAACGGTGCGAAGGCCGTCGCCGAAGAGGCGACCAAGCGCGTCGTCACCCCCGACTTCTTCGCGCGGCACTCGATCGCCGACCTCGACGGTCGACCCGAGTACTGGCTCTCGCAGCAGGGCCGACTCACCCACCCGATGGTGCTGCGCCCTGGCGACGATCACTACCGCGCCATCGAATGGGACGAGGCCTACCAGTTGATCGCCGACGAGTTGCGCGAACTCGATCACCCCGACGAAGCCGTCTTCTATACCTCTGGGCGCACCAGCAACGAGGCGGCGTTTCTCTACCAGCTGATGGTCCGCAGCTTCGGCACGAACAACCTGCCTGACTGCTCCAATATGTGTCACGAATCCTCGGGCGCGGCATTGGTCGAAGCCATCGGCGTGGGCAAGGGCTCGGTCACCGTCGAAGACGTCGCCAACGCTGACCTGATCGTGATCGCGGGTCAGAATCCCGGCACCAACCATCCCCGGATGCTGTCGGTGCTGGAAAAGGCGAAAGCCAACGGCGCGAAAATCATTGCGATCAATCCGCTACCAGAGGCCGGGCTGATCCGATTCAAGGACCCGCAAAAGGTGCACGGCGTCGTGGGCCACGGGGTGCCCATCGCCGACGAGTTCGTGCAGATCCGCCTCGGCGGCGACATGGCGCTCTTTGCGGGGCTGGGCCGCCTGCTACTGGAGGCCCAGGACGATGCCGGTCCGCGCGTGCAGATTGTCGACCGCGAATTCATCGAGCAGCACTGCGCGAATTTCGCCGAGTACGAAGCCCAGACGCGGGCCGTCGACCTCGACACCGTGTTGGAGGCGACCGGTATCGAGCGTGCGCAACTCGAGAAGGTCGCGCAAATGATGATCGACTCCGAACGCATCGTCGCGTGCTGGGCCATGGGACTGACCCAGCACAAGCACGCTGTTCCGATGATCTCGGAGATCACCAACGTGCTGCTGATGCGCGGCATGATCGGTAAGCCCGGTGCCGGATTGTGCCCCGTGCGTGGACATTCCAACGTGCAGGGCGACCGCACGATGGGCATTTGGGAGAAGATGCCCGAGAGTTTCCTGGCCGCGCTCGACAAGCACTTCGGTATCGTCAGCCCGCGCAAGCACGGCGTCGACACCGTCGATGCGATCCGCGCCATGCGCGACGGTCACGCGAAAGTCTTCATGGGCATGGGCGGTAACTTCGCGACGGCGACTCCCGATACCGCCGTCACCGAAGCCGCATTGCGCAACTGCTCACTTACCGTGCAGGTTTCGACGAAGCTCAACCGCAGCCACGTGGTGCACGGCCGCTCGGCATTGATCCTGCCGTCACTGGGCCGCACCGACCGCGACATTCAGCGCGGCGTCAAACAGCAAGTTTCCGTCGAGGATTCGATGTCGATGGTGCACTTGTCGCGCGGCAGCCTGAACCCGCCGTCCGATCACGTCCGCAGCGAGGTCGCGATCGTCTGCCAACTGGCACGCACACTGCTCGGACCCGACCACCCCGTGCCATGGGAAGTGTTCAACGACGACTACGACACCATCCGCGGCGCGATCGCCGCCGTGGTGCCCGGCTGTGACGACTACAACCACAAGGTGCGCGCACCCGATGGTTTCCAGTTGCCGCACGGCCCTCGGGATTCTCGCATATTCCCTACGAGCACAGGCAAAGCCAACTTCGCCGTGAATCCGCTGCAGTGGGTGCCGATCCCCGAGGGCAGGCTGATTCTGCAGACGCTGCGCAGCCACGACCAGTACAACACCACAATCTACGGCCTCGACGATCGCTACCGAGGCGTGAAGGGCGGCCGCCGAGTCGTGTTCGTCAACAAGGCGGACATCGAGCGGTTCGGATTGTGCGAGGGTGACCGGGTCGACCTCGTGTCCGAATTCCCCGGGGGCGACGGCGAACTCCAGGAGCGCTGCGCCAAGGACTTCATGGTGGTGGCGTACGAGACCCCGGTTGGTAATGCCGCCGCCTACTATCCGGAGACCAACGCGTTGGTTCCGCTCGATCACGTTGCCGAGAAGTCGAATACACCGGTGTCCAAGGCCGTGGTGATCCGCCTGGAGCGCTCCGCCGGTGTCCGCGCCGAAGATCGGGTGGTCAGCTAGTGGGCCGCGTGACAGCGCGCCGCCGCGTCCATCACGTCACCGCCGGCGATACCATCGCCCGGCCCGACACCCTGGTAGTCGAGGAGCCGCTCGAGATTCGGATCGACGGCAAACCGCTGACGGTCACGATGCGCACCCCGGGCTCGGATATCGAACTCGCCCAAGGCTTCCTGCTCACTGAGGGCATCATCGCAAACCGTGACGATGTGCTGACGGTGCGCTACTGCAAGGGAGCGGGCCCCGACCAAGTCAACACATACAACGTGCTCGACGTGACCCTGGCGCCGGAGGTCCCGCCGCCTGACGTTGATATGACCCGGAACTTCTACGCGACCTCGTCGTGCGGCGTGTGCGGTAAGGCCTCACTGGATGCGGTCCGAACGATCAGCAAGCACGGCCCCGGCGACGACCCGACCACGGTCACTGCCGAAACACTTTCCGACCTTCCCGACCGCTTACGCGACGAGCAGAAGGTGTTCGCCAGCACCGGCGGACTGCACGGTGCGGCGCTGTTCGACGTCGACGGCACCACGTTGGTGGTGCGCGAAGACATCGGCCGTCACAACGCCGTCGACAAGGTCATCGGCTGGGCACTGGAGAACGACCGGATACCCCTGAGCGCCACCGTTCTCCTGGTCAGCGGGCGCGCCTCGTTCGAACTCACCCAGAAAGCAGTGATGGCCGGCATCCCAGTGCTCGCCGCGGTTTCCGCGCCGTCGTCACTGGCCGTCGACCTCGCCAGTCAGTCCGGTCTGACACTCGTCGCCTTCCTCCGCGGCGACTCGATGAACGTCTATACGAGACCGGACCGCGTGACGCACTAGGCGGCTCGAAAGCGCAACCAGCGCATCACAAATTGCCCCGGACAATAGTGACATTTAACTTGACAGTCACTGTCATCTTCTGAAGACTGTGGCTCCCGGGCAGGAATTCGGTCTGGCGAGAGGTGTGCATGCCCGATTCGATTCCGCTGCGCGAGCGGCAACGCAACGCACTGCGCGCCGACATTCAGCATGCTGCCCTGCGATTGTTCGCCGCAAAGGGTTTCGACAACGTCAGTACCGAGGCGATCGCCGAAGCGGTAGGCATTTCGCCGAGTACCTTTTTCCGGCACGTCCCGAGCAAGGAACACCTTTTACTGGGCGCCACCCAGCGTGGACGCGAGCAAATCGTCGCCAACTTTCGTGCCCGCCCCGCCGGCGAGGACGTCGCGGACTCCATCGCCGCGGCCATCCTCGCCCGCACCTCGCAGTTCCTGGACGACGACGAGACACTCGAACTGTGGCGCCGGGCGATGGCGTCGGCTCCGGCAGAGTTGCGGCGAGCCTCCCTACTGAGTCGCGAGGACTGCGACGAGCTCATCGACGCAGTTGCCCTCCGCCTCAACGACACCGCCGCCGGGTCCGACATCCGGGCCGGCGTACTCGTCCGCGCCACCGTCGCTGCGGCCGAATATGCCTATGAGTGGTGGCTCACCTACGACCAGAACGAGTCACTACACACCCTCACGGAGCGGGCTCTCCAGCTGGTCACCCGTGGACTCGACAGTCCGGCGCGGACCATACGGCGTCGGCGATAGCAAGAACCTCTGTCTTTCAATAGTTCTCATCGATGAGCGCCGAACTGCGGCGCGGCGCGGCCGGCCAACAAGGGCAGATCGAGATACGTTTTGATGCCGGGTTCGGCGTCGACGACGTACGGGATCGCGCTGACACAGTGGTTGGCGGTGGCGACGATACCGGGGTTGCGCACGAGGCCCTGCTCGATGGTGTCCGGCTGCAGACCTTTGAACGTGAGCAACACGTCGGGGTCTCCGGTGATCTCGACCTCGAATCGTTCTCCCTCAGGTCCGAAACTCCACGCCGGGTCGAAGTTCTCCTCCCCCATGAACCAGTTGACTGTTGCCGTGACGACCGGTGTCCCATCCACGACGGCGCGCCAGTGGAACTTCCTGGCGGCGACCTGACCCGGCTCGATGACACCGACGGGGGTATCGAGCGGCGCAGTCGCCACGGCAACCTCCTGCACGGACTCGAGTTCGGGATCGGCGTCGAAACCCATCTCCGCCACGATCATTCGAACCGACGCCTTGAATCCGGCGCCCAGCAATTCGACGATCGGACCTGCCATCGCTTCTTCGGGCGAGACGCCGAATCCCATGATGTAGCGCACCACGTCGGGGGCGTTGTAGGTGCGGATGTCACTGAACTCCTCCGACCGCACGTGCGTCACCCCCGCACTCAGCGCCGAGACCATCAGCGGGAACCGCTCGGTGATGCCTCCGGGGTGAATACCGGTGCCGTGCAGAGTACTTTCGCCGTCGGCGCAGGCATCGAGGATGGCCTTGCAGTTATCAAGATCGGGATAGACCCAACCTACCGGGGTGACCACATTCTTGCCGGAGCGCAGGAGCGCGACGACCTCGTCCTCGTTCGGCAGCAGCGGACTGTAGACCACGCAGTCGGCGTCGAGAGCGAGGATGTCTTCCATGCTGGTCGTCGCCGTGACACCGATCGGGTCGCGGCCGACGAGTTCGCCGATGTCCTTGCCGTGCTTGCCCTCTGAGTGCACCCAGGCGCCCACCAACTCGAGGTCGGGATGCGCGAGCACCCCCTCGATCGCTGCTCGTCCCACGCCACCAGTCGCCCACTGCACCACGCGAATCGCCATGGCGACCATTCAAGTCGTGATTGACAGTGACTGTCAAGATAGCAGTAACTATCACATGAGTGAGAGCGGGCGCTAAAGGCTCACCGCGTCACGGGGTGTCGAGACGCGGCGGGGTGATGTTTCGGTCGGGGCGTGGCTCCGGAACGGACATACCCGGACTCGGGACCCAACCGGACTCGACCAGCAACTCGCCCACTTCCGCGATGTTCATCAGATCGAGTTCGTAGTCGAACAGGCCGTCGCCCGCGTAGTGCAGCACCGAGAACGCCGGCGCCTGATATGGCGTGCCGTCTGCGCGTGTCCCGGCCAAGCGATTCCACCAGTACGTGACGAGGCGATCACCGTCGACCATGGTCCATTCCTCCGGGAAACTCCATCCTTCGAAGCCGACCATCGACCGGTCGAAGAACGCCGCGATCTCGTCGCGCCCTTGCACCCGGCCAAAGGCCGGGTCGATGAATACCGCATCCTCGGTGAACCACTCGCCGATGGTCGACCAAGGCGCCGCGCCAGCGACACAACGTTCACGCTGTGCGACATAACGCCGGTATGAATCCAGCGCCTCCAGCTCGCGCTCGTTCAGCTCTGCCATGGTCTCCCTACCTGTGCGTGTGAAGTGTCCGACTCGAGGAACGAGCCAGCGCCGACAACCGAGAGCCCGACACTAACGCTTCTACCTGCGATCTCCACCAGTTCTCCAGATAACCTCCAAGCTTGCGCACGCGCCGATCGCGAGCATCGATGCATGCCAGAAATCCTCATCCCCTCGCTGTCCCCCACCGGCCACATCGGACCACTGCTGAATGTCGCACGGGGTCTGGTCGACCGTGGCGACCGCGTCACCGTCCTGACGGCCGCCGCACATGCCGACAAGATTCGAGCCGTCGGCGCCATCCCCGCCGCGATTCCCGCGGAAGCCGATTTCGATTTGACTCGACTCGACCTCGACCTGCCAGGTCGTGCGGAAACGTCCGGCGTCAAGAGAATCAACTTCGACATCCAGCGCATCTTCCTGCAGCCGATGCCATTGCTCACGCGCGCACTGTCGGAGGCGATGGCACAGACGCGCTTCGATGCGATCCTCGCCGATTCCGCCTACTTCGGGATCCTGCCGTTCCTGCTCGGTGATGCCGCCGCCCGTCCGCCGATGCTGAGCTACAGCACGATGCCGCTGATGGTGAGCAGCCGCGACACCGCCCCCTTCGGTCTGGGCATGACTCCGTCCTCGACCACACTGGGGCGGCTGCGCAACCGGGCACTGACGACGCTGTCGCACAAGGTGCTGTTGCGCGAGTGCCAGAACACGGCCAATCTGCTACTCGATCGCTTGAACAGCCGGCAACTGCCCACGTTCATCCTCGACTCCGGGGTACTGGCGGACCGCTACATCGCACCCACGGTGCCTGAATTCGACTATCCCCGAAGCGATCTACCCTCGAATGTGCGCTACGTCGGTGCTGTTCATCCCCGTCCGGCGCGGGGGTTCCGCCCGCCACCGTGGTGGTCGGAACTCGACGGCGACCGGCCCGTCGTGCATGTCACCCAGGGCACCATCGACAACGCCGACCTCGGCCGCCTGCTCGAACCCACCATCGATGCGCTCGGCGGTGAGGACGTCATCGTGGTGGCCACCACCGGTGGCCGCGACGTGTCCCAGCTGAAGGTCCCGCTTCCGTTGAATGCCTATGTCGCCGAATACATCCCGCACGACGTCCTGCTGCCCAAGGTGGACGTGATGGTCACCAACGGCGGGTTCGGCGCGGTGCAGCGAGCGTTGTCGATGGGTGTTCCGCTGGTGGTCGCCGGCAATACGGAGGACAAGCCGGAAGTCGCGGCGCGCGTCGCGTGGAGCGGTGCCGGCGTCAACCTCAAGACCGGGACGCCGAGCCCGAGGGTCATCCGCGCCGCGGTCCGCAAGGTGCTGGGCGACGACAGCTATCTGCGTGCCGCGCGGAAGCTGGAGGCGGCCTTCGCGAGACGTGACGGGGTGGCCGAGATCGCCGCGCTGATCGACGAGGTCATCGCCGAGCGCCAGGCGGTGCAGCGATGAGCCCGTGCGCCGACCCATTCGGCCACCCATCCCTGCGCAAGAGGCACCCAGGATCAGCTGGCGTAGTCGGCTACGCGTGCCGCTAGCGAGCATTCGGACGACGGTGAAGCCATGGTTGAGCGGCTGCAGTACATCGCGGTAGCGACGTTCCTCGTGTGGGGGCTGGTGAGCTCGCTGGCCCACACAACGCGGCGCTGAAGGCTAAGCGCTCTTCTCGCGACGCTCGTTGCGGGGCGGCTTGCGGGGAACGATCGTCGGAAGGACGTTGTCCTCGACGGTCTCCTTGGTCACGACCACCTTGGCGACGTCGTCGCGGCTGGGGATGTCGTACATCACCGGCAGCAGGACTTCTTCCATGATGGCGCGCAGGCCGCGGGCACCGGTGCCGCGGTGGATGGCCTGATCGGCGATCGCCTCCAGGGCCGCTTCGTCGAACTCGAGCTCGACGCCGTCCATCTCGAACAGCCGTGTGTACTGCTTCACCAATGCGTTCTTCGGCTCCGACAGAATCGTGACGAGCGACTCCTTGTCGAGGTTCGTCACCGACGCGACGACCGGGAGACGACCGATGAACTCGGGGATCAAGCCGAACTTGATCAGGTCCTCGGGCATGACCTCGGCGAAGTGGTCCTGGGTATCGATCTCCGCCTTGGAGTGCACCTCGGCACCGAAGCCCAGCCCGCGCTTGCCGACGCGGTCGGAGACGATCTTCTCCAGGCCCGCGAACGCACCCGCCACGATGAACAGGACGTTGGTGGTGTCGATCTGGATGAACTCCTGGTGCGGATGCTTGCGGCCGCCCTGCGGCGGCACCGACGCCTGCGTGCCTTCCAGGATCTTCAGCAGCGCCTGTTGCACGCCCTCACCGGAGACATCGCGGGTGATCGACGGGTTCTCGCTCTTGCGGGCGATCTTGTCGACCTCGTCGATGTAGATGATGCCGGTCTCTGCGCGCTTCACGTCGTAGTCGGCGGCCTGAATCAGCTTGAGCAGGATGTTCTCGACGTCCTCGCCGACGTAGCCCGCCTCTGTGAGCGCGGTGGCGTCGGCGATGGCGAACGGGACATTCAGCATCTTCGCCAGCGTCTGCGCGAGGTAGGTCTTGCCGCAGCCGGTGGGGCCGAGCATCAGGATGTTGGACTTGGCCAGCTCGACGGGCTCGGCGCGCGAATCGCGCATCTTCTCGCCGGCCTGGATGCGCTTGTAGTGGTTGTAGACGGCGACGGCCAAGGTGCGCTTGGCGGTGTCCTGTCCGATGACATACCCCTCGAGGAACTCGCGAATCTCCGCAGGCTTAGGCAGCTCGTCGAGTTTCACATCGTCGGCGTCAGCAAGCTCCTCTTCGATGATCTCGTTGCACAGGTCTATGCATTCATCGCAGATATATACGCCGGGGCCCGCAATGAGTTTCTTGACCTGCTTTTGACTCTTCCCGCAGAACGAGCACTTCAGCAGGTCACCGCCGTCTCCGATGCGCGCCATGTGGTGAAGTCCTACTTTCCTGTTCGCAATAAGATCTGATTCGATTCGCTCGAGATCCCACTGGGTGTTGATCCCGACGCTACCCGCTTGTTCCGGCACGAGGCGACCGATAAAGCCGAATCGCGTAGTTGGTATTCACTTGTGTGGGCAGAACATATCGCCTAACCACCCCGCAACCCTCTGGAACGCGCTGCCACGCCCCTGGCGTGTCGCCGCCGTTACCGGTTCGGGAGCCGTCCGCAACCAAAGTACCCGTCGCGTGGGAGTTGCCGGCAACCGCGCGTCCCCGATACCGCAACCCCTACCGGCGACCCGGTCCGACCGGCCCTGGACCCACCGGGCCAGGACCCACCGGGCCAGGACCCACGGGGCCAGGTCCCACCGGACCGACGACTCCGCCGACACCAACGGGTCCGGCAGGCCCCACCACCGGGTTCGGCGGGTTCACGTAGACGGTCGCGTCGACCGGCACGCACGTCACCGTGTACACGTCCCAGTACATGCCGTAAGGGCACGGCGGAGGTGGCGGCGGTGGCGGTGGCGGCTGCGCACCGCCGATCGCGGAAGATCCGAACTGCACCAGTACCGCAGCTGCCGCCGAAGCGAGCACCGCGAGCACCGCCCCGCGAAGTCGTACCCCCACCATCGTGGCAATCCCCCTGTCGCCGTACCCATCTGCACGGTGTCGACAGCTTGCCATGCACGACGGGTCCCGGAGCCCGATTCGGCGGCATTACTGACGCCGGCGCAAGGGTCTGGGAGCTGGGCTCAGGCGGTCTGAGCGGACAGCTTGCGATACTCCAGGACGGTGTCGATCACGCCGTACTCCTTGGCCTCCTCGGCCGTAAGGATCTTGTCGCGATCGGTGTCCTTGCGGATCTGCGCCGCGTCCTTGCCGGTGTGATGGGCCAGCGTCGTCTCCATCAGCGTGCGCATCCGCTCGATCTCCTTGGCCTGGATCTCCAGGTCGGAGAACTGGCCCTGGATGACGCCGGACAGCGCGGGCTGGTGGATCAGGATGCGGGCGTTGGGCAGCGCGAGGCGCTTACCGGGGCTGCCTGCGGCGAGCAGCACGGCGGCGGCCGACGCGGCCTGGCCGAGGCAGACGGTCTGGATGTCTGCGCGAACGTACTGCATGGTGTCGTAGATCGCCATCAGCGAGGTGAAAGAGCCACCCGGCGAGTTGATGTACATGGTGATGTCGCGGTCGGGATCGAGCGACTCGAGGACCAGCAGCTGGGCCATGATGTCGTTCGCCGACGCGTCGTCGACCTGCACGCCGAGGAAGATGATGCGCTCCTCGAACAGCTTGTTGTACGGGTTGGACTCTTTGACACCGAAGCTCGAATGCTCGATGAACGACGGCAGGATGTAGCGGGCCTGGGGCTGGATCACGGCACCGCCGTGGGGTGCCAGGCGAGGGTCAGTCTGCGGATGCAAGTGGTCGGTCATTTGTCTAGTCCTGCGCTCGGGCCAGAGCCGTTGACGCTGGCGCTGGTGATGATGTGGTCGACGAAGCCGTACTCGAGGGCTTCCTGCGCGGTGAACCAGCGGTCGCGGTCGGAGTCGGCTTCGATCCGCTCGAGGGTCTGCCCGGTGAACTCCGCGTTCAGCCGGAACATTTCCTTCTTGATGACCGTGAACTGCTCGGCCTGGATCGCGATGTCGGCGGCGCCGCCGGTGATGCCACCGAGTGGCTGGTGCATCAGGATGCGGGCGTGCGGTAGCGCGTAGCGCTTGCCCTTGGTGCCCGCGGCGAGGAGGAACTCACCCATCGACGCGGCCATCCCCATCGCGTAGGTGGCGACGTCGCACGGCGCGAGGACCATGGTGTCGTAGATCGCCATGCCCGCGCTGATCGATCCGCCCGGCGAGTTGATGTAGAGGTGGATGTCCTTGGTGGGATCCTCGGCCGACAGCAGCAGAATCTGCGCGCACAGCCTATTGGCGATGTCGTCGTCGACCTGTGATCCCAGGAAGATGATGCGCTCGGAGAGCAACCGTTCGTAGACAGAGTCGACGAGGTTCAGTCCGGGCGATGCACCACGCATATCAGTCACGACTGGATACCTGCTTTCTTTCAAGTCCTAACACTCACCGACACTAACCAACCTGTGCGAGCGTGCACTCCCTAGACAGGCCGCTTTCGCTCACAGCGTCACTTGGCGTCGGCGGTTTCCTCGTCAGTCTCGGCCGTTTCGGCCGGGGCCTCGGATGCTTCAGGCGCCTCGGAATCGCCGCCACGACCGAAGAACTCCGAGGTGTCCACGACCTCACCGTTCGAATCGGTGATCGTGGCGCCCTGAACGACCTGCGCCACCGCCAGACCGCGACGGACGTCGGCGAACAGCGCCGCCAACTGGTTGTTCTCCTGCAGGGCGGCGAGCAGCTGCTGCGGCTCCATGCCGTACTGCTGCGACATCAGCATCAGGCGCTGAGTGATGTCGTCCTGACCGACCTCGACGTCGAGCTTGTCGGCGATCGCGTCCACCAGCAGCTGGGTGCTGACGGCTTTCTCCGCGTTGGTGCGGTTCTCCTCGTCGAACTTCTCCCGGCTGCCGCCCTGAGCTTCGAGCGCCTCGGCGAACCGCGCCTCGTCATGGTCCAGCCCGTGGATCGCATTGTGCAGCGCCTCATCCACCTGCGCCTGCACGACGTTCTCGGGCAGCGGCACCTCGACCTGGTCAAGCAGAGCCTCGAGCACCTTGTCCCGGATCAGCTCGGCCTGTTGGACGCGCTTGCGGTTGCGCAGCTGCTCGGTGAGGCTGTTCTTGAGCTCGTCGATGGTGTCGAATTCGCTTGCCAGCTGGGCGAATTCGTCATCGGGCTCGGGCAGCTCGCGCTCCTTGACCGACTTCACGGTGACGGTTACCTGAGCCTCCTCGCCGGCGTGTGCGCCGGCGGCCAGCTTGGTGGTGAAGACGCGGGTCTCCCCCTCCTTGAGGCCGATGATGGCCTCGTCGAGGCCCTCGATCAGCTGGCCGGAACCGATCTCGTGTGAGAGTCCCTCGGTCTTGGCCTCGGGCAGGTCCTCGCCGTCGACGGTCGCGGACAGGTCGATGGAGACGAAGTCGCCATCCTCGGCGGCGCGGTCGACACCGGTCAGCGTGCCGAAGCGGGCGCGGAGGTTCTGCAGCTCGGCGTCCACCTCATCGTCGTTGACCTCGATGGCGTCGACCGTGAGCTCCAGCGCGTCAAGGTCCGGGAGGTCGATCTCGGGGCGGACGTCGACCTCGGCGGTGAATTCGAGATCCTCGCCGTACTCCTTCTTGGTGACCTCGATGTCCGGCTGGCCGATCGGGCGCAGATCCGACGACGTCACCGCCTCGCTGTAGCGGCCGGGGAGTGCGTCGTTGACCACCTGGTCAAGCATGGCCTCACGGCCGAAGCGGGCCTCGAGCAGCTTGCGCGGCGCCTTGCCGGGCCGGAAGCCGGGCAGCCGGACCTGGCTCGCCAGCTGCTTGAAGGCGCGATCGAACTCAGGTTCGAGCTCGGTGAAGGGCACCTCCACGTTGATGCGAACCCTGGTCGGGCTCAACTTCTCGACGGTGCTCTTCACGCTCATGCTCCTCGTTGATCCTGGGTGGGTCTTGCCTATGTAGGGGTGCAGTCGGGGTGACAGGATTTGAACCTGCGGCCTTCCGCTCCCAAAGCGGATGCGCTACCAAGCTGCGCTACACCCCGCGCCTACGCGATCGCTCTCAAAACACAGAACGACCACGCGAGATACTACGGCCTGGACGCGCCCAGCCTTTAATTGGATGATTCCGCGGGCGCCGGTACAGTCTCCTGGTGCAACACACGCGGGCGTAGCTCAATGGTAGAGCCCTAGTCTTCCAAACTAGCTACGCGGGTTCGATTCCCGTCGCCCGCTCCACTAACGCCCCTGATCGGGGCGTATTTGCTGCGTACGAACAATTTGAGGGGCGGTGGCTGGCCCGTCTTTGGCCCGTCTCGGCAGCAGAATGGATGCCTGCGCGAGGGCGAAGCATGTTTGCCGTACCCGCCGCGGCGGTAACACCTCCGTTGCCAGCTTCTCCAGGGGGTATCAGTGGGCAGCGCTCAATCGTTCGTGCAACGAGTCGGGACGGCGGTCGTCGCGACGACGGCGTTGGCGACACTCATGACGGGTTGCGGCGAGGACGACCGAGTGACAGCCGAGTCCGTCTACAACAAGTGCAAACAGGACTCGTCAAACATCGAGCTTTCAGAGGACAAGAAGGCCATCGAATATAACTTCTTCGCGGGCACAGAGTCCGCCGAGGCCGTCTACGAGTGCCTCTTGAAGGAAACCCATGCGCCATCGAACGTCGATTACCAAGTCAAAGAGACACGCCCTATCGACGGAACTCAGAACGCCGATTGGGAGGGCTGGAAAATGCTCTGGACCTACGAGGGTCGCGGCGACGGCACCCGAATTCACTTGAGTCAGGCCTAACGGCGGCGCAATTAGCTCCGAAGCCGGATCACGTTGGTTGCGCGACTAGTGGGCACCGCCATCGCACCAAGCGCTGCCATCACCTCACTGTGATCCTCGGTCGGCAGGTGCGCGTAGACCGATTCCGTCGTGCTCAGCTTCGCATGGCCCATGAATCGACTGATTTCAAACATCGGGACGCCAGCCGCGACACACAGGTGGCATACGTGCGCCGCAGCCCGCGCCAGCGGAGGCCGGACGCAATGCCCGCACCGCCGTTGTTGGCGCGCAGTACCGCAGCCGGAACACCGCTTTAGAGAGAGTTGTGCCCAGCGCGCACGGCGCTACTGCGCCTCGCAGTCGCCTTCGGCTTTTCGCTCATCGATCATCTGTTGAACGGGCTCACCAAGGTCCTCCGCGAACTCCGGTGTCGGCAGCAAGAGCAAGAGCCACTGGCCGCCCTCGTATACGAGGTCCGCCGGAAGCTTGAACTCCATCGCCTCAAGGCGAGTGATCGCCTTGTCCGGACCGTCGAGGCGTACACCGTTAACTGTTGACGGCAGCTTCGTGAGGGAACTCGTGCACGTCTCGCTGACGGTTACGTAGTTCTCCTGGCTGATGCCCTCGCGAACCTGCTCGCTGAACAAGAGCCAGACGCCCGCGTAGTCACCTGCCGCTCTGCGGTCTACCCACTCTTGCGCTACTGCGGTCGCGGCTTCAAGCGTCTTCGGCTGTGCCGGTGCCGTGGTTGCGGTGGCGGCGTTGGCACTGGTGGCAAATGACGACGCGGTGGGGCTGTCGCTGTCGGTCACGGTGGACCCGCAGCCGGTGAGAGTGAACGCGATCAGAACGGAGGCAGCGACGGTGCGTGACATGCCGGTGAGGCTATGGGTTGGGCCAGGGGCGGTCGTCGGGTGTTCGATTTGCTGGCGACAGATGCCCTCGGCCCGTCCGTGGCCCGTACGCAAGGACATTGCTGGACACGCCGTGAAAGTTGTTGGCACGGTGCGCTAATCGGGCGGACTAACCCCCGATAGGGTCGTCAACTGTCGGAGTATCCGCCGCATACCCAGCGAAGGCGGAGTCTGCCGTCACCCGCCGTCGGCTGAATCGAGAGCCGCCACATTCAGCAGTAGTTCCGAGCCCGACAGCGGAGTCACGCGCCGACCTCGCCAAATGCTGGGCGCCCAGCGCGCCGAGGGCTGTCATCGCGAGCCAGTAATCGTTCTCGCGCAAGTGGTGTCATCGCGGTGTTGCCGACTTCGCAGCCGCCGCAGGCTATCCGAAGCCCGAGCGTGACGACGTCGTGGCACCGGCCGATGTGCAGTGGTCCCGGCCACAGGCAACCTCCGGCGTCGACAGCTGGACCGCGCTACTGTCGGTCCAGTGTCGCGCCGAAGCGGCGGCCGCCCCTACGGACCGACGCTGGTGTCCGTGGTGGTGTTCCCCGTGTTCGTGCTTCCGTTGTTGCCCGTGGTCGCGCTCTGCGCGCCGCTGGCGTTCGGCCCGAATCCGCTAAATTGAGCGTTGATGTTGTTGCCCGAGAACACATTGAAGGTGTTCGGGTTGTTCGTTCCGGTGTTGCCGAAGAAGTTGGTACTCGGGAACGTCGGGAACAGGCTGGGAGTCTGCGTGACGGTGCAGGTTGTCGGGTTGGTGGTGTTCCCGCTGGTGTTGTTGCCCGTGCTCGAGGTTTGGCTGCTGCTCAGATTTCCTCCGGTGAAGTTGCCTTGGAAGTTCAGGTTGTTACCAGAGCCGTAGTTGAGTGTGTTCGGGTTGTTGGTGCCGGTGTTCCCGAAGACTACGAATCGTTTACCGCAGGCCGCGTTTGCTTCCGGCGCGGTAGCCGTCGATAAGCTGAGCGCAACACCGCTCAAAGCCATACTGCCCGCGACCAAGCCGACGCCCACGGTCCGATTGAACGCCGGGCGCTTACGCGACATCCTGTGATTTGCCATTTTGCTGATCTCCTTCGCTCTCTGTGGTTGTTAAATACGAGTTAGTCAATTTGCTGTCTGAATGCGCACAGAATTGAGCCGGGGCCAATTCCGACCGGAGAATTGTGATGGATTGCGATCCGTCGCTGCGACATCATGGAAGCGGGGGGCGAACGCTGTGAGTGGATGCAGACCAACGACGACTGGCGCAACTGGACGATATTTGCGCGTGGCGCCATCACCGACTGCTCCCTCCCGTGCCTGCAGCGAGTCAGGTACGGATCGACGGTATTCCTTTGCCAGAGACTGTGTCAAGTATCACAGCTAGCTATCTGGCGAATTAGAAGGCCGATCTGTAGGAAATTTTATTCACGTTTGAGTCAATATAGTGCTACGGATTCCTGCGCGATCAAGCAACCTGGCCAAACAGGCTGTCGTACTCGCCGATCGCACCGAATCCATCTGAGATGAGTGTGAATCTTGGCTGGCTGAAGACGGTTGCATGCGCAAGTATCTCGGTCGGGTAACGGGGCGCTTTGAGCAACGCGCATGCTGTCAGCAACGTATTGCGATCCAAATCGGACCAAAGAGCTACGAAATCCAGTGAACTTAGTTTCTGTGTATAGCAATCGTCGATTCCTTGCATGGAACCCTCAGCGTAGTAGCTGGGCCGAGGCGGGCGACGCGCCGCCGAAACGCGTCGCACCACTCGGACCCGACCGAGCAAGGCGCGGCGGAGCTGTTGCAGCGATGACGGCACCGAGCGATGTCGTGTATGAGTCAAGCCGAGCCAATGTTCGGAGCGGCGGCCCATGCAGAGGGTGAAATGTTTAGGAGATCAGATTTTTGCTGATTCATTTCGAACCGGCTTGAGTAATACCGCACAGTCAAATTACGGATCGGAGCTGTGCAAACAGGCAATCACATCCGCGATTGAGGATTATCGGCATGACGCCTCATTATTTTGCCTAGTCAACCAATCCGCTGATATACCCCATCGGTCCCTTGCGGTCGGAGCGTCAGAACGCGCATGCTGTTTGCTACCTAGGACAACGGCACCTTCGATCCGCAGGGAGGCACAGTGGCATCCCGACGAACCAACCATTTTTCTGCGTATCTCCTGCTGCCCTCTGCGTCGATCGCAGTGGCTGGCGCAATCTTCGGCGCTACCTCCTGGTCGATGGCGGTCGCGCAACCCGAGCCGCTGGACGTCTGCGGCCAGACAATTGCCGACGTCCTGCAGGACATCCAGGGGGTGGGCGTGCCGGGAGCATCTGATCCGAATCGCCTGAACCCGAACGGCAGCGGCGCGACCGTAAACATCAACAGCGGCAACAACATATCTGTTCAGAGCGGCCCCAATAACACCAACGTTCAATCGACGACTGTTGGCGACAACTCTTCGATCAACGCGAACAATTCGTTCACGTGTTGTGTAAACGGCCGCTGCTGCGTCTCCTTGGACGGTGGCCCCGCGGCCTGCACGCCGTAGTCATCCCAGAATCGGTCCGCCGTCGGCACACCGGTTGCCGAGGTGACGAGCACGTCCGAGGCATCCGGCACCGGGGGCAATTTCCATCGTGACCATCGAGGACCGCCACCGGGCGCTCACTGTTCGGGCGTCTTCTGGATTGCGACCAGGGTGACGTCATCCAGCGCAGCGCCGGCCTCGGCGAGGGCACGCGCTCGAGAGCACAACTCGACGGGATCGGGATATTGGGCGACGAACTCCAACGCAGGACGGACATCGGTGCCGTCACCGATCAGATCCAGCACGCCGTCGGACGCGATGACAAGCGTTTCACCGTCTTCGAGCATCACGTCGTGCGACACCCACTCCTCGTCGGGCATGACGCCGAGCGGCAGACCCTCGCTCGACAACCGTTCGACGACACCGGTTTTCCGCACTATCAGGGCGAGACCATGTCCGGCGTCGACGTAGCGCACTGCTCCCGTGGCGATATCCAGTCGCGCATGAAACAGCGTGACGAAGGTTTCGGTGCTGGTGAGATCGTCGGACAGTTGCGCCGACACGGAGTTCACCGCGTCGGCGAGGTCGGCACTGTGATCCATTTCGTCGACCGCCCGCGACGCCGCGCGAAGGGCTGATCGCACGCTGGCGGTCAGGATCGCGGCGCCGAGTCCCTTTCCCATCACGTCGGCGACGGTGAAGATCACGCCGCGCTGCGAGCTGTAATGGTCGTAGAAGTCGCCGCCGACCGCGAAGGCGGGCAAACACAAGGCGCACACGGTGTATCCCGGCAGATCGCCGAGCGGTCGCGGCAGCAGATGACTTTGCACCTGTGTTGCACGATCCATCTCATCGAACCGTTCCAGTTCCCGCTGAACCCAACCGGCCAACTCGCGAAACGTCTCGACCTGCTCGCTGTCGAGCGAACGCGGTTTCGTGTCGTAGATGCAGAAGGTGCCGACAGGGTGACCGCCAGGGCCGAACAGTGGGTAGCCGGCGTAGAAGCGGACGCCGCCTTCGGCCTTGATCGCGGGCAGTTCGCAGAAATCCGGTTCCTGGCGCGCATCCTCGATGATCAGGGCCGGTTCGTCGACGTTCATGTACACGCGCGCGATGGTCGCCCGACAGATGGTCTGCTCCCGGGGCACCGTGCCGGCCAGGTCAAGGCCATCGTTCTGTTTGAACCACTGGCAATCACGATCGATCAGCGACACCGCGGCCATTGGCACGCCGAACACCTGTCGCGCCATCCGGGTGATGCGGGAAAATCGCTCCTCGGGTTCTGAGCCCAGCAAGTGCAACTGCTCGACAGAGCGCATCCGGGCATCTTCGACCTCGGGAGCGAGCACGAAGCCTTCACCGACGACTTCGGCTGACATGGCCTCACGCCCGAGCTCTTGAACCACGCGTCCCCCATCGATCGATCCCCGCGTTACGCGAAACGATATTTGGCAGAGCAGGGTGGTGTACGCGATTGCCGAAAGGCAGCAATCGCGGTGGGGAGCACCGGCCTGTGCGGTCTGCCGAGATTCGAGGCGCGCGCACGCATTGTGGTCGAGAATTCATCGGGATCGCGGACTCTCCTCGCGACACAACAGTCTTGGAAGGTGACATGGCAGCGGAGGACCCGCGACGCACAGCGGTCGTCATCGTGCATGGAATGGGCGAGAAACGCCCGATGGAGACGTTCGAAGGTTTCGTGCGGACGGCGCTGCATCCGCTCGACGGGAAATGGGACTACCAACCGCGTCCGGCCGAGATCACCGACACCTACGAAGCGCGCCGCTACGTCGCCCCTGGTCCCGTCGACTTCTTCGAATACCACTGGCCATTCCTGATGACCGCGGGCAAGTACGCCGGCGTTGCATCGACGGCGCTACGGCTCTTTCTGCGGCGGCCCGGCAATGTGCCCGACGCGCTGGTCGGGATTTGGCGTCGGGTCTGGATCGTGGTCCTGTCAGCCCTGTTGCTGATCCCCGTACTGTTCGTGTCCGGCTACGCGCTGAATTCGGATGTTCCGGCGTGGATCATCGGGTTGACCATCAGCGCGGCCGTGTTGGTCTTTTGGTTCGGCCTCTACCGCATGCTGGCGCGAGCGTTGGTGAACAAGAAGACCGCGCCCCTGGTCGACTCTGCCCGCTACCTGGATCCGGCGCCGCCTTCGTATGCGGCGCGACGAGCCGTTCGCGGCGGCCTGGTCGACCTTCTCCGCGATGTGCACGAAGAGGGATACACACGCATCGTCGTGGTTGCCCACGGTACCGGCACGTACATCGCGTATGACGCGCTGACGCTATTCTGGGCACAGTTTCACAAACAGGGAAAGGCCTCGTGCATAACCGATTTCGTCACCGTCGGCGCCCCGCTGGTCCTTGCGGATCTGTTGCTTACTCGGCCGCCGTTGCTCAACGGCATGAAGACGTCGGACGGCGCCCTGCGGCGTGAGCTGTTCGAGGAACTGATGCGTCGCGGCGTCGTCGTCGGATGCCAACCTGAGTCTCCGTTCGCCGCCACGCGATGGACGAACATGTGGTTTCCCGTGACTCGGGGCAGCCGCCGCGGCGACTGGTTCGGCGGGGAGTTGGGTCCGTTGTTCGGCGCCGGCATCCGCGACATCGCGGTGAGCGGCAATCAGCCCGAGCGGCTCAAACCCGGTTCCGCGCACACCGAGTATTTCAGCCATCCCGACAAGGACGCCGACGGTGATGTCGCCTGGCACCTGCGCAGGACTCTCGCGCTGTAGGTCTCGCTGCGGGCGTAACTCGCTGCATGTTCGCGACCGATCTTGACTGTTTCCTGTCGGTACGCTGGACGCCATGAACAGCGTTTTGCTTGTCCTCGTTGTCCTGGTCGTCGTCGCTCTCGGTGCGGTGGTGTACGGCGCGATGAGGGCCTCCGACCGGCGCAATGCCGCCTCACTGGAGGACGCGAAAGCCGATGCGCGTCGCGTGATCGAACGTCTCGGCGGCCAGGTCATCAACTTGACCGGCACCGACGACGCTTCCAAGCAGGCGCTTGCCGACGCGTCGGAGCGGTATACGGCGGCGGGTTCGCAGATCGAGCAGGCAAACACCGCCAAGCAGGCGCTGTTCGCCAAGGAGAGTGCACTCGAAGGCCTCTACTACGTGCGTGCCGCCCGCACCGCGATGGGCATCGACCCAGGCCCGGAGCTGGAAACGCTTGCCGGCCAACGCTCGGCCGGCACCGTCACCGAGGACCGCAAGGTGAACTTCGAAGGTCGCGAGATCGAGGCGTCGCCGGCTCCGTCCGAGCGCACACCGAACTATTACCCCGGCGGCCGCGTCGCCGGCCGCCCCGTGCCCGCCGGCTGGTACTCCGAGCCGTGGTGGAAACCCGCGTTGGTCGCCGGCGCGTGGGGTGTGGGATCGATGTTCCTGTTCAGCGCGCTGTTCTCGGGCATGGCCGGCACCGGCTACGAGCAGGGCTTCGCGGAGGGATACGACCAAGGATTCGATCAGGGCGGCGATGGTGGCGGCGACGGCGGGGGTGACTACGCCGACGGCGGCGGGGGTGACTTCGGCGGCGGCGATGGCGGCTGGGGCGGCGATTGGGGTGGCGGCGACTTCGGAGGCGACTTCGGCGGCTTCTAGCCGCCGGCGGAGTCGGTTCCTATTTCTGACAGGTCGGGCACCAGAACAGGTTGCGGCCCTCCAACTCCGCAGTGCGAATTTCGGTGCCGCACACCCGACATGGTTCTCCCGCACGCCGGTACACGTAGGTGCGCGGCCGGCCAGGTCCATATGACGGCAACCCATGGTCGTCCTTGGGGCGGATCGCGATGATCTTGCCCCGCCGCACGCCAACTTTCATCAACTCGACGAGATCTGTCCACATCGCGAAGAATTCGCTCTCGTCGATGTGCGTGCCCGGTCGGTACGGGTCGATGAGATGTCGGTACAACAGCTCGCTGCGGTACACGTTGCCCACGCCTGCAATCACCGACTGGTCCATCAGCAGCGCACCGATGGGTCTGCGCGACTTGCGGATTCGGTTCCACGCCAATGCCCCGTCGGCGTCACGGCGCAACGGGTCTGGGCCAAGACGCGCGACGATGTCGGCGATCTCCGGCTCTTCGATGACCTCGCACACCGTCGGGCCACGCAGGTCGGTGCCGTACTCGGCACCGAGCATCCGCATCCGCACCTGACCGACGGGCAGTGGCATGGGTAACGGGAGTTCGGTGAACGTCCCGTACAACCCGAGGTGAACGTGCACGACGCGGCCGCCGTTGTAGTGGTGGAACAGGTGCTTGCCCCACGCACTGGCCTTCTTAAGGACGTGTCCGTTGACCGCCGCGGCCCCGTCGGTGAATCGGCCCTGCGGGCTGGACACCATGACCGGCGCCCGGCCGAATCGGCGCTGATGCAGCTGGGCAAGCCGGTGCAGCGTGTGCCCTTCCGGCATCCCCTAGCTCGGCGCGCCGGGCACAGGAGGCGCGACGTGGGTGCGCTCGTACTCGGACAGAATGTCGATACGACGTTGATGCCGTTCGGCTTTCGACCACGGCGTGGTGAGGAACGCATCGACGATCGCGAGCATCTCGTCTTCCGTGTGCATGCGCCCGCCGATGCCGATCACCTGCGCGTTGTTGTGCTCGCGCGCGAGTTTGGCCGTCTCGACGCTCCACCCCAACGCACACCGGACACCGGGCACCTTGTTCGCGGCGATCTGCTCGCCGTTGCCCGAACCGCCGAGCACGATGCCGAGGCTGCCTGGGTCGGCGACCGTCTTCTCCGCGGCCGCGATGCAGAACGCCGGGTAGTCGTCGTCGGCGTCGTACGCGTACGCCCCGCAGTCGACGGGCTCGTGCCCGTTGGCGGTGAGGTGCTCGACGATCCGCTGCTTGAACTCGAAGCCCGCGTGGTCGGCTCCCAGGTAGACGCGCATGGCGGCCATTCTGGCAGACGGTTCCGGCCAGCGGCGTTCGCATGCCGGCGAGGGCGGGCCTGAGAAACTGCGAAGTCGCCGTGCAAACGTGCGCGCAGGCATAAAATCGCGTCTTATCACGGCCATAGGCGCCGGAATCGGAGAGCGGCAAATGTTCGATTTGTTTCAGCCTTCACGAGCGATCGCCGTCGGTTGTCTTTCCGCGGCCACACTTCTCGGTACTTGGGCACCGGCGGCCGCTGACCCAGCGAGCGATCAGGCACGCAATGACGAACTGGCCGCTCTGATCCCCGCGGGCTCGACCGATTGCCAAGTCGGGCGGCAGTACCCCGAAGACCCGTTCGTCGCCAGGCTCGGCTGCGGCCGGAACAGTCAACCGGGCGGGCCGTACAGCGCCGTCTACTCGCTGTACGGGAGCCCTGCCGACGTGGACACGGCCTTCGGCATATTGGCGGGCAGTGGTAGTCCTGTCGCATGTCCGGGAGCGGCCGGCGCGCAGCCGGTCGCATGGGGAGGCGGCATGGTGGTCTGCACGACGGCCAGCGGCCCCCGAGAAGGCGCGCCGACGGTGTCGTGGACCAAGGCCTCGGATCTGTTCGTGGGGTCGGCATCGGGCGACGACCTCACGGCGCTGTATTCCTGGTGGCTCGCGGCGCGCTGAAACCTCGTCAGTCGAAGACGACCGCGAGCGGTCAATCGAATACCGGCGGCTCGGTGCGGGTGCGCTTCAGCTCCCAGAAGTGCGGATAGGACGCAAACGTCACCGAGGCGTCCCACAGCTTTCCGGCCTCTTCGCCGCGTGGGATCTTCGACAGCACCGGGCCGAAGAAGGCGACACCGTTGACGTGAATCGTCGGGGTACCGACGTCGTCGCCGACGGCATCCATACCCGCGTGATGGCTCTCTCGCAGCGCCTCGTCGTACTTGTCGGTGTTGGCGGCCTCGGCCAGCTCGGCCGGCAGTCCGACCTCCTCCAGCGACTCCTTGATGACGACATCGAAATCTTTGTTGTCCTGGTTGTGGATGCGTGTGCCCATCGCCGTGTAGAGCGGCGCGAGGATTTCGCTGCCCTTGGCCTGCTCTGCGGCGATCGCCACCCGGACCGGCTTCCACGCCTGCTTGAGACCTTCGCGGTACTGCTCAGGCAGATCTTCTTTGTTCTCGTTGAGCACCGCAAGACTCATCACGTGCCACTGCACCTCGATATCGCGCACCTTCTCGACTTCGAGGATCCAACGCGACGTGATCCAGCACCACGGGCACAGCGGGTCGAACCAGAAACCGGCGACAGACTTCTCGGGCATGAAAACCTCTCGGTAGATGGTCAGACGTCCATTCAGACAACCTTGCACCCCGCCCGCATGTTCCCGCTGCCACGTATTGCGACGTACCGGCTCACAGGACACGCATAGTGTGCAAACAGTTATAGAAGCGTGTTGTCGATGTGACTGTTGTCAATCAGTGTTTCACCTGTGATTAAAACGAAACGCATGATCGCCACGGCATTGGCCGGACCCGCGATGGCACTCTGTCTCGCGGCGCCGGCGTCCGCCGAGCCGGTGGACACGACGTTCCTCAACGCGTTGAACGACGCCGGCATCGGGTACGGCGATGCCGTAAGCACGGAAAGGCTCGGACAGTCGGTCTGCCCGATGCTCGTCGAACCGGGCAAGAACCTGGCGTCGGTGTACTCCACCGTTTCCAACAACGGCATCAACCCCGACATGGCGGCCTTCTTCACCGGGATCGCCATATCGATGTACTGCCCATCGATGATGGCCCGGATCGGCAACGGCACCGTCCTGGAGGGGCTCGACGGACTGGGCGGCCTGAACGGGCTCACCGGGCTCAACGGGTTCGGGATACCGGGGTTCTAGCGCGCCTCACCACGAGACCGACCACTAGGTTGGACACGTGGCACTTCCCAACCTCACCCGTGACCAAGCCGTCGAACGCGCCGCACTGGTCACCGTCGGCAACTACCGCATCGACCTCGATCTGACCGACGGCGCCGGCAAGCCCGGCGAGCGCACGTTCCGATCGGTGACGACCGTCGACTTCGAAGCGCTGCCCGGCGCCGACACCTACATCGACATCGCCGCCGATCGCGTCCGCAGCGCCGTCCTCAACGGCCGCGACATCGACGTGTCGAGTTACGACGAGTCCACCGGTATTCCGCTGACGGGCCTGGTCGAAAGCAACGTCCTCGTCGTCGACGCCGAATGCCGCTATTCCAACACCGGTGAAGGCCTGCATCGGTTCGTCGACCCGGTCGACGACGAGGTCTACCTGTACTCACAGTTCGAAACCGCCGACGCCAAGCGGATGTTCGCGTGCTTCGACCAGCCCGACCTCAAGGCGACCTTCGAGGTGACCGTCACGGCCCCGTCGCACTGGGAGGTCGTCTCCAACGGCGCCACCACCGACGCCGAAGACGCGGGCGCCGGCAAACGGCACACCTTCGCCGTCACACCGAGGATGAGCACCTATCTGGTCGCGCTGATCGCCGGCCCGTACGCGCGCTGGGACGACAACTACAACGACGAGCACGGCGACATTCCGCTCGGCCTGTTCTGCCGCAAGTCGCTCGCCGAATTCATGGACGCGGAGCGGCTTTTCACCGAGACGAAGCAGGGATTCGGCTTCTACCACAACAACTTCGGCGTGCCGTATGCCTTCGGCAAGTACGACCAGCTGTTCGTGCCGGAGTTCAATGCGGGCGCTATGGAGAACGCCGGCGCCGTGACATTTCTCGAGGATTACGTCTTTCGCAGCAAGGTGACGCGGGCGTCGTACGAGCGACGCGCGGAGACCGTCCTGCACGAGATGGCGCACATGTGGTTCGGCGATCTGGTCACGATGCAGTGGTGGGACGACCTGTGGCTCAACGAGTCGTTCGCGACGTTCGCCTCGGTGCTGTGCCAGGCCGAGGCGACCGAGTACAAAGAGGCCTGGACGACGTTCGCGAACGTCGAGAAGTCCTGGGCATACCGGCAGGATCAGTTGCCGTCGACGCATCCGGTGGCCGCCGACATCCCCGATCTGCACGCCGTCGAGGTGAACTTCGACGGCATCACCTACGCCAAGGGCGCCAGCGTCCTGAAGCAGCTCGTGGCTTACGTGGGACTCGAGTCGTTCCTGGCCGGCCTGCGGGATTACTTCCGCGACCACGCTTTTGCGAATGCGACGTTCGGCGACCTGCTGGGCGCGCTGGAGAAGGCGTCCGGACGCGACCTGTCCGGCTGGGGCAGGCAGTGGCTCAAAACCACCGGACTCAACACGCTGCGTGCTGAATTCGACCTCGACGCCGACGACAATTTCACCCGGTTCGCGATCGCCCAGAGCGGGGCGCAACCGGGCGCCGGGGAGACACGCGTGCACCGCCTCGCGGTCGGAATCTATGACGACGACGGTAGCGGCAAGCTGGTGCGAACGCACCGCGAGGAGCTCGACATCGAGGGTGATGTTACCGAAGTATCTGCGCTGCAGGGAGTTTCGCGGGGACAGCTCGTCCTGGTCAACGACGACGACCTGACGTACTGCTCGTTACGCCTTGACCCGCAGTCGCTGCAGACGGCGCTCACGAGGATCGCCGATATCGCCGAGCCGCTCCCCCGCACGCTGGCGTGGTCGGCGGCGTGGGAGATGACCCGTGACGCCGAACTGAAGGCCCGCGACTTCGTCGCCCTCGTCATCAGCGGTGTGCACGCCGAATCCGAAGTCGGTGTCGCGCAACGCCTCCTGTTGCAGGCACAGACCGCGCTCGGCTCCTACGCCGACCCGGTCTGGGCGAAAGAGAACGGCTGGCCGGCATTCGGCGATGCACTGCTGGACCGTGCACGCGAGTCGGCACCGGGTTCTGACCACCAGCTGGCGTTCGTCAATGCGCTGTGCGCATCGGTGCTCTCCCCCAACCACATTGCTGTGCTGTCGACGCTGTTGGACAACGAGCCCGAGGCGGTGAACATGCCGGGCCTGGTGATCGACACGGACTTGCGCTGGCGCATTGTCACCGCGTTGGCCACCGCAGGCGTCATCGACGCGGACGGCCCCGAATCACCGTTCATCGACGCGGAAGCCGAACGCGATCCGACGGCTGCAGGTGGGCGGCATGCCGCGCAGGCCGCGGCGGCGCGGCCTCAGTTGGCGGTGAAGGAAGCGGACTGGCAGGAGGTCATGGAGGACGACACCCTGGCCAACGTCACCGCGCGGTCGATCACCATCGGCTTCGTGCGCCCGGGTCAGGAAGAACTGCTGAAGCCGTTCCGCGACAAGTACTTCAGCGCCATCTCCGGCGTCTGGCAACGGCGGTCGAGCGAGGTGGCACAGACCGTCGTCGTCGGGCTGTATCCGTCATGGGACATCAGCCAGGAGGGGTTAAACGCCGCCGACAGGTTCCTGTCTGACCCAGACGTGCCGCCGCCGCTACGCCGGCTGGTGCTCGAAGGCCGCGCCGGGGTCGAGCGGTCGCTGCGTGCACGGGGTTTCGACGCCAGCTGACTTTCGCAAGGGCCCACGCGAAGCCGCGAGTGACCGTGTTTGTACGGCGACACGCCGTAAACCGTGTGCACTTTGCGGTCACTCGCGCGGCATTCTTTGTGGATGGCGGTCAGTCGGACGAGACGAGCGCGCGCTGCGCGCAAGCGCAAGAAACGGATGGCCGCCGTCGACCATGACCTGACCGCCGAGCAGTGGGCAGCCATCAAGGATGCCTGGGAAGGTTGCGCTTACTGCGGGGCGACCGACGCTGCACTACAGCGCGATTGCGTCATGGCGATATCCCGCGGCGGGCGCTACACCATCGACAACGTCGTGCCCGCTTGCGCCAGGTGCAACACCAGCAAGTGCAACGACGAAGTCACCGGATGGATGCGCCGTAAGCGCCTCGACGAACGCAGATTTCTCCAGCGATACGTCGAGATCCGTGCGGCGCTGTTGGCCGACGCCGGCTAATGAGCTGCTGGTGAGACCCCGGCGCTCATCACCTCGACGGCCTTGATCAGGCCCGGGATGAGCTTGCCGTCCTTGAACAGCTCCGCGGCGGCGGTCACTCCCTTGGGTGCGGACTCCTCGATGCCGCGGCCGCTGACCTCGCTGCCGTAGACCACCTCGATCGCGCGCTGGTCGGGGGACACCGCGAGCAGCACGGCGTTGTCCGGTGTCGGCACCTTCGCCAGGATCTGGCGAGCGGTCGCCGCGGTATCGGCGCCGAGGTCCCCGAGGTACACCGCGAAACGGGCCTTGGCGGCGCGCGAACCGTATTTCAGCGCGTCGTCGAGAAACGCCAGATCGTTGACCGGGAAGGGGTAGTGCACCGACAACTCGCCGGGCTCGGTGACCCCGGAGATCCGGCCGCTGTTCGTGACGACCCAGCCGCGCGGCAGCTCGGCGAGTTCCGTGGAACGAGTAGTTACGACGTCACCACTTGCCACTTGCGCCGCCTCCTACCGTGACGGGGTGCGAACCATGGCCAGCCCCATGACCGCCGTGATCGGCGGGTTCATCGGCTGCCCACAGGATCGGGTCATGCGTCCACTTGTCGGACATCTTGTAGGTAGCCGGATGCGGGCCCTTGCGCTTTGGACCGACGACGTAGATCAAGAACATCAACACCAGCAGCACGGCCAGTGGAACCCCGCCAAGGAGGGAATGAGTAAGTGCTGTGCTCACGCGCAAACCGTATCAGCCAGCGATGAGCGCCTGCGCGAAGAGCCAACAGCCAGCGATGAGCGCCCGCGCGAAGAGCCAAGGGCCATAGCTCAGGCCGCGCCTTCGCCCAGATACCGAACCCATGCCGGATCGAGTTCCTTCACGCTGGACAGCAGTCGCCAATGCTGGCCCTTCGGCGGTACCGGCACCGAGCGCAGAGACCAGCCGAGTTCGGAGAGCAAACGGTCGGCCTTGCGGTGGTTGCACGTCGAGCAGGCCGCCACACAGTTCTCCCACGAATGCTCGCCGCCGCGACTGCGTGGCACCACATGGTCGACGGTGTCGGCCTTGCCGCCGCAATAGGCGCAGCGGAACCGGTCGCGGTGCATCAGCGCTGCCCTGGTCATCGGGATGCGCGCACGGTAAGGCACTCGGACGTAGGACCGCAGCCGGATGACCGAGGGCACCACGATGGAGCGGCTGGCGGAGTGGATGACGGGGCCGCCCGGATCGTCGTGGACCACGTCGGCTTTTCCGCACATCAGCATGATGACCGCCCGCCGCATGGGCAGAGCGGTCAACGGTTCGTACGTGGAGTTCAGCAGGAGTACCCGCCGCCGGCCCCACAGCGAGCCTTCCCTGGTACTGGGCGGATGGGTTTCGACGCTGTGCAGGACGCGCGACTGCGAATGCGACACTGCGGGCCCGGACAAGCCCGCTGCGGCGTCGTGAAGCCGGTGGCCAGCCCTTTTGGACGGGCCTTTCTTGCGATGCGCCATACGTCCTCCGTCGGACAGTCCACCACGGATTCCTGTCAATCGCACGACAATTCTGCTCGTGTTCGCTGGTCAGTCCAATGAACATCGGGTGACGCGACCGGCTGGGCAGCGCTTTGTGGCGGCAGGACACAATGGTGGAGTGACTCAGCCCCAGCGGTCGTTCTACGACGAAGTCGGTGGCCATGACACGTTCCGAACCCTCGTGTCGCGGTTCTACCAGTTGGTGCGCGAGGACGAGATCCTGCTCCCGCTGTATCCCGAGAAAGACCTCGACGGCGCCGAGGTGCGGCTGCGGATGTTCCTCGAGCAGTATTGGGGCGGGCCGCGGACCTACTCCGATCAGCGCGGTCATCCGAGGCTGCGCATGCGGCACGCACCGTTTCGGATCGGCTATCTCGAGCGCGACGCATGGCTGCGCTGCATGCACACCGCCGTCGCGGAGATCGACTCGCAGACGTTGGACGACGAGCATCGCGAAGAGCTCCTGGCCTATCTGGAGATGGCCGCGCACTCGATGGTCAACTCACCCTTCTGACGAGCGGGCCAAGCGGCGGTGAACGCGCCATTTCCTCGACGGTGCGAGCGGGCCGTTGACGTAGATTTGGCGGCGATGAGTCAGGACGTGAGTGCCCGTGAGCCTTGGTGGTCGCACGCGCTGTTTTATCAGGTCTATCCGCGATCGTTCTACGACAGCAACGGCGACGGTCTCGGCGATCTCGACGGTGTGATCGCCAAGCTGGACTACCTCGAGGCACTCGGCGTCGACGCGATCTGGCTCAACCCGGTCATGGTGTCGCCGATGGCCGACAACGGCTATGACGTGGCCGACCCCCGCGACGTCGACCCGATGTTCGGCGGCATCGGAGCGCTGGACCGGCTGACAGAGGCCGCGCACGCCGCGGGAATCAAGGTGACGATGGATCTGGTGCCCAACCACACCAGCTCGGCGCACCCCTGGTTCCAGGCGGCGTTGGCCGCCAGCCCCGGCAGCGATCAACGCGGGCGCTACATCTTCCGCGACGGCAGCGGCCCCGGCGGTGTTCATCCCCCGAACAACTGGGTGTCGATCTTCGGCGGGCCGGCGTGGACGCGCGTCGTCGAAGCCGACGGCAATCCCGGGCAGTGGTACCTGCACCTCTTCGACGCCGAACAGCCGGATCTGAACTGGGACAACCCGGAGGTCTTCGACGATCTCGAGAAGACGCTGCGGTTCTGGCTCGAGCGCGGCGTCGACGGGTTCCGCATCGATGTCGCACACGGGATGGCCAAGCCGCCGGGACTGCCCGACATGGAGCACATCAAGGCTGAAGTGCTGCTGGCCGATATGGACGACGACCCGCGTTTCAACAACGACGGCGTGCACGACATCCACCGGCAGATCCGCGGGGTGTTCGACGATTACGACAACGCGGTCGCCATCGGCGAGGTCTGGGTGTACGACAACGAGCAGTTCTCGCAGTACGTGCGGGCCGATGAGCTGCATCTGGCCTTCAACTTCCGCCTGCTGCGCGCGGAGTTCGACGCCACCGACATCCGTCATGCCATCGAGAACTCGCTTGCCGCAGCGCATCTCGTGGATGCGACGCCGAGCTGGACGCTGGCCAATCACGACGTCGACCGTGAACCGACCCGGTACGGCGGCGGAGCCGTCGGCCTGGACCGCGCCAAGGCGATGACGCTGGCGATGCTGGCACTGCCCGGCGCGGTGTTCATCTACAACGGCGAAGAGCTGGGCCTGCCCAACGTCGACCTGCCCGACGAGGCGCTGCGCGATCCGGTGTGGGAGCGCTCGGGTCACACGCGGCGCGGGCGCGACGCCAGCCGGGTGCCGGTGCCGTGGGAGGGCGAGGCACCTCCGTTCGGGTTCTCGGACAGTTCTGACACCTGGCTGCCGCTGCCTGAGGACTGGGCGACGTTGACCGTCGAGCAGCAGGACGGTGATCCGGCGTCGACGCTGACGTTCTACCGGCGAGCAATCGAATTGCGGCGGGATCGAGCCGAATTCGCCGGTCCGACGATCGAATGGCTCGACTCCCCGGCCGACACGTTGACGTTCCGGAATAGCGGCGGGTTGGTATGCGTGCTCAATGCCGGCGCCGACGCGATAGCGCTGCCCGACGATGAGGTGTTGTTGGCGAGTGCTGAACTGGTGGGCGGCAAGCTGCCGCCGAACGCCGCCGCCTGGCTGGTCTAGTTTCCGCGAAGGCTTTTAACGCAGGACCAATGCCGGGTCGCCGCGTCGTCGATAAACCGAACCGAAGCGAGCGTCGACGCGCAACCATGACGGAAGCGCACGCACTCGCACGATCTCGTCGCCGCCGACGGCATCACCCGATTGCGGCAGGAAACCCATTGCGGTCAAGGCGAATACACAGCGCATCGGTATACCAACGCTGGCGTCGCCGGCGATGACCGCCACCACCTCCTGGTCCAGCAGCGACGCGGGTGGACCGTGCGAGCTGGAATGCTCCTTGGCGAGCGCCATTCCTCGCTGCGCCAGATCGAGCATGACACCGGCAGGCACGTCATCGAGGTGCTCGAAGCCCGACTCGGGCGGCAACGCACCGCGCCACGCGGAGTCCATCGCGAAGCCCGTCCCGACATATCCGCTGGCATCCATCGCGGCCAGACCCGCGCCCAACGCGTCGGCACCCACGGACAGGTCGGCAGGCTTGACTTCACCGGCGACCACGCGACTGGCCAGCACGTCGAACCCGGTCGACACCCAGGCCGTGACCAGACCGCCCTCGCGCTCACGTAACCGGATCACCGCCGCGTCGTCCAGTCGCAAGGCGCGCTCGACGAAGGCCGCGAGGTCTTCGCGATCAGCGGCGTCGTGCAGCCAAATACCGCGCTCGGGTTGAGTCATCTCAACCATTGCCGCAAATACGCCTTCTGACCATCTGAAAGTCGTTGCAGTCTTTGCTCTCTGATATGTACGGCGGCCAGCTGTGTATCGGCGATCACGGCGGGTTTCGAGTCGGCAGACGCACCCACCGGCCGCACTTCGTATCCGATGGTGAAATCGACAGACCGCACCTTCTTCGTCCACATCGTCACCTGCAAGGGCGAATCGATCAGTCGCACCTGCGCCTTGTAGGAGATGTGCACGTCCGCGATCAGCAGGCCGATGGTGTCGATCTCAGGACCGAACGGCTCACGCAGAAACGGAATCCGTGCCTCTTCGAGGAGTGTGACCATAGTCGCGTGGTTGACGTGCTGATACATGTCGATGTCCGACCAACGGACGTGCACCGGCGCGATGAAACCATGTGTCACCCAGACGTCCCCGTTCCACTCGTCCGAGTCATGCTGCGAATCTGACGGGCGGCCACCGACAGGGTGGCCAGGTCAAGTTCTCCGCCCTCGTAGATCTCGGCGAGCGTTCGCCGCGCACGGCCGACTCGCGAACTGTTGGTCGACTCCCACTCGGCGATCTTCTCCTCGCCGGTCTCGTCGGGCTCGCCCACGGCCAGCACATCGAAGCACAACGCACGTAGCGAACCGTAGATGTCGTCGCGAATCGCCAGCCGCGCCAGAGAATGCCAACGGTCATCCCGTTCGAGCCGTGACACCGCCGTGAGCAGGCTGTCGGTGTTGAAGTGATCCATCAACGCGAAGTACGTGTCCGCAACCTCGGCCGGTTCGCGGTCGACTATGTCCGCGATGTCGATGACGTCGAGCAGGCTGTACTGGTACAGCCCCGTCGCGATCATGTACGCCAGGTCGGAAGACACTCCCTGCGAACTGAACTCGCCGGCCTCCTTCGACACGATCGCCTGATCGTCGCCGCGGAGCCACTCCGACATGCGCGGAGTCAGGGCGGCGACTTTGGCCGCAAACCGATTGATCTCGGCCCCGACCGCCAGCGGTTGCGGCCGGTAATTGAGCAGCCAGCGCCCGGCCCGGTCGATGAGCCGCCGCAGATCCAATGTCATCCGGTCCGACACCACCACCGACACCCCGTTTTCGCTGGCCACGCGGATCTGACGCAACACGTCGCTGATCCGGAAGATGGCGTCGGTCGCCGCATAGCTTCGGACCGCGTCCACCGGCCCCACACCGACGTCTTCGGCGACCCGGTAGGCGTAGCTGATGCCGCTGGTGTCGACGAGGTCGTTCACCAGCATCGTGGTGACGATCTCCCGACGCAGCTGGTGCGCACGGATGTCCGCGCCGAACTCCTCGCGAAGCCTGGCGGGGAAATACACCGGCAGGCGAGCAGCGAACGCGTCCTGATCGGGCAGGTCGCTGGCGAGCACGTCGTCCTTGAGAGCAAGTTTGACGTGAGCCATCAGCGTCGCGAGTTCCGGTGAAGTCAAACCGATTCCGATTTCGGAGCGACGACTGATCTCTTTCTCGGATGGCAGCGCCTCGAGTTCCCGGTTCAGCCCACGATCGTGGACGAAGTCCTTGATCATGCGGGCGTGGACGGGGAGCAGACTGGCCGAGTTCGCGCGGCTGGTGCCCAGCAGATCGTTCTGATCGACGTTGTCCTCGAGAACAAGACGACCGACCTCGTCGGTCATCGACAGCAGCAGTTCGGTGCGGTCCTGCGGACTGACCTTGCCCGCGGTGACGAGTGAATCGATCAGGATCTTGATGTTGACCTCGTGGTCGGAACAGTCGACGCCTGCCGAGTTGTCCAGCGCATCGGTGTTGATCCGGCCCCCTGCGAGATCAAACTCGACCCGCCCCAGTGAAGTCACGCCCAGGTTGCCACCTTCTCCGATGACCTTGGCGCGCACCTGATTACCGTTGACCCGCACGGGATCGTTGGCACGATCGCCGACGTCGGCATCGGACTCCGTCTCGGCCTTGATGTAGGTGCCGATGCCGCCGTTGAACAGCAGATCCGCAGGCGCCATCAGGATCGCCTTCATCAGCGCGGGTGGGGTGAGTTCCTCGACGCCGTCCTCGATGCCCAGTGCCGTGCGGGCCTGCGAGCTGATCGGGATCGCCTTCTGTTCCCTGCTGTACACGCCGCCGCCCTCGCTGATCAGCGAGGCGTTGTAGTCCTCCCAGCTGGACCGCGGCAGTTCAAACAGTCGCTTGCGCTCGTCCCACGACGTCGCCGCGTCGGGGTCCGGGTCGATGAAGATGTGCCGATGGTCGAACGCGGCGCGCAGTCGAATGTGCTTGGACAGCAGCATTCCGTTGCCGAACACGTCGCCGCTCATGTCACCGACGCCGACGACGGTGAAGTCCTCGGACTGGGTGTCGACGCCCATCTCTTTGAAATGCCGTTTGACCGATTCCCACGCACCCTTGGCGGTGATACCCATCGCCTTGTGGTCGTAGCCCACCGATCCGCCCGACGCGAAGGCGTCGCCGAGCCAGAAGCCGTAGGACAGCGCCACCTCGTTGGCGATGTCTGAGAACGTCGCGGTGCCCTTGTCGGCGGCGACGACGAGATACGCGTCGTCGCCGTCCCTGCGCACGACGTCGGCCGGCGTCACAACCGCCCCGGTGACCTTGTCGACGTTGTCGGTGACGTCGAGCAGACCGGAGATGAAGAGTCGGTAGCACGCCACGCCCTCGCTGCGTTGGGCGTCTCGGTCGGCTGCGGCGTCGCCGGTGGCCGGGGGCGGGTCCTTGACGACGAACCCACCCTTGGCGCCGACCGGCACGATGACGGCGTTCTTCACCGCCTGAGCCTTCACGAGGCCCAGGATCTCGGTGCGGAAGTCCTCTCTGCGATCCGACCAGCGCAGTCCGCCGCGGGCCACATGCCCGAATCGCAGGTGTACGCCCTCGACGCGCGGCGAGTACACGAAGATCTCGAACCTGGGTCGCGGCAGCGGGAGTTCGTCGATCAGGCCTGGGTTCAGCTTGAAGGACAGGACGTTTCGTGCGCGCGCGGACTCCTGCCGGGTGACGAAGTAGTTGGTGCGCAGCGTGGCCTGAATCATCGACGCGAACGCGCGCAGAACTCGGTCGGTGTCGAGACTGACCAAGGCGTCGATGTCGGCGGCGACGGCTGCTGCGGCGGCCTGGGCGTCGCGTCGTCGCGGCGCATCGTCTGTCGGCGCGGTCGGACAGAACAGGGCCTCGAATAATTCGACCAGCGATCGCGCCGTCGCGGCGTTGTCGTTGATCACGGACTCGATGTGTGACTGGCTGTACGGAAAACCCGCCTGCTTCAGATATTTCGCATAGCTGCGTACAACGGCTACCTGCTGCCAGGTGAGGCCGGCCCGCAGGACGAGTTCGTTGAACCGGTCGATCTCGGCGCGGCCGTGCCAGATCGCGGTCACCGCATCGGCGAAGCGCATCTGGGCGGCGTCGCGTTCAGGGCCCGGCGGCACCTCCGGTACGGAACTGTGCGGCGACATCTTGAATTGGTAGATCCACACCGGCAAACCGTCGGGTCGGGTCACGGTGAACGGCCGCTCCTCGAGCACCACGACACCCATCGACTGCAGCATCGGGAGTAGGGCACTCAGGGACGCGGACTGTCCGCCGAGATACAGGGTGAGCTGCGCGATGTGTTCCTCGACGGCGTCCAGGAGCACAGGCTTGATCGAATTATCTTGCAGCTCTTCGATGATGGCGATGTCGTTGATCGCTTCATGCGGCGTGAAGGCCTGCTTGTAGGACTCCGAGAACGCCGACGCGTAGTGCGCTGCCTTGGCTTGGTCGATGGAACCGGTCCTGACCGCACCGGTCAGCAGGTCTCCCCACGTGCGGGCCGCCTCTGTCAGCAGACCCTGGATGCGGGTTTCGTTCTCCATCGAGGCATCGATGTCCGCCGGACGCGAGCCGTCGGGCATGCGGACCGTGAAATGCACTACGGCCCATGGTGATTCACTGACGCGTGCGGTGTACTCGATGCTGACCCCGCCGAGCTCGCGCACCAGGATGTTCTGCATCTCCAGCCGCACGTCGGTGGTGTAACGGTCACGGGGAAGGTACACCAGACACGAGACGAAATGGGCGAGCGAATCGGCCCGCATGAACAACAGGGTGCGGCGTCGCGACCCGAGGTCGACGACCGCCTTGACCATGTCGAGCAGCGCCCGTGCCGACAGCGCGAACAACTCCGAACGGGGAATGGTCTGGATGATGTCGAGCAGCAACTGGCCCGGGTGGCTCGGATCGCGCTGCGAGAGCGCCAACGCCTCGCGCACTCGCCCGGAAATCAGCGGTATTTCAAGCACATTGGCATTGGTCGCCGCGACGGTGAACAGGCCGACGAAACGGTGTTCTATCACCGTCGGACCCAACTGCTCGCGTACGACGACGATGTAAGGGTACGCGCCGTAACGAAGGTAGCTGGGGATGGTCGCCTGAGCCAGCACAAGCAGCTCGTCGCTGTGCGTCAACTGCGGCAGCACATCCTGGCGCAGCCGGAGGACGCCGAGCCGGCTCGCCGGGTCCACCGAAGATCGACCATTGTCGACGGAGCAGCGTTGGTAGCCGAGCAGCACGAAGTGCCCGTCGGCGAGCCACCGCAGCAGCGCTGCAACGTCTTTGCGATCCCGCCCGGGGAATCGGCCGTTGTGGTCGTTATCGAGTTCGAACGCCAGTTGGCGCATCGAGGCACCCATCGCGCTGGAGTCCAGCGCGACCTGCCGTGCGTCGGCCAGGACGCCCGGCAGCAACTGGGCAACCTGGGTGAGCGCGCCGCTGTCCGCGGCTTGGCCGAGTTGAACATGGATCCAAGACTCATCGACGCCTTCACGCGACGCCGCCGGGTCGGCGGACGGCCGGACGTCGAGCAGCTCGCCGTTCGAGCTTCGTCGCACCCGGAAGACCGGGTTCATGATCGCCGAGTACGAGACGCCGAATCGGTGCAGCAGCACGGTCACCGAATCCATCACCATCGGGCTGTAATCAGTGACGATCTGCATCGCCGGACCGAAGCCCTTCGGGTCGTCCCCGCCGTATACCGCGACCCGCGTTTCGCCGACCGCCCGACGCTGCCCAAGGCGATGATGCGCGGTCACGAGCGCCGGGCCCATCATCTGGCGCGACGACATATCGACCGGCAGGGTCAGCGACGCGTCGGACGCGGGTGCATCGTGCGGGCCGCGGTAGGTATCGAGATAGGCGTGCGCGAGCCGCGCGACGTCTTCCGGGCTCAGCGCGTGAGGTGCTGAAGGTCCGGCGCGACCGGGACCAGCTGGTCCGCCGATGGCTCCCGGATTCACCGACATGCGACGCTCCTCGCCTGTACCCGTGGACCGCCCGTCATTGGACGTCGTCGCCGGCTCGACGAGCAGGCGACCACGTGGTCCGCACGATGGACACTAGTCTCGCGTGAGGCGGCGGTGGGTCACCCTGTGCGGACGTGCCGCGTCGGCACCGAGCCGCTCGATCTTGTTCTCCTCGTAGCCGCCGAAGTTGCCTTCGAACCAGAACCACTTGGCCTCGTTGTCGTCGTCGCCCTCCCACGCCAGGATGTGCGTGCACGTGCGGTCGAGGAACCAGCGATCGTGCGAGATCACGACTGCACAGCCGGGGAAATTCTCCAGCGCGTTCTCGAGCGAGGACAGCGTTTCGACGTCGAGATCGTTGGTCGGCTCGTCGAGCAGGATCAGGTTGCCGCCCTCTTTGAGGGTGAGCGCCAGGTTGAGCCGGTTGCGTTCACCACCCGACAGCACGCCGGCGGGCTTCTGCTGATCCGGACCCTTGAAACCGAATGCCGAGACATACGCCCTCGACGGGATCTCATTCTGTCCGACCTCGATGTAGTCCAGCTTGTCGGAAACCACTTCCCACACGGTCTTCTTGGGGTCGATGCCGCCGCGGCTCTGGTCTACGTAGCTGAGCTTGACCGTCTCGCCGACCTTCACGGTGCCGCTGTCCGGCTGCTCGAGACCGACGATGGTCTTGAACAGCGTGGTCTTACCTACACCGTTGGGGCCGATGACGCCGACGATTCCGTTGCGCGGAAGAGTGAACGACAGGTCCTTGATGAGGGTGCGCCCCTCGAACCCCTTGTCGAGATGCTCCACCTCGACGACCACGTTGCCGAGGCGCGGGCCGACCGGGATCTGAATTTCCTCGAAGTCGAGCTTGCGGGTCTTCTCCGCCTCGGTGACCATCTCTTCGTAGCGTCCGAGGCGGGCCTTGTTCTTGGCCTGGCGCGCCTTGGCGCCAGACCGGACCCAGGCCAGCTCCTCCTGCAGTCGCTTCTGCAGCTTGGCATCCTTGCGACCCTGAACGGCGACGCGCTCGGCCTTCTTCTCCAGGTAGGTGGAGTAGTTGCCCTCGTACGGGTAAGCGCGTCCGCGGTCGAGCTCCAGGATCCACTCCGCGACGTTGTCCAGGAAGTAGCGGTCGTGCGTGACGGCCAGGATGGCGCCCTTGTAGCTGGCGAGATGCTGTTCGAGCCACAAAACGCTCTCGGCGTCGAGGTGGTTGGTCGGCTCGTCGAGCAGCAGCAGGTCGGGCTTGGACAGCAGCAGCTTGCACAGCGCCACCCGCCGCTTCTCGCCGCCGGACAGATGGGTGACGGGCTCGTCGGCCGGTGGGCAGCGCAGCGCGTCCATCGCCTGTTCGAGCTGGGAGTCGATGTCCCAGGCGTCGGCGGCGTCGAGCTCCTCCTGGAGCTTGCCCATCTCCTCCATCAGCTCATCGCTGTAGTCGGTGGCCATCAGCTCGGCGACCTCGTTGTAGCGGTTGAGCTTGGCCTTGATCGCAACGCCTTCTTCAACGTTCTCGCGGACCGTCTTGGTCTCGTCGAGCTCCGGCTCCTGCATCAGAATGCCGACCGTCGCACCCGGTTGGAGCAGCGCATCGCCGTTGTTGGGGGTGTCGAGCCCGGCCATGATCCGCAAGACGCTCGACTTACCAGCCCCGTTAGGACCGACAACGCCGATCTTCGCGCCTGGAAGGAAGTTCAGACTGACGTCGTCAAGGATGACCTTGTCGCCGTGCGCCTTGCGGACCTTCCGCATCGAATAGATGAATTCGGCCATGCCGTGGTGTTGCCTTTCAAAAGAGGGTCGAGTCGTTTATCGCCGCCGACCATCCTAGGCGTGGCCCCTACGGTCGAGCCGACCGTGTGCCTGCGGCTACGCCGACAGTGGCAGCTCCCGGCCTGACTCGTCGGCGGCGCCGTCATCGCTGGCGTCGGAGGTTTCGTCGGCAAGGTCGGTGACCCGCGCGTCGGCCGGTTGTTTGGTCCGGTCGATGCGGGCGGTGCAGCGGGCCAGATCTGGGCCGACGGATGTCGCCCGTACCTCGACCGACGAGCGCCGGTTGCCGTCACGGTCCTCGTACTCGCTGGTGTAGACGTGTCCGACGACGATCACCGGATCGCCCTTCACGAGACCGGCGCTGGCACCAGCGACCGCGCGCCCCCAGCAGGTCACCGTCACGAACAACGAGTTGCCCGGCTCCCATGTTCCTTCGGCAGTGCGGCGGCGGGAATTACTGGCGACGCGGAACCTGACCATCTCCTGCTCGCCGACCTGGCGGTGGATTGGATCGGTGACGATATTGCCGACGATGTGAAACGGCGTCTCGAACATGATGCTTCCTTTCATTACGTGCGACGGCCGGCGACCCGGCGCGTCGGTGACACGACCATTGACCGTCGGGCCGCCGACATCGAGACCACGTACGGTCGGCGCCGCCCCGCGGCTGTGGATCAATCCGCCGTTGTGGATAGGCCGCGGGTCAGCCTTCGAGTGCCTCCGCACAACCCGCCGATCCCAACCGCCGCGAAACCTCGCGCGAGAAGTAGCCGACGCCATGTGGACCGCTCGGCATCAGGCACGCCAGTCCGCTGCCGCGGACAAAGCCACCTGCCGCGAAATCCTCTACCTGCCAACGGGTTACCTGCTCGACCCAATCAGGCAGCTGGGCGGTGCGCTTCGGTGCCCCGGTGGTTCCGCCCGATTCGAAGATCAGCGGGATCGGCGCCGAAATGCCATGCGATCGCCGCGCGCAGAAACGCGTCCGGGTCCTCGACGGGTCGGTCGCGCGGAACGTCCAGCAATGAGAAGTCGACACCGGTCACGGCACCAGTGGTGTCACCGCCACGTGGCATGCAGCGTGACCTATCTCGCGAAAATGCGTGCGTTAACGTGCCATTCGGCAAGCGTCTACCGCGCGTGCCGGTCACGATGCCCCGTACATTGAAGGCCCATGAGCGAGGATCTGGAGTTGGTGGTGTTCGGCGCGCACCTGCGGGGCGGACCGCTGTCTCACGAACTCACGGATTTGGGCGCGCAGTGGGCCGGCGAGATCACCACGGCCCCCAGGTACCGGATGTCGGTGCTGCCGACCGACCCGCCCAAGCCCGCCGTCACCCGCGTGCCCGACGGCGCTGCGGGCGCCTCCATCATGGGTCATCGCTGGTTGCTCTCGCCACGGGCACTCGGCTTGTTCCTCGCGGCGCTCCCCGCGCCCATGCAGTTGGGCAAGGTCGAGTTCGAGGACGGCACATGGCGAACCGGATTCAGTTGCGATGCTTCAGCCGCCACCGGCCCCGACATAAGTCGCTATGGCAGCTGGCCCGTCGCCATTGCGGCACGGGCGGTCTAACGACCGCTACTGGGACTGCTCCTCGCGGCGGGCAAGCTCGGCGAGCATCCTGTTGTACGCGGCGAGGTCGGCCTCGTCGTCGCGATCCGCGGCGCGGTCCAGCCGCTTCGCGGTGCGCTCGTCGCTGCGGCGCCACTGAATCAGCAGCGCGGCCATCACGATGACGAGCGGCAACTCGCCTGCCGCCCAGGCGATTCCACCACCCAGCCGTTGGTCGCCGAGCAGGTCGTTGTGCCAGTACAGCTGCAGCGACTTGTAGAACGGCTCTCCCAGTACCGTGTTCGTGCTCATCAACACCACCCCGAAGAACGCGTGGAATGGCAACGACGCGAACACCATGCCGACCTTGCCCAGCGGCGGGATCGGCCGCGGAGTCGGATCGACGCCGATCACCACCCAATAGAACAGGTAGCCGGTCAGGAGGAAGTGCAGATTCATCGCGAGGTGGGCGGGGTGGCTGTCCACCGCCGCGTCGAAGATGCCGCCGAAGTACAGCCCGTAGAAACCCGCCACGAACAGGAACGTCGCGACGAACGGATTGGTGAGCACGCGCGACACCCGAGAATGCAGGGCGGCGAGCAGCCACTCCCTGGGCCCCGGCGGATCGTCGCGGCCAGCGGCGGGTAGCGCCCGCAATGCGAGCGTGACGGGAGCCCCGAGCACGAGCAGGATCGGCGCGAGCATCGACAGCAGCATGTGCGCGGCCATGTGCATGCTGAACATGGCCGGCATATACCGGCCGACGCCTGATGACGTGGCGAACAGGAGGACCAGACAACCCAGGAGCCATGCCACGGTCCGGCCGATCGGCCATGTGTCGCCGCGGCGCCGCAGCCTGATGACGGCAACCGTGTACACGACGGCGAACACGATGGCTGCCGTGCCGAATACCAAGTCGAAGCGCCAGTCGAACAGGATGCGGGCCAGCGTTGGTGGACCTGCCAGGTCGTAGCCGATTTCGATCACCGGGATGGAGGGATTGAAGATGGGGGGCGCAGGGGGCGGTGTCCGCCCCAGCGCGACGGCGATACCGAACGTCAGGCCGAACACCACCGCTTCCACGAGTGCCAACCTGATCAACGGAACGCGCGCCCCAGGGTCCGCCTCCAGCGCGGCGACACCGCGGCGGCGTTGCAACCAACCGAGCGCACCGAGTACGCACAGCGCCGCCGTCTTGGCCAGGATCAGCCAGCCGTACGCGGTGTCGAACAGATCTGAGGGCTGAACCCGGACGAGGGCGTTGACGACACCGCTGAACGCCATGGCGACGAAGCACCACAGTGCGACCGCCGAGAATCGACGCGCCGCCAGGTAGGCGTGCTCGCCACCGCGCAGCGCGTGCACCAGCAGCGCCAGCAACCCGCCGGCCCAGAGCGCGCCGGCCACGAGGTGGATGAGCAGGCTGTTGGTGGCCAGATCGTGGGAACCGCCGGAGGCCGAATGACCGGTCAGCGCCAGCGGCAGCAGGGTGGCCAGGGACCCCGCGAACAGCAGCGGCGTCGGCGACCAGCGCAGGACCGGGATGCTGGCGATGGTCACGGCAGCGGCGATGAAGACGGTCCACCGCCACGCCCCGGCGATCTCGACCAGGCTCGCCACCGACCAGATCGCGGACGGGTCCAGGCGCGAGGAGATGGGCTGCCCGGTGACGTCGGACACGGTCAGCGGGACCAGCAACGCGGCGCAGACGGTCCACACGCCGGAGGCGACAGTGCCGAGCCGCAGCGCACGATAGCCGCCGGCGTCGAGCACCCCGTTGGCCTGCGGAGGTACCAGGAATGCGGCGAACAGGAACGACCCGACGGCGATCACGGCGGCGATCTCCCCCGCTGCTCGGACGAACGGCAGGCCATACGTGGTCACCGGGCCCGGATCGGGCAGCCCCGTCGCCGTCAGCGCATCCGCGAGCGACAGCGCGCCCAGGCCCGCGGCGGTCGCCCCGGCCAGCACAGCGACCCCGACGAGCACCGGCCACACCGGGCCGGTGCGCACGCGGGATGCGACCGTCGTCATGCGTTCAGCGTATGGCGTGGCCAGTCGCCAGCCCGCAGGCGATATCCGGAATGCGTGGTGGGCGAGCTGCTAGGCCGGTTCGGTGCGGAGGTTGCGGCGCGCGACCTCGCGCGCATAGAACTGCTCGCGGGAGAACTGCTCGACCTTGTCCATGTCGCGCAGAATGCCGCGCAACTCGGTCGCGAACGCTGCGCGTCGCTCGTCCAGATCGGCGGCCGGTGTCAGCAGATTCTGGTCGGCGACCACCTGACGCGCCGTCGCGAACAACAGGGCGGACACCGACTCGTTGCTCTGCACCCGATGCTGCGCGCTGTATTGATTGCCGAGACCCAGCGCTTGCTTGGTCAACGCCTTCTCGTCGATGTCGGGGGGCGATTCACGCAACACATCCGCCACGATCTCGTACGCCTCGAAGAACGGTCGCAGCATCGCACCGGCGATGAGCGGACGTTTGGCGCGCAGCACGCTGTCGACGTCTCCCGACGCGACGTGCGACTCCCAGTCCTGGTGCCAGGACATCTCTTCGGCGACATGCTCGCGGAAGGCTGCCGAGTCGGCGAAGTAGAAATCGAACTTCAACAGAGCGCGGAGCCGCATCGCCTGGCTCCAAAACGCTTCCAAGCGGTCACCTTCGGCGCGCCCCGAGTACGCCAGCGCCAGGTCGACGATCGACGTCTCGAGGAACGCGTCGATGAGCGTGTTGCGGTAGAACGCCGCCTCGTGCTCGTCCTCGGGCGCAATCCGCCACACCGGCTCGCGGCCACCGTCGACGCACGTGACCGGATGACCGTTGGACAGCGCGTCGAGCGCGGCGCGCACCCCGTCGGCAGTGCGCAACCGTAACGCGCTGTTGGTCATCGGAGTTTGCTTGCGCTCCAAGTAATCCAGCGCATCCTGCAAGGTGTGGTGCAGTTGATCGAGTGTCAGGGCGACACCGCGGGTGGTCAGCAGCAGCGCCGACACCAGCGCGGTCGCATTGACCGGCGTTGCCCGCAGGATCCGCCACGACACCTCGAAGGCCATCTTCTGCATGGCCAGGCGTTTGGCGGCCTCGTCGGTGGCCATCGGACCGTGTGGGGCACCGAGGTATTCGCGCATCGACACCGCCGCGGGAAAGCGGACGTAGATCTTGCCGTAGTTGCGTTCACCCTGCGCCTTGATGAAGTTGTACATCCAGGACAAACCCTCGGGCGTCTTCTCGCCTCCTCGCGCATATGCGGCGTATTCGGCGGTTTCGTGCAGTTGGTCGAAGCTGATCGATACCGGCTGCAGCAGGATGTCGTCGCTGCGGCCGTCGAGGTACGCATCAGCGACGTAGGCGAGCAGACCGAGTTTGGGCGGCAACATCTTTCCGGTGCGTGAGCGGGTGCCCTCGATAGACCAGCTGAGGTTGAAGCGTTTCTCGACGATGTAGCCGACGAACTGCCGCAGCACGTATTTGTAGAGCGGGTCGTCGAGCTTGCGGCGCAGGAAGATCACGCCCGAGTGACGCATCAGCGGACCCATGAACCCGAAGGACAGGTTGATGCCCGCGAAGGTGTGCACCGGTGGCAATCGGTTCTCCTGCATGGCCACCGGGACGATCACACCGTCGAGATAAGACCTGTGGGAGAACAGCAGCACCGCGGGATGGTTCTCCAGGCTGTCGCGCATCGCCTCGACCTCGGCGCGGTCGTAGTCGACGTTGGGATCGAACCCGCGGCTGAAGATGGCGCGGCCCAGCGACGGGATCAGGTCGACCGAAAAGCGGCTCCAGCCGGTGGAGAGCTCATCGAGCATCTCCCCCGCCTTTTCGACCGTCGCATCCGGGATCTGTTCCAGGCCTTCGCGAAACCGCGATGAGGCCAGGATCTCTGGCTTCATCAGGCGCGGGGACTTGTATTCCGGTCCCAGCAGGCGCAGCTCGACACGCTCGATCGCCAACGCCGCGCGACGCATCACGAATCGCGCGAACTCCCGAGAGTTCTCGGCGACCGTGGTGTCGGCCCACTGCTGCCGAAGCTCCGAAACCTTGGCGGGCTCGCCGGCGACCACCCGCGCGCGAGACGGATCCTTGCGCAGGATGCGGCGCTGCAGAAGCTCTGGCGGCCGGTAGGTGTCGCGACCCGACAGCAGCGACACCACCTTCGAACGGGTCGGTAGTCCGCCCGGCACCCAGAACACCCGCACGGGGACAACGGACCGATCCTCGTCGGCCTCCAGCTCGGCGACGAGCTGAGCGAGCACGCCGGGAGGCGGATCGTCGTCGGGCAGCCGCAACACGTCCACCTTGGCGTCGGGATGCTCGCGGCGCTGCTGTTCCAGCCAGTCGTTGAGCAGTTCCTGCTCGGCCGGCGACGACACCGATGCCAGCACGAGTGAGTCGTCGGTAGCGGTGAACGGTGCCATCTGGTCCGCGGTGGGTTTCACGACCGGCCCTTCGGCGCAGCCCTTTTCGTCGCCGTCTTCTTGGCGGGGGTTTTCTTCGCCGCAGCCTTCTTGGCCGTCGATTTGGCGGCCGCTTTGGTGGCCGCCTTCTTGGCGGGAACCTTCTTTGCCGCAGACTTCTGCGCCTTCTTGTCCGGAGCCGCGCGGCGGTACAGCTCTGGAGTGGGCAGCTCGTCCCGCGGCCAGTCCCTCAGCGTGTCGAGGTAGAGTTCGCGTACCTCGGCGATGCGTTCGGACAAGTTGTCATGAGTCCAATCGTCTACGGGGATCGGCGGATACACGACGACGTCGACGATGCCGGGATTGAACGTGCTCGAATCGCGGGCGGCGATCACTTCGGCGTTACGAATCACGATGGGCACGATGGGGATTCCCGCCGACATCGCAATACGGAACGGGCCCTTCTTGAACGGGCCGACCTCGGTGGTGTCCAGCCGGGTGCCTTCGGGCGCGATGAGGATCGAGAGCCCCTTGCGCGCGAGCTCCTCGACCTTCTTCAGTCCCTCGATCGCCTTCTGCGGATCGTCACGGTCGATGAACGCCGCGTCCATGATCCTGCCCATCGTGCCGACGATCGGGTCCTTCTCGAGTTCCTTCTTTCCGACCGACGTGAAGTTGGATTCGACGAGTCTCCCGGCGATCAGCGGGTCGGCCTGGTTTCGGTGGTTGAAGATGAACACCGCAGGCCGTTCGGCCGTCAGGTTCTCCTTGCCGAGCACATTGAGATCGACACCGATGGTCGTGAGAAGCGTCCGGCCGAACGTCGACGTGAAGAAGTTGACGCCGGTGCGCCGGTTGCGGGTTAGCAGGCCGAGTCCGATAGCGCCCGCGGCGATCGGCATCATCGTCGCGATGCCCGCGGCGGTGCGCAGCTGTGACACCGGGCTGCTGCCACTGCGGCTGCTGAATCTCAGTACCGGCCAGCCACGTTTGGCGGCGACCGCCGCGAGCTTGCCCGCCGGGTTGGTGGGCCGCGGATTGCCGACCAGATACATCAGCGCGACGTCCTCGTCACCGTCGGCGTAGAAATAGCTTTTCGCCAGATCGACGTCGTTCTCGGAGGCGAACGCCTGCACCGCCCTGGCCTTGCCCGGACCCCAGATGATCGGCCTGAGCACCTCTCCGGTCAGCAGACCGTCCTCGTCGGTCTCGAACTTGTTGCTCAACACGTTCTTGATGCCGAGGAACCGCGCGACCGGCTCGACCTGCACCGTCAACGCCGACGAACTGAGCACCACGGTGTGGCCGCGGGCCATGTGTGCGCGGACGAGCTCACGCATCTCGGGATAGATGCGGCCGACGATCTTCTGGACAAACAGACGCTCGGCCAGCTCGTCGATGTCATCGAGGGAGTTGCCACGCAGCATTCGGGCGCCCTTGCCGATGAGGTCCTCGAATTCGGAGCGACCGAGTTGGTGATTGAGCCCGGCCTGCACCATGCCGATGAACTCCCCGACCGACATCTGGCGGCGCCGCAGCCGGTCCTGCGTCATGACCACACCGGTGAAGCCGGCGACCAGCGTGCCGTCGAGATCGAAGAACGCGCCGACCTCAGGTCCGGCCGGGCTCGCCTCGATTTCGGCGACGGAACCGGGCAGTCGCATGGTCCTGCCGATGGCCGGCGCGCCTTGGCCGTTTCCCGAAGTCATTGCAGCGCACTTCCGTTCGGTGAGATTTGGGCAGTTTCGGGCGGCTCCGCGGAGAACGACGCCGGCTCTGCGCGGCCGTCGCCACCCAGAGCCAGGATTTCGTCGAATCCCGACAACAGGCAGCGTGCCCACAGGTCCGGGTCGTTGATCGCGGCGCGATCGTAGCGTGTGGTGATGGTGCAATACCCCGCCCGAGAGATCAGCACCACCATCATCGCCACACCGGGCAGCGGACCAATTCCGTACTGTCGCAGGATTTTTGCCCCGGCGATGAAGGTGTCGCCCGCGTAAACGGGCACGTTGCTGGCTTGCACGTCGGAGTTGACGATCGAACCCGCCATCGATTCGAGCACCGAGTCAGGCAGCAGGCTGATCACCGGGGCGATGGCACCGACCATGTCGATCGCCCGCTCTTCGCGCTTGCTCGTCATCTGTGAACGGATGTTCTTGATTCGCACCTCGGGGTCCTGCAGCCCGATTGGCGCAGCGAGATTGACCCCTGCGAACCGGTTTCCACCGGCGGGGTCGGCCTCGGATCGAAGGTTGACCGGCACCGCCATCGGCAAGGCATCGATGGGAACACCTTTGGCCTCATGGTAGAGCCGCAGCGCGCCACACAAACCCGCAAGGTACGCGTCGTTGATCGAGCCACCCGCCGCCTTGGCCGCGCGATGCAGGTCGCCGAACTTGATGTCGATGGCCTCGCTGCGCGACGACAGGCTGCGCCGGCGCAGCACCGGCGACGGCTCGGCGACCGGGCCCATCACGCGGACACCGGACATCGCGTAGCCGACGACGCTGCCCATGCGCGAGACCGGGTCGCGAATCGCTTCGGTAACCACATGAGCGGTGCCGGCGACGACGCCGCGCACGCGGCCGGCGATCGTGCCGGGGAGGCGCCGGACCCCTTGCCGCATCAAGTCGTTGGGTGAGAGGTCTTGCGGAATCGGCAACGGAGGGATTGCTCGCGGCGCGGGCTCGCGCTCGAGGTCGTAGATGTTGGCGAACATCTCGACGGCGCCAACACCGTCGGTGATGGCGTGGCTCAGATGCATCATGATCGCAGCACCGCCGCCTTCGAGCCCCCCGATCAGCGTCGCGGTCCACAATGGCCGGGAGATGTCGAGCGGCGACTGCGCGGCGACGTCGGCGAGGTCGAGCACCTGGCGCAGGGTGCCCGGCTCGGCGATCCGGATTCGGCGGACGTGGAAGTCGAGGTTGAAATCGGGATCGATGACCCACCGCGGCGCCACCGTCGGCAGCGTGGGCGTGACGACCTTCTGCCGTAGCCGCAGCACCTTGCGTGAGGCGTTGTCGAACCGTCGCCGGAACTGCTCCCAGTCCGGCTCGGCATCCAGGATCTCCACGGTCATGATCCCCGACCGGGTGCGCGGGTTGGCTTCACCGCGATGCAGGATCTGATCGAACGCGCTCAGTTCCTCCGGGAGTCCGTCGGCGTCGAGGTCCGGCACATCGCTCATTGCCCGTCGCTCCCCTTCCCATAGGCCCATTCGGTGGTCACCACGCTAGTCCGCTGCGCGGGAGTGCGACGGGCCTTTAGTGGCTGTCGCGACGCGTCAGCGGACTCGGCAGCTTACGGAAGGCTGCAGCGTCCAGAACTCCCGCCTTTTGGCCGTTCCTGCTGGGCGCTATCCGGAGCGTGACCGATGCGCCATACGCATCGGGCGGGATGTAGTAACACTCGTCGGTCTCCGGGCAGTAGATGCACACCGTATCGATTGCGCTTTTATCCATCCGTGTCGTGTGCGTCCCGTTGCGGTCCGCCCACATGGATCGGAACGTGACGGTGACGGCGCCTGTGCGCGCCGATCGATACTTCACTTGTAGACGGTTGAATTCTCCCGCTGCGTACGCGACGAGGTCGAACGGCGCATGCTCCGTCGCCGGGAACAAGACCGTGAATCCCTGACTCACCAAATCGGCATGGGCTTTGGCGATGCCCAAATCACCCTTGTCTTTCGTGTGGTGCGCCATCGTTTTAGAGTAATCGATGACCCATCAATCGGTTTGCGGGAGTTCGGCTAAGGTAGGTGCGCTGCCTTCGTAGCTCACCGACAGAGTGACCCAATACCCGGTTTCGCCCTGCTCGGGAGGCGTATGTGAAAGGAGAACGACGGCCACATGTAGGTGTCGTTGCGATACGTCGGTAGTTTCTGGGTCGCGTGTCGTATCACTTGCCCCCGTGGCGCAACGGATAGCGCAGCGGATTTCTACTCCGTAGGTTGCAGGTTCGAATCCTGCCGGGGGCGCAAAATGAGGAGCGCTCGCCACACGCGACACCGCGCCTGAACACCGCATAGCTCGCTCGTTGCGACGCGCAAGTCCCGCTGAATGAGATTGCGGGTTGTCCCGTGTTCACCTTCCGTTCACCGTGAGCTGTCCACACCAACGGCGGGAGGAATTGCTCAATGAACGGTGCGTCTGAAGGCGCCATCCAGGCGGGTTCACGAATACGAGCGACGTCGCCAGGGCGTCAGCGCAGAAGGGCGATGTACCGGATCCTCGGCGTCGTTGTAGCCGCGATCGCCATGCTCATTGGCGCGGCGGTTCCCGCCTCGGCGGCCGAGACGATGCGGGTGACGTTCGTCCGCCACGGTCAATCCGAGGGCAATGCCTCCGGACTGATCGACACGTCGACCCCGGGCCCGGTGCTCACCCCGTTGGGTCAGCAGCAGGCTGAAGATGTGGTCGACCTACTCGGCGACAACAACTACGACGCCATCTACGCATCCACGATGGTGCGGACCCAGCTCACCGCGGCCCCGATGTCGCAGTACCTGGGCCTGCCGGTGCAGGTGCTGCCCGGCCTTCAGGAGATCGAGGCCGGTGTCTTCGAGGGCACCCCGGAGGCCAACGCCTCGCGGGGGTACGGGCTGTATCCCATCGGGTGGGCACTGCCCGGCGTCATCCCCCAGATCCCAGTGGATCGTTTCAACAAGGGCACCGTCATGCCCGGTACGGATGGACTCAACGGGTATGTGTTCGACGCCAGGGTCGACGGTGCGCTGCAGACGATGTACGACAACGGTGACCGCAACGCGATCGTGTACTCGCACGGCGGCGCCATCATGTTCTGGACGATGATGAACGTGAACAACCTGACCCCGATCCAGAAGCTACAGCTGCTGCAGACGGCTGCGTTGGGCAACACCGACTACGTCGTCATCGAAGGCAACAACGAAGACGGCTGGACGTTGGTCGACTGGAACGGGCAGCGGTTCAGCCCTGAACCCACACTCAGCGCCGAAATCGCGCTTCAGCAGCGCACCTTGACGCGTCAGCTGACCGCGACTTTCGATGAGGTCGCCGACGCGTTCGCCACGCGGGACGTCAGGACGATCCTCACCGCGGTCAATCGCGGCGCCGCGGACACGCAGTTCTCGTTCGCCAAGTTCAGCCGCGCCGTCACCGCCAAAATCACCAACGAGATCAGCAAGCTGACGTCGCAACCCGCCGAGTCCGGTGACACCGAAAACACCCCGGCACCGCACAGCCAGGTCGCCTCGGTCACAGCGACGACCGACAACTCGGCGACGGCGGAATCCACCGACATCGCCGGGCGCGTTTCCGCTGCCACGAGCTCGTTCGGCGCCAAGCCACGCAGCTCCACCAAGAAGTCACAGGCGGTCGACGCTGACGAGGCGAGCGAAGGTGCCGAGTCCGTACCGGCGCGCACCACGAGGCCTACTCGGGCCGGCGATCGTGGTCCGATCACGGCCGACGATGTCCGCGACTTCGTCTCGAGGTTTACTCCGAAACGTGCCACTGACAAGAAGGACAGCACCACCTCGGAAACGGTCGGCACCACCGGCACCGCAGGCAGCACCGGTCCCAGTCCCAGTGACAGTGACAGTGACAGTGACAGTGACGGCGGAGGTTCGCAAAGCAACGCGGCGTAAATGAGTGCAGTCGGCCCCTTGCCCCTGCAAGGGGCCGACTGTTTTTCTGCCACCTACAGTGAACTGACTCAACCGCGACACGGGAGGGCCCTTGGTCGGTCCTGCGAACAGTGCGTCTGACGCGCCGGCGTCGATGGTGGCGCGGGTCGCGTTGATCATCAACTCGTTCGACCGCGCCGGAAAGCAGCTACGCCTCGACGACGTGGCCTCCCACACCGGCCTGCCGCGTTCGTCGACTCACCGCATCCTCAATCAACTTCACGCGACAGGGTTGCTCACCCGCGGGCCGGACGGTTATTGCCTTGCTGCGTCGTCTCTCTCGGCGAATCGCGCCGTCGATCACTCCGAGTTGCGCGGCATAGCGTCGCCGGTGCTCAGACGTCTTGCCGCCGACACATCCCTCGTCGTACATCTCGGCGTGCTGCTGGGAGCGGACATCGTCTATCTCGACAAGGTCGGTGGCAGCAGCGATGTCGCGATTCCGACACGCGTCGCGGGCCGCACCCCCGCCCACGCCAGCGCGCTGGGCAAGGCGATGCTGGCCATGCAGCCCGCCGAGGACGTCGACGCGATCCTGGCCGATCCGCTCCCCAAGCGCACCCCGGCGACCATCGCCGACCTGGCCACGCTGCACCGGGAGCTGGCACTGATCCGATCCCGGCACGGACTCGCCTACGACGACCAGGAACTGGCCGTGGGTCTGTCGAGCGTCGCAGCACCCATCCGAATGGCCGACGGCGAGGTGGCCGGTCTCTCCCTCACCGGCCCGATGCCCGCCCGCTGGCTCAACCGGATGGCGCCGTTCCTCACGCGCGCTGCAAGAGGCATATCGGAGCACATCGGCAGGGCGATACCCGCAACGCGGAACGACACCGATTCCACGACCGTCACCGACGACATGATGTCGCGGGTGCTACGCACCCTGTCGTCCGACGACTGGGTGTGACCCGCGCTACCAGATGAGGTCATCCACGTTGAGACCCATCGCGAACCGACCGGCCACAGAAAGTACCTGTTCCACATTGCTCGACACGTGGCGTTGCGCGGTTTGCACATCACGCCAGATTCGTTCCAGCAGAGCGTGATCAGCGTGGGGACCCGGATTGTGCACGACCGTGCGGATCGCCGCGACCGCCCGCTCGCACGCCATCACCTGGTCCCGACGCGCGCGAAGCACCAATTCCGCATCCGGATATCCGCCGGCGCGAACGCGGTCCATCAGATCGGCAAGATTGCGTCTGATCTGAAGCATCGACAGTTCAATGTCCGCGCGGGCCATCGCGATCGGATCCAGCGGTGTCGAAGAGTCCGGCGCCCGCTCTGCCAGCACTCGTTGCGCCGCCCCGAGCAGCGGAATGGTTCCGGCCAGGGTGTACAACGTCGGCTGCGGCAACCGGTCCAGCAGCTTCGTCGCAGCGTTCGGATCGAAGTTCAGCCAGCTGAACGCGCGATGCTCTGGCACGAATACGCCGGACATGACGACGTCGTCCGCACCAATCCCCCTCAGTCCCAACCCATTCCAGGTGGGCTCGATCACGTAGTCAGCCTGCGGCACCAGCACTGCCATGAAGTCCTGGGCGGCGCCGTCAGGCCCCACGCGCAGCGCCGCGGCGCTCAACCACGCCGCATGGCGCGCGCCGGTGCATCGGGCCCATCGACCGGATAGTAGGAACCCGCCGTCGACGGACTCCAACCGTCCGGTCGGGGCGTAGGACGAGCACAGCAGCGTGCGCGGGTCGTCACCCCAGATGTCCTGCTGCACCCTTTCGTTGCGCACCGACAGCCCCCAGCTGTTCATCGCCAGCCATCCGGCGAGCCAGCCGGTCGACATGCACGCCGAGGAGAGTTCATGCGTGGCGGTCAGATAGTCGTCGGGGTCGCCCTCGCTCTCAAAACCCTGCGGTCGCAGCAGCGCGAAGTAGCCGGTGTCCTGAAGGCGCGCGATCATTTCGGGGTCGACCGCGCGCCGCCGGTCCACATCTGGCGCGGCCGCGGCGATCTCGGGAATCAACTCTCGAACCGAATCGAGCACCGACGGCGTCGTAGTCTGCTTCACAGCTGCCTTTTTCGTGCCACGATTTCTCAATACCAGTTCGGCGCCCGCGTGGAGGTGAGTATGGCCGAGCAGACGACCGTGCCGCGCGTCGTCCGCGTCATTCTCGGCAAGCTGGCCAGCGAATCCGAAGGGGTCACGACTGAATCACTTGTCGGGCTGCACGGTTCGATAGCCGGCCACGCGATGCGCCCGGCGCGGCATGGCGGGTCGGAATTGGGTGCCGACGAGTTCGTTTCGCAGATCTGCGAACTCGCGTCTCTCGACGGATCGCTCGGGTGGCTCGCGGCGATGTTCCATGCGGCCACCCGCCAAATCGCGACTCTCCCAGAGGCTGTTGTCCACGCGGTATGGGGTTCGGATCCGGAAGCGGTGGCTACCATCGCTTATCGCGGCTCGGGTGCCGTCGGGCCCGATCAGCGGCTGGTCGGCCGGTGGGAATCGGTCGTCGGCGCCCAATATGCCGACTGGCTGCTGCTGCCCACGGAGAACGCCCGCCGCGTCCTCGTGCCGCGTGCCGCCGCACGGATCGAACCGCATCGCGAGGGTTTCACCGTCGCAGGCGTCTGCGACGTGACGATCGCCGGTCACGTCGTCGACGACAGCCACGCCTTTCCAAGTGACCACCGTGCCGCGGCAATCGCCATGGCCGGTGCGGCCGCAGCAGTGACAGGGGCGGCCGAGGGCGTCTGGCGCCACCACGTCGAACAGATGCGGGCTCGGCTTGCTACGTCCTACAGCGGCGGCGAACTGGCCAACGCCGCCCCTGCGCAAGTGGCCCGGGCCGCATCCGACATCGACGCGACCAGGCTCCAGATCGTCGACGCGTTGCGGCGTCCGGAGGCCGAAGCGGCCGACGCCCGGGCCTATCGGCAAGCGGTGGCCAGGGCGAGGTCCGCCGCCGACCACATCCTTGGCAACAGTCGCCATGCGCTCGACATGACCGATCCGGTTACCCGCCTGTGGCGGGACGTGCATATGGGGTGCCGACTGTCCGCCGCTGTGCTCGACGAAGCAGTGGGCGCCTGATCGGCAAAATCACGGACATCCCGAGTGCCGAGAAGTGGCGATCTCGCGTACCATTCCGGTGGGCAACAGGTTTGCTGCGAAATGCTTACAAGGGGCGGATCAATGGCGAAGTCTGACGGAAAGCGCACGCTCAAGGTCGCGATCGGCGCTGTCGCGGTGGGAGTCGCTACCAGCGTCGGCGCCGTTGCGGTCACGCAACCCGCCTCCATCTCCGCGTCCCTTGTCGACCTGGCCGCACTCATCGTGGTCGGGAGCTCGACAAATCCGACCGGAGAGGGCGTCGAGAACTTCTTCGGCGGCAAGTTCCGCGACCCGATGTACACCGGGGCCGACGGCACGGACATCGTCCGTGTGAACTTCCGTGAGGGCCCCGCCGGCATCAGGGCTGCGCTGGACGAGAACGCGGGCGAGCAGAACGCCGTCCTCGCCTCGGGCTGGGGTGCGGCGAACGCGAGTCTGCTGTTGCTGAGGGACGATCCGGCCTACGCGGACACCGTCTTCATTCTGGACAACGACGTCGCTCGTCCCGACGGCGGCTTCGGCACCCGGTATCCGTGGTTCGCCCTCATCGGGGTCAACCCCATTCCCACCCCCAGCGAGGTTCCGGCCCAGGCGGCAGTGAACGTCGGCTACCAGTACGACTACAACTCGAATGCCCCTTCCTACGTGCTGAACCCGTTCTCGGCGGTCAATTCGCTGGCGGCGTACCTGAACACGCGCCTGAATCAGGCGGAGATCGATCTGCCGGTCAATGCCGACGGCACACCGTCGGTCACGTGCAACGCCAACACGTGCGCGATCACCGAAAGCGGCGCCGTGCTGGACTGCCCCGACGCGCGATGCAGCTCGCCGAGCGACCGAATCACGGCCTACATCACGACGCGGGACAACACCACGTATGTCACCTATACGACGGACGAGCTGCCGCTGACCAAGCTGATTCGCACCTACTTCGGTGACTACATCGCCGATGTCCTCAATCCAGTTCTGGAGTTGGCCGTCGACTTCGGTTACTACGGCGGCAACCCGATTCCGAGCGATCCCAGCGCCTATCGACCCGGGGCGTTCCTGCCGTCGAGCGCTGACATCGTGACCGCCTTGGCGAAGCTTCCCGGCGTGATCGAGCGCACGGTCGCCGCGGCGCTCGGTCCGCTGCGGCAGGAAAATCCGCCGTCTATGAACAGGATTGAGCCGACCACCGACACGGCCGAGCCATTTGCGGCGGAAGACAAGCCTCCGATCGCCGAGCAACTCGAGCAGGCCGCCGAGGCGACCGCGGTGCCGGATTATCTGAAACCGCAGAAGCCGAAACTGACCAACAAGCCCCTGCTGAACGTCGTTCGGGACGGACTCAAGGTCAAGCCCGGCACCCTCGGAGAGGGCTCGGAAAGCCCTGTCGGCGCCGTGCCAGACAAACCGAAGGACGGCGAGAACGTCGAACAGCCGACAGATCCGTCGCCGACCGAGCCAGCCGGCGGGAACGGCGCCGGCGACGGCACCGAACCCGGCGGATCCACCGACGCGAACAACGGTGGCGCCGCGGCGGCGTGACGGGTGCTGTCGTCGCGAGATCTGCCTCGGCCTGGCGACGCTGTGGATACACTCCACGACGTGAAGACGAAGGTCGCGACGGCAGCGGGCGCCGCACTGATGGCGCTGGGACTGGCCGTCCCTGCGGACGCCGCTCCACCGAGCTACGGCAGCAACGGCGTCTTCAACGTCACCACCAATCCGCGCGACGGATGGGCGACGGCGTTCATCCCGCCGGGCCACTACCGCGTCAATCAGGCCCCGAGCATGTTTCCGTATCAAAGTGCGCCCGGGTTCTGGTACCGCTGCCACAACTTCCCGTGCAGCCCCAGCTTTCCGGGCAACGTCATCGCTTCCGGCCCCGCCCAGCGCGACGCCGCGACGTTCGTCGACATCCTGCCCACCGATGTCGCGGTGGCGCTACACAACGTCACGTTGACGATCGCCTGACTCACAGAGGGCTGTGAGCGGTCACTAGGCTGAGCCGCGTGTCTGATCTCGTACTGGTTCACGTCGACCACCACGTCGCCGTCATCACCATCAACGATCCCGACCGCCGCAACGCGGTCACTTTCGAGATCTCTGCGGCGTTGCGTGCCGCGGTGGATGCCGCCGAGGCCAACACAGATGTGCATGCGCTGATCGTCACCGGCGCCGGGAAGGCGTTCTGCGCAGGCGCCAATCTGACCGCGCTCGGCGAGGCCACCGAGGACGGCCTGCGCGTGATCTACGACGGATTCCTCGCGGTCGCCAACTGCACGTTGCCGACGATCGCCGCCGTCAACGGCGCGGCAGTCGGCGCCGGGCTGAACCTCGCACTAGCCGCGGATGTCCGCATCGCCGGTCCCCACGCCCTCTTCGATCCGCGCTTTCAGAAGCTGGGCATCCATCCCGGCGGCGGTGCCACGTGGATGCTGCAGCGCGCGGTCGGTCCGCAGGTAGCCCGCGCGTCGCTACTGTTCGGGATGAGCTTCGACGCCGAGACGGCGGTGCGCCACGGACTCGCGCTCAAGGTCGCCGAGGATCCCGTGGCCGCCGCGCGCGAACTCGCCGCGGGACCGGCCGCTGCGCCGCGCGAGGTGGTTCTCGCGACCAAAGCCTCGATGCGCGCTACCGCCAACCCCGGATTCGTCGACAGCGACCAGCACCGCATCGCGGTGGACACCGAGCTGGGCCCGCAGGCGACCTCCATCGAATCACCGGAGTTCGCGCGCCGACTCGAGGCCGCCAAGCGCCGGTGAGCTAGAGGTCCAACAGCGCCAGTTCGGGCGACTCGATGAGGCCGCGCAGTTCGGCCAAGAATGCGGCGGCCTGCGCGCCGTCGATGATGCGATGGTCGAACGCACACGTGAGCGACATCGTCGGCCGCGCCACGACTTCTCCGTCGACGACGACGGGGCGCGGCTTCAGCGAGCCCATCCCGAGGATCGCCGCCTCCGGATAGTTGATCACCGGGACGCCGTCATCGAGCCCGAGCGCGCCGAAGTTGGACACCGTGAACGTCGAGCCCTGCAGTTCGGTCGGCCTGAGCGTGCCGGACCGCGCGTCCCGAATCAGCCGGGCGACCACGTCGGCGAGCTCGCGGGTCGTCTTGTCCTGGGCGTCTTTGACGACGGGCACCAGCAGGCCGCGCGGTGCCGCGACTCCGAATCCCAGATGCACCGCGGAGTGCAGATGGATCTGCGGACCTTCGGTGGTATTTACCCAAGTCGCGTTGAGGTTCTGGTGGTGGGTGAGCGCAATCGTCAACAGCCGCAACGTGAGTACGAACGGTGTGATCGACACGTCGTCGCCCACCTGGTCACGCATGCGGTCGCGCAGCCGCACCAGGTTCGTCCCATCGACCTGCACGCTGGCATGGGCATCGGGTATCTCCCTGCGCGACAGCGACATTCGATGGGCCATCTCCGCCCGCACGCCGCGCACCGCCACCATGTCGGGGCTCGGCGCGGACCGGCCCGCCGACGTCAAGACATCCTCGCGGGTGATGACACCGTCGGCGCCCGAGCCCACCAGCGCGTTGAGGTCAACGTTCAGCTCCGATGCCAACTTTCGTACCGGGGGCTTCGCGCGTGGTCGTGTCGACGTGGGCGGCGTGGTTCGCCTGGTTTCGTCCATCTCGTCGTCGGCGCCGTAGCCGACCAGGACCGGGTTACGCTTGGTCTCCACAGCCGTCGGCGTGTCGGTCTCGATACGGACCAGCACCGCACCGACATTCAGCGTTTCACCTTCGCCGCCGCCGAGCTCGGCGATCCGCCCCGCGAACGGACTCGGGATCTCCACCTCGGCCTTGTTGGTCTCGACCGTGCACAGCGTCTGGTTGAGCTCGACGGTGTCGCCGACCGCGACGCTCCAGCTCGTGATCGTCGCGTCCTCCAGCCCCTCACCGAGATCGGGAACGAGGAAGTCCCGCACCTGGTCGGTCATGGCGCCTCCAGCGTCCGCTCGACGCAATCCAGAAGCCGGTCGACTCCCGGTAGCCACAGCTTTTCCAGCCGTGCCGGCGGGAACGGGGTGTCGAATCCGGTGGCGCGCAGGACCGGTGCCTCGAGGTCGTAGAACAACTCCTCTTGGATGCGCGCCGCGAGTTCAGCACCGAAGCCCAGCGTGCGCGGCCCCTCGTGCATGACCACAGCGCGACCGGTGCGCCGCACCGATTCGGCGACCGTATCGAAGTCCAACGGGTTCAGCGACCGAAGGTCGATGACCTCGATACTCCAACCGTGGTGCTGCGCCGCCAGTTCGGCGGCGCTGACGGCTGTGGCGACCAGCGGTCCGTAGGTCACCACCGTGACGTCGTCTCCGCTACGCCGGATCGCCGCACGCCCGATCGGCAGGCCAGGGGTGACGGTGTCGACGGGTTCACGTAACCAATACCGGCGCTTGGGTTCCAGGTAGACGATCGGATCACGGCATGTGATCGACTGTCGCAGCAGCCAGTACGCGTCGGTCGGGGTCGAGGGCGCCACCACCTTCAACCCCGCGGTGTGCAACCAGTAGCTTTCGGTCGACTCCGAATGGTGTTCGACGGCCCCGATTCCGCCGAACGACGGAATCCGGATGGTCACCGGCATCTCGATGTCGCCGCGGGTTCGCATCCGGTACTTCGCGAGATGGCTGACGATCTGGTCGAACGCCGGCGCGGCGAACCCGTCGAATTGGATCTCCGGGACGGGTACCAAGCCGCGGATCGCCATGCCGATCGCGATGCCGATGATTGCCGACTCCGCCAGCGGAGTGTCGAAACACCGTTGCTCACCGAAGGTTTGAGCGAGCCCCTCGGTGACCCGGAAGACACCGCCGAGCGTGGCGACGTCCTCACCGAACACGAGCACGCGTTCGTCGGTTGCCATCGCGTCGTGCAGTGCGCGGTTGATCGCTTGGGCCATGGTCAGCGTCGGGGCGTCCGGCACGGTGGTCAATAACGGACGTTGCGGTTCGTCGTCTCCGTGGAAGGTCGGCCGCTCGATGATCTGAGTCACGTCAGGCCTCCTTCGCGATCTCCGCCAGCACTTGTTCTCGCTGCGCCAGCAAGTCCGGGGTGATGTCGTGGTACACGGTGTCGAACACGTCGGTGATGTCGAAATCGTCGGCGTCGACAACCGCCTCCCGCAGCTCGGCGCGCAATCGCTTCGATTTGGCGGCAACCCGCTCCTCGAGCCGCTCGCTCCACACACCTACCGACTGCAGGTACGTCCGGTAGCGCTGAATCGGGTCGCGCGCCGCCCAGTATTCGAGTTCCTCGTCGGAGCGGTAGCGGGTGGGGTCGTCAGAGGTGGTGTGCGGACCCATCCGGTAGGTGATCGCCTCGATCAGCGTCGGCCCGCCGCCTCCTCGGGCACGCTTGGCGGCCTCGGCCGTCACGGCGTAACAGGCCAGCACGTCGTTGCCGTCCACCCGAACTCCGGGCATCCCGTAGCCGATGGCCCGGTGCGCGATCGACGGCCCGGCCAGCTGCCTACTGACCGGAACCGATATCGCCCAGTGGTTGTTCTGTACGACGAACACGCATGGCGCGTTGAACACGGCCGCAAAATTCAGCGCCTCGTGCGCGTCGCCCTCGCTGGTGGCGCCGTCGCCCATGAACGTCAAGGTCACCGAATCCTCGCCAAGGCGTTGCGCCGCCATCGCCGCGCCGACCGCATGCAGACCTTGGGTTCCGATCGGGATCGAGATCGGCGCGACACACTTCTCGGTGAACTGCAGCCCCCCGTGCCATTTGCCGCGCCAGACCGCACCCATCTGCGCCGGGGTGAGTCCGCGCAGCAGAAACGCGCCGATCTCTCGGTACTGCGGGAACAGCCAGTCGGTCTTGGGCAGGCAAGCTGCGGCACCGATCTGCGCGGCCTCCTGACCACGGCAGGATGCGTAGAGTGCCAGCTCACCCTGTCGCTGCAGGTTGACGAACTCGATGTCGAGTTCGCGGGTGACGACCATCGACTCGTAGAGCCAGGCCAGAGTCTCGGGCGGGAGGTTCCGTCGGTATTGAGAGGACCTGCTTGAGGCGGTCGGCGTCCCATCGGGCGCGACCAGCTGTATCGGATCCAGCTCGACGCCTGGCTCTATCCCAGACGTCCGCGGGGTCGCATCGATCCCTGCCATACCGCCTCCTAGGGTCACTGACGGCGGGTCGCGCCGTCAGGCGACTGAGGTGCTCAGCACGGAGGCGATCGGAGCAGAACCCCTGGTGGGGGGCTCGTCCGCTAGCTGCCGGGGTGTGGCGCTAACGCGACGATGCGCTCTGCTCGCCGCAGTACTGGGGCATCAACCATTATGCCCTCGCATTGGAAGACAGCATCTGATCGCGGCCGGCGGTGAGGACGTGTCGCGCGTCAGTACTGGCGATATCTCCGTTGAACGTGTTCCTGACGGATCCGGATCTGCTCATTGCGTTCGTCTTGAGAGACGACGCGGGTGGCGGCGGGGAGGTGTGGACGCACCTCGCCGAACGCCATCTTGCTGACATTGACCTTCGGGAGTTCGTCAGGAGGCTCAGGGTAGGTCCACCGCGCGGTGAGGAACCCTTGCGTCTGGCCAGTGGTGTCCAGCCAGTTCGGCACACCGGGATCGCGGTGGGCGATCACGAACCGGGTGATGCCGTCGGTGTCTGCTTCGGCTTGAAATCCGTTGAGACTGGTCACGTGGTTGGCATAGTCCAACGACTCACCCCACAGATTGCCGAGATGAAAGCCGGTGTAGGACGGCTCGACTGGGGCGTCGATCTCAACCAGCAGGGCCTCATCCGGGCCGAGGTCGAACATTCCGCCGGAATAGACGTTGGTGCACTGACCGCCGCCCGTCGCGAGGTTCGCCCGCGCGGGTTCGTTGAGTCCGTTGCGAGGCATGAACGTTTGGCCATCGCCGTTCCGGTCACCGTGTGCCTCCAAGACGACGTCGTAGAACTCGTTCCAGAACTTCATCTGATTCTCGACGATCGCGCCGACTCGACGCATCTTGATGGCCGCGGCAGACGGGTCGATCGGCGGCGGATGCGCACCCTCCCTGCCGGCCTGGACGATCTGCAGATCGGGCGATAGCTCGTTCTCCCAGTCGTGAAAAAGCATGCGCACGATCAAGAATCGGGCATCTTTCGTGTCGTCGCCGATGACCTGACGCGAGGCGATGAAGTTGCCGACGTGATCGGCGGGCCGCGCCGGGGCGACGAGGATCTCGAATTGACCATCGTCGGCCACGACCAGGCCCGTGCTGTCGAGCGATCCAGTGATGGCGCGTTCGGTCGGGCTGAGCTCCGCCAATGTGCCCGAGTCTCCGGCGTACGCGGTGTGCGCTTCGAAAATCATGTACTGCGGCGCCTTGTGGCCCACCAGCCTGCCCCGCACCCGGTAACTGGCGCCACCGTCGATCGACGCCGACAGGTACAGCGCGTCGGCATTGTCGATGGTCGCCTTGTCCACCGGCTGAATTGCGCGGCGGAAGTATGGGAACGCGGGGTCTTCACACAAGGCGCGCTCGATCGCACCGAATGTGAAGCCGAGTAGGTAGCGGTATCCCTCGGCGAGCCCCCGCTCGGTCTCTGGGGGCGCGTGTAGATCCGGTGAGTCGATCGCGTCCCTTGCCCTGTTCAGTCCGTCGATCAAGTCGGTCCAGGCGGCGCGGAGTGCGGTCGCGCTTGACTCAGTTGACAATTGCGTCGTCTCCTTCTGTCTCCCAGTTGAAGCGCTCGAAGAGGCCGGCCAACTGGGTGTGAATCTCGTGTGGATCAAGGCCGAATTCTTCGAGGCAGTATCGATGAGCCGACTCATGGCCTTGTCCCAATGCCGAGTCGATTGCCTCGGCGACCGCGGGCCCGAGCTCGAGACCCAACTCCTCGTAGACGCAACGCATCGTGAGCGCAGGCCTGCTCACCAGGTCTCGATAGTCGACTACGCACGAGCGCGTTTCCGGATGTCGCGCCAGCACCTCGAGCGGATGTTCGTAGGCATCGAACGACTGGTCGGCCAGAACGCGCAGCGAGTTCTTGATCAACTGGTCGTCGCGTCCGCGCAGCGTCCACTCTTTTTGCAGCATCTTGAGGAGGCTCGGGATCGTTTCGTAAGGGTTACGCACTGGCACAACGAATCTCGCATCCGGGAATGTCTCGATGAGGGCCTCGACGCGGCCGCAGAAGGTCGGGTTCTTACTCAGGTGAGTTCCTCCGCCATTCAGGACGATCTGGCGCCGAACACATTCCTTGTAGAAGGTCATCACACGCCTACGCTTGTCTTCGCTCCAGCGGTCGACGTGGTAGAAATCCAGCTCACCCATGTAGGGGAACATCACTATCCAGAAGCCGGAACCCAGCGACCACGTCAACAGGAAGTCGTCCTCCTCGGGTGCGAAGAACCCCGTCTTGTGCATGTCATTGGTCTCAGCGAACGCGCTCTCTTCGATCGCATCGAGCCTGCGCCGGAGGCGCTTCCCCGTCACGTCATCGATTCGGAACAGCAGCCGCAGGAACCGCTTCTCGAGCAGCGACGGAAAGAACATCTCGTACATCAGCACGTAGCTGAACTGAGGGTCTTTGGCCATCAACCGATGCAGATAGGTGGTGCCACTGCGGGCATGTCCGACACAAAACGTCGGCTCGCGCACCTGTGTCCTGCGCAGCGACGGGAACAGGATGGGATCCAGCGCGAAGCAGACGGCGTGGATGGCGGCGATCGTCGGCACACCGATCAGGAACGCGCAGAACATTTTTCGGCGTCGCGCCGGATTTGGCTCCTCGCGCAACAGCCTGAGCATCGTGCGGTAGTTGGCCCAGTCGAAGTAGTAGCGCCACCCGGCACCCATGCAAGAAGGCTAGCCCTAGTAATTTGACAATGTCAAGCAACTACGAGAGCGCACTCTTCTCGACGCCTGTCTTCATGGTTCGTCGTCGATCGAAGTCGCCGTGGTGTCTGCGAGGAACCGCATCAGAAGCCGATCGAAGTCCTCCAGCTCGGAGGCCGACCATCCGGACAGTGCCCGCTGCAAGTGACGCCGCCGCACGTCCTGCAGTGCTCCCGCGACCCGGTGGCCCTCAGGGCTCGCCGCAACGAGTGACACTCGTCGGTCCGCGGGATCCGGCTGTCGACTGACCAGCCGCGCCTCGACGAGTGCGTTGACCTGCCGCGCCGCCATGCCCACGTCCATGTGAGCGATACGCGCCAGACCACCCATCGGGAGCGGTCCCTCGTCGATGAGGGTTCGGAGCAGGACGTAGGACGGCTGCGCCAGATCCACACCGGCGGCCGCCGCCTGCCGGGCGAACATGGAGCGACTGCCGCTCAGCCGCATCACCCTGGCCAGCGTGTGGTTGATGGAGTCCAGCGACCCTTGTCTGCCTGACAACGCCATTGGCAAATCATGCACGCTATGCGGGGTGACGCTCAGAGGCGGGCATGAAGCCGGTCCCGCGAAACTCGTCCCTACGTGGCGGACGCGACGATCCGTTCTGCGCGCCGAAGCACCGGGGCATCGACCATCAAACCCTCGTGTTGGAACACTCCCCGCTCATCGCGGGCAGCCGCGAGAACCGCCCGTGCCCAGTCGACCTGCTCGTCTGTCGGCGCGTAGGCATCACGAATGACCGCAACCTGCGATGGGTGGATGGCAACCTTGGCGTCGAAGCCCACTGCGACCGCGTCGTCACTTTCCGCGCGGAGGCCGTCGAGGTCCTTGATGTTGAGATAAACGGAATCCAACGCGATCTTGCCGTACGCCTTGGCGGCAAGCAGACTCTGCGACCGCACATGTCTGGCGACGTCGCGGTAACTACCGTCGGGCCACCGGTTGGCGGTGCCGCCGGTGACGGCGAACAGATCCTCCGCGCCCCACATGACCGCGAACGCATTGTCCATGCGCGCCAGTTCGCCGACTTCCAAGGCGCCCAGCGGTGTCTCGATCAGCACGACCACCTCGCGCGGTGCGAGATCGCGGACCTGGCGCGGTGATTCGGTTTTAGCCAGCATGACGACGGTGTAGTCGGTGCGCGCCAGCGTCTCCAGGTCGAGCTGATGATCGGACGTCGCGGTCGGGTTGATCCGGACGACCGTGCGGGCGGGGTCCAGCGGAGTGTCGATCAGCGCTTGGCGTGCGGCTTCGCGGTCCTTGGCGGCGACACCGTCCTCGAGATCGAGGATAACGACATCGGCTGCGGCGGCGGCCTTCTCGAACCGTTCAGGGCGGTCGGCGGGACAGAACAGCCAAGCCGGACCGTTGTTGCCCAACGCCATCAGGCCGTCCCCTCGGGCCGCTTGCGCACCATGGTCTTGCGGGACGCGGTCGCCACGACGTCACCGTGTTGATTGCGGCCAACGTGCAAGAAGGTGACGATGCCTTCCCCCGGCCTGCTCTTCGATTCCCGCTTCTCGGTGATCTCGGTCTCGGCGTAGAGCGTGTCACCGTGGAAGAGCGGCTTCGGGAACGCGACTTCGCCGAAGCCGAGGTTTCCGACGATGGTGCCCTGTGTCAGTTGCGCCACCGACAGCCCGACCAGTGTCGACAGCGTGAACATCGAATTCACCAGCCGCTGGTTGAACGGGGGCAACGCATCGGAGAACGCCGCATCGAGATGCAGCGCCTGGGTGTTCATGGTCAGAGTGGTGAACAGCACGTTGTCCGCCTCGGTGATGGTGCGTCCCGGCCGGTGCTGGTACAGGACACCGGTTTCGAATTCCTCGAACCACAGACCGCGTTGGACGATGACCTTCTTGGACTCTTCGGCGCCGCTCACAGGCCGGCCTCCCGTGCGATCAGCATCAGCTGTACTTCCGTTGTCCCCTCGCCGATTTCGAGGATCTTGCTGTCGCGGTAGTGACGAGCGACCGCATACTCGTTCATGAAGCCGTAGCCGCCGAACACCTGCGTGGCATCGCGGGAGTTGTCCATCGCCGCCTCGCTGGCCACCAGCTTGGCGATTGCCGCGGCCTTCTTGAACGGCTTGCCCGCCAGCATCAGTGCCGCCGCGTCGTAGTAGGCGGTTCGGGCCGAGTGTGCGCGCGCCTCCATGCGGGCGATCTTGAATGCGATGGCCTGGTACGCGCCGATCTTCTGACCGAACGCCTCCCGCTCCTTGGCGTACTTCACACATTCGTCGACGCAGCCCTGCGCGGCACCGACGGACAATGCTGCAATGGCGATCCGTCCCTCGTCGAGGATGCGCAGGAAATTGGCGTAACCGCGACCACGTTCGCCCAGCAGGTTCTCCTGCGGTACCCGGACGTCGTCGAAACTCAGCGGGTGGGTGTCCGACGCATTCCACCCGACCTTGTTGTAGGCAGGCTCGGCGGTGAATCCCGGCGTCGGAACCGGCACCAGGATCGACGAGATCTCCTTTTTGCCGTCCGTGTCCCCCGTTACTGCGGTAACGGTGACGAGCTTGGTGATGTCGGTGCCCGAGTTGGTGATGAACTGCTTGGAGCCATTGATAATCCAGTGCCCGTCGTCTAGCCGCGCTGTCGTTCGAGTCGCGCCCGCGTCGGTACCGCCACCCGCCTCGGTCAGACCGAATGCACCCAGCGCCTTTCCGCTCGCCAGCAGCGGCAGCCATTCCTGCTTCTGCTCCTCGTTGCCGAAGCGGTACACAGGCATCGCACCCAGCGAAACACCTGCCTCCAGCGTGATCGCCACACTCTGATCGACCTTGCCGAGCTCCTCCAGCGCCAGGCACAGCGCGAAGTAGTCACCGCCCATACCGCCGTATTCCTCGGGGAATGGCAGGCCGAACAACCCCATATCGGCCATGCCGGCGACGACCTGGTACGGAAACGAGTGCTCTTCATCGTGTTTGGCGGCGACGGGCGCGACCACGCTCTGCGCGAAATCGCGGACCGTCTTGGCCAGCTGCTCATAGTGATCGGGCAGCATGCCCGTCGCCAGACTGTTGCTCATGCGCGATCCGCCTCCGCTACTCGCTTGATGCTCATGCCTGTTCTGCTTTCTCACTAGCGGTGATCCGGGACAATGTCTGGCCCACCTTGACCTGGTCGCCGACGGCGACGAGTAGCTCGACCACACCCGCGACCGGGGCGGTCAGTGCGTGTTCCATCTTCATGGCCTCGACGGTCACTACGACGGTTCCGGCCTCGACCGCGTCGCCGTCGGAAACACCGACGGCGACAACCGAACCCGGCATTGGGCTCGTCAGCTCGGCGTCGCCGCCCAGTTCGTCGTCGGGGCGCACGGGCGCTTCCCGAACCTCGTCGACGACGGCGGTGTGCCCGTCACCGGACAGCCAGGTCCGCCCGTCGACGGCCGCGACCAGGTACTCGGTTCGCAACCCATCCAGCGTCAACGACAACTTGTCACCGTCGAGAGACGCTGACAACGAACGGGATTCGCTGTCCTCCACGGCAGCGGTCGCGGATCCGGGGTTGCCGGTGAGGTAGACGTGGTCGGTGCGGTCGCCGGAATGCAGGCGAAGCGCCGTCGGCGCGTGCTCTCCGAGCCGCCATCCCGATGGCACCGCCCACAGGTCGGTGACCGGGTCGGGCCAGCCGCGCAGCCACTTGTGGGCAGCCGCGGCGATCAACTCACGGTCACCCGGCTCCGCGGGCTCGAAGTCCGGCATGCGGCGGTCGAGTAGACCGGTGTCGAGGTCACCGGCGACGACGTCAGGATCGGCCAGCAGAAATCGCAGAAACTCGATGTTCGTGACGACACCGAGGACAGCGGTCTGCGACAGGGCCGTATCGAGGGCGCGGATGGCGCCGGCACGGTCCTCGGCGTGCGCGATGACCTTCGACAGCATCGGGTCGTAGTCGCTGCCGACTATGGTGCCGGCTTTCAGCCCGGAGTCGACGCGGACGCCGCGGCCACCGGGTTCGGCAAGGTCCAGCACGGTGCCGCCAGTCGGCAGGAAGCCACGGCCGGGGTCCTCGGCGTAGACGCGCGCCTCGATGGCGTGCCCGGTCAAAGTGATGTCGTCCTGGCTGAACGGCAGCTTGTGCCCCGCCGCGATGAGCACCTGTTGTTCGACGAGGTCGACGCCGGTGACCATTTCGGTCACCGGGTGCTCGACCTGCAGGCGGGTGTTCATCTCCATGAAGAAGAACTCGTCGGGCCGGTCGGCGGACACGATGAACTCGACGGTGCCCGCGCCGGTGTACTCCACACTGCGGGCCGTATCGCAGGCCGCGGCACCGATGCGGGCACGGGTTGCCGCGTCCAGAAGGGGCGACGGCGCCTCTTCGATCACCTTCTGATGCCGACGCTGCAGACTGCACTCGCGTTCGCCTAGGTGCACGACGTTGCCGAAGCCGTCGGCGAGCACCTGCACCTCGATGTGTCTCGGGTTCAACACGAAACGTTCGAGGAACAGCGTGTCGTCGCCGAAGGCCGACGCGGCCTCCCGGCGGGCGCTGGCCAGCGCGGCCGCCAGCTCCGCCGGCTCGTGTACGACGCGCATGCCCTTGCCGCCGCCGCCCGCGGACGGCTTCACCAGGACCGGGTATCCGACCTCGTCAGCACCGGCGATCAGGTCTGCGTCGGTGAGGCTGGGCCGCGACACACCGGGAACGACAGGAACTCCGAACGCCGACACCGCGGCCTTGGCGGCGATTTTGTCACCCATCGTCTGTATCGCGCCGACTGGAGGGCCGATGAACACGATGCCAGCGGAGTGCAGGGCAGCCGCGAATTGTGCGTTCTCCGAGAGGAACCCGTAACCCGGGTGCACCGCCTGCGCCCCGGTGCGCCGGGCCGCCGCGACCACCGCGTCGATGTCGAGATAGCTCTCCCGGGCCGCGGCAGGCCCGATGTTCACCGCCACATCGGCCTCGGCGACGTGACGGGCGCCGGTGTCGGCGTCGCTGAACACCGCGACCGAACGGATACCCATCGCACGCAGCGTGCGGATCACGCGCACGGCGATCTCACCGCGGTTGGCGATCAAGACTGTATCTATGGTGGTCACGTGATCACATCCGGAAAACGCCGTAGGAGACGGGCTCGAGTGGAGCCTGTCCGACCACTGAAAGTGCGAGGCCGAGAACGGTTCTGGTGTCAGCGGGATCGATGACGCCGTCGTCCCACAGCCGGGCCGTCGAGTAGTACGGGTTGCCCTGATCCTCGTACTGCTGGCGGATGGGCGCCTTGAACGTCTCCTCCTCGTCGGGAGTCATCTCTCCACGCACCGTCGCCAGCACCGAGGCGGCCTGCTCACCACCCATCACCGAGATCCTCGCATTCGGCCACATCCACAGGAACCGGGGTGAATACGCGCGCCCGCACATCGAGTAGTTGCCCGCGCCGTACGAACCGCCGATCACGACGGTCAGTTTCGGCACCCTTGCGCAGGCGACCGCGGTGACCATCTTCGCGCCGTGCTTGGCGATGCCCCCCGCCTCGTAGTCGCGTCCCACCATGAAGCCGGAGATGTTCTGCAGGAACAGCAGTGGTGTGTTGCGCTTGTCGCAGAGTTCGATGAAATGGGCACCCTTGAGGGCCGACTCGCTGAACAGCACCCCGTTGTTGGCGATGATGCCGACCGGGTGACCGTGGATGTGCGCGAATCCGGTCACCAGCGTGCTGCCGTATTCGGCCTTGAACTCGGCGAACTCCCCGCCGTCCACGATGCGCGTGATCACCTCGTGAACGTCGTATGGCACACGCGAGTCGACGGACACCACGTCGTACAGTTCGGTCTGGTCGGCGACCGCGTGCACCGTCGGCCTCACATCCCAAGGCAGCGGCTCACGCGGGCCCAGCGTGCCGACGATTCGCCGCACAATCCGCAAAGCATCGCGGTCGTCGTGCGCCAAATGGTCTGTGACACCGGAGGTCTTGGAGTGCAGATCGCCGCCGCCGAGTTCTTCCGCGGTGACGATCTCGCCGGTCGCCGCCTTCACCAGCGGCGGGCCTCCGAGGAAGATAGTGCCCTGATTGCGGACGATCACGGCCTCGTCGCTCATGGCCGGCACATACGCGCCCCCGGCCGTGCACGAGCCGAGCACCGCCGCGATCTGAGCGATGCCCGCGGCGGACAGGTTGGCCTGGTTGTAAAAGATGCGGCCGAAGTGCTCGCGGTCGGGGAACACCTCGTCCTGGCGCGGCAGGAACGCCCCGCCCGAGTCAACCAGGTAGATGCACGGCAGCCTGTTCTGTCCGGCTACCTCTTGAGCGCGCAGGTGCTTTTTGACGGTGATCGGATAGTAGGTCCCGCCCTTGACGGTCGCATCGTTCGCGATGACCACACATTCGCGCCCTGAGACGCGTCCGATGCCGGCGATCATGCCCGCGCCGGGGCATTCGTCGTCGTACATGCCGTCGGCGGCCAGCGGTGTCAGCTCGAGAAAAGGGCTGCCCGGGTCGAGGAGCCCGTCGACGCGGTCACGCGGTAGCAGCTTGCCGCGGCTGACGTGGCGCTCGCGGGCACGTTCGGGGCCACCGAGCGCCGCAGCGGCGAGCTTGGCGCGCAATTGACCCACCAGCTCGAGGTGCTCCTCGCGATGCGAGATCCGCGTTGTCATCGCAGAAAACCCGTTCAGTTGAGTTAATGACGACTAACTCGTGGTATGTTAGTCACGATTAACCGAAATGTCCACCAGCGCGTTTGGAGTGTGTCGATGGCCTCCACTTCGGTGCCTGATCTGGCCGCGACGCGCCGCAGCAAGGCCAAATCGGACCGCCGATCGCAACTGATCGCAGCGGCTGAACGACTGGTCGCCGAACGGGGATATCTTGCCGTGCGTCTGGAGGACATCGGCGCCGCTGCCGGCGTCAGCGGACCGGCGATCTACCGCCACTTCCCCAACAAAGAAGCGCTGCTCGTCGAATTGCTGGTGGGAATCAGCACACGCCTGCTGGCCGGCGCGACCGAGGTCGTCGCGCGGGCTGACGACGCGCGGTCCGCGCTCGATGGGCTGGTCGACTTTCACCTGGACTTCGCACTCGGCGAATCGGATCTGATCCGCATCCAGGATCGTGACCTTCCCAACCTGCCGCCGAACGCCAAACGTCAGGTCCGAAAGGCCCAGCGGCAGTATGTCGAGATTTGGGTCGATGTGTTGCGGCAGTTGAATAAGTCTCTCCGGGAAGACGATGCCCGGCTGATGGCGCACGCGACGTTCGGACTGCTGAATTCGACCCCACATTCGGTGAAACCAAGTGCCACAAAAAGGGCCGAGGCCAGCGAGCGTGCCGTCCTTCGAGCGATGACGGTTGCTGCGCTGACCTCGGCCGCGGAGACCGTGAGCGGTTAGTACCAGGCTCTACGGCCACCGACGGGACGTCCGACGGACCCGAGAATCCAGAAGACGGCTCCGATAACGACCAGGATGACACCGATTGTCGTCAAAACGCTGATGCCGAGGATGTAACCGAGTACGGCGAGGATGATTCCGAGGATAATCATCGTGACTCCATTTCTTTTGAATTATCAACTGCTAGTGGACTATTGACTGGGCTCCGGGATATTGCAGTCCGCCACCTTCGGATTGACTCCCGCGTAGTTCAGCGGGCCGACGACGACCGTGAGTGCGATACTCCCCGCAGTCGCGCAGTTGGTTGCGCCAGTTTCAAAGTAACCGCGCTGATAGGCCGCAAACGCGCCGATCAGCAACCAGATGAGCACTAGAACTCCGAGTAGCCCACCACCTCGCATGCTGCGCCTCCATCTCTAATTGCGCCCCAAATCGGCGCGCACGCAGCGTGTTTACCCGGCAGAAAATTTCCCAAACCTGGGAATGGCAACGATTCGGCTACGGTTCCCGGCGCGGTGAGAAAGCTGTGAACAGCCAGTCGCACATGGCCTTGACCAGTACGGCGCGGTTTTCCCGCTTGTCGATCTCGTGGCCGTCGTCATGGAATACCAGGTGTTCGGCGGTGCGCCCGAGCGCTTTTAATGCGGTGTACATCTGCAGCGACTCGTCCGGGGGGACGTTGGTGTCGTTGGCGCCGTGGACGAGAAGCAGGGGTGCGGTCATCGCATCCACCCGCTGCAGCGGTGACAATTCCTCGAGCAGGTCGCGGTCGCTGACAGGATGGCCGTACTTCGGATAGGCGGCAGCGGCGATCCACGGCTCGGTGCTGCGGTACCACGTGTTCAAATCGCTCATACCGCAAATGCTGATGCCCGCGGCAAACAATTCGGGATGGAAGGTAAGCGCAGCCTGCGTCAGATAGCCGCCGTATGACCAACCGCAGCACGCGATGCGATCGGGATGCGCGTGACCGTTCTCGGCCAGGAAGTTGACCGCATCCGCGACATCGTCGATGGCCGCGAATCGCTTCTCTCTGTCGTCGGCATGCATGAAGGAACGTCCGAACCCTCCGGATCCGCGCACGTTCGGCAGGAACACCGAAATGCCGGCTTCGAGCAGGGGTGGGAAGAACTCGTTGTAGCCGGGCCTGCCCTGACCTTCGGGCCCGCCGTGCAGGAACAACATCGCGCCGATCGGCGTGATCCCGTCGGGTGGCCGGAACAGCCATCCGGTGAACGTCAGACCGTCACGCGCCGTGATGGTCTCCAGCGTCGGATCGGCTGACACCGGACCGAGACTCGGCTCACGGTCGACCGGCTCCCACTCGCGAGTACGGGGATCGACCAGTTCGACAGTCGCAGGCATCGAGGGGCTTTCGACCGTCATCGCCAGCATCGACCCGCCGGCGCTGATACTTAGCTCACTGGCCACCATCCCGGGCAGCGGAATCGGCGGGTATGCCGTGTAGTCAGCGAGTTCCAGGATCTGTAATTCGCTGGCGCCGTTGATATTCCACAGTATGGCCACGGTGGACAAGTCGTCGCTGACGGTGAACTCGTCGAGTTCGTATCCCGGCCGCTCCGCGATGACCTGATACGACACCCCGTCTTCGGTGGTGGTGACTTCGAGCAGCCGGGCGTGTTCGGCGCCGTTCTCGCTGCGGATCAGCGCACGCACATACCCCTCTGTGCCGGTGAGCCCGGTCGCGGTCGACGGCTGATACAGCTCGTAAGAGTCGCCCTCCAGACCAGCTCGCAGGCGGCGCGGAACGTGGTCATCGAGGATGATTCCGTTGTCGGTGGTGGAACCGGGATCGTAGGGCAGCAAAGCGATTTCGGTAGACCCGCGCAACATGATGAGGTCGCGGTAGCCGCGTGGTCCGACGCGCACGAGTGCGGACCCCGCCCACGCGTCGACCAGCCTGCCGCCCGACCGCCGGTCGAGCACCACGGTGATCCCGTCGGCCGGGTCGATCAGGCACGAGCTGCCGACACCGTCGTCACCCGTCAGGATCGCCGCGACCCGGGTACCGTCCCAACCGATCAGTTCCGCGTTGCCTTCGGCGGCTCCGGCGGGCCAGTTGTCGATGCGGCGAGCGTCGCGGTCGTCGGGATCGGTTGTCACCACCCAGATCTGGCTTCGAGACCCGCCCTCGGGTGCCACCTCACACGCGAGCCAATATCCGTCCGCGGAATGGATGACCCGATTCACCGGACCGTCGACAGGCAATTCGACGTCACGAGAGGAACTCGCCCGCCAGCCGCGCAAGAACCGCTGCACGGCGCGCGGGTATCCGCCGTCGTCGACTATGTGCGCGAACGCGGTGGCGTCCGGCGACATCGATGCCCCGTAGACGCGACGAACCTGCTCAGCCATCGGAACCAGAGTAAACCGAGGTCGCGGGCGGTAAACGTGGTGATCGCGACAGTGCGGACGGACCGAACCTTTGCCGCGAGGGCAGCCTGAGCGCCTGCACAGGTACCCTCGCAGCCATGAGGTGGGCATGACCGATTCACCACACCGCGGACGTGATGAGCAGTCGGGCGCCAACTACGGACCCAACCCGACGCAGCCGCTGGACGGCGGCTATCAGGGCCCCGATCCCGCATATGCGAGCCAGGCCCCGTACGGCCCCACCTATCAGGCCCCCTCAGCGCCGCCCCCGACCGAGCAGTTGCCGTACGGCTACGACCCCTACTCAACCGGCCGGTACGACCAATACGGTGGGCAGTATCCGCCCGACGGCGCCGGACAACCGCCGGACGAGCCGAAGTCACCCCGCTGGCTGTGGGTGCTGGCCACGGCGGCGGTACTGACCGTCATCGGCCTGGTGATCGCATTGGTCGTCGTCTACGACAACAGCTCCCGTCAGGAGACCGTCGTCGCGCCGCCGCCGTCGCTCACCGAGCGCACCACGCCGACCCGAACCCCGTCGACGACAACGTCGCGCACGCCCTCGGCTCCGGTGACCCCACCCCCGACCCTGCCCACCGTGCCCACCACCACCGGCACCACCCCAGCCGGCCCCACCGAGACCGTGGTCTACAACGTCACCGGTGACGGCCGGGCCATCAACATCACCTATGTCGACAACGGCGGACTGCTGCAGACGGAGTTCAACGTCATGCTGCCGTGGAGCAAGGAAGTCCAATTGGCCGAACCTGCAGACGCTTCCGCGAGCATCAGCATCATCAACGTCGGGCGCGAAGTGACCTGCTCGATCTCGGTCAACGGCGTCACCCTCGAGCAGCGCACGGGTGCCGGCCTGACGATCTGCGCCCCAACCGGCTAGGTTGCCTGCACCCGGCCCGGCGTCTTCACCACCAGCATCGCCAGCATCCCCGCCAAGAGCACCACGACGAGGCCGCCGATGCCCGCTCGGTCGGTACCGAAGATGGCGATGAACGTCGAGAACAACACCGGAGCCAGATAGGACACCGCCCGGCCGGTCGTGGTGTACAGGCCGAAGGCGACGCCCTCTTTACCCTCGGCCGACATGCGCAGCATCAGCGTCCGGGCGGCCGAGAGCGTCGGCCCGATGAACAAGCACAGCAACAGTCCGCAGATCCAGAACGCCAGGACACCCGACAGCGTCATCAGGATGAGACCGACCACGATCATCGACGCCAGCGAGCCCACGATCACCGGCTTGGCGCCGATCTTGTCGTCGAGGTAGCCCCCGATGATCGCGCCGATGGCGGCGATGATGCTGGCACTCACCCCGAACAACAGCACGTCGGCCGAGGAGACGCCGTACACCTTGACTCCGAGCACTGCGCCGAAGGCGAATACGCCGGTGAGTCCGTCACGGAACACGGCGCTGGCGATCAGGTAGTAGACGACGTGATGATCCCTGTGCCATTCGCTGCGGATTTCGGTCCACAGTTTTCGGTATCCACTGAAGAAGCCGCTTGCCTCGACCGGCACCTCGATGTCTGGTTTCGGGCTGGGGACCAGGATGAGAACCGGCAGCGCGAGCAGGGCGAACCAGACCGCGGTGAAGATCATGGCGGCGCGGACGTTCTGGCCGTCGGCGCTGGGCAGATTCAACAGACCGGTGTGATCACCGTCGCCGGAGACGAATCCGAAATAGACCACCAAGAGCAAGACGACACTGCCGAAATAGCCCAAGCCGATACCGAATCCCGAGATCTGACCCGAGGTGCGGGGAGTGGACAGCTGGCGCAGCATGGCGTTGTACGGCACGCTCGCCAGGTCGTTGCACGCCGAGGTGGCGGCCACCAGGAAAAGACCCAGCGCCAAGTAGCGCCAGTCCTCGCGGACCACGCTCATCGCCACGGTGGACACGACCGACATCACGCTGAGGGCGGCCAGCGCGCGTCGTCGCCGCCACGGCGTTTCGACCCACACGCCGGTGAGGGGGGCCAGCAGTGCGACGGCCAGGCCGGCAGCGCCCAGCGCCCACCCGAGCCAGCTCGTCGCGCTGATTTCGCCGGGCAGTCCGTCACCAACGGCGTTGGTGAGGTAGATCGAGAACACGAAGGTGACCACGACCGCGTTCAGCCCCGTCGAACCGAAGTCCCATACCGCCCAGGAGAGGATCTGCGACCGTCGCACCGTCGGCGCGGACGACGTCAGTTCGCTCATGGGGCCCCACGATATAGTCCGGCCCATGCCAGTACCCGCTCCCAGCGAAGATGCCCGCGCCGTCGTCACCGGAGCGTCGCAGAATATCGGCGAAGCTCTGGCCCTCGAACTCGCCGCGCGCGGGCACCACCTGATCATCACCGCCCGCCGAGAAGACGTCCTGCGGACGCTGGCCGACCGGATCAGCGGCCAGTACGGCGTGACGGTCGAGGTGCGTCCCGTCGACCTCGCCGATCCCGCCGAACGCGGGAAGTTCTGTGACGAGCTGGCCGTCCGTAACATCTCGATCCTGTGCGCGAACGCCGGTACCGCGACGTTCGGACCCGTCGCTTCCCTGCCCGCCGATGGTGAGCAGGCCCAGGTGCAACTCAATGTCCTTGGGGTGCACGACCTTGTGCTCGCGGTATTGCCGGGAATGGTGGCGCGCAAGGCCGGCGGCATCTTGATCTCCGGTTCCGCCGCAGGCAATTCGCCGATACCGAACAACGCGACCTATGCGGCGAGCAAAGCGTTCGTCAATACGTTCAGTGAGTCGCTGCGCGGTGAACTCAAGCGCGACGGCGTGCACGTCACGCTGCTCGCTCCCGGACCGGTGCGCGAAACGCTTCCGTCGGAGACCGAACAGTCGCTCGTGGAGAAGCTGATCCCGGACTTCTTGTGGATCTCCACCGAGTACACCGCCAAGCTGTCGCTGGATGGCTTGGAGCGCAACAAGATGCGCATCGTTCCCGGTATCACCAGCAAGGCGATGTCGGTCGGCGCTGGCTACACACCGCGGGCGATCGTGACGCCGATCGTCGGCGCCGTCTACAAGAAGCTCGGCGGCGGCTAGCGCCTGCGGCGACGGCCCGTGCCGAAAATGCTGCGCGTGATCTCGCGGCCGATCACCGTGCCCGCCGAGCGCATCGCACTCTTGAACGCCGGACTGTCCATCACCTTCTCGAGCATTCCGGGTTCGGCAGTCCCCCGGCTCTTCACCTCGCCTGAGGCCGTCGCTCCCCCGACATCGACCGGGAGCGGCGGCGGCAGCTGCGGTTCGGCCGCCGGCGCGGGCGGTTCTGGCGGCGCCATCCTGGCCGACAGCCGCTCATAGGCCGAGTCGCGGTCGATCGTCTGGCCGTACTCGGCCTGCAGCGGGCTGGCCTTGGCGGCCGCACCGATCGCCTCGGACCCGATGGTGTCCATCAGCGAGCGCGGGGCCCGCATCCTGGTCCACGCCACCGGTGTCGGTGCACCGCTTTCCGAAAGCACGGTGACGATCGCTTCGCCGATGCCCAGCGACGTCAACGCCGTCTCCAGGTCGTAGACCTGAGTTTTCGGGTAAGTCCGCACCGTCTTCGACAACGCCTTCTGGTCATCGGGGGTGAAGGCGCGCAGCGCATGCTGGACCCGCGCCCCCAACTGCGAAAGCACCGCGTTGGGCACGTCGGTCGGCAGCTGGGTGCAGAAGAACACCCCGACACCTTTGGAGCGGATCAACTTGACGGTCTGCTCGACCTGTTCCAGAAAGGCCTTCGACGCGTCGCTGAAAAGCAGGTGGGCCTCGTCGAAGAAAAACACCAGCTTCGGCTTGTCGAGATCACCGACCTCGGGCAGCGTCGTGAAGAGATCGGCGAGCACCCACATCAGGAACGTCGAGAACATCACCGGCCGCGCCGCCTGCTCACCGACCTCGAGCAGCGTGATGACGCCGCGGCCCTGCGCGTCGACGCGCATCAGGTCCTCGGGCTCGAGTTCGGGCTCACCGAAGAACGTGTCGCCACCGTCGGCCTCGAGGTTGACCAGGGCCCGGAGGATGACGCCGGCCGTGGTCTTGGACACCGCGCCGAGTGCCTTCAGTTCGGGCTTGCCGTCGTCGCCGGTGAGGAACTGGATCACCGCACGCAGATCCTTGAGGTCTAGCAGCGGCAAGCCCTTCTGGTCGGCCCAGTGAAAGATCAACCCCAGCGTGGACTCCTGGGTTTGGTTGAGCCCCAACACTTTTGACAAAAGAATCGGGCCGAAACTAGAGATGGTCGCTCGCACCGGCACGCCGATTCCGCCGGTGCCGAGCGACAAGAACTCCACCGGATGGGCGGTGGGCGTCCAGTCGTCGCCGGTGTCCGTGGCGCGCTGCTCGGTCTTGTCGTTCGGCTCGCCGAGCGCGCACAGTCCCGACAGGTCGCCCTTGATGTCAGCCATCAGGCAGGGCACACCGGCCGCGGACAACTGCTCGGCCATCACCTGCAGCGATTTCGTCTTACCCGTACCGGTAGCGCCCGCGACGAGGCCGTGCCGATTGACGGTGGCCAACGGAATGCGGACCCGCGCCGTCGGGTCGCAGAGACCGTCGACGACGACCGTGCCCAACTCCAGGGCCGGGCCCTCGAACGCATAACCGGCGGCGATTTGCTGGGCTGCATTGACGCTCGACGCGTTGGTCATGGTCGCAAACAGTACTGTTGAGCGCTGTGCGTGACGAACTCGTGTGGATCGACTGCGAGATGACCGGCCTCGACTTGGGGACCGACCGGCTCATCGAGATCGCGGCGCTGGTGACCGACGCCGACCTCAACATCCTGGGCGAAGGCATAGACGTCGTCATCCACGCCGACGATGAGGCGCTGGCGTCGATGATCGATGTGGTCAGGGATATGCACGCCCGATCGGGCCTGACCGAGGAGGTGCGGGCGTCCACGGTCGACATGGCGGCCGCCGAAGAACTCGTCCTCGACTACATCCGCACGCACGTCAAACAGGCTAAGACGGCTCCGTTGGCCGGCAACTCGATCGCCACCGATCGTGGGTTCATCGCGCGGGACATGCCCAAGCTCGACGACTTCCTGCACTACCGCATGATCGACGTCAGCTCGATCAAGGAACTGTGCCGGCGCTGGTATCCCCGGATCTACTTCGGCCAGCCCGAAAAGGGTCTGGCCCACCGCGCCCTGGCCGACATCCACGAGTCGATCCGCGAGCTCAAGTACTACCGTCAGACGGCCTTCGTCGCCCCGCCCGGGCCCTCGACCAGTGATATCGCCGCGATCGCCGGTCAGCTAGGCCCGCCGAACGGCGACTCTGCGGATATCGATTCGGCTGCAGAGCGCCCGAGCGGCTAGTATCGACGACGCCGCAGATGCTGCGGCGATGGTGGCTGTAGTTCAGTTGGTAGAGCACCAGGTTGTGATCCTGGCTGTCGCGGGTTCGAGTCCCGTCAGCCACCCAAACAAGTCAGGGAGCGGAATCCGCTCCCTGACTTTTTTGTACGATCAGACGCTCGCGTTGCCCGACTTCCATTGGCTCCACGGAATGTTCCAGTCGCCCAGGCCGTCGGTGCCCGGAAGGATCGAGCCGACTGTGTTATTTATCTCCACGATGTCGCCGCGCTTGGAGTTGTCGTAGAACCACTGCCCGTTGCTCGTGCTCACGTTGATGCACCCGTGGCTGACATTGCTGTAGCCCTGGCTACCCACCGACCACGGTGCGGCGTGCACATAAATGCCGCTATAGGAGATCTGGGTGGCCCAGTCGACCTCGGTGCGGTAGCCGTTGGGTGAGTTCGTCGGCACGCCGTAGGTCGACGAATCCATCACCATGTGGGAGCGGCGGTCACCGACGATGTAGGTGCCGTTGTTGGTCGGCGTGCTGTTCTTGCCCATCGAGACGGGCATGGTCTTGATGACCTCGCCGTTGCGCGTCACCGTCATCGTCTTGGTGCTGTCGTCGATGCGGGTGATCACCTCGTCGCCGATGGAGAAGTGCGTGGTGATGTTCTCTTGGCCGAACAGGCCGTCGCCCAGGTCGACGCCGTAGGTGTTGACCGCCACCTCGACTTTGGTGCCCGGCTTCCAGTAATTCGCGGGCCGCCAACGTACTTCGCGATTGTTCAGCCAATAGAAGGCGCCTTCGACGGGCGGCGTGGTCGTGATCTTGATGGCCTGCTGGGCAGCCAGGCGGTTCGGGATGTTCTCGTCGAACTGGACGGCGACCGGCTGACCGATGCCGACGACCTCGCCCTCGCTGGGCACCACATAGGCCATCGTGAGGTTCTCCGGCGAGTGCGTCTCGAATGTCATCTGCCGAGAGGTGGCACCGCCCAGGCCGAGCGCCTCAGCGGTCAGCGTGTAGCGCTTGTTGTAACCGAGGGGCTCGGTGGTAGCCCACTGGAGGCCGTCCTTGCTCAGCTTGCCCTGCACGGGCTCGCCGTCCTCGTTGACCATGGAGACCGCGCCGAGCACGCCGTCCTCCGCCCCGACGGTCACCGGCGACGCGGCGCTCACCCCCACGTCCCCGTCCTTGACCGTCGTGGCCAGCTTGGGAATGAGCAGGTCGCCGAACGGCGTGCCCTTGTCGGCGATGACCTGAGGCTGCGGCGGCGCGGAATTGCTACTGCACGCCGACAGCCCAAGCACGATCGCGGGAATGAGCGCGATGACGGTCAGCCATCGACGATTGCGACGCGGACCGGCCACGGACCTGACCTGCCACATTGTTTGCTCCACCTCACGAATAGAAGAATCTCTGGGAATAGTCTAAGGGCACCGACGACCCGAGGCGCGACGACAGCGTCGCTCTCCAGCGGCGGGCGAGTAACGATTTCGCGCGCGCCGCGCGGCCTGTTATCGTCTCACACGCAGCGCCGTTAGCTCAGTTGGTAGAGCAGCTGACTCTTAATCAGCGGGTCCGGGGTTCGAAACCCTGACGGCGCACCAGCAAAATCCCTGTTGGGATTCCGGCGCAGACCCCAGCACCAGCCTCGCCGTCCACTGGCATCACGTTCACCTCGTCGCCGACGTCGTCAGCCGGATTCCAGTCGGACGAGTGAACAGTCGTCGGTGAAGGTGCCCGACGGCGTGAGACCCCGCAGTGTTTCGACGAGGACGTCCAGGGACGATTCGTGCAGCCGGGTGAACAGGTCTTTGAAATCCGTCGGGGACAACGGGTGCCCGTCGACGCAGGCATCCTCATAGGCGCCATCGCTGTAGAGAAGGATGCGGCAGCCCGGCGGCACGGCGTAGCTGCGCGAGGTGTAGACGGCATCGTCGAACATCCCGAGAGGTTTTCCAGCGGTGGACAACTCGGTGCTGGTGGCATCGGGACCGACGGCAATGGCCGGCGGGGCACCCGCGCTGGCGTAGCGAAGCGTGCGCGAGGACAATTCGTACACCCCGAACCACATCGTCAGGTAGTTCCCGTCGTGCTTGTCCATCTCGAAGAGCTGGTTGAGTTCGGCCAGCACCTGATCAGGGGCCAGCAGTGTCGTCAAGGGCAGGGAGCCCGAGCGCAACAGATTGTGCACCGACACCGACAACAGTGCGGGGCCGATACCGTGCCCGGAGACGTCAATCAGATAGGCGATCAGATGATCGTCATCGATCCACCGGTAGTCGAAGCTGTCCCCGCCAAGCTGCTGGGACGGCAGGTAGCGCGAGGACACTCGCACCGGCCCTTCCAGTTCACCCGGCAGGATCGACGAGACATAGGCTGATGCGCTGTCCAGTCCCGCCGTGAGGCGGCCGGTCTTCTGGCGGATCTCGTCGTTGGCCCGCTCCAGCGCGACTGTCCGGTCATGCACCCGTTGTTCGAGTTCGGAGTAGACCTGCACGTTTTCCATCGCGATCGACGTCGCATCTGCCAGGGCCTGCAGTAGGGAGACCTCCTGCTCGGAGGGCTGCCGCGCACACGCCCAGTAGTTGCCGATCGCCCCGATCGGGTCGAGCTTGCGGATGGGAACCATCACCAGGCTCTTGACGAATGTGGGCCGGTACGCCTCGTGGGGGACGCGGGCATCGCGATAGATATCAGGGATCACCGCCGATTCGCGGTTGAGCATCGCCCACCCGCTGACACAGGCCTCCAGGGGAAACCGGCTCCCCTTCCACAGCGGGGCGATCGCATCCTCGTCGGCGTAGTAGCACTTGTCATCGTCGCGCAACACGAAACTCGCACCGTCGCAACCGGTGAGTTCGCGAGCAGCGGTACGGACAATGCCCTGCACCTCCGACAAGCTTCGTGCCAGCGAGAGCTCCTGGACCGCTTGCACCAACCGCGCCATCCCACGGGCATAGGCGGTGTCGTCGAATTCGCCGCTCTCCGCGGGGAACCTGACGGGGAAAGTCTGAGCCTCCATGCCGCCCCTTCACTGATCCACCGATGGAGTGAGTCGGCGGGTGACCGGCGACCGGCGCCGTCAACAGTTCAATGTCCCATAAACGGCGTAAATACCGCAGGCGTGTTCCCGTATCGCCCCGCTTCGGCTAGGGCCGAGCCGTCGAAGGCCTCTCGATCCCGGGGGGACATCGACGCCGCGTATCGCGGAAGGCTATCGCCGGCGCCTTCAATTACCACATTCGGACGGTTGCGGCTTTCGTTTGCGTAAATATCCAGCACGGCTTCGAGCCTGCCAGCGCTATGTGTGCTGGAAGTTACAGAAAATCGGTCATCCTCGGGCTTGCGCAGGGCCGATGATCGTTGCGGAGGTAACTCTTTCCACAGATTGTCTCGGTTCAAGCTGCCAAAAGAGTGCCAATGATGTTAGAGTCCGCGTTAGCTGACGACGAGGGCAGCGGCCCGCTGTTGACAGCCGAAACCGAAGGACAGGGAATTAGCTGATGGCGCAGATTGGCGCAGCGTTCGCAGCTGGTGCGCACGGCGCGCACGGCGACGACGACGTAACTGGGCAGGGCCCGGTTGCGGTGTACAACTGCAGCCGTATCGGCCGTGTCGCCAATCCGCCGAGCTCGTGGTTCTCGGAACTGTTCCGCCCCGGCCGCCGGCGCTGAACTGAGCCGCCTCAGCGCCTGATCCGGCGCACGACGAGCACGATGACCACAGTTCCCACGCCTGCCAGCGAGATGGCCACCGGCGGCTTCTTGACGAACTGCACCAATCCAGCCTTGAGGTCGTCGGCCAGCCGACGTGGGTTGGCACGCTCAGCCAGGGAGTCGACCGTCAGCGCCAGCTGGTCGCGAGCCTGGTCGATCTCCTGCTTGATGGTGTCGGGGTCGCGGTCCGCCACATCCATCTCCCATACGCGTCAAGCCCTGCTCCAACTCCGGTGCCTTGCGCAACTACCCTAGATCAGCTCGCATCAATCGAAGTGCACCGGTCCATGAGAGGGGATCCGCTCACGTGTCACAGACTCCGCGACTCGAGGTGGGCGACAAAGCCCCCGCGTTCAGCCTGCCTGACGCCGACGGCAAGACCGTCAAGCTCTCCGACTACAAGGGGCGCAAGGTCATCGTGTACTTCTACCCCGCTGCCTCCACGCCGGGCTGCACCAAGCAAGCGTGCGACTTCCGCGACAGCCTCGGCGAACTCAACGGGGCCGGACTCGACGTGATCGGCATCTCTCCCGACAAACCCGAGAAGCTGGCCAAGTTCCGTGACAAGGAAAAGCTGACCTTTCCGCTGCTGTCCGACCCCGACCGCGAGGTTCTCACAGCGTGGGGCGCCTACGGCGAGAAGATGATGTACGGCAAAACCGTTCAGGGCGTTATTCGTTCGACGTTCGTGGTCGACGAGAAGGGCAAGATCGCCGAGGCGCAGTACAACGTCCGCGCCACCGGTCACGTGGCCAAGCTACGTCGCGATCTGTCCGTCTGACCCCAGGTTCGCCAGCAGCAGCGCCTCGGCGATCGCGGCCCGCTCCAGGACTCCCAGGTGCAGGCTCTCGTTGACGCTGTGCGCCTGTGTCGCAGGGTCTTCCACGCCGGTCACCAGGATCTTGGCCGACGGGAACGCCTCGGCGAACTCGGCGATGAACGGAATAGAGCCACCGATTCCGGTGTCGACGGGCTCGGCGCCCCACGCCTGCCGGAACGCCGCGCGGGCGGCGTCGTAGACGGCTCCGGTGGCGTCGATGGCGTACGGCTGGCCGACGTCGCCGGGGGTGACGGTCACCTGCGCACCCCACGGCGCGTTCCGCTCCAAGTGACGGGTCAGGGCCGCGAGGTGCTCCCCCGCGTCGCCGCCCGGCGCGACGCGCATGCTGACCTTCGCCCGCGCCCGCGGAATCAACGTGTTCGACGCCTTGTCGATCGGCGTGGTGTCGATACCGATCACCGTGATCGCGGGCTTGGCCCAAAGTCGTTGCGGCGCCGACCCGGAACCGATTTCGCGGACCCCGTCTAAGAGCCCCGTTTCCGCGCGGACCCGCTCCGGCGGATAGTCGACGTCCGCAGCGGCAGCTTCGTGCAATCCCTCGACGGCCACATTTCCCTCATCGTCGTGCAGACTGGCCAGCAGTCGCACCAGCACCGTCAACGCATCGGGGGCGACGCCACCCCACAAACCCGAGTGCAGGCCGTGATCCAACGTCGCGACCTCGACGACACAGTCGGCCAGACCCCGCAGCGACACCGTCAACGAAGGCACGTCGGTGCTCCAGTTGTCGGAGTCGGCGATGACGATCACGTCGGACGCCAGCGCCTCACGGTGTGCGGCCAGCAGTCGGGACAGCGACGGCGATCCCGACTCCTCCTCCCCCTCGACGAATACCGTGACACCGACGGGCGGGTTGCCACCGTGGGCCCGGAAGGCCGCCAGATGCGTTGCGATGCCGGCCTTGTCGTCGGCCGTGCCGCGTCCGTAGAGGCGTCCGTCGCGCTCGGTGGGCTCGAACGGTGGCGAGTTCCACTGTGTGTGGTCACCCTCGGGCTGAACGTCGTGGTGGGCATAGAGCAGCACGGTGGGCGCACCCGGCGGCGCCGGATGCCTGGCGATGACGGCGGGGGCGCCGCCCTCGCTGACGATCTGCACATTCTTGAAGCCCGCGTCCGACAACAGCTTTACCACTGCATCGGCGCTGCGCTGTACTTCACCACGACGGGCCGGATCGGCCCACACCGATTCGATACGCACGAGGTCTTCCAAGTCGCGGCGCACCGACGGCAACACGTCGCGCACCCGCTGCACGAGATCGCTCACCCTTCGAGGCTAGCTGGTCGCCAATCCTTGGTGAGCAAACGCAGATTGGCCCGTTAGGGTTGCGACTCCAATATGACGACCGCCGCCGCCGTATCGCCCTCGTGGGTCATCGACACGTGAATGACCACGTCCTTCAGGTGTTCACCGATTGCGCCGGTGAGGCGCACCTTGGGTCGGCCCCACATGTCGGTGACGACCTCGATGTCGCGGTGAATGCCCTCCGGCAGCATCGGCCGCTTGGCGAACCTCGACCCCGACCACGCCTTGATCACCGCCTCCTTGGCCGCCCAGCGCGCCGCCAGATGCCGCGCCGCCGACGAGCTCTTGTCGGCGGCGTCACGCCGCTCGCCGGGCGTGAACGTCTCGGCGAACACCGTTCCCGGCTGGTCGACCTGTTCGGCGAAGTCGGGGATGGAGACGAGATCGATCCCCACACCGACTACCGCCATGCGCAAGAACCTATCTCACTGCCCTGAGAGCAGGTACACATCGTCCTCACCGAGGCGCGAAGACTCGTCCAGAAGCATTGCTGCTTCCTGCCGCTTCTCCGCGACGTCTCCACCGAATCGCCGGTCGGCAGGCTTCTCGTACAGCGGCCGTCCACCCGCGATCGCCGACGCCAGTCGCAGCTGTCCGGCCAGCACGCGTGCCTCAGCCCTACGCTTGTAGTCCTCACGCTGATCAGGACTCAGCGCCGCGATGAACGCCTGCGGGTGCACCAGCGCCACCAGTCCGGACACGTGTCCGAAGCCGAGGCTGGTGATCAGACCGGCCTTCAACGGGAACTTGTCGCCGAACTTGAGGCTGTCGCGCAGCCAGACGAGGTGTCCGGCTCCGGACATTTCTTCGTCGACGCAGTCCAGGCTGCGGTTCGGCGGAATGACGCCGTCGCGCAGGATCTGGCACAACCCCATCATTTGGAACGCCGCGGCACCACCCTTCGAGTGACCGGTCAGGCTCTTCTGTGACACCACGAAAAGTGGCGCACCGGCCGACCGGCCCATCGAATCCGCAAGACGCTCGTGCAACTCGGTTTCGTTCGGATCGTTGGCCAGAGTCGAGGTGTCGTGCTTGGACACCACTGCGATGTCGTCGGCACCCACACCCAGCTTCGCCAGCGAACGTGCCAACTGCGATCCCTTGCCGCCACGACCAGCTGCCAGCGCACCGAGCCCCGGAGCGGGGATCGACGTGTGCACACCGTCACCGAAGGACGACACGTAGGCCACGACGGACAACACCGGCAGACCCATCTTCAGCGCCAGGTCACCGCGGGCGAGCAGGATCGTTCCGCCGCCCTGTCCCTCGACGAACCCGAGCCGGCGACGGTCGTTGGCGCGCGAGAACTTCGAGTCGCTGATGCCCTTGGCCCGCATCATCTCGGTGTCGGCTGTGGCCGACATGTCACCGAATCCGATGATGGCTTCCAGCGTCAGGTCGTCGTAACCGCCAGCCACCACGAACTCGGCCTTACCGAGGCGGATCTTGTCCACACCTTCTTCGACCGAGATCGCCGCGGTGGCGCATGCGCCCACCGGGTGGATCATCGAGCCGTAACTGCCGATGTAGGACTGAACCACATGTCCTGCAATGACATTCGGCAGAACCTCCTGCAAAATGTCGTTCGGCTTGTTCCGGCCGAGCAAGTTGCCGTGGTACATGGTCTGCATCGACGTCATTCCACCCATGCCGGTGCCCTGCGTGCTGGCCACCAGGCTGGGGTGGACCCAGCGCATCAGCTCGGTAGGAGTGAAACCCGCGGACAGGAAGGCATCGACGGTCGTGACGAGGTTCCACAGCGCCAACCGGTCGATCGACGACACCATGTCCGCGGGGACGCCGTACACCATCGGATCGAAGCCCGTCGGGATCTGCGCGCCCACCGTGCGGGACAGCTTCGTCTTGCGCGGCACGCGAATCTCGGTGCCCGCCTTGCGGGTCACCTGCCAATCACTGCTGTCCGGCACCGGCGCGATGACCGTGTGCTCCGGATCGAATTCCACGAACGGCCGGGCCTCGGCCTCCGACGACACGACGAACGTGAAGTCCTTGTCGAGGAAGACCGAAACCATGATCGGTGAAGCGTGATCCGGATCGATCGCACCGTCGTCGACGAACTCGCGGATGCCGACCCGCTCGATCACCGCGTCGTGATAACGCTCCACCAGCTCGCCCTCGTCGACCAAATCGCCGGTCTGGACGTCGTACCAACCCGGGGTGGGATCGTCCTCCCACTTGACCAGGCCCGTGGTCCACGCGAGCTCCAGCACGCCGGCCGCCGACAGCTCGTTGTCGACCTCCATCTCGAGGCGGGTGCGTGACGAACCATAGGGTCCGAGCTCGGCGCCGCCGACGATCACCACCAGATCGGCGGGGTCGACATCGAGGTTGTCCCATTCCGGCGGCGGCGCAGCCCGGTAGCCACGCGGCGGGGATGGCAGCGCGCGGATCGTGCCGGCATCGTTGCCGTCGGCGTCGTCGCTCTCGGCTCCGCCGGCCGCCTGCTGGTCGCGCGCGTTGGCGGCCAACTCGGCCAGGTCCAGCTCGACCTCGGCCAATCCGCCGGTCAGGTCCGCCTGTAGCGGCTCGCGTGCAGCGGCCACCTTCGACTCGATGTCGCACAGATCGAGCAACATCTTCGCCATCTCGTCGGTGGTATATGTCGTCACTCCGGCTTCTTCGACGGCGTCGACGATGGCGTCGTTGTGACCCATCAGTCCGGTGCCCTTGGTCCAGCCAATCAGCGCGTGCGCCAGCGAAACCCGCTGTGCCCACGACGACTCGGCCTTCCACCGGGTGACCAACGCGTCGAGCGCGGACTTGGATTCACCGTAGGCACCATCACCGCCGAACATCCCGCGGTTGGGCGAGCCCGGCAGCACCACGTGCATCCGCGCCGCGATGTCGCGTTCCGCGCCGACGTGCGACAGCCCGCCGATCAGCCGCTGAACGGCCCACAGCAAGACCTTCATCTCCATCTCGGCGCGCGATCCCGCGTCCGACAGGTCGCCGGCCACCCGCGGCGCCGCGAATGGGAACAGAAGCGTTGGTGTCAGCGCATCCTTGAGGTGAATGGACTTCGGCCCAAGGCTTTCAGTCTGTTCCGTACCGACCCACTCGACGAGCGCGTCGATGTCGCTGTAGGACGCCATGTTGGCGGGCACGACCCAGAGCTTGGCTTCGAACCTGGCGTTGTCCCGGTACAGATCGCGGTAGAACGCCAGCCGGGTGTCGTCGAGCTTGGACGTGGTCGCGATGACCGTCGCCCCGCCGTCGAGGAGTTGGGCCACTACGGATGCCGCGATGGAGCCCTTCGATGCACCGGTCACCACCGCGACCTCGTCGGTGTAGCGCCCCTTGCCCGGGTTCTCCGCGCCTGCGGCCGCGCGGCCGTACAGCGACGCGTGAATGTTGCGGCCCGCCGCCAGCGCCTTGCCCTGCCACCAGGTGGCCTGGGTGCCGACGATGTGGCCGGCGCCTTCGAACCGCTCGGAAAGACGCTGCCAGTCGGCGTCGATCTCGCCCTCGTCCAACAACCAGAACCTGGCCAGATCCTCACGTGCGCTGGCCCAGCGGTCGTCGAACACCACTGCCTTGCGGCCGTCGAATGTCGGAGCGACCAAACGTGGCCAATCCGAACCCAATTCGGCAGTTACCAGATCGATGAGCTCCGCATCCGTCGCTTCCGGCGCGCTGACCGGCGTCTCCAGGCCGAGCTGCCCCAGGATCAGGCGCGCCGCCGAAGCGAGTACACCGTTGGGTCCGGTCACCTGTTGGGCGAACTCACCGAGTGCCGCGGAGTCCACGACGCCGCCACCGCCACCGGCTGCCGCGGGCAGCGTGACGGCCACACCGTGGCGTGAACCCACCGCCGACACCGCGGCGTCGATGACTTTGTCGACGGAAGCCGCGTCCGCAAGCGCGCCTGCGTGCAAGCCGCCCAATTCACCACCGCGCACGCTGGAACCCTCGCGAGTGCCCAGCGCCACCTCGACCGTGACGTGCTTGACCCAGCCGTCACCAAGCTCCCAAGTCTTCTTGACTCGCTCGGCGATGTAAGCGGGCCGCTTGCCGGACGGCCCGAGGACCGTACGAAGCTGGTCGTTGATGGCGTCGGAAAGCACTGGGCCGTAAGGCTTGTACGTACGGGCCAGCTTGGTGACCTGACCCTTCAGCCCGGCGAGGTCGGCATCTGCGGCACCGTCGATGGCACCGAGATTCAACTCCGAGCCGAGGTCGACGAGCAGCTGGTTGCGCCGCGACGACGCCCCGTCGGTGATCGACTCGATGGAGTCCAGCGGCTCGATCTGATCGATGCGCATCTTCGCCGACAGCGCGATCAGCGCCGTGGTGGCGTCGGCCGCGTCGTAGACCAGATCGTCGGGGCGCGGAGCGCCGGCAGGCGCGACATTGGAGCTGGGCCCACCCGTCGACACGGCAGCGGCGGCGGGGGCGGGTGCGGCCTCGACCGGCGCGGCGGACTCCACGGGCGCGGGCGCCGTGTCGGCACCGTCGTCCGCATCGAGATCCGGCTCGGGGTCGGTGTCCGTGGCGAACAGCACCGCGGCGTCGCGCTCCGAGTTCAGCACCTCGGTCGTGTTGTGCGAGTACTCCGGGAGCTTGAGCGTGTTGGTCGCCAGGCCCGCGACGGTCGGCGCGGATTTCACACCGATCTCCACGAACCGCTCGATGCCCAGACCGCCCGCGGCCTCCTCGATGAAGAGCAGGTCCTGAGTCTCGATCCAGCGCACCGGGCTGGCGAATTGCCATGCCAGCAGCTCGATCACGACCTTGCGCATCAGATCACTCGGCTTCTCGTTCCGCCAGGTGTCGTAGTCGGCAAGGATCTCGTCGAGCGGTTCGGCGGGCACCAGATCGCGGATCTCCTGAATGAAGTCCTTGTCCAGGGTGAACGGCCGCGGCACCAGGTTGGGGATGTACTTGCCGACGATCAGGTCGGGATCCGCACCGCGGGGCATGACGCGCTCGAGCGAGCGGCGGAAGTCGGCGACGCCGACCCGCAGCACGGACGAGTGGAACGGCACGTCGATACCGGGCACCAGGATGAACGAGCGCTTACCGCCGCTGATCTCGCGACGCTTCTCGACCTCTTCCTCGAGCACCTCGAGCCCGCGCACCGTCCCGGCGATCGCGTACTGCGAGCCACGCAGGTTGAAGTTCACGATCTGCAGGAATTCACCGGTGCGCTCGGAGATCTCTTCGATGAAGCCGGGGACGTCGTCGTCGTCGAGATCGATCTGCGACGGCCGGATCGCAGCCAGCCGGTAGTTGGACCGGCCCAGGTGGTCGCGAGGAACGATGTCGTGCATCTTGCTGCCACGGTGGAACACCACCTCCAGCAGTGCCTCCAGCTCGTAGACACCGCTGACACAGGCCAGGGCGGTGTACTCGCCGACGGAGTGCCCGCACGCCAGCGCACCCTCGACGAACGCACCCTGCTCACGCATCTCGGCGACCTGGGCGGCCGCCACCGTCGCCATGGCGACCTGGGTGAACTGCGTCAGGAACAGCACGCCGTCGGGGTGGCTGTAATGCACACCGCTGGCGATCAGGCTGGTCGGGTTGTCGCGCACGACGTGCAGCACCGAGAAGCCCAAGGTCTCGCGGGTGAACTTGTCGGCGGTGTCCCACACCTTGCGCGCGGCCTTGGACCGGGAGCGAACCTCCATGCCCATGCCTTTGTGCTGGATGCCCTGGCCCGGGAACGCATAGACCGTCTTCGGGGCGGCCAGTTGCGCCGTGGCCGACATCACAAGCTCGTTGTTGACGCGCGCGGCGACCTCGACGATCTCTGCGCCACGGTCGATTCCGACACGGTCGACGCGGAAGTCGATGTCGTCACCGGGCAGCACCATGCCGAGGAATCGCGACGTCCAGCCGACCACACGAGCCGGCGGGGCGGCCTTGCCGTCGGTGGCGGCCACAACGTGCTGCGCGGCGGCCGAGAGCCACATCCCGTGCACGATCGGCGATTTCAGGCCGGCCAGCAGCGCGGCCGCCCGGTCGGTGTGGATCGGGTTGTGGTCCCCGGACACCACCGCGAAGGCGCGCATGTCGGTCGGCGCGGCGACGGTGACGTCACGACGGCGGCGACGCGGCGTCTCGGTCGCGTTGTCGGTGATCGCACCGCCGGCGCGCGGCGGGTCGCTGAGTTCGACGGCGCCCGTGCGACCGCGGATCGCGAACCGCTCTTCGAGTTTCGCCAGGGTGGTGCCGTCGGCATCGGTGACGTCGACTCTCACCGGGACAACGCGTCCGTACTCGGTGTCGAAGGCGGCCGAACTCGTTGCTGTGACCGTCAATTGGGCCGTCGTCTTCGGCATCGGAACGAGCAGGTGCGCAGCGTGGTCCAGGTGCACCAGGCTCAGCAGACCCTCGATAACGGGGATTCCGTCGTCCGTGACCGCGGCTCCGATCGCTGCGAAAACCGCGGGCCAACAATGGCCTACGAGTGCGTCCGGCACCAGCGTGAGACCCGGCGCCAACGGCGCCCCGAAGGTCGCGGTGACGCCGGTGTGGTCGGCGACCTCCTCCGGATCCCATTCGACGGTGACCGATGCGGTGTTGTCGTGCACCGGTGGCAGCGCGTCGGGGCCATCGACACCTGCGGCGATCGCAAGGACAGAACGCATCGCTTTCGACGCGTCCTCGACGGTCACGACCGGCATGCCGCCGTTGACGGTGCAGGACGGGAGAGTGAAGCGGATGTCGATCCAGATGTCGCTCAGCGGGACACTCAGGGTGACAGTCCCGGCATTCGGGCCGTCGGCGTTCAGCTCGAGCCGTGCGCCGGTGGACGGGTGTGTGGCACTGCGGTTTTCGTTGGCCTGCCACTCATCCGATGCGCCGATGCGGTGTACCGGATTGATGGCGGTACGGCCTGCCCACAGCACGTCGGGCGAATCGAGTACGACCGCGAGGGCACCGGTGACGTCCTCGCGGGCCTGGCGGCGCGACACCACCGGCGTCGGCTCGGCGCCCGAGGCGACCAGCGCGTCGATCGACGCCTGCTCGAAGCGGTCCAGCAGTTCGCCGACCGGCTCGTCGACCCGCGTGATCCCGGCGACCGCCTGCGTGCCGGGGATGATGCACACCTCGTCGGCGGTGTAGCGCGCGTCGTGGGCCTGCCACAACGAGTCGCTGCGCCACCAGCGGCGTACGTCCTTGTCGATGACCGGCACGAAGTTGACGGGCTTGCCCGGCGTCTTACACAGCGTGATGAAGAACGGCACATCGGCGGGGTGCAGCTTCAGGGTCCCGGCATCCGGGTAGCGCTGCAGCAGCCGATCGATCGCGGTCTGCGGATCCTCAAGCAGCGCTTGGCCTTCGGCGGTATCCGCGAAGAGAGTCTCGATCGGGCCGGAGTCCTGCGGATGAAGTCGCGCCTCGACTCGCTTGAGCATGTCGGCGAACCGGTCCCGCCATGTGTCGGCGATCCACGGGCTGCCCGGCGTTGCGGTGTCGGCGGTGCTGTCGCCGTCACCGATCGCCAGCTCGACGTAACGGTTCAGCCACTGCAGGTAGGTCATGCCGCTGACGTCGCCGAAGTAGGGCTTGGCCGTGTTGGCCATCGCCGCGATCAGCTCGTCACGACGGGCCGCCACGGCATCCGCGTCGCCGGCGACCTCGTCGAGCAGCCTGCCGCACCGAGAGGCGGCGTTGTCGATCTCGTGAATGTCCGCGCCCAGCTGGCTACGGCTGGAAGCCATGCCGCCGTTGGCTTTTCCGGCGCTGATCCAGTGATCGGTGCCGGTCGTCTCGACCAGCATCTGCTTGACGGCCGGCGAGGTGGTGGCCTCCAGGGTCGCCATGGCCGCGGTACCGACGAGAATTCCGTCGACCGGCATCTCGGGGAAGCCGTAGGCCTTGGCCCATGCGCCCGAAAGGTAGTCGGCCGCTCGTTCGGGCGTCCCGATGCCACCGCCGACGCAGATGGTGATGTTGGACAGTTTGCGCAGATCCGCATAGGTCGCCAGCAGCAGGTCGTCGAGGTCCTCCCACGAGTGATGACCACCTGCGCGTCCGCCCTCGATGTGGACGATGACGTCCTTCCCGGGGACCTCGGCGGCGATGTTGATGACCGACTTGATCTGGCCGACCGTGCCCGGCTTGAACACGACGTGGCTGATGCCGACGGTATTCAGCTCGTCAATCAGCTCGACGGCTTCCTCGAGATCGGGAATGCCCGCGCTGACCACAACGCCGTCGATGGGAGCGCCGGACTGACGCGCTCTCTGCACCAACCGCTTGCCGCCGACCTGCAGCTTCCACAGGTAGGGATCCAGGAACAGCGTGTTGAACTGCACGGCGCGGCCCGGCTCGAGCAGGTTGGTGAGCTCGGCGATGCGGTCGGAGAAGATCTCCTCGGTGACCTGACCGCCACCGGCCAGCTCGGCCCAGTGGCCGGCGTTGGCGGCCGCGGCGACGATCTTGGCGTCGACGGTCGTGGGCGTCATACCCGCCAGCAGGATCGGCGACCGGCCGGTCAGGCGGGTGAACTTGGTGGACAGCTTCACGGAGCCGTCGGGCAGCTCCACCGTGGTCGGCGCGAAGCTGGACCACGGGGGCAGCACCTCGGGCTCGGCGCCGACGGTGAACAGGTTGCGCTGACCGGCGCGGGTGGCGGCGGGAACGATTCCGACGCCCAATCCCCGGATGACGGGCGCGGTCAGGCGAGTCACGGTATCGGCCGGGCCCAGGTCGACGATCCATTTGGCGCCCGACTCGTGCAGCCGCTCGATCTCGGCCACCCAGTCGATGGGACGGACGAAGATCGCCTCGGTCATCTCGTGCGCCATCGCGGCGTCGATACCGCACCTCTCGGCCCAGCCCTCGACGACCGCGACGCCGTCGGCGAGGCGCGGGGTATGGAAGCCGACCTCGACCTGCACTCCGTGGAATTCGGGTGCGAACACCGCTCCGCCGCGCAGCTTGTTCTTGCGCTCGGCCTCTTCCCGTTCGGTGATCTTGCTGCAGTAGAGCTCGAATCGACCCAGTTGCTCCGGCGTCCCGGTGATCACCACGGAGCGCCTGCCGTTGCGAATCGACAGCACCGGCGGAAGCACGGTGCGGACATCCGTACTGAATTCCTCGAGCAGCTCACGCATGCGGTCGGGGTCGACGTTGGTCACCGACACCATCGGCGTCTTGTTGCCGCGACCGACCATGCCCCGTCGTCGGGACATCAACGAACCGGCGGCGCCGATCAGTTGCAGCAGAGCCAGCAGCTCGGCGTCCTTGGTGCCCTTCGCCCGCAGCGATTCGCAGGCCATGATGCCCTGCGAGTGGCCCGCCATCGCGACCGGCGGGGTGTTGTACAGATCCAGGCCCTGCCTGGTGAGCGCGCGGATGGCGGCCATTTGGGCAAGCAGGATGCCGGGGCCCGAGATCGCCGCGGTGACGAGTTGTTTGGTGGCGGGCAGCGACTCCTCGGCGGCCAGGGCCCGCACCCACTGCATCGGCTCGAAGCCGATCGGCCGCACGACCACCAGCTCGCGGGCGACGGGCTGCAGCAGCAGCTCGGCCTCGCCCACGACTTCACTGAGCTCGGACTCGATGCCAGCCGAGCTGACCAGTTCTTCGAGGTTCTCCAGCCACGCGGCGCCCTGCCCACCGAACGCGACGGCGTAGGGCTCACCGGCGTTCAACCGATCGACGAGCGCATGCGCGGAGGGGCGGGCCCCCGGGCGCTCGGTGGTTGACTCTGCCGGCACCCGGTGCTGCTCGTTGATCGTCACGTCTTTATTTCTCCCTCGGTGCTATCTGCGCGTATCGCTCGTCGTCTGTGGTGGCTGTGGCGTCGCTAGAAGCTGACTGGCCCGCGCTCCCCTGCGGGGACCATGCGATTCGGCGTCGAATCCCGACTTGTTCATCCGGTCCAGCGGACATCCCAGCCGTGCTAAGAGTGTCATAAGAGACGACACCATTTTCGCGCCCGAAATGGTTACTAGCGAGTTCTACGCACGGGTAACCGTCTCTGAGATAACGCGCGCCCTCCAACCGGCCTCAGCTATCCGGGACAAACGTCCTGTTGACAGGTGGTTACGGTCGAGTAGGTGTAACAGCGCTGATCAAGGCGGTATTGTTATCGAATCGTTATCTAAATTTTTCGGCCATCTTCACCTGCGGCATTGCGGCGTGCAGAGTCGACAACTGGACATGATTTGTCTTGTCAGCGAGGCCGGCCACCATCGGAAGTTTGCTGGCTCTACTTACTGACCGGTAAGGTTTTTAATCCCACTGGCCGTATTGCGGCTTGAGTATGTGGTTGATGTCGACCCCGACGCCTCCGACGGAGCGCTTGTCGATCTCCACCTGGTGCAGATGGGCCGCCGGATGGGCGATCTTGCCGGGTGATCCCCAATTGTGCTGCCAGTACCACGCGCCGAGCCCATCCTGGGCAGCCCACTCGATGGTCTTCGAGTTGGCGTAGACGCCGGTGCGCTGATGTCCCAGCACCGCCTCCCAGCCCCGCAGATACGGCGCGACCTGCTGCTTGTACTGCTCGTACGTCGGATCGTCGTCGATCGACGTGTAGATCGGCGCTCCGTAGGAACCGCCGGCGGCGACGTGCAACTCCCATCCCCGCTTGGCGTGCGCGACACCGGCGTTCTGCCCGCCGAGCCAGTCGGCGGTGTCCTGCTTGCCGTACTGGTAGCAGGACACGATCTTCAGACCGTTTTGATAGAGGTCACGCGCCTCGGCGATCTGGATCGGCTTACCCAGCATCCAGGCACCCCCGGGCCTGCGGTCGGAGACGTACCGAATGGCGCCCAGCGCGCCCGACGCCCGGATGTCTCTGGCGCTGATCACCCCGGCTGCATAGTCGAGCAGGACGCCCAACGGCGCCGCCGAAGCCGTCACGGGAGCAGCCGCGGACACCAGCGTCTGCAGACCTGCGCCCGCGGCAAGCGCGGCGGGCAACGCGACGGCACCTTTCAGCACGTCGCGCCGGGAAATTGACACGTGCCACAGAGTACGACAGCAACATCACTTTTCACGACAGCGCCACTGGTCACACCTGCATCAAGATTTACTGTCACGGCGAGGTAGCCGAGCGAACACGAGCTGGCGTGAAATCCGCGATGAACTGCGGCGCGACCATTCCGATTCCTACGATTGGCCATGCCCTCGGACACCATCAGCGCTGGATCTGCTGTGGATGTCCCCGCCGGCGATCAAGAACCGCAGGTTGAGCTGATCGGCGTCCGAAAGGAGTTCGGCGGCGGCGTCGTGGCCGTCCAGAGCGCCGACCTCACAGTCGCGGACGGCGAACTGTTCGCGATCCTCGGCCCGTCCGGATCCGGAAAGACAACCGTCCTGCGCATGATCGCGGGATTCGAGCAGCCCACCGCCGGGACCATCAGGCTCGGCGGCGCAGACGTCACCGCCCGTCCGGCGCGACACCGCGACGTCAACACCGTGTTCCAGGAGTACGCACTGTTCCCGCACATGACCGTCGCGCAGAACGTCGAGTACGGCCTGAAGGTGCGCGGGGTCCCCAAGGCGGAGCGCAGACGTCGAACCAGCGACGAACTCGACTTGGTCCGGCTCACCGAGCATGCGTCCCGACGCCCGCAGCAGTTGTCGGGCGGGCAACGTCAGCGCGTCGCGCTCGCACGCGCACTGGTCGGACGGCCACGGGTGCTGCTGCTCGACGAGCCGCTCGGGGCGCTGGACCTCAAGCTGCGCGAGCAGATGCAGATCGAACTCAAGGAGATCCAGCGCGAAGTCGGCATCACGTTCGTGATCGTCACTCACGACCAGGACGAGGCGCTGAGCCTCTGCGATCGGCTCGCGGTGTTCAACCACGGGCGCATCGAGCAGGTCGGTCCGTCGCGCGAGGTCTACGAAAACCCGGTCAACAGATTCGTGGCTGATTTCGTCGGCACCTCGAACGTGCTTGTCGGCGCCGTCGCCGAAGCACTCGTGGGACGTTCCGGAACGTTCGTGGTACGGCCCGAGCGTATCGGCGTCTTCGCGGCAGACACCGACTCGGTGCCCGGCGTGCGCACGGTCGCGGCCACGGTGTCTGAGCTCATCTACGCCGGCCCCACCACCAGGATCACCGCGCGCACGCAGATCGGCGTCGATCTCACCGCCACGGTCCTCACCGCCAGCACCTGGCTGCCGCCCGACCTACATCACGGCAGTCCAATCACGTTGGCCTGGCCAGAAAAAGCGGTACACACCCTGACGAACGAGGAGTAGCGATGCCGTCCAGAACACGAGTCAGTCTTGTGCTCGCCGCGTGCGCCGCCCTCATGCTGGCCGGCATCACCGGATGCACCGACCAACCCGGCAGAGACGAGCCGCCGCCGAAGCTGGAGCCCATGGAGGCCATCGGCGACGGCGAGGGCGAGCTCAACCTGATCGCATGGGCGGGCTACGCCGAGGACGGTTCGAACGACAGCACCGCCGACTGGGTGACGCCGTTTGAGCGACAGACCGGTTGTCAGGTCAACGTGAAGCTCGGCAACACCTCCGACGAGATGGTGCAGCTGATGCGCAGTGGCCAGTACGACGGCGTATCCGCGTCCGGCGATGCGACGTTGCGGTTGATCTACGCCGGAGATGTCGCCCCGGTGAACACCGATCTCGTGCCGAACTACGCCTCTATTTCGCCGTTCCTCAAAGACAAACCGTGGAATTCGGTGGACGGCAAGATGTATGGGATCCCTCACGGCTGGGGCGCCAATCTGCTGATGTACAACATCGAGGTCGTTCGCGATGCCCCGAACTCATGGGCGGCGGTATTCGACGATGCGGACAAGTACAAGGGCAGGGTCACCGCGTACGACTCCCCCATCTACATTGCCGACGCGGCGCTGTACCTGTCCAAGTCGAAGCCGGAACTCGGCATCAAGGATCCGTACTCGCTGACGCCCGAACAGCTCGACGCGGCAACGGAATTGCTCAAGAAGCAGCGGGAGAGCATCGGCGAGTACTGGTCGGACTACACCAAGGAGGTGCAGGCGTTCGAATCCGGCACCTCGGTCATCGGTACGACATGGCAGGTCATCGCGAACACGATCGGCTCGGAAAACAGGGTGCAGGTCAACACCGTTCTGCCCAAAGAAGGTTCAACGGGGTGGTCGGACACCTGGATGATCTCGTCGAAGGCCGCGCACCCCAATTGCATGTACAAGTGGATGAATTGGATCTCCTCGCCGGAGGTCAATGCCCAGGTCGCCGAGTTCTTCGGCGAGGCTCCGGCCAACACCGAAGCGTGCAAGTACACCGTCGAACCGGACTTCTGCGACATCTACCACGCCACCGACGAAGACTTCGCCGCCAAGATCCATTACTGGACCACACCGCAGAAGAATTGCGTGGACGGCAGCGGGGATAATTGCACGGCCTACAACGAGTGGGTCGACAAGTGGCAGCAGATCAAGGGGTGATGTTGCGCGGGGCCGCCTCGTCGGGGTCCGTGCGACGGCGTATCAGCCTCGGCTTCCTGCTCGTGCCACCCTTGGCCTGGCTGGTGGTCGCATATCTCGGATCCCTTGCCGTGCTCCTGGTTTCGGCCTTCTGGAGCACAGACGCCTTCACCGGCGCGGTGGTGCACTCGTTCACCTTCGACAACATCGTGCGGGTGGCGACCGACGAGCTTTTCCGTACAGCGGCGGTACGCACCGTATCGGTGGCGCTGGCCGTCACCGTGATCTGCGCCGTGCTCGCCGTGCCGCTGGCGTTCTACATGGCCAAGGTCGCGTCACCGCGGGTGCGGCTCGCGCTCGTGGTCGCCGTGACGACCCCGCTGTGGGCCAGCTATCTGGTCAAGGCATACGCGTGGCGCATGCTTCTATCCCCCGAAGGCCCACTGGTCTGGGCGACCGACTACACACCCGGGTATGGCCTGGCCGCCACCATCGTGACACTGACCTACCTGTGGCTGCCCTACATGGTCCTTCCGGTGTTCGCGGCGTTCACCCGCGTTCCGGACTCGCTGCTCGACGCGAGCGCCGACCTCGGCGCCTCCGACATGTCCACCCTCCGAATGGTGCTGGCGCCGTTGGTGTTCCCCGGTATCGCCGCGGGCTCGATATTCACCTTCTCGCTGTCGCTCGGTGACTACATCGCGGTGACGATCGTCGGCGGCAAGACTCAATTGCTCGGCAACATCATCTACGGCCAACTCGTCACCGCCAACAACCAGCCGCTGGCCGCCGCGTTGTCGATCATCCCGCTGCTGGCGATTGTGGCGTATCTGTTGGCGATGCGGCGCACGGGCGCGCTGGAGAACATCTGATGCTGTCGAACACCGCCCGCCGCCTCGTCCGGGGCTGGACGCTGCTCGTGTTGCTCTTCCTCTATGCGCCACTGCTACTCGTGGTGATCAACGCGTTCAACACCTCCCGCACATTCGCGTTTCCCCCGACGGGATTCACGCTGCACTGGTGGACGGACGCCTGGAACAGCCACGGTATGTGGCAGTCACTCGTGAACTCGGTTGTCGTCGGTCTCGGCGCAACGGTCATCGCGCTGGTGTTGGGCACGATGGCAGCCTTCGCCGTGCAGCGTTACGACTTCTTCGGCAAGCATGTGGTGAGTCTGCTTGTGGTACTACCGATCACGCTGCCGGGGATCGTCACCGGCATTGCGCTGAATGCGACGTTCACATCCGCACTCGGCATGTCTCTGGGCATGGCCACCGTCATCATCGGGCACGCGACGTTCTGCATCGTGATCGTCTTCAACAACACTCAGGCGCGGCTGCGCCGGATGGGAAGCAGCCTGGAGGACGCCTCGGCCGACCTCGGCGCGTCGCCGTGGCAAACCTTCCGCTACGTGACCTTCCCGACGATGCGGGGATCGGTGGTCGCGGGTGCGGTGCTGGCGTTCGCCCTGTCCTTCGACGAGATCGTCGTCACGACGTTTACGGCAGGCCCGGCCGTGCAGACACTCCCGATCTGGATTTTCGGAAACCTCTTCCGGCCCAACCAGGCCCCCGTGATCAACGTCGTCGCCGCCGCGCTGACCATTGTCGCAATAATCCCGGTGTGGCTGGCGCAGCGCTTCGGCGGAGATCCTGCCGTCAGCCGGGTGTAGTGCCCGCACACCGGCGCAGGAGCTCGCTCAGCAAGCCGCCGGCTGGGTGGCCGGTGGCCACCGTCGCCAGCTGCCGCCGCAGCGACTCCTCCATGCGAATCGACAAGACGTGACCCCATAGCTCGCGGTAGTCCCTCGCCATCTGCCCCAGGTCGTCGAGCTCGCGCGGCTTAGGCCGATGGTCCTTCCCGAACTTCGCCTCGACGGAATCGCCAAGCGCTCGGACGAAGCCACTGACCAGGCCGTCGGCGGCGTCCCGCGACGACTCGTAGATTCGCAGCAGCGCGCGGACGTAAAGCAGCTGATCGGACGTGCGGCCCAGAATCTCGGCGATCGACGGGTCGACGACGACGACGCTGCCGGCCCGTGCCTCGGCGAAGCCGAGTTCGATCAACTTTCGCGCCGCCTCACTGTCGGGATCGATGCGGACGGCACGGGGTTTTGGGGCCGGCTCACCGCCGGAGGGCCGTTGGTCGCCGGCGTCGGACGCACCGTCGGGTTCGTCGTTCGGCGTGGGCCCCAACAGTGCTCGCTGGATACCCAGGATGTCGGCCAGGTCGGCGCCTTGACGCATGCTCGCGAAGAACTCGGCGATGTGGGCCGAGTTGAAGCCGCGGCGCAGCAGCTGGTTGATGGTGCGCAACTGTGACAGGTGGTAGTCGTCGTAGAACGCCGAACGGCCGACGCGGCGGGGCGCGTCGAGCAGCCCGCGTTCGCGGTAGGCGCGGATATTGCGGGCACTGACGCCGGATATCTGGGCGAGTTCTTCCAGACGGTACTCAGCCATTGAAAACCGCCCCGATCGACATCGGGGCGCGGAGTAGCCGTGGACCGCGACGGTTCATCGCTCCACTCTAGCGCGCACGTGCAGATTTAGCGAATGGTTACCTAACAGGAGAATGAGTATTTAGCTACTCCGGTAATGGGTTTCTATCTGCATATTTACCTCTGTGGTAATTTTTGATCATATTTGAATGCAACCTCTCAGCCAACTTTTTTCGTCGAGGCTGGCCGATCGGGTGAGTGATTTCACGGTTGACGGATTGGCTTCCTGAGCGGTCGTTGCGGGAGGATGAATTTGGCAGACATTAAGACAAATCGGCGGTAGTGAGGTTTCGGCGTGCGTCCCTGGATCGTGTGGACCACCGGACTCTTCGCCTATATCGTCGCCGTCCTCGACCGCACCACGCTCGGGGTTTCCGGCCTGGACGCGGCCGACCGATTCACCGCAAGCCCCACCGTCTTGTCGGCGTTTGTGGTGCTGCAGGTCGTCGTCTACGCGGGCGCGCAGGTACCGGCCGGGCTACTGCTCGATCGGTTCGGTTCCAAAACGCTGATCGTCGCGGGTGCCACGCTGATGGCGTCGGGCCAGCTGGCGTTGGCCTTCACCGAATCCCTGCCGGTCGCGATCGGTGCGCGCGCGGTCGTCGGACTGGGGGACGCGTTCACCTTCATCTCCGTGCTGCGCCTGGTTCCGCATTGGTTCAGCCCCCGGCAGGTGCCGCTGGTCACGCAGCTGACCGGGATCTGCGGCCAGCTCGGCCAGGTGCTGTCCGCCATCCCGTTCTTCGCTCTGCTCGCCGGCTCGGGCTGGACCACCGCCTACGTCTCGGTGGCCGCGCTGGGAGTGCTGTCGATCATCCTCACCCTGCTGCTGGTCCAGGACACTCCCGAGGGCCGCATCGTCGAAGCCGAAGCCACGTCGCTGCGCGAAATACTGGTCAGCGTGAAAACGGTGTGGCTGCGACCGGGGACCCGGTTGGGCTTCTTCACGCATATGGGCACACAGTTCTCGGTGACGGTGTTTGCGCTGATGTGGGGTGTGCCGTATCTGACTGTCGCTCAGGGTCTTTCGGCAACCATCGCAGGCACCTTGCTGACTCTGTCGGTGGTCGCCGCGATCTCTGCCGGCATTCTGGTCGGCATCTTCACCGGACGTCATCCGAACCGCAGGTCGCGGCTGGTGCTCTGCATCATCGCCAGCAACGCCGTCATCTGGTCCGTGGTGTTGGCGCTGCCCGGCCGGGCGCCGCTGTGGCTACTGGTGGTTCTCGTGGTGGTCATCTCGGTCGGCGGCCCCGGATCGATGGTCGGGTTCGACTTCGCCCGAACCTTCAATCCTCGGGCCACGCTCGGCACCGCGTCGGGCATGGTCAACATGGGCGGTTTCATCGCGTCGCTGTTGGTCATGCAGTTCATGGGCGTCATCCTCGACGCGGTGGGCGACATCTCGTTCGAATCGTTTCGGCTGGCGTGGACGGTTCAGTACGCCGTCTGGGCGCTTGCGGTGGTGGGCATCCTCATCACGCGCCGCAAGGCGCGCGCCGTGATGCGGGCGGAGAACGCAAGTCCACATCTCGTGATCGAGGGTTTCGAACCGCATCCCGCGCCGCGATAGCTCCGATCAAGCGGGTGTCGCCTTCTCCTTGGCACGGTGATGGCCAAGCAGTTCGTATCCGATCACCGTCACCAGCGGCGCCAATGTGACGACCAGCAGACAGTTCGCCATCGAACGGCCCGAATCGGCCAGCCACACCGCAACGGCCAGCACCACGGCGGTGAGTCCCAGCAGCAGCACGAGAACGGGTTCTGCCTTGCGCACGATCACCATGTAGAGCGCGTAGATAGAGGCGATGTACAGCCCAACCGGCACAGCGACAGTCAAGACGGTCTCGGCCGCACTCAGTTTCGAGTGGTGCTCGATGTAGTAGGCGGCGGCGTGCAGACCGGCGCCCGTTGCCACGATGGCGCCGTACATCACGATCGGCAGGTACCCGAACCAAAACGAGCGGTCGGGGTGGGCGTGCAGCAGTTCGGCGTGCGGCACCACGAAATACGACCACCACATGCCAAACGTGAGCCCCACGCCTGCGACGGCGACGAACGCGGCGTCGAACGTCCAGCCCTGCGCGCCGACCACGGCCGACAACGACGCCACCGTTCCGACCACACCTTCGCCGAGAGCGATGATCGCCAGCAGGCCGTAGCGTTCGGCAATGTGGTGCGCGTGCCACGGGGTGCCGCCCCTGCGGGTCTCGGCCAACAGCGGGCCCAGAGTCTCCACCCCGATCAGGAGTGCGACCACGATGAGCGTCACCGGAACCGACGTGTGCAGCAGCAGGGCGGCCAACCAGCCGACCTGTGCGAGGGTCACCCACAGCGCGTAGGTCAGGCACGCCGGCCGGTGTTCGGGGTCTTGGCTGGCCGCGCGTAACCACTGCCCCACCAGGGCAATTCGCATGACGATGTACCCGCCCACCATGACGCGGTTGTCGACGTGCTGGCCGTGTTCGATCGAGGCGAACATCGGCGGGAAGCCGAGCGCCATGATGATGACGCCGACCATCTGCAGCATCGTCATCAGCCGGTAGACCCAGTCGTCGGTGTCATACGCCGAGGCGAACCAGCTGAAGTTGATCCACGCCCAGCACACCGAGAACGTGGCGAGGGAGAAGCCGAGCAGGCCCGCGCCGATATGATTTTCGGCCAGGAGGTGGGCGAACTCATTGGCGGCGATGCCGAACGCGATGACGAACGTCAGGTCGAACAGCAGCTCCAGCGGCGTCGCAACACGGTGCTGTTCGTCGGGGTCACGACCCGTCATCCGGCGCACCCGGTGGTGGATGATCGTCGGTCGCTGCGCTTCAGTCATGTGGTCTGTCCTTTCCGGCTACATTTCACCGCATCCCCTGGCGAGGCACCGCACGACATCGGTGAGATATGGAGTAGCGCACTACTCACGCCCTGGCGGGTAGCGGGATCCACGATCGAAACGTGGACCAGTTCTCAGTGAGCCTGCTCGGCGACTTCGCGGTGTATCACGGCGATCGGCACGTCACCCTGCCTCCCGCCTCTCAACGGCTTGTCGCGCTCGTCGCGATGAAGCGCAAACCTGTGCACCGCCTCTGGGTGTGCACCAAGCTCTGGCCGAACGTCCATCTCCCCAAGGCCGTCGCGAGCCTGCGATCGGCGCTGTGGCGCCTCCGGCCCGCCGGCGCCGGGCCCCTGCTGACGGTGGATCCGCAGTACCTTCAGCTCTCTCCAGACGTCTACGTCGACTTTCACCACTCGGCCGATCTCATCGAGCTGCTGCTCGACGACAATGCCGACGCACAGTTGATGGCCGACTTGCTTCCGCTGCTTCGGGCGGGCGACCTCCTCGACAGGTGGTTCGAGCAGTGGGTCATCAGCGATCGCGACCACTACCACCTCAAGCGCAAGACGGCTCTGCAGATGATCGCCGACCGCTGCGCCGCCGAACCGAGGACCCCGTGAACGCGTTCTGGGTGGTGAGCATCTCGGTCTGCGTTCCGCTCGCCGCGATCGGCCTGTACAACCTGCAGGTGCGCCTGGAGCGGTGGGACCACGACCGGCACGCAGAAGACTGACGGTCGACCGGGGGGTCAGACCTTGCGAACTGGCCGGGGCAACAGCGCACCGCGGCGGGACGGTCCGCAGTGACAAGATGACAGCATGAGCGCAAGGCCGGGCCCCGACGCCGTCGCCGTCGTCTTGGCAGCCGGTCTGGGAACCCGGGTCGGCGCCGACGGTAACAAGGCCTATCTGCGGATCGCAGGCCGCTCCATGGTGGCGTGGTCGATCGACACGTTGACACGAGTGCCCGAGATCGCTCGCACCGTGCTGGTGTTCCGGCGCGGAGAGTACGAGTTGGCCAGGGATACGCTGCAGAGTGAAGTACCAACGGCCACAGTCGAGTTCGTCGAGGGAGGCGACACCAGGCACGCGTCGGAGTCCAATGTGCTGCGGTATCTTGCCACCGACATCGACTCTGGGGCCGTCGACGTCGTCATCATCCACGATGCCGCCCGGCCGGTCGCCGGGCCGGACATGTTCGTCACCGCGCTGTCGGTCGCCCGCGAGTTCGGTGGCGCCATCCCCGCGCTGCCGGTCGCGGATGTGATTCGCACCCGCGGCCATGACGTCGAATTGTTGGCCGGCTCCGCAGCATTGGTGCGCGTCCAGACCCCCCAGGCCTTTCGCGCAGCGACGCTGCTGCAGGCATACCGCGCGGCCGAACGTGAAGGGTTCGAGGGGACGGACACATCGTCGTGCGTGGAAGCGTTCACCGATGTCGAGGTCCGCACCTTCCGCGGCGAACAGCGCAACCTCAAGGTGACCTACGCTGCGGACATCGCGGTCGCCGAACGCCTTCTCACGCGCCGCTGATCCTGCTCGCGATGATCGCTTCGACGAACTCGGCGTCCTCGGGCAGCTCGGCACGGAACGCATCGGGGTCACCGTCGACGAAGGTGACGGGCACCGCGGCATCGATGGCCACCGCGATCTCGTCGAAGTCTGCCGACGCGCCCCGTTCGAGCAGTCCGGCCAACGCGTCGACGGTGAAACCGCGCGGATATTGGACGGCGCGCAACACCGACCGATCGACGGTGGCGGTGATCGACCCGTGTCCGTCGACGGCCTTGACACTGTCGGTCACCGCCAGTGCCGGCATCACGACTGCGCCACCACAGCGCATGCCTTCGACGACACGGGCGGCAAGGTCGGCCGGCGCCAACGGTGTGGCGATGTCGTAGACGAGCACGTGGCTCGTCGAGAACGCCGCTCGCTGCAGATATTCCAGCGCCGCGCCGAGACAGTCGGCCCTGTGAGCCAATCCACCTACCGCCGCGACACTCACCGCTGCCAGATCCCGGGACGCGAGAGCGGTGCGCACGTCGCCGACAAGCGACGCGGCAGTGGCGATGACAGTCCGACTCGGTTCTTCCACCGTGTCGAGCATCGATCGCACGATTCGGGGCAACGGCGGCTCGGTCCCCACCGATAGGAATGCTGCCGCCGGGTTGTCGACGACCGAAACCGGCAGCGGCACAACGGCCGAAAGCTCCACTTTCGCGCGCCGCTAGACCGGGTCGAAGGTGTTGATCAACCAGCGGCCGTCGATCTTCTTCAGTCCGACCTTGACGCTGCTCGCTGCGAACGAGCCGTCCGGATTCTCCTTGCTGGTGGTGACCTGGTTTACGAACACCAACACCGTGGCGGAGTCGGGTTGCATATCTGACACCGCTGCCCGCACTACCGATGCGGCCGTCTTGACCTGCTTTTCCTTGGCCGCGGGAGTGACGATCTGCTCGGTGAATTGCGTGTAATACGAGAGAAAGTCGCCGGTCAGATTCGACTTGGCGGCGGCGAAGTCCTTGTCGAGAGACTCCGGCGAATACGACAACAACGCCACGGTGCCGTTTTTCGCGGCTTCCAGAGCGACGTTCGTTGCGTCCGCGTTGGTCTGCTGGTCTATCCGGTACTGAGAGAAGTACAGCCACCCGGCAACGCCGGCGGAGGCAACCAGTGCGACCGCGACGAGGATGGCCCCGATATTTCGGCGGACGATGCCCCGGTCGCCGCCGCGCGCGGGCTTCTCATCGGATACCTTCTCGGCGGTGCCGTCGCTGGAATCGTCTGTCGATTCGCCGGACTCAGTGATCTCGACGGCTTGGCTACTTTCCTCGGCGGTCGGGTCGTCCGCCGGCACTGTGGTGTTCTCGTCGGCGCTCATGGCACGAACTCGACTTTCGCCATCTTGATCTGTCCGCCGTCCACTCGTTCCAGGCTGACCTGCAGTCGCCATGCGCGCGGCTCTTGTTTGGCGCCTGAGGAATTGGTCACGCGGGAGGTGGCCGCAACCAGCACGACCGCCTGATTCGGGGTCATCGATTCGACGGCGGCGGCAGTGACCGTGACGTCGGTGATGACTTTCGAATCCTGAGCGACCTTGACGAAATCCGCAGCCTGGTCTTCGAAGTCCGCTTTGAACTGGCCGGTGGTGTTCTCGATGATGCGCTGAACGTTGTCTTCGGCGGTGTTGAAGTCCAGCGACATCAGCGTCACGACTCCCTGCCGGCCGGCGGCGGCGAACTCTGCATTGAGCTGTTGATTCTCGGTTGCCTTCCGGTGCTCGTTCACCATGAGCACGCTGGCGGTTATCAATGCGGCGGTGCAGAGGACCGCGAGTGTCATCGCCACCACCTTGACGATGAGCCCCCAGCGGCGTCCCTTCGGAGCGGCCTCCTGGTCGTAATCAACGGCAGCGCCCTCGACGGCGGCCTGGGTCTCCACCGCTTCATCCGCCGCGACCTCGTCGTCGGCCTGGTTCTCCGCGTCGGCCTCGGCTTTGGCTTTGGCTTCGGCCTCCTGCGCCTCGCGACGCAACCGGATCGCCTTTGCCTTCGCGCGCGCCGCGGCGGCAGCGGCTTCGGCCTCGGCCGCCTCGGCTTCGGCCTCCTCGGCCAGTGTCAGCGCATCGTCGGTCGTGCCGTCCGCCTCCAGTGGCGGTTCCACGGCGCGCTGATCAGTGTCGGTCGCCGACGCGCGGCGCCTGAATGACGGCACAGCGACCTCCTTGTCTGTATGTCCCACTACTTACGAGAATGCCATTTTCTTTTATTGCGTATCGCCGCGACGATACCCTCCACTCAAAGGCCGGACTGATGCCGCCCTTCCTGCGGAAATGCTATTTACACGCTGTGCACGCGCTCAGCTGTGCAGCTTCTTCAAGTCGTCCTTCACCACCTTGCCGGTGGCGTTCAACGGCAGCTTGTCGAGGAACTCTACATACCGGGGCACCTTGAAACCCGCCATTCGTCCGCGGCTCCACTCGATGACGTCGTCGCTGCTCATCGCTCCTGCGTCGGCCTTCACCACGATGAACGCCTTGCCCACCTGACCCATCCGCTCGTCCGGCACGCCGATGACCGCGGCCTGCGCGATCGCCGGATGCTCGAGCAGAAAGCCCTCGATCTCGGCGGGATAGGCGTTGAATCCGCCGACGATGAACATGTCCTTCTTGCGGCCGACGATCCGCAGCCGTCCCGCGGCGTCGAGGGTGCCCAGATCGCCGGTGTGCAGCCAGCCGTCGCGATCGATCGCCTCGGCGGTGGCGACGGGGTCATCGAGGTACCCCTGCATGACGTTGTAGCCACGCACCAACACTTCGCCGTCATCGGCGATCCGCACCTCGACGTCCTCGCACGGCAGGCCCGCCGTGGTCGCGACGTCCTCGGGTGAATCACCCGGCCGAGACAACGTGACGTTACCCGCCTCGGTGAGCCCGTAGCCGGTCATCAGCGATTCGAAGGGCAGGTCGTCGCGAATGCGCCTGATGAGTTCGACCGGGATGTCTGCGGCGCCCGTAACCGCGGCCCGCAGCGTGGCGAGCTTGGTCTTGTCAGCGACCGTGAGCAGCGAGTGGTAAAGCGTCGGCGGGCCGGGCAGCATCGTGATGCGTTCGGCCGCAACGAGTTCCACCACACGATCGATGTCGAACACCGCAAGCGGCACCATTGTCGCGCCGCGCAGGAACGACGCGACCAAACCGGCCTTCAACCCGAAGGTGTGGAAGTACGGGTTGATCATCAGGTAGCGGTCACCTTCACGGAGGTCCGCCAGCGTGGCCCACTCCTCGTAGGCTCGTAGCGTCTGCAGATGATTCATCCTGGCGCCCTTGGGCCTGCCGGTCGTGCCCGATGTGAAGATGATGTCGGAGATGTCGTCCCCGCTGACCTGACGATGCAGAGGTGAACCAGAGGCCAGGAAGCCGGACTTCAAGTCGATGACCGGCGGACGCCGGCCGGTGTTCAAAGAGGGCAGAGAGTAATCCTGGTTCAGGAAACCCTGTTGGACCATGACGGCCTTGGCCCCACTGCGGACGATGATGTCGCCGGCCTCGTCAGCCTTGAACCGCGTGTTCACCGGGACCAGCACCGCACCCGCGGTCATGATTCCGAACGCGGCGATCATCCATTCCGCGGAGTTTGGCGCCCAGATGGCTACCCGATCGCCCTTCTCGATACCGAGGTCCGCGAACGCCCCTGCCGCACAACGGATCCGATCGACGACTCCGGAAAAGGTGATGCGCAGCGAACCGTCGACAACCGCTTCTGCATCGCCGAAGCGGTCCGCCGCGCTCAAGACCATCTCGGGGATGGTCTGGAAAGGTTGACTACCCGTCACACGGTGACAAGGCGGCCGAGGTTGCCGCCCATGATCTTCGCCTGGTCTTCGAGCGCAAGATGTTCGAGCGCGGTCACGTAGTGGGTCGGCTCAGCCAGGCCCTCCGGGTGCGGCCAGTCGGAGCCGTACAGCACCTGTTCCACGCCGATCAGGTTGATGAGCTCGTCGATGCCCTCCTCGTAGAACGGGCTGACGTAGATGCGGTTCTTGATCTCCTCGATCGGGTTGCCGAGGAAGGCCTCCGGCGCCTTCTTCCATACCTCTGCCATTGAATCCAACAGCGGGAACATCCACTTCGAGCCGGCCTCGACGATGCCCACCTTCAGCTTCGGGAACCGGAACAGCGCACCGTGAATCACCCAGGAAGCCACCGCATCCTGAATCGGGCGCCACTCGTTGAGGATCGACATGGCGTTGGTCTGGAACGGCAGCATCTCCTGGGCCGCACCGTCCCACTCGGAGGTGTACCGGGAGTAGCCACTGTCAGACGAGTGCATACCGACGAAGATGTCGTACTCGACGACGCGCTCCCAGAAGGGATCGAACTCGGGCAGCGCGAACGAACGCGGGCCGCGGAAGCCCGGCACCGGTGCGGGACGGATGAGGATCGCGCGAGCACCGCGCTTGACGCACCACTCCAGTTCCTCGATGGCCTTCTCGACAATGGGCAGGGTGATCACCGGCGTGGTGAAGATCCGGTTCTGGTAGTTGAAGCCCCACACCTCATGCAGCCACTCGTTGAGCGCGTGGATGATCACGTGGATGGCGACCGGATCGTCGGACAGGCGTTCCTCGATCAAGCTGGCCAGGGTCGGGAACATCAGCGAACGGTCGATGCCCAGCTCGTTCATCTTCTCGAGGCGCGGCTCGGGCTCGAAGAACGCCGGAATGGCGCGCATCGGCTCACCGAACAGCTCGCGCTTGCTCTTGCCGTCGGGGTTTCCGAACTTGAAGTACTCCTCCCAGGCGCCCGGCTTGGCGACGACGGAGAAGGTGGGGTTCGGGATGTAGTTACTGATCACGCCCTTGAGCGCGATCTTGGTACGGCCATTGATCTCGACGTACTGGACGATGTCCTTGTACTCCTTGGGGAGGTACTTGGTCATCGCCTCCGGCGGCTCGTAGAGATGGTTGTCCGCATCGAACAGCGGAAACGGAATGTCGACGCGGTGCGACAGCTGGCCCATGAAAGACTCCTTATCCTCTGACGAGAATCCTATTCTCCTAGCGCGATGGTAACAAGGTTTTCGCCGTAGTGGTAATGACGTTACCGGTGGGGTTGCCTACCGCTCACGCATGCAATGACTGCCTGACGCGAAACTTCTGAACCTTGCCACTCGCAGTGCGCGGGTAGTCGTCCACCCGGTGCAGCTCCTCGGGCCACTTCTGGACCGCGACACCCTGCGCCTTGAAGTGTTCTCGCACCTCGTCAAGCGTCGGCATCTCCGAGCCGTCGCGAACGCGCAGCACTGCGGCCGCGCGCTCGCCCAGACGGTCGTCGGGCACCGCGACGACCACGGCTTCGGCGACGGCCGGCATACCGAGCAGGACCTCCTCGACCTCCAGCGCGCTGATGTTCTCGCCGCCCCGGATGATCACGTCGGCCTTGCGATCGGTGATCGTGAGGTAGCCGTCGTCGTCGAGGACACCGACATCGCCGGTGCGGTACCAGCCGTCGGCGTCGAACGCGCTCGCGGTGAGCGCCTCGTCGGTATAGCCGAGGCACAGGTCTGGCCCTCGGCTGAAGATCTCGCCGTCGGGCCCGAGCCGGATCTCCACCCCGGGCCGGACGTCGCCGTCGGTGAACAGGCGCTTGTCTTCCGGCGCGCTGCGGCGCGACCCGGTGATCGACGGGTGCTCGGTACTGCCGTAGGAACGGAACACGAACATGCCGAGATCGGCCAGGCGCCGTGTCACTGCCGCCGGAACCGTCGAGCCGCCCAACCCGACCGTCGTGAAGTGGCGCACGTGGTCCGGCGTGCAGTCCGGATGGTCGAGCACGCTCGTGACGAAATACGGCGGCCCGCCGCCGATCGACAAACCGTCGCGTTCGATGAGCTCGAGTACCCGGCCCGGGTCCCACACGTCACACAGATCGATGGGCGCTCCTTCGAGCACCGGGATGAGAAATGCGCCGAGCATCCCGATGAAGTGCCCCACCGGGGTCGCCGTCAGCTGCCTGCCGCGGTCGGGCGGGTAGTTCTCCAGGAGCTGACGCGTCTCGAAGCCGAGGGTCTGGTGGCTGTGAATGACCCCCTTGGGGTTGCTCGTGGTGCCCGAGGTGAACGCGATCAGCGCCGGGCTGGCCGGGTCCGCGCCGATGGTGCCCGGCATCGGGTCGTCGGCGAGGAGGTCGTCGAACGTGTCGCCGACCAACCCGACGATCGGCACGTCCGCGCAAAGGTCGGCCTGAAAGGTCATGCGGCCGAATTCGGCGGTGGTGATGAAGACCTTCGGCCGTGCCGTCGTCATGATGTGACCGAGTTCTTTGCGCCCGTAGAAGTGCACGATCGGCACGACCACCGCACCCAGGAAGGTCGCGGCCCAGAACGCCGCAGCGGCCTCCATCCAGTTGGGCAATTGGATGGCGACGACGTCACCCGCGCCCACGCCGCGCGACCGAAGTCCCGCCGCCAGCCTGCGGGCCTCGGTCTCGACGTCATCGAAGGTGCCGGAGTACGGCCGCACCGCGGAATGCACGTTGAAGGCAGTCGCTGGATTGGCCGCCAGTCCGCCGGCCACCAGGTCCCCGAGTGTTTCCTGTGTCCACCAACCTTCGGCGACGTAGCGTTTCGTCAGGTACTCAGGGATTTTTCGCATGTATTCGGCTGCACCTCCGCGTCGGGCCCCCGATGTTATTCTCCGCTAGAGAGAATGCCAATACCGGGAATGGAGAACGCTAGATGGTGGACCTCGAGCTGGACGACGGGCTGGCGGTCATCACCATCGACCGGCCGCATGCCCGCAACGCCATTTCCCTGGAGACGATGGACCAACTGGAGAAGGCGCTCGACAGCGCTGACGGTGCCCGGGCGCTCGTCATCACCGGCGCCGGTGACCGCGCCTTTGTCTCCGGCGGCGACCTCAAGGAACTCAGCGCGCTGCGCACCGAGCTCGACGCCTCGGCGATGGCTTTCCGCATGCGGACCATCTGTGACCGGATCGCCGGCTTTCCCGGGCCGACGATCGCGGCATTGAACGGGCACGCACTGGGCGGGGGCGCCGAGTTCGCGGTGTCTGCGGACATCCGGGTCGCGGCCGACGACATCAAGATCGGATTCAACCAAGTGGCGCTGGAGATCATGCCGGCGTGGGGCGGCGCCGAACGTCTCGTCGCGCTGGTGGGTTACAGCCAAGCGCTGCTGCTGGCGGGCAGCGGCACCATCGTCGGTGCAGCGGAGGCCGAACGGCTGGGGCTGGTGGACCGCGTCATCCCGCGGGCATCGTTCGACAGCGGCTGGCGTGATCTCGCCCGCGCCATGGCCGGCCGTCCGGCAGGAGAGATCAAGCGCGTCATGAAGGGGGCGACGACGACGGAGGCTGTCGCAGCCTTTGCGCGCCTGTGGGTTTCAGACGAACACTGGTCAGCCGCCGACAAGGTGATGAAGCGCGACAAGTAGCGCCTACCCCCCGAGGACGCGGATCGGATCGCTACCGTCCCAGTCGACTGCGGCATCACGTACGAATTTACCCATGCCGGAAGTGATTTCGTTGTCTTCCATGATCTCGATGACGGTGGCGGGACTATTCGGCGGCTCGAGATAGGCGAACCGTGTTCCGACGTTCTCGTCTCCGAGCCAGACCACCGGCCAGCCGGCATCACGCACAGATGCCATCGTCGCGTCGAAATCATCCGTCCAGTACGCGAGTTGGTGGTAGCCAGGACCACTGGCCGCGAGAAATTCGGTGTAGATGCTCGGGGTGCTGTCCTCTTGCTGGATCAGCTCGATCTGCATCTCCCCGCTGTTGGCTAGCGCCATCGAGATCGTGACCTCACACGGGTCGCCGCGATAAGACGCTCGTATGGGAATACCCCGCATGACGAAGAACGGGCCGACACCCAGGTCGATCCACGGCACGAGCGCGTCGTCGAGATCCTCGACGATGTAACCGATCTGTCGGATCGGTCCGGGCAGGATGCTCATGACTGCGGGATCACCGTGACACCGGACTGCACCCGCGCGATCTGCGTGGTCCGGCGGGCGATGCGCCATCCGTCGGGAGTACGGGCGAGTTCGTCGTCGTAATGACCAAGGGCCTCAACCCAAGTGGCCGGATCGTCGGGAACCGCCTGCAGATGCGCGAAGACATAGGATCTGGCGGTGGCCCGATCGCCGTCGACAGTGATCGTGAAGTTGGACAGCCGGTGGTAGGTGGGCCCCATCGAGCTGTGGAGCTGCTCCATCAACCCGCTGATGGCGTCGACACCCGAATACCGCCCGACCTCGCCGTAGTCACAGTCGACGTTCTCGGTCCAGCAGGTGCGCAACAGCGCCCAGTCCTTGAAATCGATTCCGGTGGCGTAGCGGATCAGAACGTCGGCGATCTGCGCTTTGTCGGCATCCACACGGGCAGGCTAACGCGTTGCGACCGCGGCCAGCACCATGAATGCGCGAAGAACGCCGAGTCCGCACCGGTACACATAGGGTGATGACGTGCGGCGTTGGCGCGGCGATCCGGTCGATCGCGTGCTGGTTGCGGCGTCGGAACTCGAACTTCCGCCCGCCGTGTTCAAGACGTGTCCGTGGCAGCCCCGGGAGCTCATCGACACCGGTCTCCGGCAATGGTTGAGGTGTTGCGGCGCGGCTCTGCGCGACGATCAGATCATCGGGATGCCATCTCACGCCGTTGACGAGGCATGGCACGGCCTGATCCTGTGCACCGCCCGATACGCCGCGTTCTGCGAAAGGGCATACGGCCGGTTCCTTCATCACCATCCCGAGGGCGGGGCACCCGCGGGTGCCGTCACCGATTCGGCGGAGGAACGACTGCGCAGGACGGTGATCGCCTGGTCGATGGTGGCGCAGCCGGGTGAGCAATGTGTGCTGTGGGACCTCGATCGGAGTGTCGGGGTGGATCAGCCGTGGGGCGTGGATCCCGCGAAGGTGACGGCGATCGAGGCCGACATCTCTCGAGTCAGGTGAGCGGCGGCAACGGGTGATGCGGACGTTGTTCTCTCTAGACGAGAACGTCATTTCCGATTATGGTCACTCCGTGTCCACCCAGAAAGCGCTCGCCCCCGAGATCTCCACGTGGCCCGACGAGAACCCGCAGCTGATCGGCAGCCGCTGCGGTGTGTGCGGAGCGACCACCTTCCCTGTCCAGCAGCGCTGCCCAAAGTGCAGCGGCGGCGAGATGACCGACGTGCATCTCCCCCGCCAGGGCACCCTGGTCGCCTGGACGACGCAGGGCTTTCCGCCCGGCGCCCCGTACAAGGGGCCCGCGGGTAAGGACTTCGTGCCGTTCGGCGTGGGCCTGGTCCAGCTCGATGACGTGATCCGTGTCGAGGGCCGGCTGACCGAAAACGACCCCGAGAAGCTGCAATTCGGCATGCAGGTCGAGCTGACCATGGTGCCGTTCACCACCGACGACGAGGGCAACGAGATCATCACCTTCGCCTTCCAGCCCGTCTAGAGAGGACCGTGACATGACCAACGACGTTGCGATCATCGGAGTGGGACTCCATCCGTTCGGCCGGTTCGACAAAACAGCCATGGAGATGGGCGCCGAAGCGATCCAACTCGCCCTCACCGACGCGGGTGTCGAATGGAAGGACATCCAGTTCGGCTTCGGCGGGAGCTACGAGGTTTCCAACCCCGACGCTGTCACCCGCCTGGTGGGGCTGACCGGCATCACGTTCACCAACGTGTTCAACGCGTGCGCGACGGCGGCCTCGGCGATCCAGCAGACGGCCGACACCATCCGCCTCGGCAAGTACGACATCGGCATCGCCATCGGCCTGGACAAGCATCCCCGCGGCGCATTCACCGACGACCCAGCCAAACTGGCCCTGCCCCAGTGGTATGCCGAGAACGGCCAGTTCGTCACCACCAAATTCTTCGGCATCAAGGCCAACCATTACATCCACAAGCACGGCATCTCCCAGGAGACGCTGGCGCGGGTGGCCAACAAGAACTTCCGCAACGGTGCGCTGAACCCGAACGCGTTCCGCCGCAAGGAGATCTCGGTCGACGAGATTCTCAACTCCGCGGTGCTGAATTACCCGCTCACCCAGTACATGTTCTGCGCTCCGGACGAGGGGGCGGCCGCGGTGATCATGTGCCGCGGGGATATCGCACACAAGTTCACCGACAAGCCGGTGTTCGTGCGTGCCAGCGAGATCCGGACCCGCACCTACGGCGCTTACGAGGTGCACGCCACGAGTGCGCCACTCGACGAGGACCCGTCGCCGACGGTGTACGCCGCCAAGGCGGCCTACGAGGCGGCCGGAATCGGTCCCGACGACGTCGACATCGCCCAGCTGCAGGACACCGACGCGGGCGCCGAGGTGATCCACATGGCCGAGACCGGGCTCTGCGCGGACGGCGAACAAGAGAAGCTGCTGGCCGATGGCGCCACCGAGATCCACGGCACCATTCCGATCAACACCGACGGCGGTCTGATCGCCAACGGCGAACCCATCGGCGCCTCGGGTCTGCGGCAGGTCCACGAGTTGGTGCGCCAGCTTCGCGGCGAGGCGGGTGACCGGCAGGTTCCCGGGGAGCCGAAGGTCGGTTTGGCGCAGGTCTACGGCGCGCCGGGTACCGCCTCAGCGACGATTCTTTCGGTCTGAGCCAGATCGAGCATTCGGCCCACCGTGCGAAAACATGGTTCTAAAATTCGGGGAATGAAGTTTCCGGCGACACCCCGTGTTTGGACGCCGACAGCGTTGCTGCGGCTCGCTGCGGCAACCGTACTGGCGACTTCGGGCATCGCCGCGGCGAGCGTGCCTGCGACTGCTCAGGCTCCGCTACACAACGTGAAATACACGGTGTTCGCCGAGGGGCCTGCGTACCTGAAGATCTACTACCGCGACGTCGACCCACCGAACTGGGCCGACTACAGCCACAACCCCTACGCCTACACCCCGAAGGTCGAGGCCGACGTCGGACCGAATCAGCAATGGAATCTCGACGTGCAGCTGGCCAATCCCGACGAATGGGCGATGGTCGTTGCGCAAGGCGAACCCGGCCTGACTCCCAATGTTCATTGCATCCTCGCGGTGGACGGCGTCGTCGTCGCGACGGATCAACGGCCCAAGGGCGCGCTCTGCTCAATCCGCAACTGGTGAACGCTGATTCACTCGTCCGTGGGAAGTGGCTCGCCCTCCAGGCGGCGGATCCATTGCTCGCAGTACGCAAACGTCTCGGCATGACCGGTGGTGATGCCCAGCGCGCGCTCCATCACCAGCCCCTGGGACACACTCGTCGCGAACACCGTCCACACCACAGGCGGAACGTCATTGGATGCGACGCCGTACCGATCGAGCGCGGCGGCGATCGCGGCGTTCTGTTCAGCCCGGAATCGTTCCGCGTGGTAGACGATCTCGGCACGCAGCGCCTTGCGGTGATTCGCCAGGCCCATGAATTCCATCGTCAGCCTCGTCGCCTCGGGCTGCGTGCTGAACCTCCACAGCGACCACAACGGCTGCGGCGACTTCAGTGCTGTCTGCAGCACACTGAGCCCGGCTTCTGCCATCCGGCGGAACACCGCGAGGAAGAGATCCTCCATTGTGCGGAAGTAGTAGTGGACGAGCTGGGGTTTCAGTCCGGCCTTTTCAGCGACCCGGCGCGATGTGACCGCGGCGTAGCCCTCCTCGAGAAGCAGCTGCTCGGCGGCATCGAGGAGCACACCCCGGTTCTTCGCCTCCGGCGCCCCGATCCTTCGCACCGATGTCATGGCGTCAGTCCTCTTTTCCGACGTCGCGTGTTACGACACGCCGATCGTAGTGCCGACCGGCCGCGCGTCCTTGACCCTGACCTTAACGCCATGCTAAGCAGGTGCTCAGCATATTTGGCTAGCCGGCTCGTCGATGCGACCGATTCAGTCACACCCACGACGCGAGTAAGCGCCGACCTTGGAGGGCTCACAAGACGATGACCACAGATTTCGACTCGGTCGACTACTTCACCGATCCGTCGTTGGTGCCCGATCCTCACCCGTATTACGACCATGTACGCAGCAAGGATCCGGTGTGCTGTCCGATCAACAACGGCGTGCTCGCCGTGACCGGCTGGGAAGCGGCGAACTCCGTCTACAAGGACACCGAGAACTACTCGTCCTGCGTCGCGGTCATGGGGCCCTTCACGCCGATGCCGTTCACGCCTGAGGGTGACGACATCTGCGCGCAGCTCGAGGAGCACCGCACCGAGATCATCATGCACGAGCACATGGTCACGATGGATCCGCCGCATCACACCGACGCGCGGTCCGTTCTTTCGCGCCTGCTGACGCCGAAGCGCCTCAAGGAGAACGAAGACTTCATGTGGCGGCTCGCCGACCGCCACATCGATGAATTCATCGCCGCGGGCCACTGCGAGTTCCTCAATGCCTACGCCAAGCCGTTCTCGCTTCTGGTGGTCGCCGACCTGCTCGGCGTGCCCGAAGAGGACCACGAGGATTTTCGTCAGGCGTTCGGCGCCCAAGGCGAGGGAACCAACATCGGCAGCCTCGACCACGAAGTGATCGCCGTGAACCCGCTCGCGTGGGCGGACGAGAAGTTCTCGCAGTACATCGAGGAACGCCGAGAGAACCCGCGCGACGACGTGCTCACCTCGATTGCGACCGCGAAGTATCCCGACGGTTCGACCCCCGAGGTGGTCGATGTGGTGCGGACCGCGACGTTCCTGTTCGCGGCCGGACAGGAGACGACCGCAAAGCTGCTCGGCGCGGCCATGCGGGTGCTGAGCGACCGGCCGGACATCCAGCAGCAGCTGCGTGACGACCGCACGCTTATCCCCGTGTTCGTCGAGGAGTGCCTGCGGATGGACAGCCCGGTGAAGAGCGTGTTCCGAATGGCCCGCAAGACAACGACACTCGGCGACACCCCGGTGCCCGCGGGAACCACGGTGATGGTGAGTCCCGGTGCCGCCAACCGCGACCCTGCCCGCTTCGAGAATCCACACGAGTTCTCACTCGAGCGCAAGAACGTGCGCGAGCACATCGCGTTCAGCCGTGGCATTCACTCGTGCCCAGGCGCGCCCCTGGCGCGTGTGGAAGGCCGGGTATCGATCGAGCGCATTCTCGACCGGATGGCCGACATCACCGTGAGCGAGGAGAAGCACGGGCCGATCGACGCGCGGCGTTACGAGTACGAGCCAACGTTCATCCTGCGCGGGCTGACCGAGATCAACATCGAGTTCAGGCCCGTCGGCTAGGAACCTGCCGGGGCGGGCCTGAGCTGCTCGCCGCTCTCCCATCGCGGGAAGCCGTCCTCGCGCGTCACGCAACTGAGGAACATGCCGTCGGGCGCCTGGGCCACCTCGCCGTCGTAGCCGGCGCAGTCACTCATGTAGTCCTTGATTCCGCGCATCTCCGGTGACCGGAACCAGCGCGGTTCGTATCTTCTCGGCGTTCCGCAAAAGACCAGCCGGCCCCACGACGTCACACCGAATACGTAGTACTTGGTGTTGTCGCCGCAGTACGAGCCCAGTACGACACCCGGTTTGATGCCCGGGACACAGCTGGGCTCGTTGCACTGGGTCGGTCCGGCCGCGGCCGGGGGCGACGCGATGATCGAACCTGCGGTCAGGGCTGCAGCAAGCACTGCGATGGTGGATCGCACCCGATCATTCTCACATGTGAGGGAATCAAATTCTCGCTTTCGAAGAGGATCGCTACCGGTCAAGATAGGCTCTAGAGTCATGCGTGGACACAAGATCGCCGCTGGCGCACTAGCAGCACTGACCGTCGCCGCGACCCTCAGCGGCACTCCAACGGCCCGCGCATCGGACTTCGGCGTCGAACTTAACGGCACCTACCATTACCACGCGAACGGCGACATCGCGCTCGTCAACGATGTGAAAAAGCAGATGCCGACCATCGACGAGACGTGGACGCTGTCTTCCAGTTGTGTCAGCCCCGTCGAATGTGAAGGTACGGCAACGAGTTCGGCAGGGTGGACCGCCCGGTTGTGGTACGGCTATCCGAACACCTATTGGGTGGTCGACCGCAATATTCCCGAGTGGCAGTTCTGCCCCGGCGGCGGCGTCGCTCCCGGTGAACAGAGGTTTCAGTTCTCCGGCGTCGACGTGGTGGCCGAGGAAGCCAACAAGAGGATCACGAACTTCCTGGTGGGCCGCCAGCGCACAATAAGTCCCAGCGGCTCGTGCGGCACCAACAAACCCCTCGCCATCGAGACACCGATGAAGCTGGAGCAGATTGCCTAGGGCGCCTAGCGCAAATCAGGTCGGCAGCAGGTCTTTCCACGATTTGGGAGTATGACCAGTGGCGACATTCGTCAGAGTCTGCACCTGTCCGTCGGGTGTCACGAACTGACCGGTGTCTGGGTCGTAGGGCACCGCGGCGACGGAGGGTCCGCCGGATTCGTTGCCGCGGAACGCACTCGGCGTAACCGGCGCTCCACCGCCGTGTGGCACCTCCGTTGACGGCGCGGGTACGACAGCGCCAGCCGGCGCGGCCGGGATGGGCACACCGTTCACCGAATTGCCCGGCGGCGGTGGCGGCAGGGGTGCAGGTGACGGCGGCGGTGGCGGCATCGGCGGCGCCGCCGGGGGCGGTGCGATCGGCGTGTACAGCGGATTGGGAACACCGGGAGGCGTCCCCGACGGCACGGCGCCCGGAGGCAGGGGTGTCCCCTCGATCGGTGCGTAGATCCGTTCCTGGAAGTCGACCCGGTCATCGACCTGGAAGCCTTGCGCAATGATGTTGGGGTCAATCGGATATGGCCCTGTCGAATGAGGACGGAGGGCAATGGGCTTGTAGCCCTCGGGGTCGTTGCAGAGTTCAACGGTTGGGGCACGCTTACCCGGGTGTCCCATGCACGGATAGTTTCGGGCGCCGCGCACGCCGATCGGCGAGTCTTGGGGCAGTTTGCAGTACAGATCATCTGGCGTGTCGATGGTCGTGGTGTCCGCGGGTGAACGCCACTGGGACGGCGGTAGGAAGCCGACCGTGCACGGCACCGGATCGGAGATGGTGAGCGAGAAGTCGCTCAGCGCATACCCGGTGGGGTTGTTCTTGCCGAGGCCAAAGCCCTGCTGGGCGGCCAGCGCATTGGGGAAAACCACCAGCAGCTGCTCGATCGAGGGGTTGTACGTGACGAGGATCTGTCCCAGCGTGGTCAGGTTCGCCAGCAGGATGGGCAGCGTCGGCTTGATCTGGTTGAGCAGCGCCGAGACCTCTTGTGTGAAGCCAGGTCCCTGCTGCAGGAGTGCGCGTATCTGAGGATCGTTTTGCGCGAGCTGGGCGGTGACCCCCTCCAGGCTGCGCGCCCACGTCCGGATGGAGTCGGCTGTCTCGGCCTGCGAATCCAGCAGCGGACCACTGTCGTCGATCAAACCGCGCGACTCATCCGACACGCTGTTGAGTTGCTCGGTCAGCGTCGCACCGGAGTCGATCAGCGAGCCGAAATCGGGCCCTGCGCCGTTGAACGCCTTGAATGTCTCGTCGAGCAGATCGGAGATCCTGTCGCCGGGGATGCTGTCAACCAGCTCGCTGACCTGGTCCAGCATCGGGCCGACCTGCTGCGGGATCGTGGTGTTGGACACCGAGATTCGTGAGCCGTCCTGGAGGTATGGACCGGAATCGGTGCGTGGCCGCAGGTCCACGTACTGCTCGCCGACCGCCGACACGCTGAGCACGTTTGCCTCGAGATCCGCGGGGACTTTCGGCGATGTGTTGAGTGACAGCACCGCTTCGGCACCGTTCTCGGTGAGCTCTACCGACTTCACCTTGCCGATCTGCACCCCGCGATACGTCACGTTGGCGAAGCGGTAGAGACCGCCTGCAGCAGGCAGTTCCAGCGTGACGGTCAGCCGGCCCACGTTGAGCAGTGTCGGCAACTGCATGTACGCGAACAGCATCACCGTCACGCCGACGATCGATGCGATCGTGAAGATGATCAGCTGGTTGCGGACGAAGCGGGTCAGCATCAGCCACCACCTCCCGCCGGCGGTGCCGGCAATTCAGCTCCCGCCGGCGGTGCCGGCAATTCAGCTCCCGCCGGCGGTGCCGGCAATTCAGCTCCCGCCGGCGGTGCCGGCAATTCAGCTCCCGCCGGCGGTGCCGGCAACTCAGCTGGTGCCGGTCCGGCGGGCGCTTCGGCGCCAAAGGGACCGGCGAAGATCTGCGAGCCCTCCAGCTTCGGCTCGGATCCGAACTGCGGTCTGGACGGAGGCGGCGGAACCATCGGTAGCACCGGCCCGAACATGGTGTTGATCTGCGCTCCCGGAGCCGCATCGGGCGCGGGCGGCAGGTCGCTTGGCGGCGGCGCGACGCCCACCATGATCGGGTCGTAGGCGTAGTTCAGGAAATACGGATCGCCCGGGGCGGGAATGAGCTTGGCGTTCTGATCACCCCATCGGGTGCCGAGCAGGATTCCGCGCTTGAAACGCGGATAAGTCAGGTCGAACGTGGCCATGAGGTTGATGTAGTCGCCTTTGGCGATCTTGTCGGCGAATGCCGGGCCGTACGGAAACGCCGTCGCGAAGATCAGCGCCTGACTGAGATCGGGGCCGATGTCGGCGAGCGATTTGAGTGCCGGTTCGAGGCCTTGCAAGTTTTTCACCAAATCGTCGCCGGCATCGTTGACCAACTGGGTCGCGGTGTCGCTGAAAGTCCCCAGCTTTTGCAGCGCCGTGGTGAGGTTCGGTCGCTCTTTCACCAGCACGTCTATCGCGGGCGGAATCTCTCTGAGCGCCCGGTCGATCACGTCGCGTTGACTGGCGAACTTTCCAGCCACGCGGTTGAGTTGCTTGATGGACTCGATGATGTTGTCGCGCTGGGCATCCAGCGTTCCCACGAAATCGTTGAGCTGGGTCAGCAATTCACGGATCTGTGGCTCCCGCCCCGACAGCGCAGCGCTGAAGTTGTGGATGACATCGCCGATCTGCCCAAGCCCGCCCGCGTTGACGATGGTCGACAGCGACGACAGCGTCTGCTCGGTGGTCGGATAGGTCGACGACTGGTTCAAGGGCAGGGTGGCACCGGGCTGTAGACGACCGCTCGGCTGTTCGTCCAGCGGCGGATTCAGCGCCAGATGCATCGATCCCAGCAGGCTGGTCTGCCCGACCGAGGCCACGGCGTTCGCAGGGACGACCACATCCGGCTTGACGGATATCTCGACGTTCGCATGCCAAGCGTCAACGGTCATCTTGCCGACACTGCCGACGATGACGTCGTTAATCATGACGGGCGAATTCGATTCCAGCGTCGCGACATTCGGGACCTGCACGGTGTACTGCACCGAGTCGGGCCCGCGGCCGACCGCACCCGGCAGCGGCAGCGAGTTCACACCCTGATACGCACAACCCGTCATCGTCAGAGCCAGGCAGCAGCCCGAAACGACCATCACCTTCACACCGTTGCGACGGATCATGACGGCGGCGTCCCTTCCGCAGGCAGCAACGGACCCGGTGGCGGGGGGGCAGGGCTGGGCGGAAGCAACATGTTCTGGACCGAAGGCGTCCCCGGTCCGGGTTGTATGTTGGGCGGACCCGGAATCGGCGCGCCTGGAAACAGCGCGGGAGACGGTATCGAAGGCACTTCGTCGTGTCCGTAAAGGCCGCGCGGCATATCGGGCAGTCCGACGCCCCCGTATCCGGGCGGCGGTGGTACGTCACCGGCACCGGTGTAGGCCGAGACCGCAGGCAGCGGCTCGAGTGGATCACCCGGCCCGGTACCGCCCGGCGCAAGCTTGGGGTCTGTGTAAATGAGGTTTTCCGGTTTGGGGCTCGGTCGCAGGTATGGATTGATCGGCAGTGGCAGGTTGTTGAAGTTCAGCAGTCTCAGCGCCGGACCGAGGTACTGCTCACAGAGTTTCGCCGTCTCGGGCGCAGTGGTATTGGCGACGCCGCCAATCATGCCGCAGATGAAGTACACCGGGTTCGAAAAGTTGACGAAAGAGAACGCCCCACTCACGCCGCCGGTCGGCGGGTAGTAGATGTTCAGATAGTTTGCGATGGCGTTGGGCGCCACATGCAGGACATTCTCCAGGGGCAGCCGGCTGTCGACCAGGTTCTGGGTGACAGCGGCCAGGCTTCTGATCTGCTCGGCGGTCTGTTCGCGACTGCCCGCGACGAACCGTTGCACCTCCCCGATCGCAACAGACAGATCCGACAGCGCCGCGTCCAGATCCGACCTGCTGTTGTCCACCACGCTGGTCAGGCTGGCCAGGCGGTTCTGGAACAGGACGATCTGCTGCTTGCTGTCGCGCAGCGCGCTGACAAAGACCTGCAGGTTCTTGATGATGTCGACGATGTTGCCGCTGCCTTCGGCGAAGATCCTTGCGACACCTGACAATTCGGCAAGCGTCGATCGAAGCTTCTCACCGTTGCCGTCCATCGCGTTGGCGGCGCTGTCGATGAACCTGCCGATGGAAGTGTCGGTTACCGCGCCCTGCGAGCCGGGCTTGGGCCCCAATTCGGTTGCCAGTCGCATCAATTGGGTTTTGACCTCATCCCACTCGACTGGGACCGCGGTCCGGTCACTGGGAATCACCGCGCCGTCGGCCATGGTGGGCCCGTCACCCTCGCGATATGCCGGCGTGAGCTGCACATACCGTGCGGCGATCAGGTTCTGCGCGACGATCACCGCTTTGGCGCCCGCAGGCACCGGCACGTCGCGGTCGACCTCCAGGACCAGCTTGGTCTGCGTGCCCTCGGGTTGGATGCTCTCGATTCTGCCGACCTTGACGCCGGACACCCGCACCTCGTCGCCGGGATAGATGGCCGTGGCCGTCGGAAAGTACGCGGTGATCTTGTTTGGACCGAAGAAGACCTGGCGCACCAGGAACGCGGCTCCGGCCACAAGCACCACGGCCAGCAGCACGGCGACCCATGTCGCGAGGCGCTTACGGGTTGCCATCATCGGGGAGATCTCCTGGTTGTGGAAGCCCGTTGACGGGGAACGGAAGTTGCGCGCGCGGACCGGCGGTGTCCGGCGGTTGCCCGATGTTCTCACCGTTTCTGAAGCCGAACGCGTAGTCCAGGAACGGCTGCAGCAGCTGCGCCGGTTGGATGTTGGGGACAAGCGCGTTGTAGTAGGCGCCGTTGGCGACGATCTCGCCCTGGGTCACCTCGTACTTGCGCACCCCCGCGAGGGCCTTGGTGATGTTGTCGCGGTTCTTCTCCAGCATCTGGTTGACCGCGTTCATCTTCTCCAGCGCCGGCGCGAGTTCCTGTTCATTCTCGGCGACGAGACCGGTGAGATTCCGCGACAGGGCCGACGTGTTGGCCAGCAGGTCGACGATCGCCTGACGCCGATCGTTGAGCACACCGAGGAGGTCGTTGGCGTTGAGAATCAACGAGTTGACCTGCTGACTGCGCTCGGACAGGATTCCCGTGACATCGCCTGCGGTTTTCAGCAGCTCGGCCAGGCTGTCGTTGCGTCCGTTGAGCGATTTCGACACCCGCGACAGGCCGTCGAAAGTCGGTCCCAGTTCCGGAGCCACCTGGTCGAGCGTCTGTGCCAACGTGTCCAACGACTGGTTGAGAGTGTCGGTCTCGGTTTGCGCCGTGTTCGCGGTCAGCTCACTGACCGCGTCGGTCAACGAATACGGCGACGACGTCCTGGTGACCGGGATGGTTTGATTCGGCGACAACGTGCCGCTGCCCTCTGACTCCAGCGCAAGCACGCGCTCGCCGAGCAGCGTGCCGGTGCGGATGTGCGCGGTGGTGTCCGAACCGAGCGCATACTTGCCGTCGATCGTGAAACCAACCAGCGCCTCGCCGTTTTCGAGTTCGATCGACGACACCGAGCCGACCTTGATGCCTGAGACAGTCACGTCGTTACCGGCTGCAAGACCTCCGGCCTCGGTGAACACCGCTTGATAACGCAGGGCGGTGGCCCACGAGTACAGGCGTTCGGGCTGCAAGCCGATCATGATCACCAGGATGATCAGCACCACGCCGATGAAGCCGGCCCTGATGAGAGAGGATCCGCGGTACTTGTTCATTCGTCCCGGCACCTCCCCGTCTCTTGCCTGATCCAGGGGAACTGCACAGTACGGCCCTCGAGATCGCTTGCCCGAAAGGCGATTCCGCAGATGTAGTAGGGGAAGAACGCGCCGTAGGAGCCCACCCGGGCCAGCTTGCGATAGATATCGGGCAGACGCTGCAGCGTGGCGTCGAAGGTGGCCTTGTCCGCGTCAAGGTATTCCGCGAGCCGCTTCACCTGGTCGACGGTGCCGTCCAGCGGCGGCCGTGCCCGGCCGAGGAGGTCGGACAACGAGGCGGTGCCGTTGTCGAGTGCGGTGATCGCCTCACCGATCGGGTCACGATCCTCCGAGAGGCCGCGCACGAGTTGTTCGAGCTTGTCGATGGCCTCGGTGAATTGGTCCCCGTCGTCGGACAGCGTTTTCAGCGTCGTCTTGAGTTCGTCGATCAGTTGCTCGATCACGGCGCTGTTGTCCGCCAGCGCATTCGAGAACGACGACGCCCGCGAGAACAACGATTCGATGGTGCCGCCCTGGCCCTGCAGAATCTGGAGCAGCGATGCCGACAGCGCGTTGACATCCTGCGGGTTGAGGCCTTGGATGACCGGCTTCAGCCCGCCGAGCAGCAGGTCAAGATCCAGCGCGGGCGCCGTGCGGTCAATCGGTATTTGGCCGCCAGCGGGCAGGATCTTTGTCGATCCCGGCGCATCGACGAGTTCGAGGTAGCGGTCGCCGACGAGGTTGAGATACTTGATTTGCGCCTTGGTGCCGTCCGTCAGCTTGATGTCCCGCCCGGCGTCGAACTTCACCAGCACATTGCGATCGGCGTCCAGCGACACCTCCTGCACCGTGCCCACCCGGATGCCCGCCACCCGGACGGTGTCTCCGGTTTCCAGTCGGGACGCGTCATCGAATACTGCGGAGTAGTCGTTGGTCGAACCGGTCCGCACTTCGGCGAAAGTGGCGAACAGGAACGCGGTCAGCAGCACCATGACGATCGCGAAGATCCCGAACTTGATGAATGTGCCCCGCATGCGCGTCACCCCGGCATTCCGATCATCGCACTGTTGCGGGGCGGTCCCGGGATGGGACCGAACAGCCACTGCTTGAGTCCATCGGAGTTGAGCAAGATCCCCTGGTTTCCATACTTGAACGGGTTCGAGCCGGAATCTGAGACGAGGAACGGCACCCGGAACTCAGGCGGGACGTCGGGCAGACCCAACTCCTTGCAGAAGGACCGACCTCCAGTGGAAGCCGCGACCTTGGGTAGGTCCTCGGGCCAGCGATAGCGCTCGGTCCCCAGTGTGAGACCGGCATTGAACAAAATGTGCGAATACTGGAAATTTCCGGCATTCACGAAGGGGACCAGGGCGCCGACGCCGCAGGCCAGCATCTCGTGGTACTCGCCGAGCAGTGATGTGGTCGGCACGAGAACGTGCAGAAGATCCGTCAGGGCCTGGCGGTTGCCGCCGATCACATCGTTGCCGATATCGGCCAAACCGATTGAGCTGATGAGAAATTCGTCGAGAGCCTGCTGTTCTTCGACGATGGAATTGCTTAGCTGGATCGAATTCTCGAAGGTTCCGATCAGGTCGGGCGCGGCGTCGCCGTAGGCGGTGAACGCCGGGACCGACGCTTCGATGTCGCGCGATAGATTCGGCAGGCTCTGATTGATCTTGGCCAGGAACGCGTTGAAGTCTTCAAGACTGCGGCCGATCTTCTCGCCGCGGCCGTCGAACGCCGTCGCGACCGCGCCGAGGGTCTCGTTGAGTTTCGCGGGGTCGATCTTGTCCAGGACGGTGACGAGGCGCTGAAAGACGGTGTTGATCTCAGTGGTGACATGCCGCCCCTCGATCACCTGTCCCCCGTGCAGTCTCTGCGATTCAGGGTTCGCTGGAGGGAGGAGATCGACGAACTTGGCACCGAACACCGTCGTCGACGTGATGTCCACACCGACGTTCGAGGGAATCAGGTGCAGCTGAGACGGATTCATGTCCAGCTTCAGGACGGCCTGCCCGTCTGGCCTCGTCGCGATAGAGGCGACCCTGCCAACCTCCACGCCGCGCATCTTCACCTTCGCGTCGGGGTTCATGACGAGACCCGCACGATCCGAGACCACCGTTACCGGAACGGTCTCGGTGAACGAGCCTCGGAAGAGACCGATACCCAAGGCGAATACGACGACGATCGCGACGAGTCCGGCCAGGCCGGCCAGTGCGCGCGCGGTGATCGAATTCATGGCTGTAAGTCGCTTATCCGGAGAGGTTGAAGTTGCCGTTGGAACCGTAGACGGACAGCGACACCAGCAGCGTCACCGAGACGACGACGATCAGACTGGTGCGAACCGCGTTGCCCACTGCGACGCCGACACCGGAGGGCCCGCCGGTGGCGAAGTAGCCGAAGTAGGTATGGATCAACAGGATCGTGATCGCCATCAAGATCGCCTGCAGGAATGACCACAGCAGGTCGATCGGGTTGAGGAAAGTATCGAAGTAATGGTCATACAGCCCGCCGGACTGGCCGAACAGCACCACCGTGGTGAACTGGGAGGCGACGAAGCTCAGGATGACCGCGATCGAGTACAGCGGGGTGATCGCGATCATTCCCGCAATGATGCGCGTGCTCACCAGGTACTCGACCGGCCGGATCGCCATCGATTCCAGCGCGTCGATCTCCTCGTTGATCCGCATGGCCCCCAATTGCGCAGTCACTCCCGCGCCGAAGGTTGCCGCCAAGCCGATACCTGCGACCACCGGTGCGGCGATACGCACGTTTATGAAGGCCGCCAAGAATCCGGTCAACGCCTCGATCCCGATGTTGCCGAGTGAGGAATAGCCCTGCACGGCCAACGTGCCGCCGGCGGCCAAGGTCAGGAAGCCGACGATCACGACGGTACCGCCGATCATCGCCAACGTCCCTGCGCCCATGGAGATCTCGGCGATCAACCGGATGACCTCCTTGCGGTAGTGCACGAAGGCATGCGGAATCCCGCCCAGCGACTTCGCATAGAAGATCATGTGGTCGCCGATGCCGCCCAGCCACTCCACCGGACGGCGCGCCGCGGTCGAGGTCCGCGGAAACCTGGACTTGAGAACCGTTGATGTGCCCATCCGCTACCCCGTCGTCATCCGGATGCCGATGGCTGTGACGAGCACGTTGATCACAAACAGCGCCATGAACGCATAGACCACGGTCTCGTTGACGGCGTTGCCTACCGCTTTGGCACCACCACCAGTGATGCTCAACCCCCGGTAACAGGCGACCAGTCCGGCGATCAAGCCGAACAGGAGAGCCTTCACACACGAGATGATGACCTCGGGCACCCCCGTCAGAAGCGTGATACCGGCCGCGAACGCCCCCGGGTTCACGTCCTGGATGAAGACCGAGAACGAATAGCCACCCAGGATTCCGATGACCACCACAAAGCTGTTGAGCAGCAATGCGACCAGACCCGCGGCCAGCATCCGCGGTGTCACCAACCGCTGCACTGGGTTGATACCCAGTACCTCCATCGCCTCGATCTCCTCACGGATGGTTCGCGACCCCAGGTCCGCACAGATCGCCGTCGAACCCGCCCCCGCCACGATGAGCACTGTCACAAGCGGACCGATCTGGGTGACCGCACCGAACGCCGCACCCGCGCCCGACAGATCGGCCGCACCCAGCTCGCGAAGAAGAATGTTGAGCGTGAAGCTGACCAGCACCGTGAACGGGATCGCCACGAGCAACGTGGGCAGCAAAGCGACCCGTGCGATGAACCAGCATTGCTCCAGGAACTCACGCCACTGAAACGGCCTGCGGAACACAAATCGCACCGCATCGGCCGACATAGCGAAGAGACCGCCGATAGCCTGCATCGGGCCTGCAAAGCTGCTCAGCTGAGGCAACCCAGGCGACCACCGCTCCGGCCCGCTACCCCGCGCCATAGGTGGCTCCTCCCACGATGGTCACTGCTGACACCCCCGCCGACCGAAAGACATTGTGCACCAAGTTGATTTGAGTCCCCACAGATCTCCCCGGCGACAGTCGTCCCGTCGGATTCGATGAGTTATAGCCCCCCGCAGCCCCTCGGTGAATCCGACACCTTCATAGCCGATCACGCCGATGCCCGCGTAGGAACCGCTGATTTCGGGGGATAACCCCCTTCTGCGCGGCACCTGGGTGCCGATCGAAGTGACGTTGGGCATTTGGGCTGTATCCCTGGCCTCTCTCGTTGTCTAGGTGACGGCCCCGGCCGTCTTCAGCTCGATGATTCGGTCCCAAGCCAATCCGAGTTCCAGCAAGACTTCGTCAGTTTGCTCTGCAAATCCCGGAGCGGGGCCGGTTTGGGGTGGACTCACATCGAACTGCACTGGATTCGCGACCAATTCGAGTTCACCCGCTGACACCAGATAGTCGTTGGCGCGGATCTGCGCGTCTTCGACAGCCTGCAGGGTGTCCTGCACCGGCGCCCACGGTCCGAGCAGCGTTGAGAAGCGCTGGCTCCACTCCGGCAGGGTGCGCTTCTGCATCGCCTCGCTGAGGATCTCGTTGGCCGTTGCGGTGTTCTCCGCGATCGACTCGGCAGTCGCGAAGCGCGGATCGTCGGCGAGTTCGTCGAGATCCATGTGCTTACAGACATCCGCCCAGAACTTGGTGGGCTGCATCATCACAAAAGAGATGTAGCGATCGTCGGCGGTCGGATACAGGCCCACCAGCGGGTTGAAGGGCGAACCTTGCGTCCCTGGCGGGAAGGCCTCCATCCGTTGACCGAGATGCTTCGTCAGCGCGACGGTGTGCCCGAGCGACCACAGGCCGCTCCCCAGCAGCGAGACGTCCACCACCGATGGCTCACCGGTGCGCTCGCGCTTGAGCAGTGCGGCGGCGATCCCGCCCGCGAGGTTGGTGCCCGAGATGGTGTCGCCGTAGGCGGGTCCGGGCGGACCGACCATGCCGGGTGTACCCGGCGGCGTGATGGTGGCCGCCGTACCCGCGCGGCACCAGAACGCCGTCATGTCGTAGCCGCCCTTGACCGACTCCTCGCCTCGGGGTCCCAGCGCGCTGCCCCTGGCGTAGATGATCGTGGGGTTGACGGCGCGAATGTCCTCGACGTCGATGCCGAACTTCTGTCGATGTCCCGGCAGAAAGCTCGTGAGGAACACGTCAGCGCGCTTGGCCAGTTCCAGCAGCACCTCTTTGCCCTCGGGCACCGACATGTCCAGACCGATGCTGCGCTTGCCGCGGTTGGCGTGTTCGATGTTGGGGTTGGGATCGCCCTCGACCCGCAGCAGCCCGGTCTGGCGCAGCCCGCGCTGCGGATCGCCGGTCACCGCGTGCTCAACCTTGATGACATCGGCGCCCCATTCGCGCAGTACGGCGCCCGCCGACGGCACGAAGCCGTACATCGCGACTTCGAGGACGCGGATTCCGTCAAGCGGCGCACTCATCAGCTCACCACCGTCGCAAACGTCTTCGACTCGAGAAACTCCTCGAGCCCCGCGGTGCCCATCTCGCGGCCGATGCCCGACTGCTTGTAGCCGCCGAACGGACTGTCGGGGCTGAAGTAGTTGCCCCCGTTGATCGAGAAGGTGCCCGTCCGAATGCGGCGGGCGAGCGCGAGCGCACGGTCCTGGCTGCCGAACACGGCACCGGACAACCCGTAGATCGAGTTGTTGGCGATCCGCACCGCATCGTCGTCGTCTTCGTAGGCGATGACCACGAGCACCGGACCGAAGACCTCTTCTTGAGCGATCTCGCTGTCGGGGTCCACGTTGGTCAGCAGCGTCGGGGTATAGAAGTAGCCCGGGTCGACCTTCTCGCCTCCGGTGACCAGCGTGGCGCCCGCCTCGACGGCGCGCTGCACCATGCCGTCGACCTTGTCGCGCTGTTTGTCGCTGATCAGCGGACCCATGTACGTACCGGGGTCGGCTGGGTCGCCATAGCGCACCAATGCGAAATTGTTCTTGATCATCTCGACGATCTCGTCATGATGACTGCGCGGCACCAGCAGTCTCGACGTCAGCGCGCAACCCTGACCGGCGTGGGTGACCATGCTGAAGGCCGAAAACAGCGCCGCGGTGTTGAAGTCGGCGTCGTCGAGCACAATCGCCGCCGACTTGCCGCCGAGTTCCAGGAACACCTTCTTGAGGGTGTCGCTGGCCGCCGACATGATCCGGCGGCCGGTCGGTGTGGAACCGGTGAAGGTGACCATGTCGACATCGGGGCTGGTGGTCAGCGCGGCACCGACCTCGGGATCGGCGCCACTGAGGACGTTCACGACGCCGGCGGGGATGTCGGTGTGGTTGGCGATCAGCTCCCCGAGCGCCAGCGTGATCAGCGGGGTGTCGGGGGCGGACTTCAGGATCACCGTGCAACCCGCCGCGAGTGCCGGCGCGAGCTTGGCCAGCGCCAACTGGTTCGGATAGTTGTAGGCGATGATCGCGGCGACGACGCCGCCCGCTTCCTTCTCCACCCAACGGTGGTGCTGCATGCCCCGGCTTTCGATGTTCCCGAGATCCTCGGTCATCGGGTAGGTCTTCAACAGGTCTGCGTAATAGCGGACGATCGCGATCGGCTGGTCCAATTGAGCGCCCTGGCACAGCGCTTCGGTCGCGCCGACCTCGGCGATGGTCAGCGCGGCGAGTTCGTCGCGGTGGTCGACCAGCGCCTGGTGCAGCTGGTCGAGGCAGCGGATCCGCAATTCGGTGTTGGTCGACCAGTCGGTCTCATCGAATGCGCGCCGCGCAGCGGCGACCGCTGCTTGGGCGTCGCCGACGGTGGCGTCCGGTGCGTGTCCGAGCACCTCGCCGGTGGCCGGGTTGAGGCTGGGAAACGTCCGAGACGTATCGAGTAACTGCCCGTCTATCAGCAGTCGCCTATCGGCACCGCGTGCGGCGGTGTCGGCGGCTGACCCGTTACCCGTGATGGTCGTTTCCTGCATCATCCTCCTCAGCACACAGCCCATGTGATGGAAACTTCATTCTCATCACCGGCGAATCATACATTCGTATCAAGAGAACTCAAGGAAAAGACCGGAACTCTCACTGCCTGCACTTAACGGTGCGACAATCGCCGACGAAACGTCTCACCTGTGCGAATCTGACCTCTACCGTGTCTTGCGGGATTGCTACACCCGAGAGTACGGTTCTCATAATCGGAAGGACGATTCTTAATGCATGACCGGCAGGTGTGGAGTTGAAGAACGCTGTCGTGACCGGAGGTGGCTCCGGCATCGGGCAGGCAGTGGCGCACCGGTTGCGCGCGGACGGCATGAATGTGGCGATTCTGGACCTCAATCCATCGGACGCTGACAACTCGTACGTCGCCGACGTCACCGACCGCGCTCAGGTCGACGCCGCCCTCGATGCCGTGCGCGCTCAGCTCGGTCCGGTGACGGTTCTGGTGAACGCCGCGGGGCTGGAGAAGTTCAAGCGATTCACCGACATCTCGTTCGAGGAGTGGCAGCGGGTCGTCGACGTGAACCTCAACGGCGTCTTCCACTGCATCCAGGCGGTGTTGCCCGACATGATCGAGGCCGGCTGGGGGCGCATCGTCAACATCTCGTCGTCGAGCACGCATTCCGGCCAGCCGTTCATGTCCCCGTATGTAGCGGCCAAGTCGGCGGTCAACGGACTCACCAAGTCACTGGCCCTGGAGTACGGCCCCAGCGGAATCACCGTGAACGCGGTGCCGCCCGGCTTCATCGACACCCCGATGCTGCGTAAGTCCGAGGAGCGCGGCTACCTCACCGTCCAGCAGAGCATCGACTCGACGCCGGTGCGGCGCATCGGGAAGCCCGAGGACATCGCGGCCGCCTGCGCGTTTTTGGCCTCAGAGGAGGCCGGCTACATCACGGGTCAGATCCTGGGCGTCAACGGCGGCCGGAACACGTAACCAAACACCAGCCAGATCGAAAGGACATCTCAGTGGGACGAGTACAGGGAAAGGTCGCCTTCGTCACGGGCGCGGGTCGCGGACAGGGTCGCAGTCACGCCATCCGGTTAGCCGAAGAGGGCGCCGACATCATCGCCGTCGACCGATGTGAAGATTTCGCGACAGTTGGCTACCCGATGGCCACACCGGAGGACCTGGAGGAGACGGCGCAGTTCGTCGAGAAGACGGGACAGCGTGTCGTCACCGCGCAGGTCGATGTGAGTGACGCCGCGCAGCTGAAGCACGCGCTCGAGGCAGGTGTTTCTGAGCTCGGCGGGCTCGACATCGTCGTCACGTCGGCCGGAATCGCGGGCATGAAGGGCTCGGGTGACATGGCGGCCTGGGTAGACGTCATGAATACCAACCTGATTGGCACCATGAACGCCATCCACGTGGCACTCCCACACCTCCGCGAAGGTGCGTCGATCATCGCCACCGGGTCCACCGCGGCCCTGATGGACGTCAGTAAGAACGACAACCCGGGCACCGATCCCGGTGGCGCCGCGTATCTCCATTCGAAGCGCCTGTTGTCGCAGTATGTCCACAACCTCGCTGCCGAACTCGCGCCACGAGGCATCCGCGCGAACGTGATTCACCCGACGAACTGCAACACTCCGATGTTGCAGAGCGAGCCGATGTACAAGTCGTTCCGTCCCGACCTGGAGCACCCGACGAAGGCGGACGCCGAACCCGTGTTCTACGTCCAGCAGGCGATGAAGGTGCCTTGGATCGAACCCGAGGACATCAGCAACATGGTGCTTTTCCTGGCATCGGACGAGGCCCGGTACATCACCGGCACCCAGCAGCGCGTCGATGCCGGCGGATACCTGAAGTGGTACGACTACCACATTTAAGAGCGGGCACTATCTGAGAAGGGGACACGGTGAAGGTTTTCGTCGACTCGGGACGCTGCCAGGGCCACACGCTGTGCTCGATGATCGCGCCAGATTCCTTCGAGCTCAGCGATATTGACGGCACTGCCTCGCCGGTGCACGAAGTGGTGCCGCCCGACCAGGAGGACGCGGTACGCGAAGCCGTGCAGTCGTGCCCCGAGCAGGCCATCTCGATAGAAGAGTGAGATCACTTCAACGGCAGGGAGACAAGCCTTGACTGTCGACGACATCCGCGCCGCCGACAACGAGCGGAAGAAGAATCGGTATCACTTCGACCGGCACACCCCGGAGTATCGGGTGCAGTTCGAGAAGATCACCGAAGAGATGCAGTCCAAATGCCCGATGGCCTGGACTGATGTCTACGACGGACATTGGGTTGCCGCCGACAGCAAGCACGTGTTCGAGTTGGCTCGCTGTCCGGTGGTGTCCAACGATCACGACATCAACGGAGAGCGAAAGGGCTATCAGGGAATAACGATCCCAAAGGCGCAACGAGCCACGGTCGTGCGGGGCGGCATCCTGGAGATGGACGAACCCGAGCACAGCATCTACCGCGGCACGTTGAACCCCTACCTCTCCCCTGCCGCGGTCCGGCGATGGCAACCGTTCGTCGACGAGATCACCCGGGCGGCCCTCGACGAAAAGATCGAGTCGGGCCGCATCGACTTCGTCGACGACCTGGCCAACATCGTGCCCGCGGTGCTGACGCTGGCGATGATGGGCATCGAACTGAAGAAGTGGCCGGTCTACAGCGAGCCCGCGCACCTCTCGGTATCCACCCCGGAGCATTCGCCCGACGCCGCCCGCGTCGCCGAGATGAACCGCCAGATGGGTATCGACATGATCACCACCATGATGGAGGTCCGCGAGCACCCGCGGCCCGGGTTGATCAACGCACTGCTGCAACTGCGTATCGACGGTGAACCGGCCCCTGACCTGGAGATCCTCGGCAATCTCGGGTTGATCATCGGCGGCGGCTTCGACACCACCACCGCGCTCACCGCGCACTCGCTGGAGTGGCTGTCGGAGAACCCGGACCAGCGCGAGCTGCTCAGCCGCGAACGCGAGACCTTGCTGAACCCGGCCACCGAGGAGTTCCTACGCTTTTACACGCCGGCACCGGGCGACGGACGCACCTTCGCCGACGATGTCGAGGTCGAGGGCACGAAATTCAAAGAAGGCGAGCGACTGTGGATTTCGTGGGCCATGGCCAACCGCGACCCGTCGGTCTTCGAAAAGCCCAACGAGCTCATCATGGACCGGAAGGGCAACCGTCACTTCAGCTTCGGGATCGGTGTTCACCGTTGCGTGGGCTCCAACGTCGCCCGCACGGTCTTCAAGTCGATGCTGACCGCGGTGCTGGACCGCATGCCCGACTACGTCTGTGACCCCGAGGGCACCGAACACTACGAGACCATCGGTGTCATCCAGGGCATGAAGCATCTGCCGGCGACGTTCACGCCGGGCAAGCCACTGGGTCCGGGACTGGACGAGACGCTGGAGAAACTTCAGCGGATCTGCGATGAACAGCATCCGGCCCGACCCATCACCGAACACAAGGACGCTGTCGTCATCGACTGATCGGAACCGAGATTTGCTACGAGATGGTTTGATAGGCACCGGCGAACGGAATTGGGAGGACGCGATGAAATCCGTCAAGGTCCTGGCCGCGGTGGCCGCCGCCGTCCTCATGACGCTGGCAACGGTGGTCGCGCCACCAGCGAACGCCTTCTGGAATTACGGCAACTACGATCTCCAGACCAACAGGTACGAGCGGGCGTCGTGGTTCTGGTTCGTCGCGCGATGCGGCGCCGGAGAACCGGATTGCAGGTACATCAGCGCGGCGCCCCGGCTGAAGTTCTACAACTACTATCAGGGAAACGCCTACCTGGCCAACGGCCAGTGGACGCTCAAGGTCGACGTGTCCGACGGTCTGCAGTGCCTTCCCGGTTACGCCATGCCCACCCACGAAACCTATGTGTGGGACGACACCTCGTTGACCGGCACCATCACCTCGAACTACGACGTCGGCTGCTTCAACGGCCCGCCCGGACAGCAGTTCTGGACGTTCAGACTCCAACGCCTATAGGCGATTTCGGTGCGCGGACGACCGCTCAGCGACCGTATGCGCACCGAAATCACAAGACGTAACGTTGCCGAATTCCGTTGAACCGCGCCCACATCTGCGCGACGCGCTCCTCGGGAGTGACGGTCACGGTCGCGGGTGGCAGCGCATCGGCGAGCTGCGCGCGCTTGACCACCCGGGTGTACAACTCGGCCGGCTCACCCTCCAGCATGTGCCGGTAGGTGATGTTGCCCCGCTCGAAGCCCTGCGTGTCGATCCAGTTGTGATAGCCCGGATCATCGTGCGCCAGCACCAGCCGCACCTTGCCGTCGCTGTCCACCGCGGTGCGGCTCGGCGTGTAGCTCACCGGCCGGTAGAGGTAGTCCATGCTGTTGAAGAAGACACCCATATTGGTGAACATCCACAGGCCCTCATGCGCGTCGAACTCGATGATGAGCGCCTCGTCGGCGGCCAGCACCCAATGCATATTGGTCGCGGCGCGACCGCGTTTCGCATCGGCGTCGGTCGCGCCGGCGGCCGGAAAACGGTTGGGATTCGCGGCGTCCACCCCGCCGTAGCGGAACGGGAACTCCGGCCAATCGTCCATCAGGCCGGTGACGAAGTCACCCGCCCAGCCCATCGCGTCGATCATCGACACGGGAGTCGGCGCAGGCTTGGGAGTATCCATGCCGACACGTTCTATTTGTAGGCGAGCAGGCCGCTCGTCCCAGGAGTCGAAACCCTGGCGGATGAACAACTTGCGCGACCCCGCCGTGGTGGGTACCCAGTTCGTCCCGCGTTGCTGGCCGCCGACCCAGACCTCGAAGCTGCCGTCGTCGGCGGACGTGAGCTCGTGGCCGAACAGATTGGCCTCCGGGACGTCGCCGAATGGTTCGTGGAGTACGCCAGGACCGTCGGATCGCGGTCCCTGCACGGTGATGTTGAGAAATCGTGCGGTGCCGCGGTTTCCGACGACGCGATACGTCGATTCGCCGTCGATCCACGCCTGCTGATAGAGGAAGTCGGCGCAGTCGCCGCCGAGCTTGCGCGTGGGATTGCAGAACGTATGAATCGCCGGATAGCGGGTGTCCCTGGTCTCCAGCCCCAGATCGAAGGCCTGACCGAGGTTCTGCGTCAAGAACCTGAAGCCGTCGGCCCGCTGCAGACCCGAGGTGGGGTTCAGATCCTTGAAGACCCGTTCGCCGGCCACCTTGAGACGGTCGCAGAAGTCGATCCACGCGGCGTGCAGCGCAGCGTCATCAGAACCGTCTCCAAGCGCCACAGTTATCCCCTACACACCAAGTCGTTTCAGCATCGTCGATACCATCTCGCAGCCGCGACGCACCGCCTCGAAACGGCCCTCGGCCTCGATACGAGGGCCGATCAACTCCAGATCGAAGCCATGGCTGTAGCCGCCGGCGAGTACCTGCCGGAGGAACGGCTCGATCGGGATCGTCCCGTCCCCCGGGACGGCGCGGGCCGGGAGTGCCCGGTCACCGAGGACGTAGTCGCTGAGTTGAATTTGCAGCGTCCGCGGCAGCGCGCGTTCGACGAGACCGCCCAGGTCGGCCTCGGCCCAGCAATGAAACAAGTCGATACAGACACCGACGCCCGCCATCTCGGCCAGTGTGATCGTGTCGCGCAGGGTGTGCGCGATGTGGATGTCCGCATAGAGAGCGGATGCGTTTTCGATGGCAAGTGCGACGCCGGCGTGCTCTGCTTCACGTAGGCATGGAGCGACCGCCGCGCAGAAGCGTTCGGCGGCCTGGCCCCAGTCCAATTCACCTCGACCGCCCGTCAGCATGTACACCACGCGAGTTCCGAGAGCGGCGGCGTTCTCGATGACGCGGGACAGCCGGTCGCCGGACTCGAACAGGTGGTACACGGTGTCGACCGAGTAGCCGTGTTGCTCGATGAGCGGCACCAGCCCGGGTTCACCCAGCTGGGAATCGATCAGGCTCAGCCGGGTGAGTCCAAGTGCGGACCACATCGAATGTTGCTCGGCGAACGGCGTGCCGAGAAACGTCACACTGTGCACCGATAGCCGACTATGCACCCTCACCTCCGCTGTTCGATTGCGACACCGAATCGATCACGGAACGGCTGGAATTCTTCGTGCAACGCCTCGAGATCCTCACCGATGTCGGTGAGGAGTTCGGTCGAATAGCGGAACTTCCCGTGCCGGTCGCCCGGGTTGTTCTCCAGATAGGCGCGCATGGCCGTTCGGGCATCGGCGCTCAGGGTCCGGCCGCGGAATTCGTAGTAGCGGGCGACGGTGCCGACGGGGTCGGCAAGGAAATCCGTGTAGCGCACGTGCAGGATCCGGGGATCGTCGGTGAGCGGGTTGGTCATGGTGTTGGCGATGCTTGCCCGCGTCAACTCGAGATGCGTCTTCGCCGCCTGCTGTAGGTCGATCGGGCCGACGATGCCTTCGAGGATGTCGGCCATCATCATCGTGCGCGACGCGGCGACCTGCACGGGGTCTCGGTGCAGCCACAGCAGGGTCGCGTCCGGATAGCAGTTGAAGAACTCCCGCAGACGAAAGCCGTGGAATCCCTTCAGAACCCACTGCTTGCGCGGACGTCCGTACTGGAACTGTTGCAGCATCGCCTTGTGGATGCGGTACTGTGCGGCGTCATCGGTGGGCAGACCCCCGACCACCGTCTGCATCGGAACCCGCCACCACGCGGTCGGTGTCATCACGCGGAAGTCGAAGGCCCAGGTGCGTTCGTCCTCCGGCAGCCCCGCGCCGAGCATGTCGTTGTAGGGATGGCTGTGCAGCCATTTCGGCATCTGTGCGTTGATCTCGCGCCAGTCTGCGTCGGCGCGCTCCCGGCGAGGGTCGTCATCGCCGGCCATTCCGGGTGGCGGGGACGGATACATCACCTCCCAGAACCGGAGCGCCCGCGCATCGGGATCCACCGACATCAGGGCGTGCATCAGGGTGGTGCCCGAGCGCGGTTCGCCGGTCACGAACATCGGCCGCTCGATCACTTCGTCGGCGACCGGATACCGGTGTCGGTCCTCGAAGAACTCCAGTCGCGAGGTGAGCAGCCAGTGGCATACGTCCTCAGCCCGCGCCCTACCGTCGGCGTCCAAGCCGATGCCGTTGAGAAGGTCGACGGCCGTGGCGAATCGCTGCGGCAGCGTGGCGTCGCCGTAGTCCGTCAGACCGGTGCCGGCCTGCGCCCGGTTCAGCATCTTCTGCGCGTTCAGGGCACCGTTCACCGCGTCGAGCGCGCCACTCACTGGACGTCTCCGCACAGGCGCATCAGTTCGTCCTCGACGTCGCGCACGTTCTCCGCGGACGCGGCGGAGTACGAGAGTCCGGCCATACCGCCATAATCCAGGATCTTGGGCACGCGAAGGCCCGCGTCGACATAGTTTTTGATCTCCTGCGCCACTTGCTTCGGCGTGCCGTGTGGGACAACGGCGAGAATCGATTCGGGCTCGACCCGGTCGAGAAACTCGACCACGCGCTCGCGGGTCAGTGTCGCCGGGTCGATGTCCTGGTAGCCACGCCAGTGCTCCCCCATCGGATGTTCGAAGCCGAGGCTGCGCAGGAGTTCGGCGGATACCTGCAGAAGGAACGCCTTGACGAGCGGCGCGTCGAGAATCTCGGCGAGGGCGGCGGCGTCGCGACCGATCAGGCAGACCTGGATGTAGCACGGCGTGATGGCCATCGGATCGCGGCCGGCCCGCTCCGCCGAAGCCCTTACGGTGGCGAGCTTTTGGGCGTAGTCGTCGGGATCCCAGGCGCCGGTGGGCCACCACCCGTCGGCGTAGCGGCCGACGATCTCCAGGGTTCGCGGCCCGCTTGCTCCGATCCAGATCGGCGGGGTGGCACCCTGATACGGCTCGGTGTCGAGCCGGGCATGGCGTAGGTGGTAGAACTGCCCGTCGAAATCGACCGGGCCGTCGCTGTCCCAGAGCAGCCGAATGACGTGCAGCGCCTCTTCGAATCGGCTGACCGGTTTGGTGAAGTCGAATCCGTAGGGCACGGTGTTCTCGGTCTCGCCGCTGCCCAGGCCGAGCACGAAACGGCCCTCGGCGAGATGGTCGATGGTGAGCGCGCTCTGTGCGAGCAGCGCCGGATGACGGCGCACGGTATCGATCACGCTGGTGACCAGCGGTACGTTCTCGGTCAGCACTGCCGCCGCCGCGGCCACCGCCATGGCGTCGAGGTGGCGGTGCGGCGACGGAGAAACCGTTGCCAGGTCGGTGAATTCAGGAGTCCAGATCGAGTCGGGCCAGAAGCTGACCATGTGATCGGGCAGCCAGATCGAGTGGTAACGGCCGCTGTCGAGCTGCGTCAGTACCGAGAGGTCCAGCGGAAGTGTGGTCCGCAGGTACGCAGCGGGCTGGACCTTCACAGCCAGCCGACCTCACGCAGGAACGGTTGCGTGTGAGCGATACGGCCGGTCAGCGTTTTCGGATCGCCCGTGCACAACACGAACGCCGTCTGCGTGATGAGCTCGATGTCTTCGGTGTCGGTCTTGGCGAGGTCGAGTGCACCCGCACCTTCGGTGGCGACGGGGTTGGACGGTGCTGCGGCGTTCACGGCGATGCCGTCGTCGTACAGCTCGGCCGCAAGGCTTTTCGTCAACCGGTTGAGCGCGGCCTTCGCTGTGCCGTAGATGCCGAAACCCGCCTCGCGATCGAACGCGGAGAACGGCGGTCCGTCAGGCAGATCGCCGCCGACGGAGGTCACGTTCAGGACCCACCCCCGCTTACGCTCGCGCATTGCGGGGATCGCCATTTGGGTGAGGTGCAGCGGGGCCAGCACGTGCATCTCCATCATCAGACGGACGCGACGGTCGGGGAATTCGTCTAGTGGCCGCAGGAATGTGACGGCCGCGTTGTTGACGAGAATGTCGGGTGCGCCGACCTTCTCCACGACTTCGCTGAACATCCGTTCGCGGTCTTCGGGTTTGGCGAGGTCGGCGGCGACGGTGATCGCCGATCCGCCCGATTGTTCGATTTCCGCCAGCGTCTGGCTGAGGGAACCTTGATATTTCGGGTCGGGTTCGGCGGTGCGCGCGGTGAGGGCGACGGTGACCCCCTCTGCCGCCAGACGCTTCGCGATGGCCTTGCCCAACCCGCGGCTGGTGCCGGTGACCAGGGCCACCTTGCCGTCACACGTCATCGTGCCCTCCTAGGTACGCGCAATGCCTGCGAGCTTGTCGGCGAACTTCGCCTCAGCGGCTTCCCGCAGCCGCAGCAGGTGCTCGGACGGGAATGCGTCCGGTGCAGGCTTGACGTCCTTGAGTAACAGCCGCGCCAGTGTCACCTTGTGCACCTCGGTCGGCCCGTCGGCCAGCCCGAGCACGAACGATTCCGTCATGTACTGCACGAACGGCATCTCATGCGAGGTGCCCAGCGATCCGTGCAGTTGAAGGGCGCGCGCCGAGACGTCATGCAGCACCTTCTGCATCATCGCCTTCACCGCCGAGATATCGCCGCGTACCGCCTTGTAGTCGTTGTATTTGTCGATCTTCCAGGCGGTTTGGAGGGTCAGCAGGCGGTAGGCCTCGATTTCCATCCAGGAGTCGGCGATCATCTCCTGCACCATCTGCTTGTTGGCGAGCAGCTCTCCCTGCGTGTAACGCGAGACGGCCCGCTCGGTCAGCATGTCGAAGATCCGCCGCACTAGTCCGACTGTGCGCATGGCGTGGTGGATGCGACCGCCGCCCAGCCTGGTCTGCGCCACCACGAACGCACCACCGCGAGGACCGAGCATGTGGTCGGCGGGTACCCGGACGTTCTCGTACCGCACGTAGCCTTCGCGTCCGCCGCCTGGCGGCTGGTAGCCGAGGCCGACGTCGCGCAGCACGTTGATGCCCGGCGTGTCTCCGGGCACGACGAACATCGAATAGCGTTGGTAGGGCGGCGCGTCGGGATCGGTCATCGCCATCACGATGATGAAGGACGCCATCGACGCGAACGAGGAGTACCACTTCTCACCATTGATCACCCAATGATCGCCGTCTTGCACTGCCATGGTGGTGAATACCTTGGGATCGGCGCCGCCCTGCGGTTCGGTCATCGAGAAGCACGACACGATCCGGTTGTCCAGCAGCGGCTCGAGATACCGTTCCTTGAGTTCCGGTGTGCCGTAGTGCGCGAGGATCTCACTGTTGCCGGAGTCGGGTGCCTGGGATCCGAACACTATCGGTGCGCATTCCGATCGCCCGAGAATCTCGTTGAGCAGCGCGAGTTTCACCTGTCCGTAGCCGGGTCCGCCGAGATGCGGGCCGAGGTGGGTGGCCCACAGCCCACGCTCTTTGACGATGTCCTGCAGTGGCGGGACCAGCGCCTGGCGCACGGGGTCATTGAGGTCGTGCGACTCCTTGACCACGTAGTCGATGGGCTCGCATTCCTCGCGGACGAACTGCTCTACCCAGGCCAGCTGCTCCGTCCATTCGGGATCGGTGGAGAAGTCCCACGCCACTATCGAGTACCGCCTTTCCGTACCGCGATCACTTCGGTCGCCGCCGCGCCTCGGCTTCGTCCGTGGCGTGGCTGAGCACCTGGTTGCGATTCTCGAGCTCCAGTGCCGCGCCGAAACACGTCGCGTCGGTGTTCACCTGCAGCGCGCGTTTCGTCAGCTGCGTGCCGAAGGGCGGGAGTTCCGCAACGGCGCGGGCGATTTCGAGTGCCTGCGGCATCAGTTCGTCCGGCTCGAGCACCTGGCTGACCAGGCCGCGACGGTCGGCTTCGGCCGCCGTCACCGTGCGGCCGGTCATCATCCAGTCGGCGGCGACGCTGGTGCCGACGATCCGGGGCAGGTGGTAGCTCATGCCCATTTCGGCACCGGACAACCCGAGCAGGATCGCACCGTTGCCGAACGTCGCGGATGTCGAGCAGATCCGGATGTCAGACGACAGGCACAGCGCGAAGCCCGCGCCCACGCACGGGCCGTTCACCGCGGCGATGACGGGCTGGGGCAGATTCCGGATCGCCTGTGGCAGAGCGGCCATCGCTTCCTGGAACCGCAACCGTTCGATCGCGGGATCCGAGGCCTCCAGTGCCTTCGGCGAGAAGTTGCGGACGTCGATCCCCGAACAGAATCCGCGCCCCTGTCCGGTGATCACGACGGCATGGACCGATACGTCGGAGCCAATGGTGGCGAGCGTCGCGATCAACTCGTCGCGCATCGCCTCGTTGATCGCGTTGAGCTGTTTGGGCCGATTGAGTTGCAGCAGAACAACGCCGACGTGGGGCCGGTCGATGAGCAGCGTCGCCGGGTGGGTTCGGGTGGGAGCGGACTCGGTCACTTATCAGCGCCGCGGCAGACCGAGCACCTGCTGCGCGATGATGTTGCGCTGGATCTCGGACGTGCCGCCTGCGATGGTGCCGCCGAAGCTGCGCGCGTAGCGCTCGAACCAGCTGACGAAGTAGTGGTCCAGGTTCATGTGTTCGTAAGGACCCGTGGTCGACGGGTGGGTGAGGCCCTCGGCTCCCGCGGCGGTCAACGCGTTCTCGAACGCCTGACGTTCGGCTTCAGAACCGAAGAGTTTCAGCACCGACACCGACGCGGTGTCCATCTCGCCGCGCGCGGCGCGGGCCAGCGCCGCCGAACCCATGGCACGCAGCGCTTGATAGTCCATGATCGTCGTCGCGTACTGGTCGCGCTCCAGCTCGGTGCGCGGCCGGAAATCGGCGATCATGTTGTCGATCCGGTCTGCGAAGCCGAGCCACATCATGGTGCGTTCGTGGCCGAGAGAGCCGTTGGCGACCGACCAGCCGCCGTTCAACGGGCCGACGAGGTTCTCGGCCGGCACCTTAACGTCGGTGAAGAACACCTCGTTGAAGTCGAGATTGTCCTCACCGCACATGTCGGCGAAGGGCCGGCACACCACACCGGGAGTGTCGGTCGGGATGATCAGCACGCTGATGCCCTTGTGTTTGGGGGCATCGGGATCGGTGCGCACGAACGTCAACAGGAAGTCGGCGTCGTGTGCGCCGGACGTCCACACCTTCTGACCGTTGACCACGAAGTAGGGCTCGTCGGCATCAGAGAAAAACTCAGCTCGGGTGCGCAGCGACGCCAGATCGGACCCCGCGCTCGGCTCGCTCATGCCGAGGGATGCGGTCATCTCGCCGCGCAACACGGGCACCGCCCAACGGTGCTTCTGCTCGTCGGAACCGAAGGAGATCAACGACGCCGCAACGATGTTCACGCCCTGCGGGTTGAAGCTGTGGTAAATGCGCCGTCGGCACAGTTCGTCGAGGTGCACGAACTGCTGCAACACCGTTGCATTGCGGCCACCGAACTCTGGTGGCTGGGAGGGCAGCAACCAGCCGTTGTCGAACAACAGCCGCTGCCAGTCACGCGCCCATTGGGGCATGTGCGACACCGACTTCGGTCGCTCCTGGGTCTCGCTCTCCGAGGGCAGGTGCTCGTCGAGGAACGCCGCGAACTCGGCGCGGAACTCCTCGACATCGGAATCGAAGGTCAATTGCATTAGGAAATCCTGTATTCCGCGGCGATCACCGCACGATGCTCCGCCGCCCCGCCCAGCAGTAGTTCACCGGCCTTGGCTCGCTTCAGCGCGAACTGCAGGTCGTTCTCCCACGTGAATCCCATGGCGCCGAACAGCTGCAGGCCGTGGCGAAACACCAATGCCTGAGCCTCCCCCGCCGATGCCTTGGCCATCGCCGCCGCAAGCCGGCGTCGAGGGTCGTCGGCTGCGATGGTCAAGGCGGCGAAGTAGGACAGCGCGCGGGCACGCTCGGTCGCGACGTGCATGTCGACAGCCTTGTGCTGCACGGCCTGAAAGGTTCCGATCGCCACACCGAACTGCTGACGCTGCTTCACGTGCTCGAGCACCAGATCGAGGATGCGTTGGCAGGCGCCGACCGTCGTGATGGCCATGCCGGTGAGGGCCACGTGCCGGGCCTTTTCGGTGTCGACGGGGACGCGGTCGGTGTCGGGCACGTGCGTACCGGCGAAGGTGACCTCCGCTACGTGCAGCACCGGATCGAAGACGTCGCTGCGCCGGGTGGCGGCCTCGCCGGCGTCGACGACGAAGACCCCGGCCCCGGTGACCACTGCGAGCTTCTCGGCGCGGTCACCGTCGAGTACGTGATGCGCCGTTCCATTCAGGACCCAGCCCTGGGCGTCGCGATGAGCGGTCACCCCGCTGTACACGGCCGTGCCGGCCAGCTGCGGATCGAACCGGTCACCGGCGAGGGGCGCGAACTGGGTCAATGTCGCCAGGAACGGGGTCGGATCGGTGGCGCGGCCCAATTCCTCGGCCACGATCGCGAGTTCGACGGCGTTCTCCGGATCGTTGAGCTCGGTCCAGCCCGCGTCGACGTAGGTCTTCCACAGCGGCATGGGGTCTTCGCCGTTCTCGGCGATTCCGCGAACGAGGGACGCCGGGCAAGCCTTGGTGACCGCGTCCCGCACGGTCTCCTGCCACAGCCGCTGATCGGCGTCGAATTCCAGTAACACGTGTGGCCTCCCGAGGACCTCGTCACTACGTCGTGGGTTGGCACGAGAATAACATTCTCGTTAGATGCTGTAACCGTTCTCTGGATTCGACTACCTCGTTTCACGGCCCGGGCGCCAAGCGACTGACCAGCGCACACCCTGACCTGCGAAGAAGTAAGCGTTCTGCTGGAGAACAAGATTCTTGCCTTTGAAGAACAAGCCTTTACTATGGCTTTATGTCCGGTGCCGGCGCATGTCACAGCCCCTCGTGCGCTCCGGCCACCCGGATGGACATCGGAGGCCTTGAGTGAACACACTTCCCGAGGAGAGCCAGCTCGGTAAGACACCCGTGATCGATGCCAGCGTGCACATCTTCAGCAAGTCGAACAAGGACCTGCGCGGCTTCATGCGCGAGCCGTTCAAGAGCCGCGGATTCCCGGACTACGAAATGGACTGGTACGGCGCCCCCGGCGGCGAGTACGCCCCCGACACCGAAGGTGAACGCCGCTATCCCGGATCGGACCCCGAGTTCGTCGGCCGGCAGCTCTTCGAAGAACGCGGCGTCGACATCGCGATCCTGCACCCGATGACGCGGGGGATCATGCCCGACCGCCATCTCGGCACCGCGATCGCGGCGGCGCACAACGAGCTCATGGTGTCGCGCTGGCTCGAGGACAATTCCTACGCCGACCGGTTCCGCGGCACCATCCGGGTCAATCCCGACGACGTCACCGGAGCGCTGCGCGACATCGCGAAATACGCCGACCACCCACGCGTCGTACAGATCGGCGTCCCGCTGCAGTCGCGAGAGCTCTACGGCAAACCTCAGTACTGGCCGTTGTGGGAAGCGGCCGCGGCGGCGAATCTTCCAGTCGCGGTGCACATCGAGGTCGGAGCGGGCGTGCAGTACGCGCCGACACCGAATGGAGTTCCGAGGACCTACGAGCACTACGTCAGCTTCATGGCGCTGAACTTTCTGTATCACCTCATGAACCTGATCGTCGAAGGGGTGTTCGAGAAGATGCCCACGCTGAAGTTCGTTTGGGCCGACGGGGCCGGTGACCTGCTGACGCCGTTCATGTGGCGGATGGACTGCTTCGGTCGCCCCCACCTCGAGCAGACTCCGTGGGCGCCGAAGATGCCCAGCGATTACCTGCCCGGCCACACCTACTTCATCCAGGGCGCGATGGACGGGCCCGGCGACGTCGAATTCGCCGGTGAATGGCTCGACTTCACCGGCAAGGACGACATGGTGATGTACGGGTCGAGCTACCCGCATTGGCAGCTCAACGAGCTGAGGGTGCCCAGTTCGTACTCGGCGGAACAACGCGACAAGCTCTGCTGGCGAAATGCCGCGGAGCTCTACGGCATAGACGTCGGGGCCGGCGTCAGCGCACAGTAAGAGAAGACTTCGTTAAGGGAGGCCACTATGACGGTCACAGTGAACGAGCGAAAGCCCGCGGCCGAGCGCATCGCGGTTCGCTGCGTCGACTCCGACGTGCATCCGACGCCGAGGGCCGGCGAGCTGACGCAGTACATCCCCGAGCCGTGGCGCAGCAAGTACTTCCTGACGCGCCGGGTCGGGGACCAGATCTACTACGACGCGCCTGATTACGCACACGCGTATGCGATGCGGGTGGACACGTTTCCGTCGGACGGCAACTTCGCGGGCAGCGACCCCGATCTGGCGTTCAAGCAGTTGATCATGGAGGCCGGCGCCGACATCGCCATCCTCGAGCCGGCCGCCTACCCGGCGCGCTTCCCCGAGGTGAACCACGCGATGAGCTGTGCCCTGAACGACTGGCAGGACAACCACTGGCTGGACAGTCACAACAACTGGCACGAGCGCTGGAGGGGTTCGATCTGCGCGGCGATCGAAGCGCCGGAGGACTCCGCTCGCGAGATCGAGCGCTGGGCCGGCCACCCCTACATGGGACAGATCCTGATCAAGGCCGAACCCCGTCCGGCGTGGGGTGACCCCAAGTACAACCCGATCTGGGAAGCCGCCACCAAACACGACATCACCGTGAGCTGCCACCTGTCGCGCAGCCACCACGAGGAACTGCCGATCCCGCCGGTCGGGTTCCCCAGCTACAACCACGATTTCATGGTCACCTACTCGCTGCTGGCCGCGAACCAGGTGATGAGCATGGTCTTCGACGGCCTCTTCGACCGGTTCCCGACACTGCGAATCGTATTGGTGGAGCACGCATTCACGTGGATCCTGCCGCTGATGTGGCGGATGGACGCGATCTACGAAGCCCGCAAGTCGTGGCTGGACATCAAGCGCAAGCCGTCGGAGTACGTCAAGGACCACATCAAGTTCACCACCCAGCCGCTGGACTACCCCGAGGACAAGACCGAGTTGACCCGGGCGTTCGAGTGGATGGAGTGCGAGAAGATCCTGCTGTTCAGCAGCGACTATCCGCACTGGACGTTCGACGACCCCCGCTGGCTGGTCAAGCACCTGCCCGAGCACGCCCGCGAGGCGGTGATGTTCCGCAACGGCATCGCGACATACCACCTGCCAGAGACGGTTCCGGCCCTCGAGGGCCAGGTGCGGGTGTTCTGAGTTGGACGAGCAGAAGACGCCCCGGCTCGCGCAAGGGCGCGAACACGTCGTCGCCACCGTCGACGAGATCCCGCCGGGCACACACAAACTGGTGCCCATCGGCCGGCACGGCGTCGGCGTCTACAACGTCAACGGCACGTTCTACGCCATCGCGAACTACTGCCCGCACGAGGGCGGTCCGCTGTGCTCGGGCCGCCCGCGCGGCCGCACGATCGTCGACGACGACGTTCCTGGCGACGCGGTGATGGTGCGCGACCTCGAATTCATCTACTGCCCGTGGCACCAGTGGGGTTTTGAACTGGCGACAGGCACGACCGCGGTCAAACCCGAGTGGAGTATCCGGACCTATCCCGTCCGGATCGTCGGCAACGATGTGATGGTGCAGGCATGACAACCACTGAGTCCTCCGGCCTGCGGCTCAAGCCCGGCGAAGAGATCTTCGAATACAAGGGCGGCCGCGTCGTCTACGAAATCCTCGGCGAAGAAGGCGAATTCATCGCCCTGACGCCGGGAGGCCGATTCAGCAAGGACATCCCGGGGCTGCGGCCGTTGGCGGAGGCGCTGGCCGAGGGCGGCTACCGGGTCCTGCTGTGGGACAGGCCGAACTGTGGCAAGTCGGACGTGCAGTTCTACGGCAAGAGCGAATCACACATGCGCGCCGAGACTCTGCACGCGTTGATCACCGGACTCGACGTCGGTCCGTGCATCATCGCGGGTGGGTCCGGCGGGGCACGCGACTCCATGCTGACCACGATGCTCTACCCAGAGATCGTGCGAAAACTGGTGGTGTGGAACATCGTCGGCGGGGTCTACGGCTCGTTCGTGCTCGGCGGACACTATGTCGTGCCCAGCATCCTGGCCGCCAAGGGCATGGGCGTCGAGGGCCTGCTCCACGTCGCCGAGTGGAAGGAGCGCATCGCCGAGAACCCGGACAACGAGGCGCGGTTCCGGGCACTCGACGTCGACGAGTTCCTCAAGCTGATGCGGCGCTGGCTCAACGCTTTCGTGCCCAAGCCCGGCCAGACCATCCCCGGCGTCGAGGACGAGATGTTCGACAACATCACCATTCCGACGTTGATCATCCGTGGCGGCGAGAACGATTGGGACCATCCGAAGCGCACCTCGCTCGAGGTGAGCTGCCTGATCAAGGGTTCCACATTGATCGACCCGCCATGGCCGGAAGACGCTTGGGAACGTGCCGGTGAGAAGTTCGCCGCCAGCGGCGGGAAGAACTTCTGCCTTTTCGACACCTGGGTGCAGGCCGCGCCCGCAATCCTCCAGTTCCTGGACGACTGATGGCGCTAGACAGTGCGGATGTGCACTTCGCAGTTGAGCGACGCCTCCAGGGCGGTGTGGACGCGACTCTCGGGCACCCGCTCGAGGTCGGACTTGCGCAGCGTCACATGGATCACGTCCCAGCCGTCGTCACCAGCGACACGTTCGATTTCGCCGCTGAGCCCCAATCCGGCGAGCACGCCGTGCGCGTCGTCGTCCGTGCCCCTGCTGATGAAAGTCAGCACACCGGGCACCGGTTTCGTGCCGAAAGCCTTGGCGCACAAACTCACCGCGATGCGTTCGAGTTCGGCGGCATCGTCGCCAGCGATCAACAGCTCGACCTCACGTCGTTGCGGCGGAAGGCCGGCGAGATTGTTCTCCACCACGTCGACGCCCGCTGCGCCGGCCGATTCGCGGAGGCGCGCCATGCCATCGCTTAACTCTGCGGGCGCGAGTTCGCCGGCCAGATCCACGCCAACGCGCACCACGGCAGTCCTCATGCCCGTCAGCCTATCCAGAGGTGCGACGCGATGACCTTCACCGCAACCGAACTCACCGTCGCCACGTGGCCAGGGTGTACGCCGCGACTGTTGCGGCCCACCCAGGTGAAAGCCGAGGAGCTTGCCGAGTATGTGCAGGCCGGCGGCTACCGGCCGCTGACGGACGCGGACGCACTGCTGGAGCAGGTCGACCTGTCCGGTCTGCTCGGTCGCGGCGGCGCCGCCTTCCCGCTGGGGACCAAGCTGCGTACGGTGCGCGACGCCGGGCGCCGCGGCGTGCAGACGGTCATCGTCGCGAACGGTGAAGAGGGCGAGCCGGCTTCGGTGAAAGACCGCTGGCTGCTGCGCAACCGGCCGCATCTCGTGCTGGACGGTCTGCGCCTGGCCGCCGTGATGGTCAACGCGAGCCGCGCGTATGTGTATGTCTCCGACGAACAGTCGGCCGTCGCGGTGAACAGTGCGCTGTCGGAACTCGATCCCGAGATGTTCGGTGCGACCGACGTCGCGGTGATCAGCGTAGAACCCGGGTACGTTGCGGGTGAGGAGACCGCCGCGGTACGCCGCATCAACGGCGGGCCCGCAAAGCCGACCGACAAACCACCCCGGCCGTTCGAGGAGGGCGTGTCAGGTTTGCCGACGACCGTCAGCAATGTCGAGACGCTCGCCAATCTCCCGCACATCCACCAGCACGGCGCACAGAGTTTCCGCGCGGTCGGCACGCCGATGTCGCCGGGAACGTTCCTGGCGACGATCACGGGCGGCGGCAGGCCCGCAGCGCTGTACGAGATTCCGCATGGCGCCGCGTTTTCCGATCTGCTGACCTTGCACGGTGTGCCGAAGGACTCGGTGCGCGGAGTGTTGATGGGCGGCTATTTCGCCGGCCTGGTCAACACCGACATCCTCGGCGCGACGCTCGACCATGAGACGATTCGCCGCCTCGGCAGCGGCCTTGGCTGCGGTGCGATCTCGATTCTCACCGACGACTGCCCCGTCGCCGTCGCGGCGTCGGTGATGTCGTACTTCGATCGGGAGAACGCCGGCCAATGCGGGTCGTGCTTCAACGGCACGGCGGCAATGGCGGCCGTCGTTTCGGCACTGCGCGACGGAGCGGCGACCCAGGAGGACGTCACGCGCCTGGAGCGCTGGTCGGTGGTACTGCGTGGCCGCGGCGCATGCGGCACCCTCGACGGCGCCACGAACGTCGCGGCGAGCCTGCTGCGCCAGTACCCGCAACTGATCACCAGCCACCTCGCCCGCGAGTGCCCGTCCTGCCGCACCGGCGCTTTCAACGAGATACGGCCGTACGAAGTGGAGGCGGTGGGACATGAGTGACGGCTTGCGAATCCGGCTCGATCGGACTCTCTGCGACGGGTTCGGCATCTGCGCCAAGCACGCGCCAGGGTACTTCTCGCTCGACGACTGGGGCTACGCATCGCTGATCGGCGATGGCACTGTGGCCGAGAAGGATCGCGACGCAGTGATGCGCGCGCTGTTCGATTGCCCGGTCCACGCCATCGTATACATGGGTGAGCACCGGCCTTCAGGCGACGGAGCGGCGCACCCCGATGTGCAGGAGTCACCCGAGCCGGACCCGAAAAACAACGGCAGCGAGGCTATTTCGGAGTTCGTCAGGTGACTCGACCCCTGCCCGAACTGAATGCTCAGAACGAGTTCTTCTGGACCGCAGGCGGTGACGGCGTCCTTCGCATCCAGGAATGCCAGGACTGCGAGGCATTGATTCATCCACCGCAGCCGGTGTGCCGATACTGTCGCAGCCGCAACATGGGCGTGCGCGATGTCTCCGGACGCGCCACCCTCTCGGCATTCACGGTCAACCACAGATTCGGCTTCCCCGACCTGCCCCCGCCATATGTGGTGGCTCAGGTTGCCGTCGTCGAGGATCCGCGTGTTCGGTTGACCACCAACATCGTGGAGTGCGATCCCGACGAACTGACGTTGGGGCAGATGGTCGAGGTCACCTTCGACAAGATCGAAGATGTCTGGCTTCCCCTGTTTCGCCCCACTGCGGACAAGGAGTTAGGGCCACTGCCCACCGACGAGATCGCGCCAACGGATTTCGCGCGGCACGTGAGTCCGCCGCTGACCGGAGACAAGTTCGAGGAGAAGTCAGCGATCACCGGCATTGGTGCGTCAAAGCTGGGTAGGCGCCTGATGGTGCCGCCGCTGGCGCTGACCATAGACGCGTGCGAGGCGGCGGTCGCCGACGCGGGGTTGACGTTCGACGACATCGACGGACTGTCCACGTATCCAGGGCTTGACATGATGGGTATGGGAGAAGGCGGAGTGAGTGCCCTTGAAGGCGCACTCGGGTTGCGGCCCACTTGGATCAATGGCGGAATGGACACGTTCGGTCCCGGCGGATCGGTCATCGCCGCAATGATGGCCATCGCGACCGGCATGGCCCGGCACGTCCTGTGCTTCCGCACCTTGTGGGAGGCCACTTTTCAACAGCTGATGAAGGAAGGCAAGACCACACCTCCTACGGGCTTGAGCACCTCCAGCTGGCAGACACCATTCGGCGCCATATCCGCGGCGCATGTGCTCGCGCTCAACGCGCAGCGACACTTTCAGCGCTACGGGACGACGCGCGAGACGCTCGGCTGGATCGCGCTGAACCAGCGCGCCAACGCCGCGTTGAACCCGACGGCGATCTACCGCGATCCGATGACCATGGACGACTACCTGAACGCGCGACCGATCACCACCCCGTTCGGGCTCTACGACTGCGACGTCCCGTGCGACGGCGCCGTCGCGGTGATCGTGTCGGCGGTCGACGCCGCCAAGGACATGCCGCGCAAGCCGGTGCTGTTCGAAGCGGTCGGTACCCAGATCGTCGAACGCACCGACTGGGATCAGACCACGATGACTCACGAACCACAGGTCCTGGGTCAGTCCGCGCACCTGTGGACGCGAACGTCACTGCGGCCCAAGGACGTCGACGTCGCCGAACTCTACGACGGTTTCTCGTTCAACTGTCTGTCGTGGCTGGAGGCGCTCGGGTTCTGTGGTATCGGCGAGGCGAAGGATTTCCTCGACGGCGGCAAGGCCATCGCCCGCGACGGTGTGATCCCGCTGAACACCCACGGCGGTCAGCTCTCCCACGGCCGCACACACGGCATGGGGCTCATTCACGAGGCGGTCACCCAGTTGCGCGGCGACGCCGGCGAACGTCAGGTCAAAGACGCCCGTGTTGCGGTGGTCAGCAGCGGCGGCCTCACACCCAGCGGCGCGATCCTGATGCGGACCGACGCGTGAGCGATCCGCAGCCTGATGTCGCCGCCGGGGCGGCTCCGAGACCACGCGTCGTCTTCGTCGACGGCGTGCCCATGTCCGGACTGATCGCGGCGGTCGACGAACCCAAGGCTGTCGTGGTCGCGTTCCACGGCGGATCCAGCACCGCAGCGTATTTCGATTGCCCGGGGCACCCGTCGCTGTCACTGCTCCGGATGGGAGCCGACCACGGCTTCACCATGGTGGCACTCGACCGGCCCGGGTACGGAAGCTCTGCGCCCTACCCTGACGCCATGGAGCGGCCGGAGCAACGTGTTGCGCTCGTTTACGGCGCGATCGACAAGATACTCGGCGCCAACCCGCGCGGTGCGGGATTGTTTCTCGTCGGCCACTCCGCCGGTTGTGAGCTGGCGGTGCGTCTGGCCGTAGATGATCGGGCTGACCAAGCCGGCGTCATCGGACTCGAGTTGGCGGGCACGGGTGTGCAATACGACGCGGCGATGGCCGAGATCATGAAGTCGGCGACGGCGACCGGTCGACCGACCGGCCTGCGCGAGGTGCTCTGGCAGCCCGCCGAGCTGTATCCGCCCGACGTGCTGTCCGGCATGACGAACTCGTCGACCGGCGCGCTCTACGAAGTGGGCATGACGAAGAGCTGGCCGCGGCAGGACTTTCCCGCGCTGGCGCCGCATGTTCGGGTGCCGGTGCAGTTCAGCGCCGCCGAACACGAGCGCGTGTGGCGATCGGATGCCGAGGCCCTGGGTCAGATCGCCGCCATGTTCACGTCATCACCGCGATTCGTGACCAACGAGCAACCGAACACCGGACACAATATGTCCCTATCGCACAACGCGGCGGCGTACCACAGCGCAGTGCTGTCGTTCGCCGAGGAATGCGTTGTCGCGCAGCAGAGCACATCGGAAGCTATGGAGGCGGGTTGATGCGCGTCGGATTCATCGGGTTGGGCAGTCAGGGCGGTCCCATGGCACGACGGATCGTCGAAGGCGGGTTCGAGACGACGCTGTGGGCGCGTCGGGCGGCCAGCCTCGATCCCTATGCCGACACCGGCGCGAAGACCGCGGGTTCACCCGCTGAGTTGGCAGCGGCGAGTGACCTGGTCTGCCTATGTGTGGTCGGCGACGACGACGTACGGGAAGTGCTCTATGGCGACAGCGGCGTGCTGGCAGGTCTGGCCTCCGGCGGCGTGGTGGCGATCCACAGCACCGTGCACCCCGACACGTGCCGGGAGATCGCGGAGAAGGCTGCCGCTCAGGGTGTTTCGGTGATCGACGCACCCGTGAGCGGCGGAGGCCCCGCCGTGGAGGAGGGCAAGCTGCTCGTCATGGTGGGAGGCGAAGAAGAGGTCGCCGAGCGGTGCCGCCCGGTGTTCGCGACCTACGCCGATCCGATCGTTCATCTCGGTCCGCTCGGCAGCGGACAGGTCACCAAGATCCTCAACAACCTGCTGTTCACCGCGAACCTGGGCAGCGCGCTGAGCACACTCGACCTGGGCGAGTCCCTCGGCATCCCGCGGGTTCGGCTGGCCGAGGTGCTCAACGGGGGATCGGCGACCAGCAAGGCGCTGGGAAGCATCGCGATCTTCGGCGGGACCGTCGAAGGCCTCGCGCCGATCGCGGGCGCGTTGTTGCAGAAGGACGTTCGTCACGCAGCCAGCATCGCCGCCGCCGCGTCAGCGCCCGAAGGCTCGGTGTTCACCGCGGCGGACACCGCCCTGGAATCGATGGACCATCCGCGGTGACTTGCGTCGGATTCGTTGGGGCGGGTCGCATGGGCGGCCCGATGGTGTCCCGTCTCGTCGAATCCGGCCATCACGTCCGCGCACTCGGTAGGACGGACGAAAAGCGCCAGGAGGTCACTGCGCTCGGCGCACAGGCGGTCGCGGGTCTCCACGACATCGCCAGGGACGCAGACGTTCTCATCGTCTGCGTCTTCACCGACGAGCAGGTTGTGCAGGTGTGCTCGCCCGGCGTGCTCTCGGCGATGTCGCCCGGCTCCGCCCTCGTCGTGCACACGACCGGAAGTCCGCGCACCGTGCAGACGATCGCGGCACACTCCCCCAGCGTCGACGTGCTGGACGCCCCCGTCAGCGGCGGCCCGCACAACATCGCCGGCGGCGGGCTGACGATTTTCGTCGGTGGTCCCACTGATGCGGTCGCGCGCGTCCGGCCGGTACTCGCCGCCTATAGCGACCCGATTCTGCACGTCGGTCCGCTGGGCGCGGGCCAGGCCGTCAAGTTGACCAACAACGCGTTGTTCGCCGCCCAGATCGGGTTGTTGCGGGAGGCCGTCGCGCTGGGCGATCGCCTTGGCGTGGACGAGGCACAGCTGCTGGAGGCGATCACGCACGGCAGCGGGTCGAGCCGGGTCGCGGGTTTTGTCGCGGCGGGCGGATCGGTGGACTCCTTCGTCGAACGGACCCGCGAGTTCATCGGAAAGGACGTCGAGGTCGTGCGCAAGATCGCTGCCGAGCTCGGTGAGACGATCGGGCTCCTCGACAACGTCATCAACGCCGGAATTCAACCATGAAACAGATGCGATTCCGCTGTCTCAGCAGCCTCTTGTGAGGCATACTATACGTTACACAAATGCAGCCTTGCGTAACGCACGTAGACGTTAGCCACGCGGCGAAAGAGAGACCATGACCAAGCCCAAATTGAAATTTAACCCGGTTTCGCAGGACTACTTCGACAACCCGTATGAGATCTACAAGCGCATGCGCGACGAAGCGCCGATCTACTACGACGAGGAAGAGGACTTCTACGCGCTGACCCGGCACGAGGACGTCGCCGCGGCTTTGAAGGACACGGACTCGTTCTCCTCGTCTCGTGGCTGCGACCTGTCGATGGTGCGGTCCGAGGAGGGGCCGCACAAGTCCATCATCTTCATGGATCCACCCGACCACCGCCACATGCGCAGCCTGCTGAACAAGGCGTTTACGCCCCGCGCCATTCAGTCGCAGCGTGAAACCGTCATCGAGGTCGTTGAGCACTACCTGTCGAAGTGCGACCCGGACGGTTTCGACGTCGTCCAGGATTTCTCAGGCCCGTTTCCCGTCGAAGTGATCACCCGGATGGCCGGTGTCCCCGAAGAGTTCCGCCAGCAGGTGCGGCATTGGATCGACACGAGCCTCGAACGTGAGCCTGGCCAAATCGAGCTGTCCGAGAAGAACATGCAGGCCAATATCGACTCGGGCATCTACTACTACGGCCTGGTGCAGGAACGGCGCCAGAATCCGCAGGACGACATGATCAGCCGACTCATCACGGCCGAGATTCCCGGTCCCGACGGCAAGATGCGCAAGCTGGACGACATCGAGATCACCGGCTTCTGTGCACTGCTCGGTGGCGCCGGCGCCGAGACGGTCACCAAGCTGATCGGCAGCGCCGTCGTCGAGTTCGCCAAGCATCCGGAACAGTGGCAGTTGCTGCTCGACGACCGCAGCAAGGTTCACGATGCCGTCGAGGAACTGCTGCGCTACGTCGGCCCGGTGCAGTACAACGTGCGCTACACGCTCAAAGAAGCACACGTGCCCAGCGGCACGGTGCCCGCGCACAAGCCGGTCTTCATCATGAAGGCGGCCGCCAACCGTGACCCTCGGGCCTACGACCGCGCCGAAGAATTCGACATCACCCGCGACCGCACCCAGTCGCCGCACATGGGCCTGGGCTACGGAATTCACAGTTGCCTGGGGGCGGCACTGGCCCGCCTGGAGAGTGTGATCGCGCTCGAGCACCTGCTGGACTTCATGCCGCGTTACGAGGTCGACTGGGACGGCTTACATCGGGTGACGATGCAGAACGTCGCGGGTTACCACAACGTTCCAGTGAGGGTGCTGAAGTGACCCAGAAAATCGAAGTCGACTTCGGTCTGTGTGAGAGCAACGGGGTGTGCATGGGCATCGACCCCGAGATCTTCGACCTGGATGACCAGGACTATCTGCATGTCCTCCAGGACGAGGTAACACCTGAAAACGAAGAGCACGTCAAAGAAGCTGTGCGGCAGTGCCCGCGCCAGGCGATCTTCATCAAAGACGAATGACCGCATCGAAGGTCGTCTTCGACCCGTTCTCCGAGGAGTACTTCAACGGGCCCTGGGACATCTACCGGCGCATGCGCGAGGAAACGCCCGTCTATTACAACGAGGCGGAGGACTTCTACGCGTTGTCCCGCCACGAGGACGTCGCGGCGGCCTATAAGGATTTTGCGACCTACTCCTCGGCGTACGGCCTCGACCTCGCGATGGTCCGGTCCGGTGAGCCGCCCCCCATGAAGATGATCATCCTCATGGACCCACCCGAGCACCGCCACATGCGCAGCCTGGTCAACAAGGTGTTCACCCCGCGTGCGATCGAGGCGATGCGTCCGATGGTGACCGAGACGATCGACCGCTACCTGAACGCGGCCGACCCCGCGAGCTTCGATGTCGTACAGGACTTCTCGGCGTACTTCCCAGTCGACATCATCACAACGATGCTCGGTGTCCCCGAGGACAAGCGCCAGCAAGTCCGTGAGTGGGTGGACACTTCGCTCCATCGCGAACCGGGCCAGATCGACATGTCTGAGGAGGGCATGGCGGCCATCGCGGAAGCCATGGGTCTGTACTTCCAGCTGATCCAGGAACGCCGCAACGAACCGCAAAACGATATGTTCAGCCGGCTGGTCGCTGCCGAGATCCAGCGTGAGGACGGTGGGGTCGAGTCACTCGAAGACTTCGAGATCGCGGGATTCGCCACGCTTCTCGGGGGTGCCGGCGCCGAAACGGTCACGAAATTGGTCGGCAACGCCGTGGTCGAGTTCGCGCGCCACCCCGAACAGTGGCAGAAGCTGCTCGACGATCGCAGCAAGATCCCCGCCGCGGTCGAGGAGCTTCTGCGCTACGAACCACCGGTGCATTACAACGTCCGCCGATCGATGCGCGAGGTCAACCTCCACGGTGTCACGATCCCCGAGGGCAAACCCGTGTTCCTGCTTCAGGCTTCGGCACACCGCGATCCGGACGCGTTCACCGATCCTGACACTTTCGACATCGATCGCGACCGGACCGAGGCACAGAACCTCGGCTTCGGGTACGGCGTGCACAGCTGCCTCGGCGCTGCGCTCGCCCGGATGGAGACCGCGATCGCAATCGAGCGGCTATTGGACCGCATGCCGCGGTACGAAGTGCTGTGGGGCCAGTGCGAGCGTGTCGCCATGCAGAACGTCGCCGGCTGGTCACACGTTCCGGTCCGCGTGCTTTAACTCTCAGCGAGCGGACGTGAAAACCCCGAATTTCGAATCAAGATGGGGGTTTTCGCGTCTGCTCGCGTAAAAAAATCAGAGGCCGTGCAGGATGACGCCGTTGCAGTCGGCGGCGGCCTGACGCAGCTTGGCCGCCTCCTGGTAGGCATCGGAGTAGTACCACTCCTTGGCTGCCTCTTCGGATTCGAACTCCAGCAGCACGGTCTGGGTACCGTGCCACTGCCCTTCGATCACCTCGGCCTTCGAGTCGAACGACAACAGCGTGGCACCGGCCATGGCCTGGCTCGCGAGCTTGCCGTATTCCGCCATCCCGGCCGGATCCTTGACGTCCTCGGTGATGAGGATGTACGCCTTGGGCATTCGATCTCCTTTATTAACCGTCGATTTCAGAGATAGCCTGTTCTGGACAGTTCGCGATGGCGTCCTTGGCTGCGCTCTCGAGCTCCGCAGGCACCTCACCCGGCTTCGCGACCGCCCAACCGTCGTCGGTCATCTCGAACACCTCGGGGCACAGCGTCAGGCACATGCCGTGGCCGGCGCACTTGTCTTCGTCAACGCTGACCTTCATCGGACGTCGAACTCGATATGCAGCTGGGTGAGCCCGCGCAGGATGTACGTCGGGATGTACTGATAGTTCCGATTGCTCACCGGGCCGTGGTGTTTCTCGCTGATGCGAATGTCGGTGGTGCGATCGAGCAGACGCTCGAGCCCGACGCGCGTTTCGGCACGTGCCAGCGGAGCGCCGGGACAGCTGTGGATGCCGCGGCCGAAGGCCAGGTGCTGGCGGGCGTTCTTGCGGTCGGGATCGAAGGTGTCCGGATCCTCGAAACGCCGCGGGTCGCGGTTGGCCGCCCCGTTGATCACCATCAGCGTGCAGCCGGCCCCGAGCTCTTGGTCACCGACGGTCACCGGCACCCGTGACAATCGGAAATCGCCTTTGACCGGGCTCTCTATGCGCAGGCACTCCTCGATGAAATTGCCGAGGAGACTGCGATCTTCGCGCAGCCGACGCTGAATGTCGGGCTGGTCGCCGATCACCTTGAGCGCCGTGCTGAGCAGCCGCACCGTGGTTTCCTGCCCTGCCGAGAAGACATTGGTGGCCACCCGCACGACGTCAGCGACCTCGGGCATCGAGCCGTCCGGGAACGACGCGGTGGCCAGTCCCGTCAGCACGTCATCGCGCGGCTCGGCCCGCCGGTCCTCGATGTACGTGGCGAAGACCTCATACAGGTATTCCAGCGGAGTCTTGTTCATCGTCTTGTCGGCGTTGCCCACCGAGCTTCCGTGGGTGCCGCGCGCGAGCCGCTCGAGGAGGTCGTCGCGGTCCTCGTCGGGCACACCCAGCAGATCGGCGATGACGCGCAACGTGAACGGACCGGCGAAGCCCTTGATGAACTCACCCTCGCCCGGTGCCAGGAAGTCGTCGAGGATGTCGTCGGCGAGCTGCCACATCGCGTCCTCGTTCTCCTTGAGGCGCTTGGGCGTGATCAACCGCATCAACAACGCGCGGTGATTCGTATGCGTCGGGGGGTCCAGCGTCGGCAGCTGATCGCTGAACGGGATCTCGTCGCGGTGCTTCACGATCAGGTCGGTGACGTCGTCCCCTTCGAGGGGAACCGGGAACCCGGGAAACGGGCCGGTCACCGACAGGCACGACGAGAACGTCTCCGCGTCGTTGTAGACGTCGACGGCCTCCTGCCAGCCGGTCACCATCGTCACGCCGTAGTGATCCTCACGGGTGACGGGGCACTTGTTGCGAAGTGCCTCGTAGAACGGAAACGGGTCATCCGTCAGTCGACTGTCCCGGAAGAAATCGACCGAGGTGAGGTCCTCCGTCATGCGCTACTCCTCTAACTACGAGAATGTGATTCTCATATGTGGGTATTAGATTTCCACAGTGGGCACGTCGGCGTCAACGAGGCAGCTGTGCACCCGCACAGCGCGTCCACACCATTATTGGATCGGCTCGTGTCCCAAAACGGTGGTTCGCAGCATTTCCCGAGGTGAATCGGGGTCATAGGGCGCTGCTCGGTGCAGGACGCCGTTGTTGTCCCAGATGACGGTGTCCCCGACCGACCAGCTGTGGCGATAGACCAGGTCGGGCTGGGTGGCGCGGTCCAGCAGCTCGGCGAGCAGCGCCCGACCCTCGTCGAGGTCCATTCCGACGACATAGTCCGCCGATGCCCCGAGCACCAGCGACTTGCGGCCGCTGCGATGTGTCCACACCAGAGGGTGCTCGTGGGTGGGGCGGCTGCGCCAGCGCGCGACCAGCTCGGGCGATGGGTCGGGGTTGACCCGACGTTGCGAGGCCTCCAGCGAGTGCACCACCCGCAGCGATCCGAACCGCCGCTTTTCCTCGTCGCTGAATGCGTCATAGGCCGCATAGGAGTTGGCGAACTCGGTCTCGCCGCCGTGCTCGGCCACCTGCTTGGCCGACAGCACGGTGGCCTTCTGCGGGCATTCATCGTGCAGCGGTGTGCACCCGTCGATGTGCCAATCGAAGGTCGCGCGCAAATAGGCGGCGGAAGCGTTCTTGGACTTGTCGAGCGTGACGGGATAGATGCCTGCGACGGGATGGTGCCCGTCGGAGGAGTGGTCGATGTCGCCGAGTCGACGGCAGAACGCCACCTGCGCCTCGGGTTGCAGGCCCAACCCCGGAAAGACCAGCACGCCATTGTCTTCCAGTGCTTCGAGCACCGCTTCGGCCAGCGCATCGTCGGAGGCCAGCCGGTCGGGATCCAGCCCGACGACCTCGGCACCGACCGAGGAGGTGAGTTTGTTGATCGTCAGCAGACTCATGTTCGTCCTATCCGTCACGGCACTGGCGCACTGACGCGATGCATGACCGCGTCGGCGGAGTCGGCGGGTTTCTGGGTACCGAAGACTTCAACGGCCATCGACACCATGATCATCGAGTACACGAGGTGCAACAGGTTGAGCGCATCGTCGGGCACATCGTCGAGCGGAAACTTGTCGCAGTAGTCGATCGCCTCCTCGAAGCGAGGCGTGAACGCATCGTAGAATTCGCGTATCTCCGACATGGGCGTGCTCAACCGGGTGCTCCACCGCTCCGGTTCAGTTGCCAGACACCACTTTTCGGCGTACTGCTCGAACTCGGCGAAGGCGCTGGGCAGTCGGGTCATGATCCGACCCCCACCCCGTGGCCCATTCTCGCCTCCGGCTCGGGCATGCGTTCGGCCTGGTACTCCTCCACCCAGTCGACGGCCACCTTGTGCAGATGGCGGACGAGGATCTCCTGATCCGACAGCGGGTAGTCGTTGACTATCGGCTCGTCCAGGCCGTATTCGAGCGCCGCCTGGGTGCCGCCGAGCATGCCCGCATCCTGCAGCGCGAATTCCTTGAGCACCACGGACGCGACCTCGTGCTCGATGCGCTCGCGCACCGTACGTGCGGGATGAAATGCGTTGTACGCCTCGAACTTATGGGTGTTGTGCGACGTCGGCCAGTAGCGATACAGCAGGTACCACCCGTGGTAGATCAGGATCTCGAGGTTCGGGAAGATCTGGAAATTGGTGATGCCCCACGGCTCGATACCGCCCGGATTCAGGCCGGCCGAATGATGCGTCTCAGGGGTACGCCACGGACCCACGAGTCCGCTTCGGGTGACCCGCTCGACGGGATACATGAACTCCGGGTCGAGCAGCCACCGGCGAGTACCCGCCGTCGAGACCAGGCGGTGGGGTCCGTCGATCTGGAAATGTCCGCACTCGAACGTCTGGTTGGGTTGACGAACGGCGCTGGGCACCTGCTGCGAATGCAGCGACGGCACGTGGTAGTACTCCTGGAACGCGTCGGCGAAGATCTTCCAGTTGCTGTTGTTCCGCGCTTCGAATTCGTAACGCTCCGTCATCATCTCGAATGGATAGTCGTCCAGCGCGGTGATCATGGGGCCGAGGAATTCACGCAGCGTCCACCGAGGTTCATGGTCGAAATTGATGAAGATGAAACCATTCCACACGTCGCAGTGCACGGGTTTCAATCCGTACTGCGAGGTGTCCAGTCCGAAGAACTCGCCCTCCTGTTGCACGAACGTCAGATCACCCTTGAGGTCGTAACGCCACCCGTGGTACTTACACGTGAACTGGCGGCAGGTGCCTTTGACCTCCTCGTGGGGATAGTCGTTCCACACCAACTTGTTTCCACGGTGACGGCAGACGTTGTAGAAGGCTCGGATCTGCTGGTCTTTGCGCCTGACGACGATCACCGACGTCTTGGCGACCTCGATCTCCTTGGTGAGGTAGCTGCCGACCCGCGGCAGTTCCTCGACGCGAGCAACATTGAGCCAGGCGCGCTTGAAGACCGCTTCGCGCTCGAGTTCGTAGAACTCCGGTGAGATCGAGTCGCGGAACGAGATCGGTCCGGTGCCCAGTTCCGGGTAATGCTCCGTCCAGCTACCCTCGGCCGGTTTGGGCCACTTAGCCATGCGAACCTCCCTGTCGTCTCGGAGAACTCGTGGTCGTCACATCACCGACCCGCCGTTGACACCCAGCGTCTGGCCGGTGATGAAACCGGCCTCTTCGGAACACAGGAAGCCGACGGCGGCGGCGATGTCGGCACCGGTGCCCAGGTGGCCGAGCGGGACGCTCGCGGCCATCTGCTCGTTCGAGGGAAGGTGTCCGGCCGCCTGTCCCGCGTGCTGCATCGGCGTCTCGATCGCCGACGGCGGAATGTTGTTGACGGTGATACCCGTCGGACCGTATTCCCGCGCAAGCGATCTGGTCAGTGACAACAGCGCGCCTTTCGACGCGGCGTAATGCGCCATCCCCGGCGATCCGCGCTGCGCGCTGGACGAGGAGATCATGACGATGCGGCCCCAGCCGGCTTCCAGCATGTCCGGCACCGCGATCTGACAGCAGTGGAAGGTGCCCGTGAGATTGACGTCGATCAGTCGCTGCCAGGCCTGCACGCTGATGTCGGTGAACGGCGCGAAGTCCACGGCGCCCGCGCTGGTTACCAGGATGTGCACCGGGCCCAGTTCGGTGCGCACCTTCGAGAAGGCTTCCTCAACGGCGGTGCGGTCGCTGACATCAGCGGCCACCCCGAATGCCGTGACGCCCTCCGCGCGCAACTCTTCGGCGACCCGTTGCGCCGCTTCGCCGTTGAGGTCGAGAACAGCCACCTTGTGCCCACGCCTGCCAAGCTCGTGGCACGTCGCTTCGCCCATACCAGAGGCGCCGCCGGTCACCACCGCCACCCGCGTCATCGCACGTTCCTCCGCTCCATCACTCGTAGACCACGTGGACTGTTTGGCTGGTAGGTAGAGACTGACACGTCAGCACCCAGCCTTCAGCCACTTCGTCGTCATCGAGTGCATCGTTGTTAAGCATCCGGGCACTCCCGGTGACGATGCGTGCCATACACGTTCCGCACGAACCCGTCTCGCACGACGACGGCGCCCGCAAACCGGACATGCGCGCTGTCTGCAGCAGCGTGTTGCCGGACCGGTAGTCGGCGGTCGTCTTCTTGCCGTCCAGTTCGATGACGACCGTTTCGGTCGTCTCCGTGGAGCTGTTGCCGACGTCGGCAGGCACCGGGTCGACCGTGAAGCGCTCGAGGTGCACACGCTGCGACGGCACACCGGATTCCCGCACCGCAGCCTCGACGGTGTCCATGAAGGGACGCGGGCCGCAGATGTAGTAGTCGGCCGCACCGGCATCTTCGAGGAAAGTCCGTACCGCTTCGGGAGTCACCACACCGTTGTCGTCATCGATGTGGTGCGCGACCGCCAGACGGTCGGCGTGCTGCTCGGCAAGTCGAGCGAGCGCCTCGTCGAAAATCACCGAATCGCGATTGCGATTGGCGTAGAACAGCCGAATACGACGCGACGATCCGCTCAGGGCCGTCCGCATGAGCGACATGATCGGCGTGATGCCGCTGCCGCCCGCGAACGCCACGATCTCGTCGCCGTTGTCGCGTAGGCAGAAGCGTCCCTCGGGTGGCGCCGCATGGATCTCGACACCCTCGGTGGCGGCGTCGTTGAGCCAGTTGGACACCACGCCGCCGGGATCGCGCTTGACGGTGATCCGAAGCTCGTCTTCCACCGGCGCCGACGACATCGAATAACAGCGCCGCAGATCCTGACCGTCCACATTGACCCGCAGCGTCAGGAACTGGCCTGCCCGATACCGGAACCGTGCCGAGCAGTGGTCGGGCACACCCAGCACCAGGGAAACGGCGTCGCTGGTCTCGCGCACGACCCGCTTGACGCGTAACGGCGCGAATCCGTCGGCTCCGTTGTTGTCGCCCATCCCGCTCAATATATCAAGTACTTGTCATTAATCTCAAGTACTGAATACTCCCCTACTGTCCGATGTGATCGTCGAACAATTCGTGCCCGGTGCCCTGTTCGACGACGCGCGCCAGCAGGTCGCGCAGCGTCTGCTGCTCGGACTTGCTCAGTACCCCGAAAACCTTGTCGTGCGCGGCGATTGCGTCGTTGACCACAGCCTCGGCTACATCACGCCCCTGGTCGGTGAGAAATGCCTGCAGGATGCGGCCGTGTTGCGGATCCTTCTTTCGCACGATCAGGCCACGTCGCTCGAGAGCGGTCAGCGCGAGTTGAACACCCTGGGGACTGATCAGCATGCGCCGTGCCAGGTCGGCGCCGGACAGACCCGGCTCGGTCGCCAACTGTCGCAACACACCGATTTGCGCAGTACTCACCCCGTGGTCGCTCACCGCATCGTTGACCGTCGTCAAGGAGAAGTACCAGGCCTGCTTCAGCAGCCAGAGAATGTTGTCGGTTTGTTCCACGCTTGCTCCTCTCAGCGGTGCGCTAGCGCTTGTAGACGACGCCGTTCTTCATGACGAACCCGACATCCAGCGTGACGGCGATGTCGCGTGACGGGTCGTCCGGTACGGCAACGATGTCGGCGAGATAGCCGGCGGCCAGACGTCCCAGCTCGCCGTCGGCTTCGATGAGTTCGGCGCTGGTGATCGTCGCCGCGCGCAAGGCCTGCATGGGCGTCATCCCGCGGGATACCAGCGCGCACAGTTCTTTTGCGTTCTGCCCGTGCGGAATCGCCGGCGCATCCGTGCCGCAGGCGATGCGGACACCGGCCGCGATCGCCTTCGGCAACATGGCCTGGGCCTGCGGGAAGACCACCTCGGCCTTTTTGCGAAGCTCGGGAGCGATTCGATCGACCGCCATGGCCTCGGTCAGGTAGGTGGTCGACACCAGGAACGTGCCGGTGTCGGCCATCAGCTTGATGGTGTCGTCGGTGGCCAGGAAACCGTGCTCGATGCAGTCGATTCCCGCGCGGATGCAGGCGCGAATAGCGCTGTCCCCCACGGCATGCGCGGCCACCCGTACCCCGGCGCGATGCGCTTCGTCCGCGATCGCGGCGAATTCGTCGTCCGAGTACTGCTGGGCGCCCGGTGCAGTGCTGTGTGACATCACGCCCCCCGACGCCGACACCTTGATCAGCTTCGCTCCATGCCTGACCTGGTACCGGACGCACGCACGAACCTCGTCCACACCGTTGGCGATGCCCTCGGCGACGGACAGCGGCATGATGCCCGGGGCCAGGCGCTGGAACACCGTCGGGTCGAGGTGCCCGCCGTACGGGGTCACCGCATGCCCCGCGGGGTAGATGCGTGGACCGATGTGCCACCCCTGATCGATCGCACGTTGCAGCGCGACGTCCAGCAGATAGCCGCCCGTTTTCACCATCAACCCCAGGTTGCGGACCGTGGTGAAACCGGCCTCCAGTGTGGTGCGCGCGTTGACCGCCCCGCGCAACGTCCGGTACGCGGGGTCGTCCTGCACGCCGTGCATGGGGCTCGGCAGCCCTTCCGGACCGCCCGGACCGCCGATGAGCAGGTTGAGCTCCATGTCCATCAGGCCCGGCAGCAGGGTCACGTCGCCCAGGTCGATGTCCTCGTCCGGATTCGGCGGCAGGTCAACTGGATTGACGGCAAGGATGCGGTCACCCTCCACGACGATCACGGCAGGCGAGCGGACCTCGCCGGCCTCGACGTCGGCCCAGCGCGCGCCACGCAGGACGGTGATCCGAGGTGTCACGGCACCGGTTCCGATACGCAGTCCAATGTCGTCGCACCCGAGTCAGGCACTTTGGGTTGTTTCCAGCACTCAACGGGGAACGACGCCTGGATCATCGAATACAACAGATGCATCAGGTTGAGCACGTCCTCCGGCATATCGTCCAGCGAGAACTTGTCGCAGTAGGCGATGGCCTCTTCCGCGCGTGCGGTGATCGCGTCGTAGAACGCTTGGATCTCCTGCATCGAACTGGCCAACCGTTTGGCGTAACGTTCGGCTTCGCTGCCCAGGCACCAGTCCGAAAACTCTTCGAGGTCGGCGAACTCCGGCGGCAATTTGGACGGGCGGTCGGGAGTCGGCGTCGTCGAAGCTGCGGTCGTCATGTCACACCCCCGCGGTCTTGCGCCGATAGTCCTCGACCCAGGCCGCGGTCTCGGTATGGAGATGGCGGATGAGCACCTCCTGATCGCAGAGGACGAAGTTGTCGAGCACGCGTGATTCGACCATCGTCTGGGTGGCCTCCAAGGTGTTGGCGTCCTGCAGGCCGTACTCCTTGAAGGACACGGCGGCGAGTTCCTGCGCGATCCGCTCGCGGGGCGTCCGCGGTGCCGGGAAGTACACCGTTCCCTCGAAGATGTGCGTGTTGTGCGACGTTGGCCAGTAGTGATACGTCAGGTACCAGCCCTGGCCCCAGAACAGAATGACGAAGTTGGGGAAGAGCTGGAACGAATCCAGCCCCCACGGATCACATTTCGCGGGATTGAGGCCTCTCGGCATCTCTCCCAGATCCGGCTTGTCCCACGGCCCGAAAAGCCCACTCTGACAGATGTCTTCGATGGGCTTGCGCATTTCGTCGGCCATCTCCCACGCGCGGATACCCGACGTGCTCACCAACCGGTGCGGACCTTCGATGCGGTAATGGGGAGCCTCAAACCCCGCTTCGGCCGCCGCCTTCGAGTAGGCCGTCGGCGATTGGTTCGCGTGCAGTACGGGTGCGTGATAGAACTCCTGGAACGCGTCCATGTAGAGCTTCCAGTTGGCCTTGACCTCGGAGCGGTAGTAGAAGCGCGACGTCATCTTCTCGAATGGATAACCCTCGAGATCGGTGATCATCGGCCCGAGGAAGTCGCGCAGGGACTGCTCGGGTGTCTTCGCGAAGTTGACGAAGATGAAGCCCTCCCACACCTCGCAATGCACCGGCACCAGGCCGTATCGGCTCTTATCGAGGTCGAAGAACTCCCCCTCCTGCTGGACGAAGGTGAGGTTGCCGTCGAGGTCGTAGCGCCATGCGTGGTACTTGCAGGTGAACTGTCGGCACACCCCGCTGGTCTCTTCCAGCGGCATGTCGTTCCAGACCAGCTTGTTGCCGCGGTGGCGACAGATGTTGTGATACGCCTTGACTTCTCCGTTCGTCGTGCGCACCACAATGATGGAGGTGTTGACGACCTTTAGTTCCTTGGTGAAGTAGGTGCCCTTGCGCGGAATCTGTTCGACACGACCGACGTTCAGCCACGCCCGCCGGAAAACCGCCTTGCGCTCGACTTCGTAGAACTCGGGGTCAACCGAGTCCTCGTAGGACACCGGACCTGTCCCCAGTTGCGGATAGTGCTCAGTCCAACTGCCTTCGGGTGGTTTAGGGAATCGCGCCATCGCCTGTTCCTGTCGATATCGCTGTGTGGCGCGCACGCGAGGCTGAAAGATGTCGTGCACGCGACGAGCAATTCTTATGGGCCCTGTAGCGCTGACCGTATATGCTCGCGAGATCAATCGCAAGTAGTTGATACACGAGATGGCAGGCCCCCGTGATGATGGCGAGCACCTTTGAACACGAACCGAATTTCGCCCAGCCGTGGGCATCCCATCGAGCGAGGATCTATCTCGCAGTCGCGATCTTCACCGCCGCGGTCTTCGTATTGATGACCATCGGCGTGACTGTCGGGCTCACCCCCCCCTCCTTCACGGTCGACGTCATCGCGAATCTGCTGTTCGGAATCCCGGTAATCCTGCTGCCTTTCGTCATCCTCTGGGATGCACCGGGCGAGAATCGAACTCGGCTCGACAAGGCCGCCGAACTCACGCTCTTCTACCTGCCCTACACGGCCTTCAGCCAGATCGGGTACGAGCTGATGTTCTTAATAGGCCACCCGCTCGGAATGTGGACGCCGACCACCGACCCCGGCTGGAAGTGGCTGTGGTGGCAATACGGATTGGCCGACACCCGCTACGTCAGCGGCAACCCGTGGATGTTCGCGCTGGAGGTCGTCGGGGTCACCACCGGCATCGTCGTCATCACGATGTGGACGCGACTCATCCGGCCGACGCTGTCGACCGAGTCACGCATCCGGTGCCTATGGGTGACGTTCGCCGGCATCGCAGTGCTGATGAGCAGCACCGCGGTGTACTTCCTCGCCGAGGTGGGCGCCGGATTCAACGACATCGGCCAGGGCGCGTATGGGCTGTGGTTCAAGTTCATCGGTGAGAACATTCCGTTCATCGTCCTGCCGCCGCTGGTGCTGTATTCGATCCACCTTCAGATCGACTACCTGACCAGACGGGCGGGGGCGCTCAGGCCGACCCAACAGCACGTCACGGCAACTTGATCGCCGACGTGTACATCTCGATGACCGGCCGGTAGAGGTCGACGCCGTCGAGTTCGCTGCCGAGCACGACTGCATCGCTGGTCGCGACGAGCACCTGCGCGAACGTCAGCGGCGGAATCAGCAGGGTGCCGCCCAGCCGGTCCATGCCGTCGACGATGAATTTCGCCAGCGCCTCGACGACCTCCGACCTCTTGGCAGCCACCCGCTCCCGCGCTTCGGGGTTGCGCAGCAGGTACAGCGTGAACTCGTGGCCAAGGGCGGCATGCTCGGCGCCGCGGTCCCGGCTGAGCTTGCGCCATCGCTTGGCGATTTCGTCGAATTCGCGCGCCCCGACCTGCTTCGCAGAGGCCATCACCTCGGCGAAGTTGTCGAAATATCGGCGCCAGTAGCGATCGCTGACGGCCAGGAAAAGGTCCTCCTTGGTCGCGAAGTGCTTGTAAATGGCGCCCTTGGTGTAGCCGGCTGCGCGCGCGATGTCATCGAGACTGGCTGGGGTGAAGCCTTTTTCGGCGAACACCTCCTCGGCGGCATCGAGCAGCAGGGAGCGAGTGTGTTCGACGCGTCGTTCCCGCGTCCAGCGCTCGACCATGACTGAAGTCTGACACAGAATCTGAGAAACCTATTGGATACTCAGATACTCATTGGTATCTTTCCGGAACATGTTCATCATTCCAAGCCAGGAGTCGTTGTGAGCGGACCGTCGAAAAAGCCCACCGTCACCGAGTCGATCAGTCGCACCGCGGTGCTCGGCACGGAGACCCCGCGGCCGTCGAGTTCCATCAAGATATGGGCGACTGTCGGGGCCGTTTTCCTGGCGCTGACGGTGTATCTCTTCGTCCGGTGGGTCAGCGGGCCCTATTTCGAGCCGGTGGCGAGCGGCCCGAGCGAACCACCGATGTACATGAAGATTCCGTTGATCGCCAACGCGGTCGTGCTATGGATCGGCCTGCCATTCGCGCTGTGGTTCTTCATCATTCGACCGTGGTGGCGGGAACGACGCATCACGCTCGACGGCATGCTGCTGGTGTCGATGGCACTGATGATGTTCCAGGACCCGATGCTCAACTACTACAGCACCTGGTGCACGTACAACGCATGGCTGTTCAATCAGGGTTCCTGGGCACCGTACATTCCCGGCTGGGTGGCACACGAGGAACCGGGACATACGGTGCCCGAGCCGCTGCTGACCAACATCCCCGGCTACATGTACGGGGTGCTGCTGCTCACCATCGTCGGATGCGCGCTCATGCGCAAGATCAAGAGCCGTTGGCCGGGTATCAGCAACCTGCGGCTCGTGTTGGTCACCTACGCGATTGCCATCGTCTTCGACTTCATCATGGAGGGGCTGATCCTCCTGCCGATCGGCTTCTACTCCTACCCGGGCGCCATCCAGTCACTGTCCCTCAACGCCGGCACCTATTACCAATATCCGATCTACGAAGGCTTTATGTGGGGTGGCGTCCAGGCGGCGCTCTGTTGCCTGCGCTTCTTCACCGATGACCGCGGCCGCACCGTCGTCGAACGTGGACTCGACCAAATCCGCGGCGGGTTCGTCAAACAGCAGTTCGTTCGCTTCCTGGCGATCTTCGGCGGCGTGAGCGCATGCTTCTTCCTCTTCTACAACGTGCCTGCCACCTGGCTTGGCACGCAAGCTGATCCGTGGCCCGAAGACGTGCAGAAGCGTTCGTATTTCAACCCTGGCATCTGCGGCGATGGAACCGACCGACCGTGTCCGAATCCTGACCTACCACTGACGACCCACCGCTCAGGATTCGTCAACCACGACGGCGAACTCGTGTTACCGGAAGGGGTGGAGATCCCGCCTGTCGTGCCGATTCAAGGCGCGAACGGCAATGGCTCTCAGTAATATTCGGCCGATGGCCGAGACGAGCTCGACTGCGCCGTACTACCGTGCTGTCGGGAACGAGCTCGAGGTGTTTCGGGCGGCAGCCCGCCGCGGTTCGCCGGTTCTGCTGAAGGGGCCCACCGGTTGCGGGAAGACGCGCTTCATCGAGGCGATGGCTCACGAACTCGGCCGTGAGCTCATCACCGTCGCGGGTCACGAGGACATGACGTCGGCCGATCTGATCGGCCGCTTTCTGTTGAAGGGCGGCGAGACGGTCTGGGTGGACGGACCTTTGACCCGCGCGGTGCGAGCCGGTGCCATCTTCTATCTCGACGAGGTGGTCGAGGCGCGCCAGGACACCACTGTCGTGATCCACCCGCTCACCGATCACCGTCGTGTGTTGTCGATCGACCGGCTCGGCACGACGCTGAAGGCGGCGCCCGGATTTCAGCTGGTGGTCTCCTACAACCCCGGGTACCAGAGCGTGCTGAAGAACCTCAAGGAATCCACCCGTCAGCGCTTTGTCGCCATCGAGCTCGGCTACCCGTCCCCTGAGATCGAAACCGAGGTGGTCGCCCACGAAGCTGGGATCGACACCGAAACCGCCCGGGCGCTGGTCGAACTCGCTTATGCCATTAGAAATCTGGACGGCTCACCGCTGCGCGAGGTGTCTTCCACACGCATGTTGATTCTCGCCGGAGGCCTGGCGGCCGAGGGACTGGAATTGCGCAGCGCTGTCCACGCGGCCGTCGTCCAGGTGCTCTCCGACGACGACGACGTCATCCGCGCCCTCGATGAACTCGTTGACGCCGTTCTGCCTAGACAGTGAGCCCCTCCCACCCGGAACGGTTCCGGCTTCTGGCCTCCTTCATCGCGGGCCGGGCGCTCGACATCGCAGAGGCACCCGCCGGCCAGAGCGCCCACACCAACGGCCAGGTCGTGTCGGTGTCTGCGGGCGTATCCGTCGAGCGGCAGCGCCGCGAGGTGCTGGTCCAGAGCGCGTTGCTCGGCGCTGGCAGTCTGGATGCGCGCTTGCTCAAAGGGTTACGGGGCCGACCGTCGGTAGCTCGTCGGTACTTGGCCTTGGAGGGACGTCGGGTACTGCGCGATCTCGCCGACCGGTTGCCCGCCATCGACGTGAGTCCCGACGAGGAGCCGACGACCGCGACGGCCGACGAGTCGCTGAACATGGCGCGGACCCGCAAGAGCGTCTCCGGTGCACCGCCATGGTTCGGCACGCTCAAGCCGTCCCTGCTGTTGGCGTCTGCCGACGAGACCGGTTCGGCCGCAACCGATAAAGACCTGCGGCTGGAACTCACACTCGGTGATCCGGCTGAGGGTGACGACGAAGACGACGACCCCGCGCAGAGAAGCAAGATTCTGAAGATGTTCGAGACACCGGTCACCACGACGGATGCGGTTGCGAACTTCCTGCGCAAGATCCTCGGTGGCTCGCGATCGGAGGCCAGCGACACCGCAGGCGGCGGCATGCAAATCCGCTCAACCCGCCGGGCACGGTCGGCCGGTCTGAACGCGCGACCGCTTCCCACCCCGATCCGCTTCACCGACGACGGCAGGCCTGGCGCGTCGCTGGGCATCGGTGGAGCGCTATATCCGGAGTGGGACGTCTTCGACGGCCGGTACCGGCCCGAGTGGTGCCGTGTGATCGAGTTTCCCCTGACATCCGCGGCAGATGTGAGCGCAGCCGGCGTGACGCACGACGACGTGCTCCGGCGGCGGTTGTCGCGCATCGGTCTCGCCCCGAAGATATTGCGCGCCAGGCCTGATGGCGAAGAGCTGGACATCGAGGCGCTCATGGACCTGTTCGTCGATCTGCGCTCAGGATTCTCACCGCCTGAAAACGTATACGTGGAGCGCCGCAGGCTGACTCGCGATCTGGGCGTCCTCATTCTGCTCGACGCGTCAGGATCGGCCACCGATACCGATGCCGAGGGCCTCGCGGTGCACGACCATCAACGGCGAGCGGCGGCGACGCTGGCCCTGACGCTCGATGAGCTCGGCGATCGCGTCGCCGTCTATGCGTTCCGCTCACACGGCAGGCGTGCGGTCCACCTGCCCGCCATCAAGAGCTTCGACCAGCGGTTCGGCGCGGCTGGCCGGGCGCGGCTCAACCAACTTCAACCGTCTGGCTACACGCGTCTCGGCGCAGGCATCCGCGGTGCGGGCGAGGTACTCAAGAGCCGTTCCGGCACACCGAATCAACTGCTGCTCGTCCTGTCCGACGGCTTCCCCTACGACGAGGGCTACGAAGGTCGTTACGCGGAGGCTGACGCCAGCAAAGCCCTGGAAGAACTACGCGCCGACGGCGTTGCCTGCCTGTGCCTTTCGATCGGTGCGTCCACGGACACCGGCGTGCTGGAACGCGTGTTCGGCTCCACCAGCTTCGCCAGCGCCCCGGCCCTTGCCGATTTGAGCCCGCGAATGGACGAGTTGTTCCTCGGTGCGCTTCGAGCCCTGGCCACCCCCAGTTCGCTCACCGGGCGGGCAGCCCCAGCACGCGCTGCGCGATGATGTTGCGCTGAATCTCTGACGTGCCACCGGAGATGGTGCCGGCATAGCTACTGATGTACCGGGTGAACCAGCTGGCGGTGAAAAGATCTGGGCTGTAGGGGTTGTGGCGCCCGGTCAACGACGGGCTGAGCAAACCGGCGACACCCGCGCCGTCCAGCGCGTGCCGCAGCGCGCTCTGCTCGGCCTCGGATCCGAGCAGTTTGAGCACCGAGACACCGGGGATGTCACGCTCACCGCGCGCAGCCTGTCCGAGCGCCGCCGAACCCAACAGACGCAGCGCTTGATAGTCCATTGCGATCGTCGCGTACCGGTCCCGATTCACCTCACCGACGGGACGATAGTCCTCCAGCAGTTGTTCGAGGCGATTGGCGAACGCCATCCACATCATCGTCCGCTCATGGCCGAGCGATCCGTTGGCGACCTTCCATCCGCCGCCGAGTGGCCCGACGAGGTTCTCCGCCGGTACCAGCACATCCGAGAAGAACACCTCGTTGAAGTCGACCTCGTCGCGGCCGTACACCGACGCGAACGGCCGGCGCTCCACCCCCGGCAGATCGGTCGGGATGATCAGCGCGCTGATCCCTTTGTGTTTCGGCGCTTCCTGATCGGTGCGCACAAAGGTCAGGATGACGTCGGCGTCGTGGGCGCCGCTGGTCCACACCTTCTGCCCGTTCACCACGAAGTGCTCGTCCACCATATCGGCACGGGTACGCAAACCCGCCAGATCCGAGCCCGCACCCGGTTCGCTCATGCCCAGCGACGCCGTCATCTCGGCACGCAGGATGGGCACCGCCCACTTCCGCTTTTGCTCCTCGGTGCCGAACGACAGCAGCGAGGCGGCGATGATGCCGACGCCCTGCGGGTTGAACGCGTGATAGATGCGGCGTCGCGCGAGTTCCTCGCGGTGAACGAACTGTTCAAGGATGCCCGCATTGCGGCCGCCGAACTCGGGCGAATTGCCCGGAAGGAGCCAGCCGTGGTCGAACTGGAGGCGCTGCCACCGGCGCGACCACTCCGGTACATGCGACGTCGATCGGGACCGCTCGGTCTCCGCCTCGGCCTCCGGAGGCAGGTGTGCGTCGAGAAAGTCGATGAACTCCGCGCGAAACGCCTCGACGTCGGCATCGAAGGTGAGCTGCACGGATCAACAGTATCAAGTACTTAACATTTGGGTCGCCGTGCGCTATGACTGAAGGGATGCTCGATGCGGAGAAGATCTTGATCACCGGCGCCACGGGAAAAATCGCGTTCCCGATCGCGCGGGCGTTGGCACAGCGCAACGAGGTCTGGGGTGCCGCACGGCTGAGGGACCCCGCGGATCGCGACAAGCTCACGGCCGCCGGCATCACGCCGGTGACATTCGACATGAGCGTCGGCGACTTCTCCGCGCTCCCCACCGATTTCACCTACGTGTTCCACGCGGCCGTCGACGCCGGCTCCGGTGATTGGGAACAATGTGTCGACACGACCGCGCAGAAATCCGGCGATCTGCTGTACCACTGCCGCACCGCAAAGGGTTTCGTGTTCTGCTCGACCGGATCGGTGTACGGGTACCAGGGACAGCGGCCGCTGCGGGAATCGGATCCGCCGGGCGTTCCGCTGCGTCCGAACTACAGCTTCTCCAAGATCGCCGCCGAGGCCGTGTGCACCTGGATCGCGAAGCAGTTCGACATACCGCTCACGATCATCCGCATCTGCTCGACCTACGGCCCGGAAGGCGGAGCCCCCGCTGACCGGCTCGACATGATGTTGGCGGGCACGCCGATTCGGCTGCATCCCGACAAACCCAACAACTACAACCCGCTCTACGAGGACGACTACGTCGAACTCGGCATCCGGGCGATGGAGGTCGCGGCGACGCCGCCCATCGTGGTGAACTGGGCCGGCAGCGAGACGGTCAGCGCCGAAGACTACTGCGCCTACCTCGGTGAGCTCGTCGGCGTCGAACCGGTCTTCACCTACACCGCGGACGCACACACACCGTTATGGCCCGACGTCACCTACATGCACGAAATACTCGGTGCGACCAAAGTGCACTGGCGTGACGGGTTCCGGCGCATGGTCGCGGCCCGTCATCCTGAAATCGCTTTGTTCGAACCACTGACGCCCTAAGGACATTTGATGCAGCTGCCCGGAACGCCGTCCGACGAAATCGATGACGTCCTTGCCACCGGCCGTGGCGACATCACCACGTTGTTCGTCTCGATGGCCACGCGGCACCCCGACGGTACCGATGCCGAATACCTGCGCTGGCACACACTCGATCACCGTCCCGAACAACACCGACTGTCGGCCGTGCGCGCGTCCCTGCGGTTGGTGTCGACGCCCGCATGCCGCGCCGCCCGCGCTACGGAGACCGAACCCTACGACACCATCGACCATGTCATGACGTACTTCTTCACAGACCCCGGCGGCATGGAAGGCTTTCTCGCACTGGCGAAGGCGCTGATCGGCGGCAAGCGCAAACTGCCGCTGCTGCCACCCGTCGAGCGCGGTGTCTACGACGTGCGGAGCAAGTCTGCCGCACCGCGGGTCAAGGTGGGCGCCGACGTGCTGCCGTGGTGGCCGGTGAAGGGTGTGTACCTGCTGCTCGAACGTGGCGACGCGCCGGCAGATCCGTTGCTCGCGGTCGACGGGGTGGCCGGCATCTGGTCGGCGGCGACGCTGGACGTCGATGCGAGACTGGCGAGTGCACCAGTGGGTCAAACCGTCACCTACTGCTTTCTCGACGACGATCCTCTTGCCACCGCGGAACGCCTTGAGCCGGTGTTGACTTCGCGATGGGACCAGGGCGAAGTCGAACCGCTGCTGGCCGCACCGTTCTACCCCGTCGTACCGCACGAATGGGATCGCTATGTGCCGTAGGAGGCTTTGATGCGGATCGGCCTGATGATCGGCTCGGACAAGGAGCGTTCACGCGCCGACCGGCTGACCGGGCTTCTCGACGACGGCAAGGCCGCCGAGCGTGACGGTTTCGCGTCGTTCTGGATTCCCCAGGTTCCCGGCTACCTCGACGCGATGACAGCGGTCGCGCTGCTTGGTCAGGTGACCGAGCGCATCGAGATCGGGACAGCAGTGGTGCCGATCCAGACGCGCCATCCGCTCATCATGGCGCAGCAGGCCCTGACCACCCAGGTGGCCTGCTCGGGCCGCTTCTCGCTGGGCCTCGGCCCGTCTCACCACTGGATCATCACCGACCAACTCGGACTTCCCTACGACAAGCCGGCCCTGCTGGTGCGCGACTACCTCGATGTGCTGGACGCGGCGTTCGCCGGTCCTGGCCCGATCGCAGTGGACAACAACAGCTTCCGCGTGCATAGCCCGGTGGATGTCACCGAGGACTTCGAGATGCGGGTACTCGTGGCCGCACTCGGACCCGCAATGCTGCGCATCGCAGGCGAACGCACCGGCGGAACCATCCTGTGGATGGCCGACGAGCGGGCCATCGGCGACTACGTGGTGCCGCGCATCACGGAGGCCGCGCAGGCCGCCGGACGGTCCGGAACTCGTGTCGTGGCGGGGGTGCCCGTCGCGCTCTGCTCGAACAATGAAACCGACGGCGCTCGCGAGTACGCGAGTGAGGTGCTGGGCCACGCCGACTTCTCCCCCAACTACGTCCGGCTGCTCGAACACGGTGACGCCGAGGACGTCGGGGACACCATGGCCGCGGGCGACGAAGCAACAGTGCTGGCCCGGCTGAAGAGTTACCGTGACGCCGGCGTCACCGATCTTGCCGTCCGGGTGGTCCCTCTTGGCGACGACGCGAAGGCTCGCAGCGAATCACGCCGCCGCACTGAGGAGTTCGTGGCCTCGCTTGTGTCGGAATTCGATTCTGGCGCATAGGCACCCATGAATTCGATGGGGACCCCACCCATCGTGCAGAAGAACAGGTCAACGCCCGAAATCCCGGTGTCGAATACCGTGACGTCGTCCGTGAACGTGCTCGCCTTGTCCTTGGTACCGGAGAAGTCGTCGGTCAGAAACGACAGAGCGGCCAGGCCCTCCGGAGCGAAATCACGCAAGTGTTCGGGCACGTCGAGCACCTCGATCAAGCCACCTTCGCCGCCACCTAAGATCGTCACGTCGGCTCCGTCGGACGGTGGCCATCCCAACGTAGCTTCAAATACTTCTCCGGGAATGTGCATTTCGGCTGTCACCGTCATCCCCACCACGTCAGTCAGGAACGCGGTGAAGGTCGCAGCCGAATGGCTGCGCATGACGACGTGGTGCAGTTGGTTGGGCATCGTTGCTCCTTGTCCTTGACTCAGGCGCCCAGCATGACGAGGCCGCCGTCAATCGCCACGAGTTGTCCGGTCATGAAATGTGAATCTGCACTGCAGAAGAACACCAACGCCGGACCGAGATCCTCGACCGGATCGCCGAGCGCGCCGCCGAGCGGAATCGTCTTCTTGATCTCCTCATCGATGAACTTCGCGGCCGCAGGTCCCAGGAATTCGCGCAGCCGGTCGGCTCCGGGTGTCTGCACGGCGGGGGCCAGTGCGATCGCCGAGATCTTCTCGGACGCCCACGCCTTGGCGATCGAGCGGGTCCAGGCCGACACCGCGCCCTTGGTCGCGGCGTAGACCGCCGAGATCGGACTGCCCATCACGGCCTCCCCCGACCCGAAGTTGATGATGCGGCCGCCGCCGCTGCGGCGCATCACCGCGTAGGCGGCCTGGTTGGTGAAGATGGTCGCCTTGATGTTGGTGTCCATCAGGAAGTCGATGTCGTCGCCGGTGATCTGGCCGGGGATGCCCGCCTGCCACATGCCGGCCGCGTGCAACAGCACATCGAGGCCACCCATCTGCTGGGCGGCGGTGGCCACCATGTCGTCGACGGCAGCAGCGTCGCGCACGTCGCACTGCAGCCATGAAACGCCATCGACGTCGGGCGGGGGTGTCGAGTGATACGTCGCCACGACCTGCGCGCCCGCCCCGCTGAGCACCTCGACCGCCGCCGCACCGATACCCGTTGCACCGCCGGTCACCAATATTCGTCTGCCATCGAGGGAACCTGCCACCCCTAGATAGTTAGACAAACGTCAACTATATGCAAGCCCCAATTTAGCTGTTACAGTGCGGCTGTGCCCAAATCTGTCGTGGCCAACGGTGCTGACAGTGGTCAGCGGCGAGCGTCTTTCCAGCGTGCGCGGTCGCACGAAACGAAGCGCAGCCTGGTGCAGGCGGCCATGGCACTGTGGCGCACCAACGGATACGCCCAGACCACTGTCGCCGACATCTGCCGGGCCGCCGGCGTCTCCCGCGCCCTGTTCTACTTCTATTTCCCCGCCAAAGAGGATGTGTTGTTCGAAGTCGGCCTCTTGTCGACGCGGGCGGCACAGAAGAAGGTGCACGCGATGCTCGACACCGACTATGAGATCGAGCACGTGATCGCCGAGGCGTTGCGCAGCCTCGAACGGTCGATGGCCCGCAACCCGCGCGACCTGATCGTCGAGACCATTCTCGAGGGGTACCGCCACGAGCACCGGATACTGTCCGGCGACGAGCGCAGCGACACCGATGCCGACATGTTCGGCGAACTGTTCGTCAAGGCTCAAACCGATGGCAAGCTTGCGGCCCATGTCGACGTGAAGCACCTGTCGCACCTCGCCGGGATGCACGTCAGCGAGGGCGTGCGCCATTGGGCGTCGGGAGGTTTCGGCGACAAGTCCTTCTCCGAGGTGGTCACCACCGATATCGCCGCACTGGTCGCCGGGTTCAACCTCAAGGCGCGACGATGAAGGCGACGGTGATCACCGGGCCGAACGAAACCCAGGTGATCGACGTGCCGAAGCCGACGGTCGGACCAAACGACGTCCTGATCAAGATGCGGGCCTGCGGAATCTGCGGATCCGACAGCCTGTACATCTCGATGGGAGGCTTCGGCAAGGGACACATGCCACTGGGCCACGAACCAGCCGGCGAGGTCGTCGAGATCGGAAGTGCGGTCACCGGTTTCACAATCGGCGACCACGTGGTCGTCAACCCGATGATCGCGCCGAGTGGAATCATCGGCAACGGTGGCAAATTCGGTGCGCTCGCCGAGCACCTGCTCATCGAGGACGCCGTCCGCGGCACGAGCGTCGAGGTCGTTCCCGATCACATTCCCTTCGAGGTGGCCGCACTCAACGAACCAATGGCGGTGGCCCGCCACGGCGTCAACCGGTGCCAACCGAAACCGTCCGACAAGGTCGTGATCTTTGGTGCGGGACCGATCGGATTGGGCGCCACCATCGGCTTCAAATCCATCGGCGTCGGCCACGTCGTGGTTGCCGACCTGATTCCCGCACGACTGGAGAAGGCCCTCGCCGTCGGCGCCGACGCCGTGATCAACTCCGCCGAGGAGGACGTCGCGAAACGGCTCATCGAACTGCACGGTGCCGGCGAGTCGATGTTTCCCGGCAAGGCGGGTACGGACATCTACTACGACGCCGCGGGTGCGCCGCGGGTGATCAGCGCGGCGTTGGGCGCCGCCAAGACGGGCGCGCGGCTGTGCGTCGTCGCGGTGCACAAGGAGCCCGTGGCCGTCGACTTCCTCAACGTCATGAGCAACGAGATCACCATCGTCGGGTCGATCGGCTACCCGGACGAGATCTTCGAAGTCACCTCCGACATCGTCGCGAACTGGGAGAAGTACGCGGTGATCGTCAGCCACACAATCCCGTTCGCGGATGTCGACGAGGCGCTGCGAATCGCGTCCACCCCCGGCGCGGCCGACAAGGTCGTCGTCGTTTTCCAGTGACTTACAACTGAGAGGAGTACGCACATGGCGTGGGATTTCGAGACCGACCCCGAGTACCAGAAGGTGCTGGATTGGGCCGACGAGTTCGTCCGCGAGGAGATCGAACCGCTGGACCTCGCGTTTCCGCACCTGCAGTTCACACCGCTGGAAGGCAAGCGGCGAGATGCGATCGACCCCCTGAAGGAAGAGGTGCGCCGACGCGGGCTGTGGGCCACTCACCTCGGACCCGAACTCGGCGGACAAGGTTACGGGCAGCTGAAGCTGGCACTGCTCAACGAGATCCTCGGCCGCTCGCAATGGGCGCCGATCGTGTTCGGCTGCCAGGCGCCCGACACCGGCAACGCCGAGATCATCGCGCACTACGGCACCGACGAGCAGAAGCAGCGGTACCTGATGCCGCTACTGGGCGGCGAATTGTTCTCCTGCTACTCGATGACCGAACCGCACGCCGGCGCCGATCCCACCCTGTTCACGACGTCCGCGGTACGCGACGGTGACGACTGGGTGATCAACGGCCACAAGTTCTTCTCCTCCAACGCCAGCACGGCCTCGTTTCTCATCGTCATGGTCGTGACGAATCCCGACGTCAGTGCGCACCAAGGGATGTCGATGTTCCTGGTGCCTACCGACACCCCGGGGGTGAACATCATCCGCAACATCGGGTTGTACGGCGAACCCGAAGGCCAAGGATCACACGCATTGATCCACTACGACAACGTCCGGGTGCCCGCCGAGGCCCTGCTGGGTGGTGAGGGCCAGGCGTTCGTCATCGCACAGACGCGGCTCGGTGGCGGGCGCATCCACCACGCGATGCGGACCATCGGCATGTCACAGAGGGCGTTGGACATGATGTGCGAACGCGCGCTCAGTCGCGAGACGCAGGGTAGCCGACTGTCGGACAAGCAGTTCGTGCAGGGCTACATCGCCGACTCGTATGCCCAGCTACTGCAGTTCCGGCTGATGGTGCTCTACACCGCATGGGAGATCGACAAATACAACGACTACAAGAAGGTGCGCAAAGACATCGCCGCGGTCAAGGTCGCGATGCCCACGGTGCTGCACGACATCGCTTGGCGGGCAATGCAAGTGCACGGCGCCCTTGGCGTCACCAACGAGATGCCGTTCCTCGGGATGGTCACCGGTGCCGCGGTGATGGGGCTGGCCGACGGACCCACCGAGGTGCACAAGACGACGGTGGCCAAGCAGGTGCTGCGCGACTACCGGCCCACCGAGGACACCTGGCCCACCGAATGGGAGCCGCGCAAACGCGAGGCGGCTCGGGCGAAGTACGCCGACTATCTCGAAAACGAGGTCGGGAATCTGTGACCGAGGAGAAGATCGACACCGCGCGGCTCGCCGACTGGATGGACGGGGCGCAGCTCCCCGGTAAGGGCGAACCCCTGCAGGCCGACTTCCTTTCCGGGGGTACGCAGAACGTCATCTACAAGGTCAGCCGAGGCGAGAACGTGTGCGTCCTTCGCATGCCTCCAACGGGCGCCCCGCCGGACCGGGACAAAGGCATCCTGCGCGAATGGCGGATCATCGAGGCGCTCGACGGCACCGACGTACCGCATACCGCGGCCGTAGGCGTCTGCGCAGACGCGTCGATTCTCGGCCGACCCTTCTATCTGATGGGATACGTCGACGGCTGGTCGCCGATGGACCAGCACGGTAAGTGGCCCGAGCCGTTCGACAGCGATATGGCAGCGCGTCCCGGGCTGTCGTATCAGCTGGCCGAGGGAATCGCGCTGTTGTCGAAGGTCGACTGGAAAGCCAAGGGACTGCAGGATCTTGGCCGCCCGGACGGTTTTCACGAACGCCAGGTCGACCGGTGGACCGCGTTCTTCGAACGGATCAAGGGCCGCGAGATCGACGGTCTCGACGCCGCGACGCGGTGGCTGCGCAACCACCGCCCGCTGGACTTCATCCCCGGCCTCATGCACGGCGACTATCAGTTCGCCAACGTGATGTACCGGCACGGCGCGCCGGCGCAAATGGCCGCAATCGTCGACTGGGAGATGGGTACGGTCGGAGATCCGAAGCTCGACCTGGGATGGATGGTGCAGAGCTGGCCCGAGGACACCGATGAACCGTCGGCCATGAGCTACGTCGACATGCGCGGCATGCCGTCGCGTACCGCCGTGATCGATCACTACGCGAAGGTGTCCGGGCGTCAGGTCGACGATCTCGACTACTACCTGGTGCTGGCCAAGTGGAAGCTCGCGATCGTCCTGGAACAGGGTTTCCAGCGCGCGGGCGACAACGAGAAACTGCTCGCGTATGGACCGGTCATCACGTCGTTGATGCGTTCAGCGGCCGACCTCGCGGAATCCAGCGACTACCGGTGAGGGCCGCGGTCTGCCCGCAGTACGGACCGCCGGGCGTGGTCCGCATCGGCGACCAACCGTCTCCGGCCGTCGCGGCGGGACAGGTCCGCGTCCGTGTTGCGGCCGCCGCGGTCAACTTCCCCGACGTGCTGTTGATCGCTGGCCAGTATCAGGTCACCGTGCCCGTCCCGTTCGTCCCCGGCAGTGAGTTCTCCGGCATGATCGTCGAAACCGGTTCTGAAACAACCGATTTTGCGATCGGCGACCGAGTCACCGGCACCGGGATGTTCGGTGCGTTCGCCGAGGAGGTCACCGTCGATCCGGCCGGGCTGGCCCGGATCCCCGACGGTGTCGACGACCGCACCGCTGCGGCGTTCGGCGTCGCATACCGCACGGCTTATCACACGCTGCGATCGGTGGCGCGGGTGCAATCCGGCGACCAGGTTGTCGTGCTCGGCGCGGGCGGCGGCGTCGGACTTGCGGCGGTTCAACTCGCGACGCAACTCGGCGCGTCAGTAGCCGCCGTGGCGTCGTCGGACGAGAAGCTCGATGCCGCAGCTTCTTACGGAGCGCGACATCTGATCAACCATCGTTCAGGCGCGTTGCGGGACTTGCTGCGTAAAGCCCTGCCCGGTGGAGCCGACGCGGTCGTCGATCCGGTGGGCGGCGACCTGTCCGAGCCGGCTCTGCGCTCGCTGCGGCGAGGCGGACGGTTCGTGACCGTGGGCTTCGCCTCCGGTGACATCCCCCGCATCCCGCTGAATCTTGTTCTGGTGAAGGGGGTTCACGTCCTGGGCTTCCAGTTCCAGGATGTTCCCGCCGACGAATTCGCCCGTAACGAGGACGAGCTGCGTGCACTTCTGGTGAGCGGCGCGGTGCGCCCGCACATCGGGGCGGTCTATCCGCTCGCCGAGACGGTCCGGGCGCTCGAGCACGTCGCCGAGGGCCGCGCGATCGGCAAGATCCTGATCGACCTCACCTGACCGCGATTTGTGTGCATTTTGGAGCGGTGAGCGCACCAAAACGTGCACAAATCGCTAGCTGGCAGGGACCAGGTCCGCGGCGACGGAGGCCATCATTCCGCATCGAAACGTCTCACTCGACGCGACACTGTCCGCCCCGGGATCGTTGGCGGCGGCGAGCGCACGGGATTTGAAAGCCCTTGCGGCAGCACTCAAGTGATGCTGGGCGGAATCGACGCTGCCGTCCAACTCGGCGGGCAGGCTCTCGCCCCACAACGTCACCTCGGTGGCACCCTGCTCGAGCGCATTGCGCACATGCTGGAGCACCCGCGGATCGCGGTCGAAGAGATCGGCGGCGACGGCGACGGTCTGCGGATGGGGCCGGTCCTCCCACTGGTCGAGCACTGCCTGCAGATCGAGCGTCTGGGCGCCGAGGATGTGCAGCGGCCGCAGATCGTCCGCGCTCCCGATGAGCACAGTGACGTCCCACCCGGCCATCACGCGGTCGTAGATCCAGCCGCCGGCGCAGCGCACCGCATCGAGCGCGGTCGGGGCGACGACGTCGAGTCGGTACCTCACATCGAGCTCCTCGGAGAGAAGTCGCGACCCAGTGATTCCGCGTACCCCTTGAACACCTCGGCCAGCGGGATTGAGGGATCGAGTAGCCATAGGGTCTCCATTCCGTTGATAAATGCGAGAATCTCGACGGCCTTTCCGGCCGCGTCGAAATCTGGGCGATACCGGCCGTCGCTTTGGCCTTGTTTGATGAGATCGACGATGATGCTCACCGCTTCGCGGTACCTGTGGTGCAGCCGGTCGTGCAGCGGCGCATCCGGTGCGATGTTCTCGACGAGCAGCACCGTGAACGTCCCGACCAACTCGGGGGCACGGTCGAATCGCTCGGGCACGCGGCTGAGTTCGGTGATCAGATCGCCGGAGCGGTAGTCGGCATGGATCTCGTCGTCGGCGTCACGGGCATCGAGAACCGCGTTGAGCAGCTGTTCCTTGGACTCGAAGTGGTGCAGCAGACCCGCCGGGCTCACCCCGGCCTCCTTCGCGATCTGCGCCAACGAGGTGTTCCGCCAGCCGTTGCGCGCCAGCAACCGCTCAGCGACGGCGAGTATCCGCTGCCTGCGATCCTCACCTTTGGCGAGGAGGCTCGCATAGGGCCGTGGGGCTGTCACGGGGCTCCTTCGTCGAACCAACCTAGTGAACACACAGTAGGTAGGTTTCTCCGCTGCGACAAGGGTCTCAACGAAATTTGATCCGATCGCCGGTCATATCGCAGGTCAGGGGGTGCGCGGCGTGAATTCGATGTGCAGCTCGGTCAGGCCGCGCAGCAGGAACGTCGGGTCGTAGGCATAGTGGCGACCCCCGGCGGGCCCGTGAGCGGCCTCGCTGATCCGGATCTCGCTCATCCGGTCTACCAGACGATGAACGGTGATTTTTCCTTCGACGCGAGCGAGCGGAGCGCCTGCGCAGGTGTGAATTCCGCGGCCGAATGCGATGTGCTCCCGCACATTCTTGCGGTCCGGGCGGAAGGAGTGCGGGTCCTCGAACTTGTTCGGGTCCCGGTTGGCGGCGCCGAGGCAAAGCATCACGATCGTTCCCGCCGCCAAGTGCACACCGCCGAGCGTGGTGGTCCTGCGGACGAGCCGGAAATCCACCTTGGTCGGCGAATGCATCCGCAGTGCCTCCTCGATGAACGCCGGGATGCGCTCCGGGTTCTCCCGCAGTATCTGTTGGTACTCCGGGTGGTCTCCGAGCGTCTGCACCGCGGTGCTGAGCAGCTTGGTAACGGTCTCCTGGCCTGCGGCGAACAGGAAGGTCGCCGGTTTGACGACCTCGATCAGGTCCGGAACGGAGCCGTCGGGATAGCGGGCCGTCGCCATGCCGGACAACACGTCATCGCGAGGTTCGCGGCGGCGATCGGCGAGGTAACCGGCGAATTTTTCATCGAGATACTGCAGCGGGTCGAGCCCCACCGGCCGACCATCGAGAGCCCCGACCCGACTACCCCCGGGTTGCTCGGCGCCCAGCGCCGCGAGAAATTCCGGCCGGTCCTGCTCCGGTACGCCTAGAAGATCGATGATCGCCGACGTGGCAAAGGGTTTCGCATACTCCGACAGGAATTCGCAGCTGCCCGCCGAAGACGCGGGGTCCACGAACTGATCGAGTTGGCTATCGACCAGCCGCCACATGAAGTCTTCGTTCTCCTTGAGGCGCCGCGGCGTCAGCAGCTTGGTCAGCAGTGACCGCGCTCGCTCATGTGCTGGTGGATCCATCACCACCATGTGCTCGTGAATCGGAAAGAGGTGGCGGTGCGCCTCTATCTGTTCGGTGATGTCGTCACCCTTGGGCGCGAACGGCAGTGGTGGAAACGGCCCACCGATCGCGTTCACCGCCGAAAACGACTCGTGATCCCTGAATGCCGCCAGCACTTCCTGATACCCGGTGACGGCTACGACGCCGTGGTGAGGTTCACGAAACACCGGCCCCTCTGCGCGTAGGGCGTCCCAGTAGTCGTACGGATCCTGGCTGATCGCCGGGTCGGAAAAGTAGTCCACTGATGCGAGGTCGGTCATCGATGCCGTTCTTTCGTCATGGATCGTCTCCGCGTCCAATTTGGTCGATCGACCAAACTGTTAGGATGCGCCATGCCTACCACGCGGGCCGCTGGGCGGTCAAGCAATCGAGCGGTCACCAGCGCCACGCGTTCGACTCGGAATGCGTCCGCCGAGACAGGAGCGCGCGAGCGTCTGATCGAGGCGACCGCCAAGATCATGCATGACGAAGGTTATGCCGCCGCCACCTCGCGGCGGGTGGCGGCGGAGGCCGGCGTCAAGCAGGCGTTGGTCTATTACTACTTCCCGACAATGGACGATCTGTTCGTCGAAGTCCTGCGCGCAGGCGCCGAGACTTCGCTGCAGAGCATGCGCGCCTCGCTCACCGACGATGACCCGTTGCGCACGCTGTGGCTGATCAACGGGGATACCAGAAGGACCGGGCTGAACACGGAATTCATGGCGCTTGCCAACCATCGCAAGATGATTCGCACAGAATTGAAGGCTTACGCGGAGCGGGTGCGCGACATCGAAACCGCCGCGGTAACCGTTGCCCTACGCGCTCGGGGGGTCGACCTCGATGAGTATCCGCCGGTCGTGATCTCGATGCTCATCGCGCAGATCGCCCGCAGTCTGTGCAACGAAAGCGCGGTCGACGTCACCCTCGGGCACGACGCGATGCGGGCGTTCATGGAACGCCAACTGGATCTGCTGACCGATTCACCAACGGCGACCGAGTCGACTCCTGCCGGTCCCTAGGCGCCACTCGAAGCGCCGTAGCGCCTTCGCCGCGCCGCCTTTGGCCGCACTGGTTGACAGGGCGCGCGGATCGATGTCACGATCCTGATCGATCGACCAATTCTGATCGATCGATCAACACGCGGTTGAGCCTTTGCGTTCGGCGGCGTCCGGCGAACCGAGGTGACGACATGGGCGGGCGAGTCGAGGGCAAGGTGGCATTCGTGAGCGGCGCGGCACGTGGCCAGGGCCGCAGCCACGCCGTGCGCCTCGCAGAGGAAGGCGCCGACATCATCGCCGTCGACGTCTGCAAGCGGATCAGCAGCCAAACCGACATCCCGGCGGCGACTCCCGATGATCTGGCCGAGACCGCCGATCTGGTCAAGAACCTGAATCGCCGCATCATCACCGCTGAGGTGGACGTACGTGACTACGACGCCCTGAAGGCCGCCGTGGACAGCGGAGTCGAACAGCTCGGGCGACTTGACGTCGTCGTCGCCAACGCCGGCATCGGCAACGGTGGCGCCACGCTCGACAAGACCAGCGAGGACGATTGGCGCGACATGATCGATGTCAACCTGTCGGGCGTCTGGAAGACCGTCAAAGCCGCTGTGCCGCATCTGCTGTCAGGTAACCGCGGCGGGTCGATCATCCTCACCAGTTCAGTGGGCGGCCTGAAGCCGTATGCGCACACCGGCCACTACATCGCCGCGAAGCACGGTGTCATCGGGCTGATGCGGACCTTCGCCGTCGAGCTGGGACAGCACTCGATCCGGGTCAACGCCGTGTGCCCCACCAACGTGAACACGCCGCTCTTCATGAACGAGGGCACGATGAGGCTGTTCCGCCCTGACCTCGAGAACCCGGGGCCCGACGACCTCGCCGTCGCCGCGCAGTTCATGCACGTACTGCCTGTCGGCTGGGTGGAGTCCATCGATGTCAGCAATGCCGTGCTCTTCCTTGCGTCCGACGAATCGCGCTACATCACGGGTCTTCCAGTCACGGTCGATGCCGGCAGCATGCTGAAATAAGCGATTTCACAGACCCAGCGACTTGGCGATCATCACCTTCATGACCTCGCTGGTGCCTGCGTAGATCCGGGCCACGCGCGCATCGGTGTACAGCCGGGCGATCGGATACTCCATCATGTAGCCGTATCCGCCGAACAGCTGCAGGCACCTGTCGATGACCCGCTGCTGCATCTCGGTGCAGAACAGCTTCACCCGCGCCGCGTCGGCGGGCGCCAGCTCCCCTTCGACGTGCAGCGTGATCGCCCGGTCGAGCATGGCCTGCGCGGCCTCGACCTCGGTCGAGCAGGCGGCCAACTCGAACTTTGTGTTCTGAAACGACGCGACCGGCGTACCGAACGCCTTGCGGCTCTTGGTGTAGTCGATCGCCGCGGCAATGGCCGACCGCGCCTGCGACACCGATCCCACCGCGACGGTGAGCCGCTCCTGCGGCAGGTTGTGGCCGAGATAGCCGAAGGCCTCGCCCTCCTCGCCCAGCATGTTGGCGGCGGGTACGCGTACGTCGACGAAGGACAACTCGGCGGTGTCCTGCACTTTGCAGCCCATCTTCTCCAGCTCGCGGCCGCGGGTGAAGCCGGGCATGCCGTCCTCGACGACGAACAGCGTCAGCCCCTTCCGACGGTTGTCCGGATCCGTCGCGGTGCGGGCGACCACGATCACCAGGTCGGCCTGCATACCTCCGGTGATGAATGTCTTGGCGCCGTTGATGATCCAGTCGTCACCATCGCGTGCCGCGGTGGTTCGCATACCCGCCAGATCGGATCCGGTGCCCGGCTCGGTCATCGCGACGGCGGTCAGCAGTTCGCCTGCGGCCAGCCCGGGGAACCAGCGCTTGCGCTGCTCCTCGTTCGCGTAGTGCAGGAAGTACGGCAGGATCACCTCGAGTTGGGTGCGTACCGTCGACAGGGTCACCAGCGCCCGGGCCGCCTCCTCCTGCATCACGACGAAGTAGCGATAATCGGGTTGACCGCCGCCGCCGTACTCCTCGGGAATGGCTGTACCCAGCAGACCCAGCGACCCCATCTGCTTGAACACCTCGCGCGGCATGCGTCCGCCCTTCTCCCACTCGGGATAGTGCGGAACCACCTCCTTCTCGACGAAGTCGCGCGCGAGCTCGCGGAAAGCCTCGTGGTCTTCGGTGAAAAGATCTCTACGCACGCAGCGTCCTCCCTAGGCGATGAGTTCTACAAGGGTGGCGTTGGCTGTGCCGCCGCCCTCGCACATGGTCTGCAGACCGAAGCGAATACCGTTGTCCCGCATGTGATTGAGCATGCGGGTCATCAACACCGCGCCCGACGCGCCCAGTGGGTGGCCGAGTGCGATGGCGCCGCCGAGCGGGTTGAGCTTCGCCTCGTCGGCACCGGTCTCGGCCAGCCAGGCCAGGGGCACCGGCGCGAAGGCCTCGTTCACCTCGAACACGCCGACCTCGTCGATGCCGATACCCGCCTTGTGCAGAACCTTCTCGGTCGCGGGGATCGGACCGGTCAGCATCAGCACGGGATCCGCCCCGGTGACCGCGCCGGCGCGGTACCGCGCGATCGGTCGCAGCCCCATCGTGACGGCGTTCTCCGCGGTCATGATCAGCAGCGCGGCGGCCCCGTCGGAGATCTGCGACGAGTTACCCGCGTGGATGACGCCGTCCTCCTTGAAGGCGGGCTTGAGCCCGGCGAGCTTCTCGACGGTGCTCCCCCGCCGCACACCCTCGTCTGCCACGACGGGCTCGCCGTCGGTGAACACCGGCATGATCTGCGTTTCGAACGCCCCGTTGTCCTGGGCGGCTGCGGCCAGCTCGTGTGAGCGCACCGAGTACTCGTCGAGCCGGGTTCGCGAGAAGCCCCACTTCTGCGAGATCAACTCCGCCGAGATGCCCTGGTTGAACGAGAAGTCGCCATAGCGCTCAAGCACTTTCGGGCCATACGGCATGCCGCTCGCCCGTGCCGACCCCAGCGGGACCCGGCTCATCACCTCGACACCACCTGCCACGACGACGTCCTGCTGGCCGGACATGACGGCCTGCACGGCGAAGTCGAGCGCCTGCTGGCTCGACCCGCAGGCACGGTTGACGGTCGTGCCCGGAATGTGCACCGGCCAGCCCGCCGCCAGCACCGAGTAGCGCCCGATGTTGCTCGACTGGTCACCGACCTGCGATACGCAACCCCACACCACGTCGTCGACGATGTCGGGATCGATGCCCGCCCGCTCCACGAGCGCGTTCAGCACGATGGCGGACAGGTCCGCCGCATGCATATCCGACAGTCCCCCGTTGCGCTTGCCGACGGGGGTACGCACCGCCTCGACGATCACGGTTTCACGCATCTTGTTACTCCGATCTGGGCGGCACGGCCCATCGACCAGTGAACGCCGCCTCACGCTTCTGCGCGAATGCCGCGTACGCCTCCGTTGAGTCTGCTGTGGCGAAGTTGCCCTGTTGCGCGCGGGCCTCATTTGCCAGCGCCTCACGCAACGTCACCGCGGCTCCGTCATTGAGCAGGGCCTTGCTCTGCGCCAGTGCGACGGGCGGGCCCGCGGCGAGGCGAGCCGCCAGGTCGTCGACGAAGGCGTCGATCTCGTCGGCCGCCTTGATCCAGGTGACCAATCCGAGGGATCGCGCCTCTTCGGCGTCGATCATGTCGGCCAGTAGCACCAGCCGCTTGGCCTGTTGCAGCCCCACCAGCTTGGGCAACAGCCATGACCCGCCTAGGTCGACCGACAGGCCACGCTTGGAGAAGATCTGGCAGAAGCGCGACTCGGGCGTCGCCACCACGAAGTCACATCCGAGGGCGAGATTCCAGCCCGCGCCAACGGCCACGCCGTTCACCTTCGCGACGGTGGGGACGGTCAGTTCGTGCAGCGCCAGCGCAACCTCGCTGAGCCTGCGCAGTTTGTGCCGGGGATGAATGTCCTCCGCGGTGCCGATGTCCGCACCTGAGCAGAACGCCCTGGCCGCCCCGGTGATCACCAGTGTCCGCAACTCGGTGTCCCGTGCGGCGGCGCGCAGCGCGTCGGCCAACTCCTCCCACAGCTGGGGATTGATGGCGTTCTTCCGGTCTGGCCGGTTCAGCGTGAGCGTCCGCACGCCGTCGCGGTCTTCGGTGAGCAGAACCTGTTCTGGGGTCATGAGTACGCGGGCCCGATCACGCCTTCGGCGCGAAGCCGGCTGAGATCGTCTGCGGTCAAACCCATCTCACTCAGGACGCTGTCCGTGTGCTCACCCAGCCCCGGCACCGCACCCATCGACTGTTCGAATCCACTGATCACCGGCGGCGGCCGCAGCGCCTGGATATCGCCCGCCGAGGTACCCACGTTGCGCCAGCGGTCCCGGGCGGCCAATTGGGGATGCACGACGACTTCGCTCGGCAGGTTGTAGCGCGAGTTGCCGATACCCGCGGTGTCGGCCGTCTTCTGAATATCGGCGAGATCATGCTGGGCACACCATGATCCGATGGCCTCGTCGAGGATGGCCCGGTGCTCGCAGCGCCCCGGATTGGTCGCGAAGCGCGGATCGTCGGCGAGATCGGGCCGGTCGATGATCTCGCGTGCAACGCGTTGCCACTCGCGGTCGTTGGTCGTGCCGAGCACGACGGTCTGGCCGTCGCGGGTCGGAAACGCGCCATACGGCGCGACCGCGGGAGATCCGACGCCGAGTGGCTCCTGGTCAATGCCTGAATGCTGCGTGTAGGTCAGCGCGTAGCCCATGACATCGGTCATGACGTCGAACAGGCTGAGTTCGACCGACGGGGCGGTGGCGCCATCGGGTCGCTTTCCGCGCGCGAACAACAGCGCCAGAATCGAGATCGCGGCATAGAGGCCAGTCGTGAAGTCAGCGATTGCGGGCCCGGGCTTGGCGGGCATCCCGGGATAGCCCGTGATGGCACACGACCCGGATTCAGCTTGCACCAGAAGGTCGTACGCGCGCTTGTGCGAGATGGGACCACCCGGTCCGTAGCCGTCGATTTCGACAGGGATGACGTTGGGGTGGCGCTGCGCCAGGTCGGCGGCCGAGATGCCCATCCGTGCGGTGGATCCCGGCGCAAGGTTGGAGACGAACGCGTCGGCGCCGTCAAGAAGTCGGTGCAGGAGGTCCAAACCCTGCGGCGATTTCGTGTTCAGGGTGACGGATTCCTTGCCCCGGTTGCACCACACGAAGTGCGCGGCAAGACCTCCCGGCCCGTTGACGACATCGTCGTAAGCGCGGGCGAAGTCACCCCCGTTGGGGTTCTCCACCTTGATCACGCGTGCACCGAAGTCGGCGAGCACACGAGTACACATCGGGGCGGCGACCGCCTGCTCCATCGCAACGACGGTCACGCCCGCCAGCGGTGCATTCATGTACCTACATCACCATGCCGCCGTCGACCGGCAACACCTGACCCGTGATGTAGGACGCGGCGTCGGACGCCATGAACACGAAGGCGCCCGCGATCTCAGACGGTTCGGCCCAGCGCTTGAGCGGAATGCGGTTCATCATGTTGGCCGCGAACTTCTCGTTGGTCCGGATGGTCTCCGTCATCGGTGTCGCGGCGAGCGGTGCAAGGGCGTTCACCATGATGTTCTTCGGGGCCAGCTCGCGGGCAAGTGATTTCGTGAAACCGATGAGGCCGGCCTTCGCCGCCGAATAGTTGACCTGGCCGAGCGTTCCGGTCAGCCCCGCCGCCGACGTCACATTGATGACGCGGCCGGTGCCGTCGGTCGGGATGTGCGGCAGTGCGGCCTGGGTGCAGTGGAATGTGCCCATGACGTGAATGTCGAACGTCAATCGGAACGTCTCGTCCGTCAGCTTGGGAAACATCGCGGGCGACGTGACACCGGCGTTGTTGACCAGGATGTGCAGCGCCCCCCCGCCGAGCCCGGCGGCCTGCGCGGCGGCCGCATCGGCCGCCTCGCGGTCACTCACGTCCAGCGCGCACGAGTCAGCCTTACCGCCGTTGGCGCGGATTCTTTCGGCCACAGCCGATGCCGCGTCCGCATCGAGATCGGTCACCAGGACGGCCGCGCCCGCATCGGCGAGCGCCGCGGCAACCGCCGCTCCGATGCCGCCGCCTGCGCCGGCACCGGTGACCAGTGCGGCACGGCCGGTCAGGTCGAAGTAACCCATTCAGTAGCTCCTTGGCATGCCGAGTACGTGTTCGCCGAGGAAGTTCAGGATCATCTCCTGGCTGACCGGCGCGATCTTCATCAGCCGCGACTCACGGAAGTACCGCGATACGTGGTACTCCTCGGAGTACCCCATGCCGCCATGCAATTGCAGAGCCCGGTCGGCGGCACCGAATCCGGCGTCGGCACAGAGGTATTTGGCGGTGTTCGCCTCACGCCCGCACGGCTTGCCGTTGTCGTACAACCACGCCGCCTTGCGCAGCACCAACTCGGCGGCGTCCAGGCGTGCCAACGAGTCGGCGAGCGGGAACTGCAGGCCCTGGTTCATGCCGATCGGGCGCTCGAAGACGACGCGCTCGTTGCCGTACTTCACGGCCTTCTCCAGCGCGACGCGGCCGATGCCCAAGGCCTCGGCGGCGATCAGCATTCGTTCAGGGTTGAGCCCGTCGAGGATGTACTTGAACCCCTTGCCTTCCTCACCGACACGGTCCTCGACACCGACGACGAGGTCGTCGATGAATACCTCATTGGAGCTGACCGCATTTCGGCCCATCTTCTTGATCGGGCGGATGTCGACGTGGTCGGGATCCAGATTGGTCAGGAACAAGGTCATACCGTCGGTCTTCTTGGTGACCTCGTCGAAGGGCGTGGTGCGGGTGAGCAGCAGGATCTTCTCCGATTCCTGCGCCTTCGAGATCCACACCTTGCGCCCATTGATGCGGTACTTGTCGCCCTCGCGTTTGGCGAACGTGGTGATGCGCGACGTGTCCAGTCCCGCACCGGGTTCGGTGACACCGAAGCACACGTGCAGATCGCCGTTGACGATGCGGGGCAGGGTGGCGGCCTTGAGTTCGTCGGAGCCGTGCTTGACGACAGGCTGCATCCCGAAAATCGTGAGGTGGATGGCGCTGGCACCGTTCATCGCCGCGCCGGACCGTGCCACCTCCTCCAGCAGCAGGGTCGCCTCGGTGATGCCCAGCCCATGGCCGCCGTACTCCTCGGGGATGGTCATGCCCAACCAGCCGCCGGAGGCGATCGCGTCGTAGAACTCCTGCGGAAATTCGTGCGCCAGGTCCTTTTTCATCCAGTATTCGTCGTCGAACCTGCTGCACAGCTCCGCGACGGACTTGCGGATGATCTGCTGATCTTCGGTCAGCTCGAAACTCATGCCCCCAGACACGTGTTCTCCTCTTCGTGCATAGCGATTTCGGCGCGCTCGGTCCCGCTGAGCGTTTCCAGGCACGCCGAAATCGCAGTGGGACTCAGTCCTTGTTGCCGGTCAATTCCTTGGCGTTGGCGGCGAAGTCGGCGAAGTTCGCGCCCGTCTTCTCCTTCTTTGACAGCGCTTGGATGGTGACGTCGTGGCCTTCGGCGGCTTTGCGCAGCGCACCCACGGTGGCCTGTTCCTTGGTGATGTGGGTGAAGGGATCCCAGTGATACCAGCGCATGGCGTTCTCGTAGGTCATCTTGTTGATCTCGACATCGGGGACGTGGTGCTCTTTGAGAACCTCGTCGAGTTGCTCAGGGGCCCCGGGCCACATCGAATCGCTGTGTGGGTAGTCGGCTTCCCAGCAGATGTTGTCGATGCCGACGTCGTTGCGCAGCTGCACCCCGACGTGATCGGAGATGAAACAGGTCAGGAAGTGATCGCGGAACACCTCCGAAGGCTTCTGGGTGCCGAAGTCCTGACCCGTCCACGTCGAATGCATCTCATAGGTGCGATCAGCACGCTCCAGGAAATACGGAATCCAGCCGGTGCCGCCCTCACTCAAGGCGATCTTCAAATCGGGGTATTCCTTGATCGGCCGGCTCCACAACAGATCCGCGGCGGCCTGCACGATGTTCATCGGCTGCAGGGTGATCATCACATCCATCGGGGCGTCGGGGGCGGTGATGGCCAACCGCCCCGAGGACCCGATGTGCACGTTGAGCACGGTGTCGGTGTCGACGAGTGCATCCCACATCGGCTTCCAGTAATCGAAATCATGAAAGCTGGGGTATCCCATGGCCGAGGGGTTCTCGGTGAACGTCAACGAGTGCACCCCACGCTTGGCGTTGCGCCGAATCTCCTTGGCGCACGCTTCGGCGTCCCAGATCACCGGCAGCGTCATCGGGATGAACCGGGCCGGATAGGCCCCGCACCACTCCTCGACATGCCAGTCGTTGTAGGCCTGCACCAGCGCCAGGGAGAACTCGTGATCCTCGGTGGCGAACAACCGGCCCGCGAACCCGGGAAACGACGGGAAACACATCGAGCCCAAGATGCCCCCGGCGTTCATGTCCTTGACCCGCTCGTCGACCTGGTAACAGCCCGGCCGGATCTCATCCAGTCCTTGGGGCTCCAGGCCGTACTCCTCCTTCGGGCGGCCCGCGACCGCGTTGAGCGCCACGTTGGGGATCACGATGTCGCGGAACTGCCAGGTATCAGAACCATCGGGGTTATGCACCAACCGCGGCGCCTCATCCAGATACTTCTTCTGCAGATGATTCCTGAACATATCCGGCGGCTCGACGATGTGATCATCAACGCTGATCAGAATCATGTCTTCTTTGTTCACGCCTGTTCCCTCCGTCGAAATCTGTGATAGCACCCACACTAGTTACCCAGTCAGGTTCTCTATCTGAGGAAACTAGCTTCTCTTGCGACGAGAATCAATGTCCGAAACGACCCGCATAGCCTTCCAGCAGCACCGTTGGACTGTAAGTGGCAGGCCACCGACCCGCACATCCAGGCGACGGCATTGACCATCGGCCGGAAAGGTGGAAATCTATTGGCGAAATATGAGAACCTGATTCTCGTGAACGAGAGGAAGCGCCCGGTGCGTGTGCCCCCGCTCCCCGCGGACCAGTGGGATGACGCCGTCGACCACGCCTTGTCCGGCATGCTGCCTCCTGAGCGCCGCAATCCGGAGGCGGCGGGCAATCTGCTCGCAACGCTCGTCCGCCACCCCAAGCTGACCAGGTCCTTCCTTCGCTTCAACAACCACTTGATGTTCAGCTCGCCACTGCCCGACCGGCTGCGCGAGCTCGCGGTGTTGCGCGTCGCGCATCGCCGCGCTTGCGAGTACGAGTGGCGCCACCACGTTCGCATGGGCGGTGAGGCCGGCCTGTCCGATGACGTCATCGAAGGCATCCAGCGCGGCGAGGCCGTCGACGAACTCGACCGGGCGGTCCTTGCGGCAGTCGACGAACTCGAGGACAAGTCGGAGATCGCCGATGCCACATGGGCGACGCTCTCGGAACACCTCGACGAACGTCAACGCATGGACCTCGTCTTCACGATCGGCTGCTATGGCGCACTCGCCATGGCCATCAACACGTTTGGCGTGGAACCCGACTCCGAATAGCACGCAGAGAGGTAGACAAACCGTGGCATTTTTCAAGAAGCCCGACGTCGGCAGCTGGACCGAGAACTGGCCCGAGCTCGGCACCGCACCGGTCAACTACGAGGACTCGATCGATCCGGAGCAGTGGAAGCTGGAGCAGCAGGCCATCTTCCGCAAGACCTGGCTGCAAATGGGTCGCATCGAGCTGATTCCCAAGAAGGGCAGCTACATCACCCGTGAGCTGCCGTCGGTCGGAGCGGGTACGTCGATCGTCATCGTCAACGACGGCGACCAGATCCGCGCTTTCTACAACATGTGCCGCCACCGCGGCAACAAGCTGGTGTGGAACGACTATCCCGGCGAAGAGGTCTCCGGCACCTGCCGCCAGTTCGTCTGCAAGTACCACGCCTGGCGCTACAACCTCAAGGGCGACCTGACCTTCATCCAGCAGGAGCAGGAGTTCTTCGACATCGACAAGGCCGACTACCCGCTCAAGCCGGTGCGCTGCGAGGTGTGGGAGGGCTTCATCTTCGTCAACTTCGACGACGACGCGGTCTCGCTCGAGGAGTATCTGGGCGAGTTCGGCCAGGGTCTCAAGGGTTATCCCTTCCACGAGATGACCGAGCACTACAGCTACCGCGCGGAGATCAAGTCGAACTGGAAGCTCTTCATCGACGCGTTCGTCGAGTTCTACCACGCGCCGATCCTGCACATGAAGCAGGCGGAGAAGGAGGAAGCCGAGAAACTGGCCAAGTTCGGCTTCGAGGCGCTGCACTACGACATCAAGGGCGATCACTCGATGATCTCGTCCTGGGGTGGCATGAGCCCGCCCAAGGACCTGAACATGGTCAAGCCCATCGAGCGAATCCTGCACAGTGGACTGTTCGGGCCGTGGGACCGGCCCGCCATCAAGGGCATCCTGCCCGACGAGTTGCCGCCGGCGATCAACCCGGGCCGCCACAAGACTTGGGGCCAGGACTCGTTCGAGTTCTTCCCGAACTTCACCCTGCTGTTCTGGGTGCCGGGTTGGTATCTGACGTACAACTACTGGCCCACCGGTGTGGACACCCACATCTTCGAGGCCGACCTGTACTTCGTGCCCCCGAAGAACCTGCGCGAACGGCTCTCCCAGGAACTGGCCGCGGTGACGTTCAAGGAGTACGCGTTCCAGGACGCCAATACGCTGGAAGCCACGCAGACACAGATCGGCACCCGCGCCGTTCTCGACTTCCCGCTGTGCGACCAGGAAGTCCTGCTGCGCCACCTGCACCACACCGCGCACAAGTACGTCGACCGGTACAAGGCCGGCCTGAATAGCAACGGTTCGAACGGCAAGCACGCCGCTTCAGAGGAGAAGGACACTGCAAATGTCTAAGCTTCCAGAGGAATTCGCGGATCTCGAGCGGTTCAGCGACTGGTGCCTGCCGACCGAGGAAGAGCGCTATCAGAAGCGGCTGAACTCCTCGATGGAGGAGATGCAGGAACTCTACGACGCGGGCATGGCTAGGCTCGAGGACATCATGGTCTACGTCGACGCCCGCTTCCCGCTCAAGGGAATGCCGGAGGACGCGAAGGCTCTGGTGCACCTCGGCCAGTCGATCGTGATGGTGAGCTTTCCCATCGAGGTGTGGAAACAGCCCCGGGTACTCGACAGCGGCGCCGCCTACATCAATCTCATCAAGGAGCCGGTGGTCTAGCTGTGCCAACGCTCTTCGCGCAAGCGGCTCATCGATGCTGACCCTCAAGGCAGCGGGTCTTGTTGACGTCGACGCCGGCGAGATCGTCCGGCCGGCAATCGTCCGCATCGACGACGGTCGGATCGTCGGCCTAGGCGAAGGATCTCAGGGTCCCGACGATCAGGTCATCGATCTCGGTGATGCCATCCTGCTGCCCGGCCTGATGGACATGGAGGTCAACCTCCTGATGGGCGGGCGGGGCGAAACCCCCGGCCTGTCCCAGGTGCAGGACGATCCGGCGATCCGGGTGCTACGCGCGGTCGGCAACGCCCGGCGCACGCTACGTGCGGGGTTCACCACGGTGCGCAACCTCGGATTGTTCGTCAAGACAGGCGGATACCTGCTTGACGTGTCACTCGGCAAGGCCATCGACGCCGGATGGATCGAGGGCCCTCGCATCGTGCCCGCCGGTCACGCCATCACACCGACCGGCGGCCACCTCGACCCGACGATGTTCGCGGCGTTCATGCCCGGCGCGCTCGAGCTGACGGTCGAGGAGGGCATCGCCAACGGTGTCGACGAGATCCGCAAGGCCGTGCGCTATCAGATCAAGCACGGCGCCCAGCTGATCAAGGTGTGCGTATCCGGTGGAGTGATGTCGCTGACCGGAGAAGCTGGCGCACAACACTATTCGGACGAGGAGCTGCGAGCCATCGTCGACGAGGCACACCGGCGCGGGCTGAAGGTGGCCGCGCATACCCACGGCGCGGAGGCGGTCAAACACGCCGTGGCATGCGGTATCGACTGCATCGAGCACGGTTTCCTGATGGACGACGAAGCCATCCAGATGTTGGTGGACAACGACCGGTTCCTGGTCACCACCCGCAGGCTGGCCGAAGCGATGGACGTGTCGAGGGCTCCGAAAGAGTTGCAGGACAAGGCCGCCGAGATGTTCCCGAAGGCGCGCACGTCGATCAAGGCAGCGTACGAGGCCGGGGTGAAGATTGCCGTCGGCACCGACGCCCCGGCGATCCCGCACGGCAAGAATGCCGATGAACTCGTCACCCTCGTGGACTGGGGCATGCCGCCGGCGGCGGTGCTCCGCGCGGCCACGGTCGTCGCCGCCGACCTGATCGACAAACCGGACCTCGGCCGCATCGCCGAGGGGTATCTCGCGGACATCATCGCCGTGCCCGGCGATCCGCTCGCCGATATCGGCGTTACACGAGACGTCAGCTTTGTAATGAAGGGCGGTAAGGTCTACCGACATGACAGTGTCACCTAGTCAACAGCGGATCGAGGATCTGGTCGAGATCCAGCAGACGCTCGCCAAATACGCCGTGACCATCACCCAAGGCGACATCGAGGGGCTGATCTCTGTTTTCACCCCCGACGGCACCTACAGTGCGTTCGGCTCGACCTACACGCTTGCCCGCTTTCCCGAGCTGGTCGATGCGGCCCCGAAGGGCCTGTTCATGACGGGTACCGCGCTGATCGACCTCGACCCCGACAACCCGGACGCCGCCACCGGAACACAGCCGCTGTGCTTCATCGAGCACTCCAAGCACGACATGCGAATCGGCTACTACAAGGACACCTACGTGCGCACCGACGACGGCTGGCGGCTCAAGACTCGTGCCATGACCTTCATCCGGCGCAGCGGAGAGCACGACTCCGGACGCCCGCACGCGATCGGCCGGCCGGAGGCCGATGTCGCCGCCGAGGCGGCTCCGGAGCCCGATGTCGCCGCCGGGGCGGCTCCGGAGCCCGATGTCGCCGCCGGGGCGGCTCCGGAGCCCGATGTCGCCGCCGGGGCGGCTCCGGAGGCCGATGTCGCCGCCGGGGCGGCTCCGGAGGCCGATGTCGCCGCCGGGGCGGCTCCGGAGGCCGATGTCGCCGCCGGGGCGGCTCCGGAGGCCGATGTCGCCGCCGGGGCGGCTCCGGAGGCCGATGTCGCCGCCGGGGCGGCTCCGGAGGCCGATGTCGCCGCCGGGGCGGCTCCGGAGGCCGATGTCGCCGCCGGGGCGGCTCCGGAGGCCGATGTCGCCGCCGGGGCGGCTCCGGAGGCCGGATGACCAGCGACCTGACGGCTGGCACCGAGTTCGAGACAGTCGCCGAGTTCCGGTCACAACTGGTCGCATGGCTGGATAGCCATGACCTGACTCCCCCGCCCGGCGACCCCTCGCTCGACGCTCATCAGGCGCAGCACGCCCGCGTGCTGAAGGAGCTTTACGACGCCGGCTGGATGCGCTGGGGCTGGCCCGAATCCGCAGGCGGCCTCGGTGGCCCGATGATCCTGCGCGCGATCGTCGGCGAAGAGGTGGTCGGCCGTCGGCTCGACGATCCAGGACCGTACTCGATGCTCGAAGTACTGACTCCGACGATGATCGATTACGCGCGCCCCGAACTCGCCGCCGAGATGGTGCCTCGGCTGCTGTCCGGCCAGGAGACCTGGTGCCAGGGCTTCTCCGAGCCCGGCTCGGGTAGTGATCTCGCATCGCTTGCCACGCGCGCCGAACAGCGCGGCTCGACCGGGGATTGGGTGATCAACGGCCAGAAAGTGTGGACGAGCTTCGCGCAGTACGCCAAGCGTTGCGTGCTTCTCACCCGAACAGGACCCGGGCATTCGGGCATCACCGCCTTCTTCGTCGACATGGACAGTCCCGGCGTGGATGTCCGCCCCCTGCGCACGATGCACGGCGTCGACGAATTCTGCGAGGTGTATTTCGACGACGTGGTGGTGCCTGCCGACCGCATGCTCGGAAACCCCGGCGACGGTTGGCAACTCGCGATGGACCTGCTTCCCTACGAGCGCTCGACATGCTTCTGGCAGCGCATCGCCTACCTGTACTCGCGGTTCGACGCACTGGTTGGCGAGGTGAAGAGCCTCGGCCAGTCGGTGGACTCGGAGCTGGGCGAGACATATCTGGCTCTGCACATGTTGCGCTGCCGCTCGCGGGCCACCCAGCTCCGGTTGGCCGACGGCAATAAGCTCGGCCCGGACACGTCGATCGACAAGGTCTTACTCGCCGGCGCCGAACAGCGGCTCTACGACTCTGCGCACGACCTGCTCCCGAGTGTCATCGAGCTGGACGACACCGAGTGGCGCACCGAGTACTTGTATTCGCGGGCCGCCACGATCTACGGCGGCACCGCCGAAGTTCAGCGCAACATCATCGCCCGCCGACTGCTCGACCTCGGGAAGGAGTGATCGTGGCCGGACCATCGGAATGGGACGCCCAATCACTGGAACTGCTCGAAGACGGCCTGCGCAAGACGATGCTGTCGACCTCCGGCACCGAACTGGATGCGGCACTGGCTGAGCTCGGCTGGTCCGAGATGCTGTCCGACATGTCCGAGGTGGCAATCCCGCTCGTGTTCCGGCTGTTGGGCGAAACAGGCTCGCACGCTTCGGTTCTCAACGACGTCGTATTGCTCGCCTCGAGCCCCGACGAGGGCTCGAACCCTGCGCTTCCCTACGCGGGCGGCGGCTGGGTGGTGTGGGACTACGCCTGCGCCGACGAGAGTTCGGCCCTGGGCGGGTTGCCACTGCGCCGGGTCGAAGAGGGCGGGCATCCTCGACTGCCCGACGCGCGACGCGCGGTCGGCTGGTGGCTGGCGGGTTGCGCCAGGGCGATGCTGACCCTCGCCCGCCAGCATGCGCTGGACCGTGTCCAATTCGGTCGGCCGATCGCGTCGTTCCAGGCGATCCGGCACCGCCTCGCCGAAACACTCGTGGCGATCGAAGGAGCCGAGGCGGCGCTGACGCTACCCGGCGACGACAACCCCGACCTGACCGCGCTGCTGGCCAAGGCGGCCGCGGGCAAGGCAGCGCTCACCGCGGCCAAACACTGCCAGCAGGTGCTGGCCGGCATCGGCTTCACCGCCGAACACGAGCTGCACCACCACATCGAACGTACGTTAGTTCTCGACGGGTTGCTCGGCAGCTCAAGAGAACTCACGCGCAGGGCCGGAGCGGGACTGCGCGCCCGCGGCTCGGTCCCCCGTCTCGCCCACCTCTAACGACCCCCCCTTGTCTCGTCCGGGCTCACACGGCGTCGCGAGCGACCGCGTCTGTACGTAGACACGCCGCGTTGCGCGTACATTTTGCGGTCGCTCGCACCCACGCCGAAGGACCCTAGACTTCACGGGTGCCACCCGACGCGTCGAAGACCAGGGCGGGACTGCTGGACGCCGCAGCCCGCGCCTTCGCTCACGACGGGGTCTTCAACGCCTCCCTCATCGACATCACCCGCCAGGCCGGGCAGCGCAACCGGGCGGCACTGCGCTACCACTTCGGTTCGCGCGACGGTGTGCTGTGCGCGGTCATCGAGCGACACGCGGAGTTCCTCGCCCGCCGCGAAGGTGAACTGCTCGAGGCGGCCAGGCGCCAGGCGGGGCTCGAATCCGTCATCGAAGCGCTCGTGCGGCCAGCTGCCGAACTCGCGGACAGCGGCTGGCGCGGACGATGCTGCCTGCTGATCATCGCCGAGCTGACCGGTGAGGACCGGGCGCAGTACAGCGCCGAGTTGCAGGCCGTGCTGGCCAGCACCGGCGGCGACGACGTGTTCGCGCTGCTGACCGAGCGCACCGGACATCTCACCGATGAGCTTCGCACCGAACGGTTCTCACTGATGGTGATGTTCATCCTCCGGGCCATCGCGGACCGCGCTCGGTTGCTCGAGCGACGTGCACGCCACGGCCGCCCACAGCTCGAGCATGAACCGTTCGTCGCGAACCTGGTGGCGATGGCCGCCGCCGCGGTGGCCGCGCCCGCAGCTCGTTGACATAAGCAACCCTGCTTATTACCGTAACTCGCTGTGAAGGCAGTGCGCGTCGTCAGGCACGGCGATCCCACAGAAGCACTTGAAGTCGCCGACGTTCCGATCCCCGAGCCCGGTCCTGGGGAGGTCCGCATCGCGGTGTCGGCGGCCTCGGTGAATTTCGGCGACATCGCCCGTTGCCGCGGCACCGTGGCCAGCGTCATGGGCCAGATCCCGTTCACCCTCGGCATGGACGTCTGCGGCGTGGTCGACGCGGCGGGCGAGGGTGCGGCCGAATGGGTGGGCCGACGGGTCGTGGCCATGACCAACCAGTCGCTGGGTGGTATGGCCGAGTTCGCGGTGGCGCCGGTGACCGGAACATTCGATGCACCAGCGGATCTCGACGATGTCTCCGCAGCGGCCTTCACGTTGCCCTTCCACGTCGGCTACCTGGCGCTGCACCGGCGCGCGAAGCTGACTGCGGGCGAGACGCTGCTCGTCGTCGGCGGCGCGAGCGCTGTCGGCACAGCGGTCATCCAGCTCGGCGTCGCCGCGGGAGCCAGCGTCATCGCGGTCGCGGGCGGTCCCGACAAGGGACGGCTGTGCGAGGAGCTCGGCGCATCCTTCATCGACCACACCTCCGCCGACCTGTTCGACGAGGTGAACGCGCGCACCGACCTACGCGGCGTCGACGTCGCGGTCGACCTGGTCGGCGGCGAGCACACCGAGACCGTGTGGACCTGCATGGCCCGCGAGGGCCGTTACCTGCCAGTCGGTTTCAACGACGACCCGCAATCGGGACTCACCGGCCGTCCGCTGCGTAAGGTGTCGATGGGCAATTTCTCGGTCCTCGGCGTCATCCTCGGCTACGGCGAGCTGCCCGTCGACTTCCGCCGGTTCGGTCTCAACATGTTCGGAGCCGAGGTTGGCCGCGAGGTGCATGCGGCGCTGCTCGAACTCGTCTCCGCCGGGTCGGTTCGACCCGTGGTGGGTCGGACGATCACCATGGATCAGGTCGCTGCGGCACTCGACGACCACGAGCAGCGTCGCACCATGGGGCGCACGGTCGTGACGGTCGCGGGTGACTAGCACGCAGGCGCCGGGGCTCAACCCGGATGCCGTCATGTCGGCTGCGGTAGAAACCGCCGGCTCCGAGGACTTCGGACCCGACGACTTCGTCGAGGGTCTGACCGTGCTCTGCGCATCGATCGACGAGCAGGCCCAGCTCAACGACATCGGCCGGTTCGCGTTGGAGCAGAACATCATCGGCGGCCTCGTCAACCGACTGCGAATCCACGATTGGCACAACCACCACCCCGCGATCCGCGACGAACCGGTGGACGCCCCGCTGGTGGTTATCGGCCTGTTCCGGGCGGGCACGACGTTCCTGAGCCAACTGTTCGATCAGGATCCCGCGAACCGCGCGCTGTTGCGATGGGAGGCCGCCGACAGCGTGCCGCCGCCCTCGCCGGAGAACTACCGCTCCGGTCCCCGGGTCGATGCCGCCAACGAGGCCATCGAGATGCTCGAGTCGCTGAATCCGCAGATGAAGATCGTCCATCACGAGGACGCCGAGGGTCCGACCGAGTGCATCACGCTTCTTGGCCAGGATTTCAAGAGCCTGACCTGGGAGGCGATGGCCAACGTCGGAGACTACAGTCGGTGGTTGCTCGGCGCGGATTACACATCGGCATACGCCTATCACCGGCGGGTGCTACAGGTGCTGCAGAGCGGCGGCCGCCGCGGCCGGTGGACCTTGAAGAGCCCCAACCACGCGATCGCGCTACCGGCGCTGGCCGCGGAGTACCCGGATGCGAAACTTGTTCTTCTGCATCGTGATCCGACGGTGCTGTGCGCATCGGCATGCAGCCTGATATCGACGCTCACCGGTACGTTCAGCGACGCCGACCACACCGCGTACATCGCCGCGCACTGGACCGATCTGCTGGCCGAGTCGATCGATCGCAGCGAAGCGTTCCGACGCGCACATTCCGAGCGCGAAGTCGTCGACGTCCAATACGCCGACCTCGTCGGCGATCCGATCGGCACCGTCGAGAAGATCTACGCCGCCTGTGGACGCGAACTCGACGAGCGGGGCCGCGCGGCCCTCACCGCCTGCGTCGCGGCGAATCCGAAGGGCCGCTTCGGCACCCACGGATATCGGCTGGAGGACTACGGGCTGCAGGCCGGCGAGATCAGGGACCGGTTCGCCGACTACATCGAGCGATACGACGTCCCCTCGGAAACCAGCCGCGCCTGAGACCGGGGAGACGCTATTGGATGTTGGCCTTCATCTCGTCGAGATTGACGAGTACGGGCCAGCCCCCGACGCTCAGCGCATTGCCGTGGCCGGTCTGGTGGATGTCGAAGACCGACTGGATGGCCGCGTAGAAGCCCTGCACGTCCAACGTCTGGTTGACGGCGCGTTTGGCCTGCCGCAGAGCGAAAGTCGGCATCTTCGCGATCTGCTCGGCCAGCGGCCTGGTCTCGGCATCGAGCTGATCGCGAGGCACGACCTTGTTGACCATCCCGGTGGCGGCCACTTCGTCGGCGGTCATTGCCCGGCCGGTGAAGAGAATCTCCTTGGCCTTGCGAGGCCCCAGTTCCCAGGTATGGCCGTGGTATTCGACTCCCCCGATACCCATCAGCACGACCGGATCGGAGAACAGCGCGTCGTCGGCGGCTAGGATGAGGTCACACGGCCAGCAGAGCAGCAGTCCGCCGGAAATGCAGCGTCCCTGCACCGCGGCGATCGAGGGTTTGGGTGTGTTGCGCCACTTCAGCGTGTACTCGAGGTAGCGCCGATGCTCGTGCTGAATGATGAACTCCAGCGTGATCTTGTCGGGTACCGGTCCGCCACCGCGCAGATCATGACCGGCCGAGAAGTGTTTCCCGTTGGCGCGCAGGATGATCACCGACACCTCGGGATCCTCGGCGGCGCGGGTCCATGCGGCATCGAGTTCGTCCAGAAACTCAGGGTTCTGAGCGTTGGCGGCCTCGGGCCGGTTGAGGGTGATGGTGCCGATCTTGTCGGCGACGTCGTAGTCGATGTACACGGCTGAGTCCTAGTTTCTCGGTAAGCCCAACACTCGTTGGGCGATGATGTTGCGTTGAATCTCAGAGGTCCCACCGGCGATCGTGCCGCCGTAGGTGCGGGCATAGCGCTCGAACCACGCCGAGCGGTACAGATCGAGATGCTGTGCGCTGTAAGGACCCGAGAAACCGGGTGAGGCCAGCGCATCGGGACCCGTCGCCGACAGCGCGTACTCCGCCGCCAACTGCGACGCCTCCGAGCCGAGGAGCTTGAGCACCGACATGGCCGACGGATCCTCGTCGCCGCGTGCGGCCTTGGCCAGTGCGACCGACCCGAGCAGACGTAGCGCTTGGTTGTCCATGACCAGCGTGGCGAAGCGGTCGCGGTCCAACGCCGACGATGGCCACCAGTCCTCGACCATCTCCTCCAGCCGATCTGCATAGCTGAGCCACAACATGTTCCGCTCGTGGCCGAGGGATCCGTTGGCGACGCGCCACCCCTCGTTCAAGGGGCCGACGAGGTTCTTCGCGGGTACCCGTACCTCGTTGAAGAACACCTCGTTGAAATCGAGATCCTCCACATCGCACATCGAGGCGAACGGGCGCCGTACCACCCCGGGCAGATCGGTCGGGATCATCAGAACGCTGATGCCCTTGTGCTTGGGCGCATTCGGATCAGTGCGAACAAAAGTCAGCAGCACGTCCGCGTCGTGCGCGCCCGACGTCCACACCTTCTGGCCAGTGACGACGAACTCGTCACCGTCGAGGACCGCACGGGTCCGCAGCGACGCGAGATCGGAGCCCGCGCCGGGCTCGCTCATCCCCAGCGACGCCGTCAACTCGGCCCGCAGGATCGGCACCGCCCAGCGCCGTTGCTGCTCGTGGTTGCCGAACGAGATCAGCGACGCGGAGATGATGCCGACGCCCTGCGGGTTGAAGGTGAGGTAGGTCCGGCGCCGAGCCAGTTCCTCTTGGTGGACGTACTGCTGCAGGATCGTGGCGTTGCGGCCGCCGAACTCGGGCGGATAGCCGGGACACAGCCAGCCGTTGTCGAACAAGAGCCGTTGCCAGCGTCTGGCCCACTCGGGAACGTGGCTGCTGGAACCCGACCGTTCCAGCGCCTCGGCGTCGTGCGGCAGGTGCGCATCGAGAAACGCGACGAACTCCGCACGGAACGCCTCGACGTCAGCGTCGAAGGTCAGCTGCACAGTGCTCCCGGCGGATCAAAATTTTGGTAAGACTACTGTTGCCAGTAAAAGGAGAATACTATTCTCCACGTGAGAAAGTTACAATCTCTGACACGTTGGCCGCGAGGGGGTCGAGGACCGCAATGGCAAGACGTTCTCCGGTACAGTCAGTCCATGTTCTCCCCACTCGGACAGCATCCGAGCCGCCGGTGACCATCCCCAGCGAAGAACCCGCCTGGAAGCAGCGCGCGGTCGAGCGATCGATCAAAACCGCGAAGCTCCGGGCCGCTCAGCGCGTTCAGCGCTTCCTCGACGCCGCCCAGGCGATCATCATCGAAAAGGGCAGCACCGACTTCACCGTACAAGAGGTGGTCGACCGTTCACGCCAGTCGCTACGAAGCTTCTACCTGCAGTTCGACGGTAAGCACGAGCTGCTGCTGGCGTTGTTCGAAGACGCCCTGTCCCGGTCCGCCGACCAGATCCGCGCCGCCACCAGCGGCCCGGACGAGCCGATCGAGCGGCTACGGGTGGCGATCCAGCTGCTGTTCGAGTCCTCGCGTCCGGACCCGACGGCCAAGCGGCCCCTGTTCACCGACTTCGCCCCTCGGCTGCTCGTCTCACATCCGTCCGAGGTCAAAATCGCCCACGCGCCGCTGCTGGCGCTGCTGACCGAGCTCATGGAAGAAGCCAGCGCCGCAGGTCAGCTGCGTGCCGGTATCAACCCCAAGCGGATGGCCGCGATAACCATGCAGACCGTGATGTTCAACGCACAGTCCAGCGGCGAAGAGTCCGAAGACGCGGCATCGCGCCCGATCACCGCCGACGAACTCTGGGACTTCTGCGCGCACGGATTCACCGCCAGCTAGGGCTTGATCGGCCTGAGAATTACGTTCTCAGCGCCGAGAATCTGACTTACACTGGGCGGGTGCCCGATCTCTGGACCGATCTGCTCGGCTGCCTGGACATCACCAAGACCTCGACCGGCGACGGGGTGACCGCAGAGTACGAGGGCCGGAATCAACACTTGGAGTACCACCGGGTGTTCGGTGGCCAATTGCTCGGCCAGTTCCTCCGGATCGCAGCGCTCACCTGTCCGGAGAAAGCCGTCAAATCCCAGCACGCGATCTTCACCCGCGAGGGCAGAGCCGATGAACCGGTCCGCTACGAGGCTGTCCGGGCGCACGAGGGGCGATCGTTCGGGACGGTCACCATCACGGCCACCCAGAGCCGTGGTGTCATCGCCACGGCGTCGGTCAGCATGCACGCCGTCGAGGGCGGCCCCGAACATCAGGAAGTCGAGAGCGTAGGTCCGGTGCTCGGTCCGGAGTACATGCTGCCGCTCGACCTGATCCCTTGGGAGACAAGGGCGTCCATCGATCTCAACGCGACGACCATCGGTGCCCCGCAGTTCGAGTTCTGGATGCGGACCCCAGCCGTCGCCCAGGAGATGGCGCCGGCACTGGCGGCCTACGCCACGGACCTGACGCTCATCGGCACCGCCCTGCGCCCGATCGAGGGAGCGGATCAGCGGGGCAACGGTACGACGTTCACTTCGGCCGTCACGTCGCACACGGTGTGGTTCCATCGGCCGTTTCGCACCGACGGCTGGCTGCTGCTGCGCCAACACAGCCCGGTTCTCGCCCATGGCCGCAGCTTCGGTCGCGGCGATGTGCTCACCGAGGACGGCGTGCTGGTCGCGTCCTACGGCCAAGAGGCTCTTCTGCGCTTCGCGGAACAACGATGAGAAGCCGATTCTGTTAAGCGGAGAGTATAAATTGCCCGAAACGAGTCGCCGGTTGACACCATTGTGGAGCCGATGCCAGAGTTGTGAGACAAACGACAGCCATTTGTCTTATACCTTTCTGGTCCTGCGAGAGGCGACCCGTGACGATCAGTGCTGAGAATTCCGACGTGAAAACGGCGGACGAGCTGTACTACGACCCGTACAGCGTCGAGCTGAACATGAACCCGTACCCGGTGTTCGCCCGCATCCGCGAGGAAGCGCCGCTGTACTACAACGACAAGCATGACTTCTACGCGTTGAGCCGCTACGAAGATGTCAACAAGGCGTTGATCGACCACGAGACATTCATCTCCGGCCGCGGCGCACTGCTCGAAATCATCAAGTCCGGCATGGAGATCCCGCCCGGCACACTGATTTTCGAGGACCCCCCACTACACAACATCCAGCGCAATCTGCTGTCTCGGATGTTCACGCCACGCAAGGTGCTCGCCCTGGAACCGCAGATCCGCGAGTTCACCGCACGGTGCCTGGACCCGCTCGTCGGCAGCGGCAAGTTCGATTTCGTCAACGACCTCGGTGAGCAGATGCCGATGCGGGTGATCGGAATGCTGCTGGGTATTCCGGAAGAGCATCAGCGTCGGGTGGCCGACCACGGCGAAGCGACGTTGGAGAGCAAGGAAGTCGACTTGATGGCCACCGGCGAGGTATTCGCCGAGTTCATCGACTACCGCACCGAGCATCCGTCCAACGACATCATGACCGACCTGCTCAACGTCGAATTCACCGACGAGACCGGCACGGTGCGACGGCTGCGCCGAGAAGAACTGCTCATGTACCTGACCGTCGTCGCCACGGCCGGCGCCGAAACCACCACCCGCCTGATCGGTTGGGCCGGCAAGACGTTGGCCGAAAACCCCGATCAGCGCCGCGAACTCGTGGAGAACCCAGACCTGATCCCGCAGGCGATCGAAGAGATCCTGCGCTGGGAACCGCCGGCACTGCAGATGGCCCGGTACGTCGCGCGCGACGCCGAGTACCACGGCCAGACGATTCCGGAAGGAAGCGCGATACTCCTGTTGATCGGAGCGGCCAACCGCGACCACCGCCGGTTCCCACCGAATGGCGATGTTTTCGACATCCACCGAGAGCAGCACTCGCACATGACATTCGGTGCGGGCACGCACTTCTGCATGGGCAACGCGCTGGCCCGTCTGGAAGGCCGCATCGCGCTCGAGGAGATCCTCAAGCGGTTCCCGACCTGGGAGGTCGACTGGCCGAATGCCGAGCCGTCCCAGACAACGGCGGTCCGCGGCTGGAAATCCATGCCCACCTTCGTTCCCTGAAATATCCAACCACCACCAAAAGGATTGATAGACATGGCAGGACGTGTAGAAGGCAAGGTTGCGTTCATCACCGGCGCGGCGCGTGGGCAGGGCCGCGCGCACGCGGTGCGGTTGGCCTCCGAGGGCGCCGACATCATCGCCGTCGACATCTGTAAGAAGATCGACACAGTCGACCTGATCGAGGCGTCCACGCCGGAGGATCTGGCCGAAACCGCGGATCTGGTGAAGGGCCACAACCGTCGCATCTACACCGCAGAGGTCGATGTCCGCGACTACGACGCGTTGAAGGCCGCGGTCGACGCGGGCGTCGAGCAGCTCGGCCGGTTGGACATCATCGTCGCGAACGCGGGCATCGGCAACGGTGGCCAGACACTGGACAAGACCAGCGAAACCGACTGGACCGCAATGATCGACGTCAACCTCGGCGGCGTGTGGAAGACCGTGAAAGCCGGTGTGCCGCACATCCTCGAGGGCGGCCGCGGCGGCTCGATCATCCTGACCAGTTCAGTCGGCGGTCTCAAGGCCTACCCGCACACCGGCCATTACGTCGCCGCCAAGCACGGTGTGGTGGGCCTCATGCGCACCTTCGCCGTCGAGCTCGGCGCACAGAACATCCGGGTCAATTCCGTGCACCCGACCAACGTGAACACCCCCCTGTTCATGAACGAGCCGACGATGCGGTTGTTCCGCCCCGACCTGGAAAACCCCGGCCCGGAAGATATGAAGGTCGTCGGACAGATGATGCACACGTTGCCGATCGGCTGGGTCGAGCCCGAGGACATTGCCAACGCCGTGCTGTTCCTGGCGTCCGACGAGGCGCGCTACGTCACCGGCGTGACGCTGCCGGTCGACGGCGGCAGCTGCCTGAAATAGGTTCTGGCGCAACGTGACTGTCGCGGAGCTGTCGCTGCCGCGCGGCTGGGAGGACATCAGCCCCGACTGGATGACGGCGGCACTCACGCGCCACCATCCCGGCGCGGTCGTCGACGGTGTGACGGTGGTGCTGCGCGACGACGGCACCAACAAGCGGGCGCGGTTGGCGTTGACGTATTCGGCTGGTTCGGGCCCCGCGACGGTATTCGCCAAGGCCGTCGATCCCGAGCACGCCGAACTCGTTGCGCTGACCAGCGGGCTGTATCACGAACCGCGACTATTCACCTCGGGCGTCGAGCTCGGACTCGACCACCCGACCGTCTACGCGGCGCTGATCGACGAGGACCGCTCCGACTTCCTGATGATCATGGAGGACGTCGTCGCGAGGGGCGCCGATCCGCGTGACTCGACCCGGCCGATGTCCATCGATCAGGTGGCCAACGGTGTGCGTGGGCTTGCGCGGATGCACAGCCGGTTCTGGGGTCAACGGCTCGACACCCACCCGACCCTCAGTTGGCTCGAACCGTTCGTCGCATTCGAAGGCATGCGGTACGCGCCGCTGCACATCGCGCGCGAGCGGCTGGGCGATACGGTACCCCCGGAGATTCCGGCGCTCAGCGGCGACGAGTTGTTCGTCGACATCTGGGCCCGCTACATCGGCACGCTGGCGGGATCTTCTGAGTCGCCGCCCACGCTGCTGCACGGCGATCCGCACATCGGCAACACCTACCTGCTGCCCGACGACGAGGTCGGCTTCCTGGACTGGCAGATGGCCCGTCGCGGCAACTGGTCGCTCGATCTCGGCTACTTCCTGCAGGGCGCGCTCACCATCGAGGACCGCAGACGCGGTGAGCGCGATCTGGTGGCGGAATACCGCGGGGCGCTCGAGCTGCCCGCCGACGAGTTGCCCAGCGCCGACGAGGTGTGGCTGCGCTACCGAGCCTCCGTCGCGCACGGGCTGGCCATCTGGATGGCGACGCTGTCCGGCGGGGACGCCTGGCAGGGCGCCGACATCTGCCTCGCGTTGGCCCAGCGCTACGGCGCCGCGTTCGTCGACCTCGACACGCGCTCGGCGCTGGAAGCGATCACCGCCTAAGCAGCTCCGCGCCAACCCGTTCGCCGAAAGCACCCGATCATGGGGTACCGAGTGGTTGCATAGAACCCGTCCGAAGGGGTGGGATGTGAAGCGACTCAATGGCATGGACGCGATGCTGTTGTACAGCGAGACGCCGAATCTGCACACCCACACGCTCAAGGTGGCAATCATCCATGCCGCCGATTATCCGGGCGAGTTCACCTTCGACGTGTTCCGTAGGACCGTGGCCCGTCGGCTGCACCTGCTCGATCCGCTGCGCTACCGGCTGATCGACATCCCTTGGAAACTGCACCATCCCATGTGGATCGAGGACTGCCCCGTCGACCTCGACTACCACCTGCGCCGTGTCCAGGTGCCCGCTCCCGGCGGCCGTCGCGAACTCGACGAGGTGATCGGCCGGATCGCCAGCACGCCGCTGGACCGCACTCGTCCGTTGTGGGAGTTTCATTTCGCCGAGGGCATGGCCGACGACCGTTTCGCGCTCATCGGCAAGGTGCACCACACCCTGGCTGACGGCGTGGCCTCGGCGAATCTGCTCGCCCGGCTCATGGACCTGACCGGCTCGACGGCTGACGAGAACGACGACTACGTGGTCTGCGAAGAGCCGACACCGACCGAACTGCTGGCGGCGGCGGGTCGCGATCACGTCGCGCACGCCGCGGCGCTGCCCGGGCTGGCGCGGGACGCAGCCAAGGGATTCACCCGGCTGTGGCGGCGCAAGAAGGAGCGCAGCGATCATCCCGACCTGGCGAAGATGTTTCACACGCCACCGACGTTCCTCAATCATGTGATCTCTCCGGTGCGAACCTTCGCCACGGCGTCACTGTCGTTGGCCGAGGTCAAGGAGACCGCCAAGACACTGGGCGTCACGTTCAACGACATCGTTCTGGCCACGGCCGCGGGCGGGCTGCGCGAACTGCTGTTGCGATATGACGGGCGCGCGGACCGTCCGCTGATCGCGTCCGTGCCGGTCAGCACGGACCTGTCACCGGATCGCGTCACCGGCAACGAGATCGGCGGGCTCTCGGTGTCGTTGCCTATCCACATCGACGATCCGCTCGAACGGGTCCGGCTGACCTCGTTGTCCACCGCCCGCGCCAAGGAGGACTACGAACTCCTCGGACCGAAGCTGCAGGGACAGCTGATGGAGTACCTACCGCCGCCCGTGACCCCGGCACTGCTTCGATGGCAATCGAAGCGCGCCGCGCACAACCGGCTGATGAACGTCGCGGTGTCCAGCGTTCCCGGTCCGCGCGAGCGTGGCCACATCGGCGGCGCGCCGGTCAGTGAGATCTACTCCATCGGGGTGCTCTCGGCGGGCAGCGCGTTCAACATGACCGTGTGGAGCTACGTCGACCAGGTGGACATCTCGATCCTGTCCGACGACGAGACCTTCGACGACATCCACGAGGCGACCGACGCGATGGTCCATGGGCTGAACGAGATCCGCGCGGCCGCTGGGTTGCCGCCGCTGAGCACCGTCGACACGGCGATGGCGCCTGCCCCCGCGCTGGGCTAGGAGTTGCGTAGTTCGTTGCGCAGGATCTTGCCGGTACTGCCGCGGGGCAGTTCGTCGAGCACCGTGATCTCGCGCGGCACTTTGTAATTGGCGAGGTTCTCGCGCACGTGTTGTTTGAGGGTGTCCGGTGTCGCCGACGCACCCGGCTCGAGCACGACGAACGCGACCAATCGCTGGCCGTACTGCTCGTCGTCGACTCCGAGCACCGTGGCCTCGGCCACCTCCTGGTGCGCGGCCAACGTCTTCTCGACCTCGATGGGGTAGACGTTCTCGCCGCCCGAGACGATCATCTCGTCGTCTCGGCCGACCACGAACAGCCGGCCGTTCTCGTCGAGGTAGCCCACATCCCCCGATGCCATGAAACCCTCGTGGAAGTCCTTGGTGGTGCCCGAGGTGTACCCGTCGAAGAGTGTGCCGCTGCGAACGAAGATCTGCCCGGTCTCACCGGTGGGCACCTCGTTCGACGACTCGTCGAGGATCCGGACCTCGGTGCCGTCGGCGGGCTTTCCCGCGGTGTCGGGTGCGACGCGCAGATCCTCAGGCGTCGCGGTGGCGATCATGCCCGCCTCGGTGGCGTTGTAGTTGTTGTAGATCACGTCGCCGAATTGGTCCATGAACTTGGTGACGACGTCGGGACGCATGCGTGACCCCGATGCGGTGGCGAAGCGTAATGACCTACCGCTGTACCGGTTGCGCACGTCGTCGGGCAGATCCATGATGCGGTCGAACATGACGGGCACCACTGCCAGGCCTGTCGCGCTGTAGCGATCGATCAGGTCCAGCGTCGCTTCTGGGTCGAACTTGCGCCGCGTGATGATCGGACAGGCCAGCAAGGCTGCGAACAACAGCTGCGAGAACCCCCATGCGTGGAACATCGGCGCGACGATGACGATCGGTTCCTCCGCGCGCCAGGGGGTCCGGTCCAGCACCGCTTTCAGATCGCCGGCACCACCGCTGCCGGCAGAACGCTTGGCGCCCTTGGGTGTTCCCGTCGTGCCCGACGTGAGCAGAATGATATCGCTCTTACGCTCGCTGGGCCGGGGCCGCTGACCGGCATGACGGTCGATCAGCTTGTCCACGGTGAGCTCGACGTCGGTGCGGTCGGTCCAACCCAGGATGCGTGTGGTTTCCGGCCTGCCCTCGAGCGCCCGGCTCACGATCTCCGTGAACTCTTCGTCGTAGATGACGACATCGGCGCCCTCACGCTCGACGACCTCGGCGAGTGCGGGACCGGCGAACGACGTGTTGAGGAGCAGGACGTTGGAGCCGATGCGGTCGGCTCCCACCAGCGACTCGATGAAACCCCGGTGGTTACGGCACATCACGGCAATGGTTTTCGGAGCCGCGCCAGCGGCGACATCAGGACCGAGTGTCGCTCCTCCTAATTGCTGCAGCGCCGCGGCGAGGGCATCGCAACGATCGTCGATCTGCTTCCAGGTGAGGGTGCCGCGTTCGTCGATCAGGCCGGGCCGGTCGGGACACCGCTGCGCGGCCGTCGCGAAGCCCGACGTGGCGGTCATGCCGACCCGGCGTACCGCCGCGCCCATCCGCAGATACCGGTCGGGGCGCATCGGGGCTATCAGCCGCGCGCGCCAGAGCGTTTGAAGGAGTCCCAGAGTGTCTGCCACGATCCGTCAGCCAAGCACAGGAAAGCGGCGTTCGCTGGCGAGTTCGTCGAGCGCCTTCTGCATCACGGCCCGGACATGAAGATCGACCATCTCGACGTCGGGGTTCTCACCGAACTCAGCGGCGACGTCGATGGGCTCCAGGATCCGGGTGACGATCTTGGACGGCAACGGCAGGTTGGGCGGGAAGAACACCGACAGCCCGAACGGGAACCCGACGCTGATCGGCAGAATCTCCGCCCGTAGACGATGGAGACCCAGCCGCCGGGCGATCGAGTCGCCGCGGGCGAGGAACAGTTGGGTCTCCTGCGCACCGATCGACACCATCGGCACGATCGGCACCCCGGATTCGATCGCCGTCCTGACGTAACCCTTGCGGCCGTTGAAGTCGACGACGTTCTCGGTGAACGTCGGACGATACGAGTCGTAATCGCCGCCGGGGAACACCAGCACCAGCGCGCCGTCCCGAAGCGCCTGGGCGGCGTTCTCCCGATTCGCCTCGATGACTCCAGCACGATGCAGCAGGTCCCCGATGGGACCGAAGAAAATCATGTCGTGCCCGAGTGTGTAGACCGGACGGTCGAAACCGAACTTCTTGTAGAACTCCGGCGCGAAGACGAGCACGTCGGGCGTGAACATGCCACCGGAATGGTTGGACACCACCAGGGCCCCGCCTGCGGCCGGCACATGGTCCAGATCGCGCACCTCCGCGCGGAAGTAGCGCTTGATCAAGGGGCCGACCCGGCCCGCAATCTGACGCGTGAGATCGGGATCCCACTTGGCTACTTTTTTGTCCGCCCCGTCGCTCATGATGTGTTTGTTCCCAACTTTGTGCCCCGTTACCCGAGATACCTCGAGTAGTAGTACTCTCCGAAAAAGAGAATAACATATCCGCAGGTAGGAGACATATGTCGGACAGCGTACTCGTCACCGGCGGCTTCGGCCTCGTCGGCTCCGCGACCGTGCGGCGGCTGGCGGCTCTGGGGCGGCGGGTGGTGGTGGCCGACCTGGAGACACCCGCCAACGTCAAAGCCGCGCACAAGCTCCCGCCAGGCGTCGAAACGCGGTGGACCGATCTCACCGACACCGAACAGGTTCAGCGACTGGTCTCCGAAACCACCCCGTCCGCGATCATCCACCTCGCCGCGATCATCGCCCCCGCGATCTACCGCATCCCGAAAGTGGCGCGGCGGGTCAACGTCGACGCGACGGCGACGCTGGTACGCATCGCCGAGGCGCAACCGAATCCACCCAGGTTCGTCCACGCGTCCAGCAATGCGGTGTTCGGCCCCCGCAACCCGCATCTCACTCCCCTGCCGCTGACGACAGACGACCCGATGCGACCCGTCGACATCTACAGCGGGACCAAGGCAGAGGCCGAGGAGATCGTCCGGTCGTCGAGCCTGGAATGGGTGGTGCTGCGATTCGGCGGCGTGCTCAGCGCCGATCTCACGGCGCTGCCGCTCAGCGCCGACGCCATGTTGTTCGCGAGCGCACTACCGAGCGACAACAGGGTGCAGACCGTCGACGTCCGCGATGTCGCATGGGCATGTGCGGCGGCGACCACCGCGGACGCCGCACGCGAAATCCTCTTGATCGCCGGTGACGAGTCACACCGCCGCTGCTATGGCGACCTCGCGCCGGCCCTTGTCGAGGCGTTGGGTATGGCGGGGGCGATTCCCCAGGGAAGGCCGGGCAACCCTGCCAGCGAGACCGACTGGTTCGTGACCGACTGGATGGACACCATGCGTGCGCAGGAAGCGCTGAAGTTCCAGCACTACTCGTGGTCGGAGATGATGGCCGAGCTCACGGACACGTTCGGGTGGAAGCGACACCCGGCGCGCCTGATCGTGCCGGTCGTCCGGGCGGTGATGAAGCGCAGGAGCGCTTACTGGAAAGCTCCGGGTATCTACGCCGATCCGTGGGGCGTCATTCGCGCCGAATTGGGCGATCCGTCGTGGGATCCGCCGAACGGATCGCGCTGACCGCATAGGGTCGCGCCGTGGACAGTTTTCAAGGGCGCGCTGCAGTCATCACCGGAGGGGCGAGCGGAATCGGCTTCGCCACCGCACACGAATTCGCGCGTCGCGGCGCCCGTCTCATGCTGGCCGACATCAATGAAGCCGGCCTGCAGGAGGCGGTGTCGACGCTGCGCGACGACGGGTTCGACGCGCACGGCGTGGTCTGCGACACCCGCAAGCTCGACGACGTCGTCCACCTCGCCGACGAGGCATTCCGGGTCTTCGGCACCGTGCATGTCGTCTTCAACAATGCGGGCATCGCGTATGCGGGGTCGATCGCAGAGACCAGCCACGACGACTGGCGCTTCGTGATCGACGTCGACCTGTGGGGACCCATCCACGGTGTCGAGGCGTTTCTTCCGCGGATGATCGCGCAGGCCGAAGACAGCCACATACTTTTCACGTCGTCGTTCGCCGGCCTCATCCCGAACGTGGGTCTCGGACCGTACTGCGTCGCGAAGTACGGCGTCGTGGCTCTGGCGGAGACGCTGTCGCGGGAGGTACGCGCCAACGGGATCGGGGTCTCGGTGCTCTGCCCGATGATCGTGGACACCGGCTTGATGGCCAACAGCCAGGCGGTCAGGAGCTCGGATTACGGCCCCGCGTCGTCGGACGAACCCCCGCAGGAGCTGCCGTCGGCGGCGACGGACCCCGAGGTTCGGGCTGAGGACGTCGCGCGGCTGACAGCCGAAGCGATTCTCGCCAACCGTCTCTACGTCATCCCACACCAGGCGTCACGTGCCTCGATCCAGCGCAGGTTCGAGCGTATCGACCGCGCATTCGACGATCAGATCGCCGAGGGCTGGACGCACTGAGGCGTCGAGTGGCGATCAATCCGGACCCAGTTGGTAATCGCCAGTCTGCGGGTTGTGATACCAGCCGCTCGCGGCGTGCGTGCCACCATCGACGTGAATGGTCTGGCCGGTGATATAGCTCGACAGCTCGGATGCGAGAAATACTGCGGCCCCGGCCATCTCATCGACATGGCCGGGCCGGTTCATCGGAATGCCGGGAGCGTCGCTGTCCTGCATGCTGCCGCCGGACAGCGCGATGATGCCTTCGGTCAGTGTCAGATCGGGGGCCAAGGCGTTGACGCGGATGTTGTGGGTCGCCAGCTCGAGGGCCGCGGTCTTCGTGTAGTTGATGACGCCGGCCTTCGCCGCCGCGTACGCCGCATAGCCCGGTGCCGCACGGGCGCCCTCGATCGACGTGACGTTGATGATGCTGCCAGGCAGGCCGGCCGCCACCAGACGCCGCGCCACCCGTTGCGTGCACAGCAGCACATGGCGAAGGTTGCTCTTGTACAGCGCGTCCCAGCCGTTCTCCGTGGTGTCCAGCAGCGGCGACTTGAACACTCCGCCGGCGTTGTTCACCAGAATCGAGACGTCGCCGAGGTTGTCCACGGTGCGCTGCAGTGCCGCATCGACCTGCCCGCTGTCTCTCACGTCGACGACGATGCCCAGTGCGCCAAGACTTTCCGCGGTCGATGCGCAGGTTTCGGCGTCGCGCTCCCAGACGGCGACCTTCGCCCCGAACCTCGTCAACCCGTCGGCGATGCCGCGCCCTATCCCCGCTCCCCCGCCGGTCACCACCGCGACCCGGCCGGTGAGCAGGATGTCCGACGGTTCGATGGTCACCGGTCGAGGCTAGCCCGTCTTGGCCTTGCTGGGCCCCATCGCCGGGGCATGTCCGATCACGCCCTGCGCTTCAAGCTCGGCGATCTCGTCGTTGGTGAGTCCCAGCTCGGACAGCAGTTCGTGATTGTGCTGGCCGAGTAGCGGAGCCGGCGCGGTGTGGACGCGCTCCGGGCCGCGCGAGAACGTGAACGGCAGGGTGCTGTGCGGCGTTCGGGCGTTGACCGGATGCCCGACGTCCTCGAAGAAGCCGCGAGCCGCCAGTTGCGCAATCTCGGTCTGGCGGTGCGGTTGCATGACCTTGGCCACCGGCACACCGCGTTCCCACAGAGCGTCGACGATGTCGTCGCCGGTACGGTCTATGCACCACTTAGCGATGTGCTCGTCGATGTCGTCGCGGCGGGCGCGCCTGCCCGTCGCGGTGCTCAATTCGGCGTCCGTCGCCCAGTCGCGGCGCTCGACGGCCTCGCAGAGACCCGCCCATTGCTCGTCGGTCTCAACCGCGACAGCAACCCAGCAGTCGGCACGCCCGAACTCGTCGATCTCGTTGGTGCGGTACAAGTTCTGCGGTGCGGCGGTCGGTCCGCGGTTGCCGTCGCGGTTCAGCAGTGCGCCGTAGGCGGAGAACTCGATGGGTTGTTCGGCGGCCACGCTCAGTGCGGCGTCGACCATCGCGGCCTCGACGAGCATTCCGTGCCCGGTGCGGCGCCGGTGCTCGAGCGCCACGAGCAGGGCGTTGAGAGCATGAATGCCGGCGTTCGGGTCGCCGACCGAATAAGGCTCGTACGGGTTGCGGTCGGGATAACCGGTCAGCCAGCTGATTCCCGATGCGGCTTCGATCACGTAGGCGAAGGCCGGGTTGTCGCGCCACGGGCCGTCCAAACCGAAGCCGGGCATCCGCAGCATGACGACGTCCGGCCGAATAGCCTGCACGGCAGCGAAATCGAGACCGATCTGATCGATCACGCGGGGCGTGAAGTTCTCGACGATCACATCGCAGGTGGCGATGAGGCGGTTGAGTACCTCGCGACCGGCCGCGCTCTGCAGATCAAGAGTCAACCCCTTCTTGTTCGTGTTGAGCCCGGAGAAGATCGGCGACTTCTCCCACCATTGGTCCTCGGTGACGGGAATACCAGCGATCAGCCGGGTGCCGTCGGGACGCCGGGTCGATTCCACGTGAATGACTTCGGCGCCGAGCATCGCGAGGATGTGTGTGCACGACGGGCCCGCCCAAAACGTCGTCATATCGAGTACACGCAGCCCACTGAACGGTAGGCCGACCGAGATGGCGTCGCCTTCGCGACGCGGATGACTGTCGCGCGAACGGTAGTGCTGGGTGTGTTCACCCAGCCGCGGCGCAGGTTCCGGCTCGCGAAGCACCATCGGCGACATCCGATAGGGATGGCCGGGTTGGGAGAAGCCATCACGGGGGTTGACCACGAAGGAGCCACGCTCGACGAAGTGATCGAGACCGGTGACGTTGGCCCCGTTGGCAACCGGGGCGTTCGGTATCCGGAACGCGGTGGCCAGGTCCCTGATCTCGTCGACGGTCTGACTCTCGACCCACGCGTACAGCTCATCGGACTTCTCGTTGGCCTGCTCGGTGATCGACAGCGGCGAATCCTCGTCGATCCAGTCCTGATGCCCCGTCATCGCGCACAGGTCGAACCACTGCTGCGCGGTGCCGCAGCCGATGTCGATGAGACCGTCTCTGGCGCGGGCAATCCCGGGCACCGTCAACCGCCTGGCATCGCGCCATGGCCTGCCCAGCATCTCGTAGTAGGCCACCGGGTAATAGGTCAGGCCGAGGATCTGGGTCTCCAGCATCGACAGGTCGACCAGTTCTGCGCCGCCCCGCAATCGCGACGCCAGCGTCGCGGCGCTCGCATAGGCACCCGCCAGGTACTCACCGACCTGCCCGCCGACGTACACGGGTGCGCGATCGGCCGAGCCGCGACCGAGGCCGACGATACCGCCAGACCACGCCTGCAGCGTGAACTCCGTTGCGGGACGGTCAGACCAGGGCCCGTCGAGACCGAACGGCGTGATCGAGGTGACCGTCAGGTGGGGGTGTGCGGACAGGATCGCGGCAGGTGTGAGCACGACATGTTCGGCGACGGTCGACCCGCGCGACCACACGACCGCGTCGGCGCCGTCGAGTAACGCGTTGACGTCATCGATGTCGTCGTCCGGGTCCGCGACCACGCTGTGCTTCGAACACGCGAGGAAACTGAACAACGCCCCGTCGTCACCCGGTGCGATCTCGGCACCCGAGGCCGACCATCGGCGCAGTGGATCACCCTCGGGCGGCTCGACTTTGATGACCGTGGCGCCGGCCTCGGCGAGCAGTTTGGTGCAGTAGGCACCCGCGATGCCGACGGACAGGTCGATGACGGTATAGCCGTTCAGCGGCCCCACAGGTGCTACGTGTCCTTCTTGCGGTTCGATTTGCTCAACCGGAAGTCCGGCGGGAACTTGCTGTCGTTGTCGTTGACCGCGGCGGCCAGCCCGCTGTCGATCGATTCCATCATGTCGAGGTCGTCCGAATCGTCGTTGGCGACACCGCTACCCATGGACTCGAAGAACGCGGACAGCAGGCTGCCCATGTACTCGCCCTGGTGCTGCTTGTAGACCTCGAAGAAGATCTTCTGTTGGAACACCGTGTCGACGGGCCGGTTTCGCGCGCACGCGCGCGCATACTTGTCGACCTCAGCCTCGAGCTGATCCCGCGACACCACCTTGTTGAGGAAGTTGCAGTCGTACATCTCGGCGGCGGTGAACGGGCGTCCGGTGAAGACCATCTCCTGGAACTTGCGCAGGCCCATCATTTGGATCCACGTCCACATGCGCGGTCCCCAGCCGTAGTAACGGAACGAGGGGTGCCCGAACAGGGCGTCATCGGAAGAGATCACGAGATCCGCATCGGCGCACTGGTAGAAATGCCATCCGTAGCAGTAGCCCTTGGCCTCGACGATGCTGATCTTCTTCAGCTCCTGCAGTGGCCGATTGCCCGCCTGCACATTCGCGTACCACGCGCTGATTGTCGCCCCGCTGCGGAACGTTCCCGACGGTGGATAGTTGACCTCGCCGACGCCGTCGTCCTCCAGCCGCAACTCGGCCAGCCGCAGGTCGGTGTTGTCGTACCCCTCCATGAACTCCGGAAGGTCGGCACCGCTCCCGAGGTTGTCACCGACGCCGCGGATCACGACGACCTTGACGTCATTGTCGACTGTCGCCGCGCGCAGCAGATCGGCGTACCGCAGCCGCGCCATCGACGTGGGCGCGTTGAGGTACTCGGGACGATTGAAGGTGATCGTCGCGATCTTGGTCTTCGGGTCCTTGTCGTAGAGGATGAGCTCTTCGGGGGATGGTCGACTGCCGTTCTCAGACATGGGTTCTCCTTCAGCTGATTCCGGCCGCGGCCTGCGCCGGCGACGGGCTGGCCGTGAGCACTTCGGCTCCGGTGTCGGTGATGAGCACGGCATCGCGGCGGAACACCGCACCGACGCCCCGTTCCCACACGTAGGCGGTGACGGCGAGCACGGTGCCCGGCTCGAGCCGCTCGTGCGCCGAGGTCTGCGGCAGGTCGGGCGAGATCACCGGTGGGTCGAAGCCGAGGCCGAGACCGTGTGCCACGGGTATCGGCGGCAGTGCCTCACCTGCGGCGTCGTAGGCCGCAAGCAGATCGCCGGCCGAAGCGCCGGGTCGGCACGCGTCGATCAGCCTCTCCCACAGCTCATTCGACCGACCGAAGAGGGCATCGGCGCCGGGAACGTCACCGACGGGCCATGTCCTGCCGACCTCACCGACGTAACCGTCGGCAAGCGCGCCGGCAGCGAAGGCCACCAGGTCCCCCTCGGCGATCCTGCGGTCGCGCCGACCGACGCGCCACGAGTGGTCGGGCGACGTGATCCATGCACCGTCCTGGGTCGCCGAGGTGCTGTATCCACCCGCGGTCATCGCCTCCATGAGGACGCCGTTGAGTGCCTGCTCGGTGGTGCCCGCCGCGAGCTCCGACACCGCCGCCGCGAGCCCGCGCTCGGCGACGCCGAGTGCGCTTCTCAAGACCCGGATCTCGTCGGGCGTCTTGGTCCGCCGGGCCGCCTTCATCGCCACCTCGGCATCGACGAGTTCCGCGTTGGGGAATGCGATCGGTAGCAGCTTCGCGAACGACGGTGACAAGGCGTCGGTTCCGACGCGACGCGCGGTCGCCGCGCCGTCGATGCCCTTGAGCACCTGGATGATGTTCATGGGGTTCCAGGCCAGTCCGTAGAGATGGTCGTGGCCGATCTCCTCGGGGATGCCCTCATCCCAGGTGCTGTTGAGGTGGATCTCGCCGGTGGCGCGCACCAGTACGCAGATCGGCGCGAACGGACGGGTGCCCGCGACCCAGAGTTGGGGCGCCCCGGTCACATAACGGACGTTGGCCTGGCGACCCAATACCAGGACGTCGAGATCGTGGGCGTCCATTGCAGCGATGGCGCGCTCGCGCCGCCCGGTGCGCAGGGTGAGGTCGTCGGGGATGATCTCTTCAGCCATGTGTCAACTCAGTCCGTAGGGCGCGTAGGGGTAATCGGTGATGGACTGGTATCCGTCCTCGGTGATGACCACGATCTCCTCAGCGCGGTAGCCGCCGGTGCCGTCCTCCCAGACGACGGGCTCGAGTACGAGCAGCATGCCAGCCGGGAACACGAAGTTATCGTCGAACTGCTCGCCGAGATCGGTTCCGATCATCGGCATTTCGGCAGCGTTGGTGCCAATGCCGTGGCCGAGGTAGAAGTGCGGCAGCCACGGCTTGGTGCCGCCGTTGGCCGCAATTGCCGCGCGTGCCAGGTCGCCTGCCGTGGCGCCTGCCTTCGTCACGGCGAGCACGGCGTCGAGAATCGACCGCCACTTGGCGAAATTCGCGTTCTGTTCGGGCGTGGGGTCCTGCCCCACCACCCAGGTACGGCCCCAATCGGAGCAGTACCCCTCGAAGGTGATGCTGATGTCGGTCCACAGCACGTCGCCCTTGGCCAACCGCTTCTCGGTGGGCAGCAGCGGCAGCGCCAGGTCGCCGGTGGTCGTCCAGACCGCACCGCTGCTACGGGTAGTCGGCATCACCTGCCAGATGCCCTCGATCATGTTCGTCGTGGCGCCAAGCTCGAAGGCGCGCCGTACGAATCGCGCCGAGAGGTCCATCTGGGTCACGCCCGGGGCGACCAGCGGCTGGACATCGAGGAGGGCCTCCTCGGTGATGCGGCAGGCTCTTCTGACAGCGGCGATCTGGTCCACGGTCTTGACCAGCTTGGCCGGACCCACAACGAGTGCGGCATCGGTCGGCGGCCCAGCGGGGAACAGCCGTTCAGCGGCTCGTCGCATCGCGCCGGTGAGCTCGTCGACCGCGATGGAGGCACCGGTCGGGACCAGGCTCGCGAGCACCTTCGCGAAATGGTCGACACCCTCGTCGAATTCGAGGTACAGCGGACCGTGGACGTGGTCCGCGGGAATCTCGGTGTCGAACGCGCTGCCCTCGGCGAACGGCATGTAGAGGTGCGGATGCTCATCGTCGGCGAGCACGATCGCGACCGGTCGCTCGACGTGGGACAGCCCCGCATCGAGCAGAGGCCAGCTCGCGCCGGTGGCGTACACGACGTTGCCGTTGCCGAGCAACACGAGCGCGTCGACGCCCTTTTCCCGCATGGAATCGCGCAGTCGGGCGCCGCATTCGCGGTACATCCTGGCGCGGTCCGGCAGTTCCGGAATGTCGAGCAGCGCCAGACCCGCTGACGACGGAGACGACACGGCTGTCACGAGATACCCAGGAATTTCTTGATGTTGGTGGACACGATCTTCACCGCATCCTCAGGGCCTACGGCTTCGACGACCGTGGCCAACGACTTCTCGCTGTAGCCGAAGGTGCTCTCGTTGTGTGGGTAGTCCGACGACCACATCACGTTGTCGACTCCGATGCGGTCGATGAGCTGGAGGCCGAGCGGATCGACCATGAACGAGGCACACATGTGGTTGTCCCAGTAGTGGCGGACGTCGTGTTGCAGTTCGTGGTTGAACATGTGCCGGTAGGAAGCCAGCATGTGCTCGGCGTCCTGCAGTGCGGTTGGCACCCAGGCGATCCCACCCTCGAACCAGCCGATCTTCAGTGACGGATGCCGGTCGAGGATTCCGGAGAACACGTACTTGGCGAATTGTTCGCGGAAGGAGTCGACGTTGACCATCATGCCCACCACGACACTGTTGTTCTGGCACGGCGTCTTGGGTGGCGTCTCCCCGATGTGGTGGCTGACCGGGACGCCGGAAGCCTCGATCTCGTCCCACACCGCATCCATGTCGGTGCTGCCGTAGTCGTAGATGTTGCCCTCATCGTCCTTGCCGGGATTCAACGGCAGCAGGAATGTCTTGAGCCCAAGGGCTTTCAATTCCTCGAGGGTGCTCCTGGTGCCCTTGGGATCCCACCAGTTGATCAGACCGACGCCGTAGAAGTGGCCATTGGATCGCTCCTGCAGGTCGGCGATGTGTTCGTTGTAAATCCGAAACACGCGCTCGCGCAGGGACTTGTCGGGGTAGTGGAACAACGCCAGCACCGCGTTCGGGAAGGCCAGCTCCGTGTCGATGCCGTCCTCTTTGAGCTCGCGGATGCGCGCTTCGATGTTGTTGGAGGCGGCGCCGGCGAGGTCGTCGTACTGCATGAGCACGCGTCCGAAGTCGCCACCTGTCCAGGCCTTGCCTTTCATGCCGACCATGTACGCGCCGTCCTCGTACCAGATGCGCGGCGCCGCACCCTTGAGCTCCTCGGGAAATCGCTCGTAGAAAATGTCGTCGGCGACCGAGATGTGGTTGTCGGCGGAGAAGATCTCGGTGCCCTTGGGAAGCCCGGTTAAGCCGTCCGCTGAGGCGTGTCCCTGCCGGTTCTTGGGAGCACCGAAGCCCTCCGGCGGATAGAGGGTGGTCGTCGGGGGGTGGGTGGGCGATCCTGTAGCTGTCGGGGTAGACATCGTTGGTACTCCAATCGGGCTGTGGGGCGGGCTGGTCGGTGCTAGAAGGTCACCGGAAGTTCGTAGACCCCGTAGGCGAGGCGGTCGTGTTTGAAGGGCACCTCGTCGAACGGGATCGCCAGCTTGAGCGTGGGGATACGGCGCAGCAGCGTGTGGAACACGATCTGCAGTTCGGCGCGCGCGAGCTGCTGCCCGACGCACTGATGCCGGCCGTAGCCGAAGCCGAGCTGCTGACCGGCATCGCGGGTGAAGTCGAGTTTGTCCGGTTCGGGATAGGCGGTCGCGTCCCAGTTCGCCGGGGCCAGGTCGATGATGATCCCCTCGCCGGCGCGAATGGTCTCTCCGGCGATCTCGATGTCCTCGATGGCCACCCGGCGCTGACCGTTCTGGATGATCGACAGGTACCGCATCAGCTCTTCGGCGGCATTGGCGATGAACTTGGGGTCGTCGGAATCACGAAGGAGCGCAGCCTGTTCGGGGTTCTCCAGCAGGGCGAGCACACCGATGCCGATCATGTTCGCGGTCGTCTCGTGGCCTGCGATCAACAGGCCGGTGCCCAGCTGAGCAGCCTCCTTGACGCTGATCTCGCCCGCGGTCACCCGTTCGGCCAGGTCGGAAACCGCGTCTTCGGATGGGTTTTCCATCTTCTTCTCGACCAGATCGATCAGGTACTTGTGGAGGCTCATGGCCCCCTTCTGGCCTTCTTCCGCGGACGCGTAGCGAGCCAGCCCGACGTTGGCGTGATGCTGGAAGAATTCGTGGTCCTCGTAGGGAACGCCGAGCATCTCGCTGATGACCTTCGTCGGCACCGGCAGCGCGAGTTTGGCGACGATGTCGGCGGGTTGGGGCCCGGCCAGGATGTCGTCGATGCACTCGTCGGTGACTTCCTGGATGGCCGTGCGCAGGGCCTCGACACGCTTGAACGTGAACGGCTTTGACAGCATCCGGCGGAACCGGGTGTGCTCCTCGGCGTCGGAGGTGAATACCGACCGTGGCCGCTTGTTCACCGTCGACAGCATGTGCTCGTTCCAGTGCGGGAAGCCCTCACGCCGGTCGTCGACGCTGACGCGCGAATCCGCGAACAGCGCCCGTGCCACCTCGTGGCCGGTGATCAGCCACGGTGTGGTGCCGTTCCAGATCCGCACCCGGGACAGCGGCTTGGCCTCGCCCATCTCGAGCATCGGCAGCGGCGGGGCGAAGGGGCAGCGATCGGCCCGTTCCATCGGGTATTCGGGGACCTCGGCCGAAACGTGTTCTGTGGCAAGGGTCTCTGACATGAATTCTCCGTCATTCCTCGATGTGAATGGCCAACGCTGGGCAGGCCGCGGCGGCCTTTCGGGTTCCTTCGGCTTGATCGGGACCGGGTTCGGTGATGAGAAGCTCGACGACGCCGTCGTCGTCACGCTGGTCAAAGACGTCACTCGCGTTCATGACGCACATCCCGGAGGACACGCACTTGTCCTGGTCGACACTCACCCTCACGGTCGCTCCGTGATGGGCGCCTGCCACAGTCCGACGATCGCGTCGATGAGACCGGATGCGACCGAGCTCCACGTGGTGCGGGGCATCGACGAAATGTGGGCACCCTCGGCGAAGGCGCGCTCGAAGTCGGCGCAGGTGTGCATCATCAGGTTGCGGACCATGATGTTGCGTTCGGTGACGACGGTCATCGGCAGGTCGGGCAGGCAGCGCGTGATGCCCTGCACGACCAACAGCACCGACGGCGAAGCCAGCGCGTCCTTCACCACGATCTTCTGGTAGGCCGGGTCGGCGAGTGCCTGGGCGGCGAAACGCGCATACCAGGTCGGGTTACCGAGCTGATCGAGGTGATCGGTGAGTGAGCACACCAAACATGCAATCCAGTCCCGCAGGTCGGTCGAGTCGGCCGTGTCGGCGACCATTCGCGCCAGCATTCGCTCCATGGGCACGCGATGCTTCTGCTCGATCGCGCGCACGAGGTCGGTCTTGGTGCCGAAGTGGTAGCCGACCGCGGCGTTGTTTCCCTGCCCGGCCGCCTCGCTGACCTGCCTATTGGAAACGGCGTAAACACCGTGTTCGGCGAACAACCGCTCGGCGGCAGCAAGGATCGCCTCGCGCGTGATGCTGGCGCGCTCGGTGCGAACGGTCCTGCTGGCTGTGGTCACAGGATCAGTGAACCGCGCCACCGTCTTTAAGTCAAGCGACTGATTTAAAGCTTTTGAACGCTTTCCGGGGGTCCGCGCCTGCGCCGATATCGGCGAAACATAGAGTCCCGCTGACGATGGCCAACTCGCGGTTCACCGACAGCGGCGACGCCCGGATCCACTACCTCGACTCCGGCGGCGACGACCGTGGCGCTCCCGTGGTCTTCGTGCCCGGCATGACGTGCGTGGCCGAGGACTACGCCGAAGTCCTGTCCCAGTTCGGCCGCAGAACCGTCGTGATCGACCTGCGGGGCCATGGTCGCAGCAGCGCTCCTGTGAGCGGATATGACGCGACGACCTTGAGCACCGACGTCGGCGCGGTGGTCGACGCCGTCACCGACGGACCGGTCCACATGGTGACGTTCTCCCGTGGCACGACCTACGCGCTGACGTGGGCGATCGCGAACTTCGAACGCATTCGCTCCGTAGCGATCGGCGACTACGTACCCGAGGAGAAGGTGCTGACTCCCGAGATGTCGCGCCGGCTGCTCGCCGGTCGCTGGCGCGGGACGCCGGTGAGCGAGCGGCTCGACGTGGACGCCGCCAACAAGACGTTTCTCGCCGCGCAGGAGCGGTCGATGTGGGGTCGTCTTGCCCGAGAACAACTTCCGCTGCTCGCCGTTCGCAGCCGCGAACGCCTTCTGGTGGGCGATGCCCAGTGGTCGCGATACCGGACGCTGTTCCCGCACGCGCAGTTGGTCGATTTCCCCGACTCGCCCCATGACATCTTTCGGCCCGACCGCGGCCGATATCCCCGACTGGTGGCCGAACATGCCGACCGCGCCGACGAGGGCCGCTAGTCGGACTTGGGCTTACGCGCGATCACCTTGCCGGCGGACGTGCCGCCGTCGATCGGTAGGACGGTGCCGGTGACATAGCGTGAGCGGTCGGTGGCGAAGTACAGCGCTGCTTCGGCGACGTCCTCCATCGTGCCCTCACGCTTGAGCGGCCGATCGTTGCGCATCTGTTCTCGGATCTTCGCCTCGAACTGTTCCAGCTTCTCGAGGTCCTCCCCCGTCGCCGACTTGCGGACGATCGCGGTGCGGATGTTGCCGGGCGCGATGGCGTTGACCCGAATCTCGTAGTGGGCCAACTCGATTGCCGCCGACTTGGTGAACTGGATGACGGCGGCCTTCGATGCCCGGTATGTCATCACACCACCGCCGGCCTGGATGCCGCCGATCGACGTCAGGTTGATGATCGAGCCGCCGCCGTGTTGCGACATGTGTTTGGCGGCATCGCGCGTTCCCGCCATCACCGCTAGAACGTTGACCGCCATCACCTTGTGGAAGTCGGCGAGATCGTCGTCGAGGAACCGCCGGTGCATCGTGCCCGACACCCCAGCATTGTTGACCATGACGTGCAGGCCACCGAAACGGTCGACGGCCGTCGCCACCAGTCCGCTCACCTGATCGACGTCGGACACGTCGGCTTCGACAAAGAGGGCGTTGTCCCCGATCTCCGCGGCGAGTGCGGCGCCGCTGTCGGTGTCGACGTCGCCGATCAGTACCTTGGCGCCCTCGGCGGCGAACCGACGTGCCAGCCCTTCCCCAAGACCCGACGCGCCCCCGGTGACGATCGCGACCTTGCCGGCCAGTTCGTCCGTCATGTCGCTGCTCCTTCACGCTGCTCGGCCAGGAACGCCAGCAGCAGGTCGTTGACCGCCGCGGGCTGTTCGATCTGCGGGCAGTGCCCGGTATCGGGGATCACCGCCGAACGCGCGCAGGGGATCTGCGCGGCAATCTCGGCCGCCCAGCCACGCGGGAGCAGTTTGTCGCCGCCGCCCTCGATGATCAAAGTCGGCACGGTGATCCGGTCGTAGGCCCGTGCGCTCGACGGCAGCGGCGGTGGTTCCAACCCGGGCCGGCGAAACCTCGCCGCCGCCAATGCTTCCCACGCACCAGGTGCGATGCTCGACTCGTAGCGTCGCTGTACGTAGGCCTCGTCGGCCACATACGAGGGGTCGTGAAAGAGGGCTTCAACGATGCGCCGCATGGCTTCTGGCGTGGCGTCATAATCGTAGAGGGCGGCCGAGTGCTCGTTGCGCTGGATCTCGCCTCCGCCGCAGATCGTCACCATGCTGCGCACAGGCAATACTGGAGACTCGGACGTCGCGTCGACGAACAGGTTGACCGCGCCCATCGAGTTCCCGACGAAATGCGCGGACTCCACGCCGACCGCCGCGCAGAACCGCGCGATATGCCGAATTCGCATCCCACGACCGTCGTTGAAGTCGATGACCTTCGCGGACTCACCGAAACCCAGCATCTCGAGTGCGAGGACGCGATGCTGGTGCGCGAGCGCGGCGACGTTGTTCTCCCACGCGATCTCGGCGTTGACACCGAACTCACCGCCGTGCAGCAGAATGACCGGATCGCCCTGTCCTGCCTCGAGATAACCCGTGACAAGGCCGTCGACCACAATGGTCTTCCGCACTGCGCTCACGTGGTTTCCCACGCGGTCTGCGCGAAGGTGAGCACCTGGGTGGCCAGCATGTCGAGTTGGTCGCACACCGACGTGTCGGTCAACTCCCCTGCGTCGTCCCAGATCTTGTCGGCGGAGTTGATCGCCACACCGAGCGGTGTCGGCCAGGCCCGCAGTGCGTGTCCGATGGAACGCAGCTGGCCCAGGGTGCCCACTGCCGCCTGCCAGCCGTAGGCGCAACTGATGCAACCCCACGGCGTGTTGTCCAGGTAGACGCGCGGATCCTCTCGGAGATCTTCGATGTAGTCGAGCGCGTTCTTGACCAAACCCGATATCGCACCGTGGTATCCCGGCGACCCGACGACGACGGCGTCGGCGTCGCGCAGGGCCTTGACCAGTTCGAGCGCCTTGGGGGTGCGCTCCAGCTCGTGTGGTGCGTACATCGGGAGGTCGAGGTCAGGCCCGCTGAAGAAGCGGGTGCGTCCGCCCTGGCGTTCGACCGATGCCAGGCAGTAGCGAATCGCCCGCTCGGTCGATGAGTTGGCGCGAAGCGTTCCGCCAAGACCGACGATCAGCGGCGCTCCGCCGGTGGTTGTGCTTGCGGTCATGACTCCCACCTACTTGATTGCGATCGGGTTCACGGGCGATCCGACAGCGCCGGTCACCCTCAGAGGAGGTGCGATGAGCTGGAACTCGTAGACTCCGTCGGCGGCGCAGTCCTCCGCCAAGGCCGTCAGATCCCAGTACTCGCCGAGCATCAACCCCATGTCACGCAGACACAGCATGTGCATCGGCAGGAAACAACCGTCGACGCCGGGGACCGGGTTCTCCACCATCAGGTTGTCGGCCGCGACCGCCGCGACTTCGTGATCGTGCAGCCACGACGCGCAGGTCCAGTCCAGGCCCGCACCGGGTTCGGCACCGTCACGGGTTTCGAGAAATCGTGCCCACCAACCGGTTCTGACCAGGACGATGTCACCGCGTTCGACGGTGACACCCTGCTGCCGGGCGGCCTCGTCGAGTTCGGCGGGGGTGATCGGGTCACCCATTTCACAAAACGTTTCAACGCCGCGCAGGCGCACGATGTCGAGCAGCACGCCGCGGGACGCGATGCCCCTGCCGTCGACCTTGTCAATACCGCAGTGGAAGGCGCCGAGGCTGGTGACCGAACTCGCCGGGAATCCGTTGTACAGCTTGTCCTCGTAGTAGACGTGCGATAGCGCATCCCACTGGGTCGCGGCCTGCAGCGGCATGATGATGACGTCGTCGTTGAAACGCATCGGGCCGCTGGTCCAGTACTCGCTCAGCTGCATCGCGGCGGGATTCTTCAGCCAGGGCGGACCGTACTCGGCCAGGGTGCTCGCATCGCCGCCGTCGATCGTCATCACATGTAACGGGTTCTGCCGGAAGTGGAATGCGCCCTGTGGCCCGGATGATCCGAAATCGACACCGAGCGGAAAAAGCTTGCCGTGTCGGACCAAACCGGCGGCCTGGGCGATCTTCTCCGCGGTGATGAAGTTGAGCGTGCCGATTTCGTCGTCGTCGCCCCAACGCCCCCAGTTGCGGACGTCGTCGGCGACCCGCCGGAAGTCGGTCATGCTGGCCATAGTTCGCCCCTCATCGTCGCGTCACCGATCCCGCCAGGTCTGTCTCACCGGTCGTGCCGCCGTCCACCCAGATCACCTGTCCGGTGATGTAACTGGCCGCCGTGCTGTTCAGGAAGACCAGCACGCTGGCCTGTTCTTCGGGCGTGGCCGCGCGACCCAACGGCGTGTGGAAGGAGTCAAGGAACTCCTGGCCATACGCCGAACGCAATTGGTCGAGAATCGGGGTGTCCGTGACGCCGGGTGCGGTGCAGTTGATCCGGATTCCCTTGGCGCCCAGCGCCGCGACATTGGCCATCCCGTACAGGATGATCGCCTCCTTGGACAGCCGGTAGCCCCCTCGGTCAGCGACTGCCTGCTGATGGCGCTCACACCATTCGATTCCCTCGGCCATCGTCTCAGTGTCGACCAGGCCCGCCGTCACCGCGGCGTTCTCCCGATAGGCCGAAGCCGCCAACGACGACACACAGGCGATGGCGGACCCCGATGGCATCGAGGGCACCAGCGCCTCGGTGAATCGCCGCGTACCCAGGAAGTTGATGGTGACCACCCGCAGGGGATCACGGATACCCGAAGACACCCCAGCGATATTGAACAGGGCGTCGACGTGACCGCCGATCGCCGCCGCCGCCTCGTCGATCGATTCCGGGTCGTGAAGATCGAGCGAGATGAACTCGCCGATGTCGAACTCTGGCGGCCGGATGTCGAGGCCGATCACCTCGGCACCGAGACCGGCGAGCTGGCGCGCCACCTCGGCGCCGATACCCGAAGCACATCCGGTGACGACGACCCGGCGGCCGTCGTAACGCCACAGCTCGTCAGTCACCGAATCAACTCTTATCAGCTCCGGTCACGCCACTCCTCGCGTCCGCGGCAGGGTTCCTGCTCGCCCACCCCTCGCCCGCCTTGAGTTTCGCCGCCGCCGCCTCGATACCGGCGTTCATCTCATCCATCGCCAGCGACACCTCGTTGGCGGTGTAGTTCTCGCGACCGGTGGGCAGACCACCGAAGGCGTAGGTCTCGTCGAACAGCGGTGCCTTCGACTTGGGTCTGCGTGCCTCGGCCTTCGCGATGACGGGCTCGAGTCGCTTGGCCTTTTCGGCCCTGGCCTTCTCGTCGCGCTCGATGAACTCGGGCAGGACCTCCTTACCCATCAGCTCGATGGACTCCATCGTCTCCTCGTGCCGACGCGGCGTGAGGAGCAGGATCAGTTCGTCGACACCGCTTTCCTCGTAGCCGCGCAGGAATTCGCGCACCGTCGCCGGGCTGCCGATCGGGCCGCGGTCCGGGCCGTAGACGATGCTCGGATCCTTTTCGATCTCCTCGAGGTGACGTTCCCACACACCGGTCCGGCCCGGGGTGTGCATGCCGGTCATGTAGTAGTGCATGATCCCGAACGCGAAGAAGCCGCCGCCCTTTCCGAGCCGCTCGATGGCCTGTTCGTCGGTCTTGGCGACCATCATCGACAGGTCACCCCCGATCGCGAGGATGTTGGGGTTCATCTGCGGTGTGACCGGTACGGCGCTCTCTTCGAACTCCTTGTAATATCCATTGACACGCTCGGTCAGCGGGCCGGGACCGGTGTATGCGAAACTCAGTGCACCGAGGCCCTTTTGGGCGGCCATCGATACCGAGGCGGGGCGCGTGCAGGCGACCCAGACCGGCGGGTGCGGCTTCTGCAACGGCTTGGGAACGACGTTACGCGGTGGCATCTCGACGTGCTGGCCCTTGAAACCGGTGAACGGCTCCTCGGTCATGCAGCGGATCGAGACCTCGAGGGCCTCCTCCCACATCGCACGCTTGTCGGCCGGATCGATGCCGAACCCGCCGAGCTCACCCACCGAAGACGACTCGCCGGTGCCGAACTCGACCCGCCCGTTGGAAAGCAGGTCGAGGGTGGCGACGCGCTCCGCCACCCGCGCGGGATGGTTGACCGCCGGCGGCAGGTGCATGATGCCGAAGCCGAGGCGAATGTCCTTGGTGCGCTGACTCGCCGCCGACAGGAAGATCTCGGGTGCAGTGGAGTGGCAGTACTCCTCGAGGAAGTGGTGCTCGGTCAGCCACACCGTGGAGAAGCCGGCCTTGTCGGCCGCCTCCACCTCGTCGAGCCCGTCCTGGAAAAGCTTGTGCTCGTCGTCGTCACTCCACGGCCGCGGCAGCGGGAATTCATAGAACAGCGAGATCTTCATTTCGTTACCTTTCGATCTTGAGTGTCGAACCGGTCTGAGGCCCAGACTGAAGAGCGTTGTCGGGCAACTGGTCTGCGATGTGCTTGGCGGCCACGTAGCCGAAGGTCATGGCCGGCCCGATGGTCGCGCCCGCACCGGCATAGCTGCGTCCCATCACCGCGGCCGACGTATTGCCGACGGCGTACAACCCCTTCACGAAGCTGTCATCGGAGCGGAGCACGCGCGCGTACTCGTCGGTGCGCAGCCCACCCGAGGTGCCGAGGTCGCCGAGGATGATCTGGAACGCGTAGTACGGCGGCTTGCCCAGCGGATACAGGTTGGGGTTGGGCAGCGTCGGGTCGCCGTAGTAGTTGTCGTAGGCGGAATCCCCGCGGTTGAAGTCGTCGTCGTGACCCTTGCGGGCCAACTCGTTGAAGCGATCGGCGGTGGCGCGTAGCTGTGCAGGGGGTGCGCCGATCTTGGTCGCGAGCTCCTCGAAGCTGTTGGCCTCCAGCACGACTCCGGACTCCAGCCATGCCTTGGGTACCTTCCACCCCGTGGGCACCGGCGCGAACGGCACCTTCGGGATGGGCAGATGGCCACCGACGACATAGCGATGGAACGAACGGATGTCGGTGACGAGCCAGCACGGGATGTGCGCGACGCCGGAGTTGTGTCCTTCGATCATCGCGTGCGCGAAGTCCATGTAGGGCGCCGCCTCGTTGATGAACCTCTTACCCTCGCCATTGACCACGAACTGTGACGGCATCATTCGCTCGTTGAGCATGAACTGGAGCCTGCCGTCGGGCCAGCACATGGCGGGGAACCACCACGCCTCGTCGAGCAGGTCGGTCGAGCCACCGACCTTCTCCCCCGCCCTGATCCCGTCACCCATCGACGCGGGATTACCGAAGCTCCAGTCCTTCTCGAGAACCGGCAGATGCTGCCTGCGCCACTCCATGTCGTGGTCGAAGCCGCCCGCGGCAAGGATGACACCGTGCCGCGCGCCGATGCGCTGAGCTTGCCCGTTGCGCTCGACCACCGCACCGGTAACCGTTCCGTCGACGTCGGTGATCAGCTCGGTCATCGGTGCGCTCAGCCAGAGCGGGATGTCGTGTTCCTTGAGCGCCAGACGCATCCTGGCCGCCAGCGATTGGCCGATCGCGGCCATCCGGTCACCGAAGACCCGAGCGCGAAACATCCGCCAGATGAGCTTCACCAGCACGGCCTTTCCGCGCCAGTTCTGTCGCACCTGATAGAACAGCCGAAGATCTTTGGGGGCGAACCAGATCCCCTTGGGCGCCAGGGCCAACGGCCGCAGCAGATTCTGCTCCTCGTCACCGAGCTCGCGCAGGTCGATCGCGGGGACGTTGATGGTGCTGCCCAACTCCGAGCCGCCGGGCAATTCGGGGTAGTAATCGGCGTACCCGGGCTTCCAAACGAATTCGAACCACCGGCTGTGCCGCTCGAGGAACTCCATCATCTCCGGCGCGCTGTCGACGTACGCGCGCAGTCGCGCGTCGCTGACCAGGCCGCTGGTGATCCGCTGCAGGTATTCGAAGACACCATCGGGGTCGGGAACATAGCCGGCTTCGCGTTGCGACGGCGCTCCCGGCACCCAGATACCGCCGCCCGAGAGCGCGGTGGAACCACCGAACTGCGGGGACTTCTCGACGACGAGCGTGTCGAGGCCGAACGCATCGGCGGCCAGTGCCGCGGTCATTCCGCCGCCACCGGAGCCGATGACGAGCACATCGACCGTGTGGTCGAACATAGTGGTCACGACTTGCACACCGCCGTCCTGATGGCGAACCCGGCGATGAGTTCCGGTGCCGCGCGATAGAACCGGTGGCCCGTCTCGTACCGGCCGTGCGCCGCCAGCGCAGCGAACGCGGCGATCCACGTACGGATTTCGTGTGCCGAATGACCGGCCTGCTGCTCGATCCAGCCGTTCGACCACGCGTCCACCTCGTCGAGGCGATTCGAGTCGACCAGGTCGAGAAATGCCTGATCCCATTCGGGGTTCAGTGGCTGCAGCGGGCTGTCGCCGTGCGCGAACGCCTGCGCCGCGTCCATCACCGCCACCTGTCGTGCCTGCCGCTGTTCCGGCGTCATCGGTTCCCCACCGACGATGCGCGCGAGCGCGGCGGGCGGTGCGGTGGCCAGCGTCGGAACCGGCGGATCGTGCGACAAGCCACCGGAACCCACGACGAGCACCCGCTTGCCCAAGGTGGCCAAGAAGGTGCCGACGGCGGCACCGAGTGCCCGCACCCTGCGAAGCGGCCCGAGCGGGGTGGCGACCGAGTTGATGAAGATCGGGATCACCGGTCGCGACGTCGCGTCACCGAAAAGCTTCTCCAGCGGTTGCACCGTTCCGTGGTCGACGTCCATGCCGGCCGAAAGCGCCACGTCCACACCAGATTCGAGAACCGCACGCGCGCAGGCGTCTGCGATGTCCCCGGGAACATTCAACGGGCCGGCATAGGTGCCGTAGTCGCCGACACCCTGGGCTGCGGTACCGATGCAGAACGGGGGCATCGTCCGGTAGAAGAAGCCGTTGTAGTGGTCTGGCGAGAAGACCACGACCAGTTCGGGGTCGAAGTCCGCCACGAAACCTTGCGCGGCTGCCAGTGCGGACTCGACGTCGTCAAGGAGATCCCGCGACGGTCCCGGAAGGTTCAGTAGCGGACTGTGCGACATGCAACACAGGGCCAGTTTCGCCATGGGAAATCGAGCCTCCTTCCTGGGTCAAACAGAGGACGTCGAACAGCGACGTGCTCAGTTCTGGCGCGCGCTGCGCGATACATGCGCCCGCGATGCAGCGATCGGGGCGCACGAACAGCACGGAGTCGGTGAAGACGTCGAACCACGACTTGAGCGCGCCTGTCCGGTCACCGACGACCGTCACATCGGCGTCGTCGTGGCCGGTCCAATACAGCTGGGTCATGGGCCGTGCTTCGACGAAGCTGGCCCCCAACGCCTTCCAGCGGCTGAACGCCTCGTCGCCGAGAACGGCACGCAAATTGTTACTCCAGCACAGCACGGCGAAACCGGCGCCGAGTACGTCGTCGAGCAAGACGTTCTGATCCGTGCGCGTATCGACGCGGGGCTGGATGAACAGCGTGCCCGTCGGTGAGTTGTCCGGACTGTTCTCGGCGTGGAACACCGCCCCCTGCTGATACCGCGGCATCGGCTTGAACCGCATCTCGAGCACGTAGCGCTTCAGCGTCGGGACGAGCGAGGCGCCGTGGATGACGCGGTCGCGAAGAGCGGCCACCCTCCGGTTCGTCGGCGAGATCACGCGACCCACCATGGTGGACAGGTCGATCATTGCTCGTGCATGTTTGCGGCGCTCGATGTCGTAAGTGTCCAGGAGGGCGTCGCCGGCTTGGCCGTTGATGACCGCGGCGAGCTTCCATCCCAGGTTGGCGGCGTCGCGGATACCGCTGTTGTACCCCTGGCCCTGCCACACCGGCATCAGGTGTGCGGCGTCGCCCGCCAGCATCAGGCGTCCCCTGCGGAACGAGCCGGCGATACGCGAGTGGTGGGTGTAGACGCGATGGCGGATCATGTCGACCCGCTCGGGATGCGGAACCCGTTGCGCGAGCATGCGTCTGACGAATGCCGGATCATCGGCGAGTTCGTCGGACTCGTCGTCGTGAATCAGGAACTCGAAGCGGCGGATGCCGTGGGCGATGGAGATCGACACGTACGGCCGCTTGGGGTCGGCTCCCACTTCGCTGTTCGGGTGACCGAGCGGATCGTTCGCGACGTCGACCACCAGCCAGCGGGTCGACGATGTGGTGCCGTCGAAAGACACTCCCATCAGCCGTCGGGTGGCGCTGCGCCCGCCGTCACACCCGACAACGTAGCGGGCACGCACGGGCTCCTTGCCGTCTGCGAATTCAAGCGTGACACCGTCGGGAGTTTCGACGCAGTTCTCCATCCGGTGTCCCCACCGCACGCCGACATGATCGAAGCGGTCGAGCCCACCGCACAGCTCGGCGTCCACCATCGGCTGGACAAAGCCGTTGCGCTTGGGCCAGCCGAAACGCGCGTCCGGCGGTGCCATCTCGGCGAGCAACCGGCGTTTGGCGTCGAAGAATCGCAGGATCTGGTTCGGCACGGTGTGCGGCAGGACGCGGTCGACCAGACCGATGGACTGAAACGTGCGCAACGCCTCGTCGTCCAGTCCAACCCCACGGGGATAGTCGATGAGGGTGTCGCGCTCCTCGACGATCAGCGTCCGGACACCCTGCAGCCCAAGAATGTTCGCCAGAGTCAGCCCGGACGGTCCGGCTCCGACGACGGCGACGTCCACCGGCTCGGTCATCTCGGCTCTCTGTTCTTCGCGCAAGCGCTCATCACCGCCCCAGCAGAAAGTCGAGATGCAGACGGTTGAAGGTCTTGGGGTCCTCGTACTGCGGCCAGTGCCCGCAGCCGGGCATCAGCTCGAACCGCGCGCCGGGGATCATCGACGCGATACGGCGGCCCTCGGCGACATCTGCGGTCGGGTCATCGCTGGTCCATACGACCATGGTCGGCGCGGTGATCGACCCGTACTCCTCCGGGCCGAGCAGGTTTCGCGCGCGGATCTCGGGATCCTGCAGCGCCATGATGTCCTTCATCGCTGCGGCAAATCCCGGCTGGCGGTACACGCGCTGACGGCTGGCGACGATGTCGTCGTAATCCTTGGACTTGTCGGCCATCAACCATTTGATGCGCGCCTGCACGGTGTCCCACGTCGGGTTCTCCGCAGCGGCCATCGACAACGCGACGATGCGCTTCATGACCTCGGGATCGGCCTGCGATCCGCCCGCGGTGTTGAGCACCAGCCGGTCGATCCGGTCCGGATGGTCCGCTGCGGCGCGTGCGGCGACCCAGCCACCCAACGACTCACCGCTGATGTGGGCGCGTTCCGCGCCGATGGCGTCGAGAAACGCCATCAAATGGGAGACGTAATGGTGCACCTCGAGAGGGTGCCCGGGTTTGTCGGTGTATCCGTGACCCAGCATGTCGATCGACCACGTCGAGAAGCGCTCGGCGTGCGACTCGAGATTCCGGACGTAGGCCTCCGCGTGCCCGCCCGACCCGTGCAACAAGATCAGGGCCGGTTTCGCCGGATCGCCGGCGTGCAGATAGCGGGTACGAACGCCGGCGGCGTCGATGTACCCCTGCGAGAACGCGACCCCCTGGAGGTCACTCCAGACGCTCTCGAAGTCGAGCAGCGGAGACGTTTCCGGCACTCGTCAACCTCTCTTGACGCCGAGAATTAGATTCTCGTATCTTGTAAGCGATGTGCTCATTTACCGCACATGCATGTGCACTATAGTCAGAGCATCACTCTCGTGAGTGGCAGATGTCAAGGAAAGTCAGGTAGACGCGATGTCTGATTCGGTCGGCGGGGCCAGCACCAATGCCGCTCCGACGGGTGCGCCCGGCTCGCAGACGTTGGCGAGGGGTTTGGCCGCACTGCAGCTTGTGGCGACCTCCCGATCCGGTCTGACGGCCCAGCAGGTCGCCGACGACATCGGCGTGCACCGCACAATCGCGTATCGCCTGCTGTCCACGCTGTCTCAGTTCCGGCTCGTAGCCAAGGGTGACGACGGCCGTTACCGCGCGGCCGCAGCGCTCGCGGTACTCGGCGCATCGTTTGACAACCACTTGCGCCAGCTGAGCCTGCCCACCCTCCGCGCGCTGGCAGACGAACTCGGCAGCACGGTGTCGCTGCTCGTCGCCGAGGGTGACCAACAGGTGGCCATCGCGGTCATCGTGCCGACGAACGTGTACTACCAACTGTCCTTTCACGAGGGCAGCCGGTATCCGCTGGACCGCGGCGCCGCCGGGCTCGCGCTGCTGGCGAGCATGCCACCGCGACCCGCTGAACGCGATTTGGTTTCCCTGACGCGGCAACAGGGTTGGGTGATCACCCACGGCGAGGTCGAGCCGAATACCTACGGCCTGGCCGTGCCGGTACGCAGGCAACCGCCGTCGCCGCCCACATGCATCAACCTCATCTCGCACCGCGAGGACGTGGTGATGAACGGTAAGGACGCGGTGATCAAGGCGGCGAACGAATTGTCCGCGATCCTGTCCTGAGGATCGCCGAAAGGATTGAGCACGTGACCAATTGGGATCATGAGGTCGATGTCGTCGTGCTGGGTAGTGGTGGCGCCGGTCTCACGTCGGCGCTGACGGCGGCGGCCAACGGGGCCTCGGTCGAGGTGTATGAAAAAGCCGCGACCGTCGGCGGTACGACAGCGGTTTCCGGTGGCATCATCTGGATTCCGGCACATGACCGCGCGGCCGAGGGTGAGCTGACTGTCGAGGATGCGATGAGCTACCTGCGTGCGCAGTCGCTCGGCTTCATGGACGACGACCTGGTGGACACGTTCGTCCGCACCGGGCCGGATATGCTCGATTTCGTCGAGGCCCACAGCGAGTTACGGTTCGAGGTGGCCGAGGGATTCCCGGACTACAAGCCCGAACTCCCCGGCGGACGCCCGGCAGGCGGACGGTCACTCAATGCCAAACCCTTCGACCGGTCCCGGCTCGGCGAGTGGAGTGAGCGAATCACGTCGTTCCCCGCCGACTTCAGCAATGTCGGCATCGACGCCGAGACCCGCGCCCGCATCCACGCCTCGGTCGACGTTCATTCGGGCGACTACTGCGTGGCGGGGACCGCGTTGATCGCCGGACTGCTGAAGGGGCTGCTCGACCAGGGCGTCGTCCCGCACACCAACGCGCGCGCGGTGGAGCTGTACTCCGATGCGCTGGGAATCACGGGTGCCCGAATCACACAGGGCGACAGCGAGTTCAACGTTCGCGCGCGTCGCGGCGTGGTGCTGGGCACCGGTGGATTCGAATGGGATCAGAAGCTGGTCGAGGCCTATCTTCGCGGCCCGATGCGTGGCGCGGTGTCCCCGCCGCACAACACCGGGGACGGCTTGCGAATGGCTATGGCACACGGCGCCGACCTGGCGAATATGGCCGAGGCGTGGTGGGTGCCGATCGTGCAGCTGCCCGGCGATACCTTCGGGGGGCACCCGCGCAGCCGCAGCGTGCGGCTCGAACGCACCCGGCCCAGAAGCATCATCGTCAACCGTGCAGGCAAACGCTTCCTCAACGAGGCGGGCGAGTACAACTCGATGGCCGGGCCGTTCCATTTCCTCGACCCGAAGCGGGGCTATGCGAACGATCCGGCGTGGATCGTTTTCGACTCACAGCACTTCAAGCGATACGGGTTCCTGGGTGTTCTGCCCGAGGAGGAGGCACCGGACTGGTTCACGCCGTCGGCCGATCTCACCGAGCTTGGCGAGAAGACGGGTATCGACGCGGCTGGCCTGGCGGCTACGCTCGCAGCGTGGAACGACAACGTCGCCCACGAACAGGATCCCGATTTCGGCCGCGGCTCAAGCGCTTACGACGGCTACTGGGGTGACGACACGGCCACCACCTCGGCGGGTAAGACCCTTGGCCCCATCGACACTCCCCCGTATTACGCCGTCCCGGTATCGATCGGTGCGATGGGCACCAAGGGCGGTCCGCGCACCGACCGCGACGGGCGGGTGCTGCACGTCAGCGGCGCGGCCATCCCGGGCCTCTTCGCGGCGGGTAATGCGATGGCGGGCGCGACCGGCAAGGCGTACGGCGGCGCGGGCGGGACGCTAGGCCCCGCAATGGTATTCGGCTTTCGCGCGGGTATGGCGGTGTCGGCCCGCACCCGGTAGGCGAGCGCACAGAATCCCCTGCCATCGGCGGTTGCCGATCGGCTACTTCAAAGTAGCCGATCGGCTACCAAACGGTCAAATATTGGGCTACCCTCGTGCTGCGAACGCGCGATATGTGCTCGACAGGATGGTCGAACAGTCGCTCGCGTGCCGACGAGCCAGGAGGGCATCCACACCGATGACCGAACTCATGAACGACGACGAGAGATCCGAAGGCAGGAGCCAGCCAGCCACCGCGACTCGCGACAGGCCGCGTGAACCGGCGTCGATGACGACCCGTGGTCAACGCATCATGCTGTGGACGGCACCCCCGGCCGGCGCGCTGTTCATCATCGGCTTTTTCTTGTTCCCGCTGTTCTCTCCGCCGCTATCGCCGAATCTGAGCCCCGAACAGGTCGCGACGATCTTCAGCGAGAACGTCACGGGAATCCTGGGAGTCGTGATCCTGTGCAATCTGATCGCAGGATCGCTGGTGCCGTTGTTCGCGGTCATCGCCGTACAGATATCGCGCACCGCCACGTCGAGCAGCGTCTTCACCTACGCGTACATCATCTGCGTCGGCGTCGGAACGACGGCGTTCATCCTCGCCGACTACTGCTGGGGCGTCGCCGCATTCCGGCCTGACCGGGATCCGCAGCTGATAAGCCTGTTGAACGACATGGCGTGGTTCTTCTTCATCGCGCCCGTCGGCACCATCGTGGTGCAGAACTTCTGTCTTGCGGTGAGCATCTACCTCGACGAACGGCCGGATCCGATATTTCCGCGCTGGGTGGCGCATTTCAACGTGGCGGCCGCACTACTGCTCATCCCGAGCGCATTTTCGATCCTGTACAAGACCGGACCGCTGGCGTGGGACGGCGCCGTGTCATTCATACTGCGCAACGCGGTACTCGTGATCTGGGCCGTCGTGATGTTCTTCGTCCTGCTGGGTGTGGTCAACCGTCAGGGCGACGAGCGCGAGAGCCTGGCATGAGCGACACCGTCATCGCGGCGCCCGAGTCTCCGGTTGAATCCGCACCACCGCGGCCCCGGAATCGTAAGCGGGATCAGTGGATTGCGTTCTGGCTCGTACCGATCTTCTTCAACATCTTCGGCATCGTGTTCGTACCGCTGAGTTGGATGATGCCGCCCCGACCGCCGAACAGTCCCATGCCCGTGGTCGTCGAGTTCATGCAGTCCCACAATCTGCTCATCGCCTGCGCGATCCTGACGTTGTGCTTCGGTCTCGCATCTGTGGGAAACGCCGTCTATCTCATACAGATCAAACGGATGTCGGTCAGCCCGGTGTTGCGTTATTCGGTCATGATCGGATCGATGACCGGCGCGATCGTCGGCATGCTCTTCCCGATGTTCTGCTTCGGCGTCGGCGCGTTTCGCTCCGGCTACGAGCCGTCGACGCTGGCGATGCTCTATGACTTCGGCTACCTCGCCTATATCGGCTCACTCGGCTGTTTCTGCGTCATGTGGATGGCCTTCGGCCTGGCGATCATCCTCGACAAGAACAACATTCTTCCGAAATGGCTGGGCTATTACACCGTCTGGCAGTACGTCACCGAACTGATGGCCGCGCCCGTGTGGATCTCGAAATCGGGGCCGTTCGCCTGGAACGGCTTGATGACGTTCTGGTTCGCCATGGTGCTCTACGTGTCGTGGCAGATCATCGTCTACGTCTGCATCTATCGGGCGATCAAGAATCAGCGCGACGACACCCTCGAGACCGCGTGGCTATATCCCGAACCAGTGCCCTCTGATCCGCGACCGAAGGCGAATGCATGACGAACGTCGCCGCGGAATCCGCTTCCGGCATCCGCGACACCGGGCGAATCACCCCCCTGCGCAACCACGTTCCCGGCGAGTTGAGCATGTGGTTCTTCGTCATTGGCGATCTGCTCATCTTCGGCGTCTACTTCATCGGCTACATGTACTACCGCGGGCAGGACGCCAACCTGTTTCTCGAGAGCCAGGCGCGGCTCAATCTGGACATCGGCGCGATCAACACCGTGATCCTGCTGACGAGTTCTCTTTTCGTCGCGCTGGGGACCTCGGCGGCGCGCAACGGCAAAGTGCCGGAGGCTATTCGACTGTTCGTCATCGCGTTCGCTCTTGGCGTGGCCTTCCCGGTCATGAAGGCGTTCGAGTACGTTCCCGAAGTCGCAGCCGGCTTGACGCCGGGGACCAATCTCTTCTTCATGTACTACTACGTCATGACAGGGTTGCACTTGTGTCATGTCATGCTCGGGCTGGTGATTCTCGGCTTCGTCATTCGCAGTCTGCGGATCTCGGCGAGACCCAAGATGTCGTTCGTGGAAACCGCGGCAACCTATTGGCACATGGTCGATCTGTTGTGGATCCTGTTGTTCGCGCTGCTGTATCTGATGAGGTGAAATGACGTCCTATATCCGCAACCCCCTGACCCTGGTGTGGGCACTGCTCACCATCGTGACCGTGGTGTCGTGGCTGACCGCTCGTGGCGGGGGCTCAGCCCATGTCGTCAATGTGACGGTCACGCTCGTCGTGTTGCTCATCGCCGCCGTGAAGACGCAATTGGTCATCTGGCACTTCATGGAGGTTCGGTTTGCGCCGCGGTGGCTCAAATTGACGACCGGAGGATGGCTCATCGGCCTCGTCGCACTACTGTTGGGCTTCTACTTCGCAGGAATCTGATTGCGGTGCAGCGGGACTGCCAACAAGCCGATCGACGATGTCCGCCAGGCCCGTGAAGCCGGGGGCTGCGGCCATGTCCGCCGCCACGCGACTGCTGGCCTGGCGATAGCGCGGGCCGTTCAGGACGTCCAGGATGGCGCGCCGCATCGCCTTGTACGTCGGGTGTTCAGCTCTGATCCGCCGCCCGACCCCCGACCATGCGATGCGGGCACCGACCTCGGGCTTGTCCTCTTTACCGCCGGTGGCGACGATCGGCACCCCGTAACGCAGCGCGTATTGGACTCCGCCGTACCCGCCGTTCGTCACGAAAATCGAAGTACGCGGGAGCAATTCGTCGTAGGGAAGAAAGCTGGCCGCGCGGGCGTTGGCGGGTAGCGGCGGCAACGTCTCAACGGGACGCCCGCCCGTCGCGACGACAACCAGCACATCCTGGTCGGCGAGCGCACGCAGCGTCGGCGTAATCGCTTGGTCGTAATCGGTGTTGGCGACCGTGCCCTGGGTGACGTGGACGACGGGGCGCGTGTCGTCGAGATCGGACCACCATTCGGGCAGTGGAGCCTGGGACCCGTTGGCGGACAACGGTCCCACGAAGTGGAGGTTGTCCGGCGCATCGGACATTGGATACTCGAACGATGGAACCGTGAATTGCACGAGCGCATCGGCGTGACGGCCCCAGTCCATCAGCGTGGTTGGCCACGGGCAGCCATGCACCTCGATGTGCTGGTCGTTGATCACGTTGAGCGGTCGCCGCAGAACCCGGTGATTCACTCTGGCCAACAGCCTATTCCGCTGCCGATTGAGGAATCGTGCAGGCGGCAGACCCATGCCGTACGGCGCGGTGTCAGGGCTCTCGAGGGGAAGGGGAATGATGCCGCACATGACCACCGCCGGCCGCACCGGCCGCGGGTCCCGCAGCAGGAACGCCGCACCAAGGGAAACCGGGTCGGCGATCACGACGTCGGCGGGTTGCGCCGCGAGAACCGCCGTAATCGTGGCGTACTGATACTTGACGGGCTTGGCGAAGACGTGCTCGATATCGTGCGCAGCCGCACTGGGGCCCTTCAACCTCGCGCGTTCGGGAAACCGCTCACTCAGCGGCGTCTCGTCGAAGTCGGCGTCGGGATGGACCTGCACGAAGGTTGCGCCCGTGGCGGCGACCTTGTCGGCGAACAGTGCACCGGTGACAAATCGGACATCGTCGCCACGATTGACGAAGTTCTCGGCGACCGTCAACAGCGGCGCCACATGACCGTGCGCGGGGAAGCTGACGATGACGACCGATGACATTGTTCCCCCGCCCAATCGGCGAATGACTATGGTTGTGTAGTATTCATTACTGTGGCACCCAAGTCAATATCGGGTCAGCCTTCGCGAGCGTACCGATCGCAACTGCGGCAGCAGCAGGCGGAGGCGACGCGGTCGCGGGTGTTCGCCGCGGCCGCTGAACGGTTCGCCGCCGACGGGTACGCGCGCACGACACTCGCGAAGATCGCCGCGGCAGCCGGGGTGTCCGCCGAAACCGTTCAGGGACAGGGCCCGAAGGCCGCGCTGCTGATCGCCGCGGTCGAATACTCCGCGGTCGGCGTGGCCGGTGAAGAGAGCGTCTTGAACCTCGACATCGGCCGCAGACTTCTGGAGATCGACGACCTCGACGAGGCATTGGACTACCTTGCCGAGGCCGCGGTGGTCATCCACCAGCGGACCGCGCCGTTGGCGCCTGCACTCTTCGGCGGCGCCAACGCAGACCCCGAACTCGAGCAGTATCTCAACGCCCTGATCGCGAGCATCAACAGCCAATTTCGCCGGGTACTCGGCGCGCTCGGCGACCGAAAGTGGATCCGTGTCGATGTGCCCTTCGACGAACTGGTCGAAACTGCGGCGGTGGTCTGCAGCGTCGAGACCTACCTGCGGATCGTCCACCGCGACGAGTGGACCGTCGACGCCTACCGCGCTTGGTGTCGCCGCATGCTCGCTGAGACGGTTTTCGTCTCGTCGCGGTCGACGTCAAAACGACCAGCCAAGTAGCCGATCGGCTACCCTCGTCGATGTGACGTCCACAAAGGATGGCCTCAAGTTCAGCGAGATCACCCGCACCGCCGCCCAGACCCGCGTGCTTGATGCGGCGTTGAAGCTGATCGCCGAGCACGGCGTCAGTGGGACCTCGTTACAGATGATCGCCGACGAGATGGGTGTGACGAAGGCGGCCGTGTACCGCCAGTTCAAGACGAAGGACGAGATCGTCATCGCCATCACGGAGCGAGAGATGAGCAAGCTCGAGGATGTGCTGGAAGCCGCCGAGGCCGAGGGGCATCCGCTGCGGGCACGCGCGGTGCTGCTCGACCGGATGGTCGAGCAGGCGATCGACCGCCGTGACGCCTTCCGTGTCCCGATGTTCGATCCGGTCATCATCCGCCTGCAGGCCGAGTACGAACCATTTCAACGGTTCATCGAGCGCCTCTACGCCGCGCTGCTCGGCACGGAAGCCGGTGTCGAGGCGCGTCTGCACGCGGCGATGCTCTCGAGCGCGATCAGCGTCGCGGTCATGCACCCGTTGCTCGCCGACGTCGACGGTGAGACGCTACGCACACAGCTGAAGCAGATGACCAGCCGCATGCTCGGCCTCCCCGAATGACCGTGCACCACATGGGCGATGACCAGGAGATCCGCAGCCTCGTCCACCGGTATGCCGATGCCGCATCCCGACGGGACCCGGCAGGCGTGGCAAGCACACTCACGACCGAGGGCACCTGGTACGCGCCGGAGTTGGGCCGCTTCACCGGCCGCGACGCGATGCTGTCGTTCTTCACGTCGATGCTCGACGGCTGGAACGTCTTCCTGCAGGCGCTGATGTCCGGGGTGGTCGTGATCGACGAGTCGAATCCCAATCGCGCCGTTGGCCGTTGGTTCGTTCAGGAGAGCGGTCAGCGCGCCGCGGGCACCAACCTGATCATCTCGGGCGTCTACCACGACGAGTACGTCCGCGACGGCAGCGCGTGGCTGATCCTTCACCGCCGGTACGACGCGCTGCTGCGAAACACCGACGGGGAGGTGACGACGCAGCCGTTTCCGGCGGACGCGCCTGCGATCGGTTAAGGCTCTACGGGGGTGACGAACAGTTGGTCGGTGGCGCTGTATGGATCTGACCCACCGTCGGCGACCTGCGACGCGAGGCGATCCAGATCGGGGTGACTTCGCAGACGCGTCTGCGCCAGGGACAGGATCTGCGCACGCGCACGCGCCATGCGGCGTTGCGGGCTGTCGGTGCGATGGTGGACCTCGATGACCTCCACCAATTCGGGGATGCCCTGTCCTTCTGCGGCAACGAGTTTCAGGATCGGCGCCTTTGTCTCGGCCTTCAGGTCGCGCACGGTCTGATCGGCACCTTCGCGATCCGCCTTGTTGACGACGACGATGTCCGCAACCTCCAGCAGACCGGCTTTCGCCGCCTGAACCGCGTCGCCCGCACCGGGATTGAGGATCACGATCGTCGGGTCGGCGATCGCGGCGATCTCGATTTCGGACTGTCCGACACCGACGGTCTCTAACACAACAAGGTCGTAGGACAATGCGGCGAGCAACCTGATGGCCGCCGGAACCGCCGCGGCCAGCCCGCCGAGGTGGCCGCGTGTTGCCACCGATCGGATGAGGACGTCGGAGTCGTTGATATGCGCGGCCATTCGAATGCGGTCACCCAGCAGCGCTCCCCCGGTGTAGGGCGACGACGGATCGACCGCAAGCACCGCAACCCGCATGTCACGTTCGCGGTACGCGGAGACCAACGCGCCGACCGTCGTCGACTTGCCCGCGCCCGGGGGGCCGGTCACCCCGACGACACGCGGGGCCTGCACCGCGCCGAGTGAATCGAGCACCTCGGCGCGCCGAGGACTTTCGACCAGGCTCAGCAGACGGCCGGCCGCCCGGGTCGACCCGCCGCGCGCCGCTTCGATGAGCTCGTCGATGGACATCGCGTCCACCTTATCCCGGCTGCGACAGATACGAGAATGATATTCTCTGACTGAGAGAGTGTCAGTTGCAAGAAGGGCGGCCGTATGCAGCTCACCGGCAAGGTCGCCTTCGTCGCAGGTGCCAGCCGTGGCATCGGCGCGACTGTTGCCGCGGCGCTGGCCCGGGAGGGGGCCGCGGTCGCGGTCGCAGCGCGTTCCGAGGAACAGGGCAAGGTGCCGGGCACGATTCATGACGTCGCCGAGCGCATCACAACAGCAGGTGGCCGCGCCTTGCCTGTGCAATGCGACGTCACCAGCGAAGAGTCGGTCGAGAATGCGGTGTCCGCAACGGTTTCTGAGTTCGGCGGTATCGACATCCTGGTCGCCAACGCCGGTGTGCTGTGGCTCGGCCCGATCGAGTCAACGCCGCTAAAGCGGTGGCAGTTGTGCCTCAACGTCAACCTCACCGGGGTGTTCCTGGTGACCAAGGCCGTCGTTCCGCATGTGAGAGCGCGCGGCGGCGGCTCACTGATGGCGATCACCACGACCGGCGTCGGCATGATCGACCACGGCGCCAACGCCTACTGGGTTTCGAAAGCCGCGGTGGAGCGGCTGTATCTGGGTCTGGCCTCAGATCTCAAGCCGGACAACATCGCTGTGAATTGTCTGAGCCCGTCGCGGGTCGTGCTCACCGAAGGGTGGCAGGCCGGCGGCGGTGGTGTGGAGATACCGCCGGAGATGGTCGAACCGCCCGAGGCGATGGCCGACGCCGCGGTGCTGCTGGCTCAGCAGGACGCCGGCGGTATCACGGGCACGATCCAGCGCTCCGAAGAACTGATCACTTCGTAGCGCGAGAGCCCACGCTTGCTAGCCGCGAGCGACCGCAAAATGCCGTCGAATAACGGCGTGTTGCGTACAAACACGGTCGCTCGCGGCTGTTGGGGATGATCAGCTACTTGTCCTTGGCGATCAGCCCGTCCACGATCTTGTTGAAGTCGGCGGTCCCGAACGAGACGTACTCGGACAGGTTCGCGTAGTCCAGCGACGCCATCACCGCCTTCTCGAGCTGTATGTTCATCAACCGCTTGGTGCTCTCGAGCGCCTGCTGCGGCAATTCCATGACCTTCTTCGCGCACGCGATCGCCTCGGCCAGCGGGTCTTCGACGACGTGGTTGACCATCCCCAGCTCGAGCGCGCGTGCGGCCTTGATCCGCATCCCGGTGAAGGCAAACTCCTTGGCCTGCAACAGACTTATCTGCGACGGCCACACCAGCGGACCGCCGTCCGCGGCGACCAGTCCGATCGACACATGCGGATCGGCGAAGAACGCGGTCTCTGCCATGTAGACGATGTCCGAGAGGGCCGCCAGGCTGCAGCCCAGCCCGACCGCCGGACCGTTGACAGCGGCGATGACCGGGATGCGACACCGAATCATGCCGATGACGAGATCGCGCCCGTGCTTGATCGTCTTCTGGCGCAGGGCTTCGTCGTTGCGCAACTCGTCCAGATAGTTGAAGTCCCCGCCCGCCGAGAAGGCGCGGCCCGCACCGGTGATCACCGCCGCGCGCGCACCGACATCTTCGTTGAGTTCTTCCCAGATCTTGGCCAGACCCACATGCAGCGGGTCATTGACGGCGTTGAGATCGTCGGGCCGGTTCAGGGTGATGATGCGGAGACCGCCGTCGGTCTTGACATCGATTTCATCTGGCATTCCATACATTTCAGTGCCTTCCGTTCTTCGCGCAGGCGCTCATCACACGCCCAGCCCCAAAATGCGCGACGCGATGATGTTCTTCTGAATCTGTGAGGTTCCGCCCATCACGCTCTGCGCGCGGCTGTACATGTACGCGCCGAACAGTTCGGGATCGCTCGTACCGACGGTGGCCAGCGCCGCATGGCCGACGGACTGCTCGACCCACGTCATCAACAGCTTGTCCAACGACCCCTGCGGCCCGTGGGTGATGCCGTCCAGTTGCTCGGACAACCGCCGACGCACGTGCAGCCTCAGCATCTCCGTCTGCACCCACGCCCACGACAACTCTTCCGGCGTACTACTTTCGGTCCGGGAGGCCAACTGGCGCACCAGCTTCCCGTAGCGGGCGGAGAAGCCCAGGGTCGACGGTTCGCGTTCGTGGCTGACGACGGTCATCGCGAGCTTCCAGCCTTCACCGAGGCTGCCCACCAAGTTCTCGGCGGGCACCCGGGCGCCGTCGAAGGACACCTGACCGAATTCCTTGGTGACGCCGCTGATCATCTTCAATGGCCGCTGCTCCACGCCGGGCTGATGCATCGAGACGACGAACGCGGAGAGTCCACGGTGCTTCGGCACATCCTTGTCGGTGCGCGCCAGTAGCAGACACCAGTCGGCGACGTCGGAGTAGCTCGTCCAGATCTTGTGACCGTGGATAACGTACTCGTCACCGTCGCGGGTGGCCGTGGTGGTCAGCGACGCGAGGTCCGAACCGGCGCCCGGTTCCGAGAAGCCCTGGCACCACCTTTCGGTGCCGTTGATCATGCCGGGCAGGAAGCGCTGCTGCAGTTCCTTGCTCCCGTGATGCCCGAACGCGACGACCAGATACCCGAGGCTGGGGCGCGCCGGGGCTCCGGCCTTCGCGATCTCCTCGTCGACGATGACGTCGTACACCGGGGGCAGGTCCTGACCCCCGTACTCTTTCGGCCAGGACGTGCCGAAGAAGCCCTGCTCGTACAGCGCCTGATGCCAGGCACCCTGCGCGGCCCAGTACTCGTCACCGGATGTCGGGAACTTGCCCTTCTGCTCGGTCAGCCAGCCGCGCAACCGTTCCCGGAACGCCGCCTCCTCCGTCGAATCACGGAAATCCAATGGTCAGCTCCTCCAGCTTGACGGGCCACGTTTCGGTGGCGGCCAGCACGCGCCGTAGATAGATGTGGGCGAGGCACTCCCAGGTGTTACCAATGCCACCATGCACCTGGATCGAGGTCTCGCAGACGGTCAATGCCGCACGCGCGCAGTAGATCTTTGCCACCCGCGCCGCTTCGATGGCTTCGACCGCCGGCAACTCGTCGACCGCCCATGCGGCGTGGCGTAGCACGCTGATCGACCCTTCGATGAGAGCCAGGCTTTCGGCCAGCAGGTGGCCGACGGCCTGGTACGAGCCGATCGTCGCGCCATACTGCTCGCGGACCTTCGCGTATTCGCACGCCAGCGCGTGCGCGCCACGCGCTGCGCCCACGAGGTCGGCGCAGGTGACGGTGAGCGCCAGTGCGCGCCACCGCCCGGCGTCCTCTTCCGACAGCTCGCCGAGCTCGGCGGGTGATTCGACCACTCCGGCAAGGCTTCTCGTCAGATCGACGGATTCCTGTTCGTCGGACCTCGTCGGCACCTGCACACCATGCGCCTTCAGGTCGTCGGCGAGCACCGGTCCCAGGAAGGGGACGTCAACGAGTCCGCGTGCGAACTCCTCGGCGACGATGGCCACCTCGACACCGGATGCGCCGTCCGAGCGCAGGGTACGAAATCCGGTGGCGTCCACCGCCTTCTCCAGGCGCGCGATCCGTGCCCGGTCGTCGAGATCTGCGACCGAGCCCGGCCCCAGATCATCGGCAAGCTTGGCTGCGGCGTCCCGCAGCTGTTGCTGTTCACTAGTCAGACGGACGTCCACAGACGCTCCTTCAACACTCGACGCAACACCTTTCCTGATGGCAACCGGGGAATCTCGTCCACGAAGACGACCTGACTGGGCCGCTTGTACGACGCGAGTCGCTCGGCGACCAGCGCGACCAGCTCATCGGCGTCGACAGAACCCGCCGTCTTGACCGCGGCGACGATCGCCTCTCCATTGGCCGGGTCGGGGACCCCGAACACGGCGCAATCCTCCACCGCAGCATGGCCATGCAGTACCGCCTCGATCTCGGCGGGCGCGACCTGAAAGCCACGAACCTTGATCATTTCCTTGGACCGATCGGTGATTCGCAGCCAACCTTCGGCATCGAGATGGCCGACATCGCCGGTCCGGTACCAGCCGTCCGAAAACGCCCCGGCGGTAGCCGAATCCGGCAGGTACCCGGCCATCGCGGAGCCCGATCGCACCTGGATTTCACCGAGTTCACCCGGCGCCACCGCCTGACCGGAATCCAGTGCCACCACTCGCAGGTCCACACCCGGCACCGCTCGGCCCACGGTATCCAGACGCGCGCCGGTGATGTCGTTGCACGAGATGACCGGCAGTTCGCTCGCGCCGTAGGCGGTCACCCAGCTCACGCCGGTACGGCGGCTGACCGCCTCGGCGATGCTTTCGGTGACCGGTGTGGCGCACCACATCACGTACCGTAGTGACGACAAGTCGTACTTCTCGAGATCGGGATGCGCGGCCAGCGCCAGAGCGATTGGCGCCACGGCCATTTCGATGGTGATCCGATCGGACTCGATGTGCCGCAACATGCTGTCGATATCGAACCGCCGGTGCAGCCGAATCCAGGCGCCCGTCTCGAGCGCCATCACGATGTTGAGGAGCCCCAGGATGTGCGACGGCGGCGTCATGATCTGCATGCGATCCGCCGACGACAAGCCCAGCGCATCGCGCCAGTGCTGCACCGCGACCGCAAACGAAGCATGAGTATGGCGCACCGCCTTGGGCATCCCGGTGGTGCCTGAGCTGAAAACGAACAGCGCATCGCTCTCCGGTGCGGGCGTACCGAAGCGTCGCGACGCGGGCGTGATCGCCTCGTCCAACGACAGCATCGGCATGCACTCGGCAAGCACCGGGTGGTCTCCCACGGCGTGCGCGGGATTGGTCAACGTGAGCGCGTGTTCGACCTCGGTGCGCTTCCAGGCCGGGCTGAGTAGAACGGCCGCAGCGCCCAGCAGCCAGACGGCCCGGAGTGCGACGACGAACTCGGGTCGGTTGGACGACATGACCGCGACCCGGTCACCCGCCCGTACTCCGCGATGCTCGAGAGTCGTGGCCATACCGCAGGCCAGGGCATCGAGTTCGGGCAGCGTGTATTCACGCTCCTCGAAAGCGAGCGCGATCGCCTCACCCACAGCCTGTCCTCACTCGCCGCTACGGCACGATGTGAATCAAGAATCGAGAATAGCGTATCACTAAAAGAGAATGGTATTCTCTAATTCTCAGAACCGATGTGCCAGGAGAGGCTTGATGACGGCAGAACCGGTCCCGGGCTCACCCGACGACGGGCAAGTGACGATCGTGCTCGACCGAAAAACGGCGTCGGTTCGACGGGTCGCCAATGAGACTCTCCTTGAGAGCGCGCGGCGCGCCGGGCTCTCTCCGCCGTTCTCCTGCGAAGCAGGCAACTGCGGCACCTGCATGGGCAAATTGGTCGAGGGTAAGGCCACGATGCGTGTCAACGACGCGCTCGAGGAAGATGAAGTCGAAGACGGATACATACTTACCTGCCAAGCCATTCCGGACACGGATTCGGTCTGTTTCACCTACGACGACTGAGCCGTCGGCGCCTCGGCGTGCTCGTCGAGGCGCGGGGGTGGCCGGTATTCGGGGTGGTACCCGTCGATGTGGATCGGGCTGCGCACCAACTTGAAATCCCCTGCGGTGACCACGACTTCGGGGGTCGCCTCCAGCGCCTCGGGCAGCGTGCGCACCGCGGCGGCCGGTATGCCCAGCGGACGCAGCCTGGCCTCCCACCCAAGAGCGCTGTCGGTTGCGAGCTGGGCGGCGACGACGGCGAGCACCTCCTGGCGGTGCGCCGCCCGCTCGGCCATCGTGGTGAAGCCCTCGATTCCCGCCTCGGTGGCGAACGACTTCCAGAAAGCGTCATGCGTGATGAACAGCGCCAGGTATCCGTCGGCAGTTTCGAATAGCTGCGCTGGAACGTAATACGAGTGCGCCCCATACGGATAGCGTTGTGGCTCGGCGCCGTCGTTGAGGTACGCCGAGGCGCGATAGTTCAACTGGGACAGCATCACGTCGCGCAGCGAGACGTCCACCTGTCCACCGCGCCCCGAGACGATCTGCGCAAGCAGGCCGAGGGCCGCGGCGAGCCCAGTGGAGTTGTCGACCGACGAGTAACCCGGCAGGGTCGGCGGATCGTCGGGATGGCCCGTCATCGCGGCCACGCCTGTCGCCGCCTGGATGACATAGTCGAAGGCTGGGTCGTCGCCGCCGTTCAGCCCGAACCCCGTCAACGCGACACAGACGATTCGGTCGTTGAACGGTCGCAGCGCGTCGTAGGTGAGGCCCAGCCGCTTGATCGCCGACGGCTTCATATTGACCAGCAGCGCATGCGAATTCGCGACGAGGTCACCCAGACGGGCGCGTCCTTCGTCTGACTGCAGATCCAGGCACACACTCTGCTTGTTGCGGTTGAGGCTTGCAAAATAGCTGTCACTGACCTGGCGGGAGATCTCCCCGCCGGGCGGCTCGATCTTGATCACCTCGGCGCCGAGATCAGCCAGCAGCATCGTCGCGTACGGGCCGGCGAGCATGACGCCGACCTCCAGGATGCGGATGCCCGCCAGCGGTGGGCCTCCTGTCATCGCACGGCCTTGGCGAGTTCCGCGATCACCTCACGCGTCCGGTACTTCGAGGCGATCAGCTCATCGCGGTTCTCACCGATGGGCAGCAGGCGAACCGACAGATCGGTCACCCCGGCATCCGCGAACATTTTGAATCGACGCAGAATCTGTTCACTGTCACCGGCGGCGGTCAGGTCGCCCACGTCGCGTGCGTCGCCACGATCCAGAAGCCGCTGATAGTTCGGCGAGGTCTCCGCCTCGGCCAGAATCCGATTCGCGCGGTCCTTGGCGGCGTCGATCTCCGAGTTGGCGCACAAGCACACCGGAATCCCGGCGACGATTCGCGGTGCGGGCCTTCCTGCCTCCGCGGCGGCCTTGTTGATCTTCGGCGCGATGTGCTCGCCGATGGCCTTCTCGTCGGCCATCCACAACACCGTGCCATCCGCGTGCTCCCCCGCGATCTGCAGCATCACCGGTCCAAGCGCGGACACCAGCACCGGCATCGGCGGCTCGGCGGCGAGCACGGTCGGGTTGTGCACGGTGAAGTTGTCGTTCTCGACGTCCACGTCGCCGGGACCCGCGATCGCGGCGTTGAGCACCTCGAGATAATCGCGGGTATACGCGGCCGGCTTCTCATAGGGGATGCCGAGCATGTCGCGCACGATCCAGTGGTGCGACGGCCCGACGCCGAGCGCCAGCCGTCCACCGGTGCCCGCGTGTACCGAAAGCGCCTGGCGCGCCAGGGCGATCGGATGTTGTGCCTGCAACGGTACGACGGCGGTGCCCAGTTCGATGCGGGACGTGCGCGAGCCCATCAGGGCGACCATGGTCAGACAGTCGAAGTCGTTGGGCACCTGGGGCATCCACGCGGTGTCCATGCCTGCGGACTCCGCCCACTCGATGTCCTCGAGGAGCTTTTTGACCTTGCGGGCCATGTCCCCGCGCTCAGCCCCGATCATCACGCCGAGTCTCATTGCCCACCCCGCTTCGCCCGCCCGAGCCTCATAGCCGTCCCGCCTTCTCCGTCAGCGCCCGGACGTCGCGCACCAGCGTGTCCAGCGATGTGCCGGTGGGGAACACCGCGGCGGCGCCGGCGTCGAGCAGTTTTTGCACGTCGGATTCGGGGATCGTGCCCCCCACCACCACGGCGATGTCCCCGGCGTCGGCTGCACGGAGTGCGTCAACGGTGCGAGTAGTCAGTGCTACGTGCGCACCGGAGAGGATCGAAAGGCCCACCAGGGCAACGTCTTCCTGAAGTGCGATGGACACGATGTCCTCGATGCGCTGACGGATCCCGGTGTAGATGACCTCGAAGCCGGCATCGCGCAGTGTGCGCGCCACGATCTTGGCGCCGCGGTCGTGGCCGTCCAGGCCGGGTTTGGCGACCAGCACGCGCGCCGGATTGCCCTGTGCGGGAGCGGATGCCGGGTGGGCTTGGGTGGGAGAGGAATCAGACACTAGAACACCACCGGCTGCTGGAACTCGCCCCACACCGATTTCAGCGTCGACACCATCTCCCCCACTGTGCAATAGACTCCTGCGCAGTCGATCAGCCTGTGCATCAGGTTGTCGTCGCCCTCCGCGCCGCGCGCCAAGGCGGCCAACGCTTCCTTCACGGCGACGTCGTCCCGGTCGGCCTTGACCTTCGCCAGCCGCTTGAGCTGTTTGTCACGACCCTCGGCGTCCAGCTCGTATGTCGCGATCTCCGGCGGCGGCTCGTCGACGACGAACTTGTTGACCCCGACCACCGGCCGCTCCCCGGACTCGACCTCCTGGTGAATCTTGTAGGCCTCGTCGGCGATCAGACCCTGTAGGTAGCCGTCCTCGATGGCGCGCACCATGCCGCCGTGCGCTTCGAGATCGTGCATGATCTCGATGATCTTCTCCTCGGTGGCATCGGTCAGCGCCTCCACGAAATAGGACCCGCCCAGGGGGTCGGCCACCTTCGCGACGCCGGTCTCGTACGCCAGGATCTGCTGGGTCCGCAACGCCAGCGTCGCGGATTCCTCGCTCGGCAACGCGAACGGCTCGTCCCAGGCAGCGGTGAACATCGACTGCACCCCGCCGAGCACCGCGGCCATCGCCTCATAGGCCACCCGGACGAGGTTGTTCTGGGCCTGCGGCGCATACAGGGACGCACCGCCGGCCACGCAGCCGAACCGGAACATCGACGCCTTGTCGCTGCTGGCGCCGTAGCGCTCCCGCACGATCGTGGCCCAGCGGCGGCGGCCGGCCCGGTACTTCGCGATCTCCTCGAAGAAATCGCCGTGGGTGTAGAAGAAGAAGGAGATCTGCGGGGCGAATTTGTCGATGGTCATCCGGCCGCGCTCGACGACGGTGTCGCAATAGGTAACGCCGTCGGCGAGGGTGAACGCCATCTCCTGCACAGCGTTGGCGCCGGCGTCGCGGAAGTGAGCCCCTGCGACCGAGATCGCATTGAAGCGCGGGACCTCGGCGGCACAGAACTCGATCGTGTCGGCGATCAACCGCAGCGACGGTTCCGGCGGCCAGATCCAGGTGCCGCGCGACGCGTATTCCTTGAGGATGTCATTCTGAATGGTGCCGGTGAGCTTCTCGCGCGGCACCCCTTTCTTTTCCGCGGCCGCCACGTAGAAGGCCAGCAGGATCGCCGCGGTGCCGTTGATCGTGAAGCTGGTGCTGATCTTGTCCAGCGGGATGCCGTCGAACAGGATCTCGGCATCGGCCAGGGTGTCCACGGCGACACCGACGCGGCCCACCTCCTCGCCGTACTCCTCGTCGTCGGAGTCGTAGCCGCACTGCGTGGGCAGGTCCAACGCCACCGACAGTCCGGTGCCACCCTGATCCAGCAGGTAGCGATAGCGGCGGTTGGATTCTTCGGCCGTGCCGAAGCCCGAATACTGCCGGAACGTCCACAGCTTGCCGCGGTACCCGCTGGCGAAGTTGCCGCGCGTGAACGGATAGGTGCCAGGCGCGGGGGGCTCACCACTCACGTCGGCCGGTCCGTAGATGGGCTCGAGCGGGATGCCGGAGGGGGTCTGTACAGGCAGGTCAGATGGCGGAGTCATCACTCGATAACGTACTTGCAAAAAATGAGAATGCCAATACCGCACACTGGAAACGTGCAGTGGGAGGGACCCACGAGTCCCCCTTCAATGCGACCGAAGGCCCAGTAAACAGCGATTATGGCACTTGCCTAGAATGAGAACGTCACTACCGTTCCATTAGAATCCAGGTAGAATCCTGGGACTGCGCATCCAGAGGAGGCCCATGACGAGCCCGTCACCGTTCACCGACCGCACGCTCGTGGTGTCAGGCGGTTCCCGCGGCATCGGGTTGGCGATCGCGCTGGGCGCAGCGAAGCTGGGCGCCAACTGCGTCCTTCTCGCGAAGACGTCCGAACCCCATCCCAGGCTGCCAGGCACCGTCCACACCGCCGTGGCCGACGTCGAGGCCGCGGGCGGAAAGGGCATTGCGGTCGTCGGTGACGTCCGTAAGGAAGAGGACGTGCAGCGCGCTGTGGATGCGGCGGTCGAACACTTCGGCGGTGTCGACATCGTCATCAACAACGCCAGCGCCATCGCGACCGAACCGACCGAAGACCTGGCCGCCAAGAAGTTCGACCTGATGATGGACATCAACGTCCGGGGCACCTTCCTGCTCACCAAGGCCGCGCTGCCCCACCTGCGCAAGTCTCCGAACGCGCACGTCATCACCTTGGCTCCGCCACTGAACATGAACCCGCACTGGCTGGGCGCGCACCCGTCGTACACGCTGTCGAAGTACGGCATGACGCTGTTGTCGCTGGGCTGGGCGGCGGAGTACGCCGACACGGGCATCGGCTTCAGCTGCCTGTGGCCCGAGACGTACATCGCCACCGCCGCGGTCGCCAACTCGCCCGGCTTCCAGGAGATGCTGGCCAGGTCGCGTGACCCGCGGATCATGGCCGACGCGGCGGTCGCGATCCTCTCCCGCCCGGCTGCCGATGTCACCGGACAGTGCTTCATCGATGTCGACGCGCTGGCATCGGCCGGCCTGACCGACTTGTCCGGCTATGGCGGTGGGGACGACCCCATCCTTGATATCTTCGTCGACAAATCATGAGCATCTCGTTGCTGCTGGAGATGGCAGCCTCAACCAACCCGGACCGCACCGCGCTGGTGTCGGGTGAGATGCGGCTTACGACAGCTGAACTGAGCGAGCTCGCCGACGGTGGGGCGGGCGTCATCGCGGCGGCCGGCACATCGCACGTCGCCTACGTCGGCCTTGGCGGTGCCATGCTCCCGCTGCTGCTGTTCTCCTCTGCGCGGGCGGGGGCGACGTTCACACCGCTGAACTATCGCCTGAGCGCCGACGGCCTGCGCGAGCTGATCGACCGTCTGCCGCAGCCGCTGGTCGTCGCCGACGCGGAGTACCTCGATGTCGTCGCAGGCGCCGGTAAGCAGGTCATCGGATCCGAGGAATTCATCGCCGCCGCCCGCACTGCGGAGCCGGCCGCCGAGTTTCCCGACCCGGAAGACGTCGGCGTCGTGCTGTTCACCTCGGGCACCACGTCGCGGCCCAAAGCGGTTGAACTCACGCACAACAATTTGACCAGCTACATCACCGGAACGGTTGAGTTCGACGGGGCCGCACCCGATGATGCGGCGTTGATCTGTGTACCGCCGTACCACATCGCGGGGGTCAGCGCGGCGCTCTCGAACCTCTATGCCGGCCGAAAGATGGTGTACCTGCCGCAGTTCGACCCGTCCGAGTGGGTGCGCCTCGTGCGGGACGAGGGGGTCACGTCTGCGACCGTTGTGCCGACGATGCTCGACCGCATCATCTCGGCCCTCGAAGCGGAGCCGGTCGCGCTGCCCAGCCTGCGCAACCTCGCTTACGGCGGCTCGAAGGTCGCACTTCCGTTGGTGCGCAAAGCACTTGGGTTGTTACCCGATGTCGGTTTCGTCAACGCTTACGGACTCACCGAGACCAGTTCGACGATCGCGGTGCTCACTCCCGACGATCACCGAGACGCCATGGCTTCGACCGATGTGACGGTCACCCGTCGACTCGGCTCGGTCGGTCAGCCGGTCCCCGGCATCGAGGTACAGATCCGCGACGAAGCCGGCCAGGTCGTCGGGCCCGGCGAAACCGGTGAGCTGTTCGTCCGGGGCGACCAGGTGTCGGGCCGTTACGCCGAGATCGGTTCCGTGCTCGACGCCGACGGCTGGTTCCCCACCAAGGACGTCGCCATGCTCGACGACGCCGGCTACCTCTTCATCGGCGGACGGTCGGACGACACGATCATCCGCGGCGGAGAGAACATCGCGCCGGCCGAGATCGAAGACGTCCTTGTGGAACACCCCTTGGTGCATGACTGCGCGGTGGTGGGGCCCGAGGATCCGCAGTGGGGGCAGATCATCGTCGCGGTGGTGGTCCCGGCGGCAGGCGCGAACCCCGACCCCGACGAGTTGCGCGAGCACGTTCGATCGCAACTGCGCGGATCGCGTACACCCGACCGCGTTGTCTTCCGCGACGAACTGCCGACCAATGCGACCGGCAAGGTGTTGCGCCGCGAACTGGTCCAAGAACTGACAGCCTCGAATTAGCAAGGAGCCGAACATGATCAAGAACGGCACGCGACTGCAGAGCCAAGTCTGCGACACCCAGGTGATCGTCGTGCGCAGCGCGGACAGCCTCGACGATCTGCGCGCGGGCGGGGTGCCGATGGTGCCGCTGGATAGCGAGAAGTCCGCCGACGCCGCAATCGATCCGGCATTCTCCGAGGGCAATGCGATGGGTAAGCGCTACGTCGACGAGTCCGGCGCCGAGGTCCTCGTGACCAAGGCGGGGGCGGGCACCCTGTCGGTCGGCGACACGGCTTTGTCACTGAAAGAAGCCAAGCCGCTGCCCGCGAGCGACTGATACCTTCGGCCATGTGAAGCCCCGCAGGCTGCTGATCCGGTATGCAGCGGGGTTGACGTCCGCCTATCTCCTGACGACCGCCGAGGTCACCGCCCTGGTCATCTCATTGACCGGCCATGCTCGGGCCACACCCGTGATCACCGTCGCCGCGGCGGCGGTGATCGTGATCGGTACGGCAATTGTGGCGATCGGGGCCGTACGTATCGTCGCACCGTCGCTGAAATGGCTCGGCATCCGCGAACCCACCGACGACGAACGCCGGCTGGCGTTGAAGATGCTGCGCCGCCAATCGGCGATCACGGCAGCACCATGGATCGTCGGGGCTGCGGTGATGATTCCGCTCAACCTCGGTGCCCCAGCGGAACTACAGGTGGTGGTCGCGTCTGCCATCATCTTCGGCACGATCGCGACTGTCTGCACCGGGTTTCTGTTCACCCTCCGCACGCTGCGCCCGCTGCTCGCCGGTGTCACAAGGGATTTCAGCGAGATCACGCCCACCACCGCACCCGGTGTGCGTGCCAGGTTGTTGATCATGTGGGCGGTCACGACCGCGCTACCGGGCATCGCGATCGCGAGCCTGTTGGTGATGAGGTCCAACGGATGGATCATCTCGAAAAACACACCCGTCGAACTGGCCCTCCTCGTGCTCGCGCTCGTCGCGGTCGTGCTCGGACTTCGGGCCATGATCCTGGTGTCGATCTCGATCTCAGATCCACTCCGTCAGGTCGTCGACGCCATGGCCGAGGTTGAGCGGGGCAAGCTCGACAAGTCCCTCGACGTCTACGAATGGTCCGAAATAGGGCGATTGCAAAGTGGATTCAACCGGATGGTCGCCGGATTACGCGAACGCGAACAATTACGCGATCTGTTCGGCAGGCACGTCGGCGAAGAGGTCGTCCGCCGCGCGATCGACGCCAACGAATCGCTGTCGGGTGACGAACGCAATGCCGCCATTCTGTTCATTGATCTTGTCGGCTCGACGCAGCTCGCGGCGACTCACGAGCCACATGAGGTCGCGTCGGTGCTCAACGAGTTCTTTCGGATGGTCGTCGCTCATGTCGATGAGAACCATGGACTGGTCAACAAGTTTCAGGGCGACGCAGTGCTCGCCGTCTTCGGTGCACCGTTGCGCACCGACGATCCCGCTTCCGCCGCACTCGCGACCGCCCGCTCTCTGGGTGCCGAACTACGCAGACTCCCGGTTGATTTCGGCATCGGCATATCGGCCGGGCCGGTGTTCGCCGGCAACATCGGTGCCGAGAACCGTTACGAATACACCGTCGTCGGCGACGCCGTGAACGAGGCCGCGCGACTCGCCGATCTCGCCAAGGACTTCGACGATCGGGTGCTCTGCTCTGGTGCCGCACTCGCGCAAGCGAGCGACGACGAACGTGAGCACTGGGTCGTCCGCGGCTCTGAGGTGCTTCGGGGGCGGACCATCCCGACCGACATCTCGGTACCGGTGCGAGAGGAGCCCGCAGGTTAGGTCCTCGTCGCAAACGGGAATGCACGAGCATGACCTTGCGGGCCGCGGACACCGCAGCCGCTGACCGAGCCGCCATCCGAGCCGGCGAGCACACCGGCCCGACGAGCGGCCTTGCGCCGGGATTCGCACAGGCCAACCTGGTCATCCTGCGCGCCGACGAGGCGCTCGACTTCCTGCGCTTTTGTGTGCGCAATCCGAAACCGTGCCCACTGCTCGAGGTGACCGACACCGGATCACCACACCCCTTCGGTATCGCCGCCGACGCCGATCTGCGTACCGACCTGCCGCGGTACCGGGTGTTCCATGACGGTCACCTCGTCGACGAACCCACCGACATCGCCGGTCAATGGCGCACCGACCTGGTGTCGTTCCTCCTGGGGTGCTCGTTCACCTTCGAATGGGCCCTGGCCGCGGCCGGGTTGCCGATTGCGCACCAGGTGCAGGGCGTCAACGTCCCTATGTACGTCACCGACCGACGGTGCACTCCCGCCGGTCGTTTCGACGGGCCGCTGGTGGTGTCCATGCGGCCGTTTCCTGCCGATACCGTCCCGCGTGCCGTCGAGATCTCCGCCCGCTTTCCCGCCATGCACGGCGCGCCGGTGCACATCGGCGACCCGGCCGAGATCGGAATCAGCGACCTCGCGACACCGGACTTCGGTGACGCGGTCCGGGTGGGCGCGGACGAGGTGCCGGTCTTCTGGGCCTGCGGCGTGACTCCGCAGGCGGTCGCCATCGAGGCCCGGCCCTCGCTCGCGATCTTCCACGCACCGGGCCACATGTTCATCACCGACCGTCGTCACGGCGACTTCGACAACGAGGAGGGTCATGACCATCGATGAGGCGCCGAAGCGGCAGCGCGAAGCCGACCCCGCAGAAGTCCGGAAGGCGGTGCGCGGCGCAGCGATCGGAAACACCGTCGAGTGGTACGACTTTGCGATCTACAGCACCCTCGCGACCTACATCGCCGACCAGTTCTTCCCCTCCGGCGACGAGACGGCCGCGCTGCTGAGCACCTTCGCCGTCTTCGCCGCCGCATTCTTCATGCGACCGCTCGGCGGGTTCTTCTTCGGGCCACTCGGTGACCGGATCGGCAGGCAACGGGTGCTCGCGCTTGTCATCCTGCTGATGTCGGGCTCGACTCTTCTCATCGGCCTGGTACCGAGTTACGAGTCCATCGGCGTAGCCGCGCCACTCTTGCTGCTCCTCCTGCGCTGCGTGCAGGGATTCTCAGCAGGTGGCGAATACGGCAGCGGCGCATGCTATCTGGCTGAATTCGCCCCCGACAAGCACCGCGGATTCGTCGTGTCGTTCCTGGTCTGGTCGGTCGTCGTTGGCTTCCTGCTGGGTTCGCTGACGGTGACCGGACTCGAAACGCTGCTCTCGGAGAGCGCGATGAACTCCTACGGTTGGCGGATTCCCTTCCTCATCGCCGGCGTACTCGGAGTGGTCGGTCTCTACATCCGGATGCGGCTCGGCGACACCCCGGAATTCGAAACTCTGCGCGACGAGGGAGAGGTGTCGACCTCACCGCTGAAGGAGGCGTTCACCACGTCTTGGCGTCCGATCCTGCAGATCGCCGGCCTGGTGGTGATCCACAACGTCGGTTTCTACATCGTCTTCACCTACCTGCCAACGTATTTCACCAAGACACTTGAATTCACGAAGACCAATGCCTTCGTCTCGATCATCATCGCGAGCACTGTCGCGATCATCCTCATCCCGCCATTGGGTGCGCTGTCGGACCGGATCGGCCGAAAACCCTTGCTGATCGCGGGTGCGGTCGGATTTGCGTTATTCGCCTATCCGTTGTTCATGTTGCTCAACACCGGATCACTGGCTGCGGCCATCGCCGCGCACGCTGCCCTGGCCGCGATTGAATCGGTCTTCGTGTCGGCATCGCTGGCGGCCGGTGCCGAACTGTTCGCCACGCGGGTGCGCTCCAGCGGCTACTCGATCGGGTACAACGTGTCCGTCGCGATCTTCGGCGGCACGGCACCGTACGTGGCGACCTGGTTGGTTGCCGAAACCGGAAATGAACTCGCACCCGCGTTCTACGTCATCGCCGCGGCGATCATCACCCTCGCCACGATCATGACCATGCGGGAGACCGCGGCTCAGCCGTTGCGCCAGAAAGTGGGCACATAGCGAGTGTGAATCACGCTTTGGCGAGTTGTTTCTCGGCGTAGAGCCGCGCCCACTCTTTGCGGGGCCGGATCGACACGTCGACATCGGTTGCCTTCGCGCGCAACGCCCCGACGCTCGCCTGCTCTCTCGGGGTGAGCGCGAACGGATCCCAATTGAAGAAGTTGCACGCGTTCTGCCACGTGATCTTGTTGATGTCCGTGTCGTCAGCGCCCGCGGCGTTCAGCTCGGCGAGCACCTGCTCCGGCGCGTCGGGCCAGAAGCAATCGGAATGCGGATAGTCACACTCCCACGCAATGTTGTCGATGCCGATCTCATGGCGCAGCTTCAGCGACGTCTTGTCGGTGACGTAACACGCGAGTGAGTGCTCGCGGAACACGTCACTCGGCAGCTTGTCGCCGAAGTCGCGCCGCAGCCACTTCTGGTTGGTGTAGTGCCGGTCGCTGCGATCGAGATAGAAAGGAATCCAACCGATTCCGCCTTCGGAGAACGCGAACTTGAGATCCGGGTAGCCGCGCATCGCGGGGCCCCACAGCAGATCCTGGGCGCACATCGCCGACACCTGGGTGGCCAGGATGATCAAGTTGTCGATCGGCGCGTTCGGCGCCATGCTGATCGCGCCGAAACCGGTGCCGATGTGCAGGCACATGACCACATTCTCTTCGGACAGCGTGGTGAACACCGGGCCCCAGTAGTCGTCGTCGTGGTAGCTCGGAAGTCCTTCCAGGTGCGGCAGTTCCGGCATGGTGACCGCCCGGCAGCCCTTCGCGGCCACCCGGCGGATCTCAGCGCACATCGCCTGCGGGTTCCACGTCGGCAGCACGGCGATCGGGATGAAGCGGTCCGGGTAGCTACCCGCCCACTCGTCGATGTGCCAGTCGTTGTACGCCGACACCATCACCAGCGTGACTTCTTCGCGGTGCATGTTGAGGTGCCGCGCCGAAAAGCCGGTGAAGGTCGGGAAATTCATCGACGCCAGGATGCCGTTGCGGTTCATGTCCCGGACGCGCTCGTGGACGTCGTACACCCCGGGTCGCATCTCCGCGAAACCGGCGGGGTCGCGTCCCCACTCCTCGGCCGGCCAGGACACCACCGCGTTGAGCCCGCTGACACCCTGCGGCCTGCCCTGGTACATCCACTGATCGACGCCCTTCTCGTCGGTGACGACGACGGGCGCCTCGGCTTTGTACTTGGCGGGGACGTGGTTGAGGAACATGTCCGGCGGTTCCACCACGTGGTCGTCGATACTCACCAGGATCAGGTCGTCGGTCTGCATAACCAACTAGTACCGTCTATTGCCATGACCGGCTCTGCGACTTCGGACAGAGATTTGTCCGAAGCGGCCAAACCCCGGCGGGATCCTTCCCGCCGGCCCGCGCTAAATCTTTCACACCGCCCCGCCCGACGCGTCATTGAACTCCGCCGGGGTGGTCGGGCACTCGGCGGCAGCTACCTGTACGAGGGCGACGGGCTGATCACCGGATGGCACAGCCACGAGGTGCACCAGATCGAGTACGCGCTGCACGGCGTCGTCGAGGTCGAGACCGATTCGGCGCACTACCTTCTTCCCCCTCAGCAGGCGGCGTGGATACCCGCGGGACTCGAGCATCAGGCCGTCATGAATCCGGACGTGAAGACCGTTGCGGTGATGTTCGATCCCGCGCTGGTGGCGGCCCCCGGCGATCGCGCACGCATTCTCGCGGTGTCGCCGTTGATCCGGGAGATGATGATCTACGCGCTGCGGTGGCAGATCGACCGTGCCGACGGCGACGCCCAATCAGACGCGTTCTTCCGCACCCTGGCCGATCTGGTCGCCGAAGCCCTCGACCATGAGGCCCCTCTGAGCCTGCCGACGTCCGAGCACCCGATTGTCGCCGCGGCGATGTCCTACACGAAGGCGCACCTTGCTTCAGTGAGCGCTGACGAGGTGAGCCGCGCGGTGTCTGTCTCCGAACGTACGTTGCGGCGACTGTTCCAGGACAAGCTCGGGTTGTCATGGCGCACGTATCTCTTGCACGCGCGGATGTTGCGCGCGATGGCGCTGCTGGCCGCGCCGGGGCAGTCGGTCCAGGAGACCGCGTCGGCCGTCGGCTTCGACAGTCTCAGCTCATTCACGCGTGCCTTTGCGCAGTTCAGCGGAGAAACACCAAGCGGATATCGCAAAAGGGTTGCAGACGAATAGGTTTGAGTACGCTCACTCGTCGTCGCGTGGATGCGGAAAGAGACCCTCACGCAGCAGGGCGTTCACCGATTTCTGCCACCTGTCGACCTGCTCGGGCGATTTGAACGCGTCCGGAATCTGCCGCTCGATGTGCCCTCGCACGATGAGGGTGCCGAGCGCCAGGACGAGCGAGTTCAACGCCGCCCAGGTGACGTCGATGTCGTCGCGAGCTTCGCCGCTCTCCTTGCGCGCGGTCCAGCGCGCCATACCGAAGGCGGAGAGCGTGTCCCAGATCGTGATGCCCAGCTGGCTGCCGTCGATGAGCGCGCGACCGAAGTAGTCCACGACGTCGGGATGCTCGAGCAGAAGTGTGGTGACCCGGCTGCCCATGTCGGCGATCGAGTCCTTTGCGTGCGGCGCAGTCACCGGTTGGGCGACTACGGCGATCACAACGCCCATCACATAGTCGTCGACGGCCTTGATGAGACCGGCCTTCGTTTCGAAGTGATGCTGAACCAATCCGAGGGAGACACCGGCGTCCGCGGCGACCGAACGCAGCGACGTCCCCGCAGCGCCCTTCGTCGCGAAACTCTTCAATGCCGCCTGGCGGATCCGCTCGAGTTTCTTTAGTTCGTCGCCACCGACGTGGTCGCGCTCTGTCACCGCAGTCATCGAGAGGTGGTCTCCGTGCTCACAGGCCCAGATTAGACAATACGAACGTATTGTGTCTACCATACAAACGTATTGTTGACGTGACCGACGAAGACGGGGAGGCCGGAGCAGTGCACGTCCAGACACGATCGAGCGCGGTCGCGCAGCTTCGCGCTGTCGATGCGCCCCAGGCACCAGCCATCCTCGATGACTCGGCAATGGCACCCTGTACGCAAGATCCGGATCGATGGACGACGACCGCCGACGAGGGCGCCAAGGCGCTGTGCCGCGCCTGCCCCCTCCGGTGGCGATGCGCTCGGGAAGCATGTTCGACGCCGGGCGCCGAGGGAGTGTGGGCCGGCATCCTGATCCCCGAGGCGGGCCGCGCCCGCCGCTTCGCGCTCAAGCAGCTGCGGTCGCTGGCGGAGCAGAATGGATACCCGGTACGAAAGACGGGTTAGCTCGCTGAGTGCGAGGATGGTCATTCATGACCCGCTGGCACGCGCTCGAACCCGCCGACGCCGATTTCCTGACCTCGGCACCGCACATCTTCCGCTACCAGAAGCGGTTTGCCGCCTCACCTGAAAAGGTCTGGGAGTCACTGGTTTCCGACGAGTCACTGGCCGCCTGGGGGCCGATGATCAAAGACGTCACGTGGACGTCGCCACGGCCTTTCGGAGTCGGCACCACGCGCGACGTCACCGCCCCCGGCGGATCGGTGATGCGCGAGCGCTTCTTCCAATGGGAGGACGGGCACAGCAAGTCGTTCTACGTCTACGAGTGCGCCGTGCCCCTGTTCAAGCGCTTCGCCGAGCACTACCTCGTCGAGCCCGCCGGAAGCGAGACGTTGTTCACCTGGACGCTTGCGGTTGAACCCAAGCCCGCATTCGCGCTGCCGGTCAAGGTGCTGGCACCCGTACTGAAGGCCGGATTCGGGCGGATCCCGGCAGGCGGCCAGAAGTACTTCGCGACGCACGCCTGAGCGAACTTCGGGGCTACGATACGTGAAATATCACCTATCGGAGGCTTCTGAGCAGTGACCGACGACGGCGGGCTCAACCCGTCGCAACAGCGAGCCTGGCTGAGCTACATGCGGGTCTACCATCGGCTGGAATACGAGATGAACCGGCATTTGCAGGCCGAGTGCGGGATGTCTCTCGGCGACTACACGGTGATGAATGCTCTGACCAACGCGCCGCGGGGCCGCGCACAGCTCACCAGCCTGGCGATCACCATCGGCTGGGAACGTAGCAGGCTGTCGCACTATCTGCAGCGGACGAGTATGCGCGGTCACGTCGAGCGGGTCCCCTCAGAAACCGACGGCCGAGCTACCGACGTGGTACTCACCGACAGCGGCTGGCGCGCCTTTCGGGCCGCGGCACCCAAGCACGCCGCCTGGGTCAAGCAGGTGTTCTTCTCCGATCTGAAGCGCGGCCAGGAGAAAGCGCTCGCCGACGTCCTGTCGGCGGTCTACGAATCCATCCTGCGCCACGGGACGCTGCCCCGCCCCGACATCGACGTCCGCGCGCAGCGTTAGACCTGCCTCTCACCGCCGTCGACGAACACCTCGGTTCCCGTCATGAAGCTGCTCTCGTCAGAGGCGAGAAACAACACCGCGGCCGCGATCTCCTCGGGCCGACCCACGCGGCCCATCGGCACTCGCGATGCCTCCGCGTCCAGCAGTGCCTGCTCCTGGCCGCTCGGAGCCAGCCCAGTCAGTCCCGGCGTCTCCACGGGGCCCGGTATGACGGTGTTCACCCGCAAACCCTTGTCGGCGAGCTCCGCCGCCCAGGTACGTCCCAATGATCGGATGGCGGCCTTGGACGCGGCGTAGACGCTCATGCCGGGATTCCCGCCGTAGGCCGCGGTCGATCCGGTCAACACGATCGACGCGCCTGAATTGAGCAGGGGCAGCACCTTCTGCACCGTGAACACGATGCCGCCGACATTGATGTTGAAGGTGTTGGTGAACTGCTCGACCGTCACGTCGGCCAGCGCCGCGAGCTCTCCGCCGCCGGCGTTGGCGAACACCACATCCAGACCACGCCCGCGCGAAGAGATGGCGTCGACGACGCTGTCCAGGTCATCGAGATTCGATACGTCGCTGCGGATTCCGGTTGCCTCATCGCCGATCGCCGCTACCGCCTCGTCGAGGGTGCGCTGACTGCGGCCGGTGATGAAAACGTGCGCGCCCTCGGCGGCGAACCTCTGCGCCGTGGCGAGGCCGATGCCTGAGCTCCCGCCCGTAACGAGCGCCGTCTTGCCTGCGAGCTGAGCCATGTTGATCTCCCTGGTGTCGAGGTGGCGGAGTTGCCATCGTCTCTCACTTCACGACAACACGTGACATGTCACGTTATTCCCGCGACGGATTCTTGTTGGTGCTAGACAGGCAGTCATGACTTCGCTTGCCGACGAGACCCGGTGGATGGATGCGACCGATCAGGCGGCGCTCGTCGCATCCGGAGAGGTGTCGCCGAGCGAGCTGTTGGAAGCGGCGATCGAGCGCATCGAACGCATCGACCCTGAGCTCAATGCGGTCGTGATCCGCTGGTTCGATCACGCCCGAGAGGTCGCCGCAAGCGATCTCCCCGACGGTCCGTTCCGCGGCGTGCCGTTCCTCATCAAGGACCTGTTCGCCGACTACGCCGGACAACGGATCAGCAACGGCAACGTCGCGTTGAAAGAGGCACACGTCATCGCCGACGCGGACACGACGCTCGTCAGTCGCTACCGCGCGGCGGGCTTGGTCATCGCGGGCCGCACGAACAGCCCGGAGCTGGGCAGCGTGCCGACCACCGAGCCGGTGGCGTGGGGCGCGACGTACAACCCGTGGGACACGACGCGCACGCCCGGCGGATCGAGCGGCGGTGCGGCCGCGGCGGTTGCGTCGGGAATGGTGCCGTTCGCGCATGCCAGCGACGGCGGCGGGTCGATTCGCATTCCCGCGGCGTGCTGCGGACTGGTCGGGCTCAAGCCGAGCCAGGGTCGCATCACGCTCGGACCGGTCCGTGACGAGAGCGGACTTGCGGTCGAACACTGCGTCAGCCGCACCGTGCGCGACACCGCCGCCCTGCTCGACTCGACCCGCGGCCCGGGTGTCGGCGACACCGTGATCGCACCACCGCCTACACGTCCGTACGTCGAGGAGGTTGGCACAGATCCGGGTCGGCTGCGGATCGGCATCCTCGATCACCACGCGCAGGGCGGGCGGGTCGATGTCGAAGTCACCGCCGCGACGCAGGCCGTCGGTCGGCTGCTCGAATCGCTGGGTCACCATGTCGAGCCGGCGTGGCCGAAGGCATTGGAGGACGAGACGCTCGGCTCGAAGTTCGGCGCGATGTGGAGCACAAACATGGGCATGTCGCGGCTGCGGTTCGAAGGACAGCTCGGCCGTCCGCTCGTAGACCACGAGTTGGAGCCGATGAATCTGGCGCAGGCCGATTTCGCGAAACACTTCGGCGCAATCGATTACGCGCTCGCGCTCGCTGGTGTCTCCCAGTTCCGCCGCGCGATGCAGTCGTGGTGGCATGAGGGCTGGGATCTGCTGCTCACGCCGACGCTCGCCGAACTGCCGCTGAAGCTCGGCACGATCGTCAACGATCCCGACAACCCGATGGCACCGATGCGGCGCGCGGGCGAGTTCGTACCGTTCACTCCCCCGTTCAACACGAGCGGCCAGCCGGCGGTCAGCCTCCCGCTCGAGTGGACGGCCGAGGGGCTGCCGGTAGGCGTACAGCTCGTTGCGGCGTATGGGCGCGAGGACGTGCTGATTCGCGTCGCGAGTCAGCTCGAGCAGGCGAAGCCGTGGGTGGATCGGAAACCAGAGATCTGAGCGAAAAGGGTGCGCGAGGGGGGACTCGAACCCCCACGCCCATAGGACAATGGCACCTAAAGCCATCTCGTCTGCCAGTTCCGACACTCGCGCGCAGGTGGCAATCGTACCTGCTCGTTAGTCCCGTCTGTCGGTGGCGCTTCCTACGGTGGAGGCACCCGGCGAAAGGCCCGAAGGTGCGGTCTGCGGACGAATTCGAGACGGTGCGGAAGCTGATCGCGGCGGGCATGAACGATTGCGCCATCGCTCGACTGACCGGCATCCCGCGACCAACGGTGCGCGACTGGCGCTGCCGTCCGAAAGTCCGATCAAGATTTCCGGCCGGCTCCGCGGAGTGCGGCGCCGGCCACAACTTCGCGGCATTGCCCGCAGCGCCATATTCGTATCTGCTCGGCATGTATCTCGGCGACGGTTGCATCTCGCGGAGTCGTCGAGTCTGGCGTCTTCGCATCGTGCTCGACCAGAAGTACCCGGCAATAATCGAACGCTGCTGCCAGGCCATCGAGATGCTCATGCCAGACCAACGAGCAGGCATTGTGAAAAGCGTTGGATGTGTTGCCGTTTCGTTGTACTCAAAGCACTGGCCTTGCCGGTTCCCTCAACACGGAGCTGGCAAGAAGCACAAGCGACGCATCGCCCTCGAACCCTGGCAGCAGGCGCTCGTCGACCAAGCCACCGAAGAGTTCGTCCTCGGACTGATCCACAGCGATGGTTGCCGCGTCATCGCCAACGACCGCGGCGTCGCCAGCGTCCGCTACCACTTCTCGAACCGCTCCGAAGACATCATCGGCCTGTTCACCGCCGCACTCGACAAGCTCGGTATTCACTGGACGCGGTCGACCAAGTACATCGTGTCGATCTACCGAAAGGCCGATACCGCTCGGTTGGACGAGTTCATCGGCCCGAAGACCCGCGCGGTACCGTTGGAAGGTGTCCACTACGCGGCGTAGGAGGCCGGCGCTCATCGCGTTGGCGGTGCTTGGCGCCGCCGGCTGCCTGGCCCTGGCCTGGTGGCAGTGGACCCGCTTCGAGTCCGCATCGGGCACCTTCGTCAACCTCGGCTACGCCCTGCAGTGGCCGATGTTCGCCGGCTTCGTCGTCTACGCGTACTACAAATTTGTGCGCTACGAGGAAGCGCCGCCGGAGCCGACGCGGCACGATGAGATCACCGAGATACCCGCGGGCCTGCTGCCCCAACGACCTACCGCCGCGACCCAACCCGCCGACGACGACCCCGTGTTGAGCGAGTACAACGCGTACCTCGCCGAACTCGCCAAGGAAGACAAGGAACGACCGACGACATGACGGAGACCACCGGCACCCCCGTTGAAAGCATCCGCAAGGCGCTCATGGGTTACCGCGTCACGGCCTGGATCACCGGCATCTGGCTGATCGCGCTCTGCTACGAGATGGTGATGAAGTACGGCTTCGGCGTGGAGGGCCTGAACTGGATCGCGGTCGTCCACGGCTGGGTGTACTTCGTATACCTGCTCTTCACCGCGAACCTTGCGGTGAAGGTGCGCTGGCCGATCGCCAAGACCATCGGCATCCTGCTGGCGGGCACCATCCCGCTGGTCGGCATCATCGTCGAGCAGATTCAAACCAGAGAGATCAAGCAGAAGCACGGCCTTTAGCCGTCACGTCAGGTGCTTGAGCACCTCTTCGGCCAGTCGCTCACCACGATCCTCCTGCAGGAAGTGTGACGCGCCCTCGATCCTCACCTGCTCGGTAGCGCCGGGAATCAGATCGCAAAATGCTTGCCCCGCTTTGGGATACGGGAAGATCGGATCCTGATCCGAGAAGGCGACCAATGCCGGCTTCTGCCACCGCGACAGCTCGTCGGCGACAGCACTCATCACCAGTGCTCCAGGCGCATCTTCGGAAAGCGGCACCAATAGCGGGAACTGCGCCGCGCCGGCCTTCGACTCAACTGTCGGGAAGGGTGCATCGTAAGCAGCGACGACATCCTCGGGAAGCTCCGTGGCCGTCGCGCCCTGGATCACGAAGCCGACCGGCAGATCCGGGTTCTTCTCGGCGAAGTCGCGCCACGCCATGAACCCCTTGGAAACCCGCCCCGTGAACAACCCGGTGTTGAAGATCGCCAGCGCACCAACACGATCGGCGTTCTCCACGGCCCACCGCAGTCCGATCGCGCCACCCCAGTCCTGCACCACCACGATGGCGTCGCTGAGATCCAGACCCGCGAGCACGCGCGACGTCAGCTCGGTATGCCGGTCGTAGGTGTACCACCCCCGGTCGGTCGGCTTGTCCGAACGCCCGAACCCCGCGTAGTCCGGCACGACGACCCGGTGGCCGGCCTCCACCAGAGGACCGACCATCTTGCGATAGAGGTATGCCCAGCTCGGCTCCCCGTGAAAGCAGACAATCGGCCTGCCGGCGCGCGGCCCCTCGTCGACGTAATGCATGCGCAGGCCGTCGACGTCCACGTAGTTGGGGGCGAAGTCGTAGCCCGGCCGGTCGGTCAACTCGGGTCTACGTTGTCTGCATGACTGAGGTGTTCCGGACGCCGGACGAGCGCTTTGAGAATCTGCCGGTCAACTATGTAGAATCGGCCCATGCCCCGAACCTCGGACGCCCGTGGGCGCATCGTCACGACGGCCGCACGGCTGTTTCTCGAACGCAGCTACCAAGCTGTCGGGGTCGACGAACTGTGCCAGGCCGCCGATGTGCGGAAAGGCAGCTTCTATCACTACTTCCCATCCAAGTCCGAACTCGCCAAAGCAGTCATCGACCTGCACGCCGAGGTCTTCGCGCGACGTTTGAAAGGCTCCCCCGCCGCGACGCCGGCGCAACGATTGCATGCGATCCCCGACGCGATCGGCAAGATTCAGACCGCGTTGGAAGCTCAGTTCGGGCGGGCGGTCGGCTGCCCGTTCGGGAACTTCGCCGCCGAACTATCGACCACCGACGACGACCTGAGAAAGCATCTCGCCGAGGTGCTTGGCGCGATGGAGCGCCACCTCGCCCGGGCGTGCCACGATGCGGCCGATGCGGGCGTACTGCGCGAGGGCACCGACCCGGATCGGCTCGCGCACGCACTGCTGGCCCAGTACCAGGGAATCATCCTGCTCGCCAAGCTCAACGACTCCGGCGTCGAGGCGCTCGCGCCCGCACTGCACGACTTCATCGACGGCTACCTCGTCGATGCGCCCACTGCTGCCGGCACGCGATCCTGATCGGCATCGGTCAGCGGAATCATCGCCGCGAGGACGCCCGCGAGTATCGCCATTCCCGCTGCGATCAGCAGACCGATACGAAACGCAGTCAACGACGGAAACTCCTGACCCGCAATGGAAATCGTCAACCCCGTCAAGACCGCACCGACCACGGCGCTCGAGATCGACGTTCCCAGCGCGCGCGCCAGCGCATTGATGCCATTCGCTGCGGCCGTCTCCGACATCGGCACCGCGGCGTTGATGAGTGCGGGCAACGACGAGTAGGCGAACCCCACGCCGACACTGACGAGAACGTTGAACAGGCACAGCTGCCATGCAGCGCCGAGCAACACCAACCCCGCCAGGTACGAACCGGCGATGATCGCGCAGCCGAGCGTCAGCGTGAACCTCGGCCCTCGGGCGGCGGCGATCCTGGACGCGACCGGCGAGGCCACCATCATGGCCAGGCCGCCCGGTGCCAGCCACAGCCCCGCTTCGACCATGGAGAGCCCCAGCCCGTAGCCGGTGGCGACGGGCAACTCGAGTACCTGCGGGCCGATCAACGCGAGCGCGAACATCGCGAAACCGACCGCCACCGAAGCGACATTCGTCATCAGCACCGGCCGCTTGATCGTCGTCCGCAGGTCGACCATGGGCGAGTCGATGCGCAGTTGCCACCACCCGAACATCGCGAAAATGACCATCGATGCGGCGAACATTGCGAGCGTGGTGGCGCTTCCCCAGCCCCAACTGCCGCCCTTGGATATTCCGAGCAACAGCGTCACCAGACCGGCCGCAAGGCCGAGCGCGCCGAGCGGATCGAGTCGGTCGGACGACGCCGCCGCCGGAATTCGCGGTACCAGCACAGCGAACAGAACTCCGGACATCGCGCCCAACATCGCCGCGAACCAGAACACCGCGTGCCAGTCGAAGTGATCGGCGATGATCGCCGCCAATGGCAATCCGAGTGCCCCACCCACGCCGAGCGATGCGCTCATCAATCCCATTGCGGTGCCGACGCGGTGGGCGGGTACGCACGTCCGCAGCACGCTGATTCCGAGCGGGACGATGGGCACACCGAAGCCCTGCAGCGCGCGGCCGATGACCACCGGTATCCACGCGCTCGTCGACGCCGCGATCAGTGAGCCGACGGTCATCAGGATCGCGCAGGCGATCAGCAGGCGTTTGGGGCCGTACATGTCGCCGAGCCTGCCGACCACCGGTGTCGCCACGGCCGCGACGAGCAGCGTCGCCGTGATCACCCACGACGCATTGGACGCGTTGGTGTTGAGCAGCTTCGGCAGCTCGGGAATCAGCGGGATCACCAACGTCTGCATCAACGACATGCAGGTCCCGGTTGTCGCCAGCACAGCGACCACGACGGCGGGATGACGAGTGCGCCCGACGTCGCCGAAACCCGGCGTAGTGAGGCGGCGCATCTCCGGGATGCTACCGATTAGGCTGGCTATACAAAATTTGCGTGCGCCTAGCCGGCCAACTCCCGCAGCGCCGGCACCAACAGCGCCAAGGCCCGACCGCGGTGCGACGCCGCATCCTTCTCGGCGGGACTGAGCTCCGCTGCCGTGCGATCCGATCCCGACGGCAGGAACACCGGGTCGTAGCCGAATCCGCCGTCACCGCGCGGTTCCCGCACAATGCTGCCCGGCCACTCACCGCGCACCACGGTTTCCCCTGCACGAGAAACCAATGCACACGCCGATACGAATGCGGCCCCGCGCCGCCCGTCCGGCACATCCCCCAATTGCGCCAACAACAGCGCGGTATTGGCTCGATCCTTTTCGGCGGCATCGCCGGCCACGCCCGACCACCGCGCGGACAGCACACCCGGCATTCCGTTCAGCGCCGCCACCTCGAGTCCCGAATCGTCGGCCACCGATGCCAACCCCGTCGCGCGATATGCGTCGCGCGCCTTGGCCAACGCGTTCTCCTCGAACGTCGCGCCCGTCTCCGGCGCTTCGTCGAACGGGTCGACATCCTCCAGCGACAGCAGCGTCAAACCCGAAACCCCCGCGGCGTCGAGGACGCGGTGCAGCTCCGCCAGCTTCTTCTGATTACGGCTCGCAACAAGCACTTCGGCCACCGGTCAACGGTAGACGGTCACTGGTTTGTGACACCGCTAACAATCTGCTTGCAACAGCTAGCGCAAGGGGTACCGCTAGTGCGTTACGACACCGACAACACGGTCGGTCGTCAATGAGCGGAGGGGAAACAATGGCAGAGAACAACAGCGGTCCCATCGAGGCAGTCCGCGGAATCGTTTCCGGTGCGATCGGCTTCACCAAGCAGGTCATCGGGCTGATCTTGAACCAGAGCAGTCTTCAGGAAGAGGGTCGCGCCCAGGTCGAGAAGGCCTCACATCAGCTCGACGCAGCTCGGGCTGAGGCCGAAGCCGAAACGGCTCGCGCCGAGGCCAAGGCACAGGAGACGCGCCAGAAGGCCGCCGCCAACTCCAAGTAATAGGTGATCGAGACACCCTCGGCCCCATCCGGGCCGGGGGTGTCGCGGTCCTGTGGCACTAGCGGGTCGCTAGCACGTACCTGGTGCAAGTAATCAACCCGGTAAGCGCGCTAGGGAGTCGCGCGAACCCTGGCTTTCGTCAGCTTCCGAACGCTTTCTTCGCGGGCTCGGCCGACTCGGGCAAATCTCCGGGATAGGGAAACTCGAGTGCCTCGCGCTGGATCACGAAGATCTGCTCACAGGCAGCCATCGCGGCGTCCAGCATCTTGTCCAGCGTCGAACGCGGGAACGTCGCGCCTTCGCCGGTGCCCTGGATCTCCACGAGCGTCCCGGTGTCGGTGGCGACGACGTTCATGTCGACCTCGGCGCGCGAGTCTTCCGTGTAGGGCAGGTCGACGCGGACGCGGCCGTCGACCACCCCGACACTGACCGCCGCGATCGCACACGACAACGGCCGCGGATCCGACAGCTTGCCCCCGGCACCGAGGTACGTCACCGCATCGGCCAGCGCGACGTACGCCCCGGTGATCGCCGCGGTGCGGGTGCCGCCGTCGGCCTGCAACACATCGCAGTCGATCGCGATGGTGTTCTCGCCGAGCGCACCCAGGTCGATGCATGCGCGTAGCGACCGCCCGACGAGCCGGCTGATCTCCTGCGTACGGCCCCCGACACGGCCCTTGACCGACTCACGGTCGGAACGGTCGTGGGTGGCGGCAGGCAGCATCGCGTACTCGGCGGTCAGCCAGCCCTGTCCCGAACCCTTACGCCAGCGCGGCACACCTTCGGTGACGCTCGCCGTGCACATGACCCGGGTCTGGCCGAACTCGACCAGCACCGAGCCGGCGGGATGAGTGGTGAAACCGCGGGTGATGCGAACCGGTCGCAGCTCGTCGTCAAGCCGACCATCTTCTCGTCTGGACACGGGCCAACCCTATCGGGTGGGCCCGACGCGCCTCGCCGGCTGAGCCGGCAGTCCGGCCTCAGGACTTGGCGACCTCGAACGACTCACCGCACACCACGGCGTGCACCGGACCGTCGAACTCGGCCTTGGCCTCGCTGATGACATCCTCACGGGACGTCCAGGGCGGGATGTGTGTCAGCAGCAGTTCGCCGACGCCCGCATTGGCGGCGGCCCGGCCGGCTTCTGTTCCCGACAGGTGCAGCCTCGGGGGCCGCTCCGGGGAATGCGTCCACGACGCCTCGCACAGAAACACGTCGGCTCCGCGGGCGAGGTCGATCAGCGCATCGCAGTAGCCGGTGTCACCGCTATAGACCAACGTGGCACCCGTCGGGTCGGTGATCCGGAATCCGTAAGACTCAGTGGGATGGCAGACGAGGCGAGGCACGACGTTGAGCGCCCCGAGATCTACCGCGCGGTTGTCCACCCAGTGCCGGATATCGAAGATGTCGGAGAAGTCGTCGATCTCCCCGCCCTCGGGCGATGACGCGGCGCCCAACCGAGCCCAGGTATTGGCCGGCCCGTACATCACGCCGCGCTCCTGCGCAGGCGACGGGTGATAGCGCCGCCACACGAACAGGCCCGGGAGGTCAAGACAATGGTCGGCGTGCAGATGCGAGAGGAGTACGTATACGGAGTTCGGGTCCGCGTACCGCTGCAGCGCGCCGAGCAACGCCGCCACCGAAATCGAGGACTAGCGGTGGGGTGTCCGGAGCGGTGACCAGGTAGCCGGACGCTGGCGAATCAGGCCCGACAACACTGCCGGAGCAACCGAGTACGGTGATTCGCACACTCACTAGCTTGCCATGCCCACCATCCGCAAGACGAAAACATCGCTGGTTTGCGTGACCGAATTCATTTTTGGACTTTGACAGTGTGCTGAACAGGGCGAACACCGTCGATTGTCGGGCCCAGGAACCGACCCGCGAGTGTGGTGAACGCCTCAGGATCGCCGGTCGCCTCGAAACGACGGCGAACCGCAGGCCCCGCGTCTCCCGGATGCGGATGGAGCAAATCTGATTGGCTGAGTACGCGCAGCAAGTCCTTGGCGGTCTCCTCGGCGCTGGACACCAGTGTCACGTGCTCGCCCATCGCGAGTTGGATCAGACCCGACAGCATCGGGTAGTGCGTGCACCCCAGCACCAGCGTGTCCACCTCAGCGCGCTGGAGGGGCTCGAGATACCCCTCCGCGAGGCCGAGCACTTGGCGTCCACTCGTCACTCCCCGCTCGACGAAGTCGACGAACCGAGGACACGCCACCCCGATGACCTCAGTGTCGCGGGCCGCCGCGAACGCGTCGTGGTAGGCCCCCGACGCGATGGTTGCCTCCGTGCCGATGACGCCGATGCGGCCGTTGCGGGTGGCGGCCACGGCACGACGGACGGCGGGCAGGATCACCTCGACCACGGGCACGGGCGCGTAGCGCTCCCGGGCGTCGCGCAGGCACGCCGACGACGCCGTATTGCACGCGATCACAAGCGCTTTGACACCGCGGGACACCAGATCGTCGCCGATCGCCAGCGCATGCCCGCGGATTTCCGGAATGGTGAGCGGACCGTAGGGACCGTTGGCGGTGTCCCCTACGTAGATGATGTCTTCGTCCGGTAGCTGGTCGATGATCGCGCGGGCGACCGTCAGCCCGCCGACACCGGAGTCGAAGATCCCGACGGGCGCAGTTGCAGAACTCACGGCGTGAGGTTGTACGGGTTCTTCGCGGCGACCTTGCGACGTTCACGCGCCTTGCGTTCAGGCCCGGACAGCAGGTACGCCGCGACGACGCCGGCGATCGCACCGCACAGGTGGCCCTGCCACGAAACGCCGGGGGTGCCGGGCAGGACCCCGAACAACACGCTGCCGTAGACCAACAGGACCACGACGCCGACGACGATCTCCCACATCTTGCGCGTGAAGAATCCGAAGACGATCAGGAAGGCCAGCCAGCCGAAGATCAGCCCCGAGGCGCCGATGTGGTTGGTCTCGCAGCGCACGCCGACGTACGGGCAGTGCGCGCCGATGTTGCCGAGCAGCCACGTGCCGAGGCCGCCGAGAATCCAGACGATGGCCGTGGCGAAGATGAACCGCGACAACCCCGCGAGCGTCATCAGGAAGCCGAGGATGAGCGCCGGAACGGTGTTGGCGATCAGGTGATTCCAGTCCGAGTGCAGCAGCGGCGCCCAGATGATCCCCCACAGCCCGTCGCTCTCCAGCGGCCGAATGCCGTTGTTGTCCAGGCGATGATTGGTCAGGTTGTCCCAGAGTTCGATGACCCAGAGCAGCACGACGAAGCTGATGATCGTCACGCCGCCGACGATCCAGGCGGGCCGCTTTCTCGGCTCCGCAGGCGTCCCCGGCAGCCCCGGATATCCCGAACCTGTCATGCCCATAACTGCCCTTCCAACGCGTCCTCCGCGTCATCCAGGCTACCGGCGTACGCGCCGGTCGACAGATACTTCCACCCGGCGTCGCAGACGACGAACGCGATATCAGCCTGCTGCGACGCTTTGAGCGCCTTGGCGGCCATGCCCAGCGCGGCATGAAGGATCGCGCCCGTGGAGATGCCGGCGAAGATGCCCTCCACCTGGACGAGCTCACGGGTGCGCTTGACCGCGTCGTAGGAGCCGACGGCGAAGCGGGTGGTCAGCACGTCCGGGTCGTACAACTCGGGAATGAAGCCCTCGTCGATGTTGCGCAGGGCGTACACCCCCTCGCCGTAACGAGGTTCGGCCGCCACGATCTGCACGTCGGGTTTGTGCTCGCGCAGGTACCGCCCGGTCCCCATCAACGTGCCGGTGGTGCCGAGGCCGGCAACGAAGTGCGTGATCTCAGGCAAGTCGGCCAACAGCTCGGGTCCGGTGCCCTCGTAGTGCGCAAGGGCATTCGACTCGTTGCCGTACTGATACAGCATGGTCCACGAAGGATTCTGCAACGCAAGCTCTTTCGCATGCGCAACCGCGGTGTTCGACCCGCCCTCGGCCGGGGAGTAGATGATGCGCGCGCCGTAGAGCTCCAGCAGCTGCCGTCGTTCGATCGACGTGTTCTCGGGCATCACGCAGATCATCTGGTAGCCCTTGAGCAGCGCCGCCATCGCGAGCGATATGCCGGTGTTGCCGCTCGTCGGCTCGAGAATCGTTGCGCCGGGCTGTAATTCACCTCGCCGCTCGGCATCCTCGATCATCCGTAGCGCGGGCCGGTCCTTGATGGAGCCGGTGGGGTTGCGGTCCTCGAGCTTGGCCCACAACCGCACGTGCGGAGCGCCGTCCTCGTCGCTCCAGCGGGGCGACAACCGCTGTAGGCCCACCAGCGGCGTGTTACCCAGCGCCTGAATCAGGGAGTCGTATCGGGTCACTCAACCACCTGCGACGGCGGGCAAGATCGTCACCGAGTCGCCGTCGGAGATCGCGGTGTCCAGCCCTCCGGAGAACCGCACGTCCTCGTCGTTGACGTAGATGTTGACGAACCGGTTCAGCTTGCCGGGGTTGGCACTGTCCATCAGGCGATCGGAGATGCCCGAGTAGTTCGCCTCGAGATCGCTGATCACCGCACTCAGGGTCGCACCGTCGGCAGCGACGCGCTTCTCGCCGCCGGTATGGGTGCGCAGGATGGTCGGGATCGACACGGTGACAGACATGGGCCGGTCACTCCTTTCAGAGTTCTAGTACTGCTCGACGATCTTGACGGGTTCCTCGGTGACGACGCCGTCGAGGATGCGGTAGCTGCGCAGCTCGTGCTCGTCGGGGTCGCGCGTCGACACTAGGACGTAGTGGGCGTCCGGTTCGGACGCATAGGAGATGTCGGTGCGGCTCGGGTACGCCTCCGTGGCGGTATGCGAGTGGTAGATGATGACCGGCGCCTCGTCGGCCTCGTCCATCGCGCGCCACACCTTGAGCTGCTCGCCGGAGTCGAACCGGTAGAAGGTCGGCGAACGCTCCGCGTTGGTCATCGCGATGAACCGCTCCGGGCGATCGGACCCCTCCGGTCCCGCGATCACTCCGCACGCTTCGTCGGGGTGGTCAGCGCGGGCGTGGGCGACCATGGCATCGACCAGATCCGCTCGGATCACCAGCACGGTAAAAAGCCTCTCATTCGAATGCTCCGGGCAACATGTCCCGGTACGTCGGTATTCCGGCGACCGACTCGGCTGCCAGCACGCCGACCAGCACCGCGCGAGCCAGGCAGTCCGCCGCGGCCGCCCCGAGCGCGGTGATCAGGGGCACCTCCGGCGACATCGACGCGGGTGTCGCCGGATCGGGCGGTACCTCGATGGCTCCGGTGGCCAGCGCAAACACCGTATCTCCATCGAGCGGGGTGTGACACGGCCGGATGGTGCGAGCCAGGCCGTCCTGGGCGGCGACGGCCATCCGGCGGCACCCCGCCTTGCTGAGGACCGCGTCGGTCGCGACCACGGCGATGGTGGTGTTGAGCGGGCTGAGCTCGGAGTGGCGGTCGGCGTATGCCGCGATCTGATCAGCCGGCGGGGACACCAGACCGAACTCCTCGATCTGGTCGGCGAGCCACGGCAGCCCGGTCGCGGGATCCACGGCGTCACCGGCGGCGTTGACGACCACGATCGCTCCTACCGTCGCACCGGACTCGAGCGTCACCGATGCGGTGCCGACACCACCTTTGAGCACCCCGACGCGTGCCCCTACGCCGGCGCCGACGGTGCCGATGGCCACGTCGGTACCCGCGCTCTCGGCGGCGGCGCGACCGAACTCGGCGTTCGGCCGGCACTTCCAGCCGCCGACCGGAAGATCAAAAATCACTGCGGACGGAACGATGGGTACGACGCCGCCCTCGATCGCCACCCCGCGATCCTGCCCCTCCAGCCACTCCATCACCCCGTGCGCCGCAGCCAATCCGAACGCGCTGCCACCACTGAGCACGATGGCATCGACGTGACGCACCGAGTTGATGGGATCGAGCAGATCGGTCTCGCGGGTGCCGGGTGCACCACCGCGGCAGTCGACGGCACCGATGGTTCCCGGCGGTGTCAGAACGACAGTTGTTCCAGTGGCCCACCCCGAACCGAGGTTCGCATCGGAATCGATTTTGTGGTGATGGCCGACGCGAATTCCGGCGACATCCGTGATCGCACCCATGGTCATGACCTGCCCATGATTCCGAGCACCAGATACTCCTGCAGCACCGTCAGCCACTGATACACGTCGAGATGTCCCGCCATCGGATGTTCAGGCGGCAGTTCGCCAGGGCCATCCTGCGCGACGCCGAGCATGGTGCCTAGTGCGAGCCGCATGTCGTTGACCGCGGCCGCCCAGGCGTGAGCGTCATCTTCGCTGAGTTCGAACTTGCCGCCGTGTTGCGGCACCGTGTCCAACAATCGTTGTGCCGCTTCACGTTTGGCTTCGATGATCGCCGGTTCGTGCAGGCTGCGCAGCGCACTGTTGAGACTCTCGGCGGGGCCGGAGCCGGCCGGATGATCGGTTTGCGGTCGGAAGAAGTCCGGTAGCAGCCGCTTCATCGTCTCATCCTGCGGAGGCGACGAGTGGCCGGTCCGCATTCCGGTTATCTCTTCGAGTTCATCAGCGGGAGAGGACGATTCGCGGTCGTCGAGCATTCCGACCATCGACGTCGCCAGGTTCTGCAGCAGCGACACCTCGTGAGCGGCCAGGGCCGATCGGAAGCGCGGGCCGTCGGCGGTGTCGACCCGTTTCCATTTGCGCACAGTCGGATCAGCGGTCCTGCTGCAGGGTCGCCCACAGGCCCGCGGCGTGCAGCTTGGACACGTCGACCTCCATCGACTCCCGGCTGCCCGCCGACACCACGGCCTTACCCTCGGTGTGCACCTGCATCATGAGCTTGGTCGCGTGCGGCTCGGTGTAGCCGAAGAGCTTCTGGAAGACGTACGTCACGTATGTCATCAGATTGACCGGGTCGTCCCAGACCAGGGTCACCCACGGGCTATCCGTCGCATCGAGAGTGGCGACGTCCCGTTCCTCGCGAGTTCCCGGTCGGGCCTTCGCCGGCGTAACCATGTGGACAAGGATAGCGAGACAGTCGGGTCATGCGTCCGCCGGATCGTGCTGATCGCACCGGGGGGCCGCAACACGCGTGCCCGACCATTTGAGTCGAGGCAGCGGCCGCCCAGCCGATACGGTTGCGGTGTGGTCCCGGGGTCTACGGCGTTACTCACCGACAAGTACGAGTTGACGATGCTCGCCGCCGCCCTGCGCGACGGGACCGCACACCGCCGGACGACGTTCGAGGTGTTCGCCCGCAGGCTGCCCGAAGGGCGTCGCTACGGCGTGGTCGCCGGAACGGCCCGATTCGTGGAAGCGTTGGCACAGTTCACGTTCGACGAATCCGTGTTGACGGCGCTTTCGGATTTCTGCGATCGCGAGACGCTGGCGTTCCTCGCCGACTACCGGTTCCGCGGGGATATCGACGGCTATTGCGAGGGTGAGCTGTACTTTCCGGGTTCGCCGGTATTGAGTGTGCACGGCACGTTCGGCGAGTGTGTCGTCCTGGAAACTCTCGCGTTGTCGATCCTCAACCACGACACCGCGATCGCGTCGGCCGCAGCCCGCATGGTCAGCGCCGCCGACGGCCGAACGATGATCGAGATGGGTTCGCGGCGAACCCACGAACTTGCCGCTGTCGCCGCCGCGCGCGCCGCCTACATCGCCGGCTTCACCGGCACGTCGAACCTGGAGGCGCAGCGCACCTACGGTGTGCCGGCACTGGGCACCAGTGCGCACGCGTTCACCTTGCTGTACACCGTTGTGCCAGTGGGCCTCGGTGATGAGCCGCTTGGGCGAAGAACGTCGGAATGGGAGAAGGCCGCGTTCAAGGCCCAGGTAGAAGCCCTCGGGGTGGGCACCACGCTGCTCGTCGACACCTACGACATCACGCAGGGGGTGGCCAATGCCGTCGAGGTGGCGGGCCAGGACCTCGGCGCGGTCCGCATCGACTCGGGCGATCTCGGGGTGCTCGCCCGGCAGGTGCGGGCACAGCTCGACGGCCTCGGCGCCCGCAACACCCGCATTGTGGTGTCCGGTGACCTGGACGAGTACGCCATCGCCGCACTGCGCGTCGAGCCCGTCGACATCTACGGTGTCGGCACATCGGTGGTGACCGGGTCGGGCGCGCCGACCGCAAGCATGGTTTACAAGCTGGTCGAGGTAGACGGTCTGCCCGTGGAGAAACGGAGCAGCCACAAGGAATCTCACGGCGGCCGCAAGCAAGCGTTGCGGACATGTAAGGACACGGGGACGATCCTCGAGGAGGTCGTGTACCCATTCGGTCGGCGACCACAAGGCGAGTCGGGACGCGACCTCATGGTCGACTTCGTGCGTAACGGCGAACCGACGACCGAATTCGATGTCGCCGCCGCGCGCGAACGTGTCAAGGAAGGTCTGCTGAGCTTGCCCTGGGACGGCCTGAAACTCTCCCGCGGCGAACCCGCCATTCCCACCCGCATAATCTCCCCTGCGAGTCACCAGGAGTAGTCACGGGCGAGACCGGAGACGTCACCGAACTGCTGGCAACGGCGGTCAGCGCACTCGGCGGTGCAGAACGCCCCGGCCAGATCGAGATGGCCGAGGCGGTGGCCCATGCCTTCGAAAGCGGTGAACACCTCGCCGTCCAGGCGGGCACGGGGACCGGGAAGTCTCTGGCGTACCTGGTGCCGGCGATCGCGCGGGCAGTCGAGACCGAGAAGCCGGTCGTCATATCGACGGCGACCATCGCGCTGCAGCGCCAGCTCGTCGACCGTGATCTCCCCCGGCTCGCCGAATCGTTGACCGACGCACTGCCCCGCACCCCCGAGTTCGCACTGCTGAAGGGCCGGGGAAATTACCTGTGTCTCAACAAGATTCACAACGGATCGACGAGCGAACCGGATGAGCAGCCGCAGGAGGAGCTGTTCGAGCCGGTGGCGGCGTCCGCCCTCGGCCGCGATGTGCAGCGGCTCGTCGCATGGTCGTCGGACACCGAGACAGGAGATCGCGACGAGCTGACACCCGGGGTGCCCGACCGGTCGTGGTCGCAGGTCAGCGTGTCCGCCCGAGAATGCATCGGAGTGTCGCGTTGTCCGTTTGGCACCGACTGCTTCGCAGAGAAAGCCCGCGACAAGGCCGGCCACGCCGATGTCGTCGTCACCAACCACGCACTGCTGGCCATCGACGCCGTATCGGATGCGGCCGTGCTTCCCGAACACCACCTGCTCGTGGTCGACGAAGCACACGAACTCGTCGACCGCGTCACCGGCGTGGCCACCGGCGAACTCTCGGCGACGTCGATGGCGGTCGCGCATCGACGTTCGAGTCGGCTGGTCGATCAGGAACTGGCGCAACGGCTGGAGGCCGCCACCGCCACGCTGTCGTCGGTCATCCACGACGCCACACCGGGACGGATCGACACGCTCGACGACGAAATGGCGACCTACCTCACCGCGCTGCGCGACGCCGCCCACCGGGTTCGATCGGCGATCGACACCAGTCCGAGCGACCCGAAAGCCGCCTCCGCGCGCGCCGAGGCGGTCACCGCGCTGACCGATATGGCAGACACCGCGTCGCGCATCCTGGACTCCTTCGTGCCGGCCATTCCGGACCGCACCGACGTCGTGTGGCTCGATCGGGAGGAGAACCGCGGCAGCACGCGAGTGGTCCTGCGCGTCGCCCCGCTGTCGGTGTCAGGTCTGTTGCGCACCCGGCTGTTCGAGCAGACCACGGCCGTCCTCACCTCCGCCACGTTGACCATCGGCGGCAGGTTCGATGCCATGGCGTCGGCGTGGGGGCTCGCCGGTGACGACGACAAGGTCCGGTGGCGAGGCATCGACGTGGGATCGCCGTTCCAGCATGAAAAGTCGGGCATCCTCTACGTCGCCGCACATCTCCCACCGCCGGGGCGCGACGGCACCGGATCGGCCGAACAGCTCGACGAGATCGCCGGGCTCATCACCGCCGCGGGCGGCCGCACACTCGGCCTGTTCTCGTCGATGCGCGCCGCAAAGGCCGCGGCGGAGATCATGCGGGACCGTCTCGACACCCCCGTCCTGTGTCAAGGTGACGACACCACGTCGGCGCTGGTGAAACGCTTCGCCGAGGACGCGGAGACGTCGCTGTTCGGGACCCTGTCGCTCTGGCAGGGCGTCGATGTTCCCGGGCCGTCACTGTCGTTGGTGCTCATCGACCGCATCCCGTTCCCCCGGCCCGACGATCCGCTGCTGACGGCACGTCAACGCGCGATCGCTTCCCGCGGTGGCAACGGATTCATGGCCGTCGCCGCCAGCCACGCGGCGCTGCTGCTGGCTCAGGGCGCCGGCCGGCTCCTGCGGCGCATCGACGATAAGGGCGTCGTCGCGGTACTGGACTCACGGATGGCCACCGCGCGGTACAGCGGGTTTCTGCGGGCGTCGCTGCCACCGTTCTGGGCGACCACCGACTCGGTCAGGGTCCGCGAGGCGCTCGAACGCTTACGCGCGGGCTGATTCCTTTCACTATCGTGTCGGCTAATTCCCCGTGCGGGCCGCCCGGGCCGCCGGCCGACCCTCGAAAGGCGGCGTCGATGCCCCGACAGTTGGCGGTCGCCGTGATCGCGGTGTCCTCGGCGCTGTTCGTCACGTCGTGCAGCACGACGCTGCAGGGCAGCGCCGTCTCGGTCTTCGACGACCCGTTCAGCGTCGCGGGTATGCCTGCCACCGATGGGCCCAGCGGCTTGCGGTCGAGTGCTCCGGAGCCCACGCGCGACGTCGAGGGCACGGACGACGACGCGGTCGATCAACTTGCCCGACAGGCGATCAGCGACATCGAGGAATACTGGGAAGGCGCGTACAGCGAGTCTTTCGGCGGTGAGTTTCGACCGGTCAGGGAATTGGTCTCTTGGGACGCCGATGGTTTCGACGACACCGAGTTCTGTGGTGACAGCACATTCGGAGTCATCAACGCCGGCTACTGCTTCCCCGACAAGAACATCGGGTGGGACCGTGGCGAATTCCTGCCCGCGCTCGCAGAAGAGTTCGGCGACGTCAGCGCGCTCGACGTGTTCGGACACGAATACGGCCATGCCATTCAAGACCAGGCCGGTTTGGTCGACGACGACACCCCGGTCCTGGTGAGCGAACAACAGGCGGACTGCTTCGAGGGGGCCTACCTGCGATGGGTGGCCGAGGGCAATTCGCCGCGTTTCACAGTGTCCACCGGCGACGGTCTGAACAATGTGCTGGCCGCGGTCATCGCGTCGCGGGATCCCGTGTTGAGCGAGGACGACCCTATGGTCGGCTACGACGAACACGGTTCGGCGTTCGAACGCGTATCGGCATTCCAGTTCGGGTTCACCGACGGCGCCGCCGCCTGCGCATCGATCGACATGCGGGAGATCGAACAGCGCCGTGGCGACCTGCCCGTGTTACTCCCCGAAGATCACACGGGTGAGCTGGCGATCACCGAAAAGTCGGTGCAGGACGTCATCGCCGCGATGAACACCGTCTTCAGTCCGAAGAACCCGCCAGAGCTCAGCCTCGAACCCGCCGATTGCCCTGACGCGCGGCCGAGCCCGCCGGTGTCGTTCTGCCCGGCGACCAACACGATCGCCGTCGATTTGCCCGCGCTCGCGGAGATGGGTACTCCGGGCGAGATCGACGAGGAGGTCACCCACGCGAAGGGTGATAACGCCGCGTATTCGGTTCTGATGTCGCGATACATGCAGGCGATCCAGCATGAGCACGGCGGCGTGGCGCTGGACAACGCCGAGGCCGCGTTGCGCACCGCATGCCTGACCGGTGTCGCGACCGCCAAACTCTCGAAGGACAGCAGCACTCCCGACGGGAACACCATCGTTCTGACCGCTGGTGACGTGGACGAGGCGGTGTCGGGGATACTCACCAACGGCTTGGCTGCCAGCGATGTCAACGGCGAATCGGTGCCGTCGGGCTTCTCACGGATCGATGCATTCCGCGTCGGCGTGCTCGGCGATCAGGAGCGCTGCTTCAAGCGGTTCGACTAGATCTTTTTCGTCACGCCGTACCAAGCCAGCACCGCTTCAGACTGCGCAGTCGACCTGGTGAGGAACGCATACGAGCGGATGAACGACTCACCGACGCAACCGTCGATCTTGACGCGGAACTTGCTGACCATCACCCATGGGTCGGCACCCGTGTAATCCTTCTTCGTCACCGGGATGATGTTGATCAGGCCGGGCTTGAGTCCGACTGTGACACCGGCGCCGAGGTTTCCTCCCAGCCCGGGCAGGACGCCGTCGATCCCCGGAGAGATGACGTCGATGCCTATCAGCCCGATCGACGGGTTCAAGCCCATCGTGCCGGTCAGCGAAACACCGTTTGACGTGCTCATGTCGATGCCGCACCCGATCTCGTACCCGACCTCCAAGGTTCCGCCGGGAGGCTCTTCCTCCTCTGGACCTCTCAATTCGCCCATGAAGGTTCCGCCGACGACGTACTCACGCGACGACAAAGCCGTCGTCAGCGGCGGGATGGGCGCTTGGGTCTCGTCCTTGGCCGACAGTGTGAGCGTCCATCCGTCGGGCGCTTCGGTCACCGCGGGCGGGGTCGACTCGACGCGTCCCTCGTCGACGGGTGGGGGTGGCGGCACGCCTTCCGGCGGGGCCGCCACCGTGTCGACCACAACGGGCTGCGGCCCGGGCTGGGGCTGGGCAGCGGCGATTCCGTGCGACGCACTCAGCAATCCACCGATGGCAAATACCGTGATGCTGCGTCGCAGCACCTCCCCAACCGTCACAGCCGAGCCCTTTCCCAGGCGTCGCAGTTGATAACGCACTGACCTCGGACCATAACCCGACAACGACAGGCGCCGAGCAGGTGTCGGCGAGATCGTTCGATCCGCGTGCAAGCGGCAGTCTCTAAAATGGCATGCGCACCACGAAGCCGCTTTCCAGCGCGACCCATAGCGCGCCTTCCGGACCGATCGCCAGGCCGTGCGGCTCGCTACCCGGCGGGAGGTCGATCGTGACGATCTCGCCGTCGGCGCTCACGCGGGCCAGCTGGCTGGAACCCCACAGGCTCACCCACACCCCGTCGGCCGGATCAGCGACCACCGCGTGCGGTTTACCGGGCAGGTCGATCTCCTGGATCGCCTCGTCCATCGGGATCCGGCCGAGCCGCTCTGCGAGGATTTCGGTGAACCAGATCGCGTCGTCGTGCGTCTTCGCGATACCGACCGGACCGGCTGCGGCAGTCGGTAATTCACGCACGGTCAGCTCACCCGACAGTGTCAGCCGGCCGACAGCGTTGCGTTGGTTGAGGGTGAACCACAGCGCGTTGTCGGGCCCGGTGACGATCATCGAAGGCGCGCCTCCGACGGGATGCGGGTCAGACAGCTCGCCGTCGACCGAAATTCGGCGGACCTCGCCCGTCGTCATCGTCGTGAACCACAGTCCGCGGTCGGGTCCGACGGTGATCCCGTACGGTGCACTGTTCTCACCCAGCTCGAACTCGGTCAGCTCCCCCGCCGTACTGATGCGCCCGATGCGGTCGTCGCCGTTGCGGGTGAACCACAACGCACCGTCTGGTCCCGCGGTGATGATCGACGGCCGGCTGGCGGGCGCGGCGGGAAAGACCTCGACGTCACCGCTCGACGACACGCGTGCGATCGCCCCGCTGTGAACCAGCGTCACCCATATCGCGCCGTCGGGACCGGCAGCCAACGCATACGGCCCGCCGTCGATCGCGACCGTGAGGGCCGAGGTCACGCCTCGACTCGCGCTCGTCTTCGGGTCGTCACGCGAGCGTGACGAGTCCGAGCTCGTTGTCCCCGGCCAACAGCGGGTGGTGAGGTAGCACGCGCACGGTGTAACCCACTGGCCCCGCGACCGGCAGCGGTGTTGTCGTCGTGAAGATCTCGTTGCCGCCGTCGGCGGTGCCGGTGTGCTGCATAGGCACGGTCACCGGCCCCACCAGCGTGTCCCCGGCATCGACGCGACCCAGTACCGCCTGCACGGATACCTCGTCTGGTGTCAGATCCGCCAGATCGACCGTGGCCGTCAGCGTCAGCTCGGAACCGAGCACCGGGGTGTCCGGCAGCCCGTAGCTGTCGACGTCGGTGATCTGGATCTTCGGCCACGCCTCTGCGACACGTTCCCGGTAGGCCGCCAATTCCCTTGCCGCACCGAACGGTTCACCGTCAGCTCCGGCCTCGACGGTCTTGCGCAGCGATTGGGCGGCTGGTGCGTAGTACTTCTCGGTGTAGTCACGCACCATCCGCGACGCCAGCACCTTCGGCCCAAGCGCTATCAACGTGTGGCGCACCATCTCCACCCACCGCTCGGGCACGCCCTGTTCGTTGCGGTCGTAGAACTTGGGGGCGACGGATTTCTCCATCAGGTCGTACAGAGCCGCGGCCTCGAGATCGTCGCGCCGCCCTTCGTCGGCCAGGCCGTCTGCAGTCGGTATCTCCCAACCGTTTTCGCCGTCATACCACTCATCCCACCAGCCATCGCGAATCGACAGGTTCAGTCCGCCGTTGAGTGCGCTCTTCATGCCCGAGGTTCCGCACGCTTCCAGCGGCCGCAGCGGATTGTTCAGCCACACGTCGCATCCCCAATACAATTGGCGCGCCATCGACATGTCGTAGTCGGGCAGGAACGCGATCCGGTGTCGGACTTCTGGCCTGTCGGCGAACTTCACCACCTGCTGTATCAACGCCTTTCCGCCGTCGTCGGCCGGATGCGACTTGCCCGCGACGATCAGCTGGAGCGGCCGATCCTTGTCGAGCAACAGCTTCTCCAGCCGTTCCGGATCGCGCAGCATCAGCGTCAACCGCTTGTATGTCGGGACGCGTCGAGCGAACCCGATGGTCAACACATTCGGATCGAACGCCGTTGCGATCCAGCGCAATTCGGCCTCCGACGCGCCGCGCTCCAACCAGGATCGTCGCAGCCGCGCACGAACGTCCTCGACCAGCTTCGCGCGCAGCTGCGAGCGGATCCACCACATGTGGCCTGGATCGACCTCGTTCAGCCGACCCCACACCTCTGGCTCGCGCAGCATGCCGAGGTCATCGTTGCCGATGAGTTCGCGGCCCAACTCAAGCCATTCGGGGGCCGCCCAGGTCGGGGCGTGCACGCCGTTTGTGATCGAACCGATCGGCACCTCACCCGGGTCGAACCCTGGCCACAACTCGTTGAACATGCCGCGGCTGACCTTGCCGTGCAGCAGGGAGACGCCATTGGCCCGCTGGGCCAGTCGCAGACCCATGTGCGCCATGTTGAACTTCGACGGGTCGTCCTCGGCCCCGAACCAGATGATGCGCTCCAGCGAAACTCCGGGCAGCAACCGCGAAGATTCAGAGGACGGGCCGCTCGAACCGTGCTCTTCGCGCGAGCGCTCATCGGCTGGGCTGCCGAAGTACCTCTTGACCATCTCGACCGGAAAGCGGTCGATTCCAGCGGGAACGGGCGTGTGCGTGGTGAACACCGTCGATGAGCGCACCACAGTCAGGGCGGTGTCGAAATCCAGCCCGGCGTCGATCAGCTCACGGATGCGCTCGACACCAAGGAACCCGGCGTGGCCCTCGTTCATGTGGAACACTTCGGGCGAAGCCAGCCCCTCGACCTCGGTGAAGGCCCGGATCGCGCGGACACCGCCGATGCCGGCGAGGATCTCCTGCTTTATCCGGTGCTCCTGGTCACCGCCGTAGAGCCGGTCGGTCACGCCGCGCAGATCGTGGTCGTTCTCCGGAATGTCAGAATCCAACAGCAACAACGGAATTCGGCCGACCTGCGCGATCCAGACGCGGGCACGCAGCTCGTTGCCCTCGGGCATCGCGAGTTCGACCAGCACTGGGTTGTCATCGGCATCGGTGAGCAGGCGCAGCGGCAGCCCCTGCGGATCCAGCGACGGGTAACTTTCGTGTTGCCAGCCATCGGCGGTCAACGACTGCCGGAAGTAACCCGACCGGTAGAGCAGTCCGACCGCGATCAGCGGCAGACCGAGGTCGGAGGCGGATTTCAGGTGGTCGCCCGCCAGAATGCCCAGACCACCGGAGTAGTTGGGCAGCACCTCGGCGACGCCGAACTCCATCGAGAAGTACGCGATGCCATTGGGCAGCTGTGCACCTTGGTCGAGTTGCTGCTGGTACCAGAGCGGCCGCGATAGGTAATCGTCCAGTTCGGCGACCAGTTCATCGAGCCGACGGACAAACGATTCGTCGGCGGCGAGCTCGTCGAGCCGTTGGGGGCTGACCTGTCCCAGCAACGCGACCGGATCGCATCCGACCTGCTGCCAGAGCTCTGGGTCGATCGTCGCGAACAAGTCCTGGGTCGGCTTGTCCCATGACCACCTCAGGTTGATCGAAAGCCGTTCGAGCGCCTCCATGCGATCAGGCAGATGGGCGCGGACGGTGAACCTTCTCAGAGCTTTCATCGGGCCATCACGCGACTCAACATTACTGATGTTTCGCCGTCCTGCAGGCTGGTATCCATACCGCTTCACCTCCGCCTGGTTGGGCAGCGCACTACCGTGGGTATAGGCGCAACGAGGCGATTGATGAGCTCGGTGAACGCAGCGTGAAGGAGTGGTAGGAAGTGGTCGGTCGGATCGAGATCGATGACGTCGCCCCCGTCGTATCCGGTGGCCGTTTCCCTGCGAAGGCGGTCGTCGGCGAGATCGTGCCGGTACGCGCGACAGTATGGCGAGAGGGTCATGACGCCGTCGCCGCGACTTTGGTCGTCCGCTGTCACGGTTCGGACTATCCGCAGCTCGTCAAGGGACCGGCCGGTGCGAACCCCATTGCCGCCGAGCCGGTACCCATCGAGACGGTCGTCAATCCGCGCGCGCGCATCACCCGGCATCACCTGCCGATGGCTTTGGGCACCACGCCGGATGTCTTCCACGGCCAGTTCGCCCCCGACAGCGTCGGGCTGTGGACCTTCCGGGTGGAGGCGTGGAGCGATCCGATCACGACGTGGCGCAAGGCCGTCATCGCGAAGCTGGACGCGGGTCAGGGCGAAGAAGAACTGTCCAACGACCTGCTGATGGGGGCGCGGCTGCTCGAACGGGCTGCGACGGGCATTCCGCGCAAGCTGCGGGACCCGATCATCGAGGCGGCGGAGCTGTTGCGTAAGCCCGGTGACCCGTTCACCAGGGCAGGCGCGGCGCTGGCCGACCAGGTGACCGAGTTGCTCGGCGAGTATCCGCTGCGTGAATTGGTCACGCGCGGAGAGTCATACGGCGTGTGGGTGGATCGTCCGCTGGCCCGGTTCAGTTCCTGGTATGAGTTCTTCCCGCGATCGACCGGCGGGTGGGACAAGAAGGGCAAGCCCGTTCACGGGACGTTCGCGACGGCGACCAAGGCGCTTCCCCGCATCGCGGCGATGGGCTTCGACGTGGTCTACCTTCCGCCGATTCACCCGATCGGCAAGGTCCATCGCAAGGGCCGCAACAATTCGGTTACCGCTGCTCCCGGCGACGTGGGCTCACCGTGGGCCATCGGCAGCGACAAGGGCGGCCATGACGCGGTCCATCCCAAGCTGGGCACGATCGAAGACTTCGACGAGTTCGTTTCCGCCACACGCGATCACGGCATGGAGGTCGCCCTCGATTTGGCGCTCCAGTGCGCACCCGATCACCCGTGGGCGAAAGATCACCCGGAATGGTTCACGGTACTGCCCGACGGCACCATCGCCTACGCCGAGAACCCGCCCAAGAAGTACCAGGACATCTACCCGATCAACTTCGACAACGACCCCGCGGGAATCTACGAGGAGGTACTGCGGGTGGTCCGGTTCTGGGTGTCGCACGGAATCAAGGTGTTTCGCGTGGACAACCCGCACACCAAACCACCCGATTTCTGGGCGTGGCTGATCGGCCGGGTCAAGAGCGAAGATCCCGGCGTGCTGTTCCTCGCCGAGGCCTTCACCCGGCCTGCGCGCCTCTACGGTCTGGCCAAACTCGGTTACACGCAGTCGTACACATACTTCACATGGCGCACGGCGAAGTGGGAGCTCACCGAGTTCGGAGAGCAGATCGCGGAGCACGCGGACTACGCGCGCCCCAATCTGTTTGTGAACACGCCGGATATCCTCCACGAGAGCCTGCAGCACGGCGGACCCGGCATGTTCGCGATCCGCGCGGTTCTGGCCGCAACGATGAGCTCGAACTGGGGCGTGTACTCGGGCTACGAGCTGTACGAACACCGGCCGGTCCGCGAAGGCAGCGAGGAGTACCTCAACTCCGAGAAATACGAGTTGAGGCCGCGCGATTTCGAAGCCGCCCTGGCAGACGGTGAATCACTCGAGCCTTTCTTGACGCGGCTCAACGAGATCCGCCGCCTACATCCCGCGCTGCACCAGCTGCGCACCATCAAGTTCCACCACGTCGACAACGACGCGTTGTTGGCCTACAGCAAGTTCGATCCGGTGACGGGCGATCAGGTGCTGGTGGTGGTGACGCTCAACCCGTTCGGCCCCGAAGAAGCGACGCTCTGGCTCGATATGGTTGCGTTGGGGATGGAACCCTACGACCGCTTCTGGGTACGCGACGAAATCACCGGCAACGAATTCCAGTGGGGGCAGGCCAATTACGTGCGCCTCGACCCGGCAAACGCCGTGTCGCACGTGCTGAACATGCCCCAGGTGCCGGCCGAAAAACGACTCAATCTGCTGCGTAGGGAGTGACGAAATGACGCAGACCAACCACCGTACGAGCCCGCACCTGCGGCCGCACACGACTGATCTGAACCGCCTGCTGGCAGGCGAACACCACGACCCCCACTCGATTCTGGGCGCTCATGAGTACGACGGCGATCACACGGTGTTGCGCGCCTACCGGCCGCATGCCGTCGAGGTGGTCGCCATCGTGGGTGGCGAGCGATATCCGTTCGAGCACGTCGAGGGCGGCCTGTTCGCGGTAGCCCTGCCGATGACCAACCTGGCGGACTACCGACTCCAGGTCAGCTACGGCTCGGGCGACGAAGTGCACACCACCGCCGATGCATACCGGTTCCTGCCGACCCTCGGCGAAATCGACCTGCACCTGTTCGCCGAGGGTCGCCATGAGCGGCTCTGGGAGATCCTGGGCGCCCATCCCCGCAGTTTCACCACCGCCGACGGTGTCGTCGACGGTGTGTCCTTCGCGGTGTGGGCGCCGAATGCCAAGGGCGTCAGCCTGATCGGCGAGTTCAACCATTGGGACGGCAACGAAGCACAGCTGCGCGTGCTCGGCTCGACGGGTGTGTGGGAGCTGTTCTGGCCCGGATTCGAGATCGGCGGACTGTACAAGTTCAGGGTGCACGGCGCCGACGGCTCGATCAGTGACCGCGCCGACCCGATGGCATTCGCCACCGAGGTTCCGCCGCAGACGGCGTCGAAAGTCACGAAGAGCGAATACACCTGGAAGGACCAGGACTGGATGGCCCAGCGGGCCAGCCAGAATCCGGTTTTCGAACCGATGAGCACGCTCGAAGTGCACCTGATGTCCTGGCGGCCGGGGCTGAGCTACCGCGAATTGGCCACCGAGCTCACCGAATACGTGGTCTCCAATGGGTTCACACATGTCGAGTTGATGCCGGTGGCCGAGCATCCGTTCGGCGGTTCGTGGGGCTATCAGGTGACGTCGTACTACGCGCCGACATCGCGACTGGGAACTCCCGACGAGTTCCGCCATGTGGTGGACACCCTCCATCAGGCCGGTATCGGCGTGATCATGGACTGGGTTCCCGCGCACTTCCCGAAGGACGCGTGGGCGCTGGGCCGCTTCGACGGCACCGCCCTGTACGAACACTCCGACCCACGACGCGGCGAACAACTCGACTGGGGCACTTACGTTTTCGACTTCGGCCGCCCTGAGGTCCGCAACTTCCTCGTCGCCAACGCGCTGTACTGGCTGCAGGAGTACCACATCGACGGGCTGCGCGTGGATGCGGTCGCATCGATGCTCTACCTGGACTACTCACGACCAGCGGACGGCTGGACACCGAACATCTACGGCGGCCGCGAGAACCTCGAAGCGGTGCAGTTCCTGCAAGAGATGAACGCCACGGTGCACAAGCTCGCGCCAGGCATCGTCACCGTCGCCGAAGAGTCCACGTCCTGGCCGGGCGTGACGCGGCCGACGAACCTTGGCGGCCTTGGTTTCTCGATGAAGTGGAACATGGGCTGGATGAACGACACCCTGGAGTTCATCAAACGCGACCCCATCCACCGCAGCTACCACCACCACGAGATCACGTTCTCGATGCTGTACGCGTTCAGCGAGAACTTCGTGTTGCCCATCAGCCATGACGAAGTGGTGCACGGCAAGGGCACGTTGTGGGGCCGCATCCCGGGCGACGACCACACCAAGGCCGCCGGGTTGCGCGGCCTGCTGGCCTACCAATGGGCCCACCCCGGAAAGCAATTGCTGTTCATGGGGCAGGAGTTCGGGCAGCGCGCCGAGTGGTCCGAGGAGCGCGGCGTCGACTGGTATCAGCTCGACGAGAACAGCTTCTCCACCGGCGTACAGCGCTTCGTCCACGACATGAACGGCGTCTACCGCGGCAGTCGGGCGCTGTGGTCACAGGACAGCAAGCCCGAGGGCTACTCGTGGATTGACGCCAACGACTCGGCCAACAACGTGCTCAGCTTCATGCGGTTCGGCGACGACGGTTCGATGCTGGCGTGCGTGTTCAACTTCTCCGGCTCCGAACACGCCCGTTATCGGCTCGGCCTGCCGCATGCAGGCACGTGGCGGGAGGTGCTCAACTCCGACGCCGACATCTACAACGGTTCGGGCATCGGCAACTACGGTGCGGTCGAGGCGACCGACGAGCCGTGGCACGGCCGTCCGGCATCAGCGGTCATGGTGCTACCGCCGCTGGCAGCGCTGTGGTTCGAACCCGTGGCCCCGGCCTAGCCTTTCGCGCGAACGGCCGACTCAGTACAACGCGTTGGCCAGTTTGCGTCGGCCGGCGATCACCTCGGGATCGGCCGGATCGAAAAGGTCGAACAGCTCGACCAGCCGGGTCCGCACCTTGGTGCGATCATCGTCGGTCTTGCGCTTGAACAACGCGATCAGCCGGTCGAATGCGGCCGCGATGTTCTGCTGCAGAATTTCCACATCGGCTGCGGCGAAGACGGCGTCGATGTCATCGGGTGCGGCGTCGGCCGCAGCCACCGCATCGGGACGATGCGCCGATGCCCGCTGCAGGAACGAGATCTGACGCACCGCACCTTTGGCCTCGGAGTCGTTCGGCCTGGCGTCGAGGATCGCCTGATACGCGGCGCGCGCGGCGTCGAAGTCGCCGGCATCCAGATGCGCCCGCGCCTGGGCCAGCTCGGGATCGACCTGTTCGGGATCCTCTCCGGCGCCTCCGCCGCTGAGTTTTCCTGCGGTCGCGTTGAGCAGCGAGTCGATCCATCCGCGCAACTGCTCGGGCGGCTGCATGCCCTGGAAGCTCGACAGCGGTTGTCCCCCGCCCAACGCCACGACGGTCGGGATCGCCTGGACCCCGAACATCTGCGCTACCCGCGGGACGACGTCGACGTTGACCGTCGCGAGCGACCACTTGCCGCCGTCGGCGGCGGCGAGACTGGCCAGCGCGTCACCCAACTGCACGCTGGCGTCGCTGCGCGGAGACCACAGCAGGACCACGACAGGGACCTGACTGGAGCGGACCAGGACCTCGGCTTCGAGGTTGGCCTCGGTGACCTCTACACCGCCGGACGGTCCGGCGGCGGCGCCACCTGCGGCGGCACTGGCCGGCTTCTTGAGCGCCGAAAGGTCGATCGCACCTGCCATGGAGGCCGCAACGGGACGTGGACGAGTCACGCCTACAAGTTTGTCACGTCGATTCTGGAACCGGCTGCCCTGGTTGCATGATGGCCGCGGACGGAACCGCTGCACCCATTTTGCCGGTCCGATCAGCCCATATGAGGAAGATCACACTGCCCAGCGGCACGATGCTGGCGATCAGCGCCAGCGACCACGTCCCGAACGACCATTTGAATGCGAATCCGACGAGCAATGCGGCCGCCACGAAGGCGACGAAGATCAGTCCGTGGGCCATCCCGAACACCTTGACGCCGATCTCGGTCGGCGAGCTGGCCAGGTACTTGAAATACATTCCGACCAGCAGACCGACCCAACTGACGGCCTCGAGCAGAGCAACCAGTCGGAACCACCCGGCAACGGATCGAAGATCAAGAGCGCCTGTCATGGCCGCCATTGTGCCCGAAACCGACGTGTATTACTACGCGGTGTCGTAGGCGCGGCTCGCCGCGGTCTACGACGTTCAGCCTGCCCGCAGCACCAGCGCGTCGCCCTGGCCCCCGGCGCCGCACAGCGCCGCCACCGCGTACCCAGAACCCTGTTTCTTCCCGTCGCTTCGCTCGCCACGGCGTCGTGACAGCTCAAGGGCGGCGTGCAGGGTGATCCGGGCGCCGGACATGCCGATCGGATGCCCGACGGCGATCGCGCCGCCGTTCACATTGACCTTCTCCGGGTCGACGCCCAACTCCTTCATCGACGCGAGCGCCACCGCCGAGAACGCCTCGTTGATCTCGATTACGTCCAGCTGATCGACCGAGATGCCCTCGCGGGCAATGGCCTTCTTGATGGCGTTGGCCGGCTGCGACTGCAGGGTCGAATCGGGACCCGCCACCACGCCGTGAGCGCCGATCTCACACAGCCAGGTCAGCCCCATCTCCTGGGCCTTCTCCTTGCTCATCACGACGACTGCCGCCGCGCCGTCGGAGATCTGCGACGCCGACCCAGCCGTGATGGTGCCGTCCTTGCGGAACGCCGGCTTGAGTCCGGCCAGGGACTCGGCGGTGGTGTTGGCGCGGATGCCCTCGTCTTCGGTGAACTCGATCGGGTCACCCTTGCGCTGCGGGATGTTCACCGGCACGACCTCGTCGGCGAAGACCCCGTCCTTCCATGCCGCAGCGGCCTTTTGGTGCGAACGTGCCGCAAACTCGTCCTGCTCGGCCCTGGTGAACTGGTCGGCGTCGTTGCGCTGTTCGGTCAGCGCACCCATCGGCTGATCGGTGAAGACGTCGTGCAGACCGTCGTAGGCCAGGTGATCGAGAACGGTGACGTCGCCGTACTTGTAGCCCGCGCGACTGTCCATGAGCAGGTGGGGCGCCTTCGTCATCGATTCCTGGCCGCCCGCGACCACGACCTCGAACTCGCCCGCGCGAATCAATTGATCGGCCAGCGCGATCGCGTCGATTCCGGACAGGCACATCTTGTTGATGGTCAGCGAGGGCACATCCCAGCCGATGCCCGCGGCAACCGCAGCCTGCCTGGCGGGCATTTGCCCAGCACCGGCGGTCAGGACCTGCCCCATGATGACGTAGTCGACGGCCGACGCCGGGATGTTGGCCTTTTCCAGCGCACCGGCGATCGCGACGGCGCCGAGGTCACTACCCGAGAAATCCTTCAGCGAGCCCATCAGCTTGCCGATTGGCGTACGCGCTCCCGCAACGATCACCGACGTCGTCATTTATTTCCTCCAGGAACTGGGTATTCGTAGATGTGGCACATGACACATTCCGCAAACATCTGTCTCAAGGTTACCGTTACGTGATGACCACTGAACAAGTAGACGCACGTCCGGCGCTCGCCAGCGCCCTCGTGACGGCTATCGATCATGTCGGCATCGCGGTCCCCGACCTCGACGCCGCCATCAAGTGGTACCACGACCACCTCGGCATGATCGTCCTGCACGAAGAGATCAACGAGGACCAGGGTGTGCGCGAGGCAATGCTCTCGGTGCGCGGCGCGCCCGTCGGCAGCGCGCAGATTCAGCTCATGGCGCCACTCGACGAGACCTCGGCCATCGCGAAGTTCCTCGACAAGCGCGGACCCGGCCTGCAGCAGCTGGCGTATCGCACCAGCGACATCGACGCGCTCAGCGAGCGGCTTCGCGCCGAGGGTATGCGCCTGCTCTATGACGAGCCTCGTCGCGGCACAGCCGATTCACGGATCAACTTCATCCATCCCAAGGATGCCGGCGGCGTCCTCATCGAGCTCGTCGAGCCTGCCGCCGATCACTGACGCTGGCTTCGGAACCGAGTTCGTCACGACCACTTGCGAGTAGGCCCCCGAGTACCTCGGTGGGTCCAGCACGGCGTATGCCAATGACGCCGGTCTTCTGACGCCTGTTCGCCGCGATCTGCCGGCCACACGAGTACATGCGCAGTGCCAGGGCGTATTTCGTGGTCGCATCCGGGGCAGCGGTAGGTCTTCGTCGCCCGCGCGGCCGAAACCGGACGGACTTCGTAGTCATATCCGTCCGGCCCTGTCTCGATCCGCCTGCTCTGCGGTAGCGGCGGTACAGCGCGTTGCTTGCGCGGCGATGGACGGCGCCGGGGCATGGGTTAGAAGAGCCGGAACTCGTCGCTGTCCATGCCGCGCATCTGGTCGTAGTCCAAAGTCACGCAACGGATCCCACGGTCGGTCGCCAGCGTGCGAGCCTGGGGCTTGATCTGCTGGGCGGCGAAAACTCCCGCGACGGGCGCCAGCACGGTGTCGCGGTTGAGGAGTTCGAGGTAACGGGTGAGCTGTTCGACGCCGTCGATCTCGCCCCGCCGTTTGATCTCGACGGCGACCGAGCCGCCCTTCTCGTCTCGACACAGCAAGTCCACCGGCCCGATCGCGGTCATGTACTCGCGGCGCACCAGTGAATAGCCCGCACCGAGCAGCTCGACGTGTTCGGCGAGCAGCTCCTGCAGATGCGCTTCGACACCGTCCTTCACCAATCCCGGATCGACACCGAGTTCGTGGCTGGAGTCATGCTCGATGGCCTCGACGGTGATCCGAAGCTGCTCTCCCGCCTTGTTCTCGACCACCCATACGGGCGTGGGCCCGTCGGGTTCCTCGGTGAGCCAGCAGGGCGGGCTCATCCAGTTGAGCGGCTTGTACGCGCGATCGTCGGCGTGGACACTGACCGAGCCGTCGGCCTTGATGAGGAGCAGGCGGCGGGCCGACGGCAGATGAGCTGTCAGGCGCCCGACGTAGTCGACGGTGCACTGGGCGATGACGAGACGCACCCGAACCACCTTAGGGGGCCGGACGGCAACCTAGGCTTTAGCCACGATGACGGCCAACAAGAGCGTTCCGCAGCGGCTGGGCCGTGTCCTCGAGAAGGTGACACGCCAGAGCGGCCGACTGCCGGATACTCCGGAATTCGGCTCCTGGCTGCTGGGCAAGCCTTCGGAAAGTCAGCTCCGCCGCCGTATTCGTATCCAGCTGATCCTCACGTTCTTCATCTTGCTCACGAACATGCTCGGCATCGGCGTCGCGCTGCTGATGATCGCGGTCGCCATCCCGGTCCCCAGCATCTTCAGTGACGCACCCGCATGGCTGACGTGGGCCGTGGCGCCCGGATACATGGCCTTCGCCCTGATCGTCGGCACTGTCTGGATCACCTCACGGATCGTCAACTCGCTGCGGTGGGCAATCGAAGAGCGCCCGCCGACCCGGGCCGATCAACGCAACGTCTTCTTTGCGCCGTGGCGGGTGGCGAAGATGCTGCTGTTCCTGTGGGGCGTCGGCGCAGTCCTGCTGACCACCTGGTACGGGATCTATGACACCGCGTTCATTCCGCGGTTCCTCTTGGCGGTGAGTTTCTGCGGCATCGTCGTCGCCACCGGGTGTTACCTGATCACGGAGTTCGCACTGCGTCCCGTCGCCGCTCAGGCCCTCGAGGCCGGTCGTCCACCACGTCGGTTGGCACACGGCGTGATGGGCCGCACGATGACCGTCTGGTTGCTCAGCTCGGGCGTGCCCGTGCTCGGCATCCTCCTGCTCGCCGTCTTCGCGGTGTCGCTACAGAATCTCTCCGCCACCCAGTTCGCGGTCGCCGTGGGCATTCTGGCGGTGGTGGCATTGACCTTCGGCTGGGTTCTCATGCTGCTGTTGTCGTGGCTGATCGCGACACCGGTGCGGGTCGTGCGTGCCGCGCTGCAAAGGGTGGAGCAGGGGGATCTGGACACGAATCTGGTGGTGTTCGACGGCACCGAGCTCGGCGAATTGCAACGCGGTTTCAACTCGATGGTCGAAGGCCTCAAGGAGCGGGAACGCGTGCGCGACCTTTTCGGTCGACACGTGGGTCGCGAGGTTGCCGCCGCGGCCGAGAAGGAACGGCCGAAATTGGGCGGCGAAGAACGGCACGTCGCGGTGATCTTTGTTGACATCATCGGCTCGACACAGCTGGTGACCGGCAGGCCCGCAACCGAAGTCGTCGATCTGCTCAATCGGTTCTTTGCGGTGATCGTGGAGGAAGTCGATCGCCACCACGGTTTCGTGAACAAATTCGAGGGCGACGCGGCCCTCGCCGTCTTCGGCGCACCGGTTCACCTCGACAGCCCGGAGGAGGAAGGCCTCGCCGCCGCGCGGGCGATCGCGCGGCGCATCCGCGAAGAGGTACCCGAATGCGAGGCCGGCATCGGCGTCGCGGCCGGTGAGGCCGTCGCCGGAAATGTCGGCGCCAAGGAGCGCTTCGAGTACACCGTGATCGGTGAGCCGGTCAACGAGGCTGCACGGCTCTGCGAGCTGGCGAAGGACTCACCCGGTCACCTGCTCGCGTCCTCTGATGCGGTCTCAGCCGTCAACGAGGAAGAACGCGCGCACTGGACGCTCGGCGATTCGGTGACTCTGCGTGGCCACGACGTACCGACCCGGCTCGCACTTCCGGTCTGATCATCAGAGGGCGCTTTTCGTCACATCGTCCGCGATGTAAGTGGTACCAGGCGTCACAGTAATTATAATCGTGGATGTGCACGGTTCGATTGCCCCCGAGGGTCTGTTGAGGATCGAGGACTGTCTCGACGCCGACGGCGGCATCGTGCTGCCGCCCGGTACGACCCTGATATCGCTGATCGATCGCAACATCGCCAGCGTCGGCGACACCGTCGCCTACCGCTATCTGGATTTCGCCGGCTCGGCCGACGGACGCGCCATGGAATTGACCTGGAACCAGCTGGGCCGTCGGATGCAGGCGATAGGCGCGCGCGTCCAGAGTCTCGCGTCGCGGGGCGACCGCGTGGCGATCCTGGCCCCGCAGGGCCTCGACTACGTTGCGGCATTCTTCGCCGCAGTCAAAGCGGGGACGATCGCGGTGCCGTTGTTCGCCCCCGAACTCCAAGGGCACGCCGAACGTCTCGAAACGGCACTGACAGACGCCCGTCCGGCGGCAATCCTGACGACCACCGCGGCGGCCCGCGCCGTGCGCGATTTCCTCGCGGGCTTCGCTTTCGCGCCCGATGTGCCGGTCATCGCAGTCGATGACATTCCGGACTCGGCCGCCGAGACATTCGGTCCCGTCGACCTCGACGTCGATGACGTCTCACACCTGCAATACACCTCGGGCTCCACACGGCCGCCGGTCGGGGTGGAGATCACGCACCGCGCGGTCGGGACGAATCTGCTGCAGATGATCCTGTCCATCGATCTGCTCGACCGAAACACCCACGGCGTCAGCTGGTTACCGCTGTACCACGACATGGGGTTGTCGATGATCGGGTTCCCGGCGGTATACGGCGGCCACTCAACGCTGATGTCGCCGACCGCGTTCATTCGTCGCCCGCAGCGCTGGATCCGGGCGTTGTCGGACGGATCCCGGGAGGGACGAGTGGTCACCGCCGCGCCGAACTTCGCCTACGCGTACACGGCGCAGCGCGGCGTGCCCGCGACGGGCGAGGACGTCGACCTCGCCAACGTGGTGATGATCATCGGCTCCGAGCCGGTCAGCATCGACGCGATCACGGCGTTCAACGATGCGTTTGCGCCATTCGGGTTGCCGGCCACGGCAATCAAGCCGTCGTACGGAATCGCCGAAGCAACGCTCTTCGTGTCGACCATCGCTCCATCCGCCACAGCCACGGCCGCGTACTTCGACCGGGGCCGGCTGGCCGAAGGTGTGGCGGTGCGGGTCGCGGCGGATGCGGACAACGCGGTGGCACAGGTGTCGTGTGGCCAGATCGCGCGCAGCGAGTGGGCAGTCATCGTCGACCCTCAAGCCCACACCGAACTGGCCGACGGTCAGGTAGGCGAGATCTGGTTGCACGGAGACAACACCGCTCGGCGGTACTGGGGGCAGCCCGAGGCGTCGCGGCTGACGTTCGACGCCACGCTGCGGTCACGCCTGCTGCCGCGAAGTCACGCCGACGGTGCGCCGGCCGACGGGACATGGTTGCGCACAGGCGATCTCGGGGTCTACCTCGATGGCGAGCTGTATGTCATCGGCAGACGTGCGGACGCGATCCGCGTCGACGGACTCCACCACTACCCGCAGGACGTCGAGGCGACGGCGCAGTCCGCTTCGCCGATGGTGCGCGGGGGGTATGTCGCGGCATTCGCCACCGACTCCGGCGTCGTCATCGTCGCCGAACGCGCGTCAGGCACCCGCGGCACCGATCCTGATACCGCGGCCGAGGCGATCCGCGCAGCCGTCACGCGCATCCACGGACTATCGATTGCAGACGTCCGATTCGTACCGGCGGGCGCGATCCCGCGCACGACGAGCGGCAAGGTGGCCCGTCGGGCATGCCGAGCCGAGTACCTCAGCGGCGCACTACGGGGATAGTCGGCAGGTCAACTCTCGCCACCGCCCACCTCCGCGGGCAGCGGTGGCGGCAACGGCGTTGTCGGCGCTGATGTCTCAGCCGGCGCCGGCGATCCGCCCACGCCGGACTGCTGCGGAGAGTTGAAGTCCACCATCGTCTCGTCGCGAATCACCTCTTTGCCCGCGCTGACGACCAACGAGTCTTCGGTCACCCAATAGGTGATGCCATGGTTTTCGGCGGTGTACCCGTCGGTGGACTTGGCCGCCGGGACGATCAGTTTGGCGCCGTCGCTCAATCGCACTCCGCGATATTCGTACTCGCCGTCGGCCTCGCAGATGGCCACGCGAGACGTTGCGGTGCTGCCGAAGACGACGGCCTGACTCGACGAGGGGCACCGAGCGGTCGAGTCGATGTAGCCCTGATCATCTGCGGTGGGCGCCGCGGTAGCCGGCCCCAATCCGATGATGGCCAGCGTTGAGCACGCCACCGCACCGGCGGCCAGGCGAAGGGCAGTCAGCCCGGGAGTCGACATCACTCCATCCACCAGAGCACGTTCTCGCTGGCAATGCGAGTAGAGATGCCGACACTTGACGAGATCGTTAGCGCCTCGAAATCGGCGCCCCACGACGATGTCGGTTTTCCGCCAGTGATGTCGGTGGGCACGTGTAATCGTTGACTTGTGCACGACGATTTCGATCGCTGTTACCGAGCCGTCCAGTCCAAGGACGCGCGGTTCGACGGCTGGTTCGTCACCGCCGTGCTGACCACGAAAATCTACTGCAGGCCCAGCTGTCCGGTGCGCCCGCCGTATGCCCGCAACATGCGGTTCTACCCCACCGCCGCCGCCGCACAGAAAGCCGGCTTCCGCGCCTGCAAGCGATGCCGGCCGGACGCCTCACCCGGGTCGCCGGAGTGGAATGTGCGTGGCGACGTGGTCGCGCGGGCGATGCGACTCATCTCGGATGGCACAGTCGACCGTGAGGGCGTCGCCGGCCTGGCTGCCCGCGTCGGATACACCACGCGTCAGCTGGAACGGCTGCTGCAGGCAGAGGTTGGGGCGAACCCCCTTGCGCTGGCGCGAGCGCAACGCGCTCAGACCGCCCGTGTGCTGATCGAAACCACCGAATTGCCGTTCAGTGATGTCGCATTCGCGGCGGGCTTCTCCAGCATCCGTCAGTTCAACGACACGGTGCGCGCGGTATGCGACCTGACCCCGACGGCGTTGCGACAACGGGCACGTTCGAGGTTCGGTCGCGGAGAGAGCGCGACGGGCGCGTTGTCCCTGCGGCTACCGGTGCGCATGCCGTTCGCATACGAGGGCCTGTTCGGCCACCTGGCGGCGAGCGCGGTTCCGGGCGTCGAGGAGGTGCGTGCGGGCAGCTACCGGCGGACGCTGAGATTGGCGAATGGCAACGGAATCGTCAGTCTCACACCACAACCCGACCATGTGAAGTGCGAGATCAGGCTGGACGACTTTCGGGATCTCGCCGCGGCGATAGCACGATGCCGGCGTCTGCTCGACTTGGACGCGGATCCGGAGGCGGTCGTCGACGCGCTCGGCGCCGATCCGGACCTCGGTGCGTTGGTCGCCAAGGCGCCGGGGCAGCGAATTCCGCGGACCGTCGACGAGCAGGAGCTGGCACTGCGGGTCGTGCTCGGTCAGCAGGTGTCCGTCAAGGCCGCACGCACCCACGCCGCCCGTCTCGTGACCGCCTACGGTCAGCCCGTCGCCGACGCAGATGGCGGCCTCACGCATGTGTTCCCCTCGGTCGAGGATCTCGCTGAGATCGACCCGGCGCACCTGGCGTTTCCGAAGTCCCGCCAGCGGACGCTGATCACGCTGATCACGGCGCTGGCCAAGCGGGATGTGGTGCTCGACGCAGGATGCGACTGGGATCGTGCGCGTGTGCAACTGCTGGAACTGCCCGGCATCGGACCATGGACCGCCGAGGTCATCGCAATGCGCGGCCTTGGCGACCCTGACGCTTTTCCCTCCAGTGACCTCGGAGTGCGGATCGCGGCACAGCAGTTGGGCATACCGGCAGAGCCGCGTCCGCTCACCGAACACAGCATGCAATGGCGACCGTGGCGGTCGTATGCCACCCAGCATTTGTGGACAGCTTTGGATCACGCGGTCAACGAATGGCCGCCGAAGGAGAACTGATGGAAGCGTTGCAATTTCGGAAAATGGACAGCCCGGTTGGACTACTCACGTTGGCCGGCAAGGACGGGCGGTTGCGGCATTTGCGGATGGTCGATCAGACCTATGAGCCGAGCCGCGACGGTTGGGAACACGACGACACGGCGTTCCCCGATGCCGTTGAGCAGCTGGAGGCTTATTTCGCCCGGGAGAGAACCGATTTCGATCTGAGCCTTGATCTCATCGGCACCGAGTTCCAGCGACGGGTGTGGGCTGCCCTGCTCACGATCCCTTATGGCGAGACTCGGACCTACGGCGAGATCGCAAGGCAGATCGGCACACCCGGAGCCTTTCGGGCGGTGGGTCTGGCCAATGGTCACAACCCGATCGGCATCATCGTGCCCTGCCATCGGGTCATCGGATCCAACGGCAGTCTCACCGGATACGGCGGCGGTTTGGACCGCAAGCGGGCACTGCTCGACATGGAGAAGGCGCACAACGGTACGGCGCAGACGTTGTTCTAGCTCAAGCTATCCCACAAATGCCTTTGCCCCCCAATTGAATTGGGGGGCAAAGGGCTTTAATTTGTGTTCGGCGGTGTCCTACTTTTCCACCCGGGTTGGGTAGTATCATCGGCGCTGGCAGGCTTAGCTTCCGGGTTCGGGATGGGTCCGGGCGTTTCCCTGCCGCTATTGACCGCCGTAACTTTATTCACTTGTCAAAGTGACCCACCTGTGTGGTGGGGGGTTTGTGTGTCCCTGGTTATTTGGTGGTGGGGCGCAGTGGTTTGATGCGCGTGGATGTGTGGTTGCGAGTTTGTGTGTAAGTTTTCGGCCGGTTAGTGCCAGTTCCCTGAACACATTGCTGTGCGTGTAGGTCTGGTCTATTGATCCCGTGGTCTGCGGGGGGCCTTATCCCACTTAATGGGTGAGAAGCCTGGTCTTGGAGGGGGTTTCCCGCTTAGATGCTTTCAGCGGTTATCCTGTCCGAACGTGGCTATCCAGCGGTGCCCCTGGTGGGACAACTGGTGGACCAGAGGTTCGTCCGTCCCGGTCCTCTCGTACTAGGGACAGGTTTCCTCAAGCTTCTGACGCGCGCGGCGGATAGAGACCGAACTGTCTCACGACGTTCTAAACCCAGCTCGCGTGCCGCTTTAATGGGCGAACAGCCCAACCCTTGGGACCTGCTCCAGCCCCAGGATGCGACGAGCCGACATCGAGGTGCCAAACCATCCCGTCGATATGGACTCTTGGGGAAGATCAGCCTGTTATCCCCGGGGTACCTTTTATCCGTTGAGCGACACCCCTTCCACTCGGGGGTGCCGGATCACTAGTCCCGACTTTCGTCCCTGCTTGACGTGTAGGTCTCGCAGTCAAGCTCCCTTGTGCACTTACACTCAACACCTGATTGCCGTCCAGGTTGAGGGAACCTTTGGGCGCCTCCGTTACATTTTAGGAGGCAACCGCCCCAGTTAAACTACCCACCAGGCACTGTCCCTGAACCGGATATACGGTTCGAGGTTAGAGGCCCAATACGATCAGAGTGGTATTTCAACAACGACTCCACACACACTGGCGTGCGTGTTTCACAGTCTCCCACCTATCCTACACAAACCGTATCGAGCACCAATACCAAGTTGTAGTGAAGGTCCCGGGGTCTTTTCGTCCTGCCGCGCGTAACGAGCATCTTTACTCGTAATGCAATTTCGCCGAGTCTATGGTTGAGACAGCTGAGAAGTCGTTACGCCATTCGTGCAGGTCGGAACTTACCCGACAAGGAATTTCGCTACCTTAGGATGGTTATAGTTACCACCGCCGTTTACTGGGGCTTAAATTCTCCGCTTCACCCTTGCGGGTTAACGGGTCCTCTTAACCTTCCAGCACCGGGCAGGCGTCAGTCCGTATACATCGTCTTGCGACTTCGCACGGACCTGTGTTTTTAGTAAACAGTCGCTTCTCACTGGTTTGTGCCACCGGATCCCGCTGCCGGCCGCGAAGGCCTTGACGGTGTTCCGGTCCCCCTTCTCCCGAAGTTACGGGGGCATTTTGCCGAGTTCCTTAACCATAGTTCACTCGTACGCCTTGGTATTCTCTACCTGACCACCTGTGTTGGTTTGGGGTACGGGCCGTGTATACGCTCGCTAGAGGCTTTTCTCGACAGCATAGGATCACCGAATTCGCCTCACTCGGCTATGCATCACCTCTCAGGGAATACGACATCCGGATTTGCCTAGATGTCCCCCTACGGGTTTGCCCCAGTATTACCACTGACTGGTACGGCTGCCTTCCTGCGTCACCCCATCGCTTGACTACTACCCACCCGGGTCCCACGCAGCCGGTAGACCCCATTGACCCGAAGGTCGCCGGTGGACCACCATTTGGGTGGTTAGCAGAGTGGATTCATCAGGGACGCTTATACACGGGTACGGGAATATCAACCCGTTGTCCATCGACTACGCCTGTCGGCCTCGCCTTAGGTCCCGACTCACCCTGGGCGGACTGGCCTGGCCCAGGAACCCTTGGTCTTTCGGCGGGCAAGGTTCTCACTTGCCTTATCGCTACTCATGCCTGCATTCTCACTCCCACACCCTCCACCACCAGATCACTCTGTGGCTTCACCGGATGCAGGACGCTCCCTACCCAACGTCACCCCAAAGGGGTGGTCGTTGCCGCGGCTTCGGCGGTGTGCTTGAGCCCCGCTACATTATCGGCGCACAATCACTTGACCAGTGAGCTATTACGCACTCTTTCAAGGGTGGCTGCTTCTAAGCCAACCTCCTGGTTGTCTTCGCGACTGCACATCCTTTTCCACTTAGCACACGCTTAGGGGCCTTAGCCGGCGATCTGGGCTGTTTCCCTCTCGACGCACGGAGCTTATCCCCCGCCGTCTCACTGCCACACTCTTTGACTTGTCGGCATTCGGAGTTTGGCTGACGTCAGTAACCTAGTAGGGCCCATCGGCCATCCAGTAGCTCTACCTCCAACAAGAAACGTGTAACGCTGCACCTAAATGCATTTCGGGGAGAACCAGCTATCACGGAGTTTGATTGGCCTTTCACCCCTACCCACAACTCATCCCCTCAGTCTTCAACCTAAGTGGGTTCGGGCCTCCACAACATCTTACTGCTGCTTCACCCTGGCCATGGGTAGATCACTCCGCTTCGGGTCCAGAACACACCACTACACCAACCCCTACGGATTGGATACGCCCTATTCAGACTCGCTTTCGCTGCGGCTACCCCACCCGGGTTAACCTCGCGACATGTCCCTGACTCGCAGGCTCATTCTTCAAAAGGCACGCCATCACCCCACACATAAAGCGAGGGCTCTGACGGATTGTAGGCACACGGTTTCAGGTACTCTTTCACTCCCCTCCCGGGGTACTTTTCACCATTCCCTCACGGTACTAATCCGCTATCGGTCACTGGGAAGTATTCAGGCTTACCGGGTGGTCCCGGCAGATTCACAGCAGATTCCACGGGCCCGCTGCTACTCGGGGACAGTTCCACGAAAGCCATCAAGTTTTCGGTTACGGGGCTCTCACCCTCTACGACAGGCCATCCCAGACCACTTCACCTAACCCAATGGTTTATCACTTTCGCCCTGGCCGGCGGACCAGAGAAGAAACGCCCCACAACACCGCACACACAACCCCCGCCGGGTATCACATGCACACGGTTTAGCCATCCTCCGCTTTCGCTCGCCACTACTCACGGAATCACACTTGTTTTCTCTTCCTACGGGTACTGAGATGTTTCACTTCCCGCGTTCCCCCGTTACCTATGTATTCAGTAACGGGTGACACGACATCACTCGTGCCGGGTTTCCCCATTCGGACATCCTCGGATCAACGCTCGGTTGACAGCTCCCCGAGGCATAACGCAGCCTCCCACGTCCTTCATCGGCTCCCAGTGCCAAGGCATCCACCATGCGCCCTTAAACACTTACAACACAAAACAGTTAAAAATTCTCGGAAGAATCAAAAATTGCATTATCACGCACACAAAAACACCAACCCCCGAAGGAGCCGGCGCCCTCACATGCGAGATGCTCGCAACCACTATCCACAAATCAAACACCACACCCCACCACCAAAGCAGGGCGACAACCAATCCCTATCCCCGGTTTCCCACACTCGGGACGAAGAGATAGCGGGCTTGTTGCCTCAAAGCCCAATAGTGTGTCCGATGATTTCCCGCATGACTCAATTTCCCTTGAGCCACAACACGTTTGTTGTGCACCAGACCCTCACCCACTACAGGTGAAAGCCATCCACAGAATCGCCTGGATCTCCGAACCCCCACACGATGTGGGCGGGTCACAGGTCTCGTGGTGCTCCTTAGAAAGGAGGTGATCCAGCCGCACCTTCCGGTACGGCTACCTTGTTACGACTTCGTCCCAATCGCCGATCCCACCTTCGACGGCTCCCTCCCACAAGGGGTTAGGCCACCGGCTTCGGGTGTTACCGACTTTCATGACGTGACGGGCGGTGTGTACAAGGCCCGGGAACGTATTCACCGCAGCGTTGCTGATCTGCGATTACTAGCGACTCCGACTTCACGGGGTCGAGTTGCAGACCCCGATCCGAACTGAGACCGGCTTTGAAAGGATTCGCTCCACCTCACGGCATCGCAGCCCTTTGTACCGGCCATTGTAGCATGTGTGAAGCCCTGGACATAAGGGGCATGATGACTTGACGTCATCCCCACCTTCCTCCGAGTTGACCCCGGCAGTCTCTCACGAGTCCCCACCATAACGTGCTGGCAACATGAGACAAGGGTTGCGCTCGTTGCGGGACTTAACCCAACATCTCACGACACGAGCTGACGACAGCCATGCACCACCTGCACACAGGCCACAAGGGAATACCTATCTCTAGGCACGTCCTGTGCATGTCAAACCCAGGTAAGGTTCTTCGCGTTGCATCGAATTAATCCACATGCTCCGCCGCTTGTGCGGGCCCCCGTCAATTTCTTTGAGTTTTAGCCTTGCGGCCGTACTCCCCAGGCGGGGTACTTAATGCGTTAGCTACGGCACGGATCCCAAGGAAGGAAACCCACACCTAGTACCCACCGTTTACGGCGTGGACTACCAGGGTATCTAATCCTGTTCGCTCCCCACGCTTTCGCTCCTCAGCGTCAGTTACTGCCCAGAGACCCGCCTTCGCCACCGGTGTTCCTCCTGATATCTGCGCATTCCACCGCTACACCAGGAATTCCAGTCTCCCCTGCAGTACTCAAGTCTGCCCGTATCGCCCGCACGCCCACAGTTGAGCTGTGAGTTTTCACGAACAACGCGACAAACCACCTACGAGCTCTTTACGCCCAGTAATTCCGGACAACGCTCGGACCCTACGTATTACCGCGGCTGCTGGCACGTAGTTGGCCGGTCCTTCTTCTACCCTACCGTCACTTGCGCTTCGTCGGAGCTGAAAGAGGTTTACAACCCGAAGGCCGTCATCCCTCACGCGGCGTCGCTGCATCAGGCTTGCGCCCATTGTGCAATATTCCCCACTGCTGCCTCCCGTAGGAGTCTGGGCCGTATCTCAGTCCCAGTGTGGCCGGTCACCCTCTCAGGCCGGCTACCCGTCGTCGCCTTGGTAGGCCATCACCCCACCAACAAGCTGATAGGCCGCGGGCCCATCCCACACCGCAAAAGCTTTCCACCACACGACATGCATCGCGTAGTCCTATCCGGTATTAGACCCAGTTTCCCAGGCTTATCCCAAAGTGCAGGGCAGATCACCCACGTGTTACTCACCCGTTCGCCACTCGAGTACCCCCGAAAGGGCCTTTCCGTTCGACTTGCATGTGTTAAGCACGCCGCCAGCGTTCGTCCTGAGCCAGAATCAAACTCTCCAAACAAAAACAACCCAACCACAAAAAGGCCAGGTGGAATTCGAATCAGAACAAGCCTGACACCATCAAGACACCAAAAACTGGCATCAAAAAAAACAGCCCACCCCTAAACGGGAAAAAGAGGCAGACCAAAAAACAACAACAAACAAAAACCACCAAACACACTATTGAGTTCTCAAACAACACACCCGGTTTTCAGGCAACCCTGCCACTGTACTCCATGTGGTCAGAGAGGTCAAACCCGGTCCGCCGATCCATTTGGACTGGGGCCCTTGGCTTCTGGACAAAATAGTACGCCTTCAACGACCCAGTCCCAAACCCGGGTCTCCGAGCCCTACGCGATGCGCTCGATCTCCGCCCCGAGGCTGGTCAAATTCTCCACGAACAGCGGATAACCGCGGTCGATGTGGAACACGTCGTGGACTTCGGTGTCGCCGTCGGCGACCAGCCCGGCCAGGACCAACCCGGCGCCGGCACGGATGTCCGAGGACCACACCGGAGCACTGGACAACTGCGGAATCCCTCGTATCACTGCATGGTGACCGTCTGTACGGGCGTCGGCGCCCAGCCGGATCATTTCCTCGACAAAGCGGAACCGCGCCTCGAAGACGTTCTCGGTGATCATCGAGGTGCCATCGGCAATGGACGCCAAGCCGATGGCCATCGGCTGCAGGTCCGTCGGGAAGCCCGGGAACGGCAGCGTGGCGACGTTGACCGCCTTCGGCCGCTCGTACTGGACCACCCGGAACCCGTTGTCGTCCTGGGTGACGGTGGCGCCGGCGTCGTGAAGCTTGTGCAGCACCAACTGCAGATGCTGTGGGTCAACACCGGTGACCGAGATGTCCCCGCGGGTCATGGCGGCCGCGATACCCCACGTCGCCGCCACGATGCGGTCACCGATGACCCGGTGCTCGGTCGGATGCAGGCGGTCGACCCCCGTGATCGTCATGGTCGACGTGCCCGCCCCCGATATCTGAGCGCCCATCTGGCTGAGCATCGTGCACAGGTCGACGACGTCGGGCTCACGCGCGGCGTTGTGAATGGTCGTGACACCCTCGGCGACGACCGCCGCCATCAAGATGTTCTCGGTGGCACCCACCGACGGGAACTCCAGCTGAATCTCTGCGCCTCGCAGGTGATCCGCCTCGGCAACAACGCAACCGTGTTCGATATTGCATCGCGCACCCAGCTGACGAAGTCCGGCCTGATGCATGTCCAACGGCCGCGACCCGATCGCATCACCGCCCGGCAGGGCGACCTTCGCGCGTTTGCAGCGCCCCACCAGCGGGCCGAGCACACATACCGACGCACGGAACTGACGGACCGCGGCGAAATCCGCGTCGTACTTGGGTTCATCGGGCGAGGTGATCCGCACGACGTCGCCCTCGAGCTCGACGGTCGCGCCGAGGCCGCGCAGCACCTCGGCCATCAACGGCACGTCCAGGATGTCGGGACAGTTCGTGATCGTGCTGGTGCCCTCTGCCAGCAGCGATGCCGCCATCAGCTTCAGAACGCTGTTCTTTGCCCCCCCGACGGCAACTTCGCCTGCTAACCGGTTTCCACCGGTCACCACGAATCGCTCGCTCACGCCGGTCAGTGTAAACAGCACCGTGGGCCGTGTCAGTTTCCCGACAGCTTTCCAGCCACCTTCTCCGGTACGGTTTCCACATGGCTGTTCATCTGACCCGTATCTATACGCGGACGGGTGACGACGGAACCACTGGACTCAGCGATTTCAGCAGGGTGTCAAAGAATGACGCCCGGCTCGCGGCCTACGCCGACTGTGACGAAACCAACGCCGCCATCGGCGTGGCGGTTGCTTTGGGAAGCCCGCGTGAGGAGATTCTCAAGGTTCTCAGGCAGATTCAGAACGACCTTTTCGACGCAGGCGCTGACCTGTCCACGCCGGTGGTCGAGAACCCCGAACATCCACAGCTGCGGATCTCCCAGAGCTATATCGACCGGCTCGAGGCGTGGTGCGACGAGTTCAACGCGGACTTACCGGCGTTGAATTCCTTTGTACTGCCTGGCGGTTCACCACTATCTGCGTTGCTGCACGTCGCTCGAACCGTGGCGCGGCGGGCCGAACGGTCGGCATGGTTTGCGGTCGAAACGCACGGGGAATCAATCAGCGTGCTGCCTGCCAAGTACCTCAACCGGCTCTCGGACCTGCTGTTCATTCTTTCCAGGGCAGCCAATCCGAACGGCGACGTACTGTGGCAACCCGGCGGTCCCGCAACAGGTTAGGACGTGCGGCGTCGCGCGCGTGGCGATGGCCTCGACTCAACCCACGACAGGAACGCCGTCAGGGCCCCGCGATCCAACGCCACCTCATAGCCGCGCCGGCGCTCGGGGCTGGTATCCCGAAGCTCGAGGACCACGATTTCGTCAGTCATGATGTCGAACTCGTCGCCTCTGGGCGCACGCCGTGACACTATCTCCAACCCTCGACGGCTCAGCGTGCGATCGGGCCACCATCGCATGCTGGACAGCCGATAGAAACCGGCTTCTCCACCGTGATACCGCATTACGCCATGCCGCCATCCGTGCCCGCCGATCGCGGGAACGTCACGCAAGATTGCGGCCGTACCGCCGACCTGCCGAAGCTTCCACAGCCGGTAGCACATCATCACGACGACCACCAGCAGCACACCAATCAGCGCGACCATGACGAACATGGACACGCTCATCGGCTGGCTAGTCGATCTGGCCTAGAGCGCGTAGACGCGCTCTGCCCCATGCTGCGGTCCGCTCATCGTCGGACTCCGAGTCCTGCTTTGCGCTGTCGCCGTTGATCTCCGACTCGAACTCGGCGTTCTCGACGAGGATCCGAACCGTCTCTTCGGTCACTGAGAGAAACCCACCGTCGACCGCGATCCGCAGATCGTCTTCGCCTTCGCGTTCGACGCGCACCATCGCGTCGTCGACGAGCTGAGCCACCAGCGGAATGTGATGCGGCAGAATGCCGATCTCTCCGGCGGTGGTGCGGGTGAAAACGAAAGTGGCCTCACCCGACCAGAGCTCGCGCTCGACGGCGACGATCTCGACGGTCATTTCGGCCATGAGCTAGTCGTCCTCGCTCTTGGAATCGTCGGCCTGCGCGTCCTTCTTCTCGTCCTTCTTGTCGTCCTTCTTCGACGAGCCGCCACTGCTGCCCTTGTCGATCTTGGCGCCGAGGCTTTCCGCCTTCTTCGCCAGATCGTCCAGGCCGCCGATGAGGAAGAACGCCTGCTCCGGCAAGTGGTCGAAGTCGCCCTTTGACAGCTTGTCGAAGGCCTCGACGGTCTCCTTGAGCGGCACCGTCGAACCAGGCTGGCCGGTGAACTGCTCGGCAGCCATCATGTTCTGGCTCAGGAAGCGCTCGATACGGCGAGCGCGCTGCACCAGCTGCTTGTCCTCTTCGGCGAGTTCATCGATACCGAGGATGGCGATGATGTCCTGAAGATCCTTGTAGCGCTGCAGGATTCGAATGACTTCCTGTGCAACCCGGTAGTGCTCGTCACCCACGACCGCGGGGTCGAGGATCGTCGAGCTGGACGCCAGCGGGTCCACCGCCGGGAAGATGCCCTTGGAGAACACCGCACGCGAGAGCTCCGTGGTGGCATCGAGGTGCGCGAACGTGGTCGCGGGCGCCGGGTCGGTGTAGTCGTCGGCGGGCACGTACACGGCCTGCATCGAGGTGATGGACTTGCCACGGGTAGAGGTGATGCGCTCCTGCAGCTCGCCCATCTCGTCGGCCAGCGTGGGCTGGTAACCCACGGCGGAAGGCATACGGCCGAGCAGCGTGGACACCTCGGAGCCGGCCTGGGTGAACCGGAAGATGTTGTCGATGAACAGAAGCACGTCCTGGCCCTGCTCGTCACGGAAGAACTCCGCCATGGTCAGCGCCGACAACGCGACCCTCATACGGGTGCCGGGCGGCTCGTCCATCTGACCGAACACCAGCGCGGTGTCCTTGAGCACGTCGGCGTCCGCCAACTCGACCCACAGGTCGTTGCCCTCACGGGTGCGCTCACCGACACCGGCGAACACCGAGGTACCACCGAAGTTGCGGGCGATGCGGTTGATCATCTCCTGGATGAGCACCGTCTTACCCACGCCGGCACCACCGAACAGGGCGATCTTGCCGCCACGCACATAGGGGGTCAGCAGGTCGACGACCTTGAGGCCGGTCTCCAGCATCTCGGTGCGAGGCTCGAGGTCGGCGAAGGCCGGCGGCTTGCGGTGGATCGACCAGTGGTCGAAGTCCTTGCCGTAGCCGGGCTCGTCGAGGCAGTCGCCAAGTGCGTTGAACACGTGGCCCTTCACGCCGTCGCCGACGGGCACCGAGATCGACGCGCCGGTGTCGGTCACCTCGACACCACGCACCAGGCCGTCGGTCGGCTGCATCGAGATGGCGCGCACGAGGTTGTCCCCCAGGTGCTGTGCGACCTCCAGCGTCAGCGTCTTCGCCATCTCCTTGTAGGTGATCTCGGCGTGCAACGCATTGAACAACTGGGGCACCGAGCCGCGCGGGAACTCCACGTCGACAACCGGACCCGTGATGCGGACTACTCGGCCTGCGGTCTTTTCTGCGGTAGCAGTCATATCTCTCTTCGCTTCCTGGAAGGGGCTTTGCTCGTCAAGTTATTTCGCGTCGGCCAGCGCGTTGGCGCCGCCGACGATCTCGCTGATTTCCTGGGTGATCTGCGCCTGACGTTCGCGGTTGGCCATCAAGGTCAGATCCTTGATCAGATCGTCGGCGTTATCGGTGGCGGACTTCATCGCGCGGCGTCGGGACGCCGATTCCGAAGCCGCGGCCTCCAACAGTGCGGCGTAGACACGGGTGGCGACATAGCGCGGCAGCAGAGCGTCGAACAACGTCTCGGGGTCCGGCTCGAACGAAAACAGCGTGTGTGGACCGTCTTCCGGCGTCTCGTCCTCGACGTATTCGACGACCATCGGCGCGATGCGTCGCGCTGCCGCACTCTGCGAGAGCATCGACTTGAACTCGGTGAACACGATGTGTAGTTCGTCGACGCCGAGGATGCCGTCCTCGCCGGGATCCTCACCCTCGTCGTCGGCACCGGACATGAACGCCGTCACCAGGGTGTCGGCGATCTCACGCGCTTGCTCGTAGGTGGGCCGCTCGGAGAAGCCGGTCCAGGACTCGGTCACCTCACGCTGGCGGAAGCTGAAGTAGCCCAACGCCTTCCGGCCGACCGTGTAGAGCACCGGCGTCTTGCCCTCTTCGCGCAGCAGCGAGAACAGTTCCTCGGACTGGCGCAGCACGTTGGCGTTGTAGGCACCGCACAGACCGCGGTCCGACGACACCACCAGCACACCGGCTCGCTTCGGGTTCTCCCGCTGGACCAGCAGCGGGTGGTCCAGCGCGCTGGCACTGGCGAGTTCGGTGAGCATGCTGGTGATCTCGGTCGAGAAGGGCCGGGCGGCCTCGACTCGGGCCTGCGCCTTGGCGATCCGCGACGTGGCGATCAGTTCCTGGGCCTTGGTGATCTTCTTGATCGACCCGGCGGAACGGATGCGCCCACGTAGCTCGCGCAGTGTTGCAGCCATCTAGCTTCTCCAGACCCTTTCTCGGCCTTTTCCGTCTCTACTTCTTACCGGCCTTGCGGACCTTGACGGATTCCTTCTCGACGTCTTCTTCGTCCATGGCCTCGGCGTCGGCCTCGTTCACCACGACCGAACTGCCATCGCTGGCCGAGAAGCCCTTCTTGAACTCGTTGATGACGTCCGACAGCTTCTCCTCGTCCTCCTCAGAGAGCTTCTTGGTCTCCCGGATCCCCTTGAGGATGTCGTCGTGGGAGGCCTTGACGTGCTCGAGCACCTCCTGCTCGAAACGCGCAACGTCTTCGATCGGAACCGAATCCAGGTGACCACCGGTGCCGAGGAAGATCGACACCACCTGGTTCTCGACGGGGTAAGGCGTGTACTGCGGCTGTTTGAGCAGCTCCACGAGCCTGGCGCCGCGGTCAAGCTGCGCCTTCGAGGCCGCGTCCAGATCGGAGGCGAAGGCGGCGAATGATTCGAGTTCGCGATACTGCGACAGCTCGAGACGCAGCGAGCCCGCGACCTCTTTCATGGCCTTGATCTGAGCGGCGCCGCCGACTCGGGACACCGAGACACCGACGTTGATGGCCGGACGCACACCCTGGTTGAACAGGTCGGACTCGAGGAAGCACTGGCCGTCGGTGATCGAGATGACGTTGGTCGGGATGAAGGCCGAGATGTCGTTGGCCTTCGTCTCGATGATCGGAAGTCCGGTCATCGAGCCGCCGCCCAGCTCATCGGACAGCTTCGCGCAACGCTCCAGGAGCCGCGAATGCAGGTAGAACACGTCGCCGGGGAAGGCCTCGCGACCCGGCGGGCGGCGCAGCAGCAGCGAGATCGCGCGGTAGGCGTCGGCCTGCTTGGACAGATCGTCGAACACGATCAGCACGTGCTTGCCGTCGTACATCCAGTGCTGGCCGATGGCCGAACCCGTGTAGGGCGCAAGCCATTTGAAGCCGGCCGCGTCCGAAGCGGGCGCCGCGACGATGGTGGTGTACTCCATCGCGCCACCGTCTTCGAGGGCGCGCTTCACGCTGGCGATCGTGGTGCCCTTCTGGCCGATCGCGACGTAGACGCAGCGCACCTGCTGCGCGGGGTCACCGGTCTCCCATGCCTCACGCTGGTTGAGGATGGTGTCGACGCAGACGGCGGTCTTGCCGGTCTTGCGGTCGCCGATGATCAGCTGACGCTGGCCGCGCCCGATCGGCGTCATGGCGTCGATGGCCTTGATGCCGGTCTGCAGCGGCTCCGAGACGCCCTGGCGCTGAACCACCGACGGCGCCTGCAGCTCGAGCGCGCGACGGGTGTCGGACTCGATGTCGCCCTGTCCGTCGATCGGCTCTCCGAGGGGGTTGATGACGCGCCCGAGGAAGGCGTCACCCACCGGCACCGAGAGAACGTCGCCGGTGCGCTTGACCTGCTGACCCTCTTCGATCTTCTCGAAGTCGCCGAGGATCACGGCACCGACGCTGTGCTCGTCGAGGTTCAGGGCCACCCCGAGCACGCCGCCGGGGAACTCGAGAAGCTCCTGCGTCATGACGGAGGGCAGACCCTCGACGTGGGCGATACCGTCACCTGCATCGATGACGGTGCCGATCTCTTCCCGCTCGGTGTCGGCGGAAAACGAGGATACGTAATCCTCGATGGCGCCTTCGATGTCAGCAGCGGAGATGGTCAACTCTGCCATGGTTTTTCGTCTTCCTGCCTAGCGTTAACGGGTGGTCTGGTGGTGTTCGGTCAATCCGGCAGCTGGTTCTCGGCGGCCGCCAGGCGAGATGCGATCGAGCCGTCGATCACCTCATCGCCGACGGTGATCGAGAGTCCGCCGAGCACATCTGGATCGACGTGTAACTGCACGGCCACGGGGTGCCCGTAGATCCGGGTGAGCACCTCGGTCAGCCGGTTGTGCTGTGCATCGGTGAGTTCGGCCGCCGCTGTCACGTGGGCGACGATCTCGCCTCGCCGCGCAACAGCCAGTTCGGCCAGGTCGATGACGGCCTCGTCGGCGCGTTCGCCGCGCAACAGCGTCACAGTCTGCGCAAGCAGCGCCTTGGCTGTCTCGTTGACGTCGCCGCCTCCGAGCACCTTGTCCAGCAGGGCGACTCGGCCGTCAACGGGCGCCGTGTAGTCACTCAGGACAGCCGTGAGATGCGGCTCGGCGTCGAGCACTCGGCCGAACCGGAAGAGCTGATCCTCCACGGCGTCGACTTCGTCGTTGACCTCTGCGAGTTTCAGCAGCGCCAACCGTGCGATGTGCTCGATACCGCCCAGCAGGTCAGCGTCGGTCGACCACCGCTGCGAAACCGCGGTGCGCAGGAGTTCCAGGGTATGGGTGTCCAGCTTGTCAGAAAGCAGGCTGTCGACGAGACGGACCTTGGCGTCAGGGTTGTCGCTGGGCTCCGCGAGATGCCGGTTCAGAATCGGCTCGGTCACGAGGAGCGTGACCACCGAAGCCAATTCGTCGGCCAACGTCTTCAGCCCCGGTTCGCGCAACCGGCCCGCCACGTTGTCGAATTCCTCCGACAACGCCGCCATCGCCTGCCGGCTGGCCGAACGCAACCTGGCCGACGCCCCGGTCTCGATCGCCGCGGTGGACGACGACATGCCGTCGAGTTCGTCGAGAAAACGGTCGACGGTCGCGGCCTGGGCGGCCGGATCAGCGACGTGATCACGCACCAGATCGGCAGCCTTTTGCACCGCGCCCTCGCCGAGGCCGTTGCGAAGCTGTCGGATGACCTGCTGACGTAGCAGCTGAATCTGCTGAGCGCCCTGAACCTTGATCCGCTCGGCGTCGGCGCCCGCCTGCTCCTGCAACTGCGCCGCGAGTCGTTCGGAGTCCTGTCGCGCTTCCTCGGTCACCTTCTCCGACTGAGCCTTGGCATCTTCAAGTGCCCTGGCGTGCATCGCGTCGGCGTCTTCGAGTTTCTTCGCCGCCTCGGCGCTCTCCTCGAGAGCGGCGCGGATCGCGTCCTGCTGCTTGTGCATCATGTCGCGCACGAGCGGGACGACCCACTTCATCAGAATGAAGACGATGACCGCGAAGCCGATCAGCTGGCCGATGAATGTCGACATTTACTGGCTCCCACCTGGTTTCACGTCGACGCCCAGAATCTTGCTGGCAAGCGTGGCCGACAGGCCATCGACCGACGAGTAAAGCTCCGTCTGCGTTGCCGCACCCTGCTGGGACAGCGTCTGCTCGGCGTCTCGCAGGGTGTCCGCGACCTCGCCGCTCGCCTCGGCACGCTTCTCTTCGATGACCTTCCGGCCGGCCGAACGAGCCTCGTCGCGGATGGCCGACGCCTCACTGCGCGCGCCGGCCATCTTTTCGTCGTAGTCGGCCTGTGCGGCCGCGAGCTGCTCAGCCGACTTGCGGTTGTCGGCCGCCGTCTTCGCCAGCATGGCTTCCCGTGCGGCGAGCACCTTGCCGACCGGCGGCACCACCCATTTCCAGATCACCGCGAGCGTGATCAGGAAGATGAGCAGCACGGCAAAGAAGGTTCCGTTGGGGACCAGAAAGTTGCTCTGTCCCCCGCCTTCTTCCGCGGCGAGGATCGTCGTGGTCAGTTCGGTCATGCTGTCGAACTACGACGCACCCGGCGTGGCGAAGACGAACAGCGCCATGAAGGCCAGGTTGATGAAGTAGGCCGCCTCGACCAGACCGACGGTGATGAAGAACGGTGTGAACAGCCGGCCCTGTGCCTCGGGCTGACGGGCGATGCCGGCGATCAACGCGTTACCCGCGATGCCGTCACCGATACCGGCACCGATGGCGCCGCCACCCATGATCAATCCACCGCCGATCAGAGCGCCAGCGGTGATGAGGGCGTTTGGATCCATTTCCTTTATCCTCCTTGATAACTGGCGGCCTCCGCCAGAGTTCGTGGTCGTTGGTGCTACAAGATTCAGTTGTTTCGGACTACCGCTCAGTGATGCTCGTCGTCGAGCTCCATCGATTGGCTGAAGTACAGGATCGTCAGCAGCGAGAAGATGAACGCCTGGATGAGGCCGACGAAGAGGTCGAAGGTCTTCCAGATCGCGTTGGGCGCCCACTGGATGTACCACGGGAACATTGCGATCAGCGCCACCAGGATGCCGCCGGCGAAGATGTTGCCGAAAAGTCGCAGTGCCAACGAGATCGGCTTTGCGAGCTCCTCGACGATGTTGATGGGCGCCAGCAGCGCCACGTGACCCTTGATCACCTTGATCGGGTGACCGAGGGGGCCGCGGCGCCAGAACCCGGCCGCGTGATAGCAGACGAACACGAACAGGGCGAGCGCGAGCACGAAGTTGATGTCTGAGGCGGGCGGCTTGTAGAGCTCGGCCGCAGCGCCGTCGGCTCCGCCGTACTGCAACGGCAGCACCGCCAGCCAGTTGGAGATGAGGATGAAGACGAAGATCGCGATGGACAGCGGCAGGACAAAGGGCGCCACCTTCATGCCGATGGCGCTCTCGATCTGATTGCGCATCTGGATGGTCAGCGCCTCCCAGAACAGCTGCACGCCACCGGGAACGCCGGTCGACGTGACCTTGGCGCGAAGCACGAATGCAAGGGCGATGACAATCAGCGCGGTGATACCGGTCGCCATGATGGTGTCGCCGTTGAACGTCATGCCGAACAGCTCGAACACCATCGTGTGATGGCCGACGTGAATAGCGGCGCCACCGCCGCCCTCCTCGGCCGCGAGAATGATCTCCGACGTCCCTGTCGTAGCCCAGTTCATGAAAGCCTGCTCAACCCTTCGAATCCGTGTCCACGTAATCCAAACCGTCGCTTCGGATCTTCTTCATCACCGGGATGCTGGTGCTCATCACCAGGAGCGCCTGGAAGATCGCAAGTCCGAACACCACCCCGAGCCCGCCGTTGGTTCTGAAGACGAAGGCGATGGTGAGCGCGATCGCGGTGATCACAAGCAACCTCGCCGCCGAGTTCAGCGCCATCTTCTTCTTCAGCGGGTGTTCCTCAGCGGTGATCGACTCGACCGCCCGCTTCACCAGGAGGGCGTTGAGCAAACCGAGACCCAGTCCGACACCGAAGAAAACACCGAAGAACGGATGGCCGGTGAACCAGGCCGCGGCGACGGCGATGGCGGTGAGCGCCACGCAGACGATGAGCAGCCGCAATGGCCGGAATGCAACCGACGGAAACACCAACGGCGCGTCATGCCCTGGCGTCGTCACTGCTTCACCTCAATCCCGCGGTCAGAGGAAGTTGCCGAATGGTTCCTGTGAGTGGTCGCCCCGAGCGTATCGGAGTGCATTGGGCTCACTGGAATCACCCTGGGGTCGCTCCCTTTGTCGGTCGTTGTTCCGCGCTAATCGGTGGCTCACCGATGGCCCGGAGGCCGGCAACCCGCGAGGTTTTTTCGGGTTCTGACTGCACCCTAACACATGGTGAGAGCCATAAAAGACGTCTACTACCTTTTGTCGTACATTTCGTCTGGCTGACCGTCTCGGCGGCGCAACAGCGGGATGAGAGTCACCACGATCGCGACCAGAATCGCCGCCAGCATGACGGCGCCGGTGTAACGCGGATCGAAGAAAATCGTGCTCGCGGCGCCGACCGCGATGATGCCCACCCACAAGTAGATCAGCAACACCACCCGCCGGTGCGAATGACCGATGTGAAGCAGCCTGTGGTGCAGGTGCATCTTGTCCGGGCTGAAGGGGCTGCGACCCGCGCGGGTGCGCCGGACGATCGCCAACAGCATGTCCAGTGCGGGCACGAACAGCACGGCGACCACCAACAGGAACGGCGACAGCAAGGCGAACACGTCGCGGGCGCCGTATGCGGTCTGCGATATCGGGCCCGCGGCCGTGGTCGAGGCCGCGGCCAGCATCAGGCCGATCAGCATCGAGCCCGAGTCGCCCATGAAGATCTTGGCGGGATGGAAGTTGTGCGGCAGGAACCCCAGGCATGCTCCGGCGAGCACCACCGAGATCACGGCAGGCGGATAGAACAGGACATCGCCGCCGTGATCGCGCAGCAGCCCGATCGAGAAGATGCAGATGGCCGATGCGGTGATCAGCCCAAGGCCTGCGGCGAGGCCGTCCAGCCCGTCGACGAAGTTCATGGCGTTGACGATCGCGACGGTCAGCGCCAGCGTCAGCAGGATCGACGACACCTGGTCGAGCACGATGGTGCCGACACCGGGGATGTAGAGCACGCTCCACGCGACGCCCATCGTGACAAGCACACTGGCCGCGGTGATCTGGCCGGCGAACTTCGTCAGTGCATCCAATCCCCATCTGTCGTCGATCAGACCGATCGCCATGATGAGCCCGCCCGCGACCACGACCGCGGGCATTCCCGACGAGTACACGAACCCACGGGTGAGCGCCGGAAGCTGCGACGCCAGCAGGACGGCGCAGACCACGCCGACGTACATCGCCAGCCCGCCCATCCGCGGCGTCGGCTGCAGATGAACGTCCCGTTCGCGCGGATAGGCCACTGCGCCGAGTCGGCGGGCGATGATGCGCACCCATCCGGTAGCGAAGTAGGTGATGATCGCTGCGGTGAGTCCGACCAGCGCGAGCTCGCGAAGCGGGACGCCTGCACCGCGATCACTGAGCGCCAGCAGACTGTCTGCCGCGTAGACCACCGATGAACCGTATGCCATGTTCTCTCAGGTCGCCCCAGATCAGTCCGTCAACGTCGCCGCGTCAACGCCGAGCACCTTCGCCACCGCATCGACGGTGACCGGCCCCTGGCGTAGCACCCGGGGATGTGCACCGGTCAGGTCCACGATCGTCGACGCCGCCTGCTGCTGCGACGGTCCGGCGTCGAGGTAGACCTCGACGAGGTCGCCGAGTTGGTCGCGCGCGTCTTTCGCGGTGACGGCGGCGGGCCGACCCGAGATGTTCGCGCTCGACACCGCCATCGGCCCGACTTCGCGCAGCAGCTCGATGGCCACGGGGTGCAGCGGCATGCGCACCATGACGGTGCCGTGTGCGTCGCCTAGGTCCCATTGCAGCGACGGCGCCTGCCGCACCACGAGACTGAGGGCACCCGGCCAGAAGGCGCGGATGAGTTCGCGGGCGGTGTTCGGGACGGAGTACACCAGCCCCTCGATCGTGTGCCAGGACCCGACGAGCACCGGAACCGGCATGTCTCGACCGCGACCCTTGGCCGACAGCAGAGCCGAAACGGCCTCGCTGTCGAAGGCGTCGGCGCCGATGCCGTAAACCGTGTCGGTCGGCATCACCACCAGACTGCCGCCCTTGACCGCGCTGACGGCCGAGGCGATACCGATCGCCCGCGTCTGCTCATCGAGGCAGTCGAACATCTCCGTCATGAAGTCCAGTTTCTCACCGGTTCCGGACCGCAGTGACGAAGCGGGGCCGACCCGTCAGGTCGAAGCGACTGGTGATGTCGTCGAATCGCCCTGTCCGGGCGAACGCTTCGACCGTCTGCGCGGCAGTGGTGTCGTCGTGCTCGACGGCGCAGAGCCCGCCGGCGCGCAGCCATCGGCCGGCGAGGTCGGCGATGGCTTCGATGACACCCATCCCGTCCGGCCCGCCGAACAGCGCGTGCGGTGGATCATGTTCGGCGACTTCGGGTTCCAGATTCGCACCGTCGGGAATGTAGGGCGGGTTGGCGACGAGCAGATCCACTGAGTCGTCGAGTTCGGGAAGCAGGCCCGGTTCGGTGACGTCGGAGCGCAGCAGTTCGACGCCGGCGCCTGCGAGATTGCGCGCCGCGTACTCGAGTGCGCTCTGCGAGTCGTCGACGGCGACAATGCGGGCGGCGGGCCAGAACTTCGAAAGGGCCAACGCCAGCGCGCCGCTACCGGTGCACAGATCGACGATCACCGGGTTCGGCGACAGCTGTTGTGCAACAGACCATTCCAGCATCGCTTCGGTTTCTGGCCGCGGTACGAACACACCGGGACCGACCTGGACGGTGACCGGACCGAACGCTGCGGTTCCGACGATGTGCTGAAGCGGCTTGCGGCTGACGCGCTCGGCGACGAGTCGGTCATAGGTTTCGTAGAAGTCCGATTCGGGGGCGAAGAATGCCAACCGTCCGCGCTCCACACCGGCGGCGAATGCGGCAAGCAGTTCCGCGTCAGCCCGTGGCGATCCGACTCCCGCCCGCGCCAGTGCCGCCTCGGCGGCATCGATCGCCTGGCGGATGTTGGCGCAGGCTGGCACCCGGCCGGGCCGGGTCATGCTTGCTGAAGCCGGGACTGCTTGTCGGCGGTGGCCAGCGCGTCGAACAGAGCATCGAGGTCGCCGTCGAGGACCTGATCGAGGTTGTGCGCCTTGAAGTTGATCCGGTGATCGGCAATCCGGTTCTCGGGGTAGTTGTAGGTGCGGATCCGCTCGCTGCGGTCGACGGTGCGGATCTGGCTGGCCCGGTCCGCCGACGCGTCGGCCTGCGCCTGCTCCTCAGCGAGTGCCTGCAACCGGGCGGCAAGCACCTGCAGCGCGCGTGCCTTGTTCTGCAGCTGGCTGCGCTCGTTCTGGCACGTGACGACGATGCCGGTGGGCAGGTGCGTGATGCGCACGGCCGAGTCGGTCGTATTGACGCCCTGGCCGCCCTTACCCGAGGACCGGTACACGTCGATGCGCAGATCCGATTCGTCGATCTGGACTTCCTCGACCTCTTCGGGTTCGGGGTAGACGAGCACGCCCGCGGCCGACGTGTGCACGCGGCCCTGCGACTCGGTCACCGGCACCCGCTGCACACGGTGCACGCCGCCCTCGAACTTGAGGCGCGACCACACCCCGTCGGCCGTATCGCCCTTGCTCCTGATCGACAGCGTCGCGTCCTTGTAGCCACCCAGGTCGGAGGTGGTCTCGTCGAGCATGGTGACGGACCAGCCGTGCCGCTCAGCGTAGCGGGTGTACATACGCGCCAGGTCGGCGGCGAACAGTGCCGACTCCTCGCCTCCCTCACCGGACTTCACCTCGAGAACGATGTCGTCGGCGTCGTGCGGGTCGCGGGGTGAGAGTTGATCGGTCAGCTGGGTGTCGAGTTGCTCGACGGTGGCCTCCAGTTCGGGCACCTCGGCGGCGAACGACTCGTCGTCGGCGGCCAGTTCCCGTGCAGCGTCGAGATCGCCGCGGGCAGCCTCGAGCTTGCGGTAGGTAGCGACGATCGGCGAAACCTGGGCGAACCGGCGGCCGACCTTCCGCGCGGCAGACGCATCCGCATGCAGGTTGGGATCGGAGAGCTGGCGCTCGAGGTCGGCGTGCTCGGCGAGCAATGCCTCGATCACGGGTGCCGTGTCGGCCATGTCGTCCTCCTTACCTGCAGTGCACTCCCTCGGTTCTTGCGCCAAACGCAAACCGACGCCCGGGCTGCGCTCGTGCGCAGCATCGGGCGTCGGGAAGACAGCTAGTTGTCTGTGCTTGTTTCGGCCGACTTGTCGCCCGCGCCCTTGTTTGATCCCGTCGCTGCGCTCGCCCCGGCTCGCTTGCCGTAGCGCTTCTCGAAGCGGGCCACACGGCCGCCGCTGTCGAGGATCTTCTGCTTGCCGGTGTAGAAGGGGTGGCACTGCGAGCAGACCTCGACGTGGATCTGGCCGCCCTTCTTGGTGCTGCGGGTGGTGAACGTGTTACCGCAGCCGCAGATCACCGTGGTGTCGGCGTAGTCAGGATGAATGCCTGATTTCATGGTTTCCTCTTCAATCGTGGGCCCCGGGTCGCCCCTCCGTTGACCAGGAGGTACGGCGTGAACCGGAACCGAGGGTGTCGGCGCCATTATGCCAGGTCAACCGCCAACGGCCTAAACGCATGCGACGGGGTCGCTATTCCTCGGCCCGCTCTGGCGTGACCTCTGCGGCTGAACAGATCTGAGAGTCTGTCTACCGTGCCACAATGCCCAGGTGACAACCGGCACTGCGACCAAGAGCGTTCGCGACCGACTGACCGACGCGGCGGAGATCTGCATGCGTGCGAAAGGGATCCGCGCGACCACGGTGTCCGAGGTGGCCGAGGTCGCCGGCGTATCCCGCGGCTGGTTGTACCGCCACTTCCCGGACAAGGTCACGCTGCTCGGCGCGGCGATCGTGCGGTTGAACGAAGCGTATTGGTCTGACGCGCACGCGATGCTGGAGCAGGTCGAGGGTCTGGACCGCCAGATGGCGCTGGGCATCAGGCACGCCCGCACCGCGTACGACGATCCGGGTGCGCTGCTGATGAAGCTGCGTATGGAGGAGCCCGAGGAATTCGCCGCTTGCGCGGGGGCAGGTGTCCAGGGACTGGTGCCCGACCTGGCGGATTTCTGGTCGCGCTACCTCGTCGCCGCCCGTGATCGTGGCGAGATCCATCCCGACATCGACATTGCCGAAGCATCGGAATGGGTGGCGCGCGTGATGATTTCGCTCGCGACCGTGCCGGGCGACACCTTCGATCCGGAGAACGCCGACGCGGTACTCATCCACGTGCGCCGCTACGTGATGCCCGGCCTGAAAGCCGACCCCGCCGTGTGATTTCGGCGCGCATACGTACCCCAACGGGCGGTACGCGCGCCGAATTCGCTACCTAGTCGTTGTCCCCGGAGCCCGGAGCCGTCTTGGAGACCTGAACCAGGAACTCGTAGTTGTTCTTGGTCTTGCGCAGCTGGCTCATCAGCAAGTCGATGGCCTGGTGCGGGTCGAGGCCCGAGAGCACGCGGCGCAGCTTGTGCACGATCGCGAACTCGTCAGCCGAGAGCAGCAGCTCGTCCTTACGGGTGCCCGACGGGTTGACGTCGACTGCCGGGAACACGCGTCGCTCGGCGATCTTGCGGTCCAGCTTGAGCTCGGCGTTTCCGGTGCCCTTGAACTCCTCGAAGATCACGGTGTCACCGGTCGAACCGGTCTCCACCATGGCGGTGGCGATGATCGTGAGAGAACCACCGAACTCGATGTTGCGGGCCGCGCCGAGGAACCGCTTGGGCGGATACAGCGCGGTCGAGTCGACACCACCGGACAGGATCCGGCCCGAGGCCGGCGACGCGTTGTTGTAGGCGCGGCCCAGTCGGGTGATCGAGTCGAGCAGCACGACGACATCCTTGCCCTGCTCGACGAGTCGCTTGGCGCGCTCGATGGCGAGCTCGGCAGCCTGAGTGTGGTCTGACGGCGGGCGGTCGAAGGTCGAGGCGATGACCTCACCCTTGACCGAACGCTGCATGTCGGTGACCTCTTCCGGACGCTCGTCGACGAGCACGACCATCAGGTGGCATTCCGGATTGTTCTTGGTGATCGCGTTCGCGATGTCCTGCATGATCGTGGTCTTACCGGCCTTGGGCGGAGACACGATCAGAGCACGCTGCCCCTTGCCGATCGGCATGATCAGGTCGATCAGACGGGTCGTCAGCTTCTCCGATGTCGTCTCCAGGCGCAGCCGCTGGTTCGGGTACAGCGGGGTCAGCTTGGTGAACTCGTCGCGATTCTTGGCGTCCTCAACGGGTCCACCGTTGACCGTGTCCAACCGCACGAGCGGATTGAACTTCTGCCGCGGATTCTGACCGCCACCTTCGCCCTCCTTGGGGACGCGGACGGCGCCGGTCACCGCGTCGCCGCGGCGCAGACCGTTCTTGCGAACCATGTTCATGGACACGTACACGTCGTTGGGGCCGGCCAGGTAGCCCGAGGTGCGGACGAACGCGTAGTTGTCGAGCACGTCGAGGATGCCGGCAACCGGTTGTACGACATCGTCCTCGCGCAACTCGGTGTCGCGGTCTCCCCCGCCGCCACCTTCACCGCCACGCTCACGGCGCCTGCGGTCACGGAACCGGCGACCCCGGCGACCCCCGCGGCCCTCGCCGTCGTCGTCATTGTTCTGGTTGTTCTGATTGTTCTGGTTGTTGCGGTTCTGCTGGCCGCCCTGCTGGTCGCCGCCATCGGACTTGTCGCCGTCAGACCTACCGCTGTCGGACTTGTCGCTTTCGGACTTGTCGCGCTGTTTGGCGGGCTGCTCGTCGGCATCGGGCTTCGCATCCTGACGGCCCTGTGCGGACTGGTCGGAGCCGCTGGGGGCACCCGATCCGCGGGAGGCCCCGCGACGCTCACGGCGTGGGCGCTGTTGCTCGGTCTGCTCGCCGGACTCCGTCGTCGTCTCAGAAGCGGTCGCCGACTCGGCGGCGGGCTCTGCCGGGGCGGCGTCGGCGGCCTTGGGGGTCGTGCCGTTGGATTCGCCGCGACGCTCACGGATGGCGGCGACCAAGTCGCTCTTGCGCATTCCGGAGGCGCCCTCGACGCCGATCTGCTTGGCCAGTGCCCGCAGTTCGGGCAGCACCATCGTCGATAGTGAGCCTGCACGGTTGCCGGACGCTACGTCTTTTTCTTGGCTGGCGGTCGGTGCGGTTTCCGCGGTGGGCGTGCTGTTGGACGCTTCCTCGGCCGCGGGAGTCGAGATGTCTGAATTCACGGGGCTCGGCAGCTGGTCGTTATCGCTGTTACCGCCAGCCGTGATCAGGTCCGTTTCGGTCACGGATTTCCTTTCTTTCCCTCGCTGATCAAGTCATGCGGGGGTTCGTGCGATCAGCTAATCCGCTGAACGCGGGGGTCCCACCATTGCCTCTGCGACAGTGATCGCCGGGATTCGCCGCAAAACGGCGAACCGTCAGTCCACGAGATGAGCACTTGAAAGAAGAGTGGTCGTCCTAGTGTCGACGCAGGCAGAGACGCTGCAATTGCTGGACGAGAGCGAGAATAACCCGCTTCCGTGCTGGAAGCAAGAAAGACACTGGTTCGGATGTGACTCCTGTTGTCGGTGCGACCCAGCACAGATCAAGTCCGGGCAACGACGCCCGATGTCCATCGCACGCCCTCGCCGACCCTCATCTCACTGACGGTGAACCCGTTTGCGATGCCATACTCAACGGCTTTCGCCGGCAACTCCGATTGCGTACTCAATGCGATAACCGCAGGTCCGGCTCCGGACAGAGCCGCTGAAACGTCACAACGCCGGAGAATCCGCAGGTATTCCGCGGACCGGGGGATGGCGGCGGCTCGCTGCGGCTGGTGCAAGACGTCTTCGGTGGCCTCCATCAACAGGTCGGGGCGCTGCGTCAGCGCCACCACCAGCAATGCGGCGCGGCTCAGATTGAACCGGGCATCGGTGTGGCTGACGTGCTCCGGGAGCAGGACCCGCGTCTCGGCCGTCGAGGAGCGCTCTTCGGGGATCGCGGGAAACAGATGGATGTCCGGATGCAGCTGGATCGGCACCGCCGAGTAGCGCGGCAACACGCCTTCGTGTTCGGTCCACGACACCACTGCCCCACCGAGCACCGCCGCGGACGCGTTGTCGGGATGACCCTCGAACTCACTCGCCAGCTGGATCAACTCGGCGTCGCTCAGCGGCTCCGAACCCACCTGCGTCACAAGGCCGTTGACGACGGCAAGGCCGCCGACGACGGCCGCGGCCGACGAGCCGAGACCTCGGGAATGCGGAATGCCGTTGCGGCAGATGACCTTAAGACCGGCGACCTGAAACCCTGTGTTCTGCAGCCCGTGCTCGATCGCGCGCACGACCAGATGCGACGAGTCCAGCGGGACCTGCCCTGCGCCCTCGCCCTCGACTTCGACCACGAGGCCGGATTCGGTGACTTCGACGACGATCTCGTCGTACAGGCTCAACGCCAGGCCGAGGCTGTCAAAGCCCGGACCCAAGTTCGCGCTCGAGGCCGCAACGACGGCGGTGGCCGTCAGACCGACGGGCAGAGTCTGCGTCACAAGGGCACCTGCTAGACCAGGCCCAGCATCTCGGCCACGGCTGACGGGTCGACTGGTAGCGGGGTCACGACCGGCATGCCTTTGAGCGCCGTGTCGGGATCCTTGAGCCCATTTCCGGTGACCGTGCACACCACCATCGAGCCTTTGGCGACCCAGCCGTCCTCGATCGACTTGAGCAGCCCGGCGATGCTCGCGGCCGAGGCGGGCTCGACGAACACGCCCTCGGTGCGGGCCACCAGGTGATAGGCGGCGAGGATCTCCTCGTCGGTGGCGGCGACGAATCGACCGTCGGACTGCTCCCGGGCCTCGACGGCCGTCGCCCACGACGCGGGTGAGCCGATCCGAATGGCCGTGGCGATCGTCTCGGGATTGGTCACCGGCTCACCTAGCACCAAGGGTGCGGCGCCCGCGGCCTGCGTGCCCAACATGCGTGGCAGTCGGTCGGAAATCCCGTCGCGGTGGTATTCCTGGTAGCCCTTCCAGTACGCGGTGATGTTCCCCGCGTTGCCCACGGGCAGAGAATGCACGTCCGGTGCGGCGCCGAGAGCGTCGATGATCTCGAATGCGGCGGTCTTCTGTCCCTCGATGCGGAACGGGTTGACCGAGTTGACGAGCGACACCGTCGGATAGTCGTTGGTCAGCTTGCGCGCCAACTCGAGGCAATCGTCGAAGTTGCCGTCGATCTGGATGATCTTCGCGCCGTGCATGACGGCCTGGGCGAGCTTGCCCATCGCGATCTTGCCCTGGGGAATCAGCACGGCGCAGGTGATACCCGCCCTGGCCGCGTAGGCAGCCGCCGACGCGGAGGTGTTGCCGGTGGACGCGCACAGCACCGCCTGCTGGCCGCGAGCGACGGCCTCGGTGACGGCCATCGTCATACCCCGGTCCTTGAAGGAACCCGTCGGGTTGAGGCCCTCGACCTTCAAATGCACGGTGCAGCCGGTCAATTCGGACAGTCGAGGCGCGGGCAGCAGCGGCGTACCGCCCTCGTGCAATGTGATCGGTGTCCAGTTGTCCTCGACCGGAAGGCGATCTCGATAGGCGGCGATCAACCCGGGCCAGGGTTGATGAACGGCCTTTGGCGGGACTGTGCTCACTGCTCGTCGCGCAAGCGGATCATCGCTCATTCGCTGGTTCCTTCCAGTCGAAGCACGCTGTTGATGCCCTCCACGACATCGAGGTCGGCCAGCGCCTCGACGGTTTCGGAAAGTGCGGCGTCGGTCGCCTGGTGGGTGACGACGACGATGCGCGCGCCGCACCGTTGGCCTTCTGGGTCGACCATGCCCTCCTGGCGCACTTCGGCGATGCTGACCTCACGCTTACCGAATTCGGCTGCCACAGCTGACAACACACCGGGACGGTCGGCGACGTTCATGCTCACGTAGTACCGGGTGGGGATGAAGCCGATGGGCGAGATCGGCAGCTTGGCGTACTTGGACTCCCGCGGGCCTCGGCCACCCTGCACTCGGTTTCGCGCGGCCATCACCAGATCACCCATCACCGCGGAGGCGGTCGGGGCTCCACCGGCACCCTGGCCGTAGAACATCAGCCGTCCCGCGGCCTCGGCCTCGACGACGACCGCGTTGAAGGCGCCGTTGACCGAGGCGAGGGGGTGGGTCAGTGGCACCAGCGCCGGGTAGACGCGGGCCGAAACCCGCTGCTGCCCTTCGTCTGTGGTGAGCCGCTCGCAGATCGCGAGCAACTTGATCGTGCAGCCGAGTGCGCGCGCCGAGACGAAGTCGGCCGAGGTGACCTTCGTAATGCCCTCGCGGTACACGTCTTCGGCGGTTACACGGGTGTGGAAGGCGATCGAGGCGAGGATCGCAGCCTTGGCGGCGGCGTCATATCCCTCGACGTCGGCGGTCGGATCCGCCTCGGCGTAGCCGAGCGCGCTCGCATCGGCCAGCGCTGCGGCGTAGTCAGCGCCCGTGCTGTCCATCTCGGAGAGGATGTAGTTCGTGGTGCCGTTCACGATGCCGGCGACCCGGATCACGGTGTCACCCGCAAGCGATTGGGTCAGCGGACGGATGACGGGGATAGCACCGGCCACGGCCGCCTCGAAATACAAGTCGACGTGGGCGTGTTCGGCCGCCTGGGCCAATTCGCCGGTGGATACGGCCATCAGCGCCTTGTTGGCGGTGACGACGGACTTGCCCTGCTCGAGAGCGGACAGGATGGCCTTGCGCGCGGGTTCGACCGGCCCCATCAGCTCGACGACGATGTCGACGTCGTCTCGCGACACGAGTTCGTCGATGTTGTCGGTCAGCATGTCGACTGGGACGCCTCGGTCGTCGGCGACGCGGCGCACTCCGATACCACGCAGCACCAAGGGGGCACCGATGCGGGCCGCGAGGTCCTGCGCACTCTCCTCGATGATGCGTACGACCTGGCTACCCACGTTGCCGTAACCCAGGACCGCTACGCCGATGGGCTTTTCCTCGGTGCTCATGTGCTTACCCCACTTCCAGACTGAGTAGATCGTCGACCGTTTCCCGGCGCAGAATCAGGCGGGCTTGCCCGTCGCGCACGGCCACGACCGCCGGGCGACCGATGAGGTTGTAACGGCTTGACATCGAATAGCAGTAGGCACCGGTGGCTGCGACGCCGAGCAGATCGCCCGGCCTGATGTCGTCAGGCACCCAGGTGTCGCGCACGACGATATCGCCACTCTCGCAATGCTTTCCGACCACCCGACCCAGTATCGATGAACCTTCACTGGCGCGTGAGATCAGGCGGACGTCATATTCTGCGCCATACAACGAGGTACGGATGTTGTCGCTCATGCCGCCGTCGACGCTGACGTAGCGGCGGTACCGGTCGGTTGCGACCGCCACATCTTTGACGGTGCCGACCTGATAGAGCGTGATGGTGCCGGGGCCTGCGATCGCGCGACCGGGCTCGACGACCAGTTGGGGGGTGGGCAGCCCGACCGCCGCCGACTCCTCGCGGACGATCGCGCTCAGCTTGGCGGCTAGGTCGGCGACCGGCGGCGGATCATCCTGTGGCAGATAGGAAATGCCCAGTCCCCCACCGAGGTCGACGATCGACATCTGCGACGTCTTCTCGACGCCGAACTCGGCGACGACGTCGCGCAGCAGGCCGATGACGCGATGCGCGGCAATCTCGAACCCGGCGACATCGAAGATCTGGGATCCGATGTGGCTGTGCAGGCCCACCAGGCGCAGATGGTCGGTTGCGAATACCCGACGCACGGCGGTCAGGGCCGCGCCACTGGCCAGCGACAGGCCGAACTTCTGGTCTTCGTGCGCGGTCGAGATGAACTCGTGGGTGTGCGCCTCGACGCCGACGGTGACGCGGACCAGGACATCCTGTACGACTCCCGCCGCTCCGGCGATTTCGTCGAGCCGCTCGATCTCGACCATCGAGTCGACCACCACGTGCTCGATGCCCGCTTTGACGGCGGCAGTCAGCTCTGCGACCGATTTGTTGTTGCCGTGCAACGCAATCCGGTCAGCAGGGAAGCCGGCGTGAAGTGCGACGGCCATCTCGCCGCCGGTCGCGACGTCGAGGGACAACCCCTCTTCAGCGATCCAGCGGGCAACCTCTGAGCACATGAACGCCTTGGCCGCGTAGCGCACGTTCTGTCCGCCGCCGAACGCCGCAGCGATCTCCCGGCATCGCGACCGGAAGTCATCCTCGTCGATCACGAACGTCGGGGTGCCGAACTGCGCGGCGATGTCGGCGACGGACACTCCGGCGATAGATACCACGCCGTCGTCACCGCGAACCGTGTTGCGCGGCCAGACATTCGGCGCGAGTAGCAAGACCTCGGCCGCCGAGAGCGGACGCGGCGGCGCACCACCGTGGTGGACTTCTTCGGCGTGCCGTGGGCCGGCCGGGTGCGCGATCACATCCGCTCCGGAGCGCTGACACCGAGGATGCCCAGACCGTTGGCGATGACTCGGCGTGTGGCATCGCACAGCGCCAGGCGCGCGGAATGCAGATCATTCGGCGCTTCATCGCCCTGGGGCAACACGCGGCACGAGTCGTAGAACCGGTGATAGTCACCGGCCAAGTCTTCGAGGTAACGAGAGACGCGGTGCGGTTCACGCAGAGTCGCAGCGGTTTTCAGTACTCGGGGGAACTCGCCGAGGTTGCGGATCAGCGCGCCCTCTTTGTCGTGTGTAAGCAGCTCGAGGTGCTCGGTGCTCGCGGCAAGGCCGAGCTCGGCGGCGTTACGAGCCAGGGCGGAGAGCCGAGCGTGCGCGTACTGCACGTAGTAGACCGGGTTTTCGTTGGATGCCGACGACCACAACGCCAGATCGATGTCGATGGGGGTGTCCACCGAGGATCGGATCAGCGAGTACCGGGCGGCGTCAACGCCGATCGCGTCCACGAGGTCGTCGAGCGTGATCACCGTGCCTGCACGTTTACTCATCCGCACCGGCTGACCGTCGCGGACCAGGTTGACCATCTGGCCGATCAGCACCTCGACCGTGGCGGGATCCTGACCCAGCGATGACGCGATGGCCTTGAGTCGGGCGATGTAGCCGTGGTGGTCGGCGCCGAGCATGTAGATGCACAGGTCGAACCCGCGCTCGCGCTTGTCGAGGTAATAGGCGATGTCGGCGGCGACGTAGGCCGGCGCACCGTCGCTCTTGATGACGACGCGGTCCTTGTCGTCGCCGAAGTCGGTGGTGCGCAACCAGACTGCGCCATCCTTCTGGTACACCTTGCCCGCCTCGCGCAGCTTGGCGATCGCCTGCTCGACGCGCCCCGACGTGTGCATCGAGTCTTCGTGGGTGTAGACGTCGAAGTCCGTGCCGAACTCATGCAACGAGGCCTTGATATGGCTGAACATCAGGTCGACCCCGATGGCGCGGAACGTCTCCCGCATTTCGTGGTCGGGCAAGCTCAGGACGTCGGGTTCTTTGGCGATCACTTGTGCGGCGATGTCTTTGATGTATTCGCCGGCGTAACCGTCCTCGGGCGTCGGCTCACCCTTGGCCGCCGCGATCAGCGAGTTGGAGAACCGGTCGATCTGGGCGCCGTGGTCGTTGAAGTAGTACTCGCGTAACACGGACGCACCCTGCGTCGAGAGCAGCCGGCCCAGCGCGTCGCCGACGGCGGCCCAGCGGGTGCCGCCGATGTGGATCGGCCCCGTCGGGTTCGCCGAGACGAACTCCAGATTGATGTTCTGTGCCTTGAGCTCCTCGGAGTGCCCATAGTCCTCGCCCGCGGCGAGGACGTTGTTGATGATCACGCCCTGGGCGGAGGCGTCGAGACGCAGATTGACGAAGCCGGGCCCCGCGACGTCGGCGGCGGCGATCCCGTCGGTCTGAGCCAGCGCGGACGCCAACCAGGCGGCCAGCTCGCGCGGGTTCGCGCCGACCTTTTTGCCCAGCTGGAGGGCTAGATTCGTGGCGTAATCGCCATGCTCGGGGTTACGCGGGCGCTCGACAGTGACCATGTCCGGCAGCGCGGCGCTGTCGAGTCCGTGCTCGGAAAGCACCGCGGCCGCGGTGGTCTTGAGCAGCTCGGCCAAGTCGGCTGGGGTCACGAGGGTCCATCCTATGGTCTGACGTGGTCAGGCCCCGAATCGGTTTCCGGTCATTTCGATGCGTTAGGCTGTCGACGCCCATTGGCGCAGGTTCAAACCCGTGCGCCCCCGTAGCTCAGGGGATAGAGCGTCTGCCTCCGGAGCAGAAGGCCGCAGGTTCGAATCCTGCCGGGGGCACCATCTGACCAGCACAGATACGTGCACACCCGAGACTCCTTGGTGTCGCCAACCACCACTGATCCGTGCATCGGCTAACCGATGAACGGCACCTGACAGCCTGGCAGCCCGCTAGTGGGTCCGGTCTTTCGGCCGGCCCTCACCTCTCAACGGCGGGCCGAACATGTGGAAGGTCTGCCATATCTATCGCCAGGTCGCGGTTTATCTTCGCCGCGGCGGGTGCCGGTACGTAGGCTGGTGCCTCCGCACCTTCATCGTCACTCTCGTTTCCGAGCCCTGCGAGGCTGGCCGCTCGTCAGCCGGCGAGGCCGTCGCCCACCGGGGGTGTCCTGCGGCCTCGGAGACCGATACTCCGAATCTTTCTCTGGTCTGCTCGCCCCACCTGTGCCCGAATCATCTTCCGTGTCAATGTCTTTGGCGCTGGTTTGGCGGTCGAGCGGCTTCGGTCTATTGGGAGGGGCTATTGGCCACACCACCGACACCAGTGGTCTTATCGTCTGGGTCGCTGATGGGCGGGTTGGCATCAGGGTCAACGGTGCCGGCCGGGCGGTCCGCGTCCTTGATGGGTTCGTCTGATCCGGTGTTGTGTGTGCCTGGCCCGCCATCCACTTGCTGGGACTCTGTTTCCGGGTTGGTCATGTTTTGCTTCTTCCTTCGAGGCGGCGGTGTGACGCCGCTCACATCCGGATACCCTGGCCCTCCCACTCGAAACGGCGGTCCTATGGACGGCGCTTCAACTCCAGCGATTCTTGCGGTTGAGCTGCAGCCTCATCTTTTGCGCTACTGAGAACACTGCCGATGCTTTCGAGTGGCGGGCCAAACCTGTCCAATGCGCCCCGCACCCGGGTCGGGCGCTGCTCCAACTTCCGAACCATGTTCCACCTTCCTGAGCCGAGAGATTGAGAAGTACGTGCTGAGTCGACCCTCCCGGCTTGGGCTTGGAGCTTCCTAAAGGACTCGGCGCCCGCCGATAGCGTCCCAGCTCATGAGCAACGCAGCACCGTGGGCCATCGTGTCGAGCTAAAAATGACCAATAGTTGCAGGGAATCAGCTCGGTACTGATCAGGTATCCGATGATAGTCGCGAATCGTCATCTTGCGACGAGCGGTGTCGGCCTGATGGTGTTGAGCCCCAACGGGTTTACAGTCCAAATACCGCTTCGGCGACGGCGGAACCCCGAACCGTCCAGCCGGCATGACCAGGCGTGCCCGGGTACCCTCGGGCCTCGATCGCCAAGCATATTTTGGGACTTGGCTTTTCACCCATCTGATCGCCGTCTGCCCTAAGAGCTCGTGCGGCCGTCAGCTCCCCGCATATGACCAGATGGACACCCAATCGACCAACAGATTGCCGCGGTTGGTCCCGGTCCCTTCCGTCTCGGTCTGTAGGTGCCAGCGCATCGGCTTCGTCGGGACGTACCGCGTTGTGTCGAGCACCACGGCGTCATCGATCAGAAGCCTGACCCGGCCGGGGGCCCATTCGATGGTGTAGACATGCCAGTGGTTGAACGTCGTGGTCGACGGCCGATGGCGGATGCAGGTTCACCGGAGGGACGGGTCAATGCGACACCGGGATAAAGACCCTGGAGCACAACATGTTTCACCATCAACGCCGTGACTCTGGGCCTACGACCACTCCGCGAGCACGCGCATCTTGGCTGCCTTAACGGCCGCATCCCGACGCAGACGCTTGAGTTCCGGCGCAAACCTGTTGCGCTCGTTGTCCTGAAAGTTCAGCGGGAGATCCAGCGCGTTGATCAGCTTTGGTTCCAGGTACCACGGCTCCGGGTGCAGTACCCACGACACCGCGGCGTTCTCGGCCATCCACTGGGTCAGGACCGCTTCGCCGCCCGCGAAGGTCTGTCGCTTCCCCGAACCGATCCGGCGCAGCGCGAAGCCGAGTCGGTCGCCGAGCAGAACCCCGAGCGATTTGCGCAGGGTGGAACCGTCTGCGCTCGCATTGCCGGCTCCGAAGTGATACCGGATGCGTTTGCGAAGATCCTGCTGGTTCTGCTGCTTGCTTCCGGCCCGGGGTGGGCCGGGGCTGATTCCGACATAGAGCAGCGCCCAGCCGTCGCGTTGTTCGCACCCCGAAATATCGATGTCACCGGGGATATCGCGAAACCACCAGCCGTGGGCACCCGATTCGCTGGGCACCGGACATGGATCGGCGAATACTTCGTCACGCGTATATCGCTGAGCCGCAACGAAGTTCGCGACAGCGTTTGCGGCCCGCTTCGCGGCCATCGACTCAGCCATATACGTCAGCGTAGCCCCCGGCGAGCGTTCACCCGCCCCACTTGTTCAGCCGGCGTGCTCGAAACCTCCATGTAGGTGCCCGGTGGGTTGTCGCGTCCGGCACGGTCATCGCGATGCTGTTGAGCACCCAGCCGGCGCCGGGTGTGGCCCCCGGCAGACTCCGCGCTCGGCCTACCTGCCACTTCATCGACGATTGATGATATTGACCCTGGCCCGGCGGGAGGGAAGCTCGATCTTGTGCTGTCTTTGCACTCGCTGTCCCATTTTTGGGTTTAATCTCCCGGTAGAGGGCCAAATTACGGTAGCTGTCCCGCACCCGACATTTTTGCTAGCGTCGTCTGCGTGTTGATATCCATCGCCTACACGGTCGTGTCGGCGCTTGCATCAACCAACGGCCCCGACAAAAGCCGTCCACCGCGCCTGACGCCTCCGCTCCAGGACGATGTTGGTGCGCCGCAGTCGTACATCGTCGACGCGTGGATCGGCGGATATGCGTGCTGCGACTGCGGTTGGAGGGGACGACGGCGATGGCATCGGTCATTCGCCGTCCACGACGCGTTGCGCCACTTCGCCGCAACCAAACACCATTTCGAATGCTGACTTCCGGCGACTAGTTCACTGGAACACCGCTGAGTCACCGCCGAGGACGCCGCCCACGTCGGCGCAGCCACCACCGGTCTCCAAGGAATTCCCAAGTGCTCCCTTTAAGGCTCCTCCAAACGCCTGACGAAGGGAGAGACCCAGTGCCTGCTTCACGTCCTGACTTGCGGCCGGCCCGCAAGGTCGCGCCGTCGCTTCAGTTCCGCACCGTTCACGGCTATCGCCGTGCCTTTCGCATCGCCGGATCGGGCCCCGCGGTGCTGTTGATCCACGGAGTCGGCGACAACTCGACGACCTGGGACAGCGTGCATTCCAAACTTGCGCAACGATTTACGGTCATCGCGCCGGACCTCCTGGGCCACGGTGACTCCGACAAGCCGCGCGCCGACTACTCACTGGCGTCCTTCGCCAACGGCATGCGCGACCTTCTCGCCGTACTCGGTATCGACCGCGTCACCCTGGTGGGTCACTCCCTTGGTGGCGGCATCGCCGCACAGTTTGCCTACCAATACCCCCATATGGTGGAACGCATCGTGCTGGTCAGCTGTGGCGGTGTGACGAAGGACGTCACCCCGGCTCTGCGACTGGCAGCAGTGCCGATGGGAGCCGAGTCGCTGGCCGCGTTGCGCCTCCCGGGCGCGGTCCCCGCCCTGAAATTCGCCGGCCGCGCCGCCAAGTCGCTGCTCGGTTCGACCAAGCACGGACGCGATCTGGGCAGCGGTATCGATCTGCTCGCCCGGCTGGCCGATCCGAAGGCTTTGTCGGCGTTCGCGCGGACGGTGCGAGGTGTGGTGGACGGCCGCGGACAGTTCATCACCATGCTCGATCGCGCGTACCTCATGCCATCGATCCCCAAGCAGATCATCTGGGGCGAAGACGACATGGTGATCCCGGCGAGCCACGCGCGGATAGCTCACGAGGCAATGCCCGGTTCACGCTTGGAGATCTTCGAAGGCTCCGGGCACATGCCTTTTCGCGACCACCCCGACCGCTTCGTCTCCGTCGTCGAGCGGTTCCTCGACTCCACACTGCCCGCCGAATACGACCAAACCAACCTCGGCTCGATGATGCGGGGCTGCGGCGGGGAGGACAGCGCGCCCGAGGCGACCGATTCGATCAGCGCCTGAGCAATCCCGTGTTGCCGGCTTCCCGGCTGACTTATCGTGATCCCGCACCCGTCCGCGCAGGTTATGGGCTCGCACAGGAGGGACGACGTGGTGAAGGCTGCCGCCCCGATCAGGCTGACCGCAGCAGGTGTGGCATTCCTATGTGTGCTCGCAGGCTGCAGCAAGAGCGACGGTCAGGCATCGCCGGTTCCGTCGGAGCCTGCGAGCGGTACGGCCAGTGAGTCTGCGACCACTGACGCCGCGACGCCCGCTGATTACAGCACCCTGCTCATCACGACCGAAAACATCGACTCATCGGAACCCTTCACCGCTGAGCCGCCGATCCTCAACCCGAACGGCGACGCCGGCGTCAGCGGGCGCTTCTTCGCCGAGGACTCTTCGATGATCGGTTCCACCATCAGAGTCCTGGCCGACCCTGCCGAAGCCGCGAGGGTGCTCGAATTGACCAGGAATGGAATATCAAACGTCTCGGGCAGGTGGGAGCCGTCGCCGATCGGAACCAACGGATCGGTGATCGCGGGGACGTCGCTGGATCAAATCACGGGTATCACGGTGCTCACGTTCTCCGAACAGAACGCCGTCGTCACGCTCGAGTTCGACGGCCCCTACGGCAAGCTCGAAGGATTACCAACGGAACTCATCGATTCGGTCGCTCGGCGTCAACTGGAGATCCTGAAGGCGAAACTGCCGGAGATCGCTCCCCCCGCGCCCCTTCCCGTCGCCGCGACCATAGGCGGCAAGCCGGTGGATGTCCGAGGCCCGGTGGTGTGTAAGTACTGGAATGGCAGGTCCACCATCACCGCGGGCAACTCAATACTCAAGATCGTCGTCGAGCTCGAGCCGGACGCGTCGTTGGTACACCGCGTGGAGCTCGCCGACGTCGACGACGTCTACCTGAGTTCGCCCGAAAGCGCCGCCACCGCCACCAAGACCGGCAACACCTACACGGTCATCGGCACCGCATCTGGTGAGAGCGACACCACCCCGCCAAAGCAGGTCACCGAGCCCTTCGACATCAGCCTCACGTGCCCCTGATGGGGAATGTCGTTCCCGTCTCGCTCTCGGCGAACTCCCAAAGCTTCTGGGCGTCTTCGTAGTCGCAGGCGTTCGCCGTGCGGCCGGCGAGCGTCGGTCCGCCCTTGAATCCGAACCGTCCGTCGATGCCCACGAAACTGCCCGGCGGAATGGGCTCGCTGATGCAGTACAGCGACGTCGCGGCACCGGCGTCGATGTCGTTGCCGATGACGTTCGCGACTCTCGTCACCACCGAGTGAAACGCAGACATCACGCGGGTGTCGGAGACGTTGGACAGGTTCGAAGCCACCCAGCCCGGATGTGTCAGGAACGACGTGACCGGCGAATTCGCTTCACGCAAACGGCGATCCAGCTCCAGCCCCCACAACATGACGGCCAATTTCGAGCGCGCGTAGGCCGGAAGGGAGGACCACTTCCGCGTGCGCAGATGCGGATCATCGAAGGCGATGACGCCTCCTTTGTGGGCGTCCGAGCCGACATTGATGATCTTCGATCGCACCCGTTCGAACAGCAGGTTGGTCAACGCGAACGGGCCGAGGAAGTTCGTGCCGAGCATCATCTCGAAGCCGTCGACGGTGTCGCTTCGCGTCTGTGCGACCAGCCCCGCGTTGTTGATGAGGATGTCGACGTCACCCTCGAGCAGGTCGGGAAACGCACGCACCGAAGACTGGTCGGCCAGGTCCAGCTTGACGACGGAGGTGTCGCCGCCCATCTCGGCCGCGCGCTGGGCGCCCAGTTCCAGGTTGCGCACCGCGAGAATCACGTGCGCACCGGTGCGGACCAACGCCCGCGCCGTTCCCAGGCCCACACCGTTCGTCGCGCCGGTCACGATGATGCGCTTGCCGCTCAAATCGCCGAGTCGGCTCGGCGCCCACTGTGTCGTCACGCTCTGAGATTAGCCACACAGCATCAGTAGGAGTCGGCCAATCGCATCCACTCGTACGGCGGTCGCTGCGGCCAGCCGTCCGGTGACTGCTCCCACGTCTCCTGCCGTCCGTACGGCGTGAGGTCGAGCAGGTCGAACACCACCATGAACGGTTCCTCCCCGCGGTTGAAGGTCTGCCACGTGTGGAAGACGCGACCGCCGTCGCGCAGGAACACGCTCACCGATTGGCGCTCCCCTCCGTCGACGGTCACGCCGAAGTCCTCGTTGAACGTCGTGCCTCCCGACGACACCCACGGAAGCCGCCAGCCCATCCGGTCACGGAATTCCAGCAGCTTGGGCAGTGCAGCGCGCGAAACCAACACGAACGACGTGTCTTTCGCGTGCAGATGCGACAGCGGGCCGATGTGTTCGGCCATCATGGAGCAACCGTCGCATCCTTGCTCCCAATCGCTACCGAACATGAAGTGCTGCAGGATCAGCTGCCGGCAACCGTCGAACAGATCAAGCAGCGTCACCGCGCCCTGTTCGGAATCGAACGTGTACGGCTCGGTGATCTCGACCATCGGTAGGCGGCGCCGGGCCGCGCTGACGGAGTCCTTGAGCCGCGTCAGTTCTTTTTCCCGAAGCAGCAATTCGGCGCGCGCCTGCTCCCATTCGGAACGGGACACGATAGGCGGTAACGGCGTCGTCATGGTTCAAGCCTGCCTGATACGTTCGCCACGTGCGCACAAGGTTCGAGTTCGATTTCGTGACCACGGCGACGCCGGCGCAAGTCGTCGAGCTCATGATCGACTTCTCCCCGAACCGCCCCCACCGATGGCCGGCCTCGTCGGTCCGCGCATTCGAGGTGTATCGAATCGGAGACACCGATGCCGACATTCGCGAGGGCCAGAACTTCCCGAAACTCTGGGCGAAATGGCACTACGACTGGTCGGAACCGAACTCGGTGGTTCTGACGGTCGCCGAAAGCGACGACCTCGAGACGGGCGGCTTCATGTCGCTCACGGCGGCGCACCACGAGGGCGGCAGCGCCGTACACGGCGTGTGGCAGCAGACGTCGAAGAGTGCCAGGGGTCTCGCGGCGGTGACCCTGATACGGTTCGTCGGGCGGCGTTCGCTGTCGGCGTACTACAAGAAGGTCTACGACGACCTCTGAAGCTCCTCGACCACTTCTGCGACCTGCCGAACCTGGTCGATGTCCGAACTCGTCGGGATCAAATGGATCTCGTCAGTTCCGATCGCGGCGAATCCGCGCAGTACCTCCAGCAACTCGCCGCCGGTACCCGCCCAACCTGTGGTCGGCGCCATCGCGTCGACGTACTCGACCGGAATCCAGTTCATGTAGCGGCGCAGATGCTCGTGGACCTGTGCCCGGGTGCCATCGCCATTGCCGATCGCAAACCAGAACGACGTGGCCAGGTGGGGAGGTTGCTTGCCCGCCTGCGCCCACGCCTCGCGTGCGACGTCGAACAGCTTGTTCTCCTTGTCGACGTCCAAATCCAACGTCGTACCCGCCAGCCCGTCAGCCCACGCGGCGGCACTGCGGACGGTCTTGGGACCCATGGTGCCGACCAGCAGTTGCGGCCCACCGGCCTGCAGCGGCTGCGGCCCGACCGGTTCGACGGACTCGGTGACCTTCTCGCCGGCCCATACGCGTCGCATCACCGCGACGCTGTCGGCCATTCCGCGCATCGTCTGGGTCGCGACATCCGCGCCGACGGCGAGGTAATCCTCGTTCCTGCCGCCCACGCCGAGCCCGACCGTCAGTCGACCGCCGCTGAGCATGTCGCCGGTGGCCAGCGCCTTGGCCAGCATGACCGGATCGTGAAGCTGGGGAACGATGACGGTGGTCACCAACCGCACCCGCTCGGTCCAGGCCGACAACGCACCAAGCAGGGTCGGCGAGTCGGGGTTGCTGAATGCGATGCGCTCGCCCCAGCACAGCGACGAGAACGGACCGGCATCGATCACCTGCGCCCATTCTCGGAGCGTCGACGCGTCCAGGTCCGACTCCATCACCGGCATCGTCATCCCAATGTGCACGATCGCGATTCTGGCACGATGGGGTTTTATGGCGATCAACACCACGTCTATTGCCCACGTCCGGCTCACCGTGACCGACATCGACCAGTCCCGGCAGTTCTACGACAGCGTGTTCGGCTGGCCGATCCTCCTCGAGGTGCCTGAACAGGCCGACGCCGCGACGCGCGAGATGCTGAGCTTTCTGTTCGGCGGCGTGATCTACGACCTGGGCGGCACACTGATCGGGCTGCGCCCGGTCGCCGCTGACCGCTTCGACGAGGACCGCGTCGGTCTGGACCATCTCGCGTTCCGGGTCGGCAGCAAAGACGAATTGGACTCCGCGGTCGATCATCTCGATTTTCTGGGCGTCGCACATGAGCCGATAAAGGACATCGGCCCGGCTTACATTCTTGAGTTTCGCGACCCCGACAACATCGCGCTCGAGCTCAGCGCCCCGAAGTAGCGCAAGCCGAAATCCTAGATTCTGGGGGTTTTCCTTACCGGGTCGGGAGGAAAACGCCGTTTCGTGGACCGCGCCGGATCCATAGGTTGATAGGCATGGTCGCAGTCACCGACACGAGTCCAGAGGCCGCCGTCGCCCCCGTCGATACCGAGAATCAGGTGCGGCCTGCCCCCGCCCGCAGCATCGGCGTGGTTCCGACGGCGTCGATGGTCACCGGCGCCGCGATCGCGCTGGTGTGGTTCTGGGTTCCTCTCACCATTCTGATCGTCGGCGCCTCGTCGATCCCCAGTGTCATCGGCTTCCTGCTGGCGGGCGTCGTCTTCGTCTATCTGATGCGCGGAGTCGAATGGATCGAACGCATGCGAAGCGAGGCGGTCTTCGGGCTGGGCATCGCGGTTCCATTTCGCACGACGTCGCCGTATACCGGGTTCCAGCGCTGGGCCCATCAGCTCTGGCTGGACATCAGCAGCGCCAGGCTCTGGAAGGCCACCGCCCATCACTTTCTCCGGATGACCTACGACCTCGTGGCCACCGGGATCGCCTGTGGTCTAGTCGCTTTCGCGGTCCTGGGGCCCGCCGCGGCGATTGCTGTCCGGCAAAGCGATGCGGATGCGGGTCTGACGTTCATCCCACCGCTGTTGGCATGGCTGCTCGCCGCGGTGGCGATCGCCGCCGCGGTTTCGATTCTGATCTTCGCGCCGATCCTCGACGCGGCCATCGACCGGTGGCTGCTGACGCCATCACCGATGACCGCACTGCAGCATCAGGTCAGCGCGCTGGCCGACGCAAGACTGGGCGCGGTGTCCTCGGCGCAGACGGAACGCCACCGCATCGAGCGCGATCTGCATGACAGCGTGCAGCCGCGGCTGGTCTCGCTGGCGATGACGATCGGCCTGGCCCAGACCAAGCTGGACACCGATCTGCCCGCGGCCAAGACATTGATCGCCGAGGCGCACGACGACGCCAAGAACGCGCTCGTCGAACTGCGCAACGTGGTGCGCGGCATCGCGCCGACCATTCTGTCCGACCGCGGCCTCGACGCCGCGTTGTCTTCGGTGGTGCAGCGATCGGCCGTGCCGACGGTTCTCGATATCGACCTTCCGCGCCGACTACCCGAGGAGGTCGAGGCGTGCGCATATTTCGTGGTCGCCGAGGCTGTCACGAACATCGCCAAACACGCCAACGCCACGCAGGCGGCGGTCACGGTGCGGCTCGACACGTCGTCGAACCAGCTGTTCGTGTCCGTGTTCGACAACGGTCGCGGCGGCGCGTCGATCACCGACGACGAGAACGCCACCGGCTTACGCGGTCTGGACGAACGCGTGCGCGCGGCCCGCGGCACCTTTAGCGTCTCCAGCCCCACCACCGGCCCGACCACCGTCACCGCGGTCCTGCCATGCGCGTAGTGATCGCCGAGGACTCCGCACTGCTGCGGGCCGGCATCGAACGCATCCTCACCGACGGGGGCCACGAGGTCGTCGCAGGGGTGCCCGACGCCACCGACCTGCTCCGACTGGTCAATGAGAAGCGCCCCGACCTGGCCATCGTCGACGTGCGGATGCCACCGACCTTCACCGACGAGGGCATCAGGGCTGCCGCGTTGCTGCGCAGCCAAAACCCAGAGTCGCCCGTGCTGGTGCTCTCCCACTATGTGGAGGAGCGCTACGCGGCGGACCTGATCTCCTCGGACACAAGGGGATTCGGATACCTGCTCAAGGACAGGGTGGCCGACGTTCCCGCCTTTCTCGACGCCGTCGAGGTGATCGGCGGCGGTGGAACGGTGCTCGACCCCGAGGTGGTGTCGCAGATCCTCGTGCGCACACACCGCCGCACCGTCCTCGACCAGCTCACCGAACGCGAGCACGACGTCCTGCAGTTGATGGCCGAGGGCAAGACCAACTCGGCGATCGCTGCGGCCCTTCACATCTCGGTGGGTTCCGCCGAAAAGCACATCGCATCGATCTTCACCAAGTTCGCTCTTGCTCCCGACGAAAGCGAGAACCGCCGTGTGCTGGCGGTGCTGCGCTATCTCGAATCCTGACCGGAAGGATCCCTAGTGACCACTCTTGCTCCCCCGCCCCCGGCCGGTCCGGCAACACAGCCACCGCCCCCGCTGTCACCGCGGGGACGCACCGCAATCCGTGTGGCACTCATCGTCGCGGCGACGATGCTGGTGGTCGGCACCGTCGCATCGCTGGGCGGACTCGCGATCGGCGTCAGCAGCTTCCGGGTCATCACCGACTCCGCACCGCTGCCGCCGACGATGCGGTCGCTGACCGTCGACACGGGCTCCGTCCCGGTCGCGGTCCGCATCACCGCCGATCGTGAAGTCCGCGAACCCCGGGCCGACCTACGGCTGGTGAATTCAACTCGGGCGGGCGAGAACCCGTTGATGGTGAACACCGATGCCGGTGTCACCCTCATCACGCTCAGTGGCGAAGGGTCGTCGTTTCTGGACTGGGGCCGGGCCGGTGAGCTGACGCTCGTGCTGCCACCGGACCTTGCGCGCCGACTGACGGTCAATACCCAGCAGGACAACGGCGTCGTGCTTCTCAACGCCGATGTCGACCAGCTGATCGCGCGAACCGACAACGGTGAGGCGGTGCTCGGCGGATCAGCGCGTCGTATCGAGATCTACACCCAGAACGGCGGTGTGATGACCCGCAATCCGATTTCGGTGTCCGAATCGTTCACGGCCGAAACCTCAAATGGCGACATCGAGGTGGACCTCAGTGACGTCGCGCCTCGCACCGTCGAGGCTTCCAGCGACAACGGTGACGTCACCGTCGCCGTGCCTGCGGCCGGCCGCTACGTGGTGAACGCAGATACGGAGAACGGACACACGGCGATACGGGTCCCCCGGGCGACTGACCGGCAGAGTGCGTCGGCGGTCATCACCGTCCGGTCTGAGAACGGCGACGCGATCGTCGACGAACTGCGGTAGCTAACCGAGAATTCGCTCGGCTTCGCGTACACCGCTCAGGTACGCGCCGTGGACGGTGCCGAAGAACTCTGCGTTGGTGGCCTCACCGGCGAACGCGAGCCGGTCGTTCGCCGGTGCGGCGAGAGCCTCCATATCGTCGGGACTCGAGCCGACGGCGACGAAGCTGTACGAACCGCGCGCGTACGGATCTGCGGCCCAACGGGTGACAAGCGACCCGGTCGGCGCCGGCGCATTCAGCGCCGTCACCACTTGGGCCACCGCATCCTGATCGGAAAGGACTTCTCGCTCACGCGCATCCGAACCGCCACGCAGGCCGATCAACACCGGCACATCGGCGAATGTCTCACCGTTGATCAGGAACGGCACGGGCTGCTCGCTGCCGACGAGCCCGATCACGTCGGCGTCCGGCCAGAACGGCTCATCGAACTTGAGCACCACCTTGTCGAGCAGACCGAAGCCCAGACGTTCGATCGCCGCCCGCTTCTCATCGGCCAGCGGCGGGTCGAACGCGATCGTGCCCGCCTTGAGCACACCCAGTGGAATGGTGACGATCGCTCGGTCCGCCTCGACGGCGCCCTGAGACGTCTCGATCCGCACGCCCGGGCCCCCGTAGCTGACACGGTTAACCTCGGTGCTCAGCCGGATCGTCAGCCCGCGCGCAAGATGCTGCACCAGTTGGGTGTATCCGCCGGGCAGGATCAGATCCGGTCCGCCGAACTCGCCTTCGTTGCCCAACCACTTGAGCGACAGTTCATCTGGATCGGCCGCGTACTCGCCGACGATCTCGCTTGCCACACTCCATTGGACGAGCGGATCGTTCATGTCGGCGACCTCGGCGAGTCCGGTCGCGACCGACTCGTCCTCGCCCGCGTCTGCGCTCAGCACCCCAAGTTCGTTGGTGGTCTCCTGCCAGCGCTGCAGGGTGACTTGCACGACCTCCGCGGCGAGTTCGCGGCCGTCCTGGAATACGACGGGTTTGTCGAAGTCGGTCTCGACGCGCCGCGCATCGACCTGGTCGGCGAGTTCGGTGATCGGGTTGCCTTCGGGACCGTGGATCCATGCCGCACCGAGATCGATCGGCACCCCGAGCGTCGTCGTGTCAGTCCACGTGCGGCCGCCAAGACGGTCACGCGCTTCCAGCACAGTGACGTCCATGCCCGCGTCGGCAAGACGCCGTGCGGCGGCCAGACCGGCCATGCCTGCGCCGATCACCACGATGCGCTCTTTCGACGCTTCCGGCGCGTCGCTACTGCTGCTACACCCTGGAAGCAATTGAGAGGCTGCAAGCGCGCCGCAACCCAGCGTGAACGCACGCCGGGAAAGCTGCATGGTTCGAGAGAGTAGCTTGCCGCCGCCGACATCACGGCTATATTGACGTCTACGTCAGCATGGCGAAGATCTCGGCCACCGAACCCGCCTTCAGCTCGCGAAAACCGGTCCCGGCCCAGACGTTCACACCGTGCGGATCGCCTGCACGCACGGCCGCCGCCCGCACGGGACCGGTGAGATAGTGCACCTCCGGGTAGCCGAACGGCGCCTCGGCTTCGTGCTCGTCGATGAACCGGTTCCGCAGCCCACGTGCATAGCGTCCGGAAAACGACCGGGTGACAACGGTTTCGGTGAACTGCGGATCCTTCAGCGCGGCGCGGTGCACAGGACTACTGCCGGCTTCGTCGGCCAGCAGGAACGCTGTGCCCAGTTGTGCCGCAACCGCGCCGGCGTCTATGACGTGGCGGATGTCGTCGGCGGTGGACAGCCCGCCCGCCGCGATCACCGGGATGTCGGCGCCACTCTTGATCGCCGCCAGAAGTTGGTCCAGCGATTCGGATGCCGGCTGTGCCGACGGGTCAAACGTCCCGCGATGTCCGCCCGCTGACGGGCCCTGCGCCGCCAACACATCGACGCCCGCCGCCATGGCCACCTGCGCCTCCGACACCGTCGTCACCGTGCCGACGGTCGTGATACCGGCGTCGCGTAGTCGTCTGCATTCGTCCGCACTCGGCACGCCGAACGTGAAGGACGCCACGTCGGGGCGCAGGTCCAGCAACACCTCGATTTTCGCGGCCCACGCGTCGTCGTCGAACCGCGGCGACCCGAGGGCCGCGCCGTAGCGCTGCTCCTCGGTCGCCAGCGCCTTGGCGTAAGCCTCGATGGCGGCGGGCGTGCCCGCACTCGGCTGTGGCGCAAACAGATTGGCGCCGACGGGCCCCGTCGTCAGCTGACGTGCCTTGGTGATGCGCTCGGCGAATACTTCGGCCGTCAGGTACCCCGCGGGTACGAACCCGAGGCCGCCGGCCTCGGATCCCGCGGCGGCCAGTTCGGGCGTCGACGGCCCACCGGCCATCGGCGCGATGATGATCGGGACCGTGAGGTCACGCAGATCGAATGCACTCATCTACTTCACCGCCTTGGCGAACAACAGGCAGTCCTGCGGTTCCTCGCTGATATAGGGTAGGACGGTGTAACGCCGCAGCCGGCCTTCGAGGGAGAGCCCGTTGCGTTCCAGCACCCTCGCCGATGCGGTGTTGTCGACGTGGCAATGCGCCGCGATTCGGTACACGACTGGATCGCGTCCGGCACTGTCGAGCACGAGCTGCACCGCTTCCGACATGAGCCCCCGCCCCCACCATGGCCGACCCAGGTAGTAACCGAAGTCGACGATGTGTGGTTGCGGGCGCCGCCACCCGATGGCACCTATCACGGTCTCATCATGACTCAGCGTCACCCGTGGACCTGGGACGTGGGCGTGCGACATTGCTCCATCGTGCATTGTTGCCGCCCCGGCGTGAGCGGTGGTTGACTCGATTGACATGGCAATCACGTTCAACCACACCATCGTCGCCGCGAAGGACCGCCAAGAGTCAGCCCGGTTTTTCACCGAACTCTTCGGTCTACCGCCTGCCAAGGAGTTCGGCCCGTTTCTCGTCGTCGAGCTCAACCACGGCGCCAGCCTCGATTACGCCCAGGTGGGCGGTGACGAGGAGATCCGTCCGCAGCACTACGCGTTCCTGGTGTCCGAGGGCGAGTTCGATGCCATCTACGGACGCATCCGCGAACGAGATCTGCAGCACTGGGCAGACCCCAGGGGCAGCCGGCCCGGCGAGATCAATCACAACGACGGCGGTCGCGGCGTGTACTTCCAGGATCCCGGCGGGCACTATCTCGAGATCATCACCCGCCCCTACGGATCCGGGACGGGCTGATTCGCGAGGACAGCAGCTTCACACCATCACCGCGCAGTGCTGACAACATGCGCGGCCGGCTCCCCAGAACGGACACGAGCTCGACGCCGCGCCCCTCGACGAGCGGACCCCGATCGCCGTGTGCCCAGTCGATGTCGGTGGCGCGCAGCCGCAGTCCCCTGCTGTTGCGGTACGCGGGGACGAACGGATTGGGAAGCGCTACTTGCGTATTGAGCACCGCCACCACGGCCTCGCCCGAAATCTGCGGTGCGCGATCGAGCGCGAACAGGATGTCGAGTTCGTGGGTGATGTGGTCGCCCAGCAGCAGTTGGGGCGGGAAGACGCGGCCCAATCCACGGGGCCGATACACCAGTTCCCCGAACTCGTCGAGCAGTTCTTCGGGACTTCGAGCGGCCGCGAGCGCGCACGCCATCGCGGTGTTCGCCCGGTCGAATGAGCCACCATGGCAGATTATTTCGCGTGTCGTCGCACCGGCGCCCGAGCGGTAGCCGATGACGAGGTGCGCGAGCACATCGTGGTTCGTCCATGCGTCGCACAGGCTTGGCCGCGCCCACTCGTCGGGTCCGAGACCGGCCGCCAGCGCGAGGAATCGTTCATCGTTGCTGCGCAACATGTCACGCACGGACATCGAGATGCTCCTTCAGGAAGGCCGTCTGGTCGGCGAGAACCCGGCTGACGAGCGGCGGATGGTAGATGGCGAAGTGGTCGGAGTCGTAGTGCCGGGCCACGCCGCGAGGAGCCCGGTGCGCGACGAGTTCGGCGTAGCGAGGGTCCATGAGGTTCTCGCGGTCGCACACGCACACCAGCAACGGTGCCGCGATGTCGCGTGCATCCCGCAGCGCTGACGTCGTCACCATGGCGAGCGCACCGGCGGCGGCGATCCGGTTGTCGAACCATCCGCCGGGCGGCACGGTGGAGTTCCAGCCGCTCTCGGCACCGGCGACGGTGACCATCGCGAAGCCTCCCGGCGGTCCCACGATCGGCACGTAGCGGCGACCGCGCGCCGTGGCGAGACGCACCAGGTCTTCGGTGATCGCCGGTGCGAGGCGCAGCGCTGCGAGCAGTCCGAGTCGGCGGGCTGCGCCCGGCCCGTGCACGATGGGGCATTGCACCACCGCGACGGCGACGTCGTCGCGGGCAGCGGCAACCCTGATCACGTTCATGCCGCCAAGGCTGGTGCCCCACAGCCCGATTCGTGCGGCGTCGATGTCGGCTCGATCGCCAAGGTGGTCGATGGCCGCGACGACGTCCCGGCACTGGTTTCGCGTCGAGATGTGTTGGCGCGGTTGACCGTCGGATGCACCGGTATTCCGATAGTCGAACGCCAGGGTGGCGATACCCGCCGCGGCGAAGTGCTGTTCGTATTGAGCCAGCATCATGTCGTGGGTCGCGCCCAGGCCGTGGACCAGCACGACTGCCGGGTGCGGTCCCGCCGCGTCGGGCACCGTCAGCCAGGCCGCACAGCGCGTGCCGCGAGACTCGAAGTCCACGCGTTCGGTCGGGATCGTCTCCGTCATCATCATCTCCTTATAAGTACGTCGTACTTATGGTTAGACTGCTTCACGTACGACGTACTTGTCAATGGATGATGAGCGTCTTGCTCTCAGCAAGGAGGTCAGAAGGTTGCGTGCACGGTTCACCACCGACGAGATCGCCGCCGCGGCACTCGGCATCGTCGACGATGCCGGCGTCGGCGCGTTGAGCATGCGTGCACTTGCCGCCGCGCTGGGCACCGGTCCGATGACGGTCTACAACTACGTGCCAGACAAGGAGGGCCTCGAGGAACTCGTCGTCGCCGCAGTCGTGGCCGAGGTGCGAATACCCGAGCCGACCGCGAATTGGATCGACGACGTCTACGCGGTGGCCGAGGCCATGTGGCTGGGTATCCGTGCGCATCCGGCCGCCATCCCATTGGTCCTGACCCGGCGCACCTCCTCGGCAACCGGGTTCGCCGTGGTCGACGCGCTCATTGCTGCCCTCGGCCGCGGGGGCCTTTCCGATCCCGATCGCCTCGCGGCTTTCCACGCAGTCTTCGCGCTGGTGGTCGGCGCGGCCCAGGCCGAACTCGCCGGGCCGTTGACCCGCGGGCGAGATGCGGGCGACGCCGCCGCACGGATCGGATCGACGGCGGGCGAGGCGCATCCCCACGTGGAAGCGCTCTCCCACGTCGCCCGGGAGGTATCGGTGGAAGAGGATTTCGCACAGGGTCTGCGCATGCTGCTCGACGGGATCGCCGTGCGGGGCAGGAAGCGACGCCGGAGCTAGCCCAGGGAGTGGCCGCGGCTTTCTTCCTGCGCGCGGTAGTCGTCGGCCAGCCTGCCGACGTGTTTGGGCAGGGTGCCCGCGGCGACCTCGGCGAGGCTGGTCTGTTCGAGCACCGAGCGCATGCTGGCCCGCAGCGCCCGCCATACGTCGGTGAGCGCTGCTGTAGGTCCGGAGTACGGGAGGTCACCGAGCCCGATGTCGCGCACGCTGGCCAGCGGACCGTCGATGCACCTCAGCACGTCGGCGATGCTGATGTCGGCGGCACGACGAGCCAGCGTGTACCCGCCGTCGCGGCCGCGATGGCTGCGCACGAGGCGATCGGTACGCAGGTCGGAAAGGATGTCGACGAGGAACTGGGCAGGGATGCCCTGCGCCTTGGCCAGGTCGTCGGTCTTGACGACCTCACCGTCGTCGGCGGTGGCGAGCTGAATCATCGCGCGGACGGCGTATTCAGCTTTGGCCGACATCCGCATGAGCCCAGTCAATCACGTGTGACCGCGAGCACCGCCGCTGCGAGCTCCGGTCGGCACACCACCACGTCGGGTAATCGTGGGTCGCGCCTGTTGTAGGTGAGGGGTGAGCCGTCGATGCGTGAGGTGTGCAGGCCCGCTGCACGGGCCACCGCGACCGGGGCCGCGGAATCCCATTCGTACTGTCCGCCGGCATGAACGTACACGTCGGACAGACCTTGCACCACCGAGGCCACCTTGGCGCCCGCCGAGCCCATTTCGACCAGGACGCCGCCCAGCGCGTCACGCACGGCCAGCGCCACCGCGGGCGGCCGCGTGCGCGAGACCACCACTCGCGGTTGCCCTGGAGCCGCCGGTGGCGCGCTGACATCCGGGGTGGCGAGCGTGATGCCCTGCGCCGGAAGGGCAACCGCTCCTGCGACCAGTTCACCCGCCTGCCACAGCGCGACGTGCACGGCCCAGTCGTCGCGCCCCAGCTCCGAGAACTCGCGGGTGCCGTCGAGCGGATCGACAATCCACACGCGGTCCGCGGACAGGCGCACCGGGTCGTCGGCACCCTCTTCCGACAACACCGCGTCGTTCGGCCGCTCGGCGGCCAACGCTGCCATCAAAAAATCGTGGGACCGCTTGTCCCCCGCCGCCTTCCGCTCGTCCTGATTGGCGTCCGCCAGCTCGTCGCGAACCTCGAGCAGCAGTTTGCCCGCCTCCGTCGCCAGTCGCGCAGCGACGTCGTGATCACTCACAGTCTTCTGTCCCCTCGCCCTTCGGGCTGGGGTCCCCACTTCGCGCAGGCGCTCATCACTGCTTGCTCTCCAGCAGTTCGATCACCCTGTCGGCCAGCTCGTCCGGCGTGAGTTCCGGGGTGAGCCGCAGGTCGGGATTCTTGGGCCGTTGATACGGGCTGTCGATCCCGGTGAAGTGGGTGATCTCGCCTGAACGCGCCTTGGCGTACAGCCCCTTGGGGTCACGCCTTTCGCAGTCCTCCAGCGGGGTGTCGCAGAACACCTCGAAGAAGTCCAGGCCGGCGTCGGTGGTCACCTGGCGCGCCAACGCACGGTGCTCTTCGAGGGGACTGATGGCGGGCACGAGCACGACCTGCCCGGAGTCGGCGAGGATGGCCGCGATATGGGCCAGCCGACGCTGATTCTCCGCACGGTCCGCCATCGAGAATCCGAGGTCGGCGTTGAGCCCGTGGCGCAGATTGTCGCCATCGAGAACATAAGCGGGGCAGCCCTTTTCGAGCAGCTTCTGCTCGACGAGCATCGCGACCGAGGACTTCCCGGAGCCGGACAGCCCGGTGAACCACACGGTCCTGCCCTTGGACAGCCGGTCTTCTGCCTTGCACAGCGATTCGTGGCGCACGGTGTTCGGGCTCGACGCGCGCGCCGTGACCTGCGGCAGGATCATGCCGGCCGCGACGGTGCCGTTGGTATTCGGGTCGATCAGGATGAACGAACCGGTGGCAGCATTGCGGCTGTACTCGTCGAGCAGCAGTGGCACCTGGGTGCGCAGCGAAATGCGGCCCAGCTCATTGAGTTTGAGCGCTGTGGCCGACTTGTCCCGATGCAGTGTGTTGACGTCGAGGCGGTAGTCCAAGGCCGCCACCTTGGCCCGCGTGGTGCGGGTCGTGTGCTTCACGATGTAGTCGCGGCCGGGTTCCAGCGAAGCCTCGTCGGCCATCCAACACACCGTGGCGTCGAATTCCTTTGTCACTCTTGGCTGGTTGTTCGGCCGCGCGATCAGGTCGCCGCGCGAGATGTCGATGTCGTCGGCCAGGCTGATCGACACAGCCATCGGGGGGAACGCCTCCTGGACCGGTCCCCCTGGACCTTCGATCTCGGTGATACGGCTCGTCTTGCCGGTGGGCAGCACGACGACCTCGTCGCCCGGACGCATGACGCCACTGGCCACCGTGCCCGCATAGCTGCGGTGGTCGGCGTGCTCGTGGGTCTGCGGCCGAATCACATACTGCACCGGAAAGCGCACATCGACCAGATTGCGATCGCCGGCGATGTAAACCTCTTCGAGGTGCGACAGCAGCGCGGGCCCGTCGTACCACGGCGTGACATCGGACTTGGTGACGACATTGTCGCCGTTGAGCGCCGACAACGGAATGGTCGTCACATCGTGGATGTCGAGGCGCGCCGCGAACTCATGGAAGTCGTCTCGAATCTTGTTGAAACGCTCCTCATCCCAGTCGACAAGGTCCATCTTGTTGACCGCCAGCACGATGTGCCGAATGCCGAGCAGTGAGGCCAGGAAGGCGTGCCGACGCGACTGCTCGAGCAGGCCGTGGCGGGCATCGACGAGCACGATCGCCAGCTGGGCCGTCGAGGTTCCGGTCACCATGTTCCGCGTGTACTGGATGTGGCCCGGCGTGTCGGCGATGATGAACTTGCGTTTGGACGTGGCGAAGTAGCGATACGCCACGTCGATCGTGATGCCTTGCTCGCGCTCGGCGCGCAGGCCGTCGGTCACCAAAGCCAGGTCGGTGTAGTCGTTTCCGCGTTCTTTGGAGGTGCGCTCGACCGCGGCAAGCTGATCCTCCATGACGGCCTTGGAATCGAACAGCAAGCGGCCGATGAGAGTCGACTTGCCGTCGTCGACCGAGCCGGCGGTCGCGATGCGCAGAAGAGTTGCCATCAGAAGTAGCCCTCTCGTTTACGGTCTTCCATGCCTGCTTCGGAGATGCGGTCGTCGGCGCGCGTTGCGCCGCGTTCGGTCAGGCGCGAAACTGCGGTCTCGGCGATCACCTCGGACACCGTGCCCGCAAGGGATTCCACGCAGCCGGTGCAGGTGACGTCGCCGACCGTGCGGAAGCGCACGGTTTTCTCGACGATCTCCTCATCCTTGCGCGGCTGCAGGTACTTGTGGACGGCCAGCAGCATGCCGTCACGTTCGAAGACCTGTCGCTTGTGCGCGTAATAGATGGACGGAAGCTTGATCTTCTCGGCGCCGATGTAGGACCAGATGTCGAACTCGGTCCAGTTGGACAGCGGGAACACGCGGATGTGCTCACCCTTGTGATGGCGACCGTTGTAAAGGTTCCACAGCTCGGGCCGCTGCGCCTTGGGGTCCCACTGGCCGAACTCGTCACGGAAGGAGAACACCCGCTCCTTCGCGCGCGCCTTCTCCTCGTCGCGGCGCGCACCGCCGAACGCGGCGTCGAACTTGTTCTCGCGGATGGCGCGCAGCAGGGTGAAGGTCTGCATCGGGTTGCGCGACGGGATGGTCTCCACGACGCGACCCGCGTCGATGTCGTCCTGCACCTTGGCCACCACCAGTCGCACTCCGGACTCGGCGACGAGTTCGTCGCGGGCCTGCAGCACCTCGTCAAAGTTGTGCCCGGTGTCGACGTGCATGACGGGGAACGGCAGCCGGCCGGGCCGGAACGCCTTGATCGCCAGATGCAACATGACGATGGAGTCCTTGCCGCCGGAGAACAGCAGCACCGGCTTCTCGAACTCGGCGGCCACCTCCCGGATGATGTGGATGGCTTCGGCCTCGAGCGAGCGCAGATGGCTCAGCTCGTATCGGCCCGCATTGAGTTGCTCGGCGGTCTCGGTCATGATTTCCTCGTAAAGTTGGTAGAAATGACCAGCTTTATCTGCATAACCCGATATGAAACCAGGGTTGGCCTGCCGTGTCAACGATCGGTGTTGTCGGCGCCCGCCGCTGCGTGCGCGACTCGGCCGACTACCCCCGTGGTAATTGATCCGGTGCAGATACTGGACGCATGTCACTCACAGCTGGCGCGCCGACCGGCGCCGAGGTCATGGCGCAGTTCATCCCCGCATCGCCGTTCGTCGCCAAGCTCGGCATCGTCGCCGAGGTGCTCGACTGTGACGAGGTACGGCTACGCCTCCCGTGGGACGAATCCAACGTCACGCTCGGCGATATGGTCCACGGAGGCGCCGTCACCGCCCTGGCCGACGTCGCGGTGATGGCCGCTGCATGGGCGGGCGCAGAGGTGCCCGACTCGCTGCGCGGCGTGACCACGTCGATGTCGATCCAGTTTCTCGCGCCGGCCCGCGCGACCGATTTGATCGCGATCGGGCGTGTCCTACGCCGTGGCAGGACGTTGGTGAATTGCGACGTCGACGTGGTCAGCCCAGATGGTGAGGCGGTCGCGAAGGCGATCGCCTCCTACAAGGTCGGCTGACACTCGCGCGAGTGTGCGCGAAATGCTGGATTAGCTCGGCGTGTCGTGTGCAAACACGCACGCTCGCGAAACGAGGTGAGGTGCGCTCGGTGCAAAGCCGCTACAGAGTCACCTCGTTGAGGCGGCCCGTCGCCACATCGAAGACGAAACCGCGCGCGGACTCGTGCTTCGTGACGAACGGACTGGCCTCGATGCGGCGCAGCGACTGCCGCACATCCTCGTCGACATCGACGAACGCCTCCGCCGCCCACTCCGGCTTGATACCGGTCTCGTCCTGGATCTGCTGTTTGAAACCGTCGTCGGTGAACGTCAGCATGCCGCAGTCGGTGTGGTGGATCAGGATGATCTCTCTGGTGCCGAGCAGGCGTTGGCTGATGGCCAGCGATCGGATCTCGTCGTCGGTGATCACGCCGCCGGCGTTGCGGATGACATGCGCTTCGCCGTCGCCGAGCCCGAGGACCCGGTAGACGTCGAGCCTGGCGTCCATGCACGCCACTACGGCGACGTGCTTGCTCGGCGGCAGCGGCAGCGGGCCGGTGAAGGAACTCGCGTATGCCTCGTTGTTCTTCAGGTATTCGTCGGTCACGGACATCGTTGCACTGTATCCCCGCTGGCAGGTGTGAGAGCCGAAGAGAATCACCCCGATCGAATTGACGACGGCCGTCTGTTCGAGGGGCACTACGGCGACGGCGTCGCGCTGCTGAACCGCGCGTCCAAGTCGTATACCGTCGTGCCGCCGATATCGATCGGTGTGAAGTTCTGCTTCACCCAGGTCGCGATGTCGGCCGCAGCACCGGATTCCCGCCGGCCCGGCCCCTGGTGACCGCTGGCGATGAAGTACCGCACCTCGTGGTTGGCGACGTAGTTCTGGAACTGCTCGAGCGTCGGCGAATTGTCTCCGCCGGAGAACCCGCCGATCGCCATGATCGATGCGCCGGTCTTCAGCTCCAGGCTGCCGGCCGTCATCGAGCCGATAGTCGCTGCTGCCCAACGGTTGTCCACACCCTTGACGAGGTTCTCCAGCAGTGGGTTGTCAACGGCGCCAAAGCCCGGCCCGTCGGCACCCGGCGGCTCCATGTTGGCATCGAGCATCGGGCCGGCCATCGCCATCGGTCCACTGCTGTGCGAGCTCGCCACGGTGGCGATTGAATACGCGGCCGGCGCGAGAACTCCGAAAAGCAGTGCGCCGGAGATCAAGACGGGAGCGAGGCGACCGACCCGGTGCGCGCCGACGGCGATGATTGCCGCGACGATGATCGAGCCGACCAGCACCACCCATCGCAGCTCGGGCAGCCAGTCCGGCGTTCGGTCCAACAGTATGAACGCCCACACGCCCGTACCTGCCGACATGATCGCGAGCACGATGCGGGAGGCCAGTAACTCCTTGCCGCGCCATAGTTCTCGTACTGCAATGCCGACCAGCGCTGCGATCGCCGGCGCGAGCGCCACAGTGTAGTAGGGGTGAATGATGCCGTCCATGAAGCTGAACACCGCGGCGGTGACGATCAGCCATCCACCCCACAGCAGCAGCGAGGCACGCACACTCGCGGTGCGGGCGGTGCGACGGGTGAACCAGAGCCCGGCGAGCAGGCCGACCAGTGCCGCGGGCAGCAGCCACGACGCCTGGGTGCCCATCGAATGGCCGAACAGTCGGCCGATGCCGGGTTCTCCGCCGAAGAACAGGTTGTGCATACCTGCAGGCGGTCCACTGGGTGCTCCACCGGGCGGCCCGTCTGAGCCACCGCCCAGCACACGGTCGAGTCCGTTGTAGCCCAAGGTCAACTGCAGCAGGCTGTTGTCTGACGAGCCGCCGATGTACGGCCGTGAGTCGGCCGGCCACAGATCGACGAGCACGAGGTACCAGCCGGCCGAGACCACCATCGCGATGCCGGCGATGAGCAGCTTTCCGATGCGCTTCCACATGCCAACGGGGGCCGCGACGAGAAACGCCAGCGCCAGGCCTGGCACCACCAGGAATGCCTGTAGCAACTTGGTCAGGAATGCAAAGCCAATGACACAGCCAGTCAACATCATCCAGCGATTACTCGCTGTTTCGATCGCCCGCACCATGCAGTAGCCGGCAACCACGAGCAGCAGCACCAGCAGCGCATCGGGATTGTTGAATCGGAACATCAGGGCCGCGACTGGCGTCAGCGCAAGCACCGCGCCCGCGATCAGGCCCGCCGCCGGCCCGCTGCAGCGTCGGACGGCCCCGTACAGCACGGCGACGGCTCCGACACCCATCAACGCCTGCGGCAGCAGCATGGAGAAGGCGCTGAACCCGAAGATCCTGCCGGACAACGCCATCAGCCACAGTGACGCGGGCGGCTTGTCGACCGTGATCGCATTCCCCGCGTCCAGCGAGCCGAACAGCCAGGCCTTCCAGTCCTGGGTTCCGGCCTGCGCGGCGGCGGCGTAGTAATCGTTGGCCCAGCCCGAGGACCCCAGGCCCCACAGGTAGAGCACTGCGGTCGCCGCCAGAAGGGTGAACAGCGCGGGACGCACCCAGCGCGGTTGCGCGACCTCCCCAGGGCCGTCGTCAGCCGGCGTGGTGTGCGGTTGCATGTCAGCGGTGATGGTCATCAATCGATTCCTTCGCCTTTCAGATCGTTCAGTTGGTCCGGCGGGGGTGAAACACCCAGCCGCGCAGCAGGACGAATCGCGCCGCGGTGGCTACGAGGTTGGCCAGCACCAGCACAACCAGCTCGACCAGATGATGCGGGTCGGCCACGAACGTGTGCAGGACGGCAAGCGATCCGCTCGTGATCGCCAGCGCGATCGCGAACACGATGAGACCTTCGACGTGCTGACGTGTCACGTTCGTCCTGCCGCCGATCCCGAATGTGAAGCGACGGTTCGCCGCGGTGTTTCCGATGGCGGTCAGCAGCAATGCGATCAGGTTGGCCGTCTGGGCGCCGACCGACCCCTGCATCAGCATGAACAGCACAGCGTACGCCGCCGACGACACCACCCCGATCGTGCCGAATCGCACGACCTGCCGGAACAGCGAGCCCGGGGCGGCCGAGCGCTGTGACGAACCCAGCTGTGCCGCAATCGCATTCACCGGTATCGAACCGTTGGCGAAGTTGCGCAGCAGACGGCCGATGCCCTTGAGATCGGCCGCCGCGGTCGCGACGATGTCCACCCGACTGTCGGGATCGTCGACCCAGTCCACCGGGACCTCGTGGATTCGCAGACCGCTGCGTTCGGCCAACACCAGCAGTTCGGTGTCGAAGAACCATCCGGTGTCGGCCACATGCGGCAACAGGCGTTGCGCGACGTCGGCCCGAATCGCCTTGAACCCGCACTGCGCGTCGGAAAAGCGAGCCGCGAGGGCAGATTTCAGGATCAGGTTGTAGCAGCGGGAGATGACCTCGCGCTTGGCGCCTCGCACCACCCGAGAGCCGCGGCCCAGCCGGGTTCCGATCGCCAGGTCGGAATGTCCCGAAACCAGCGGCGCCACCAGCGGTGCGAGTGCGGCGAGGTCGGTGGACAGATCCACGTCCATGTAGACGAGCACCGGTGCGTCCGACGTCGACCACGCAGCGTGCAAGGCACGGCCACGACCCTTCTCCGGCAGCCGCACCACCCGGACGTCACTCAGGTCGGCGGCCAGTCGCGCGGCGATCCGTGCGGTGTCGTCGGTGCTCGCATTGTCGGCGATGGTGATGCGCGCTGAAAACGGAAAGTGCTCCCGGAGGTGACGGTGCAGACGATGCACCGAGTCGGCCAGAGCGACCTGCTCGTTGTACACCGGCACCACCACGTCGAGCACGGGCACACCTGCCTCGCGCGCTATCTCGGTGGCGTTCGGCCGGGATTCGAATCGGGTCCGAGCAGAGGTGCCACGTTCTAGGGCGGTATCGGTCATGGAACCCATCGTCGAGGTGCAGATTGTGCTGGCCGTGGGGCCAAGCTGTATGCCAGCTATGTATTCGGCGCCGGCGCGCTGAGGTCGTAGATCACCGCACGGTCCACGACGAGCGGGGTGTAGTGCGTCTCCACCCACTGCGCGATGTCGGCGGCCGCGCGGCTGCCGCCGCTCGACGATCCCCACCTGCCGGTCAGCAACATCATGCGATCGCCGATGAAGTAGTGGATCTGACCCGTGGCGACGAGCTGCTGGAACTTCTCGAGAGTCGGTGCAGGGTCGGTGCCGTTGAAACCTCCGATCGCCATCACCGGTGCGCCGCTGGCCAGTTGGTAGCCCGCGGCGTTGTTGGATCCGACGACCGCCGCGGCCCAGGTGTAGTCCTTCGCGCCGCGGGCGAGGGTGGCTACCAGCCCGGTCGACGGCTTCGGCGAATCAAGCAGGCCCCCCGCCCCGCCAAAGCCGGGGCCGGATACGTGGCGAGACGGCCCCACACTCGGTATCGCGCCGCTGTGCGGCGTTGCGGCCGTCGCGATCGAGAAACCCGCGGGCGCCGCGAGACACGACACGACCGCCAGCGCCGCCACCAATCGCGCCACCACCGGTGCCAACCGGCCGGATACGAGCAGCAGCACCGCGGCCCCGACTCCCCCGACCGAGACACTCGCCCGCAGCCACGGCATCCACTCCGAATGACGGGTCAGCAACACCGCCCCGAGGATGGTGGTGACAAGCACCGTCCCGGACAGGGCCGTCGCGGCTCGAATGTCGGATCTGTTCCGCCACAGTAGTGTTGCGCCAATTCCGATGCAGGCGCCGACCGCGGGCGCGAGAGCGACGGTGTAGTAGGCGTGGATGATGCCGTTGGAGAAGCTGAAAACCAGTGCGGATACGGCCAGCCAGCCGCCCCACAGGATGAGCGCGGCCCGTGCGGGGTCGGTGCGCGGCGCGCGCCGAGTGAGAATCATGCCGGCCACCAGGCAGATCGCTGCGGCCGGCAGCAGCCACGCGATGTCAAGGCCCATGCCGGCGCCGAGGAGCCGTCCCCACCCCACGTCGTGGTTGAGGTTGCCGAGGCCGCCGGTCTCCTTACCCGTCAAGCGGCCAAAACCGTTGTAGCCCAGAGTCAGTTCAATGATGCTGTTGTGCTGTGATCCGCCGATGTAGGGGCGCGACGACTCGGGCCAGAGTTCGACGAGCGCGAGGTACCACCCCGCCGAAACCACCACGGCCGAGCCCGCGATGACCAGGTCGACGACGCGGCGCGACAGCGTGCGGTGCCCGGCGACAAGGTACGCGGCTGCGAATGCGGGCAATACCAGGAAAGCCTGCAGCATCTTGGCCAGGAAGCCGACACCCACCGCAACGCCCGCGGCCACCAACCACCAACGGCTGGAGCCTTTTTCGCATGCCCGCTGCATACAATACGCGGCGGCGACCAGCAGGAGCACCAGCAGCGCGTCGGGATTGTTGAAGCGGAAAATCAACGCCGCGACGGGCGTCGCCGCGAGCACCGCGCCGGCCAGCAGGCCCGCACTGGGCCCGGCGACACGGCGGACGGCGGCATAGAGCAACCCGACGGACGCGACACCCATGAGCGCCTGCGGTACGAGAACACTCCACGAGTTCAGTCCGAACAGACGAACCGAGACGTCCATGACCCACAACGCCGCGGGAGTCTTGTCGACGGTGATCGCGTTGGCGGGATCGCTCGACCCGAACAGCATCGCCGTCCAGTTGTGCGCGCCGGCCTGCACCGCCGCGGCGTAGAAGGCGTTCGCCCACCCGCTGTCGCCCAGTCTCCACAGGTAGAGCACCGCCGTCGACGCCAGCAGAAGAGGTAGTCCCAGCCTCGAGACCACGGCAGAGCACTTGTCGCCGGAGCTATTTGGGGCTTCCTGCGCGCGCTCGCGCGGAAGAACCAGGGTCGTCGTCACTGAGACGATCCTGTCTCGCCCGGCTAGGCCCTCGGTTGGCTCGCGCTGTGGCTTGGCTGTGAATTGCCGGGCAAGGTCACGGCGAACACCGTCGCACCGGGCCCGCTGCGCACATCGATGGTGCCGCGATGCGCCTTGACCACGGCCGCGACGATCGCCAGCCCCAGGCCGGTGCTTCCGCCGCGCCGCGACCGCGAGGTGTCGCCGCGGGCGAATCGCTCGAAGATCTCGGGCTGCAGCCACTCGGGTATGCCCGGTCCGTCGTCGGCCACGGTCAGGACGACTTCGCCGGCCTCGGATTGCATCAGCGACGTCGTGACCGACGTGCCCGGCGGCGTATGGGTGCGCGCGTTGGCGAGCAGATTGGCCAGGACCTGGTGCAGTCGCGCTTCGTCACCGGTGACGACGACCGGTTCGTCGGGCAGGTCCAGCGACCATTCATGGCCGGGACCGGCGATGTGAGCATCGCTGACGGTGTCGACGATCAACCGCGAAAGATCCACCGACTCCTGCTGCAGCGGTCGCCCGGTGTCCAGACGGGCAAGCAAGAGCATGTCCTCGACGAGGCGCGTCATGCGCTCCGTCTCGGACTCGACCCGGTTCATCGCGTGCGCGACGTCGTCGGGTACGTCACCGCGCTTGCGTTGCGCCAGTTCGGTATACCCGCGGATCGCCGCGAGCGGCGTACGCAGTTCGTGACTCGCGTCGGCGACGAACTGACGCACCCGGGTCTCGCTGGCATGCCGGGCGGACAACGCGCCCGCAATGCGGTCGAGCATCCGGTTCAGCGACGAGCCGAGCTGCCCGATCTCGGTGTGCGCCGCCGCTGGGTCGACCTTGACGATCGGGGTCGGCAGGCGGACCTCACCGCGGTCGAGTTCCAGGTCGGCGACCTGACGGGCTGCGGCGGAAACCGTTGACAGCGGGGCGAGTTGACGGCGAATGATGAGAAATCCCGCCGTGGTCCCGCCGAACAGCGCGAGGACACCCACCACACTGAAGATGATCCCGACGGTGAGCAGGGTGTCATCCACTTCCGACGTCGGCAGGCCGGTGACGATCGTCTGGCCGGGCGGGTGCGCGCGCATTGCGATCACGCGGTAGCTGCCGAGGCCGTCTAAGTCGACGGTCTCCGGCGCCTCGTGAGGCTCGATGTGCGCCAGTTGTTCTGCCGCGGCGGAGCTGATCCGATCGCGGGTGCCGTCGGCCGTGATGACACCCGCGTTCAACGGCGTGCCGCGCGAGATCACCGCGCCGACCGTGCGCGCGGCCTGCCCCGGCGCGTTGAGGAAGGACGGTCCCGGTCCCATGTCGTCACGGATGATCATCCGTCCCGGAAAACCGGGAGGCGGCGGAAACCCGGGCGGCGGCGGGGGCGGACCGAACTCGAACAGGCCCGCGGAGCGCCTGGCGGTCTCCGCCAGCCGATCGTCGAGCTGGTTGGTCAGAAAGTGTTGCAGCGCAATCATTGTGCCGACACCGATCCCGGCACATACCAAAGCCAACAGCAGGATCTGGGACACGAGCAGCCGCGTGCGAAGCGACCAGGTGCGCGGTGAGAGCAGCCGGCTCCTGCTCGGTGGCTCAGCGTGCGGGTTTGAGGACATAACCGGCACCGCGCAGCGTGTGGATCATCGGTTCGCGCCCGCTGTCGATTTTCTTGCGCAGATACGAGACATACAGCTCGACGATGTTCGACCTTCCGCCGAAGTCGTAGCTCCAGACACGGTCCAGGATCTGCGCCTTGCTCAGTACGCGTTTGGAATTGCGCATCATGAACCGCAACAGCTCGAACTCGGTGGCGGTCAACGTGATCAATTCACCCGCGCGGGTCACCTCGTGACTGTCCTCATCCAGCACCAGATCACCGACGACGACCTTCGCACCGCCCGCCTCGCTCGTGACCCCCGTGCGCCGCAGCAGCGCGCGCAGTCGCAGCACCACCTCTTCGAGACTGAACGGCTTCGTCACGTAGTCATCGCCTCCCGCGGTCAGCCCGGCAATTCGATCCTCGACCGAATCCTTCGCTGTCAGCAGCAGCAACGGCAGCCCCGGAATCTGTTCGCGCAGCTGGTGCAGGACATCAAGCCCGCTCATGTCGGGCAGCATGACGTCGAGCACGACCACGTCGGGCGGGGTCTGGCGGGCCAGCGCAATGGCGGTTGCACCGTCGCCCGCTGTCGCGATCTCCCAGCCCTCGTACCTCAGCGCCATCGACACCAACTCGGCGAGAACCGGTTCGTCGTCGACGACCAGGACATGGATGGGCCGACCGTCGGCCCGGCGCATGACGACGCGCGCGGGCTCCTGGTCGTTGACCGCCGAACCGCTGGAACTCGCCACGCCTCCATTATCGGCGGGAGTCGTGGGCGATCCCTGTGTGTTGTCTATGCGCCCGCTGTGAATGTTCGTGTACACCAACCGCTGATCAGGTACACAGCCGACACACATGTCGGTCATGCAGCGTGTACGTATGACGATCGACCAATCCACCGAGCCCGTCTGGGGTGCGTCGCCGCCCGCCCCTCCACGCTGGGGATTGCGAGAGACACTCGTCGCTGTGGGCGTGGCCGCCGTCATCGCCGGTTTCGGCGGTGCCGCCATATACGCGGCGACCGGATCGCCCGCTCAGCAGGCGTTCGGGCACGGCATGCCCGGCGGCCCACCAGGCGGTTTCACCTCAGTTCAGCATCTGGCCGGTGAGCCAACGACGCTGCACGGCGAGTACGTCGTCGCAGATGGCGGCGGCTTCGCCACGAAGCTCACGCAGACCGGAACGGTGACGGCGATCTCGCCGACCGCCATCACGGTCGCGAGCGCCGACGGCTTCACGCAGACCTACGAGCTGCCGGCCGCGGCGCACACCGACCGAACGATCGCCGTTTCCGATCAGGTGTCGATCCAGGGCACCCGCGCCGGCCAGCTGACGACCGCCACGTCAGTGGACATACAGAGAGGTCCCGGCGGTCCTGCCGGACCACCGGGACCTGCTCCGCGCAACTAGTCGCTTACGCCGTCGGTGCCGGCTCGGCCGTGACTTCGGGGACTGCCACCGACGTCTCGGGTTCGGGCGGCGCCGTCGTGGACGTCGTCGTCTCCCCTAGTGTGATCTCCGGACTCGGCACCTCGGTTTCTTCCTGGGCTGAGCTCACACCGGCCGCCACGCCCATGGCCCCCATGGTCAGCAACGCACCCGTTCCCAGCGTTGCCGCACCCAGTTTCAGCTGTTTCGATTTCACCTTGACCACTCCATTCGGTCTTCGGGAGCCACCTCGTCGCGGCTCGTCGAACAGTTCGCTGAAGGGTCGTCCTTGACCCCTACGACCCTTGGATAACCGGTGTGGAGAGGGGTGAAACGACCTACTTGGCGGCCTCCTCCTCGGACGGCAGCGGTGCGGGGCCCTTCATGATGGGCTTGGCGACCGCGACGGCGGGCGCGTTAGACGGTGTGGTCTGCGTGCTTGTCGAGCCGACCGTCATCATCGACGACGATTTCGCCACGGGGTCCCCCGTGTGCTCCTGAGCGACCATCAGGCCGATCGCAGCCATCGCGACGACCGCGCTGCCGCCGATCATGGCTGCACAGAGCCTCAGATCGGCGCGGGATTTGCTCTTGTGCTGATCATCCATTTCAACTGCCCCTCTAGTGTTGCCGGTCGCCCCTTCCTCGCGGCCACCGTCGAATAACTGCAGGTGACCATCAGTGAACGCGCCGAATCTGGAGACCCGCTGACCGCCACGTGTGAGTTGTCCAAAGGTCGGCCACCCGAATCTCATAACCTGTGCGCATGCAGCGCACATGCGGACCGGACGGATGACGCGCTTTCTCGCGCGCCGGCTGCTCAACTACCTCGTGCTGCTGGCGCTGGCGTCGTTCGTGGCCTACGTTCTGGCCGCCTGGCAGTTCGACCCGCTCGAGAACCTCCTGAGTCGCAACCCGCGCCCGCCTGAAGCGGTCATCGAAGCCAAACGGGTCGAACTGAATCTCGACAGGCCGCTGCTGGTTCAGTTCGGCCTGTGGGCCTCCGGCGTCCTCCACGGAGATTTCGGCACCACGATCGCCGGCCAGCCCGTGACCGACGAGCTGTGGCGCCGTGTCGGTGTCAGTCTGCGACTGCTGGTCCTCGGTTCGGTGATCGGCACCGTCGCCGGCGTGGTCATCGGCGCGTGGGGTGCGATCCGTCAGTACCGCATGAGCGACCGCGTCATCACCGCGCTGTCATTGTTGGTGATCAGCACTCCGTCGTTCGTGATGGCCACTCTGCTGATCCTGTCGGCGTTGGGCATCAACTCGGCGGTGGGCGTTCAACTTTTCGAGTTCACCGGCGAGACATCGCCGGACGCGGTCGGTGGTGCATGGAACCAGTTCGTCGATCGTCTCCAGCATCTCGTGCTGCCGACGCTCACCCTTGCGCTGGGAGGGATGGCCGGCTACAGCCGCTACCAACGCAACGCGATGCTCGACGTGCTCGGCCAGGACTTCATCCGCACTGCGCGGGCAAAGGGATTGACCCGTCGCAGAGCACTTTTCAAGCACGGGCTGCGCACGGCGCTGATCCCGATGGCGACGATGTTCGCCTACAGTTTCGCGGGACTGTTCACCGGAGCGGTTTTCGTCGAGAAGATCTTCGGATGGCACGGCATGGGTGAATGGTTCATCCAAGGCCTCAACACGCAGGACATCAACATCATCTCGGCCATCGTTGTGTTCGCCGGCGTCACGGTCCTGTTGGCCGGATTGCTGTCGGACATCATCTATGCCGCACTCGATCCGAGGGTGCGCGTGACATGACCGAACCTGTGACGACAGATTCGTCGACGACCGCGAAGTCCGGTGTCGATGTCGCGTCCTTCGCGTCGAGGCGCACTCTGGTCCTGCGGCGGTTTGCGCGCAACAAGCCCGCCGTGGTGTCGATCGCGATACTCGTCCTTCTGTTCGTCGGCTGCTACGCCCTACCGCCGCTACTGCCCTACAGCTACAGCGATCTGGATTACTTCGCGCTGCAGCAACCGCCGAGCACCGATCACTGGTTCGGCACCAACGCACTCGGCCAGGACCTGTTGGCCCAAACTCTGCGTGGCATGCAGAAGTCGATGCTCATCGGTGTCTGTGTCGCGTTCATCTCCACCGTCATCGCGGCCACGGTCGGGACCATCGCGGGCTACTTCGGCGGCTGGCGCGATCGCACCCTGATGTGGATCGTCGACCTCATGCTGGTGATACCCAGCTTCCTGCTCGTCACCATCGTCGTGCAGCGCACCAAGGGCGATATCCTCTGGATGATCGTTCTGCTGTCCGTCTTCAGCTGGATGATCAGTTCGCGCATCGTGCGTGGTATGACGATGAGCCTGCGTGAACGCGAATTCGTCGTGGCCGCACGGTATATGGGCGTGAGCAATACGCGGATAATCCTGCGTCACATCATTCCGAACGTCGCCTCCATCATCATCATCGACACCGCGCTGAACGTCGGAATCGCGGTCCTCGCCGAGACCGCGCTGAGCTATCTGGGCTTCGGTGTGCAGCCGCCTGACGTGTCGCTGGGAACCCTCATCGCCAGTGGCACCCCGTCGGCAACGACCTTCCCGTGGCTGTTCCTGTTCCCCGCAGGTGCGCTCGTGTTGATCATCTTCTGCGCCAACCTCATCGGCGATGGCTTGCGCGACGCGCTCGACCCGGGCAGTAAAGCTCTGCGGCGGCGGAGGGTACGCAAATGAGCCTGCTCGAGGTGAGCGATCTGACGGTTGCCTTCCCCACCGACACCGACGTCGTCCATGCGGTGCGGGGAATGAACTTTCACGTCGACCCCCGAGAGGTCGTCGCGCTCGTCGGTGAATCGGGTGCCGGCAAGTCGGCCAGCGCGATGGCCGTCGTCGGCCTGCTACCCGAGTACGCCGCGGTGTCGGGTTCGGTTCGGTTGCAGGGCAACGAGCTCATCGGGCTTTCCGATCAAGAGATGTCGCAGATTCGCGGCAAGACCATCGGCACGGTGTTCCAGGACCCGATGTCGGCGCTCACGCCCGTCTACCCGGTCGGCGACCAGATCGCCGAAGCGATCGAGATCCACCAGCGAGACACCACCAGACGGGCGGCGCGGGCTCGCGCCGTCGAGCTGCTCGATCTGGTCGGTATCGCCCAGCCGGATCAGCGGGCGCGGGCGTTTCCCCACGAACTGTCCGGCGGCGAGAGGCAGCGCGTGGTCATCGCCATCGCGATCGCCAACGATCCGGATCTGCTGATCTGCGACGAGCCGACGACTGCTTTGGACGTCACGGTGCAGGCGCAGATCCTCGACGTGCTCAAGACCGCACGCGACGTGACCGGCGCCGGCGTTCTGATCATCACCCACGACCTCGGGGTGGTCGCCGAGTTCGCGGACCGCGCCCTGGTGATGTACGCCGGACGGCCCGTCGAGATCGCGTCTGTCGAGGAGCTGTACGAGAACCGCCGAATGCCCTACACCGCCGGGCTTCTCGGATCGGTACCTCGCTTGGACGCCGCGCGGGGGGCGCGGCTGGTGCCGATACCGGGCGCCCCGCCCGCCATGGCCGCGCTACCGCCCGGCTGCCCGTTCGAGCCGCGCTGCCCGCTCGCCATCGACGACTGCCGCGCCAACGAACCGGAACTGCTCGAGATCGCACCGGACCACCGGGCCGCGTGCATCCGCACCGACGAGGTAGCCGGACGCAGTGCGGCGCAGATCTACGGCGTGTCCACCGAACCTCCCGACGCCGCCGATGATGATGCCGACCGCACAGTGGTGCTGCGGGTCCGGGACCTCGTCAAGACGTACAAGCTGACCAAGGGTGTGGTGTTCCGCAGGCAGGTCGGCGAGGTGCGCGCGGTCGACGGCATCAGTTTCGAGCTCGAGCAGGGCCGCACGCTCGGCATCGTCGGCGAGTCCGGTTCGGGTAAGTCGACCACGTTGCATCAGATCCTGGAATTGACCGCGCCGCAGTCGGGTTCGATCGAGGTGCTCGACACCGACGTCGCGACTCTCGATTCACGGTCCCGCCGTGCCCTGCGCGGCGATCTGCAGGCGGTGTTCCAGGACCCGGTGGCCTCGCTGGACCCACGGCTGCCGGTGTTCGAAGTGCTGGCAGAGCCGTTGAGCGCCAACGGTTTCGACAAGAGGACCATCGACGACAGGGTGGCCGAGCTACTCGGTATCGTCGGCTTGCGGCGGGAGGACGCCGCTCGCTACCCCGCTGAGTTCTCCGGTGGGCAGAAGCAGCGCATCGGTATCGCGCGTGCCCTGGCGCTGCAACCCAAGATCCTCGCCCTCGACGAGCCGGTTTCGGCGCTCGACGTGTCGATCCAGGCGGGCATCATCAACCTGCTGCTGGACCTGCAGCAGCAGTTCGGGCTGTCCTACCTGTTCGTGTCCCACGACCTTTCCGTGGTCAAGCATCTGGCCCACCGGGTGGCGGTGATGTACAAGGGCACGGTCGTCGAGCAGGGCGACGGTGACCAGGTGTTCAGCAGCCCGCAACACGAGTACACCCGCCGATTGCTCGCCGCGGTTCCGCAACCGGAGGTGAATCGCCGCTAGAGTCGGTCGGCATGAGCCTCCGACGCATCACTCAGGCCCTGGGCATGGCAACTGTAATCGCTGCCCTGACCCTGACCGCCTGCTCCGACAGCAACCAGGAGGCGCCATCGGCGGGCGGATCCGCCGAAGTCGGCAGCACCAACGACGTCAACCCGCAGGACGTCGCGAACCTGAAGCAGGGCGGCAACCTACGGCTGGCGCTGAACGACTTCCCGCCGAACTTCAACTCACTTCATATCGACGGCAACACCGGCGACGTTGCATCGATCGAACGCCCGACGATGCCGCGGGCATTCCGGATCGCCGCCGACGGCTCGGCCTCCGTCAACACCGACTACTTCACCAGCGTGGAGCTGACGAGCACCGACCCTCAGGTCGTCACGTACACCATCAATCCCAAAGCGGTGTGGAGCGACGGAACCCCGATCACCTGGGAGGACCTCCAGTCCCAGATCAACGCCACCAGCGGCAAGGACAAAGGTTTCGCGATCGCCGCCACCAATGGCAGCGATCGGGTCGAGAAGGTGGAACGCGGCGTCGACGATCGACAGGCCGTCATCACGTTTGCCAAGCCCTGGTCCGACTGGAAGGGCATGTTCGCGGGCAGCACCATGCTGCTGCCGAAGAGTTCGACGGCTACCCCGGAGGCGTTCAACCGAGCGCAGCTCAACGGGCCCGGCCCCTCTGCAGGTCCCTTCCTCATCTCCAACCTCGACCGCGGCGCGAAGCGGATCACGTTGACGCGCAACCCCAAATGGTGGGGTGAGGCACCGCTGCTGGACAGCATCACGTACCTGATCCTGGACGACGCCGCGCGCATCCCGGCACTGCAGAACAACACGATCGACGCCACCGGCCTCGCCACCCTCGACGAGATGGAGATCGCCAGGCGCACCAACGGCGTCGCCATCCGTCGCGCCCCGGGGCTGGGCTGGTATCACTTCACGTTCAACGGATCCCCGGACCGGATCCTGGCGGATCCAGCATTGCGACGCGCCGTCGCGCGAGGCATCGATCGCAACACCATTGCGGCGGTGGTCCAGCGGGGGCTCGCCGACAACCCGGTGCCGCTGAACAACCACATCTACGTCGCCGGCCAGGAGGGCTACCAGGACAACAGCGGCGTCGTCGCCTTCGATCCCGAAAAGGCGAAGCAGGAACTGGATGCGTTGGGTTGGCGGATGAACGGCCAGTTCCGCGAGAAGGACGGCAAGCAGCTGGTCATTCGCGATGTGCTCTTCGACTCGCTCGGGACGAGGCAGTATGCCCAGATCGCGCAGAACAACCTCGCCCAGATCGGCGTCAAGCTCGACCTCGACATCCGGCCCGCGGCGGGCTTCTTCACCGATTACGTCACGGTCGGCAACTTCGACATCGCCCAATTTTCTTGGAGCGGTGACGCTTTCCCGCTGTCAAGCCTTACCCAGATCTACCGCACGGGCGCGGAAAGTAACTTCGGCAACATCAGCAGCCCGGCGATCGACGCCAAAATCGAGGAGACAGTGAGCGAACTGGATCCCGCAAAAGCCCGCACGCTCGCCAACGAGATGGACAAGCTGCTGTTCGAGGAGGTCTTCAGCCTTCCGCTGACGCAGTCGACCGGAAACGTCGCGGTGCGAAGCAATTTGGCGAACTTCGGCGCATTCGGCCTCGCCGACGCCAACTACTCGACGATCGGTTTCATGAAGTAGCCCGGCGCACGGTTCGGGGGATCGCCGCGGGCACCACAGATTCGAGGGCTGCTGCCGCCTCGATACCCCAGACCAAAGCGCGCACGCCGAGCCCGGCGGGTTTCGAATCCAGGGCGGCCTCGCGTTCGGGGAGTGTGTGGAACGTGCCGTCGTAGATCTCCTTGACGACGTCCAGGGCCGCGCTTTCGCGCAGGTCGACGATGCTGTGCCCCGCGGTCGCCAAGTTGACCAGGACCGCGTTCGGAATCAGCGACGCGACCCGCTGTGCCACCGTCGGCGGCGTGATCAGGTCACGACCTCCCGAGATCACCACCGTCGGCCAGGTGAAGTTCGGCATCTGGGCGACCAGATCGAAGGGCTCGGCATCGAATTCTGTTGTGCCTGTGTCAGCTTCGCGATATGCCACGGCAGGGTCGAACGGCTTGCCGTCAGGTGTCGCGCCATAGTTCAGCTCGCGGTATGCGATGCGGTTGACGAGGTCGGGCTCGTTTCGGTATGGCGCCTTGCGTTCCAGCACCAGCCGGGTGGCGTGGGCCATGCCCGACCACAGCCAGTGCTTGCCGGTAAGTAGCAGATCCAGTTGACGCCGCAGCAGCGCGGGTCCGGCTAGGCCGTAGACGGCGATCGCCAGCTGGGTGGCTGCCGGCGTCAACTGGTTGTCGCCGACCAACCGTCGCACCTTGGGCGCCAGGTCTGCGGTCTCGGGGTCCTCGCCGTTCCAGAGCAGGCTGCGGGCCGCCTCGCGGACCGCGTCGATGTCCTGGGCGGACAGCACAGGTGAGTCGAGGACCATGGCGTGCACCCGCTGAGGATGGCGAACGCCGAATCCCGCTGCGAGATAGGTGCCGTAAGAGGTGCCGTAGACGACCGCTTTGTCGACGCCCGCATCGTCGAGTACCGCGGCCACGTCGTCGACGGCCTGGCCGATCGTCAACGCTTCCGGCGGGAGGTCGGCGCCGCGATCGTCGTGGCGGGACAGGCCGACACCGCGGTGCTCGACCATGATTACGTCCAGGCCCTCAGCGGCTGCGCGACGGCGGAAGCCCCGGTACAGCGCGACCGATGCCGCTCCGGGTCCGCCCGGGATCACGACCAGCGGATGAGCAGACTTGCGCCCGGCGCGCACGTAGTAGAGGTCGAACTCCTCGTCTGCGCCGTCCTGGCCGCTGCCCACCGGCCGCCGGACGGCGCGAACACCGGGGAGCGCCGCGAGTTTGTCGTGCGCGCGCCGGCGTTTGGCGTTCATGGTCATCGCGTTACATTCTGCCCGTTGCGCGCCCATCTTCTATAGAGTCGCGGGACGAATCGAACACCCCACGGGAGCCGAGGCAGCGTGCGGACACAGGAGTTCTTCGAGCGGGCGACGCAGGCGTTCGAAGTGCTGGGCGTGCTGTCGATGATCATCGGGTTCGCGTTCGCGTTCGGACTTTCGCTGATCACCTGGAGGCGCACCAAGAGCGGCGGTCGGGCGTTCAAGACGCTGCGGCAATCCCTGGGTGGAGCAATTCTTCTCGGCCTCGAGCTGCTCGTCGCGGCCGACATCGTCAAGACCGTGACGTCGACGCCCTCGCTCACCGACGCCGCCGTTCTAGGGATGATCGTCCTCATCAGGACGGTGCTGAGCATCACCATCGAGATCGAAGTCGACGGTGTCGCACCGTGGCGCAAGGCGCTACGCACCGGCCCCGAGGTGCTGACCAGTGCGGCCCGTAACGCCATGAGCTCGCAGCCCGACTCTCCCGCCTAGCGCTCAGGAGCGGATGAGGTCCGCGGCCTTCTCGCCGATCAGCACGCTGGGCGCATGGGTGTGCCCCCGGATGATCGTCGGCATCACCGATGCGTCCGCGACCCGCAGGCCCTCGACCCCACGGACGCGCAACTGCGGGTCGACGACGCTGGCGTCGTCGCCACCCATGCGGCAGGTGCCGACGGGGTGATAGAGCGTGTGCGACAACGAGTTCAGCGCGCGGTCCAACGTTTCGTCGTCGAGGTTCGTGGCGTTCAGCGGCCTGGCGATCTTGCCGACGATGCCGTTCAGCGCGGGTGACTTCGCGATGGTCGCGCACATCCGCAGGCCGGCCATCAGCGCGTCGCGATCCGCGCCGGCCGAGTCGGTCAGGTACCGCGGATCGATGATCGGCTTGTCCTTGGGATTCGAGGACCGCAAGGTGATGGTGCCGCTGCTGTACGGCTTCAACAAGATCGGGCCCATCACGACCGCATGGCCCGGATACGGGTCGCCGAGGCCTTCCTCGAAGTACGGTGCCGGCGCGAATATCAGCTCCAGATCGGGCAATTCGAGATCGGCGCGGCTCTTCACGAAGCCGTACGCCTCACCGACGTTTGATGTGAGCATGCCGCGCCTGCGAATCAAGTAGTTGAGCAGTTCCAGCGGCTTCTCGGCCGCGAACAAAGTGTCATTCGGCACGTCGAATCCCAGCGGCACCACCAGGTGATCGAGCAGATTGGCGCCGACGTCCGGCGACTCGGCGACCACGTCGATGCCGTGCTCGGTGAGCTGATCGCGGTCACCGATTCCGGAGAGCATCAGCAGCTGCGGGCTGTTGATCGCGCCTCCGCACAGCACCACCTCGCGTTTTGCCCGCACCACCTGCTTGCGTCCGTCTTTCTCGAACTCGACCCCGGCAGCGCGTTGCCCGTCGAACAGCACTTTCGTGGCGGTGGCTTCGGTCAGCAGCGTCAGGTTCGGACGTTTGACCGCAGGCTTCAGGTAAGCGTCCGCGGTGCTCCACCGCGCCCCGCGGCGCTGTGTGACGTGGGTTTCGCAGAAGCCCTGCGGCTCATCTTGATTGGGCTCTTCGATGCGGTAGCCGCATTCCTGGACGGCCTTGAGCCATGCGGCCGTGGACGACCGGGGGCTTCGTTGACGAGCGATCGACAGCGGGCCGCTTTCAATGCGGCGCAGATACGGTTCCAGATTCGCGTAGCTCCACTGCTCGCCGGCGGCGGCACCCCACTCGTCGTAGTCGGCGGCGAATCCGCGGACCCACATCATCGCGTTCATCGACGACGAGCCGCCGAGCATTCTGCCTCGCGGCCAATAGATCTCGCGCCCGTCGAGCTCTTTCTGAGGCTCCGTGAGATAGTCCCAGTCCATCGGGGTGCGCATCAGCTTCGAGAAGCCCGCGGGGATGTGAACAAATTTGTCTTTATCCTTCGGCCCGGCTTCGAGCACCACGACCGCAGCGGCCGGATCCGCACTCAGACGATTGGCCACCACCGATCCGGCAGAGCCCGTTCCCACAACGATGTAGTCGGCGTCCACCCGCCGGAGTCTATGAGTCCAGCGACCGCGATGCGGTCGATTGCCCGCGTCACTATGTGGGGCGACCTTATCCGGGCGTTCGAGCGTTCCCGGGTACAAAGAACGCAAATTGACGCCCAGCAACCGCGTGATGCACGAGGATGTAGCCGGCGACCAGCAGCACCTTCGAACCGCCCTCGCACTTCGGAGCCATCGGATGGAACCCCAGCCACCCGCCGCGGAACCCCAGGCTGTGCCCCCTGCCTACCGTCTTCATCCTCCCACCGGCGTCACCTGGGCTACCGCGCTTGGGGGCTTCGCTGCAGGCGGCATCCTGCTCGGGTTCAACTACTGGAAATGGCGCCAGAAGGCTGCCGCCGCGACCGTCGTCGCCGCGGGATTCGTCGCGTTCTCGGTCGTCGCCTGGCTGGCGCTGATCACGCCCGCGAGTGTGCCCGCCGTCGTCTTCCTTGTGCCGCAGCTGCTCGTTGGATACTTTGTCGCGAAATGGCTGCAGGGCCGCCGCTTCGATGCACACGTCGCCGCCGGCGGCGGAAAGATCTCGTCCGGGGTCGGTGCGGCGATCGGCCTGGGGTTCGGCGCGTTGATGCTCGGCGCTTTCGCCATCTGGTTCTTGAGCACGGGCATCAATCCCAAGGCGCTGCTCGACACGCAGGAGTCCGTCGACTTCGGCCACGGCCAGCATGTCTTCTACTCTCGCGGCGCCTCGCGCGAAGCCGCCCAGGACTTCGGTGAAGCCCTGACAAGGGGCCGCTACTTCGATGGCACCGTCGCCACCGAGGTGTGGATCGCCGGGCAGCCCGGCAAGCGGGAGATCTCGTTCGTCGGCGCCGAAGGTGCCTGGGATGACCCAGTCAACGTGGATTACATGCACGAGTTGACGGAATACATCGTGGCCGACATCGGCGGAAAGCCCGTAACGGTGCTGCTGCTCGACGAACGGTTGTATGAGAAGAAGCGGTGCCGATTGGATACGGCATGGACTTGTTCGCCGAACCCTTAGGTGGTCAGCGCGATGTGGTGGGCGCCGTCGACCGCGGCATAGCGCTGCGGACTGCACGTCAGCACGATCACCTGACCGTCACCGCCGACCGCGTTGAACACCGCACCCATCTTGACGAGCCGATCGGCGTCGGTGAAGCCCAGGGCGTCGTCGATCACCACGGGGACGGTGTCCTCCTTGGCCACCAGCGCCGCGCCGGCGAGCCGCGCGACGATGCCCAGCTGCTCCTTCGCTCCGCCGGACAACGACTCGTACGGGACCGTGCGGCCTGACAGCGTGCGGCTGCGGATCTTCAGGTCGCTGTCGACGTCGACCTCGAAACTGTCGCCGAAGACCAGCCGACCGAGGCGTTCCACCTCGCTGCGGAACGGATCGACGTAGCGCAGCCGGGTCGCATCGCGGTGACGGGTGATCACCGACCGCAGCAGTTCCGCCGCGCGGGCGCGACGTTGCACCCGCAGGTAGTCGGCCTCGGCGTGTTCACGTTCGGTTTCGGCGGCGTCCAGCTGCCCTTTGCGCCCCTCGGTGCCGTACACCTTCAGCTGCGTCTTCACCTCGCGCAGCGCCTCGACCACCTCGTCATGGGCGCGACCCAGCGCTTCGGCGTTCCGGGCGGCCTCGCTGAGCGCGGTGGCGACGGCGTCGGGTGCCGCGCCCGCCAGCTCGTCGCGGAGCTCGGCGACGAGAATGTTCGCGCGCCGCGCCTCCTCCTCGTGCGCCTCGGCTTTGACGGCGAGCTCCGCGTCGGTGGCCGCCGCGCGCTGTCGCGCGAGTTCCTCACGCGCCAGCATGATCTGGCCCTGTTCGGTGACGAGCTTGTCGCGCACCAGCGCGACGCAGGTCTCGCGCTCCCCCAGTTGTTTTGCCGCCGCCTCAGCGACCTTGCGGTGTTTGTCCCCCTCGGCGATGGCCTGGGTGACGGCGACCGTCGCCGACTCGAGTTCGGCACGTGCCGCGACGGGGTCGATTCCGAACAGGTCCGCGGTAGCGGGTTGGCGCGCGGTCAACTCGGCCAGCCGGGTCCGCAACTGCTCGGCCGACGCGTCGCCGGTCAGGGCCTCGATCCGGGTGACCAGCCGATCCCGGGTCGTCATCAATTGTTGACGCCGCTCGTCGAGGGTGCGCGCCGCGGCCACGTCGGCTACGCCGCCCGTCACCAGGGCTGTCGACAGAACCTCTTGGGCGGCAGCCAGTTTCGCCTGTGTCTCCGATGCCGGTGTGCCCGGGGCAACGCGCGCGGTCAGAACACCCGGGACTTCGAACTCGGTCTCTGCGCTGACACTCGTCGACCACGACTCGCCCTCGGCAAGGGGGTGCGATTCGCCGCCGAGGCGCACCTCGATGTCGCCGATCGCGACCAGTTCGACGTGCGCCGACATCAGCTCGACCTGACCCGTTGCCACGTCAACCGCAGACTTCGCGACCTCGATGGCCCGCATGCGTTCGGCCGTCAGCGCGATGCCGGCGAGCTCGGCCTCGGTGCGCTCCAGATCGCGTTGCGCCCCTGCGATCTTGGCCAGCAGCGAGGAAACCCGGTCGGCTTCGTCGCGCGCAACCAGTTGGTCGACGTTTCGGCGGGCCGCCTCGGCGCGCACCTGGGCGATAGCCATCGCCGCCCGCGCCTGCTCTGCCACGACCTCGGCCGCCTGCTGCACCTCGGCGGCGGTGGCCAGCTCCTCCGCCGCCGCTGCGGCCGACGCTTCGAGATCGACGATGGCGGCGGCCCGCGCATCGATCTGCTCGGCCAACTTGCGCCGCTCGTTGACCGCAGCGACCGACGTGGCGCGGATGGCGTCCGCGGCGGATGCGACCTGCTCGGCCTGCTTGAGCTGGCCGGCGAGCGCGGCGACAGCCTCGGCGGCAGTCTGCGCAGCGACGAGTTGCTTATCGGCGTCGACGCGTTCGGCGGTCAGCCGCTCCAGCTGCGGGGTGAGCTCGGCATGACGCCGGACCGCGTCGTCGACCTCCGCCATCGCAGCCGCGCAGCGGGCCAGTTCCTGGTCGGCGGCGCGCAGCCGGTTCGTCGCCGCAGCCCACTGTCCGGTGGGACGACCAGTTCGGGTGAAGTAGTCGAGGTACTCGGCCTCGACCCGGTCGATCAACAACGCGTCGGTGCCGTTGCCGGCCGCGGGCTGCGCCTCCGACACACCGGTGGCCTCGCCCGCGGCGACGTCGAGCGCACGTGACAGCGCATCGCAGCCGGAAAGATCCACCACCGAGGTGGACGCGGACTGCAACACGCGCTGGGCCTGCCACAGACAGGTGTCGACGGTCTCGGTCAGCATCGCCCGAACCCGCTCGTGCGCCTCATCGCCGGTGAGCTGCTCGCGGCGCGGCGCCAGGACCGTCAACTCGGTCTCGGCCCGCTTGTGAAACCGCTTGCGGTACACGAACCGATAAGGGCCGGTGGAGATTTCGGCGGTGATCTCGGCGCCGACGTCCGCGTGCGTCGGCTTGACCTGCTTGACCTCTTTCTTCGACGAGCGGTCCTTGGATTCCAGAAGCAGGTCCAGCGCCTCGATCATCGACGACTTGCCGATCTCGTTGGCGCCGCTGACGACCACCACGCCGCGGTCGGGGAACTCGATCTCGCGGTGCGTGATGCCGCGGTAATTGGTCAAGACCATGCGGTGCAGTTTCACGCCACTCCCCTGTCCGCCAGGCGCAGCAGCAACGCGAGTGCCGAACGCGCAGCGTCGGCGTCATCGCCGTCCGCCCTTGCCGCGGTGACCAACTCGTCGACCGCGGCCGCCGCGAATCCGCCGATCCCGAGGTTGTCGAACTCCCCGTCAGCGGGTGTCACTACGATGTCGGACTGCTTGTCCCACACGGTAAGTGCGGCGAACAGACGCGCGTACTTGTCCAGACATGCATCGAGCGCGGCCTTGTCGGTCACCGTCAGAGAACCTGTCAGCCCGATTCGGACGACGGTACGGTCCTTGTCCGGCATCAGATCCAGATTCAGGTCCAGGTCGGCGATGTCGCGGCTGTCGTCCACCGAGCGGCGCAGCGTCACGAACCGCCACCGGCCCACCGTGTGGGGCTGGACCTGCACCGGCGCGTCAGGGTGGGCTTCGTCGAGGTCGACCACCAGCACATGACCTGGATCGGTTTCAATGTCGTCGTAGTTGGTCACTTCCGGCGACCCCGAGTACCAGATTCGCCCGGTGGAACCGACCTGCATACGAGAGTGCTTGTCGCCCAACGCCGCATAGTGCACGGCGCCACGGACGATGGCTGCCTCCAGTGCCGCCAGCCGGATCAGCGACGGCCGGTCCTTGTCGGGAACGAAGATGTCGACGCCGCCGTGGCCGACCACGATACGGGCGGTTCCGTCGGCAGGCAGGTCGTCGAGTACGGAGGCCACCGGGTCTGCACACGGAGCCTTGGACGTCCACGGCGCCGCGACGAGCTCCAAGCCGGGCCGCACCACGTGCACACCGGACCGGTCGAGAACCGTCACGTTGTCCGGACACTCCGCAACGAACAGCGGGCTGGTGTAGACCGACGAGGCATCCAGCGGATCGTGATTGCCCGGCAGAAGATACACAGGAACGCCGATGGCGCGCATTGCTTCCAGCGACTGGCTGACGTCCCTCGGCGCGAGTTGGTTGTGCTCGAACACGTCGCCCGCCACGACCACGAACTCGGCTCCGGTATCGGCCGCGAGCTCCTTCAGACCCGCCACGGCGTCACGGCGCGCAGCCGAATAGCGCGGCTGCGCCTCGCCGTTGAGGAAGTAGCGGGTCATGCCGAGCTGCCAGTCGGCGGTGTGTATGAACCGCATCTCGGACCCTCCCTTCACTCGCCGCGGCCGAGCCGCGAATTCAGCCGGTCTTTGCCAGGCATCGCGAGTGTAGGTCCGGCCGCCGACATGTCCGGTGAGGCGCGGCGGGCCCTGTCAGTCGGCTTGATCTGCGCGGGTGAGCACGTCCTGATAGTCCGCGAGCTCGATTTCCTCGGCCACCACGGTCCTCGTCCCGTTGTAGACCTCACGGTCGATCTCGTCGTCGGCGTTCGCGACCAGCATGGCCACGAAGGTGTCGCCGTTGACGTTGAGGAACGTGCGGAAGATCCCGGCGAACCAGTCGACGGCGATGAGCAATCCGACCGCCTCGAGCGGAAGATCCAGAGACGTTGCGAGGAACGTGGCCACCACCGGAAAGCCGCCGGGGACGGTGATCGTTCCCATGTTCAGGAGGATGGCCAGTGCCATACCGAGCACGATCGCGCCGAAACTCAGCTCGATGTCGCCCGACTGCGCGAGGAACATGACGACGATCATCTAGTTGAGGACAGCGCCGTACGAGCCCATCGTCAGACCGACCGACAGCGTGAAGTTGGCGACCTTCTGGCTGACTCCGACTTTCTCGACGGTGTTCTTGAGCACCGTCGGGAACGTCACCGCTGAACTCGTCGTGGTGATTGCGATCGCCGTCTGCTCGACGAGCTTGCCCGGCAGTTTCCACGGACTCAGCCGGGTGCGCAACGTGACGACGACAACGAACAACGCGAACAGGATGAGGACACCGGCCAGCGTTGCCCCCAGGTATTTCAGCGCCGATGTGACGACGGCGAAACCCACATCGCCCGCCAGCGCCGCCAGCAGACAGAACACTCCGATCGGGGCGGCGTACATGACGAGTCGGATCATGGTGAGCACGATCTGCTGGATCTGGTCGATGAACGTCAGCACCCTGGTGTCGCCGGTCTTGTTGATCTGGTTGCGCAACGCCACGCCCAAAAGCAGTGAGAACACGATGATCGGCACCATCGACGCGCTCGACATCGCTTCGAAGATGTTCTTGGAGACGAAGTTGAGCAGGGTGTCCTGCCACCCCAACGCTTCTCCGGCGGACTCCTGAAGCGACGAGTCGACCTCGCCGCTGAACTCGATACCGCTGCCCGGGCGGATGAGGACACTGAGCACCCACGCGAGGATGGCTGCGACGATCGAGAATCCGAACATCCATTTGAACGTGCGGAACGCGATTCTGCCGGTGCCTGCGCCGGTCATCGAACCGGTCGCGACGATCACCGAGGCCATCACCAGCGGCACGATCGACATCTGGATCAGCCGGATGAACATGTCGCCGACGAATTTCAGATTCGCCGCCCACTCGCCGGCGATCAGGCCGAAGGCGAGTCCGGCGACCGCGGCGACACCGATCTGGAGCGCTGGATGCGACAGGGCTTTCATTGCGCGAAGCTACGTCGGCGCCGCTACAAAGACGTGGCCGGTTCGTTGCGCCCGTGTATCAGCAGTCCTCGCTCAGCCCCGGGATCCCAACAGCGACTGCCCCACGAATCCGCCGTGCGTCGGAACGCCCGGCAGGATCGCGAAAGTGGCCGATCCGATGGTGGTGATCCACTGATTGAGCGCGTCGCCGCCCGCGAGGCGATGCTGTACCGGGACGAACTGTCGCGCAGGGTCACGCTGGTAGCAGGCGAAGATGAGCCCGCTGTCTGTCGTGCGGTCGTCGCGGGGCGGATCGTCGTAGTTGTAGGGCCTGCGCAGGAACTGTTCATCATCGGTGCGGTGCCGGGCCAGCGCGACGTGGGAACTCGGCGGGATCACCGGTATCCCGTCGACGGTGGCGCCGAGGTCGGGCTCGTCGGTCTCCTTTCGACCGGTCAGCGGGGCACCGGTGTCCAGACGTCGCCCGACGGTGAGTTCCCTACTGGGACGGTCGAGTTCGTCCCAGGTGTCCATTTCGGCGCGGATCCGCCGGATGACGAGCACCGTGCCGCCGGCGAACCACGGCGTGGCCGCACCATCCGCCCACACATGCCGGTCGAGTGCCTGATCGTCACGCAGGTTCGCCGTCCCGTCGACCTGCCCCATGAGATTGCGCATGCTGCCACCCGGGCGGTTGGAGCCGTGGGCGTTGCGAAAGCCAGTCTGCCGCCATCGTTGGCGGGTCATGGAGCGGACGTTCTTCAGCAGCACCCGGCCCGCGTGCGCGATGACGACCGGATCGTCGGCGCAGATCTGCAACAACAGATCTCCGCCACACCATGCCGGCTCGAGCCGGTCGGTGCTGAAAGTGGGCAGTTCGGTGACCGATTCCGGTCGCAGGTGCGCCAGCCCCACACGGTCGAAAACGGAGGGCCCGAGTCCGACGGTGACGGTGAGTCGCGCAGGCCGCAGCGCGAGCTCGGGTTCGGTGTCGGCCAGCGCCGGATCACCCTGGGTGAGCCGCGCCGCGTCCGATGTCCAGAGCTTCAGGACGGCGGTGAGCGTGTCGCGGGCACTTCGGCCCCCCTGCGGGATCAGGTCGAGCGCGACAAACATCGCATGCGCCTGCGGCGGTGTGGCGACGCCGCTCTGGTGCGCGCCGTAGAACGGTTCGACCGCGGTGCCGAATCCGCCTGCTGCAGTGACAGATTGCGCTGCACTGCACTGGGTGAGGGCGGTTCCCGCGGCCACCGCGGCGGCGCCGCCGGCCAGGAGACGCCGCCGATTGAACATCGGATGCCCACCCATGGCTAGTGATGCCCTCCGCCGGAACCGGTGCCGCCCGGTGTGTATTCCTCGTCGGCGCCCGCGAAGTCGCGGATCTGCGCAGTCACCGGAAGGGTCGAGCCGTCCTCGAAGACGACGGTCAGCGTCACGTCGGCACCTGGCTGCAGCGGTGCCTTGAGATCCATCAGCATCAGGTGGTCACCACCGGGGATCAGTTCGCGAGAGCCACCCGCCGGTACCGTCAGGCCATCCGCCTTGGGACGCATCGTCATTGCCCCCGATGCATCCGGGACGACCTCGTGCACCTCGACCCGTCCGGCAAGCCGCGATTCACCGGACACGATGCGGGCGTCGTGGTCGCCGGAGTTGGAGAACGTGCCGAACACCGCAGCCATCCCGGCCATCCCCGTCGCTGCCGAGCTCGCCCACTGATTCTCGACGGTAATGGTGGACGCCATCAGCTCCCTGCGGTCGCCCGGGGAGGCCGAACAGCCGGTGCCGAGCAACGCGCAGACGGCGAAAGCCGCGACCCACACCCGGATTCTTATGTCAGACATATGCCTTCGACTCCTCAGCGTCGCCGGTGTCGCCGGCCACCTCGCGTTCGCGGGTTCGGCGCCGCCTGGCGAGAACGGCTTCCACCCCGAGTACGACGAGCAGCGACAGCCCGAACACCGGGAACAAGATCCCGAGAACGACCGCGGCGACGGACACCGCGACCGCCGCACGTTTGGGTGTACCGGCGCGGGTCGCATCGCTGACCGGACCCGGCAATCCGCTGCGGCCCGAGGGGCGGCGATGCCACCACATGAACAGTCCGGTCAACGCGCTCAGGATCACCCCGAGGCACGCGACTGTCGCCAGGATCCGCGTCAGCACTCCGAACTGAGTGCCCATGTGCATCGCAATACCGAAGCTGGTCGCCTGGGATAGCGCCCCGTCATGTTCCGCGGTGGCGTTGGTGATCGTCCGCCCGGTGAACTGGTTGAGGTACAACGTGCGCTGCTCCGAAAGCCTTTGCGGCCACGCGTTGACGACCGTGTAGCTGCCGTACAGCATTTCCCCGTTCTCGGTGACGTCCGTCGGCGGGATGATCGCGTAGCCCGGAACCATGTGCTCGCCCTTGGCAAGCCGATCGACGTCGGCGAACGAGAGGCGCGCGGGCGCCGACCCGTGGATAGCCGATACGTACACCGGATCGTCGGTGGCCGCCCAGGCGATGCGTCGGCCCAGGCGGTCGTAATCGCCCATGGACGCCGGCGTCGAGGGAGCGTCTACTTCGATCGACGGCGTGATCGTGGAAGAAACCGCCCGCCAATTCTCGCCCCAATACCGTGACCACGTCAGTCCGGAGAGCACATAACAGATGAGGACGACCGCGATCACCACACCGGTGAGCGCATGCAGATCGCGCCACCGGATGCGGCCGCCGCGTTTCCAGCGGATCGTCAGCAGCGGCTTCGTCGCCTCGATCGCCCTCGGCCACCACAGGTAAATCCCCGTGGCCATCAGGACGAGGATCCAGACCGCCGTCAGCTCCATCCACAGGTTTCCGATCCCGACCGGAATCGTCGCGTCGGGATAGGCCGACGGCGAGATCAGGTGTCCGACCGATGGCAGGTGGACCTGGGGCCCGTCGTTGCCGAACAGGCGGTGCAGCTGATTTGCCCACCCGACGAGGCCGGACAGCTCACTGCGCTGGCCCAGATATCGCCCGGTGTACGGATCCACGAAGACCTGGGTGAGGTTGGCTTCCCCAGCAGGCAGCGATAGGCCTCCCGGCGACAGGAAGTCGACCCGTGTCGACTGGCCCGCGCCCGCGGGCGGTGTGACGGCGTCGATCGTGTAGTCCGCGCCGACATTCTGCGCGGCGACGTCGACCTGGTTATCGAGCGAAACGGTGTCGGGCCCTTCGGCAACGACATACAGATCGCGGTGCAGCCAATCGTTGAGCGGCCCGGTGTACAGGATCACCAGCCCTGAACACGCAAGCAGCACCAGAGCGGGTGCGGCGAACAGGGCCACCCAGAAATGCAGACGCCAGATGCGCCGCAGCACGGCGGCATCGCCGCGCTTCGCGACTGTCGGTTTCATCGAAGAATGCCAAGCACGAGGAGAGGTGTGTCGAACACCTGATTCAATTCCTTAGATCAGATCAAGCAAGAAAAGGGAGATCGGTTGCGGCGCATCGATTCAGCGCTGACACAACAGAGGACGGCAGCGACACCTCGGCTGAGGCTTCGCTGCTGTGGTGTGAGAGATCGACCGCTATCCGGCCGACAGAGCGTGCCGTGGCGGCGCACGCATACCGAGGCCGGCGCAGAGCAGCACCGACTGTGCGACAACGTCACTGGTTACCAGCGGCAACGCCCGCGCGGCCGGCCGCAAGGCGGCCCGCGCGAACAGTCGCAGCCAGCACACCACCGACTCGCAGACGACGTAGAGGTATTCGACGGAGGTGATGGCGACGCCGAGCAGCACAGCGGCGCCGAGATGCGCGGCGGCCATCGCAGGCGTGAGTCCCACCGCGTGGCCGTGGTGATGCGATGCGGACGCCATCAACGTGAGGTGGCCGAGCGACTGCGCGACGGCGAGCGCGCCGATCACGCCGAGCAGCCTGCCGCGGCGATCCTCGAGTGGCGCGGCGGCCAGGATGGCGCCGACGATCGCGCAGACCAGCATCGACGCGATGAGTCGTCCGCCCTGCGGAACGACCCCGCCTGCGGCGGCGTGAGCACCGACCGTGACCACCGCCGAGCACGCACCCACGAGGGCGCCACGCACCCAACGCGCCCGTGACTTCGGCGTACTCACGTGGCGAACCCTACCGCCGCTGCTACTACATCAGCTAGTAGACCCCATCACGGCACCACCTCTACGGTGAGACGGTGAGCGACTCCTATCGCACGCTGTTGCTGCTTCGTCACGCCAAGTCGGACTACCCGGCGGGAGTGGCAGATCACGAACGTCCGCTGGCACCGCGCGGTATCCGGGAGGCCGCGCTCGCCGGTGACTGGCTGCGAGCGCACGCGCCCGCGGTGGACGCGGTGCTGTGCTCGACGGCCACTCGCACCCGGCAGACGCTGGAGCAGACCCGCATCGACGCGCCGACGGAGTTCGTCGACCGCCTCTACGACGCGACGCCCGGCGTGGTGATCGACGAGATCAACGGGGTCGCCTCACGGTTCGACCACGAGGTGAACACGCTGCTGGTCATCGGGCACGAGCCGACGATGTCCGCGGTGTCACTCGGATTGGCCACCGCTGACGGCAGCAACAGCACTGCGGCCGAACGCATCTCCGAGAAGTTCCCGACGTCCTCGGTCGCGGTGTTGCGAACCGGCCAGGGCTGGGATCAGCTGGCGCTCAACGGTGCCACGCTCGTCACCTTCCACGTGCCTCGGTGAGACTCAGGCGCGGGTGGCCAGCGTCAGTTCCATCAGCTTGAGCGCCATCGCGCAGGCATCGCTGCCCGGGCTCTGCGGGTTGACCCACCAGCCGACCACGCCTGCCGCATCGCTGGCGACCCCGCAGGCGCCGTTCGGATCGTTCGGGCGCATCACGATGGATTCGATACCCGCCACCGACTTGCTCTCGACCTGGTACTCGAGTTGGTCGGCGACCTCGCGTTCATTGGCCAGACTGCCCTGCTCGAACCAGAAACGGGTGATGTCCACCAGTCCTGTCGGGTTGGCCGCCTGCCAGCGGCACACCGCGCCGACGAACGTGCTCTGGATGTCCAAGGGATCCGCGTTGACGGTCTCGGCGAGGATGTCCTCGGTCAGGACGTCGCACTCCTTCTGCAGGTTCGGGTACTGCCGTTCGGAGTCGTTGTTCCGGGGTGTGTCACCGGACCCCGACTTGGTCGCAGTTCCCTCCACGGTGCTGGTGCACCCGGCGAGCACGGCGACCGCGGTCAGCGCCACGGCAGCAGCGCGCACGGCACCCCGGCGTTGATGGCTGAGTCCGATTCTCATTTGGAGTTCACAATCGACTGGCGGGTCAGTTCCTTGGCGACGTCGCACGGGTCCGGGAACGGCTGCTCGTTGTAGCTGATCGACCATTCGATGAAGTCGTCATCGAACTGGATGCCGATCTCGCACAGGTTGGTTCCGAGCATCGGATCGTCACCGGTGGCGATGAAGCCGTTCTTTCCCTCGATGGTGATGTCCTCGACACTGGCTCGGGTCAGCTCCTCGGTCTTGCGTTCACGACCGATGGGGCTGCCGCGGAACCAGGTGAACGAGAAGTGCGGGCCCAGGATGCTGCCGCCGGCAAGCCACTGACACCCCACCGACGTCTTCGCGGTGTTCACCAGACCCGGGACCCGCGTCTGCGAGATCACCTCCTGGTCGCTGATACCCCCACATTCAGGGAAGAAGGGGCCGTGGGTCGCGTTGTCCGAAGGTGCCTGACTCTGCGGCACCTCCCCCGGGTTCGTCGGCTCGGAATCCGAGCATGCGGCAAACATCGGGATCATCACCGCGGCCGCCACGGCCAGCGCTTTGGCGTTTCGGCTCGTCCGAGCCGGGCGCGTCGTGGATCTGATGTCGCCGCCGGGGCGGCTCCGGGGAGTCACGCCATGCACTGTAGCGGCAGGTCAGAAGGTCAACCACCGACAGGCCGGTTGACCTGCCTATTTATCCAATTCTCAGGTGACACTGCTGGCCACGACGGATAGGCGGTATGCGACAGTAACTCCCATGTTGTGGGCGCTGCTGCGACAGTACGCGCGGCCATATCGGTGGCTGCTTGCGTCCGTGGCGCTGCTTCAGTTGATCAGCACCCTGGCATCGCTGTACCTGCCGACGGTGAACGCCTCGATCATCGACGACGGAGTCGCCAAGGGCGATCTGCCGATCATCGTCGAGCTCGGCGGCGTGATGCTCGCGGTCACCGCACTGCAGGTGCTGTGCGCGATCGGCGCGGTGTACTTCGGGTCGCGGGCGGGCTCGGGATTCGGTCGCGACCTCCGATCGTCGATCTTTCACCACGTCACCGGGTTCTCGGCCGAGGAGACCGCACGGTTTGGTGCGGCGTCATTGCTCACCAGGAGCACAAACGACGTCCAGCAGATCCAGCTGCTCGTGCAACTGACCTGCACCATGCTGATCACCGCGCCGATCATGTCGATCGGCGGGATCTTCATGGCCATACATCAGGACGCGGGACTGTCCTGGCTGCTTCTGGTCAGTGTGCCGATCCTGGCTGCCGCCAACTACTGGGTGGTGTCGCACCTGCTGCCGATCTTCCGGCGCATGCAACGACTCATCGACGGCATCAACCGGGTCATGCGTGAACAGCTTTCCGGCATCCGGGTGATTCGCGCCTTCACGCGGGAAACGTTCGAGCGCAAGCGATTCGCGGAAGCGAACGAGGCCGTCGCCGAAGCGGCACTAGAGGCAGGCCGCTGGCAGGCACTGATGCTGCCGTCGACGACACTCGTCATCAACATCTCCAGCGTCGCGCTGATCTGGTTCGGCGGTCTGCGCATCGACGCCGGCCAGATGCAGGTCGGTTCGCTGATCGCGTTCCTGGCCTATTTCATGCAGATCCTGATGGCGGTACTGCTGGCGACATTCATCCTGGTCCTCATCCCCCGCGCGTCGGTGTGCGCCGAGCGCATCGGGGAGGTGTTGTCGACCGAACCCCAGATCACCAGCCCGCCGGACCCCGTGCGGCCCGCGGCCATCGAGGGCGAGATCCGTTTGGATGGCGCCTCTTTCAGCTATCCCGGCGCCGAGCGCCCGGTACTGCAGGATATTTCGTTCACCGCACGGCCGGGGACGACGACGGCGATCGTCGGATCGACCGGTTCGGGCAAGTCGACGTTGATTTCGTTGATCTGCCGCCTGTATGACGTGACAGCCGGCTCGGTGCGCGTGGACGGCATCGACGTGCGCGAGTTCGATCTCGAACAGTTGTGGGCAGCGATCGGTGTGGTGCCCCAGCGGGGCTATCTGTTCTCCGGAACCGTCGCAGACAACCTTCAGGTCGGCGCGGCCCCTGGAACCGTGGCGACCGAGGACGACATGTGGCACGCGCTGGAGGTGGCGGCTGCCGACGACTTCGTACGCGCCCACCCCGACGGGCTGGACATGCGTGTCGCGCAGGGGGGCATCAACTTCTCCGGCGGACAGCGTCAGCGGTTGGCGATCGCGCGCGCGGTGATCCGCCGTCCCGCGGTCTACCTGTTCGACGACGCATTCTCCGCGCTCGATGTCCGAACCGACGCACAGGTGCGAGCCGCACTTCGGCAGGAGTCGGCCGGTTCCACGGTTGTGATTGTTTCCCAGCGTATTTCGACAATCTCCCAGGCCGATCAGATCATCGTCATCGACAACGGGCGGATCCTCGGCGTGGGTAGCCACGACACTCTGCTGACGGATTGTCCGGAGTATGCGGAGTTCGCCGACTCACAGGTGGTGGGTGCGCCTTGACGATGGCACGCACCATCCGCGGCGTGGGACAGGCGCCGACCGAGCGGTCGCGGGACTTCAAGGGTTCGGCGATCAGATTGGTCAAGCAGCTGACGCCGCAGCGCGCGCTGGCCATCACGGTCGTGCTGCTCGGCGTCGCTGGCATCGCGATCGGTGTGGTCGGACCGCGCATTCTCGGACACGCCACCGACCTGTTGTTCAACGGCGTGATCGGCCGTCAGCTGCCCGCCGGCCTGACCAAAGAGCAGGCAATCGACGCGGCGCGCGCGCGTGGTGACAACACTTTCGCCGATTTGCTGTCCGGAATGAATGTCGAACCGGGCCAGGGCGTGGACTTCGCAGCCGTCGGCCGCACGCTGCTGTTGGCGCTGTGCCTGTACCTGGTCGCCGCGCTGTTGGTCTGGGTGCAGGCACGCATTCTGAACGTCGTCGTGCAGCGCACGATGGTCACCCTGCGATCCGACGTCGAGGACAAGCTGCACCGAATGCCGCTGTCGTACTTCGACTCCCGTCAGCGCGGCGAGGTACTCAGCCGCGTCACCAACGATGTCGACAACATCCAGACGTCGCTTTCGATGACGATCAACTCGCTGTTGACATCGGTGTTGACAGTCTTCGCGGTGCTGGTGATGATGCTGACGATCTCGCCGCTGCTGACGCTGCTCACGGTGATCACCGTGCCGTTGTCTCTGTGGGCGACCCGGGTGATCGCACGACGGTCTCAGCGGTTGTTCGTCGCACAGTGGGCCAACACCGGGCGGCTCAACGCGCACATCGAGGAGACGTACAGCGGGTTCACCATCGTCAAGACGTTCGGTCATCGCGCCCAGGCACAGCAACAGTTCGGCGAGTTCAACGACGACGTGTATCAGACCAGCTCTGAGGCGCAGTTCTTTTCGGGCCTGGTGTCGCCGGCGACGGTGTTCATCGGCAATATCAGCTACGTCGCGGTGGCCGTGGTCGGCGGCATTCAAGTCGCGACGGGTCAGATCACCCTCGGCAGTATCCAGGCGTTCATCCAGTATGTCCGCCAGTTCAACCAGCCGCTGACCCAGGTCGCCGGCATGTACAACACCCTGCAATCCGGAGTGGCCAGCGCGGAGCGGGTGTTCGAACTCCTTGATACCGACGAGGAATCCCCTGAGCGTGCGGCGATGCCGCCGTCGCCCGGGGGGCGCCCCGGCCGGGTCGAGTTCAGGAACGTCGACTTCGGCTACCGCGAAGGCACTCCCGTCATCGAGGACCTGTCACTGACCGTCGAACCGGGAAGCACTGTGGCGATCGTCGGGCCGACGGGCGCGGGCAAGACCACTCTGGTGAACCTGCTGATGCGGTTCTACGACGTCGATTCCGGCCAGATCCTGCTCGACGGCGTGGACATCGCCACCATCAGCCGTCAGTCACTGCGATCCCGCATCGGCATGGTGCTGCAGGACACCTGGCTGTTCAGCGGAACCATCTACGACAACATCGCCTACGGCAGACCCGATGCAGAAGAGGACGAGGTGATCGCGGCGGCGAAGGCCGCCTACGTCGACCGGTTCGTGCACCATCTGCCCGACGGCTATCAAACGTGGGTCAGGAGCGACGGCGGAAACATCAGCGCGGGCGAGAAACAGCTCATCACGATCGCGCGCGCCACGCTGTCCCGCCCGCAGCTGCTCGTCCTCGACGAGGCGACGAGTTCGGTCGACACCAGGACTGAATTGCTGATCCAGCAGGCAATGGCCGAATTGCGCCGGGACCGGACGAGTTTCATCATCGCGCACCGGCTTTCGACGATCCGCGACGCCGACGTCATCGTCGTCCTCGAAGCCGGTCGCATCGTTGAACAAGGCAACCACGCGCAGCTCATGGCTAAGCGTGGCGCTTATTGGTCTATGACGCAGGTGTAGTCGTCGTAGTCTCGAAATCGATGACCACGACATCGAAAAGTACGACGGCGTACACCTTCTGCAGATACTGTTCGGCAGCCTGCGGTCTCGAGGTCACCGTCGAGGACAACAGGGTGATCAAGATTTCACCGGACAAGCAGAACCCGCACAGTTGGCATGACTTCTGCGCCAAGGGCAGGACGGCCAATCAGCTCGTCGAGCACCCGCGCAGGATCGTGGCGCCGATGCGTCGGATCGGGGCCGGCGAGTATGTCGAAGCCAGCTGGGACGAGGCGATCGCCGACATCGCGGCGCGGATGACGGCCCTGATCGACGCCGACGGTCCCGATTCGATCGGCCTCTATTACGGGAACCCGACTGGCTACTCGTCGTCGAACGTGCTGTTCATGATCGCGTGGTTGGATGCCGTCGGCACCCAGAACCGGTACGCCGTCGGTTCGGTGGACCAGAACGCGTTGCACGTCGTCGCCGAGGCGATGTACGGATCGATGCTGATGGCGCCGGTATCCGACGTCGACAACTGCGACTACTTCCTGCTGGTCGGCGCCAATCCGGCGGTCAGCGCGTGGAACTGGCTGGAAACCGTGCCCGGCGGCTGGCAGCGCGCACTGGAGCGACAGCGCCAAGGTGCGCAGATCGTCGTCGTCGATCCTCTGCGGACCGAGACCGCGGACAAGGCGGATGTGCATCTGGCGGTGCGACCCGGACAGGACTGGGCACTGCTGCTCGCCATGGTCAAGGTCATCCTCGACGAGCGGCTCGAACACGAGGGCGACTGCCGCGATCTCGCCACCGGGGTGGACGAGCTTCGCGCGCTCGTCACCGACGCGGACCTCGATGATCTGGCCGTGCGGTGTGACGTCCCGCGCGCGGTCATCGAGCAAGTGGCAAGGAATTTCGCGACCGCCAAGCGCGCGATGGTCGTCACCCGCACCGGAGTTTCACTGCATGTGACCGGCACGATCGGCGAGTGGCTGGGCCACGTGCTGAACGTCATCACGGGTCGCATGGACCGGCCGGGCGGGCGCCGGTTCGAACCCGGCTATGTCGATGCGCTGAAGCTGTCCGGTATGGCGAAACCGCCGGCACACAAGAGTCGGCTCAGGGGCACCGATCTGGTCGCGGGTGCCCACGCGCTGGCGGAACTGCCCGATGAGATCACCACACCGGGGCCCGGACAGATTCGCGCGATGGTGATCAACTGCGGCAATCCCGTGGTGTCCGGGCCGCACGGCGCCAAGTTGGACGCCGCACTCGCGCAGCTGGATCTGTTGGTCGCGATTGACTTGGTACAGCGTGAAAGTCACCGTCACGCACACTGGTTGCTGCCTGCCGCGCACTGGCTGGAACGCGACGACCTGCTGGCCCTGACCAGCAACCTGCACGACGAGCCGTACGTGCAGTACGGACGGGCGGTCGTCGATCCACCGCCGGGGGCCCGTGAAGAGTGGCGCATCTTCGTCGATCTCGCGATCGCGATGCGCAAGCCGCTCTTCGGCGCCAAAGGGATGAACGGTTTCGTGCGGGTCACCCGCGCTCTTGCCAGGCTGACCCGCAGGCCCGGCCTCGAGTTCACCCCGGCGTGGTTGAATCGCCTGCTCGTCGCGACCAGCCGAAAGGTCAACGGGCGCAGGGTGAGTTGGCGTGATCTGATGGCGAATCCGCATGGAATGGTGCTGGGCCCACGCGAGTTCGGTCATTTTCGCAGCGCGTTGCGCACCGAGGACAAGATGGTGCACGCCGCACCGCCGGAGTTCGTGGCCCGCGCGCGCGAACTGCTCGCCGAACCCGCGCCGCACGCCCCAGCCGGGTACCCGTTCCAGTTGTCGAACCGTCGCAACCGGCACTCGATGAACTCCTGGCTCAACGAGCTTCCCGGCCTGCACCCCTCGGGTAAGCGCAATGACGTGGTGATCAACCCCGAGGACGCGGTTGGGCTGGGAATCGCCGACGGAGACGCGGTGCGCGTCTTCTCCCCCGTCGGACAGATCGAGCTGACCGCTTCCGTCAGCGATCGTCCCCGTCGCGGGGTGCTGATAGTCGACCACGGCTGGGGCTCAAGGATCTTCGACCCGCGCGGCGGCGCCGATCCGGTTTCCTACGGCGCCAACCGCAACCTGCTCATCGACGACGTGTCCGTCGACCCGCTGTCCCAGACCTCGGCGTTGAGCTCGGGGTATGTGGGTGTCGAGCGGGTCTAGATCTGTGGACCCTCGGCGCGCAGATCGTCGACGTTGCGCATGGCGTCGCGCAGCTTGCCCAGCCATTCGTCGGCATGTTCGCCGACCAGCTTGACCGACCACGCCAGCGCATCGGAGCGGGAGCGGGCCACGCCGGCATCCACCAGCGTGTCGAGGACCTGGCGCTCTGGCTGACGCAATCGTGTCATCACCGGTACGGCGATGTGGGTGAACAGGATTCGTTCCGTCGCCTCGTCGGCCCCCACCTCGACACCCCAGGCAACCTTGCGACCGTAACGACGCTCGGCTTCATCGGCGATCCGCATGCGCTCCGAACGCGTCTCCTCGCGGAACCGCGCGACTCTGCCGGATGCGTGGGCTTCACTCTCCTCGGCGCCTTCGACTTCGGGGAGGTGACCGATGACGGTGATCTCTTCGCGGTCGACGACGACCGTCGGGTCACCGGCGAACCAGCCTTCGGGCAGGCGACCGGAGAACCAGTCGCCCGCACTACTCGCGTCGGGTTGTTCGGCCTGCTGCCAGCCGCCGGAGCGGCCTGGCCTTCTGCCGGAGTGATGATGTCTCATGATTACATGATTACATCGTTACACCGCTGTTGGGACGGCTTTCTCCCGAAGCGAACAGCGCCGTGCGTGTGCGCTACTGCTTGCGGTTCAACAGCAGAACAGCTCCGCCGCCCGCGACCGCACCGATGAACAGCAGGACAGCCAGGGTCGGACTGACCAGCCACCACACCAGGCCCAGCCCGATGATCACCGGGGAGGCGACGAACAGCACCATGCCCGGGTGCTGCTTGATGACCGCGAGGGCGCTTTGCGCGCGCACCCGGTCAATTTCCTTTGCCATGCCACCAGGATGCCAGTCGTCGGATTAGTTTTGTCTCCATGACTGGACCTAATAACGGAAGCTGGCGGCCCGACCCCGAAGGACGCTACGAACACCGCTGGTGGGACGGCCAGCAGTGGACCGATCAGGTGTCGCACCAGGGGCAGGTCGTCCGGGCGCCGCTGGGCGCACCGCCTGCCGGGCCCGCGCCGCAGCATCAGCCAGGACCACCGCAGGCCGCGGTCATGGGCGGGCAACCCGCCGGCGACGGATTCTCAGGCATCACTGGCGATTTGGTCGACGGACGGTTCAGCGAGAAGGAAGCCAAACCGATCGCGAATCAGAACTCCAAGCTGCTGCGCGTGCGCCTCGGCGAACCGTTCATGGCACGCCAGGGTGCGATGGTGGCCTACCAGGGCAACGTGGACTTCGCGTTCGAGGGCGGCGGGGCGTCGAAGTTCCTCAAGAAGGCGCTGACCGGCGAGGGCCTCCCCCTGATGCGGTGCCAGGGGCAGGGCGACGTGTTCCTGGCCGAGCGCGCTTACGACGTCCATCTGCTGAACCTGACGAATTCCGGGTTGTCGATCAGCGGCAAGAACGTGCTGGCCTTTTCGGCAAGCCTCGACTGGAACATCGAGCGCGTCAAGGGCGGCAGCATGGTGGCCGGCGGGCTGTTCAATACGACATTGCGCGGTACCGGATGGGTGGCGCTGACCACCGACGGCCCACCCGTCGTACTCAACGCCGCCGAGGCACCCACGTTCGCCGACACCAACGCGGTGGTGGCATGGTCGGCGAACCTGCAGACCCAGCTCAAGACCAGTTTCAAAGCGGGAGCGCTGATCGGCCGCGGCTCAGGCGAGGCGGTTCAGGTGTCGTTTTACGGGCCGGGCTTCGTCATCGTGCAGCCATCGGAGGGCATACCGCCGGTCGCCGCGGCACACTGAGGGCTCACAGCTCGAGCAGCACCGTCACGGGGCCGTCGTTGACGAGTTCCACTCGCATGTCCGCCCCGAACACGCCCGTCTCGACCTGTGCGCCTAGGGCACGAAGTGCGTCGGCGAAGGCGGTCACCAACGGTTCGGCCACCGCGCGAGGGGCGGCGGCGTTCCAGGCGGGACGGCGGCCCCTGGCGGTATTGGCGTAGAGCGTGAACTGGCTGACTACGAGGATTGGCGCCCCGACGTCGCTCGCCGACTTCTCGTCGTCGAGAATGCGCAGCTGCCAGAGCTTTTCGGCCATGCGCTGCGCCTTCGACGTGTCGTCGTCGTGCGTCACCCCTACCAGCGCCACCAGCCCCTGGCGCTCGGGGCGGACCGCTCCGACCACCTCACCGTCGACCCGCACCGCCGCCGACGTCACCCGCTGGACCAGGACGCGCATGGTCGCCGATGCTGCCAGGGACCGAGCCGTTTGCATACCCTATGGGGGTATGGTACCAATGGACTCATGAGCACGACAACGGTCACCGTAACCGGAATGAGCTGTGGACATTGCGCCACGTCGGTACGTGAGGAGATCACGGAGATCCCCGGCGTCCGAGCCGTCGACGTCGACCTTGCCAGCGGTAGCGTCACCATCGAGAGCGACAGCGTGCTCGAGGCGGCCGCGATCAAGACCGCCGTCGAGGACGCCGGCTACCAGCTGGCCAGCTGATGAAAACCGGACAGAAGGTCATCGCGTTCGTCGTCGGACTGGCCGCGGTCTTCGCGATCTCCGTCTGGATCGGCAACGCGGTCACCCCGCAGGAGGCGACGACGGTGGCCGCACCAGACCTGCCCGGCGGACTGCAGACGACACAGGACGGGTACACGCTGGCTCTGGACGACTCGATCGCCACCGCCAATCCCGATGTGCCACTGAAGTTTCAGATTCTCAGTGCCACCGGAGCGCCGGTGAAGCGCTACGTCGAGAAGCACGACGAACTCCTGCACCTCATCGTCGTGCGCAACGACCTTGCGGTCTTCCAGCACGTCCACCCGAAGCTCGACGAGCAGGGTACGTGGAGTGTGCCGCTGGACCTGTCTCGCGCCGGCGACTATCGCGTCTTCGCCGACTTCATGCCATCGGGCGGTCCCGCGCTGACGTTGGGCGCCAATCTGCACGTCGCTGGAAAATACGACCCACAACCGCTGCCCCCAGCAGCGCAGACCGCCGAGGTCGATGATTACACGGTGACGCTGCGCGGGACGCCGAAGGCCAACGACCCGTCGATGCTGACTCTGTCGGTCAGCCGGGACGGCAAGCCCGTCGACGACCTGCAGCCCTACCTCGGCGCGTACGGGCACCTCGTCGCGGTGCGTGCACCAGATCTCGCCTACCTGCACGTGCATCCGATGAGCGAGCCCGACGGCGGCACCGCGGCCTCGGGCCCCGAGATCGGGTTCCACACGACGTTCCCCAGCACGGGCTCGTACCGACTGTTCCTCGATTTCCAGCATCGCGATGCCGTGCGCACCGCCGCGTTCACCGTGAACGTCACCGACGCCGCCTCGACGACGGCACCTGCCCCGTCTGGCGACGGCGGCGGACACCAACACTGACATGTCAGTCGTCGAACTCTCGGTGGACGGCATGACGTGCGCGTCGTGTGCCAACCGAATCGAGAAGAAACTCAACAAGATCGAGGGCGTCACCGCCACGGTCAATTTCGCGACCGAGAAAGCCAGGGTTGAGTTCGGCGACGATGTGACCGCTGAACAACTCGTAGCGACGGTGGCGGACGCCGGCTATCAGGCCCACCTGCCCGTGCCGGACCCCGTTGTCACGGACGATGATCCGACCTCCGCCCTGCGGACCCGGTTGCTGATCTGCCTGGCGCTGACGGTGCCGGTCGTCGCGATGGCGATGGTGCCCGCGTGGCAGTTCACCTACTGGCAGTGGTTGTCGTTGACATTGGCTGCACCGGTGGTGGTCTGGGGTGCATGGCCGTTCCACCGGGCGGCGTGGGCGAACCTGCGGCACGGTACCGCCACCATGGACACGCTCATCTCGATGGGCACGCTGGCCGCGCTCGGGTGGTCGATTTACGCGCTGTTCTGGGGCACCGCGGGCACGCCTGGGATGACTCACGCGTTCGAACTGACCATCGGCCGCACCGACGGCAGCGGCAACATCTATCTCGAGGCCGCCGCGGGCGTCACCACCTTCATCCTCGCCGGGCGCTACTTCGAGGCCCGCTCCAAGCGACGCGCGGGCGCGGCGCTGCGGGCCCTGCTCGAGCTCGGAGCCAAGGACGTGACGGTCCGCCGAGACGGTGCCGAGCAGCGCATCCCGATCGATGCGCTGAACGTCGGTGACGAGTTCGTCGTGCGTCCTGGCGAGAAGATCGCCACCGACGGTGTGGTGGTCGAGGGACATTCCGCGGTCGACGCGTCCCTGCTGACCGGTGAGTCGGTGCCGGTTGAGGTCGAACCAGGTGCCGAGGTGGTCGGTGCCACCGTCAACGCCGATGGCAGGTTGGTGGTACGGGCGAGCAGAGTCGGCTCCGACACTGCGCTGGCGCAGATCAGCAGGCTCGTCGAGGACGCCCAGAACGGGAAAGCGCAAGCCCAGCGGTTGGCGGACCGGATCTCGGGTGTCTTCGTGCCGATCGTCATCGCGTTGTCCGTTGCGACGCTGGGCTTCTGGATCGGCACGGGCGGACCGATCGCGGCGGCGTTCACCGCGGCGGTGGCGGTGCTGATCATCGCGTGCCCCTGCGCGCTGGGTCTGGCGACGCCGACGGCATTGATGGTCGGCACCGGCCGGGGTGCGCAGCTGGGCATTTTGATCAAGGGTCCGGAGGTGCTCGAGTCCACTGATCAGGTCGACACCATCCTGCTGGACAAAACCGGCACGGTCACCACCGGCACGATGACCCTGGTCGACGTGATCGCCGCCGAGGGGGTGCACACCGACGAGGTCCTGCGGCTCGCAGGTGCACTCGAGGAGGCATCCGAACATCCGGTCGCGAAGGCCATCGCGGCAGGTGCGCAGGCGAAGGTCGGCGATCTGCCCGCGGCAGTGGACTTCACCAATCTGCGCGGCCTCGGCGTCCAAGGTGTGGTCGACGGCGTTGATGTGACGGTCGGGCGGGCGCGACTGTTCACGCAGATGCCGGACGAACTCGACGAGGCCCTGCGACGTGCGGAGGCCGAGGGTAGGACCGCGGTCGCGGTCGGCCGGGACGGCGCGGCCGTCGGTGTCCTGGTGGTCGCCGACGCGGTCAAGCCGACGTCCGCCGATGCTGTCAAAGAGCTTCGCGCGCTGGGGCTTACGCCGATCCTGCTCACCGGGGACAACGAGGCGACGGCCCGCACGGTGGCGGCCCAGGTGGGAATCGACGAGGTGATCGCCGAGGTTCTGCCCAGCGAGAAGGTCGACGTCGTGAAGCGACTGCAGACCGACGGCAAAATCGTCGCGATGGTGGGTGACGGTGTCAACGATGCGGCCGCGCTGGCACAGGCCGATCTGGGTCTGGCGATGGGCAGCGGCGCGGACGTGGCGATCGAGGCGAGTGACCTGACGTTGGTCCGCAATGACCTGCGCACCGTCGGTGATGCGATCCGGTTGTCTCGCAGGACACTCGCGACGATCAAGGGAAATTTGTTCTGGGCGTTCGCCTACAACGTGGCAGCGTTGCCGTTGGCGGCGGCCGGCCTGCTCAACCCGATGATCGCCGGTGCGGCAATGGCTTTCAGCTCCGTCTTCGTCGTCAGCAACAGCCTGCGACTGCGCCGGTTCAAACCGTCGCGATAGTCAGCCGACCAGCTCCGGGTGAAATTTGGCCGCCATTCGACGAAGTCCGTCCTGCCAGTCGACCGTCGCGGGCCCGATCAGTTCGCGCATCAACGAAACGTCGAGCGGATTGCCGCGCAACGCCCGATCGCTTTCCTCGAACGTCGGCTCCACACCCACCAGCGAGCCCAGGTATTCGCACCACTCCTGGATGCTGACAAACTGCTCGCTGGCCCAGTTGAGGGTTGTCGCCGGAACCGAGGCCACCTCAAGAAGTTTCGGGATTGTCGCGATGATGTCGTCCTCGTGCATCAGGTTGTAGCGGGCAGGCCCACCTGGCGGGACCGGGATCGGTGAGCCGCCCAGCATCATCTCCATGTGGAAGAACGGCCACCCGCCGTTGTCGCCGTAGGGGACGTTGAGGCGGGCGATCACGCTGGGAATGCCGAGCGCACGAGCCATCGTGCGGACAACGACCTCACCGGCGATCTTCGAGATGGAATATGTTGGGAACATTGGCTTGTGGTTGTCCCCGAGGACGGCGTGTTCAGAACGGGGGTCGTCGCCGGGTGGGTCGTAAACGGCCCCTGACGAACAGTGCAGGAACGCCTTCGCGCCGCGGCAGTGCGACATGAGGAGCCCGACCGACTCGGCGTTGGCGGCGAGATCCTTTTCCCACCTGCCGCTCTTGGCCACCGCGAGGTTGATGACGTAGTCGAAATCCGTCGGCAGCCCCGTGAAGTCGCCACTGGCCAGGTTGACCGGCTCGCAGCGCACCCCTGACTCTTCAAGGTCGGCCCGGGCCGCGGAGTCGGTGAAACGGGCGATGCCCCACACCTCGTTGTCGGCCGCGAGGGCCTTGGCGACGGGGACGGCGACCTGCCCGGTGGGACCGGTGATGAGGATCTTTGAACCGCGCATCGGCTGATCGTAAGCGACCGCGGTGCCGGCTAGAGGGTGGCGTTGACGGGTCCGAGCAGCAGACAGTTGGGATCTGTCGTGTAGTCGAAGACCGCGCTGCAGCCCCGGCCCGACGCCTCGTAGACCAGGCCCGGGGTGTACGGCTCGAAGTACACCTGCGCGGGAGCCGCATCCCGGGACTGCGTGCAGCGGTCGGATTGACCCTGGATCGACAGGCAGGCCACGCCGTACCTGGGTTTCCACGGAGCCAGGCAGCCGGCGGGAGTCAGCGTGGCGGTCACCTTGGCCACACCGTCGACCTGAACCACTTGTGGCGCCGAAAGGGTGAAGTTGCACGGACCCGGATTCGGCGGCGGCAGGGGCAGGGCGTGGGCCGCACCCGCACCGGCGAAACCCGCGGTGAGCACAACCGCTGAGATCAGCCCAATAATCGCCCGGCGCATCTCTGGATCGTAAACCCAGGGCCGTCGCGTCCGGGCGGATCTGCGTGTAGCAAATACCGCTCAGGTCGATCGACGGACGCGAAACAGCTTGACGTCGGATGAGATGCCCTTGAGATGGCGCGCACCCGCGAAGGACCACGTGAATCGTTCGTCGTCGCCGACGGCCTCGCGCGTCGTCTCCGACACCAGAACCGAACCGGGTCGGGCGGCGCCGGTCACCCGGCTGGCGAGATTCACCGGACTGCCGAACCAGTCGCCGGCCCGGCTGACGGCCATGCCGGTCGCCATGCCGGCCCTGAGCCTGGGGTATTCGTCGTCGCCCTCGGTCGCCTCGACCAGTGTCATCAGAGCCTCGAGCAGAGGCACCGGCTCGGCACTGACGAGCATGACTTCGTCGCCGATGGTCTTGATGAAACGCACCGGCGGAACCGCGGCCTCGTGCGCGAGATCGGCCAGGCGGTGCGCAAGCCGTTCGAGGTCTTGCGGCGGCACCACTTCGCCCAGCCGCGTGAATCCGACGAGGTCGGCGAACGCGATGCTCACCAGGCGGGCTCCGGGAAGGCGTTGTCCCTCCGCTATTTCCGATGCGCTGATGGCCTCGGTTTCCAGCAGATGTCGCAGCTGAAGCCGCAACATCTCCTGGATCATGGGGCCGAGTAACGGCGCGGCCTCGGAAACGAGCAATTCCGAATTCTTCGCGATGGTCAGCTCGGTGGCCGTCGGGTCGAGAATGGTGGCCAGACCCGCGTAGCGCATCACTTCTGCCGCCCGCGACAGGCCGTCGGCCAACAGCCGGGTGATCTGCACGAGCTGATCGGGCTCGATGCCCAATTCGATGAAACGCTGCCCGAACGCCGCGGCCTCCGCATCCGCACGCGAGTGCACGGCGGCATCGGGATCGTCCACGGTAGGCAGGCCGATCGCGCGTTGCAGGCGCTGGAGCAGTTCCAGGTCGATGCCGGTCTTCTCGCAGGTCTCGCGGGCCGACACGTAGGTTCCATCCTCACCCAGAACTCGGCGGGCGGCGAGCAACATCGGCATGAACGACGCTCTGATCTGGTCGGCAGTGAAGCCTTCACCGAGCAGCCATTCGATGAGCTCAGCCCGTTCGGTCCGGGCGCTGCCGTCGAGACCGTCGAGCAGCCCGGACGCCTCGATGTCGAAATCTTCGGCCACGGGCTCAACGTATACCGCGGCGCCGTGCGATATTCGGCTCCATGGCCGCGCCAGAGGTGCATGGGCTCCCGCCGATCGTCGGCGATGGGGCGCACACGTTGATCCTCGGCAACATGCTGAGCGTGATGTCGGTGGCGTCCCAGCAGTACTACGGCAACCCCCGCAACGCGTTCTGGCGGATCACCGGTGAGCTGTTCGGGTTCGCCGCCGACGATCCGTACGACGAACGCAGCGCTGCGCTGATCGCCAACGGCATCGCTGTGTGGGACGTGCTGAAATCATGCAGGCGCAAGGGCAGCCTGGATTCCGCCGTTGAACCGGACAGCATGGTGGGCAACGATTTTGGCGGCCTGTTCGTCGGGTACCCGGGCATCAGACGAATCTTCTTCAACGGTGCCGCCGCGGAGAAGAACTTCCACCGTCTCGTCCGTGTCGCACCGGACCTGCCGTACCGGCGGCTTCCGTCGACGAGTCCGGCGCACACCATGCGTTACGAGGACAAGCTGGCCACCTGGCGTGACGCGTTGACCGCGCGTTAGGACACCGTGGGCCGTCGCTGCACCCACGGTCGCACCTTCTCGATCTGGGCGCTCAGCGACAGTAGCGTCGCCTCGTCAAACGGCCGCCCTACCAACTGGATCGATGTCGGCACGCCGTTGCCGTCAAGGCCCCACGGAACGACGGCGGCCGGCTGACCCGTCGCGTTGAACACCGCCTGGAACGGCACTCGCGCGGCAACCAACGCCAGCGTCGAGACTGCACCGCGCCGCTGGTAGGCGCCGATCCGCGACGGCCCCAACGCAGTGCCCGGAGTCAGGACGACGTCCACGTCGTCATAGATCGACTGAACGCGTTCGGCGAGCTCGCTCTCGGCCTCCCTGATCCGCTTCATCCGCTCGTCGGAGATCAACGAACCGATTCGCGCGAAGTTCCGGGTGCGGGCCTCCAGTCGCTCCGGATGAGGCAGCGTCTGTACATCGTCGTAAGCCCCACGGAAGTACCGCGACAACGCATGGGATATCGCGGTCGATGGATAGTCGGGATCCCGCACGACGACCTGGTGCCCGAGCTCACGCAGCAGTGCGGCCGACTCCTCCATCGCCGCCCGCTGATGGACGCCCACGCGTGTCACCACTCCCAACAGCACCCTTGCGCTGACCGCAATTCGAAGCGTGCCAGGCTCTTTCGCTGCAGCACGGACGAAGCCGGAGTCGTCACTTGTCACATCGAGGAACCGGGCGGCGTCCTCGACCGTTCGCGCAATCGGGCCGTTGACGGTCAGGCCGTTCCAGGCGCCGTCGTGCGGCGCCAGTGGGACCCGGTCCCGCTGCGGCTTGAGGCCGAACAGTCCGCACCACGTCGACGGGATGCGGATCGACCCCATGCCGTCGGACCCCAACGCCATCGACGCGAGTCCCGCGGCGACCGCCGCGGCACTCCCACCGCTGCTGCCACCCGGCGTGTAGTCGGTGTTCCACGGATTTCGGGTGGCACCGAACGTCGTCGTTTCCGCGAAGGGCCACAGCGTCATCTCCGGCACGGCGGTCTTGCCGACAAAGACCGCGCCCGCCTCGCGAAGGCGACGGACGACTTCGGCGTCGGTGGTGCGAGCCGCGCCGTGGGCCGAGGTCCCAAAAGCCGTGACCTGTCCGGCGATGTCGACGTCGTCCTTGATGGCGATCGGCACGCCGAGCAGCGGCAGTCGTTCACCGGCGTCGAGGCGGGCCTGTGCGATGGCCGCATGCTCGCGGGCGGTGTCGGCGAGCACGACCCGGTAGGACCTCAGTTCGGGGTCGAAGCGACCGATGCGATCCAGGTAGACATCGAGCAGCGCCGGCGCGGTGACGGTGCCGTCTGCGAGCATGCGGGCCTGCTGCGCGGCACCTGCGAAGGCGAGTTCACGATCGTCCATCGAGGCCGAAGCATAGAGCGGTATCCGAGGCGACAAGACGTAAGTCAAAGAAGCCGTTTCACGATCGCGGACCTTCGCGGGCGCAACGGCAGGACGCGCGGCGCGTCACTGGTTGGCCCGGCCAGCGAACCGCCATGCCGCGTATTGACGTCGTTCAGTTAATTATCATGCTATTGACCAGGGCGTCGACCGATGACAGTCACCGATATCAACCTGTTTGCGATTTACACATAAGCAAATTTTTGATATAGCACCCTAGCTAAAACAATACTCCGTGAGACGAAAATCAGCCCAGTTCCAGCCTCTATATCACATCCCGACCTGGGTCGGTACGACTGGTAGGTCATCCAGTCTATATTTGCCAAACCTTATGAGATCCGTCCGATTGAAACACAACTATGATCCTTGACACACCTCTCAGCAAAGATCTAGTGTCCGCTTCACGCAACTGATCATGTCTCCAGCGCGGGAGAGGGGAAGCGGATGGCTCGGGTTCGGCGTAACGAGCGCACGCGGCGAAAGAAGGCGGGCGCCCACCGGAAGGTGCCCGCGCGGCGGACCGCACTCGCAAGCTCCGTGGCAGCGGGTGGTGCGGCGCTCGGTATCGGCGCAGCCTCCTACCTGGGCGCCCCCACGGCGGAAGCATTGGCGATACTGCTGCCCGGCCCGGAGGTCGATGGCGCCGGCAGCGCGACCCGGGTCAACATTCTCGAAGGCAATGTCTTCAACCCGCAGATCAGCGCCAGCGGGAACAACAGCAGCACGAATATGATCATCGGCGGGGCTGCGCTGAATAGGCTCTACGGCTTCATCGATCGATTGCTGTCGATCCAGATCAATCTCAGCGGCACCGATGGCAGCAACGTCGGCACTCGCGTCAACATCGCGTCCTACAACGTCTTCAATCCACAGCTGAGCCTGTCCGGTGCGAACGTCGCCAACAACGTCAAGGTCGCCAACGTCACGATGGACAACGGCAACAATGCCGTCGCGGACGGCGCCGGCGGTCAAGGCAACGGCAACACCGCTCAGTTCTCGCTCCTGTCGGGAAACATCTTCAACCCGCAGACCAGCCTCACCGGCGCCAACATCAGCAACAACGTCACCGTCACCAACGTCGCGATGAACAACGGCAACGGCAGCGTCGCTATGGCGGACGCAGGCGGCTTACTGCCATTCCTTTCAGGTGGGGCGGGTAACGGCAACGCCTCTCAGTTCTCCCTCCTCTCGGGGAACATCTTCAATCCGCAGACCAGCCTCACCGGCGCCAACATCAGCAACAACGTCACCGTCACCAACGTCACGATGAACAACGGCAACGGCAGCCAATCGATCTCCTCGATGGGAAATCCGTTGGGCTCGTTCGTGTTCGGCGGCGGCAACGGCAACAGCCACCAATACGGGTCCTTCGTATCCAACATCTCGAATCCGCAGTGGACGTGGGGCGGCGGCAACACGAGCAACAACTCGGCCATCACCAACACCGCAGACGGCAACGGCAACGGCAGCACCAACACCGTGACCGGTGGAGGCACCGTCGTCACGGGGACCGGCAATGGCAACACGAACCAGGCCGCAAGTGGCTCCGGCAATATCTACAACGACCAGGTGAACATCGGTCCCGGTGGTCGCGGTGCGGGGGGTTCCACCACCGCCGGGCCGAAAGACCTCGACGACGTTATATCCCTCGTGTCCGCCTCCCGCACCGAAGGTGCGCGCAGCGTAGCTACGGGTGGTACGGGCCGGATCAATCGTCAGAGCCAGCAGGAACGACGGAATCTGTTCTCTCTCAACAGGATCGCCGGTCTTACCGCGGCCCGTAACACCTCTGCAAGCGCGACGTCGAACGACACGAACCACGGGGGCCACCCGACCGGCCAACCGACCGGTGGCGCCGGTGCCACCGGCGGCGGTTCCGTCGGCACCGGTAACGGTGAAGCAAGCGACAGCGGTGGCGATGGCAACGGCGATTCCGACGCCTGAGGGGTCCAGGGAGGTGTGGATGAACTGACATCGGGCAGCAGTGTGGGACAGGACGACACTGCATCCGACGCCAAAGTATCGGCATAGAGCAAAAGCAAAGGAGCTCAAGCGAAATGACCAAAGACAACAAGACTCGAGAACCAGGCAGGTTGAGTCGCACAGTGGCGATCGGCGCGATCGCAGGCAGCGCCCTCGGACTGGGTGCCATCGCGGGCGCAGCCAGTGCACAGGCCGACAACTGCGTTGATTCAGGCTTCGGCTGCGGCTGGTTCAACGAAGTGTTGAGCCGCAACAACAGCCAGATCGGATCGAACGGCAACGGCATCAGCAACCAGTTCGGGGTCGCCAACGGCAACATCGCCAACGGCCAGCTGAACGTCCCGATTCTCAGCCCCGTCATCGCCGGCGGTAATGCGACCAACGCCGCACCAACAACCGGCGGCGCCGCGGTCGGTGGCACCGCGGCGAGCACCGCCGCTGATGTGGACGTGGTCACCGCGGGCTCTGCACTGGGCCTGAACCCGGCACTCGGCGGAATAGGCGTCGGTGGCTCGAATCTCGGCGCAGCACTGGGCGGGCTGGGATTGGGCGGCTGGGGCGTCGCCACCGGCGTGCCGGTGTCGACCGGTGGTGTGGCGGTTCCGGTGACTACGGCCGCTCAAACGGGCGTCGGTGGAGCCGGCACCGGCGCGCTCGACGGGCCGGGCACCGGCGGAGACGGGACCGGTGCGCAAACGGTTGGCGGCGCGACCGCTGCTACCGGCGGCACCAGCACCGCCAACTCCGCCGCGGCCGGGGGTGACGCCACCGGCGGCGACGCTGACGTCGATCAAGACGCCGGGGACGGCGAGGGCGGCTCGGCCAGCAGCAGCCAGAACATCACCCGCGGCGGCAATGCCACCAGCACCGGTGGTGCCCGTAGCGGTACCGCCAATGGCGGCACTGCGACCGGCGGCAGTGCGCGCAGCAGCGCCAACGGCAACGCCGGCGGCAACCAGTCGAACAACAACTCCTCGAACAACTCGTCGAGCAACAACGGCAACAACAGCAGCAATAGCAATGGCTGACGAGGTCTGACCGATGCGGCGCCCACCGAGAGGTGGGCGCCGCAGTGGTTTCGCTAACGTGGCGGGATGTCCTGTGTGTTCTGCGCCGTCGTCGCCGGCGAATCGCCGGCCATCAAGATCTATGAGAACGCCGACTACCTGGCAATACTGGACATTCGGCCATTCACCCGCGGCCACACCCTGGTCATCCCGAAGCAACACACCGTCGACTTGACCGATACGCCGCCGGAAACCCTTGCCGCCATGGTGACCATCGGGCAGCGGATCGCGCGGGCAGCGCGTCAATCCGGTCTGCACGCCGACGGCAACAATGTGGTCATCAATGACGGAAAGGCCGCTTTTCAGAGCGTGTTCCACATCCACCTGCACGTGTTGCCGCGCCAGAGCGGCGACAAGCTGTCCTTCGCGAAAGGCATGCTGATGCGACGGGACCCGGATCGCGAGGAGTCCGGACGCCTTCTGCGGGAGGCGCTGGCGAAACTCGACCCCGCTGAGCAGGATTGACCCATGACGTCACGTGTGCAGCGGGCGATGCTGAAGGTACTGAGCATCCACGACAAGATCTATCAAGCGACCAACGGCTGGGTGGGCCACCGCCTACCCTTCGCTCCCCCGAACCTGTTGCTTCGCTCGGTCGGAGCGAAAACCGGTGCGGCAAGGACGAACTCGCTGACCTATGCCAAGGACGGGGAGAACTACCTGATCGTCGCGTCCAACGCGGGCGCCAGACGCTATCCGGCGTGGTACCACAACTTGAAGGCGAACCCCGACGTCGAGATCAATGTGGGGCCGAAGCGGTTCCCGGTCACCGCGCGCATCGTCGGGCCGGATGACCCCGACTACGCCCGCCTGTTCCGCATCGCCGACGAGAACAACAGCGGCCGATATACGGCCTATCAGAAGAAGACGACGCGACCCATCAGTGTTGTCGCTCTGACGCCGAAGTCCTGACTAGAAAAGCTCTTTCGCCAGCAATTCCAACGTCTTGTCCCGTGCGGGTGCCGTCGCGGGGTCAGTGCCGCGGCGCGCCGACGCCGCGGGGTTGACCATGACCTCGTCGACGCCGAACTCATCGGCCAGCGCGCGCATCTGCTCGGCCGCCTCGCTAGGCGATCCGACCACCGAACGGCGCAGGACGGCGTCGGCGATGAGCTCTGCCTGGGGGCTGACCACCGCGGATTGGGCGTCCTCGACAAGGTCCAGCGCCCCGAGCGGCTGACCCGTCCGCAGCCGCGCCATCATCTGCAGGTTCGGCAGCGCCAGAGCCACTGCCTCGTCGTGCGTTTCGGCCACCACCGCATTTACGGTGAGAAACGTCAGGGGTTCCGACGCCAGGTCGCTCGGCCGGAACTCCGACCGGTACACCGCCAGCGCCTCCGCGGTGCCCTGACCTGAGAAGTGGTGCGCGAACACGTACGGCAGCCCCTTGGCCGCGGCCAGATGCGCCGAGTACATCGACGAGCCCAACAACCACAGCTTGGGTTCCGTCACCGCGGCCGGGGTCGCCTTGAGGACGTAGCGCTGGTTCGGAATCGGTACCCGCACCCCGGCGGCGCCCATCAGGGCCACCACGTCGTCGAGATACTCGGGGAACGCCTCGATATCGCGGTCGTCGCGACCGGCAGCACCGCGCAAGGCCATCGACGTCACCGGGTCGGAGCCCGGGGCTCGGCCGATGCCGAGGTCGATCCGTCCCGGATGCGCGGCCTCCAGTAGCGCGAACTGTTCGGCGACCGCAAGGGGGGCGTGGTTGGGCAGCATGACACCGCCCGAGCCGAGACGCAGCCGGGTGGTATGTGCGGCGAGATGGGCGATGACGACCGGCGGGCTGGTCGCCGCGACCGAGGGCATGTTGTGATGCTCGGCGATCCAGTAACGGGTGTAACCGAGCCGGTCGGCGGTCTGCGCGAGGTGGGTCGAGGCCGCGAGCGCATCCGACGTGGACTGGTCGGTGCGTACCGGGACGAGGTCTAGGACGGAAAGCTGCATTTGAACTTCAACGCTACGTCGCGCCCACGGCTTCCCCGACGAGTAGGTCCGGGTCCGGCTGTTCCTGCAGCAGCCGCTGAATCGGCCGCAGCGCCCGTTCCACGCTGACGAACCGCATCGCGAACTCCCGGGCCCACGCGAGGCTCCTGCTGCGGTGGAACATCAGCGTCGCCAACAGGCGGGAATTGTCCTGGGCGGCCTCCACCCGGGGGCGCTGGCCGAGCTCGAAGTTGCGAAGCAGAACGGGGAGCCGTGACGTATCCCCATGCCGCAGCATGCGAGCAAGCACCCACGCCGATTCCATCGCCATCCCCGCGCCCACACCAGCGGTGGGTAGAAAGCCCGCGGCCGCGTCCCCGAGCAATACCGTGCGGTCGGTGGTCCACGCCGGTGCGCGGCAATCGGTCAGCGGCCAGTAGTAGGGATCGGCGGCCCGGGCCACTGCCGTCAGCGCACGCGCGATTCGCGGGTTGACCGTCGCAAGCTTGCCGCGGATCCACTCGACGAACGGTCCCGGCCCCACGGCGGTGTCGGCACGCGGCCCGCCGAGAAAGATTCCCAGCTGTCCGGCGACGGGATACATGCCGATGAAAAAGCCGTCGCCCCAAACCTCTTCGCCGAGGTCGGTGTCGTCGTCACCCGGCGACCACACCACCCAGCCGCCCCACTTTGTATCGGTGATCGCGGCTGGCCGGTAAGCCGGCACCAGCTCGCGCGTCGTCGATCCGATCCCGTCGGCGATGACGACGAGGTCGAAATCGAGTTGTTGTGTCACACCGTCGGTCGTGATACCCACCTCGACGCCGCCCGGGTTTTCTTGAAGCGCGGTGACCGTCGAATCGAACGTCACGGGACATCCTCCGGCCGAGAGCACATCGAGCAGCGACCCACGTGCGATGCCCCGGTAATCGCCATAACTGGCGATGACTTCGGCCATCGAATCCTCACGCAACATGCGGCCGGTGTGCCCGTGTACGGCGTAGCGGTCGAAGGAAACGCTGGACGCGCGATACCGGTCCCGGACCCCGAGGTCGTCGATGGCGCCGTCGACCATCGGCATCAGGGCAAGCATGTAGCCGGCGGCTGAGGCGTCGTGTGCCCGCTCGATGAGCACCGGGCGACGCCCGCCCCGGCGGAACAGTTGCGCGGCCGTGACGCCGGCGATTCCCGCCCCCACCACCAGCACGCGCAGGTCGTCGGCACGGGCCTGCTCATATTGCGCTTCGACGGATTTCGGCACGAACATATTCGCCAAGTTACCATTCTGTGTACTACCCGGTCCACTTGGTATCATCTGGACGTGAACACGGGCCGAATTCGGCGGATGGACCCGGAGCGAAGGCGGCGGCTCGTCGAGGTGTCAGCAGCTGAATTCGCCTCTGCGGGTTACGCTAACGCATCCCTGAACCGCATCATCGAGGCGTGCGACATGAGCAAGAGCTCGTTCTACTACGTGCTGAGCTCGAAAGCGCAGCTCTTCGAATTCGTGGTACGCGAATTAGTCGAGACTGTGGCGGGGACCATCACATTTCCGAAGCCAGAGGAATTCGCCGGCCGCATGTTCTGGCCGCGGCTCGAACGGTTCTTCGCCGAACTCGTCGTCGCCTCCCAGACCCAGGAGTCGTTCCTCACCCTGGGCCGGATGTTCTACAGCCGGTCGCCGTCCGCGGAGCACGGCACCGTCGGCGACACCATGGCCGCGGTGCGCACCTGGGTCGAAGAACTACTCCTGATCGGTCGCACGTCGGGGGCGGTGTCCGACGACCTGCCGCAGGCGTTGCAGGTCAGCCTGACGTTCAGCGTCATCCAGGTGTTCGACGAGTGGACCATCGCCCACTACGACGAGATTCCGCCGGCCGAGATTGGCGCGCTGGCCAACGCCCAGTTCACGACTATTCGTCGGATGCTAGAGCCTTCGCCCGCACGAACACGTCGTCGAGCATCTGCGCAGTGAGGCGCCCGGTGAACGTGTTCTGCTGACTCGGGTGGAAGCAGCCGATGAGCGTGACCTCACCGAGGTCAGCGGTCACGCCGTGGCCGAAGCGCGGTGCCGGCGATCCGATGGTTGCGCCACCGTTGCGGACCATCTCCAGTGCGGCCCGCCACCCGAACCCGCCGAGCGCAATGATCACTCGAACCGACGCACGTGTCAGGCGCCACTCGGCGTCCAGCCATGGCGCGCAGGTGATCCGCTCCTCCGGTGTCGGCGCATTGGCCGGCGGTGCGCATCGCACCGCGGCAGCGATCCGAGTGTCGTTGAGCGCCAACCCATCAGCGGCATCGACGCAAAGTGCCTGATTCGCCAGGCCTGCACGGTGCAGTCCGGCGAAGAGAAAGTCACCGGATCGGTCTCCGGTGAAGACCCTGCCAGTGCGGTTGCCACCATGCGCCGCAGGCGCCAGTCCGACGACCATCACCCGCGGACGCGGTGACCCCCACCCGGGTATGGGCCGCCCCCAATACGGTTGGTCGGCGTAGGACTTGCGCTTGCCGACGGCCACGTCCTCGCGCCACCGCACGAGCCGCGGACAGGCACGGCAGACGGATATCTCGGCGTCGAGTTGCTCGATCGACATCGCCGCGGCGGCCAGCCGGACCACCTGCGTCGACTTGGTCGCGACCGGGGTCGCGGGAGAGGCGACGTCTCCAGGCCAGCCGGCACCGGGTGGTACCGGCGAGGCGAACAGCGCGCCGGTACGCGGATGGGGCAGCTTCAAATCCACATGACCACTGTGCATGCGCTGCGAAATGGCATGTCGAGCGGCCCTCGCCGCTGTTATCTTCGTCAAGATCAACATGATGACGAACAAGCGCGGCCCGCTCTTTCTGATCCTGTTCTCCGCGCTGATGGCCGGCGCCGGCAACGGCATCTCGATCGTGGCATTCCCATGGCTTGTGTTGCAGCGCAACGGCTCTGCTGTCGAGGCATCGGTGGTCGCGATGGCCGGAACGCTGCCGCTGCTCGCGGCGGCCCTGATCGCCGGCGCCGCGGTGGACTATCTCGGGCGCCGACGCGTGGCGATGATCTCCGATGCGTTGTCCGCGATATCGGTGGCCGCGGTGCCCGTGCTGGCGTTGACGTTTGGAGTCGATGTCATCAACGTCGCGGTGCTGGCGGTGCTCGCCGGACTCGGCGGCTTCTTCGACCCGGCGGGCATGACCGCCCGCGAGACGATGCTGCCGGAGGCGGCAGGGCGGGCGGGTTGGACCCTGGACCGAGCCAACAGCGTGTACGAGGCGATCTTCAATCTGGCCTACATCGTCGGGCCCGGTATCGGAGGCCTGCTGATAGCCACGCTCGGCGGCGTCAACACCATGTGGGTCACTGCGACGGCGTTCACGCTGTCGATCATCGCGATCGGCACTCTGCGGCTGGAAGGCACGGGCAAACCCGACCGAGAAGCGCTGTCGGAGAGCGTCTGGGCGGGCATCGTCGAGGGGCTCCGGTTCGTCTGGAGCAACAGGGTCCTGCGCACATTGGCGTTCATCAGCCTGGCGGCCAACGGCCTGTATCTGCCGATGGAGTCAGTTCTCTTTCCCAAGTACTTCACCGACCGCAACGAACCCGCGCAGCTGGGCTGGGTGTTGATGGCCATGGGCATCGGCGGTCTGGTCGGCGCGCTGGGATACGCGGTCCTGTCGAGGTACATGAGCCGCCGCACCACGATGCTGACCGCGGTGATCACCCTCGGCGCGGCGATGACGGTGATCGCGTTCCTCCCGCCCCTGCCGCTCATCCTCGGGCTCAGTGCCGTCGTCGGGCTGGTGTACGGACCGATCGCACCGATCTACAACTACGTGATGCAGACCCGCGCGCCGAAGCATCTGCGGGGTCGGGTGGTCGGGGTGATGGGTTCGCTGGCCTACGCCGCTGGCCCGCTCGGGTTGATCGTGGCAGGACCGCTCACCGATGCCGCCGGCCTGACTACGACCTTCCTTGCCCTGTCGCTGCCCATGCTGCTGCTCGGCATCGTCGCCGTGTTCCTGCCAGCGCTGCGGGAGCTGGATCGCCCACCGCCGGCTGAACACTCACGCTGAGCGGGCTTAGCGGGTCGCGGCCGGTCCCGCCCGTGCGATCCTCGTCAGTTCCTCGCGAGAACTGGCCCCGACCCGCTGACACGCGCGGTACACGTGGCCCTCGACGCTCCGGACGGACATCACCAGCCGGTCAGCGATCTGGCGGTTGGACAGCCCCGCCACGATCAGTTCGACGATCTCGCGCTGCCGTCCTGTCAACGGTTGACTTGCCGGGCTGCGCAGAGCGGGGGTGCACAACCCACCGCACGCGTCGCTGAGTTCCTTGGCCAACGCAGCGGCCCAGAGACCGCGCTTACGCTGCTGATCCGCGGTAAACGCCACAGCCGCCTGAGCGGCGACGTCGGCAGCGGTCGCGCGGTCACCCATCGCCTGGTAATCGCTCGACGCCCGCAAGAGCCCTTCGCCGTCGTTGGCGGCCAACGATTCCGCGTGCTGGGCAACGGCTTTGGCCAGCGGCAGGTCCAGGTCGTTCGCGATCTCGCGGGCCCGTACCGCGCCGGAGACGTCGCCCCACTGCGCCGCCACCTGCAGGCAGGCCAGCTCGTGCGTCGGCTGTTCGCGTTGACGCGCCTGGGCTGCAGCCGACTTGACCGCGCGGATCGCCTCGTTGACACAACCGTTCGCGGCCAGCGACCATCCCGTGGCGATGCTCAGCGCGGTCTGCATGAACAGATAGTCGGGTGGAACGCATTTCTGGGCCTCGACGATCGCTTCTTTGGCCGCTTCCGCCTCGCCGAGTTTCGCATGCGCCTCTGCAAGCAGAAAACAGGTAGCGGGACGCAAACCCGTTCTGACACTGTGCCGTTCGACGCCGGCCAGCGCCTCGTGCAGCAGTTTCGCGGCGCTCCTGACATCGCCGCGCATCAACTCGGCGACACCCATCAGCGACGCCAGGTTCGCATAGGCCAGGCCGGGAACCTCACGAGCCGAGTCAGCAAGGCGTTCAACCATCGCCACGCACTCCTCGGTGCGCCCAGTCAGCCTGCAGGCCCGGGCGTAGACGCTGCCGAACCAGAACCGCATGTGGGATGCCTGGAACGACGTGATGGCACGGTCGAGGGCACCTTGGGCGACGGTGGTGAGGTCATCCCCCCGGCCCAGCGCACCGAGTGCCATGGTGAGCGCCACCGATGCGAGCATCGCGTGGAAATCCGACAGTAAGCCGGACTTCAGTGCCGCTGTTGCCTTTTCCGCAGCCGCGCCGCACCGGGCGGAAACCGCGTCGACGCAGGCCTCCACCGCCGTCCGAGCCGCCGCATCGGCGGGTGATTCGGTGTCGGGGCCCGAATTCTGCAGTAGCGCCGCGGCATCGTTGCACCGACCGAGCATCCAGATCATGTTGGCGGCGCGCAGCGTGTTCCATTGATTCGCCCCGGCCGCGCCGCCTTCGCCGATCTCACGCAATACGTTCTCGGCCTGCGGACCGCGACCGAGAAGTAACAGGTTCATCGCTCTGACCCCGAGGGCGTCCGGCGCCCCGGCCGACGCCGCCGCGGTCGCGAAGCGGTCGGCCAGATCGAGATCCAGCAGAGTCATCGCGTACTGCGCGGCCTGCAGGCACAGTTGTGGATCCGGCGGCAGATCGGACTCGAGGGCAAGCAACGCCCTGCGCACCGTCGCCTGTGAATCCGCATCCGCGTCCCTTGCGAGTCGCTGCGCCAGTCGGCCGCGGATCTTCGACAGGTACATCTCGCCGGCCGCGGCCCGGCGCAGTTCGCCGTACAGCGGGTGTGCCAGGCGGGCCATGAGTTGATCGCCGGACCTTTCGATGGTGATCAGGCGCATCCGCTCGGCGTCCTCGAGATCGCCACGCCCCACCAGATCGCACAGCACATCGACGGCCAGCGGTTCGCACTGCGACAGGAGGTCGACGACCACGGCCATCTCTGGTGTGAGCTCGTGCAGTTGTCGACCGACCATGTCGCTGATGCTTTGCGACACCGCGACGTCGCCGTCCCACATCCAGACGCCGGCCATCAGTCGCATCCGGCCCGCGGCGACCTGATCCTTGACGAGCTGGTGCAGGAACAGCGCGTTTCCGCCGGTGAGCTTCCAGAAGCGACGCGCGCTGCGGGCGTCCACCACGCCGCCGAGAGCGGTCTCGATCATGGCGCGCGTGGCATCGACGGTCAGCGGCTCGAGATCCAGACGTGCGAGCAGGCTGTCCTTCCACAGCGCGGTGATGGCATCGGGTGGTTTCGTGCCTGCCCGCAGGGTCACCACAAGACGGGCGTTATGCGTATTGGCAAGTTGATGAACCACATGCGCGGACAGGCCGTCGAGCAGGTGAGCATCATCGACGCCGATCAGGACACGCCCCTGACGCTGTTGCGCGACAAAGGAATTGATCAGGTGCCGTACATTGGGCATGGGATCGGCGATCGCATCGCCGATCAGCGCCGTGAAAGCACCCAGCGGGAGTGCCCGCGCGGACTCGGTACCGACGATCCAGTTGGTGCGCTCCCCGGCGGTTTCGGCGCGCGCGAGGACTTCGCGTGCGAGCCGGGTCTTTCCGACCCCTGCAGCGCCCACGATCACAACGCCTGAATTCTTGCTTCCCCCGCTGAGTGCGCGACGAATCGCCAAAAGCTCGCTGTCGCGCCCTGCCAGCGGATCCCCGCTGATCACGGCGCGACTATAACGCGCCCGCCGTGCTTGTCGGCGCGAATAACAGGGATTCTCGCGACGGCGTTTGGCATCACGCGGGCGCTGGGTAAGCGAGTCTCGATGTGATGCGCACCACAACCGAGGTAGGCCATGTATCAGCAAGTTCTCGATCCAGTCGCCAACTCGCTCGCCTGGAGTGCGGTGATCGCCGCGCTGCCGCTGCTCCTGCTGTTCGTCTTGCTGGGCGCTTTGAAGGTCACCGCCTGGGTGGCGTCGCTGATATCGCTGGCCGTAAGCATCGTGATCGCCGTCCTGGTTTACGGCATGCCGATCGGGCAGACCTTGCTGGCCGGGACCGAGGGTGCCGCGTTCGGGTTCTTCCCGATTCTGTGGATCGTCATCAATGCGATCTGGGTGTACCAAATGACCGTCGAGACAGGGCATTTCGACGTGTTGCGCCGCTCGTTCAGCCAGGTGAGTGACGACCAGCGGATCCAGGCCATCATCATCGCCTTCTCGTTCGGCGCGCTGATCGAGGCGTTGGCCGGATTCGGCACCCCGGTGGCGGTCACCTCGGTGATGCTGATGGCGCTCGGCTTCAAGCCGCTGAAGGCCGCCGTGATCGCATTGGTCGCCAACACCGCGCCCGTCGCGTTCGGCGCCATGGCGACTCCGATCATCACGTTGGGCAAGGTCACCGAGATACCGGTCGACACCCTGGGCGCGATGGTGGGTCGGCAGACGCCGATTCTGGCGCTGTTCGTTCCGCTGGCTCTGGTCGCCATCGTCGACGGCTGGCGCGGCATCCGGGAGACGTGGTTGGCGGCGGTGGTCTGCGGATTCGTGTTCGCCGTCGCGCAGTACGCCACGTCGAACTTCCTGTCCGTGCCGCTGGCCGATGTGGTCGCATCGCTGCTGTCCGCCGCCGCGGTGGTCGCGCTGGTACGGGTCTGGCGGCCGCGGCACGCATACACCGAACAGCCGACCCCCGTCGCGGGCGGTGCGGCCGACGAACCGTCCGCGGACTTCGCCCAGCGAGTTGAGAATGCCGACGGCCGTCACGATTCGCGCGCCGATGTCGTTCGGGCGTATGCGCCGTACGCCATCATCATCGCGGTCTTCGTCGTATGCCAGATCTCGGCGGTGAAGAGCCTGCTCGAGAAAGCCACGTTCACGTTCAATTGGCCGGGACTCGATGTCGTCGACCCGGACGGCGACCCGTTGTCACTCACCAAGTTCAGCCTGAACCTGCTCACCACCCCGGGCACTCAGATGCTCGTTGCAGGCATCCTCACGATGATTGCGTTGAAGCTCTCGGCGCCGCGCGCGCTGAAAGCGTACGGCTCGACGCTGCACCAGCTCCGGTGGGCGATCGTGACGGTGATGGCGGTGCTGGCGTTGGCGTTTGTGATGAACCTGTCCGGTCAGACGATCACGCTCGGCACATGGATGGCCGCGACGGGTGGATTGTTCGCGGTGATCTCACCCATCCTGGGATGGCTCGGGGTAGCCGTCACAGGGTCGGACACGTCGGCGAACTCACTGTTCGGCGCACTGCAGGTGACCGCGGCCAATCAGGCCGGGCTTTCGGACGTTCTGATGGCGGCCTCGAATAGCTCGGGCGGCGTCCTGGGCAAGATGATCTCACCGCAGAACCTCGCCATTGCGGCCGCGGCCGTCGGTCTCGACGGCAAGGAAGGCGACATCTTCCGCAGGGTCGTGCTGTGGAGCCTGGGCTTCCTGTTACTGATGTGCATCCTGTCGGGGCTGCAGGCCACCCCGGTGCTGTCGTGGATGGTGCCGTCATGACGTCCGACGCTGCTCGTAGCATCTACTCATGAGTGCGGATGCGCTGGCCGACCTGATCGCCGAGCTACCCGAAGGTGCCGTCGTCACCGATCCCGACATCCTGGCGTCCTACCGCCAGGACCGCGCCTTCGACCCGAATGCGGGAACACCACTGGCCGTGGTGCGGCCGCGATGCACCGAAGACGTGCAGGCGACGCTGCGGTGGGCCACCGCCAACCACGTGGCCGTCGTGCCCCGCGGTATGGGCACCGGATTGTCCGGCGGCGCAACGGCGTTGAACGGCGCGATCGTGCTGACCACCGAGAAGATGCGCGACATCACCGTCGACCCGGTGACACGCACGGCCGTCGCGCAACCCGGCCTGCTCAACGCCGAGGTCAAGGCCGCGGTCGCCGAGCACGGGCTGTGGTATCCGCCGGATCCGTCGTCGTTCGAGATCTGTTCCATCGGCGGCAATATCGCCACCAACGCCGGCGGGCTGTGCTGTGTGAAGTACGGGGTCACCACGGACTACGTCCTCGGGCTGCAGGTGGTCTTGGCCGACGGCACCGCGGTGCGACTCGGCGGTCCGCGTCTGAAAGATGTCGCCGGGCTCTCGTTGACCAAACTGTTCGTCGGCAGCGAGGGCACGCTCGGCGTGATCACCGAGGTGACACTTCGCCTGCTTCCGCCGCAGCGGGTGGCCAGCACCGTCGTCGCCACGTTCGATTCCGTCGAGGCCGCAGCGCAATCCGTCGTCACCATCACCGGCAAGATGCGGCCCTCGATGCTGGAGTTCATGGATTCGGCGTCGATCAACGCCGTCGAGGACAAGCTGCGGATGGGGCTGGACCGGACCGCCGCCGCCATGATGGTCGCGGCGACCGACGACCGCGGCGCCACCGGAGTCGAGGATGCCGAGTTCATGGCCGGGGTGTTCACCAAGTACGGCGCGAAAGAGGTGTTCACGACCGCGGATCCCGACGAGGGTGAGGCGTTCGTCGCGGCTCGTAGATTCTGCATACCCGCTGTGGAGATGAAGGGTTCGTTGTTGCTCGAGGACGTCGGCGTTCCGCTGCCCGCGCTGGCAGAGCTGGTCGGCGGCGTGGCGAAGATCGCCGCGAATCACGACCTGTTGATCTCGGTGATCGCGCACGCCGGCGACGGCAACACCCACCCGCTGATCGTCTACGACCCTGCGGACGCCGCGATGACCGAACGCGCCCACCAAGCGTTCGGCGAGATCATGGATCTGGCCGTCGGACTCGGCGGCACGATCACCGGCGAGCACGGCGTGGGCCGGTTGAAGCGCCCCTGGCTCGAGGGCCAGATCGGCCCGGATGCGATGGAGCTCAATCGGCGCATCAAAGCGGCGCTGGACCCCGACAACATCCTGAATCCCGGGGCCGCGATCTGACCGCTGTGCGTTATCTGCGACAAATCGGCCAGTCTGCTTCTACCTATTGACACTCGGGGTGGGTTGTCGTACCAATGAGACATGACGGCAACTCTGTCTCAGAGCTCTCCGGTCCGTTTTCAGCTAGCCACCGCCAGCACCTGGGCCAACCCGTGGGGTATGTACCGGGCGCTGCGCGACCACGACCCCGTCCACCACGTCGTGCCCGACGACAAACCCGACCACGACTACTACGTCATGTCGCGGCATGCTGACATCTTTGCGGCGGCGCGCGATCACGAGACCTACTCCTCGGCCCAGGGTCTGACGGTCAACTACGGCGAACTCGATCTCATCGGCCTGGCCGACAACCCGCCGATGGTCATGCAAGATCCGCCGGTGCACACCGAGTTCCGCAGGCTGGTGTCGCGTGGCTTCACACCTCGTCAGGTCGAGGCCGTCGAGCCCAAGGTGCGCGAGTACGTGATAGAGCGAGTCGAGCGCATCCGTGCCAACGGTGGCGGCGACATCGTCGCCGAACTGTTCAAGCCGCTGCCATCGATGGTCGTCGCGCACTACCTCGGCGTGCCGGAAGGCGACCGCGACAAGTTCGACGGATGGACTGACGCAATCGTCGCGGCCAACACCGCCGAGGGCGGCATCGGTGGAGCGCTCGAGCATCTGGGTGATGCGCTGGGCGAGATGATGGCCTACTTCACCGCGCTGATCGAAAAGCGTCGCGTCGACCCCGAGGACGATACGGTCTCGCACCTGGTGGCGGCGGGTGTCGGCGCCGACGGCGACATCGCCGGCGTGCTGTCGATTCTCGCGTTCACCTTCACCATGGTCACGGGTGGTAACGACACCACAACCGGCATGCTCGGCGGCTCCGTGCAACTGCTGCACCAGCGGCCCGACCAGCGAAAGCTGCTGGCCGACAACGCCGATCTGATCCCCGACGCGATCGATGAGTTCCTGCGTCTCACCTCGCCGGTCCAGATGCTCGGCCGGACGGTGACCCGCGACGTCACGGTCGCAGACACCACCATCCCCGAGGGACGGCGGGTGATGCTCCTCTACGGATCGGCCAACCGCGACGAACGCCAGTACGGCGACGATGCGGGCGAGCTCGACGTGACGCGTAAACCGCGCAACATCCTGACCTTCAGCCACGGTGCCCACCACTGCCTCGGTGCCGCCGCCGCCCGGATGCAGTCCCGCGTCGCGCTGACCGAGCTCCTGGCGCGAATCCCCGACTTCCAGGTCGACGAGGACGGGATCGTCTGGGCCGGAGGCAGTTACGTGCGCCGGCCGCTGTCAGTTCCGTTCACGGTCATCCGCTGATGGCGGGCGACTGGCTGGCGGCACGGCGGACCGAGGTCGCCGCCGACCGGATCCTCGACGCGGCGGGTGAACTGTTCGCCGCAAAAGAGGCCGCGACCGTCGGCATGCACGAAATCGCCTCCGCCGCAGGATGCTCGCGCGCGACGCTGTACCGGTACTTCGAGAACCGTGAAGCGCTCTACACCGCGTATGTACACCGTGAGGCCTACCGGCTCTATCGCGAGATGACCGATCAGATCACCGCGCTGGTCGATCCCCGTGAGCGTCTGATCGAGGGCATGATCGCCTCGCTGCGTAATGTTCGCGAAAGTCCCGCGTTGGCATCGTGGTTCGCGACAACGCAGCGACCGATCGGCGCGGAGATGGCCGAGGAATCTGAGGTCATCAAGGCGTTGACCGAGGCGTTCGTCATCTCGCTGGGACCCGACAACCCCGAACTGGTCGCACACCGGTCACGCTGGCTGGTGCGCGTCATGACGTCGCTGATGCTCTTCCCCGGGCATGACGAGGACGACGAGCGGGCGATGCTCGAGGAGTTCGTCGTGCCGATCGTGTTGCCCGCGGCCCGCGAGACCGCTAGGTAGAACGGCGGTCTAGTTGCATCCGGAGGCGTTGACCCACCGGCCGTTGTAGCCGACACACGCGCTGACGTTCGGGGGCGGCGGCGGGTCGTACGGCATGGGCGCGTAGTACGCCGGCGGCGGAACGTAAGGCGCAACGGCGTCGGCGATATTCGCGCAGCCACTCACAGATACCCGGCGGCCCGCACTCACGCACACGTCGGCGTTTGCGATCCCCGGGGCGTTAACGGTGACGATCGCCCCGGGGACGGCGGCGAGGGCGAAGACGCTCGCCGCCGCGATAGCCCAGGATCGTGTCCATCGGGTCATTTCGGTTATCTCCTCACAGGCGCTCGATTGGCGCATCAAGCCGAAAGATGAGCGTGGCAACGCTCATGTCGTTACCTATCCAAAGGGGCTGGCGCGTCGCAGCGAGTCCGCAGATCCGTCACCGGCTGACGGATCGCGTTGAGCTCGGCCTCAACCTGAGGATTGGCGTCCATATATGTCTGCACCCTGCCGCGGAGTTCCTCGTTCGGCAGCCCACGGAGACTGGTGAAAAAGTTGTTGACGTCCGGGTGGGTGAACAAGTACTGCCCCGTCGCCGTTCCGACTGTGCCCGACGCCTGCGCCAGGTCGGCCGCCGTGCACCCAGGCGGCGGGGCCCCAGGCGCCGGAGGCGGCGGAGGCGGCGGGACGGGCGTGGGTTGAGCAAATGCCATTGCGGCGCCCCCGAACAGCATCGCGCCGGCCACCGCCCCGCTACCGATCACTGCAGCCACTGCACGCCGTGCAGCGCGGCTCGCTTTCACCATTCTCGCTCCCTTCGTAGAGGCGTTGGGAGCCCTCCCGTGAGACGGCTACCGACGACAATGACACAACCACAACCGCCGGCCCCAATGTCGCGATTGGGCCGATCGTTTCCGGGATCGGAGTGGCCTACAACCACGACGCGAAGGCCCTTCGGAGTGCTGACCCAGACTCCTAAGCGGTGCGCACGCGGGTGACTCGGTGCAACAGCCAGGCCATCGGCACCGTCACCGCGAACGTCACGATGAACAGCCACCCCATCGAGCCGGTGTAGATCGGATACCGCAAAATCTCGACCATCACCAGCTCCATCGTGAGCAGGTGGATCAGGAAGATCTCGTAGGAGATCTCGCCGAGGAAGACCATGGGCCGTGACGACAAGAACCTCGCGTAGAGGCCGCGGTCCCCCAGCGCCAGCGGCGCCACCATCAGCGTGGCGATCACTGCGTAGAAGCCCGCCTTCACCAACGCCTCACGCAGTTCCGCCGGTGACGTCGTCGGCTCACCGCCAATCGGCGTGGACACGATGAAGTAGCAGACCATGGCGAGCGGGATGCATGCCAGCCCGTATGCCCTCACCCCGAGTGGCTGCAGGGCCGCGAGAAACATGCCGCCGAGGAACCACACCAGATATGTCGGCAACCATAGCCGCGCGGCATCGGGCAGGAAGTCGGTGGTGTGCACCAGGATCAGCCACGCCGGGGTGAGCAACGCCAACGCGCCAAGTCCCGCCAACAGCCGACCCGGCCGCCATTGCCTGCGGCACAACACCACGAGCAGTAGGTAGGCCAGCGCCGGTAGGGCGATGTAGAACGCCACCTCGACCGCCAGGCTCCACATCTGCGTAAGCCCTTGGTGCAGAAACGAATACAGGTAGTTGTCGGTGTAGATCTGGGTCAGGGTGAGGTTGCGGAACAACCCTTCCCACGTGTGGCCGGGGTTGGGCCCTGCCGTGCGGAAGTGGTACAGCAGATATGCAGCGAGCACCGTGACGACGTATGCCGGCATGATGCGCCGCACCCGATGCCAGGCGTAGCGGCGCACCGAGGGCGGGGCGTCACCCGTCGCGGCAGCCTTCACCCACGGGCTGAAAAGCAGAAACCCGGAGAGCACGAAGAAGATCGGCACGCCGATCTCGGCGCGCGACCACACCAGACCGATATAACCGTGCGTGTACTTGCCGGTGGTGTACGCGGCATGGGTGAGCATGACCAGCAGCGCCGCCACGGCCCGGACGCCGGTGAGCGATGAGACCCGCTCGGCCTTTGCGACCGATTCCAGTCCGCCTTGAGCGACGCTGTTCGATACGGTCATTTGGCTTTGTGGCCGGGTTTCCCGCCTTTTCGTGGCGGACGATCAGGTTGCAGGTTGATCAGGATGCCCTGTATGCGAGTGCGCTCAAGGGCTTTCATCGTTTCGCGGGACAGCTTGGCCGGCAGCTCCACCAGGGAGTGGTCGGGCCGGATCGAGATGTGCCCGAAGTCGCTGCGGTGCAAGCCACCCTCGTTCGCGATGGCGCCGACGATCGCACCCGGCATCACCTTGTGGCGCTTGCCGACCGCGATGCGATAGGTCGCGAAATCACCCCGCCGCTCGCGCGGCTTGCGCGGACCGTCCTCACGCGGACCGCGGTCGGGGCGTTCGCGACGCTTCTCCGGCGGCGGCTCGGTCATCAGGAACTCTTCGCCGTCGCGGCTCTGCAGAGCCAACGCCGCGGCGATATCCGCCATGGGCACATCGTTATCGCGCTCGTAGCCCTCGATCAGCTGGCGGAACAGATCGATTCCGGGCGCATTGAGCGCCGCGGTGATCGAGTCCAGGAATTTGGCGACGCGTTTCTCATTGACGTCGTCCACGGAGGGCAAATCGATCTCGACGAGCTTCTGCCTCGTGACCCGCTCGATGGACTTGAGCAGATGGCGCTCTCGAGGTGTGACGAACAACAACGCGGTACCAGATCGGCCCGCCCGACCGGTGCGTCCGATGCGGTGCACGTAGGACTCCGGGTCGTGCGGGATGTCGTAGTTGAGCACATGCGAGATGCGTTCGACGTCCAGGCCGCGTGCCGCCACGTCGGTGGCCACCAAGATGTCAAGGCTGCCGTCCTTGAGCGAGTTGATGGTGCGCTCGCGGACCGCCTGCGGAATATCGCCGTTGATCGCCGCGGCGGAAAATCCACGCGCACGCAGCTTTTCGGCGACTTCCTCGGTGGCCTGCTTGGTACGGACGAACACGATCATCGCGTCGCCCTGCTCGACCTCGAGCAGGCGGGTCAGCGCGTCCATCTTGCGTTGGTGCGACACCTGCACATACCGCTGCGTGATGTTCTCGGCGGTCTGGGTCTTGGACTTGACCGTCACCTCGACCGGGTCGTGCAGGTATTTCGACGTGATCTTCTTGATCGCCGGCGGCATGGTCGCCGAGAACAACGCGACCTGCTTGTACTCAGGGGTGTCGGCCAGAATGCGCTCGACGTCCTCGGCGAAGCCCATCTGCAACATCTCATCGGCCTCGTCGAGCACCAGATAGTCGAGGTGGGTGAGGTCGAGCGTGCCCTTTTCCAGGTGGTCGATCACCCGGCCCGGGGTGCCGACCACGATCTGCGCGCCGCGCTTCAGCCCGGCGAGTTGGGGGCCGTACGAGGATCCGCCGTACACCGGCAGGACATTGACCCGCAGGTGGGCGCCATACCGGCTGAACGCCTCGGCCACCTGTAGTGCGAGTTCGCGCGTCGGCGCCAGCACCAGCGCCTGGGTGGTGCGGCTGTCGGTGTCGATCTTCGACAGGATCGGGATGGCGAACGCCGCGGTCTTGCCGGTGCCCGTCTGCGCCAGCCCGACGACGTCCGAACCTTTCAGCATCGCCGGAATCGTCGCGGCCTGGATGGCCGACGGTGACTCATAGCCGACCTCGTTGACGGCCTGCAGCACCGAAGGGTGCATCTGCAGGTCCTCGAAGGTCAGATCTACCCGGTTCTCGTCCGGGTCGGGGGACGTCATCAGTCGATGAGTCTAGTGCCCGTCACGTGCCCGACCCGCCGCGCGGCCTGCCCGATCGCCGAGGAAGGTTTCGGTACGGTGCGCAACGTGAAGTCGGCGGTCAAGATTTGTTTGGTGACGGTCGCAGTGGCATCCGCAATTGCCGGGTGCGGGTCCAGCGACTCCACGGCCTCCAAGACTCCCGGCCCGCCTCCGGTGAGCACGCCGCCCCCGGCGGGCGCGCCCGCGCCGTCCGCGCCGTCGGCGCCTGCAGCCACCCCGGCCACCGAAGCCGATCCGTGTGAGGTCAACCTGGCCGCGCCCGAGATCGCCAGCGCGGTGTCGGAGTTGCCACGTGACCCGCGGAGCAACCAGGGCTGGAGTCCCGAGCCGGTGGCGGGCAACTACAACCAGTGCGCGCAGCTGTCGGTGGTGATCGTCAAAGCGAACACCAATGCGGAGAACCCCAACACCCGGGCCGTCATGTTCCACCTCGGCCAGTTCATCCCGTCCGGAGTGCCGGATACGTATGGCTTCAACGGCATCGACAATGCCGTGACCACTGGAGACACCGTCGCCCTGCGCTACTCCAACGGAGTCTCCGGGCTGGACAGCGTGGTGCGGTTCCGCTGGAACGGCAACGGCGTCGAGCTGATCGGCAACACGGGTTAACTTCTGCGCCGAACGTGGATTACCCGCACGTGTCTTGCGCGCGAGCGTGTGTTAAGCCCACACTCGGTTGGCCGGATCGAGCCAAGCGATGCGTGCGTCGAGTCGTATGTCGTCGGCACCGGGCCATCCGACCGAACGCATCGCGTCCCGCACGCGCGCTAGAAAAACGTGCGGTCGATAGCGCAGAAGGTCGCGGCTCACCCGGATGATCAACCAGCCCTGTGCGGCCAATTCGGCCAAGCGGTCAATGTCACGCGCATGCTGTTCCGGGTCGTCCCAGTGCTGCGGACCGTCGTACTCGACGCCCACCTTCCATTCGTCCCACCCCATGTCGATGCGGCCGACGAACGAGCCGTACTCGCCGACGACGATGATCTGGGTTCGGGGTTTGGGGAAACGAGCAGCGATGAGGAGCAGCCGCGTGCTGGTCTCCTGCGGAGACTCAGCGCCCCCGTCCATCAGTTCCACAACACGCCGCAACTGCACAACTCCGCGGGCACCGCGATGGTCGGCCGCAACGCCTACGACCTCGTGCGGTTTGAGGTCTGTCGCATTCGCCAGCGCATCCAGGCGGATGATCGCCGTTTGCAGCGAGTCTCGACGCCCAAGATCGAATGCTGTGCGCGCCGGCGTCGTCGTCGGTATCCCCTGCACGACGCAACTCTCGTCATCCGCCAGCCGCGCGCGGTGAATCACGATGCCGTCGACGTCACAGGTGTCCTGACGGACCAGCTCCGCCGGTAGCGCTGCGTCAATCCACTTTGTTCCGTGCAGCGCCGCGGCGGACAAGCCCGCGACGGTCGCGTTGCGGTGCGACCACAGCCATGCTGCGACGGCGCGTCGCTGCGGATCGAGTTCCACCCTCTTGTCCAAATAGACATTGCGATAGAGCATCCTGTGGCGGCTGACCAGCGTCCGCCTCGTCACCGTGCCGGCGGCTAGAGCTTCAGTGCCGATGAACGGCATGGGTTCCTGTTTCATGCGCCCACCTTCGGCGCGAGGTCCCACACCGAGTGGCCGTCGAGACGTCGGTGCAGCCCGGGCTGTGGATGAATATGCGGACCTGAATGGACGAGTGTGGATTTGCGTCACACTTGGGTGGCATTTCGTGTGCCGGTAACCCACGTTCGCGCCTGAGGTGAGGTGTCACTGCGCTCACCTACAGTGACAGCGTGTTCGTTGTCGCCCACGGAACGCAGGACCGCGTCATCTACAGCGCATCCGATCTCGCGGCGGCCGCCCGCTGCGAGTACGCCCTGCTGCGCGCGTTCGACGCCAAACTCGGCCGGGGCCCGGCCGTCTCGATCGAAGACGAATTGCTCGCCCGCACCGCCAAGCTCGGTGGTGAGCACGAACAACGCCACCTCGACGAGCTTCGCGCACTGACCGAGGAGAACGTCGCGGTCATCGGCAGGCCCGACTACACCGTCGACGGGCTGACCGCAGCGGCCGAGGCGACCATGCGCGCGGTCGAACGCCGCGCACCCGTCGTCTATCAGGCCGCGATGTTCGACGGCCGCTTCGCCGGTTTCGCGGACTTCCTGGTGCTCGACGGCGACGAGTACCGGCTGCGCGACACCAAGCTCGCGCGTTCGGTCAAGGTCGAGGCGCTGCTGCAGCTCGCCGCCTACGCCGACACCCTCGCCCGCGCAGGCGTGCCGGTGGCATCCGAGGTCGAGTTGGTGCTCGGTGACGGCGCGACGGCTGGATACCGCGTCGACGAACTGCTCCCGGTGTATCTGAGCAGGCGCACCAGCCTGCAGCGTCTGCTCGACGACCACCTGGCCGGCGGGACCGCGGTCACGTGGGAAGACGAGCACGTGCGCGCATGCTTCCGCTGTCCGGAATGCGAGATTCAGGTGCGCGCCCACGACGACCTGCTGCTCGTCGCGGGAATGCGGGTGAGCCAGCGGGCCCGGCTGATCGACGCGGGCATCGTCACCGTCGCCGACCTCGCCACCCACACCGGTCCCGTGCCCGAACTGTCGGCGCGCACCGTGACGACACTGGCAGCCCAAGCTCGGCTGCAGACCACTGCGAAGGTGGACGGCAAGCCGCCGTACGAGGTCGTCGACGCGCAACCGTTGATGGTGCTACCCGACGCGAACAAGGGTGATCTGTTCTTCGATTTCGAGGGCGACCCGCTGTGGACCGTCGACGGCCACGAATGGGGTTTGGAGTACCTGTGGGGCGTCCTCACCGTCAACGACGAGTTCCATCCGTTCTGGGCGCACGACCGCGCGAGTGAGCGCAAGGCACTGGTCGATTTCCTGGCCATGGTGCGCAAACGGCTGAAGCGCTACCCGGGCATGCACATCTACCACTACGCGGCATACGAGAAGAGCACGTTGCTCCGGCTCGCCGGTCGCTACGGCGTCGGCGAGAACGACGTGGACGACCTGCTGCGCAACGGCATACTTGTCGACCTGTATCCGTTGGTGCGCAAGAGCATTCGAGTCGGAACCGAGAACTACAGCATCAAATCCCTCGAACCCCTCTACATGGGCAACGAATTGCGCGACGGCGAAGTGACCACCGCCGCAGATTCCATCACGCAGTACGCGCGTTACTGCGCGCTGCGCGACGAGGGAAGATCCGACGAAGCGGTCGTCGTGCTCAAGGAGATCGAGGACTACAACGTCTACGACTGCCGCTCGACGGGCCGCCTGCGTGACTGGATGATGGCCCGCGCCATCGAATCCGGCGTCCCGCCGCGCGGGCCGCAGCCCGTGCGCGACGACGACGTGATCGAACGCGGCGACGATCTCGAACGCAAGCTGATGAAATTCGCGGGTGACGGCGTCGAAGCGCGGAGCGCCGAACAAGCCGCTGTCGCGATGATTGCTTCCGCCAGAGGTTTTCACCGTCGCGAGGAAAAGCCGTTCTGGTGGGGCCACTTCGACCGCGTCAACAACCCCGTCGACGAGTGGGCGGACAACAGCGACGTCTTCATCGCCGACAAGACCGTCATCGACAACGACTGGCACCAACCGCCGAAAGCGCGCAAGCCCCAGCGACATGTGCGACTGATCGGCAGCCTCGCGAACGGCGGACTGACCAACAGCATGTACGCGCTGTACGACCCGCCCGCGCCCGCGGGTCTCGCCGACGATCCCGACCGACGCGGTTTCGCAAGTGTCACCGTCATCGGTTACGACGACCCCGAGGTGCCCACCGAAGTCGTGGTCTGCGAAAGACCACCCAAGGACGGCGACGTGTTCGACCAGGTGCCCTTCGCGCTGACGCCGGGACCGCCGATCAACACCAGGCCGCTGCAGGAGTCGATCGACGCGACAGCGGCCGACGTGGCTGCCGGACTCCCCAGCCTGCCGTGTGACGCCGTGACCGACATCCTGCTGCGCCGTCCACCCCGCACCGTCCACGGCGGCGAACTCCCTCGCAGCGGCGTGATCGCCGACGACATCGCGTCAGCGCTGAGGGATCTCGATTCGTCCTACCTGGCGGTGCACGGGCCGCCGGGCACCGGCAAGACTTTCACGTCCGCAAAGGTGATCGCGCGACTGGTCAACGAGAATGCGTGGCGCGTCGGCGTGGTGGCCCAGTCGCACGCGGTGGTCGAGAATCTGCTCGGTGGCGTGATCGAGGCGGGTGTCGACCCCGACCGGGTGGGCAAGAAGAAGAGCGCCGACATGCCGTGGCGACAGGTCGAGGAGAAGGACTACGCCGCGTTCATAGCCGACACGCAGGGTTGTGTAATCGGCGGCACAGCATGGGACTTCGCCAATTCCGGACGCGTACCGCGGCTCTCGCTCGACCTGCTCGTCGTCGAGGAGGCCGGCCAGTACAGCCTCGCCAACACCGTTGCCGTCGCGCCGGCGGCGCGTAACCTGTTGCTACTCGGCGATCCGCAGCAGCTGCCCCAGGTCAGTCAGGGAACCCATCCCGAACCGGTCGACACGTCGGCATTGGGCTGGCTCATCGACGGAAGGCACACGCTGCCAGCCGAATTGGGTTACTTCCTTGATCAGTCCTATCGCATGCACCCCACCGTGTGCGCGGCGGTCTCACGTCTGTCCTACGACGGCAGGCTGCAGTCGTACGACACGGTGACCGCGGCGCGCAGCCTCGAGGGGCAGGCGCCCGGGGTGCGCGTGCTCAGCGTCGAACACGACGGCAACTCCACCGACAGCCCCGAGGAAGCCGATGCGATCGTCGCCGAGATCCGCGGCCTGCTCGGCGCGGCTTGGACCGACGAAAGCGGCACGGTTCCCCTGGCTCAGCGGCACGTGATGGTTGTGACGCCGTACAACTCACAGGTCGTGACGGTACGGCGACGCCTCGATGACGCGGGGCTGACCGGCGTCGAGGTCGGCACCGTCGACAAGTTTCAGGGCAGGCAGGCGCCGGTGGTGTTCGTGTCGATGACCGCATCGTCGGCCGACGATGTGCCACGCGGAATTGCGTTCCTGCTCAACCGGAATCGGCTCAACGTCGCGGTGAGCCGGGCCAAATATCTCAGTGTCATCGTGCAGTCGCCGCTGCTCACCGAATACCTGCCCGGCACACCGGATCGCCTCGTCGAACTGGGCGCGTTCCTGTCGCTGACCACGTGTGATAGACCCACGGCATGAACTTGACCGAGCGGCTGGCGGACATCGTCGGGCCCGGCTACGTCAGCACCGACCCCGATGTGCTCGACGGCCGTAGCGTCGACCACACCGGGCGTTACCGCGGGCACGCCGGGCTGCTCGTGCGGCCGGGGTCGGCCGACGAAGTCGCCGACGTGCTGCGCGCCTGCCGCGACGCGGGGGCGTATGTCACGGTCCAAGGTGGACGGACCTCGCTGGTGGCCGGCACGGTGCCCGAGCATGACGACGTATTGCTGTCGACGGAACGGCTGCGCGACGTCGGCGAGGTCGAAGTCGCGGAACGACGGATCCGCGTGGGAGCCGGCGTCACTCTGGCCGAGGTGCAGCACGCGGCGACGGCGGCGGGGCTGGTGTTCGGTGTCGATCTGGCCGCGCGCGACTCGGCGACCGTCGGCGGTATGGCGTCGACGAATGCCGGCGGCCTGCGCACGGTGCGTTACGGCAACATGGGCGAACAGGTCGTCGGCCTCGATGTGGCGCTCCCCGACGGCACGGTGGTGCGTCGCCACAGTCAGGTCCGCATGGACAACACCGGCTACGACCTGGCGTCGCTGTTCATCGGGGCCGAGGGCACGCTCGGGGTCATCACCAGCCTGGACCTGCGGCTGCATCCGGCCCCGCGCAGCCGGGTGACCGCGGTTTGCGGGTTCGCCGACCTGGATGCGCTGATCGAGGCGGGCCGGGCGTTCCGCGAGATGGAACCTATCGCGGCGCTGGAGTTGATCGACGCCCGCGCGAGCCTGCTGACCGCTGAACACGCCGGGGTGTCCGCGCCCGTCGAGGGCGCCTGGCTGCTGCTGATCGAATTGGCGGGCGACACCGACCAGACCGAGCGTCTCGCCGAGGCGCTCGAGGAGGCGCAGCTGGCCGGCGAACCCGCGGTCGGCGTGGATACGGTCGCACAGCAGCGGCTCTGGCAGGTGCGCGAGGCCGTCGCCGAAGTGCTCGGCGTTTACGGGCCTCCGCTCAAATTCGATGTCTCGCTGCCCCTTTCAGCGATTCCCGCCTTCGCGAGCCAAGCCGTCGACCTGGTCGCCGAGCATTCACCGGACACCATCCCGGTGTTGTTCGGCCACATCGGCGAAGGGAATCTGCACCTCAACCTCGTGCGGTGCGCGCTGGCGTCCGAGCGCGAGCGCGATCTGTATTCGGCGATGATGGCACTGATCGCAGAATTGGGCGGCAACGTCAGCTCCGAGCACGGCGTCGGCACCCGCAAACGCGACTATGTGTCGATGTCACGCACCGCGGCGGACATCGCGGCGATGCGCGCGGTCAAGGCGGCGTTCGATCCGACCGGCTACCTGAACCCCGCGGTGCTCTTCGGCTAGTTCGCATCCACGATCTAGTCCGGCCAGGGGGTGGAGTGTCTGCCGTGGCGGGGCGTGTCATCGGGATCATCGCGGGCATGCCTGCCGTTGGACTCGAACCAGAACGTCCGCGGCTCCGGTTCTTCGTCGCGCGCCCGGTGCCGCGACGGTTCGCGCTCGTCGAGACGACGCGCATGGCGGCCGGCCGGGTCGGCGATCTGCGGCCGCGCCACCGGCTGGACGTGCTTTTCATCGTCGACGTGGAATCCGTTGTGTGCGAATCCGATCGGCTGGACCTTCGGCGCGGGTGTATCCGCGGCGCGTAAGAAGTCCAGGATGTCCTGCGCTGCCGGCGGCGTGTCCTCGACCACGGCGGGGTATTCGTCGGTCACGTGGCGCCAGGACTCGACGGGCTCGTCGTGCCAGAGGTCCGCGGGCGCGTGCAGTACGTGCTGCGGTCGGGAAGCCATCGGCTCGGTGGCCGGCTCGGGATCGGACTCGGCGCCAGGCCGACGCGTCCTGACCGGTTCCAAGTCATCCCACGACACCGTGTACTCGACGTACTCGTCGTGGTCGACGGCGAACCCGTCGTCGTCGCTCCATCCCGGGGCGTTGCCGATGTCGCGGTCGGGGCGCGGATCGTCGAACTCCACCGACCGCGGACTACCGAACCCGAGGAGGAACAGTGCCGCGCCCACCCCGAACAACGCGACGAACGCCGGCAACAACAGCGTCTGCGACATCGCCGCCGCGAACGGTTCCTGCAGGAATGCCGGCAACAGGTTCGCGCTGTCGCCCGCGGGCGACTCCGCGCCCGTCACTCCCACCTCGTCGCTGATCCGCCACGCCATGAAGGCCGCCACACCCGCGCTGCCCAGCACCGACCCCACCTGACGGGTGGTGTTGTAGACGCCCGACCCCGCCCCGGCCAGTTGCGGCGGCAGGTTGCGTGTGGCCGTCGCTGCGAGCGGCGACCAGATGAACGCCATGCCCACGCCGACTACCGTCAACGGCAGCACGATCCGCCAGATCGGGGTGGCGGACGTCATCTCTATGGACAGCCACGTCATCGCGATCGCCACCAGCGAGAAGCCGAAGCCGATCACCGGGCGTGGATGGGACCTGTCGATGATTCTGCCCACCAACGGTGCGAGCACGCCGCTCGCGACGGCCATCGGCGCCACCACCAGTGCCGAACGGGTAGGCGAGAGTCCGCACACCTCCTGGGCGTAGAACATGACCGGCACGATCATCGCCGTCACGACGAAACCGATGGTGGCCACACCGATGTTGGACAGCGAGAAGTCACGGTCCCTAAAGATGCGGAGCGGAACCAGTGGATCGGTGGGGTTGACGTACTGCCAGAACAGGAACGCGGCCATGAAGCCGATGCCGCCCGCGATCGTGCCCCACACCCACGGCGCCCAGTTGTGCGACTGCCCTTCCTGCAGGGCGAACACGATCATGAACATGCCGATCCCGGACAGCGCCATACCGAGCAGATCGAACCGCTTCACCTGGGTGTCCAATTGCGGAATCAGTCGCACGGCCAGAGCGACCCCGAAGACACCCACCGGCACGTTGACGAAGAAAATCCACTGCCAGCCCAGGACGTCGAGCAACAGACCGCCGGCGAGCGGACCGACCAACGTCGCCACGCCCGCCGTCGCGCCCCACAGGCTCATCGCGACACCGCGCCGGTCGGCCGGGAAGATGCGGGTGATCGTCGACAGCGTCTGCGGTGTGAGCAGAGCCGCCCCGAAACCCTGCATGACCCGCGCCATGATCAGCGTGTTGATGCTGTCGGCCAGCCCGCACCACAGCGACGCCAAAGTGAAGACCGTCAGCCCGACCACGTAGAGGTTCTTCGGTCCGAACCGGTCGCCGAGTCGGCCCGCCACGAGCAGCGGAACCGCATAGGCGAGGAGGTAAGCGCTCGTCACCCAGATGACCGAGTCATAGCTGGCGCCGAGCGCGGCCATGATGGACGGGTTGGCGACCGACACGATCGTCGCGTCCACGAGGATCATGAAGAAGCCGACCAACATCGCCCACAACGCATGCCACGGGTTCGCCGTGGCGGTACCGCGCCGCGTTGCGGTTGCGCGGTCGTTGTTCCGGGAGGTCAGGGTCTTGTACATCACATCGACTTACTCAAAGATTCGGCCGACGCTACGGGCGGTGGCCAACCCCGACAAGTCAGGGTCGCGCCACTACAGACCTCAGGCCGGCTCTGGGACGGCGTCGCCGATGACACCATCCCGCTCATTGTCCTTGGATACGGGCGCCGGCGTGCCCACCGCCCGAGCCCCGACGCGCAGCGTAAGGGCCAATGCGAACAACGCGATCACCATACCGACCGTCATCACCAGCGCGAGGGCGAACTCGTCGTTGCCGAGCACCCCGACGAGCGGGGCGATCGCCGCGCCCAGCCCGAACTGCGCCGCGCCGAGCGCCGCCGCCGCGGTGCCCGCGGCCTCGGGATGCCGGGTCAGGGCGACGGCCGGCGCGTTCGGGATTACCAGTCCCATCGCACCGAGGATCGCCCACACCGGAATGACGAATCCGAACAGCCCGCCGACGTGGGCAGCCGAGAGACCCACGAACACAACGCCCACCACGGCCGCTGCGGCCAGCGCCCACAGCGCGATGGTCTGCGGCGTGAACCGGCGCAGCAGCACGACGTTGAACTGGGTGGCACCGATCAGCGCGACGGCGCCTGCCGCGAACACCAGTGCGAAAGCCTGCTGGTCCAACCCGTACCGGCCCTGCAGCACGAAGGCCGCGCCCGCGATGTACGCGAACAGCCCGGACATGCCGAGCGCGGCGACGAGGACCAGCACGACGAAGCGGACGTCGCGCAGAACCTCGACGTATGTGGCCGCGATGCTGCGCACCTTCAGCGGACGTCGATGCGACGCCGGCAGGGTTTCCGGCAGCGCCAGGGCGGCCAGCAACAACAGCGCCCCCGCCATGACCACCAGCACCGCGAACACCCAGTGCCAGGAGGCCTTCAAGAGGACTACCGCGCCCAGCGACGGGGCGAGTACCGGAGCAGCGCCGAGCACGAGCATCACCCGGGAAAAGACCGTGGCGGCGACCGACTCTTCGAACAGATCCCCGATCGCGGCGAACGCCACGACCATCGCGGCGGCGGCGCCCACGCCCTGCAGCCCGCGCGCCACGCCCAGTACGGCGATGTTCGGCGCGAAGAGGCACACCAGCGACGCCAGCATGTGCAGGACGATGCCGGCCATCAGCGGCCGCCGACGACCGAGCGAGTCCGACAGCGGACCGACGATCAGCTGGCCGAGGGCGAGGCCCGCGAGGGTTCCGGTGAGCGTCAGCTGCGCCACCGACGACGACACCCCGAGGTCCTCGGCGATCTTCGGCAACGCCGGGAGGTACATGTCGATGGTCAGCGGGCCCAGGGCGACCAACAGTCCCAGGATCAGAACCATCTTGGTGCGGCTCGGCGACTTCGCCTCCACAGTCGTCGCGTCCACGAAGGGTGATGTTGCCATGAAAATGGTTAGCGTCGCTTCCCAATATTTTCTTCCCCACTTCACAGACAGTGAGCGCGATCACGTTCGGGCACCCGCCGCGCCCGTTCGCGCGTTCATATAGGGCTAGCCTGAAAGGCCAGCCGTACGCACAGGGAGGCCGCACATGAGTGCCAGGTCAAGCGCCAAGAACCAGCTGCCGGCGACCAGAGATGGCGTCGACGAGAATCCGAGTGCAGCGGCGAAGGTCCTTTCGGCGATCATCGAACGCAGCGCGCGCGTGCAGGCGCCCGCGGTCAAGGCCTACGTCGACCGGCTGCGCCAGCAGAGCCCCCATGCGACACCCGCGCAGATCGTTGCCCGCCTCGAGAAGCACTACCTCGCCGCAGTGATGGCCAGCGGTGCCGCCGTCGGTTCGGCGGCCGCCTTCCCCGGGATCGGCACGCTGGCGGCCATGTCGGCCGTCGCGGGCGAGACGGTCGTTTTCCTCGAGGCGACGTCGCTCTATGTGCTGTCTGTCGCCGAGGTGCACGGCATCCCCGCCGATCATCGGGAGCGCCGACGGGCGTTGGTCCTGGCGGTGCTGGTCGGCGAGGACAGCAAGCGCGCGGTGACCGATCTGCTCGGCCCCGGCCGCACGAGCGGGTCGTGGCTTGCCGATGGCGCGGCGACGTTGCCGCTGCCCGCGGTCTCACAGCTGAACTCGCGGCTGCTGAAGTACTTCATCAAGCGTTACACGCTCAAGCGCGGAGCGATCGCATTCGGTAAGTTGCTGCCGGTCGGCATCGGGGCCGTCGTCGGTGGTGTCGGCAACCGGATGATGGGCAAGCGCATCGTGTCCAACGCGCGCAACGCGTTCGGCGATCCGCCTCCGCGCTGGCCGGCAGCGATTCACGTCCTGCCCGCACCGCGAAACTAGCCGTCACCGGCAAGCGTCTGACCACAACGACCATAAGAGCGTTGTCATGGTCTGGTCGTTGTGAGAGCGATAGCCTTTAGACGGCACACAGCGGGTACCCGCTGACTAGAGGAGAAAAATCGGCGAGCGCCGAGGTGCGCTTGCGTGAGGCGAAGGAATCGAGGCGAGTAGCTGCCGTGAGCTCACCATCACCATTCGGACAGAACGAGTGGTTGGTCGAGGAGATGTATCGCAAGTTTCGCGAGGACCCCTCTTCGGTAGATCCCAGTTGGCATGAATTTCTGGTCGACTACTCCCCCGAACCGACCACCGACAGTCAGACCGGCAACGGCCAACGGACAGCTGCGCCCGTCGCCCCGCCCGAGCCCGCGCCTGCACCGCCCCCCAAGCCGGCCGAGAGCAAGGCCGAGTCGAAACCGGAAGCCAAACCGAAAGAACAGAGTTCCGCGCCGAAGGCCGAGGCCAAGAGCGAGCCGGCGCCCAAGCCGAAGCCGGCCCCCGCGCCTGCGGAAGGCTCCGACTCCCAGGTGCTGCGCGGTGCCGCGGCCGCCGTCGTGAAGAACATGTCGGCGTCGCTGGAGGTGCCGACCGCGACAAGCGTGCGTGCCATCCCGGCCAAGCTGATGATCGACAACCGGATCGTCATCAACAACCACCTCAAGCGGACCCGCGGCGGCAAGGTCTCCTTCACCCACCTCATCGGCTACGCGCTGGTGCAGGCGGTGAAGAAGTTCCCGAACATGAACCGTCACTTCGCCGAGATCGACGGCAAGCCGAACGCGGTGACCCCCGAACACGTCAACCTCGGTCTCGCGATCGACCTGCAGGGCAAGGACGGCAACCGTCAGCTCGTCGTCGCAGGCATCAAGAATTCCGAAAACATGCGGTTCGGGCAGTTCCTCGCCGCCTACGAGGACATCGTGCGGCGCGCCCGCGACGGCAAGCTGACCGCCGAAGACTTTGGCGGCGTGACGATTTCGCTGACCAATCCCGGAACCATCGGCACCGTGCACTCCGTGCCCCGGTTGATGCGTGGGCAGGGCGCCATCATCGGTGTCGGCGCAATGGAGTACCCGGCAGAGTTCCAGGGCGCCAGTGAGGAACGCATCAACGAGTTGGGCGTCGGCAAGCTGGTCACCTTCACCTCGACCTACGACCACCGCATCATTCAGGGTGCAGAGTCCGGCGACTTCCTGCGCACCGTGCACGAATTGCTGCTGAGCGACGACTTCTTCGACGAGATCTTCCGTGAGCTCGGCATCCCGTACGAGCCGGTACGGTGGCGCACCGACAACCCGGACTCGATCGAGGACAAGAACGGGCGCGTCATCGAGTTGATCGCGGCGTATCGCAACCGCGGCCACCTGATGGCCGACATCGACCCGCTGCGGCTGGACCAGACCCGGTTCCGCAGCCACCCCGACCTCGATGTGAACTCCCACGGCCTGACGCTGTGGGACCTGGACCGCGAGTTCAAGGTCAACGGGTTCGGTGGCGCCGAGCACAAGAAGCTGCGCGACGTGCTCGGGCTGCTGCGCGACGCGTACTGCCGCCACGTCGGTGTCGAGTACACCCACATCCTGGAGCCCGATCAGCAGAAGTGGCTGCAGGAACGCATCGAGGTCAAGCACGAGAAGCCGACGGTCGCCGAGCAGAAGTACATCCTGTCGAGGATGAACGCCGCAGAGGCGTTCGAGACGTTCCTGCAGACCAAATACGTTGGGCAGAAGCGCTTCTCGCTCGAAGGCGCGGAGACCGTCATCCCGATGATGGACGCCGCGATCGACCAGGCCGCCGAGCACGCCCTCGACGAGGTCGTCATCGGCATGCCGCACCGCGGCCGCCTCAACGTGCTGGCCAACATCGTCGGCAAGCCGTACTCGCAGATCTTCAGCGAGTTCGAGGGCAACCTGAACCCGTCGCAGGCCCACGGCTCGGGTGACGTCAAGTATCACCTCGGCGCAACCGGCAACTACATCCAGATGTTCGGCGACAACGACATCCAGGTGTCGCTGGTGGCCAACCCGTCGCATCTCGAAGCCGTCGACCCGGTGCTCGAAGGACTGGTGCGCGCCAAGCAGGACCTGCTCGACGTCGGAGAAGAAGTCGACGGTTCCAAAAAATTCTCGATCGTGCCGATGATGCTGCACGGCGACGCCGCCTTCGCCGGACAGGGCGTGGTCGCCGAAACGCTGAACCTGGCGCTGCTCCGGGGTTACCGCACCGGCGGCACCATACACATCATCGTCAACAACCAGATCGGGTTCACCACTCACCCGGGCGACTCGCGCTCGTCGGAGTACTGCACCGACGTCGCGAAGATGATCGGCGCGCCGATCTTCCACGTCAACGGGGACGACCCGGAGGCCTGCGTCTGGGTGGCACGGCTGGCGATGGACTTTCGACAGCAGTTCAAGAAGGACGTCGTCATCGACATGCTGTGCTACCGCAGGCGCGGGCACAACGAGGGCGACGACCCGTCGATGACGCAGCCGTACATGTACGACGTCATCGACACCAAGCGCGGATCGCGAAAGACCTACACCGAAGCGCTGATCGGCCGCGGCGACATCTCGATGAAGGAAGCGGAGGACGCGCTGCGCGACTACCAGGGTCAGCTGGAGCGGGTCTTCAACGAGGTCCGTGAACTCGAGAAGCACGAGATCGCGCCCAGCGCGTCGGTGGAGGCCGACCAGATGGTGCCCGCCGGCATGAACACCGCCGTCGACAAGTCACTGCTGGCCCGGATCGGCGATGCCCATCTCGCCTTGCCGGAAGGCTTCAACGTGCACCCGCGCGTCAAGCCGGTGCTGGAGAAGCGCCGCGAGATGGCCTACGAAGGCAAGGTCGACTGGGCGTTCGCCGAGCTGCTCGCACTGGGATCCTTCCTCGCCGAAGGCAAGACGATCCGACTGTCGGGCCAGGACACCCGGCGCGGCACCTTCACCCAGCGTCACTCGGTGATCATCGATCGCAGCACCGGTCAGGAGTTCACGCCGCTGCAGCTGCTCACCTCGAACCTCGACGGCTCGCCGACGGGTGGCAAGTTCATGGTGTACGACTCGGCGCTGTCCGAGTTCGCCGCGGTGGGCTTCGAGTACGGCTACTCGGTCGGCAATCCCGATGCACTTGTGTTGTGGGAGGCGCAGTTCGGTGACTTCGTCAACGGTGCGCAGTCGATCATCGACGAGTTCATCAGCTCCGGTGAGGCCAAGTGGGGCCAGCTGTCCGATGTGGTGTTGTTGCTGCCGCACGGTCACGAGGGCCAGGGCCCGGACCACACGTCGGGCCGCATCGAGCGCTTCCTGCTGCTGTGGGCGGAGGGTTCGATGACGATCGCGATGCCGTCGACGCCTGCGAACTATTTCCACCTGCTGCGCAGGCACGGCCTGGACGGGATCCACCGCCCGCTTATCGTCTTCACGCCGAAGTCGATGCTGCGAAACAAGGCAGCCGTCAGCGACCTTCGTGAGTTCACCGAGATGAAGTTCCGCTCGGTGATCGAGGAGCCCACCTACACCGAGGGCACCGGTGACCGTGAAAAGGTCAAGCGAATCCTGTTGACCAGCGGCAAGATCTACTACGAGCTGGTGGCGCGCAAAAACAAGGAGGAGCGCGACGATGTGGCGATCGTGCGCATCGAACAGCTCGCTCCGTTGCCGAAGCGCCGGCTGAGCCAGACGCTCGACCTGTATCCGAACACCGAGGAGTACTTCTGGGTGCAGGAGGAGCCGGCCAACCAGGGTGCGTGGCCGACGTTCGGGCTCACGCTGCCCGAGGTCTGCGCGGATCGGTTGACGGGCATCACGCGGATCTCGCGGCGTGCGATGTCGGCACCGTCGTCGGGCTCGTCGAAGGTGCATGCCGTCGAGCAGCAGGAGATCCTCGACGAGGCGTTCGCGCGCTAGGTTTTCCGCGCCAGAGCGTTAACGGGTTGATCGCCTGCACCTGGCGCGTGAAATCAACCCGTCAGCGCGAGCGCGGGCCGGCAAACAGGGCAGGTTCTCATCCGCCCGGTCCAGCCCCGACGGCGGAGCAGGCCACCGATCAACACTGCCGTGCGACATGCATCGCCGAAGACGAGTCCATGGGTCACTCGCGTTGTGATCAGGCCTGATCGGCTCAACTCTGCGAGATCACGCAGCGCGTCGCGATCCCGGTCTCGCGGCGCGTCATGAAACGCGCGGCCGTCGAGTTCGACCACAACGCCCTGCCCGCGGTAATGCACATCCTGGTAGGTAATCCGGCCAGTCGCGGTGCTTCGAGTCTGACGCTCGCCCCTGGGCAGCCCGTGCGCGCGCTCGACCCTCAGCAAGTAGCCGCGCTCCAACACCGAACATGCGCCGTCACGCAGATCGGCGAGCATTGCCTCAAATGTGCGCCGGCCCGAAACCCGTTGGCGAGTCGCCAGTACCCGCAGTATCTGCTGCGGCGTGGTCCGTCGGCTCGCACACACCCGTGCCTGTACCGCGAACGCAGCCGCGAGGTCCTTGTCGTGGAGTTCCCCGCTGACCACGTCGATCAGCGCGTGCTCCAGGCGAATTGCCGGCGGGTTGCGGTTCAGTTCGGCCCGTTGCTCGAAGTCGGGCGTCCTGTGCAGCACGATTCGTGGCAATGGTCGCAGATGACGTCCCGGTCCAACGGCCACGTGCACAACCGTCGTCGGTGGATCGGGCAGCGCCGAGGTATGAGCCAGAGCGGCCGGCCAAAACGCCAGTACCGCAGCCCAGTGCCGCTGTTCTAGGGTGAGTGGGCCGCTGTGGCTCACGTAGACGCCACGGTGGACATCCGTTAACTCGCGACGGCGCAGCATTCTGGCGATGTCGGCGTCGGTTCCGTCTGCGTCCAGAACTTGGCGACGCGAAATGATCCCGTCCTGTAACCAGAGCAGACGCTCGACGTGTCCAAGATGCCAACGCGTCACGATAGGTAAGCGTGGCCGGGAACGAGCTGACGGCCAACCTGCCGCGACTCGCCGCTGTGCATAACTCCCTAACGGGTTGATCGCCTGCACCTGGTGCGCGGAATCAACCCGTTAGTGGGCCCCTTTTAGCGGAACCCGCGGTAACGACTACCCTCGATCCGAGTCAACGGACACTGAGGAGTGGCATGCAGGGCTTCGCTGGAAAAGTCGCCGTGGTGACGGGCGCCGGATCGGGCATCGGGCAGGCCTTGGCGATCGAACTCGGACGCTCGGGCGCCAGCGTGGCGATCAGCGACGTCGACACCGAGGGCCTCGCGGTCACCGAGGAGCGCCTGAAGGCCATCGGCGCCAAGGTGAAGGCCGACCGGCTCGACGTCACCGAGCGTGAGGCCTTCGAGCTGTACGCAGACTCGGTGGTCGAGCATTTCGGCAAGGTCAACCAGATCTACAACAATGCGGGCATCGCCTACGTCGGCGATGTCGAGATCACGCCGTTCAAGGACATCGAACGGGTGATGGACGTCGACTACTGGGGAGTGGTCAACGGGACCAAGGTCTTTCTGCCGCATCTGATCGCCTCCGGCGACGGACACGTCGTGAACATTTCGAGCCTCTTCGGCATCTTCTCGGTTCCCGGACAGGCGGCGTACAACTCGGCGAAGTTCGCGGTCCGCGGGTTCACCGAGGCGTTGCGTCAGGAGATGATCGCCGCAGGCCACCCGGTGAAGGTGACCACCGTGCATCCCGGCGGCATCAAGACCGCGATCATGCGCAACTCGACCGCGGCCGAGGGCGTCGACAAAGACGGCCTGACAAAGACTTTCGACAAGAAGCTGACGATCACGACGCCCGAGAAGGCGGCACAGATCATCCTCGAGGCGGTACGGAAGAACCGCGCGCGGGTGCTCGTCGGTCCCGACGCGAAGATCCTCGACGTGATCGTGCGGATCACCGGATCGGGCTATCAGCGGCTGTTCTCGACGGTCGTATCGCGGCTCGTACCCAACGCGCACTGACCGAAAGATCAGTCGCCCAATGGGTGTTCGGCGAGAAACGCGCCTGCGACCAGACCCGGTTCGGTGCCGTCCTCGACCTGGGCGCGCATATCGGCCAGCGCGGCGGTGTCCAGGACCCCCGCAACCTCGTTGAGCGCCAGCACCTGCGACTCGTTGAGCTCGTTGCGCCGGTAGAGCGGCACCAGGTTCTCGGCGCGGATCAATGATGTGCGGTCAGAGAGCATGAGCAACTCGGCCGGGATGTTGGGCGCCGCCGTCGACGTCCACGCGGCATTGATCTTGCCCGCCTGGACCGCCTCGAACAGCGTTGCGGGGTCGGGATATTCGCGGGCCTTGGACAGCTTGCATGTGCCGATGACGTCGGGTCCTGGCGCGCGGAATTCGTCGGAACCATTCGAGACCTCGCCGACCTTCAGCTTGTCGCAGTTCCGCGTCGCCGCCGTCAGATCCCGCCCGCCCCATGCTTCTGCCGTGGCTTCGGTGACGGCCAGCGCGGGTTTGTCCTCGGCCGACGTCGTGTAGTCCCCCGCAGCGATGCCTTCAGGCAACGACGACACCATCTCCCGGTACACCTGGGTCGCCGACCGGGCCGTCGAATCGGGGAAGAACCTGTGCAGCACGCGGCCCGTGAAGCCGGGAACGACGCGCGCCTCCCCCGAGTCCAGTCTCGACAGTGGATCCGGTGACGTCTCGACGTGGGCGGGGCTGCCGTAGAACCGCAACGCCTCGGTGTAGATGTGCGCGATCAGCGCCGACTCGGGATCCGGCGCCGAACCGACCGTCAGCGACGGCGTCTGGTCGCTGACGCCGCAACCGGCGGCGCTCACCGCGACGAGCGCAGCGAGCGCGCAGGCGAGCCGGCGCACCGAGAGGACCTAGGCCTGCGACGCCGCGGCAACCGCCTGGGCCACGGCGGGGGCGACCCGCGGATCCAAGACGCTGGGCACGATGTAGTCGGGTGCGAGATCGTCACCTACCACCGCGAAGATCGCCTCGGCTGCCGCCACCTTCATCTGCTCGGTGATACGCCGAGCGCCGGCGTCCAGCGCGCCGCGGAAGACCCCGGGGAACGCAAGCACGTTGTTGATCTGATTCGGGAAGTCGCTGCGTCCGGTGGCCACCACCGCCGCGTACTGCTTCGCGTCGTCGGGGTGGATCTCCGGGTCGGGATTGGACAGCGCGAACACGATTGCATCCGGGGCCATCGTCGCGACGATCTCCGGAGGCACGACACCGGCCGACAAGCCGAGGAACACGTCGGCACCCTTCAGTGCCTCGGCCATGCCACCCGAGAGGCCGTTTGGATTCGTCGCCTCGGCGATCTCGGCCTTGTACGAATTGAGATTGCCGCGGCCCTTGTGCAGGATGCCTTGCGAGTCGAGCAACGTGATATCGCGAATGCCCTTGCCCAGCAGGATCTTTGCGCATGCCACACCTGCGGCACCGGCACCGGAGACGACCACCCGCAATCCGGTGATGTCGCGGTCGAGCACCTGTGCAGCACCGATGAGCGCCGCCAGTACGACGATCGCGGTGCCGTGCTGGTCGTCGTGCATCACCGGGCAGTCCAGCGCCTCGATGACACGGCGTTCGATCTCGAAGCAGCGTGGTGCCGAGATGTCCTCGAGGTTGACCGCGCCGAACGACGGCCGCAACCGCACCAGGGTCTCGACGATCTCGTCGGGATCCTTGGTGTCGAGCACGATCGGGATGGAATCGAGGCCGGCGAACGCCTTGAACAGTGCGCTCTTGCCCTCCATCACCGGAAGTGCCGCCGCAGGCCCGATATCGCCGAGGCCCAGAACCGCGCTGCCGTCGCTGACCACGGCGACCATGCGATTGGCCCACGTGTAGCGCGCTGCCAGGGTGTGGTCGGTCGCAATGGCACGGCTGACCTGCGCAACCCCGGGCGTGTAGGCAACCGACAGCGCACGCTGGGAGTCGAGCGGCGCGTTCAGCGCTACCGACAGCTTCCCGCCCACATGGGCAGCGAAGATCTCGTCGTCGTGCAGGACGATCGGGTCTCTGTGGTCAGGCACGTTTTCCACCGCTTGGGACACGGCGCTCAGGTTACTGACGAACCGGTAGGTAACCTAATCGACTTTGTCTCAGATAAGCCCCAGGTCAGTGACGGCTTTGCGCTCGTCGGCCAGCTCAGCGGTCGACTTGTCGATGCGCGCCCTGGAGAACTCGTCGATCTCCAGCCCTTGAACGATGGACCAGTTGCCGTCCTTGGTCGTGACGGGGAAGGACGAGATCAGACCCTCGGGAACGCCGTAGCTGCCGTCGGACAAGACCGCCATCGACACCCAGTCGCCCTCGGCGCTGCCGAGCAGCCAGTCACGAGCGGCGTCGGTGGTCGCCGATGCGGCCGAGGCCGCCGACGACGCGCCGCGGGCGTCGATGATCGCCGCGCCGCGTTTGGCGACGGTCGGGATGAAGTCGTTCTCGATCCAGTTCTGGTCATTGACGACGTCGGCGGCGTTCTTGCCACCCACCTCGGCGTGGAACAGGTCCGGGTATTGGGTGGCCGAGTGGTTACCCCAGATCGTCATCTTCTTGATGTCGGTGACCTTGGCGCCCGTCTTCTGGGCCAGCTGCGAGATCGCCCGGTTGTGGTCGAGGCGGGTCAGCGCGGAGAACCGCTCGTTCGGGATGTCGGGGGCGTTGCTCATCGCGATCAGCGCGTTGGTGTTCGCCGGGTTACCGGTGACGCCGATGCGGACGTCGTCGGCGGCCACCTCGTTGAGCGCCTTGCCCTGGGCGGTGAAGATCGCACCGTTGGCCTCGAGCAGATCTCCGCGCTCCATACCCGGGCCGCGGGGACGGGCGCCGACGAGCAGGGCCAGGTTCACACCGTTGAAGATCTTGTTGGCGTCGGCACCGATCTCGACGCCGGCCAGCAGCGGGAACGCGCAGTCGTCGAGTTCCATCACGACGCCCTCGAGCGCCTTGAGCGCCGGTTCGATCTCCAGGAGTCTCAGCTCGATCGGACGGTCCGGGCCGAGCAATGAACCGCTGGCCAGACGAAACAGCAGGCTGTAGCCGATCTGGCCGGCGGCACCGGTGACCGCGACCTTGAGGGGAGATGTGCTCACGTCAGGTGCTCCTTGGACGGATGTGTAAAGCGGTTGCTTTCGGGGACGAAACTAGCAGGGTCCGTTTCAGGTATGCCGCGTAGCATTCACCAAGTCTTATAAGGCCAGCGCTGCGCGTATCGACCCGGGGAGGTGACCCGATGCCATCGTTTCGCCAACTGCCTCCGTCACTGCGACCGAACGTGCGGCCCAGGCCCGGCCAACCGGATGCCGCCTCGATTCATGTTCCCGTCGCGCGGGCCATGGTGGATTGCGCCGTCTACTGCGAGGGCACCCGGTTGCCCGGCAAGTACACCCACGCGGCGGCGCTGAGCAAGGTCCACGATCTCGAGGCCTCCGGCAAGGACGCCTTTGTCTGGGTCGGCCTGCACGGGCCCGACGAACGTCAGATGCAGGCCGTCGCCGATGTGTTCGGCCTGCACCCGCTGGCCGTCGAAGATGCGGTGCACGCTCACCAGCGACCGAAGCTGGAGCGCTACGACAACACCTTGTTCCTGGTCCTCAAGACCGTCAACTACGTCGAGCACGTCTCCGTAGCCCTGGCCCGCGAGATCGTGGAGACCGGCGAGATCATGATCTTCGTCGGCCAGGATTTCGTGGTCACCGTGCGCCATGGTGACCACAGCGGCCTGGCCGGGGTCCGCAAGAAGTTCGACTCATCACCCGACAGCCTCAAGCTGGGCCCGTATGCGGTCATGCATGCGATCGCCGATCACGTCGTGGACAGCTATCTCGACGTCACGGACCTGATCGAGACGGACATCGACGCGATGGAAGAAGACATCTTCTCGCCGAACGCCAAGACCAACATCGAGTGCATCTATCTGCTCAAGCGAGAGATCGTCGAGCTACGCCGGGCCGTCGCGCCGCTGACACTCGGATTGCAGCGAATCGGCACCGACCACAACGATCTGATCTCGATCGAGGTCCGCCGGTACATGAGCGATGTACTCGATCACAACATCCAGGCGTCCGACCGGATCACCAGTTACGACGAGATGCTCAGCTCGCTGGTGCAGGCCGCGGCGGGCAAGGTCGCGATGCAACAGAACACCGACATGCGCAAGATCTCCGCGTACGTCGCCATCGCCGCTGTGCCAACAGCAATCGCAGGCATCTACGGCATGAACTTCGAGTACATGCCAGAGCTCAAGCAGCCCTGGGGTTATCCGGCAGTGCTGTTGGTGATGGTCATCATCTGCTCCCTGCTGTTCCGGGCGTTCAGGCGCAACCACTGGCTCTAGCTCGGTTGCGCGGCGCGCCGGGCGGGGTTCAGTACGTCGACGCCGTCCTGCGTCCACGCCTCGCGCATGGCTTCGGCACCTTTGAGTCGGACCCACGCCGCTTCGGTCGCGGTGATCGGCGTGGCGCTCAGCACCGTCACCGGCGGCAGTGGGTCGGTCAGTGCGACGTCTTCGATGTCGCTGCGGCCCAACAGAAAAGCGGAGAAGGATGCATCCTCCCAGAGTGGCGTCTCCAGATCGATAAGTGCATCCGCTTCCAGGATCAGGCCTTCGACGGCGGGCGCCGCGGCCAGGATCGCCAGGGAGCGCGCGAGACCCTTGGGCGTCGGACCGTACAACGCGACGACGGCTTCGGCGCGGGGACCGTGCAGTGCGTCGGTCACCAGCTCCGTGGGATCGAACATCGGGTGACGCGAACAACCAACCGACACATAGTGACTGACTCCGTCGCCATCGGGACCGAAGCGCAGCACATCGATCCGTTCGGTGCCCAGGAACGTGACACTGGCCTCGACGGGCTCAGCGGTGATGCCAGTCCGGGCGAAATGCTCGCGCAGGTGTGCGCGAACCGCGGCCGGGACGTCGATCACTCGGCCGGTGCGGGGGCCGCGTCGGGAAGCGTGAGGTTCTTTCCGGTGTCGGCGTCGAAGATCGTCAGCTTCGACGTGTCGAACGCCAGCTGTACCGTGTCGCCCTGCTTCGCCTGGGACTCGGTGGAAACCCGTGCCACGAACTCGTTTTCGGCGACCCCCGACTCACTGGCCAACTCGGCGAGCTGGGCGGCCCGCGCACCCTCGCCCTCACTCTTGAAGTGCAGATACTTGTCCGCGCCCAGCGATTCCACGAAGTCGACCGTCACGTCGAACGTCAGCGCCCTGATCCGCGCGTAGCCGTCCATCACCGCGGCGTCCTCGAGGTGCTCCGGCCGGATGCCGACGATGACGTTGTTGGGGGTTTGGTGCCTGGCGATCAGGTCGTGGACTTCCTGGGTCAGCGTGACTTCGCCGAACGGCAGGCGCACGCCGACGTCGGTCATGGTGGCCGGGAAGAAGTTCATCGCAGGCGATCCGATGAAGCCCGCGACGAACAGGTTGGCCGGCCGGTTGTACAGCTCCTCTGGCGTGCCGATCTGCTGTGCCTCCCCGGCGAGCAGGACCACCACGCGGTCCCCCAGCGTCATCGCCTCGGTCTGGTCATGGGTGACGTAGACGGTGGTGGTGCCCAGCTTGTCCTGCAGGCGGGCGATCTCCGAACGCATCTGCACGCGCAGTTTGGCGTCGAGGTTCGACAACGGCTCGTCCATCAGGAACGCCTTGGGGTTGCGCACGATCGCGCGTCCCATGGCCACCCGCTGACGCTGGCCGCCGGACAGCTGGGCGGGCTTACGGTCCAGAAGCTGGCTCAGGTCAAGGACTTTCGCGGCCTCCTCGACCTTCTGCGCGATCTCGGCCTTGTTCATCTTGGCCAGAGTCAGCGGGAACGCGATGTTCTGGCGCACGGTCATGTGCGGGTAGAGCGCATACGACTGGAACACCATCGCGATGTCGCGGTCCTTGGGCGCCTTCTCGTTGACCCGTTCGCCGCCGATCCTCAACTCTCCGGAGGAGATCTCCTCGAGACCGGCGATCATGTTGAGCGTGGTCGACTTTCCGCAGCCGGAGGGTCCGACGAGGATGATGAACTCGCCGTCGGCGATGGTCATCGAGAGGTCCTTCACGGCCGTGGCGCCGCCTGCGTAACTCTTGGTCACCCGGTCCAACACGATTTCGGCCATGGAGTTACCCCTTCACCGCGCCGGACGTGAGGCCGGCGACGATCCGTCGCTGGAAGATGAGAACAAAGATAATGATCGGGATCGTGATCACCATCGCGCCCGCCGCGATCGACCCGGTCGGTTCCTCGAACTGCGAACTGCCCGTGAAGTTGGCGATCGCGACCGGCGCGGTGATCGCACGCTGCGTCGCCGTCAGTGAAAGCGCCAGCAGCAGGTCGTTCCACGCGAAGATGAAGACCAGGATCGCCGCGGTGACGATGCCGGGCGCGGCCAGCGGGGCGATCACCTTACGGAACGCCTGCGCCGGCGTGGCGCCGTCCATCTTGGCCGCCTTCTCCAGATCCCAGGGGATCTCCTTGAAGAACGCCGAGAGGGTGTAGATCGCCAGCGGAAGCGCGAAGGTGATGTACGGAATGATCAGCCCCGGCCAGGTGTCGAACAATCCCAGCCTACGTTCGATGTTGAACAGCGGTGTCACCAGCGAGATCTGGGGGAACATCGCGATCAGCAGCGCGACGCCGACCAGCAGACGCTTACCAGGAAACACCAGTCGTGCCACGGCGTACGCCGCCATTCCACCGATCAAGACCGCGATGAGGGTGGTGATCAGGCCGATGCCGATCGAGTTGATCAGCGCCGAGCTGAACGCATCGCCGGTGAAGATTCCCTTGTAGTTCTCGAACGTGACCTGCGTCGGAATCAGCTTGCCGTCCTTGACGGTTGACGTCGGCTTGAGCGAAAGGCTGAGGATCCACAGCACCGGCAACAACGCATAGACGATGACGATGATGTTGACGACCGTCCAACCGGTCGCACGGCCCGCGCGAACCCTTTCGGCCATCAGCGCTGTCTCTTCTTCGCGCAAGCGCTCATCAGCGCCTCTCCTCGTCAGACCCGGGCGCCGCCGCCCCAAAGAGCTTGATGTAGATGAAAGCGATGACCGCCACCGACAGGAATATCAGCACGCTGATCGCCGATCCCAGCCCTAGATTGAACGCCTTGAACAGATTGTCGTAGCCCAGGATCGACACCGAACCGGTGTCGTTGGCGCCGCCGGTGAGCACGTAGATGTTGTCGAAGATACGAAACGCGTCCAGCGTGCGGAACAGTAGCGCCACGAGAATCGCGGGTTTGATCAGCGGCAGGATCACCTTGATCAGCCGCTTCCATGCCCCCGCACCGTCGACCTGGGCGGCGTTGAGCAGATCCTGCGGCACGAGCGCCAACCCGGCGAGCAACAGCAACGCCATGAACGGCGTCGTCTTCCACACCTCGGCGAGGACCACGATGGCCAGGGACGGCAGCTGCTCGGTGAGTGGAGCGCTGTCCTCCGGCAGTAGGTTGGCCAGATATCCGGTGCCGGGCGTCCACGCGTAGTACCAGCTATAGGACGCCGCGACTGTGACGATTCCGTATGGAATCAGGATCGCCGTGCGCACAACGCCTTTGCCGAAGATCGTCCGGTGCATGACCAGCGCCAGCGCCATGCCGAGGACGAACTCGATCGCCACGGACACGACGGTGATCGCCAGCGTCACGGCGAACGCCGTCCACCAGTACCGGTCGGTCAGCACCGTGATGTAGTTCTCCAGGCCGACGAACTCGACATCGTCGGGCTGTGCGAGGTTGTAGCGCTGCAGGCTGAGCCACACCGCGTAACCGATCGGGTAGGCGGTGACCGCAAGCATCAGGATGACAGCGGGCGCGATCAGCGTGAATGCCAGTCGCCGTTCAGATTTCGTGTCGTCGGTACCGACCTTGGCCGGCTCTGCGGTGACGGTCACGGAATCAGCCCCTTACCGTCGATCGCCTTTTGCACCTGAACGGTCAACTCGTCGGCCATCCGCTCGGGGTCGATATCGGTGATCGGGGCCAGCGTCGCCGAGATGCGGGTGGAGACAGCCTGATAGACCGGCGTCGCCGGCCGCACCGCCGCGTTGGTCAGTTGTTCACGGATGATCTCGTACTGCGGGTACTTCGCCTGAAACGTCGGATCGTCGTACAGCGACGCGCGCACCGCGGGCAGGCCGCCCTCGACCGACGTGTAGCGCTGATTCTGCGCACTGCGCATGCACCGGATCGCCTCGAAAGCCTCGGCCCGATGTTGCGTCGTCTTGGCTACGGCGAGGTTCAGACCGCCGAGCGTCACCTTGGCCGGCTCGTCGGTCACACCCGGGTAATTGGCGAAACCGAACACCTTCTTGCTGGCTTCGTAGGCCGCCTCGAACTGTGCGTCGCTCGGCGAGAAGGTGCCGACGTCGTTGATGCTGCCCGCCAGCGCGGGATCCTGGTTCAGCGGCAGGAACGAAACGCCACCTTTGACGGCGTTCTCCAGCATCGACGGCAGCACGAACGGCCAGTTCACTTCGAGCGCGGCTTTGCCCTGTTCCAGCGCCAAACGCGCGGTGCCCTCGTCGGTCTGGGTGATCGACGGATCCGCACCCGGTGCGGTGGCAACCGCCTTCATGATCTCCAACGCCTTGACCGTCGCGGCGCGATGCTCGTCGGTGTCGGTCAGCGTGACGGTCTTGCCGTCGTCGGAAAGCACTTGACCGCCAGCGCTTTCCAGCAGCGTGTTGAACCACACCACCAGACCCTCGTACTGCTTGGCCTGCAGCGCGATCCAACTCGGCTTACCCTCGGCGTGCAGACGTGTCGCCTCGGCCACCATCGCATCCCACGTCGCGGGCGGCTCGTTGATCAAGTCCGCTCGGTACCAGAGCAATTGGGTGTTCGTGGTGATCGGCGCGGCGTAGAGCTTGTCCTGCCACTTGGCGGTTTCCAGCGGGCCCGGCAACGTGTCCGTGGTCGCATCCTGTTCGGCCCTACCCGAGGGATCCTCGGACAGCGGCAATGCCCAACCCGCCTCGGCGAACTCGGCCGTCCACACGACGTCGAGGGCCATCACGTCGAGGGTCTTGTCGTTGCCCGTCAGCCGCCGCGCCAACTGCAACCGCTGGGCGTCCGCTTCTTTCGGCAGGCTGATCTGCTGAATCGTGAAGCGGCCTGCGAGCTCCTCGTTGCACCGCTTGGCGACCGCGGTGAACGTGGCCATCTCGCTTGCCGGCGTGTAGTAGTTGATGACGATTCCGCCGCCGCCTGATCCGCACGCCGAAACGACCGACGCCGTCGTCAGCGCGGCCAATGCCGCAGCACCAAGCCGCCATGGGCGCACCGCTGCCTCCGTCCGCGTCCGAGGTCGCCGCCGGGGCGGCTCCGAGCAACACTCCTGCGCGGAAACCGTATTGCCAGTTACGCGTGATTTGCAACACTTGCCGCGCGCGCGTCGCACACCGTTACGCAATTGCGCGCCTGGGTAAAGTGCCAGCTAACGCCCACGGTCCCCGGACTAGATCTTCAAGCGTGCCAGCAGATCCCGGCCGTGCTCGGCGCTCTGGGGGTCGCACAGGACGTCGTATCGTCCCGCGACGAGTTGCATCGTCGAACTGAAATCTCTTGTGCCACGCGCCATCGCGTACGGAATCGCGGAGGTGATGAGGCCGAAGAACACCCCGGCTACGAGGCCGGTGATCAGCGCGCCCCACGGACTCGGGCTGAAGAATCCCAGGATCAGGCCGATGAACAAACCCAGCCACGCGCCGGTGAGCACACCGCCGCCGAGCACTTTGGGCCAACTCAGCCTGCCCGTGACGCGTTCCACTTGCATCAGGTCGACACCGACGATCGTCACCTGCTGGACCGGAAACTGCTGGTCTGACAGGTAGTCGACCGCGCTCTGGGCCTCGGCGTAGGTCGGGTACGACCCGATCGGCCAGCCTTTCGGAGGTGTGGGCAGGGCCGCGGGACCGCGTCTGGTCGTCGGGGTGCCTGGCGCTGTGCCGGCCGGCTGTCCAGGCTGGAACGGGCTGGTCATCGCTGAATCATTCTCCTTTATCGCGTGCCTGCTGTTGCCGCGGATCCGGCTGGCGATCTCACCAAGACAACGTCTTCCGCGCCGCAAACGTGCCGCGTATTTGCGCTAGGTTGAACAGCATGACAAATCCGGACGACGACGCTAGCCGAACGGCATCATCCGGCTCCGGCGACGGGGCATCCGAGCCGGCGTCGACCAGCTACGAGGCGCCGCCGATCGAGCAGAGCCAGGAACAGTCCGGAGAGCAGCACGACCAGCCGACCCAGGTATACGAGCAGAGGCCGCTCGAGCCACCGACCCAGGTCTATGAGCAGAAGCCGTTCGAGCAGCCGGGGTACACGCCCCCGCCGGCCTACGACCCCACACCCCAGCCGGACTATCCGCAGAGCGGGTTCGGATCACCGCTCGAACAACCGGGTTATCCGCCGCCTCCGTCTTACGGCGAGTTCGGTGCTCCGGCTGCCTCCGGATATCCGCCGCCCCCGCCGTACAGCACGCCGCCTCCCGGCTTCGGACCACCGGCTCCCGGCTATGGGACACCGCCACCACCTCCCGGCTACGGCCCGCCACCGGGCTACGGCCCGCCTCCAGGCTTCGGTCCACCTCCGGGCTATCCCGCGGCTCCGAGCTATCCCGCGTACGGCGCGCCGTCGGAGAAGACGAACGCGATGGCCATCGGCTCGCTGGTGGCGTCGATCGTCGGATTCTGCTGCGGCATCGGATCGATCGTCGGCATCGTGCTCGGCATCGTCGCCATGAATCAGATCAAACAGAGCGGGGAAAAGGGCCACGGACTTGCCATCGCAGGTATCGCGGTCGGCGCGCTCTCGCTGCTCATCAACGTGCTCTGGACCATCGGCGTCATGGCTGGTTGATCGAAGGACGTCTGCGGACAGATGAACGCCAGCGACCCGGAGCGTCCGGACCAGGCGCCGGTCGACTATCCGTCCGCACCTGGGTTGCCTCCGCCGATCTACCCCCCACCCGGATATCCAGGCGCAACGGGGTACCACCCGACCTACGACCCTTATCGGGCGGTCAAGCCTCCTGGCACGAACGGCAAGGCGATCGCGTCCCTCGTCACGTCCATCACCGGCTGCGTGTGCTGCGCTCCGTTGGCCATCGTCGGCGTCGTCCTGGGTGTGATCGCGATGCGAGAGACCAAACACACCGGACAGGCAGGGTGGCGAATGGCGCTGGCGGGCACGATCATCGGCGGGCTGTTCACCGTGGCCTTGGTGATCGTCTTGCTGCTCTATTTTGCACTCGGGGTCTACACCCTCCGCTAACCTCAACCCGGCCGCCGTCTTGCCGGCGCTAGGCCGGCGGGCTGAACCGCTCGCCCTTGCGCTCCATCCCCGCCGCGCGGCCCTTGCCTGCGATCACCAACGCCATCTTGCGGCTCGCTTCGTCGATCATCTCGTCGCCGAGCATCACCGCGCCGCGCGCACCGCCGGCCCGCGACGTGTGCCATTCGTAGGCCTCGAGGATCAACTCGGCGTGTTCGTAGGCCTCTTGGCGAGGGCTGAAGATCTCGTTGCCCGCGGGGATCTGGTCGGGGTGCAGCACCCACTTGCCGTCGTATCCCAGCGCAGCGGACCGCCCCGCGACCCGGCGGAAGCCGTCGACATCGCGCACCTTCAGGTACGGGCCGTCGATCGCCAGGATGCCGCGCGTGCGGGCCGCGACAAGAATTCGCATCAGCACGTGATGGTGGGCGTCACCGACGTCGTAGCCCTCGGGCTGTTCGCCGACCTCGAGCGTGCGCATGTTCAGGCTGGCGGCCATGTCCGCGGGACCGAGGACCAGCGCCTGCACCCGTGGGGCGGCCGCGATCGCATCGATATTCGTCAGCCCTTCGGCGTTCTCGATCTGAGCTTCAATACCGATGCGGCCCAACGGAAATCCGTGCGTCGCCTCGAGTTGACCAAGCAGCAGGTCGAGCGCGTGGATGTGTGAGACATCGGAAACTTTCGGCAACACCACAATGTCCAGCGACGCACCCGCGGCCGACACCACGTCGATCACGTCGGCATGCGTCCACGGCGTGGTCCAGTCGTTCACCCGAACGCCGCGCAGCTGCCCGCCCCAACCGGGCTCGGCCAACGCGGCCGCCACCGCGGCGCGCGCCTCGGCTTTGGCGTCGGGCGCGACCGCATCTTCGAGATCGAGGAAGACCTCGTCGGCGGGCAGGGACTTTGCCTTCTCGATCATCTTCGCGCTGCTGCCTGGAACCGAAAGTATCGTTCGGCGGGGTCGATAGCGGTTTTCCACAACCACACTCTTTACCCTTCTAGGCATGGCGGCGGTGAACAGGGTCTATGCGGCCCGGCTGGTGGGGATGGTGGTGCTGGGACCCGACGGGGAGTCCCTTGGCCGCGTCCGCGATGTGGTGATCAGCATCAGCATCGTGCGCCAACAGCCGAGGGTGCTCGGTCTGGTCGTCGAATTGCTAACGCGCCGGAGAATTTTCGTGCCGATTCTGCGGGTGACGTCCATCGACCCCGGCGCTGTGACGCTGGCGACCGGCAGCGTCTCGCTGCGCAAGTTCACCCAGCGCCCCGGTGAGGTGCTCGTGCTCGGCCAGGTGGTCGAAACCCAGGTCAGAGTCGATGATCCCGACCAGGAGCAGTTGAAGGGAGTCGACGTGTACGTGGTCGATCTCGGCATCGAACCGACCCGCACGCGCGACTGGATGGTGACCAAGGTGGCGGTCCGGCCTGCGCGACGCCTCGGCCGCCGCGGCAATGTGCAGATCATCGACTGGCAGCATGTGCAGGGGCTGACCCCGTCGGGACTGGCGATGCCCGATCAGGGGGTCGCGCAGCTGCTGGAGCAGTTCGTCGGTCAGCGCGCCGTCGAGGTGGCCGAGGCGATCCGCGAATTGCCTGACAAGCGCCGCCACGAGGTGGTCAACGCGCTCGACGACGAGCGATTGGCCGACGTGCTGCAGGAGCTGCCCGAGGACGAGCAGGTCAACGTGCTCAGGAAGCTGCCCCCCGAACGGGCCGCCGACGTGCTCGAGGCCATGGACCCCGACGACGCCGCCGACCTGCTGGGCACCATGACGCCAATGGACGCCGAACAGTTCCTGCGCCGAATGGACCCTGAGGACTCCGAGGACGTGCGCCGGCTGCTGGCGCACTCACCCGACACCGCAGGCGGCCTGATGACGTCGGAACCGGTGGTGCTCGCACCGGACACCACCGTCGCCGAGGCACTGGCCCGCGTCCGCGACCCCGACCTGACCCCGGCGCTCGCATCGCTGGTCTTCGTGACCCGTGCGCCAACGGCCACTCCTACCGGTCACTACCTGGGCTGTGTCCACCTACAGCGGCTCCTTCGAGAACCGCCCGCAGAGCTGGTCAGCGGGATCGTGGACACCGACCTTCCGAATTTGGCGCCGGAGGATTCGTTGTCGGCGGTGACCCGGTACTTCGCCGCGTACAACCTCGTATGCGGGCCCGTGGTCGACGAGGAGAACCACCTGCTCGGCGCGGTGTCGGTCGACGACGTGCTCGACCATCTCCTGCCGCACGACTGGCGTGAACGCGAAGAGCCCGAGCTGTTCACCGCCAACGAGGGCGCGTGATGAGCGACCTGACCGCGCGCCAGCGTTTGGACACCCCGCGGGTCTCCCGTCGACGGTTCACGCTCAACGTCGACGCCGAGGCCGTCGGCAAGTTCTCGGAGTCGATCGCTCGCTTTCTGGGCACGGGTCGCTACCTGGCCTGGCAGACCATCATGGTGATCGTTTGGATCATCCTGAATCTGTTTGCCGTGAAATTGCGGTGGGATCCGTATCCGTTCATCCTGCTCAATCTCGCGTTCTCCACCCAGGCGGCGTATGCGGCGCCGCTGATTCTGCTGGCTCAGAATCGGCAGGAAAACCGGGATCGGGTGTCGCTCGAGGAAGACCGTCGGCGGGCCGAACAGACCAAGGCGGACACCGAGTATCTGGCACGTGAGCTGGCCGCATTGCGGTTGGCGGTCGGCGAGGTCGCCACCCGCGACTACCTGCGGCGCGAGCTCGAGGAAATTCACGAGCTGCTGAGCCGGCTGGCCGCGCCTGCGGGGTCCGATAAGCGCGACGGCGGCGGCAAAGCAGAGCAGAATGAGCGGCGCTCGAAAAAGCAGAGCTGAATCACGTAACGCCATTGCTGTAACGCGCGAGATACCGACTAGGTATGGTGACTTGGTTCACAACCACAACAGACCAAGGACGGTTGAGTGCGCATAGGGGCAGGGGCCGCCCTCGGGGCAGTGCGACGGGGGGCAAAGCGAGTCGCGCACGGTGCTGGCGATGGTGTTTCTCGCATGCGAGCCGTCAACATCAGCGCTGCCGTCAAACCGTCCAATGTTCGCGGCGCCCTCACCCCTGCCCGTGCCCGCGTCGCCTCGGGATTCGCAGTCATCGCGCCGATCATTCTGGTCGGCGCCGTGGGGGCATCCGTACAACCGAGCTCACCGGTACGCGACTCCGCGGTCACCCCACTGGCCTCTGTCGAGTCGTCCTCGGTCGACCGCGCCGGCCCGACGGTGGTCGCGGTGACCAAGACACCGACCGATTTCCATATCGCCGCCTCGGCGGCTTCGTCTCCTCAGCCCGCGGCTGTGGTGAATGCTCCTGGCACACTTCGCATTCCGGGGATGGCCCTGGCGGCATACCGCAACGCCGAGCGGATGATGGCCGTGGCGGATCCTGGCTGTGGCGTCAGCTGGAACCTGCTGGCGGGCATCGGGCGTATCGAGTCGATGCACGCCTATGGCGGCGCCACCGACGCCCGCGGTACGGCCGTGCGGCCCATCTACGGGCCCGCACTGGACGGAACCCTGCCCGGCAACGAGATCATCGTGCAGAACCGCTCGGCCGAGCGCGTCACCTACGCGCGCGCCATGGGTCCGATGCAGTTCCTTCCCGGTACCTGGTCGCGCTACGCGTCCGACGGCGACGGGGACGGCAAGGCCGAGGTGCAGAACCTGTTCGACTCGACCCTGGCCGCCGCGCGCTATCTGTGCAGCGGTGACATGAACCTGCGCGATCAGTCTCACGTGATGTCGGCGATCCTGCGCTACAACAACTCGGTGGCCTACGCCCGCAACGTGTTGGGCTGGGCCGCTGCGTACGCCACCGGCGTCGTGCCGGTCGATCTGCCGCCCATCACCGGATCGGTCCCCGTCTTGGGCGACGACGACGGCGGCCCTACGCACCTCAATGAATACGAAGGCCTCGGTCCGGGATTGCCGCTCAACGCGTTGGGTCTGCCTTCCAACGATCCGCTGGCACTGATGCCGGTGCTGGCGCGTAGCGACGTCGCCAGCCAGCTCCCCGGCTTCGTGCCCGGTCAGCGGCTGGGCCCGCTGCCCGGTCCCGCACCCGGCCCGTTGGCAACCCCGGCAACATCGCAGCAACCGGCGCCGTGGGTGCCGCCGTGGATGCAGCCGCCTCCGAGGCCGACGCCGGAGTGTGCGGTGTTCTGCATCAAGGACCAGCCCGCACCGCTGCAGGCTGCGCTGGGCGGGCCGCCCGTCGCGCAGCAGATGGTGCCGCCGGGAATGGCACCGCCGCCCGGCCCGATGGCGCCTCCCCCGGGACCCGTCCCGGCCGGACCCGCCCCGGGTCCCGGACCCGCCCCGGGTCCGTTGGCACCGCCGCCCGGTCCTGCGCCGGGTCCGGTCGCGCCGCAGGGCGCACCACCGGGACCGCCTCCCGGTCCTGTGCCCGCACCGGCCGGTTAGAACGCCCGTCGGGTCGGCCTAGACTCGACAGCGATGTCCACTACTTCTCCTGACCTGGAGTCCGCAGTCCGTTCGGGGCTGTCGAAGGTAATCGATCCGGAACTGCGGCGGCCGATCACCGAGCTCGGCATGGTCAAAAGCGTCACCATCGAGCCCGACGGCGGGGTGCACGTCGAGATTTACCTCACCACTTCGGCGTGCCCGAAGAAGAACGAGATCTCCCAACTGGTGAGCCAAGCCGTCGCCGATGTCCCGGGCACGGGTCACGCGAAGGTGACCCTCGACGTGATGAGCGACGAGCAGCGCACTGAGCTACGCAAGCAGCTACGCGGCGATGCCCGCGAGCCGATCATCCCCTTCGCCCAGCCCGGTTCGCTCACCCGGGTCTACGCCGTGGCGTCGGGCAAGGGCGGCGTCGGCAAGTCCAGCGTCACCGTCAACCTGGCGGCGGCGATGGCCGCGCGCGGGCTGACGGTGGGCGTGCTGGACGCCGACATCTACGGGCATTCGGTGCCGCGGATGATGGGCACCACCGACCGGCCCACCCAGGTCGAGTCGATGATCCTGCCGCCTGTCGCGCACGACGTTCGCGTCATCTCGATCTCGATGTTCACCCAGGGCAACACGCCGGTGGTGTGGCGCGGACCGATGCTGCACCGCGCACTGCAACAGTTTCTCGCCGACGTCTACTGGGGCGATCTGGATGTCCTGCTGCTCGACCTGCCGCCGGGCACCGGAGACATCGCCATCTCGGTGGCCCAGCTGATCCCCGGAGCGGAGATCCTGGTAGTGACGACGCCTCAGCTGGCGGCGGCCGAGGTGGCCGAGCGGGCGGGCGCCATCGCGCTGCAGACCCGGCAGCGCATCGTCGGCGTGGTCGAGAACATGTCCGGTCTGCTGCTCCCTGACGGTACGACGATGCAGATCTTCGGCGAGGGCGGCGGCAAGCAGGTCGCCGAGAGCCTGACCCGTTCGGTGGGCGCCGACGTGCCGCTGCTGGGACAGGTTCCGCTGGATCCCGCGCTGGTCGCTGCAGGCGACGCCGGGGTGCCGCTGGTGCTGTCGGCACCGGATTCGGTGGCGGGCAAGGAATTGCGCAACATCGCCGATGCGCTGTCGAGCCGCAAGCGGGGACTCGCGGGCATGTCTCTGGGCCTGGACCCGGCCGGCCGTTAGGTCGCGTCGCTGTCGTAAGGGGTTTTCGCCGGAACCTCGGGCGTCTCGGGTTGCGATGGCTCCTGCGGTGACACCGGCTTCGGCGCACCGTCACTCACGGGCTTCTCGGCATTGGTCGCGGGGGTGTCGAACTTGCCGGTGAAGATCGAGTCGTCGCCGTCGAGGAGATGTTTGGTGAGCGCCGCACGCGGCGTCATTCCGCGCAGCTTGTTCAGCTGACTCAACGGCTCACGAAGGTCGTCGAACTCCGGACCGAGATCGTCGCGCAGCTGGCTGGTGGCGCCGCTGATGTAGTCGCGGGCCTGCCGCAGCGTGCTCGACGTCCATCGGATGGCGCCGGGCAGCCGTTCCGGGCCCAGGATCACCAAACCGGCGATCACCAGGACCAGCATCTCGCCCCAGCCGACGTTCGCGAACATCTCTAGGTGCTGTTGTCGGGGCCGGGGTTGACGGTCAGGACGACGGGCCTGCCGTCCCGCATGACCTCGATGGGCGCGTCCTGTCCGATCTTGAGTTGGCGCACGGCGACGACGAATTCGTCGGCGTCAGCCACGGTTCGGTCACCCACCTTGACGACGACGTCGTTCTCCAGGATGCCCGCCTTCTCGGCCGGGCTGCCGGCCTTCACGTTGGCGACCTGGGCGCCCGACGCGAGGTCGTTGCTCACCGAGCGGGCGGTCAGGCCCAGTGTCGGATGCGCGATCTTTCCGTCGCGGATCAGCGACTCGATGACCGTCTTGACCTCGTTCACCGGAATCGCGAAGCCCAGACCACTGGCGCTGTCCGACAACGATTTGCCCGCCGTGTTGATGCCGATGACGTCACCGTTCATGTCGATGAGTGGGCCGCCGGAGTTGCCGTGGTTGATCGACGCGTCGGTCTGCACACCGTCGATGACGGTGTCGGTGTCCGAACCGTCACCCGACAGCGGCACCGGGCGGTGCAGAGCGCTGATGATGCCCGCCGTGACGGTGCTGCGCAGACCCAGCGGGGCGCCAGCGGCGATCACTTCTTCGCCGACGTAGAGCTTGTCGGAGTCACCCAGCTTGGCGACTGTCAGGTTGTCCACGTTGTCGACCTTGAGCACGGCGAGGTCGGTCTTCGGATCACGGCCGACGAGGTTGGCTGGCACTTCCTTGCCGTCGTTGAAGACCACGGTCATCTTGTACTTACTCGCGTTGACCGCGGCCTCGGAGATCACGTGGTTGTTGGTGACGATGTAGCCGCGCCCGTCGACCACGACACCGGAGCCCTGCGAGCCCTCCTCGTCGCTCTTGGTCTCGATCGTGACCACAGAATCGGCAACTGCCGCAGCGACTTTGGCGAACCGGCCCTCCGGCGCGTCGCCGACGTCGCTGGTCTCGAGCGTCACCTTGGACGTGGTGAAGGCCTGGACCACCTCGGCCGTCGTACGACCGACCCAGCCTCCGGCGAACCCGATCACGAGCGCGACGATGCCGAGAACCGCGAGCGCGACGTAGGAGACCTTGCCGCCGAAGAGGACGTCGCGCACGCCGAGCTTGCCGGTGCTGACGTTGGAGGCCGCTCGTGGCGGCTGGGTCATCGCCGGAGTGCCCAGTTCCACCGGGGCACCCGGATTACGCCACGGATCATCGGGTTCGTCGGCGCCCGGCCCTTCGCGTTCGGCGTCCAGCGCACCGGCATCGGCGGGGTGACGCTGCAGCGAATCGCCGCCGGCGTAGGGCCGGCCGAACGCCTCGGCCAGCACGGGATCGGGCGGCTGATCCTTCGGCGTGAAGGCGCCTTGGTCGCGGTACTTCTCCGCACCCTGGAAAGATCCGCTCACGCCGTCGGGCCTGCCGAAGGCACGCCGTGACGCCGGGTCGACAGCCGGCCGCGACACCGGCCGCGGCTCGAGACGTTCGCGTCCGGTCTCGTCCAGATTGCTCACCCGTTCATCACCTCTATCCGAGCGCCAGCAATGGCCGGCGCACGCCGTTGATCGACTTTGTATCCACTCTACCGGCGCTTACGGCGGCTTTGCTGCGCGCCGTCAGCTAACTGCGAGTCCTGTGCCGCGGCAGTCGGATCCGGGGCGTTGCCGCTGCATAGCGGAATCTGCGACAGCTGGCCCAGCAACGAGCTGGGAATGGCTATCGGATGAGATTCCCGCAGCGCACTGCGCGCCTGCCGCTGCGCGTCGACCTCTGCCGCGCACTGCGGACACAGCGAAAGATGACTGGCCGCGCGCAGATGTGGGGTGAGGCGCAGTTCGTTGTCGACGAACGCCGCGATGGCCTCCGTCGACAGATGCTCAGTGGATCCGAACTGCCGAGGCCCCACGGGCGCATCGCTCTGAGATGCCAGCTGAGAAGGCAGCCAGGAGAACGCACGGCGGAACATGTGCCCCGGGTCGACCATCGCCCAGCTCCTCTCGGCGTACTCGCGTCGCGTCAACGTTACTGACTCGAATGTAGCGCGGCGCGCGGCGCCAAACACCTGCGAACACTCAGGCTGACTTGGCCGTGTCCCGGTAGTGGGTCGAATCCCCGTCACCGTGGCGGGCCAAGTAGTCGCGCAACGCCTGCCTGCCGCGGTGAATACGGCTGCGGACGGTGCCGAGCTTGACGCCCAACGTCGCGCCGATCTCCTCATAGGACAAGCCCTCGACGTCGCACAGGACCACGGCGGCGCGAAACTCCGGCGGCAGCGAATCCAGCGCGGCCTGCAGGTCGGGACCCAGTCGCGAGTCGTGATAGATCTGCTCGGGGTTCGGATCGTCGGCGGGCACACGGTCGTAGTCCTCCGGCAGCGCCTCCATGCGGATGCGGCCGCGCCTGCGAACCATGTCCAGGAACAGGTTCGTGGTGATGCGGTGCAGCCAGCCCTCGAACGTGCCCGGCTGGTAGTTCTGCACCGAGCGGAAGACGCGGATGAACGTCTCCTGCGTGAGGTCCTCGGCGTCGTGCTGGTTGCCGGACAGGCGGTATGCCAGTCGGTAGACGCGGTCGGCATGCTGGCGCACCAGCTCGTCCCAGGACGGCATGGTGGTCTGGTCACCCGTCGCGTCGAAGACGGCGGTCCCGGTCAGTTCGTCGGAAGGCTCAACCCATTCCCCGTCGGTGTACTGCTCGAGATGAGCCATCGACGATGGCGCGGCCGGTGCAGCTGGGGCGTTCGAATTCTTCGTCAGATCCTCCTGTTGACAGCCGTCGTCATTTATCGACGGCCCGACGATGGCGGCAACGTGAAATTCCCTGCGCTTATTCCCGGTATCCCAACGCCCGCCGTCATCCATGGGACATACCGTCTCCGACCCTGGTGTGTTTGGCATATGAGCACACTGAACATTTCCTGAGAAAGATCTTCTACCCATTTTCGACCTGCGAGAACCAGGCCATTTCGACGGAAGTCCGCAGTTCGGGGACGGGCGTGTCGCGAGCGTGCCCTCCGGAGGAGGTTCTACGCTGCGGGCATGGCTGGCATCGACGACGTGATAGGCGGCGGACCGCAGAGTCGCGCCGAGTCGATCGTCAAGCATGCCGAGCAGTCGATCTCGGAGGACGCGATCGTCGCGGCCGCCCGTGAACGCGCGGTCGAACTAGGGGCGGGCGCGGTGACCCCCGCCGTCGGGGCGCTGCTGTGTGTGTTCGCCAAGATGACCGGCGCCAAGGCGGTCGTCGAGGTGGGCACCGGCGCCGGGGTGAGCGGGTTGTGGCTGCTGTCGGGCATGCGCGAGGACGGTGTGCTCACCACGATCGACGTCGAGCCCGAACATCAGCGCATCGCGAAGCAGGCGTTCACCGAGGCCGGTGTCGGCCCAGGCCGCAGCAGGCTGATCAGCGGCCGGGCGCAGGAAGTGCTCACCCGACTCGCCGACGAGTCCTACGACCTGGTGTTCATCGATGCCGATCCGGCCGATCAGCCGCACTTCGTGACAGAAGGCGTGCGACTGCTGCGCTCCGGCGGGGCCATCGTGGTGCACCGCGCCGCGCTGGGCGGGCGGGCCGGCGATGTCCATGCCAAAGACGCCGAGGTCGCCGCGGTACGCGAGGCCGCGCGGCTCATCGCGGAGGACGAGCGGCTCACGCCGGTGCTGATCCCGTTGGGCGACGGCTTGCTCGCCGCTGCCCGCGACTAGGACCCCGTTCGCCGCGTCAGGCGGACGATGGCGCGATCTTTACGGACTCTTGACGGGATAGTCCCTTGACCGTCGGCTGAACGCGCGTTTAGCGTACTAAACATGCGTTCAGCCCCTGACGATCGGACGGCCATCGCTCGGATCCGCGATGCCGCGATCGACCAGTGGGGCAGACACGGGTTCAATGTGGGGCTCCGGACCATCGCCGAGGCCGCGGGCGTGTCCGCCGCGCTGGTGATCCACCATTTCGGTTCCAAAGACGGCCTGCGCAAGGCGTGCGACGACCACATCGCCGAGATGGTGCGCGAGTCCAAGACCGAGTCCATGCGCACCACCGACCCGTCCGACTGGCTCGCACAGGTTGCCGAGATCGAGGAATACGCCCCGATGATGGCGTATCTGGTGCGCAGCATGCAGTCGGGCAGCGACCTCGCAAAGTCGTTCTGGCAGCGCATGATCGACAATGCCGAGCAGTACATCGAGGAGGGCGTTCAGGCAGGCATTCTCAAGCCGAGCCGCGACCCGAAGGCCAGGGCGAGATACCTCAGCATGATCAACGGCGGCGGTTTCCTGCTCTATCTGCAAATGCATGAAGACCCCACCGACCTTCGGGCCGTGCTGCGCGATTACGGCGAAGACATGATGCTGCCGGCGCTGGAGATGTTCACCAACGGCCTGATGGCCGACTCGACCATGTACGACGCGTTCCTGGCACAACACGAAAAAGGCATCCCGTTCACAGCCGGAGAAGGAGATGGAAATGACGGCAGCGTCCCTACAGCGCACTAATGCTGGCGCGCGATCGGAACTCGCGGTCGAGATTCGTGGATTGTCAAAGTCTTTCGGACGAACCAAAGCGCTCGACGGCCTCGACCTCACGGTTGCGCACGGCGACATCGCAGGATTCCTCGGCCCCAACGGAGCGGGCAAGTCCACCACGATCCGCGTGTTGCTCGGCCTGCTGCGCGCCGACGGCGGAACGGTACGGCTGCTCGGGGGCGACCCGTGGCACGATGCCGTCGACCTGCACCGCCGAATCGCCTACGTCCCAGGTGACGTGACACTGTGGCCGAACCTGACCGGCCTGCAGGCCATCGACTTCCTGGCCAGCCTGCGCGGCAACGGCGTCGACACCCGCAGACGCGACCAGCTGATCGAGCGCTTCGAGCTCGACCCGCACAAGAAGGCGCGCACCTACTCGAAGGGCAACCGGCAGAAGGTGGCGATTGTCGCGGCGTTCTCCACCAACGCCGAGCTCTACATTCTCGACGAGCCGACTTCTGGACTGGACCCGTTGATGGAGAAGGCGTTTCAGCAGTGCGTCGAGGAAGTGACCGGACACGGTGCGGCGGTCCTGCTGTCCAGCCATATCCTCGCCGAGGTCGAGAAGCTGTGTGACACCGTGACGATCATTCGCTCCGGCCGCACGGTGAAGTCGGGCTCGCTCGACGAGCTCCGGCACCTGATGCGGACAACGGTAACGGTGCGCACCCGCACCGATGGGCAAGCGCTGCAACGCAGTCCGTTCGTGCACGACTTCGCGATCAACGATGGCCACTACACGTTCTCCGTCGACCGCAACGAACTCGACCGCGCCATGGGTGAACTCACCGACCTGGGCATCCTCGACCTGACCGTGGCACCGGCGTCGCTCGAAGACCTGTTCCTACGTGAGTACCAGGGAGCCTCGCGATGAGCACCGCCCTCGCAACGCACACAGCTCAACGAAACGCCGGGTTGTGGACGGGCACGCTGAGCCTCCTCCGGCTGGCCCTGCGCCGCGACCGAATTCGCCTTTCGATCTGGCTGGCGGCCTTGACGCTGATGATGGTGTACGCCCCCAACGCGATCAAGCTGGCGTATCCGGACGAGGCGCAACGTCAGGCCCGCGTGAACCTGATGAAGACGCCGGCGGCGATCATCATGGGCGGGCCGATGTTCGGCGGCAACGAAACCGACCTCGGCGCCATGATGGCCAACGAGCTCATGCTCACCATGATCGTCGCGACGTCGATCCTGGCCATTCTCACCGTGATTCGGCACACCCGCGCCGAGGAAGAAAGCGGTGCAGCGGAACTGGTGCTGTCCTCGGTTGTCGGACGCTATGCACGCACGACCGCCGCGTTGATCATGATCGGCGGTGTGAATGTCGCGCTGACGGTGACGATGACGCTGGCAATGGCCTCCACCGGTTTCGGGCTGGTCGACACCGCCGCGATGTGTCTCGGCGTCACAGGGGTGGCCATGGTGTTCGGCGCGGTGGCCGCCGTCACCGCCCAGCTGTGGCGGCAGTCGCGCACCGCCACCGGCGCCGCGATGGCCATGCTTGCGCTCGCCGTCTTCGTCCGCGGGATCGGCGACGTCATCGAGAACTCCGGCAGCGCGCTGAGCTGGTTCTCGCCGATCGCATGGGCGCAGCAGATGCGGGCATTCGTCGACGTGCGCTGGTGGCCGTTCGCCCTGCTCGTCGCCCTCACCCTCGGGCTGATCGCGCTGGCCGCAGGCCTGGAGAGCAGACGGCAGTACGACGACAGCATCATCGCGTCCACCGGCGAGCGTCCGAACGCGCACGCCATCAGATCCGTGCTAGGTCTGCATCTGGCGCTGCAACGCGGCCAGACCATTGGCTGGTCGGTCGGACTCTTCTTGGGCGGCTTGGCTCTTGGCTCGATGACAAAATCGCTGCTGGACGCCGCCGAGGAGAACGAACTCATTCAACGCGTGCTGGTGGCGCGGGGCACCGACAGCGTGTACACCACGATGACGCAGTTCCTCGCCGCCGCGGCCACCGCGTATGTCGTGTCGTCGGTGCTGCGGGTGCTCAGCGACGAAGAGAAGGGCCTCGGCGAAGCTGTGCTGGCCGGCGCGGTGTCACGCTGGCGCTGGCTGCTCACCGCCGTCGCCTCGGCACTCATCGGCTCCGCCGTGCTGATGTTCTTCGCCGGCCTGGGCAACGGTCTGGGTGCGGGTATCACGCTCGGGGAACCGGGCACAATTGTGCGGCTGACGGTGGCGGGCCTGGCCTACCTGCCGGCGATGGCCGTGATGGCGGGTATCGCGGCGGTCGGGGTCGCGATCAGAAGGGGCTGGATCGGCTGGCTTGCAGTCACGTTCGTGGTCGTATCGCTGTACCTCGGTGCGCTCTTGCGCCTGCCGAGCTGGCTGCTCGACCTTTCCCCGGTCGGCCAGACCACCGCGCCGTCGGACTACCCGGTTCTGGCCCTGGTCGTGATGATCGTCGTGGCCGCCGCCCTGACTTTCGCCGCCGGCGCCATCTATCGCCGTCGCGATGCCCTGTGAGCAGAGGGAGGGAGAATCCACCGTCTGGTGACGGATCAGGCGGCAGTCAGACCTGCGAGCTGATTGGCGACCAGCGCCTCGACGACGCTCGGCTTGAACACGACGACGTCATTGAGCAATGGCGGTGCGTGTGATTCGTGGTGCGCACCGGTCGGCGTGACGTACACCGCCTTGTGGCGCTGGCCGTCGGCGTCAAACGTATGGACTTGCCAACCAGGCGCTTCCTTGGCGTAGTTGCAAGCCTCACACTCACCGAGACCGTTGGCGCCAGCGGTGGGACCACCGCGCGCGTGCGGTGTGGCATGGTCGGTATGCCGAATCGGCGCATCGCAATAGGGCGTACGACAGGTGTCATCTCTAAACGCGATGAATTGCGCGAGACCTTTTGGAAACAGCCGTGATCGAGACTCCATCGCGACCAATGCTCCCGAGTCAGGGTGGCGATACAGCCGGCGCAGGGTGGCTTTGGACTGCTCGTCGGTGATCGCGTCGCCCGCCAGACGGCACGCGATGGCGGCCGGCACCGGACCGTAACCGGGGATGTGCGCGGGGGAGGTGCGGCCGCCAAGCAGGGTTTCATCGGTCATCACGAGGTTGACCGCGACGGGGACCGCGACGTCGGCGGGCTGACCGGTCACCCGCTCGACCAGGGTGTCGGCCATGACCTGGCCACGACCGCGGCCGTCGAAAGTGGTGTCGGCCTCGCGCTTTAGCGCCGCGTAGACAGACACACCCTGCGCCATGGGGAGTAGAGCGGTCACGTACGTCATCGCGTCGGGGGCCGGGCGGACCGTGACGGTGCGCTCGGATTGGGCAAGAACTGCCTTGTCCACGACCGCCTGCGGGTCGAGCTGGTAGGCGATGGTCTTGGCTTCAGCCTCAATTCGCTTGTCGCCGAGGCCCTCCAGTGCAGACTGGTCGGCGCACATTCTGAGGTCCAGGGTTCGGCGGTCCTCGAGCGACAGGCACGCCGACTCGCGCACGATCAGAGTCGCGCGCCATTCGGAGAGCGCACCGGCTTCCAACGCCGAGAGGGTGTGGGGCATCTCGTGGACGAGCGCCCGGGCGAAGCCGAGGTGCCGGCCGCCCCGGTTGGGGGAATCGTGGCGGGCGAGCGCGATCTCGGCGGCGAGGCCGCGCCCACGTTTGGCGGCGGGCACGCCGTCGGCCGCCTCCCGAGCACGGCGGGCCGCGTCGAGTTCGGCGGTGACTCTGGCCTGTTCGGCGGCTGCGGCGGACTTGCCGCGTTCCAACTCCGCGATGCGTGCGACCAGTGACGCCTCATAAGCGATCGGGTCGGCCACGGATTCGAACATACTTGCGACTCTACGCTTGCCTACCGACCGCGTTGACTCATCAGAAATGCGCGCGAAACGGTGATTCGTTGCCTCATCAGAAATGCGCGCGTAGGCCCAGTGGATGGGGTTGACGTTGGCACAGCGCAGAGCAATCACCGATGTGACCGCGATCCGCTACCAGGTGGCGGGTAAGCGCGGTAAGAGTCGGATCCTCGACGAGTTGTGTGCCAATACCGGCTGGCACCGTAACCACCCCGCAGGGCGCTCAAGGCGGGCTGCAGCCGAAGGTCATCAGCGCGCGTCGTCCCCGGCCAGTGACCTACGGGCCTGATGTCATCGCGGCGCTGACGGTCTGCTGGACAGTGCTGGGAATGCCGGCCGGTAAACGGCTGGCGCCGATGCTCACCGAGCTGGTGGCCGTGTTGCGGCACTTCGGGGAGCTGGCGATCAGCGACGACACCGCGGCCCTGTTGGTAACGATGTCGGCGGCCACCATCGATCGCCGACTTGCTGATGAGCGAGCCAAATACAAGATCAGAGGTCGGGTGGGCACCAAGCCGGGGTCGATACTCAAAAGCCAGATCCCGGTACGCACCTGGGCCGAATGGGACGACGCGGTGCCCGGCTTCGTCGAGATCGACACGGTCTTTCACGACGGCGGCAGCCGTGGTGGAGGCCATGCCTTCACGCTGACGGTCACCGACATCGCTACCGGCTGGACCGAGAGCCACTCACTACCTGACAGGGCGGCCAAACACATACTGGCAGCCCTCAATCACATCGCCGCCGCCATGCCGTTCCCGATCCTCGGGGTCGACTGTGACAACGGGTCGGAATTCATCAACGACGACCTGCTGGCATGGTGCCGAGATCGTCAGATCACGTTCACCCGGTCACGGCCGGGCAATAAGAACGACGGCTGCCACGTCGAGCAGAAGAACTGGACGGTCGTACGCACCGTGGTGGGCTACTACCGCTACGACACCGCCTCAGAACTGTTGCTCCTCAACGAGATCTGGCAATTGCAGTCCAAGCTGACCAACTACTTCTACCCGCAACAGAAATTGATCACCAAAGTCCGCACCGGGGCCAAGGTATCCAAGAAACACGACAAAGCCACCACCCCATTCCACCGCGCGACCGCCCACCCGACCATGACCGTCGACCGCATCGTGGGCCTGACCCGGACCTACTCGCTGATCAATCCAGCCGCCGCTCAACGCCAGATTCAGGCGTTGACCGCACAGCTCTTCACTCTGGCCACCAGCAAAGCCGGCGACGGCGCCCCACCTCCAGTGACAAAGCGCGCACGTTTACGTGAGGCAACGAATGCCCCCACGCGCGCATCTTGACGTGAGGCAACAGGCCGACAACCTGAATCGACACAATTTCAGACCGCATGGCCGAGCCAGTCGGGATCGTCGTCTTCGGCCAGCTTGTGCCGCCTCGACCCCATGCGGTCAAGGTACGAACGCGCACTGACAAGTCATGCCCATAATGCGTAAATGGAGCTGCTGACCGGATTCGGGTTGGCCACCGCCGCGGGCCTCAACGCCTACATCCCGCTACTGGCGCTCGGACTGCTGTCGCGGTTCACCGACCTCGTCACCCTGCCGCACGGGTGGGCTTGGCTCGAGGACGGCTGGGTCATGGCGATCGTCGCCGTACTGCTCGTCGTCGAGATCGTCGCCGACAAGGTGCCCGCGCTCGACAGCATCAACGACGCGATCCAAACCTTCGTCCGCCCGACGGCCGGCGGCATCGTGTTCGGGTCGGGCACCGCGGCGCAAACCAACACCGTCGCCGACCCGGGCGCCTTCGCACAGTCCGGTCAGTGGATCCCCGTCGCTATCGGTGTCGTTGTCGCGCTGGTGGTGTCGTTGACGAAGTCCACGGTGCGACCGGCCGCCAACGTGGCCACGGCAGGCATGGCCGCACCGGTGCTGAGCACGGTCGAGGACGGCATCAGCGTCGGGCTGGTCTTCGTGGCGATCCTGGTACCGGTGCTGGTGCTGGTGGCCGTCGTCGTACTGGTGTGGGCGGGGTGGCGGCTACTGCGCCGACGACGGCGCGCTCGGCCTGGGCCCACGCCGCAGGTTGGGCCCACACCGTAGGTAGGGGAGGGACAACGAAGCCTAGATCCAGACGCCCTTGCCGACGGCGACGACACCGCCGGCGCTGATCGCGAAGCGTTCGCGGTCTCTCTCCAAGTCAACGCCCACCATCTCGCCGGGCCCCACGACGACGTTCTTGTCCAAGATCGCGTGGCGCACCACGGCCCCGCGACCGATTCGGGTGCCCGGCATGATCACGCTGCCCTCCACGATCGCGCCGTCGTCGACCACGACATTGGACGACAGCACCGAATTGCGCACCGACGCCGCCGAAATGATGCTGCCCGCGCCTACCACCGACTCCTGCGCTGAGCCGCCGTTGACGAACTTCGCCGGCGCCAGATTCGCCGATTCGCCGAGGATCGGCCAGCGCCGGTTGTACAGGTTGAACACCGGGTGCACCGAAACCAGGTCCATGTGGGCGTCGTAGAACGCATCGAGGGTTCCGACGTCACGCCAGTAGCCGTGATCGCGCTCGGTGGAACCGGGCACCTCGTTGTCATTGAAGTCGTACACCGCGGCCATGCCGTCGTTCACGAGTCGCGGGATGATGTCGCCGCCCATGTCGTGATCGGAGTGGTCCTCGTCGGCGTCGGCCTTGATCGCGTCTACGAGCACTTTGGTGCTGAAGATGTAGTTGCCCATCGACGCGAACGTCTGCTCGGGATCGTCGGGCGTGCCCGGCGGATCAGAAGGCTTTTCGATGAACGCGCGGATGCGTCCCGACTCGTCGGCGTCGATGACACCGAACGCGCTCGCTTCCGAGCGCGGCACCCGGATACCCGCGACCGTGACGCCCGCGCCGCTCTCGATGTGGAAGTGCAGCATCTGCTCCGGATCCATCCGGTAGATGTGGTCGGCACCGAACACGACGACGTAGTCGGGGTCCTCGTCGTAGACGAGGTTCAATGACTGCAGGATGGCGTCCGCGGAACCGGTGTACCACCGCGGACCGAGGCGCTGCTGCGCGGGCACCGGGGTGATGTACTCACCGGCAAGCCCCGAAAGCCTCCAGTTCTGCGAGATGTGACGGTCCAGCGAATGCGATTTGTATTGCGTCAGAACGCAGATCTTCAAATATCGCGCGTTGACGAGATTCGACAGCACGAAGTCGATCAGCCGGTACGCGCCGCCGAACGGGACCGCAGGCTTGGCCCGATCGGCGGTCAATGGGTACAGCCGCTTGCCTTCGCCGCCAGCCAGGACGATACCTAGCACGTGTGGCAGTTCCCGCATGATCCAAACCTATCCGCCCCCGCCGACCGGGGCTAGGCATTCGCAGCTGTCTGTCAAGGTTATTGACACCTAATCGCATTCGAAAACAAGGAAGCGGCCCTGAGATACGGCCTTCTTTTTCGGTACCGTCGTCTCCATGCGGGTGGCGATGATGACTCGGGAGTATCCACCCGAGGTCTATGGCGGGGCAGGCGTTCACGTCACCGAGCTCGTCGCCCAGCTGCGGCACCTGTGCGAGGTCGACGTGCACTGCATGGGCGCGCCCCGCGAGGGCGCGATCGTCGCGCAACCCGATCCCGCGTTGCTGGGCGCCAACCCCGCCCTGTCGACGTTGTCGGCAGACCTCAACATGGCCAACGCCGCGGGTCAGGCCAACGTGGTGCACTCACACACCTGGTACACCGGGATGGCGGGCCACCTGGCCGCGCTGCTGTACGGCGTTCCACATGTGCTGACCGCACACTCGCTGGAGCCGATGCGGCCGTGGAAGGCAGAACAGCTCGGCGGCGGATACCGAGTGTCGTCGTGGGTGGAGAAGACTGCGGTGGAAGCCGCCGACGCGGTGATCGCCGTCAGCTCGGGCATGCGCGAGGACGTGCTGCGCACCTATCCGGCGCTGGACCCGAACCGGGTGCACGTGGTGCGCAACGGGATCGACACCGAGGTGTGGTACCCGGCCCCACCGGACGCGGGCGAGTCGGTGCTCGCCGAACTCGGCGTGGACATGACGAGGCCGATCGTCGCGTTCGTCGGGCGGATCACCCGCCAAAAGGGCGTCCCGCATTTGATCGCGGCGGCACACAGATTCGCCCCCGATACCCAGCTGGTGCTCTGCGCCGGCGCACCCGACACCCCTGAAATCGCGGCGGAGGTCACCGAGGCCGTGCAGAATCTGGCGCGCAGCCGCACCGGAGTCTTCTGGGTACGCGAAATGCTGCCGATTTCGAAAATTCGCGAAATTCTTTCCGCCGCAACAGTTTTCGTATGCCCGTCGGTGTACGAGCCGCTCGGTATCGTCAACTTGGAAGCAATGGCCTGCGCCACGGCGGTGGTCGCTTCCGATGTCGGCGGCATCCCCGAGGTGGTGGCCGACGGACACACCGGCGCCCTGGTCCACTACGACGCGAACGACCCGACGGGCTTCGAGTCGCGGCTGGCCGACGCCGTCAACGCGGTGGTGGCCGACCGGCAACGCGCCACGCAATTCGGTCAGGCGGGCAGGCAGCGCTGCATTGACGAGTTCTCGTGGGCGCACATCGCCGAGCAGACCCTCGAGATCTATCGGAAGGTGACGTCCTAGGCGCGAATGCTCGCGCTCCCGCGCCGACTAGCTGGTGACGCCCTTGAGCTCGTCGCCGAGCGCTGCCGCCTCATCTGGGGTCAATTCGACGACCAAACGTCCGCCGCCCTCCAGCGGTACCCGCATCACGATGCCTCGCCCCTCCTTGGTTGCTTCCAGTGGACCGTCTCCGGTCCGGGGCTTCATCGCCGCCATCGAGTGCTCCCTCCACATGAGCCAGCCCGCACGGTGGGCCTAACGAATCCCCTCTATTGTTCCCTATCCACGCCTTCGCGTGTGCAAAGACCCGGCGATGGCCACCTCGACACCCCATCGACAGGTCACTGAAATGTCGCTGGCACCCAGCAGTCTGCCGTGTGATCGTCGACCATTCCGGTCGCCTGCATCAGGGCGTACGCCGTCGTCGGCCCGACGAACCGGAAGCCCCGCCGCTTCAGTTCCTTGGCCATCGCGGTCGACTCCGGGGTGACCGCCGGGACGTCGGCCATGGCCACCGGACGTGGCCCCCGCGGCGGCGCGAAAGACCACAGCAGCTCGCCGAAGTCCACATCCAGATCAGCGACCGCGCGGGCGTTGGCGATGGTCGCCTCGATCTTCGCGCGGTTGCGCACGATGCCGGCGTCCTCCATCAACCTGGCGATGTCGCGGTCGCGGTAGCGTGCGACCCGCTCGACGTCGAACTGGTGAAACGCGCGACGGAAGTTCTCCCGCTTGCGCAGGATGATCAGCCACGAAAGGCCGCTCTGAAACGCCTCCAACGTGACGCGCTCGAACAGTGCAGTCGAGTCGCGCAGCGGCCGGCCCCACTCGTTGTCGTGGTAATCCCGGTAAAGGACGAAATCGTCTGGCGACAAGCGCGATTCGTCGATCCACGCACAGCGGATACGATCGTCCGCGATCACGGTTCGCCCTCTGCCTCCGACGACTGCAGCGCGTGCGCTCCGCCCTCGATGGGGCGCGGGTCCCCTTCGTCGTCTTCGATCCCGTGTGCCGCACGGACCGCGGCCAACTGCCCGCGCACCAGGTCGAGCTCCTGGCCCAATCGGTCGAGCACCCAGTCCACCTCACTGGTTTTGTAACCGCGCAGCGTCTGGCTGAACTTGACCGCCTCGACGTCGGCGCCGGTGACGCCGGAGGCCGGCAATACCGTGGCAGTCGTATCACGCGGCAACGGCGGCAACGACTCGCCACGTCCGAAGAGCACGCTGCCCAGTGCGAACAGCACGATGGCGATCAGAACCAGCACGACCAGATACAGCAGAACCAGCGTCACGTCCTCGATACTGCCCGATGCCTCCGACAGGCACCGACGGGCACCGCACCCACGTGTGCCGGCGCGCTCCTACAAGCCTGGCCGCAGGCTCTTCATCGGCGGCCGGTCGACGAGCGACACCTCTGAGGTGCGCGGTGTGAAACCGTCGCCGTCGGCAAAGAACTGTGTCAGGCCGACGCCGGAATCCGGCACTCCGCACCGCGACAACAGGGTTGCGATGACCTGTCGGCTCATCGCGGCAAGCTCGGTCAGCGGCCGGTTGCGGTGCTCCCGGACGCCGAGGTTCACCTGCGCTATCGCATCGAGGCCAAGGCGGTCGTAGGTGTCGACCAGCAGGCCGATCTCCACGCCGTAGCCGGGTGCGAACGGCACCGAGGTCAGCAGCTCACGGGTGCCCGCGTATTCGCCGCCCAGGGGCTGCAGCAAGCAGGTCAGTTCGGGGCGCAGCGCGGCGAGCAGCGGCCTGGCCACCAGCTCGGTGACACGGCCGCCGCCGTTGGCGTCCTCGCTGCCGCTGACCTTGAGTGGCCGCCGGTAAAACCCCTTGACCAGGTGCACTCCCTCAGCCGTGAGCAGCGGACCCAGGAGCTTGGGCACGAACATGGGGTCGGGGTCGATCAGGTCGGAGTCGACGAACACGACGATGTCGCCGGTCGTGACGGCCAGCGAGCGCCACAGCACCTCACCCTTGCCGGGCTGCGGTGCGACCTCGGGCAAGGCCACCTCGCGACTGATCACCCTCGCGCCCGCGGCCAGCGCGCGGATCTCGGTGTCGTCGGTCGAACCGGAATCGAGCACGATGAGCTCGTCGACCAGGCCGCCGAGCAGGGGTGTGATGGTCTCGACGACGCTTGCGACCGTCTCTTCCTCGTTGAGGGCGGGCAGCACCACCGAGATGGTGCGTCCGGCCTTGGCGGCCTCGAGTTCGGCGATCGTCCACATGGGCCGGCTCCAGCTGTTGTCGGCCAGCCAAGGGTGTGCCGCGATATCGGTGGCGGCCAGCTCCGTTGGCTGTTCAATTAGCACAGTCATGCCAGTCCCCTCACTGTGCGCGTCGGTGGACGCGTTCCGTGGATCGACGCGACCATTTCCAGTACGCGTCGAGTGGAACCCACCTCATGCACGCGGAACATGGCGGCGCCATCGGCGGCGGCCAGTGCGGTCGCAGCCAATGTGCCTTCCAGGCGTTCAGTCAGGTCCACACCCAGAGTTTCCCCGACGAAATCTTTGTTGCTCAGCGCCATCAGGACCGGCCATCCAGTATTTACAAGGTCTTTTACGTGGCGCAACAAACTAAGACCGTGATAAGTGTTCTTGCCGAAATCGTGGGTCGGATCGATCAAAATGGCGTCCCGCGCGACCCCGGAGGCGACCGCACGCTCGGCCGCGGCGGTCACCTCTGCGATGACATCGTCCACGACGCCGCGTTGGGAGACACCGTAGTTGACACGGAACGGGCGAGTGCGGGGCACCGCACCGCCGGTGTGCGAGCAGACCAAGCCGGCGCCGAACTCCGCGGCGACCTCGGGCAGCGCAGCGTCATGACCGCCCCAGGTGTCGTTGATCAGGTCCGCACCGGCTGCGCAGGCCTGCTTGGCCACCACCGCACGCCAGGTGTCGACGCTGATCAGCTGGTCGGGATAGGTGTCGCGGAGCCATTCGATGAAGGGGACGACGCGGGCGATCTCCTCGTCGACGTCGACCGAACTGCCCGGCCCCGCCTTGACGCCGCCCACGTCGACGATGTCGGCGCCGTCGGAGATCACGCGGTGGGCGGCCGTCTTGGCGGCCTCGTCCGTGAAATTGGCGCCGCGATCGTAGAACGAATCCGGCGTGCGGTTGACGATCGCCATGATCAGCGCGCGGTCCCCGGCCACCGGGCGACCCAGAAACGTCGACTGCACGCCCTCCAGGCTACGGGCCTGCGCGGAAGCGATGAGGTTTCGCCCGCGGCAGAGTCAACCCAACGACACTGAGCACCAAAATCTATAAAGAGGAGCCGCGATGCGACGGGTCGTCCTGTTTCACATGTGGTCGCTCGACGGCGTTGCAGAGGAGCCCGGCGACTGGGTTTTCGACGTCGATCAGGCGGTATTCGACAACATCGCCGAGGTGATCGGCAGCCAGGACGCCGTGCTCCTTGGCCGCGGCACCTATGACTACTGGTCGGGCCACTGGCCCAACGAGGGTGAAGAGCCGTTCCGCAGCTTCATCAATGCCACCACGAAGCACGTGTTCACCTCGCGACCGCTCGACGCGCAGTGGTCCAATTCCGTCGTCGTCGACGCCCCGGCCGAGACGTATGTCCGCGAGCTCAAGGAACAGGACGGCGGGGACATCGGCATCCATGCGAGCGTCGGGTTGGCCAAGTCGCTGCACGACGCCGGACTGATCGACGACTACCGGCTGCTGATCGCACCTACGTTCGCCGGGCGCGGGTGTCGGATGTTCGACGGCCAGCAGGAACTGCGCCGCTTGAAACTGGTCGATTCGCAGGCGACCGAGACCGGGGCGTTGCTACTGCACTATCGAAGCCGCTAGTTCTTGGGCTTCTTGCCCGCGGCGACCTCTTCCGGGTACTCGTCGTAGAACTCGACGTAGCCCTCCTCGCGACCGGACAGCACGTAGATCGGGTCCTCGATCTTCTCGGCGTCCTCGTCCCCTTCACCCGACGATCCCCCGTAGCCCTCCTTGCGCAGGTCCACCTTCTGGCTCTTGAACGTCGACGTATGTGCGAGTTCTTTGACCACCCGGACGAACAGTGGCAGGGCGTAGCCGGGCAGCTTGTCGTAGACGGCCTTGGCCAACGCTTTACCGTCGAACTCCTGACCGTCCTTGAGCTGGATCGCCGCCATCCCCGCTCGACCGCCCGCCCCCTCGACCTCGACACCGAACACCGTGGCCTCCTCGACCTGCGAATCGGTCGACACGGCGGCCTCGACCTCCGTCGTCGCCACGTTTTCACCCTTCCAGCGGAAGGTGTCGCCGAGCCGGTCGGTGAACGCGGCGTGCCCGAAGCCCTGCGAGCGCATCAGGTCGCCGGTGTTGAACCAGCAATCGCCTTCCTTGAAGGCGTCCCGGACCAGCTTCTTCTCGGAGGCCTTCTTGTCGGTGTATCCGTCGAACGGCTGGAAGTTGCTCACCTTCGACAGCAGCAGGCCCGGCTCGCCGGTCTTGACCTTGCGCACGCGACCGTTGTCGTCACGCACCGGATCCCCGGTTTCGGCGTCATACTCCACGAAAGCCACCGGCGTCGGGCAGATCCCGGTCGACTTGTCGATGTTGAGGACGTTGACGAATGCGGTGTTGCCCTCGCTGGCGCCGTAGAACTCGCACACGCGCGGTATGCCGAACCTCTCGGTGAAGTCGTCCCAGATGGCCGGCCGCAGCCCGTTGCCGATGATCACCCTCACCTTGTGCTTGCGGTCGGTGTCCTTTTCCGGCTGGTTCAGCAGATAGGCGCAGATCTCGCCGATGTAGATGAACGCTGTCGCCTTGTACCGGATCACGTCGTCCCAGAACTTCGACGCGGAGAACGACTTGCCGAGCGCCAGCGTCGCACCGGCGTTGATCGTCGAACCGAGGGCAACCGTCAGCGCGTTGTTGTGGTACAGCGGCAGGCAGCAATACAGCGCATCGTCGCTGTGCAGCCGCAGGCCGAGACCGCCGAAGCCGGCGAGCGCGCGCAGCCACCGATAGTGGGTCATCACGCTGGCCTTGGGCATGCCGGTGGTGCCCGAGGTGAAGATGTAGAAGGCCTTGTCCTTGGCCAACACCGCGGCCGTCGTCGCCGGGTCTTGGGCGGGCGCGGTGGACGCGAGGCGATCCAGTTCCTCGAGCGTCATCAGTCCGGAGGAGTCGGCGCCGCTCTCGGTGATCGGCTCGATCAGATCCGTTTCGGCGACGATCGCCTTGGCGTCGAGCAGTCCGATGCTGTGGGACAGCACATCGCCGCGCTGGTGGAAGTTCAGCATGCCCGCGATGGCGCCGCATTTGACGATGGCGAGCATCAGCAACACCGTCTGCGGCGAGTTGCGCAGCATGACGCCGACGACGTCGCCGTGCCCGACACCTCGCGCGGCCAGCACCGCGGCGTAGCGGTTAGCTGTCTCGTTGGCCTGGCGGTAGGTCAGCTCCTGATCCTCGAACCGAAGGAACGGCTTGTCGCCGTAGCGCGCCGCCCGGTCCTGGAAGACCTTGCCGATCGACGTCTTCGCGGTGGGGCGCGCCATGAAACCGGTCATCGCGCCGCGCAACATCACGGGTGCGTCCATCAGCAGATGCGGTACCCGGGCGGCGATGTCGAGCAGACCGACGCTGCTTCGGACGCCGGATTTCTGGTCGGCCATGCGGTGAGTCCCCTCCGGTGTTCACTGATTGAACACCACCCTATCGGCGTGGGTCTCGACGATCACCCACGTGGTTGGCAGGCGGCAAGAGCGGCCTCGACGTCGTCGACGACCACCAGCCGGTCCAGCGCCCGGTGGGTGACGTAGCCCGTGTCGATCAGCCCGTGCAGCCAAGTGAGCAAACCGGTGTAGTGCCCGAACGGGTCGAGCATCACCACCGGCTTGTCGTGCATACCCAGGTAGCCGGCGGTCCAAGCCTCGAAGAACTCCTCCAATGTGCCGATGCCACCCGGCAGAGCTATGAACGCATCGGCACGGTCCTCCATCGTCTGCTTGCGCTCGCGCATGGTGTCGGTGACGACGAGTTCGTCAGCGTCGACGTCGGCCACCTCGCGATGCACGAGCGCCTTGGGGATCACTCCGACGGTATGGCCGCCACGGGACCTGGCGGCGGCCGCCAACGCGCCCATCGCCGACACGTTCCCGCCGCCGGATACCAGCGTCCAACCACGCTGCGCAATCGCGGACCCGACCTGCTCGGCCAGGGTCAGCAGCTCAGGATGCGTCGGCCCTGACGCGCAGTAGACGCAGACCCCCCATTCTCGGTCGAGTTCGCCGGACACACGCTAAAACCTAGCCATAGACTGCCGCCGTGCCAGTGGAGTGGGTAACCGTGCCGCTTGAACCGGCACTGCAGACACTCGAAGCCGGCTGGGGAACTCGCGCCGGAACAGTGATCATCGGCCCCGCCGGAGTCGGCAAGAGCACGCTGGCACGCGCCGCGGTTGCGCGTCTGGGGACCGAATTCGACCGGGTGGATTGGGTGATTGCGACCGCGCCCACCGCCACCATTCCGTTCGCCGCATTCAGCCACCTCATCGAGGTACCGGACACCGGCAAGACCGCGGAGGTGTTGCGGAACGCTCGTGAGTCACTCGGCGACGGCCGCCTGTTGGTGGTGGACGACGCCCACCTGCTGGACAAGCTGTCGGCGGCTCTGGTCCATCAGCTGGCCGTGAGTGGCGCAGTCAAGCTCATCGTGACGGTTGCGCCCAACGGACCTGTGGCCGAGGAGGTCTCGGCGCTCTGGGACGATGACCTGCTCGACCGAATCGAGCTGCAACCCGCCGGCCACGACGACAGCAGAGTAGCGACGCTGGTCGAGCAATTCGTCGCGGCGCTACCCCCCACCGCTCACCGGGTCTTGGAATACCTGGCCGTCGACGATCCGCTCCCGCTGGCTCAAATCTCCGGGTTGGTGAGCCGCGAAGCCGTCGCCGAGGCGGAGGCCGCAGGCGCGATCGTTGTTGACGACGACCAGGTGCGACCCGCCCATCCGCTGTTCGTCGACGCCGTGCGCGACGCACTGGGTGGACCGGACCTGCGCCGACTGCGCACAGAACTCGTCGAGCGCCTGGGCGCCGCACCCCCTCGAGACGTGGTCGACCTGCTGCGACTGGCCGTGCTCGCCCTGGACGCCGACCGGCCGCAGCCAACCGCCGAATTGGTCAAAGCCGCCCAGGAAGCGCTCCGCCTCGGCGACCTCGAGCTATCCGAGCGTCTCGGACGGGCCGCGCTGCAACGTGCGGCGTCCCTGCCCGCCCGGCTGACGCTCGCCTACGCCCTGGCCTGGCAGGGTCGCGGCCGCGACGCTGATTCCGTTCTGGCGCAAGTGGATCCGTCGACCCTGTCCGAAGCCGAGTTGATGGCGTGGGCGTTGCCGTTGGCCGCCAACCAATTCTGGATGCTGTCAGAGCCGGAAAAGGCCACGGCGTTCCTGAAGTCGACGCGAAACAAGGTGTCCTCGCCCGCCGCCCGAACCACCCTGGATGCGTTGTCGGCGACGTTCGCGATGAACGCAGGCGGTCCGGCCCGGGCACTGCAGATTGCGGACGAGGTCCTGAAGTCCCCGGCGGCCGACGACACCGCGATCGGGTGGGCATCGGCGGCCGCGGCGTTGAGCTCGGCCCGCATGGGACGGTTCTCCGACGTCGACACATTCGCCGAACGGGCCATCGCCGCCGGGCATCCGGGACTGCTGCGGTTCACCAGTGGCTTCGGCCAGACGACGGCGCTGCTGATGGCGGGCGACCTGGACAGCGCACAAGATCTGGCTCAGCAGCTCACCGACTTCGCGCAGCTGCAACAGCCCGGCCGCGCCATCGGCGAGGTGCTGGTGGCCGACGTGCTGATCGCAAAGGGCGAACTCGAGTCGGCGGTTCGGCTGCTGCGCCGGGCTGCGGCGGCCCTGGCGCCGACAGGTTATTCGTGGGGCCCGCTGGCGTGGATGCTGTTGGCGCAGGCACTCGGCCAGCAGGGCTCGACGGTCGAGGCGGGAAAGGCGTTGTCACGCGCGGAATCTCGGCACCGCTTGAAGTCGATGCTGTTCGCGCCGGAACTCGCGCTGGCACGCGCGTGGACGATGTCGGCGCGGGGCGACAAGCACGGCGCCGTGACGGCGGCACGCGACGCGGCGCGCAGCGCCGAGCGTGGCGGACAGACGGCGGTCGTACTGCGGGCCCAGTTCGATGCGGCCCGGCTCGGCGACCTTCGCGCAGCCGACGCTATCGCACGGGCGAGCGTTGAATGCGACTGCGCGCTTGGACAATTGGCGCTCAGCTACGCACGCGCACTTGTCGGCCGCGACGCGGCGGGCCTGCGCGAGGCGGCACAGCGATTGACGGCCATCGGGATGCACCGCGCGGCCGCCGACGCCGCCGCACAGGCAGCCGACGCCCAAACCGACTAGAGCCTGCGGCCCAGATCCTCTTCGGCGGCGTGACGCGGCTGCTCGGGTGGTGCGACAGGCGCCGGGCCCGCACCGGACGCGCTCTCCCGAGGTCCGGAAGCCAGGTTGCTGTCGTCAGCACGTTGCAACGGCTCGCGGTGCTCTTGCTCCGGTGCGGGCGGTTCGTACGGGCGATCTTCCCGAGCGGCGCGCTCCTCGAGGCGTTCCACCCGCTCTTCGAGCGGGTCACGGCCCGGCTGCCCGGGATGCTGACCCGGCACACCCGGTGGTGGAGCACTCCCGGCAAGCGCCGCACCGACCGGCGCACCGCCGACCGGAGACTGACCAGACTCGCCGCCTCCGCCGCCCTGGGCGGCCTTCATCGCCTGTTCGATCAGCGATCCGAACATGCCGGACCCACCCTGGGCCGCCTGCGAGGGCGCCCCGGCCAGCTGGCCCGCTTGCTCGCCGAGCTTGCCCAGCATGCCGACAACCTGACCGACGGACTGCGATCCGGACTCGTCGGACGCCGCGTACGCCACCTGTGCTTCGCCCACCTTTCCGGAGTACGTGTGCTCCTTCGCCTGCAGCGCCGCGACATTGGCTGTCAACTGGGCGGCCAGCGTGGGAAGCACGGCGGAGATCGTCGCACTCATCGCGTCCGGACCCGGCGGAAGCATTGGTATCTCGGGTAATTCGACGGAAGCCGCGTTCCAGCTGATGCCCTCCGGTTTCTTCAGTGGGCCAAGCGACACAGTCCTCCCCTATCACCAGTCATCGTCAACGTCGTCCTCGTCCAGATCGTGATCGAGCGGTGCGGGGACCGCGAGGCCCGGCGACGTGCCGCCGCTTTCGCCGCGCATACCGCCCATCATCGGGCCCATGCCGCCCATCCCGGCGCCCGCGGCCATCGGCGCCACACCGCCGACCGCACCGGCGCCTGCCAGCGCGCCCTCTGGCGGGGCGGTGGACACCGGCTTGGCATTGCCAACGAGGTTCGCCATCAACGGCGTCTGCGACGGCACACCGCCCGAGCCGGGCAGCGATGCCGCGCGCACCATGCCGGAGCCGCCGCCCGCACCGCCGCCGCCCGCCAGCGGGTGATTGGAGAAAGCCGAGAACGGCAGCCCCGCCGCGCCCATCGAATCCGATTTACCACCCTGCCCGAACATCGACGTCAGCTGCTGCAGCGGTTGGGACAGCTGCTGCAACGGCTGCATCATCTGCTGGGGTAACTGCATCAGCATCTGCGGGAGCTGACCCGCCATCGACCCCAGCTGGCTGAGCATCTGCATCGCCTGGTCAGAGCCGCCACCGGCCTGTTTGGCGGCCTCCTCGGTGGAGTCCTGCGCCTCCTTCGCGCCGGGCACCGTCGGTGCGCCGGGCAGTGGGAGGCTGGGCGGCACGCCAAGGGTGTTGGCGAGCTCGGTCGTATTGGTGGTCACGTTGGCCATGTTCTGCGAAAGACCCATCATGACCCGGCTGCGGGCCAGCTCGGCAGCGTTGGGGAGAGGCATCGCGGCGATCGCTTCAGCTTCGGCCTGCGTCTCCTGCGCGATGGTGTTGGCCAGGAGTTTCGTCTTGACGACCGAAGCCTCCATGGCGCGCAGCTTGACCGCGATCGCGGTGGCGTGCGCGGCGTTGGCTTCGTGACCGCCGATGATCGTGGTCGCCTCGCCCGCGGCGGCCATCGATCCCGAGCCTTCCCACACATCGGTGAGCTTCATCAGCTGCCCCTGCTGCTGAGGGACCACTGTGCCGCTGATCTTCGCGGCAAGCGCCTCGAACTTGGCGGCCGTCGCCGCCAGCATCTCCTCGTCGACGTTCGGCCAGCCCGGGCCGGTCACTGTCTGACCCCCGTACGGGCTCGTATCGGGCTCGATCGCCATAGGGACCAAATTTACCGCGCCCGCGGTAGCTGCCGGTCCACAAATTCTGTCCGTCGAGATCGGCGATCAGCGCGGACTAATCCGAGTGCAACCGTCCGAGCGATAGCCGCAAGGTGCGCTGGACACCGATCTCCGCCAGGAACCGCTCGTCGTGGCTGACCACCACGAATGCCCCCTGATAGGCGTTCAACGCCGATTCCAGCTGCCCGACGCTGACCAGGTCGAGATTGTTGGTCGGCTCGTCGAGCAATAGCAGCTGCGGCGCCGGTTCGGCGTAGAGCACGCATGCCAGCGTCGCGCGCAACAGTTCGCCGCCCGAGAGCGCCGAGACCGGCAGGTGGATGCGGTTGCCGCGAAACAGGAACCGGGCCAGCAGGTGCATCCGCCGGGTTTCGGAAAGGCTGGGCGCGTACGCGGCGAGGCTTTGCGCGACGGTGGCGTCGGGGCTGAGCAGGTCGAGTCGCTGAGACAGATACGCCACGCGGCCGTCGGCACGGGCGACGGTTCCGGAGTCGGGCGCCGCTTCCCCTGAATCTGATGTCGCCGCCGGGGCGGCTCCGGCGATGATGCGCAGCAGCGTCGACTTGCCCGCGCCGTTGGGCCCGGTGAGCGCGATGCGTTCAGGGCCGCGGATGGTCAGATCGGCATCGGTGACCAGCGCCCGGCCGCCGCGGTGCGCGGTCAGGCCTTCGGCCCGCACGACCATGCGCCCAGCGGGAACGTTCGTCTCGGGAAGCTCCAGCACCAGCACGTCGTCATCGCGCAGTGCGCGTTCCGCCTCGTCGAGACGGTTCTTGGCGTCGGCGACACGCGCCGCGTTCACCCCGTCGATCCGGCCTGCGGACTCCTGCGCTCTGCGCTTCATCGCGCCCGCGACGATCTTCGGCAGCCCGGCATCCTTGATGTTGCGCGCGGCCGTGGACGACCGCTTCGCCGCGCGCTCGCGCGACTGCTGCATTTCGCGCTTCTCGCGCCTGAGGTGTTGTTCGGCGTTGCGGATGTTGCCCTCGGCGACCCGCTGCGCCTCGCTGACCGCTTCTTCGTACATCGTGAAATTGCCGCCGTAGAAAAGCATTTCGCCGTGTTCGATGTCGCCGCCGGGGCGGCTCCCGCGGTGCAGCTCGGCGATGCGGTCCATGCGGTCGAGCAGCACGCGGTCGTGGCTGACCAGCAGCAGACAGCCGGTGAAGTCGTCGAGCGCGTCGTACAACTTGTGCCGGGCGTCGACGTCGAGGTTGTTGGTCGGCTCGTCGAGCAGCAGGACGTCGGGTTGTGCGAGCAGTTGCGCGGCCAGCCCGAGGGAGACGACCTCGCCGCCGGACAGCGAGCCCAGCCGCCGGTCGAGCTCGAGGTGGCCAAGGCCGAGCCGGTCGAGCTGGACGCGGCCGCGTTCCTCGACATCCCAGTCGTCGCCGATCGCGGCGAACACGTCGTCGCCGGCGTCACCGTCGGCCAACGCGTTGAGTGCGTCGATGACGTGCGCTATGCCCAGCACTTCGGCGACGGTCTTGTCCGTAGTGAATGGCAGCGTCTGCGGCAGATAGGCGACGGAGCCGTCGACGCTGATCGAACCGCCGGTGGGTTTGCGATCGCCGACGATCAGCTGCAGCAGCGTGCTCTTACCCGCGCCGTTGGGGGCGACCAGGCCGGTGCGGCCCTCGCCGAGGGTGAACGTCAGATCCGTGAACAGCGGGGTGCCGTCTGCGAACGCGAATGACAAAGCAGAACAAGTGATGGAAGACATGCGAGAGATCTCTCGTAACTGAAACGACTGAAATCGGATTGCCGGAGTCGTTGTCTCACCGCACGCTTCCAGCGTACGGACGCGGTCAACCGATTAAATATCTCCGCAGCGTGTCGGTGGCCGCGGTGATGGCTGCGGTGTCGACGCGCTCGTCGACCCGGTGGGCAAGGTTCGGATCACCGGGCCCGTAGTTGACGGCGGGGATGCCGAGCGCCGCGAACCGTGCGACGTCGGTCCAGCCGTACTTCGCCCGCACCTGTCCCCCGGCGGCATCCACCAGCGCCGCGGCGGCGGGTGCGCTGAGGCCCGGCAGGGCACCGCTGGCCGAGTCGGTCAGCTCGATCTCGACATCGAGCCCGTCGAACACCTCGTGCACATGCGCGGTGGCGTCGGCGACGCTGCGGTCCGGGGCGAACCGGAAGTTGACCGTCACCGAGGAGGCATCGGGAATCACGTTGCCCGCGATCCCGCCGTCGATGCGCACCGCCGACAACCCCTCGCGATACGTGCAGCCGTCGATGTCGACGTTGCGCGCCTGATACGCCGAAAGCCGGTCCAGCACGGCGCCGAGCTTGTGGATTGCGTTGTCGCCCAACCAGGATCGCGCCGAGTGCGCACGGGTGCCCGCGGCTCTGATGACGACGCGCAGCGTGCCCTGGCAGCCGGCCTCGATGTACCCGCCGGAAGGCTCGCCGAGGATGGCCACGTCGGCCTGCAACCACTCGGGCAGCTCGCGTTCGATGCGGCCGAGACCGTTGGCCGCCGCCTCGATCTCCTCGCAGTCGTACATCACGAGCGTGATGTCGTGCTGGGGCTCGGTGACCGTCGCGGCCAGGTGCAGGAAGACGGCGTCCCCGGATTTCATGTCCGACGTGCCACAGCCGTGCAGTTCGCCGTCGGCCATCCGGCTGGGCAAGTTGTCGGCGGCGGGAACGGTGTCGATGTGTCCGGCGAGCAGCACGCGCGACGGCCGGCCCAGGTTGGTGCGGGCGAGCACCGCGTCGGCGTTGCGCACGATCTCGAATCCGGTCGTCTGCTCGCGCAGGGCGGCCTCGATCTCGTCGGCGATGCGTCGCTCGCTGCGCGATTCGCTGGGGATGTCCACCAGCGCCGCGGTCAAGGCGATCGGGTCGCCGTGCAGATCAAGAGCCACCTGCCTGACGTTAGTCTGAGCGGCGTGACTTCTGCTGCAGGTATAGGCCTGGCGACACTCGCGGCCGACGGAACCGTCCTGGACACGTGGTTTCCGGCACCGGAACTGGGCCCAGAATCGGGCACGGACGGCCCCGCGGGCACGACCCGGCTGTCGGTCGCCGAGATTCCGGAAGAGCTGGGCGTACTGACCGGCCCCGACGAGGACCGTGGCGTCGAGATCGTGGCCGTCCGCACCACCATCTCGTCACTGGAGGACAAGGCCACCGACGCCTACGACGTGTATCTGCGGTTGCACCTGTTGTCCCACCGGCTGGTGCCGCCGCACGGACTGAACGCCGACGGCTTCTTCGGTCTGCTGACCAATGTGGTGTGGACCAATCACGGACCGTGCGCGGTCGAAGGCTTCGAGATCGTGCGGGCGCGACTGCGCCGACGCAGCCCGGTGACCGTCTACGGCGTCGACAAGTTCCCCCGAATGGTGGACTACGTGCTGCCGTCGGGAGTGCGCGTGGCCGACGCCGACCGTGTGCGCCTTGGCGCGCACCTGGCCTCCGGCACCACGGTGATGCACGAGGGCTTCGTCAACTTCAATGCGGGGACCCTGGGCAATTCGATGGTGGAGGGCCGCATCTCGGCGGGCGTGGTCGTCGGGGACGGCTCCGACGTCGGCGGCGGCGCGTCGATCATGGGGACGCTGTCGGGTGGCGGGACCGAGGTGATCTCGGTGGGCCGGCGCTGCCTGCTCGGTGCCAATGCCGGGCTGGGTATCTCGCTGGGCGACGACTGCGTGGTCGAGGCCGGTCTCTACGTCACCGCGGGCACCAAGGTGCAGACCGCCGACGGCCAGACGGTCAAGGCGCGCGAACTCTCGGGTGCCAACAATCTGCTGTTCCGGCGCAATTCGGTGACCGGAGCCGTAGAGGTGGTCAAACGGGACGGCACCGGCATCACGCTGAACGAGGCCCTGCACGCCAACTGAGCGCGTCAAATCTCCTCAGCCCGTCGCGTTCGGTTTCAGCGGCGGGCAGCGGCCCTGGTCATCGGTTGCCAGTTCGAAATGCCAGATCTCATTGGCATAGATCTGGCACAGGCCGAACGGCCTGCCGTTGGCGATCAACCATCTGTCGGCTTCCACCGGGGTGATGTCGACGGCCCTGCCCTCGACATGTTTGGACGTGTCCGGCGACGCGACGAACTGCCGTGCCACGTCGACGCTCCCGTAGGTGCGCACCCCGTCATCGAACAAGCGCTGCTGGAATCCCCTTGTGCGCCAACCCGAATTGATACGGATGTCGACGTTCTCGGTCGCGGCTTGGCGCGTGGCTTCCTGAATCGCGGACAGCAGTGCGGGGTCCAGCAGTCCGACGATGGGGTTGGCCACGTCGAAGGGGCTCAACGTGACTCCGTCGGGCAGCCAGCCGCCGAAGGTGTCGATCGCTCCCGTTCCGATGTCGAGCGATCCGCCGGTGTCGCCGGGCGGCGGCGGTGGCGGCGGTTGCGCGTGCGCCGTCGCACACGAAGCCAGCAGCAGCGCGCCCACTACCGCGGACACGCGGAACACCCGCACGGTCAATCGTCTGTGGCAGCGAGAATGCAGAATTCGTTGCCCTCCGGGTCCGCCAGCACTACCCAGCTCTCGTCGCCCCGCTGCCCGACGTCGACCCGCCGCGCACCAAGGGCCAGCACCCGATCCACTTCAGCCTGCTGATCGTCGGGACGGAAGTCGAGGTGAATGCGATTCTTGACCACCTTCTCGTCGGGAACCGCGATGAAAATCCAGTTCACTCCGGCACCGGGAGGTGCGTGCAGCACGACGTCGCCGTCCTCATCGACGTCATGCGGCCAGTCCAGCACCTGTGACCACCAGCGACCCAGAGCTGTGGCGTCGCGGGCGTCGATACAGATCTCGTCGAATTTCAAGCCCATTACTCGGCTCCCCCTCGTTGCGCCAGCTCCTTCTTCAACACCTTGCCCATCGCGTTGCGCGGGAGGCTTTCGACGACCCGCACCTCCCGCGGTCGCTTGTGCACCGAAAGCTCCTGGGCGACAAAGTCGATGAGCGTCTGCGGATCCGCATCGCCGACGACGAACGCGACGATTCGCTGGCCGAGATCGTCGTCCGGGACACCCACCACGGCGGCTTCCGTCACGCCGGCGTGCCCGAGCAACGCGGTCTCGATCTCCCCGGCACCCACCCGAAAACCGCCGGTCTTGATCAGGTCGACCGACTCGCGGCCGACGATGCGGTGCATACCGTCGGCATCGACGACCGCAACGTCGCCCGTGTGATACCAGCCGTCGGTGTCCAGCACCTCGGCGGTCGCGTCGGGACGATTGAGGTAACCGTCGAACAATGTGGCACCCCGAAGATGAAGCCGTCCAATGGTTTCACCGTCATGCGCCACCGCAGCACCGGACTCGTCGAGTAGCCGCGTTTCGATTCCCGTCAGCGCCAGGCCGACCCACCCAGGCCGGCGCTCACCGTCGGCGCGCGTGCTGATCGTGATCAGCGACTCGGTGGACCCGTAGCGTTCGATGGGTCGGTGTCCCGTCAGTTCGGCGAGCCGCTCGAAAACGGGAACCGGCAGCGGTGCGCTGCCGGAGACCAGCAGGCGAGCGGACGCGAGCGCCGACGCCGACGCGGAGTCGTCAGCAATCCGCGACCACACGGTGGGAATGGCGAAGTACAGTGACCCCCCTGCGGCGGCGTAGCGGTCGGGTTTCGGTTTTCCGGTGTGCACGAACCGATTTCCGATGCGCAGCGAACCGAGCAGACCGAGCACCAACCCGTGCACGTGGTACAGCGGCAGTCCATGCACCAAAGTGTCCTCGGGCGTCCACTGCCAGGCCTGCGCCAGCGCGTCGATGTCCGCGGCCACGGCGCGCCGGCTCACGATCGCCCCCTTGGGCGGACCCGTGGTGCCCGACGTGTAGATGATCAGTGCCGTCGCATCGGGGTGCGGTTCCGCGTAGCGGTGCCACGAGCGTGCGTGCATCCGTACGGGTATGTGCTGCAGCCCGCCGGTGTCCGCCGGCTTCTCCCCCAGCCACGCCTGGGCACCGGAGTCGGTGAGGATGTGTGCACGTTCGGCAATTCCGACGTCGGCGGGCACCGGGACCACGGGCACCCCGGCGATCAGGCAGCCCGTCACCGCCAGCACGGTCGTGGCGGTCGGGGTCGCGAGCACGGCGACACGGTGTGCACCTGCCACGCGCTCGGCGACCGAGGTCGCGGCGCCGACCAGGTCGCTACGGCTCAGCACCGCTCCATCGATGCGCACGGCGTCGCCGATGTCGGCGCCTGCCGCCACTGTCGCGGGGTTCAAGGAGGACAGCAGCACGTTCGTGAGGATACTGGGCGCGTGGATTTCATCGAGACAGTTGCTTCGCGGCAGATCTACCGGAACAACTGGTTCTCGCTGCGCGAAGACGATATTCGTCGGCCCGACGGCAGCGACGGCATTTACGCGGTCGTCGACAAACCGACGTACGCGCTGGTGATCGCGCAGCAGGGCGATCGGCTCCACCTGGTGGAGCAGTATCGCTACCCGTTGGGCATGCGGCGCTGGGAGTTCCCCCAGGGCACCGTGCAGGACGACACCGATCCCGAGCCGTTCGAGCTTGCCGCGCGGGAATTGCGTGAGGAGACGGGGCTGCGCGCCGAGGCGATGACGATCATCGGGCAGCTCGACGTCGCGCCGGGGATGAGCAGCCAGCGCGGCCTGGTGTTTCATGCGACGGGTATCACCGAAGGCGAACACGCCCGTGAACACGAGGAACAGGACATGCGCAGCGCATGGTTTGCCCGCACCGAGGTGGAGCGGATGATGCGCGACGGCGACATCACCGACGCCCAGTCCATCGCGGCGTATGCGCTGTTGCTGTTGTCGCAAACGCCGCCGTTCCGATGAGTTCTGAGCCGTGCCGTGGTCTACCCCGTATGAGCGACGAGGCGACCATCCGCAAACTGATCACCGATTGGGCCGCGGCGGTCCATACGGGCGATCTTGATTCTGTGCTGGCAGACCACGATTCGGACATCGTGATGTTCGATGTCCCACCGCCGTACCGGGGTGTGCGCGGCATGGACGAATACCGGGGTTCCTGGCCGCCGTTCTTCGAGTTTCAGCGTCAGGGCGCGTCATTCGACATCGAAGAACTCGACGTGACGGCGGGCGAGGATGTCGCGTTCGCGTGGGCGCTGCTGCGGTGCGGCAAGCCCGAGGAATTCGAGTCCAACCCCGACAACAGGCTGAGGCTGACGATAGGGCTGCGCAAGCGCGACGGCCGCTGGGTCGTCACCCACGAGCACCACTCGTTCTGCTTGACCGACTAGCGCGGCGCGCCGTCGACGTCCGTCGGGCGTGCACGGATACCGTCACGATCGTGTCCAGGCGAACTCTCACCGCCGTGTTCGTCGCCGTCGTCCTGGGCAGCCTGGTGACCGCCCCGCACGCGCATGCCACGGGCCAGATCTGGAACGGCACGTTCTCGCTGCTGCGGTACGCGGCCTCGAAGACCGGCACGAGCATGGCCGCCCGGCAGCACGAGCCCGACTTCAGCGATGTGTACCTGTTTTCCACCGACTGTTCGACGGGCACCTGCGTGTCGACCGTCGTCGGCGGCCCCAAGCCCGCGAATCCGACGCTGCCGTTACCGCCCCGCTACACGTGGGACGGCATCCGATGGGTGCACGTCTACGACTGGCAGTGGGACTGTTATCTGGGCGAAGGCGTGCCGAAGCAGTGGAACCCGGCGCATTCGGTCGCGTACTACACCCCGCAAGCCGACGGGACGCTACGCGGAGTCTGGCGCACCGATATCGACGGTGGACCGTGTGACGGCAGCGTCATCATGAACGTCGCGGCGTATCCCGCTCAGTGACGGCGTTCGGCCAGGGCACGCAGAAAGAAGGTCAGGTTGGCGGGCCGCTCGGCCAGTCGCCGCACGAAGTAGCCGTACCACTGCGTGCCGAACGGCACATAGACCCGGACGTGATTGCCCTCGGCGGCCAGCCTGCACTGCTCGGCGTCGCGGATTCCGTACAGCATCTGATATTCGAAATCGTCGACGCCCCTGTTGAACTCGCGCGTTAGGGCGGGAACCGCCTCGATGATCGCAGGATCGTGTGAGGCGACCATCGGATAGCCGTTGCCCGCCATCAGCACTCGCAGGCATGTGAGATAAGACGCGGTGACGTCGTCACCATCGCGGTACGCCACCGATGCGGGCTCGTCGTACGCGCCCTTGCACAGCCGAATGCGCGCGCCAGAGGCGGCGAACTCCCTGCAGTCGGTCTCGGTGCGCCGCAGGTACGCCTGCAAAACCGTGCCCAGCCAACCGAACTCGGCGCGCAGGTCGCGGACGATGGACAGCGTCGAGTCCGTGGTCGAGTGGTCCTCGGCGTCGACGGTGACCCAAGCGCCGGCACGCTGCGCCCGCTCGCAGATGGTGTGGGCGTTCTCTAGCGCGATCTTCTCGCCGTCGCGGGGCAACGCCTGCCCCAGCGCCGACAGCTTCAGTGACACCTCGAGCGGGCGCACCGCCGCCGCGGGCTCGTCGCGACGGTCCAGCGCATCGAGCAATGCCAGGTAGGCGTCGACGGTGGCGTTCGCCGCGTCGACGTCGGTGACGTCCTCGCCGAGATAGTCGATCGACACCAGGCGCTCCGAATTCCGCAACTGCGCAACGGAGTCCAGCGCATGCGCCACCGTCTCACCGGGTACGAAGCGGTGCACCACCTGCCGGGTGACGGGCAGGCGCTCCGCTGTGCGGCGCAATCCGTCCGACCGGCTGACAGCCATGATCGCCGGGCGCGCGACCCGCTCGAAGACACCCACGTCACGCCTCCATGTGGGGATAGGTGTGGTTCGTCGGGGGGACGAACGTCTCCTTGATCGACCGGGCCGACGTCCAGCGCAACAGATTCAGCGGCGAGCCGGCCTTGTCATTGGTTCCCGATGCCCGTGAGCCACCGAACGGCTGCTGCCCAACGACCGCACCGGTCGGCTTGTCGTTGACGTAGAAGTTGCCCGCGGCATGACGCAACCGTCGCTGCGCCGTCAGCACCGCCGCACGGTCATCGGCGATCACCGCTCCGGTCAGCGCGTAGCGCGCGCCGTCGTCGACGACGTCGATGACACGTTCGTAGTCGCCGTCCGGATACACGTGTACCGAGAGGATCGGACCGAAGTACTCGGTGGAAAACGATTCGTCGCTCGGATCATCGGACAGCAGCACCGTCGGTTTGACGAAATAGCCTTCGCTGTCGTCGTATTCGCCACCGACGGCGACGGTGACGTTCGCGGCGCTCTTGGCACGCTCGATCGCGGTGACGTTCTTCGCGAATGCCCGCTCGTCGATGAGGGCGCCGCCGAAATTGGTCAGGTCGGTGACGTCGCCGTACGTCAATGCTTCAGTGGCGGAGAGGAAGTCGTCACCCATCTGTTGCCACACCGATCGGGGGATGAACGCCCGTGACGCCGCCGAGCACTTCTGACCCTGGTAGTCGAACGCTCCACGGATCAACGCAGTGCGCAACACGTCGGGCCGAGCCGAGGAATGCGCCAGCACGAAATCCTTGCCGCCGGTCTCCCCGACCAACCGCGGATAGGTGTGGTAGCGGTCGATATGGGTGCCGACCTCACGCCACAGATGCTGGAACGTCGCCGTCGACCCCGTGAAGTGGATGCCGGCCAGTCGCGGATCGGCAAGTGCCACATCGGAAACCGCGAGGCCGTCACCCGCCACCAGGTTGATGACGCCCGGCGGCAGGCCGGCCGCCTCGAGCAACTGCATGGTCAGGTATGCGGCGAAGGTCTGCGTGGGCGACGGCTTCCACACCACGGTGTTGCCCATCAGCGCGGGCGCGCTGGGCAGATTGCCCGCGATCGCGGTGAAGTTGAACGGGGTGATGGCGTAGACGAATCCCTCGAGCGGCCGGTAGTCGGTCCGGTTCCAGACGCCCCGCGCGCTGATCGGCTGTTCGGCGTAGATCTCGCGGGCGAACCCGACGTTGAATCGCCAGAAGTCGATCAGTTCACACGCGGCGTCGATCTCGGCCTGGTACGCGGTCTTGGACTGGCCCAGCATGGTCGCTGCGCACAACTTCTCGCGCCACGGTCCGGCGAGCAGTTCGGCGGCGCGCAGGAAGACCGCGGCGCGCTCGTCGAACGGCGTGGCCTCCCAGCCGGGCTTGGCGGCGATCGCGGCGTCGATGGCGGCGGTCGCATCGGCGTGCTCGGCGTTGGTGAAGGTACCCAGCCGTGCGCTGTGACGGTGGGGCTGCACCACATCGGCGCGCTCCCCGCCACCCATGCGGTGGGCGCCGCCGATCACATGGGGCAGGTCGATCGGATCGGCGGCAAGGGCCGAAAGGGCTTCGGTGAGCCGGGAGCGCTCCCCTGAACCCGGGGCGTAGTCGAGAACCGGTTCATTGGCCGGGGCGGGCACGTCGCTGATGGCGTCCATCCAGTAAGGATCCCCGCTCGGACCGTTTTCAACCGATGGCTGATCAGACAAAGCGGTGTTGGATCTATAGTGTGATCACACAAAGGAGGTCGCGATGACGGCACTGTCTTCCGGCCTCGGGCTCGGCAAGCTGCTGCTGGCCTTGGACCGCACGATGGTGACGCTCGTCGAAGCCCCCCGCGGCCTCGACATGCCGGTCGGTTCGGTGGCGCTCGTCGACGCCGACGACGTCCGGTTGGGTTTGGCGGTCGGTGCCGGTTCCGCCGATCTCTTCTTCCTGCTCGGCGTCGCCGACGCCGAGGCCGTGCGGTGGCTCGAGCAGCAGTTCGCGGGTTCGGGAACGGTGCCGACGGCCATCTTCGTCAAGGAACCCACCGACGCCGCGGTAAGGAGGGCCGTCGCACTCGGTACCGCGGTCGTGGCCGTCGACCCGCGAGCCCGGTGGGAGTCGCTCTACCGTCTCGTCACCCACGCCTTCGACCATCACGGCGACCGGGACGACCGCGACTCGGGCACCGACCTGTTCGGCCTCGCGCAATCGATCGCCGACGGCACCCGCGGCATGGTCAGCATCGAGGACGAACAATCACACGTGCTCGCGTACTCGGCGTCCAGTGACGACGCGGACGAGTTGCGCCGCCTGACGATCCTGGGCCGCGCTGGTCCGCCCGAGCACCTGGAGTGGATCGCGCAGTGGGGCATATTCGACGCGCTGCGGGCGGGCGGCGATGTCGTGCGCGTCGCCGAGCGCCCCGAGTTGGGTCTGCGCCCGCGGTTGGCGGTCGGCATTCACCTGCCCAGTACCGATACGCGTCGCCCGCCGACCTTCGCAGGCACGATCTGGCTCCAGCAGGGCTCCGCGCCGCTGGCCGACGACGCCGAGGAGATTCTGCGCGGCGGTGCGGTGCTGGCGGCGCGGATCATGACGCGACTGGCAGCGACGCCGTCGACCCACGCGGTGCAGGTGCAAGAACTACTCGGGCTGGCCGGCGACGATGTCGACATCGCTGCGATAGCGCGGGAACTGGGAATCACCGTCGACGGCCGGGCGGCGCTCGTCGGCTTCCAGGGCGGCCCGTCTGCACCAACCGGAGTCATCGCGTTGAGCGCCGGCGCTTTTCGTGCCGATGCCCAGACGGTCTCGGCCGGTGGCCGGGTCTACGTGCTGCTACCCAAGATCGGTGCACCGTCGTCGGTGATGTCGTGGGTGCGTGGAGTCGTGACCGCGATGCATCGCGAACTCGGCCTCACGCTTCGTGCCGTCGTCGCGGCCCCGCTAGGCGGACTGGCAGGCGCGGCGTCCGCCCGCGTCGAGATCGACCGCGTCTTCGACAGCGCCGATCGCCATCCCGGCGCGATCGGACAAATCACCTCGCTGGACGAGGCGCACACCACCGTGCTCCTCGACGAGATCGTGTCGCACGTCGCCGGACGGTCGCGGCTCGTCGACCCGCGGGTGCGACTCCTGCGTGACGAGGATCCGATGCTGGCCGAGACACTGCGGGCCTACCTCGACGGCTTCGGCGACGTGGCCGCCGTCGCCAAGCACCTACACGTGCACCCCAACACAGTGCGGTACCGGGTTCGGCGCATCGAGACGTTGCTGTCCACCACGCTGGACGACCCCGACGTGCGGTTGCTGTTCTCGCTCGGACTGCGCGCCACCGCCGACACGAACTGATCAAAGGCTGCGCAGCTTGAAGATTCGTTCGGCGTAAGCCAGGTCGTCACGCCACAGCCTCGCGGCCGCATGCCGCATGAACGGCTTGATCAACGGCGCTGCGCGCGTCGCGTAGGCGAAGCCCGATCGGTCCGAATGGGCGATCACGGCCTCGATCACCGCGGTGCGCGGAGATCCGTCGGGGCCCGAACCCACCGGTGTGGCATGGGTTTCCACGACGCTGCCCGTTCCCTCCCCGTCGACAATGCGCATCACGATCGTCCGCGGCTCTGAGCTGGTGAATTCGGCGACGACCGGCACCCCCAGTCTGCCGATGCGAAAGGTGACTGCGACGAGGAAGCGGTCCATGTCCTCGGGAAGGTCATCGTCGGCGGGCGGAGCCGACAGCACTTCCAGACGGCTGAACGAGTACGGGTGAAACCACGACCCGTGCCACGGATCCATCCGGTTGGCGATGATGTCGCTCGGCTCGCACGTTCCGACGAGCCGTGTCACAGCGTGCATCTGTTCGCCGTCAGGGCGTACCGGCAACACGGGCATTTCGGTCGGTGTTTCTCCTCCGATGCTGTCGAGCCGCACCCACGCCAACACTCCATCGTCGTGGCAAGGATATGGCCGCCAACCGAACTCCCGTCCGCCCTCCAGTCGCAGCCCATGCCATGGACATATCAGGGCACCACAGTCGACCGTCCCGGTCGCGAGGTCTGCTCCAAGATGGGGGCACGCGCCGGGTCCCACCTTCAGAGCACCGTCCGCGCCACGCCAGGCAACCAGTTCCTGTCCCGCCACCGACGTGCCGTATGGCCGGTTCTTGATCGCGTCACTGGCGCCGAGGACGTACCAGTTGCCGCTCGGCCGCTGTTGCGAACGCCGCAGTGCCGCGTCGATCACCGCCGGCACGGCGTCACGGTAGGTCGGTCGCTGTGCGGGCCACGACAGCGCGGGCAGCAGGTCGAACGGGACCGTCTTGGACAGCCGCGACCGAAGTTTCGCGATCCTGCTCATTCTGGCTTGGGCCTTACCCGTTCGGCGACTCGACTCAACAGCGCCATCCGCCCGTGGTTCGGGACCGTCTGCAGTGAGTGACCTCGAATGCCGAAGCGATCGAGAAGTTGGTTCGCCGCCGACCATCCCGTCGTCGCGGCGCGTTCCATCAGCGCGACAGGCAGATCGATGCGGATACCGTCACCGGCAAGCACCAGTCCGTCATCGGGAGTCGTCACGACCGGCCGGTCGGCGAAGTCGCCTGGCGCGAAGCGCGGACAGTCGTTGTGCCAGAGCACCTTTTCGGCGACGACCCGAGCACCGCGGGTCTCCGGATACAGCTCGTGGAGGCGACCCAGCAGCCGGTCACGCAGAGTATCGTCAGGCGCCTTCACCGCGTATGAGTGCAGTTCCACCACCGATCCGCCATGCTCGCGTGACCAGTCCGCCGCCTCGCGTTCGTAGCGCTCGAGCACGCTGACGTTGTCCAGCGGTGGCCTGCCGCCTGTTCCGATGAACGGCGCTCGGTCGGAATTCACCTTCTTGTCCAGCCACAACCGATGCACGATGAACGGCGGCGCTTGACCGAGTTTTGCCACGCTCTTGCGCCAGTCATCGTCGCCGATACCGGCAGAGTTCTCGACGATGCGTTGCAGGCCGGCGACATCGGTAGCCAGAACGACACCGTCGGCGTGTAGTTCCGCTCCGCCGTCGAGACCGACCGTCCAACTCTGCCCGTGTCGCACCTCGCTCACCGACGTCTCGCGGTGTACGCGAACACCAAGCGACTCGAGGTAGGCGCCCAGCGGGTTCCACAGCGCCACATCGAAATTGGCATCGGCCACGTCGAAGATCAGCCCCTCGCGGGAGCCGAGAAAGTAGATGTGGAACATCGCTGCCAGTTCGGCTGCCGACAGGTCAGTCGGCTCCGCGAAGAAGCTTCTGGAGAAAACCTCGAACGCCAGATGCCGCGCCGCTGTGGGAAAGTTGATGTCGCGCAGGAAGGAGTCAGCATCCACGTGGTCGAGGCGGTCATAGATGTCCGGTACCGACACCGCCGCCAGCGGGGCGGCCGCTCGCGCGTCGAGCCGGACGAGGTCTCGTAGCCGGAACGTGGGACTGCGCAGAGCGAACAGCATCGCGTTGAGCGGTGGCGTCAGCGGCAAACCCCGAAAAGTGTCGGTGCGGCCTTCGGCGTCGACAAGCGGGTAGTCATCCACCGGCTTGAGCATCGCGAGCGCAGGATCGATGCGCCGCAGCAGGTTTCGCAGGTTGTAATACTGCCGGAAGAACGCGTGGAAGCCGCGATTCATCGCGACCTCAGAGTCATCGGAAAGTCGCTCGGTCCATCCGCCGACCCGGCCGCCCAGGTAGCCCTGGCGCTCGATGAGGTCCACCGCGACGCCCCGCTCGGCCAATCCCGTGGCCGCAGCAAGGCCCGCGATGCCTGCGCCGACCACGACGACGCGAGGGCGCTCTGCCAGTTCAGATGCGTTCGCCACGCCAGATGGCGCGGGATGGGTCTGAGCGCGCGAATCGGTCATCGTCGTGGGGCCTGCCCCAGGAAAGTGTGCACGATGTTGCGCTGCCAACCGGGCATCGTCTCGCTGCGGACGGACTCGAAGCCGTTCGCCTGCATCCTGTGCCGGAAGGCTTCCACGCCGTCGAAGGTGTTCACACTGCGCCGGAGGTAGGTGTAGAGCGAGGCATCACCACTGCGCAAGCGACCGCTGGGAATGATGATCGCGGTACACACCGCGTTCCACACCGCCGTGGCGAACTTGGAATCGCGGACCGAGTATTCGTGCACTGCAAGCGTTCCGCCCGGTCGCAGGAGTTCACGAAACCTGCGTAGCTGCCCGTCTCTGTCGGTGACGTTGCGGATCAGGTAAGCCGCCAGGATGCCGTCGAACGGTCCGCCGACGCCGGCGTCGGCAAGGTCCTCGATCCGAGACTGCACGAAGCTGACCGACGACGGCCACGCTTTCGCCCGCGCCTGTGTCAGCATCCCCTCCGAGGCGTCGACCGCGACGATCTCGGCTTCGGGCGCGACGGCCAGCAGCGCCGCGGTCGACGCCCCGGTGCCGCATCCGGCGTCGAGCAGGCGTAACCCACGGCCATCGTCGGCGATCCGCATACGCTGCGCCGAGAGTCGCAGGTGATCGTGGTAGCCAGGATTGGCGCCGACGAGCTTGTCGTAGGCAGGCGCCCCGGCGTCAAACGCACCGGGAATCTCGTTGGAGGACAGACTCACAGCGTCTCCTTGGTGACCAGCGCCCAACGGTCCATCGTCACGTCCCTGAATGGCGCACTCGGGCGACCCACGCTTCGATGAACCCGCGACCAGCGACCTGGAGTCGGCGGCCCGTGCCGACGGTGGCGCGTTGATCGAATACCGCGAATTCGAGTTCTTCGATGCGGTCGAGGATTTCAGAGTACAACGTGAGCGCAGCCGAAATGCACGGTCTCGATCGAGGATGAAGCAGGGCAATGCCCTGCTCGGCGAACCGGTAGATGCGTCTGGTCTCCGCGTGCTGTTCCTCCAGAGCGCGCCGCACTCGCGGGTCGGTCTGGCGATGGTCGTGACACCAGTTCAGAACGTCGCGGTCCACGTCGTGGACGGCCAGTTCGTCGGCGGGTAGATAGATCCGTCCGCGCTGCAGGTCTTCATCGACATCGCGCAGGAAGTTGGTGAGCTGGAACGCCTTTCCGAGTGCTGCGGCGTACGGTGCAGCCTCGGTGGATTCGCAGACGGTACCCAGGACGGGCAGCATTTGAAGTCCGATCACTTCGGCGGAGCCGTACATGTATCGGTCGAGTGCAGCGCGATCGGGGTAGTCGGTGGTCGTCAGATCCATTCGCATCGAGGACAGGAAGTCGTCGAAGTGTTCCCACGGGATGCCATATCTGCGCGCGGTGTCGACCACCGCCGCCAACGACGGATCACCATCATCGGTGGCGCCGGTCGTCATGCGGTTGAACAACCGTGTCGCCAACCGCTGCAATTCATCCGAACGCTCCGCGCTGGACAGCGACGGGTCGAAGTCGTCCAGGATGTCATCGGCTCGCCGAGCGAATCCGTAGAGCGCGTGCACGGCGGGACGCTGCTGCGGGGTGAGCAACCTCGTGGCAAGGAAGAACGTGCGACCGTGCTGCGAGTTCAAGGTGCGGCAGCGTCGGTAGGCGTCCCGCAACACGGGGTCGTGGACACCGGCGGCATGGAGTTCTGAGCTGATCATGATTGCACCACCCGTAGTTGGCGTCGCCGGGTCACGGCGCCGGTGATTCTGTCGGCGGCCAGGCGGCCCGACATCAACGCTGTGGGAACACCTACCCCCGGCACTGTCGAGGATCCGGCGAGGACGGCGTTGTCGATACCGCGCACGGTGTTCGCCGGCCGGAACGGACCGGTCTGCCCGAAGGTGTGGGCCAGCGCGAACGGCGTGCCCGCCAGCATGCCCTGGCGCGCCCAGTCCGCAGGGTCGACGACGTGCAGCAGTTCGGCGCCGCGGCCGAGCGACGGCATCCGGTTCTGGACGGCCCGCAAGATGCTGTCGGTGTATGCCGGACCCGTTGCGGCCCAATCGACATTGCCCACAGCGGTGTTCGGCGCGGGAGCCAGGATGTAGAGCAGATCGCGACCGGCGGGCGCCAGCCCCGCGTCACCCGCCGTGGGCCTGGTGACAAGCAGCGACGGGTCGCCCATCACCCGTCCGTCGTCGATGATGTCCCGGAATGTCTGCTGCCAGGCCTGGCCGAACAGAATGGTGTGGTGGCCGACGTCGGGATCGACCGCCTGGCAACCGACGTGCGCGACGACGGCCGATGGTGCGGGCCGAAGCCGAAGCAGCCTGCGCGGTTCACGGCCGAGGAGGCGATAGGTCTCCGGTAGCTCCGTGGTCAGCACGACCGCGTCTGCCGGGACACGCTCACCGGTGCTGGTGTGCACGGCCGTCACCTCTGACCCACTGCGCTCCAGTGCGGAAACTGCGGCGCTGTAACGGAATTGGACTCCTGCACCGGCGGCGGCCGCGGCCAGCGCATCAGGCAGGGCGCGCATGCCGCCGCGCGGGAAGAAGACTCCGGAGATGGTGTCCATGTAGGCGATCACGGCGTATACGGCCAGTGCCCGCTGCGGCGGGACCCCGGCGTACAGCGCTTGAAAGGTGAACACCCGCCGCAGCCGTTCGTCGCTGATGAACTTGCGCACCATGCGATCCCACCGACGAAAGCCGCCGATGGCCGTCAACCGCGCCAGCGCAGGCGTGAGCAGTGACAGCGGTGAGTCGAAGTTCGATGCGATGAAACCGTCGAACTCGACGTCATAGAGCCGGGTCAGCCAGTCACGTAGCTGCAGGTAGCCGTCGGCCTGCCCGCGGCCCGCGAACCGCTCGATCTCGGCGGCCATCGCCTCTCGGTCGCTGTGCACGTTCAAGGAGCTGCCGTCGGCGAACGACGCGTGGTAAGCCGGATCGACCCGCATGAGGTCGAGGCGATCGGACAGCGATTCGCCGACGGCAGCGAATGCGTCGTCGATGAGGTCAGGCATCGTCAGCACGGTCGGGCCCGTATCGAGGCGGTATCCGTCGATGTCGAGGCGCCCCACCCGTCCCCCGGGATGTGGCGCCCGTTCGATCACCGTGACCTCCCGGCCACGCCCTGCGAGATGCAGAGCCGCCGACAGCCCCGCAAGGCCCGCACCGACCACGACCACCCGCTGGGCGTTGCCTCCAATGGTTTTCACGATCACGCCGTCCGTGCAGTGCATGCCGTGGCCATGTCCGCCAAGGCCACTCGGACCTCTGGGCGCACGTCGGCACCGTCGACGAGCGTCAGGGCATGCGTGAGCCGCGAGTCGATCAGTTTCTCGATCCAATCGACGGCGCCGGTGGCGACGATCAGTTCACGCCAGCGGTTGATGTCGTCGACGTCGAGGGCGTCCGCGCGCATCAGGCCGCGCAGTTGCCTGCGCAGCACCCTGTCCGCCAGGTGGTAGGCGGCCGCTACGACGGTTGTCGCCTTGCCCTCCAAAAGGTCGCTGCCGCTGGGCTTTCCCGTGATCGAAGGCGATCCGAAGATGCCGAGTAGATCGTCACGCATCTGGAAGGCCTCACCGATGGCGTCACCGTAGCCGCCGAGCATCGCCATCACCGACTCGTCGCAGCCCGCCATGGCCGCGCCCATTTCAAGTGGTCGCCGCACGGTGTAGTTGCCGGACTTGCGGCGCGACACCGACAGCACGCGGTCCAGGGTCGGGAACCTGCTCGAGTCGTTGATCAGGTCGGCGAATTGTCCTATCGCGAGTTCGGTGCGCATCGCGTCATAGCGAGGCCAGACCCGCTCGAGGGCGGCGGTCGGGACGCGACTCTCCCGCATCATCTGGGCCGCCCAGACCAGGCACAGATCCCCAAGCAGCACCGCGGCGGATTCTCCGAAACGATCCGGCGATCCGCGCAACGCCCGCCGCCGATACCACTGCGCGAATGCGATGTGGCCGGCGTCTCGGCCCCGACGCAGGGTGGAGCTATCCATGACATCGTCCTGCAAGAGGGCGAACGCGTGCAGCAGCTCGAGGCCGGCGGCTGCTCGCAGCGCCGCAGGATCGTGGTCGGCGCCGCACAACCAGCCCAGGTACATGAACGTCGACCGCACGCACTTGCCTCCGTCGAGGAAATCGCGCAACACGTCGGCCGCGATGTCGACCCCGGCAGCCTGAAGCTCGGGTGCGCACCGGGTGTCGACGAACTCGGCGACGATCCCCTGCACAGCACGGCGCAACGCACTGCGCCAGTGCTCGCCGCCCAGGTCGGCAGCCGGCCGCGACCCGTTGGCCGCCCGTGACACCACCTCGTCAAGCATGCGTGAGCCGATCGCTGACACGCACCACTCCTTCCGCGCCGTGTGCGGTCCAACTTACCCAGGGCTGGCGACCCCAACCTATGAACATAGATACCCGCTTCGCGCTAAATTGCATCGCTCTTGCATCGATTAGTCACGCAAACGTCATCACTGTCAACCGTTCGACGGACACAGCAATCAGCCCCAAGGTGGTCGCGCACCGCTCGCCAACGGAGCACGATCGGTACATGACGACCGCAGCCCGGACCCGCAGCACGGACAATCCCTATCTCAACGGCAACTACGCGCCGGTCAGGGAGGAAATCACCGCCCTCGACCTAGAGGTCACCGGAACCATCCCGGAGTATCTCGACGGTCGCTATCTCCGCATCGGACCCAACCCTCTCGGCGATCCGGATCCCGCCCGCTACCACTGGTTCCTCGGCGACGGCATGGCGCACGGACTACGTCTGCGCGACGGCCAGGCGCAGTGGTACCGCAACCGGTGGGTGCGCTCTGCGGCCGTGGCGCGCCGGCTGGGCGAGACCTGGCGCGGAGGTCCGACCGCGGGCGGCTTCGACTTCGCGGCGAACACCAACATCCTCGAACAAGGCGGCAGGACCCTGGCCATCGTCGAGGCCGGCGGACGTCCGTACGAGCTGACCGACGAGCTGGAGACCGTCGGCCCCTCCGACTTCTGCGGCACGCTGTTCGGCGGATACTCCGCCCACCCCAAGCGGGACCCGGTGACCGGTGAGCTGCACGCCGTTTCATACAGCCCGGTGCGCGGGAACATCGTGAGGTACACCGTGACGGGTGTCGACGGGAAGGTGCGTCGTACGGTCGACATCCGTTTGAAGGCGCAGACGATGATGCACGACTTCTCGCTCACCGAAAAATATGTCGTGCTCTATGACTTGCCGGTCGCGCTGGAGCTGCGCGGCCAAGCACAGACTCCGACGGCGAAGGCTGCCACGGGTCTGCTGACCCATGTCGTGGAGCGTCACGCGCTGCCGGATTTCGTCCTGCGACGGGCCATGCGCAAATCCGGCCAGGGGGGCGGGGCGCCCTCGGGCGGCATGCCCTATCGCTGGGCCCCGGAACGGCAGGCCCGCGTCGGGGTGATGCCTCGCGAGGGCACCGCTGCCGACATCCGTTGGTTCGAAGTGCAGCCCTGCTACGTCTTCCATCCACTGAACGCCTACGACGTGTCTTCGCCGGAAGGCGACAGCATTGTGCTCGACATCGTTCGGCATTCGTCGGTCTTCACGACCGGCAACAGCTTGGTACCCGGCACGCAGACTCTGGACCGGTGGACCGTCGATCTGGCCGCAGGCAGAGTTCGTGAAGAACGCCTCGACGACACCGTCCAGGAGTTCCCGCGGGTCGACGAGCGGCGCGTCGGTCGCCCGAACAGGTTCGGCTACGCGGTCGGCTATGTCGGAGGCTCCGCAGGAATCACCGAAGCGGACTCGATCCTGAAGCACGACCTGGAGACCAAACGCACCCAGAAGGCGACCTTCGGCGCGGGTCGTGAACCCGGCGAGTTCGTCTTCGTGCCATCCAGCGCGGACGCTGCCGAGGACGACGGGGTCGTCATGGGGTTCGTCTACGACCCGGCCACCGACCGCAGTGAGCTTGTGCTCCTCGACGCGCAGACGCTGGAAACGGTCGCTACGGTGCACCTTCCGGCCCGCGTACCGCACGGATTTCACGGCAACTGGGCACCGACCCAGGGATCGGGCCCGCAGCGAAGCTAGGGGAAAATCGCGGTATGAGTGTGGACGCCCCGCGAGGCGCCGAATGGCATTGGCTGTGGATGGTCTATGTCGTCGGCGTCTGCGCGGCGGCCATGTTCGCGGTGGTCGTGCTCGATCATCGCTTTCCGGGTGACATACCCGTCGCGATCGCCGCGATCGCAGGCATGGTGCTCTGCGTGGTGACATTGGGCCGCAAGATCTTTGCGCTTCCTGAAAACAGCTGGGCTGCAGCATGTTTCGTCGGAGTTGTGGTCGCGCTGTGGACGCTGGCGCTGTGGGCCTCTCCGGTCGCGGTGGCAGCGGTGCCGACGATCTATCCAATCGTGTTCGCGACACTGACGCTGCGCGTCGCCTTGGTGATCACCACGGCGATCAACCTGATCCCACTGATCCTGGTCATCGTCAGGGAAGGAATTCCTTCGCCGAATCTCGGTATCGCCATTGCGTTCACCCTCATCGGGGTGATCATCGCGCCGGTGATCGGGACTGTGATCATCACGTCGATGCGGCAACGCAGACAGCTGGCCACCCTGGTCTCCGAACTGGCGGCCACTCGCGCCGAGAGCGCCCGTTTGTCTCGGGCGGCGGGCACTGCGGCGGAACGGGAACGACTGGCCCGCGAGATCCACGACACGCTAGCTCAGGGGTTCACCAGCATCGTCATGCTCGCCCAGGCCGTCGAACCGGAGCTGGAAACCGATACCGCCGCGGCGAAGAGGCACGTCGAATTGATCGGCGCCACTGCACGGGAGAACCTCGCCGAAGCGCGGGCGATGGTGGCCGAACTGACGCCGAGTCCGCTGGAGGAAACGCTGCCCGCCGCCATCCAACGACAGTGCGATCGACTCGCCGCCGAGACCGACGCCGCGGTCACCGCCCGCATCGCCGACGATCTGCCCACCCAGAGCATGGCCGCCGATGTGGTGCTGCTGCGTGCCACGCAGGAGGCGTTCGCGAACATTCGCAAACACGCGCAGGCCAGCGCGGTCACCGTCGACCTGGCACCGTCGACCTCAGGAGTCCGGCTTACGGTGACAGACAACGGTATTGGAATGGACAGCAGGCACCCAGAGGGCTTCGGGCTGCGCGGAATGCGAACCCGGGTGGCGCAGGTCGGAGGTGCGATGACCCTGTCCACCGGTCCCGGCGGCGGGACGACGTTGACGGTCGAGGTGCCGACATGACGGCCGCCATCACGAAGGTGCTGCTCGTCGACGACCATCCGGTGGTCCGGGAGGGTTTGCGGGGCATGATCGACGCCGAGGCCGACCTCGTCGTCGTGGGCGAGGCGGGGTCGGGCGCGGAGGCGGTCGTGATGGCCGAATCCCTGCAACCTGACGTCATTCTCATGGATCTGCGGATGCCGGACGTCGACGGCGTCACAGCCACCGAGCGAATCCTCGCGGCGCTGCCGGGGACACGCATCGTCGTCGTCACCACGTACGAGTCCGACACCGACATCCTGCGCGCGGTCGAAGCGGGTGCGGCGGGCTATCTGCTGAAGGATGCGACGCGATCCGAACTCGCCGAGGCCGTTCGCGACGCGGCGCGAGGTAAGACGGTGCTGGCGCCGACGGTTGCCGACCGGCTGGTCCGCTTTGTGCGCCAACCTGTTTCGGCAGCGTTGTCGACCCGCGAGGTCGAGGTTCTCGGGCTGGTGGCGACCGGTATGACCAACGCTGATATCGGGCGTGCACTGCACATCAGCGAAGCCACGGTCAAAACCCATCTGCTTCGGACGTTCAACAAGCTCGGCGTTTCCGACCGCACGGCGGCGGTGACCACCGCGATGTCGATGGGTCTGCTCGACTGATCGCTAGCCCGTAAGTCGTTGTACCGCAGCGGCTATGCGCTCATCGGAAGCGGTCAACGCGACCCGGACGTACCGAGCTCCCCCGGGCCCGTAGAACTCACCGGGCGCCACCAGGATGCCTCGCTGGGCCAGCCAGGCGACGGTGTCGCGGCACGGCTCGCCGCGCGTGGCCCAGATGTAGAGTCCCGCTTCCGAATTGTCGACGGTCAGGCCGGCCCCCTGCAGCGCGGGCATGAGTACGGTCCTGCGCCGCTCGTAACGCGCGCGCTGCTCCCGTTCGTGTTCGTCGTCGTCGAGTGCGGCACGCATCGCGGCCTGCACCGGAGTCGGCATCATCATGCCCGCGTGCTTGCGCACGGCCAGCAGTTCGGCCACCACCGACGGGTCACCGGCGACGAAACCGGCGCGGTATCCCGCCAGCGACGACGTCTTCGACAGCGAATGGATCGCCAACAGCCCGGTGTGGTCACCGTCGCAGACATCGGGATGCAGTACCGAGAGCGGCTGGTCCTCCCAGCCCAGTCCCAAGTAGCACTCGTCGGAGGCGACGAGGACGCCGCGCTCCCGAGCCCAGCCGACGACCTTGCGCAGGTGGTCGACGCCCAGCACCTTGCCCGTGGGGTTGCTCGGCGAGTTCAGGTACACCAGTGCGGGCGACTGCGGACCCAGCTGCGTCAGTGAATCCGCGCGTACGAACGGTGTTCCAGCCAGCCGTGCCCCGACCTCGTAGGTCGGGTAGGCCAATTCGGGCACCACGACCAGGTCATCAGGTGACAGGCCGAGCAACGTCGGCAGCCACGCGATGAGCTCCTTGGTTCCGATCACCGGCAGCACGGCATGCTCGGCGAGACCGGTGATGCCGTATCGGCGTTGCAGCGCCGCCACCGCCGACGCCAACAACGCGGGTGTGCCTGCGGTCGTCGGGTAGCCGGGGGCGGAACCGGCCGCGGCCAGTGCGTCACGGATCACCGGAGCCACGTCGTCGACGGGTGTGCCTACCGAGAGGTCGACGATGCCGTCAGGGTGTGACCGGGCCAGCGCGGTGACGTCGGCCAGGGTGTCCCAGGGGAACAGCGGCAAGGACGCCGATACGCGCTGCGAGCGAGCCGTTATCAGTCCTTTTCCTGCGGCGGCAGATCCTTGACCGCCTGGGGGTCGTTGTCGGTCTGCCCGACCTTGGACGCACCGCCCGGAGATCCGAGCTCAGCGAAGAAGTCGGCGTTGATCTGCGTGTAGCTGGACCACTGGTCCGGCACATCGTCCTCGTAGTAGATGGCCTCCACCGGGCAGACAGGTTCGCAGGCACCGCAGTCCACGCACTCGTCCGGGTGGATGTACAGCATGCGTGCGCCCTCATAGATGCAGTCGACAGGGCACTCCTCGATACATGCCTTGTCTTTCAAGTCAACGCAGGGTTCGGCAATCGTGTACGTCACAGGTTGCTCCTCGATCTCCTGTCCAATGGGGCTGCCATCTCGGGTCAAGGCCCATGAGTTCTGAGCAAGTATGCGGAATCCATACCTGGACGGTCGTCTCAGTGTGCCCTAACTTCACGCGCCACCCGGTTATGGGTTGCGCGTGGTTACTGATACTAGACGTCGCAGATACAGCTAGACCAGTCACCACACGCCATCATGTCAACCCGCTGATCGGGCGCTCAGCATCGCCCTGACGCCGGTGCGGCTCAGTGTCGGAGCACGATGCAACAAGTTGCATATGAATCGACCGCCGACCTAGGCTGCGCGGGTGGCCCTGCCCCACGCGATCCTCGTCGCCCTATGTGAGCAGTCCGGTTCGGGATACGAACTTGCGCGCCGGTTCGACCGGTCCATCGGGTACTTCTGGGCGGCGACCCACCAGCAGATCTACCGCACGCTGCGGACGATGGAGAACGACGGCTGGGTGGTCGTCACTCCCGTCTCCCAACGAGGCAGGCCGGACAAGAAGGTGTACACGGTGTCCGAGGCGGGCCGCGGCGAACTCGCCCGCTGGATCGCCGAACCGTTGTCCGGACGCGGCAGCACGGTGGCCGACACCCGCACCCGCGATCTGGCCGTCAAGGTGCGCGGCGCCGAATACGGGGACGTCGACGCGCTGCGCATTCAGGTCGGTTCGTTGCGTTCCGAGCGTGCCGAGCTGCTCGACATCTATCGGGGGTTCGAGAAACAGCAGTTCCCCGACCCCAGCGTGTTGAGCGGTGCCGCCCTGCACCAGCACCTCGTGCTACGCGGCGGCATCCGGGCCGAGGAGAGCGCCATCGACTGGCTCGACGAAGTGGCCGCGGCCCTCGATAGGTCCTCGGGGGCGGGCCGGTGACGTATCCGATCCTGTTGTCGCCGTTGGATCTCGGCTTCACCACCCTGCGCAATCGCGTCGTCATGGGGTCGATGCACACCGGCCTCGAGGATCGCGCACGCGACACCGACCGGCTGGCCGCGTATTTCGCCGAACGCGCCCGTGGCGGCGTCGGACTGATCATCACCGGTGGCTACGCGCCGAACCGCACGGGCTGGCTGCTGCCATTCGCGGCGCAGCTGCTCACGTCGTCGGACGCCCGCAGGCACCGCAGGATCACGTCAGCCGTACACGCCGAGGGCGGCAAGATCCTGCTCCAGATCCTGCATGCGGGACGTTATGCCTACCACCCGTTTTCGGTCAGCGCGTCGTCGATCAAGGCGCCGATCAACCCGTTCAGGCCGCGCGCCCTGCGCGACGTCGAGGGCACGATCGACGACTTCGTGAAGTGTGCGCTGCTGGCCCGCGACGCCGGGTACGACGGTGTGGAGATCATGGGCAGCGAGGGCTATTTGCTCAACCAGTTCCTGGCGCCGCGCACCAATAAGCGCAAGGACAAATGGGGCGGAACACCGGAAAATCGCAGGCGCTTCCCCGACGAGATCGTCCGTCGCACCCGCGCTGCCGTCGGCGAGGACTTCATCATCTGCTATCGGATGTCGATGGCCGACTACGTCGAGGACGGTCAGAGCTGGGACGAAATCGTCGCGCTGGCAACTGAAGTCGAGGCAGCGGGCGCGACGATCATCAACACCGGCATCGGCTGGCACGAGGCGCGGGTGCCGACGATCGTCACCTCAGTCCCCAACAGCGCGTTCGTCGACATCAGCAATGCGGTGGCCGAGCACATCGGCATTCCGGTGGTGGCGTCGAACCGAATCAACATGCCCCAAGCCGCCGAGCAGATTCTCACCGAGGGACATGTCCAGTTGATCTCGATGGCGCGTCCGCTGTTGTCGGACCCGGACTGGGTACGCAAGGCGCAGGCCGATGCCGCCGACGAGATCAACACCTGCATCGCGTGCAACCAGGCCTGCCTGGACCACGCGTTCGTGCACAAGACGGTCTCGTGTCTGCTGAACCCCCGGGCCGGTCACGAGACGACGCTGGTGCTGAGCCCGACGCGACTCGCCAAGCGCGTCGCGGTGGTCGGCGCCGGGCCCGCGGGCCTGGCCACCGCCGTCAGCGCGGCGCAGCGCGGCCACCGGGTGACGCTGTTCGAGGCGGGTGACGCCGTCGGCGGCCAATTCGACTTGGCGAGAAGGATTCCCGGCAAGGAAGAGTTCAGCGAGACGCTGCGCTACTACACCCGCATGCTCGACAAGCACGGCGTCGACGTCCGGCTACGGACCCGGGCGAGCGCTGACGAACTGGCCGGGTTCGACGAGGTGGTGCTGGCGACCGGGGTTTCGCCGCGGATGCCCGACATCCCCGGCATCGACCATCCCATGGTGCTGTCCTACGCCGACGCCATCACCGGCAGGCCGGTCGGCAAGAGCGTGGCCGTCGTCGGCGCGGGTGGAATCGGGTTCGACGTGAGCGAGTTTCTGGTGACCACGCCGGCGGGGCCGGCAGACGAATACAGATCGCCGTCGATCATTCTCAAGGAGTGGAAGGCCGAATGGGGCGTGGCCGACCCGCAAGAGACCCGCGGTGCGCTGACGACACCGATCCCCGCGCCGGCCGCCCGCGAGGTGTACCTGCTGCAGCGCACGAAAGGCCCGCAGGGCAAGGGACTGGGTAAGACGTCGGGCTGGGTGCACAGGGCCGCGCTGAAGGCCAAGGGCGTACAGCAGCTGTCCGGTGTGAACTACGAGCGCATCGACGACGACGGCCTGCACATCAGCTTCGGCTCCGAGCGGGCGAACCCAAGGGTGCTCGACGTCGACAACGTGGTGATCTGCGCCGGCCAGGAGCCGGTGCGCGATCTCGAGGACGCGCTGCGCTCCAGGGGCGTCCGTCCGCACGTCATCGGCGGTGCGGCCGAGGCCGCCGAACTCGACGCCAAGCGGGCCATCAAACAGGGGACCGAGCTGGCGGCCCGGCTCTGACCGGGCCATCGCTCGGCCGTTAAGGATTCTCCAAGCGCACTCGCTCAGTCTTTCCGTCAATCACCACGACCGCCTCGTCGTCGCGACTGACTCAGAAGGACCAAGACATGACCTACCCCCGGTACGCCGCCAACACGCTCGGCCCGACGCGCGGAGCGCAATTCCATTCCGCGCCCACTCAGGGCCATCCGATGCGGCCGGCTCCGCAGTTCTATTCCGCACCCACTCAGGCTCAGGGTTATCCCATGCGGCCGGCTCCGCAGCTCTCCCGTCCGGTCCCGCCGGTGCAGCCGCCTTTGCCCCCGGTTCAACCGCCGGCTCCCCCGGCCCAGCCGCCTGCGAAACGCAAGCGCGGCCGTGGTCCGCTCGCGGTCGTCCTCATCCTCGTGATAGTTCTCGCGACCGCCGCCGCGGGAGTGCTCGGCGCCGAGTTCTACGCACGTTCAGTCGCGGTCGACAAGGTCAAATCGGCCGCCGCATGCTTCATCGAGGGGTCCGAGGACTCCGTCGATGTGACCTTCGAGACCTCGCCGCCGGTTCTCATGCAGTACTTCGACGACAAGTACTCCGGGTTCACGATCGCCACCGACGGACCCATCCGCGGCGTTGACGGGGTCACCGCGGACATCGCGGTCGACGACCTCGACCTCAACGGCGGCGCGAACGACCGGGGCACCATCGGCGCGATCAACGCGACCATCGACTGGACGTCCGAAGGCATTCGGCAGTCTGCCAACACCGCCATGAAAGAGGCCATCGACGAATACCTCGAGGGCAGCTTCTTGAGCTTCCTGTCGGACTGGATCTCGACCGACGAGGTCGTGACGAACGTCAAGACCGACCCGTCGACCGGAATCGTCACCCTGGAAGGGATGTTCGACAGCAGCATCGCCGTCAAGCCGGAGACGACCGCCGACGGCGGAATCAAGCTGGAAATCCAGCCCGACGGTTTCACACTCGGCGGAGATCTAGACCTCCCTCAGGAAGACCTGCAGTCCAAGCTCGACGAGATGACGGGCGAACTCACCGACAACAAGTACAACCTCCGGGTGGATTCGCTCGCAGTCACGAACAACGGTGTGGTTGCCGAGTTCTCGGCCAAGAACATCGACATCCCGGCCAGCGACGGGGGGAGCAGCTGCTTGGACATGTAGACCGAAACGCAGCTAGCGCGTCTGCAGGATCTCGTCCTGCAGACGCGCTAGTTCGTTGTGCGGCGGGTGTTACGCCTGCTTGAGTGCCTCGATCTCCAGGGTGACGGCGATCTTGTCACCGACGACGGTGCCACCGGTTTCCAGCGGCATGTCGATGTCGATGCCGAAGTCCTTGCGGTTCAACACCACCGACGCCTCGAACCCGGCGACCTCGCCGTGTCCCATGCCGGGGTTGACGCCGTTGAACTCCAGTTCCAGGGTGACCGGCTTGGTGACACCCTTGAGGGTGAAGTCGCCGTCGACCAGGTAGGAGTCACCGTCAGACCGGACGCCGGTCGAGGTGAAGGTGGCGGTCGGATACTGCTCGGCGTTGAAGAAGTCGGCGGAGCGGACGTGTGCGTCGCGCTGCTCGTTGCGGGTGTTGATGGAGTCGACGGCGATTTCCGCGGTCACGGACGGGGTGCCGTCCTCGGCGACGACGATCGCGCCGCTGAAGGTGTCGAAGGTGCCCCGGACCTTGCTCACCATCAGGTGACGTACGGAGAAGCCGATGGTGGAGTGCACGGGGTCGATGGCCCAGGTACCCGTGGCGAGCTGGGCGGTTCCGGTGGCGCCGGTGGCAGTGGTCATTCGTGAATCTCTTCCTCTACGGAGCGCCGGCCTCCCCGGCGCCTTCGTAGCAGATAAACGGACCCCAGTCCGGTTTTATTTCAGGCCACCATCCGAGGCGAATACGCCAGTTCAGCCCCGATCGCCCCAGACCGCCTGCGCGCCGCTGTCGCCGATCCGCACGACGGTGATGATGGACGACACGCCCACCAGCAGGGCCACGACGGCCAGCATCGCCGCCGCGGCCTTCCGCGGTTTGTCCGACCGGCCTTCCATCCAATGCAGCGCCGCCAGCGCCACCGCAACGATCAGCATGGCGACCGAGAAGTAGATCATCCACTCTCCGCGCTCGGCATGCTCCTGCAGAATCGGCCGCGGCGGGCCCCCGTGCTCCAGAAGCCATTCACCAGCTGATGTGGTCAACGGTGTGAGCACTGCCGTCACCACGGCGAGAGCCAACACCAGCCACACCAGCCGACGACGTGCCGCGGGCCAGATTGCACACAGGATCACGAGCAAGGCGGTCAAGGGCGCGAGTACCACGATGCCGTGTACCAACAGGGCATGCGCGGGGATTCCGGAGATCGTGTCCATGGCCGCTCCAACGGTTGAGGATTGCGACATTCAAGGTATACGCGTTGCAGTCGCAGGAGCGTTCTTTTTGCCTTGAGTTTCCGTAAAGCCTGGCGCAGCAGTGCGTTTCAGGCACTTCTTGTTAGGTAAGGCTAGGCAGCCAGAGGCGTGTATGTCGTGGAGCGCTGTCGCGCCGGCCGGCCGATGCCCTCGGCGATCGAGGTGAGCTCTTCCACGCTCTTGGCCGAGCCGAACTCGGAACCGGCCATCCGCGAGATGGTCTCCTCCATCAGCGTCCCGCCCAGATCGTTGGCACCACCGTTGAGCATCACCTGGGTGCGCTCGACACCGAGCTTGACCCAGCTGGTCTGGATGTTGTCGATCCGGCCGTGCAGCATGATTCGCGCAAGCGCATGCACGGCGCGGTTGTCGCGGTGCGTCGGCCCCGGCCGCGCCCCACCCGCGAGGTACAGCGGGGAGCTCTGATGGACGAACGGAAGCGGTACGAATTCGGTGAATCCGCCGGTGCGGTCCTGGATCTCGCGCAGCACGCGAAGGTGGCCGACCCAGTGGCGCGGCGTGTCGACGTGGCCGTACATCATCGTCGAACTCGACCGCAACCCGACTTCGTGTGCGGTGCTGACGACCTCGATCCACATCGACGTCGGCAGCTTGCCCTTGGTCAGCACCCAGCGGACCTCGTCGTCGAGGATCTCGGCGGCGGTGCCCGGGATGGAACCCAGTCCCGCCTCACGAAGCTCGGTGAGCCAGTCCCGAATGCTGGTGCCGCTCTTGGTGACTCCGTTGGCAATCTCCATCGGCGAGAACGCGTGCACATGCATGGATGGCACGCGTGCCTTGACCGCGCGCACCAAATCGGCGTAGCCCGTGACGGGCAACTCCGGATCGATGCCGCCCTGCATACACACCTCGGTCGCACCCGCGACGTGCGCCTCCCATGCACGGTCGGCGACCTCGTCGACCGAAAGCGAGAACGCGTCCGCGTCACCCTTGCGCTGGGCGAACGCGCAGAACCGGCAGCCGGTGTAGCAGATGTTGGTGAAGTTGATGTTGCGGTTGACGACGAAGGTCACGTCGTCGCCGACGACATCGCGCCGCAATGAGTCCGCCAGTGCGGCAACAGCATCCAGCGCCGGGCCGTCCGCCATTGCGAGGGCCAGGTATGCGTCGTCGGAGAGTGCGGCCGGATCGCGCTCGGCGGAGCGCAGCGCCGAAAGCACGTCGGTGTCGATGCGTTCAGGAGCCTGGGCGGCCAGTTCGTGCACCTTCTCGCGGATCGACTCCCAGTCACCGAACGCACTTCCCAGATCGCTACGCGTCTCGGTGAGGCGGCCGGCATCGTCGATGGCCGAGTGAAGGTCGGTGCGACCGAGAGACTCCCAGGCCTCGTCGGGTTCCTGCCATGGCCGTCCGGTGGGGTTGACGTCCAAGGCCAGACCGGTCTCGGGGTCGGCCAGCGCGTCGACATGCCCACGTACCCGCGGGTCGATCCACGCGGCACCGGCCTGCACGTATTGCGGCTGAGCAGTCAAACGCTGCACCAAGTCGTAACCGGCCTCTGCCGTGACCGCGGACAGCTCGTCGAGCGCGGGCCAGGGCCGCTCGGGGTTGACGTGGTCGGGGGTCAGCGGCGACACCCCGCCCCAGTCGTCGACTCCGGCGCCGATCAGCGCCAGGCATTCCTGGCGCGACACCAGGTTCGGTGGCGCCTGGATGCGGACCTTGGGTCCCATCACCAGGCGCGTCACCGCGATCGTCGCGACGAAGTCCTCGAAGCCGGCATCCGGCGTCGCCGCCATCGCGGTGTGGTCCTTGGCCCGGAAGTTCTGCACGATCACTTCCTGAACGTGTCCGAACTCCTTGTGCGATCGCCGGATCGCATGGATGGTTTCGGCACGCTCTTCCAGCGTTTCGCCGATCCCGACGAGCAGTCCGGTCGTGAAGGGGATCGACAGACGGCCGGCGTCGGCCAGCGTGCGCAGCCTGACTTCCGGATCCTTGTCCGGGCTGCCGTAGTGGGCCAGTCCCTTGGTCTCGAACAGGCGCCGCGAGGTGGTCTCCAGCATCATGCCCATCGACGGGGCCACCGGCTTGAGCCGGCTCAACTCCGACCAGCTCATCACGCCGGGATTCAGGTGCGGCAACAGCCCGGTTTCCTCCAGCACCCGGATGGCCATCGCGCGGACGTAGTCCAGCGTCGAGTCATAGCCGCGCTCGTCGAGCCACTGCCGGGCCTCGTCCCAACGCGCCTCAGGCCGGTCACCGAGCGTGAACAGCGCTTCCTTGCAACCCATTTCGGCACCGCGACGGGCGACCTCGAGGATCTCGTCGGGCTCCATGTACATGCCGAGGCCCTGTGCCCGCAGCTTGCCGGGCACCGTGACGAACGTGCAGTAGTGGCAGGTGTCTCGGCACAGATGAGTGACGGGGATGAACACCTTGCGCGAGTAACTCACCGGCAGCCGTCCGGTCGGACCCCGCCGGCCGGCCGCTTCCAGGCCGGCATCACGCACGCGGGCGGCACTGGCGCACAGATCCGCGAGGTCATCCCCACGCGCGGTCATCGCGATCGCTGCTTCCTCGACATTGAGTGCCACGCCGTCGCGGGCGCGGCGCAGTACGCGCCGCAGGCCTGCAGGGCTGGGTGTGCCTGACTTCGGTGGGATCACCGGGCTGGGCAGATCGGCGCCATGCTGGGGGTTCAGAGCCACTCCCGTGTAACCCCGCGTCCGTCGAAGATCATCCGCGCGTCTCACATTCTGAAACATGGGCGCCTGACATATCGGTCACATTAGTCCGCCAATTGACGCAGTCGGTGCGCCACCGCCGGGTGGGCGACGTCAGCAAAGCAAAAGGTGCGGTCCATTTACGCACGAGCAAACAGTGGCGTAGGTTATCGGAGTCGGGGCTTTCCGGGAGGACAACATGAAACACTCTGCACGCTCGGCAATGGCGGCGGGGGTGAGCATGCTCGCAGTAAGCGCGGCCGTGATCGCTCCGGTGCATCCCTCCGACGCGCCCGCGCCGGATCCGGCGGTCCGGCTGGCGGCGGCGGTGGAGCCACTGCAACCCCCCTGGCTCGCATACCAGCGCAAATCGTCAGAGGCGCAACTCGGGCCGTCAGTCGCATCTGTCGACCTGCCGAATCTCCTCATCGAATGGCTCGAACGAATCATCGTGCCGCCGAGCCTCGGTGCCGAATTCCCGGAGCCCAACTTCCCGCCGGTCATCGTCGGCAATTCGATCGACAGCACTATCAAGAACGTCTACAACGCCATCGAACCGTGGGTGGAGTGGGGATTCGACGTCGCTGCCTACGCCGTTGGCTGGGTTCCCTACGTGGGATGGCTGGCCCCCCAGATCTCGATTTTCTACGATTTCGGCGAACGCATCGTACGAAGCATCACGTTCAACATCGCCGACTGGCTCGGGGGGAACATCAGCTTTGGGCAGGGATTGGTCAACGTCGGAATCGACACCATCAACTCGTTCATCTACCTGGCGAACGATCAATTGGCTTTCTGGCTGCCACCGCTACCCCCGATTCCCCCCATCGGCCCCCTAGCCGCGGAAGATGCGGATGCCGAGTTGAGGACGACGTCACTCTTTGGCCAGACTGCAGAGCAGGCGGGAACCGAAAACCTCGGTGAACTGCCCACGCACGAGGAATTCTTGGGCGGAGGGGAAGAGCTCACCCAAGGTGACGAGCTAACGCACGAGGAAGGTGCCGGCGAACTCGACGGAGGCCTGGGCACTGGCGGGGAAGAGCAGATCGAAGCGATCGTCGCCACCGGGGAGACCAACCCCGGTCCGGCAACCGATCAACTCGAGAATCAGACCGAGGGCGCGACTGAGCCGACCAATTCGCCCGGAACGGTCCGCGCGCAAGGTCAGATCCGCCACTCCCTCGTCACCGCGCCGGGTGGACGGTCGTTCCACGGCCCGAGCACGACCGGGTCGCGTACCGGCAGCCTGACCACGAAGCTGGCCGAACTTGCACAGTCACTGGCACCGAAGGTGACCAAGGCGCCGTCATCAAATGATGACGGCGCGGGCAGCCCGGGTGACCCAGGCGCCGGAGACACCGCCGACGCAAAGTGACACTCAGGCGTTCATGTGACGCCACAGCACCGCTGCGGGGGGCAGCGTGCCGAGTGCGATCAGCAGCAGGGTCCCGTAGGCCATGACCCCGGCGCCGCCGTAGACGATGTCGTCGCCGGGTCCGCCCAGCGACAGCAGCGCAACGGTCAGCAGCCAGGTGAACAGCGGCACCGCCGCCGTTCTCGGCGACGAGGTCCAATGCAGCGCGGCCCACACCAGTGCGGCATTCATCAGGCCACCGATCAGCGCGCTGATCGGAAACGGCCACGTGCCGAGGTAGAACGGGAGAAAGAACGACGCGAGGATCGCGCAGAGGACACCGTCGATGGCGAGCAGCGTCAGAACAGCGACGCGCTGATAGTCAGCGCTGGGAGTGGGCGAGGTCAGGTCGGGATGCTGTCGATCACGCTGGCGATCGAACCGATGACCCACTGAAAGTTGTCGAGCCGGTCCTGCCAGTGCTGCAGGTTCGGATCCAGATCGGGGTCCATTGTCGTCCCTTCCACGCGCACCAGTTGACGGGGAGCTTACCCCGTTGAGCCCCCGCTATTCGAGGTTCAGACCCGCAAGCAGATCGGTTTCCCACCCGCGACGGTCGCGGGCGCCCGCCTCGCCCGACACCAGGATGTAGTGCTCGACGGCGCCGACCGGCAGAGCGATGTTGTTCGACAGCGCCAGCGAGCGGTCGTTGGGCGCGACGGTGACCTGGGTGGCGTGCGCCCGCAGGGCTGCCACCTTGGCAGGCAGCTGATCCGGGACGTCGATGACCGCGTCGATCGCCTCGTCGGGATGACCGAACGACACGTCGTCGATGGACACCCGGATCCATTCGTCTGGCACATCTTCGAGCGCGTTCAGACCCTCGGCGATCGCCGTCGTCGAGAGCACGGTCCAGTACACCTTCGGCACGGTCCACGGCTCGCCCGGATATTCGGAGCCAGCCGACGCCGCAACCGCCGCCATCGTCACTTCGTGGGTGTGGATGTGGTCGGGGTGCCCGTAGCCGCCGTTCGGGTCGTAGGTGACGACGACGTGCGGGCGCAGCTCACGAATGATCGCGACCAGCGCGCCCACCGCCTCCGCGGGATCGGCGTCGATGAAGCGTCGATGACGTCGTGACGGCGTCCCTTCCATCCCCGAGTCTCGCCAGCGGCCGGCGCCGCCGAGGAAGACGGGCTCGTGGACACCGAGCGCCTGCAGTGCCGCCGTCAGCTCACCGATGCGAAACCCGCCGAGTTGGTCGGCCTTGTCGACGGCCAGGTGCGCCCACTGGTCGCCGATCACCTCGCCCTCCTCGCCCAGGGTGCACGTGACCACCCGCACCCGCGCACCCCGGGCGACGTAGTGCGCGATCGTCGCGCCCGTCGTCAACGTCTCGTCGTCGGGATGCGCGTGGACGAACAGCAGCCGTGGACTCTCCATTGGCACAGCTTGCACGATGATTGGGGCTAGATTCACCTGGTGTCGCGCCGCACCCTAGAGTTCGTATGCGCGATCATCATCGTCGGGCTGCTCGCCGGGGTGGCGGGCGCGGCGACCACGCTGCTGCTGCACGCGATCGAACATCTGACGTACCACTACTCCTTCGGCACGCTGCTGTCCGGTGTCGGCGGCAGTAGTCCGGTGCGGCGCGCGGTCGGTCCGATGGTCGGCGGTGCGCTCGCCGGCTTCGGGTGGTGGATGCTACGACGGCGCACCGCCGTTCCCCCGCTCGCCGGAACCATCAAGGAGCACCGGCCCATCCCCCGGGTCGCGATGTCCATCGACGCGTTCCTCCAAGTGCTGCTCGTCGGCGCGGGGGCGTCGCTGGGGCGCGAAGGCGCACCCCGTCAACTGTCCGCTGCACTAGGCGATTTCGGCACCACGCGGCTGTCGCTCACGGCGCGCGACCGTGAGATTCTGCTCGCCTGCGCGGCCGGCGCCGGACTGGGTGCGGTCTACAGCGTGCCGCTGGGCGGGGCCTTGTTCGCCGCGCAGATCCTGCTGGGCAGCTGGCATCCGCGGGTGCTGGGCACAGCGCTGATCACCTCGAGCCTCGCGGTCGCGGTCGCCGCGCCCGTCACCCATCTCGAACACCCGCTGGATTGGCCGGACGCGTCGACGTCCTATCTGTTCGCGTTCCTCGCGCTGGCCGTCGCACCGCTGGCCGGAGCCATCGGTCTGGCGTTCAACCGGATGATGGACGCCGCGCGCCCCAAGGTGCAGTACAAGTCCTGGATCCTGATCCCCGCGATCGCGGCGGCCGGTCTGCTGACCGGCATCTGCTCGATCTGGTACCCAGAACTACCCGGCAACGGGCGAAGCATTCTGACGGTGGCTGTCGACAGCGGGATGACCCTCGGCGCCGCCTGCGTCATCCTGCTGTTGAAACCGCTTCTGACAGCAGGGTTTCTGCGCGCCGGGGCCGTCGGCGGCCTGCTCACCCCCGCCTTGGCCACCGGCGCGGCCACCGGGTCGGTGGTCGCACTTGTGCTCAATCAGCTGGCCGACACCGATATCCACGTGTCGGCGCTGGCGCTTACATGTGCGGCCGGGGTCCTGGCGATCACCCAGCGCTCCCCGCTCTTTGCGGCGTTGTTCGTGTGGGAACTGGCGCACCCGCCGTACTGGTTTCTCGCCGTGTTCGCGATCGCGGCATATGCCGCGCACGGCCTGCGTTTGATGCGCGAACGCCGCGAGGACCAATTACCCTCTCACTGACGGGTTTTCACCCACGTACCGGCGTCGCCGACGATGCCGATCGGCACGGCGCCGGACAACTTGACGTTCTGCACGCTCGGCCCGGCCGCGACGATCGTGGTGTCCTGCAGAATCGGCAGCACCGTCGACATGTTCCACAGTCGCGGTTCCACCGCGGTGATGACGGCGTCGATGGGCTCGCTGCCGTCGAGTGCGGCGTCGATCTTCGGCTGCAGGCTGCGATCGCAGATACCGGTGATATTGCTTGGCGCCTGGACCAACTCGCTGTTTTCCGGCGCGGGACTTTCCGGGGTGGTCGACGTCGCCGTTGTGGACGGGGCCGGCCGCGCGGTCGTCGGCGCGGTCGCGGTTGTGGTCGAGGTGGTCTCCGGGGTCTCTGGGGTCTCCGGGGTTGATGTCTGCGGCGCAGACGTTTCCGGCTCGGTCGTCGCGATCGCGGTGGCCTCGAGCGCGCGGCAGCCGTAGCGCGATGCCAGCGCCGTGGCGAGGTCACCGCCGGCCTGATGCCAGCCGACGACGGCGTCGACGCGGTTGTTCGTCAGCGCGTCGCCATAGAGCGCCACCGGGTCGAGCGCCGATACGGATGCTTCGATGCCCACGTTGCGCAGTTGGTCGGCGGCGGTGTTGGCGACCGCGACCGAGGTCGGATCGTTGGCGGCGACACCGAGCACCAACGACAGCGGCACCCCGTCCTTGATGATGCGGCCGCGGTCGTTGTCCGGAGCGGGCGTACCGGGTGTCGCCGGTGTCGGCGATTCGACCGGCTCCACCACGTAGCCGGCGTCGACGAGCAGTTCCAGCGCATCCTCTTTCGAGATCGCGGGCGGCGCGGTCGGCACGTAGCCGGGATCGGACGGCGATCGCACCTGCGCCTGCGCCAGCGTCACAGTGTTGTCGTCACCGGCCCCCACCGCGGCGAGCAGGTCGACGTCCAGCAACCCGAAAATCGCCTTGCGCACTTGGGAATCCGCGAGCGCGGGCTGTTGTGCCCGCAGCGACAACTGCATGACGCGCGGCGTGACGATCCGCGCCGTCCGGACGTCCGGAATCGCCGAGAGTTGCGCGAAGGTGGCCGCACCGCCGTGGACCTGGGCCACCTGTGTGTCTCCATTGCGGATCGAATCGGCGAGGGCGGCCGCGTCCCCGCCGCGCCTCAACAGGATCAGATCGGGTTTGGCGGGCGCGCTCCAGAAGCGGTCATTGCGTGCCAGCAGGATCTCGTCGCGCTGAGGGTCGATGTTCTCGACCCGGAACTGACCGCCGGTGACCGGCAGCGCGCGAGCCAGGCCCGCCGCGAATCCGCCCGGGATGTCCTTGACGATGTGGGCGGGCAGGATGTTGTTGAACAACTCGCGCCAGGCCGGATAGGGCTGCGAGAAGGTCACCACCGCGGTCTTGCCACCCTCGATCGACTGCACGCCGGTGATGAGGTCATAGCCTGCGGGGTCGACGACCCCGGGCTGGCTCACCATCTGCTGCCACAGGTACCAGAAATCGTCGGCGCCGATCGGGGCGTTGTCGGTCCATGACGCCTCGGGCCGGATCGTGTAGGTGACGGTGAACGGATCCCGACTGGTGACTTCCGCCGACTCCAGCAGCGTGGTGTCGAGTTCCCATCGCGATCCGGTCGGGGTGTTGGGATCCGGCACCGGCCGGAACGAGCTGGGCAGTACCAGTGAACTGATGGCGGCGTTCACCGGTGACTGGTCGGCCAGCAGGTGCGGATTGAAGCCCGGACCGATCCAGTCGATGGCCATGATGATCTGCGACGCCTTCGGCGGAGGCGGAGCCGTCGTCTCTGTGGTGTCGGTGCTCTGCGGAGCCGGCGGCGGGCTCACGGTGCAGCCGGAGATGAGCGTCATCAGCGCGGATATCGCGACTATGACGCGTACTGGCCTCGGCACGGTGTTCAGGGTATCGGCAGCCGCTCGGCCGTCTCGGCCAGCGCTAGCCCCGGGCTTTGGCGCGGGACTTCGCGCGGGCACGCAAGGTGGCATCCAGTTCGACCTTGCGAACGCGAACCACCTCGGGCGTGACCTCGACGCACTCGTCCTCGGCGCAGAACTCCATCGCCTGTTCAAGCGTCAACTCGAGCGGACGGGCCAGCGTCTCCATGACATCGGCCGTCGACGACCGCATGTTGGTCAGCTTCTTCTCGCGCGTCACGTTCACGTCGAGATCCTCGGCGCGCGGGTTGATCCCGACCACCTGGCCCTCGTAGGTGTCCTGGCCCGGTTCGACGAAGAATTGGCCGCGGTCGGCCAGCTGAATCATCGCGAACGGCGTGATCGAGCCCGACCGGTCCGACACCAACGATCCGGTGTGGCGGGCGCGGATCTCACCCGCCCACGGGCGGTAGCCGTCGAATACGGCGTTCGCGATCCCGGTGCCGCGGGTCAACGTCAGGAAGTCGGTGCGGAAGCCGATCAGGCCGCGGCTCGGCACGATGAAGTCCATCCGCACCCACCCCGCGGCGTGGTTGGTCATCTCTTCCATGCGGCCCTTGCGAGCCGCCATCAACTGGGTGATCGCTCCGACGAACTCGTCGGGACAGTCGATCGTCATCGCCTCGAACGGCTCGTGCAACTTGCCGTCGATGGTGCGGGTGACCACCTGCGGCTTGCCCACGGTCAGCTCGAAGCCTTCGCGGCGCATCTGCTCGACGAGCACGGCCAGTGCGAGTTCACCTCGGCCCTGCACCTCCCACGCGTCGGGCCGGTCGATGTCGACGACCTTGATCGACACGTTGCCGACGAGTTCGGTGTCCAGTCGTGACTTCACCATGCGCGCGGTGAGCTTGTGCCCGGAGACCTTGCCCGCCAGCGGTGAGGTGTTGGTGCCGATGGTCACCGAGATCGCGGGCTCGTCGACGGTGATGCGCGGCAGCGCGTGTGCGTGCTCGGTGTCGGCCAGCGTGTCGCCGATCATGATCTCCGGGATGCCCGCCACCGCGACGATGTCGCCCGCGATGGCCTCGTCGGTGGAGGTACGTTCCACGCCCTCGGTCACCAGAAGCTCGGTGATCTTCGCGTTCGTGATGACGGGATGACCGTCGACCTCACGCATCCAGGCGACCTGCTGCCCCTTGCGAATCCGCCCCTTGTAGATGCGGATCAGCGCGAGGCGACCGAGAAACGCCGACGCGTCGAGGTTGGTCACCAGGGCCTGCAGGGGGGCCTCCGGGTCGCCCTTGGGCGGCGGGATGTGTTCGAGAAGCACGTCGAACAGCGGGTCCAGGTTCTCGCCGTCGGGGTTCTCGCCGTTGGCGGGTTCGACGGTGCTGGCGATACCGGCACGGCCCGAGGCGTACAGCGTGGGCAGCCCGAGCGCGTCCTCGGCGGCCTTCTGGGCCTCCTCGTCGAGGTCGGAGGCGACGTCGAGCAGCAGATCGTGGCTGTCGGACACCACTTCGGCGATGCGGGCATCGGGCCGATCGGTCTTGTTGACCACCAGGATCACCGGCAGATGCGCGGCCAGCGCCTTGCGCAGCACGAAGCGGGTCTGCGGTAGGGGGCCCTCGGACGCGTCGACCAGCAGCAAGACCCCGTCGACCATGGACAGCCCACGTTCGACCTCCCCACCGAAATCCGCGTGCCCGGGGGTGTCGATGACGTTGATGACGGTCATGCTGCCGTCGGGGTGGCGACGGTGGACGGCGGTGTTCTTCGCCAGGATGGTGATGCCCTTTTCCTTCTCCAGGTCGCCGGAGTCCATCAACCGCTCGATGGCATCGTCACCGCGGTGGGTCAGGGCGCCGGATTGCCGCAGCATCGCATCGACCAGGGTCGTCTTCCCATGATCGACGTGCGCAACAATGGCGACATTCCTGAAATCCACGCCGGTAAGTGTCGCAGTGCGGGTAGTCAATCGCGAAAACGAGAGAGACAGCTCACGTGAAGGCCAGCAAGCTGCTCGACATAAAACCGAAGAAAAAGTGCTGCCGCAGCAAGCCCAGGTGCAAGAAATGCCCGCTGGTACTGCACAAAGTGCGTAAGGCCGAACTAATGGGCACCCGCGGCAAGGAGCTCGAAAAGATCTACCAGCGCGCCCGCAAGAACTGAGCCCCCGGAGTACCTTTAAAGGCATCCGTCAGGCGTGTTCAGGTGCGGTTTGGAGGTGCCGATGTGACGGTTTACGAGGTTGCGACCATTGCGCTGATCTTCGTGGTGGCTTCGGCCGCGACGCTGGCGATCTACCTCGGCTTGCTCAACTGGATCGGCAGATTTCACGTGGTGCATTGCTCCGCGTGCCATCACCTGACCACAGCGTCGACGAGAGAGCCACAGGCGTCCTGCCCGCATTGCCGCCACCCGTTGCTGCTACATCCGCTGCATGCGGTGACTCATCCGGATGCGCGGGTGCGGGTGCTCACCGACTCGCTACGTTACTGAGCGCTCGACCGGAAATCACTGGCCGGCTTGCCCGTCCAGCGCCGGAACGCGTGTGAGAACGCCGTGGTGTCGCTGTAGCCCAGTCGACGCGCCACCTCGTTGACCGAAAGTCCTACGACACTCAGTAATTCGACGGCCAGGGTGTGCGCGACGTCGTTTCGCAGCTCCCGGTACGACGTGTGTTCATGGTCGAGCTGACGCCTTAGCGTGCGGGTGCTCATGTGCAGTTCGGCGGCCAGCTGCTCGATGGTGGGCATGGCCTCGGGGCTCTGCGCGAACCGGGACCGCACGGTGGCCGACAGGGTGGGCGCCGACTCGAGGGTGTGCACGAGACGTTCGCATTCGCGCGCGCATGCGGTTCGGGTGATCGGGTCGGCGGTCGGCAGCCGCAGCGTCAAAGCACCGGTCGGGATGCGGAAGCGGTATTGCGCCGCGCCGGTTTCCACATCGAACGGACGCAGCGCAGCGCGCAGTCGCTCACCCTGTTCCCCGTCGAAGGGAACCTCTACCGTCAGCGGAGCCGTGGCAAGCCCGGACATCCGCAGGAGTAGCGGCAAGGCCGAAAGGTCGCGCGCCGCATAGTATTCGCGGACATCGACGGGCAGATGTTCGTATCGCAGCACGACGGTCGTCACGTCGCCGACCTGAACGGACTGCGGGTTGAACACCGTCGGCGACAGCGTCGCGTAGGCCAGTGCGACGGCTAGCGCCTCCCCCGCATTGGCGCTGGACAGCAGTGCGTAACCCCAGATGCCCAGATCGCCGACGGTGAACTGCGATCCGACGCGTATCCCAGCGTCCAACGGGTCACCGAGTTCCCGGGCGAGGTTGGCGGTCATGACGAACTCGTCGTCCTGATCGATGCGGTAGCCGGCGGCAACTACCCCGTTCTCGGTCCAGTGGGTTCCGGCCAGTAGCCGCTGGAACGGCACACCGGCGTCGCGCGCTACCGCGAATGCGTAGCGAATGCCCGCCGGACTCCTGGTGGCCGTCATCAATGGCAAGCGTGTCACGCGCGGCCACTTGGGCCATGTGGTTGGCCGAATCGACCACGTAAATGGCCGTCGCGATCATGTCGCTGCCGCGTGCGGGCGCACATCCTTGCTGTATGCGAGCTTCTACGTTGCCGGTGGTCGGCTCGACGATGCGCGACTTCGGATTGATGGTCGGCCAGGGCGCGGTGCGGGACCTCCGTCGTGCGCGGGTCGGTTCGGTCACCAGGAGCGTGCCGCGGACCGATTTCGACCCCACCGCTGTCGAGACGATCAGGAACCCGTTCCCCGCGTTGGAGCGCCTGCGGGAGCACCCCGTGCACGTCAACGAGATGCTCAACGTGTGGATGATGGCCCGCCACGAAGACGTCACCGCCGCGGCGCGGGCCCACGATGTGTTGTCGTCGAGTTCGGGAGTCCTGCTGCGGTCCACGGTGATACCGAGCGTCGTGTCGACCGACGAACCTGATCACGCGCGGCTGCGCCGGGTGTCCGCGCCCTACTTCACGCCGTCGGCGATGCGCCGACTCGAGGGATCGCTGGCGCAGTTCGTCGAACCCAGCGTCGATGCGCTGGCCCGCGGCGAGATCGTCGACATGGTCCCTGCCCTGACGGTGCCGCTGCCCGTCTCGGCCATCGCACTGCTGTTGGGCATCGACCGCTCCCGCTGGCGTGATTTCCGGGTGTGGTCCAACGGAGTCACGGCGCTGTTCGGCGCCAGCACGCTCGGCGCCGTCACCATGACAATCGGCCATGCGTTGCCGGGCATCCTGTCACTGCGGGGTCTCATCGTCGACGAACTGCGTAGGCGCCGAACCGAACAGCACGACGACGTGCTTGGCGGTATCAGCAAGGCGCTTGCGGCACACGAGATCACGCCGCTGGAGGCGCTCAGTGCCGCGTTGATCGTGCTGATCGCCGGCAACGAGACGACCACCAACCTGCTCGGCATCCTGCTCATCCAGTTGGCCAGCGACCCGGATCTGTATGCGCGGCTGAGGGATAACCGCGACCTGATCCCGGCCGCCGTCGAGGAGACGCTGCGCTGGGGGTCACCGGTGCAGTGGGTGACGCGTACGACGCTGGCGCCCTACGAGATCGCCGACACCGTGATTCCCGCCCGGTCGCGGGTGGTGCTGTTCTATGCGGGCGCAAACCGTGACCCGCGCCGCTTCGCCGACCCCGACCGCTTCGACTTCGAACGAAAACCCCTCGGTCACACCGGCTTCGGCCACGGCTCGCACTTCTGCATGGGTGCGCATCTGGCCCGGCTCGAGGTGGTCGTCGCGCTCAACGGGTTGTTCGACCGCATCGCGGGGCTTGAACTCGCAGGGCCGGTGAAGTGGACGACCACCCCGTCGCTGTCCGGGCCGACGTCGCTGCCGATGCGCGCCATCTAGGGGTACGACAGCAGCAGCATCACGCGCCCGTCAGCGGGCGGGTAGCCGAAGTCGCCCTCGTCGAACCCGTAGTACTCCTCCTGGTCCTCGGTGATGGAATCGATCACCTTGCCCTGGGTCTTGATCTCGCCGTTCTTCACGTCGTCCACGGCGCCTTTGAAGTCAGGCACCGACAATGATTCGGCGAGAAGCAATGCCTCACCGCCGGAGGGTAATTCGACAAGGATGCCCGCTCCGGAGTAGTTGTTGCCGCCACGGCCGGTCCCCCGCGGCGCCCAGTAGACCGGTTCAGAAGCAAGCGCACCCTCCACGCGAAAGTACTTGCCGGCGTCGACGGTGTCGTCGACCGTGACCACGGGAAGTGCGGCGATCTCACGGTCCTGCTGCCAGAACATGATGCCCAGCGGGATGCAGACGATCGCGTACATCATGACCATCAACATCAGCACGGGCTTCCAGGCGATCTCCCACCCCAATCGACGCTCGGACACACCCTTGGACTGGGCCTGGTTGTCGAGTTGTCTGCGGCCGAATCGAAAGACATACCAAGCCAATACGCGTGCCAGCACCATCAGCGCGAGGATGATCAGCCCGACGATTCCCGACACCCGCCAGTAGAACGTGCTGTCCCCGTGGTTGAGGGTCATCAACACCATCGTGGCCGGGATCGGGGCGGTGATGAGCAGGAGAAGCGCGTACGACGGGTGGCTGGTCAGATAGTCGTAGCTCGTCGTCCACTGGCGATTTCCGCTGTAGACGGTGACGTCGCCGATGTCGGCACTGACCATCGGGGTCCACGACCCGCGCACCACGCGCGGCCGAACCAAACTGCGAAAGAAGAAGAACCCGAAAACAAGCGAGACCACGAGCGCGCCCCAGAAGACGCCGGGCTGGGGGTACCACCCGCTTGCGGGGGACGACTCACCGGTTCCCGGCACACCGAATGCACCGCGGATGTCGATGACCTTGCCGATGAAGAACATCAGCGGCACCGCGAAGAAGAACTCGATGAGCCAGATCTGGGTGAGTTGCGGTATCCGGCTGCCGGCCCGGTCAAAGGCCAGCACCCCTTGCCAGATGAAACGCAGCACGCGCATGGACCGGAAGAATAATGTGCGTCGACGAGCTGCGGATCAACTCGTCAGCGCGGCGCGCAGTTCGGCAAGCCACGTTCGGTCGGCGGGCACCCAGTCCAGGTCGTCGAGTTCGTCGACGGTGATCCAGCGCAGCGCGCGGTGGTCGTTCGGATGCAAGGCGCCACCGGTCTGGGTGACCCGGTAGGCGCGCAGCGCGGTCGCCGGAGTGAGCGCGACGTCGACTCCGAGGCGGGCGCCCACAGTCACATCGACGCCCAGTTCCTCCTTGAGTTCACGGACGAGCGCGGCCTCGTCCGTCTCACCCGCGGCCACCTTGCCGCCGGGCAGTTCCCATAGGCCGGCCAGGGCCGGCGGCCTGTCACGTTGAGCGACCAGCAGTGCGTTAGCCGCGATTAGAGCTCCGGCGACGACGATCTGATTCGGCTTCTGGTTTGACACTGCGGCTGACGGTATACCTAACAAGCATGGCTGTATTGACGGACGACCAAGTGGACGCCGCACTGCCCGATCTCGACGGCTGGGAACGCGCCGACGGCGCCCTGCGCCGGTCGATCAAATTCGGAGCCTTTCTGGACGGTATCGACGCGGTGCGGCGCGTCGGCGAGAAGGCCGAAGAGAAAGATCATCATCCCGACATCGACATCCGTTGGCGGACAGTCACTTTTGTGTTGGTGACACACTCCGAGGGCGGTATCACCGACAAGGACGTCGAGATGGCGAAGGAGATCAACGCGATCGTCGGCCAGTAGCGGCGATCCACGCCAGCGTTACCAGCGTGGCGACGATGTAGATCAGCCCCGCCCAGGCCAGGTACCACGGACGGGAGATGACCCAGATCGTCGGCTGCGCAAAGCTCAGCAGCCACGGCACCCCGATCAGGGTCAGCACCAGCCAGCCCCACCCCAGCACCTTCGCGCCGAGCCGGTCCCGCAATGGACCGTGCAGCAGCCAGATCATCAACGGGATGAGCCACACCCAGTGATGCGTCCATGAGATCGGCGACAGCAGGAGGCCGAACAGCTGTACGACGACAATCGCCCCGAGTCGGTCGGACGCCCCGCCGATCGCGCGCCATGCCAGCACCGCCAGTACGGCCGTCACCGCGATGCCGGCCAGCACCAACGGCCCGTAACCCGCGTCGTGTCCGAGTATCCGGGATATCCCGCCGCGCCATGACTGGTTGAACGACGTCCCGATTGGTCCCACCCGGGACGCGTCGCCGAGCAATTCGGTGAAGTAGTAACGGGTTTCGCCGCCGATGATCAGCCACGAAATCCCCACCGTTGCCATGAAGACGACCGCCGAGAACGCGACAGCGGCCCACCGGCGGGCGCCGAGGAAGTACAGCCCCGCCACCGCGGGTGTCAGCTTCACCCCGGCCGCGAGGCCGACCAGTAGTCCCGACACCCACCATCGCGTGCTGTACACCGCGTACAGCACCGCGAGCACCAGCAGCACGTTGATCTGGCCGTAGTCGAACGTGCTGCGCAGGGGTTCGATCCAGATGCCGACGGCCGTCCACAGCATCGCCGTTCGATGGTCGCCTCCGGCGCCCGATGTCGCCGCCGGGGCGGCTCCGGCGGCCAGCAGCCGCTGACTCATCCGTACGACTCCATACAACGCCGCGAAAAGCCCGAGTTGCCAGGCGAAGGCGACGAGTCCGAACGGCAGCAGGTGCAGCGGGTAGAACACGATGGCCGCGAACGGCGGATAGGTGAACGGCAGCGGGAAGTCCGGCGTCTGGTCGGCGTAGACGTAGTCGTAGAGCGTCCCCGGATGGTCGAGCATGCCCGCGCCGCCGACATACACGTGCAGATCGACGAAGTTGGCCCCGTTGGGCACCAGGTATGTCCACGCCAGACGCACGACGATGCTGATCACCAACAGAATCGGCGCCGCGGCGGCCAGTCGGGCGGGCAATCGCGACGCGGTCGAGGCGGTGGTCGGCGTGTCTATCCATACGACTCTATCGACCGGTAACCGTTAGCCCTCGCATCCGTAACGGTTGAATAAATGCCACACGTGTCACTTGAGTAACACCAGTAACTCCGTAGCTTCGGGTCGAGGCGTGCCGACCAACCTGAATGGGAGAACCATGCACAGCACCAGAAAACTCTTCGCGACCACAATGATTGCGGCCGCGGGAGCCGTCACGGCTGCACTGGCCTTGAGCGGAACCGCTTCCGCCCAGCCCGCAGCACCTGCCCCTGCACCGACCCCCGGCGTTCCGGGCCTGCCGTTCATCCAGCAGCTCGCATCCAATCCGGCCGCAGCGACGCAACTCGTGCAGGGCTTCACGTCGATGCTCAACACCGCCACCACCCCGGCCGCACCCGCCGCGGCGCCGCAGACCGCGACCGCGTCGGTCACCCTGCCGCAGGCGCCGGCACTGCCCGCCGCAGCGCCGGTCGCCACAGCGGCTGCGCCTGCGGCCAACCCGGCCAACCTGCTGACGGAAGCCGCCTCACCGCTGACCGGTCTCGCATCGCTGTTGCCCGCGGGAACGCCATTGGCCGGTCTGCTGCCGGCGGCGTCGACGGCCGCCGCACCCGCAACGGCCGCCGCACCCGCGTTGGCTGCTCCTGCGGCCGCAGCTCCCGCGGCGCTTCCCGCCGCCGGTGCCGCACCGCTGATGCTGCCGTTGTCGGCCCTGCCCTGACGGCAGCGGCGACGTCGACCGAGAAGACCACCACAACCACTCTCAGGGGGAGTCATGTCAACAAGGACGATGTTCGCCACCGCTGCCGTTGCGTTCGGCTCATCGGTCACGCTGCTGTTCGGCGGCGTGACCGGTGTGGCCGGCGCACAGCCGGCACCCGCCCCGGCACAACCCATCGACGCGCTGCAGGCCCCTGGTCTCCCTGCGGTGCAGAGTCTCGGACCGATCATTCAGCAGGCCGCCGCCGATCCGACGAGCGCGGCCTCGACGTTGATGGCCGCCGCCGCGGTGTTCGCCGGCGACGCCACCGCGCCGCCCGACTCACGCAATGTCGCGTCGGCCGTCAACCAGTTCGTCGCCCACACCCCGGCCCCCGGCGCGGCGCCGGGCACGGTGGCGCACCTGCCCGCGGGGGTCAACCCCGCCCATGCCGTCGGTCCCGCGCCGGAGGAAATGCCTGCCCCTGAGGCCGCCGCGGTACTGCCCGCGCCCGAAGCCGCTGCGCCTGCCCCCGGTCCCGCACCGGAGGTCGCAGTTCCGGTCCCCGCCCCGGCGCCTGCGCCAGGCCCGGATCCCGCTGCCGCCGCACCCGCCGCCGCACCCGGCGGCCCCGAGTTCGGTCCGGACGCCCCGACAACGCAGGACTTCCTGTATCCGTCGATCAGCAACGGATGCCTCAAAGATGGTGGAAACGTGCTCGCCACAGCGATTTCGGTGGCGGGTCCCGCGAAGATCCCGACGCCGGGACCGGGACCGGGCCAGACGGCCTACGTGTTCACCGCGATCGGCACCCCGGGTCCGGCCGCGGAGCAGAAGCTGCCGCTGAACGTCACCTGGGTGAACCTGACGACCGGCAAGTCCGGTGGAGCCACACTGGTGCCACGATCAGACATCAACCCCCAGGGGCCGACCACGCTGACGGCGATCGCCGACACCGGTTCGGGCAGCATCATCTCGACGATCTTCGGTCAGGTCACCACGACCGAGAAGCAATGCCAGTTCATGCCGACCATCGGTTCGACGGTCGTTCCCTGACGCGGGCGGCTCAGTAAGCCATGAAGAGGATGGCGTCTCGGTCGTAATCGCGGCCGGGATGCACCTCTGACAAGTGAGCCTGAGCCTTCTCGACGAGATCGTCCTCGTTCTCACCGCGGATCGCCTCGCCACACGGGCAATTCAGGTGTGTCTTCATACGTGTAGCTTCCCACAGCCGATGATGTTGGGCATGGAGCTTTCCGACGTCATGCGAACAACCGGTGCTGTCCGTCGATTCACCGACGACCCGGTGCCCGACGAGGTGCTCGAGCGCATCCTCGACAACGCGCGGTTCGCCCCCACCGGCGGCAACCGCCAAGGCACCCATGTCATCGTGATCCGCGACCACGAGACCCGGAAGGCGCTGGCCGACCTCAGCGTGACGGGTGCGCGCCGCTATACGGCTCAGGTCAGGAACGGTGAGTTCCCGTGGAATCCGGTGAAGCCCATGAAGGTCACGGCGGAGGAAGTCGCCGCCACCGAGGCGGGCCCCTACCTACCGTTCGTCTACTGCGGTGCCGTCCTTGTGGTGTGCGTGGACCTGAATGTGTGCGCGGCGTTCGACCAGTACCTCGACCGCATCGGTCTGATCGCGGGCGCGTCGGTGTATCCGTTCGTGTGGAACATCCTGCTCGCCGCGCGTGACGAGGGCTTTGGCGGCGTGCTGGCGACCGTGACCGTGGCCGAGGAACCCCGAGCCAAGGACCTGCTCGGTATCCCCGAGGACTACGCGATCGCCGCGCTGCTGCCGATCGGCAAACCGGTGAAGCAGGTCCGCAAGCTAACCCGTAAGCCGGTTGCCGAGATCGCGACCCGCGAGCGCTTCGACGGTGAGCCGTTCCGCGCTTAGCGCGCGGTTTCGGCCGCTAGGTCGACATTCGATAACAGTTCGGCAGTTAGCCAGCCTCGAAGGCGCCGCGCCTCTTCCCCACTCGTGAGTGCCGTGGGACCTTGAATGCATGACCTGCATTTTGGGTTACGCCGCCGCGAGCGCCGTCGGGCAGAACCTCGAGGCTCAGCTCGCCGCGCTCAGCGCCGAGGGCGTGGACCCCAGGCGGGTGTTCACCGACAGGGTGTCCGAAACGGCCGACCGGGCCCGCGCCGGGCTGTACGCGATGCTGAGCTACGCCCGCTCCGGTGACACGGTCATCGTCGTCGCGCTCGACCGCCTCGGCCGCTCGACCACCGAGGTCACCCGAACCATCGCCGACCTGACCGATCGCGGACTGCGACTGCGGGCGTTGCGTGAGGGTCTGGACACCGGCACGTCGACCGGTCGTGTCGTCGCGGGGATCCTGCGCAGCCTGGCCGAACTCGACCTGCAACCCCACCGCGAGCCGAGCTAACCCTTGGCGGCCTTCGCGGCTGCCTTGGCCTGCTTCTTGTAGTTCCGCACCTTTTCCAGCGAGCCGGGATCGACCACGTCGGCCACCGACAGGAACGAGCCGGCCTTGCCGTAATCTCCGGCGGCCTTGCGCCACCCGTCGGGCGTTACGCCGTATTGCTTGCCGAGCAGTGCGAGGAAGATCTTGGCCTTCTGCTCGCCGAACCCGGGCAGCGCCTTGATGCGACGAAGCACCTCGGCCCCGTCCGGATCGCCGGACGTCCACAGCGCGGACGCGTCACCGCCGTAGTCGTCGACGATGAGTTGCGCCAACGCCTGAATCCGCTTGGCCATCGAGCCCGGGAAGCGATGTATCGCAGGGGTTTTCGAACACAGCGCGGCGAACTCGTCGGGGTCGTAATCGGCGATCTCGCGAGCGTCCACGCCACCGATGCGGTCGGCGATCTTCTTCGGTCCCGCGAACGCCGCCTCCATCGGATACTGCTGATCGAGCAGCATGCCCACCAGCAACGCGAATGGATTCGACTCCAGCAACTCGTCGGCCGCGGGATCTTGAACCAGGCAGAGCTTCGAAGTCATCTCAGCAGCCTACGACGACCGCCGAGACGCGGAGGTGGCCGAGCTGAGTAATTGATCGGCGGGGAATCCCAGGGCCTGGCATGGCGCATACTGAGACCAGAGGGCGCGCGGCTGTCGATCCAACTCCCTCCGGAAAGAAGTCCTATGAGCAGCGCCAACAGTGTTGACGAGAAGGTTCGCGCTGCGATGGTTCAGCTAATCCGTGGTCATGCGAAGGACACCGCCCTGGAGCAGGCCTTGCTCAGCATCACGACTAGTGCCGTGGAGCTGATCGAGGGGGTGGACTTCGCCGACATGTTGGTCATGTACGAGGACGAAGCGCGGTCAGTCGCGCCCACTGCGCCGCTGGCCGTCGAACTCGATTCGATCCAGCTGCGCCACCAGAAAGGCCCCTGCCTGGACGCCGCACAGGACGCGGTGGTGATCATCAGCAGCACCGACATGCGCGAAGAACGCCGGTGGCCGGAATTCGCTTCCGCCGCAGTGGCTGCCGGGGTTCACGGCATCTTGTCGTACCGGCTCATTCCCCAACACCAGGCCACTGGAGCACTGAACCTGTTCAGCCAAAAGCCGGACTCGTTTGACGACTCAGGCAAGACAATGGGCGCGCTTCTGGCGACCATGGCCACGGTCGCAATGATGACCGCCGTTCGCGAGGAGCAGTTCGAGACTGCGCTGGCAAGCCGGGATCTCATCGGACAGGCCAAAGGAATACTCATGAATCACTACCGGGTTGATGCCGACCGCGCCTTCGAAATGCTCAAACATCTGTCCCAGAACGACAACACTCCCGTGCGATCCATCGCTCAGCAGATAATCGATAACTTCTGAGGGGGCGCCCCCCGAGACGTTTAGACACCTCCAGCCCGGGCACCCCACATACCAGCGGAGACGACATCGGCGAGGGTCGCGCCGTCTTTCCGTGAGGTGAGCCGCAGGCAGCCCACGTTGAGCAAACAGCGGCCCGGTTATCACCGTTACGCGGGAACAGAATCAGCTGCAGTTTCGCCACCTCGTCGGTTTAAAGTGACCTCGATCCGATGAGGTGAGATGTCCGGCGAGCTCGCAATAATCCTGGCGGCGGTGCTGCTCCTTGCCGCGGTGGCCGCCGCGGTCATCACGGTGCGCACGCGCCGGGTCGTCGCGACCCCCACCGAGCGCGCCGTCCACGCCGCCCTACACACCGCGTCACTGGCCGCCCGGGCCCTGCGCCAGGGCCTGGACACCGAATCCGCCGACACCGCCGCCCCGTTCCTGCGCGGGCTCACCGGCACCGAGGGTGTCGCCATCTTTTCCGCCGACGGCCGACTGCTCGCGCAGGATCCCGCCGAGGGCACACTGTGGACGCCCGATGTGTTCGACGCGTGCGAGCGCGCGGCGCACGAGTCGATCGCCGGTGGACGACGGGTGCTCACCCACGCACGGACGTCGACGGTCGTCGCGCAGCCGATGCTCGCCGAGAGTGGCGACGCACTCGGCGTCCTCGTCGTCGTGACCGCCCGCGCCCCCGCGCCGGGCCTGCTCGGCGCCGTCGGTGAGGTTGCCCGGTACGCGACGAGCCAGATCGAGCTCGCCGAACTCGACGCCTCCCGCGCCCGGCTCGACCGCGCCGAGGTGCTCGCCCTGCGCGCGCAGATCAGCCCGCACTTCATCTACAACGCGCTCAACACGATCGCGTCGTTCGTGCGGACCGACCCCGACCGCGCCCGCGAGCTCATCCTCGAGTTCGCCGATTTCACCCGCTATTCGTTCCGGGCCGCGGGGCAGTACACGACGCTCGCCGACGAGCTGCGCAACATCGACCGCTATCTCACGCTGGAGCGTGCACGATTCGGTGACGCGCTCAAGGTCAGGCTTCAGGTCGCGCCGGAGGTGCTCAACGTCGTTGTACCGTTTCTCGCGCTGCAGCCGCTGGTCGAGAACGCGGTCCGGCACGGCTTCGCCGGGCAGGGCGGTGGCGAGATCGAGATCATCGCCCGCGACGAAGGATCGGACTGTGTCATCACGATCGAGGACAACGGCGTCGGCATGGACCCCGACATATTGCGCGCCGGACACGGCGACGTCCTGAGCACCGAGGGGGCCCCGGCCGACGAGAAGAAGGACTCGGCACACGTCGGGCTGACCAATGTCGATCACCGCCTGCGCGCGGCGTTCGGCAACGACTACGGTCTGGTGGTCGAAACAGCAATCGACGCGGGCACAAAGGTCGTGATGCGAGTCCCCAAATTCCGCGCGGGCGTGCGCGTATGAACAAGCCCCTTACGGTGCTCGCGGTCGACGACGAGGCACCTGCGCTCGACGAGCTCGCCTATCTCCTCGACCAGCACGGCGACATCGGCAAAGTGCTGCGCGCCGGGGACGCCACGTCGGCTTTGCGTGAACTCAACCGCTGCAACGTCGACGCGATCTTCCTCGACATCAACATGCCCGGACTGTCCGGCATCGAGCTCGCCGGTGTGCTCGCCAATTTCTCGCACCGGCCGTCCATCGTGTTCGTCACGGCCCACGACGACAAGGCCGTCGCGGCATTCGACGTCGGCGCGCTGGATTACCTGCTCAAGCCGATCCGTCAGGACCGCCTCGACGAGGCGGTGCGACGCGTGCTGACGGCGCGGGTCACCGAACCCACCGCTCTGCCTGACGACGACGTGATTCCCGCCGAACTGGGCGGCGTCACGCACCTGGTCCCACGGGACACCATCGGTTGGGTGGAGGCCGAGGGGGACTACGCACGGCTGCACTCGGTATCGGGGTCCCACCTGGTTCGCATTCCGCTGAGCACCCTCGAAAGTCGTTGGCGCGACAAGGGTTTCCACCGAGTGCACCGTTCCTATCTGGTGGCGCTACGACTGGTCACCGGGCTGCGCAACAGCGACGGCGGCGTGCTGGTACGCCTGCGCGCCAACGGTGCGTCACCGGCGGTCGAGCTGCCCGTCAGCCGGCGACAGGCCCGCGAACTGCGCGACCGCGTCGTCCGCGACCCGATGCGGAATCTCAAACCCGATGACTAGTGGCGAACGGCCCCAACGCGAACGCGTCGTGCTGTCCCAGCGGCGCGGTGCCCGCATGGTGCGCACCCGTGTCGAGGTGCAGGAACAGACGCAGGTCGGCGACGCGTTGGTGCGCGGCCTCGTTCGCGCCCAGCTCGGGCTGGCGCTGCGCCTGGCCGCCGTGGTCGTGTGTGCCGTCGTCGCAATTCCATTGCTCAATGCGGCGTTTCCGGATCTCGCGGCCATCAGCGTCGCCGGCATCCGGCTCAACTGGCTCGTGCTCGCGGTCCTGGTGTATCCCTTCTTCTACGGCGTCGGACGGCTCTACGTGCGCCTGGCCGAACAGGCCGAGCGCGACTTCGTCGGCGTCGTCGACAGCGAACCATGACCGGCTCGCCCCTGACGGCGGCCGCCCTACTCGCGGCGGTCATCGCGACCGTCGCCATCGGCATCTACGGAGTGCGGTTCTCCCGCACCACATCCGACTTCCTGGTCGCCTCACGCACCGTCGGCCCGCAATGGAACGCCGCCGCGATCTCCGGCGAATACCTCTCGGCCGCATCGTTCCTCGGCGTCGCCGGGCTGATCGCCAAATACGGCGCCGACGCGCTGTGGTATCCGGTCGGCTTCACCGCGGGATATCTCGGCCTGCTGCTGTTCGTCGCCGCGCCGCTGCGTCGCACCGGCGCCTATACGGTGCCCGACTTCGCCGAGTTCCGACTGGGCTCGGCGAGGCTGCGCAAGGTCGCCATGATCGTCGTCGTGGTGGTGTGCATCTACTACCTGGTGCCGCAGTATCAAGGTGCCGGCCTCGCGTTGAAAGCCCTTCTGGGTCTACCGGTTTGGGTGGGCCCAGTGGTGGTGGGCGCCATCGTCATCTCGAACGTTGTGGCCGGCGGTATGCGGTCGATCACGTTTGTCCAGGCGTTCCAATACTGGTTGAAACTGACCGCGATCGCGATACCCGCGCTCGCGCTGCTCGGCCTGTTCGTCGCCGACCGCGGCGACCTCGGCGGCCCGATGCCCCCGACGGTCACCGCGGACACCACGGTCGCGATCGAAACCGATGTGGTGGTTCGAGTCCCCGATCCAGCGGGCATCACGGTGACGGGCATGCTCGACGGCACACCCGTTGACGCCCAGCCGATCCCGGCGCCCGGCGATCACACCCTCGACGCGGGCACCACGCTGATTCTTGCCGCGGGCGCGGCGACACCTGTGGTGGCAGGCACACCCAGCAGCGGCACCGAGTGGATCGCGTCCGGCGGCGGGCTCGGCGGTGACCATCCGCTCTATCAGGTGCTGTCGATCATCGTCGCAACGTTTTTGGGCACCATGGGTTTACCGCATGTGCTCGTGCGGTTCTACACCAATCCCGACGGTCGCGCGGCCCGGCGTACAGCGCTGGCGGTCATAGCTCTGCTGTCGCTGTTCTATCTGTTTCCGACGCTGCTCGGGGTGTTCTCACGCCTCTACGTTCCGCGGATCCTGATCACCGGCAACGCCGACGCCGCGGTCCTTCTCGCGCCGTCGACCGCTATCGGCGGGGCGGCGGGGCAGTTACTTGCCGCTCTCGTCGCCGCCGGTGCCATCGCGGCGTTCCTTGCGACGTCGTCGGGGCTGCTGGTCAGCATCGCGGGCGCGTTGGCCACCGACGTGATGCGCGGCCGGGTGCGGGACTTCCGGGTGGCCGCGATGGTGGGCGGGCTGATCCCGATCCCGCTGTCACTGGCCACGACCGGCGAGCTGGAGTTGTCCCGCAGCGTCGGCCTGGCGTTCGCCGTCGCCGCGTCGACGCTGTGTCCGCTGCTGGTGCTCGGCATCTGGTGGCGGGGCCTGACCGCGTGGGGTGCCGCGTGCGGTCTGGTGGTCGGCGGCGTGCTGTCGGGCACCGCGGTCACGGTGGCGGTGGCGGGTGGGATCGACGACGACGTTCTGGGCGGCTGGCCCGCGGTGATGATCGGCTACCCCGCCGCGGTCACCGTTCCGCTGGCATTCGCAACAATGATCCTGGTCAGCCGGTTCGGACGCACCGATCCACCCGCTGATGTCGCACAGATCTTCGCCCGGATGCATGTACCGGAACGGCTTGGCATGGGTGTCGAGCGCGTGCCCCGGGGATGAGCGCTTGCGCGAAGACCAGACGGTGGGGATGAGCGCTCGCGCGAAGACCAGACGGTGCGGTTGAGCTGCCACCGTTCGTCGTCGCCGACCGACCGCTTACCGCATCGTCGACGGGTTTCGCCGTGTCAACGTCGTATGCACTGGGTATGTGACCTGCATCTCATCTAGTTTCTCCAGTTGAGCCGGTTCACATTCGACGTTCAGGAGCACACGATGCCGACAACAGACACCGCCATCAGCGGTGAGCAGTATCTGGCCGTTCAGGCCAGCCCGGAGTTTCAGGAACTTCGAAGCCGATTGCGCCGCTTCGTGTTCCCGATGAGCGCGCTTTTCCTGCTCTGGTACACCGCGTACGTGATCCTCGGCGCTTTCGCCAATGACTTCATGGCCATCAAGGTGTGGGGAAACATCAACGTTGGCATCATCGTCGGGCTCGGCCAGTTCGTATCGACCTTCGTCATCACCGCGATCTATGTCCGGTTCGCCAACCGGGAACTCGACCCGCGCGCCAAGGCGATCCGCGACGAGCTCGAGGGCGGTGTGGCATGAACCACGACACCCTGACCATCCTCGCCGCCGAGGGCACGACCGTCGGCAGTCCCGTTGCAAATATCGGCATCTTCGGTCTCTTCGTAGCGATCACGCTGTTCATCGTCATCCGCGCGAGCAAGAAGAACGCCACCGCCGCCGAATTCTTCACCGCGGGAAGGTCTTTCACCGGCCCGCAGAACGGCATCGCGATTTCCGGTGATTACCTGTCCGCCGCCAGCTTCCTCGGAATCGCGGGAGCTATCGCCGTCTACGGTTACGACGGCTTCCTGTACTCCATCGGCTTCCTGGTGGCATGGCTGGTCGCTCTGCTGTTGGTCGCCGAGTTGCTGCGCAACGCAGGCAAATTCACGATGGCTGACGTGCTGAGCTTCCGGCTCAAGCAGCGCCCGGTCCGGATGGCAGCCGCGACGACCACGTTGGCCGTGTGCCTGTTCTACCTGCTCGCCCAGATGGCGGGTGCGGGCGGTCTGGTGGCCCTGTTGCTCAACATCACCAGTGACATCGGTCAGGCGCTGGTCATTGCCGTCGTGGGTCTGCTGATGATCGCGTACGTGCTCATCGGTGGCATGAAGGGCACGACCTGGGTGCAGATCATCAAGGCGGTCCTGCTGATCGGCGGTGCGGCCATGATGACGGTTTGGGTGCTGGCCAAGTTCGGCCTGAACTTCTCCGAGATGCTCGGCGCCGCCCAGTCCGCGGTCTCGGGCTCCACGAGCGAAGCCGTCGCCGGTCGCGACGTGCTGGCACCGGGCGCCCAATACGGTGCCTCGCTGACGTCGCAGATCAACTTCATCTCGCTGGCGCTGGCGCTGGTGCTCGGCACGGCCGGTCTTCCCCATGTGCTGATGCGCTTCTACACCGTGCCGACCGCCAAGGAGGCGCGCCGCTCGGTGGTGTGGGCGATCGTGCTCATCGGCGCGTTCTACCTGTTCACCCTCGCACTGGGTTACGGGGCCGCGGCCCTCGTCGGACCCGACGCGATCCTGGAGGCGCCCGGCGGGCAGAACGCCGCCGCACCGCTGTTGGCCTTCCAACTCGGCGGCGTGGTGCTGCTCGGCATCATCTCGGCCGTCGCGTTCGCGACGATCCTCGCGGTGGTCGCCGGCCTGACCATCACGGCCGCAACGTCATTCGCACACGACATCTACGCGAGCGTGATGAAGAGCCATGAGGTGAGCGAGAGCGAGCAGGTTCGGGTCTCCCGCATCACAGTGGTGGTGATCGGCATTCTGTCGATCGGCCTCGGCATCCTCGCCGCGGAGCAGAACATCGCGTTCCTGGTGGCGCTGGCGTTCGCGGTGGCCGCGGCGGCGAACCTGCCGACGATCATCTACTCGCTGTACTGGCCGCGGTTCAATACGCGCGGCGCGCTGTGGAGCATGTACGGCGGACTCATCTCGACGATTGTGCTGATCATCTTCTCGCCTGCGGTGTCCGGCGCGAAGACCGCGATGCTGCCAAACGTCGACTTCGCCTGGTTCCCGTTGGCGAACCCCGGCATCGTGTCGATTCCGCTGGCGTTCATCCTCGGCATCGTCGGCACCCTGAGTTCGCCGGATCGCGGCGACCCGGAGATCAACGCGGAGTTCGAGGTGCGGTGCCTGACGGGCGTCGGCGCCGAGAAGGCCGTCGCCCACTGATCAGGCCGCGATTTCGGCGCGCTAGCGGTCCCTCAACGGTCGGTTAGCGCGCCGAATTCGCAACGTCGCGGGATTAGTTGACCCGCGATCGGGGTTGACTTCACCCGTGAGCCCGCAACGCTTCGCTTTCCCGCTGCTGGCGTACGCGTTCGCCGCGATCATGGTCGGCACCACGCTGCCGACGCCGATGTACTCGCTCTACGCCGAGCAGATGCACTTCTCGGTGCTGACGACCACGGTGGTGTACGCGACCTACGCGGGCGGTGTGCTTATCGCACTCCTGGTGTTCGGCCGCTGGTCCGATGCCATCGGCAGACGGCCCGTGCTGCTGGCGGGAGTGATCTTCGCGCTTACCAGTGCGGCGGTGTTCCTCTGCGCGGACGACGTGTCGCTGCTCTTGGTCGGCCGGGTGCTGTCCGGTTTGTCGGCGGGTGTCTTCACGGGGACGGCGACCGCCGCCGTCATCGAAGCCGCCCCACCCAACTGGCACACCAGAGCCGCCGCCGTCGCGACGATCGCCAATGTCGGCGGTCTGGGCGCCGGACCGGTGGTCGCCGGCGTGCTGGTGCAATACGCACCGCACCCATTGCAGCTGAGCTTCATCCTGCATATGGCGCTCGCACTGCTCGCGGGCATCGCGGTGCTGGTCGTCCCCGAGACTTCTCAGCGCGTGGGAAGCATCGGTTTCCAGCGGCTCTCCGTTCCAGCGGAGGTGCGTTCGGTGTTCGTCATCGCCGGACTTGCCGCGTTCGCGGGATTCTCGGTCACCGGCCTCTTCATGGCCGTCGCGCCGTCCTTCGTGGCCGACGTCGTCGGCATCGACAACGACGCGCTGGCCGGGCTCGTCGCGGCTTCGATCTTCGCCGCATCGGCGGTCGCGCAAATCGGCGCCAGGGGCGTCGCGCCGCAGCGCGCGGTCGCGATCGGCTGCGCAGTGCTGGTCGTAGCGATGGCGATTGTCGTTGTCGCGCTCTATTTGTCCTCGCTGACGGGACTGGTCGCGGCCGGCCTCGTCGCAGGCGTCGGACACGGTATGACGTTCAGCCGGGGGCTGGCAGCCGTCGTCGAACGCACACCGGCGGCGCGCCGGGCCGAGGTGAGCTCCACTTATTTCGTCGTCGCGTACGTGGCCATCTCCTTGCCGGTCGTCGGCGAGGGTCTGGCCGCTGAGGCCTGGGGACTGCGCACCGCCGGGGTGAGTTTCGCCGTCGCCGTCGCCATCCTGGCCGGCGTCTGTCTGGCCGCGATCCTGGCCCAGGAGGCCCGAGAGTCCCGGCGGGCCAGCGTCGACGTCGTGAGCTAGCCGCTCTTGCGCCGGAACTCGCGGCGACTCTCGAGGGGCCCATGGGCCCGCGGTTGCTTCGCGCCCTTGTCTTTGTGGTCGGAACCACCGGCTGACTTGGCCTTTTTCCGCTCCAGAGCTTCCCGGAACTTGCGTTTGGTGTCGTCTTCCGGTGCATCAGGCATGTCCGCAGCCTATCCCGCCCCACCGCACCCGTCGTCTGGTTTACCGCTTGCCGGGCGGCATGCCGTAGACGTGCGAGACCGGCAGTGTCATGACGACCCGCCTGTCGTCGACCATCGCCCGCCGGTAGTCGTCCCAGTCGGGATGCTCACCGGCGATACTGCGGTACAAGGCAATCAGCGCCTCGACGGTCTCATCGTCGGGTGAAGCGGCCGGCGGGGTGAGGGTCGCGTCGCCCTCGGCGACGGCATAGGACCACCCGTCGTCGGAGCTGACATGGATCGAGGCGCGCGGGTCGCGCCGCAGATTGCGGGTTTTCGCGCGCGGTTCGGTGATCGACACCTGGATCGTCAGACTGCGCGGGTCGAAGTGGTAGGACACGTTCGACAACTGCGGACGGCCATCGCGTTTGATCGTGGCCAGGACACCCAGTGAGTTCCCACCGATCAACGCCAACAGCTTGTCGTCGAGAACATGACGTCCCATTGTGCGAGCCTACGTCGGAATCCCTGCGTGGATTGCGACATATCTAGCATGAAGCAGATCATGACGGTCAGTGGAGAAGTTCTCGACGGGGTTTCGGCCACCACGCTGTGGACCCTGCACAACCGCGGCACCGAAGCCAAGCGCTCCGACGGGGTGATCCGCGACCCGTGGGCGGTCACGCTGATCGACGCGATCTCCTATGACTACCGCAAGTTCGGCAAACCCAACCAGTCGCATGGGTTACGGGCGGTCGCCTTCGACGCCGCCGCGAGCGACTATCTGCGCACGCATCCAAAAGCGTCGGTGGTGGCGCTCGCCGAAGGTCTGCAGACCAGCTTCTGGCGGCTGCAACGCGCTGGCGTTGCCGACCAATTGACCTGGTACTCAGTGGATCTTCCGCCCGTCATGGCGCTTCGGGAGAAGCTGCTGCCCACCGACGAGCGGATCGTGCCACTGCCCCAGTCGGCGCTGGACCTGAGCTGGATGGACCGCATCGACGACTCGCACGGGGTGTTCATCACCGCCGAGGGGCTGCTGATGTATCTCGAGCCGGACGACGCGCTGGGCCTCATCCGCGCCTGCGCGGCCCGGTTCCCCGGCGGTCAAATGATGTTCGACTCGATCCCGCACTGGCTTTCCCGGCGCACACTCAAAGGGCTCAAGCTGTCCGACCGCTACACCACCCCGCCGATGCCGTTCTCCCTGTCCCCAGACGAGGCGCTCGCACTGGCCGGCCGCATTCCGGGTGTGCGCGCCGCGCATGACAGGGCACAGCCCACGGGGCGGGGCCTCGCGTGGAAGCTGGCGGCCTGGCCATTCCTGGATCGCTTCGGCTTCTACCGGCGCAATCGCCCGAGCTACACGCTGCTGCAGTTCTAATCTCGGCCTATGACCAGATATGCCGGATTTCTCCGCGGGGTGAACGTCGGCGGAGTGAACCTCAAGATGGCCGAGGTGGCCAAGGCATTCGAGGACGCCGGATTCACCAATGTGAAGACCATCCTCGCGAGTGGAAACGTGTTGCTGGACAGCCGTTCCGGGGTGGCCGCGGTCAGAAAGAAGGCCGAGAAGGCGCTGCGCGACGCGTTCGGCTACGACGCGTGGGTGCTGGCCTACGATCTGAAAACAGTGCAAGAGATCTCCGAGAAGTTCCCTTTCGAGCGTGAGGTCGACGGCTACCACTCCTACGTCACGTTCGTGACCGATTCCGACATCCTCGACGAACTCGCGGCCCTCGGCGAGGACGCGGGTCCCGACGAGAAGATCGCGCGCGGCGAGGGGGTCATCTACTGGCAGGTTCCCAGCAAGGCGACCCTGGACACCACGATCGGCAAGACCATGGGTAAGAAGCGCTACAAGTCGTCGACCACCACTCGCAACCTGCGCACAGTCGAGAAAGTTCTGCGATAGGTACATTCGGCCGTGTGACTTCCGAATCGACCGCGAAGGCCGACGGCGCCGTCTTGACCGGTGTCTCCGAAACGGCGCTGATGACACTGCAGGTCCGCGCCAACGAGGCGCGCAGGCCGGATTCGATCATCGACGACCCGATGGCGATCCTGCTGGTGGATTCCATCGATTTCGACTGGGCCAAGTTCGGCCTGAGCCGGCGGCAGGACATGGCGGTGCGCGCGCTGGGCTTCGACATCGAAGCGCGTCGCTACCTCACCGACCACCCGCGGGCCACCGTGGTGGCACTGGCCGAGGGCCTGCAGACCAGCTTCTATCGCCTCAACGATGGCGCCGTCGGTGATGAATTCCGTTGGCTCACTGTCGATCTACCGCCGATGATCGAATTACGCCGCAAACTGCTCCCGGCGTCGGAGCGTATCGAGATGCGCGCACAGTCGGCGCTCGACTTCAGTTGGATGGACGATGTGCCCGTCGATGACGGTGTGTTCATCACCGCCGAGGGGCTGCTGATGTACCTGCAGCCCGACGAAGCCCTCGGTTTGATCGCCGCATGCGCGCAACGCTTTCCTGGAGGCCGGATGATGTTCGACCTGGCGCCGGCCTGGTTCGCCAAGGGGATCACCCGGGGGATGCTTCGACCCACGCTGCGCTACCGGGTGCCGCCGATGCCGTTCAGTATGACGCCGTCGGAGCTGGCAAATCTCGTCAACGACGTGCCCGGCATCCGCGCGGTGCACGATTTGCCGATGCCGCCCGGACGCGGCAAAGCCTTCAACGCCGTCGTGTCGATCGGTCAGCGGGTGCGCCTGTTCGACCCCGTGCGGCCGGTGAACACGCTGCTGGAATTCGGCTAGCCGAACGCGATTTCGATGTAGCGGAGCGCATCTGCCTTCTCGATTCCCAGCGCCTTGGCCGCCGTCACGTAGGTGTGGGCGGCCGTGGCCATCGCGGCATCGGCGGGGTCTACGCGCGCGACGAAAGTGCCGAAGCGGCCCCGGGTTTCGAGAACGCCCGCCGACTCCAGCTCGCGATAGGCGCGGGCCACCGTATTGACGGCCAGGCCGAGTTGACCGGCCAGTTCGCGCACCGTCGGCAAACGGGTGCCCGGCGGCAACCTGCCGTCGCGCACGCCTTCGATGATCTGCGTTCTGAGCTGGTCAAACAGGGGGCTCGAAGCGCGGTGGTCGATGCAAACCCAATCCCCCAACTTGGTCACGTGCTCAGTATCGCCTAAGCCGCTAGTTTGGTCATGTGCAAGTGACGGTCCTCAGCGGTGCGGGCATCTCGGCCGAAAGCGGTGTGCCGACGTTCCGGGATGCCGAGACCGGGCTGTGGGCCAAGGTGGATCCCTACGAAATTTCGAGCTCAGAGGGCTGGCAGGCCAACCCCGAGCGGGTGTGGGCGTGGTACCTGTGGCGGCACTACATGATGGGCTCGGTCGACCCCAACGACGGCCACCGGGCCGTGGCGGCCTGGCAGGACTACGCCGAAGTGCACGTCGTGACCCAGAACGTCGACAATCTGCACGAGCGGGCGGGCAGCAAGAACGTCTACCACCTGCACGGCAGCCTGTTCGAATTCCGTTGTGATCGCTGTCGATCGGCATACACCGGCGAGTTGCCCTCGATGCCCGAACCGGCCGAGACCGTAGACCCGCCGCGGTGCGTCTGCGGCGGCATGATCCGGCCCAACGTGGTGTGGTTCGGGGAAGCGCTGCCCGACGTCGAGTGGCAACGCTCGGTCGAGGCCGTTGCGGGGGCCGACATCGTGATCGTGGTCGGCACCTCGTCGATCGTCTATCCCGCGGCGGGGCTGCCGGAGATGGCTCTGGCCAACGGCAAAGTGGTCATCGAGGTCAACCCCGAACCCACTCCATTGTCGGCGGCTGCGACGGTGTCGCTGCGAGAGACCGCAGCGGGCGCGCTGCCGAGCCTGCTGCAGCGACTGCCCGCGCTGCTCGGCTAGGCCGCTCTCACCGCGCGGCCGATCGCGAATTCCGCGACCGGCAACGGCACCCACCTCGGCATCGTCCATTCGCGGCGCGCCCTCGACACGGTGAACCCGGCGCCGGCGATGCTCTGCTCGGTGTGCCGATGGGTATGGCAGTTGCCGAGCAGCCGCGGCCAGAGCGTGGCGTCTGCGAACTTCTGCAGACCGGCGCGCGCCCCGCTGCTGGCGATGTGCTCGAGATACCGCAGCTCACCTCCCGGCCTCAACAACGAATGTAACTCTCGCAGAACACTTTCGGGATCCTCGACCGAGCACAGCACAAGCGAGCACACCACGGCGTCGAACGGTTCACCCCCGGCTGCCATGTACTGCTCCACCGTGTCGGTGCTGACCGTGACCGGTACCGGGGCCGCGGCGGCCGCCTGCTGCGCCACCTCGGCAAGCGTACGTTCGGGCTCGACGGCGACCACCTCGGTCACGGTGTCGGGATAGAACTCGAAGTTCGTCCCCGTGCCCGCACCCACCTCCAGCACGCGACCCGACAGGCCGGCGAGGTTCTCCCGCCGCAGTCGCTTGATCGCATCGGTCTCGTGGGTGGACATCACCTTCCACAAGCGGGCGAAGAACGGGTTATCGACGTTGTTCTGCATCCAGCAGTCCCTTCAACTTGGCCATGGCATCCTGCGGCGCGGTCATCGGCCCGATTGCCCCCGACACGATCTCTCCGACGACGACGGCTCTGAGTACCCGGTCGGCGAACGCCTCGGTCTCACCCCACGGCAGGTATGGCCGCGAGATCAGCATCGCCGCCACCCCGTGCGCCGTCGTCCACAGTTCCAGCGCGACGGTGGTCGGGTCGTCTTGGGGCAGGATGCCCTCGGTCATCAGGGCCTCGACCGTGTTGCAGATGTGCACGAACGCCGAGGTGTTCAGCATCGTGTCCACGTCGCTGCCCGGCCGCCCCTCGCCCATGGTGGCAATCCGGTAAAGCTCAGGGGTTTTCACCGCGAAGCGCACATACGCCAGACCTTGCGCGCGCAGCGCGTCAATGGCTGCGGCCTCACCGGCGGCGGCCGCCTGCATCTCCTCGTCGAGCTTCTCGAAATACCGTGCGCACACCGCGTCCAGCAGTGCGTCCTTGTCGGTGAAGTGCAGATAGATCGATGGCGGTGTCACTCCGACGCGCTTGGACACCGACCGGATGGACACCTCTTTGGCGTGCCCGGTCTCCAGCAGCAGATCGGTGGTCGCGTCGAGAATCTCGTCGCGAAGTTGCTCACCTGACCCACGTGGCGCGCGTCGCCGTTTCATCGCGCGGGCACGGCCGTCGGTGGCGTTTCCGGGACCGGCGTCGGATCGTCTGCGGACTCGCTGATCCCGATCCGTTCGTGCAACTTGACCAGGGGCTTGGGCGACCACCAGTTCCATCGGCCGAGCATGTGCATGAATGCGGGCACCAGCGCCATACGAACCAGTGTGGCATCGGCGATGATCGCCAGCGTCATCCCGACGCCCATCATCCTCATGAACGACACCTCGGCGGCGATCAGCGCGGCGAACGAGATCGACATCAGCAATGCGGCCGCGGTGACCACCCGGCCGGTCTTGGCCAGGCCCAGTGCGACGCTTTCGTCGTTGTCCGCACGTGTCTTGCCGGACCTCAGCCAGTATTCGCGGATCCGCGATATCAGGAACACTTCGTAGTCCATCGACAACCCGAATGCGAGGCAGAACAACAACACCGGCAGGTTCGCGACCAGCGTCCCGGTGGGCGTGGTGCCCAGCGCACCCAAGTGGCCGTCCTGGAAGATCCACACCAACGCGCCGAACGCGGCCGTCAGCGATAACACGTTGAGCACCAACGCCTTCAGCGGAAGTACCACGCTGCCGGTGAGTAGGAACAGCAGCACGAAGGTGATGACCGCGATGACACCGAGAACCAGCGGCAGCCGCGACGTGATCGCCTGTGAGCTGTCGTGGTTGATCTGGGCAAGACCGGTGACGAGCACCGGCTTTCCATCCGGTGTGCTGACGGCGTGCACCGCGTCGAGCTGAGCTTCGGAGGCGTCGGAGAACAGTGGCGCCGTACTGCCGATGGTGAAGAAGGCGCTGCCGTCCTTCATGCCGGTCGCCGCGGCGGGCGGCCCGGACAGCCGGCCGTCGATGAACGAACCACCGGGTGCAGACACCGACGACACGTCGACCACCTGGGACAGTGCGCTCGCATACCGATCGAGTTCGGCCGGGGTCGCCCCCGCGGCGTCGGGTATCACGACGGTGACGTTGGTCGACGAGTCCACCGCGAAGTCAGTTCGCAACTCATCACCGACCTCGCGCGCCGAGGCAGATTGCGGTAGCACGCGATCGTCTGGGAAGCCCCACTTGATACCCAGGAAGGGCGCACCGAGCAAGAGCAGCACGGTGACGATGATGAAAGCGACCGGAATCGAGCGGCGCATGACGAATTTCGTGCTGCGGTACCAGAACATCTGCTCGACGGGCTTGCGCACCGGATCGGGCCTGCCGAGGAGCCGGCGGAACAGCCGACGGGTGTCCAATGCATCGAGCCGGTCCCCGAGCAGGACTATCGCCGCGGGCGCCACCACGATCGCCGCCACCGCCGCGAAAGTCACCACGGCGATCCCCGCGTAGGCGAACGACTTTAGGAAGTACATCGGGAAAAGCACCATCGCGACCATCGACAGCGCGACCGTCAGCGCCGAGAACAGCACTGTGCGACCGGCGGTCGTCATGGTGCGGACCAGCGCTCGGTCCCGATCGGCGCCGCCGGCGAGCTCGTCGCGGTATCGGCTGATGATGAGCAGTGTGTAGTCGATGGCGAGCGCCAAACCCATGGCGATGGTGAGGTTCATGGCGAAGATGGACACATCGGTGACATAGGTGGTTGCACGGAGCACGGCCATCGATCCGAGGATCGCGAACCCGCCGACGGCCAGGGGCAGCGCCGCGGCCAGTAGCCCCCCGAACACCCAGACCAGCACGATGAAGCTCAGCGGAATCGCGATGGCTTCCATCATCAGCAGGTCTTTTTCGCTCTGCGCGTTGATCTGGACGTAGGTCATCGCCACACCGCCTGCGCGCACCGTCACCCCGTCGCGGTCGTGGACCAGCCTGTCGGTGAGATCCTTGGCGTGCTTCTGCGCGCCGCTCTCCCCGCCGGTGATGCCGGCGACGATCAGACCCGTCTTCCCGTCCTTGCTGATGAGCGCGGGGACGGCCGACGGCGGTGCGGTCCACGCGGACGTCACTTGCGCAACGCTGGGGGATTCCTCCAGCTGCGTGACGATGTCCGCGGCTACCGCGCGCGTCGCCGGACTCTGGGCGCTCGCGCTGTCGTCGGTGAGGCTGATGACGAGTTCCATGTCGCCCTGGCCGAACTTGTCGACCAGCAGTTGCGTCGCCTGCGCCGACTCCGAGGTGGGATCCTGCATGCCCCCGGCGGACAGGCTCTTGGCGACGGGGATGCCGAAAATCCCGCACGCCAGCATGACGAGCGCCGCAATCGCCACGATGCGCCGTGGTGCCCTGATCGCCAGCCCTGCGATGCGTTCAAGCACGTCGCGACCTCCCGCTAGTTGGATACCGTCGATAACTTATCAATGATAATTTACGGCTGCAAGGTGTCCCTTGCCCTTAAGCACGACGGGGACCGATGCCGCGTTCAATGACCGCCGCGATGAGATCCGAGGCCATCGCCGGTCTATCGCTGTATGACAACCTCGACCGCTGAACCGACCACCTCGAGCACCACGCCCTTGATCGATGTCGGCCTGTTGATCCTGCGTATCGGGATCGGCGGGGCAATGCTGCATGCCGGCCTACTGAAGGTGTTCAGCTTCGAGGCCACCGCCGGCTTCATGGAGGCGGGCGGGTGGACGCCGTCGACCTTCGCCGCGCTGATGGTGACGGCGACTGAATTGCTGGGCGGGATCGGACTGCTCCTCGGCGTGCTGACACCGCTGGCGGCATGCGCTGTCATCGCGGCGATGATCGACGCGTGGGCGGTGAACGTCTCGGCCGCGGAGGTGTGGGCCGACCCGTTCAACGCACCGTTTCTGATCGCGGTCGGCGGCACAGCACTCCTTTTCGCCGGCGCGGGCGCGTACTCGGTCGACGCGCGACTGTTCGGCAGGACGGTGTGGTCGGCCAGGATTGCGATCGGCCTACTGATCGTGGCGATCGCAGCGGCACTTTTCACCTGGGTTTTGCTCAACGGGACGAACCCGATCCACTTCGACGCCCCGACCAGCTGAAACTTACTGACGGGTAGTGACGGACCCTACCCGGCGGTAAGAATTGCCACCGTTTTCCGAATCGTGACTCAAAGATTCCTTAATAGCGATGGTTACTGTTCAGTACATGTGGATCGACGACACCAGTGCTGATGTCATCAAGGTTGACTTCGAGGCGCTCTACCACGGGGATTTCCTGGTAGAGGGGGATACCTCGGAGCAGCTCGACGACGAGCACACCCTGCCCACCGCGGTATGAAAAAACGCGCGCCCTGAGGGCGCGCGTTCTTCCGCAACGGTTTGCCCCAGTGCGGGGCCCATTTCGCTGATTCCTGTGTTCTGAAAAATCCCGTCCTACGCGACGTTCTCTTCTTGGTCGGCCTCGACCATGCCGGCCAGTCTGCCGGTGATGATCTCTTCGGCTTCGTCGACGATCCGCGCCACCAGCTCGCCGCACGTCGGGATGTCGTTGATCAGACCCATCGCGGTGCCGACCGACCAGATGCCTGCGTCCAGATCACCGACCTCGTAGACCTTGACGCCGCGTGATCCGGCGACCAAGTCCTTGACGTCTTCGAACTGACCGCCGCGGTTCAGGATCTCGACGACCTCGCGCGAGACCGCGTTGCTCGCGACGCGGGCGGTGTTGCGCAGCGGCCGGAAGATCATCTCGGTGTCGAGCTCGCTGCCCGCCACGATCGCTTCCTTGACGTTCTGGTGAATCGCCGACTCGACGGTGCACATGAAGCGGCTGCCCATGTTGATGCCGTCGGCCCCCAGCGCGAGCGCAGCCACCAGCCCGCGACCGTCGGCAAACCCGCCCGAGGCGATCATCGGGATGTCGATCTTGACCGCAGCGGCAGGAATAAGCACGAGTCCTGGTATGTCGTCCTCACCTGGATGACCCGCGCATTCGAAACCGTCGATGCTGATGCCGTCCACACCGAGGCTCTGTGCCTTGACTGCGTGCCGCACCGAGGTGCACTTGTGCAGCACCTTGATCCCGTTGTCGTGAAACATCGGCAGGTGCGGTGCGGGGTTGGAGCCCGCGGTTTCGACGATCTTGATGCCGGAGTCGACGATCACCTGCCGGTACTCGTCATACGGCGGCGGGTTGATGGTCGGCAGGATCGTCAGGTTCACCCCGAAGGGCTTGTCCGTCAGATCGCGGCACTTCGCGATCTCCTTCGCCAAATCGGCGGGCGTCGGCTGCGTCAGCGCGGTGATGAACCCGAGCGCACCCGCATTCGCCACTGCCGCAACGAGTTCGGCGCGGCCGACCCACTGCATACCACCCTGTACGACGGGATGCTCGATACCGAAGGTTTCGGTGAACTTGGTGTTGATCGTCATCGGTGCTCTTCTCTCTTCGCGCAAGCGCTCATCGGGGAGCCATCCTGATCGCACCGTCCAGACGAATCACTTCGCCGTTCAGCATCGGGTTCTCGACGATGTGCACCGCCAGCGCACCGTACTCGTCCGGATCGCCGAGGCGGGCCGGATGCGGCACCTGCTTGCCCAGCGACTGCTGCGCCTCCTCGGGCAGCGAGCCCAGCAGCGGGGTCTTGAACAGTCCGGGCGCGATGGTGCACACGCGGATCAGCTCGCGGGACAGATCGCGGGCGATCGGCAGGGTCATTCCGACGACGCCACCCTTGGACGCGGAGTACGCCGCCTGGCCGATCTGGCCCTCGAAGGCCGCGACGGACGCGGTGTTGATGATGACACCGCGCTCCTCCCCGAGCGGCTCGTTCTTGGCGATGCGCTCTGCCGACAGCCGCAGCACATTGAAGGTGCCGATCAGGTTGACCTCGACGACCTTCTTGAAGGCATCCAGCGGAAACGGGCCGTCCTTGCTCAGCGTCTTGGCCGCGTTGCCGATGCCGGCGCAGTTAACGTTGATGCGGACCGGGCCCATCGACTCGGCGACATCGAGCGCCTTGCTGACCGCGGCCTCGTCGGTGACGTTGGTCTCGACGAACTTGGCACGGTCACCGAGCGCGGCGACGGCGTCTTCGCCCCGCAGATCGATCACCACAACAGATGCGCCCCTGTCGAGCAGCCGTTTGGTGGTCGCCAGGCCCAGCCCGGAAGCTCCCCCGGTGACGACGGCTACGGCGTCTTTGATCTCCACTTGGTGTGTTCCCTCTCTGTTGGAAAGACCCGGCGTCAAACCCAGTCTCGGAGTACGGCTTCGGTGTCGGCGCCCGCCGGACCGGGCGGGGTCGGGGTGGGCGGCACGCTGCGCGAGAACCGCGGCGCGGGCATCGGCTGCAGGTAGCCGCCGGGGGCCGAATCATCGCGGTAGAAGGTGTCGCGCTCGGTGATGTGCGGTTCGGACTCGACCTCGCCGAAGGACAGCACCGGCGTCACGCACGCATCGCTGTCGGCGAAGACCTTGGCCCAATGGTCGCGATCTTTGGCGGCGACGGCATCGGCGATCGCCGCACGCAGTTCGGGCCAACGGCCCATGTCGTTCTGGTCGGGCAGATCGGCACCTTCGAGGCCCAGGCCCTTGATCATCTCGGCGTAGAACTGCGGCTCGATCGCACCGATCGCGATGTGCTTGCCATCCGCGCATGTGTAGGTGTCGTAGTAGGGGGCGCCGCCGTCGAGCATGTTCACGCCACGCTCGTCCGACCACAAGCCGTCCTGACGAAAGCCCCAGATCATCTGCGCCAGAACGCTGGACCCGTCGACCATCGCGGCGTCGACCACCTGACCCTTGCCGGACGTCTGCCGCTCCCACAACGCGGAGAGGATCCCGACGAGCAGGAACATCGACCCGCCGCCGAAATCACCGGTCAAGTTCAGCGGCGGCACGGGTCGCTCACCGGCGCGCCCGATCGAGTGCAGCACCCCGTTGAGGGATATGTAGTTGATGTCGTGTCCGGCCTGCAGCCGCCGCGGTCCGGTCTGGCCCCACCCCGTCATGCGGCCATAGACCAACCGCTCGTTGACCTTCGCGCAATCCTCGGGGCCCAAGCCCAACCGTTCGGTGACGCCGGGGCGCAGTCCCTCGATCAGCACGTCGGCCTTGGCGACCAACTTCAGCACCAGCTCGCGACCCTCGTCGGACTTCAGATCAGCGGTCACCGACCGGCGATTGCGCAGTGCGGTTTCCCGCCGGGAGCTCGGAATGCCGCCCAGCTTTCCCGGCCGATCGATGCGCACGACGTCGGCGCCGAGGTCGCCGAGGATCATCGCAGCGTGCGGACCTGGGCCGATGCTGGCCAGTTCGATGACACGCAATCCCTGAAGTGGTCCAGCCATACCCAATTACCGCCCTTCGTCCGACTAGCGCTGTCGACGCCGACATAGCTTACTTGTATAACCAAGTGGTTCGGTCCTAGGGTGCAGCAATGACAACCGTCGACTCGAGCGCGCAGACCTACAGCGGTATCGACGACCTGCTCGTCGATCTGGCCGACGGTGTGCTGTCGCTGACCATGAACCGGCCGGACAGCCTCAATTCGTTGACCGCCGCGATGTTCAGGACCATCACCTCGACATTGGAACAGGCCGCCACCGATCCGCGGGTCAAGGTCGTGCGCCTCGGCGGTGCAGGTCGGGGCTTCTCGTCGGGCGCGGGCATCAGCGACGAGGACCAGGCACAGAAGTCGGTCGACGGGCCCGAATCGGTTCTCAATGCCGCCAACGACGCCGTGCGGTCGATCGTCGACCTGCCACAGCCGGTGGTCGCGGTCGTGCAGGGGCCATGCGCCGGTGTCGGTGCCTCGTTGGCGTTGGCGTCCGACGTCGTAATGGCCTCGGAGAAGGCGTTCTTCATGCTGGCCTTCACCAAGATCGGGCTGATGCCCGACGGTGGAGCCTCGGCGTTGATCGCCGCGGCGGTCGGTCGTATCCGCGCCATGCGGATGGCCTTGATGGGTGAACGAATCAGCGCCGGCGATGCTTTCGACTGGGGTCTCGTCACCGCCGTGCATCCCGCCGAGGAACTCGACGCCGAAGCGGACAAGGTGATCTCGGCACTCATGGACGGCCCCGCCGTGTCCCTTCGGAAGACCAAACACGCCATCAACGCCGCAACGCTCACCGAGCTGGAGCCCGCGATCGCCCGCGAGACGGAGGGCCAAATGGTGCTGCTCGTCTCGCACGACTTCCGTGAAGGCGCACGCGCTTTCCAGGAGCGCAGGAAGCCGAACTTCACCGACTCCTAACCACAGAAAATCGGTGGACTCGGTCACCTTCGATCGGCGACCATCGGTTGGTGAGTACGCACTTCGAGACACCACAGCCGGTGCGCGACGCCGGCGGTTGGCGCGTGCTCGCACCGTTCCAGATCCGCGAGTACCGCCTGCTGATCGCGGCGGTGACGCTATCGATCTTCGCCGACGGCATGTTCGCCGTCGTGCTTGCCCTACAGGTCATCGAGCTCGACAACAACCCGGTGTCGTTGTCGATCGTGATGACGTGCTTCGGCGCCGCTTTCGTCGCGTTCGTTCTGGTCGGGGGGATCACCGCGGACCGGATGAACCAGCGCAAGATCATCATCGGCGTCGAGACGGTGAACGTCGTGGCGGCATCAGCGGTCGCCACCCTGGGACTGCTTGGCGCGCTGCAGGTCTGGCATCTGGCCCTCGCGGCCACCGCAATGGGAACCGCCGCCGCGTTCTTCTTCCCGGCATACAGCGCGATCCTGCCGAGGATCCTGCCCGCCGAACAACTGTTGGCCGCCAACGGTGTCGAAGGCGTGGTGCGCCCAGTGTTTCAGCGCGCGGTCGGCCCGGCCGTCGCAGGCATGTTGATCGGTGCGACCTTCCCAGCGGTGGGTTCTGTCGTGGTCGCCGCGCTCTTCGCCACCGGCCTCGTCCTGCTGATCGCGACGAGACCGGCGGCGTCGACGCCGCCGCAAGAGCCCGAAGTCGAACGCGCGCACGTGTTGCGCGATCTGCGAGACGGCTTCGTGTTCATGCTCCGCACGCCGTGGCTGCTGTGGACGCTGCTGTTCGCGAGCATGTTCGTGCTCGTCGTGCTCGGACCCATCGAGGTACTGCTGCCGTTCATCGTCAACGACCGCTTCGATGACGGCGCGCGCACGTACGGATTCATTCTGGCGTTCTTCGGCATGGGCAGCGCCCTTGGTGCGCTCGCGGTCTCGTCGGGCCGGCTGCCCCGCCGCTACCTGACGGTGATGATGGCGATGTGGGGTCTTGGCTCCATCCCATTGGTGGTCGTCGGCTTCACGTCATCGTTCACCTGGATGGCAGTCGCGACGTTCGTCGTCGGCCTCACCGACGGTGCGGGCATGGTCATCTGGGGCACGCTGCTGCAGCGGCGGGTACCCACCGAGATGCTGGGCCGGGTGTCGAGCTTGGACTTCTTCGTCTCGCTGGCGTTCATGCCGCTGTCGTTCGCGATCGTCGGCCCGCTGTCGAAAGTCGTGACGATGCAGACGATCTTCCTGGTGGCCGGCATCGCTCCGGTGATACTGGCGGCCATTGCGTTGGTTGCGGCGAAGATGCGTCAGGACGAGTTGGCGCATCCATTGCGCTAGACGCCGAAAAGGGGTGGAAGTGCCAGCACCATGACCAGTCCCCAGAAAAAGTGGGTCAGCATCGGTGCGAGCACTCCCCCGGTGATGCGGCGCTCGATCGCACAAACGGTGCCGAGGACGACCGCCGCGAAACCCAGCATCGGGTTACCGGTAGCGACGCCCGTCGCGATCACATACAACACCGTCGACACCAGCACCGCATGGAACCGTCCGAGCGCGGTGTAGAGAGCGCCGCGGAAGAACATCTCTTCGGCCACGCCGTTGACGACGGTGATGAACGTGACCAATAGCAGTGGTCCATAGTTGGCGAATTCCAGTACCTGAGTGATGTATTCGCGCACAGGGGGAATTTCGCGGGCGATCAACCCGCCCACGATGAAGACGGCCCCGAGCAATAGGCCCACCGCGGTCCCAGTGATCCACGGGCGCTGGTTGCGGCCACGGAACCGAATGCAGCCAAGGTGCAGCGGGCCTGACAACAACGCGCCGACCGCCCACACCGCGGCCAGCGCCAGCGTCAGCCAGTAGAACGAGGCGTCCCCCGGTGGCAGGGCCAGCGAATAGCCAAGCAGCACAGCGCCGATGACCAACACGATGGCGACGATGATGCGTCTGCGGCGGATCAGGATAGGTGGCTCGTGGTGCGGTACCGGGCAGGTACCGACGATGTCCCTGACCTCGGCCAACCATCGCGGCCGAGTAGCGGGTGGTTCGGTCACGCCGACTTCGCCTTCGGGACAAGGCCGATGGCGGTGTCCAGTCCGGTGCGCACAGCCGCGGCGAGGGGTCCGGGCACGACGCCGAGCAGGCCCAGCGCCGGTCGCGCAAACGAAGGCGTGATGTGGCTGGCCAATTGCCGAATGCGGAAGGTGTCACCGCCCGCCCACACCGGGTCCGTGTCGGCGAGATGGTGCGGATCGGCGAGTGCGTCGACGGGTTGCGGTTTGCGACTCTCGAGTGCCCTGGTGATGGCCTCGTCAATCCCGACGAGGCCATCGGGCGGGTCGGGCACCAAGTCACGAAGGCCGTTCTCGGAGGCCATCATCGGGTGATCGAGCGACTCCACAAGATCGGCGGCCAGGCCGCCTGGCACCGGCAGCACCGCCGATGTCACCAACGACACCAGCCCGATATCCACTCCGTTGACCGGCAGTTCGGCCCGCCATTTGCCGGAGATGCGTGCGCACGCGCGGAGCAGGTCACCGTAGGAGGACGTCTCCGGACCGTGGATGTCGTACGCACCGGCAGGAACCTTCTCGTCCGCGGCGGCGACCAAGTAGTAAAGGACATCCTGTATCGAGATCGGGTCGATCGGATTGACCGACCACCCCGGCATCGGCATCAATAGGAACCGGTCGGTGACATAGCGCAGCATCTCGAACGACGTCGAACCCGACCCGATGATCATCGCCGCACCCAGCCAGACCACCTCCGGTCCGCCATCCACGCGGAGCGCTTCGGCGACTTCGGCCCGGCTGCTCAGATGCTCGGAGAGATCGTCGTCGTCGGGAACGAACCCGCCCAGGTACACGATCCGGCGAACGCCGGCATTCTTGGCCTCGTTCGCCACGTTGGCCGCCGCGCGGTTGTCCGCCTCGCGAAAGCCCGGCTGCCCGATGCCGTGCACGAGGTAGTAAACGACGTCTACCGGCCCGGCGGCGGCGAACGCGTGCCGCGCCGACTCCTGGTTGTGAGCGTCCAGCGCCACCCCGGTGACGCGGTCCTGCCAGCCGAACTTGGCGAGCCGCGCGGGGCTTCGGGTGGCGGCGACAACGTCGTGGCCCGCGTCCAGCAGGGCGGTGACGAGCCGCGATCCGACATAGCCGGTGGCGCCGGTGACCAGGATTCGCAGTTTGCTCACCGTACGGCTGTACCCGGACTGCGCGGGATCGCAACCTTAAGGCGCTCAGCTGTTGTTCGCGTCACGGTGCAGCTCGATGAGTGCCTGATACACCTGCGCGTTGTGCCGGTTGTGCGCCACTTCGGCGTCGCTGAGATCGCGCCGCGTCTTGCCGGGCACGCCGGCCACCAACGACCGGGGCGGTACGACGAAGCCCTGCGGCACCAACGCGCTCGCGGCGATCAGCGAGCCCGCGCCGATCTTGGCGCCGTTGAGTATGACCGCACCCATCCCGATGAGACAGCCGTCCTCGACCTCGCAGCCGTGCAGCACGGCGTTGTGCCCGACGCTGACGTTGGCGCCGATGCGGACTGGAAAGCCGGGGTCGACGTGGATCGTGACGCCGTCCTGGATGTTGGTGCCCGCGCCGATCTCGATCGGTTCGGCCTCAGCCCGAAGTGTCGCCCCGTACCAGACGCTGGTGCGGGCGCCGAGCGTCACCTGACCGATCAGGCTCGCGTTGGGCGCGACCCAGCTCTCGGCGTGCAGCGACGGCGCACGCCCACGGATGGGCACGATCAGCGGCTCAGGCATGCGCGACATCGTAAGTCACGAGCCGTGTCATATTGACGAGGTGACATCAGCGCCGACAGCACTCGAGGTCGTCGATGGCGTCGACCTGACCGGCAAGGTCTGCGTCATCACCGGCGCATCGGCCGGCCTGGGCAGGGAGTCGGCGCGCGCACTCGCCACGACCGGCGCGCACGTCATCCTCGCCGCGCGCAATCGGGCCGCCCTCGCCGACACCGAGGCGTGGGTTCGGGCCGAGGTTCCCGATGCCAAGACGTCGACGGTGGAACTGGACCTCACCTCCCTGGCCGCGGTCCGGTCGGCTGCCGAAGCCATAAGTGCCATGGCGCCCGCGATTCACGTGCTGATGAACAACGCGGGAGTCATGTTCACACCGTTCGGCCGAACGACCGATGGTTTCGAAATGCAGTTCGGCACCAACCATCTCGGCCATTTTGAACTCACGCACCTACTCGAGCCGCAGCTCGGCGCGGCCGGGGGTGCGCGCATCGTGAACCTGTCGTCGGACGGGCACCGGCTGGCCGACGTCAACCTCGACGACCCGAATTGGCAGCACCGCGAGTACGACAAGTTCGCGGCGTACGGCGCTTCGAAGACAGCCAACATCTTGCACGCGGTCGAGCTGGACCGGCGCCTGCGCGACCGGGCCATCAGGGCGTATGCGGTGCATCCGGGCGTGGTGGCGACGTCACTCGCGCGGCACATGTCGCGCGACGACTTCACCGCCCTGACGGAGTTCGTCTCCTCGGATCCCGGCCAGCAGAAGGTCGACGTTCGCCGCGACTTCACCATGCCCGAGCAGGGCGCGGCCACCCAGGTGTGGGCTGCGGTGAGCAGCGATCTCGCCGACGTCGGATCGGTGTATCTGGCGGACTGCCGGATTCAGGACGACCAAGGAGGCCCAGCGCCCTACGCGACGGACGCCGCGCACGCGGTGCGGCTGTGGGAAGTCTCGGAGCGCCTCTGTACGAGCGCGGGACACTGACTCATGGCCGGCGTCGTGCACCTGCGGTCATACGACGATCGCGACCGCGACGACGAGGAAACCGGCAAGGTGATAAGCGCGACCGTCGAACTGCTCCGCGAGGTGCCGTACTCCGACATCACCATGCAGGCGATCAGTAAGCGCGCAGGCATCTCCATCGGCTCGCTGCGGGAGCACTTCTGGTCGACAGACGCGATCGTCGCCGAGATCTACCTCGACCGGCTGCGGGCCGTACCGCTGGACGTCGACGTCGACCGGGACGCCAAGGAACGCATCGTGGCGCAGTTCTCCCATCTCGTGATGCTGTTGGCCGACGAGCCCGGCCTGGCGGCCGCCTGCTCGAGCGCACTGGTGTGCAGCGACCCGTCCGTGCGGTCCGTGCGGGAGCGCATCAACGCCGAGTATCACCGGCGGGTACGCACCATGCTCCGCTCGGGCGCGTGGCCGGAGGTGACGCAGACGCTCGAATTCGGTCTCGTCGGGGCGCTGGTCCATGCGAGCTGCGGTGTCAGCGATTTCCAGCAGACCGCCGACGACCTCGCCTGCATGGTCGCGACGGTATTGCCCGACGGCAGCTAGGCCCCCTGATAGACCTTGCGGTAACTCGACGGGGACATCCCCACTCCGCGGCGCAGATGATGCCGAAGGTTGCCACCTGAGCCCAGGCCCGACAATCTGGCCACCTCGTCGACGGAGTGGTCGCGCGACTCGAGCAGTTGACGCGCAAAATCGATGCGGCGGCTGCGAATCCACGCGCCGGGCGCCTGACCGGTCTCCTCGCGAAACCGCCGATTGAAGGTGCGCGCGCTCATCTTGGCATGCCGGGCCAGCCGCGGCACCGTGAGCTCTTCGTCGAGATGCTGCAGCGCCCATTCGCGAGTCGCGGCGGTCGAGTAGTGATCGGGAGCGGGCACCTGTCGGTCGATGAACTGGGCCTGTCCGCCTTCACGCCACGGTGGTACGACGCAATATCTCGCGACGGTGTTGGCCACCTGCGAGCCGTGATCGGATCGAATGATGTGCAGGCACAGGTCGATTCCCGCCGCCAAACCCGCGGACGAGAGCACATCGCCGTCGTCGACGAAGAGCACGTTCTCGTCGACGCGCACAAGCGGGTGCAACCGGCGTAGATCGTCGGCGAATCGCCAGTGGGTGGTGGCAGGCCGCCCGTCGAGCAGTCCTGCCGCCGCGAGCACAAATGCGCCGGTGCAGATCGACACCAGTCGGGTGCCGGGACGAATCAGCGCCAAGGCGGCGGCGACGTCCGGTGTCAGCCTGCCGTCGACTCGCGCGGCCGGGTACCGCGTGCCGGGGATGACAACGGTGTCGGCGGTGGCCAGCGCTTCCGGTCCGGCCTCGGCGACCACGGCGAATCCCGTCGTCGCGGCCACCGGGTCGCGCGACAGCGCACACGTCACCACCTCGTAGAGACGGTTGCCGTCGGCGTCGCTCGCATTCGAGAACATCATCGGCGCGATGGTGGCGTCGAACCCCACCACGGGCGGCAACAGCAGGACGGCGACACGGTGCACGCCCCCAGTTTGGCATGTTTTTGACGAATGCTGTCATTCATGCCACTAGTCGCCGCAGGCCGTGGTGAACCACAGTGATGCGGTGACGTCGACCGCCGCGCGCCGGACCGTGCCCAGAGTCCACTGGGCCTGGGTCGTGGCGGCCGTGAGCTTTGTCGCGATCCTCGGCGCGGCGGGCTTCCGCTCGGTCCCAGGCGTGATGATGAACCCGCTGCACCACGAGTTCGGGTGGTCGCACGGCGTGGTCGGGCTGGCGATGTCGGTCAACATGACGCTGTTCGGTCTCACCGCGCCGTTCGCCGCGGCTCTGATGGACCGCTTCGGCGTGCGGCCGGTGCTGTCGGGGGCGCTGCTCATGATCGCGAGCGGTTCGGCCCTGTCGGTGACGATGACGGCGAGCTGGCAGCTGGTCCTGTTGTGGGGTGTGCTCGTCGGCGCGGGCACCGGTGCGATCTCGATGGGCTTCGTCGCCACGATCGCGACGCGCTGGTTCGAGGCGCGGCGCGGCCTGGTGACGGGCGTGCTGACCGCCGCTAGTGCGACGGGGCAACTGATCTTCTTGCCGATCGTCGCCGAGGTCACCACCCGGCACGGCTGGCGCTGGGCATCGCTGATCGTCGCGGCGGCAGCGCTGTGCGTGGTTCCATTGGTATTGGTGTTCATGCGAAATCATCCGCAGGACAAGGGTTTAACGGCATACGGTGCGACGGCTGTCACTGAACCGGCGACGGTGCCCGCGTCGAGTTTCCGCGCCGCATTCGACGGACTGCTGATCGGCGCGCGTGTTCCGGCGTTCTGGCTGCTGGCGGCCAGCTTCGCGATCTGCGGCATGACGACGAACGGATTGATCGGCACGCACTTCATTCCGGCGGCCAATGACCACGGCATGCCGACGACCGTCGCGGCCGGCCTGCTGGCCACCATCGGCATTCTCGACGTCGCGGGCACGGTGTTCTCGGGCTGGCTCACCGACCGGGTCGATCCGCGCCTGTTGCTCGTCGCCTATTACACCGGCCGCGGCGTCTCGCTGCTGGCGTTGCCTTCGCTGCTTTCGCCGCACGCCGAACCCAGCACGTGGGTGTTCGTCATCTTCTACGGCCTGGACTGGGTGGCCACCGTCCCGCCGACGATCGTGCTGTGTCGGAATTACTTCGGCAGCCGCTCCCCCATCGTGTTCGGCTGGGTTTTCGCCTCCCACCAGCTGGGCGCGGCGATGGCCGCCGCCGGCGCCGGATGGCTACGCGATCTGCAGGGCGGCTACGACACCGCGTTCTACCTCGCCGGGGGCCTGTGCTTCGTCGCGGCGGCGTTGTGTGGCAAGATCCGCAACTCGCAGGTCAGAGCACCTGCGACGTAGGTTTGACGGGGTCTTCGCTTTGGTGATGCCGCATTCGGCGTTTTAACATGCGATGCACTAAAGACCTGAGGAGCACTTACGTGAAGACCCGCACCAGCAAGGCCATTGGCGCCGTCGCCGGAATCGCCGCGATCGCCGTATCGGTGCCGATGGCTGTGACCGCTTACGCGCAACCGTCCACCGAGCCGGCACCGACGCTCGAGATCCCCGATCCCCAGGGTTCGGGCTGCGATGCCTTCAAGACGTCGGTGCCGAGCTACAAGGATCTGGCGAACGTTCCGGTGGGCACCGCGCTGCAGAGCATCCCGGACGTCAGCACCTTCTACTCGGCGATCTCGGGCGGTTTGAACCCTGCGGTCAACATCGTCCCGGTTCTGGAGAACGGCCCGTACGTCGTCTTCGCGCCGACCAACGAGGCGTTCGCCAAGCTGGCTCCGGCTCAGCTCGATGCGCTCAAGGCCGATCCGGCCGCGCTCAGCGATCTGGTTTATTACCACGACTTCCTCGGCCTCCTCGGCAACGAGGACGTCAAGGGCCAGCGGCCGACCCAGCAGGGCGCGGAGATCAAGGTCGAGGGCGACGGCGGCGACATCAAGGTCAACGACACCGCCAAGGTTCTCTGCGGTGCGATCTTCGCCAAGAACGCGCGGATCTATCTGATCGACACGGTGCTCGATCCGAAGACGCCGCCTGACGCGATCACGCCGACGAGCACGTCGGGCACGTCCACGACCACGACGACGACCAGCCCGACGGCACCACCGACGGCCGGGGCCGCTGAGGTTCCCGCGGCAGAGGCACCCGCCCCCGCTGAGCCGATGCCTGCCGCGGACGCTCCGATCGGCTAACGCTTACAAGCCACGCCGGCCGAGCCGGCTATAGGCCACGCCGGCCGAGCCGGCTACAAGCCGAGGTCGCGGCCGATGATCTCCTTCATGATCTCGGTCGTGCCACCGAAGATCGTCTGGATGCGTCCGTCGACGTAGTCGCGCGCAACGCGGTACTCCAGCATGTAGCCGTAGCCGCCGTGCAACTGCACGCACTGGTCGACGATCTTCTTGGCGACCTCGGTGGCCCACCACTTTGCCTTGGCCGCCTCGACGGCGGTCAGCTCTCCGTCGACGACACCCTGCAGACACCGGTCGATGTAGTTTTCGGTGACCTCGAGTTCGGTGTCCATCTCGGCGAGCAGGAACCGGTTGTGCTGGAAACTGCCGATCGGCTGGCCGAACGCCTTGCGGTCCTTGGCGTATTGCAGTGTCTGCCGCCAGGTTTCGCGGGCGCCCGCGACGGCGGTGATCGCGATCGAGAGCCGCTCCGAGGGCAGGTTGGTCATCAGGTGGTAGAAGCCACGACCTTCCTTGCCGAGCAGGTTGGCGCCGGGAACGCGGACGTTCTCGAAGTGCAGTTCGGACGTGTCCTGCGCGTGCAGGCCCATCTTCTCCAGCTTGCGGCCGCGCGTGAAACCCTCCATCCCGCGCTCGACGACGAGGAGCGAGAAGCCCTTGTGTCCGGCCTCGGGGTCGGTTCGGGCGACGACGACGACGAGGTCGCTGTTGATGCCCGACGAGATGAAGGTCTTGGAGCCGTTGACGATCCAGTCGTCACCGTCGCGCACCGCCGACGTGCGGATGCCCGCCAGGTCGCTGCCCGCACCGGGTTCGGTCATCGCGACGGCGATGATGGTCTCGCCGCTCGTGATTCCGGGCAGCCAACGCTGCTTCTGCTCGTCGTTGGTCAGGTCCTTGAAATACGGCCCGACGACGTCGTTGTGCAGGCTCAGCGCGGGCGCGGGGACGCCGGCCTTGGCGATCTCCTCGTCGATGATCGCGTTGAACCTGAAATCGTCGGTGCCGCCGCCGCCGAACTCTTCGGGCATGTTGAATCCGATGAGTCCGTGCTTGCCCGCGGCCACGTAGGCCGACCGGTCGACGATGCGGTCCTCTTCCCACTTCTCAGTGTTGGGGACCAGTTCGCTTTCGATGTAACCCCGGACGGTGTCGCGGAACGCTTCGTGCTCGGCGTCGTAGATCGTGCGCTTCACTTGGTTTCTCCTACTTGGCTCACTTGGCTTTCCAAACCGGCTGGCGCTTCTCTGCGAAGGCCAGCGGTCCTTCCTTTGCGTCCTCGGAACGAATGAGCGTCCCCATCTCACGCATGGTCCTGCTCCAGCCTGCTTCGTCGCCGGTAATGACGCCGTCGTCGACGCCCATGGCGACCCGCTTACTGGCCCACACCGCTAGGGGTGCGTTGCAGGTAATCCGTTCGGCCAGAGCGATTGCCGCGTCGACGGCGGTGCCGTCGGGCACGACCTGATTGATGAGTCCCCACTTGAGCGCATCCGCCGACGTCATCGGTTCGCCGGTGAAGATCAGCTCCATCGCGACCTTGCGCGGCAAGTGGTCGACGATGCGGAACACACCGCCCGCGGCAGCGATCAGGCCCCGCTTGACTTCGGGCAGCCCGAACTTTGCGCGGTCTTCCGCGACGACGAGGTCGCTGGCGAGGGCAAGCTCGGATCCGCCGCCGAGCGCGGTGCCGTTGACGGCCGCGATGGTCGGCTTGTCGATGTAGTGATGCACGTATCCCGCGAAGCCCCACTCGGCACGGTCGGGGTGGTAGATGTTCTCCCGGCGCGATATCGCCTTGAGATCAGCTCCGGCGCAGAAGGATTCGCCTGCACCGGTGATGACGACGGCGCGAACCTCGGGATCGTCCTGCGCGGCCTGCAGGGCGTCGCCCACCGCGATGCTCACCGCGCTGTTGACGGCGTTGCGCGCCTCCGGCCGGTTGATCGTGATGACGAGGACGTTGCCCCGCCGCTCGGTGAGAGCGGCAGGGGCCTGGACGTCAGTGGTCACAGCAGCTCGATGATGGTGGCGTTGGCCTGGCCGCCACCCTCACACATGGTCTGCAGGCCGTACTGAATTCCCTTGTCCCGCATGTGATAGAGCATCGTGGTCATGATGCGCGCGCCCGAGCCGCCGAGCGGGTGGCCCAGCGCGATGGCACCGCCGTTGGGGTTGAGCTTCTTCTCGTCGGCGCCGATGTCCTTGAGCCATGCCAACGGCACCGGGGCGAACGCCTCGTTGACCTCGAAAACGCCGATGTCCTCGAGCCGCAGGCCCGAGCGCTTCAGCGCCTTCTGCGTGGCTGGAATCGGCGCGGTCAGCATGATCACCGGGTCAGCGCCGGCCAGCGTGGCGGTGTGCACCTTCGCAAGTGGCTTGAGGCCCAGGGACTTCGCCTTCTCGGCGGACATGAACAGGATGGCCGCGGATCCGTCGGAGATCTGGCTGGAGTTGCCCGCGTGGATGACGCCGTCCTCTTTGAAGGCCGGCTTCAGGCCCGCCATCTTCTCGATGGTGGTGCCACGGCGGATGCCCTCGTCCTTGAGCACCGCATTGCCGTCTTGGTCCTTGATGCCGACGATCTGGTCGTCGAATGCGCCGGCATCCTGTGCGGCGGCGGCCTTCTCATGAGAGTCCAGCGAGTACTGGTCGACTGCGGTGCGGTCGAAGCCCCACTGCTCGGCGATCATCTCGGCGCCGATGCCCTGATTCGGAGTCTGGCTGTATCGGTTGCGGAAGGCCTCCGGGTAGGGATGCCCGCCGTTGGCCAGCGAGGCGCCCATCGGGGTACGCGACATCGACTCCACACCGCCGGCGACGACGACGTCGTAGTGTCCGGCGACCACACCGGCTGCGGCGAAGTGGATGGACTGCTGGCTCGACCCGCACTGGCGGTCGACGGTCACGCCGGGCACGCTCTCGGGCCAGCCCGCCGCCAGCACCGCGGTACGCGCGATGTCGAGCGCCTGCTCGCCGGCCTGCATGACGCAACCCCAGATGACGTCGTCGACGATGCCGGGATCGATGCCTGCGCGCTCGGCGAGACCGTTGAGCACCTGCGCGGACAGTTCACCGGCATGAACACCGGACAACCCGCCGTTGCGCTTGCCGACCGGGGACCGTACAGCCTCGACGATGACGGCTTCAGCCATGACCTATCTCCTTTGAAAGTCGTGTATCCCCGAAGGGTAATCCCGAAAGTAGAGGACTAGGTTTACTAGGTCAACCTACTGGTTGGTAGGTCACATTCCAAACTGCTCAAATTCGCTCACCAGGCCCATCACGGAGCGTCAGTGCGGTCCTTCTGCCACGTCACGTGGATGGGGATGTCGTCGCTCCACGGCTGACCCATGACCATGTCGGCCACGTTGACGTAGCCACGCTCGAACTCCCCCGTCGCCGCGTCGACCAATCGGTACTCCTGCCGTTGCCGGTGGAACGGCTGCGCGTCCAGGATGATGACGCGCACCTCGCCGGGTTCGAAGTTGCACCGCTTCTGCATCGCGGTGATCAGCTGCTCGTTGTGCATATGGCCGTCGCCGAAATTCCAGCCGACCGCCGTGCTGCAGAGCCGCTCGCCCTCGGTGATCACGTACTCCTCCTGGTTGCGGCCGGCGAGCGCGTGGTGGACCAGCGTCAGTAGCGCCTTGCCGTGAGAGTTGAAGCCGCGGAACGCATATCCCTTGTAGAGGTAGATCATCGCCTGCTCCGGGCTGCCGTAGACCTTCTCGAGCTGCGAGGCCGGCATGCTGGCGATGGCGACGAGCCCGCGCTCGATCTTCTCGTTGGCAGACGGCTTGATGCACCACCACGTGGTGTCCCAGTTTCCGGCGTAGTACCGCATGCCCGGCAGGAACGAGATCTTGCGCGGGAACAGGTTGCCGAGCACCACGATGGTGGCCAGCAGCAGGAAGAGCAAGGCGGGCAGCGGCGTCGTCATATCGGACAGACCGACCTCGGCATGGCCGACGAAAAGCGTTATGACGCAGAACATCATGAAGACGTTCCACTCCAGCGGAACGCCCATCGGGATCGCCGAGAGAATGCCGAAGTGGAAGCACAGCATGATGAACGCGGCGATGTACGTCGGCCAGCCGCCGTGGGAGAACAGGAGCGCCAACGGGACCAGCATCTCGACCGCGGTGCTGAAGTGGGCGATGAACCGCGACACCGGACCGGGGCGCAGATCGTCGGGGAACCTCTCGAAAAACCGGCGCTTCAGCCACTTCGTCCGGACCAACGGATTGTTCGACATCATCGTCGAGATCACGAACGGGAAGTGCTTGTTCAGTTTCGACGTGGCGGCGCCCATCCAGATCGCCACACAGACCAGCTTGGCGGCGATGATCATGTCGACCCCGTAGCCCACGAACAGGAAGGCCACGGTGAAGGACGCGTACACCTCGCCGCGCGCGGCCAGGAAGATGACCTTGTCGCGCAGACCTGCCACGGCCAACAGGCCGAGAATGGTCCAGATCTGCCACATCGGCAAAACCCCGATGGTGGTACCAAGCGCCGGAACCGGTCCGGTGCCGTCGGAGAACAACGCGATGATGAGCACCACCAGCAAGGCGCCATAGAGCACGACGTCGACCGGCGTACGCGCGTCACCCTTGGTCAGCGGTATCCGGTTCGGCCACGGTGGCAGCCGAATGGTGTTGGGCCGCAACCAGTACAGGATCGATCCCAGCGGCGGGAAGAACCGGTTGTTCAGCGGGCCGAACCCGCAGCCGAGGCCGACGACCTCGAACAGCATGGTGTACAGCACGACCTTTTGGAACACGATCGGTTCGGTCCACCACTCGGCGACGTTGGTGAAGCCGTCCACACCCGCGGTGGCGAGCGCGAACAGCCAGCCCCCGAGGATGTAGAGCAGGATCTTGACGACGTAGAACAGGTGCATCACGACCGGTGTGCCGAAGCCCACCTCGGCCCAGTGTTCGGCCATCGGCCGAATTTTCTCCGAGCGTGAACCCTTGCTCCACTCGGCGAAGTCGACGACGGGCATGTCGGGCTTGAGAAATCCCATGGCCGCAAGACTAGAACGTGTTCTAGGTTCGTGGAATCAGTTCGTCGTACTCGCAGGACCTAGGCTCACCGCATGACCACCTTCGCACTGGTGCACGGCGGCTTTCACGGCGCATGGTGCTGGGAGCAGTTGTCGCAGCTGCTGCAGAAGGACGGTCATCGCGTGGTGACGATGGACCTGCCTCTCGAGGACAGCGCTACTACCTTCGATGACTACGCCGACGTGGGTGCGCGGCCCTCGAGGACTGCGACGACGACGTGGTGCTCGTCGGGCACTCCTATGCGGCAACACGATCCCGTTGGTCGGCGCGCGCCGACCGGTACGGCATCTCGTCTATCTGTCCGCGATGATCCCCGACGTCGGGCGCAGCCTGGTCGAGCAACTGGCCGATGAACCGCAGATGCTCAATCCGAAGTACGAACAGGGCTTGAGCGGGCTGGATGAGCGGCTCTGTCAAGAGTGGACAGACTTTGGCATCGCACGTGACGTCTTCTATTTCGACTGCGACGAACAAGCGGCCGAGGCTGCACTGAGCCGCCTTCGACCGCAGTCGGTCAATCCCGCGGTGTTCCCGTTCTCACTGGCCGAACAGCCACGTGTGCCGATGCTGTCCCGGCCGCAGGTCCTCGCCGATCGACTGCTGGGGCTTTAGGCGTCGGCCTTGGCGGGCGGACGGTAGAAGATGGCGAGCTGCCCGATGCCACCGGCCAGGCCGAGGCCGAGCGCGATGACCAGACCCCACCAGCCGTGCAGGTAGTCGTAGAGCGCCGTGGACTTGAACAGCACGTAGTCGAGGCTGTACTTCCCCGCCCCGATCGTCGCGATGCCGACCGCCGACGCCGCCAGGACCAGGTTGTACTCCCAGCCCTCCTTGACGATGAAGAAGCCGTTGGGCCGGTGCACGGTCCAGGCGGCGACCAGCATCAATGCGACGAAGCCCGCGGCGGGGATCGGTGTCAGCAGGCCGACAGCCAGGCCGATGCCGGCGGCCATCTCGGTGGTCGCGGCGATACGGGCGTGGAACATCCCCGGCTTCATGCCCATGCTGTCGAACCAGCCGGCGGTGCCCTTGAGTCCGCCCTTGCCGAAGAACTTGTTGTAGCCGTGCGCGGCCATGGTGAGACCGAGCACAACTCGCAGGATCAACAGGCCAATGTCAGCAGCGGAGTCGTAAGCAGTCATGCAACAAAATCTAGGCCATGTGTTAAGTCGATGCCCAGTCCCATCCACACTCAGGATGGCTCCGTGGATGTTGGCGGCGTCGTCGCTCGCGAGAAAAGCCACGCCGCGGGACGTCGGGTGTTGGGTTATCCCCAATCGCGTTCTTGTCCACAGGTTGGGTTGACGTGCTGTTATCGCGTCCGTGGCGTGATTATGGTCGAAATTATGTTCGATTCGGTGCAGGCGGCGACCCACAGCCGGGGTGTCGCAGCGGTAGGCGCGTGGGCGCAGGTGGAGAACGCCGCGTGTGCCCGTCGGTTGTTCGCTTCCGCTGATGAGCTGGAGCGGATGTTCGCCGCCGATGGATCGGATGAGCGCGAGCAGTGGTGCCTGGACAACTGGAGCGCCGTGGCCGCCTCGATCGCCGCCGCGCAGAACGTGTCGCTCGGGGTGGCGTCGCATCAACTGTTGATCGCCGAGGCGCTCCGGCGGCGCCTTCCGCGGGTCAGTGAGGTCTTCGCAAGTGGCGCGATCAATTACCGGCTGGTGTCTGCGATCGTGAACCGGACCCGGCTGATCAGTGACGACGATGCGATGGCGAAGGTCGATACCGAGATCGCGGCCCAGGTCCAACACTGGGGTTCGTTGTCGGCGCACAAGACCGAGACCGAGATCGACTACTGGGTCGATCGGTATGACCCCGTCGCGGTGCGGCGCACCGAATACTCCGCGCGGGGCTGTCATGTCGATATCCACGACCCACAGGACGGGTCGGGGGTGGCGTTCATCGAGGGCCGGCTCGTCGTCACCGACGCCGAAGCACTGGACCAACGCCTCGACGCGATCGCGCGCACCGTGTGCGACGGCGATCCGCGCACATTGGAGCAGCGTCGCTCCGCGGCCCTGGGAGCGTTGGGTCACCGCGCCGACCGACTGGTATGCGGATGCGAGAACCCCGACTGCGACGCCAAAGACGCCATATCCAGCACCGTGGTCGTGCACGTCATCGCCCACGAGGAATCACTGACCGATGACACCCCGGTGCAATTGGACGGCAAAGAGCCACCGCACCCGGTGGATAAGCCGCTGCGGGAGATGACCCTGCGCGAAGCCCTCACCCCCGCACCGCTGACACCGATCATCGCCACCACCCCACCAGCGATGGTCCTGGGTCGCGGGATGCTGCCCGCACCGCTGTTGGCGGCCAAGGTCGCCGGCAGCGCGAAGATCGTCCCGCTCCGCCATCCCGGCACCACGCCCCCTGAGCCGCGCTACATTCCCTCGGCGGTGTTGGCGACGTTTGTGCGGTGTCGGGATATGACGTGCCGCTTCCCGGGCTGTGATGAACCCGCCCACCGTTGCGATATCGACCACACCATCGCCTACCCCACCGGGCCGACCCAGGCGTCCAACCTCAAAGTTCTCTGCCGAACACATCACTTACTCAAGACGTTCTGGGGCTGGCACGACCACCAGTTCCCAGACGGCACCGTCACCTGGACGTCACCGGACGGCCAGACCTACACCACGTATCCGGGCAGCCGACTCCTGTTCCCTACCCTGTGCCGCCCGACCGCCCCCGTCACCGTGCGCGACGCCCCTGACACCACCCCGGGGACCAACCGCGGGCTGGCTATGCCGCGGCGCACAGCGACGCGAGCGCAGAACCGCACTCACGCCATCGACGAGGAACGGCGATTCAACGAGGTCGCCCTCCACGCTGAAGCCCAGGAACACGCACGGCAGCAACACGAACAAGGTGAGCAGCCCGAAAACGACTACGCCGAAACCTATTTCCCCTCATGGCCACGACCCCCCAGTGATGACGACGACCCAGCACCCTTCTGAAGGGCGTTCGGCGCTAGAGCGCAGCGTCCAAACGTTCGACGTAGGCATCGAGGTCGCCGATCGCCGACTCCGCCGCGTGCACGCTCAGGGAAATCGTGTCGCCGACGCCGCACACGGCATGCGTCAGCCCCATCATCGGTGACAGGCCGGGGAACGCGCACGCCACGGTGACCGCTGCGCCACCGAAATGGAAATCCATCGCGCCGCAATTCACGCTGGACACCACGGTGTTGCCCGTGACGTTCGAGACACGGACATCGGGATCGAATCGATCCATGCCCCAACGCAACAACGGCGTCGGCGTCGCGGCGAACGCGCGGTCCGCCATCCGTATGGCGGGGTGCGCCGCTCGGCGACGGCGCGCATCGAGATCAGCGGCGATACGCGCACTGCGGTCTGACTCGGCCAGCTCGGGATACAGGCCCACACCCACATTCCCGAAGTGGTTGTACGCCAACCGCGGTGGTGGCTTCGCCATGGGCACCTCGGCCCCCAGCAACGACGGGTCCTCACCAAGACTCCGCAATTGCGCGCCCAGCGCCACCGACACGGCCGACAACGCCGCCACCGTCACGGTCGGGCCCGACAGGTCCGAGCGCCGCCGCACCAGGGTCCGCAAGTGCCGCGACCCCGCGGGCCGATGGTTGGTTCGTAGCACCGGTCGCAGCTCTGCCGGCGCCGGAACCCTTCCCGCCTTGGTGTCTTCGACCAACTGACGGTGCGCACGGGCCGCGCGAAACCCCGCGATCGGTAACAGCAGAGGCCCGGTGCGCGGAGCATCGATCCCCGGTACGACGCCATCGCGTCGGCCGAACATGATCGAAGCCGGCGCCGAGGTCCGCCCACCACCGCCCAGCGCATGCGAGATCTGAAGCACCGCAACCGTACCCGGACCCGCCGCCCCCGGCACACCCTCGATGCCGGCGAAGACATGCATGCGCCACGCCGCCACCCGCGCATCCAGCCGCTCGGCGGTCAGAACGCGCGCCTCGTCCAAACACGCTTGAAAGCTGCTGTCCCCCATGTCGTGCACCACAAACTGCGATCGGTCGACCTCGCGATGCACCCACGCCGGGTACCTGAAGCGTCCGCCGTCCTCGATGCGCACAGTCAGGTCCGAACAACCGCGGGCGCGCTGGACGATCTCCTCGATCGCCGCGTCCGGATCGGCGGCCACGCCATCGAACCCGTACAACAGGACGGTGTCATTGGGGATCTTCGCCGACATCCAGTACGTCTGCGCATCAACCGCGGACAGCCGACGGACGGTCATCGTCTACTCGACGAAGTCTAGGATCTGCTTTGCGACCACGTCTGGCTGATCGAGCTGGAGGAAATGCCCGGCGTTCTCGACGATCGCCACCTCACTGCCGTCCGGCAGGATCTTCTCAACCCACCGCGCGTAATCGGGTGTGGCACAGCCATCGTCGCGGCCGTGCAGATAAAGTGTGGGCATCTTCGGCGCTTCAAGCCAGTGCTGGTGTAGCTCGGCGTACTGGGGCGGCACTTTGGTATTGCGTATGACGGCGCGGTAGTAGCCCAGTGCGGCGCGCCAACGATCGGGCGCGCCGATGGCGGACTCGACGTACCGCACGTCCTCGTCGGCTCGATACCCGGGCGACCATTTCCGCCACAGCCGCGGCACGATCCATTTGGTGGAACGTTCTGGTAGCCAGGGCAACTGGAAGAACAAGATGTACCAGCTCTTCAGCAGCTGCGCCGGCAACGTCGCGACGAGTCGTCCGGCGTCGGACACCCTCCCGCCCGGCGGCCGGAACGACGCGCTCGGAGGCACCGACATGATCACGGCCTTCTTGAACGGACTGTCCGGCATTGCGGCCAGCCCCGCACCGGCCATTGCGCCCCAGTCGTGTCCAATGATCACATCGCGGCCCGTCGGCCCGACCGCGTCGAGCACCCGCAGCGCATCGTCCATCAGCGCACCGATGTGAAAGCTGCCATCGGAGGGCAGCGACGACGGTGCGTAGCCCCGGTTGAACGGCGCGATCACCCGCCAGCCCGCATCTACCAGCAATGGCGCCACCTTGCGCCACCCATGCGCGGTGTCGGGAAAGCCATGCAGACACAACGCGATCGGCGCACCCTCAAGACCCCACGACAGCACACGCAGCTGCACCACAGGCGTCGCGACGTCGATGGTCTCGGGTTCGAGCATCAGACGGGTTCGAACTCCGAAATCAGCCAGCGGCCATCGACCTTGTCCAGTGTCACCCGCACGCTGGATGCCGTGTCGGTCGGAAGCTCCTGGCCGACGACCACCGTTTGGTTGACAAAGACCAGCACCACGGCGTGGGTCGGGTCGGCCGACACCGACGCAGCGGCCGGAACCGACGCGACGGCCGAAATCTGCTTCTGGGTCGCCCCCGGGATCACCACATCGTTGATCAGCGACGTGTACGAATCCTTGAACTCACCCGTCAACAGATCGCGAGCGGCGTTGAGTTGCTGCTCGACGGTATCCGGCTTGTACGACAGCATCTTGATGGTGCTGTCCTTGGCCGCATTCACCGAATCGAATGCCGGAGAAGGATTCTGCTCCGACGCAGCCGGTGGCACGGCCCCGTATTCGCTGGTGTTCAACTCCCACCGCGCGTAGCCCGCTGCCAGTGCCAGCAACAGCGCAATCGCCGGGAGCACGCCGAATGCGAAAACGCGCCCCCAATTGGTCTTCTTCTTTTCGGCTGTGGGCGCGTCTGCAGATTCCGCCGACTCCTCGGCAGATTCCGTTGATTCCTCGGTGGCAGAGGACTCCGTGTCGGTTACCTCGGCGTCCGTTGTCTCGGCGTCCGCCACCTCGGCGTCGGCCGGCGCGGCGTCGGCCGGCGCGGTGTCGGCCGGCGCGGTGTCCGCGACCTCGGCGGCAGCCGTGTCCTCCGTAGGTTGTTCAACGTTTTCGACGGGTTCCTTCCCGCGGCTGGCGGGCATCCGGTGTCTGCTGCTCACGGCACAAACTCCACGTTAGACACCTTTGCTTCGTCATTGACCTTCTGAACCGTCAGCCGCATGCGCCAGGCACGCGGCTCCTGTTGGGGCGCACCGACGTTCGAGGTGGTGACGGTGACCGCCACGAGTACCTGCGCTTCGTCGCGGGTTGCCGACTCCAGGCCCGCCTCGGCGATCGTCCCAACCGACTTCGACTGCGCCTGCTTCACCACCTGAACGAACGGTGCCGAGCGATTCTGGAAATCGTCGTAAAACGTTCCGGTCGCCGAATCGAGGACACGCTGCACGTCGGCCTCGGCGTTCTGCCAGTCGATCGTCGTCAGGTTGAGCGCGCCCTGCCTACCTACTTGCAGGAACAGTTGACGCTCCTTCTCGCCCTGATACGCCTGGTATCCGCGGTAGCCCGTCCAGCCGGCCAGCCCGGCGAGCAGAATGACCACGACGAGTCCTGCGATCGTCGCGAGCCGAACAGGCGACATCGGCGCCTTCGGGGACTTTGCGGCCTCCGCAGCTGCCGCCTCCTCGTCGTAGGACGCCGCGTCCTCTTCAGCCGCGTCCTCTTCAGCCGCGTCCTCTTCAGCCGCGTCCTCTTCGGCAGCGCTTTCTTCGATCTTGTCGACGATTGCGGCGTCCGACGCGATGGTCTCCTCCTGCGCGGCGGACTCCGGTTCGACGGCGTCGGATTGCCCCTCGGACGCCGAACCCTCGGTCAATTCCCGGTCGGGGGCAGCGTCGTCGTCTGCCATATCTGCTCCTTTGCGCCGCTTCAGGCCAGGTTGGGGTCGTCACACAAGCTGGCTACAACCTACGTGCAGGACACCATATCGTCGGCACCTGGCAGTGTTACGAGTCCAAAATGCCGAAATTCCCTTAATCAGACAAACAGTTTACTATTTCTGTTGTGCCGATCGATTTCGCCTACCGCAAGCCGCAGTTTCGGCTGGCTCCCACGCCAACCGGCGAATCGCAGCCGTTCTGGACCGGTGGCGAGCACGGCGAACTGTTGGTTTCGCGTTGCCGCAGGTGCATGCGCTTTTTTCATCCTCCCGGGCCAGCCTGCTGGCGCTGCCGCAGCACCGATGTGGCACCGGAACCGGTGTCCGGTAGAGCCAGGGTGGCCGCCTATACGTTCAACCGGCAGCCATGGATTCCGGGCTTCGACCCGCCCTACATAGTCGCGATGGTCGAACTCGATGACGAGCCCGACGTCCGCTTGATCACCAACGTCGTCGATGTGTCGGCCGATGACATTCACGTCGGCCTGCCCGTCGAGGTCTTCTTCGAGGAGTGGGGCGACGACGACAGCCGGGTGTGGCTGCCACTATTCCGGCCGATCACGGCTCACGCAGACCGCTCGAGATGAACCGCGCCAGCTCGTTGACGATCTCGTAGCGGTCGGGCACCTCTCCATCGGTCGCGTAGGTATTGCGTAGGAACGTAGCCGCGACTCCGACGAACAGCATCGCGAGCCGCAACTGCAGCGCGGGCGATGAATGCCGCAGGCCCTCGGCGGCGAAGTACCGGCCGATCGGCTCCACCATCGGCGCGAGCGTGTCGCTGACCCGTTCACGCAGACGTTCGACTTCGCCTTCACTCGAGTCACCGACCAACAGGTGCACCATGGCCCGGGCGATGGGTTGATTCGCCGACATGAAGTCGTAGAAGTCCGAGGCGAAGAGGCGGATCATCCGGTCGTGGCTCATGGACCTCAGTGCGGGATCGTCGAGCCAGCGCCGGTGGAGCCCGCCGACAGCTTCGAGCAGCGGGGTCGCGACGGCGTCGAAAAACAGCCGCTCCTTATTGTCGAAGTACCTGAAGATCAGCTCGTGCGACACCCCGGCACGTGTCGCGATCTCGCGTGTCGTGGCGCTGTATCCGCGTTCGGCGAACACCTCGCGGGCCGCCGCCTCAAGCAGCCCGGGAGCGCTGCCCCGCCGAACCCGTCGGCCTTGACCAGCCATACGTCAAATCCACAGATACATTCCGGCGAGAACCATCCACAAGATAATGCAGTACGCCTCGAATACGGCGCGTAGGACCGGCGGCGCGTGGCGCAGCTCCATGAAATCGAGGCCGACGAACCGCACCTTGACCAGTGCGAGCGCCAGTACGACGACGGCGACCGAGGAGCCGACTCCGTGTTCGGCGCCAACCGCCCACGACACGACGGTGACGGCCACGAGTCCCACCCACACATAGGTAGACCGGGCGTGCATAAGTGACAGGTTCATCGGTCAACTCACCAGGTAAAGCAACGGGAACAGGACGACCCACAACAAGTCGACGAGATGCCAAAAGCAACCACCGCCCTCGACGACTGCCATTCGGGTCGGACTCGACGCGGCGCTCCGGGCCTGCGTCACCAGCACGATGAGCACGACGATGCCGATCAACACGTGGAACAGATGCAGGCCAGTCAGGATGAAGAAGTAGAGGAAGAAGTTGTTCTCGGTTGGCACGTGCCCTGCCGAAACCTTGGCCGTGTACTCCACCGCCTTGAGCCCGACGAATGCGAGACCGCACAGCACAGCACCCGCGAGGAGCAGCTGCGTCGCCCGTGTCTGCGAACGACGGATCGCCCTGATCGCGGTGACGACGAAGAGTGAACTCGTCAACAGGATCAGGGTGTTGGTGAGTCCGATACCGATGCTCAGGGTGTGGCGCGACTCGTCGAAGAGCTCAGGCGCCAGCGAGCGCTGGTACATGAACGTCGCGAAGAAGACCCCGAATACGACCATGTCGCCGAAAAGGAAGACCCACACTCCCGGTTCGCCCGGCACGCGCCGTGCAGGAACCTCCGACACCTCGCTGCAGGCGACATGCTGCACAGCCGCCCGGTTCATGCGGCCGGTTCCCACTCCTGTGCTGCGGCCGCCCTCTCTCGTTCGGCGGCTTCGACATCGATGGATTTCAAGAGCATCACGGCGGTGACGATGATCCAGATGACGAACACGGTCAGCGGAATCCAGAAAGCGAACATCCCGTTCCACGCCAGCGGACCGGTCTTGAAAAGATAGATGGCACAACCCGGTACGCCAAGGGCCGCGTACCAGAGGTTGAAGTAGCCGAACCAGCGTGGGAAGCTCGGCACCGCCCGCTTGTCGATGAACACCGCGAACGCGACGATGATCACCTGCGTGATCAGCGGCCCAACCAGACCCACGAAGATGAACCAGAAGACGTCGTTGAGCGCCTGTGTCACGTCAGGGGCGCGCTCCGGACGAAATGCCGCGGCTGCGGCGAACAGCGCACACAGCGAAAACCCGAACGGGAACGTCACACTGAGCAGGATCTGGGTGACCGACATCGCGCCCCAGTAGCCCTCGATTCGACGGATCTGGCGCGAGAGCACCGCGAAGAACGGTGCGTAGAGATACGCGAAGAAGATCATCATCGCGAACCCGATCTGCATGCGCAGCTGGTTGTCGGTGTAGACCCGCGTCGTCTCCTCGGCCGTGTCGTTGGGATCCAGCGGGGGGATGACTCCGGCGATGAACCAGAACATCACCAGGAATGCCGCCGTCATGCCCAAACCCAGCCATACCGAGGCCTTTTCGATCTTCACGTGCATGCGCAGTCCTTGGATCGCCATTGATGGGACGCCAGTCACGGTAGGCCGACATCGCCCCGTTAGTCAATCACTGGTTTATTATTGACGACGACCTGGGAACATAGTTAACTCAGTAACCTGGGCAGCATCCGTGGAGGGCCAATGACGGCAACCATCGAATTCGAAGTGTCGGGTCACGTTGCGACCGTGACGCTTGATCGTCCCGCGCAGATGAACAGCTTCAACCAGGCCATGGCCAACGAGATCACCGCGGCGTGGCAGCGGGTGCGCGAGGACGACGACATCCATGTTGCGATCGTGCGGGCGAACGGTGAGCGGGCGTTCTGCACGGGCATCGACGTCTCGGCGGGACGGTGGTGGGGGGACGAACCTGTCTTCAACCAGGAGGATCCCGGCGCGCACCTCGGCCCCAAATCACATCAGGTCTGGAAACCGGTGATCGCCGCGCTGCACGGGATGGTCGCGGGCGGCGCAATGTATTTCGTCAACGAGTGCGATTTCGCGATCTGCGCCGACAACACCACGTTCTTCGACCCACACGCCAACGGCGGCGTCGTCTCGGCACTGGAGCCGATGGGAATGCTTGCATTGGGCGTCCCCTACGGCGATGTCATGCGGTGGGCGCTGCTGGGCAGTGAGGAACGCATCACGGCTCCGACGGCGCTTCGTCTCGGACTCGTGACCGAGATCGTGCCTGACGACGAGTTACGTTATCGTGCAGCAGAACTCGCTGCTGAAATTGCCGCCCGCCGACCCCTCGCGGTCCAGGGCACTGTGCGCGCGATGTGGGAGGCAAGGGATATGTCGCCGAGTATGCGACAACGCGTTGGCATGTCCTACACCCACATCGGCAATGACTACTCCACCAGCACCGATTCGCGGGCGAACAAGCGCCCGCCGCGGTTTCGCTGACGCCGACGATGGCCTCGCCGAGCCTCGTACTGGTGCACGGGGGTGAACACGCGGCCGACTGCTGGGATCTCACCGTCACCGAGTTGCACCGTCAGGCCCCAGACCTCAGTGTCCTCGCGGTGGATCTGCCCGGCCGCGGATCTCGCCCGGGCGATCTGGCAACCGCCACGATCGACCAATGGGTGGCGTCGGCGGTCGCCGACATCGAATCGGCCGGCTTCGGCGACGTCGTGGTGGTCGGGCATTCCATGGCGGGCGTGACGGTGCCCGGAATCGTCGCGCGGTTGGGCGCCCCGCGAGTGCGAGAGATGATCTTGGCGACCGCGTTCGTGCCACGCGAGGGGGAAGCGATCGTGGACACCCTCGACGGGCCCTTGGCATGGTTCGCCCAGCGCGCCGTCCGCGGCGGAAAGTCCGTGCAGGTACCTGCTTTCGTCAACCGCTACGCGTTTTGCAACGGCATGACGCGTGAGCAGCGCCGCTTCGCCATGTCGCGTTTGTACCCCGAATCGGTACGCATCGTCGGCGAACGGGTCAGTCGCCGGGACCTCCCACCTGATGTACCGCGCACCTGGATCCTCACCACTCGGGACCGGGCGCTGTCCGTTGGCTCGCAGCAGCGCAGCATCGACGCCATTGGTGGTGTACAACATATGATTTCGATCGACGCCTGCCACGACGTCATGATCAGTAAACCTGTCCAATTGGCGCAGATACTGATCGACCGGTGTCGGTCCTACGCCTGAACGTGCTAGGTGATCGCGCCGTCGTACTTCAACTCGATGAGCCCGACGTCGTCGATGCCGAGTTCTCGAAGCACTTCGTCGGTGTGCTCGGCGAACATCGGCGCCCGAGTGAGATCGGCTGGTGCGCTGTCGAATTGCACCGGGTTGGCGACGAGCTTCTGTCGATAGCCCTGGGCATCGACGATGTCGGCGATCCTGCCGTTGGCGATCAGCGCCTCGTCGTTGGCGACATCCCAGGCGTCCTGCACCACCGCCCACTGCCCGCCCAGCAGCTCGAGCAACCGCTGGCATTCCGCGACTGTGCGCGAGCCGATCGCACCGGCGATCGCCCTCACCGCCTCGTCGGCATTGGCCGCCAGCGACGGCAGCGACGCGAACCGCGGGTCCTGGGAGAGCGCGTCGAGTCCGAAGACCCGACAGAACTCCGGCCAGTAGCGCGTGGGCTGCAGCATCGACAGCTGCACGTAGCGACCATCGGCGCAGCGGTAGACCCCCGTCAGCGGATTGCCCGGCGCCTGCGTTCGACCGCCGACTTTGGGAGGTGGGCAGCCATAGAGCAAGGCCAGGTTGACGTCGAATTGCATCGCCCAGGCCCCTACGGCAAGCAACGACACGTCGATGATCGAGGGTTCACCGGTGGTCTGCCTGCCGAACAGCGCTGCCGCGACCGCGCCGGCGATGGTGAAACCGCCGATATTGTCCCCGTATGCACCCGCTGGCATGAATGCCGGCTCACGGCCTTCGGCGTGGGCGACGCCGTCCGCGCTGCCACCGCGGGCCCAGAACGCCGTGGCGTCGTAGGCGCCGGTGTTTCGGTCAGGTCCGTGACTGCCGAAGCCGCTGCCCGCGACATAGATGATGTCGGGGTTGATGCGCCGAACATCCTCGACGTCGATGCGCAGTTTTACGCGTGTCTCCGGCAGATGGCTGGTCAGGAAAACGTCACTGCTCCTCACGAGCTCCTCGAAGACGGGTCGCGATTGCGAAAGCGCCAACGACAGACCAATACTGCGCTTGCCCCGATTGGGCGCCTCCATGACCGGCGCGAACGGTTCACCCGGCTTCGAGGCGGCTCGGCCGAGAACGGTGACGAGTCCACGCTGAGCATCGCCGGTAACCGGATTTTCGATCTTGATGACATCGGCACCCCAGTCCGCGAGCACGGCGCCGGCCGAGGGCACGAAGGTGAACTGCGCGGCCTCGAGGACGCGGACACCCTTCATCGGCTGCTTCATCACTACACCGTAAACCTAGTTAACTACGTTGGCAATGGCTGCTCACTCCCCCGTGAAGCGGGCCGTCCGCTGCTCGCGGAACGCGCGTTTGCCATCAGCGAAGTCGTTCGTGGTCACCAAGATCCGTTGCCCCTGCTCCTCCACCGTCTGCACCGCGCGGAGGTCCGAAAGAGTTGCGGCCAACAGCGCCCTCTTGATCCACGCGTAGGCCTGTGTCGGTCCGTCCGCCAGAGCAGTCGTCAATACGGCCAACTCGGCGGCGTAGGCGTCATCCGACACCACATGAGAGATCATCCCCCATTCGAATGCGGTTGACGCGGAGACCTTCTCGGCCGTCATAGCTATTCGCGCGGCACGTGCGCGACCTATCGCGGCAGGCAACAGCGCCGACGCGCCCCCATCGAGCATCAGCCCGACCTTGCTGAAGGCGAGCTGAAAGTACGCCGACTCCGCGACGACCACCAGATCGCACACCAGCGCGAGCGAGCAGCCCAACCCGAGCGCCGGACCGTGCACACCGGCGATCACGGGCTTCGGCATCGTCGCGATGGCCTGCACGACCTCGTTCGCCGTCTCGACTGCGCCTCGGGTGTCACCGCCGGTCAGGTCACCGCCCGCGCAAAACGCCCGGCCCGCGCCCGTCAGCTGGATCACCCGCACGGTCGGATCCACCGCACCGTCACGCAACCCGTCCAGGAGCGCCTGTAGGGTCGGTGTGTCGACGGCGTTGAGCTTCTCGGGACGATTCAGCTCGAGGCGCAGCACAGATCCGTTGCGGTGCAGGGCGATCGCGGTCACCGCCGCACCGTCACAGCCCCAGGTCGCGGCCGATGATTTCCTTCATGATCTCGGTTGTCCCACCGAGGATCGTCTGGATACGGATATCGACGTAGTCACGGGCGACGCGGTATTCGTTCATGTATCCGTAGCCGCCGTGTAGCTGCACACACCTGTCGATCACCTTCTTCGCCGTCTCGGTGCACCACCATTTGGCCTTCGCCGCTTCGATCGCGGTGAGGTCGCCCGCTACGACCGCGTGCAGACAACGGTCGATGTACGCCTCGCCGATCTCCAACTCGGTATCCATCTCGGCAAGCTGGAAACGGTTGTGCTGGAAGCTGCCGATCGGGTGCCCGAAGGCCTTGCGGTCCTTGCAGTACTGCAGTGTCTGACGCCAGGTCTCCCGGGCGCCGTAGATCGCCGAGATGGCGATGGACAGCCGCTCCGAGGGCAGGTTCTGCATCAGCTGATAGAAACCGCCGCCCTCCCTACCGAGGAGGTTGGCGGCGGGTACGCGAACATTTTCGAAGTGCAGTTCGGCGGTGTCCTGCGCCGGCAGGCCCATCTTGTCCAGCTTCCGGCCCCGGGTGAATCCCTCCATCCCATCCTCGACGACCAGGAGGCTGAAGCCCTTGTGCCCAGCGGCGGGATCGGTGCGGGTGACGACGACGACGAGGTCGGCGTTGATGCCCGACGAAATGAATGTCTTGGAGCCGTTGATGATCCAGTCGTCGCCGTCGCGCACGCCGCTCGTTGTGATGCCCGCAAGATCGCTGCCCGCACCCGGTTCGGTCATGGCGATCGCCACAATCGTCTCTCCGCTGATGATGCCGGGAAACCAGCGCGCCTTCTGCTCGTTGTTGGCGAGGCTCTTGAAGTAGGGGCCGACGACGTCGTTCTGCAACGACAACGCCGGGGTCACGTTGCCCCACTTCGCGAACTCCTCGGCGATCACGGCGTTGAAGCGAAAGTCGTCGGATCCCCCGCCGCCGAACTCTTCGGGCATGTTGAATCCGATGAGCCCGTACTTGCCCGCCGCGATGTAGGCCGAACGGTCGACGATGCGTTCGCGCTCCCACTTCTCGGCGTGCGGGGCGACCTCACGTTCGAGGTACTGTTTGGTGGACTCCCGAAGCTGCTCGTGCTCGGCGTCGTAGATCACGCGCTTCATCTCAGTTCACTCTCCGTGTATCTTCCGTAGTTCTTGGCCGACCTTGCCGCCCATCCGCGAGGCAACCTGTGCCCCACGCCTTCTCAGGTCCTGATCGGGCACGGGCAGCACGACCGCACCCGACTTCTTCGACGGCAGCAGCACCTTCGCCGTACCCCTCGTCGTGGCCTCGTCACGCTGGCTCGTCGCGAACACCTCCAGCGACACCGCATCGTCGGGATCATCGCCCTTCGCCGTCACCTTGCCTGTGCATCGGTGTATATCGCCGTGATAGTTGAATCCGCGCATCTGCAGATCCATCTCGGCCAGCCAGCCGTCGTCGCCGATCCAGTTGGTCAACAGATGGCTGACCCACGCGGCGCGCATCTGCCCGTAGTCATAGGGCGCGGGAATGCCGATCGCGTGTGCCCGCGCGACGTCCCAGTGCATGCGCTGCACGACATCGGGGACGCCGAATTCGTCGGGGATGTAGAACGCCGGCATGCGCTTGCGCAACTGATGCGCGAACTTCAACGGTCCGACGCCATAACCGCCCCACCCCCACCCCATGTGCATGCTGATGATGTCGACGACGGTCATCGGGCCCTTCATCACCGACGGCAATTCGTCACCGACGCTGACGTCCTCCCACCATTGTGGATTCGCACCACGCCGGACCTCGGCCTCGTAGGCGGCCTCGACTTCGGCGAATTCCTCCTCGGTCCAGTGCTTGCGCTCGATGTCGGAGTACTTGCCCGACTTCTTCGATCCCTGCCGTTCGGCGTTGATGTAGGACTCGTCACGGGTGGCGATCGGGTTCCCGTCCACGTCGACGTAGAGGTAGCGGAAGGTTTCCTTCACCGACCGCCCGCCCGAGAATGCGCTCTCCTGCACCACGACATCAAGGGTGAAGTTCTCCATCAACACCGGACGCCCAGCGTAGATCGGTTGATACCAGGTCCATTTGACGCCCGAGTAGTACTTCCCCGTGCCACGGAAGAGTCCGCGGAAAAGCTTCTTGCGCTCAGGGTCGGTGAACTTCGGGGTTTGGTCGATCCCGGTGGCGATGGGAAACGTCGGAGGCGCGATCTGGCCGTGCCATCGAGTGTGCTCACCGTACGAGTGGTCGTAGAACAGCGGGTTGTCGTCGCCGCAGCCGAACGCGAAGTGGGTGATGGCATCCGCGTTCGGCAGCCTGTTCCACGGCTCGTCGCGCTGATAGACCGCGATCCCGATCTGCGCCCTCGCGCGCTCGATGTCCGCGTCGGTGATGCGGCCCTCGACTGCGGCGGTGTCGGTGTCTGATGCGGTGGTCATCTGGTCCTCCTAGAACTTCAGCATCGCGCCGGCGTCGACCTTGAATTGCAGGCCGGTGACGAATCGGGACTCGTCGGACGCCAGAAAGCACACGACGTTGGATACGTCACCCGGCTCGATGTAGGGCGTCGGCATGGCCTGCATCGCGGGGAATGCCAGGAGGGCGTCGTCGCGGGTCGGCTGCGGCAGGTCCGGCCGGAACTGTTTGTACATCGGATCGCTGTTGAGCATCGCGGTGTTGCAGTTGGTGGGATGAACCGTGTTGGCCCTGATGGATTGCGGCGCCAACTGCGCGGCCAGTTCGAGTGTGTAGGAATCCACCAGCTGTTTGGCATAGCTGTAGCCCGCGCCGCCTGGCCCCTGCGGACCGGCCGCGCCGGGCGGCATCTTGGACGCGAGCAGTGCGGCGATCGACCCCGTCGTGATGATCGATGCCCCCGCGCTCAGATGAGGCAGCGCCGCGTGGACGGTGTTGACCACGCCGATGAAGTCGACGTCGAACGCGTCGACGAAGGCGGACACGCCGAGTTCGGCGCCGAGCGGACAGATGCCCGCATTGGCGACGACGACATCGAGCCGGCCGAATTCCGCTACAGCATTAGCTAATTCGCGGCTCATAGCCGCGCGATCCCGCACATCGACTTCTGCGGTGAGTGCCCGCCGACCCGCCTTCTCCACCTCCAGCCCGGCCTCCTCGAGATCGCGCGGCGTGGCCAGCGGATACCCATTGGTCTCGATGTCGTGGCAGATGTCGAACAGGATGATGTCGGCACCCTCCTCGGCCAGTCTGACCGCGTGACTGCGCCCCTGGCCACGCGCCGCACCCGTCACCAGAACGACTTTGTCCTGTACCCGTCCCATTGCTGTCCCGTGCCCTTCTCTCTGTGTCAGTGCATTGCGTCGAGCATCGCGACCAAGCGGGCCCGGTCCACCTTCAGCGCCGCACCACGCGGTAGCTCGTCGACGATGAAGACCTCGGCGGGCACCTCGTATGGCGTCAGTATCGTGCGGCAGTGCTCCCGCAGGTCCTCTCCAGTCGCGCGGCTATCCACTAATTCGACTGCAGCCACCGGTATTTGGCCCAGTCGATCGTCGGCGCGACCGAGCACGGTGGCATCGCGGACCGCCGGGTGAGTGCACAGGGCCCGCGCGACCGTTTCCGGTTCGATCTTGAATCCACCGCGGATGATCACGTCGTCGGCGCGACCGTCGATGTAGAGGTAGCCATCGCTGTCAACGTGCGCGAGGTCATTGGTCGTCACCCAGTCGACTGCCCGAATGGAAACTTGAGGTGACTTCACCTGTAGCCGGCCACTCTGCCCGGTGGGCATCTCGATTCCGCCGTCGTCGACCACCCGTAGCCGTGCCCCGGGAAAGGGGCGCCCCACGCTGCCCCGCTTCCTCGACCACGAGGACCGGAAGTCGCTGGCCGTCCAGCCAGCCACGGCGCCCGCGAATTCTGTTGCGCCGTAGGTGATGAGGATCGGAACACCGAATCTCTCATAGAAGGCGTCGACGATCGCGGGGTCGACCGGCGCCGTACCGGAGATAACGGCGCGCAGACTGGCCAGGTCCTCGCGCGGAATGTCGGAATCGAGCACCGCGCGGATCGCCGGTGGCGGCAACCCGGCCAGGGTCGGCCGGTGTTCGGTGATCGCGGCGTGCCACCCGCGGAGAGTGAACCGTTTCAGCATCACGATGGGGCGCGCGGCGACCAACGCCTGCAGCAGGTTCCACATCCCGCCGATGTGCACGATCGGTATCGTCACCATGCCGACGGCGCCGGTCAGCAACGGTTTGTCGCGGATCTCGGGCCGGTTGTTGTGCTTGAGTGCAGCCGACAGCGCGGCTTCCAATTCCCTGCGGCCCAACGGAACACGCTTCGCAGGCCCGGTGGTGCCCGAAGTCAGCATCTCGATGGCGATCGTCGGATCGACGGGCCGAGGGTCGCTGGTCGCATCGGCGCACTTGGTCACCGAGGGACCGTCGACGCTGTAGGCGGCGGCACCCAGGCGTTCGATCGCCTCGACGAACGCGCGCTCGCCGAACAGTTCTCCCGGCGCAAGCACGAAGCTGGCACCCGACGTTGCGAGGTCGGCGCTCAATCGCTGTATGGGCTGCAGCGGGCTGACCGTCACCAGCGTGCGTTCAGCCCGAAGAATCGCAATGACCGCCGCGACCGACTCCATCCGGTTTCCGAGAACGACGGCGACCTGGCCGCCACGGCCGCAACCCGCCGCATGCAGCTCGGCGTCGATCCGCTCGGCAAGCGAACGAACCTCACCCCAGGTGATCCACTGGCCATTCTGTTGCAGCATCGCCGCATCGTCGTCGGCGTCCCACAACCGCGCCAGCGCGTCTCGGATGCTCATCATTTAGTTAAATGTATATCTACATGGTTTACTAGGTCAACCTACTGGGAGGGGTTGCGTATGGACTTCGGGCTGACCGACGAACAACGACAGCTCGCCGATGCGGAGCGATCCTGGTTGGAGCGCAACGACCCGTTCACGCGCGTGCGTCACGCTCTCGACGACGCCGCGCTCACACTCGACCCCGCGGCGGTGGCGCACGTCGCGGAATGCGGACTGTTGGCTCTGCTGACACCGGACGTCGGCGGAACCCACGCCGACCTCGCGGTCTGCAGTGAAGCGCACGGCTACGCGGCCAGTTCGCTGCCGATCGCCGATCTGGCGATCGGCTGCTGGCTGATCGAGCGCGCCGGCTTGGAGGCCGTCGCAGCGGTAGCCGAGGGCCGACTTCTCGTCGGACTGGGTCGTCAGAGCGGCAGCCCCATCCCGATGGCGACCGACATGGACGCGTTCATCGTCACGCGGCAGAGTGCCGACGAAGAATTCGTTGCGCTGGTGCGCAATCCGTCGTTGACGGTGATGACGACCCTGGACCTCACCCGATCGTGGTGCCGCGTGACCGATGCCGACTCGGACGCGGTTTGGGTGCCGGTGCCCACGGGAACGCTCGCTCTGATGCGTGATGCGCTGGCGGTACACCGCGCCTTCGACGCACTCGGTGCGGCAACTCGGCTGCTTGACATGACGGTCGCCTACGCCGGTCAGCGCGAGCAGTTCGGCGCACCGATCGGTTCGTTCCAAGCTGTCAAACACCACTGCGCCGACATGGCCGTCGGCGTGGAGGCCAGCCGCGCGACGCTGTGGGCGGCCGCAATGTCGCTGGATTCAGCCGAGCCGGTTCGCAGTCGAGCCGTGGCCGCGGCCGCCGCCTACGCGAAGGCCGCTGCGAGCAATGTTGCGAGTCTGGCCCTGCAGGTGCACGGTGGCATCGGCTTCACCTGGGAGCACGACCTGCATCTGCTGCTGCGCCGCATCAAGGTCGACGAGGCCATGGACGGCAGCGTCACCGAGCATCGCGCACGACTCGTCGACGCCTAGCGCGTACGCGGTAAGCCGAGGCCACGCTCGGCGATGAGCGTCCGCATGATCTCCGAACTTCCACCGGCGATGGTGAACGCGCGTGCGTAGAGCCACTCGTCCTGCCACCTGCCGTCGTCGAGCGCGTTGGCGTCGCCGTCGACGAGCACGCCCGACTCACCACCGAGCTCGACTGCGAAGCGGGCCATTTCGAGGTTGATCTCGCTGAACATCAGCTTGCCCATCGGGGCGTCGTGCATCCGTTCCTCACCGCGTCGCCACCGACCCAGGTTCGCGTAGGTCAATGCCGAGAGCGCCTCGACGTCGGCGCTGAACTGACCGATGCGATCACGGACCCGGTCGCTCTCGATGGCCGCGCGCCCGTCGATCGTGACGCGGCGCGCGAGGTCGATCAGGGCGGCAATCGCCAGCTTGAGTTTGACGACGATGCCGCCGACGTTCGTTCGCTCGTGCGCCAGGGTCGCGTTCGCGATCGCCCAGCCCTGTCCGGGCGCACCGATCATGGCGTCGGCACGGACCGCAACACCGTCGAAGAAAACTTCGTTGAAGTCGGACGTGCCGGTCAGCTCGCGCAGCGGCCGCACCTCAACCCCGGGCATCGACATGTCGAGGATGAATGCGCTGATGCCCTTGTGCTTCGGCGCGTCGGGATCCGTCCGTGCCAGCAGGTACCCGTAGCTCGCCCAGTGGCCGTCGGTCGTCCACACCTTCTGGCCGTCGACGACGTACGAATCACCCCGTCGGACCGCCTTGGTCCGTAACGACGCCAGATCGCTGCCCGCACCCGGCTCGCTGAACAGCTGGCACCACCACTCACGGCCCGCCCGGATCTCGGGCAGGTGTCTGCTCCGTTGCCCGTCGGTGCCGAAGTGGATCAGGGCATGCGATGCCAACACGCTGCCGCTCGGCGCCCCCGGCACCCGAGCGCGGGCCAGCTCCTCCCCGACGATCACCGCGTGCTCGGTTGTGCGATCCGCGCGGCCACCGAATTCAGCGGGCCAGTCCGCGCCGACGTAACCCGAGTCGTAGAGCCGCGCTGTCCAGTCCGCGAGCATGCGGTGCTCGGTGTCGTTCTGCGCGCTACGCACCCCGGCCCGCGGAGGTATGGCCGGCGCGTGCTCGGCGATGAAGGAACGCACCTCGATGCGGAACTCCTCGAGCTCTGGACTGGTGCCGTATTGCACGATGAGGTTCCTTCGCTGATCAGTTGGCGGCGGCCAAGATTCGCCGGGCGGCGCGCTCGCGCAACGCCTCGGCCCGGCCCATCAGCACGGCGTTGGCGCGCGCGCGACGGAGTAGGAGGTGGATGGGATGTTCCCAGGTGAATCCGATGCCCCCGTGGAGCTGTAACGCCGCTTCGGTGGCTGACACTGCGGCGTCGAACCCAGCTGCCGCCGCGAGTTCGGCAGCGCAGTCGGCGTCGACTTCGTCGGCTTCAGCCGCCATCGACACCTGGCTGCGCGCATTCTCCAGCGCCACCAGCATGTCCGCGCAGCGGTGTGACACGGCTTGGTAGCTGCCGATCGGCCGTCCGAATTGTTCCCGTCTGCAGGCCCATTCGACCGTCATGGCCAATGCGCGCGCACCGACCCCGATCGAATCCGACGCACCGGCCAACAGCGCGTACCGCCGCGCCTGATCGAGCCCGCGGCGCAAGCGGGCGCCGTCTGCGATGACCTCACCCGCGACATCCGACAGCGTGACCGCACCCACCGTGGCACTGAGATCGAGTGGCTGCTGCGCCACGACGTCGACGCCCTCGGCGTCACGGTCGACCGCAATCAGTACTCCGTCGGCGGCGAGGACGAGCAACACCTCGGCGACCGGTGCGCCCGGCACCACCGACACCGCGCCGCTGAGGCGATCATCACACCACCCCGGTAGACCCGATCCCGCTGTCTGCCAACCCGAATCGTCCAGCGGCACCACGAACGCGGCGGACGCACCGGCTGTGATGCGTTCGGCCACCGCCTTTGCGCCAACCGCTACGGCGACCTCTAGCGCCGTCACCGTCGGAACCAGCGGCACGGCCGCAACGGCCTTGCCCACCTCTTCGAGCGCGGCATACAGCATCCGTCGCGGTGCGCCCGTGCCGCCGAGCGCCTCGTCGACAGCGAGCCCAGGCAGTCCGAAGTCCAGCAGAGATGCCCACATAGCGCCGTCGGTCGCGTCGAAAGGTCTCTCCTTATCCAGTATTTCGTGAAGATCGCGGCGGAGTGCTTTGGCTAGCACGTCACGTAGCTGCTGTTCGTCGCTTTCCGGGACCGCGAGCGGGGCGCCGGGCACGACGGCAGGGACACGGGTGCCATCGCCCCGGTGCGAAGGCAAACCGAGTACAGACTCGGCGATGGTGTTTCGCTGGATCTCCGCGGTCCCCGCGCCGATGGTGGTGGCGCGGCTCATCAGATAGCCGTACGTCCACCGCCCGTTGTCGACTGCCTCGGGCGCCCGGCTGCCCAGCGCGCCGTGCGCACCGCTGACACGCAGTGCGAACGCGTGCATGTGCTGCTCGAACTCCGACTTGACCAGTCTGTTGACCGAAGCCACCGCGCCGGGATCCTCGCCCCGCAGCACGGCGGCCAGCGCACGCGCACTGTTGGCGGCGATGGTCCGCACGCCGCTTTCGAGTCGCGCGACGTCCTGGCGCACCAACGAGTCGTCGCCGAGTCCCTGTGCCACCACTAGTGAGATCACTTTGTCGGCGGTTTTGCGGTATTTGAACTCGTCGGCGAGGAACGCGGTGGCCCGTTCGTGCCCCAGCGATGTCCGCATGATCGACCAACCCTCTCCTTCGGCGCCTACGCGGTTCGTGATGTCCACCTGGACGTCGTCGAGGAAAACCTCGGCGAAATGCGTTGCCCCGCTGATATCACGCAGTGGCCTGATCTCGATGCCCTTGCTGTTCATGGGTATCAGGAGATAGGTGATGCCGTCGGTGCTGCGACCGGCCGGGCCCGTGCGCACCAGGGTGAACATCCAGTCGGCGCGCTCGGCCATCGTCGTCCAGACTTTCTGGCCCGTCACCCGGTAGACATCGCCGTCACGGATCGCACTGGTCGACAGCGACGCGAGGTCGCTGCCCGCCTCAGGCTCGGAAAACCCTTGGCACCAAAACTCGTCGGCGCGCAACAGCGGTCGCAGGAACCGGTCCTTCTGCTCCTGCGTCCCGTGCGCGATAAGGGTCGGCGCGACGATGAAGGACAACGGGCACGGATGGGTAGGCGCTCCGGCGGCAGTGGTCATCCGGTAGTAGTCGAGTTGGTCTTCCAGCGCCAGTTCAAGACCGCCAACCGTTTTCGGCCAGCCGGGAGCGGCGAGACCCTCATCGACCAGTCGGGAATGCCAGGCGCGCGCTGCCTTGATGCGGTCGGCAGAGCGGTCCGGCACGAACTCCGCGAGCAACCGTGTCAGCCGAACTCTCCAGTCGTCGGACATCGCCACCCCACGAAGTTAACTTGGTTACTTATGTGGAGGCAAGGCCCGAGTCAGTCCTCTTCGATGACGATTGCCAATTCGGGGCAGGCCGCCGCACCCTCGCGTGTCTTCTGCTCGTCCCCTGGCAGCACCTCATGCGCCTCGAGGATGCTGTAACCCGAGTCATCAATCGGAAACAGCTCGGGGTCAACGGCGTAGCACTGGGCATGTCCTACGCACCGCGACTGCTCCAGACGAACTTTCATGTCGGTCCTCCGTCGTAGTAATCAGCAGGCCACCCGTATCGAGAAGCTCTGCGAGATACGCGCACTCGGATTGCTCTCACGGAAGCCCTCCGCGGTGCCATTCACCACAAACGTCTGTCCGGCCATCTCGACGTCCGCTCGCGGATTGAGGTCTGCCCAATAGCTACCGGTGAAGCCGGCAAGGTCGCGGATCTGCGCGAACTGCACGACACTGCCTTCGCCGGTGTCGACCGCCGAGGTCGTACCCCGCTCCTCGTCGCCGGTGACGATGGTCGTCACCGCACCTCCCGAGGTACAGCGCACGTCGTGTGTGGCGTCCATCTTTACGCCGTCGATGGTGACCTCGGCAGTACCCGCCGACAGACTGCCTTGCGGTCGCGTGGCAGGCGCCGGTTCCGAGCAACCGGCGAGGGCCGCCGTCATCGCGATACCGGCCACCATTCTGCTAAAGCTGAACGCCACTCCAACATAATCCGCTAAATATCTTCCCATTTCAACCGCGTCGTAGTTGACTGTAGGGGACCAGGCCGAAAGGGGGCACCCGATGGATCCCAACCCGGACTACGACGCGAGTGACGAGTTGGAGTACGGCTTCAACTGGTTCGCGTGGATCCTGCGAGGGGTCTATCCGCCACCCGCGTATCCGCCGGTTTAGGGCTGGACGGGGTAACCAACCGCCTGGTCGGAGCGTAGCCTCGCCCGTTCGGTGGTTGTCGCGGTCTTCGGTCAGCCTGCCTGAGCCTGAGATACGAGAAGACGTAACCGCTTCTTGTCGACCTTGCCACTGGGCAGCACCGGCATTTCGTCGACGATCATCAGCCGGCGCGGAACCTTGTAGGCGGCCAGGCGTTCGCGTGTGAAAGCCTGGATCTCATCGAGAGTGACGTTGGCGCCAGGATCGACTGTGACGACCGCGCACACGGTTTCACCCCATCGCTCGTCCGGCGCCCCGACCACCGCGCACGCCGCGACACCAGCCACCCGACTCAGCGCGTCCTCCACCTCCGGCGAGTAGACGTTCTCGCCGCCGCTGATGATCACATCCTTCTTACGATCGACCAGGTACAACAGCCCGCGTTCGTCGAACCTGCCGATGTCGCCGGTGTGACACCAGCCGTCACGCAGCGTGGCCAACGTCGCCACGTCGTCGTCCCAGTACCCGCGGAACAACGAATCCGACTGCACCACAATCTCACCGGGTTCGCCGAGCGGTACATCGACACCGTCCTCGTCGACCGTGGAGACCCGTATGCCGGGAAACGGGAATCCGACCGAGCGCAGGACCGCTGGATCTCCGCCTGGTGCATGCAGTTCACGCGGCAACCCCGAGACGATCGCCTCGGTCTGCCCGTAGAGATTCAAGAACCCGACCGACGGCATCATCGCCAGCGCCCGTTCGAGAATGTTCATGGTCATCGGCGCCGCCGCATAGATGACGGTGCGTAGGCTCGTGACAAGTGCGACATCGGCCACCGCATCGAGCAGCGCGCGCAACATCACCGGAGCCAGGTGCAGTACGGTGATGCGCTCCTGCGCGATCAGCCGAACGGCCTCGTCGGCGTCGAACTGCTGCTGCAACACCACGGTTCCGCCTCGGGCGTGCATGCCGCCGATGATGGCCATGGCTCCGATGTGGAACATCGGCATGTTGATCAGGCCGCGGTCGTCAGGGCCGGTGCGCATTTCGACGTTCATCGTGAACGCCACCTGCCGATGTTCGCGTTGACCGAGCATGCAACATTTCGACGCACCGGTGGTACCGCTGGTGAAGATCAGACACGCGATGTCATCGGGCCGTGCGCGCAGCACCAGATCGGATTCGCCTGCAGCCACGAAGGTCTCATACGCAGCCATGTCCGGCCGCTCAAAGCTGCCGATGCACACCAGATGGGGTGAGGACGTGAGCGTGGGTGCGAGTTCGGCGATCATCGGCGCGAACTCGTCGGCGCAAAGGACGATTTTCGGGCGAACCCGGTTGAGTACGTCGCGCACTTCGTCGGCCGTGAGCCGGAAGTTGACGGTCGCCATGATGATTCCGCTGAGTTGGCAGGCCGCCATTACCTCGCCGAACTCGATGCTGTTGCGGCTCAGGATCGCGACGCGATCCTGGCGTCGCACACCGGCAGCCGCCATCGCTGACACCAACTGGACCGCACGCTCATACAGCTGCGCATGGGTGATGCTGCGGTCATCGAGCCGGTAGGCGGTCACGTCCGGAAATCGACGGGCATTGTCGGTGACGATGTCACCCAACGTCATTCCCGCGTCGGCCGCCATGGCTACCGGCTGCTGAGCAGCATCGATCCCGCCACCGGCCCGCCACCGACACCGACGGCCACCACCTCGGGCGTCTTCGGCGCCTGGCGTTCGCCGCCGTCACCCCACATCTGCACGCACGCCTCGTGAACGAAGCCCATACCGTGCAGCCTGCCACCAGACAGCTGCCCACCGCTGGTGTTTATCGGCAACGCACCGTGAAGCGCGATACGCTCGCCGCCCTCGATGAAATCCCCCACCCTGCCGTGCTCGCAGAACCCCAGCGCTTCCAACCACATCACGGTCAGGAACGAAAACCCGTCGTAGAGCTGGGCCATGTCGACGTCTGAGGGTGTCAACTGCGTGTGCTCCCACAGGGTGGCAGCGGAGTCGTGCGCGGCCATCGTCGTGAGGTCGCAACGCTGGTCCCACGTCGCGCGTTCGAACATGCCAGGGCCGACGGACTCCACGGTCAAAGGATGGCGCGGCAATCCCTTGGCTGCGTCACGTCGCGACACGATGACGGCCGTCGCTCCGTCGCACGGCACATCGCAGTCGTACAGGCACAGTGGCTCAGAGATCATCCTGGCGCCGAGATAGTCGTCCATCGTCATGGGTTCGCGGTACACCGCGTCCGGGTTGAGCGCGGCGTTGCGGCGTGCATTGAGCGCGATCCAGCCAAGTTGTTCGCGGGTCAGCCCGAAGTCGTTCATGTACCGCTGGGCCGGCATCGCCAGCCAGTTCGTCGCCGACAACGCGCCGAACGGTGCGACCCACTCGAGGTGCGGTGGCAGCTGCCCGCCACCGAACAGCACCGAGGCCCGCCCGCCTCCGGCCTGAGCGGCGGCGGTGGATTCCCACACCGATCGGTAGACCACGACGTGGTTGGCCAGCCCGAGCGTCACCGCCATACAGGCCTCGATGAGCGGGCCGATCTGCCCAGCGGTCTCCATCGCCGAGATGTACCAGCGGCAGCGGAGACCGAGCGCGTTGCGCACCTCCTGCACCGTCGCACCCGAGAACCCCGCGTCGGGCACGCCGGGTCCGGGATAACTGGCGATCCCGTCGACGTCGTCGACGTCGAGTCCGGCGTCGGCGATCGCGCGCAGCACCGCCTCCAGGGTCAACTCGAGTCCGGTCCGCCCCAGTCTGCGGCCGACCTGCGATTTGCCCGCGCCGGTGAGCACCGCTTTGCCATCGAACGGTCCGCCTGCCATCAGAAGATGAACCGCGCAATGAGTTCGGCTACCGCAGCCGGCTTTTCGACGCCGTCGATCTCCACCGTGTGCCGCACGGTCAAGTTGACCGTGTCGTCGTCGACCCTCATCGCATCGAGGAGTTGGGAACGAACGCGGACACGGCTGCCCGCGGTCACTGCGGCGAGAAACCGCACCTTGTTCAGCCCGTAGTTGATCCCCATCTTGGCGTTCTCGATGCGGTAGTTGTCCTTGCTCACACCGGGGATGAGCGACAGCGTCAGGAAGCCGTGCGCGATGGTTGCGCCATAGGGGCTCTCGGCCTTGGCCTTCTCCACGTCGACGTGGATCCACTGGTGATCCATGGTGACCTCGGCGAAGGCATCGATGCGCTGCTGCTCTATGTCCACCCACCGGCTCACGCCGAGTTCGGCGCCGATCAGCGCGATCGCCTCGTCGATGGATCCGATCGTCTTCATCAGCACTCCCGTTCGCCTGCACCCAAATACATTTATCTATTTAACGGTATAGACTGCCGATGGCCTATTCACAAGGACAGGGAGATACATGACGTCTACGACGTCGCGCGCCGCGATCGTGGCCGCCGCACGCACACCCATCGGCACCGCGCGCAAAGGCACGCTGGCCAACATGCCCGCTGTCGAACTGGCCAAGCCGGTGGTCTCGGCCGTCATCGAACGGTCCGGGCTGGACGCCGCCGACTTCGACGACTTGGTAATGGCCGAGGTCATGCAGGGCGGCGGGGACAGCGCCCGCTACCTCGCCGTGGACCTCGGCCTGCTCGACATCCCGGGGATCGCCGTCAACCGGCAGTGCGCGTCGAGTCTGTCCGCGATCGCCGTCGGCGCGGGGCAGATCGCATCCGGGATGAGCCGCGCGATACTGGCAGGCGGCATGGAGTCGTTGTCCACGAGCCCGATCCTGCAGAAGCGCAAACCCTTCACCGCCGGCAAGTCCGCCGAGGATTACGCTCAGTGGTTCCCGGAGTCACACCCACCGACTGACGATGCGCCCGCAACCGACATGTCCATCACGGTCGCTCACAACTGCAATGTGCAGTACGGGATCACGCGCGAGGACCAGGACGAGTGGGCATTGCGCAGCCATCAGCGGGCGGTCAAAGCCATCGACGCCGGTTCGTTCGTCGACGAGATCGTGCCGCTGCAGGTGCCGCAGGCCGACGGGTCGACAGTCACGTTCGCCGAGGACGAGCATCCGCGACGTGGCACTTCGATGGAATCGCTTGCCGGACTGAAAGTTCTGCATCCGGAGATCGAAGGATTCAGCGTCACAGCCGGCAATTCGTCCGGCATCAACGACGCAGCGGCCGTGGTCGCACTGGCGAGCCCGGACACGTCGCAGGAAGTTCTGGCGAGCCTCCTCTCCTGGACGCAGGTCGGTCTCGAGCCCAATCGAACCGGGAGCGGACCCATTAAAGCGATTCCAAAAGCCCTGGAGCTGGCGGGACGCAAGATCGAGGACGTTGCGCTGTTCGAGATCAACGAGGCGTTCGCCGCGCAGGCTGTGGCGTGCGCCCGCGAACTCGGCCTGGACGAGGATATCGTCAACGTCTACGGGTCGGGCATCAGCCTCGGCCATCCGATCGCGGCGACGGGTGCGCGGATGGTGACATCGGCCATCTACGAATTACGCAGGCGTGGCGGGGGAATCGGCGTGCTGTCCATGTGCGCAGGCGGCGGCATGGGTGCCGCCATGGTTATCGAGGTGGCATGACATGACCCAACTGATCACAGAGAACTTGTTCCGAGTCGACGGCGACCGCGCCGTCCTGCTTGCCTCACGGCGGAAGTCGACAGGCGCGCGGAAATTTCCGGCCGAGCGGCCGGAACTCTACGACGCCGACCCGGCGATCCAGGAGGACATCGAGGCGGTCGAACTGCCCACCGAGGGCACGCTCTACACGTTCACCACACAGGAGTTCCCGCCCCCGCTGCCTTACAAGGGCAACCGGTCACCCGATGTCTTCCAGCCCTATGTCGTTGGCTTCATCGACCTCGGCGGACAGGTGCTCGTCGAGGCGCTGATCATCGGGGCATCCGCATCAGAGTTGCGGATCGGTCAGCAGATGGTAAGCACCACAACGCTATTCGAGACCGAGACGGGCGAGCAGCTGCTCACCTTCGCGTTTCAGCCGAAGTGAGCGGCAGCGGACCGCGCGCGACCACGTCGTAGAGCAGCCCAAGATCCGTGTGTGCCTCCGTTGCTGCCGCCAGCGCCGCGTCGACATCCTTGCGCAGGAACGGCGCAGCGAGTTCGGTGAACGGCGATATTCCGCCGATGGCGCGAGCATGCCCCGCGACCTTGCTGTCGGCACTGCACGCCGCCAACGCGTCGAGAAAGCTGTTCGCGTCGATGCCCAGATCCGTCGCAACGGTGACCGCAGCACTGAGCAACTGGGCGTTGGCGGCAAAAAGCACGTTGTTGACGAGCTTGAGGTTGAGCGCTGAGCCGAGACCTCCGGTACGCAGCACCGTCGCGGCGTACGCGTCGACGACGGTGGCGGCGGCGTCGACGGCTTCGGACGGACCGCCGATCATCACTGTGAGTCGCCCGTTGGCGATGTCCTCTGCGGTTCCGCTGATCGGTGCGTCGAGCACGGTGATATCTGTTCTCGCCGAAGCTAATTCGCGCAGTGTGGTCACCGCACCGGTGGTGTGCGAAAGCACGACGGTGCCGGATGCACAGTGTGCGAGCAGCCCGTCACCGCCGAGGGTGACGTCACGCAACTGGTCATCCGAGAACAGACAGCAGATGACGATCCGCTGGTTCTGGACTGCATCGGCAATTCGATCGACGGCGACCGCACCCGCTTCTTGAAGACGTTGACGGACTTCGGTTTTGCGGGCGTAGACGGTCACCGGGTGTCCCGCTGCGAGCAGACGGTGCACCATCGGTTCACCCATCTGGCCGGCGCCGACGAACCCGATCGGCTCGGTCATTCGGTGTCGCCCAGTGCGACGCGTGGACCAGGAGTGAAAGCGATCGGCAGCTTCCGCATCGCCCAGACTTCGCCGGCGTCCTCGAAGCGGAGCGGTTCACCGTCGAGGTGAAAGTCCGGCAGGCGGGCGAGGATCTCGCCGAGCATCTCTTGGAACATCATCCGCGCGAGATGCGAGCCGAGGCAACGGTGAATCCCCACACCGAAAGCCATCTGCTTGCGACTGTTTGCGCGGTCGAGGTCGAAGGTGTCGGGATCGGCGAATATCGACGGGTCGCGGTTGGCGGCGGCCCACATGAGGATCACCCGATCGCCGGCTCGCAGCGATGCGTCGTGGAACTCGGCCTCTCTGGACACCGTGCGCGCCAGACCGAGGGTCGGCGTGTAGAGACGCAGGAACTCGTCGGTCGCCTTCTCGATCCACTCCGGCTGCGCGACGAGCGTCGCGCGCAGCTTCGGTTGCTGGGTCAGGGCGTACAGCACGTTGCCGGTCAGACCGCTGGTGGTGTCCATTCCACCGAGCATCATCAGCACCGTGTACATCAGGATCTGGGTGTCGTCGAACGGCACATCGTCGATGTGACCGTTGAGGATTCGGCCGAAGAGGTCGTCACCCAGGTCGCCTCTCTCGCGACGTTCCGACATGTACTTGTAGATTTCGCCGAACAGCTCCATGACCGCGGCGCCGGACTTCTCCTCGTCGTGCGTGCGGTCGTGCACCATCGAATGCACCCAGTGCACCCACTCCAGGTATTTCGACTGGTCGAAGTCGAGCATGTGCAGGATCAGCTTCGCGGGCAGCGGAGTGGTCAGCTCGCCGACGATGTCGCAGTGTCCGCGCTCGATGAACTCGTTGACCATCTCCCGGGCCATGCGACGAGCCCGCGGCCGCAGCTTTTCCGCTTGGCCCGGCGAGAAGACCTGCAGTGTGACTTGCCGAAGTTTCTGGGTCAGAGGCGGATCCGATTCGATAGGCAAGATCGGAAACGGTGCACCGCTAGCCGGGATCCCCACCGAAGGATAGGAATTGAACAGCTCGTCATCACGCGCGGCGTCGAACACCGACTGATAGTCGAGAAGTGCCCAGAATCCGCCATGCTCGGTGGAATGGGTGACCGGACACCGCGATCGCATTTCGGCCATGGTGGCGTGCGGACACTCGCGGAATTCCGGCGAATGGTGATCGAAGGACTCGACGACGGTCGCCTGCGCATCGGTCATGGCTCCACCTCCTCAAACTACACTTTTATCAAATGTGTAGTTAGCATACGGTAATGGCAAAGAGTGCGGAAGCGCAACGTGCGCCGGCGTGGGGTGCCGATCTCCCGCCGACCGAAGCGGAGGCGCGTGCCCGGCTGCTCGACGCGGCCGAGGCGTGCTTCCTCGAAAGAGGGCCCAGCAAAACGAAAGTCACGCACGTAGCGGCCAAGGCGGGTGTCCACCGGACGACGGTGTACAGCTACTTCGCCAACATGGACGAGATCCTGGCGGCATGCTTCGTGAAGGCCACGAACCTCGTCGTCGACGCGGCCGAACCGTACTTCGCACAGCGCGGCCCGTTCATCGAACGTCTGATCATGGGTGCGCTCGCGGGCCTCGGCGCCGCGCGCTCGTCACCGACAATGCGCGCGATGACCACCCCCGAGGAACTGGCCCGCACGCATCGCGCGGCCGAGCGATCCGAGGCATGGCGCGCCGAGATCGTCGACCGCCTTGTCGAGCGCTTCGTGGCCGCGTCCGGTGAGGTGCGTACCGATGTATCGCCACAGGTGTTGGCGCAGTGGGTGGTACGCATCTGCTTCAGCCTGATCGAAGAGCCCGGCAGTGCCGAAATCGGTGGCGACGAGGGTCTGCTGCGGACGTTTCTTCCGCGCACGATCGCGCCGTGACGGCTAGGTCTTCGCGATTCCGGCGATGAAATCCGCCAGCACAGCGATCACCTCGGTTCGATCGACGGCGACGGATTGGGTCTGTACCGCATACCACGCACGATCCAGCATGCCCATCGCCGTCACGCCGATCAACTCCGGCGAATGCGGACCATCGACGCAGATCGCCTGCCCCAACTTCCATGCCGCTCTCGTCATCATGTGATCGCGCGAGCGGCGGAACGCCTCGTCGTCGGGGGCGGTGTGCGCCGCGGCCGTCACGAACGCGCCATGACGATCCATGTAGTCGAAATAATCCCCGACCCATCCACGAACGGCCTCGATGTCACGCGATTCCATCGCCTGCGGGCAGTTCGCGATCACCCCGAGGACATCGTGATAAGCCGTCCTGCCGAGCACGTCGAAGACTTCGTGCTTGTCCTTGAAATAGGTATAGAAGCCCGCGCGGGAGATGCCGCATGCCTCGGTGATCGCGTTGATCGGTGTGCCGTTGAAACCGCGCTGCAGAAACAGCTCACGACTGGCCTGCAGGATCGCCGAACGGGTGCGCTCACCCCGACTCATGTCGAGCGACTCGTCCTGCGGGGTCACGGTCATGAACGCACACTACCTGACGATAGTGTCGCATCCCACTCTTACCTGTTGAGCAGCGTTTCTAACGCTGTTTCCGACACATACTTGACACTTGTGTCAAGTTACGCGAAGCTCGGCTCATGACTCAGTTCACCGAGGCACCGATCTTCGACGCCGACCAGCACATGTACGAGACGCCGGATGCGCTGACCAAGTTCCTGCCCGACGAGTTCAAGCCCAAGGTCCAATTCGTCCAGATGGGCAGGCACACCCGGATTGCGATCCTCAACAAGATCACCGACTACATGCCCAACCCCACCTTCGAGCGGGTGGCGCGCCCCGGCGCGCACGAGAGGTTCTACTCGGGCCACAATCCCGAGGGCCTGTCCCTGCGGGAGATGTCCGGACGCGGTATCGACTGCCCGCCGGCGGCACGCAATCCCGAAGACCGGATCATCGAGCTGAACGCCCAGGACGTCGAGTCGTGCCTGAACTACCCGACGTTGGCCAATCTCGTGGAGCACTCCGCGGCCGAGGATCCCGACCTGACGGCGGCGATCATCCACGCATTGAATCAGTGGATGCTCGAGCACTGGGGCTTCGCCCACGAGAACCGCATCTACTCGACACCGGTCCTCACGCTCGGCCTGCTCGACGAGGCACGGCGCGAGCTCGAGTACATCCTCGAGAACGGGGCCAAGGTAGCGCTGATCAAACCGGCCCCGGTCAACGGCTACAAGGGCTGGCGCTCCCCCGCGATGCCCGAGTTCGACCCGTTCTGGCGCGACGTCGAAAGTGCCGGATTGCCAATTGTTTTGCATGCCAGCCAGCCGCCGCTGCAGGAGTACATCGACAAGTGGGAGCCCCCCACGACGAGCAGCGCGTTCGAGATGTCGGCGTTCAAGTGGACGGCGCTCGGTCACCGCGAGATCGCCGACATGCTGACCAGCCTCATCTGCCATGGCACGCTGACCCGGTTCCCGAAGCTGCGCATCGCGAGCGTCGAGAACGGAAGTTCATGGATCAAGCCGCTTTTCGACGATCTGCAGGCGACGTACAACAAGATGCCGCAGAACTTCCCCGAGCATCCACACGATGTGTTCCGCCGCAACATCTGGGTCAGCCCGTTTTGGGAGGGATCGGTCGCCGACGTCGTGCAGACCGTCGGCTGGGACAAGGTGCTGTTCGGCTCGGACTGGCCGCATCCGGAGGGACTGGAGACACCGCGCGGCTATTTCCATTACGCCGAGGGCATGGATCGCAGGCGCACCTACGACTTCATGGGCGACAACGCGCGTCGCTTCATGGGGCTGCCGATCGCCAACCCCGATCCGGATGCGGTCAACCCACCGGTGCTCGAAACGGCGGGCGCCTAGCGGTCTGGGATCGCCCGCCCATCAGGGAGGCACGACAGCGGCAGGCAGTCCCGCCGCATTGGCGGATCAGTCCGAATGCATCCACCATCGCGTCGGTCACCTCATGCGGAGCAGTCACGTGTACCGGCAACGATACGATGATGGTTCGCAGCGCATTGCCCGAGATTCGTTCCGGTGAGGTGTCGATCGCCAGCGGCACTCCGCCCAGTAGCGGCTCGTCGGCGTGACCGTCGTACTTCAGCAGAAGCGAGCGCACGGCTCCCGCGACGGTGGCGACCTTCAGACGCTGCTAGCCCAGGATTCGTAGTCGGGACCGCACACGCCGCTCAAGAAAGTCGCCGAGCACTTCCTCGAACACGGCGTTGTCGTCGCCTGCCACCATGTGGTGCGCGCCAACGACGGTGGCGAACTCCGCATGCGGCACCAGTTCCAGGAATCGCACCGAATCCTCGACACTGAGCACATCGGATTCACCGCCCCGCACCAAAAGCGTCGGCAGCCTCAGTGAGCTTGCCGCAGCACCGAGACTGGCCGGGTCGATCAGCTGATTGCGTTGCACCGCCTGATCTTCCGGTGAGCCCATGAAGGCCGGATCCCAGTGCCAGTAGTAGCGCCCGTCGCGTAGCCGCAGGTTCTTTCGCAGCCCGTCGAGACTGCGGGGCCGCGGGCGATGGGGCACGTAGGCCGCGACCGCATCGGCCGCCTCTTCGAGCGAGCCGAACCCCGTTTCGGCATGCGACACCATGAATTCACGGATCCTGCTCGTCCCCGACGGCTGCAGGAACGGCGACACGTCCACGAGAACCAATCCGAGGGCGAGATCGGGCCGTCCACCGATCGCTGCCAGCGACGCATTGCCGCCGAGCGACGCACCGACCAGCACCGGCGGGCTGCCGAGGAAGTCGACAAGACTGACAACATCACCGGCGAAACGATCCATCCCGTAGCGTCCGTCGGGCGACCAGTCGCTGTCCCCGTGGCCCCGCAGATCGACCGTCAGGCCATACCATCCTTGACCACCCAGGTCTGCCGCGCTCGATTTCCAGGAGTGCCGTGTCTGACCACCACCGTGCAGAAAGACCACCGGCGGGTCAGATGGATCGCCGAACGCGTCGACAGCCATCGTGATGTCGCCGGCCGGAATGCGCAGTGTCGATTGGTCGGTCATGATCAGTCGCTGGCCGGTAGCGGCTTGGCTTCCTTGAGGGTCAATGGCGTTCCGCCGATGCTCAACGTGCCGACTCCGGCCTTGGTGACCAGTAGCTCCGCGCCACCCTCGTCGACGTACCGCTTGCCCATTACGGTGCCACCGGCCAACGCGGGGTCCAGGTCGGCGTGCGGCGACCGCTCCGTGTCGAGTGTCACCATCGGCTCGCCGCCGCAACGCAGGTCATCGAGGCTGTCGGTGGCCCGCACGACGATCACCTGGGTGTCGCAGACCTGGCTCTGCAGGCGGGTTCCGTTTTTGATCACGTTGTACTCCAAACATTTTCGGATAGTTCTCGGATGATCTCGCGTCGCATCACCTTGCCGGTATCGGTGGTCGGCAGCTGATCGACCACCTCGATGCGATCCGGTGTGCGCGAACCGCGTAACGCTTTGTGCGCGAAGGTTCGCAGGTCGTCGACGTCGAATTCGGCGCCCGGCTCGGGCACCACCACCGCGACGATGATCTGTACCCACCGCGGATCGTCGAGCCCGACGACCACCACGTCACGGACCGCGGGATGCTCGATCAGGACATCCTCGATCTCGGCGGGCGCGATGTTCTCCCCACCGCGGATGATCGTGTCGTCGGAGCGCCCGCCGATGTACAGGTAACCCTCCTCATCGAGCATGGCGAGATCCCTCGTGGGAAACCATCCGTCGGCATCGAGCACAGACCCGATCTCGGCATAGCGACCCGAAACCTGCGGTCCCCGTACATACAGCTCCCCGGTCGCACCGGGACCCAATACCTCGCCGTCCTGGGATCGAATCTGCACCTCGATGCCGGGCACCGGGCGGCCAACGGAACCGAGTCGGCGCGCCGCAGCCGCATCTTCGGTACGGTACGCGGCCAGATGGTCATCGGGAGTCAGCACCGCGATCGTCGAACTGGTCTCGGTGAGTCCGTACGCGTTGACCAGACCCACATCGGGAAGCAACTCAATCGTCCTACGCACCAACGGCAATCCGACCTTCGAACCGCCGTAGGCCAGGCTGCGCAGCGTCGGCAGCTCGGTCGTCCCGGTCTCCAACTCGCCGACTATACGGTCCAGCATGGTCGGGACGACGGTTGCGGTCGTCACCTTCTCGTCGCGGACCAACCGCACCCACTCACGGGCGTCGAACCTGGTCAAGTACACGATCTTTCGGCCGGCGTACAGATTCGACAGCACCGCTCCGACACCGGCGATGTGGTACGGCGGGACGCATACCAGCGCCGCGTCTTCGGCATCGGCAGAGGCGAATTCGACCGTGCCGGTGACATAGCTGGTCAGGTTGTTGTGGGTCAGTTCAACGGCCTTGGGGCGCGACGTCGTGCCGGAGGTGAACAGCACGATGGCGACGCCGTCGGGGTCGGCGAACTCCTCGACGGGATCGGCCGCGCGAGCGGCGCCGAGGAACTCGTCTGAACGCAGCACCTGCTTGCCCATGCCGGCCACCATGTCGACGTACTCGTCGTCCGCGACCACCAGTGCAGAGGGCAACCGGTCGAGGAGTCGTCGCAGCCCGTCGGCGCTCAACCGGTAATTCAACGGAGTGAATGGCACGGCAGCCCGCGCCGAGGAGAAGATCAGCAAGGGCAGCATCGCGCCGCCGGACCCGACATAGGCCACGTGCTGTGCGCCCGTCGCAGCGACAACAGCGGCTCCTCCGCTGGTCAGCGCACTCAGTTCGGTGGTCGTCAGCCGAACCTCACGGTCGACGACCGCCAATCGGTCGGGGTCGCCCGAGACCGCCATCTCGAGCAGCAGTGCAATGCTCAACGCCTCAACCCTTCGCTAATTCGCTATATAGTTATATCCTTAGCGACCGGCCGCAGTCCACTTCACCCGAGGGAGTCCCATGAGCACACCCGACATCGCGATCATCGGCGTCGGCATTCATCCGTTCGGACGCTACGAGGACCGCTCGGCACTCGAGATGGGCGCCGTCGCGATCGGCCGTGCGCTCAAAGACGCCGGGCTGCAGTGGTCGGACGTCGGCAGCCTCTACGCCGGCAGTCTCGAGGTGGCCAACCCGGAGGCGGTCACCGGACTGACTGGGATGACCGGGATCCCCGCGCGGGCCACGTTGAGCGGGTGCGCCACCGGCAACTCGCTGCTGACACTGGCGGCCCGTGATGTCCTGCTTGGTGAGGCCGAAATCGCGGTCGGGGTTGGCCTCGACAAACATCCGCGCGGCGCGTTCGGCGCGGACCCTGCGGTGGCCGGGCTGCCGCAATGGTACGGCGATCAGGGCATGTTCCTGACCACTCACTACTTCGGCACCAAGATCATGCGCTACATGCACGACCACAACCTCAGTGAGGAGACGCTGGCCCGGGTCGCTGCGAAGAACTCCGCCAACGGCGCTTTGGCCGATCACGCATGGCGCCGTAAGGCGATGAGCGTGGAGACCATCCTGGGCTCGCCGGTCGTCAACGCTCCCCTGCGCCAGTTCATGTACTGCAACCCGAACGAGGGCGCCGCCGCGGTCGTGGTGTGCCGCGCCGAAGTCGCCAAGAAGTACTCCGAAGCCCCGATCTATCTGCGGGCCTCCGCGCTGCGCAGCCGTCGTGACGGCGCATACGAGCTGCTGCGCACGTCGATCGAATTGCCGTTGCAACCGGGCACGACGGCCGAGGCGGCGAAAGCCGCCTACGAGGAGGCTGGCATCGGCCCCGACGACATCGATGTCGCCCAGCTTCAGGACACCGATGCCGGCTCGGAGGTGATTCACATGGCTGAGACCGGTTTGTGCAAGGACGGTGAGCAGGAGGCGCTGCTGCACGACGGCGCGACCGAGATCGGTGGCCGACTGCCGATCAACACCGACGGCGGCCTGCTCGCCAACGGCGAGCCGGTCGGCGCGTCCGGCCTGCGGCAGGTCTACGAGCTTGTGCACCAGCTGCGCGGGACAGCGGGCGACCGCCAGGTGCCCGGCAACCCCCGCGTCGCACTGGCCCAGCTGTATGGCTCGCCCGGTACCGCCGCGGTCGCGATCCTGTCGAAATAGTTCGCTCGTGGCCACGACCGTCACCGTCGACGACTGCGAGATCGAGTACATCGATGTCGGCGCAGGCGCGCCGATCGTGTTCGTGCATGGCGCCTACGTCACCGGTGCGTTGTGGGACGACGTCGTCGCGCGGCTGTCCGACGACCACCGGTGCATCGCGCCCACGTGGCCGTTCGGCGCGCAGGCCACGCCCGTCGGCGACAACGTCGACGTCGGAATCGCGGCCGCGGGTCGGCGGATCATCGGGCTGCTCGAACAATTGGATCTACGCGACGTCACGCTGGTCGCCAACGACTCGGGTGGCGGGATCGTGTTGTCCGCGCTCGGGATTCTGGGCCTGGACTGGTCGCGGGTATCGCGGTTGGTGTTCACCAACTGCGACAGTTACGAGCACTTCCCGCCGAAGTCGTTCGCGCCCTTGGTGAAGCTGTGTCGCGTCGGCGCGCTCGCGTTGAGGGCACTCTCAACACCACCCGGTCTGGCGTTTTTCAAGCGTGCTGTCACCAGGGACGGCATCGCCAAGGAGCGCGATGCGGCGATCTTCGGCGGCTTCCTGCGTTCGGCCGACGTCCGCCGCGACGCCGTCCGGTTCAGCGCGGCGTTGGATCCACGGCACACCGCCGCTGCCGCCCCTGCCATCGGAAAGTGGACCAAGCCGGTGTTGGTCGTCTGGGGTACGTGCGACGACCTGTTCCCCGTGAGCCATGCCCGGCGGCTGGCCAACGACTTCCCCCATGCGGCCCTGCGTCTCGTCGAGGGCAGCTCCACGTTTCTCATGCTGGACCGTCCCACCGAAACCGCCTCGGCCATCAAGGCATTCGTTGCGGGAGGGCAGCGATGACGGCCACCATCGCCGAGTTGCTCGACGACGCGGCTGCGGCCCGACCGGATCAGCGACTCCTGCTGGACGTAGACGGTGGGGTGCTCACCGTCGGGGACGTCGCGCAACTGTCCACATCGGCCACCGGCTGGCTCGCCGACGCGGGAGTTCGCCCCGGAATGACGGTCGCGTGGCAACTGCCGTCGCACACCGTCGCCGTGGTGGTCATGTTGGCGCTGGCCCGCACCGCAACAGTCCAGGCGCCGGTGCTGCACCTCTACCGGCAGCGCGAGGTCGGGGCCGCGCTCGACGTCGCGGCCGCCGACATCCTGATCGTCGACCGTTCCACGGCGATCAACGCCCCGCCCGACATCCCGGTCGTCACCCTGCCAGATGACTTGCTCGACGTTCTGCGACACACGCCCGGCTGTGCTGCACCCGCGCTGGCCACCCCACGCGCAGCGGACGACGCGCGGTGGATCTACTTCACCTCCGGGACCACAGGCCGGCCGAAGGGTGTTCGTCACACCGACGCCACCCTACTGGCCGCGGCGCGCGGGTATACGAAGCATCTCGGAGTGGGGGGCCACCCTGCCGAGGTCGGGACAATCGGTTTTCCGATCGGCCATATCGGCGGAATCCTCTACGTGACAAGCGCTTTGATCGGGGCGTTTCCCGCGCTGCTGATACCGAAGATCGATGCTGCTGAGCTTCCCCGCCAGCTCGCGGAGAACCGGGTGACGGTCTCGGGATCGAGCACCGCGTTCTATCAGATGCTTCTATCGGCTCAACTCGCGTCTGGTCGCGACACATCGCTCATCCCGTCGCTGCGCATGCTGATCGGCGGCGGCGCCCCGTGCCCGACCGAACTCCATCACAAGGTGCGCAACCACATGGGCGTGCCGATCGTCCATGCCTACGGGATGACCGAAGCCCCGACGATCTGCGTCAGCGAGGCGACCGACACGACCGAGCAGCAGTCGAACAGTTGCGGCAGACCGATTCCCGGCGCTCAGGTTCGCATCTCAGCCGGTGGGGAGGTCGAACTGCGCGGCGCGAACCTGACGCCCGGTTACGTCGATGCCGAACAGTGGTCGCTGACAGTGACATCCGATGGGTGGTTCCGCACCGGCGACCGCGGGCATCTGCGATCCGACGGTCGCATTGTGATCACCGGCCGCGTCAAGGATCTGATCATTCGCAAGGGCGAGAACATCTCACCCGATGAGATCGAGAACGAGTTGCTGGCGCATCCGCTGATCGACGAGGTGGCGGTGATCGGCCTGCCCGACGAGGACCGCGGCGAAATGGTGTGTGCCGTCGTGCGGCGGTCCCCGAACCGGCGCGAGGTCAGCCTCGAGGAAGTGTGCGCGTTCCTCGACCAGCGCGGGCTGATGAAACAGAAGTGGCCGGAACGCCTGGTGGTCGTTGACGAGTTCCCTATGACTGGGTTGGGGAAGATCGCGAAAACCGAGCTTGCAGAGCTGATCACAGAAGGAGCCCGATGACCGCGATGAGCGTCGACGAACGCCAACAGCTCGCGCAATCCGTGCGCGCCGCCTGCGAGCGACTCTCGCCGGAGGGGCGGGTGCGCGCGGTCGCGTACGACGGCCGACAGATGCACCGCGGATTCGACGCCGAACTCTGGCAGGTGCTGTGCGGCCAAGTCGGGGTCGCCGCGATCGGACTGCCCGAGCGATTCGGCGGTGCCGGATACGGCGCCACCGCGATGGGCGTCGTCGCGCATGAACTCGGGCGCTCGCTGGCGTCCGTGCCGTTCATCGCCTCCGCGGTGCTGGCCACCAGCCTTCTGCTGGCCGCCGGCGATACGGAGGCCGAGCAGCGGCTGCCGGAGTTGATCGACGGCGAACGCACCGCCGCCGCCGTGCTCACCGAAGACGGCGGACTGTGGCACCGCGATCGCGTGTGTGTAGCGGCCGAGCAAGCGCCCACGGGTTGGATGCTCAACGGCGTTGTGCGCCATGTTCTTCACGGCGGGTCCGCTGATGAATTGGTCGTCGTCGCAACGGTCGGCCGCGAACTCGCCTTGTTCGTCCTCGACACGACGACCCACGGCGTGATCATCGCCGAGGAAAGCGTTCTCGACGGCACCCGGCCGATGGCGACCATCACCTTCAGCTCGGCACCGGCGATCTGCCTGGCAAGCGGCGACGCAGTCGAGGATGCCGTAACCGGCAGCGTCGACCTGGCGATGGCGGTGTTGTCCGCCGAGCAGGTCGGTGCGTGTGAGCACGTGCTGCAATTGGCGACCGACTACGCCCGCACTCGGGAGCAATTCAACCGTCCCATCGGCAGTTTTCAGGCGATCAAACACAAGTGCGCCGACATGCTGTTGGACCTCGAGTGGGCTAGGTCTGCATCACAGGCCGCACTGGAGGCCCATGACGTCGGCCCGATCGACGAATCCGCCTGGCGGGCAAGCATGGCCAAGGCGGTGTGTTCGGAGTCGCTTCGCAATGCGGCGCACGCGAATGTGCAGGTCCACGGTGGAATCGGGTTCACCTGGGAGGACTCGGCACACCTTTATCTGCGCCGGGCACGCACCGATGAGGTGTTGTTCGGCAAGCCTGCCGAACACTGGGAACGGCTCGGGGCCAGAGCGCACCTTTTGTAGCCACGATCGCTGCGTTCTTCTCCGCGCTGAATCGTTAGCCCGTCATGCCGAAATGGTCGGCGAATCGCGTCATGTAGGTCTCGGCCGCCGACGCCGACGTTGCGTCGACATGCGCGAGGATCCGGGTCGCTCCCGCGTAGCCGATAGCCGACACGAAGTCGTCGATCGAGTCCACCGCCGGGGCATCGTCGAAATCGATTGTGGGAATGGCGACTTGGATCTCGACGTCGGCAAGCCGCCGGCCCGCATCGGCTAGCAATTGTCGCAGTCTGTCGACCGCGTGTTCGAAGTCGTCTACCGTCTCCATCGCCGCGGTGCGAACCGCCGAAGCGACGGCGGCAGGATTGAGCATTGGGCACCACCCGCTGCCATATTCGACGACGCGACGCAGCGTCGCGGGACTGTTGCCACCAATCCACAGCGGCGGATGCGGCTTCTGGACCGGCGAATTCACCGCCAGCTCGCCGGTCGCCGCGAAAGTGGTTCCAGTAACCGGTCGTTCGGGATTCAGCCAGATCTCGCGAAGCGCAGCGAGGTACTCGTCGAAAAGCGCAACCCGGTCATCGAAATCGACGCCGAGCGCGGCGAACTCCGAGCGTAGATAGCCGGCTCCCACCCCGGCGATCAGCCGTCCGCCAGACACCTCGTCGAGCGAGGTCAGGGTCTTGGCAGTCAGATAGGGGGTGCGGAACGGCAGCACCCACAGGTGCGTCATCAGCCGGATTCTGGTGGTCGCGGCCGCGAAGTAGGCGAGCGCCACCGCCGGATCGAAGGTGTTGTGCCCACCCGCGCGCCGCCACTTTGCCGATGGTGCCGGGTGATCGGCGAGTGCGATCGCATCGAAACCCACCGCCTCGGCGTGGGTCACCAACGCGCGCATGACCGTCGGCTCGCGTAGTTCCGGATCGGCCGTAGGGACGTCGCTGGGAAATTCGACTGTGAAGTTCATGGCTCAATAGATCGATCCAGTCGCGCCACCGTCGAGGTGGAGGTTGATGCCGTTGAAGAAGTCCGCGTTGGGGCTGGCGAGCACCGTGACCGCGTATGCCACGTCGGCGACCTGCCCGACGCGGTGAACAGTCTGACCGGTGCCCTTGAGCACATACTCCGCGGCCTTGTCGATATCGTCGCCCCACCCGCGCCGCTCGGCGAAGATCCGCAGGAAGTCCTTGAGCCCCTCGGTCATGATCATGCCGGGCATCACCGTGTTCACGGTGATCCCCGTACCCGCCAGGGCCTTCGACAGCCCCATCGACATGTTGATCATCGCGGCCTTCGATGGCCCGTAGTCCGGCTGCCCGGACGTCGGGATGATCCCCGCCGCGGACGCGATCTGGATGATGCGTCCCCATCCGTTCTCTTTCATTGCCGGCGCCAGCGCGTGGATCAGATGCCCGGCGGACAGCACGTTGCGCTCGTAGGTGGTGCCCCATTCCGACACGGGCAGTGAAAACCAGGACTGAACGCCGGTATCCGAAGAGCCGCCGGCGTTGTTCACCAGAATGTCGATACCACCGAACGCATCGGCCGCGACGTCCGCTACCTGCGCCGCGCCGCCTTCGGTCGCTAGATCCCCGATTGCTGTCGCGGCGCTGCCCCCGTTGCCTCTTATGCGCTCGGCCACCGCCTCGGCCCGTTCCGGGTTGCGGCCATGCACCACCACCGAAACGCCCTCGCCGGCGAGCGCCGCCGCGATCCCGGCACCGATCCCTGAACTACTGCCGGTGACGAGCGCCCGTTTGCCGCTCAGGTCGAAGTTCATCACAGTCTCCGCTGATCGATTCGGGGCGCGAGGACCCCGTTTGCTTGCCCCTTCGGCACGCGCTGACTACTCTAACGAAATAACTAAATGTTTTTCTGTTTAGGTCCGACATACTTCCGGAGGAACCATCGTGCCGTTGCAGCCCCACATGCAGCTGATCTCAGTCGACGATCACCTGATCGAGCACCCAAAGGTGTGGAGCGACCGGCTGCCGAAGAAGTATCTGGAGACCGGTCCGAAGATCATCGAATTCGAACGCCCCGACACCGGGCAGATGTGCCAGGTGTGGCAGTACGAGGGCCGCATCTACCCCTACATCGGGCTCAACGCAGTGGCTGGCAAGAAACCCGAGGAGTACGGGATCGAGCCCGTGCGCTACGACGACATGATCCCCGGCTGCTACGACCCGAAGGCCCGCGTGGCCGACATGGACATCGACGGCGTGCAGGCGATGACGTGCTTCCCGTCCTTCCCGCGGTTCGCCGGCGCGGTCTTCGCCGAGGGCGAGGACAAGGAACTGGCGCTGCTGTGCTCGCAGGCGTGGAACGACTTCCACCTCGATGAGTGGGCCGCTACGGCCCCGGACCGGTTCGTGCCGGTCTCAATCCTGCCGTTCTGGGATCTCGATGCCAGCATCAAGGAGTTGCACCGAGTCGCTGCCAAGGGTGCCAAGTGCGTCAGCTTCCCCGACCTGCCGGACCGGCTCGGGTTGCCGTCGTTGCACAACGATCACTGGGATCCGCTGTGGTCGGCGTTCGAGGAGACCGACCTGGTGCTTGCCCAGCACTTCGGTTCCGGCGGCTTCCCGCCACCGATCGCCTCTGACGCTCCGTTCGCGGTGTTCATCGTCCTGATGGGCACGATCAGCATGGGCGCTCTGACTGACTGGCTGTTCTCGCCCGGGCTACACAAACATCCAAAGCTGAAGATCGGATTGTCCGAGGGCGGCATCGGCTGGATCCCCTACATCCTCGAGCGCTGCGACAGCGTCTGGCGTAAACACCGCTTCTACCAGAACATCAACCAGGAAGTGCTTCCGAGCGACCTGTTCCGAAAGCACTTCCATGGTTGCTTCATCGAGGACGACTTCGGCGTCGAGGCCCGCGACAAGATCGGGTTGGACAACATCACCTGGGAGTGCGACTACCCGCACTCGGACTCGTACTGGCCGCAGAGCCGCGAGCGCGCCGCCAAGGCCTTCGAGAACGTCCCCGACGACGAGGTGCACCAGATGGTCGAGTTGAACACTCGCAGGTTGTACAACTTTCCGCGCGCCTCATGACCGCCGAGGATCCCGGCCCGGTCGAACAGCTTCCGGTGGACGACTGGGCCGATCAGGACCTGTTGACGAAAGACGAAGCGCGCGAACGCCTTCTGGTCGAGATCGGCCGGGTCAGGATCCGGCTGGCCGAGCTCGACGAGAATTCGCCCGACGACGAAGCGGAAATCACCTTGCTGACACGCCGGCTCAACGCGATGGAGTCGACCCGCGACGAGTACGACTCCTACCTCCGCGGGAAGTGACGTGGCGATCTCATCCGATACCACGGAGACCATGGCGGATCTTCGCACGCAGTTCCGCCGGTTTCTCGCCGATGCTCCCAAGCCGCCCGGGCTGCGCAACTATGGACCGACACCGACGGTCGACGACATCGAACCCGGCCGAGCCTGGCACAAGTATCTGGCCGCCAACGGCTATGTGTGCCTGCACTGGCCCGTCGATTACGGTGGGGCTGACGCTTCGGTGGCGTATCAGGCCGTTTTCGCCGAGGAATGCGCCCATGCGGGTGTGCCCCGCCAGCTCGGCATCACGGCCATTGACCTGGCCGGGCCGATACTCATCAAATTCGGTACCGCGGAACAGAAATCGCGCTATCTCGAGCCGATCCGCCTAGGCGATCACGTCTGGACGCAGTTGTTCTCCGAACCCGGCGCGGGTTCGGACCTCGCGGGCGTTCGCACCAAAGCCGAGAAGACCGCCGCCGGATGGCGCATCGGCGGGCAGAAGGTATGGAGCTCGGCCGCGAACTCCGCGCAGTACGGCTTACTGCTCGCCCGGACCGGGTCGGAGCCGCACCGCGGCCTGAGCATGTTCATCGTGCCGATGGACGCCGACGGAGTCTCGGTCCGCCCGCTTCAGCAGATGGACGGCGAGACCAAGTTCAACGAGGTCTTCTTCGACGGTGTGGAACTGTCCGACGACGCGCTGATCGGTGAACCGGGCGAGGGCTGGGCCATTGCGATGGTCACACTGGGCCGCGAACGGCTGACGCTGGGCTCACAGGCGGTCGGGATGTTCAAACTACACGAGCGAATGGTGGAGGCGGCGCGCGACCGCGACCTGCTCGACCCAGTGCTGGCCCGTTCAATGACCCGCCTATGGGCCCGAATGTGGTTGTTGCGCTACACCTGGCAGCGTGCGATTGACGAAGGTGATACAGCGTCTGCAGCATTCTCGGTGCTGAAGTTGATGACATCGGAGACGGATCAGGATCTCGGTGACCTCGCGACCGAGGTGCTGGGTACCGACGCGTGTGTCGATCCCACCGACGGATCCGACGAGTCGGAGTTGGTGCGCGCCATGATGGTGGGGCGCGCCCAGACCATCCTCGGCGGCACCAGCGAGATTCAGCGCAACATCCTTGGTGAGCGGGTGCTGGGTCTGCCCAAAGAGCCGCGTTGACAACACGTTCAGGCGAGGTGGGTGTCGCCGCGGCTTTGCGGCACCACCTGCGTTCCGGCCTCACCGTCGCATTGGGGGACGGCGTGGGCGCGCCGCGGTGCGCGGCTGACGGAACGTCGGTGTGCGGTGCGCTTTCCGCGCTCGCGCGCGAACTCGGCGATATCCGATTGGTCCTCGGTTGGTTGCCCACGCCGATCGAGGATCTGCGTCCGGACGCGTTCGCCGACATCGCGGTGCTCATGCCGGGTTGGGGGGTGCGTGACATCCTCCGTGCACCGAATGCGCGCTTCATTCCCTCACGTCTCAGCGCGACGCCTTCGATACTTCGCGACGTGTTACGCCCCGACCTCTTGATCGCGCGACTCGTTCGGCATGACAACTCTTTTCAATTCAGCACCGAGGTGTCGTGGCAGCGCGAGCTCGTCAACTCCGGTGTACCGGTACTCGCATTGATGAGCGATGCGCCCTGCGCGGACGGCGGACCCCCGCTGCCCGACGATGCCGTGCATGTCATCGGTCGATGCGGCAACGAGCCCTCAGACGTCGCGGCGAAGCCGGCCGAGCCGGTCCATGAAGCTTTGGCCGATGCCGTGCTGTCGTTCGTGCCCGAAGGCGCGCGCCTGCAGTTCGGTCCGGGCCAATTGACGACGGCAATGCTGAACCGCGTGCGTACGCCGGTCCAGATTGACACCGGGTTGTTGACCGACGCGGTTGTCGACCTCGACCGACGTGGGCTCCTTGCGGGAATCCCGTCTGCTACCTATTTGTTCGGTAGCGCGGAGTTGTACGCATGGGCCGACGGTCGACGCATCCTGCACGAAATCGGCTTCACCCATGATTTCACCCGGTTGTCGCATGGCGCGCCGCTGATCGCCGTGAACACCGCCATCGAAATAGATCCGGTCGGCCAGGTGAACGTCGAAGGCATTGGCGACAGGGTTTTCGGGGGAATCGGCGGACATCCTGATTACAGTGCGGCAGCGACGATGAGCCGCGGTGGCATGTCGATCATCGCTGTCCCGTCGACGGTAAATGGCCGTACTCCCTATGTCGAGCGGTTGAGCAGGCCCGCATCTACACCAGCGCACGATGTCGACGTGATCGTCACCGAGTCCGGTCATGCAGATCTGCGTGGGGCGGACTGGACCCAACGCCGCCGACTCATTGCGGCACTGTTCGAGTGAAAGGAATTTCATGACTTCAGCGTTGTCCGGGCGGGTGGTATTGGTCACCGGCGGCGGCCGGGGTATCGGGCGCGGCCACTGTCTGGCGCTGGCCGCACACGGCGCCGCGGTGGTGGTCAACGATCCTGGTGTCGGCCGTGACGGCTCGGCGGGGGATGCGGGTCCGGCCGCCGACGTCGTCGCCGAGATCGAGGCTGCCGGCGGAAAAGCCCTGGCACACACCGGCTCCGTGTCGTCATGGGACGACGTGGGCGACATGGTGCGGACCGCGGTCGATGAATTCGGCACGCTCACCGGTGTGGTCAACAATGCGGGCATCCTTCGCGACTCGATGGTGGCCACCGCAACCGAGGCCGACTGGGACGCGGTCATCGCCGTGCATCTGAAGGGCACCTTCGCCGTCACGCGACACGCATGCGAGTACTGGCGAGCCCAGTACAAGGCGGGTAATCGAATCGACGCGCGCATCGTCAATACGGTCTCCGGAGCGGGGCTGTGGGGCAACGTTGGTCAGAGCGCCTACGGCGCCGCGAAGGCTGCCATCGCCAACCTGACCGTGGTCACCGCTATGGAGGGGCAACGATACGGGGTTGTGGCCAACGCGATTTCACCGCTGGCCATGTCGCGGATGACCGAAGAGGTGTTCGGCGGGCGTGCGGCCGACCCCGCCCTCGATCCCGCACGCAGCTCAGAGGTCGTCGCGTGGTTGCAATCAGCGGAGTCGGCCTGGCTCACCGGCCAGATCCTGCGGATCGACGGTCACAAGCTCAGCCGCATCGAGGGCTACACCGAGGCGCCGGGCCGCTATGCCGCGAGCGACGGTTCCTCACTGACGTTTTCGGAGGTCGGTCAGGCGGTCAGCTGGTTGTACGCGACATCGCCGCGAGGTTTGGCCGGTCCGCTACCGGCGAGCTGACCAACTTCCAGGTTCGGCTCGCTACGGCTGGGCTCACCTACGGAGCATCCGTTTCGAGTCGAAGGTCGTCCACGTTTGCGGCTGGAACTCGATGACGACGCGGTCCTGCCGCGTCAACAGCAGCGCCATACTTGCCGTTCCCTCGGGATCGGACGTAGCGACAGCGGCGAATCGCGGGTAGAACCAGCCGCCCGCTGTCGGCCCTCGTGACCCGTGCCAGCGTACGTGCACTGGCCATCTGTTCTCGTTGGAACCGGTTCCGCTACTGGACACGGTGATAGTGCTTCGGGGACCGCGATGAGACCCGAAACACGCGGCCGGTCACGAAAACATGTAACCCAGAACGAACCACGGTCGAACACGTACATCTGCCCGCTAGATCCCCGCTTTAGAGCTGGGATCCCACCCGTCGACGGTGACCAGTCGGCGGTAGAAGAGCCACTTACCGTCCACCGGCACCAGCACGTCCCGGTATCGGCCCCAGTGATCGGCGGCGTCGACCCGGAAGACCACGTAGTACGAGGCGGTTTCGATGCGATCGGGCCGTACCGAGGTGAACACGAGGTTGGCCACGTAGTGACGCAGGATGTGGTGCCGGCCGGCCGGTGGCACGTCGGACCGACCCAGGCGCTCACCCATCGCACCTAAAACGGAGATGATCTCCTGCCTGCCCGTCACCGTGAAGCGGTTCTTCACCTCAAGCGTGCCATCCGGGGCGAAACATTCCGCCAGCTGTTCGAGCCTGCCTCGGTCGCCGGCATGGTTATAGCGGGCATAGACATCTCGAACCTGCTCCCGCGCTAGGAGTTCCTCCAATGTCATGGCGCCCCTTCGTGTCCCGAGAATACAACCGCTTGCCACTTCGCTGACAGTAAATCGCTTAATATTAATCTATTTGCTGTATAGTAGTCGCCGTGACGTCGAAATACCCAATACTCGCGCATCCGCGGTTACCCAGCGGCGGTGACCAATGAGCACGGGGCGGCTCGCCGGCAAGGCAGCGATCGTCACCGGTGCCGGGCGTGGCATCGGACGGAGCGTCGCAGAGGTGTTCGCCGCCGAGGGTGCGCACGTGGCGGTGGTCTCGAAAACCCCGGCGCGCGTCGAAGAGGTCGTCGCGGCGATCACCGCTGCAGGCGGCTCGGCTTTGGGTGTGGAATGCGATGTGACGGTGAAGGACCAGATCCGCACCGCGGTGGATCAGACGGTTGATCGGTTCGGCCGCCTCGATGTCCTCGTCAACAACGCTCACCACACCACGAGCCTGACCAATCCCGTGGTCGAGATCAGCGACGAGCAGTTGGGTCTTCAGTTCGGGTCGGGTCCCGCGGCGACCCTCCACTTCATGCAGGCGAGCTACGCACACCTCAAGGAAAGCCACGGAGTCGTCATCAATTTCGGCTCCGGGGCCGGCGTCAGTGGCGCCTACAACTACGGCGCGTACGCCGCCGCCAAAGAGGCCATCCGAGCGTTGAGCCGCAGCGCCGCACGCGAATGGGGACGTGACGGTATCCGGGTCAACGTGATCTGCCCGACGACAATGACCGACGGACTCGCCGAAGCGGTGCGGGATCCCGCCGTGGCCAAGATGGTCGCCAAGGTTCCGCTGGGCATGCCGTTGCGGCCGGAGGAGAGCGTTGCCCCCGTAGCCCTGTTTCTTGCGTCGGACGACTCTAAATACATCACTGGTTCGTCGTTCATGGTCGACGGCGGAGCGAGTATCGACGCCGGACGCTAGACGCCGGCGGTCGTCGCAGCTGATCGCGGAGTTCGTGTAACGGTGGACGGTTTCGGTGTCGAGTACGGCTTCATTGAGTCTTCGACTCCGATCACTGGCGCTCAAACACGTTGCACCACAGCTTGGATGCCGTGCCGTCGATTCCGCAGGACCCCATGGGAAACGACCGGCTCCCGTGGGGCCGCTGGAGTATCTCCGACATCTCTGCGAATCGATGGCGCTTCACCGGTGTTCATCGAGGAAACACCGCCGGGTGACAGGACGATCTCTCTCATGTTGCTCGCATCAACCGCTCCCAATTCCAGTCCGCTCTCGCGGCGAACAGGCGTCAGCGGGAGAAAAACTTCAGTGGACGTTCGACGAACTCGAACACCACTCCGTCCGGTGAGCGCAGGAACGCGATGTACAGCCCGTCGATCTTCGTGCCAGGCAGCGGACACCACACCGGGTCGCCGCACTGCTCAACCGAATCCGGCAGTGCGGCAAGAGCTTTCTCGACATTTTCGACGCGTAGCGCACAGCGGTACAGGCCTTGGCGATTTCCGCCCCACGGCACCGGGTCCTGGCCTGCGGTCTCCGGATGCTGTATCACCGAGACCGTGAACCGGTCAGCGTCCTCCGGCAACGCGAATCGGGCCACCGCACACTCGACCGAGTCGACGGGCACGCTCGCGGTAGCCGACACCTGGTCGAAGCCGATGGCCGTCAGGAATCGTGAGGTGCCATCGAGGTCGATCGCCGCGATCCGGATGCCCCCGAACAGCGCCCCGTCCGAGGCATCGACATCGCTCGGCGCTTGCGCGAGTTCGACCACTACCCCGTCGTTGTCGATCGCGAGCACCGCCTTCGTGCCAGAGATCAAACCGTCCACCGGTTCGCCAACTGTCACGCCGGCAGCTCGCAGTGCCGAGGCCGCGTCGTCGAGATCGGCCACCCACATCAGTGTCGAACGGATACCGGGCCGAGTCGGTTCGGCGTCGTTGTCGCGCTTCAATTCCGGCTTCTGGTACTCGATCGCCTCCAGTGCACAGCCGTCGCGGGCTCCGCGCGAATCGTAGAGAAACGCTGTTTCGCAGAAGGTTTCGTCGTCGATACCGAGGATGGCGCCGTTCGTCGGCACCTGCGGGTCTGTCCGCATGCGCACCGACAACCCGAGGCCACCGGCATAGAATTGTTCGGTCGCATCCAGCGACGCGCAGTTGAGGTTGACATGCAGGAACCGTCGCGCGAGGTCGTCTGAAGGCACTACAGCGCAACCGATTTCACTTTGAGGTCGATGATGTCGTCTTCATCGTAACCCAACTCCCCGAGTAGCTCGTCGGTGTGCTCGCCGTGTCCTGGCGCGCATCGCAGCGAAAGCGGGGTCTCATCGAACTGAACCGGGCTGGCGGCCAGCGCGAACTCCGTGCCGTTGGCGTCGGTGGTGCGCGGCAGATAGCCGTTGGCGATCGCCTGCGGATCGTCGTGGATCTCTCGGGCGGTCCGCATGACGTCCCATACCCCGTCGAAACCCTCGAAGGCCTTCTCCCAGTGCGAAAGATCTTGCGAGCCGATCGTTTTGCGCAACTCCACGATGCAGTCCGCCCGGTTCTCGAATCGCACCATCGCGTTCGCGTACCGTTCGTCGGAGATCAGATCCGCTCGGCCGAGCCGCGTGCAGAAGTCGGCCCAGAACCGGTCCGCCTGCAACAGCACGAACGCGATGTGACGTCCGTCGCGCGTTTGGTACATGCTGGCCGCCGGGTTCGGCATCTCGGCCAGCTGAAATCGCGGGATATCCGCACCGGTGACGCCGGCACCGACGACATCGGGCCCGAGCTGCCAGATCGCCGCGCCGAGCAACGATACGTCGACCACCGAGGGCTCACCTGTCCGTTCACGCTTGAACAACGCACCTGCGATGCCCGACGCGATCGACAGTCCGCCGTACACATCGCCGAATGCCGGCCGCTGAATCGGTGGATATGAACCGTCGCCTGCGGCATACGCCTCTCCGATGCCCCCGCGCGACCAGTACGCGGCCAGGTCGAAACCGCCCTGTGCCGCGAGGTCACCCTTGGTCCCATAGCCATGCCCGCGGGCGTAGATGATCTCCGGGTTCCGGGCGCGGACCTGCTCGACGTCGATGCCCATCCGCCGGCGCGAATCAGGCAACAAGTTGGTCAGGAACACATCGGCGGTCTCGACGAGCTTCATCAGAACCTCGAGGCCTTCGGCACTCGACGTGTTCAGCCCGATGCTCCGCTTGCCCCGGTTGGGCTGTTCGATGAAGTGATTCACGCTGCCCGCACCCGCGACGATTCCCGAGCTCACCAGCCCACGTTGTGGATCACCGGTCTCGGGATGCTCGACCTTGATGACGTCGGCGCCCCAGTCCGCAAGAACCGCGCCGGCTGCAGGCACGAAAGTCCAAGCCGCCAGCTCGATTACGCGTACTCCAGCGAGAATGTCTGTCACAGTGAGTATCCGATCGTCTTGGTCTGCAGGTGCTGCTCGAAGCCTTCGGTACCGTTCTGGCGCCCGATACCGCTCATCTTGTAGCCGCCAAAGGGCGCGTCAGCGCCGTAGTACATGCCGCTGTTGAGCATCAGCGAACCGGTGCGGATGCGGCGGGCGACCGCCATCGCCCGCTCGTTGGAGCCCATGATCGCGCCCGCAAGTCCGTAGATGGAATTGTTCGCGAGCTCGACGGCGCCCTCGTCGCCGCCGTCGTACGGCGTGATCGACAGCACCGGGCCGAATACTTCTTCCTGGAAGATGGTGTGGTTCGGTTCGACGTCCGCGACGACCGTGGGTGCGACGAAATACCCGCGGTCGAGTCCATCCGGCGCCCCGCCACCGACGGTGATGCGACCGCCGTCACGCTTCGCTTTCTCGATGTAACCCAGCACCCGGTCGCGCTGCTTGGCCGATACGAGCGGCCCGCAGAACGTGTTCGGGTCAGCAGGGTCACCGACCGTCAGCGCTCCGAATGTCGCCGTCGCTACCTCGACCGCCTGGTCGTAATGCGAACGGGGAACCAGCATTCGGGTCGCCAACGCGCAACCCTGGCCGGAATGCATCAGCGCGCCGAGGCACCCGGGCAGTGCCATGCTCATGTCGGCATCGTCGAGCACCAGATAGACCGACTTGCCGCCGAGCTCGAGCATGTTGCGCTTCATCGTGTCGCCGGACAGGTTCTGGATCAGCTTGCCGACTGCCGTCGAACCGGTGAACGAGACCATGTCGATGCGGGGGTCGGTCGCCAGCTGCTGAGCGATGCTGTTGTCCGACACCGGAACGATGTTCACGACACCCGCCGGGATGTCGGTCTTCTCGGCGATGATCCGGCCCCAGCGCAAAGCACTCCACGGCGTCTCCATGGCCGGTTTGAGCACCATGGTGTTGCCGGTGGCCAGAATCTGGCCCACCTTGTTGCTGATGATCTCGAACGGGAAGTTCCACGGGGTGATGGCGCCGACAACGCCCATCGGCTCCTTGACCACGACCCGGTTGTAGGGCACGCCCATCTTGGCGTCCTGATCGAGCATCCGCTCCCACTGGAACGTCGATATCAACTCGGCCGGATACCGCACCGCGTCCGCCAGCGGCCACTCCAGCTGCGCGATGAACGTCATGCCGACCGTGGCCCCGACCTCCGCGATCAGCTCGGCGCGCATGTCCTCCTTCTCCTCTTGCAGCGCGTTGTGCAGCTGCATGAGGCAGTGCTGCCGGAACTCGTGATTGGTCGACCAGTCGGTGGTGTCGAACGCGCGCCGGGCCGCCGCGATCGCCTGCTCCATGTCGTCGGCGCCGGCGTCGGTGGCGGTACCGAGGACCTCCTCGGTCGCCGGGTTGATGTTGTCGACAGTCTGGCCTGTGGTCGAATCCCGCAATTCCCCGTCGATATAGAGGCGAGTTTCCGGATTGAACTGAACGGTGGTGGCATCGACCGGCGAAGCCGTCATTGGCGCTTCCTCTCGCTGGACTGTCGGCGTGAGCTAGTGTAACTCTTATAGATAATTGTTTAGCTGATTCGTCCGCACCGGCCGAATCCCCGGAGTGGATGGAGGGGGAGCTTGCCGGCTCGCGCCGAGTACCTGCACCAGGTGGCGCTGTATCGCCATGACTTTCGCCAGTATTTGCGCACGTTGGACTGCGCCGACGCCTGGCGGACGGCAGCCAGCCTGACGGCCGAGGACGGCCTGGCGCACGATGCCGCGGTGATGGCCCGGCTGAATGCCGATGGCTGGAACCGATACGGCTGGCCCGAGTCGGTCGGCGGCTACGGCGGCAACGAGATTCACCGCGCCATCTACTTCGAGGAACTCGGCCACGCGATGCTGCCGATCCCCGCCCAGGCGTGGACGCTTGAGGTCATGGCCCCAGCTGTGCTCAAGTACGCGCCGGCGCTGGCCAGCCAGTATCTACCCGCCTATCTCGCGGGTGAGGAGTGGTGGGGCCAGGGCTTCTCCGAGCCCGAATCGGGCAGCGATCTGGCGTCGCTGCGCACCCGCGCAATAGACGATGGATCCGGCGATTTCGTCGTCAACGGTCAGAAGATCTGGACCAGCCAGGGCAGCACCGCCAAACGCCTCTGTGTGCTCGTACGGACGGGTGCCCCGGAAAGCCGCCATCGCGGGCTGTCGATGCTGCTGATCGACACCGACGCTCCCGGCATGACGGTGCGGCCGATCGCGCTCGCGAGCGGTCGGCGCGAGCTGGCCGAGGTGTTCTTCGACGACGTGCGCGTCCCCCGCGAGCGGTTGGTCGGCGAGATCGACGGCGGATGGGCCGTGACGATGTTTCTGATGCAGTACGAACGCGGCATGTATGGCTACGCGGTGCTGAACAAGGTCCTGACCGAACTCGGCCGACTACGGGAGTACATGGTGATCCGCGGGTCGAGTACGTCGCAGCGCGAACGGTTCGCGCGCGTCTACGTCGACGTGATCGCCGCCCAGGCCCGCGCCGCGACGACGGTGCGCAAGCTCGCGGCGGGCGAATCTGTCGGGGCCGACAGCAGCATTGACAAGCTTTTGTTCAGCCGGGCCGAGCGGGATGCCAACGATCTCCTGCTCGACGTCGCCCGCGACCACATGATGGTCGGAGCCCGGTCCGGGGCCGGGCAGGAAGCCGAGCTCGATACTGCCCGCGCGGAATGGTGGTACTCACGCGCCGCGACGATCATGGGCGGCACTGCCGAGGTGCAGCGGGGGATCATTGCCGACCACCTGCTCGGACTGCCCAAGGAAAGGCGGGCGTCATGACAGTGCGCACGTCGGGAGCGAATCCGGCAGACGGCGCCTGGCCGATGATCGAGGAGGCGGTGTTTCGTCTCTTCGACGATCTGGCCGCCAAGCAGGAACACGTCGCGCTCGGCCCACGACTCGACGAACTCGGTTGGGACGAAATCGAATCCGAGTACCCGATCGAAGCCTGCCAATTGCTGTTCCGGGCGCAAGGCCGATCGCTGGCCCTCACCGACGCGCTGGACCGGGTCATGCTCGCCGAGCTCGGATCGCTGCTCGACGGTGACGTCGACGCGGTCGTGTTGCCTGCGTTGAGCCACGCGCACGCGCCGAGCTCCAACGAGGACCAGGTCAAGGGCATCGTGTTGGGCCCCCTGCGCGGCCGCGTCGCGGTACCGGTCTCGCGGGCGATGCGCACCGTCTCGATCGCCGTCCTCGACGCCGACATGCTGCGCGGCGAACCGATGGATACCTTCGACGCGTCTGTGGTGTGGACGCGCGTGGACGGCCCGGTCGACGGCGAGCTGATCGACGCGTCGACAGAATGGGGCCGTGCGATCGCCGCGGCGCACCGCGCGATCGCCACCGAGCTGATCGGTCTTGCCGATACGGCGCTGCGCATCGCGGTCGACCACATCAGCGTGCGCAAACAATTCGGGGTCGAGATCGGCTCCCTACAGTCACCGCGCCATCTCCTCGCCGACGCCGCGGCGACGCTGGAGGGCGCCCGGGCGCTATTGACCGAATCATGGTGCTACGGGGGTGTTTTGTCGGCACAGACCGCGAAAGTGGCTGCGGGCCGTGCGCACCGGGCCGTCAGCGACGCGACGCTGCAGGTGTGTGGCGCGATCGGGGTCACCGCCGAACACGATCTGCACCGCTACGTCGCACGGGGGATTCAGGTCGATTCACTGTGCGGTTCCTATCTGCAGCTGGAATCGCTGCTCGCCGACCGCCTTTTCGACATCTACGAACCCGGTCGCGCGCTGCCGGCGATCATCAGTTGGGAATGACAAAGGAAGTGCATGCGCCGCAACATATTCGATGAGGTCCACGATGACTTCCGGGCTACCGCCCGGGAGTTCTTCGAGCGCGAGTGCGTTCCGTATGTCGAGAAGTGGGAACGCGACGGCAAGGTCAGCCGCGAGGCGTGGCTGGCCGCCGGTGAACACGGCCTGATCGGCTGGGAGTTCGACGAACGCTACGGCGGGTTGGGTGTCAAGGACTTCCGGTTCAACCAGATCATCTCCGAGGAGATGTTCATGACCGGTTCCGTCGGCATCGGCCTCGGTGTTCAGAACGACATCCTGATGCCGTACTTGCAGAACCTCACCACCGAGGAACAGAAGGAGCGCTGGCTGCCGGGTTTCATCTCGGGCGAGCTGATCGGCTCCGTGGCGATGAGCGAACCGGCCGCCGGTTCCGATCTCGCAGGTATCAAGACCACTGCCCGCGACGAAGGTGACCACTGGGTCGTCAACGGACAGAAGACATTCATCAGCAACGGACTGCTGTCCAAACTGGTACTCACCGCTGTCAAGACCGACCCCTCGGCCCGCCACAAGGGCATCAGCCTGCTGATGATCGAAGACGGGATGGAGGGCTTCACCCGCGGACGCAAGCTCGACAAGATCGGTCAGTATTCCGCCGACACCGCCGAACTGTTCTTCGAGGACGTCAAGGTGCCCAAGGAGAATTTGGTCGGCGAGTTGAACCGCGGCTTCTACCACCTGGTGTCCAACCTGCCCAGCGAGCGGGTCGGCGTGGCCTGTTACGCGCTGCCGGCCGCCCGGCGGGCTCTCGATCTCACCAAGACCTACGCGCAGGAGCGCACCGCCTTCGGACAGCCGATCGGCCAGTTCCAGGTCAACCGACACTTCCTCGCCGAAATGCAGACAAAGCTCGACGCCGCCCAGACCTATCTCGACCAATGCGTGCTGTCCGTCAACGACGGCACCCTGTCCGACGCGGACGCCGCCGGCCTGAAGTGGTGGACCTCGGAGGTCCAGTGGGAGATCATCGACCGCTGCCTGCAATTGCACGGCGGGTACGGCTACATCAACGAATACGAGGTGGCGCGGCTGTGGCGGGACTCTCGCGTGCAGCGCCTGTACGCCGGGACCACCGAGATCATGAAGGACTTGATGGGCCGGGCGATGGGCTTTTGACGATGAGCTTGATCACTCCGTTGGCGCGGATACCCGAGTCGGCGGCGCAATTCAGTTAACCTGCCAAATAGTTAGTGGTTTTCGCAACACGGTGGAGGAGTCGATATGGAGGTCACCAGCCTTCGGGAGCCGAAAATGGCCGATCGAGTGGCCACCGTATTGCGCAAGATGTTCATCCGCGGTGAGATCGCCGAAGGGACGATGCTCCCGCCCGAGTCCGAGCTGATGGAACGTTTCGGGGTGTCCCGGCCGACGCTGCGCGAGGCGTTCCGAGTGCTCGAATCCGAATCGCTCATCGAAGTCCAGCGCGGCGTCCGTGGCGGCGCGCGCGTGACGCGTCCGCGACGTGAGACGCTCGCTCGCTACGCCGGGCTGATACTCGAATACGAGGGTGTCACGCTGAAAGACGTCTACGAGGCGCGGATGACGCTCGAGACACCGATGATCGTTGAATTGGCGAAAAGCCGCAACGCCGCGGTGATCGCCGAACTCGAGGAGATCGTCGAGCGCGAGTCCCAACTGCAGCCAGGCGGCCATGCCGTCGACCAACTGACCGATTTCCACGCCGCGGTCGCCCGCCTGTCCGGCAACAAGACGTTGCAGATCATCAGCGCCATGCTGCACCACATCATCGAGAAGGCGAACCGATCGCTACAGCCCACCGAGGGTTCGCCTGCCGAGCAGGCGGTCCGCCGGTCGGCGAAGACTCACCGCATGGTGTTGGACTTGATCAAGGCCGGTGAAGCGGAGAAGGCCGGCGACCTGTGGAAGCGGCATCTGCAGAAGGCCGAGGAATACGTGCTGACGGGTGCCGAAATGTCAACGGTCGTCGATCTTCTCGAATGACCCAGGCCGACGGGCGTCCCGATGTTCTCATCGAGACGCCCATGCATGTCTTGCGCCGCTTCGGCATCAAGATGATCGACGCGGATGTGACCAGCGAGACCGCCGCGATGTCGATGCCGTTGGCGGGCATGCGCAATCCCGTCACCGACATGCCCACGGTGGGTCCGCTTGGCATCCTCGTGGACGCGGTGAGCGGGTTCGTGAATCACTTCCGGCACGAGCCCGGCGAATGGACGGTGTCCACGGAGTTGACGCTGGACCTGAGCCCGGACGGCAGCGAACGTGCGACAGCGGACGACGCGGCGCCGGTCGTGGCGGTCGGGCAACTCTTGGGCCCACGCGGTAGCACGTCCCTGTCCTTCTGCACGCTGACGTGTGGTGACGTCATCATCGGCGGCGGTACCGTCCGGTCTTTCTTCCTCACCCCCGACCGGGTCGTCCGCGACGAGCCCGAGGAGACATTGCGCCGGACCGCGTCGACGCCGCTGTCGGAACTGATGGCAGTTCAGATCGGAGCCGTCGCATCCGACTTTTGTGTGCTGCGGCAACGGCCGGATCCGTTCCTGGACAACGCCGTCGGCGTCGTCAACGGCGGTGTCGCCTCGGCCGGGCTCGAACTCGCCGCATCCGCGGTGATCAATGCGGGTGGACCGCCGATGCGTACGGCGTCGCTCCGGGTGAACTTCCTGCGGCCCTTCTTCGCGGGTGAGCATTCCCGCTACGAGGCCGCACCGTTGCGGATCGGCAGGACGACCGCGGTCGCCGACGCCCAGGCTCTGACCGAGGACGGCAGGCCGGCGCTCACCGCGCGGGTCACGGCGTACCGCTAACCACTATTTCTTGGATCGGGCACGGAACGCGGCGACCCGCTCTTTGAACTCCGGTGTCGAGAAGGACGTCAACTCCTCGGCCAGAGCGTATTCCAGCACGCCCGACGCCGCACGCGACAGGTGCATGTTCAGCGCAACCTTGCTGGCACGCAACGCCTGTGGCGGCAACGCGGCGAGGCGCTCCCCGATCGCGAGCGCATCCTCCAGTTCCGCGCCGTCAGCCGCGATCTTGGTGACGAGGTTGAGCTTCTCGGCGATGGGCGCGGTGATCCTGTCGCCGAGCAGCACGTACTCCTTGGCCTTCATCATGCCGACAAGCAGGGGCAGCATCGCCGCTCCGCCGTCACCGGCGACCAGCCCGACGGCCACGTGCGGGTCGGCGAGATAGCTGCTCTCCCCCATCACAAGGAAATCACTCAGCAGGGCGATGGAGCAGCCCAAACCCACCGCCGGGCCGTTGACCGCTGACACCAGAGGCTTGGGGAAGTTGATCACCTCGAGGAAGACCGTTCGCGCCTCGTGGATCTGGAACTGACGCGCAACCGGGTCCTCGATCAGGCGGCCGAACATCACCATGTCCCCGCCGGCCGAGAACGCCTTGCCTACCCCGGTCGTGACGACCGCGCGGACGTCGTCGTCCGCGGTGAGCACCCGCCAGATCGTCGCGAAGGCGTGGTGAACCTCCTCGTTGACCGCGTTGAACGCCTCGGGTCGGTTGATGCTCACCACGTGCACGTTGCCGGTCTTCTCGACAAGCAGCCACGGGGCGAACTCCTCGTAGCCGGGTAGGGTGGCGATCTCAGAAGTTGTCACGTGGGGCACTCCCGTCAGTTCTTGTCGCTGGAAAGTATGGTGACCGCGGATACCGCGGTAGGGCCACCGATGTTGTGCGCCAACGCCACTCGTGCGCCGTCGACCTGGTTTTCCGCCTCGCCGCGAAGTTGGTTGAACAGTTCATAGCATTGCGCCACCCCGGTGGCACCCGGTGGATGCCCCTTGGCCTTGAGTCCGCCGCTGGGATTGATGGGAATCGACCCACCCACATAGTGTTCGCGACTCTCCACGAGCTTGTACGCTTCGAACCGATTCGCGAAACCAAGGTCTTCGTAGCTGATCAGCTCCACGCCGGTGAAGCAGTCATGCACTTCGGCCACGTCGACGTCCCGCGGTGTCAGACCCGCCATCTTCATCGCCGACTTGGCCGCACGCACCGTAGGCGGAAAGGTCGTCATGTCCGTCTTGTGTTGGTGCATCACCCGATCCATGCCGAGGCCGACACCCCGCACCCAGACCGGCCGATCGGTATAACGGTCCACCACATCCTCGGCGGCGAGGATGACCGCCGCGGCACCGTCGCTCTGCGGCGTGCAGTCGTAGAGGCCGAAGGGTTCGACGACGATCGGGGCGGCCAGTGCCTGCTCGACGGTGATCTCGTAGCGCAGTTGCGCTTTGGGGTTATTTAGCGCGTGGAAATGGTTCTTCACCGCGACCATCGCCATGTGCTCCTTCGTCGCGGACGACTCGTGCAGATAGCGAATCACATGCAGTGCGAAATTCGCGGGAGCGACCAGCCCGAGCGGGTAATCCCACGCGTTGTCCCGGGTCATAGCCGCCCAGTCCCAGAACGTCGTCGTCGACGACGTCTCGCGAACCTTGTCGGCGCCCACCACGAGCGCGACGTCATACATCCCTGATGCGATGGCCATCGTCGCGTTGCGGATCGCGTCATTTCCTGTTGCACAGGCATTCTCGACGCGGGTGACGGGTATATCGGTGAGGTCGAGCGTGTCGGCAAGGATGCCTGAGGGAAATCCGTCCGTGGTCGACAGCTCGCCGAACCAGGCCGCCTCGATCTCGGACTTCGTGATGCCCTTGTCGACACCCGCGACGGCCTCGGCATACGCCATCGGCACGAGGTCCTTCACGCCCAGTTCGAAGTGCTCGGCGAACGGCGTCATCCCCGCCCCGACAATGGCGACTTTCCTCATGCCTCGACTCCTTCCTCGCTGCGGCCCGGCCAGAACGCGTACCCGTAGTCGGGTATCCCGGCGCGGACCGCGATTCGGCGCAACACCACCGCCCCAGCCTGACCGATCATCGCCTCACCGGCGGGCACCCCGGTCACTTTCATCAGCGCGCGCACCGGGCTGCCGTCGAGCTGCACGACCGCCAGCGAGTACGGACTGGGAAGGTCGGGCACCGGTATGCGGATCGTCGTGTGGGTGTAGACGGTGCCCGTGCGCGGCAGCGGTTCGAGCCGATAGTCGCTTGCCAGCGTCCCCGAGTCGTCCACCCGCACCCGGGGCGGGAACTGCGGCGCCGAGTCGATGCCAGGTCGCTCCTCGAAAACGGCTGCTTCCCAACGAATCTTCGGTTCGAACGCACGGCTGTACGCCGGCATCGAGATCGGGATGCCGACGCCCTCGGCGGTCTTGAAGTCGGGAAGTTCGCGCGGCTCGACCTCGTCGCGCGAGATCCGGATATCGCCGGGCGTCACCTCGCCCACGCTCATCACGGCCTGCTCCACTGTGAGCAGCAGACCCGGGGATCCATTGTCGATCGCGGCGGCGAGCGCCCGTATCACTCCGGCGGCTGACGACGTCGGCTCCTCGACAGCGCCGGACGTATTGAAATCGCGGCCGAGTTGACCGGCCGATACCCCGACGACACCCACTACCGTTCCACCGCCGAGATCCAGCTTCGCCAGCGTCGCGCGGACGCCGACCTCACGCTGCAGCCGAGGGTCCGGATAGGTGTGTCTCGAACCGTCGTCGCGACGGGCCAGCAGCGGCAGGCTTCGGCTTGCCCGGCCTCTGGCCGCGACTTCGGCGCCCGCCTTGCCGGTCAGCACCGCGGCGGCCCCGACGGCGTTTTCGCTGTCATCCGCACCGATGACCAGCGTGTCAGGGGCGGCTCCAAGGATCTGGTCCAGCACGGCTGGCGCACCACCGAGCACCTCGGTGACGGCAACGTTGCCCGGCAGTCCGAGGGCGGCCAGCAGGACGGCGCCGTTTCCGCCCTCGACGAGCGGAAAATTCCGTGACACCAGCACGACGCGCAGCGCCGACGCATCCGGATCGGCGGCCCGGCCCGCCGCGACCGCCATGGTGAGGGCGTCTTCGTCGGGCCCCTTGACGCGCCGGGAGCCCCTACCACGACCGACCCACGGCGGTAGGTACGTCCCGATAGACACGACTGAGGTCACAACATCTCGCTTCACTGGACGGGTGGGACCCGGGCTCGAATTGGTTAATAAGCTATATAGTTATAGCATTCCGCAGCACGCGATCCAACGCCCGCCCGAGGAGAAAGCACGGTGGTTGAGCCCATGCCCCGCACCCTGCGCGACTGCGTCGTCATCATCACCGGTGCCAGTCGTGGGATCGGACGGGAGATCGCCGTACGGGCGGCAGCGGACGGCGCCCGTGTCGGCCTGCTCGCCAAGACCGACACCCCCAATCCCAAGATCACGGGCACGCTGGTCGAGACAGCCGAAGCGGTACAAGCAGCGGGCGGTCAGGCTCTGCCCGTCGTGTGCGATATCCGCGACGCCGACGCCGCGGCGGCCGCGGTGGCCGACATCGCCGACGCGTTCGGCGGCATCGACGTCGTGATCAACAACGCGGGGGCACTGGACCTACGCCCCACGGCGAAGCTGCCACCCAAGAACTTCCGCCGGCTCCTGGAGATCAACACCGAGGGACCCTTCGCGGTGGTGCAGGCCGCGCTGCCGCATCTGCGCCAATCCGACAACGCACACATCGTCAACGTCTCGCCGCCGCTGAACATGGATCCGTCGTGGGTCGGCGCCCATGTCGGCCACACCGTCGGCAAATATGCGGAAAGCCTTCTGACACTGGGCTGGTCGGCAGAGTTCGCCTCGATACCGATCGCGGTGAACTCGGTGTGGCCGGCAACCACCGTCGCGAGCACCGGGATGATGCTCGCGATGGGAGAGGACACGGTGCGGGCACAGGCCCGCGATCCGCGCATCATGGCCGACGCGGTCGTCGCGCTGATCACCCGTCCGGCGGCCGAGTGCACCGGCCACTTCTACAGCGACGAGGACGTACTGCGCGAGGAGGGCGTCGACGACTTCTCGCCGTACCGGCTCGCCGCGCACGAGGAGGATCTGACGCCGAACTTCTACCTACCTGCCACGCCGCTGCCCGCGGTCCGGGCGTGAGCACGGTGACCTCTTTCGCCGCGCTGAGCGCCAACGAGCCCGAGTTGGCCAAACTGCGGGCGGCGGCACGCGAGTTCCTGTCCGCCGACCGCGCCGAGTACGGCTGGCGACCCGCCGTCGACTCGTGGCTGGGCCAGTGGGACGAGGGATTCAGCGCCCGCCTCGGCGATGCGGGATTCGTCGGCATGATCATTCCGAAGCGGTACGGCGGCCAGGGGCTGAGCCACCTCCATCGCTATGTCGTGACCGAAGAGCTGCTCGGCCAGGGTGCCCCGGTGGCCGCCCATTGGGTCGCCGACCGTCAGGTCGCCCCCGGCCTACTTGCATACGGCAACGATGAGCAGCGCCAGCGGCTGCTGCCGAGGATCGCCGCGGGGCGCTACTTCTCTTCGATCGGCATGAGCGAGCACACCGCGGGATCGGACCTCGCCGCTGTGCAGACGAAGGCGACGAAGACTGACGGTGGATGGCTGCTCAACGGCACCAAGGTGTGGACGAGTGGCGCACATCTGGCTCATCAAGTGGTCGTCCTGGCCCGGACGAGTCCGCCGGACCCCGAGCGGCGGCACGCCGGCTTCAGCCAGTTCATCGTGCCGTGCGATGCCACTGGTGTGCGTATCGAACCGATCCGCTTGATGAACGGTGAGCACCACTTCAACGAGGTCATCTTCGACGACGTGCTGGTACCCGACGCCGATGTGCTCGGTGAGATCGGCAATGGCTGGCATCAGGTCACCTCCGAGCTGTCGTTCGAGCGCAGCGGTCCCGAACGGCTGCTGTCGACCGCTCCGCTGATCGTCGCGGCGATCCGTGTGATGAGCGCCGGGCCGTGCGACGACCGCACCGCCGAGGACGTGGGAGACCTTCTGGCACGGTTGATTTCGCTGCGCCAGTTGTCGGTCTGGGTGGCAAGGATGCTCACCAGCGCCGGGGACGCCGCCAACCAGGCAGCGCTCGTCAAGGATCTCGGTACCCGGTTCGAGCAGGACTCGATCGAGGCGATCACCGATCTCGTCGACAGAGTGCCGATGACACCCGAGTTGAGCGAGCTGTTGACGACCGCCCGCCTACACAAGGCCGTGTTCACTCTGCGCGGTGGCACCAACGAGGTGTTGCGCGGTGTCGTGGCACGCGGAATGGGGCTGCGATGAGCGCACTTTCCGGAGGAGTGTTCGATGGCGGGCCCGTCGACGACGACAACGCCGAGCTGCGACAGCTGGTCGCCGACATCGGAGCGCGATCGTTTGAAGCCCGGCTTGGATCGCGCCGCATACCCGAGATCTTCGACGAGTCGCTGTGGCGCAACCTCGACGAGACCGGCTTGGCGCGGCTGACGAGCACGCCGGAACTGGATGCGGGGCCCCAACAGCTCGCGGTCGTCCTGCGTGGAATCGCCCGATACGCCGGCGCGGTCCCGATCGCCGAAACCGACGCGCTGGCAGCCTGGTTGGGCAACACGATAGGAATTGAGCTGCCCGTCGGCCCGTTGACCGTCGCGATCGCCGACCGTGACGCCGCGGCAGCGACCGACGTGCCGTGGACGCGGGCGAGTGTGGCTGTGCTGCTCGTGATGCGTAACGCGGGTGCGGCGCGGGTCGGACTCATCGACCCGGGGCGGGTGGACATCACCGACGGCCACAACCTCGCCGGCGAACCCCGCGACCGCGTGAGGTTCGATGTCGATGCCGCCGCCCTGACCGAAGTCGACGCCGCGCTCGTCGACGAGTTGTTGCTGCGCGGCTCGTGGTGCCGATGCATGCAGATCATCGGCGCGCTCGACGCCGCGGCCGCGATGTCGGTGGCCCACACCACCGAACGCGTGCAGTTCGGCCGCGCCCTGAGCAAGTTCCAGTCGGTGCAGCACTCACTGGCCGCGATGGCCGGTGAGATCGAACGGGCGAGGGCCGTCGCCACTCTCGCCGTCGCTGCGGCCGCCGACTACGGCTTCTCCGCGCCGGAGACCGAGTACGCCGTCACCGTGGCGCGGGTCGTCGTCGGCCGCGCCGTCACCCCGGTCACCACGATCGCCCATCAGCTGCACGGCGCGATCGGCGTCACCGACGAGCATTCGTTGTGGTCGGTGACCATGCGTGCCCAGAGCTGGACGTCCGACTACGGGACGACGGTGGGCCACGCCCGCAAGCTCGGTCGAATGGCGCTGACCGCCGCCGAACCGTGGGACCTGGTCATCGGGAACATCTGAAAGCAACTGCACCAGAGGAGAATACGTGGGCAACGAGAAGTTCAGTGGCGCGTCGGCGATCGTCAGCGGCGGAGCGGGTGGTCTCGGCGAAGCGGCTGTTCGACGTCTGCACGCAGAGGGTCTCGGTGTCGTCATCGCCGACCTCGCCGCCGACAAGGGCAAGGCGCTGGCCGACGAATTGGGTGACCGGGCAGCGTTCGTCAGCACCGACGTGACGAGCGAGGACTCCGTCAACGACGCGATCGCGCAGGCCAATACGCTCGGCCGGCTGCGCTACGCCGTTGTGGCGCACGGCGGATTTGGCGTCGCCGAGCGCATCGTCGGGCGCGACGGGAGCCCGGCCGATTTCGCGGGCTTCACCAAGACCATCGACCTGTACCTCAACGGCACCTACAACGTGACCCGTCTGGTGGCCGCATCCGTCGCCGCCGCGGACGCGCATGCCGACGGCGAACGCGGCGCACTGGTGTTGACGGCATCCATTGCCGGCTACGAGGGCCAGATCGGACAGTCGGCGTACGCCGCGGCGAAAGCGGGTGTCATCGGGCTGACCCTCGCGGGAGCCCGCGATCTCAGCTCGCTCGGAATCCGCGTGAACACCATCGCGCCAGGCACGATGAAGACGCCGATCATGGAGTCGGTGGGCGAAGAGGCGATCGCCAAGTTCGCCGCCAACGTGCCCTTCCCCAAACGCCTGGGCACGCCCGACGAGTTTGCCGACGCCGCCGTGTTTCTGCTGGCCAACGGCTATGTGAACGGTGAGGTCATGCGGCTGGACGGCGCCCAGCGGTTCGGACCGAGGTAGCGCACCGCTAAAGAGGCAAATAGTTGAATGATTCGCGCGGCTCGGCGTACGATCGAGCCACGCCGACGAGAGGACATACGCGATGGGCTTGCTTGACGGCCGAGTCGTCTTCATCACCGGAGCGTCCCGCGGACAGGGCCGGTCTCATGCGGTGATGTTCGCCGAGGAGGGCGCGAACATCGTTGGCGTCGACATCTGCGAAGACCTCGCTGTCGCGCCCTACAAGCTGGGCACCTTCGAGGAGCTCGAGGAGACCGCTCGGCTGGTCGAGAAGACCGGCCAGGAGATGGCCTTCCAGAAGGCCGACGTCCGTGACAGGTCCGCGCTTCAGGCGGCATTCGACGCAGGCGTGCAGCAATTCGGCCACATCGACACGGTCATCGCCAACGCGGGCGTCATCCTCACCAATCCGGACGAAGCCGATGCCAACGAGGCGTTACGGGTCGGCATCGACATCATGCTGATCGGCGTCTGGAACACCTTCCAGGTCGCCATCCCCCACATCAAGGAACGCGGTGAAGGCGGCAACCTGATCGCCACGAGTTCGATGGCGGCCCTTCTGAACGTCACCGACGGCCGCGGCGGCTCCGACGCGTACAACATGTCGAAGCTCGCCATCACCGGATTGGTGCAGTCGTACGCCAATCTTCTTGCGCCGGAACGTATCAGGGTGAATGCAGTGGCCCCGACCAACTGCGTGACACCGATGGTGACCGAGAATCCCGCGCTGTTCAAGGTCATCGAACAGACACCTCATCTGGTGAACGCGATGCAGACGGCGCTGCCGGATCTGCCCGTCATCGAACCGCGCGATGTCACCAATGCCATCCTGTTCCTGATCTCGGACCACGGCCGCTCGTTCACCGGCAGCGTGCTCAAGGTCGATGCCGGCATGGACATCCGCCGGTAGCGGCCGCACGATGGACTACGGCATCAGGGACCGGTCGGCTTTGATCGTCGGCGGCAGCAGGGGCATGGGGTTCGAAGTCACCAAAATGCTTGCCGCCGAGGGCTGCCGGGTAGCGGTGCTCGCCCGGACCAAGGGGGACGTCGACGCCGCCGTGGAGACGTTGCGCGCCGACGGCGCCGAAGCGGTCGGCGTGTGTGCCGACGTAAGCGACGAACAGCAGATCGCGGATGCCGTCCGGCAGGTCGGCGATGTCATCGGGTCACCGCTGATCGTCATCGGCCAAGCCATCTATCAACGTCCCGGCGACTTCGCCGACATCAACGATCTCAACGTCTACCGCGAGTCCTTCGAGGCGTTCACAATGAGCCAGATCTTTCTGCTGCGAACGGTGCTGCCGGCAATGCAGGGAGCCGGTTGGGGCCGCTTCGTGCACATCGGTTCGGGAACAGCCAAGGAACCGGCGGGCAACATCCACCACGCGGTGGCCAACGCGACCCGGCCGTCGACCGTCGGACTCCTCAAGACAGTGTCCGACGAGTACGCCCGCTACGGCATCACGGTTAACACGGTCGCGCCAGGCTGGATCGAGACCGAGAACGCGATCGCCTACATCGCGAACAACATGGGCGCGGACACCGACGAGCAGCGCCGCGAGTTCATGCTGGGTCAGGCGCGGGTGCCGGCAGCGAGAATGGGCAAACCATACGAGATCGCCTCGCTCATCGCATATCTGTGTTCTGAGGCGGCCGGTTACATCACCGGGGCGTGGATCGAGGTCGACGGTGGAATGCACCGGTCGGCTTTCTAATAGCAAGGGAGAGCCATGAGCGTCGAGCAGGACCGCCACACCGTGCTGGACGGCGTGCCCGTACTCGAGTGGGCGACGTTACCGATGGCCGCCGATCGAGGCGTCGGCTGGAAGGTGTTCCGCGACGCCGGGCCTGTCGTATATGCGGACGGCTGGTATTACCTGACACATCGCGAAGACGTGCTGACCGCCCTGCGTGATCCGGAACGATTCTCGTCGAAAAAGGCCTTCGACGAACTCGGCAGCCCGTTGCCGCTGGTGCCGATCTCGTTCGATCCGCCCGAGCACACGCGGTTCCGAAAGATCCTGCAGCCGTTCTTCAGTCCGCACACTCTCAAGGACATGCTGCCATCGCTGCAGCAGCAGGCCATCGCCATCGTCGATGCCGCCGCGGCCAAGGGCGAGTGCGATGTGATGGCCGATATCGCCATCCCCTATCCATCGCAGGTGTTCCTCACGTTGTTCGGGCTGCCGCTTCAGGACCGCGATCGTCTCATTGCCTGGAAAGACAACGTGATCGCACTCTCGGAATTACCGTCGATGGAAGGGGCCGATCTCACGCCAGCCCTCGAACTGGTCACCTACGTATCCGAGGCGATCAACGAGCGCCGTGAAAGCCCGGGCGACGACCTGCTGTCCAGGGTCCTCACCGGTGAGGACCCACTCGATGACGCCGAAGCCATCGGCCTGAGCTTCTTGTTCGTGCTGGCCGGGTTGGACACCGTCACATCCTCGATGGGCTTTGCGATGCTGGAACTCGCCCGCAATCCCGAGCTCCGGCACAAACTGCTCGAGCATCCCGACGAAATACGGGTCTTCGTCGAGGAGATCGTGCGGCTGGAACCGCCGGCACCGATCGTGCCGAGGGTGACCACCACTGAGGTCACCCTCGGAGGGGTGACCTTCCCGTCCGATACGCGTGTCCGGCTGTGTCTGGCCGCGATCAATCGCGACGACAGCGATGCGATCTCGACCAACGATGTCGTGATGGATGGAAAGGTACACCCGCACTGGGGCTTTGGCGGCGGTCCGCACCGCTGCCTGGGATCCCATCTGGCCCGGATGGAGCTCATGTTGATCGTCCAGGAGTGGCTGAAGCGCGTGCCCGACTTCGAGCTCGCAACCGACGGTGTCCCGGAGATCCCCTTTCCTGCAAATACTTTCGGTCTCGACTCGCTGCTACTGCGTTACTAGACAACGATGGACAACACCGTCGCAGTCCTGTGTGTGGAATGCCAAAACGGCGTGCTCGGCCCCGACTCGGTGCTGCCGAAGCTGGCGGCCGACAGCGCGGGACTCGTCGCAAACCTGCGTCGGCTGCTCGACGCTGCCCGCGCCGGCGGCGCACGGATCGTGCACGCGACTTTCGAAGGGTCCCTCGGGGGCGCACATCCCGGTACCGCTCGACTGTGGCGCACGTTGGGTCCGTTGACCTCATCCTGGTCGCCGGGCGACCCCGAGACTCAAGTTCTACCCGAGCTTTTCGCACCGACCGATCTCGTGCTGCCCCGTCACCATGGCCTCTTTCCGACAATGGATTCCGAGCTGCTGCCGGTCCTGCGGGGACTGGGCGTCAGCACGGTCGTCCTTGCGGGCGTCTCGTTGAACCTCGCGCTCCCGATCACCGCGGGGCACCTCACCCAGGCCGGCTTCCGCCTCATCGTGCCTCGGGACGTCGTCGGCGGCACCCCGGCCGAGTACGGAGACCAGGTACTGGACAACACGATTGCCGTGCTCGGCAGGATCACCACGGTCGAACAGCTGCTTTCCGAATGGTCCGCCCCGACCTTGACATAACAGGTGAAGAGGTAGTTTCCAGATGGCAATCAAATCGCGCGCGCTGATCGCATCGACGATGCTGGCCTTCTTGGCGATCGGTTCTGGCGCCAGCACTGACGGTGTCGCATCTGCGTCGCCGGCAGATGGATCTGTGGCTGGCTGCGAATATGCGCTGTCGCGACCGGAACTCGTGATAATCCCGGGAGGAGGACGGGGGGTACGGGCGAATATGACGCCCACCACGTGTGCGTCGAATGCCACACCTACGGATGTCACGGTATGTGTTCAGGCTCCGGGCGGCGCCAGCCAATGCAAGCAGACGCCAGGCTGGAGTCTGGCCGAGATCATTCTTCCTGCACCGAGTTCCGGTGCGTATACGGCCACCGGCACGGGGTGCTGGCTACACATCACCGAGGAGTTCCGCCCCGATTGCCGAACCGTCGGGCCCGTCGCGCTGACCACCTGACGGTCTAAGTCAGCTCCCGGGCGGGATCAACATGTCCTGCCAGCTGCGCTGCCCGGCACCCGCGGCAAGATCAGACTGTGTGTACAGCTGACCGTCCGGCCCCATGTACTGTCCGGTCGCCGGGTCGTACTCGGCGACCGCGATGGGCGGCGTCGGTGGCGCGGGCGGAGCGGGCGGACCCGCCCCCGGGGCGGCAGGATCCCTCGGCGCCGGGACGCTCTGGCCGGACAGCGTGGCGTTCGGATCGCCCTTCCAGTTGTAGCCGTCGTTGAGTGGCAGGTAGTTCTCGTCGCTTTCACAGAGTTTCGCCGTGGGCGCCCGCTTACCCGGGTGTTCGACGCACGGTGTGTTGCGCGCACCTCGGACATTGAACGGTGAGTCCTGAGGGACCCGGCAGTACAAATCGCCGTCGGGCGGCGACGGGTAATCCTGGAATGCGGCGGCGCGCTGCTGCTGGGTAGGTAGAAATCCGGTGGTGCAGGCCGGCGGGAGATTGAGGTTCAAGTTGAAGCTGAGGAACGCGCCGGCGTAGTCCTGCTTCGTGTTTCGATTCGCCACGCCGGTGGCTTGAATTGCGGCCGCACCCTGCGGCAGAAGCACGAGCAACTGTTCCAGGTTGGGACGATAAACCGCCGCGACCTCAGCGACCGAAACCAAGTTGGCCATCGCGACTGGCAGCGTTGGCTGCAATTGATCGAAGAGCGCACGCACTTCTCCTGCGGCGGCCGGTCCCTCCTGCAGAAGAGTCTTGACGCTCTCATCCTGCTCGCGCAGCTCACCCGTTACCGTCGCGAGGTTGGCCGCCCACGCGGAGATAGAGTCAGACGTATTCGTCTGCGAATCCAGCACAGGTTTCGACTTGTCGATGAGAGCGGTCAACTCGTCGATGTTGGCGCGGGCGTCGAGCGACAGTGCGGTCGCGCCCTTGAGGAACCGTTGGAGTTCAGGTCCCAGTCCGCCGAAGGCGGTGTAAGCCTCGTCGACCACCGTTTTCAGATTGTCGCGCGGAATCGCCTGCAAACCCTGGTTGGTCGCATCCAACAGCGAGCTGATGTTCGGCGGCACCGTCGTCTGGTCTTGTGCAATCACGTCGCCGTTCTTTAACGCTGGCGCATCTGCACTGCGCGGAAGGAGATCGACGTATTGTTCACCGATGGCCGAGACGCTGTGAACCTCGGCTTTGACGTCCGACGGGATCTTGATATCGGAGTTGAGCGAAAGTACGGCCTCGACGCCTGTGTCGGTCAGACGTACCGACTTCACGCGCCCGACCTGATACCCGCGATACGTGACGTTTCCGCGTTCGTAAAGCCCGCCAGCCTGTGGGAGCTGTGCGGTGACGGAGTACTGCCCCACGCCAAACCATTGCGAGGGCAGTTGCAGCACGGGAAAGAACATGATGACTACGCCGGCCAGGGCTATGGTCGCCACCGCGACCAACTGAATCCAAACACGCCTCGTCAGGTTCATCTCATGGCCCCTGGTTGAACTGATAGGGAGCAACAAGTGGGTTTCGGGCCGTGTACGGGCTGGGCATCTGTCCGATCGTCCGACCCCATTGCAGCTCCAGTTCGGTCAACTCACCCTCGAAGAAGGTACCGGTGAACAGTCCCGCATCCAGTCGGCTGAGGGTCAGATCAACGACCGCGGTCAAATTGGCGTAATCACCACGCAGCCACTTGCTCAGCGTGGGCTTTGGAAACGGAAACGTGGAATAGAAGTCCAGCGAACGGGTTAGATCCTGGCCCGCATTGGCCAGCGATTCGAGCACGGGGCCGAGATCCCTGAGCTCCCTGACCAAATTCTCTTTCGTTTGGTTCACGGAATCGGCTGCCAATGCGCTGAACTTGCCGATCTCATCCACCGCGTCGGCGATCGTTTCGCGCTCGTCGCGTAACACCGCGAGTGCGTCAGGTACGGTGCTCAACGCCCTGTCGACCACCGGTTCCTGTTCCGCGATCTGCCCGACCAGATAGTTGAGACTGTCTGCGGCGGCGATGATGTCGTCTTTCTGGTCATCGAGATACTCGACGAACAGGTCGAGTTGCGTGATCAGGCTGCGCAGGTCTTCAGCGCGGCCGTCGAAGGCCTTGCTGAGTTCCTTGGTGATCTCTCCAATCCGGCCGATCCCCCCGCCGTTGAGCAATAGCGACAGCGCACTGAGCGTCTCCTCCGTGGTCGGATACGCGCCCGCGTTTTGCAGCCGAATGATCGAACCCTGGCCCAGCTTCCCTTGTGCTGGCTCGTCTGTCGGCGCCGCCAGTTCGATGTGCAGCGATCCCAACAGGCTTGTCTGACCCAGCGTCGCTGTGGAATTAGCGGGCAGGTCCACATCACCGTTCAACATCATGGTCACCAGTGCGTGCCAACCCTGGCGCTCGATCCTGATGACGTTGCCCACCGTCACGTCGCCGACGCGGACCCGGGCATTGTTATCGAGGTTGACGACCTGAGGCAGCTCCGCCTGGATGGTGTAGGCACCCGCCCCCCTGCCCTCCGTCCCCGGCAGCGGCAGGGAGTTCAACCCACGCCAGTCACCACACCCCGACACCACGAGCACCACGCAAACGGCAAGGCTTACAACGGCATGTCGACGAATCCTAGATTTCATTGCCCACCCCCGTGAGGGACCATCAATCCGGGAAGCCCGGCATCAGGGTCAGTCGCTATCGGCGCCGGAACCACCGGCGCGTCACCAGGATTCCCCGGCACCTGGTCGGCCGGTTTGGCAGGCACGAACGGCGGCTGACCATGGTAGGGGTTGGCGGGTTCACCGAACCTTGTGAAGACCCCACCCGGTGGCGGCAACGGCCCGGCCGGAGGCGCTCCCGGCTCTGGTGGTGCCGCCTCCGCGGGCAACGCAGACGAAGATGGCGGAATGTAGTCAGGGCGCATCCAGTCCTCGCTGTAAGTGATCTCATTCGGCCGAGCCGACGCGCCGACGAATGGATTCACCCCCAGCGGAAAGAAGTTGTACTGCCTGTTCTTGACGATGGGGGCCAGATACTGCACACACAGCTTGGCGGATTGCTCTGCGTTCAATCGGGACGCCGCCTGCACTGCCCCACAGAGGAACTGGACGGGATTCGCCAAATTGTTGAAGGCCAACGCCCCGGTCAGTGTGCCTTGCGCTGGCTGATAGATGTTCAAAAAATTCTGAAATGCGTTGGGAGCCACGTGAACCAACTGTTTGATGTCGTCGAGATTCTCATTCAAGATCTGCGAGACACCAGCCAGCTTCTCAGATGTCGTACCCAGCGTATCGCGGTTCTCGGCGACGAAGGTCTTCACGTCGTCCGCGACGTCTGACAGATCACTGACCGCCGCACCGACCTCGTTCTGGTCGTTGGTGACCAATCTCGTCGTACTGGCCAGATTCTGATTGAGCTCCTGTAGCACCGCGGAACTGTCTTCCAGAGCGGACACCAGAATCGCCAGATTCCGCAAAGTCCCGAACAGACTCTTGCTGTTGTCACCGAGCGCGGAGAAAGCGTCCGACAACTGGATCAGGGTTTCGCGAATGTTGGCACCCTGACCGCGCAGGTTTTCGGCGGCAGTGTTGACGAAGGCGCCGAGCGTACTCACGCCTCCGAGCTCAGTTGGCTGAAGTGTGTCGGCAAGCCGTTCCAACTGTTCGCGGAACTGGTCGAACTCCACCGGCACCGCCGTGCGCTCTCGTGGGATCACCGCTCCATCTCGCATGGTCGGTCCGCCCGTGTATGCGGGTACCAGCTGAATGGATCGCGCGGTGACCAGTGCTGGCGAAAGGATCACGGCCTTGGCGTCGGCCGGCACGTCGTACTCGTCATCGACTGTGAACGTGATCTTGGTTCGCAATGGTTGCGGCTCAATCGACTTCACTGTGCCAACGGGCACGCCGAGAATGACAACGTCGTCACCGACGTAGATCCCGTTGCTGTTCTCGAAGTAGCCGACCAGGGTGTACGCCCGCGCTGCCTCTCCGAAGCTGGCCACCAAGAACCCCGCCACCAGAAGAAGCGCCAAGGTGGCTGCGAGGGCACCTCTTCCAACTCGGGTTCTCAACGCGTTCATCGACTTCCACCTTGGGATTCGGTCCCTGCTGCGTCCGGCGCCGCGCCGTGGACGGTCGGCACCTGCTCACCAGGGGCTCGATCGAGGATCGGAGTCGGCGGTGTCGGGGTCGATTCCTGGCCAGGCGCGGGGAGCGCGGGCGGCCCGGGCGGCGGACCGCCCGGCGGTGGCGCAGGCAGCGGCTCACGGTAGGGATAGCACCCCGGCCCTGGTAGTGCCAGTCCTGGCGGGCCACACTGCTGGTCACCCGGATTTCCGGTGATCGCATCAGGAATCGTCATGCGTGGGTCGCCTCCCTGGCCGGTACGCGGGAACGGCATGGGCAGCGCAGGTGTGGCGGGCTGACCGACTTGCGGGTCAGAACGCTCAGTGGGCGCCAGGACATTGGGGTCCAGGCCGAGATCGGAGAAGGCGGCGTCGATGAAGGGCTGGACGAATTGGCCTGGAAGCAGGTTGACGACGTAGGCCTTGAAGAATGGGCCCGAGCCCACCGACTCGCCCAGGCCGAGCGCGTACCTGTTGAGGCCCTTGACCGCAAGCTTGACCTGCTCTCGGTGGTTGTCCACGATGGCCAGCACTCCGTTGAGCTTCTCCAGCGCCGGCTTCAGCTCGGTGCGGTTCTCCGCGATAAACCCTTTGAGCTGCTGACTCACCCCCGAAAGGCTGTTGAAGAACTGGTCTAATGCGCCGCTCTGACTTTGTAGTGCCGCAAGCAGCTCATTGGTGTCGTGCACGAGCTTGACGATCTTGTCGCTGCGCTCGGCGAGTACGGTGGTCGACTTGTCGGCGTTGGATAACAGGCTTCGTAGCTCGGCGTCGCGATCCGCGAGGGTCTTGGAGAAGCGGCCCACTCCTTCGACTGCTGCGCGAACATCCGGCGGAGTGTTGGCAAAGGTCTCGGACAGCACCTTCAGCGAATTGGAGAGCTGATCGGTGTCGAGGCCGCTGATGGCAGTCGTCAGATCACCAATCGCGTCGGGCAGTTGGTAGGCAGATGTGGTCCGGGCCAACGGTATCGGCCCCGCCTGCTGCCCTTCGCCCCGTGGCGTTATCTCCAGAACTTTGCTGCCCAACGCGCTGTTCGTCTTTACCGCCGCCTCAGAGCGATCGCCGAGCCGAATCGCCTCCCGTACCTTGAATGTCACCAGCACCTGCGCACCGTCGAGCTTGATGCTTTCGACCTTGCCGGATCTCAGGCCGTTCACTCGGACGTCGGCGCCTTGACGCAACCCGCCGGCCTCGGCGAAGTAGGCAGAGTATTCCTTGCCTGTGGACAGGAACGGCAACTTGTCATAGTTGATCGCCGCGAGTGACACACCGATGAACAGCGCCAGCCCAATCGCACCGATGATCAATGGATTTCGTTCCTGGAAGGATTTCACCTCGGTGTGCACCTTCCAGTGGATTGTCCGGCTAACTTCACATAGACCGGCTGTCCGCCTTTACCGTTGAGCTTGAGCACGATGTCGCACAGATAGAAACTGAAGAAGTCTCCGTAGATGCCCTGCCGATTCAGGATCCGGTACGCGTCGGGAAGAGTGTCCAGCAGATTGTTCATGTAGTCGGCGTCGGCCACGATATTGCCCGCCACTCGGTCGGTCTCGTTGACCACTTTGGTCAAAGACGACCGAGTCTGTTGCAACAAATCTGCCACTGATCCGGCGACTTCGTTGACATAGGCCACGCCGTTGGCGATGTCCTGCTTGCGGTTTCGCAGACCCGACACCAACTCCGAGAGCGAGTCGACGGCCGTGGCGAACTGGTTCTGCTGGTCACCTAGTGAACGGAGGACGGTGTTCAAGTTGACGATCACCTCACCAACCAGCTCGTCGCGGTCGGCGAGCGTGTTGGTAAGTGAGGCGGTCTGCTCCAGGAAGGAGCTGATCGTCGCACCTTGGCCTTGGAACGCCGCAATGAGCGAGCCGGTAAGCGAATTGACCTGATCCGGGCTCAGGGCGTTGAACAGGGGGCGGAAGCCGCCGATCAAAGCGTCCAGATCCAGGGCCGGCTCAGTCTGAGTAATCGGAATGGTCTGGCCTGGTTGCAATCTGGTGGTTCCACCGGCGCCCTCGTCGAGCGAAAGAAAGCGATCGCCGAGCAGATTCTCGTACTGGATGACCGCCCTGCTGCCTTCGGTCAGCACCACCGTGTCGTCGGTGGCGAACTCGACGAGCATTGACCCGTCATCCTGGACGTCGATGTTCTTGACCTTGCCGACCTCAACCCCGGCGATACGCACGAAGTTGCCGGGCTCCATACCTGAGACATTGGTGAAGATGGCCCGGTACGACGTTTCGCCGCTGAAGCGAAGTTGACCGAACACGGCCACCATGACGAACCAGCCCAGGGTGCATATCACCAAGAAGATGGCAATGCGCCACAAGGTACCTCGCAAGCTACTCATGAGCATCCATCAATCCGGGGCACTTTCATCGAGTGCGCTTCCTCCTACGCTGGTCGGTCAGGGTCGTGGCGAAACGGGCCCCGGCGGGATCGGCGGCGGCGGAACGGGTTGCATCTGCGCCGGATGGGGAGGCACGAACGGCTCCTGGCCCGGTCGTGGACCCGGATCCTTCGGCGCGCCGGGAGGCGGCGCGGGCGGCAAGCCCGGGTACAGCGGTGTGCCGTCCGGGGCGTACTGCTGTCCGCCGTACGGCGGGGCGCCCGGGTAAGGGATGGGCCCCGGCGCCGGCGGGCCGATGCGATTCACCGTCGGCGGCTGGCCATTTGCACGCGTGAAGGGGAAGAAGTTCTCATAGCCCGGGAATCCAATGCCGGGGTTGGGTCGGATATCGACACCCGTGCCATAGCCCGTATTGGTTATCAGAGAACGCACCGGCCAGTTCTGCGCGACGTCGGGCAGGGAGCCGCAGCTCGGCTGACCGCCAGGTCCCCCTCTGGCACCCACGATCGGCAAATGGTCCGGGTACTTGTACTGATCATCGCCCAACAGCAGTGCCACGTCGAGCAACACGGACTTGCCATCCCGGCCGCCGGCGACGTCGGCGAAGCCGAAGTCGATGACGTTCTTGCCGCCAGTGAACGTACATGTGAGCTGGGGGTTGTACTTCATCAAGAGGCTCGTCGTGCTCTCTAACGCATTCACCGTGCGCACGAAGTTGTCCTTCGAGGGTGCGATCAGATTGATTCCGCTGTCAGCCAGCCCGATGACGTTGAGCAGCAACGAATCCAGTTGTTCAGCATGGTCGGTGATGGTCGTGCTGGTGGTGCTGACCGCGTCTAAAACCTTCACGATGTCCCCCGCCGCAGCGCCATATGTGTCACTGAAACCCTTGAGCGCCCGCCAGTCCTGTCGAATCGTCTCGCTGCGCGGATTTATCTCCGACAACACCTCGTCGCCCGCGGTGATCGCCTCGCCGAGTGCGTCACCCTGACCGCGTAGACCTTCGGCGAGCGCTGACAACACGGCGTTCAGCTTTGCGGTGTCGATCTGGTTCAGGACGCCCACCAGATTCTCGAACACGGTGTTCACCTCGGTCGCGACATTTCGAGCCGTCAACACGGTGCCCTTGCTCAACCGGGCCGGGCTGGGTGCGTCGGGCACGATGAGCTCGACGAACTTGTTGCCGAAGGCTGTCGTCGCCTTGATCTCGGCTTCGACGTTGGCCGGGATGTACTTGATTTGGTCGGAGTCGATGTCGAGTCGCAAGCTGGCGCCACCGGGTATGACACCGTCTACGCGACCGACCGTGACGCCGCGCAGTTTGACGTCATTACCGGGTTCCATGATGAGCCCGGTGCGCTCGGCCTTCAACGTAACCGGCACATAGGATTTGTACGACCCGGTGAACAGTGCTACGTCCACCACGATCGCGACAATCGCCACGACGAGGATGATGAGCGTCCACCATCCAGGGTGGATACGACTCTCTCCTGCCTTCAGCTTCCGCGCCATGCGCCGCTACCCGGAGATATTCAGTCCGCCACCCTGGCCGTAAATGCCAAGTGCGACAAACAGAAGGACGACGATGACTGCGACAAGGGACGCTCGCACGGCGCGACCGACGGCTTCGCCGACACCGGCCGGTCCGCCCGAAGCGGTGTAGCCGTAATAGGTGTGTATCAGCATGACGATCGTGGCCATTCCGAGCGCTTGAATGAGCGACAGCACAACGTCCATCGGGTTGAGGAAAGTGTTGAAGTAGTGGTCGTAGACGCCCGTGGACTGTCCGTAGGAGATGACCGTGCCGAGCCGGGTTGCCAACCAGGCGGCCAGCAATCCCATGCAGTAGAGCGGAATCGAGAGCACGATGCCCGCCACGAGGCGAGTCGAGCAGAGATAAGGGATGGAGCGCACACTGATGACCTCGAGCGCATCGATCTCCTCATTGATGCGCATGGCCCCCAATTGCGCGGTGGCGCCGGCGCCGATCGTGGCTGCCATGGCGATGCCGACGATCACGGGGCCGGCGAGCCTCGTGTTGACGTAGGCCGACGCGAAGCCGGTGAGCGCCTCGATACCGACATTGGCCAGGGAGCCGTAGACCTGAATCGCGACGAGCGAGCCCACCTGGGTGCTGAGGAAGGCCACGACGACGATGGTGCCGCCGATGAGTGCCATGGCGCCGACGCCGAGACTCATCTGGGCAATCTGACGCAACAGTTCGACCTTGTAATGGACCCAGACGTCTTTGGTGCCTGCGATGGTCCGGACGAAGAACTGCGCTTGCTCGCCAACGCGATTCCAGCCGTTGGTCAACGGACGGGCGCGGTACTGCATCCGCGGCAACAACTGCCGCGCGGGGGCACTCACAGCGTTGCCTTCGCGCCGACGATCGTGGTGATGGTGCTGATCAGGAACAGCACGATGAAGACGAAGACGACTGTTTCGTTTACCGCGTTGCCGACGCCCGCTGGTCCGCCTCCAACGGAAAGGCCCTTGTAGCAAGCGATCAGACCGGCGAAGAACCCGAACATCAGCGCCTTGGATAAGGCGATGACGAGTTCGGGGACGCCGACGAGCAGAGTGAGGCTCGAGACGAACGCTCCTGGCGTCACGCCCTGGACATAGACCGAAAACAGGAATCCGAAGAACAGACCAACCACGATGACGACCGAAGTCAGCATCGTCGCGATCAGCGTGGCGGCTAGGACTCGCGGCACGACCAGGCGGTGCACGGGATTGAGCCCGAGTACACGCATCGCATCGATTTCTTCACGGATGGTCCGGGAGCCGAGGTCGGCGCACATCGCCGTTGCACCGGCACCGGCGATCACCAACACCGTCACGATCGGACCGATGTAGAGGACTGCCCCGAGCGCCGCGCCCGCGCCTGATGCATCGGCGGCGCCCACCTCGAGCAATAGCAGGTTCAGGATGAAGACCGTCAACATGAGGAACGGGACCGTCATCATGATCGTCGGCAGGATCGAAACCCGCGCGACGAACCACGTCTGCTCGACGAACTCCCTGAACGCGAAGGGCGGCCTGAACATCTGAACGACGGTGTCCATCGACATCGCGAAGAACTCGCCCAGAGTGCGTAGTGGCTTGGCGACGTCAGGCGGTTTTCTGCCGCTCACGGCAAGCTCCCGCGATGCATCAGACCCGCGAGGACGCCTGCCCGATCCACTCCCACCGGGTCAACAGCGTCGGCGGCGGCAGACTTCATCGTTCGCAAATCCCTCCGTCAAGCTCTGACTTTGACTAACCCCACGTGTGATTAGGCACACAACCCGACTGCCGCCAAACCGTACACCACGCTTTTACGCGGTAGCAACAGTTCTCGGCATTTGCGGGTTTCGTGGCGGATTTCGGAACTTTCTCAGGATTGGTTTGCTCACCGCGCAACGCCCCGCCGCAACTACCGATGGACCCGTGGCGGTAGCCTCATCGACGTGACATCGAGCCAACGCAGATGAGCACATCTAAGCGATCCTGCCACCCCTGTTTCGCCATCGTTCTGGCCGCTGAACGGCGGCAACAGGACGGATGGGGCCGTCGACCGTTGCGGCCGGCAACCTCGAACCGGCGATTCGGACGGGCGGTCGCATGCCATGCCGTGGAGTTTGCTGACTATAGGACCTTTAATTGCACGATGATTATCAATCGCCTCCCACGGCAACAATTACTTGATGCAATTCGAGCCATATTCTCGCTCCCGTCAATAAGCAAATTCGAGGCTCACAAAAGGTGCGTAAAGATCTTCGTTCGAAACAATTGCGATTCGCCGAGACGTAGAAGAAATCGGCCGGTTGCTGCCGCACACCGGATGGCCTCGGGTGCAGCGAGCGTTGAACGGAATCGATCCGATGAGACGCGTCTCATCAGGGCCGCCATGCCCGAGCATCGGGCGACGCCCTCCTTGATGTTCGCCCTGTCGGCCGGGGACGGCACGGCCCGCATTCCGGTCTAGGGCGCATCAGCCATTTTTTGAACCGGCACCGCCCCCGCGATTTAGCGCCCAAGGCCATGCGGTCGCGGTGTCAATCGCGCGTGAGATGAAAGCATTAAACGTCTATCTATATAGCTAATTGCGATATGCCTATCGGCGAAAATTGTGGCCGGTCGCGATACCGCCTCGACCATTGCGGGCCACCACGTCATTCCGTTGCTCACCACGTCCCTCGCGCAGTCATTCGACCAGCCGATGTATCAGATCCGACGCCGCGGCTTCTACCTCGCCGAACGGCACTTCGGACACCCCGTTGTGATGCACCAGCCAGGACCGCTCGAGCATGGCCATCAGGATGAGCCCCGTCGCGGCGGCGTCGCCTGACGGCGGCGTCGACGCGATCTTGGCGATGCGCTGACCGAGTGCACGCGCGGCGCGTCGATGTGAACGTGCGACCGCGGCACGAAACGCACCGTCGGTCGGCATGTCGTCCTCTGAACGGATTACGAACGCGCCATTGCGGTTGAGATAGGTGAAGTAGCGGGCCACCCACGCTTCGATCGCCGCTCGCGAGGGGGAGTCGGAGAACGTCTCGATCACTTCTATGGCCTCGCGGTAGGTCGCGGTGCCGAGCTCGACGAACAGTTCGGTCTTGTCGCTGAAGTAGTAGTAGAAGTTCGCCCGCGTCACGCCGGCCAAGTCGGTGATGTCACGGATCGTCACCCCGGAGAAGCCCTTGCGGGCGAAGGCCACACGCGCGGCGTCCAGGATTGCCAGGCGAGTGCGGTCCGACTTGCGGATGCCTGGACTGGGCGGGCTCAAGCCCGGGTTCCGACAGGCTGCGGATAGAACCCGTTCGCCCACTCCCGGAGGGCGTCGAAGCCGGCCGACTCCGACGGTGCGAGCGCCGGCCGATCCATGTACCGCTGGTGCTCCCAAATCCGGATGTCGTCCGGCAACGCCAATTTGGCCGCGGCCAGCCGTTCCGCGAAGTCATTCGCCGACTCGTCGCTGATCCAGTATCCGGCGAAGATGTCCGAAGTCGTGTCGTCGACCGGCGTCGCACAGATCGAGATGACGCGCACTCCGTCACGGGTGTGCTCGCCGTTGAACGAGACGCCGATACCCGACCACCAGATCTCAATGGTGTTCATCGTGTCATCCGGCCGATCAGTTCCGTCGACCCATCGCTTGCCGAATCCCACTTTGGCCGACCAGATCACGTCGTCCCGGCTTTCTCGCAGCACTCCAGGACTGATCGGTGTGCGGTGCACAAAACGAAAATGATGTGGGTCCACCGCGTTCTCGGCGATCACCTGGGGGTGCACCTTGACACCGGCGAACCGAGTTCGACAGTCCTCGGTGAATTCGTAGTAGTTTCTCGACGAGACATGTTCTCCGAGAACCAATTTCCCGACGGGCACATCCCACCGCGGTGCACTGCCGGCGACGTCGTGCCAAATGTAGATGGAATCGTTTACCTCGGCAACAGGGTAGGACCTCAGGCGGCGGCCCTTGTTCGGTCGCTTTTCATAGGGGATGCGGACATTGCGCCCTCGGCCGTCCCACACCCAACCATGGAACGGGCACTGTATGCCGTCCTCAACGACACAGCCGCCGTGCGCCAAGCTGGCGCCGAGGTGCTGGCAATGCGCGTCCAGCACACTGACCGATCCGTCGCGCTGCCGGAAGGCCACGAGGTCTTGGCCGAAATAGCGCAGGGGCACGACGGCGTTTCCCGCGATATCGGCGCTCCAGGCAATCTGGAACCAGCCCGTCGGGGCCATGCTCGGCAGCTTGGTCATCGAATTCCTTCCTGCAGAGACACATATCGGTGCGGTCGAGAATACAGATTTTTGACAAAAGTGTCTAAAACGTAGTTGGCGTCCTTCCGCCCGGTATGGTCACCTGTATTACTAGGTAAGCGATCTAGCGGATGTGGGTGGGATATGCAGTGGGGATTGCCGTGGCCGGGCGAAACGGTAGCGACGCAAGCCGAGTCCGCGGGCGCGGGCGCGTTCTGCGCCGGCGAATTCGCCGATCTGAGTGCCTACGTCACGGCGGCGCAGATGGTGCGTTCGACGGCGACGGCATGGGTGGGCCCAGGAATCGCCTATGCGTTCGCCCGATCTCCCTTCGTCCATGCCGCGTCGGTTCGACACTTGGCCAAGCAGGCGGCCGGCCGGGTTTTCCTGGGACTGGGCGCCGGGACACCACGAATGAACCGCGACTGGTTCGGGGTCGACGCCGAACATCCCGCGCTGAGGATGGCCGAACTGGTCGAAGTCGTCCGACTGTTCCTACGGGCGGACAACGGCGAACCGATCCGCTACCAGGGCGACTTCTACTCCATTGAAGCCGATATTCGCGCACCCGTGCTAGGGCGTCTCGACGTGCCGATTCTCATCGGCGCCTTCAACCGGGTCATGGTGCGGACCGCAGGCCGTGTGGCGGACGGAGTGCTGGGCCATGGGTTGTTCACCGACCGCTGGTGGGACGAAGTCGTGGAGCCCGAATTGAGTCGCGGCGCAAGCATCGCGCATCGCACATCCGAGGAACTCAAGCGCTGGGGTTGGGTCATCACCGCCGTCAACGACACCGATCCGGAACGCGCGGTCGCCGATGCACGCTTGCAGATCGCGTTCTACCTGACCGTACGAACCTATGATGCGCTGGTCGAACTGCACGAATGGCAAGACGAGGTGAGTGCGATCCGCGCCGCATTCCACAGTGGTGACCCCCGATCGATGGCCCGGCACGTCACCGACGACATGTTGCGCGCGGTCGCCGTGTGCGGCGACAGCGCACAGGCGAAGGACATGATGTCCGATCGGAAGCGATTGCCCGACATCGCGTTTCTGGCCGCGCCGAGCTTTTTGGTGAGCGCACGTCGGCGGTCGGAGTACGACGTGGCTGCGACGTGCTTGATGCAGGATAGGTCGTGACCCGCGAAGTTACGGCCGCGTGCGGCGACGACATGGTTTACTGAGTAGTATAACTGGCACCGAATGAAGGGACCGCAGTGTCTCGACCCGAGTCGCTGGCACCGATGATCTCCGCGGATACGGCGACCGGAGCGGTCCGGTCGCCCAAGACGGCCGAGCTGGTCGCCCGCACGCTCCGGCGCATGGTTGTCGACGGCCAGCTCAAAGATGGCGACTTCCTGCCGCACGAGGCCGAGCTGATCTCACACTTCGGTGTCAGCAGGCCGACCCTACGCGAGGCAGTGCGCGTCCTGGAATCGGAACGACTAGTCGAGGTCCGCCGCGGTTCGCGTACGGGCGCTAGAGTTCGCGTCCCCGGCCCTGAGATCGTCGCCCGGCCCGCTGCGCTGTTACTGGCACTGTCCGGCACCACGCTCGCCGACGTCATGACCGCGCGCACCGCCATCGAGCCCCCAGCCGCGAACATGCTTGCCGAGAACGGCACAGCCGAGGCGCACGACGAGCTCCGACGATTAGTCGACGCGGTTCCCGCCGCGTGGGAAGCCGGCACGTTGGCGGCCGCATCGGCACAGTTGCACCGTCGCATGGTCGAGTTGTCGGGCAATGCCACCTTGGGGATCATTGCGGGCATGCTGCACGAGATCGGCGAACGTCACACCGCCGCAGCGATTTCGGGCGCTACCGGGGACAAGAAGATGGCCAAGGCCGAATACATGAGGCTGCACAAGTCGTACGTACGGCTCGCCAATTTGGTCTATGCTCGCAAAGGCGATGCGGCAGAAGCGCACTGGCGCCGACACATGGAGGCGGCCAGTGCCGCCATGCTTCGCGGCCACGAGAAGACCCGCGTCCGCGACATCATGGACTGACGACAAAATCCCCTCTTGCACGTGCTGGGTTGGCCCTCGCGCCTCTGGCGAATCAGTGATACGTTTATCTCATTGCGTCGCACTCATGAGACGCCGATCGCTGCAAGATCGCAGGAGGTGAGTGGTCTGAAGCCACTTGACGGCGTTCGCATCCTCGAGGTCGCACGATTCACGTTCGTGCCCTCGGCCGGTGCCATCCTCGCCGACTGGGGAGCGGATGTGATCAAGGTCGAGCATCCCGTCGCCGGTGACGCCCAGCGCGGACTCGTGCGGGTGCTCGGGAGCGCAGCCTCGGTGCCCGGATCGTCCTTCGCTCCGATCATGGAGGCGCCCAACCGGGGTAAGCGCAGTATCGGTCTCGCGCTGGACCACGCCGAAGGGCGCCCGCTGCTCGAGGAACTGATCCGGCGCAGCGACGTATTCCTCACCAACTACCTGCCTCCGACGCGCACCAAACTGGGGATCGACGTCGAGGATGTCCGCTCTGTCAATCCCGACATCATCTTCGTCGCGGGGAGCGGCTTCGGCGCCGACGGTCCCGATCGAGACACCGGCGGTTACGACGTCACCGCCTTCTGGGCCCGCGGGGGTAGCGCGGACGGCGTGATGCCGGCCGACGCCGACCGCCCGGCGTTCATGCCCGCCGGGGCCTATGGGGACAACATCGGCGGATTGTCGATTGCGGGAGGCGTCGCGGCCGCCATGTACCGCCGACTCGCCACCGGTGAACCGTCTGTGCTCGACGTGTCCCTGCTCGCCGTGGGTGCCTGGGCGACGCAGTTCAGCGTGAACATGGCGATGCTGTTCGGCGGCCCACTTCCCAAGCTGGACCGCAGGACTCAAGCGCCGGGCAACCCGCTGACGGGCGGCTACCGGACGCGGGACGGTAGGTACATCCAGCTTTCGATGCTGCAGCCGACGAGATACTGGGCGGAGTTCTGCGGGCTGATGGGGCTCGACGCATATGCCGACGACCCGCGATTCACGACGCTCGAGGCGATGCTCGAAAATTGCGACACCGCCTACGAGGTCGTTCGTGACGCGATTGCGAGGCTGACCTACGCCGACTGTAAGCAACGTCTCAGCCGCGGCACCGGACAGTGGGCTCCGGTGCAGGATGCGTGGGATCTCGCCAACGACGAGTCGTTGACCGCCAACGGTCGTATCGCCGAAGTCGTAGATGCAGAAGGCAACCCACAGCGGTTGGTGGCCAGCCCCGTGAAATTCGATGACAACCCCGAAACTCTCACCCGAGCGCCACAATTCGCTGAACACACTGACGAGGTGGTCAGGGAACTCGGCGTCGACGACAACCGGCTCATCGAACTGAAAATCGCCGGGGCCATCGCATGACCGTGCTGAAGATCGCGCACAACGACGACGGCACGGTGCGGGATCGATTGATCCGCGCCGCCGACGCTGAGATCACCGAACGCGGCATCGAAAGCGTCCAGATGGAAGCGGTGGCGATCAGGGCCGGAGTATCACGCGCGACCGCATTCCGCCAACTGGGCAGCGTCTCAGAGATGCTGGTACAGGTCGCGCTGCTCCGTTCGCGTCGATACGTCGCCGACGTGCAGATGCTGATGGCCGGCAAGCGGGGGGTATTCGCCAAGATCGAAACGGCACTGCTCTACACCACACGCGAATTGCCGGGCGATCCGTCCGTCTCCGCACTCATCGCGCAGCGCTCCACGTCCGTGCACCATCCGATGGTGCACCAGATGGCGATCCAGGCGATGGGCTCTGTGCTGCAGGACGGACAGGCCAACGGAGAGGTGCGCACCGACCTCGACATCGACGAGATGATCGACTTCCTCGTCGAGCAGACATACCTGGCCGCCGAAGAGCTCGATCGTTCGGATACCGCTGTGCGCAGGCGTTTTCGCCATTTCGTTGTTCCTGCTCTCGCGGCGACCACCGAATCGCCGGGCGAGCGACTGGCGCTGACCCGAGAGGCCGAGGACGCCGTCGCTGACGCCATCCACGCGCTCACCAATCTCGCAGGGCATCTCAGCAGGGGGGCCCATGCCTCCGACCACCCTATCTACGAAGGGAAGCCATGACCGACAACGAGACTGCAATGCCGTGTCCCGTCAGGAACCTCGAGTTCGTCGGAGCGGGGTCGGGGCCCGCTCTGAACAACTTCCGGATGCTCGACTCTGTTCAGGACGAGATTAGGCCTGCACTGCGCAATACCGAAGCCGACGGTTACTGGATGTTCACCGACTACGCGACGATTCTGGACGGTTTGCAGCATCCCGAGTTGTGGTCCAGCAGCGTGATCGTGCCGACCGAACCGGACCCGCCCTACAAGTGGATCCCGGTGATGGTCGACCCACCGGACCATGCCAAGTGGCGTCACGTGCTGGCGGAGTACTTCTCCCCCGGCCGGGTCAAGGGCATGAAGGTGGGTCAGCACGAGCTCGTCGGCGAGCTGGTCGACAAGCTCAAGCCTGCCGGCGGATGCGAGTTCATCAGCCAAATGGCCCGGGTGTTCCCGTCCATCGTGTTCCTCGACATCATGGGCATGCCCGTCAGCCACCTGGACCAATTCCTCGAGTGGGAGGACATGATCCTGCACCAGGAGGGTGTGGGTGAAGAGGTGAATGCCGTTCGCCTGGAGGGGATGACGCACGTGATGGGATTCTTCGCGAGTCTCATCGAACAGCGGCGCGCCGAACGCAATCCGGACGCCGGCGACATCGTCACTGCGGCACTGGACTGGAAGATCGACGGCGAGCCGATCAACGACATGGAGTTGTTGAACTGTCTACTGCTGTTGTTCATGGCGGGCCTGGACACCGTGGCCATGGAGTCGACCTACGCCATGCTGCATCTGGCGACGCATCCCGCGGATCGGCGGCGGATCGCCACCGATCCGGAGGTGATCCCACGGGCCGTCGAAGAGCTGCTACGCGCGTATCCGATGGTACAGACCGCGCGGAAAGCCACTCAGGACATGGACTTTCACGGTTGCCCGGTCAAGGCCGGCGACATGGCGGCTTTTCCGCTGGCGATGGCGAACCGCGATGACCATATGTTCCCCGACGGGCGCCACGTCGACCTGGACCGCGGCGTCACGCGTCATATCGCTTTCGGGGCAGGACCGCACCGATGCCTCGGATCACATCTGGCCCGACAGGAGATGGCGATCCTGCTCGAGGAGTGGCACAAGCGCATCCCCGAATACGAACTCGCGGGCAATCCAACCGAGCACGGCGGCCAGATGTTCGGACTTGACTCGCTGGAATTGCGTTGGGATGCTTAGCCTTCAGTTCTCCGTAATTCCCGGCGCAGGATCTTTCCCGTCGTCGTCTTAGGGATGGCGTCCACGATCTCGACCTGCCGAGGACACTTGTAGGCCGCCAACCGCTCCCGGCAGTACGCCACGAGCTCGTCGGGCTTGACCGTGTGGCCGTCGCGCAGTGACACGTAGGCCTTGACCGTCTCCCCGCGATAGGCGTCGGGCACTCCGACGACACCCGCCTCGAGAACGGCGTCATGGGTATAGAGCACGTCCTCGACTTCGCGCGGCCACACTTTGTACCCACCCGCCACGATCATGTCCTTCTTGCGGTCGATGAGGTAGAACCACCCGTCCTCGTCGGTGTAGCCGACGTCACCGGTCAGCAGCCAGCCGTCGCGGACAGCAGAACGGGTTGCGGCCTCATTGCGCCAGTAACCGGGAACGATCTGCGGGCCTGCGACGGCAAGTTCGCCGACTTGGCCTGCGCGCAATGGCCTTCCGTCATCGTCGAGCACCGTCACCCGTGCGCTGAGCATTGGTACACCGACAGACAGCGCCTGCGTTTCCGGCTCGACCGGGGCGGCGGATCCCATGGGCACGGCCAGCACGGGGGCGGTGGTCTCGGTCATGCCGTAGACGTTGTGTATGTAGGTGCCGAAGCGGTCGCGGAACCGTTCCGCGGTAGCGGCGGCAACCGGTGCACCGCCGGATGCGACCTTGGTCAGCGACGCCAGGTCGCGCGGATCGACATCCGCATTGCCCAATGCGATGAACACCGTGATGGCGCCCACGGTGAACGTCGGGCGGTGCCGACGGATCATGTCGAGTGTCACGTCGATTGTGAAGCGATACGACAGGATCAGCGAGGCGCCCGCGGCGATGCTGCAGGCAATGTGTCCCGTCAGCCCGGTCACGTGGAAGAGGGGCGCCACTCCGAGCACGACATCGTCGGGGCCGAGCGCGAACCAGTCGCGGTAGGCGTGCCCTCCCGTCCGGACGTTGCGGTAGGTGTTCATCGCCCCTTTGGGCGTCCCGGTGGTGCCGGATGTATACGTGATGACGGCGACGTCGTGAGGGTCGACCGAGATCGATGCCGGTGCTTGTCCGTCGTACTCCGCGATGAACGCACGCAGATCGTCGGTTTCCGGGCCGCGCCACGCCGTTGCGCTGGTTCTGATCACGCGCCGCACGGACGACATGTTCACCACCTCCCGGAGCGCCGGTGTATCCAGTTCGTCGAGCGTGACGAGTACGGCCGGGGCTGCGTCCTCGAGGAGCTTCGCCACTTCGCGTGGCGTCAACATCGGATTGAGCGCGACGGCGATTCCGCCGAGCTTCCATACCGCGATGAGTGAAACCACGTACTGCGGGACGTTCTGCAAGTAGAGGGCCAGGCGGTCGCCACGTCGAAAACCGTTGTCGGCCAGGCCTGCCGCAAAGGCATTCGACAGTCGATCGACATCGCCGTACGTCAGGACACGGTCGAAGTAGACCAACAAGGGCCGGTTTGGTTGCGAGGCGACCCGCGCAAGGAGATCTTCCAGCACCGTCACGCCCGGTGCAGTGTGAGACCTTGGGCGTTGAAGAAGAAGCCGCCTGCGGTGATCAGAGCCCGCCTGGCGTCGACGACCTGCCGTTCACCGGCGACACCCTGCAACTGATGGACGGCCTCGCGCATGTGGCCGGACGCCTGTGTCGCCCCTTCGCCGAGAGAGCCCCCATGCGGATTGACCGGGATTCGACCGTTGATCATCGCGCGGTTCTCTTCGGTGACCCAGTGTTGGCGGAGGAATGCGCCCGCCTCCCCCGGCTTGCACCAGCCGGCATTGTCGATCCAGTTCAGGGTGATCGGCGTGAACCCGTCGTATGGGAAGTAGACGTCGATGTCGTCGATCCAGAAGTCGCTCTTGGCTTTCAGCGTCTCGATGACGACCTGTTGGCCGTGCTGTCGCAAGCTGACGGTCTGGTCCTCTTCGTTGCGGCTGACCTGACCGAGCACCGCGGCGTTGATGAGCACCGGCGGTAGCGGCATGTCCTTGGCACGTTCGGCCGTGGTGACGATGAATGCGTCGGCGCCATCGACGGCGGGATCCATGTCGTAAAGGCACAGCGGTTCGCGGATCATCGGGGCGCGCAGGTAGTCGTCCATCGACAGCGGTTCCCGCATCGCCGCCGCCGGATTGCGTGCGGCGTTCGATCGAGCATTGATCGCCACCAGCGCGAAGTCTTCTCGGGTCACGCCGTATTCGTACATGTAGCGCGACGCCCAGCCGGTATACCCGACGGCCGCAGCCATGGTTTCGGGCCCGGGCTGCGGATCCAGGAGGCCAGGTGTGGCGATGCGGCGGAACGGATCTTTGAGAGCTCCTCCGCTGTTCCACGCCATGCGGTACGCAGCGTGATAGACGAGCACGACCTCACACAGTCCAGCGTGGACCGCTGCCGCAGCGGTCGCGAGATGGTCGACCATCGGGATGATGGGATTGCCGAACCAGGTGAGGGCTGGGATGCCGAGAGCGGACTGGAGGACATTGGCCTGTGGCCAACTTCCGCACAGGCCGTCGACATCCTCGCGGTCGATCCCGCATTTGCGGATGACGTCGATGCTCGCCTCGGCGGCCAACGAGACCTGACTGCGGCCGGAGTTCTTCGCAACGAAGCCCGTAGTCGAGGCCCCCGCGATGGCGACCCTGTCCTTCATCGCGTTTCGCACGATCACCGCGCTTGGAGTTCGAAGACCGGCAGGGGCGTGCCAGCACGCTCGACCCATGCGAGCTGCACCGGCGTTCCGATGCGGATGTCTTCGTTGGCCGCGCCGACGACCGTCGACGTGAATCGCAAACCCTCCTGCTCGTCGAGTTCGACCGTCACCACGGGATACGGCGTCGCATAGTCGACCCCGTCAGCGGCTGGGCCACGATGCAGGAAGATCGCCATGAAGATCACGCCATTGCCGCTCACCGGCTCTGCCGAAACCCGCGCCGACCAACAGTCCGGGCAGATCGGTCTGGCAGGTTCGTGCCAGCGGCCGCAGTCGGCACAGCGGTTGAGCAGCAATGCCCGACGCAGCCGACCGCGATAGTGCGCGGCATTGTCGTGGGTGATCGGCTCGCCCGGAAAGCGTTGTACCAGTTCGTCATCGGACACCTCGATGGTCATGGACGGCTCAACTGATCCCACTGGAGAGCTTCATGCCGTTCTCCCGCAGGAAGTTCCGGCGGGTGACCTCATCGAGGGTGTCGACCTTGAGGTAGAAGTCGGCTGGTTCTCGCAGGCCCTCGGCATGTGGCCAGTCCGACCCCATCAGCAGCGTTTCCGAGGTCTCGAGTCGCTCGATCAGGGAGACGGTGTCGTCCTCGGGATAGGGCACGACACGCACGTGCCGTTTGAAGATCGTGCTCGGCCGTTCCGTGAGCTGGCCGCCCAACCATGGCCCCAGCCTGCCCATTCCGCGACTCTTGTCCATGTGCCGGATGAAATGCGGCACCCATTCGGCGCCGAACTCGCTGACGAGGACCTTGATGTTCGGGAATCGGCCGAAGAGATTGTCGAAGATCAACGCGGACAACGTGTCAGTTATCGGCCGCTCCCCGTACGTGTTTTGCCACTGCCACGCCGAGAACTGGAACGGCGGGCGCAGCCCCCCAACCCCATTGGGAAGCAACGTTGTTCTGATAGTGAAATTCCGCGATGTGATAGCAGACCACGGCGCGCGCCTCGTTGATGCGGGCCCAGAACGGGTCGAAGTATGGATCCCCGGGAGACCGGCCGTAGGCCGGACCTGCGGGCAGCACGATGAAGCGGGCGCCGGCGGCCAGCACACGGTCGAGTTCCTCACACGCGCGGTCGAGGTCGCGCATGGAGAGCATCGCCGGCGCGTAGATCGTGTCTTTGTAGGCGAATCCCCAGTCCTCGCTGATCCACTTGTTGAACGACTCGATGTTGTCGTACAGCGGATCGATTCCCTTGAGGTACTCCTCCGCCATTAGGGCCCAGCCGCCTGGATACATGATCGAACGCTCGATCTGCTGCTCCTCCAATTGCTTGAGCCGGGCGTCACGGTCGAGGTACTCGGGCTGCATCGGTTCGTAGAACCGCTCGGCATCCGACGCATTTCCCGACGACCGCTGCTTGAGCATCTCCACGAGCGAACCGGGAACGTATGCCTGGTCGAGATCGTTCTCCAGCGCGGTGACGATCCGGTCGTTGGCCAGCAGCACCTTCCGCCCAGAGGGTGCCACGATCGGGCGAACCGCGGTATCCAGCTTGGCTTTTGGCATAAACCGGGTAAAGCAGTCTTCGGCTTCGTACGAGTGCTGATCGAAGTCGGTCAGCTTGTACGGCAGTTCGCCGACGGTGTTCTCGATGAGCGCCATGGCCAGCTTCCTTCCCTCGGGGGCTGGTATTTGACTATACAGTGTCAAGTTAATAGATGGAACCAGGCTGAGCAGCCGGTATTCTGCACTGCGATTGATGTGCGGGTAACCCAGGTTCGGCGCGACTAGTGGCCCGTGAATCTCGGCGCACGCTTCTCCAAGAAGGCCGCTTTACCCTCGGCGGCGTCCGCGCTCGGCCCCACCCAGAGAACCGCCTGTTGCGCGTCACCCAGCGACGACTCCAGTGTCGACTCGAGCGCGCGACGCATCATCATCTTCACGGCCCGCAGCGCCAGTGGCGCGCCCGCGGCGAGAGAGCGGGCGATCTCGACCGTGCGGCTGTCGAGGTCGTCGTCCGCCACCACCTCGGTGGCCAGTCCCAGCTCCAGCGCGGTCTGCGCATCATAGGTCTCGGACAGCGCCACCATGCGAAATGCGCGGTCGTAACCCATGGTTCGCGGAAACAGCCAGGCACCGCCCTCGTCAGGCAACAGCCCTGCCCGCGCGCTGGTGTCGCCGAATCGCGCGGTCTCGGCGGCAATACGCAGATCGCACGCCAGCGCCAGCGCGAGCCCGCCGTTGACGGCGATCCCGTTGACCGCGCAGACCACCGGCTTGTCGAGCTTGTGCAGCGCGGTTATCACCGCGTGCGCGTCCTCTCGCAACTCGCGGGCTCGGCCGATCTGGCGGGCGGTGTGCGCGTCGAAGCCGGCGTCGGGTGAGACGTCGCCGCCGGTGCAAAATCCACGCCCCGTGCCAGTGAGCACGACGACCCGGATGGCGTCGTCGAGGCGGACAGCACGCAGCGCATCCAAGATTTCGGTACACATCTGCGGGGTGTAGGCGCCCAGGCGCTCGGGACGGTCGATGGTGATGCGGGCGATACCGCCGTTCAGGACGTCGTAGCGCGCGTGCCGGCGCGTACTCATCGGCTGAAGCAATCCGCGGCGAGGTTGCCGATATTGATGATGCGGTTCAAGCCGATCCGCGACTGCTCGTAGCCGGTGCTCGGGTAGCCGTTGGTCAGGAAAGCGAAGGACAGCCCGGTGTCCGGGTCGGCAAAGCCGATCTGGCATGCGGCCCCGCCGTGGCCGAATGTCCGCGGCCCCGTTGCGGTCGGGAGGAAGCCGTGGGACAGGCCGTCGTCGCCCACCACTTGGATGAACAACCCGACATTGCCCGCGACGCTCGGGCTGCCGCCGCGCTCCCCGGTGACCGGCAGCGTGACCCGGATCCGAGTGGCGTCCTCCACGACGTCGCGCCGCCAGAGATCCGACGTCATCAGCGCTTGGTACCAACCTGCGACATCGGAGGCCGTCGCCACCGTCGAGTGGCTGGGCTCACCGGCGGCAAGGATCTCGGGCCGTGCGAGATACCAGGGGCCCCAGGCGTAAACGTCGTCGCTGCCGCCATCGGTGCGGACGAAGGGCGCCACGTTCTGTTGGTTCTCGACCGAGGGCCCGATCTCGATGCTGTCCAGCCCCAGCGGAGCGGCCAGCGTCTCGCGGTGGAAGTCGCCGATGGGCCTGCCGGTCAATCGTTCGCACAGCTCACCGATGATCCACGCCGCCGACGTGAGGTGGAACTGCAGTTCGGTGCCAGGCTCGTAGGTCAACCGCCATTTGGCAAACGCCTTGAGGCGTTCGTCGCGATCGAGCATCGCGGGGTACCCGAGGGGTGCCAGCGGGAATCCGCCGACATGGGTGACGACCTGTTCGACGGTGACGAAATCCTTTCCGTTCGTGCCGAATTCGGGAATGTACTCAGCGACGGGTCGGGTGATGTCCAGCAACCCGTCGGACATGAGCTTCCAGAGCAGACCCGCGACGATGCCACGGCCAACGGACTGCAGCACATAGCGCGTCGACGGCTTTGCCGTGCCGAAAGCTTCGCGAACATATTCCACACCGTCGACGTGCACGGAGAGCTGAACCGACGGCAGGGCACCGTTGTCGACCTCCAGGCGGCAGCGGTCGACGAGGACGTCCAACCGCTTCTGATCAGGTTTGCGTCGCATTGTTCCCCTCGTGGTGGTGCGCTGCCCACACTGCGCGCAGTTCGGTCTTACGAACCTTGCCCGCGGGCGTCCGCGGAAAGTCCTCGACGAGGCAGACGACTTCCTCGGGCCACTTGTATTTCGCCAAGCCGAGGATCGAAAGATGTTGTCGCACATCGTCGAGCGTCGGTTGGCCGGAAGCCGGTTGGACGAAAGCGCAGGCCCGCTCTCCGGTGCGCGCGTCGGGCACCGCGATGACCGCGACGCCAGCGACCTGCGGCATGGACGTCATCGCCGCTTCGATCTCGGCGGGACTGATGTTCATGCCCGCCCGGATGACGATGTCTTTCTTGCGGTCGACAACCGACAGGTAGCCGGCCTCGTCCAACCACCCGATGTCGCCGGTGCGATACCACCCCTGGTCGAACGCGTCGGCGTTCAGGCCGGCATCGGTGTAGCCGCTGAACAGATCGGGCCCGCGGCTGAGGATTTCGCCGTGCCCGCCTGTGGGGACTCGTCTTCCGTCGTCATCGACGATGCGGACCTCGACACCGGCGCAGAGCCTTCCGTCGGTGTGGGCTCGTTTGCGGGTCGGATCGTCGCGCATACCCAGGGAGATGCTCGGATGCTCGGTGCAACCGTAGCCGCGCATGGCGACGATGCCGCACTGTTGGGCCCGCAACACCAATTCGGCGGGGACTGCCGCGCCCCCGAGTGAACTCATCTCGATGAGCTCGTGGTGCGCGGGCCTACACGCCGGATGGTCGAGCAGCGAAGCGAGGAACAGCGGCGCGCCAGTGCCCGCGGACAACGCCTCGGCTGACATCAGATCGAGCACCTCGCCCGCATCCCAATAGTCGAGGAGGTGGATCTGCTGCCCGAGCAGGGGCGGAACCAGGACGGATACCAGCATTCCGGTGACGTGCGCGATCGGGGACGTGCTCGCAAGCGGGCGGGACCTGGCGGACATCATCGGCGACATGTGCGCACGCGTTTCGGCACACAGGGCGCGGTGACTGAGCAGTACCCCCTTCGGCGCGCCGGTGGTGCCCGATGTCCAGCCGATGACGGCCGGTTGTGCCGGGTCGACAGTGGCGGGCTCGTCGATCGCCGGGCCATTCACGACGTCGTTGAAATCGATGACGTCGGTCGGCGCAGACGCGTCACCGATTGCAACGACAAGTTCCAGTTTCGGCAGCGCCGAGCGCGTCAGCGCGTCAAACGCGTACGGCTTCTCGCGCGTGTGCCATACGAGCAGCGCCCGCGCACCTGACTCTCGCAGCGCGTGATCGAGATCGCGTTGCCCTGCGGTATGGCTGACGGGGACCAGCGTCGCGCCGGCGAGGACCAGGCCGTAGAACACCGCCGCGGCCTGAGCGCTGTTCGGAAGTGTGAACGCCACCGTATCGCTCGTCTGGATGCCCCGGCGGGTGAGTCCCGCCGCCAAGCGGCGTCCCAAGTCGGTGACGTCGGCGACGGTGCCGCGCCACGGCCGGTCCTGCGAATGAACTCGAAAAGTGGCACGACCCGAACGGGCCAGCGCATGGCCCAGCAGCACCGGCAGCGTCTGGCCGTCCCACCACCCCTGCGCGCGGTAGTGCCCCTGCACGTCCGGTGCAGGCTCGATCGTCGTCCACATCGTCATTTCCAGTACACCGTAAAGTACCGTGGGCGGGTGCCGGTACGAGTTGGCGGAAAGAAGGCGATCATGCAACACACGGTCAGCTTCGGTGTGGGGAATGAGTTGGTGGTCAGCGCCGACGGACCGGTGCGCATCGTGCGGCTCAATCGCCCGGATCACCTCAATGGCGCCAACCGGTCGATGCATCAGGCGCTGGCTCGCGTCTGGGACCACCTCGTCGCGGACCCCCAAGCGCGGGCGGTCGTCGTCACAGGGGCGGGGACTGCGTTCAGTGCCGGCGGCGACTTCGACTACATGCAGGAGAACATCGACGACGAAGCGATGCGGGCGCAGACGATCGCCGAGGGGCGCGCCATCATCCGGGGCATGGTGCGGTGCCCGCTGCCGGTGATCGCCGCGGTAAATGGCCCGGCGGTAGGACTGGGCTGCAGCATCGCCGTGCTGTGCGATCTCGTGCTCATGTCGGAGGACAGCTTTCTGGCCGACCCTCATCTGCGGATGGGCCTGGTGCCCGGTGACGGCGGAATGGTGTGGCCCGCGCTCGTCGGGTTGTCGCGGGCGAAGGAGTATCTGTTCCTAGGATCGCGGATCCCGCCGGAGAAAGCGGTCGAATTCGGTCTGGCCAGTCGAGTGGTGGCGCCCGAACAGTTGATGCCCGAGGCGATGGCGCTTGCCTATCGGCTGGCGCAGGTACCGTCGAAAGCGTTGCAGCGGACGAAGACTGCCCTCAACGAGTACCTGGAGGCGCAGGTCGACGGAGCCTTCGAGTCGGCGCTGACCGGCGAGCTGGACAGTATGGGGTCCGACGAGCACCGCGAGGCCGTTGCCAAGGCCCGCATCAAGAAGTGACTAGACCAAGCCGATCAGCTTCGCGATCCGGTCGCGGTGATCGGCGGGCCAACCGAACAGCGCCTCCGAACTCTTCGCGCGTTTGAAGTAGAGGTGTGCGGAGTGCTCCCAGGTGAACCCGATGCCGCCGTGCATCTGGATGCTCTCGGCCGCAACGTGATAGAACGCCTGTGAGCAATAGACTTTGGCGATCGACGCGGCGACGGAGGCGTCATCGCTGCTGGCCGCCACCGCGGCACTGGCATACGCGGCCGCCGACCGGGCGGACTCCACCTCCACCAGCAGGTCTGCGCATCGATGCTTGATCGCCTGAAACGATCCAATGGGCCGTCCGAACTGGTGTCGCACATTGAGGTACTCGACGGTCATCGCCAGCACGGCCTGAGCGCCGCCCACCTGCTCGCACGCCAGCGCGACCAACGCCCGGTCGTACACCCCGCGCAGCGTCTCCCACCCCGACCCGTCGTCCCCCAACAGGACGGCCGGCGTCATGTCGAAGCCGACGGCGGCCAGCTGACGGGTCTTGTCCATCGACTCGAGTGGCCCGACCGAAAGACCGTCGGCGCCGGAATCCACCGCGAACAACGACACCCCCGCCACCGTTCGCGCGGCGACCAGGATGACGTCGGCCTGCGCGCCGTCGAGGACATACGGCTTTGCCCCCGACAAGAGCCACCGACCACCGGACTGCGACGCGGCCGTGGTGATGTCGTCAGGATCCCAGTGCAACTTTTCCTCCGCGACCGCAACGGTCGCGATCAGGTCGCCGGCGGCGATCCTAGCCAGCAGGCCACCCGCGTGTGAACCACCGACGGCAAGGAGTGTGCTGGTGGCCAACACCGTGGTCGACAGCAGCGGCGCGGGAAACAGCGTCCGGCCGGCCTCCTCCATGACGATCGCCAATTCGTCGAATCCGTGACCGCCGCCACCCATCTCCTCGGGAATCGCCAAGCCCTGTACGCCGATCTGCTCGGCGGCGGTACGCCAGGCTTCGGCGTCGTAGCCTGATCCGCCGTCCATGATGGTGCGGACGTCCGACTCCTTGGAGTACTTCTGCAGGAAGTCGCGCATCACGTCACGTAGCGCTTCCTGCTCGACGGTGGTGATCAGGGCCATGTCACTCCTAGCGGGGTAGGCCGAGTACGCGTTCGGCAATGATGTTGCGCTGGATCTCCGAGGTGCCGCCGTAGATCGTTTCGGCTCGGCTCAGCAGGAACAGCTTGCGGGCGTCGTCCGCACGGTAATCATCGGCGAAAACCGCTTGCCCGCCGAAGATTTCGATGGACAGCTCGCCCAGCCGCTGGTGGTGGGTCGACGCGAACAGCTTGCTCGCGGTGGCCGCCGCGACCGTCGCTGCGCCCGGCGAGCCGGTGTCGAGCAGGTCGCTCACCACCCGCAGGTTGGTAGACCGCATGATGTGCACACCGATCAGGGCGTCGACAAGGCGCTGTCGCAGCCGTCGGTCACCGAGCGCATCCGAACCTCTTGCCACCTCGATGAGCTCGTCGACTTCACGCTCCACCGACAGCTGCATCGGTATCAGGGCGCTGCCCCGCTCACGGCTCAACGTGGACATGACCACTTGCCATCCGTCGCCGACGCCGCCGACCACCATGTCTTCCGTCGTCCGCGCATCATTGAAGAAGCACTCGCTGAACTCCGCGGACCGCGCGATGTTCTCGATCGGCCTGATCTCGACACCCGGTTGGTCGACCGGCACCAGCAGCAGCGTGAGGCCTCGGTGGCGCAGCGACACATCAGGATCGGTTCGGCACAATACATAAAGCCAGTCAGCACGGTCACCGAACGTCGTCCACACCTTCTGGCCGTCGATGTGCCACTCCCCGGAGTCGACGACTGCCTTGGTCCGCACCGCGGCCAGATCCGATCCCGCGCCGGGCTCCGAGAAACCCTGCCCCCACATCTCCTCGACACCAAGGATTCTCGGTAGGAATCGGCGCTTCTGCCCCTCGGATCCGTGCGCCAACAACGTCGGCCCGAGAAGTTCGAGCGCCTGAGTGTTCACCCTTGCGGGCGCAGCGGCCCGAGCGTACTCGTACTCGAAGACGATCTCCTCGGCCAGGCCCGCACCCCGGCCGCCGTACTCGACAGGCCACGTCAGTCCCAGCCAGTTACCCTCGGAGAGTTCACGTTCCCACGCGAGGCGCACCTCCCAGGCGGTGTCGTCGGTAGGGCTACCGACGCCGCGGTGGTCGTGAAACTCCCCGACCAGATGCTCGCTAAGCCACGTCCGCACTTCCTCGCGGAAGTCCGCGTATTCGTCTCCGACGATCGGGTCCATCAGAGATTCAGCCCCGGATACGGCGGGAAAATCGGCGGACGCCTGTCGGTCAGGCTAGCCGTGCCCTCCGCGAAGTCGGGTTGTTCCTTCGCGAGTTGTAAGAGGTACTGGGCGCGGATGCGCGCCGCCTCCATCGTCGCTTCGCTGTCCCGCCACACCTGCGACTTGATCATCGCCATCGCGACTGGCGACACATTGGCTGCCAGGCCCCGTGCGAAGGTCACCGCGTCGTCAACCACGCTCCCGGGCTCCGAAAGCCGTTGCACCACACCGAGGCGATGCGCCTCATCGGCCTGGAAGACGCGTCCGCTGGCCAGCAGTTCAAACGCGTGCGACGGCCCGCACAACCTGGTGAGCACCCACGCGGCGGCGTCCTCCGCGGGCAAGCCTCGCTTGGCGAAGGCGGTCGAGAACTTCACCCCACGCGCCGCGAAGCGGTAGTCGAACATCAACGCCTGGGCAAGTCCGATGCCCGCACATGCGCCGTTGATGGCGCCGATGATCGGCTTGGGCACGGTGGTGGCGTGCGTCTGAGGACGCCGGTTGTTGGTGTAGGCGACGCCGGAACTGACCGAGGCGAGCACCTCGGGATCGAGGCCCGGCACAAACGAGGTTCCGGCACCCGTCACGACGATGACTCGCACGGTGGAGTCCCCCGCCGCACGGTCCAGACAGTCGTAGAACTCGGCCTCCATCGTCGCGGTCCACATGTTGCGGCGGTCGGGCCGACTCAGCGTCAACACCACCACGCCCTGGTCGTCGACGTCGTACAGCACGGTGTCAGTCATCGGGACTCCAGCCACGATCGGACTCGGGGATCGGAATGTGTTTGGAGAGCGTGAAGTTCGGAGTCCTTCTTTCCAGGAACGATGCGACGCCCTCGGTCGCGTCGTGCTGGCGGCCTGCCCAGCGGAACGCCTCCCATTCGCGATAGAACGCTGCTTCGCGGTCGGTCTCGCCCAGCAGCTCGTAGGCGAGTTGCTTGGTGATCCCCACCGCGGCGGGGGCGGTGTGCTGCGCGATTTCATCGGCGATCGCCCGTGCCCGTGGCAGCACCTCGTCGCCGGGCAGAGCCTCCGTCGCCAGCCCATACTCCTTGGCCTCCGCACCAGAGAAGATCCGTCCGGTCAGCAGCAGTTCCACCGCCCGCCCGAATCCGACGAGCCGGGGCAGCAGCCACAGCGAGTTCTGCTCCGGTATGAGGCCACGCCGGGTGAAGACGAAGCCATATTTGGCCGCTTCGTTGACAATTCGAATGTCCCACTGCATGGGGAACGTGAGGCCGATCCCGACGGCGGAACCATTCAACGCGCCGATGACGGGTGTGCGCAGGCGCCACGGTCGCGGTCGTGCACCGAGTTCGGCCCGCGACCGCCGGTGCTGGTCGTCGTCGAACGCGAAGTTCGCGGCGCCCGGTTCCATGTCGGCGCCGGTGGAGAAGTGGCGGCCTCGGCCGGTGACGACGATGGCCCGCACGGCTTCGGCGGCGTCGAGCAGTTCGAGCTGGCGGTGCAGTTCGATCTGCATAGCCGTGATGAACGCGTTCCCCCGGTCGGGTCGGTCCAGCCAGACCACCGCAGTGGACCCGGACGGTTCGACGGTGATGCCGTCAGGCACGAGGTCGACCGGACCCGTCGGAGTTCGGCCGCGCCTTCGCGAGGAGGTCCGGGATGACGGAGCCGAGTTCTTCCGGGGCCCAGCGTGCTTCGATCTCCACGCCGGGGCCTGTCGTCCACGTCTCGGCCACCGAGATCGCACCGCCCTTGACGTTGAAGACGCGTCCGGTGACGTCGGCAGCCTCTTCGGAGGCCAGCCACACCACCAGCGGGGAGATGTTGGCCGGCGACCCCGCGTCGAATCCCGTCCGCTCCTTGATTTCGTTCATGCGCGCAACGTAGGTTTCCAGCCCTTCGGTCATCTGTGTCAGTGCGCTCGGCGCAATTGCGTTGACCGTGATCCCCAGGCGGGCGAGTTCGTCGGAGAGGATGACGGTGAACGCGGCGATGGCGGCCTTGGCTGCGCCGTAATTGGATTGGCCCGGGTTGCCGTACAAGCCGGAGGGCGACGACGTGTTGATCACCCGCGGATGCGACACCGGGTCGTCGGCCTTGTGCCGTTCACGCCAGTAGGCCACTGCGTGCTTGGTCGGCGCGAAGGTCCCGCGCAAATGCACCCGGATCACCGCGTCCCACATGTCGATGTCCATGTTCACGAACATCTTGTCGCGCAGGATGCCCGCATTGTTGACCAGCACATGGAGGCCACCGAACGTATCCAAGGCGGTGGCGATCAAACGTCCGGCGCCATCCCAGTCCGAGATGTCGTCCGTGTTGGCCACCGCATCACCACCGGCGGCGACGATCTCGTCGACGACATCCTGTGCCGGACCGACATCGTTGACGACGACCTTCGCGCCCTGCCTCGCGAATTCCAGCGCATGTTCGCGACCGATGCCCCCAGCGGCACCGGTGATCACCGCGACGCGGTCATCGTGCAGTCCCATAAGAATCCTTTCCCGTCGGCTCAGTTCGGGCGGCCAAAGACCGTGATTGCGTTGGCGCCGAGGTATCCGATCCGGCTCTCCCCGGTGAGAGCCAGTGCGCGCCCCTCGGTCACCGTCCGGTCCATCGGCAGGATCGGGTAATCGGAAGCCCACATCAGCTTGCGCGGGTTGCGCCGCTCGGCGAAGCGCAGGACGTCCTCCGACACGTACTTGGGCGCCCAGCCCGCCGTCATCGCGTACACATTGGGGTGCTTGAGCAGCATCGCGATGGTCTCGGCGATCCATGGGTCGCCGAGGTGGCTCATCACGATGGCCAATTCTGGGAACGCCAGTGCGACCTCATCGATCAGGATCGTGCGTTGCAACTTGGCGGGTTTCATCGGTCCCGGAACACCTACGTTGATCGACACGACGGCACCCTCGTCACACGCCGCGGTGTACAGCGGATAGGCGAGCCTGTCGTCGATCGCGATGCCGGTGAACATCGGAATGATGCGAATGCACTTCATCCCGTACTCGCGCACGGCGATTCGCACATGCTTGGCGGCCTCGTATCCGAGCCGTGGATCGACGCCCACCGAGGTCACGAACCGTCCGGGGTAGTCGCGTGCGAACCCCGCCAGCCGTTCACACGTCTGGCGCAGCACCGCCTCACCCGTCTTGGTGCCATGCACGAACGGCGGGGTGATGTCGCGCGGCGCCTTAGACAGCACACCGCCGCCGATGCCGAGCCTGTCCATCTCGGCGACGACGTCGGCCATGGTCTCACCGCCCTCGTAGGCACTGTTGCCGCGCTTGAACCGCGCGACCACCGACGGGTCGGGTGTCACCTCACCCGGTAGATACGGCAGGTTGATCCACGCATCGAAGACTTCTGCTTCTTGTTCGGTCACGTCCGCCTCTACCGTCCCTTGTACTGGGGGGTTCGCTTGTCCTTCATCGCCTGCAGTGCCTCCGCGGCGTCCTCGGTGGCCGCGACGACCGCGAAATGCGACGAGATCAGATCGAGCGCGGTGCGTAGATCAGTGTTGGCCGACTGGTAGGTGGCCCGCTTTATCATCCGTACGGTGATTGGCGCGTGGTCGGCGATTTGCCTGGCCAATCGGGTGGTTTCCTCCGCGAGTGCCTCGGGCGCCGCGATGCGGTTGACGAGCCCGATCCGCAACGCCTCCTCGGCGTCGATGAAGTCGCCGGTGAGCAGTAGTTCCAGCGCCTTCGACGTGCCCACGATGCGGGGCAGGTAGTAGGCACCGCCGTCGCCTGGTGTCAGTCCGACCTTCACGTAACCCTCGGACACCCGCGCCGACGTCGACATGATTCGCATGTCGCACATGAGCGCCATGTCGAGCCCAGCGCCCACCGCGACCCCGTTGATGGACGCGATGATCGGCTTGTCGAGATCCTCTAGCGCCAGCGCGACCCGGTGTATGTCGTCGTGCAGTTGGGCTTTGCGCTGCAGGGGCGTCAGGTTCGGGTTGGCATTCGAGATCGATGACAGATCGACCCCCGAGCAGAACGCCTTCTCCCCTGCGCCGGTCAGCACGAGCACCCGAACGTCGTCGTCGTTCTTGGCCGAGCGAAGCAGCCGCGCCCACTCACGAATCATCGCGAACGTGAACGCGTTCCGGCTCTCCGGCCGACTGAGGACGATCGTGCCCACCCCGTCGCGCACTGACCATTCGAGCTCGTTCACCCGGACCCCTCGATCTATATCGTTAACTCATTGTACGATACAGACGTGACGCGGCGACTGGACGGCATCTCCGAGATTCCGCTGTCGACGGCCGACGCGGAGTTCCGCGATGAGGTTCGAACCTGGTTGGACGAACACCTGACCGGTGAGTTCGCCGGTCAGGCCCATCGCGGCGGTCCGGACGACGACGACAACTGGGCGCTACGGCGGGCGTGGGAGGCCGAACTGGCCGCGGGCGGCTGGCTCGGCATGAGCTGGCCCCGGGATCACGGCGGCCGCGAGGCGACGCTCACCCAGGAGATCGTGTTCGCGATGGAGTACGCACGGGCAGGCTCACCCCCGCGCGCGGCGTTTCACGGTGAGACCCTGATGGCTCCTGCGGTCCTGTCGCACGGCACGACTGAGCAGAAGGAACGGCTCCTGCCTCCTATGGCCCGTGCCGAAGTGGTGTGGTGTCAGGGATATTCGGAGCCAGGTGCGGGTTCGGACCTGGCGAACGTCGCGTGCCGCGCGCGCCGCGATGGTGACGAGTGGGTGGTGTCCGGCGAGAAGATCTGGACGACGTTCGCGCATCACGCCGACTGGATCTTCGCGATCGTCCGCACCGAGCCGGGCTCGGTGCGCCACGCAGGGCTGTCGTATCTGCTGATTCCGCTGGACCAGCCTGGTGTGCAGGTGCGACCGATTCGCACGATGCTCGGTGACAGTGGGTTCAACAGCGTGTACTTCGACGAGGCCCGCACGTCGGCCGACAACCTGATCGGGGCCGAGGGCGCCGGATGGGCCGCGGCGATGACGACATTGGGACATGAGCGGGCCACCTCGGTCCTCAATTACCAGTTCTCGTTCGTCCGCGAGATGACCCAGCTCCGCGAACTCGCCATCCGTCGCGGCGCGGTGCACGACGTGATGCTGCGGGATCGCCTGATCGACACCTACATCGGCCTGGAGATCATGGGCCACAACAACATGCGCTCGCTTGCCCGTGTGCTGGTCGATGGCGAATTCGGACCGGAGGCGTCGATCGGCAAGTACTACTGGTCGCACTGGCATCAGTCCTTCACCGAGCTGGCCATGGATGTCCTCGGACCGGATGCGCTCCTGGGCACAGCGTGGGACGACGGACCCGATGCCGCGTCGGAGGGTATTCGTCGCGCGTTCATCAGGGCGCGTGCCGAGACCATCTACGCCGGCACCAGCGAGATTCAGAAGAACATCATCAGCGAGCGGGTGCTGGGCATGCCGCGTGAACCGAAGCCGGCCACGTGACGCGGCCATTGGAGGGGGTGCGCGTCCTGGATCTCAGTCGAATTCTGGCTGCGCCGTTCGCAACTCAACTCCTCGGCGACCTAGGTGCCGACGTCATCAAAGTGGAGCGGCCGCGAGTCGGCGACGACGCACGCCAGTACGGACCGCCGTTCCTCGACGAGCCCGGTGGTAGCGAGTCAGGTTTCTACCTGAGCGCGAACCGCAACAAGCGATCGATCACGATCGATCATTCGTCACCTGCCGGAGCCGATCTCGTACGAGGACTCGCCGCGGAGTCCGACATCCTGGTGGAGAATTACCGCGCGGGCGTACTCGACAAGTACGGGCTGGGCTTTCAGGCGCTGCATGCGCTGAATCCTCGGCTGGTGTATTGCTCGGTCACCGGCTTCGGTCAGGACGGTCCGTACGCCGCGCGCGCAGGTTACGACGGCGTGTTCCAGGCGATGAGCGGCCTGATGAGCGTGTCGGGCGTTCCCGACGGCCAGCCGGGTGCTGGACCGATGAAGGTCGGCGTCTCGATGGTGGACATCCTGGCGGGCCTGTACGCCTCATCCGCCATCCTGGCCGCGCTGCGCGAACGCGACATGATCTCGGGGATCGGGCAATTCATCGACCTGTCGCTGCTCGACTGCGGGGTCGCGGCGCTGTCACACTATGCGCAGAACTACCTCGTCTCGGGTCAGCCTGCACCGCGGAGAGGCAACGGCGGATTCGGCGGAATCCCGTCGCAGGCCTTTCGCTGCGCGGACGCAGACATCTTCGTCGTCGCCAGCACCGCGGGGCAGTGGTCGGCGTTGGCCGCGGCACTCGGGCGGCCGGAACTCGCCGACGACCCCCGGTTCGCCACCGTGTCCGCCCGCATCGCGAACCGCGACCTCGTCCTGGAGACGCTCCAGTCGATCTTCGCCCAGCGGTCGGCCGCACACTGGATCGCCGCACTCGAAGCCGCCGATGTCCCGGTCAGCCCTGTGAATTCGATGGACGCGGTGTTCGACAATCCGCAGATACGACACCGGGGTATGCGGGTTGCCGTCGAGCACCCCACTGCCGGTTCGGTCGACCTCATCGCGAACCCGATCAACCCGACGGCCACCTACACGGCACCCCCGCTGCTCGGTGCACACACCGACGAGATCCTCACCCAGTTGCTCGGCAAGACACCCGACGAGATAGCCGCGCTCCGCGATGGCGGTGCGATTTGACCGACCCGAACAGGAGAAACGCAGTGGTGACAACGCAAGGGGGACCAGCGTTTTCGAACGCGGCCCAACTACCGCCCACCGGCAGCTTCAACTGCGGTGCGCTGGCTTCGGGACGCCGATTCGAGGCGGTCGAACTGTTGTCGGATGAGCCGATGCTCGGCTTGCAGCGCGAGGCCGGTTACATGTGGGGAACGCTCCGCGACGAGGACGGCGAACTGTATTCGGTGATGCGGCGCATCGCACCGCCGGGGGCAGCCCAGGGCACGGGCCTCTCGCTGCCCTCCAAGCTCATCATCGTTTCCACAGGTACCGAGAAGGGTCAGCTCCAGCTGCGGCGCGAACCGCGCGGCGCCGCTGACAGCACCGACATCGAGCGGCACCCCCACAACGACAACGCCGTGCGCTTCGCGTCCCGTCCCGATGCACCGGGACGAACGATGGAGATGGTGCTGTCCGACGGCGAGTTCTCCTACTTCGAGGCCGACGTCATCGATGTGGCAGGCCGCATGGTCGTACCGCCGCTGCAGTGGTATCTGCCCGGACCGGAGTCCTCGCTGCTGTACATCAGCCACACCTGGCTGGTGGACGGGCTACTGCTGGGCAAGCAGGCCCGCGGATTCCTGTTCTGGGAGGAGGCGTGGATGCCGCCGGGGGGTCAGCTCTACGTATCCAAGGATCCGCTGCACGACGCGGAGTACCTGACCTGGTACTCCTGGGCGAATCTGTTCGGTGACGGACAATGCGAGGTCGGCCATTTCCTGTTCGGCCAGAGGGACTTTCACGTCGGCGTCTTCGCGGACAGCAGCGGCAACATCACCTCGGCCCACACGATGGACGCGGTGGTCACCCGCGCCGACGACGGCTATTGGCACGACGGCATCGACTACACGATCGACGGCGTCGACTGGGTGTGTGAACCCGACCCGCAGGGCCGAATGCAGGGCCTGGGCAAGATGCCCAACCCGCAGCAGGAGGGTCGCATGCACCGCGTCGACGACACTCGAATTCCCGATGTATGGATGGCGTGGGGCGAGACCGTGCCCGCCGCCGGGGACCGCAGGCGCTAGCTCAGTACCTCGACGAGCGTGGCGTCCGATTTGCCCACCATGAATCTCTCGACAGCCTCGAGATGACGCCGCCAATGCCGTTGGGCAGCGGCGCCTTCGCCGTTCCGCAACAACTTGACGAGTTTCCGGTACGCGGCTTGGGCCCTCTTGTTCGCGGCCCGCTCGAACCCCGGTGGATGGGACGCGATGAATTGCGCATTGTGGGTGTCGAGAATGTCGAACAACATGCGGCCCAACATCGCGAGCGTGGTGCTGCCCCCGCCCTCCACGACGCCGACGTGAAAGCGCAGGCTGTAGTCGGCGAACGCCCGTTCGTCGTCGACGATTCTGTCGCCCTGACGAACGATATCCTCGAGCGCACGGACCCGCGCCTTGGCACGGGCACCCGCGATCAGTCCCACCGCAGAGACCTCGAGTTCGGTCCTGGCGCGGTACACGTCGCTCAGCGGTGTGCCCTGGTACTGCAGCAGCGTTCCGGTGTATCTGGCCGCCATCGATCCATCGGGTTCCAGCACCCTCGCCCCACCGCGGGGTCCGCGGACGATGGTGATGATCGACTCGGCCTCGAGGATCCGGAACGCCTCGCGCAGCGTCGGCCGCGACACGCCGAACTCCGTCATCAAGGTGGTCTCGCTTGGCAGCATCCGGCCCGGGGCCAATACGCCTGTGACGACTTGCTGGCGCAGGTCGGCGGCGATGAGCGCGCTGGCCTTGGGGACCGTCACCACGGACGAGCGACTCGCCATATCGGTAGACGATATACCGCGTTAGATCAGCCGAGGACGTCGAGCACCATCTCCGCGTCCCCGCTGCCGCGGACCTGAGCGGCTGTCGCCCGGATGTGCTTTCGCCAGAGTGCCTCCGCACCGTCGGCGTCGCCGCGCTCGATGAGGTCGACGACGCGTCGGTGGGTGCGGGCGCCCGCCGCAACCGCCGGTCCGTGCACAGCCGGTCGCGTGACGGACATATACCGCCTTGTCGCGGCGTCGATGACCACCCGCACCATCTCGCAGAGCACTCGGAGTGTGGCATTGCCCGCGCATTCGATCAGCAGCCGGTGAAAGTCGCTCTCCAGCAGTACGAGTCGTTGGGAATCATCGACGGCCGCCGCCTCATTCGCGACCGCCGCCCGGAGCTGTCGGATCTGATCAGCGGTGTGCGACCTGGCCAGCATCGCCACGCAGGGCCCCTCCAGGGCTGCCGCAGCCTCGAACAGGTCGGCGGTCGTCGTCCGCCGGTATTCGAGCACCGTGGCGGCGTAACCGGCGGCCGTCTCGATGCGGGGCACGCTGACGTGGATACCGCCCCTGGGCCCCCGGCGCACCGATACCAACGACTCGGACTCCAGGATCCTGATCGCCTGACGCAGCGTGGGTTTCGACACGCCCAGGTCAACGAGCAGCTCGCCTTCCGGCGGCAGTGTGTCGCCCTCCTGGAGTTCGCCGAGAATGATCCGCCTGCGCAGCGTGGCGGCAACCACATCGGCCGCCTTCGCGCTCATTGCTACACAGTAACCAGAGAAAGTCAGACCTTGGTGGCACCCATGTCCAGTGTCAGTTGTGTCCCGGTGACGGTGCGCGACAGGTCGGAGGCCAGCCACACAACCGCGTCGGAGATGTCGTCGGGCTCGGCGAGAGGCACTGCGGGCAATGCGCTGCCGAAGGACATGACGTAGGACGGGTGCTCGGTGAGCATGGTGGCCGTCATCGGATCCTCGGCCATCGGCGTCAAGACACCCCAAGGATGTATGGAGTTGACCCGGATCCCGTACTCCCCGAGTTCGAGCGCCGCGCTCTTCGTCAGGCCGACCACGCCATGTTTGGCCGCGCTGTAGTGCGCCTGACCGGGCAGCGACTTGATGCCCGCGACCGAGCTGATATTGATGATCGATCCGCCATTGCCTGCCGACAGCATGTGCGGCACAGCGGCTTTCATGGTCCGCCAGACGCCGGTCAAGTTGATGTCGATCAGCGTTTGCCATTGATCGTCGGGCATCTCCCAGAACCGTCCCCAGTTGCAGATGCCTGCGTTGGCCACCACGACGTCCAGCCGGCCGCCGAACTCGGCGACCCCTTCGGACAGCACGTACTGCAGTGCGTCTTCGTCCCGAACATCGGCGATGTTGGCCAGGATGCGCGCTCCCTCAGCCTCGACGAGCCGCGCCGTCTCGTCCAACTCGGCGGCGGTGGCTGCCGGATACGTATTGGCCGTGGCGGCCGGGCCACCGATGTCGATCGCGATGATCGACGCACCCTCGCGCGCCAGCCGAATGGCGTGACTACGGCCCTGCCCGCGCGCGGCGCCAGTCACGAATGCGACCCGGCCGGCCAGCAGTGACGTCATCGGGCTTCCCCGTTCACGCTCTTCAACCATTCCTCGTGGCGGGCGAAGTGATCCGCAGGGCGGCGCACCATCGTCGCTTCGGCGGAGGCGACGAGGAAGTCGGTGCCCGCCAACACAATGTCGGCCTCGACGTACACCCGCCGGCCCCCGCGACCCACTTCACGGGCGCGGCCGATCAATGGCCGCTCGACGGGCGCGGGTTTGACGAATTTCACCTTCAGGGTGCCGGTCACGACGAACTCGCCACGCAGAAGCAGTGCATGGCCGACCATCTCGTCGAGAATCCCTGCGGTCCATCCGCCATGTGCGACGTTGGGTCCGCCCTCGTTGTCGCGTGGGCATTCGACCTCACTGATGACGACGAGGCCGTCCGACTGGAGCGTTTCGCGATGCAGACCAAGACGACATCGGGAGAGGCGTTGGCAGGAGCCGCAGAGTACGACGCCGGTGGATGACCGCACCGCGCGCAAGCCATCGTCCGGTCCATCGCTGTGGATCCGGCCCAGAGGTTCGGCCGATGTCCCGTCACCCATGTCACCCAACTTCCGATTTCCCTGCGCCGCGGCGGCCGACTGTTGTGCTGTGTCGGGGCGTCACGTTACAGTGTAAAGGAAGCTCCCAGTTAAGGAAGGTCACCCATGACGCGGATCGAATACGAGGGCCGGCTCTTCATCGACGGCGCTTTCCGGGAAGCACGATCCGGTCGACGGTATGACGTCATCAACCCCGCCGACGAGACGGCGGTCGCCAGCGCCGCCGACGCCGGCGCTGAGGACGTTTACGACGCGGTGACGGCCGCCCGCCGAGCTGCCGACGAGACGACGTGGGGCACCGACCACAAGTTCCGGCGGCACTGCCTCGAGCAGCTTCAGGCGGCGCTGCGCAACGATGTCGAGGAATTCCAGAAACTCGTCACCGCAGAGGCGGGTGTCGCCAGCTCGGTCATCGTCACACACGTCGACAGGATGATCGACGGAATGGACTTCTGGAACGACCTGACGACGTCATTCATGTGGGAGGAAGATCTGGGGCCCTACGAGCTCCTGGGGATGCAGAGCGATCGGCGGATTCGGTACGAGCCGTACGGCGTGGTCGGTGCGGTCACCCCGTGGAATGCCCCCTTCATGACCGCGATCTGGAAGGTCAGCCACGCGATGGCGACGGGTAATACCGTGGTGCTGAAGAGCGCTCCGGACACTCCGCTGACGGCGGCCAAGATGGCGCAGGTAATCAGCGAATCGACCGACATCCCGGCGGGTGTCGTGAACATGATCAGCTCGCAGGACAAGGCGATCGCCGGCGACGCACTCACCGGTGATCCGCGAGTTGACATGTTCCACTTCACCGGTTCACCGGGCGTGGGCCAGCGCATAATGGAGCGCGCCGCAAATGGAATCCGCCACGTCGTGCTCGAACTCGGTGGAAAATCGGCGAACGTGCTACTCCCGGATGCCGACCTGGACATGGCGTCCGCGCTCGGGGTCGGGATGTGCATGTCGAGCAGTGGCCAGGGCTGCGCGCTGCCGACCCGCATGATCGTGCACGCCGACATCTACGACGCGGTGCTCCAGCGGCTCGAGTCGATGGTGAGCTACCTACCGTGGGGGGATCCCACCGATCCGACCAATGTGGTCGGACCGATCATCCGCGCCGAGCAGTTGGAACGCATCGTCGGACTGGTGGACCGCGCACAAGACGCCGGCGCCCGAGTTCTCTGCGGCGGCAAACGAGCTGACCGTGACAAGGGCTTCTGGTATGAGCCAACCGTTCTCGCCGACGTAGACGAGAACGCCGAAATCGCACAGTCAGAGGTCTTCGGCCCGGTCCTCAGCGTCATCCGCTACGACGGCGACGACAATGAGGCCGTCCGTGTCGCAAACAACACCCGCTACGGGTTGTCGGCGTACGTCCAATCCCGCGACGAGGAGCGCGCGTGGCGGGTGGCGAATCGGTTGAGGGCTGGCACCGTGAATATCAACAACTCGTTCTACCTGTCGCCCGACGCACCGTTCAGCGGCTGGGGCATCAGCGGCGTAGGTAGCGAGCACGGCCTCGCAGGATTCCGTGATTACCTGCGCATCAAGACCGTCGCCAGCCCAACGAAGGCTTGACCGGCCGACGGTGAACACACACAACGCGAATGGCGGCAACGGCTCAGCGGTCGGCGCGGTATTGCGGATCGAGCCGCGGTGGACGGATCTGGACCCGTTGGGACACGTGACCAACAGCGTGTTCCTGGTGTACGCCGAGGAGGCGCGGGCCCGTTATCTTCGCGCGGTCCTGCCTGAAGCGTGGAGTTCGGTCGTGGTGGTACACAACGCCGTTGACTATCACGCACCAGTCCATGAAACGGATGTCGTGGAGGTGTCGTCGGTCGTCGACGACGTCGGCACTTCGTCCCTCACCACTGTCAACGTCATGATCACCGCCAAGGGCCCGTGCGCGACGGTGCGAACCGTCCAGGTAGTACTGCGCGAAGCCGGCTCAGGCACCCGCCCGTGGACCGCTTCCGAGCGGGCAGCTCTGGAGGCCGCGTCCGAATCACAAGAGGAACGGGTCTAACCGCCATGTCAGATTTCGACTACATCGTCGTCGGCGCAGGTTCGGCGGGATGCGTATTAGCCAATCGACTTTCGAAGGATCCACGCAATCGTGTGCTGCTGATCGAGGCCGGAGGCAGTGGACGCAGTCCTTTAGTCCGGGTACCAAAGGGGTTCGGAAAGATGCTGTCCAATCCCAAGCTGGCCTGGCAGTATCCCGTGAGGCCGATCGGATCCTCCGGGCGTGTGGAGCAATGGGCACGGGGCCGCATGCTCGGTGGGTCCAGTTCCATTAACGGAATGGTCTACAACCGAGGCAGCGCAGCGGATTACGACGCGCTTGTCGAGCTCGGTAATCCGGGGTGGGGATGGGACAAGATCCTGCCGATATTCCGAAAAATCGAGAACCACCAACTCGGCGCGAACGAGATGCGCGGTGCCGGTGGGCCACTCGACATCTCCATTGGCACCGAGTTGATGGAGCCCTGCGGGGATCTCCTACAGTCGGGGTCCAAACTTGGCTGGTCGGTCACCGACGACGCAAACAGCGACGACGGCGAGCGAATAGGCCCGGCGGCAAGGACCATCAAAGACGGTCGGCGAGTGAGCGCCGCGTGGGCGTTCCTCCGGCCCATTCGGGGGCGACCCAACCTGACGATCGCTGTCAATACCACGGTGAACCGCGTGTTGTTCGAAGGCGACAAAGCCGTCGGGGTAGAAGCGACGACGCCCAAGAACAGCCGCGTCACCTTCACCGCCCGACGAGAGACCATTCTTTCTCTAGGCAGCCTGGCGACTCCGAAGCTGTTGCAGCTCTCGGGAATTGGTGAGCGATCACTTCTTCGCGGTCTGGGTATAGATACGATCGTGGACAGCCCTAACGTCGGCTGCCGCATGCGCGAGCACCACTGCTTCGCGATCCAATTCCGACTCAATCGCAACATCGGCATGAATCGCTACCTGAGCACCCCTGTGCAACAGGCGATCACCAGCGGCAAATACTTGATGACACATAAGGGCCCGATGGCGACAGGGGCCTACGATGTGATCGGCTTCTTCAAGACCTCGCGCGATCAAACTCGCCCAAACGCCCAGATCCTGATGGCACCATTTTCTGCCGCACCGTACGAAGCGGGCAAGGAACTCGGTCTGGAGCGGGAGCCAGGCATACAGGCGATCGGATACGTATTGCGGCCCGACAGCGAAGGCTACCTCGCAATCACATCGGCCGATCCGGCAGCGCCCCTTGACATCGAACCTAATTTCTTTACCACTCAACATGATCGAGATACCGGCGTCGCCTTGTTCAGGGCAATGCGCGAGTTGTTCGCTCAAGAACCCATCTCGCAGTATCTCGTTCGTGAACTCGTGCCTGGACCCGACGTCACTAGCGACGATGACATCATCGATGCCGGGTTGAACGAGGGGTATTGCGGATATCACGCTGTCGGAACGTGCGCGATGGGACCAGCCGACGACGACGTGGTGGACCCGACGTTGCGGGTCCGCGGTGTGGACAAGCTGCGGGTCATGGACTGTTCGGTCATGCCGAGGATGGTGTCAGGCAATCTGAATGGTCCCGTCATGGCGATGGCTTGGCGGGCCGCAGATCTGATCCTGTCCGGCTACTGAAACCCTCAACGAGACTGTAGTTACGCAGCCACATGCGTGACACCTAATGCATAACTACAGTGTCGAGGTCCTCAGCTCCACATCGTTAACGCCTCGAGCGGCACGACTCTGCCGCTCAGGCCCTCAGGACGGCCCATCGTCCTGGGCACCAGCATGCGGCGCGCGAAGCGCCACCCTTCCGGCGTCCGCAGGCACTCGTCCTCGTAGACACCCAGGAACTGGATGGGCCGACCATCGGATGCGCGCCTCGCCCATTCGGTTATCGGGAAGCGGGCCCGCGCTGTGTCACCGCCGACCTGCACCAGCCCTTGATGAACGGTCTGGAAGACGAACTCCAGTCCGGCTGTCGTCGCCGTGATGGTCTTGATGACCGCATCTCGTCCGATCGCTGGTTCTGTTGTCGGCGAGTGCAGTTCGCCGTTTACCACGTATGTCTGACATGCTTCGGCGACATCACCACGCGACACTGCGTCGGCGTACGCGGCGGCCAGGTGGTGGATTGCCAGCACGTCACATGCCTCGCCGGCGTCGCGTGGTTGCCGAGGGATCATCGCGGGGCTCTCACGCCGGCGGGATGACGACGTTGAGCTCTTCGAGCTTAGTGATGTCGCCGTCGCTATAGCCCAGCTCGGTGAGAATCAGTCGATTGTGTTCACCGCGCAAACAGGGCGGCGCAACCCGGCCAGGCGTTTCGGAGAACGACACCGGCGGTGCAGCGCGAACCATTTCCCCGAATATCGGATGGTCGACCGCCACAGTCAGGCCCGTTTCCTGAAGGACGGGATCGAACACAGTGAAGATCGGCTGACCGAGCACGTTGGCTTCGACACATCCGACTCGTGCAGCAGTCAGCTCCGATTCCCATTCTGCCGCCGGTCGTTCGAGGAACTTCGCTGCCAGCAGCGCCGCCAGCTCATCATCGTCGGCGGCTAGGTCGGACAACCCCAGTGTTTCGAGTAGCGCGATGAACTCGGCGTCCGAACGCACAGCTAGGCATACCCACCCGTCGCCTGCAGCGGGATATACCCGGTCGAGCGCACTGGTGCCGTAATACTCACTGTCGCACAATGGAATCGGTGGCTTGCCTTCGTACGTGCAGAAGTCGTCGGAATAGGCCCACGCGTTGCCGCCGATCATCGACGTCCGCAGGAATTGGCCGGTGCCTGTCCGGCGCTGGTGGTAGAGCCCTAGCGACAGCGCAGCCACCAGCGCGAGCGCGGCATTGCTGTCGCCATCGACGAGCATGCTCAGCCGGGGCAACACCACCGCCTGCAACTCCATCACCGAGAACCCGTCACTCTGAGCGGGATCCATCCAGTAACCGACCTGTCTACCGAAGCTCCCCGCAACGGTCTGGGCTGCCTGCGCGTACAGGGCGCGATGGGCATAGGGGCCGTCGGATCCGTAGCCGGCAGCATGAACGTAGAGCAGCCGGGGGTTGAGTTCGGAGAGTTCCTGGTAACCCAGACCCAGCTTCTCGGCCACACCGGACCGGAAACCGTCGACGAACACATCGGCATTGGCGACCACCTGCTGTGCGATCACACGACCCTCCGGGGTGCGCAGGTCCACCGAAAGGCTCTGCTTCGCGGCCGTTGTCTTGTTGGTGGCCACCTCCGGTCCGAACGAATTACGGTGCGGATCGCCCTTGCCGTCCTCAATCTTGATCACTCGCGCTCCGAGCGCCGCGAGCATCGCGGTCCCGTACGGCATCGCGTAGAAGCAGCCAAACTCCACCACAGTGACGCCGGCGAACGGGTGTTCCGGGGCATCTCCCCCGCCGTGAGGAAACTGTTGAACCGCAAGTGGTCCTGCATTCTCGCCAAGAGCCGGCGCGGATCGCGACGGTCCGATCGGCGTCTTTTCGAAGTGGCCCACGGGGCCGACCTGACGGATCGGCCCCCACACGGGATCGTCGACGGTCACCACATCGGCGTTGTGCACGACCTGCGGATGGTTCAGGCCTTCTTCGCTGGTGACCGCAACCTCGAAGGCGACATCGGGACTGGCCTCCAGGAGCGGTAGCCAATGATCGAGATCCTGCGTCCGAAATGCCTCCTGCATCAGGGTTTCCCATTCCTGGGCGTCGTCGGCATTGGCGAACGTGGGTAGACCTTTGAACCGCGGATCATCGAGCACATGGCCGATACCGGCCACCTCGCACAGCGCCTTGCCTTGGTGCGGAAGCATTGTAGACGTCTGGATGAACCGGCCGTCGCGGGTCACGAGCAGCACACCGAATCGGCTTGCCGACGTCGCTGCACGGGCGTCGCCGCTCGGCTTCTCGCCGCGTTTGGCCATGACCTGCACCACTGTGGCAACGAAGTAGTCGATCGGATCCAGACCGGCGAACAAGGTTGACTGCAGCGCCTGGCCCCGACCGGTCGTCTCGCGAACAAGCAACGCACCCAGAATGCCTGCGGCCGACTGCATACCGGCGCCAAAACTCGCCCAGGGCACAGGGAACATGATCGGACCGTCGCGATGCCCGAACGCGCCACGCGCCCACACCCCCGCCTTCGCGGCAATCAGCGAGTCGTACGCCTTCAGTCGCGAGTACGGCCCTGTCGTACCGAATCCCGTTATCGCGCAGTGAATCAGCGACGGGTTTGCGGCGCGGAGGTCATCGGCGCCGATCCCCCACCCCGATGTCGTGCCGGGCGCGAAACCCTCGATGACCACGTCGGCGTGCACGGCCAAGTCGCGAACGACCTGCTGGCCTTCGGCCGTACGCAGGTCGGCGACCAGGCTCTCCTTGCCTCGATTCCAGACCAGAAACCCACTGGGGTTGTGAGTGCGGAGCCGATCGCCGTCCGGCGGCTCGATCTTGATGACCCTGGCGCCCGCATCGGCGAGCACCACACCGGCGATCGACGCGGCGACACTGCCCGAGCCCAGTTCGAGCACATTCAGTCCGGCGCAGATCGACTCCATACCAGCTCCTTTATCAGTCATACATCCGCATCCGCACGAAAGTCGCAGCGATGAGGCGGTCTCCACGCCCGGCGTCGCGCAGTTCGACCCGGCACCCCACGGAGTCGCCCTCGATCGCAGTGAATACCGCTGTGGCGATGAACGGCCCCACCCGGCCCGGCGCCACCACGGTCATCGCCAGGTGCTCGACAACGAGTTCGTCGGTGCCGAGCGCCTCGGCGGCGCTTTCCAGCGCGACCGCCTCGGTCACGACGAGCATCGGTCCATGGTGCAGCCGTTCTTCGCCGACCTCGAGAGGCAGGCGGGGTATCTCCATCGCGCCGTCAGTCCGTCGGCGGCCCGAGTACGCGTGCCACAGCGGCGGCAATCCGGCCCAGTCCGGCTCCGGCGGCCCAGGCTGCGGAAAGCAGAAGCGGTGCGGCGACCAGTTGAGCACCGCCCAGTTCGCGGTGCCGAAACCGATGTGGCGCCCGGCGTCATCGGCGTCGTTGATTCGAGCCTCGGTGAACAGCTGCGATCGCATTTCCGTTGTGATGCGCCCGGCGAGATGCGCCTGACGGATATCGAGCGCGCAGTCGACGATGTCGATGTCGACCTGAGTCACCGCGAGGACCCTCATCCCCTCGACGTTGACCGTGGCGGCGTCGAGCATCGCGATGCCCAACGGAGCCGCAAGCACCGCACCGGCAGCGGTCCGCAGGTCGGGTCGCAAGTCGAGCAGATTTTCAGCGCTGGTCGAGTCGATCGCCTGCGGCCGCGACCCCAGGTAGGCGTAGCTCATCAGCACTCCCCGGGTGGCGGCCCAATCCCCTTGCGGGTCGGGCGCCGGGCGGCGTGCCGCAGCTGTGTCGGTCACCGGGAGGCGGCGTCGTCGTCCAGATCCGGCACGGTGAACAGTTCCTCGAACGTGCCTCGCAGTACCCGTTCCTTGATGCGCGGATCGACCGAGTCGAACAACTGGTGCAGCGTCTCCTGGGTGTGGCCGTAGGTGCCTTCCAGGTGTGGGTAGTCATCGCCCCACATCACATTGTTGTACTGCGTGTCCTCGATGATCTGCACCGCACTGATGTCGTGCTGGAAGGATGCGTAGACCTGTTGGCGGACGATTTCGCTGGGCAGCCGATTCAGCCTGGGCCGCACAAACATTCCGTGTTGGCGGTACGCCTCGTCCATCCGGTCACCGATCGCGGGGACCCAGCCGGCACCACCCTCGGCGATCAGCACCTTCAGGTCGGGGTGGCGGTCGAGCGCGCCGCCGGCGACCAGATGCGACACCACCCGCATCCCGGGATACGTCGTCTCCATGTAGTTGACGACCGCACCGCCGGGACCGCGGTAGACAACGTTCTCGCCGCCGGTTCCGATGTGGTAGGCCAGCACCATGTTGTTGGCGTCGGCCGCCGACCACAACGGCTCCCAGAGATCCAGACCCCACTCCTGGTCGGCGGGCATCGTGCACGGCAGGAAAATGGACTGAAAGCCTTGTTCGGCAGCCCATTCCACTTCGGCGGCGGCGTCGGCGGGCTCGACAAGCGGCACGATTGCCGGCGTGAAGATGCGCTTCTGCCAGGACATGACCTCGTCTCGGGACCACTCGTTCCACGCCCGGGCGGCCGCACGGGACAGTTCGGCATCCTTGATGTTGACTGTCCAGAAACCGGCGGACGGGAAGGCCAGCTGGCACTGGACGCCTTCCCGGTCCAAGTCCTGCAGCCGGATCGCGATGTCTGACGCGCCCGGTGGACGCATAGCGTCCATGAAGTCGTTGAGCTGACGGCTCAATTGCTGACCGTCGACGTAGACGATCTCGTACTTCTCGCCGCGCTCGGTTCGCGGGGCGCGGTCCGCCAGTCGTTTGGGCAGCCGCGAGGTCCACAGGTCGTCGGGCTCCATTGCATGCGAATCACCCGAATGGGCCCAGATCTTCTCCCGCTCGTGGACGTCAGCCGACATCTCGGTTACCTGCGTCATGGTCGAGGGCTCCTTTGGTTGAGCGTCACCACGTGCACGCATCTGACCTTACACTGTAACGTTAAGGTTGGCCAACGCCTTCGGTAAACGAAAACAGGGAGGCCGCACGTGGGAACTGGCAAAGCAGCACAGGCAGGTTCGATCGTCTCAACTCACCCAGACTTTGAGGATGCACTGACGCCGGACACGCTCGCGGCGCTGATGCGCTCGACGTGGACATGGGACGACCGCGCGCTGCGACGCGATCTCAGCGCACTGCTGGTGGAGGTCGCCGCGGCGCGCGGCGACGTCGCCGACGCGTCCATTGGTACAGCACTGCGCGCGCGGGCACTCGCTACGGCGGCGCGCTTCGTGGCCAACGTGCTGGGGCCCCGTCTGGCCGCGGACGTCGGCGGCACTATTCATAGCCAATTATTCTCGGCTGCAGTAGATCCGGCAATATTCGACCGGGCCGCCAGCAGCACTCGCTCCGAGGTTCGGGCGCGTGCCCGACAGTACTTGCGCGCGCACGCACAGACTGTCAACAACCCCGACGAGTCGTCGTGGCTGACAATGGCCACCGCGAATGGAGTCCGCGGACTTGGCGAGGCGATGCGCGAATACGGGTACGCCCTCGCAACGTCACCGCTTCTCGGAAACGTCGCATTGGCCTGGCAGACGCTTCGAGCGCTTGGAGCCGACGGATCCGAGTACGCGGCGCGGATCGCGCAAGGCGAGATCAGTGCAACGCTGGCGGCCGCCGAGCGGTCCGGGTCGTGGGACCCCGCCCTCGTCCGCACGAAGGCAAATCCCGTTTTGGAGGGTTGGACGCTGACCGGGGCGAAACATTTCGTTCCCGACGCGGCCGGTGCGGATCTCGTCCTCACCATTGCGCGCTCGATAGCGGGCCCGTCACTGTTCGCCGTCGACGCGAAGGCGCCGGGCGTAACGATGACCGAGCTCGCCGGGATCGACGCGACCCGGCCACTGTTCAGCATCGAGTTTGATGACACCCCGGCCGAACTGCTCGGCGAGGAAGGGCGTGGCGGGGCGTTGATGCGCCAATCCATCGACCTGCTGATGACGGCATTGGCCGGCGAACAGGTCGGTATCATCGAGCGAGCCGTCGATGTGCTGTCGCGACATGCGCATGACGGTTCGCTCGAGCAGGAGTTGGTCCAGGCGACCCTGGACCATGCCGCTGCGATCTCGCTTTGGCGGCAGGCCCTGGACAACGAGGCGGCCGTGGGGTCAGCGGCGGCGGCCCACATCGGTTGTTCCACCGCATCACTGCGGGTGGCAAGCTTGGCCGCCGAGGTCGCCGGCGGTTCCGAGGAGGCCACCGCGATCCAGCGGCGCGCGCTGTCGTCGAACCTGCTACTCGGCGGGCCCGCCGTGTTCTACGAGCGACTACTCGACCGTCTCGGAATATGACGCCGCCCCATCCGCTGGCCCGTCAACTAGCATCAATGGGTCATCACGGGCAAGTGAACGGAGCGCGCTGATCCCTGCCAAAGAGGCTGCCGCGGATACGGCGTCGGGTACCGCGAAGCGAGGCAAACCACCGACGCTGACCGAAGAGCAGATCGTCGATGCGGCGCTGGACATCATCCGCGCCGAAGGCCTCGACGCGTTGTCCATGCGCAGGCTGTCCCGCGAACTCGGCAGATCCGCGATGGCGCCGTACTGGTACGTCAGCGACAAACGGGAACTACTCGACCTCGTGGCGCGCAAGTTACTTTCGGAAGTTGTGCTACCCGAACCGGATTCGGGGCCGTGGGAGGATCGACTGCGCGACGTCTTGTACGGCATCGATGCGCGGCTGCATGATCACCCGGGGATCGCCACGGTCATGCTCGAGCGTATGCGCAGCACAGACCAGCGCCTGATGAATGGGATCCTGGAGATTTTGCAGAGCGCTGGATTCGAAGGGCCGACCGTGTTTCTGTCCTACGCGATGATCCACACCTATCTGTTCGGCCGCTATCAGGTGGTGGAATTGGACACCCCCGATCCCTCCGAGGTGGACCCCGGCGAGCTGGAGGACACCCTGGCCAAGCTGGTGCCCCACCTGACCGGCCTGCGCGGGCGGGACTTCTTCAACTACGGCGTCGATACGATCATCGAGGGGCTGCGAGCACAGCTCGCCGCTAAGAAGTCGAAGAAGTCGCGCTAGTCGACCACTGCGGAGACCTCGGCCTCGATGAGAATGCCGGGCTCATACCCGCGAGGTCCTCCGCCACCAGGTGGCCGTCAGCGTCCCACGCCACCTGACCCGCGATGTGGACTTGCTTGCTGCCCGACGCGATTGCGACGTCGTGATACAACGGATTTTGAAGATGTCCATCCGGATTGATCAGAAGAACAGGCTTGTGCGGCTCCTTCTGCGTCTTCTGCAGCAACACGAGCCGGTAGTGTTTTGGGGGCGACATCGCGTTCACCCACACCGATGAACACCGGAATGCTCAGCGCGGCGGCCTCTGCGCTGATGTAACCAGGCGACAGCATCGCCACCACGCACGGCGGAATCGTCTTGCTGCCGAAGGCAGAAGCGTTGTCACGCAACGGATATCCGCCTGATGTGTCGGCCGCGACGATGTCTACCTTTTGAATCGCCAGGTCATCGGCTAGCTGGGCGTGAACTTAATCGGCAGGCTGGTGGCCATTCGGACCGAGACGTTGTCGTAGACCAAGTCCTCCACCGCTGGGATGGTGTAATCCGGTATACGAGTGAGAATCTCGTCCAAGGCGATCCTCAGCTCCATGCGTGCAAGGTGAGACCCGAGGCAGCGATGCGTTCCGCTGGCGAACACGATATGGCTCTGGCGGCCGCGGTCGAAGTTCACTGTCAGGGGGTCGTCGTAGTGGGTCGGGTCGACGTTCGCTGCTGCCCAGAAGGCATGAATGGGCTCTCCGGCTTTGATAACCAGGCCGTCGCCCAAATCGATGTCTTCGGTGGGGTGCCGCTGCCCCGACGGCACCGGAGATTCGTAGCGCATTATCTCCTCGATGGCTGCGGGGAGAAGCGATCGATCCGCGATCAGGCGGTCCCGCGCCTCGGGGTGTTGGCCCAGCCATGCGAAGATGCACGACAACGACGACGTCACCGTGTCAAGACCGGCGAACATCAGCAGGAACATGATGTTCAACAGGTCCAACTCGGCGATGGGCTTGCCGTCAACCTCCGACCGCAAGAGCACGGCGATCACGTCTTCCTTCTGGTCGGTCTCCTCGCGGCGCTTGGCCAGAAAATCGACGAAGTACGCAAGTAGCTTGCCGCCCGCCTCTGCCATATTGGCTTCGATTTCTTCGACCGTGTCACCTTGGGGGTGGATCACGCCATCCTTGAAAGCGATGAAGAAGTCGAGGTCCTCGATCGGCGCCCCGACGAGACGCAGGAACGTGAGTGACGGCAAGGGAACACAGAATTCGTCGTGCAGTTCCGCTTCGCCGCGCGATGCGAATTGGTCGATGAGCTCTCCCGCGAGCTGCCGGATCTGCGCTTCCAGAGGGAACATCTGCTTGGGGCCGAAGATCGGGTCGAGTAGCTTGCGCCATTTCTTGTGGTCGTCGCCGTCTATCTCGAGCGGGATCAGGGGGTTGTCGTTTCCGAAGCTGCCGCCCTGACCGCCATTACCGAGTATGGCGGGGTGACGGTTGATCTTGATGATGTCGTCGTGGCGGTAGAGATTCCAAACCCCGTTCGACTTCTCGGCGCGGACCTTGCCTGCCTTCTCGCTGTAAAGCGCCTGCGGGCTCGCCATCGACTTGACCTGCTGGGTCAGCGGCGCGAGCCGCGGATCGAACTTCGTAGCTTGGGTCATCAGTCCTCGTTCTCTTGGGCCGTTGTGAAGCGGGGTCTGCACCTCTGACCTTACACTGTAACGTGACCTGAAGCACACGTGAAGGGCCGGGGGTTCCAGTGGCAACGAGCAGGCTGCACGGAAAGGTCGCCCTGGTCACCGGTGGTGGTCAGGAATCGGCAAGGGTTTCGCAAGGGCACTGGCCGATAACGGCGCCCTGGCCGTCGATGAGCGCGACGTCGGCGCCTGGGTAGACCTGTTCGTGCCCGAGGTCAGAGCGGGTCGGGACGCTATTGGACGAGATACGCTGCACGACAACATCACTCCGATGTTGCGCTTATCTACCGCTCGATCCACCAGATCGTCGGCCACCGGTCGACCACGAGAATCCCGGTCAGTTGACCCGGCTAATCCTCAACGTTGTGGCGGCGACCGTCCGGTCGTCACGGCCGTGGTCACGGAGCTCCACGCGGCAGCCGGCCGCGTCTCCACTGACACCGACCGACACCGGCACCGCGACAAACGGGCCTACCCGACCCGGGGCCATGATCGTCGTGGCGATCTGGTCGACACAGAGCGCGTCGGTACCAAGTGCCTCGGCACCCGCTTCCAGCGCCGCCGCCTCGGTGACGACCAGCATCGGTCCGTGATGAAGGCGATCAGCCCCGATTTCTGGTTTAAGGCCCGAGATCTCGAGCAGACCGTCGGCACGCCGGTTCCCGCTGTAGGCTTGCCACAGCGGCGGGATGTCGGATGATTCGTCGACGCCGTCCCCCGGTTTGGGATAGGCGAAGCCGTCCGGCGTCGGGCAGATGACCGACCAGTTCGCCGAGCCCAGACCGACGAGCTTCGCCGGGTCTGCCGCGTCAAAGAACGACGCTTCGGTGAAGATCTGCGACCGGGCCTCGGTGGCGACGCGCCCCGCCACGAGCACATCGTCAACGCCCCTGCCGTGGTCGATGACGGTGATGTTGACCTGGGTGAGCGCGAGGATGTTGACCGGATCGACGTTGACGCCCGCAGCATCGAGCATCGCTATCGCCAACGGTGCCGTCAGCATCGCATCGGCGGGCGTGCGAAGGTCGCGCCGGATGTGCAGCAGGTTCTCGGCATGCGTGCGGTCAGTCGGGTACGGCGCTGACGCGAGGTACCGATAACTCATCAAAACGTCTTTGCTGCTTGCCCATTCGCCGAATGGATCGGCCGCCTCGCGGCGAGTGGTGCTGAGTTCGGTCATCGGTCCTCCTCGGCGAGCAGTGGCGCCAGCCGCGTACAGATCGTCTCGATGTTGCGCGTCACCATGTCTTCGCTCATTCCTCCGACGGATGCCCACAGGAACACGGTGTCCACCGGAGCGCCTGCAGTGCTCGCGCGAATGTGCTCGGCCACATACTCCGGCGTGCCGTAGGTGAACGACCCGAGCGGGCCATTGCTGTCGGCGTTGACCACGCGGTCGAGGTCGACGGGGATGGGCGGCGGACGGCCGGTGCCCTCGACCATGTGGCGACGATAGGAGTTCAGTTGATGGGCAAGGTGTTCCGATACCGTCGGCCAGTCGCGTTCGGGATCGTCGGTGGCCCACGCCTGGACCCCGCCTGCCATCACACCCATCTCACGCGGGCGGCCCGCCTCGGCGAGTCCGTCACTGTATGGGGCCCACAGGCCGGCATCCGCCGACAAGAGTCGCTCACCCAGGAGTCCGGCGCGTCGGGCGCCCTGCGGACCCTGATAGCCCATCCAGATTGGTAGGCACTCCTGCACCGTGCCGGGCCGGATGCCGTCATTGCCCCACAGCTGGCGAAGCCGCCGCACAGTGCCATCGGTCTTTGCATACAGCGCGTTCATCGATGCGTCAAACAGCTCGAATTCCGGGACCCGGTATCCGGTGCCGAGCCCCAGGTCGAGGCGACCGTCGGAGATCAGGTCGACTGCTGCGCTCTGCTCGGCGATCTCCGCCGGATGGTGCAGCGGTGCGATGACAATCGCCGTTCCGAGCCGAATGCGCTGCGTGCGCGCGGCGACGGCGGCCGCGAATGTCAATGGTGTGCAGAGATAGTCGTCTTCGAATAGATGGTGTTCGGAGAACCATGCCGAGCTCGCGCCCAGACGTTCGGCTTCCTCACAGGCTTCGAGTGTGAACCCGTAAAGGCGCGATGGATTCTGCCGCCATTGCGGCGGGTTTCGCAGATCGAAATAGACGCCGACCTTCACGGTCGCCTCTCCATGCGGCTGGCTGTTGCCGATTGCAGGCCAAGGGCACCCGGTAAACCGGGGTAGAAGCGTCGGGCCCAGAGTCTCAGGTCGGTGAAGGCGCGCCCCTCGGCGGTAGCCAGGGCGGGTGGATCCTCGAAGCGCTGATGACTCCAAATCAAGATGTCGTTAGGCAGTTGTGCGGTGGCGGCATCGATCCGTGACGTCAGCGCGCCGGGAGCGTCATCGCCGGGCAGCCTCTCCAACCACACCGTCTGGAACATCTCACTGCTGCCGACGTCAACCGGTGTGGTGGACAACAGAATCAGCGTGTTCGATGACCCCGACAGCGACGTGTAGCTCAGGCCGACACCCGCGGCGAGAATGGACAGGGTGTCGCCGTTGTGACTGTCGGGGTCCATCTCCCGCCACCGCGACCCGAACCCGATCTGGCTGAACCATCGCGAGTCGTCCTCCCACCGTCGCAGAAAGACCGGATGATGCTTGGTGCCGTGCACGTAGCGAAAATGGATAGGATCGGCGGCGTTTTCGAGCACCACCTGCGGATGCAGCGGAAGAGCGCCGTATCGGACAAGCCCGCTGGGCGCGGCCGGGTGGTAGTCCAGCACAGCGGTGTGGGCCGCGGTGTCGGTGAAGATGTTCGGCGGCTCCCAGCTCGGCTCACGACCGTCATGGTCGTGCCAGAGATAAACCACACCGAATTGCTCACGCACGGGCCACACCCGGATCCGTCGGGAGCCGTTGGGACGGTCTGGCTGATACGGGATAAAGGTATTGCGGCCGTGCTGGTTCCAGTGCCATCCGTGAAACGGGCACACTACACAGTCGCCTTGCACACTGCCGCCGTAGCCGAGGTGGCCGCCGAGATGCCTGCAGTGAGCGTCGAGGATGTGCAGCGCCCCGTCGTCATCCCGATAGGCGACCAGTTCCTGACCGAAATATCGAAGCGGCCGCACCGTGCCCACCGTCACGTCATCGGACCACGCGACCTGGAACCAACCGGTGGGCAGCCAGTGCGGCGTCAACGACACCAACGGCTCTTGTCCACGGTGTAAAGGTATGGCAGCACGAAGACCGGCGACAGATAGAAGAGATTGAACAGCCACCAGCCCAGACCGAATTCGGATGTGGCTATGCGCTCTTCAAAATCCATGCTCATCGCCATCGTGTAACCGACCCAGAGGAACAGGTACAACCATGCCGAGATTTTCATGAAATGCAGTCCCCAGGTTCGCATCTGCATGAATGCCCAGGCGCTGACGACTCGCATCGGCATCAGAATGAAGACGGCGAGGTACTGCCACATCTTCTCCGCGGTATTGGGGATTCCACCGAGCGCGCCGCTGTTGTAGTCGAGATAGAAGGCCCCGTCGAAGAAGCGACCGTACCCCGTGATGAACGTTTCGCCGAGCACCGTGTTGTGGGCGAAGGTGTCAAATGACCACGGGGAGAAGTTGATCAGCCCGTCGACCATGCAGAAAGTCGCGATGACCGTCGCTGCCCAGGGTCGCACGTTGGTGCCGGCCTTGACCGACTTGTACAGCTTCCACAGTGCGATGCCCAACACGATCGGCCCGATGGGCCCCAGAATCATGGTGCCTGACAAGATGCAGCCGGCGAGCAACCAGCTATCGGCAGGCTCGATCCAGCGCGCGGGCTTGGCGCCACCCTCGGTATCGGTTGGGTATTCTTTCAGGACCATCCGAACCTCACCAGAATCGCAGGGAACATCGCCATGCATTCGACGAGGAGACCGACGAGGAGCATGAAGCAGATGACTGTCAGGATCTTATGCAGCCGAGGGGTTTTCGTCAGTGTCGACTCCGCGGCGGGGGGACTTGATTCGGCGGGCACCAACCTGCTCCCGAGGAACCACCACACTGCGATGATCAGGAGGTCGGCCGCCACCATGCCGGCCAGTATCAGGGCATCTTGCAACATGGCTTTCCTATCCGTAGTGCGCTAGTTGTAAGGCTTGGACAGTCACGATCGTGATGATCCAGGCGGCCGCCAGGATGAAGAACAGCGCAACGGCTGCCCCTTTGGATTTCAGAAACTTGTTCATGAACCGCCTCCACTTGCTTCTTGCTCGACTTCCGGTAAAACATCGTGTGACATATGGCGTTTGAGCCCCGCCAGCAGAATGTCCAGCGACTCGGCGAAGGTGTCGATATCGGCCTGCTTACGGGTGGGGCCCTGCATCGCCACCCGCGATCCCAACCACAGCCACGTGACCGCGCGATAGACGCGGTGGGCCTCGTCTAGCGTCAGCCCCTCCTTCTGAAGCGCGGCCATACCTTGCCTGCGAAGTTCGTTGGCGATCGGCGAGGCCGGCGAGTGCGCAATGACCACTTGATCCAGTCCCGGGTACCGATCCATCAGCGCCTGGATTCCGAGCACCTGCGCGCGTAACGCCAGCCATCCGTCGCCGGCGTCGGGCACCATCGGTGGCGCCTGCCCCAGGATCTTCTCGACGACGAGCGCCACCAACTCGTCCCGGCCGGCGACGTGCTTGTACAGCGCTCCGACGGAGACCTGCAGCTCGTCACTGACAGAACGCATCGTCAGATCAGATATGCGTTTTCGCGCAAGCTTCAAGGCGGCAGCGACGATCGCGTCTTCGTCAAGGGGGTCTTTGCGCACCTTGGGTCTGCCAGCCATACGGTGTATAGTAAACACCGTTCGCCATGGCTGGCAAGAGCCCTACAAGCTACCGATAGCCCGGATCACGACGCTGGCCCGAGTTCGAGGTGGTGACAGATATCGGCGAGCGTCGAGCGCAGCGCCGCGAGACGTTTGGCTCCGACAATCGCCTCGATCTCGGCATCCAGCTGTTCGGCGATCGCCGACGCGTCGGCCAGCAGTGCCCTGCCCTGGTCGGTGTAGCGGACGATCTTGGCTCTCCCGTCGGCCGGGTCCGGCACCCGCTCGACATAGCCGAGGTCCTCGAGTTCGGTGACCAGCTGGCCTACCGCGTTCTTGCTGACGTCCTGGGCCTTCGCGATGTCCGAGATTCGGCTGCCCTCCCAGTCGAGGAACACCATTAAACGTGCATGCGCCGGGCGTAACTCCTTGTGACCCAGTGCGTGTGCTCGATTGTTGCTGGCGCGCACCATCCACTCACCGAACTCGATGGCGTGTCGTTGCAACGACTCGGCCTGGAATTCGCGTATGCGACGACCGTCGACGGTTGACAATCCGCCTCCTTTTAGTGAAGCTGACTTCACTATATCCTGCCAACGAAGAGGCACCCATGGTTTTAGCAGCGGAGGGACTCATACCGCCCGTCACCGCCGCCCCGGCAGGCGTGTGGGTCTTCAACTGGGTCGTCCCGATCGCAGGGAGCATCTTCATCGTGCTGGCCATCGCCGACGTCGTCCGTCGCCGTCGACTCACCTGGGGCTTTCTGTTCTTGTTCAACAGCATCGCCGTGTACTGGATGGAGACAATCGGCGACTGGGGCCAGATGCTTTTCTACAGTCCCGCATTCGCCGAACACCATCTGTTGGACTGGTTGCCGCTGAAGACACCCAATGATCCGCTCTTCATGCCGTTCGCGTACGCGGTGTACTGGGGGGTGCACGCGTTGCTGGTGTTGTGGCTCAGCCAATGGGTGTCATCGCGCACAGGGTGGAGCATGCTCAAGTCGCTTCTCGTGCTTGCGATCCCGGTCAATTACATTTGGGATTTCGTGGTCGAGGGCACCGCGACCGCGATGGGGTGGTGGACCTATGACCCGGGAATCGGACCGGTGCTCGAGTGGGGCAGCGGCGGTCGGATCACCCTGCTGTGGACCATCGGCATCATGTGCATCTGGCCGAACCTGATTGCCTATTGGGCGGGCAAGCCACCCATCCGCGGTCTCAACCACCTCGAACGGTTCTGCAGGCTGGACCGCTTCACGGTGCCGAAGAAGCCCGGTTCGCAGGGCGCAACCACCGCAACCGCGGGTTCAGGTCACCTCGCCGTGGCCACCAAACCGGTGATCTTCACCAAGCAGCAGGAGTTCGACGCCCATCTCGACTACGGCGTCACCATCCCGCGGTGGCGGTTCGAGCTGATGCGCCTGGGTGCCTGGTTCATCGGTTTCCAGGTGAGCTTCTTCTTCCTGCTGGTGCTGCCGCTCGTGGTATTGCGTGCGGTGACCGGCGCCGACAGTCCGTACGTTCCGTGAGCTATACAGAAAGTGATCCAAGTGAGCGCGCATCCCCGACAACGCGTCAACATGAAAGACCTTCCCGCGGAGTTCTTTCTGCCCCCGCCGACCAACGCCGGACTATGGCGGGAGACGGCAATGCTGGTCGGCGGCAGCGTCGCGTTCATCGTCGCCCTTGGCGTCATCGTCGCACTGACGCAGGGCATCGTCGTCCGGCTGTGACGAAGCGGCGTCGTCAGTTCCCCGGCGGCACCAGCATGGACTGCCACGTCTGCTCGGCGGCGCCGTCGGCAAGGTTGGACTGCTCGTAGATCTTCCCGTCCGGTCCGACGTATGTGCCTGTCGCAGGGTCGTATTCGGCCGCTGCGATCGGCGGCGGCGCCGGAGCCGGCGGAGGAGCTACTTCTCCGGGAGGCAGCTGGGGAATCGGCTGACCGGACAGGGTGGCGTTGGGGTCGCCCTTCCAGTTGTAGCCGTCGTTGAGCGGCACGTACGTCTCTCCGCTTTCGCACATCTTCACCGTGGGTGCGCGTTTGCCCGGCACCGTCACACACGGGAGATTGCGCGCACCGCGCACGTTGAACGGCGCGTCCTGCGGGATGCGGCAGTACACGTCGCCGGCGGGCCGGTCCGGATAGTCCTGCAGGGCGGGGACCCGCTGCTGCTGGGTCGGCAGGAATCCGGTCGTGCACGGTGGCGGCAGGTTCAGGTTGAGGTTCAGCGTCAAGTAGTCGCCCATGTAGTCCTGTTTGGTGTTCGCCTTGGCCACACCGATCGCCTGCGTCGTCGCGGTGCCCTGCGGGAACAACACCAACAGCTGTTCGAGGCTGGGCTGATAGGCGACGGCGACCTCGCCGATGTTCACCAGGTTGGCCAACACGATCGGCAGCGTCGGCTGCAATCTGTCGAATAGCGCCCGCACCTCTTCGGCTGCGCCGGGCCCCTTTTCGAGAATGCCCGCCACGGCGGCGTCCTGTGACTGCAACTGGTCGGTGACCGACGCGAGATTGGCCGCCCACGCCTGAATCTCGCCACCGGTGTCGGTCTGGGAATCGAGGATCGGTTGCGACTGATCGATCAGGGTCGTCAACGGGTCGAGGTTCTCGCGAGCGTCGATGGCCAGGTTGGTGCCGCCGTCGACCAATCGGGACAGCTCGGGTCCGAGGCCGCCTAACGCGGTGTACGCCTCATCGACTGCCGTGCGCAGGTTGTCGCGCGGAATCGCGGCAAGACCGCGGTTGGTGGCATCCAGGACCGTGTTCACGTCGATGGGGACCCGCGCGCGATCCTGCGGGATGACATCGCCGTCCCGGAGTATCGGGCCGTCGCCGCTGCGCGGAATCAACTGAACGTACAACTCACCCACCGCGGACACGCTGTGTACCTCGGCCTCGAGGTCGGCGGGGATCGGCACGTCGGAATCAAGCGAAAGATCCGCCGCGACACCGTTGTCGGTGAGTTTGACACTCTTCACGATGCCGACCTGAGTTCCGCGGTAGGTGACGTTCCCGCGCGGATACAGCCCACCGGCTTCCGGCAGCTCCAGGGTGACGCGATACTCCCCGATGCCCATGAGCGCGGGCAGGCGCATGTACGAGATCACCATGATGCCCAGCGCCACCACGGCCAGCACGCTGAAGATCATCAGCTGGATGACGATCTGTCGAGTCAGTCGCATGTCACGGCCCCTGATCCCAGCGATACGCCTCGAGCAACGGGTTGCCGCCAGGGGGCGGAACGTGGTGGTTGCACGGGCTGGGCATCTGGCCGACGGTGCGGCCCCAGAACAACTCCAACCACGTCAGGTTGCATTCGAATCGTGTTCCGGTGAAGAGACCTTGGTCGATGCGGCTGAGCGTCATGTCCACGATCAATGACAGGTTCGCGTAGTCGCCTCGGATCCAGTTGGTCAACGTCTCTTTCGGGAACGGGAACGTCGGCAGGAAGCTCAGTGCCCGCGTCAGAGCCGGGCCCGCATTGGCAAGCTGTTCGAGCGTCGGCCCGAGGTCCCTCAGCTCCTGGACGAGCGCTTCCTTGGTCTGGTCGACCGAATCGGCGGCCAACGCGCTGAACCTGCCCAGCTGCACGAGCGCCTCGGAAAGATTGTTCCGCTGATCCTTCAACACCTCGAGCGCATCGGGGATCGTGCGTAATGCCCTGTCCACCACCGGCTTCTGCTCGGCGAACTGGCCGACCAGATTGTTGATGCTCTCGTTGGCGGCGATGATGTCGCCCTTTTGGTCGTTCACGTATCCGATGAAGATGTCGAGCTGCTCGATGAGACTGCGCAGGTCGGCTTCGCGGCCCGTCCACGCGGTGCTGAACGCCTCGGTGATGTCCTGAACATGCCCGATCCCACCACCATTGAGCAGCAGGGAAACCGACGCCAGCGTCTGCTCGGTGCTCGGGTAATTGCTCGCCGACTTCAGCGGAATCAGCGAACCTTCGTGCAGCCTGCCCTCCGGCGCCACATCGGTCGGGGGCGCGAGTTCGATGTGCAGCGAACCCAACAGGCTGGTCTGCCCCAGCTTGGCCGTGGCGTTGGCGGGCAGCTGGACATTCTCGTTGAGCTCCATCGTGACCAGGGCGTTCCAACCCTGCCGCTCGATCTTGGTCACGTTGCCGACCGTCACGTCTGCAACGCGGACCCGGGAATTCGGCTCGATGTTGTCGACGTCGGGCATCTGCGCCTGAATGGTGAACGCGCCGGGCCCGCGGCCCTGCACCCCCGGCAGCGGAATCGAGTTCAGTCCCTGCCAGTCACCGCAGCCGGAAACAACCGCGGCGACTGCCAGCAGTGCTGCGCTGGTGCGCAATCGAATTCGTCGCGTCGTCATCGCGGCCCCGTTCCATGCGGCACCATCATTCCCTGCAGACCGTCGGTTGGGTTCGTGGCCACGACGGCCTCGGCAGGAAGCGGGGGTCCCGGCGGTGGGGGCGGCGCAGAGCCGTCCGGCGCCGGCGATGGCGCAGCGACCGGCGGCTGCGGCGGAATGTAATTGGGCCGCATCCACTCCTCGCTGTAGGTGATCTCGTTCGGCCGCGCCTGCGCACCGACGAAGAGGTTCTGGCCGATCGGCGGGAAGTTGTACTGACGGTTCTTGATGATCGGCGCCAGGTACTGCACGCACAGCTTCGCCGACTGCTCGGCATTCAGCCGCGACGCCGCCTGCACCGCACCGCACAGGAAGCTGATCGGGTTGGCGAAGTTGTTGACCGCCAGGATCGCGCTGGCGCCACCTTGCGCCGGTTGATAGACGTTGACGTAGTTCTGGAATGAGTTGGGCGCCACATGCAGGAACTGTTTGACGTCGTCGAGGCTGTCGTTCAGCGCCTGTGTCACACCGGCGAGCTTGTCCGATGTGGTGCCCAGGGATTCGCGGTTGTCCGCGACGAACGTCTGGACGTCACCGATGACGGCGTTGAAATCCCGCACCGCGTCGGCGACCTCATTGGGATTGTCGGCAAGCAGGCCGGTGACCGACGCCAGGTTTTGGTTCAGTTGACGCATCAGGTTCGTACTGTCCTGCAGAGCCGACACCAGGATCGACAGGTTCTTGATGGTCGAGAATATGTCGGTGCTCTTGTCGCCGAGAGCCGAAAAGGCTTGCGACAGCTTGATCACCGTGTCGCGGATGTTCGCACCCTGGCCACGCAGGTTGTCGGCGGCGGTGTTGATCACCGCGCCGAGCGGGCTCACCCCACCGGGCTCGGTGGGCTGCAACTCCTGGGCCAGTCGTTCGAGCTGAGAACGCAGCGTGTCCCATTCGACCGGCACCACCGTGCGCTCACGCGGAATCACCGTGTTGTCGGCCATCGTGGCACCGCCCGTGTACACCGGCGTCAGCTGGATCGCACGCGAGGTCACCAGCGTCGGCGACAGGACCGCGGCGTTGGCGTCCGCGGGCACCTTGTACTTGCTGTCGTACCAGAACGAGATCTTGACGCGGTCGGGCTCCGGCTCGATCTTGCTGATCGAGCCGACGTTCACACCGAGTATCCGCACGTCGTCACCCACGTAGATGCCGTTGCTGTTGTCGAAGTAGGCAACTACGTTCGTGCGGTTGATGGTGTCGCTGGTGCGCAGCAGGACGACCACACCGGCGACCAGCAGCACGACCAGCCCCACGGCCACCCAGCTCTTGCGAATGCGATTCATCGGCCGGCCACCGGATCCGAGTAGACCTCACCCGGCGCGGGAACCATCACCGGGCTTGGCGTCGGGACGGGGATGGACCCCAGTCCCGGCGGCGCAGCCGCGGGCGGTCCGGGCGGCGGGCCGCCGGGCGGTCCAGGCGGCAGCGGCTCGCGGTACGGGTAGCAGCCGGTCGGGCCGGGCAGCGGTATACCGGGCGGACCACACCCTTGATCCCCCGGATTGCCCGTGATGGCATCGGGCAGCTGAAGATTCGGCTCGCCGCCCTGGCCGGTACGTGGGTACGGCACCGGCATCGCCGGGACTGCGGGTGTGCCGATCTGCGGGTCGGTGCGCTCGGATGGCAACAGCACGTTGGGATCCAGACCGAGGTCGGAGAACGCCACGTCGATGAAAGGCTGCAGGAACTGGCCGGGAAGCAGGTTGGCGATGTAGTTCTTGAAGAACGGCCCCGACGAGACCGACTCCCCCAGCGACATCGCATAGCCGGTCAGCAGTTTCAGCCCCTTCTGCAGCCGCTCCTTGCGGTTGTCGAGGACCGTCAGCACGCCGTTGAGCTTGTCGATCGCGGGCCTCATCGTGTCGCGGTTCTCGGAGATGAAACCCTCCAACTGCTGGCTCAGCGCCGAGATGCTGCCCGAGATCTGGTCGATGGCGGCGCTCTGGTTCTGCAGCTCCGCCAGCAGCGCGTTGGTGTCGGCGATCAGGCTGACAACCTGGTCGCTGCGCTCGGCCAGCACCGCCGTCGACTTGTTGGCATTGGTGAGCAGTTCCCGCAACTCGGCGTCGCGCTGGTTGAGGGTCTCGGAGAATCGGGCAACGCCCTCGACGGCGACCCGGAGCTCGGGCGGGGTCTCGGAGAACGTATCCGCAACCACCCGCAGGGAATCGGAAAGCTGCGTGGTGTCCAGACCGCTGATGGTCGTCGCGAGCTCACCCAGCGCGTCGGGCAGCTGGTACGGCGATGTCGTGCGGTCACGCGGAATCGTGCCCTCCTGGCGGCCGTCGCCGCGCGACGTGACCTCGAGGATTTTCGCGCCCAGCAGGCCCTTGGTCTTGATCGCGGCCTCGGTGCGGTCCCCGAGCGCGATGTCGTCGTCGATGGTGAACTTGACCAGCACCTGCGGCCCGTCCAGATCGATCGACCGGACCTGGCCCACCTGGAAGCCCGAAACCTGGACGCCCGCACCGGTTGTCAGGCCGCCGGCCTCGTCGAAGTATGCCGAGTACTCCTTGGTCTGGTTGATGAACGGGATCTTGTCGTATTGGAGCGCGACGAGCACGATCCCGGCGGTCAGGCCGAGGCCGATGGCACCCATGACGAGCGGACTACGTTCGGAGAACGGCTTCATCGCGGCGCGCACCTCCCCGTCGGCTGTCCGGCGATCTTCACGTAGACCGGCTGGCCACCCTTGCCGTTGAGCTTGAGGATGATGTCGCACAGGTAGAACGAGAAGAAGTCACCGTAGATGCCCTGCCGGCTCAACGCCTGATAGGCGTCGGGGAGGGTGTTGATCAGGTTGTCGAAGTAGTCGATATCGGCCACCACAATGCCTGCCGCCCGGTCGGTTTCCTGGATGGTCTTCGCGAACGGCGGACGCGCCTGCGACAGCAGATCCGCGACACTGCCTGCTGCGGCATTCGCGTACGCGACACCGTTGGCGATATCGGTCCTGCGCTCCGCGAGTCCCTGCACCAGCTCCGACAGCGAGTCGACCGCCTTTGCGAACTGGTCACTTTGGCCGCCGAGCGATCCGAGCACGGTGTTCAGGTTGACGATGACCTCACCGATCAACTGATCGCGGTCGGCCAGTGTGTTGGTCAGCGCCGCGGTTTGCGACAGGAATGAGCCGATTGTCGCGCCCTGGCCCTCGAACGCCTGAATCAGCTGTCCGGACAAGGCGTTCACCTGGTCGGGGTCCAACGCCGAGAACAGCGGCCGGAAGCCACCGATCAGCGCATCGAGATCCAGTGCGGGCGATGTCCGGGCCAGCGGAATCGTTTCCCCCGGCCTGACTTTCGTGGTGCCACCCGCACCCTCCACCAGCGACAGGTAACGGCCGCCGATCAGGTCGTCGTACCGGATCACCGCCCGGTTGCCGTCAGTGAGCACGACCGAGTCGTCGGCGGTGAACTCGACGAGTGCGGTCGTATCCCCTTGGATGGAGATGTTCTCGACCTTGCCGACCTCCACGCCCGCGATGCGGACGAAGTCGTTCTTCTCCAGGCCGGTCACGTTCAGGAACTCGGCCTTGTATGTGTTGGCCTTTTCTCCGAAGCGCATCTGCCCGAATACCGCGTACAGCGCGAACACGCCGAGCAGACACACCGCAAGGAAGACGCCGAGACGCACGGCTGCGCTTTTCCAGTTGGCGGTCATTGCGGCATTCCTTTCCGGTCGAAGTGTCGGGCGGTCACGGTCCTGGTGCCGCGAAGTGCGGCAGCGGAACCGGTGGCAACGGTGTCGGTTGTTGGAAGGCGGGCGCCTGCACCACGAAGGGCTCAGACCCCGGCCGCGGACCCGGATCCTTCGGCGCTCCCGGTGGCGGGGCCGGCGGCAGGCCCGGCCACAGCGGCGTTCCGTCCGGCGCGTACAGCGGCGCACCGTACGCGGGGGCGCCCGGATACGGGACCGGACCGATCGCGGGGCCGCCGAACAGGTTTCGGATGCTCGGCGGCTCGGGCACCGCACGAGTGGTCGGCAGGTAGTTGACGTAGCCGGGGAAGCCGATGCCGGGGTTGGGTCGCCAGTCGACTCCGGTTCCGAAGCCGGTGTTCGTCACGAGCTGGCGGACGGGCCAGTTCTCCTTGACGTCGGGCAGCGACCCGCAACCCGGCTTGCCCCCGGGACCGCCCTTGGCGCCGACGATCGGCAGGTGCCGCGGGAAGCTGTACGGGTCATCCCCGAGGGCCAGACCGGCGTCGAGGACGATCGATCGCCCATTGCCGCCCGGCGCTTCGTACCCGCCGTGGTCCAGTAGATGCTTGGCACCCAACAGCAAGCAGGTGTAGGAGGGGTTGTACTTGTACAGCAGGTTGGTCGTCGGCTCGAGCACGTTGATGGCCTTGATCAGATTCGCCTGACTCGGCGCGAGCAGCGCGATACCGCTGTTGGAGAGCCCGATTGTGCTGAGCAGCAATGCATCCAAGGCGTCCGCATTCCTGGTGACGGTCTCGCTGGTGGTGCTGGCTGCGTTGAGCGTCGCGAGAATGTCTTGTGCCGCAACGCTATAGGTGTCGCTGAAGTTCTTGATCGACTGCCAGTCGGCGCGGATGGTCTCGCTGCGCGGGTTCAGTGCGAGAAGGACCTGATTGGCGTCGGTGGTCGCCTCCCCGATCCGCTCGCCCTTGCCGCGGACACCTTCGGCGAGCGCCGACAGCACGCTGTTGAGCTTGGCCGGGTCGATCTGGTCGAGCACGCCGACGACGTTCTCGAACACCGTGTTGACCTCGACGCTGACGTTGCGCGACACCAGCACCTGGCCGGCCCTCAGCCGTTCCGAGCTGGGATCGCTCGGATAGACGAGATCCACGAACTTGGCGCCGAACACCGTGGTGGCGCGGATCTGCGCCTCGACGTTGGCCGGAATGTACTGGAGTTGATCCGGGTAGATCTCGAGCTTGAGCTTGACCGGTTCGCTGCCGCCCTCGATTGCGGCGACCCGCCCGACCTGAACACCGCGCAGCTTGACCTTGGCGTCGGTTTCCATCACCAGACCGGACCGCTCGGACGTCAGCGTGACCGGCACGAACTTCTCCAGCGAACCCGTGAACAACGCCGCCGTCAACCAGATGGCGCCAATCACCAGCAGCACCAAGAACAGCGTCCACCAAGCCGGGTGCAACCCCTCGTCGTCCCTCGCGTCAGCCATCGCGTCATCCAGCCAGATTGAAGTTGCCGGTTTGCCCGTACACCGCGAGCGAGATCATCATCACCACGAAAGCCGCGACGATCAGCGAGGTGCGCACCGCACGTCCCACAGCCTCCCCCACGCCCGCCGGTCCGCCGCTTGCCGAGAAGCCGTAATAGGTATGAATCAACATGATCACCACGGCCATCGCGATGCTCTGAACGAACGACCACACCAGGTCCGTCGGATTCAGGAATGTGCGGAAGTAGTGGTCGTACACACCGGTCGACTGGCCGTAGATCACGGTGGTGCCGAATCGTGCGGCCCAGAACGAGGCGAGCACGCCGACGCAGTACAGCGGGATCACGACCACGAGGCCCGCAATAACGCGGGTGGACGCGAGGTACGCGATGCTGCGGATTCCCATCACCTCGAGCGCGTCGATCTCCTCGTTGATCCGCATGGCGCCCAGTTGCGCCGTGGCGCCGGCGCCGATGGTGGCCGCCAGTGCGATCGCCGTGGTCGCCGGTGCGATGAGGCGGACATTGAAGAACGCCGACGCGAACCCCGTCAACGCCTCGACGCCGATCTCGGAGAAGTCGGTATAGCCCTGCACCGCCACCAGGGCGCCGGTGGTCACCGTGAGAAAGCCGACGATCGCGACCGTTCCGCCGATCACCACCAGAGCGCCTGTGCCCAGGCCCATCTGAGCGATGATGCGCATCAGCTCGATCCGGTAGTTGGTGAACACGTACGGGATGCTGCGCAGCGTCTTGCCGTAGAACTTCGTCTGCATGCCGACGTGATTCCACGCTCCGGCATAACCGTCGAGCCGCTTCGCCAAGCGAGGGAACCGCCGGTCGATCGGCCGGCGGGTCCGTTCCACAGGTGCGCTGCTCACATCGTCACCCGCACTGCCACCGCGGTCGCGACGACGTTGATCGCGAACAGCGCCATGAAAGTGAAGACAACGGTCTCGTTGACCGCGTTGCCGACGCCCGCCGGGCCGCCGCCCACGGATATGCCTTTGTAGCAGGCGATCAGACCGGCCGAGAGCCCGAACAAGGCCGCCTTGATCAGCGCGATGGTGACGTCGAGCGCGCCGATGATCAGCGTCAGGCCCGCAGCGAACGCACCGGGTGACACGTTCTGGATGTAGATGCAGAAGAAGTAGGCGCCCGCGAGGCCGACGAGGATCACCGTCGCGGACAGTGCCAGCGACACCAGGGTCGCGGCCAGCACGCGCGGTACCACGAGCGCCTGGATCGGATCGACGCCCATCACCCGCAGCGCGTCGAGTTCCTCACGAATGGTCCTGGCACCGAGGTCGGCGCACATGGCCGTGGCGCCCGCGCCCGCGACAACCAGCACCGTCACGATCGGACCGATCTGCCGCACCGTGCCGAGCGCGGCACCGGTTCCCGAGAAGTCGGCCGCACCGAACTCCCTGAGCAGAATGTTGAAGGTGAACGTCAGCAGCACGGTGTAGGGGATCGTCAACATCAAGGTCGGCACGATCGACACCCGCGCGACGAACCAGGCTTGGGTGATGAATTCGCGCCATGCGAACGGCGGCCTGACCATCGCGACGAACGTGTCGAGCGCCATCCCGTAGAAACCGCCGACTGCGCGGACCGGCTTGACGAGGACGTCGGAAGCGACCACGTGCTACTTCCTTCCGCCTGAACCGATCCCCTGCCCCCACAAGTGCTGTGAATCTGGGCAGCGCGATGGGACGCGGGTGACCGTAGCATCACGGATTTGAATCACGCCATCTGGACCGTGACACTGACGTCGCACCCCGCCGAAAGCCATACGAAAGGCTACTTCCGAGATGCTATTTAGATGCAGTAACCGTCAAATACGGACTGCTTCCTCCAATTCGGCGATGACGATCTTGCGCATTCCGAGCATCGCTTTGTTTGCCGCAGCGGCGCGTGCGGGGTCCGGGTCGGCAAGCAGCTCATAGAGCCGGTCGGGCACAACCTGCCAGCTCAGGCCGAATCGATCCTTGAGCCAGCCGCACTGCGACTCCTCGCCCCCGTCGAGCAACCGCTCCCAGTAATAGTCGACCTCCGCCTGGTCCTTGCAGCGGATTTCGAAGGACACCGCCTCGGAAAACGGGAACTGCGGACCGCCATTGATGCCGATGAAACGTTGCCCGTCCAGCGAGAATGTGCCCCACGCGACCTCACCGGGCGTACCCGGGCCGGCGTCGGTGTAGTGCTCGAACCCCTCGATCGAGGAGTTGGGGAAGATTGCGGTATAGAACGCCGCGGCTTCCTCGAGATTGTTGTCGAACCACAGGCTTGGCGTAATGGAAGGCATGTCAGAACCGACTTCCGGCGCAATCAAAACTCATCGCGGGGTGGCGCCCAGGGCACGTAACGCGAAGTCCAGGACCCGGTTCTGCGCCCGCTGCACACCTTCCCTGTCCTCGTAGTGCTGGCTGAGCATCACCCTGCTGACCACTGCGCTGATGGCGATCGCGTCCTGCTCGGGATTCGTGAGCGGGAAGGTCCCGTCGTCGCGGCCGCGGCGCAGGATCCCGACCAGCGAGCGCTCGCGGTCAGCGTGGGCTTGCTCGCGCGTCTCGCGGTATCCCTTCGCGGCGCGCACTTCGTCGGAATCGATTACCGAGAAGTGCATTCGGGTCTGGTCGTCGTGAATCAATCCGAACATGCCGGATATCCAGGCCCTGACCTGATCCGCCGGGCCGCCGGGGACTTCGGCACAGATGCGGTCCAGGCGCTCAGCCAACAAGTCGGTCTCCTGGCGCAGCATCGCCAGGAACAATTCGTCCTTGGATTCGAAGTGGCGGTAGAACGCCCGCGTCGACACACCCGCGCGCTGCAGGATCGCCGCGATCGGGATCGCGCCGGAATGGGGCTCTGACAGGCAGGTATATGCAGCATCGATGATGCAACCACGGTCATCACCCTCGGCGGTTTCTGGCTGCACGTCGCAAATCATAGGAAGGCCGTTCGCCAGCCGGGCCGAAGTTACACGCAAATTCTGCCTCGGTAACGTGAGGCTCCGGATCGGCGGAGAGGAAGTCGGTTGGATGCCACACGCAGTGAGCCGCAAACGGTGAAGTTCCGGGTAGCCGGCGTCGACGCCGACATCACCCTGGTCGCCGACGAGTGGAACCGCGGGGCACCGTCCGCGCAGGATCGGCCGACGGTGCTGTTGCTCCACGGCGGCGGCCAGAACCGCTTCTCGTGGAAGGGCACCGGGCAGATCCTGGCCGACCACGGGCTGCACGTCGTCGCTCTGGACAGTCGTGGACACGGCGATAGCGACCGCGCACCTGATGCCAATTACACGATCGATGCGCTGTGTAACGACACCCTGGCCGTCATCGACCAGATCGGCCGTCCGGTCATCCTGATCGGCGCAAGCATGGGCGGAATGACCGGAATGCTGGTCGCACACGCCGCCGGACCGCAGCGGGTGACCAAACTCGTACTCGTCGACGTGGTGCCGCGCTACGAGAAGGACGGCAGCGCGCGCATTCGCGAGTTCATGTCGAGCGGCATCGAGGGCTTCGAGTCGCTCGACGCGGCGGCCGACGCGGTCGCCGCATATCTCCCCTACCGGACGAAGCCGCGCAGCCCCGAGGGTTTGAAGAAGAATCTGCGTTTGCGTGACGGGCGGTGGTACTGGCACTGGGATCCGGCGTTCCTCACCGCACCGATGGACGACCCGTTCGTCCGGGTGGAGAAGCTCGAGCGCGCGGTTGTGGAGTCGACGATCCCGATCCTGCTCATCCGGGGCAAGCTTTCCGACGTGGTCAGTTCCGAAGGTGTCAAAGACTTTCTGGAGAAGGTACCCCGCGCCGAGTTCGTCGAATTGTCGGACGCCGGGCACACCGCAGCCGGAGACGACAACGATGCCTTCTCCGAAGTCGTTGTTCAGTTCGTCTGCAAGTGACCGGAGATCGCCGCACCGTCGGCTTCAATTTCCTCGAAGAGCCGGGGTTGCCCGCGCCGCAGGTGAGCGAGGAGCAGGCCGAGCAGATCCTGCGTGAGCACTACGGACTGTCGGCCAGCGCCGAATCCCTTGGCAGCCAGCAAGACCGGAACTTCACCGTCATTTCTGAAGACGGGACGATCGCCGGTGTGCTGAAGGTCGCCAACCCCGCCTTCAACGCCACCGAGCTGCAGGCTCAGGACCTCGCGGCCGATCTGATCGCCTCGAGCGAACCCGGTTTACGCGTCGCGGTCCCACTGCCGAACATCGCCGGCGAGAAGTGTACGACCATCATGGGTTTGGTCGACGGACCTGCCTACGTCCGGCTGCTGCAGTACCTTCCCGGCGGCACCCTGCTGCAGTCGGGCTACCTGTCGCCGACAGCGGTCGCCGGCCTCGGCGAGGTGGCGGGCCGGGTGAGCCGTGCGCTCGCCGGTTTCACCCATCCCGGCCTGGACCGAATCCTGCAATGGGATCTACGGCACGGCGCCGACGTTGTCGCCGAACTGATTTCGCACGTATCGGACACCGGACACCGGACCGCACTCGAGACGGCGGCGCGGCAGGCGTGGTCGCGCATCGCGCCACTGGCCGATGACCTGCCGCGGCAGGCGGTCCATCTGGATCTCACCGATGCCAACATGGTGGTGTCGGGCGCCCACGCCGACGGAGTCATCGACTTCGGCGACCTGACCGACAGCTGGGCGGTCGCCGAGCTCGCGATAACGGCGTCGTGTGTGCTGGGGCATGCGGGCAGCGATCCGACGTCGGTGCTGCCGGCGATCCGCGCGTTCAACGACATTCGCCCACTCACCGCAATCGAAGCGGACGCGCTGTGGCCCTTGTTGGTGTTGCGCACCGCTGTGTTGATCGTCAGCGGTGCACAGCAGGCGGCGCTCGACCCCGACAACGACTACGTGACCGAGCAGTCCGACGGCGAATGGCGCATGTTCGAGCAGGCCGTCTCGGTGCCGATGGACGTCATGACCGAGATCGTCAAAGCCGACCTCGGGTTGAGCCGGACACCTGTGGCGATCGAGGTGACGACGCCGCTCGTCGACGCCGCGGCGGTGACACTCGACCTGTCCACGACGGCTGACAGCTACGACGACGGCGGCTGGCTCACAGCAGATCTCGAGGATTCGCAGGCGCGCGCCGCCGTTCGGGACGGCGCCGACCTGGTGGTGACCGTTTATGGTCAGCCAAGGCTGAACCGGGCGCCGAAGTTGAGCCAGGACAGCCCGGCCGTCGTACCAACCGGCGTCAGTATGTGGCCGGCATCGGACATCGCGCTGCGCGCCCCGTGGGATGGTGTCGTCGCCGACGCGTCCGCCGATGGCATCACCTTTCAGGGCTCCGGTTACGAGCTGATGCTCGCCGGGGTGCGTCCGGTGGGGTCGGGCAGCCTGCGCGCCGGCGAAACCCTGGCGGAGGCGTCGGCGCAACGCTGGGTGCAGGTATCGGTGCGGCCGACAGGTGCACCTGCGGCGCCGCAGTTCACGACCGCAGAGCTGGCGCCGGGATGGCTTGCGCTGACCCGGGATCCACGTCCCCTGCTCGGGCTGGGCCCGACGGAGGTGGCGGCGGCGCCGGATCTGCTGACGCGTCGGGAGGCCAGTTTCGCGCAGGTGCAGGAGCACTACTACCGCACGCCCCCGCAGATCGAGCGCGGATGGCGCAACTACCTGCTGTCGACCCGGGGCCGCTGCTATCTCGACATGGTCAACAACGTGACCGTGCTCGGCCACGCACACCCCCGCGTCGCCGCCACCGCCGCCCGTCAGCTGCGGAAGCTGAACACGAACTCACGGTTCAACTACGAGGCGGTGGTCGAGTTCAGTGAGCGGCTGGCCGCGACTCTGCCCGACCCGCTGGACACGGTCTTCCTGGTCAACTCCGGTTCGGAAGCAAGTGATCTGGCGATCAGGCTGGCGACGGCGGCGACCGGCCGCCGCGATGTGGTCGCGGTCAGGGAGGCCTACCACGGCTGGACGTACGGCACCGACGCGGTGTCGACCTCGATCGCCGACAACCCGAACGCGCTCGCGACCCGGCCGGAGTGGGTGCACACGGTCGAATCGCCCAACAGCTTCCGTGGCAAGTATCGCGGGGCCGACGCGGTGCGGTACACCGATGAGGCGGTGCGACAGATCAACGAACTGATCGCCGCCGGCCGCGCGCCCGCAGGGTTCATCTGCGAAAGCGTGTACGGCAATGCGGGCGGAATGGCGCTGCCTGACGGCTATCTGCAACAGGTGTATGCGGCCGTGCGGGCGGGCGGTGGGCTCGCGATCTCCGACGAGGTGCAGGTCGGATATGGCCGTCTCGGCGAATGGTTTTGGGGTTTTCAGCAGCAGGGGGCCGTGCCCGACATCGTGTCGATCGCCAAGTCGACGGGCAACGGCTACCCGCTCGGGGCGGTGATCACCAGTCGCGAAGTCGCGGACAGGTTCGCGTCGCAGGGCTACTTCTTCTCGTCGACCGGCGGTAGCCCCCTGTCGTGCGCGATTGGCATCACGGTGCTCGACGTACTGGAGGAAGAGGCGCTGCAGCAGAACGCCTCTCACGTCGGCGCGCATCTCAAGGCCGGGCTGCAGGCGCTGCAGCAGCGGCATCCCATCATCGGCACCGTGCACGGGATCGGGCTGTACCTCGGCGTCGAGATGGTCCGCGATGCGCATACCCTCGAGCCCGCGACCGAAGAGACCGCCGCGATCTGCGACCGCATGCTCGAACTCGGCGTGATCATCCAGCCGACGGGCGATCATCTGAACATCCTGAAGACCAAGCCGCCGTTGTGCATTGACATCGAGGGCGCCGACTTCTACGTCGACACACTGGACCGGGTGCTGACCGAAGGCTTCTAGCCGGTAGTTCTGCACTCTCCGCGCGCTCGAGCGGCAGCGATACGACGGATGACACCAGCCTCGGTGTCCCGTGCCGTCACTCGGATGTCGATCCAGCCCGATTCGCCGATGTCTTCGAAACGCCTGATGTCGTGGTCGATCTGACTGCGGCTATTCCAGTGGTGCTTACCTTCGTAGTCGGCACCTACCCTGATGTCCTCCCAGCCCAAGTCCAAAATCGCCACCAGCACGCCGTACTCGTTGTACACCGGTACCTGGGTCTGGGGTCTGGGAAACCCCGCCCGGATGAGCAGCAATCTCAGCCACGTTTCGCGTGGCGATTCGGCTCCCGCGTCAACGAGATCCAATGCGACACGCGCATTCTTGATCCCGTGCCGACCGCGATACCGATCGATGAGCAGTTCGACGTCGGCTACCTTCAGTTTCGTCGCGCGGGCAAGCGCATCGATCTTGGCGACCGCGGACTCCACGTCGTAGCGGCAGGCAATGTCCAACGCGGTGCGTGCAGGCGTCGTCACCATCATGCCGTTCAGCAGTTGGATCTCGTCATCGTCGAAGCGGTCGGCCCAAGTGCGGATACCGCGTGGAGGGCGTCGATTGTCGTAAATCAACTGAGCAGGACCGCGACAGTCGATCCACTTCGCCCCGTGCAGCGCAGCTGCTGACTGTCCCGCGATCACTGCCTTACGCCGAGACCACAGCCACGCCGCTTTGGCGCGGGTGACGGCCGTGACTTCTGCACCCTTCGCGATGTAGACGTCGGGATGCATCGCAGCGAACCGGCTTCGTAGGGCGTAAGGCGTCAACCGTCCTCCTGCGATCGCCTCGCTGCCGATGAATGGCCACTCCCCCATGGCGTGAGTGTGCCGACTCACCCCGACAAGCCCCGCGCGTGTGAAACCACTGCGAGAAATCGGCCGAAGAATCGCAGTGGCTTCACATCCGCGGGATGACGGTGACGAAGGCATTCACCTAAGCCAGCAATGGCACCGCGTCATGACGGGTGTCGGTGAGGATCTCGAACATGGCACGCTGGGAGGCGACGAGTTCCGCACGTGAAAATGCCCTGCCCGCCACCTGGATTCGACACGTCGCGATGGCCGAGTTGTAGCAGTACTTCTGCCCGCCGTCGGTGTCGGTGTACGTCAGCCCGATGACGTCTTCGGGCTCGGCGACGATCTCCCCCTCGATCATGTGATCCCCGATCCGGCCACCGAAGGTCCACGCGAACGGTCGATAACGCGCGTGCGTCTGCAAACTGCTCAGGATCGATCGGACCGCGAACTCCTCACCCTCGTGCCGGAATACGAACAGCGTGGCGGCCGGCGTCAGGAACCGGCCGATCGCCGCTCGCGCCGTCACGATCTCCAGGGTTGAGTCCGGCGCATTGTCGAACCCGCACACCTGGCCGAAGGCATACGCCGGCGTGTGTTTGGTCCCCCAATTGTGGTTCACGCTTCCAGTCCAGTCGTCGACGACGACGCGGGCGTCGTCGAGCTCGAGTGCTCCGTTGAACCGCGCAAGCGGATGTCGCACCGTGGTCTTCGCCGTCGGGATCCGCGCCCGGTACGCACGCTCGGTGAGGAGCTTGACCGGTGCGTCCAGTCCGGGGGTGATCCGGAGATCCCAGCGCGCCGATCGACCGCCGGCTGAGCCGGCAATCAGACTTGGGCCGCCGGTCACGACGCCCTGCGCGGACCGATCATCGAGGGTCGCGGCGCCGATCCGCGCGGTCCAATCGTCGTACTCGTAGGAGGCCGCGTCGATGGCGTAGGGCTCCTTGAGCGCGCGGTTACCCGACCCGCCGGGGTCGAACACCATCACCCAGACGTCCGCGACGGGATCACCCGCCGTCGGCATCAGTAGCGTCTCGCGCAACCACAGCGCCTGCGGCCGGTCAGGGTGGTTCGCGCGGATATAGCGACTCTCGTAATAGGGGGCTTGCGCCGACATCCCAGACTTCCCAGACATCACGGCTTCAGCATCCAATACTTGAGCTGTGATGGGTGCACAGATCGCGGCCTACGTGCTCGGTGCGATCGCCATGGCAGAGGCCGTCGCGCTCGTCGTGCTCTACGTACAGCGCAACCGCGACCGCGAGGAACTCGAAGCGCTGCGCAGCCGCGTCGACACCAGGAACATGCTGCTCACCGGTGGTCGCGAGGCCGTCAAGACGGTGTGGCAGACGGCCAACATCCTGCGTAAGGACGGATTCGGCGCCGCGGTGCGGTCCTCGATCGAAGACCTCGCCGACTGGGCCGAGGTCGAACGTCCAGACCTGGCTCGACTGGCGCCCAGCGGTCGCGTCGCGATCCTGTTCTCCGACATCGAAGAGTCGACGGCACTCAACGAACGCATCGGGGATCGCGCGTGGGTCAGGTTGATCGGCAGACACGACAAAATGGTGCGCAGGCACGTCACGAAGCATTCGGGCCACGTGGTGAAGAGCCAGGGCGACGGTTTCATGGTCGCGTTCGCCCAGCCGGATCAGGCGGTGCGATGCAGCCTCGATATCCAGCGCTCGCTTCGCAGAGAGTCCGAGAACATTCGGGTGCGAATCGGAATTCATGTGGGCAAGTCCGTGCGGCGCGGCGACGACCTGTTCGGGCGCAACGTCGCGATGGCCGCCCGCGTGGCCGGCGAGGCCGAAGGCGGTGAGGTGCTGGTCAGCAAGGAGGTACGCGACTCGCTCAACGACGAGTTCGCGTTCGACGGTGGCCGCGACGCGAACCTCAAGGGGTTCAGCGGGACGTTCCGCCTCTACGCCGTGGCGGCCTAGCTTCCGGTCCTCTCGGCTTCGGCCACGCGCTGGTGCAATCGATCGCGAATGTCCTCGGGTGTGTACGCATTGCGCCGCCGCTGATCGCGCGCCACCAGCGCCCCGCCCGCCACGACACCGGCGACCCCGGCCAGTCCGACCCACTTCCAAATGCCACGCATACCGAGAGTCTGCCTAAGCTGCTCTCGTGAATCCAAGCTCCGTGTCGCTGGCCAAGGCGCTCGAAGAGACCCGGACCGGCGATCTCTGGCTGTTCCGGGGCACGTCGGGACCCGATCGCGCCATTCAGGCGATGAGCAACAGCCCGGTCAACCACGTCGGAATGACGATCGCCATCGAGGATTTGCCACCGCTGATCTGGCACGCCGAACTCGGCGACAAGCTCACCGACATGTGGTCCGGCGGCAACCACCGCGGAGTTCAGCTCAACGATGCACGCCAGGTCGTCGAACGTTGGGTGCACAACTATCACCAGCGCTGCTGGTTTCGTCAGCTCACGCCGGAAGCCACCCGCGAGCAGGAGGACCGCGCGCTGAAAGTGGTTGCCCGCATGGACGGCACACCCTTTCCCAGCACGGCGAGGCTCACCGGCCGGTGGTTTCGTGGCCGGGTGAACACCGCCGACTTCACGCGCGGAATTCCGTTCCTGCACCGTAAAGTCAGTGAGGCCACCCAGAAGAAGAAGCAGGCGAAGCTGCAAGGTGGTCTGGAGACTGCATACTGCGCCGAGACCGTCGCGATCACCTATGAGGAGATGGGATTGATGTCGACGGAGAAGAGCTACAACTGGTTCGACCCCGGGGTGTTCTGGAGCGGAGACGAGCTACCGCTGATGCCGGGTTACCAACTGGGCAAGGAAATCTCGGTCATCGTCGATCCTCCGCGCGAGGGCTAGAGGCGCGCGAAGCAGGGGTTGGCGTCCTCGTTGGGGATCGACGCGTTGCGGCTGGAGAACTTTCCGACGACTCCGGTGTCGGTCACGTCGACGCTGTCGGCGTGGATTCCCAGCGGGTAGTTGTCGTTCAACTTCTTCGTCAATCCGTCCAGTGCGCCCTGCACACCATCCTTCGGCAGCGGGCCTGTCACCTCGAGAACTTCCAAATTCAAGTCACCGTCGGTGACGACGGGCTTGGCGGTGACGCGGTTGTCGCCGGCGTCCAGGATCACTGTTCCCGCCGCGGCGTCGGTGCGCACGCCTGTGACGAGATTGCCTACGCCAGGCAGGTTTTCGGCCACGGTGTCTTTGATACCGGCCGACCTCCAGCTGAGCGTCGCGTTGAGCGATCCGATCGTTCCCTTGGAATCTCCCGAGTCATGCAACCGCACGTCAGCGAGGGTGACTTCGGCCGTCATCCCCTTGGCGCTCTGCACGCGGTTGCCGTCGGTGGTGACCGAGATGTTGGTGTAGTCGCCGGTGATGTGCTGCCACAGGAAAGGCGGGTTCACGCCGAACGAAACGCTGGCGCCGTCCTCGACGACGCATTCGGCGACCTCGACCAGGATCGTGTCCGCGCGGTGCCGGGCGTAGAGCTCCGCACCCGCGAGTCCGCCGGCAATCAGAGCAAGCACGATGACGGAGGTCAGGATCACCGTCTGAGGGTTGCGGCGGCGCGGACCCCGGGGGCGGTCGGTGGAAGACGGTGCCGGTGACGCCGCCACCGGTGGAATCACCTGCGTCGGCCTCGCGTCGGCAGGCGACGGTGCCCGCCGGATTCGAGCGGTGCGCGGGGATCGGCGTGCTTTCGGGAGCTTTTCGGTCGGCGGCTCCACACGCGGCAGCTTTTCGGTCGGCGGCTCCGCACGCGGGAGCCGCCGCGTCGCCGGATCAGGCGGCGGCGTACGCCTGTCACGCCAATCGGGCTGACCGGGACGTTGCGGCGGTGTCACTTGCGCGATTGTGCCTTAACCGGGCCGGCTCGGAGGAAGTGTCCGCGCGACCTACGCCTGACCGAGTGTGACCTCGGCGGTCCCGTCCGCGCCGGACCTGTCGACGTAGCTGAGGGTGACAGTGTCTCCGGGTGCCTTCGCCCGCACCGCCGCGATCAGGGCCTCTGGGCCGTCGATCACCCGATCGTCGAGCTTGGTCACCACCACGCCGTCGGGCAATCCAGCCTCTGCGGCGGGTCCCCCGTCGACGACCCGTGCGATGGCCGCGCCGGGACCGTCGGCGTCGCTGCTGAGCTGCACCCCCAGCGAGCCATGGCTGGCCGTACCGTTCGATATCAGTTCTTCGGCGATGCGCTTGGCCTGATCCGAGGGGATCGCGAAGCCGAGGCCGATCGACCCGTTCGGCGGGCCGGACCCCTCCAGGCCGCCGCCGAGCGTCGCGATCGCGGAGTTGACCCCGATCAGTTCACCCTGCATGTTGACCAGTGCGCCACCTGAGTTGCCCGGGTTGATGGCCGCGTCGGTCTGGATCGCGTCGAGCACCGTCGGCTGTTCGCCTCCACCGCCGCCCGCGGAGACCGGCCGGTGCAGCGCGCTCACGATGCCCGTCGTCACTGTTCCCTGCAGACCCAGCGGCGAGCCGATGGCGACGACATTCTGGCCGACCTGGACATCGGCGGACGATCCGATCGTGATCGGCGTGAGTCCTGAAACCCCTTGGGCGCGAACCACGGCGATGTCGCCTGCCGGATCTGTCCCGACGACCTCAAAGGGCACCGTCTGACCGTTGGAGAAGGAGACGGTGGCACGGGTGCCGCGGCCGTTCCGCGACGCAGCCTCGGAGACCACGTGATTGTTGGTCAGAATCAGCCCGTCCGAGGTGAGGACGATGCCCGAACCTTCACCACTCGAGTTACCCGTGTCGATCTGCAACTTGACGACACTCGGCATCACCTTGGCGGCGACCTCTTCGACCGAGCCTGCGGGCGCGCTCGCCGCGGGCCTGGTGGACGGCTCTTGAGTCACCGCGGACTGTGCGACGGGCGCGGGGTCCGACTGACCCGCTACTACCGCCGCACCGATCCCGCCGCTCACCACGGCCACAGCGACGGCCCCACCGATCATCTTGACCCGACCATGCGAGCGGCTCTTGCGCTGGACAGCGATGGGGCCCGTAATCTCCTCACGCGCACTGTGATACGAATCATAGGGCTGCGTGATAACCGCTTGACCAGCGTAGCGCCAGTCATAGGGAGAGCGATTCGATCCTGTCGTGACGTCAGTCGGGTGCCCTTGTCCCCTAGCATGATCCGCATACGGCGGACGGGAGGGACGTCGCGGGGCGCGCGGCGGGGTGTTGGTCATGACGTCTTGGTCGCTCCTGAATCTTGGTATTGCACAGTTGATTAGACCAGCATGCCGCCGCCATCTGAGAGTGAACTGAGAGTTACCTATGGAGAGTCGACGACTTTTCCTGTCCCGCAGCGAGGATCGAGTGGCGTCGCTCACCGGTCTGCGCGCGGTCGCGGCGCTGCTCATCGTGGGCACCCACGCGGCGTATGGCACCGGGCAGTTATCGAATAGTTATCTCGGGACACTTTATGCGCGTTTGGAAGTCGGCGTCCCCATCTTCTTCGTGCTTTCGGGCTTCCTGCTGTTCCGACCGTGGGTGCGGGCGACTGCCGACGGAGCACCGACACCGTCGTTGCGCCGCTACGTATCTCGGCGCATTCGTCGCATTGTGCCGCCCTATTTCGTCGTGGTCCTCATCGCGTATGCGCTGTACCACTTCCGGGACGCCGGGCCCAATCCCGGGCACACCTGGAAGGGTCTACTGGAGCACCTCACCCTGACCCAGATCTATGAACCGGTCTACTTCTACGTCATGCATCAGGGTTTGACTCAGACCTGGAGTCTGGCAGTCGAATTCGCCTTCTATGCGGTGCTGCCGCTGCTGGCGGGGCTGCTGCTGAGGGTGCTCTGCAAGGGGGCTTGGCGGCCGCGGCCAATACTCGCAGGACTGGGTTGTCTGGCCGCGATCACACCGGCGTGGCTGTCGCTCCAATACGGGACCGACTGGCTGCCCACCTCGGCAGGCATGTGGCTGCCCGCGCATCTGCTCTACTTCGTGGGCGGAATGGCACTGGCGGTGCTGCAGGTCATCGGAGCGCGCGTATCGCTGCTCATTGCGGGTGCGGTCGCGGTACTCGGTTATCTGATCGTGTCCACGCCGATCGCCGGGGACGTCATCGCCGGGGAGACCTCGCTGTGGCAGACCCTGGTGAAAGTCGCGCTGTACGCGGCCATCGCGTGCGCCGCGGTTTCGGCGTTGGTGCTCAGGGAGAGCCACGGGTTCGAACGACTTCTGAATGCATCTCCCGTGGTCTGGCTCGGCGAGATCTCCTACGAGGTCTTCCTGCTGCACGTGATCACGATGGAGATCGTGATGGCGTCGGTACTGAACTGGCCGGTCTTCACAGGATCGTGGGCCGTCGTCGTGGTGCTCACCGTGGCGATGACGGTTCCGTCGGCCTGGCTACTCCATCGCTGGACGCGGGCCGCCTGGGCTACCTCTGGCCCTCCCGCGAACACACCGCAGTCGATCGCACGTGTAGCTGCCGTCCCTTGATAGCGTCCGAAGCGATGGGCAGGGCGAACGCGTGACGATCGTGGTGATGGATGGCCCGACGGCATCCGCGCTGGCGCAGATCCTGCCGTTGCTGCTGCTGACGTTGATCATCGAATTGCGGCGTACGGCGTTGCATCGCAAGGTTTCCCGTACCACCCTGGTGGCATTCTTCGTGTTGTTCGGCGTCATCGAGACGGTCTTGGTGCTGTCGATCGACGGTGAGCTCTATCCGTTCCAGTGGGGCGATCTACTGTCCGCGATCACCATTTTCGGGTTGCTCGCCGCGATCCTCGGGATCTCCCTCATGGAACCGCGCGAGTTCTGACTAGTCGAGGCCACCCCAGAACTCGTTGAGTACCGCCGCGCTGTGGGCGGGATCCTCCACCATCCACCAGTGCCCCAATCCGTCGAGGACCTCGGTGCGCGCGCCGGCTCGGTCGGCTGCGCGACGGCGGATTTCGGCGGAGCCGACGTAGGTGTCCTCGGTGGCCAGAATGGATAGGCCCGGTCGGGCCGCCGCGTTCTCCAGCTCGCGACCGGCTTGCGCCAATGCCGGCTGCGCCGCCGAGCGGTATACCAGCAGGATGGCCCGGCCCAGGTCCGGATCCTGGCCCGCAGCGATCTCAGTCCCCACCTCGATCGGCATACCGCCCAGGGCGTAGGCGGCTGCCCGATCCTCAGCAGTGCCGCCGAGGAAGGCCTCGACCATCTCCTCGCCCTCGCCGGGCGTCTGCCACACCTGTGCCAGGTCGTGCCACACGTAGTCGGGGTCGAACATCCCGACGACGTCGCTGACCCAGCTGCGGACGAGCTCGGGCCGATGGATCATCGCGTTGACCACGTGGATACCGCCGAAGTCGTGGCCGACGAGGTCGATCGGCCCGTTGATGCCTTCGAGCTGCTCCTCGAGCCAGTCGCGGTACGCGAGGTAGGTCGCCGAGAATCCCTCGGGCAGCGGGACGCCGAACCCCGGCGGTGACAACCGCACCACGTCTTCGCGACCCAGGGCTGAGACGAGCGGGCCCCAAAGCGCTTCGGTCTCAGGATTGCCGTGCACCAGAACGATCGTCATGGGCGGCATCCTCGCACGCGCAGCGAGGCGTCCAACGCCGACATGAGCTGTGCCGAGCGACTCTTGCCGGTACGCGCCACGGGATACCTGCGCAGAACGGCGATCAGCGTCGGCGTCGCCCCGTCGCCGGCCTGGTCGATGAATCTGGCGCCAACATCAGGATCGTCGCCGGCCTCGATCTCGGCAATGCGGGCAGCGTTCGCCGCGGCGCGAAGGATGTGTCCGACCTGGTGGTCCTGCGCAATCGGATGCAGATAGGCGGCGGCGGCCGCGTCACCGGCGGCCTGCGCCGCCAAGCGCGCACTCTCTGTGGGAGCGGCACGTGCGGCGCGGTGGGCATTCATGGCGGTCACGCGCTGCAGCCGACTTCTCGGCGCCCCGTTGATGAACTCCCAAGCCGCCTCGATGGCCGCACGCGCACGATCATCGTCGGGCATCACACGCTCGAAATGGCACAGCACGTCTTCTGCCGACTCTGCGACGTAGCGGGCAACCTCACGCAACTCGTCGGCGGTCAGCTCGAAATCGCCTGCCACACAACGACGGTAGCACCGCGGTCTGATTGCGCTCGGCGCCTCGGTGTACCAGGTGGCCACGTTCGGCCCCCGCGGGAGAAGGGCACCCGGTGGCTCCCACTTCAAAATATGACAGACCCCGGGGCTTGCGGCAAGACCCCCTCGGTGGTTCACACTCGTCCGACCAGACCATCCGACGGACGGAGAACTTCGTGACAAACAGCCCGAAACCTTTTGAGCCACATGAGTCGGGCGCGTTCCTGCACGGCACCAAGGCCGACCTTGCGGTCGGCGATCTGCTGGTGCCCGGGTATCGGATGAACTACGACGCGGGACGCAGCGCCAACCACGTCTATGTGACCCGGACACTCGACGCCGCTACCTGGGGAGCCGAGCTGGCGGTCGGCGAGGGCCGGGGCCGCATATACCTCGTGGAACCGACGGGTCCCGTGGAGGACGATCCGAATGTGACGGACAAACGACTACCGGGAAACCCGACTCACTCGTATCGCACCAGGGAGCCCGTCAGAATCGTCGGCGAGATCGCGGACTGGGTTGGTCACTCCCCGGAACAGATTCAAGCCATGCGTGACGCATTGGCCGACCTCGCGCGGCGCGGACTGGACGTGATCTACGACTGATCCTCCAGATAGACCGGCACTCGACGACGTCACCATCGGCCACTCGCGGGCACTAGTCGGTTCCTCCGCCCTCGTGGATGCGCAACGTTCACGCGTTTACGATCGACCCATTTCGTCCAAGGCGACGCGCAGGGAAGTACTGGGGATCTTGACCAGCCCGCCGTAAGGCTGATCCATTTCGAGCATCATGAAGATCGGCCCGGCGAGTGCAATTGCGGCGACCAGCAATGCCGCGATTACGCTTGCATTCCGCGGTGCGAACAGCCCGAAACTGGCAAAGATCACCGTGAGCCAACCTACGACAACAACGAAGAACGCCCATGGGAATCGGCTTCCGATTTGTTCGAAGGTCGTCCACCGCGACTGCGCAATCGTGTTGGTGCTCTCGAGCGCGTTGGAGCGCAGCCACTTCTGTCGTTCCGTCTGCGGTGAGAGTTCAAAGAGGTCCCGCTGAACCACAATGATGCCGGGCCCACTGCCGAGCGGCGTGAGCGACACCGCACCGCCTTCCTCCGGCCAAATCTGACTTATGCGTTGTGCAAGCAGATCCTTGGCCAACGCTCGGATTGGGGCGGTCTCTGGCCCGTACTCGGCCAGGGTCCGATCAAGCATGATGAATTGCACTCCGGCACTTCGTAATTCACTCTCTTTCTCGGCGAGCGAGCTGATGGATGAGCCGGTGAGGAGCCCGAGCACCACCGCCGATAGCGTCCCGAGCGTGGCCATTATGGTCCTGATGGTGTCTCGTGACTCGCTGCTCATATGCGGGTCGGGAAGGATCTTTCCGAGGAACATCCCCAACAATGAGCCGCCGAAGATGATCGCGAAGACAACGATGCCGATCAAGATGTCCTTCACTTAGCCCCCCGCTCCCCACCGCGAGAACTCGAAGATCGTTTGCGGCCGCATTCAACGTACTGCGTGGCGTCCGGAGCATATGGATGATCGAAAAGGTTGCCTTCCATCGTCTGGACGGTCAGCCCTCACCGGGAACCGGCGGGATTGGCGACGGCCTGCACGTCTGCCATGTATTGCCATACGCAGTGTGCATCTGACAGCCCAGCGAAAGATATATATGCGTCGTGAACCTTTCAGCCTGACATTGCGATCGGCAACACGCTCAGTCGGCTGAGGCTGATCGTTTAATCGGAATACAGTCACACGTTGAAACGGAACTCGACCACGTCGCCGTCGGCCATCACGTAGTCCTTGCCCTCCATCCGGACCTTGCCGGCAGCCTTCGCGGCGGCCATCGATCCGGCTTCGATCAGGTCGTCATACGAGACGATCTCGGCCTTGATGAAGCCCTTCTCGAAATCGGTGTGAATGACCCCGGCCGCCTTCGGCGCCGTGTCACCCTGGTGAATCGTCCACGCGCGCGCCTCTTTCGGGCCTGCCGTCAGATATGTCTGCAGCTTGAGTGTGTGAAAACCCGCCCGCGCCAACGCATCCAGACCGCGTTCGGTCTGGCCGATCGACTCCAACAACTCGGCGGCCGACTCCTCGTCGAGCTCCTGCAGTTCCGCTTCGATCTTGGCGTCGAGGAACACCGCATCCGCGGGCGCCACCATCTCCCGCAACTCCGCAACCCGCGCTTCGTCGGTGAGCACACCCTCGTCGGCGTTGAACACGTAGAGAAACGGCTTCGTCGTCAAGAGGTTGAGTTCGCGCAACAGCGCTGAATCAAAACTTGCGCCGAACAACGTTGTGCCGCCGTTGAGAATCTCCTGGGCCGCCACCGCGGCGTCGTACACCGGACGGCGGTCCTTGTGGGTCCGCGCTTCCTTCTCCAGGCGCGGCAGCGCGCGCTCCAGCGTCTGCATATCGGCGAGGATCAGCTCGGTCTCGATCACCTCGATGTCGGACTTCGGGTCGATGCGGCCGTCGACGTGCGCCACATCGTCGTCGGTGAAGACTCGGACGACCTGGCAGATCGCGTCGCTCTCGCGAATGTTGGCCAGGAACTTGTTTCCCAGACCCGCGCCCTCGGACGCGCCTTTGACTATTCCGGCGATGTCGACGAACGTGACCGGCGCATGGACGATCTTTTCCGAGCCGAACATCTTCGCGAGCTCCGTGAGCCTCGGATCGGGCAACGGGACGACACCCTCGTTCGGCTCGATCGTCGCGAACGGGTAGTTCGCGGCCAGCACGTCGTTTCGCGTCAACGCGTTGAACAGCGTCGACTTACCGACGTTCGGCAGTCCTACGATTCCGAGATTCAGGCTCACAGGAACGACAGTCTAGGAGACTGTGACGCGCTCGCCAGCAGCGCGCTCACAGCCTCGCTGAGCAATAGCCGGTACGGTCTACGTGTGTCAGCACAGCGCGCGAGGTCGGCCGTCGCGGCCGACCATCGTTCCGTGCACCCCAACATCCCGGGTGTCCCCTGGTGGGGTGCGGTGCTCATCGCCGCGACATTGATGGCGGTCGGGTTCGCCTACGACGCCGGTTCGGGGGCCAAAGAACTGACGTCCGTGTTTGCCGGCACCTATGTGGTCGGCTGTATCTTCGCGGTGCTCGCGGTGCGACAGTCCGGCGTCTTCACCGCCGTCATACAGCCGCCGCTGCTGCTGTTCGGCGCCGTCCCCAGCGCGTACTTCGTATTCACCGACAGCACGCTCTCGAATTTCAAAGACACACTGATCAACTGCGCCTACCCGCTGATCGAACGCTTCCCGCTGATGTTCTTCACATCTGCTGTGGTGTTGCTCATAGGCATGGCGCGTTGGTATTCCGGAATGTCCGCACGCCGCGTCACGCCCGCCGCGACGGACAAGGACGAGACCAGCGAGGGTTCTCTGGTAGCCGCGGTGACCGCCAAGGTGTCCGCGCTGCTGGCCGGCCTTGGTTCCAAGACCAAAGTCGAGGATGCCGACGAAAAGCCGCGCCGCCGCACCAGCGCGGAGCGCCCCAGCCGAGCGTCGGGTCGCTCCGGCAGACCCGCAAGCCGCACCGCCCCACCGCGTTCCCGGCACGCCCGCCCCCCCGAATCGGACTACGAACCCGGCGACCGGCCACGGCGGCCGCGCCCCAGCCGACAGGCCGAGCCGCCCATGGAGCCGCCGCGCCGCAAGCCCCGGCCGGGGTCGAGCCAGCGCAGGGCCACGCCGCCGCCGGAACGACGCAGCGGATACGAGCGTCCCGAGCGTCGACGCCGCTACGACGACGACCCGCCCCTGCACGGCAGCAACGTCAGCGGCACGCATCACCCGGTCTCGCGGGTGCGCTACCGAGGATCGGAAGACGGCGGAGATGCCGGAGACTACGCGCAGTATCGGCGGCCGCCGCGGTCAGCGCGCGACCGCGCCGTCGAAAGCTGGGAGTACGACATCTGACCGCTAGACGCGGGCCGGCCGGATCTCTCTGGGCAGGGCGAAGACCAGCGTCTCGTTGGCTGTGGTGACCGGCTGCACCGTGTCGTAGCCGTACTCGGCGAGACGCTCGAGCACACCGCGCACCAGCAATTCCGGCACCGACGCACCCGATGTGACGCCGACGGTCGTCACCCCTTCGAGCCACGCCGGGTCGATGTCCTCGGCGTAGTCGACCAGATAGGCGGCATCGGAACCCGCGTTGAGCGCGACCTCCACCAACCGCACGGAGTTCGACGAGTTGCGTGACCCCACAACGATCACCAGCTGGCATTCCGGCGCCATGGCCTTGACCGCGACCTGGCGGTTCTGGGTGGCGTAGCAGATGTCGTCGCTGGGCGGATCCTGCAGCGTCGGGAAGCGTTCGCGCAGCCGGCGCACGGTCTCCATCGTCTCGTCCACGCTCAGCGTGGTCTGCGACAGCCAGATGATCTTGTTCTCGTCGCGGATCGTGACGTTGTCCACGGAATCGGGACCGTCGACCAGCTGCACGTGGTCGGGCGCCTCACCGGCGGTGCCGACCACCTCCTCGTGGCCCTCGTGGCCGATCAGCAGAATGTCGTAATCGTCCCGGGCGAAACGCTTGGCCTCGTTGTGCACCTTGGTCACCAGCGGGCAGGTGGCGTCGATGACCTTCAGATTGCGCTCGGCGGCGTTCTGATGCACCGTCGGGGCCACGCCGTGGGCAGAGAACACCACGATGGCCCCCTCGGGCACCTCGTCGGTCTCGTCGACGAAGATCGCGCCCGCCTTGGCCAGCGTCTCCACGACGTGCACGTTGTGGACGATCTCGTGGCGCACGTACACCGGCGCGCCGTGCTTCTCCAGTGCGCGCTCCACGGTCTCGACGGCGCGGTCGACCCCAGCGCAGTAGCCGCGCGGCTCGGCCAGCAGCACCCGTTTGCCCGCGACGCCACCGGTGACCGAGCTCGAAGCGCCCGGGATCCCCATATTGATAGTCGGTGGCATGTTTCCAAGGGTACTGACCCGCGGGCTCAACTGGCCAACCGTAGGGTGGAGCACATGGCAACCGCACCGTATGGGGTCCGTCTGCTGGTCGGGGCGGCAGTGACCGCCATCGAGGAAACCCGCAAGATTCCGCAGACCATCCTCACCTACCCGATGACCGTGGCCAGCCAGCTCGCCCATCTCGTCATGAAGATGCAACAAGATGTCGCTGACCTGGTCATCAAGGGCGACGAGGCCCTCGAGTCGCTCTTCCCCCCGAAGGACGAGCAGCCCGAATGGGCCACCTTCGACGAGGACCTCGACGACGCCCCTGCGACGCCGGTGGCCGACGGGGAACGCCTCACCGAGGGGCGATTCGCGCTCTTCACCGGCGGCGAACCCGCGACCGACAAGAAGTCCGAGCCTGAGCCGATCGTGCGGACGACGTCGGAGACCGTGCCCGAGATCGTCGAGGAGCTCGAATACGAGACGCTCACCCTGGCACAGCTGCGGGCACGCCTGACAACGCTGCGGGTCGCCGACCTCGAGGCCCTCCTCGCGTACGAGGAAGCCTCCAAGGCGCGCGCACCCTTCCAGACGCTGCTTTCCAACAGGATCACTCGCGCGACCGCGAAGTGACGACCCCAGCCGCGCGGGAACATGACGGACGCCGAGCCGGGTAAGTCCCCCGACAACCCCTGGCCCGTTCGCGCGGTTTCCACCCGCGTCGCCAAGTACATCGACAAACTCGGCACCATTTGGGTCGAGGGTCAGATCGCCCAGTTGAACCTGCGGCCCACCGTCGCGTTCATCATGCTTCGCGACCCGGCCGCCGACATGTCGCTGTCCGTGGTGTGCCCACGCGACCTGGTCGAGAACGCGCCGGTCGAACTGGCCGAGGGCGTGCAGGTCATCATGTTCGGCAAGCTGGCGTTTCACACCGCACGGGGCTCAGTCTCTTTGCGCGTCAGCGAGATTCGCGCTGTCGGCCTCGGCGAGCTGCTCGAGCGTATCGAGCGATTACGCAAACTGCTGGAGGCCGAGGGTCTGTTCGATCCGCGTCTCAAACGGCCGCTGCCCTTTTTGCCGCACACCATCGGATTGATCACCGGGCGCGCCTCGGCTGCCGAACGCGACGTCGTTTCCGTCGCGCAAAATCGTTGGCCCGCAGTGCGGTTTGCGATCCGCAACACGGCGGTCCAGGGCCCCAACACGGTGTCGCAGGTCGTCGACGCGCTGCGTGAGCTGGACGCCGACCCCGACGTCGACGTCATCGTGATCGCCCGCGGCGGTGGTGACATCGACGCGCTGCTGCCCTTCTACGACGAAACGCTGTGCCGCGAGATCGTCAGGTGCACAACGCCGGTCGTGAGCGCCATCGGTCACGAGCCCGACAATCCGCTGTGCGATCTGGTCGCGGACGTACGCGCCGCCACACCGACCGACGCGGCCAAACGCATCGTTCCCGACGCCGCCGCCGAGCAGGCCGGCATCCGGGATCTGTGCCGGCGCGGCGGTCGTGCACTGCGGAACTGGGTGCACCGTGAACAACACCACTTGGACCAGTTGCGCAGCAGGCCGGTGCTCGCCGCACCGCTCGCCGCAATCACCGCCCGTTCCGACGAGGTGCATCGCGCCCGTGCGGCCGCCCGTCGCGACATCGCCCGCCTGGTGGCCGCCGAAGCCGACCGGGTCGAGCACCTGTCGGCGCGGCTGGCCACACTGGGACCCGCGGCGACGCTCGCCCGCGGCTACGCGGTGGTGCAGACACTGACGGATGCCTCGAGCACTGGGAGGGTGCTGCGGACCGCCGCCGACGCGCCGTCAGGCGTCCGGCTTCGGATCCGGGTGGCCGACGGCGCGATCACGGCTGTCAGCGACGGCCCAGAAGGGGAGTGTGAATGAAGCCCATTAGTCAGCTGGGATACGAAGAAGCTCGCGATGAGCTGATTGCCGTGGTGCAGCAGTTAGAGCAGGGCGGACTCGACCTGGACACCTCGCTGAAGTTGTGGGAACGGGGCGAAGAGCTGGCCAAACGATGCGAGGAGCACCTCGCCGGGGCACGTAAGCGGGTGGAGGATGCGCTGGCCGCCAAGGACCCGGGAGAAAGTTGAGATCGGAACGATTTCCGACATTGAGGGTCGAAACTGTAACACGTTTCAGTTATTCTGCTCGGCATGGGTGATTCAACGTTGACCACCGAACTCGGCCGCGTCCTCGTCACCGGCGGCTCCGGATTCGTCGGCGCCAACCTGGTGACCGAACTGCTGAAGCGCGGACACGACGTTCGCTCGTTCGATCGCGCGCCCTCGCCGCTGGCCGCACATCCGCGGCTCGAGGTCCTCGAGGGCGACATCTGCGACGAAGAGACCGTCGCCGCCGCCGTCGCCGGCGTCGACACCGTGTTCCACACCGCCGCGATCATCGACCTGATGGGCGGCGCGTCGGTCACCGAGGAATACCGCCGGCGCAGCTTCTCGGTCAACGTCACAGGCACCGAGAACCTGGTGCACGCCGCGCAGGCGGCCGGGGTGAAGCGCTTCGTCTACACCGCATCCAACAGCGTCGTGATGGGCGGCAAGAAGATCTCCGGCGGAGACGAAACCCTGCCCTACACCGAACGCTTCAACGACCTCTACACCGAGACGAAGGTGGTCGCGGAGAAGTTCGTGCTGTCGCAGAACGGTCAGGGCGGTCTGCTCACCTGCTCGATCCGGCCGAGCGGCATCTGGGGCCGCGGCGATCAGACGATGTTCCGCAAGGTGTTCGAAAGCGTGCTCGCCGGACACGTCAAGGTGCTCGTCGGCGGCAAGAACGTCAAGCTCGACAACTCGTACGTGCACAACCTGATTCACGGTTTCATCCTCGCCGCGCAGCATCTGGTGCCCGGCGGGAGCGCGCCGGGCCAGGCGTACTTCATCAACGACGGCGACCCGATCAACATGTTCGAGTTTTCCCGGCCCGTGGTGGAGGCGTGCGGCCAGCGTTACCCCAAGATCCGTGTGCCCGGCCGCCTGGTGTGGTTCGCGATGACGGTGTGGCAGTGGTTCCACTTCAAGTTCGGCATCCCCAAGCCGATGATCGAACCCCTTGGGGTCGAACGGCTCTACCTCGACAACTACTTCTCCATCGCGAAAGCGAAGCGCGACCTCGGATACGAGCCGCTGTTCACGACCGAGCAGGCGATGAAAGAGTGCCTGCCCTACTACGTCGACCTGTTCCACCAGATGAAGAACGAAGGCAAGAACCCCGCGGTCTCAGCGGTCACAACCGCACCCCCGACCGGATAGACCCTTCGCCCGGCGGCGCAATAGTTCGACGACGGCGGTCGGCGCGCACCGTGGTTTGTCCTTGTGCCCCGCGTTATCCGGTGGATCGCTACCACGAAACGAACCCGCGGTCGCTGCGCGAGAGCAGCAAGCTGCGCTAGCTAATTCCAGTGCTTCCCGCCGTGACGGACATCCCACGGCCCATGACCAGGATTCCAGTGTTTCCCCGGGTTCCAGTCAACCCAATCTGGTCCTGACACGCAGGCGCTCCACACCCAACCATCCCAGCAAAGTCCGGGGTCGTCGTTCGCCTGGGCGCTTCCGGCCCCGGCGAGTGCGATTCCCGCCGGCACCACGAGCGCGGCCAAGGTGACAAGGATTTTCTTCATGGCACACCTCCTCTTGGCGTGTACCCAGTTTATGCCAATCGGTCACGGTGGCCGGTTCGACTTCCGGTGCGCCCATATTGCAGCTGTATCGACCGGACGACGTAGCTCGCGCGCGTAAACATCTGCTGAGAAGCTCCTCTTTTCCAGCACGAGTCGCCTCGATACGGCATAGCGTCCGATCTGACGACAACGGCTGGGAGGACGCACTATGCCCGACGGCAAGCCCAACATTCTGGTCATCTGGGGCGACGACATCGGGATCTCCAACCTGAGTTGCTACAGCGACGGCCTCATGGGCTACCGCACCCCGAACATTGATCGAATTGCCAAGGAAGGCATGCGCTTCACCGATTCCTACGGCGAGCAAAGCTGCACCGCGGGCCGTGCCGCTTTTATCAGTGGGCAGAGTGTGTACCGAACTGGGATGAGCAAAGTCGGTGTACCGGGTGTGGACATCGGCTGGGCCGCCGAGGACCCCACCATCGCCGAGTTGCTCAAGCCGCTTGGCTACGCCACCGGACAGTTCGGCAAGAACCACTTCGGCGATCTGAACAAATTCCTGCCGACGGTGCACGGGTTCGACGAGTTCTTCGGCAACCTCTACCACCTGAACGCCGAGGAGGAGCCCGAGAGCCCCGACTATCCGCACGAGGACCGCTACCCGCGGCTCTACAACGCAGCCAAGCCCCGCGGCGTGCTCAAGTGCACGGCGGCCGACGAAGTATCGAGCGAACCCGACGATCCGAAGTTCGGGCCGATCGGCAAACAGGTCATCGAAGACACCGGCCCGCTGAACAAGAAGCGGATGGAGACCATCGACGACGACATCGCCGACGCGACCGTCGACTACATCAAGCGACAGCACGCCGAGGGCAACCCGTTCTTCGTGTGGTGCAACTTCACCCACATGCACGTCTACACCCACACCAAGCCGGAGAGCCGCGGCCAGGCCGGGCTATGGCAGTCCGACTATCACGACACCATGGTCGACCACGACCGCAATGTCGGTGCAGTTCTCGACGTCCTCGACGAACTCGGTATCGCCGACGACACGATCGTCATCTACTCCACGGACAACGGCCCGCACCGCAACACCTGGCCGGACGGCGGCACCACCCCGTTTCGCAGTGAGAAGAACACCAACTGGGAGGGTGCCTTCCGGGTGCCGGAAATGATCAGATGGCCGGGCACAGTCGAGGCGGGCAGCGTGTCCAACGAGATCATTCAGCACCACGACTGGCTGCCTACACTCTTGGCGGCCGCGGGCGATCCCGACATCAGCGAGAAACTGAAGAAGGGCTACCGAATCGGCGACACCGAGTACAAGGTCCACATCGATGGCTTCAACCTGCTGCCGTACCTCACCGGCGAGGTCGACACCAGCCCGCGCCGCGGGTTTTTCTACTTCTCCGACGACGGCGATCTGGTGGCCATGCGCTTCGAGAATTGGAAGATCGTCTTCGCCGAACAGCGAGCCCAGGGCACCCTGCGGGTATGGGCCGAACCCTTCACCCCGCTGCGGGTTCCAAAGATCTTCAACCTGCGCACCGACCCCTATGAATACGCCGATATCACCTCGAATACGTACTACGACTTCATACTTCGGCACGCCTACTTCGTGTTCTATGCCAGCGCGATGGCTGCCAAGTTCCTGGAGACGTTCCAAGAGTTTCCACCCCGGCATCCGCCGGCGACCTTCAGCATCGACCAGGCGATGGAAAAACTGCACGACTTCCTAGCGAAGGATTGAGCCACCATGACTGACAAGAAACCGAACATCCTCGTCATCTGGGGCGACGACATCGGCATCTCCAACCTCAGTTGCTACAGCCGCGGAATGATGGGCTACTTCACGCCCAACATCGACCGGATCGCCGACGAGGGGATGCTCTTCACCGATTCCTACGGCGAACAGAGCTGCACAGCGGGCCGGTCGTCCTTCATCACCGGGCAGAGCGTGTACCGCACCGGCATGAGCAAAGTCGGCATGCCAGGTATGGACATCGGGTTACAGAAGGAGGACCCGACGATCGCCGAGCTGCTCAAGCCTCTCGGTTATGCCACGGGTCAGTTCGGCAAGAATCACCTGGGCGACTTGAACAAGTACCTACCGACCGCGCACGGGTTCGACGAGTTCTTCGGCAACCTCTACCACCTCAACGCCGAAGAAGAACCAGAGAATGCCGACTACCCCACCGAGGCAGAGGCGCCGATCCTGCGCCGGGCCCTGTTGCCGCGCGGCGTCATTCACTCCTGGGCTACCGACGAGGACTCCGATGAGGTCGACGAGCGTTACGGACCGGTCGGCAAGCAACGCATCGAGGACACCGGACCGCTGACCAAGAAGCGGATGGAGACCATCGACGACGAAACCACCGGCGCGTGCGTCGATTTCATCCGCCGCCAGCACAAGGCCGATACCCCATTCTTTGTGTGGATGAACATGACGCACATGCACTTCCGGACACACACCAAGCCCGAAAGCCTCGGCCAATCGGGCCGATGGCAGTCGCCGTATCACGACACGATGATCGACCATGACCGCAATGTGGGCACACTTCTCGATCTCGTCGATGAACTCGGGATCGCCGAAGACACCATCGTCATCTACTCAACAGATAACGGGCCGCACGCCAACAGCTGGCCCGACGGCGCGACGACCCCGTTCCGCAGCGAGAAGGCCACCAACTGGGAGGGCGCCTTCCGGATACCCGAGATGATCCGCTGGACCGGAAAGATCAAGCCACGCAGCGTCTCCAACGAGATCGTCCAGCATCATGATTGGCTGCCGACATTTTTGGCCGCCGCGGGTGATCCCGACATCGTCGAGAAACTCAAGAAGGGCCATAAGGCCGGCGACACAACCTACAAGGTCCACATCGACGGCTTCAACCTGCTGCCGTATCTGACCGGTGAGGTCGACAAGAGTCCGCGGCGAGGCATGATCTACTTCTCCGACGACTGCGATGTGCTGGGCATCCGCGCCGAAAATTGGAAAGTCGTGTTCCAGGAGCAGCGCTGCCAGGGGACCCTCCAGATCTGGTTCGAGCCATTCACCCCGCTGCGCGCGCCGAAGTTGTTCAATCTGCGGACCGACCCGTTCGAACGCGCGGACATCACGTCAAACACCTACTGGGACTGGGTGATCGACCGCATCTTCCTGGTGCTCTACGGCTCGGCGATCGCGACACAGTTCCTGGAGACCTTCAAGGAGTTTCCACCACGCCAAGAGCCGGCGACCTTCACGATCAACCACGCGGTCGAGGAGCTCAACAAGTTCCTGGCCACCCGGGGCGGCTGATGCTCGAGTCGTGGACCGACGGTCCGACGAAGTCGGCGATCCTGGACTTCGTGGGACGAGTCACCGCCGACGGCCCGGATTTCGTTTCGCCCGAAGCGCGCGTCGCAGTTTTCGACAACGACGGCACGCTGTGGTGCGAGAAGCCGATGTACATCCAGCTGGATTTCCTCCTTCGGCGGTTCAAGGAGCAGGCCGAAGCGACTCCGTCGCTGCGCGATCAACAGCCTTACAAGGCTGCATATTCCGGCGACCTCCAATGGCTGGGCGACGCGGTCACGAAGCACTACCAAGGCGACGACACCGACCTGAAGCCGTTGATGGGCGCGATCCTGCGAGCCCATCACGAGATCACCGTCGAGGAGCATGCTGGCCGGGTGAACGCGTTCTTCGCCGACGCGAGGCACCCGACACTGGGCAGGGCCTACACGTCATGCGGGTATCAGCCGATGGTGGATCTGCTCCGCTATCTCGAGGCCAATGGGTTCACCAACTACATCGTCTCCGGCGGTGGCCGCGACTTCATGCGCCCGGTTACCAGCGCGCTGTATGGCATTCCGCCCGAACGGGTGGTGGGCAGTTCGGTGGGTCTGGTCTATCGGGACGGACACCTTTACACGACGGACCAACCGGAATTCCTCGACGACGGGCCCATCAAACCCGTCCGGCTGTGGAGCCGAATCGGACGCCGCCCGATCTTCGCTGCGGGCAACTCTAACGGTGACATCGAGATGCTCGAGTTCACCGACGGCTTCCGCCTCTTGATCCTGCATGACGACGCAGACCGCGAATTCGATTACACCGCAGGCGCGGAGAGGTCATTGAAACAGGCGGCGACCGATGACTGGACAGTTGTCAGCATGAAGAATGACTGGACGACCGTCTTCAGTGGCTGACGACCTCGTCTGGATCCCGTCGCAGACCGCGACGCTCGGATCGGATCGCCATTACCCCGAGGAGGCGCCGGCGCGAGCGGCCGACGTCGAGGGGTTCTGGATGATGGCCAGAGCCGTGACGAACAGCCAGTTCGCCGAATTCGTCGACGCGACAGCGTATCTCACGGTTGCCGAACGGCCATTGGATCCCGCCGACTACCCGGACGCACCACCGGAGAATCTGCAGCCGGGGTCGATGGTGTTCACTCGCACAACGGGGCCGGTGGACCTCCGGCATCTCAACCTGTGGTGGACGTGGACGCCCGGGGCGTCGTGGCGGCATCCTGTCGGTCCGCTGTCGTCGATCGACAAGCGCGCCGATCACCCGGTCGTGCACGTCGCATACGAAGACGCCGAAGCCTATTCGGCGTGGGCAGGCATGTCCCTGCCCACCGAGGCGGAATGGGAAACCGCGGCCCGGGGAGGACTCGACCACGCGGAATACACCTGGGGTGACGAGCCGGAATCGCCTGACCGACCGCTGGCCAACTACTGGCACGGCGAGTTCCCGTGGCGGCCGGACAAGGGGTACGGACGCACCGCGCCGGTCGGCAGCTACCCGCCCAACGGGTACGGGCTGTTCGATATGGCCGGCAACACGTGGGAGTGGACCACCGACTGGTACGGCGAAACCCGTCATGACGAACCCTGTTGTGCCTCAGACAGTTACGATCCGCGACAACCGCAGTTCCAGGTGCCGCGCAAAGTGGTCAAGGGTGGATCGTTTCTCTGCGCAGACGTCTACTGCTTGCGATACCGCCCCGCCGCGCGCCGCCCCCAGGCGGTCGATACCGGCATGAGCCACATCGGCTTTCGCTGCGTCAAGCGCTGATGACCTAGCCCTGCTCAGCGGCCTTCTTGATTGCGGCGAGCGTGGCGGGTATGCCGCTCTCCGCCGCCGCGCGCCGCTTCTCGATCTCGGCGTCAGCCTGATCGCCGAACCGCTCGCGGAAACCCGCGATGCCTGCGGGCAGGAAGATCCATTCCTCAGTGAGCAGCGAGCCCTCTCCGGAGGGCGCGAAGGTGAAGCACCAGTACACCCAGCCGTTGTTGACCTCCCACGCGAACCTGCGCCCGGGCTCGGCGGCGACGACCTGACTGCGGGTCTCCCAGGTGCGCTCCGGTGTTTCGTTGCGGCCCGTGAACCAGGCGCCTTCGTACGGACCTGCGCCCTCGTCCCACCAGCATTCCCGGCAGACGGGACTCCACTCCCCCATCCGCGTCACGTCGGACACCATCTCGTAGAGGTCTTCAGGAGAGGCGTTCACATGAACCGTCTGCGACATATTGAGATCGCTCATGGGTCGAGTGTGTCAAAGCGCTAAGTTGGAACGCGTTCTACTGCGTCGAAAGGGCAACTGTATGAGCAACGGGCGAGTGGCCGTCGTGATCGGTGGTGCATCCGGCATCGGCTGGGCAACGGCGCAGGCGCTGGTCGCCGACGGCTGCCGCGTCACGGTCGCCGACCTGAACGTCGACGGCGCACGGGATCGCGCCGCCGAACTGGGCGAACCCCACACCGCCGCAGAGGTGAACGTCGCCGATGAGGCCTCGGTGCAGCGGCTTTTCGGAGACATCGGCCCGCTCGACGTCGTGGTGAACTGCGCGGGTTTCGGCAGCCTCGGTCTGATCACCGATCTGTCGGTGGACGAGTTCCGCGGCGTCGTCGACGTCTGCCTGACCGGATCCTTCATCGTCGCCAAGTACGCCGGACAACAGCTGCGTGAGGGCGGGTCGCTCGTGTCGATCAGCTCCCTCAACGGACGGCAGCCTGCCGTCGGGATGAGCGCCTACTGCTCGGCCAAGGCCGGGCTGTCGATGCTGACCCAGGTCGCGGCGCTGGAGTGGGGGCCGCGTGGCATCCGCGTCAACGCGGTGGCGCCCGGTTTCGTCGACACCCCGCTGACGGCGGGCTCGTCGCTCATCCCCGGCCTCGTCGAGGACTATGCGGAGAACACCGCGCTCGGGCGTGCGGGTAAGCCGGAGGAGATCGCGAACGCGGTGGTGTTCCTGTGTTCGCCGCAGAACTCGTGGCTCACCGGTGAGGTGCTCGACCTCAACGGCGGCGCACACCTGAAGAAGTACCCGGACGTGTTGGGTCATGTGATGAAACTGGCTGAAGCCCAGTGTTGAGGCTTGCGCGAAGAACAGAGGGCTATGAGTTTCGAGGGTAAGCAGGCGATCGTCACCGGCGCCGGGTCGGGGATCGGCGCCGCGTTGTGCCGCGCCCTCGTCGGCGCGGGCGCGCATGTGGTCTGCACCGACATCGACGGTGCGGCCGCCGAGCGGACCGCCGCTGCACTGGGTGGCGGGGCACGCGCGGCACGACTCGACGTCACCGACGCGGGGGCGGTGCAGGCCGTCGTCGACGACGTGGTCGACCGCGCCGGCCGACTCGACCTGATGTTCAACAACGCGGGAATCTGTTGGGGCGGTGACACCGAGTTGCTGACGCTGGACCAGTGGAACGCGATCATCGACGTCAACCTGCGTGGCGTCGTCCACGGCGTCGCAGCGGCCTACCCGGTGATGCTGCGGCAGGGCCAGGGTCACATCGTCAACACCGCGTCGATGGCCGGCCTTGCCGCGGCCGGCCAGATCACCAGTTACGTGACGACCAAACATGCCGTCGTCGGCTTGTCGATGGCGTTGCGCTCCGAAGCGGTCCCGCGCGGCGTCGGCGTGCTCGTGGTGTGCCCGGCCGCCGTCGAGACGCCGATCCTCGACAAGGGCGCCGTCGGCGGATTCGTCGGCCGTGACTACTTTTTGCAGACTCAGGGCGGCAAGCCGTACGACGCCGACAGGTTGGCGCAGGACATTTTGCGCGCGGTCGAGAAGAACAAGGCGATCCTGGTGAAGCCCCGGATCGCGCGCGTTCAATGGTTGTTCGCCAGGGTGGCCCCCACTCTGCTGAACCGCATGTCGATGCGGTTCATCGAGGCTCAACGCGCCAAACAGGTCGAGGCCCGCACAAAAGTTCTGTAGAAATAGCGCGTGAACACCGAATTCACGCTGACACAGAAGCGTGCGCTCGCCGTCGCGACCGCCGTCGCGATCGCCTTCGGCGCGTACTTCCTGCGTGGGTATTTCATTCTGATCGTGGTCGCCGCGGTGGCGGCCTACCTGTTCCAGCCGCTCTACACACGGCTCAACAAGAAACTCGGCGCGGGATTGTCGGCGACGCTGACGCTGCTGGCCGCCTTCGCGGCGGTGATCGTGCCGTTGAGCCTGTTCGTGTTCCTTGCGGTCATCCAGATCACCACCATGGTCGAGCGGGTCGCCGTCTGGGTCGAGAACACCGATCTGTCGGCCCTCGGCGACCGGTCGTTGGCGTTAGCCAACGAACTGCTGCACCGCGTGCCGTTTGTCGACTACACGATCACCCCTGAGTCACTACAGGATTCGATGACGACCGTGGCTCAGGAAGTCGGCAAGTGGCTGCTCGGCCTGCTCCAGGGCGCGGCCGGCGGTGCGTTCGGCGCGATCACTGCGGCGATCCTGTTCCTCTACGTATTCCTGTCGCTGCTGACCAACCGGGACAAGGTGCTGCTGCTCATCCGGCGACTGAATCCGCTGGGCGAGGAGATCACCGACCTGTACATGTCGAAGATGGGCGCGATGGTCAAGGGCACCGTCATGGGCCAGTTCGTCATCGCCGTCTGCCAAGGTGTCGCCGGCGCCGCATCGATCTACATCGCCGGATTCCACCAGGGCTTCTTCCTGCTCGCCGTTCTCCTGTCGGCCCTGTCGGTCATTCCGCTCGGAAGCGGGATCATCACCATCCCGTTCGGTGTCGGAATGATCCTGTTCGGCAACATCTACGGCGGCATATTCGTGATCCTGTTCCACCTCATCGTGGTGACGAACATCGACAACTTCCTGCGTCCCATACTGGTTCCCCGCGCTGCCCGCCTGGACTCGGCACTGATGCTGCTGGCGGTGTTCGCCGGCATCGCGATGTTCGGTGCGTGGGGCATCGTGATCGGCCCGGTGCTGATGATCATCATCGTCACCACGATCAGCGTGTATCTGGCCGTTTACAAGGGTGTCCCGATGGATCAACCCGACGAGAAAGACACCCAACCCAAGAAGCGAAACCCGTTGTGGCGGCTGGGCCGCCGCATCAGGCAGAAGCGCGAAGAAGCCAAGGAAGAGGCCCAGAGCGAGGACGAATCCGAGAGGGACGAAACGTCGCCCGCGGCTACGTCAAGCGCTGATTGAAGAACTCGATCACGCGCTTCATTGCGGCGTCGGTCGGGTGGCCTTCCTGCTCGCGGCGCTCCAGGGTCAGCACGGAGTGCGCCATCTTGCCGAACCCGTGCTCGTTGCCCTTCTTCGAGTTGATCTCGATGACCTCGAACGCGTCGCCGAGCCGGTCCTTGAGAGTCTTGAATCGTTCGGCAGGCACCAGCGGGTCCCCGCTGAAGCGCAACCCCAGCGCGCACAGCCCCTCGTCGGCCGCGCGCCGTTCGACGATCTTCAGCTCGGCTTCGGACAGGCCCGGGTCGCGCCGCTGTTTCGGCGTCAACGGAAACGGCAGCGATGGCTGGCTGAGAACGGGCGCGAGCACGCTGTCGTCGACCGCAGCCGCCAGCGCAAAGCCGCCAGTGAAGCACTGCCCGATCACACCGACGCCCTTGCCGGGCGTCTTCTCATTGAGATCGCGGGCCAGCGCACGCAGGTAGTGCGCGACCGGACGGTCGGCGTTGGTCGCGAAACCCGCGAATTCCTTTGCCACACAACCACGCAACATGACCGGAACCGCGCCCGGACGCATCGCCGGCGCCCCGGGAGTGCCGAACAGCGACGGTATCGCCACCGTGAACCCGTTGTCCACCAGGTGATTTCCCAGCGCGAACACGCCAGGATGGGCGCCGGGCATCTCCGGGATCAGCACCACGCCGGGACCCTCACCCCTGCGATACACGTCATGCGTGAAGCCCGCAGCGGCGAACGGCGAAACGGTCCAGCCAGTGAGGTCTGCTTGGGGCGCGGTCATGACGTCTCCTACGTGGCAGTCGGCTATTCGGTAGGCAGTGGAGCGGCGGTCTGCGTCGCCGCAGCCAGCGTACGGAACTCGTCGGTCGTAGCGGCCCCGGTCAGCGCAACCTGCGCCGGACCCGTCGGGCCGTTCAGCCGCGTCGTCCACAGGGGCTCGGCAGGCCGCCCCTCCCGATCTCCGCCCTCGTACACCACCCACGTCACGCCGTCGACGTCCTCGGCGCCCGTCGGGCGCATGTCGGGTCGCATCGAAGCGACGAGCTTGTCCTCGTCGGCGTTGCTCTGCGTCAGGCTGACGTACAAGCCGCTCGGCGCCAGATAGCCGACGGTCGAGCTGACCGCTCGCAGGCTCTCACCGGACGTCGGGTCGATGCGGCCCCCGTCGATGCCGTTCCTGCTGCCGGAGTTCGGCTGCCAACCCTGGGGCAGCTGCGGCAGCCTGATCGGGATCTTGAGGGCGTCCGCGTCGGCTTGAAGCGCGCCAGGTGCGTCGTAGGTCGGCACCGGGCCCTCGGCGGGGCCGCTGGCCTGAAACGAGCACATACCCAGCACCCCGGCCAGCACGACGCAGGCCACTATCAGCGGCGCGATCGACCAGAACATATCCCGGCCGTCCTGCAGTAGCCGCGACTTCGCTGGCTTCGGAGCTGGAGCCGGCTGGGTGCTCATGGTCGCCAGTATCCCAGGTCCCAATGTGCGGGCGGCTAATGGGACAATCTGCCCATGACGCCCGCGCGCGGTGAAGCACCCGACCGTAACCTCGCCCTTGAACTCGTGAGAGTCACCGAAGCCGGTGCAATGGCGGCAGGACGCTGGGTAGGCCGCGGTGACAAGGAGGGCGGCGACGGGGCGGCCGTCGACGCCATGCGCGAGCTGGTCAACTCCGTATCGATGCGCGGCGTCGTCGTGATCGGCGAGGGCGAGAAGGACAACGCGCCCATGCTTTACAACGGCGAAGAGGTCGGCAACGGTGACGGGCCGGAGTGCGACTTCGCGGTCGACCCGGTCGACGGCACCACCCTGATGAGCAAGGGCATGCCCAACGCCATCTCGGTCCTCGCGGTCGCCGAGCGCGGCGCCATGTTCGATCCCTCGGCGGTCTTCTACATGAACAAGATCGCCGTCGGCCCCGACGCTGCCGACGTCATCGACATCACCGCGCCGGTCGCCGAGAACATCAAGCGGGTCGCCAAAGTGAAGAATTCCAGCGTCGCCGATCTGACCGTCTGCATCCTGGACCGGCCGCGTCACCAGGGTCTGATGGCCGAGGTCCGGGACGCCGGAGCCCGGATCCGGCTGATCTCCGACGGCGACGTCGCGGGCGCCATCTCGGCCTGCCGACCCAACTCGGGCACCGACATGCTGCTGGGCATCGGCGGCACCCCGGAGGGCATCATCGCCGCGGCAGCGATCCGTTGTATGGGCGGCGCCATCCAGGCCGTACTGGCCCCCACCGACGACGATGAGAAGCAGAAGGCGATCGATCGGGGTTACGACCTGAGCCGCGTACTGACCACCGAAGACCTGGTTTCCGGGGAGAACGTGTTCTTCTGCGCCACCGGTGTCACCGACGGGGACCTGCTGCAGGGCGTGCGCTACTCCGGCGGAGGCTGCACCACCCAGTCCATCGTGATGCGCAGCAAGTCCGGCACCGTGCGCATGATCGAGGCCTACCACCGCCTCTCGAAACTCAACGAATACTCCGCGATCGATTTCACCGGCGACAGCAACGCGGTCTATCCGCTGCCATAACCACAAACACAGAAGAACAGGGAGCAAATGTCCGACGACGCCGTCGAATACCGCATCGAGCACGACACCATGGGCGAGGTCCGGGTGCCGATCAACGCGCTCTGGCGGGCACAGACCCAGCGTGCAGTGGAGAACTTCCCGATCTCCGGCCGTGGGCTCGAACGCACCCAGATCCGTGCACTGGGCCTGCTGAAAGGCGCTTGCGCACAGGTCAACAAGGATCTCGGTCTGCTGGCGCCCGACAAGGCCGACGCGATCATCGCCGCCGCCGGTGAGATCGCCGACGGTCTGCACGACGACCAGTTCCCCATCGACGTGTTCCAAACCGGTTCGGGCACAAGCTCGAACATGAACACCAACGAGGTCATCGCAAGCGTCGCCGAGCGCAACGGCGTGAAGGTGCATCCCAACGACGACGTCAACATGTCGCAGTCGTCCAACGACACGTTTCCCACCGCGACGCACATCGCGGCCACCGAAGCCGCGGTGCGTCACCTGATCCCGGCGCTCGAGGTGCTGCACGAGTCGCTCGACTCCAAGGCCCACCAGTGGCGCACGGTCGTCAAGTCCGGCCGTACCCACCTGATGGACGCCGTCCCGGTCACGCTGGGCCAGGAGTTCAGCGGCTACGCCCGTCAGGTGGAGGCCTCCATCGAACGGGTGAAGTCCACGCTGCCGCGGCTTGGTGAACTGGCCATCGGCGGGACCGCGGTGGGCACTGGCCTGAATGCCCCCGATGATTTCGACGAGCGCGTCGTCGCCGTCCTCAAGGAGCAGACCGGCCTGGCCGAACTGCGCGTCTGCGCAAACCATTTCGAGGCCCAGGCCGCCCGCGACGGGCTGGTCGAGGCGTCCGGAGCGCTACGCACCATCGCGGTGTCGCTGACCAAGATCGCCAATGACATCCGGTGGATGGGCTCGGGCCCGCTGACCGGCCTGGGCGAGATCCAGCTCCCCGACCTGCAACCGGGCAGTTCGATCATGCCGGGCAAGGTCAATCCGGTGATTCCGGAGGCAATCACCCAGGTCGCCGCGCAGGTCGTCGGGAATGATGCCGCGATCGCTTTTGGAGGCGCATCAGGTGCTTTCGAACTCAACGTCTATATCCCGATGATGGCGCGCAACCTGCTCGAATCGTTCAAGATCCTCACCAATTCGTCCAAGTTGTTCGCTCAGCGCTGCATCGACGGCCTGGTCGCCAACGAAGATCGCCTCCGCGAGCTGGCCGAGTCCTCGCCGTCGATCGTGACGCCGCTGAACTCCGCGATCGGCTACGAGGAGGCCGCCGCGGTCGCCAAGCAGGCGCTCAAGGAGAAGAAGACCATCCGTCAGACCGTGATCGACCGCGGGCTGATCGGCGACAAGCTGTCCCTCGAGGAACTCGACAAGCGTCTGGACGTGCTGGCGATGGCGAAGGTCAAGGACGGCGAGCGCTGAGCGCTCGCGGGAGAAGCATCGCATCGCGCTGAGCGATTGCATACATCCGCCGCGTAGCGGGTACAGGCACACTGCCATCGCGTGACCCCGATCCAATCCGGGTGTCGCGCGGTGCAGGGGTTGTGTCAGTTGTCTATGTGCCGGGAATTGTGGATGCCGGAGGCTGGTCTACGAGGCCGCCCGATGGAGGATCGTTCGGTCAAGACGTTCTTGACCTCGACGGCCGTCGGGCCATCCGCGCTGCTGATCGAAGGCGAGCCGGGAATCGGCAAGACCACGCTGTGGTTGGCCGCCATCGAGGAGGCGACGGCCCGCGGGTTCCAGGTGCTATCCACACGCGCCGCGGCCGCTGAATCCGTTCTTGCGTACACCGCCCTCGCGGACATGCTCGACGACGTCGACCCGCAGACGTGGGCGGACCTGCCCGCCCCCCAGCTGCTCGCGGTGGAACAGGTGCTGTTGCGGGCAGGCACGGGTGAGGTGACCGACCAGCGCGCCGTCGCGGCCGCGTTTCTCGCCGTCATCGAGCGCCACGCCGATACCGGCCCGGTGCTGTTGGCCATCGACGATCTGCAGTGGCTCGACCCGTCCAGTGTGCATGTGATCGCATTCGTCGCCCGCCGCCTGACCGGGCCGGTCGGAATACTCGGCAGTGTGCGCACCGAGGTCCACGACGGCGCGAGCGCGGCATGGCTGCAGTTGCCCCGCCCCGAAGCTCTGACCCGTATTCGCCTGAGCCCGTTGAATGTTCAAGAACTGCACTCCGCGGTTTCGTCGCGCCTGCAGCGGCCCTTCTCACGGCCCGTAATGGGGCGTATTCATCAGGTTTCCGGCGGAAATCCTTTCTATGCCATCGAATTGGCCAGGGCGTTGGACGACGGGACGCTCAGCAACACAGTGGCATCGCTACCACGAACGCTCAACGATGTAGTCCGCAGCCGCCTCGGCAGCCTCGACCCCGATGTCCACGAAGCGCTGCTCGCGGCGTCGTGCATGGCCACGCCCACGGTCGAGATGGTGGCGATGGCGACTATCGGCGACGGTGACCAGCTGGTCGACCTACTCGAGATCGCCGAGAGCAAAGGCATCATCGTCATCGACGGCAACCGGATCCATTTCACGCACCCGCTGCTGGCAAGGGGCGTCTACACCGAGGCGCGCCCCGCAACCCGACGAGCGATGCACCGTAGGCTCGCCGAGCTCGTCGACGAGACCGAGCTGCGCGCAAGGCATCTCGCGCTGGCCGCTACCAGAGGCGACGATGTGACGCTGCGCGCGCTCGACGCGGCCGCCGAGTTGGCGCGGGCGCGTGGGGCACCCGAGGCCGCTGCCGAGTTCATGGACCTGGCCATCGGCCTTGGCGGTGACGCACCCGAACGCCGGCTCCGCTCGGCGCTGAACCACTTCGATGCCGGCGACCATGAGCGGGCGACGAGAATGCTCGAGGAAACCGTGGACCGCCTCCCGCCGGGAGACCTGCGAGCAGAGGCGTTGTGCCGCTTGGCCGTTGTACGTCTCTACACCGAGGGCTTTTTCGAGGCAACGACCGTGTTGCAGCAGGCACTCGACGATGCGGATGACGACAGTCCGCTGCGCGTGCAGGTGTTGATCACGCTGGCCTATTCGCTCATGCACGCCAACCAGATTCGCGAGGGTGAGGGCGTCGCACGGCAGGCTGTCGAAGATGCCGAGCGATTCGGCCAGCCGCACCTGCTCAGCCTGGCGTTGGGCATGCGGGTCATGTTGGACTTCGTGGCCGGCGAAGGTTTCGACAGCGCAAGCCTGCAACGCGCGCTCGAACTCGAGGACGAGCACACCTTCACACCGCTGGTGTTCCGGCCGAGAATGCAGCACGCACTGCTGCTGGAGTGGACCGGTGAACTCGCGGCGGCGCGGCAGAAACTCGAAGCCATCCGGCTGCGCTGCATGGAGAAGGGCGAGGAGGGCGAATACGTCTTCATCGCCCAGCACGTCGTGATGAGCTCGGTATGGGCGGGCGACTTCATCAACGCCAACCTGGTGGCCGAAGATGCCATGGAACGCGCCCGTCAGCTCAGCGGCGGCACGCCCCTGTTCCTGGCTCACAGCATGCGCGCAACCTTGGCCGTGTTCGCCGGACAGGAGACCGAAGCGCGTCGCACTATCGCGGCAGGACTCGAGATCGGCAGGCAGACAGGAACTTTCCGGCTCGGGGAACGGCTGCTTGCCACGCTCGCTTTCCTCGAGGTATCGCTGGGCAACTACCCGGAAGCGCTCGCCGCGATCGCTCCGCTGCTGTCCGGTTTCGATCCCGAGTCCACGCCGACCGAACTGCCCGGCGCAGCATTCCTGCCCGATGCCATCGAGTCCCTGGTGCAGTTGGGCAGGCTCGCCGAAGCCGCGCCGCTCGTCGAGGCGCTGGAACGCAACGGCCGCACCTTCGACCGCGCCTGGATGTCGGCCGTCGGCGCGCGTGGTCGCGCCATGACGCTCGCGGCGAGGGGTGACCTCGACGGCGCTCACGTCGCGGCGCAGCGGGCGATGACCGAACACCAGCGGGTGGACATGCCGTTCGACCGGGCGCGGACCCTGCTGCTGCTCGGCCAGCTCGAACGTCGAATGCGCAAGAAGGAGACGGCGTCGAGAAGCCTGCAGCTGGCGCTCGAGGTCTTCGAGCGGCACAACGTGCCGCTCTGGGCCAACCGCACGCGCGCCGAGCTGGCGCGGGCCAACGTCGGCCCGCAGGGGTCCAGCCAATTGACCCCGTCTGAGCAGCGCGTCGCCGAGCTCGCCGCCTCAGGCATGAAGAACCGTGACGTCGCCAATGCGCTGTTCATCAGTCCCAAGACCGTCGAGGCGAACCTGGCCCGGATCTACCGCAAGCTCGGCATCCGGTCGCGTGCGGAGCTGGGCCGCCACATCGGTCGGGTCTAGAGCGGCTCGACGATAGGGAAACACCCTATTCCCCAGCGCCGTCCTACGAATTAGCGTCAAGTGGCCCGGACAGAACAGGCTTCTCCAGGAGGACTAGGTGAGCGTCGACGAAGCTGCCTCGATCCAGACTCCCTTGGGCTCCGAGAGCACTGCCCTGGTGACGACGGCGACCAGTGCACCGGCACTGCGGACAGGTTTCGCGGTGCTGGGGTTGGTGTCGCTGCTCGATCTGCCGAGGGCGGACCGCGCTGACCGAGTCGTGGCGTTGAGCGCTGCCGCGGCCGCGGGCTGGTTCCTGGTCCGAGGTTCGATGTCGCCGCCCGGGCGGCTCCGGGGTTCGATGTCGCCGCCCGGGCGGCTCCGGGGCCGCCGCCGCGCCTAGTCGATCAGGGCAGGGCGCCCGGGCTGATCTCCTCGAGCATCTCGGTGACGAGAGCCGCGATCGGCGAACGCTCGCTGCGAAGCAGGGTGATGTGGGCGAATAGCGGGTGACCCTTTAGCTTTTCGATCACTGCGGCCACACCGTCGTGACGGCCCACGCGCAGATTGTCCCGCTGGGCGACGTCATGGGTGAGCACCACCCGAGATCCCGCACCCAACCGCGACAGCACCGTCAGCAGCACGTTGCGTTCCAACGACTGCGCCTCGTCGACGATGACGAACGAGTCGTGCAGGGACCGACCGCGAATGTGTGTCAGCGGAAGCACTTCGAGCATGCCGCGCGACAGCACCTCCTCCAGCACCGCGGGGCTCGCCAGCCCCTCGAGCGTGTCGAAGACCGCCTGCGCCCAGGGGCCCATCTTCTCGCTCTCGCTACCGGGTAGGTAACCGAGATCCTGTCCGCCGACCGCATACAACGGCCGGAACACCACGACCTTTCGTTGGGTCCGGCGCTCGAGCACTGCCTCGAGGCCTGCGCACAACGCGAGCGCGGACTTACCCGTACCCGCCTTGCCGCCCAGGGACACGATGCCCACCGATTCGTCGAGCAGGAGATCCAGTGCCACGCGTTGCTCGGCCGACCTTCCCCGTAGGCCGAACACTTCGCGGTCGCCACGAACCAACTGCACTCGCTTTTCGGCGTTCACCCGTCCCAGCGCGGACGAGCTGCCACCAAGGAGCCGGATTCCGGTGTGGCACGGCATGTTCCGTGCCGATTCGAGGTCGATCTCACCATCGGCGAAGAGCATGTCGATCTCGTCGGGTGTGACGTCGACCTCGTCCATCCCGGTCCAGCCTGACGTGACCACGTCCTGCGCGTGGTACTCGTCGGCGGTCAAGCCGACCGCGCCCGCCTTCACCCGCAGGGGGATGTCCTTGCTGACGAGTGTGACCAGTTTGCCCTCAGCGGCGAGGTTGGCAGCGACGGTCAGGATGCGCGCATCGTTGCTGTCGTTGCGGAATCCCGCAGGTAACACCGTCGGATCGCTGTGGTTGAGCTCGACATGCAGCGTTCCACCTTGCGTCCCAACGGGTATCGGCTGATCCAGCCGGCCGTGTTCGAGTCGCAGATCGTCGAACATCCGCAGTGCCTGCCGCGCGAACCAGCCAAGCTCATGATGATGTCGCTTGGCTTCCAGTTCGCTGATGACCACGAGCGGGACCACGACGTCATGCTCGGCGAACCGGGTGCAAGCCCACGGATCGGAAAGCAGGACGGAGGTGTCGAGAACATAGGTCCGCAAGGGCGAATCAGTCACGTAGCGCTCCTCGAGCCCGCGCGGCCCCACGCGAACCGTTCGGCGGACGCTGCGGTACTAGGACCGGGGCCGGTCCTCTCGTGATCAAACGATCGGTACCGCCCGGATAGCAGAGCATGTCGCTAGCCATCGAAAACGACGCTACTCCCGTGGCGCCATGTGCGCCGCGCAGGCGCGCCGTGGCTACGAGTTAGCGCTGTGTGAACTGCTGGAGCGCGGGCTCGTCGGCCACACCCCACGCGGTGATGCGATCGGCGATGACCTGGCGCAGCTGCTCGGGCCCGAAGATGCCGGCCTCGGCCATGTGCTGCACCTTGTCGGCGTAGGCGTCGATGTCACCACCCACGACGTCGAGCTCGGCGGCGCGCTTGGCGATGGCGTCGATGGTCTCGTCGCGATTGGTCGTCAGCAGATGCTCGACGAGGTTGGCGAAGAACTCCTCGTGCCGTTCTTCGTCTTTGGCGATGCGGCCGACGAGTGCCTTCAGCGTGGGCTCGGCGATCTGCGCTTCGAGGTTGCGGCAGAAGACGGCGTGCTCGCGTTCGAAGAAGGCCATGAACGCCAGGCGCTCGATCTGGCTGTAGGTGTCGGCGCGATAGCCCTTCATCACGTGCTCGACGCGGACATCCTCGTTGGCGGCCGGATCGATCTCACGGGTGACTACCAGGTAGTTGCGCAGCGCGATCGCGTGCAGGTGCTCCTCGGCGGTCCACCGGCCCAGCCAGCGGCCGAATTTGTCTTCGAGTATGAAGCTGAAGACGAGCTCGCGGTGATAGCCGGCGAGATTGTCCTTGTTGATCAGCAGGATCTCCAGCGCATCGGTGACCACCTTGGGCAGCGTCACCTGGGACGGATCCCAGTCTTTTCCGCCGAGGAAGGCGAAGTTCTCGCCCTGCTCGAACGGGACGTAGTCGTGGGCGTACCACAGGTCTTCCGAGTCGATATGACGACGCAGCTCCCGCTGCACGACCGGCTCGAGTTCGAGGATCAGCGCATTAGCGACAGGTCTCTGTGCCATGAAAGTAACTGTAACCCGAATTCACAGGTTTCCAAAAATCGCGCAGGGCGTGTCTTACAGCGTGAGCCCCGGATACAGCGGGTTGGCCGCCAGCAGTTCGCCGGCCGCGGCGTGCACGCGGTCCGCGGTGCCGTCGGCCAGCTTGTACTTGGCTTTCGACGTGCCCGCCGCCTCCGTGTTGGACAGCACCTCGACGATCAGCTCGGCGACACGATCGAAGTCGTCGGCGCCGAATCCCCGGGTGGTCAGCGCGGGTGTGCCCAGCCGGACGCCGCTGGTGTACCAGGCGCCATTCGGGTCAGCCGGAATCGCATTGCGATTGGTCACGATCCCGGAATCCAGCAGCGCCGACTCCGCCTGCCGTCCGGTCAGCCCGAAGGACGTCACATCGAGCAGCACGAGGTGGTTGTCGGTGCCGCCGGTGACCAGCGCCGCGTCGCGTTTGGTGAATCCATCGGCCAGCGCCTGTGCGTTGTCGGCGATGGACTGCGCGTACGTCTGGAATGCCGGCTGCCGGGCCTCGGCCAGCGCGACGGCTTTGGCGGCCATCACATGCGACAGCGGTCCGCCGAGCACCATCGGGCAGCCCTTGTCGACTGCGGGTGCGTACTCCTCGGTGGCCAGGATCAGTCCGCCGCGCGGTCCGCGCAGCGACTTGTGCGTGGTCGTGGTGGTGATGTGGGCGTGCGGGATCGGATCCTCGTCGCCGGTGAACACCTTGCCCGCAACCAGGCCGGCGAAGTGCGCCATGTCGACCATCAGCGTCGCACCGACCTCGTCGGCGATCTCACGCATCTTGGCGAAGTTGACCCGCCGCGGATAGGCGGAGTAGCCGGCGACCAGTACCAGCGGCTTGAACTCGCGGGCCAGCGCGGCGACGGCGTCGTAGTCGATGAAACCCGTCTCCGGGTTGGTGCCGTACTGGCGCTGGTGGAACATCTTGCCGGAGATGTTGGGCCGGAAGCCGTGGGTCAGGTGGCCGCCGGTGTCCAGCGACATGCCCAGCAGCCGCTGGTTGCCGAGCTTGCTGCGCAGGGTCTCCCAGTCGGCTTCGGAGAGGTCGTTGACGTGCTTGGCGCCGAGTTCGGCCAGACCCGGGGCCTCGACCCGGGTGGCCAGGATCGCCCAGTACGCGACCAGGTTCGCGTCGATACCCGAGTGCGGTTGGACGTAGGCATACGGCGCGCCGAACAGTTCGCGTGCGTGCTCGGCGGCCAGCGCCTCCACGGTGTCGACGTTCTGGCAGGCGGCGTAGAACCGGTGACCGATGGTGCCTTCGGCGTACTTGTCGGAGAACCAGGTGCCCATCGTCAGCAGCACCGCGGGCGAGGCGTAGTTCTCGCTGGCGATCAGCTTGAGCGAATCCCGTTGATCAGCAAGCTCTTTGCGGGTGGCATCGGCGATTCGGGGCTCGACGGACTCGATCACCCGCAGGGCGGCGCGGTAGGCCTCGCTGGCGGTGTCGGCGTATTCGGCGCCCAGACCGTTGGACTCTGCAGTCATGCAGCTCAGCCTAGTCGGGCGAGATTTCAGGCGGTCCGCAGCGTCGACGGGATCAGTGGCTCGTCGAGTAGCCGGCCGAACCGCTGGGTCAGCGAAACGTTCGCAGGTCGCGCCTCCAGCCATGCCCGCAGCAGTCGATAGCCCTCGACGTAGGTGCTGGTGTAGGCCCGCCACAGCGGCGACGACAGAAATCGCAGCATCTGGCGGGCTCGCTCGTCGTTGACCAGCAGCCAGCGCCTGAGGAATTCGACGACGTCGTCGACGTCACGATGTTCGTCGTGCAGCATCAGCGCGGCATCCTGGCGCACGTCGGCCAGCGTCGCCGCCGCCTCGGAAACGGCCTGCGCACGATCGCCGTCGAAACTCAGGCCCAGATCGGCGTAGATCTCGGCGGCCCAGGACCCCCAGTTCGGGCCGATCGTGGCGTACAGCGCCAGGTCGGCCAGCCCCTCGGCCATCAGGCATTGCGGGGTGTTGACGAGGAAGATCGTCTGCTCGGCCTGACCCAAGCCCTCGACCAGTCCGGCCTCCTTGCGGCAATGCTCGGTGTGGTGGCCGGGATAGGACTCGTGTGCCACCAGTCGCGGCAGATTGGACATCTGCTGCTTGAGGTCGGCGTTCACAGCCACCGTCGAGGTGTAGTTGCCGAGGTAGTAGTTGAAGCCCGACCAGGGCTTGTCGGTGACCACCTCGTAGGTGATGGTCTCGGCGTCCGGCAGCGGATATTCGGCGCGCACCCTGTCGCGAAGTGCGCTGGAGAACGCATGGATGCACTCCTCCAGGCGGTCGGGCGGCACCTCCTCACCGGCCCGGTAGGCGGTCATCCGCTCGGCGAGGGGCCCGGTGCCGCCCAGTGCCTCATCGAGCTTGGCGTGCGCCTGCCGGTACTGCTCCGGGTCGCCCTTGGCGATACGCACGTCGAAATATGCGTCGACCTCGTCGACGAAACCGACGTTCTGGCCCGAGAACTTGCGGCCGGCGCAGGCCAGGGCCCGCAGGTGGGCGGCGATGAACTCGGCGCGGCTCTGCTCCAGGTCGGTGCCCGCATCCAGTTCGGCCAGCAGCCGTTCGGCCTGGTGGGTGAGATCGGCGGGCTCCGGAGGCGGTTCGTTGGCGACGATGCGGCGCAGTTCGGGATCGCCGGTGAAGGAGTCGACGTAGCCATCCTCGACCCGGTCGAAGCGCAGTCCGAGCATCAGATATTCACGGATCAAGGTGCTATTCGACAAGCCCGAGTTCATGTGCTCAACGCTAACTGCAAGACTGGGCGTATGCCGCGGCTGAGCGAGCCGAGCCCCTACGTGGAGTTCGACCGGACTGAGTGGCGTGCGTTGCGTATGTCGACCCCGCTGAAGTTGACCGAGGACGAGCTGCAGCGACTCCGTGGTCTCGGCGAGAAGCTCGACCTGCTCGAGGTCGAAGAGGTCTATCTACCGCTGGCCCGGCTGATTCACCTCCAGGTCGCTGCCCGCCAGGCGCTGTTTGCGACGACTGCGCAGTTCCTCGGCGAGCCGCAGCAGAATCCGGACCGCCCGGTGCCGTTCATCATCGGCGTGGCGGGCAGCGTCGCCGTCGGTAAGTCCACCACCGCGCGTGTGCTGCAGGCGCTGTTGGCGCGCTGGGAGCACCACCCCCGCGTCGACCTGGTCACCACCGACGGCTTCCTGTATCCGAACGACGAGTTGGCCCGCCGAAACCTGATGCATCGCAAGGGCTTTCCGGAGAGCTACGACCGCAGGGCGCTGATGCGGTTCGTCACGACGGTGAAGTCGGGCTCCGACGCGACCTGCGCGCCGGTGTATTCGCACCTGCTCTACGACATCGTGCCCGGCGAGAAGCAGATGATCCGGCATCCGGACATCCTCATCCTCGAGGGCCTCAATGTCCTGCAAACCGGCCCGGCCCTGATGGTTTCGGACCTGTTCGACTTCTCGGTCTACGTCGACGCCCGCATCGAGGACATCGAGCAGTGGTATATCTCGCGGTTCCTGTCGATGCGGGCCGGCGCGTTCGCCGACCCGGCGTCACACTTCCACCACTACTCGACCCTGACCGACGATCAGGCCGAGTTCGCCGCTCGCGACATCTGGCATTCGATCAACCGGCCCAACCTGATCGAGAACATTCTGCCGACCCGACCGCGGGCCACGCTGGTGCTGCGCAAGGATGCCGATCACGCGATCAACCGGCTGCGCCTACGAAAACTCTGAACGCCGAATGGCCACTCATGCCACGTATTTCGCGAGAAACCGTGCCATGTGGCCACTCGAGCCACTACTTCTTGATGCGGCGCACACCCTGGTACTGCAGCTCGGCCATGACGAGGGTGTAGACGCCGGTGGCCAGCGTCGCCACCACGCCGAAGGTCGTCAGCGGGAACACGTCGACGAGGACGAACACCACGGTCAGGACGGTGTAGAGCACGTTTCCGGCGGCGATCACGATGCCGGTCAGTTTCACCGAAGGCCGGGCGGCGAAAGCGAAGACTCCGGTCGCGAAAGCGATGAAGAAGGCGCCAACCCCATACTCGAAGGCGGTTGTCGTGCCCGACATCTCGGCGATCCAGCCGGCAAGGGCGATGCCGACGATACCCATGACGACACTACAGGTCGCGTCGAGTCGTAGCGCGAAGCGCAGAAACGAGTCGTTGGAGGCCCGCAGTTTGGGAGTGGTGGTGGCGGTCATGCGATTTCCTTTCTCGGGGGGGTGGTGGACCGTTCCGGAGCCGACGACGCAACCTCTTACGGCGGCGGCTCCGGACCAGTCATGTGGGGGTCACGCCAATCGGCGCACCCCGAGGTACTGCACGTAGGCGAAGCCCAACGTGACGACGGTGAAGGCGATGGTCGCGACGACACCGAACTCGCTCAGCGGCAGCCAGTCCCCCACGAGCACGACGGTCACCAGGATCGCGAAGGCGATGTTCCCGGCCAGCACACCGGTACCGACGCGACGGACGTCGGGCAGACCGGCGAGCAGGTACAGCGTTGCGCCGTAACCGACGAGCGCCGCACCGGCGATCCACTCAGAAGTGGGCGACAGGCCCGACAGCCGCGACAGCGGATCGGCGGCCATGGCGATCAGCAGACCGAGGCCGGCGCACAGGGTCGCGTCGGCGCGGAGGGCGAACCGTAAGAGCGAGCCTTCCGGAGCCTCCCCGGCGGCGAGATCGGATCGAGCTTCCCGGACTGGGCGGGTGGTGATGGCGGTCATGGCTTCGATGCTGCGCAGATGTCACTGCCAGATCGACGCCAGCCGCTGCCAGCTACTGCCAGCCGCAGGTCAGAGGTCTTGTGCGGCCACCAGGTTTCCGCGCAGATCGGCGGCGATCACGCGGGCAGCCGAGTTCTGCCAGTTGTGCAGCGACCGTTGGGGCACCTCGGTGACGAACCACTGCCAGGCCTGACGCGCGACGGGATCGAGCCCTGCGGCGGTCGCGTTCTGCGCGTAGGCCCGCACACCGACGACGTAGGGGAAGTACAGCGAGTTGTAGTAGCGCCATTCTTCGGTCGTGCCGAACTCGCCGCCGTCGCGCGGCTTGAGGCGGGCGATGCGATCGGCGAGCAGAGCCTTCAGCTCGTTGGCCCGCTCCAGCGGCTGGTCGGGGGCGCCGCGCGCGGCGAGCCGCTCGTCGATAACCGGCAGTGCGGTGAGCGGGCTGGCGACCAGCTTGGACAGGTCGCCGTAATGGCCGAGGGCTCGGCGGGTGAGACGGACGAAGGTGTCGTCGTCGATGTGGTCGAGCGGGCCGGCCTTTCGCAACGGCAGCGCCGCACCGGTGCTGCGCAGGGCGGCACGGTCGGCACGCAACCCGGGTGAGCGGAAAAACGCCAGCCGGTCCAGCACGCCGGCCAGCGGATCGGCCAGCACGTTGATCGAGATCGCGATGGCCAGGCTGGTGAACAGCATCACCGTCAACGCGGTCTGCGAGCCGGTGACCGACAGGCCGATCAGCGCCTGCCCTCCGAACAGCACCACGACGACGCCCGTTGCGACGAAGGACCGCAACATGTCGGCGCGCAGAGCCTGCCCCTCATCGAAGGCGTCCCACATCGCGACGGCCACACCGAGCAGCACGACGTCGAATCCCGTAGACGCCAACGCCAACCAGCTCGGGACCAGGCCGAGCGGGATGACGATGATCGCGTTGCCGAGTGCGAAGAACAACGTTGCGACGATGATGTAGGGCACCACCGGCCTCGGTTGCCACGATCCGAACACCGCGCGCAGCATCGCGCCGAGCGAGGACAGCGAGATGACGCCGAACATCACCCAGTGACCGAGACGCACCGGGCCGTCGACATTGCCCGCCATCGCCGCACCCATGAAGGCGCCCACCGCGACCGCGGTCACCGCCACGAGTTCGGTCGCCCTGCTTCGCCACGTGTCGCGGGGCCGCGACAGTTCGAGAAGTACGGCGAACCAGGCGATGCCCGGCACGGTGACGAGGTAGACCTCGACGCTGCTCAGCACGGTCGAGCCACTTTGGGTACGAACGGCGTCCAGCGCGACGACCGTCGCGAAGCTCGTCAGGCCGACAGCGGCCAATACCAGGACGGGCTTACGCGGATCACGGGCCAGCAGATACAGCCCCAGCCACCAGCTGAGTGAGAAGACGAGCGCCGACAGCGCAGCCATAGGTCCCAGTGTCGCAGGCATGAGCGCTTGCGCGAAGACCAGATGGTTCTAGATGCCGTAGCGGCGATGACGCGCGGTGTAGTCGCGGAGCGCCCGCAGGAAGTCCACCCGCCGGAACTCGGGCCAGTAGGCCTCGGTGAACCACATCTCCGAGTAGGCGCTCTGCCACAGCAGAAAACCTGACAGTCGCTGCTCCCCCGAGGTGCGGATCACCAGATCGGGATCCGGCTGCCCCGACGTGTACAGGTTCTCCGAGATGTTTTCCGCGGTCACGGCCTCGATCAGCTGTTCGCCGGTACGCCCGTTCGCAAGCTCCTTGGCGAGCAGCTGCCGCACCGCGTCGACGATCTCCTGGCGGCCCCCGTAGCCGACGGCGACGTTGACGTGGAAGGACCCGGCGCCGGCTTGCGATCGCGTCGACTCCACGGCGTCGCGCAACCGCTTGGCCGGCTCCTCGCCGATCAGTTCCAGGTCCCCGACTGTGCGCACGCTCCACCGGTTGGCGGGCGCACAGATCTCTTCGACGACGTCGGTGATGATTCCGATCAGCGTCGCCAATTCAGCGGGTTCGCGCTGCAGGTTCTCGGTGGACAGCAGGTACACCGTGGCCATCTCGACGCCCGCTTCCTGGCACCAGCGCAGCATCTCGGCGATTTTGTGGGCGCCCATCCGGTACCCGTAACTGACGTCGTCGTGACCAGCGTCACGAGCCCACCGGCGGTTCCCGTCACACAGCACCGCGATGTGGCGTGGGAGCTCGGATTTCGAGGAAGCCAGGCCTTGGCGCAACCGCAACTCGTACAGGCGGTACATCGGTTCCTTGAGTCGCGAAGGAATGATGGCCACCGAATCAGACTACTGTGGCAGTCGAATCCCCCAAGGCATAAGCGGAGGTGAACATGGTGCAGGTAGATGCCGACGAGGCTCAGCAGCCACCGGTGCGCGTCTACGCGGAGGATTTGCCCGAAGCGGTCGTCGATGGTGTCGCCAACTTCTTCCACAAACCGCGGTTGCGCGGTTGGATCCACGTCTACGCCGCGGTCGTCGCGTTCATCGCCGGCGCGGCGTTGGTGTCGGTGTCGTGGTCAGTGGTGTCCACGCGCGCAGGCCTCTCCACCCTTGTCTACACACTGACGATCGTCGCGATGTTCGCTGTGAGCGGTGCGTACCACCGGGTCGACTGGAAGTCGGCGACGGCCCGGAAATGGATGAAGCGTCTCGATCACTCGATGATCTTCATCTTCATCGCCGGCAGCTACACGCCGTTCGCGGTGCTGGCACTGCCGGAGTCCGACGGCATGGTCCTGTTGGCGATCGTCTGGGCCGGGGCCCTCGCCGGGGTACTGCTCAAGATGTTCTGGCCGTCGGCACCGCGCTGGGTCGGGGTGCCGCTGTACCTGTTGTTGGGCTGGGTCGCGGCGTGGTTCGTCGGGCCGATCATGCACGGCGCGGGCGTCGCCGCGCTGGTGCTGCTGATCGTCGGTGGCGCGCTCTACAGCATCGGCGGCGTGCTCTACGGCCTCAAGTGGCCGAACCCGTGGCCGACGACGTTCGGCCACCACGAGTTCTTCCATGCGTGCACGGCGGTCGCCGCGATCTGCCATTACATCGCGATGTGGTTCGCCGTCTTTTAGCGGCGATTTCGGTGTAGCTGGTCGCGCTCAGCGCGACTCAGAACACCGAAATCGCTCAGCCCTGGGTCATGTTCTCCGGGGTCCAGTAGGCCTTCATCGACGCGATCTTGCCATCGGAGTTGAACGTCATGACGCTGATGATGTCGATGCTCATCTTGGCGTCGCCCATGCTGATGGTCAGCACCCAGTGGAACGCCACCTCGTTGCCGAGGGCGCGCAGGGTGAGAACCTCGGTCCCGTTGTCGCCCTGGGGAATGGCCGAATAGAAGCCCCGGATCGCCTGGCTCCCGATGTGCACCTCGCTGCCGACGGGATCCTCGACGGTGGCATCGTCAGCGTAGAGCCCGACGATGTCATCGACCTTTCCCGCCGCGGCGTATTCGAGGTAGCGGTTGACGGTCGCGGCGTTGTCCTCAGGCGATGGCATGCGCCGAAGGCTACACGGACACACCGAGCGCGACGGCGAGATCCCCGGCAGAGGTGACCGGCAGGTCACAGGTCCTGCCACGGCATACATACGCGGCGTCGGCCCCGGCCACCCGGTCGCGGTCGGACAGCAATTCCGACGAGTTCACTTCACCGCCGACGACGATCGCGCCCCCGGGGGCCAGCGTGCGCGCGGCGGCCAGCAGCTCCGAGCCGACGGGATCGCAGGCGACGGCGATCTGAATGGGCCCGCGCACAGCGGCTTCGGCGACAGCCAGCCAGTGGCCGCCAGAGCGTGGCAGACGCGCCAGGATCGGCGCCGCACCCGTCAGCGTCGACTCGGCCGCCGATGCATACCTGTCAGCGCGGTGCGCGGGAGCCAGATGAGCCGCCAACTGCAACGCCTCGGCGATCAGGGACGCACCGGACGGCGTCGCGCCATCCAGCGGATCGGCGGGCCGAACCATCAGGGTCTCAGCGTCATCCGCCGTGTCGTACCAGCGCCCGGCGGTCTCCGTATCGGCGAAATGCTGCAGGGCGATGTCGATCAGCAGCATCGCCGAATTCAGCCACGTCGTCTCGGCGGTCAGCTGATACAGCGTTAGCAGGCCGGTCGCCAGCGCGGCGTGGTCCTCCAGGATGGCGGCACTGTCGCCGACACGACCGCCGAGGCTGGCCCGGCGCAGTCGACCGTCCACGATGTGCAGGCCGACGATCGCGCTCGCGCATCGCGTTGCGGCCGTTAGGAATTCAGGTTCGTCAAGCGCCACCGACGCCTCGGCGAGCGCGGTGATCGCCAGTCCGTTCCACCCGGTGACGACCTTGTCGTCGCGGCCGGGCTGGGGGCGCGTCGACCTGGTGGCCAGCAGCGCCATGCGTACTCGATCGAACCGATCGGCATCGTCGGGGTCACTTGGCAATTGCAGGACCGAACTGCCGTGTTCGAAGGTGCCGGCTTCGGTGACACCGAAAACCTCTGCGGCCCAACGGCCGTCATCCGGCCCCAACACCTCGGTCAGTTGTGCCGGCGTCCACACGTACGTCAAGCCTTCGTGTCCGTCGGAGTCGGCATCCAGCGACGAGGTGAACATGCCCTCGGCACCGAGGCCGTCGATGAGGAACCGCGCCGTTTCGCCGGCCACTCTGCGCGCCAGCGGGTCTGCGGTGCGGCGAGCCCAGTGTGCGTACGCGCGCAGGAGCAGAGCGTTGTCGTAGAGCATCTTCTCGAAGTGCGGCACCACCCACGCGGCGTCGACGCTGTAGCGCGCGAACCCTCCGGCGAGCTGGTCGTAAATGCCGCCGCGCGCCATCGCCGTACAGCTCCGCTCGACCGCTTCGAGGGGCATCAGGTCACCGGTGCGCTCGTGGCTGCGCAGCAGCGCTTCCAGCATCGCCGACGGCGGAAACTTGGGCGCCCCAGACTGATTGGTGATGAAACCGCCGTTGACGGGGTCCTCGTGCTGAAGCACGTCGGCGACGGCGTGGTCACACAGCGACGGCTGAATCGGCGGTCCGCCCCGGGGTAGATCGGACACCATCGACCGCAGCTCGCCGCTGATGTGGTCGGAGGTCTCCTCGACCTCCGCACGGCGGGTTCGCCACGTATCGGAGACGGCGGCGAGCAGCTGCAGGAAGTTGGCCCTGGGGTAATACGTACCGCAGAAGAACGGGCGGCCATCCGGCGTCAGGAAGCACGTCATGGGCCAGCCGCCCTGACCGGTCAGCGCGACAGTGGCGTTCATGTACACCGCGTCGATGTCGGGTCGTTCCTCTCGATCGACCTTGATGCAGACGAACCCCTCGTTCATCGCGGCCGCGACCTTCTCGTCCTCGAACGACTCATGGGCCATCACATGACACCAGTGGCAGGCCGCGTACCCGACCGACAGCAGGATCGGCACGTCCCGTGCCGCCGCCTCCGCCAGCGCCTGCGGTGACCACTGGAGCCAGTGCACCGGGTTGTCGGCGTGCTGGCGCAGGTAGGGACTGGTGGCCCCGCCCAAGGTGTTTCGGCCGGCGAACTCAGCCGGACTCACGCTTGCTCTCGCCGTCGTCGGCAGGCTCGTCGGGCCCCCCGCCGGCCTGTTCGTCGGGCTCGTCGAAGGACTTTGGCAGCTTGCGCAGATGACGGTTCATGGACCACACCAACAGGAACGTGCCGATCAACAACAGCACGAGGACCAGGAGGCCGAACGGGCTGGCCTTACCGAAGTCCGGACCGGTCTGGCGGGGTGGATCCTGTGCCAGCAGGGTGACGATGGTCAGTGCGATGTCGTTCATTCGTCGATCTCGATCCCTGCGAACAAGTCCGTCTCGGGCAGCGACACCGGGACGCGTGACCGTGCCAACTCGAATTCCTCTGTCGGCCAAAGCCGTTGCTGCCATTCGATCGGCGCGCGGAAGAAGTCGCCATTGGGGTCGATCTGGGTGGCGTGCGCACGAAGCGCGTCGTCGCGCTGGGCGAAGTACTTCGCACACTCGACCCTGGTGGTCACCCGCTTCTCGAAGATGTCGTGGTCGGCTTCCCAGTGCTTGAGCCATTTCTCGAACGGGCCCACCTCGCCGTGCTTGGCGAACTCGTCCTGAATCAGCTGCATGCGCTTCCGCAGGAAGCCGTGGTTGTAGTACAGCTTCAGCACGTTCCAGGGCTCCCCCGCATCGGGGAACAGCATATGATCGCCGGCCGCCTCGTACGCGGCGATCGACACCTCGTGGCACCGGATGTGATCGGGGTGCGGATAGCCGCCGTTCTCGTCATACGTCGTCATCACATGGGGCCGGAACTTGCGAATGACGCGCACCAGCGACTCGGTGGGCTCCTCGAGGGGCACCAGGGCGAAGCAACCGTCGGGCAACGGTGGCGGCGGGTCACCCTCCGGCAAGCCCGAGTCGACGAAACCCAGCCAGTGGTGCTCGACGCCCAGGATCTCGGCGGCCTTGGCCATCTCGTCGCGCCGGATCTCGGTCATCCGGCCGTGCACCTCGGGCAGGTCCATGGCCGGGTTGAGGATGTCGCCGCGCTCGCCCCCGGTCAGCGTCACCACCATGACGCGCACGCCCTCGTCCGCGTACCGTGCCGTGGTGGCCGCACCCTTGCTGGACTCGTCGTCCGGGTGCGCGTGTACCGCCATCAACCGCAGTTCACTCAACCTGTTCTGCCTCATCTATGTCCCGAAGATGTCGCCATTCGGCATTCCCGAGAGATTTCAACCACTACGAGTAGCCCTATAGTTCCAGTTCTGTAGATCCATCCGACCGACGGGCATGAAAACTAGATGATCGAGCGTCCCTCCGCGCGTTATGGGCGCCAGCGTCTGACCCGGCGCCAGCGGCGGTTGATCGCCGGTGGGCTGACCGCGCTGGTCCTGGTGGTCGGGGTGACGGTCGCGATCATCGCGTCGGGGCGGTTCAGCAATGCGGTCAAAGGTGAACTGGGCGGTTACCGCCTGGTCGACGACGAAACCGTCGACGTCACGATCAGCGTGACGCGGGAGGATCCGTCCCAGCCGGTGGTGTGCATCATCCGGGCCCGTTCGATCGACGGCAGCGAAACCGGTCGCCGCGAGGTCCTCGTCCCGCCGGCCACCCAGCAGACCGTGCAGGTGACGGTCGCCGTCAAGTCCAACAAGCCGCCGGTCGTCGGCGACGTGTACGGCTGCGGGACCGACGTGCCGTCCTACCTGGTGACCCCTTAAACACCCGCGCAGGACAACGCAACAAACGCCGAACTGCGAATACGTGAAAATCCGCTGTCCCCGCGGTGCTAGGATGGATCGATACACGGTTCCCCGTTGGGACCGTGTATTGCTGCATTTAGTGCGCTGATTAGGCGTCGACGACGGTGGCAATACACGAAGAGCTCCCGGCGGCGCGACAAGAAACCTACTTACGCGAAGAGCGCGAGAGCAACGAACGACAGGAGCGCGACACCATGACCGACACGCAGGTCACGTGGCTGACTGAGGAAGCACACGATCGGCTGAAGGCCGAACTCGATCAGCTGATCGCCAACCGACCGGTCATCGCTGCGGAGATCAACGATCGGCGCGAAGAGGGCGACCTGCGCGAGAACGGTGGCTACCACGCCGCCCGCGAGCAGCAGGGCCAGGAAGAGGCCCGCATTCGCCAGCTGCAGGAGCTGCTGAACAACGCCAAGGTCGGCGAGGCTCCCAAGCAGTCCGGCGTGGCGCTGCCCGGTTCGGTGGTCAAGGTGCAGTACGGCGACGACAAGAGCGATACCGAGACGTTCCTGATCGCCACCCGCCAGGAGGGTGTCAGCGACGGGAAGCTCGAGGTCTATTCGCCGAAGTCGCCGCTAGGCGAGGCGCTCATCGACGCGAAGGTCGGCGACGTCAAGACCTACACGATCCCCAACGGCAACACCGTCAAGGTGACGCTCCTCAGCGCTGAGCCCTATCACTCCTGAGGCAGCCGCCTCGGCGCCCCGCGCTACAGTCCGCACCATGGCGCAGATCGCCGAGGATCTCCTTCTGCTTCTGCTCGACAACGCGTCGGCGCAGCCGGCACTCGAGCGTCACCGACGTGAGCGGGTGCTGGCGGCGGCGGTACTGCTCGACCTCGCCCAGGCCTGCAGAATCCGGCCTGCGATGGCCGAAGACGCAGTCGAACCCGGTCGGTTGATCGCGCTGTCCGTGCCGGGTGCGATGGATCCGGTTGCCGAGTCGGCGTTTCAGTTGCTTCAGCGACGGCCGCTGAGACCGGCGGCTGCCGTGAAGAAGCTGTCCAAGCGCACCGCGGACGATCTCACCCACCATCTGGAGCAGGCCGGCCAGATTCGGCGTATTCGGTTGCAGTCCAACCGATTGACCCATCCCTACGCGTGGCCGCTGACGAACCGGCAGCGGGTGGATCAGGCACGTTCGGCGCTGTTGGCCGCGCTGTTCGACCGACGGCCGCCGGCACCGGTGACAGCGGCGATCATCACCCTGCTTCACGCTGTCGACGGGCTGGGCGCTCTACTGTCGCTCAACGATCGCGGATGGCGGTGGGTGCACGCCCGGGCTGGTGAAATCGCAAGCGGCAGTTGGATCGACGAATCTCCGACGTCGATACGCGAAGTGAATCTCGTGGTCACCGCGTCGGCGTTGCGGCCCGTCCTAACCTAACGCCTGCGCCAGATCGGCGATCAGGTCCACCGAGTCCTCGATGCCGACCGACAGACGCACGAGATCGTCGGGCACCTCCAGTTGGGATCCCGCTGTCGAGGCGTGCGTCATCGCGCCGGGGTGCTCGATCAGCGATTCCACTCCGCCCAGCGACTCGGCGAGGATGAAGATCTCCGTACTCGCGCATAGCTTGCGGGCGGCGTCCGCACCGCCCCGCATACGCACCGACACCATGCCGCCGAAGCCGCTCATCTGCTTCGCGGCGACCTCGTGGCCCGGGTGACTCGGCAATCCCGGATACAGCACCGTCGCGATCGCCGGGTGATCCGCAAGGAATTCGGCGACCAGCGCCGCGTTTTCGCTGTGCTGGCGCATGCGCAGCACCAGGGTCTTGAGTCCGCGCATCGTGAGATAGGCGTCGAACGGGCCCGCCACCGCGCCCGCACCGTTCTGGAGGAACGCGAACGCGGTGTCGAGTTCTTCATCGCTGGTCAGCAAGGCGCCACCGACCACGTCCGAGTGGCCACCGATGTACTTCGTCGTCGAATGTAGGACGATGTCCGCCCCGAGTGTCAGGGGCTGCTGCAGCGCAGGCGACGCAAACGTGTTGTCCACCAACACTTTCACCTTCGACGACGACGCGATACCGGCGATACCCGCGATATCGGCGATCGACAGCAATGGATTGGTCGGCGTCTCCACCCAGATCAACTTGGTCTGCGGTGTGACCGCGGCGCGGACGGCGTCGAGGTCGGACAGTGACACCGCGGTGTAGTCGATACCCCACTGCGTGAACACCTTGTCGATCAATCGGAAGGTGCCGCCGTAGGCGTCGTCAGGCATGACGACGTGGTCGCCGGGCCGCAAGACCGCGCGCAGCGCGCAATCGGTGGCCGCCATCCCCGACGCGAACGCCCGACCGTACTGGGCCTCCTCGACGGCGGCCAGCGATGCTTCCAGTGCGGTACGGGTCGGGTTGCCGGTACGGGCGTACTCGTATCCGCCGCGAAGGCCGCCGACACCGTCCTGGGCGAAGGTGGAACTCGCGTAGATCGGGGCGTTGACGGCGCCGGTCGCCGGGTCGGGCCGAAAGCCTGCGTGGATGGCCTTGGTGGCAAGCCCCCTCGACCTGTGCTGTTCAGTCATCACCGATCAGGGTAGCGACGGGTCCTGCGGCTCGATCCACTGCGGGGGTGGCGGCGGCCCAGCACCCAGCGGGAGGCAGACGGTACCCACGATCTTGTCGGCCAACGTCTGCCGCTTCTTGTCCCACAACGGCCACAAATATCCGACGCAGCAGACGATTTGGTCCACGTAGTGGGCGATCTGGCGGACGAGCGACATCCAGAAGCCGATGGGCTGCCAGGTCTGCGCGCTGACGACGCGGAACTTCATCACCGACTTGCCGATGCTCTGGCCCGTTGCGCCCTGCCGATAGCAGAAGTTCCAGATGAAATAAACCACGCCCGGCAGCACCGCGATGAACTGGATCGACGTCCAGAAGTCAGACACTGCCGGGGAGCAATAACTCTGGCCGCTGCCATAGATGCTGTCGAGACACTCCACATCCCCCGCGACCACCAGACCGACGAGTGGAATCAGGAAGATCACCCAAATGGGGGTCCAGTCGATGAGGTTCGCGACCACCCGGGTACTCCAACGCGTGTACGCCTGCTTCGGCAGCACCGAGGCCGGCGGCGCGTGGTACGGATGCGGAGCGGGTGATGAAGCCGTCACGTGCGCCGATCTACAGCGGTACGCAGACGGTTTTGAGGAGCTTGTCGGCGATTGTCTGCCGTTTGGCATCCCACAGTGGGAACAGGAATCCGATGTAGCAGATGACGGCGTCGACACCGTGGGCGAGCTGGCGCAGAAGCGACTTGCCGACTCCGATCGGCTGCTGCGTCTGCTCGCCGACGACCTTGAAATCCATTATCTGTTTACCGATACTGGAGCCGGTATTACCCTGCCGCACAACGAAATTCCACAGCGTAAACGCCACGGCGACCAGTACACAGAGCGAGAAGATGATCCACGCCGTCGTCGAGGGTCCGTTTCTTCCGGTGGCGCAGAACGCCTCGGTCACACACAGAGTTTCGGTCGGCTGGAAGGTGTAGAGGACGACGCCACCGATGGCGGTGAGCAGGTACACCGGGATGCTGTCGATCACGTAGGCGAGCACTCGGGTGAACCACGGCGTGTAGTTACTTCCACTGACGACGGGCGCAATCGAGGGAACACCCTGCGCGAAATCACCCGCGGGTGGCGGTGGCGGCTGACTGGTCACGTTCGCCCTCACTGTCAATCCATCGCGACTGGTCGCAGCTTACAAATGTGACCGCGATGGCGCAGAGAGTCGCGAAGACCCGGTCTGCGCACATCTGCGCAGACCGGGTCTTTCACGATCACGGCGTCAGCGGAGCAATCTGGCCGTTGGTGAGCTTGCGGTAGGTGTACACCAGAAACAGCCCGGCGACCGGGATGGCAACGATCAGCCCGATCAAACAGGCCAACGTCCCGACGATCGTGATGGCGTAGATGACGAGTAGTGCGAGGATCACCGGAACAAAGTTGTTCTTGGTGATCTCGAAGCTCTGTTTGATCGCGTCAATGGGAGAGGCATTGCGATCGACGATGATCACGGTCGCAAAGAGCGTGAACAGCGACACCGCGATCCCACCGATGAAGCAGAAGGACAGGATTCCCGCCGCTATCCCGATGATCAGGGTCGCGACGATCACGCTGCCGACGTTTCTCGGCTTGAAGAACGACCCGATCGTCACCGGTTGTCCGTTCGCGATATCCAATAGGCCACCCAGGTAAGCCGATTGCATCGCCGCGGCGACCACCATCAGGATGAGGTATCCGACGATCAGCGCCAGGAAGCTCGCGAAGCCGAAGCTCGCCTCGTAGCTGTAACTGGTGCCGTAGGACTCATAGGTCTGCGTCGGCGCAAGAGCGAACGCCAGCCCGTAGACGGCACCGAGGAGAATGCCGACGATGAGGGCGTACACGAGCGCCGGGACGATCAGCGCCGCAGCGTTTTTGCTGAACTTGTTCCACGCCCACGAGAACCCCTCGCCTACGTTAAGGTCTTGTGCGCCAGGGAAACCCGGGCCCGCAGCCGGTGGATAACCGCCGGGCGCACCCGGTTGCGGGTAGCCCGACTGCTGGCCGTAACCGCCCGGTCCAGGTGGCGGCGGTGCGTAACCACCACCGGGAGGCGGGGGTGGTGCGTAACCACCACCTGACGGCGGCGGGTAGTTACCACCCGGCGGTGGTGGTGGGTAGTTACCCCCCGGCTGGGGCGGTGGGTAGTTACCACCCGGCGGGGGCGGCGGGTAGCCGCCACCCGGTGGTTGCGGAGGAGGCGGTTGATCACTCATGGTTTGCCGTTCCTTTCCATGACTTCCATGACTTCCATGACTGCCGGATTTCACGATCCGGTTTCAATCCAAATCCCCACTGGCACCGTCGAAGTGGCAACCGCGGCCCAGGGCGACGACGCGGAGCGAGAGCTCCGTGAACGCTAGGAGTAACTAGTTGTCGCGCCGATGCCGACGACGACGTTGATGACGATCACGATCACGAACACGATGACGCCGGCGATCGCACCCCACACCGCGTACTTCTTTGCGTCGTCAGCCGCCTGCTGCGCTTCGGCTGCGCGCCCCTGTGCCCACAGACCGGAGACCTGAGTGGACTTCACGATCGACACGATTCCGAGTGGTAGACAGCACAACACCGTCACCAAAATGCCCCAGATCAGGTTGTTGTTCGGCTGTGCCGCGGGAGCGGGAGGGGGGTAGCCGCCGCTCGGTGGTGGCGGCGGCGGGTAGTTCCCTGGCGGCGGCGGAGGGTAGTTCCCGGGGGGCGGCGGGGGTTGTTCGGTCATGGGGCCTTCCAGTCATTGTCTTAGCTGGCAACGAGCGTGCTTACCCTACCGGAGAAGTGGGTGCCGCAGAGGTTTCTGCGCGGAAGTTGATCATGTGGCGAATGAGCGAAATCCGCTGGTAACCGCCGGATCGGGAGCCCGCCACCCCAATTGTTTGCCAGCCTTTGCAAGTCCGACTACCGGACTCGACGACTGCTTCCCTCGGACAGAAAGCCCAGTAGGTCATGGCGGGTCAGGACGCCCACCGGCTTGCCCTCTTCCACCACCATCACGGCGTCGCACTCGCGCAATGTCTTGGCGGCGGTGCTGACGAGCTCTCCCGCACCGATCAGCGGCAGTGGCGGACTCATGTGCTGCGACACCGCATCTGCCAGGTTGGCGCGGCCCTCGAACACCGCGGACAGCAGTTCGCGCTCTGCGACGCTGCCCGCCACCTCACCCGCCATCACCGGCGGCTCGGCGCCCACCACCGGCATCTGGGAGACGCCGTACTCGCGCAGGATGCCGATCGCGTCGCGCACGGTCTCCGACGGGTGGGTGTGCACCAGGTCGGGCAGCGCACCCGACTTGCCGCGCAGCACCTCCCCGACGGTCGTCTCCTCGACAGAACCGTCGAGCCGGCTACGGAGAAAGCCGTAGGACGACATCCATCCGTCATTGAAAACCTTTGACAGATAACCTCTTCCGCCATCCGGCAGGAGGACGACCACTAGCGAATCCGGGCCCGCCTTCTCGGCTACCTTGATGGCGGCGACCACGGCCATGCCGCACGAACCACCGACGAGGAGGGCCTCTTCGCGGGCCAGTCTGCGCGTCATCTCGAATGAGTCCGCGTCGGACACGGCGATGATCTCGTCCGGCACAGTCGGGTCGTAGGCCGACGGCCAGAAGTCCTCGCCCACTCCTTCGACCAAGTACGGCCTGCCGGTGCCGCCGGAGTACACCGACCCCTCGGGGTCGACGCCGATGACCCTGACCGGGCCTTCTGGACGCCGCCCAGAAACCTCCTTGAGATACCGACCGGCCCCGGTGATCGTGCCGCCGGTGCCGACGCCCGCGACAAAATGGGTGACCTTGCCGTCGGTGTCCGCCCATACCTCGGGGCCAGTGGTCTCATAGTGGCTGGCGGGCCCCATGGGATTGGAATACTGGTCGGGCTTCCACGCGCCGTCGATCTCCTCGACGAGTCGATTCGAGACGCTGTAATAGCTGTCCGGATTGTCCGGCGCCACGGCCGTCGGGCAGACCACGACATCAGCGCCGTACGCGCGCAACACGTTCTGCTTGTCCTCGCTGACCTTGTCGGGGCAGACGAAGATGCATTTGTAGCCGCGCTGCTGCGCCACGAGCGCCAGCCCCACACCGGTATTGCCGGAGGTCGGCTCGACGATGGTGCCGCCGGGCTTGAGTTCGCCGCTGGCTTCGGCCGCGTCGATCATCTTTATCGCGATGCGGTCCTTGGAGCTGCCGCCGGGATTCAGGTACTCGATCTTGGCGGCGACGGTGCCCGCGCCGTCGGGGACGACGGAGTTCAGCTGTACCAGAGGGGTATTGCCGATGAGCTCACTGATGTGCCGTGCGATCCGCATGACTCCATCGTGTCAGGCGGGGCAGCGGGGTACCAGCTCAGGGTTTACCAGGTGGCTTCGCGGATGTAGTCGCCGATCTGGCGCAGCGACCGCTTCGCCTCGGGAACCGCGGGCGATGCCAGCTGGAACACGTGCATTTGACCCGGCCAGACGCGGACCTCGACGGGTACACCAGCGGCCGCCAGCCGTCGGGCCGCCTTACGCGCGTCGCTCACCAGAACTTCGGACCCCGACACATGAATCAGCGTGCGCGGCAGCCCCGGCTCGATGTGGTCGAGCGGCTCGTAGATCTCTTCTGGCTTTCCGTCGACCATGTGCCGACCCGCCGCCTCCTTGACCAAGTCCACCAAGGCGTAGAACGCGCGCGGCGGGAACATCGCATCGCTATGGATATTCGGGTGGTTGGCCCGGCCTTCGTTGTCGATCTCGAACAGCGGCGACATCGTAACCATCGCTGCGGGGATTTCGCCTTCCAAGCCCTCGCGTTGCAGTTTCTCGGCGAGCGCCAGGGCCAGGTACCCGCCGGCGGAGTCGCCCGCCAGCACGATCTGATTGGGCTCATAACCCTTGAGTCGCAACCACTTATAGGCGTCGTAACAGTCGTCGAGCGCCTGACCGACGGAGTGCTTGGGGATCATCCGGTAGTTGACGACCAGCACCGGACAGTCGGCGTAACCCGACAGCGCGGTCACCAGCCGGCCGTGGGAGTTCACTCCGCACGTCAGGAATGCCCCGCCGTGCAGGTACAGAATCACGCCGCGCTTGCCGTCCGCAGGCAGTACGCCGCCCGCCCGCACGAGCTGTGCGGTGCATTTCGGCAAAGAAATCGTCGCGCGCACCGTGCCGGGGGCGGGACGCATGACCCGCGACGCAAAATCGACCAAACCCCAAGGCCAGGGCAGGCGCGGAGCGTAGCTTCCGATAGCTAGTGTCGGTCGGATTGTTAGCAGAGCCGCAAGAGAAGTGAGCCGCCCCGCGAGGCTCGGGCCGTCCTCGACGACCTCTACGGGTGCGCCGTCGCTGACTGGGAACTTGCGCGGTTTACGTACTCTAGCAGGCGTTTCGCCGACGCGAGACGCTGTGGCCACCTTACTGGGTGCCGTCATCGCCACCACTCCCTACGACTTTGTAGAGCCTCGGGCCGCCGTTTGCTTCAGCGTTACCGTTACCTTAGCTTGACAGGCTCTGTTCATTTCAACAATCAACGAGTCGATTTCGATACCGGACTTGATACCGCACTGTGATCCGCTGTCGTTGGTCGCCACGCGGATATCCCAGAAAATCCCTTCTAAACTTGTCACGTGGGCATACGTGTTCCGCGTAGGACAACGACGGTCGCCGTTGCGGCCGCGGCCACCCTCGCATCCACGGGCTCCGCATATGTGGGAGCCCGCAATCTGCTGAGCGGCCAGGCAGACAAGGCTCGCCGCGTCATACCGAAGGCGTGGGACGTGCCACCACGCGCCGACGGCGTCTACGCGCCCGGTGGCGGACCCGTGGAGAAGTGGCACCGCGGCGTCCCCTTCGACCTGCATTTGATGGTCTTCGGCGACTCCACCGCCACCGGTTACGGCTGTGATGACGCCGAGGAGGTGCCTGGCGTGCTCATTGCGCGCGGGCTCGCCGAAGTGTCGGGCGAACGCATCAGGCTGAGCACGAAAGCCATCATGGGCGCGACGTCGAAGGGGCTATCCGGGCAGATCGACGCGATGTTCGTCGCGGGCCCACCCCCGGATGCCGCGGTGATCATGATCGGCGCGAACGACATCACCCGGCCCAACGGCATCGGTCCGTCGGCGCGACGACTGGGCAGGGCGGTCGGGCGGCTACGGGCCAGCGGCGCCGTCGTCGTGGTGGGGACCTGCCCGGATTTCGGTGTGATCACCGCGATCCCCCAGCCGCTGCGGTGGGTGGCACGCAGTCGCGGGTTGCGCCTGGCGCGCGCCCAGGCGTCGGCCGTGCGCACCGCGGGCGGTGTGCCCGTGCCGTTCTCCGATCTGCTCACGCCCGAGTTCCGCAAGGCGCCCGAAGAGCTCTTCAGCCAGGACATGTTCCACCCGTCGGGCGCCGGTTACGCGCTCGCGGCGCAGCAGTTGCTCCCCGCTCTGTGTAATGCGTTGGGCGAGTACATCGATGGTGAACAGCCCGAAGATGCGCTGGAACCACGAAACGCCGAGGGTAGCTCGCTGCTGGCGCGGGTGGGCAACATCAGCCGGTTGTGGCGCCGCTCAACTGGGGTCCCCGCACCCATCGTGGTGGCCGCAAGTTAGGTTTGCTTCAGTTTCGATATCCGTCGAATACAAGGAGAAATCTCATGGCTGAAGCCGTCATCGTCGCCACTGCACGCTCGCCGATCGGCCGCGCCGTCAAGGGGTCGCTCGCCACGATGCGCCCCGACGACCTCGCGGCGCAGATGGTTCGGGCGGTGTTGGACAAGGTTCCCTCGCTGGACCCGAAGGACATCGACGACCTGATGATGGGCTGCGCGCAGCCCGCCGGTGAGGCCGGCTACAACATCGCCAGGGCGGTGGCCGTCGAACTCGGCTACGACTTCCTGCCGGGCACCACGGTCAACCGGTACTGCTCGTCGTCGCTGCAGACCACGCGGATGGCTTTCCACGCCATCAAGGCCGGTGAAGGCGACGTGTTCATCTCCGCGGGTGTCGAGACGGTGTCGCGGTTCGGCGTGGGTGCGGCCGACGGCGCGCCTAACTCGAAGAACGCGATGTTCGAGGAGGCCCAGGCGCGGACGGCCAAGCAGGCCGAGGGGGCCGACGAATGGCACGACCCGCGTGCGGACGGCCTGGTGCCCGATGTGTACATCGCGATGGGCCAGACCGCGGAGAACGTATCGCTGTACACCGGCATCAGCCGCGAGGACCAGGATCACTGGGGCGTGCGGTCGCAGAACCGCGCCGAGGATGCGATCAAGAGCGGCTTCTTCGAGCGCGAGATCGTGCCCGTCAAGCTGCCCGACGGTACGACCGTCACGACGGACGACGGCCCGCGCGCGGGCACCACGTACGAGGCTGTTTCGCAGCTGAAGCCGGTGTTCCGCCCCAACGGCACGATCACTGCGGGCAACGCGTGTCCGCTGAACGACGGTGCGGCCGCGGTCGTCATCATGAGCGACACCAAGGCCAAGGAATTGGGCCTGACGCCGTTGGCGCGCATCGTGTCCACGGGTGTGTCGGGGTTGTCGCCGGAGATCATGGGCCTCGGCCCGATCGAGGCGATCAAGAAGGCGCTTGCCAAGGCGGGCAAGACGATCAGCGACATCGACCTGGTCGAGATCAACGAGGCGTTCGCGGTGCAGGTGCTCGGGTCGGCGCGCGAACTCGGCATCGACGAGGACAAGCTGAATGTGTCGGGCGGCGCGATCGCGCTGGGTCATCCGTTCGGCATGACCGGTGCGCGCATCACCGCCACGCTGCTGAATAACCTTGCAACGCACGACAAGACGTTCGGCATCGAGTCGATGTGCGTGGGTGGCGGCCAGGGCATGGCGATGGTGGTCGAACGCCTCAGCTAGCTTTCGTTGACTCTGCGTAACGCCGTAGTGTGCACTCAGATCGCAAATCGAGCCGACTTCAGGCGATTTCGCGATCTGAGCGCACACTAGACGGCCACGCCCGGCGGACACGGTTGACGATGTCGGCCGGATGGGCGCCCGCCACGACTCGAATATGGGTCCAGCCGCGGTATGTGATGAATTCCGATCGCACGATGTCCTTTCCGAACGCCGGACGCTGGCGATGGTGATCACCGTCGTACTCGACGGCGATCATGACGTCTTCCCAACCCATATCGAGGAAATAGCGGGGACTGCCGAAGTCGTCGAGAATTGGGATCTGCGTTCGCGGTCGTGGAAATCCGGCGCGAACGAGTAGCAATCGAAGCCAGGTCTCCCGCGGCGACTCGGCGCCCTCGTCGCACCAGTCCAGGGCTGATAGCAGCCGAGGTATGCCGGGAGATCCCCGATGCCGACCGGCGAGTTCCTCGACGGTACTGCGGTCGAAGCGGGTGGCATTACCTAGCGCATCCAGTCGCGAAATCCCCGTGTCGCCGCGGATCAGTCGCCCGACGTCGAATGCGGTGCGCTCCGGTGTGGTCACCGCGATTCCGGCAATCAGCTGGCTTTCGCCAGGGCCCAACCGATCTCTTCGGGTCGTGATCCCATCGGGCGACCGTGCGTTCGCCCAGATGAGCTCGATCGGAATGTCATCGGCGATCCACTGCGCCCCATGCATCGCCGCGGCCGCCTCGCCCGCAACGACGCCCCGCCGTCGCGTCCACAGCCATGCCCCCCTCGTCCGTTGCGCCAACGTCGGCGGTGCATCGCCAGCGAGGTAGACGTCGGGATACACAGCACGGAAACGCGTACGCAGTTGGTGCTTGTTTCTGACGGTGCCGTCGCGCAGGGCCTCACTGCCGAGGAAGGGATTGTCCACGCCCGCACTGTGGTCAGGCGATCAGACGCGTTCCGCGGCATAACGAAACACACCACCGCCGGATGTGGATGAATCAGGGATTGTGGAGACACGAAAAAAGCCCGGCACATTTCGTGCCGGGCCTTTCGCGGTGACTGCTAGTCGCTGTTGAAGTACGACAGCAGCCGCAGGATCTCGAGGTACAGCCAGACCAGCGTGACGGTCAGGCCGAGGGCGACGCCCCACGCGGCCTTCTCCGGCGCACCGGCGCGAATCAGCTGGTCGGCCTGGTCGAAGTCGATCAGGAACATGAAGGCCGCCAGTCCGATGCAGACCAGCGAGAAGATGATCGCCAGTGGACCACCGCTGCGCAGGCCAAAGCCCTCGCCGCCGCCGACACCGAAGATCGCGAGCACGAAGTTGAGCAGCGCGATGGCCACCACGCCGAACAGGGCCGCGACCATCATTCGCGTGAACTTCGGCGTCACCCGAATGGCGCCGGTCTTGTAGACGACGAGCATGCCGACGAACACACCGACGGTTCCGAAGATCGCCTGCGCGATCATTCCGGGGCCACCGGTGGAGACGAGGTTCGCGAACAAGAACGACGCGGCGCCCAGGAAGAGGCCCTCGAGCGCGGCGTAACTCAGCACGATCGCCGGGTTGTCCTGCTTGCGTCCGAATGTCGCAATCAACACCATCGCCAGACCGCCGAGGGCGCCGACGAGCACGAACGGCATCATCAGCGCGACGTTCTGCGCCACCAGGAAGTACGACAAGACGCCGACAGCCGTCACCACCGCAAGGGTGATGCCCGTCTTGGTGACGACATCGTCGATGGTCAGCGGCCGGGAGACACCCGTCTGCCGCTGGTCGGGATACTGCGTCACATATGGATCGGCCTGTACCGCCTGCGCACCGTAGCCTGCGGCTCCGGTACCAAACTGCGCATAGCCACCCTGCCCCTTGGGCAAGGAACGAAATACCGGGTTGCTGGACTCCCGCACCGTCGGTTCCTCTCTGATGCTTGGTTCGACTCGTTGACGAACACTCGATCAACGACTGACGATCCCGGACGGTTCCCGAAAGAACCTCCCAGGGTCTTCACAGGAAACCCTACCCGGCGAAGCTCCAGGCGGGTTGACGATCTAGATTGCATTCCGTGGACGAAAACGAGGATGTCCTAGTAAAGGTGCGGCAGGGCGTCGGCCTCATCACCCTCAACCGGCCCAAGGCCATCAATTCGCTCACCCATCCGATGGTCAACGCGATCTCACCCGTGCTGACCGATTGGGCAGCCGACGACAATGTCCAGACCGTCGTCATCGACGGTGCAGGTGAACGTGGCCTGTGCGCGGGCGGCGACCTCGTCGCGCTCTATCACAGCGCCCGTGCCGAAGGCCCCGACAAAGGCAAGGTCGCCCGAAGCTTCTGGTACGACGAGTACCGCCTCAACGCCCAGATCGGCCGGTTCCCCAAGCCTTATGTCGCCCTGATGGACGGCATCGTGATGGGCGGTGGTGTCGGCATCGCCGTACACGGCAGCGTCCGCGTCGTCACAGATACCACCAAGATGGCGATGCCCGAGGTCGGTATCGGCTTCATCCCCGATGTCGGCGGCACGCTCATCCTGTCGCGCGCCCCGGGCCTGCTCGGGCTGCACGCCGCCCTCACGGGTGCGACGTTCGGCGCAGGTGACGCGATCGCCATGGGCTTCGCCGACCACTTCGTGCCGCACGATGCGATAGCCGCGTTCAAGGAAGCCGTCATCGTCGACGGCGTCGACGGCGCCCTCACCGCCTACGCGGCCGAGGCGCCCGCGAGTCAGTTTCTGGCGCAACGGGAATGGATCGACCGGTGCTATGCCGAGGCGACCCCGCTCGAGATCGTCGCCGCACTACGCGCCGAAGACACCGACCCCGCCACCGAAGCCGCCGACCTGATCGAAGCCAAATCCCCCACCTCGGTGTCTGTTGCGCTGGAAGCCGTGCGACGAGCCGCCAAGCTCGACACACTGGAAGACGTGCTGCGCCAGGAATACCGGACCACATGCGGGGCGCTGCGCAGTCACGATTTCGAAGAGGGCATCCGCGCTCAGGTCATCGACAAGGACCGCAATCCCAAATGGTCGCCCGCCTCGCTGGCGGCCGTCACCCCCGCCGACGTCGAGTCCTACTTCGCGCCGGCCGATCGCGAACTGGAGTTCTCATGAGCTACGAGACCATTCTGGTCACGCGTGACGACCGCGTCGGCACCATCACGCTGAACCGCCCGAAGGCGCTCAACGCGCTCAACAGCCAGGTGATGAACGAAGTCGTCTCGGCCGCAGCGGAATTCGACAACGATCCGGATATCGGCGCGATCATCGTCACCGGCAGCGGCGAGAAGGCCTTCGCCGCCGGCGCCGACATCAAAGAGATGGCCGAACTGTCGTTCGCCGACGTGTTCTCCTCAGACTTCTTCGCGGCGTGGGGCAAGTTCGCCGCGACGCGGACGCCGACCATCGCCGCGGTCAACGGCTACGCACTGGGCGGCGGTTGCGAGCTCGCGATGATGTGCGATCTGCTGATCGCCGCCGACACCGCGAAATTCGGTCAGCCCGAGATCAAGCTCGGCGTGCTCCCCGGTATGGGCGGCTCGCAGCGTTTGACCCGCGCCATCGGCAAGGCCAAGGCGATGGACCTGATCCTCACCGGGCGCAACATGGACGCCGACGAAGCCGAACGCGCAGGCCTGGTGTCCCGCGTCGTGCCCGCGGACACGCTGCTCGACGAGGCCAACAAGGTCGCCAAGGCCATCGCCGGGATGTCGCTGTCAGCGTCGCGGATGGCCAAGGAGGCCGTCAACCGCGCCTTCGAATCGACGCTGGCCGAGGGACTGCTCTACGAACGCAGGCTCTTCCACTCCGCCTTCGCCACCGACGACCAGACCGAGGGCATGAACGCGTTCACGGAGAAGCGCCCACCGAACTTCCGCCACCGTTAATCTGCGTGGGTGACAGACACCGCTGAGGCTGTTGAGGACGCGCCGCCGCAGGAGGAGTCGCCCCCCAAGCCGGATTGGTGGGTCCGCCGTTACACGTTCTTCGGAACGGCACTCGGGCTTGTCTTCATCTGGTTCTCCTTGACGCCCTCGCTGCTGCCGCGCGGGCCCCTATTCCAAGGCATCGTCAGCGGCGCCGCTGGTGCGATCGGATACGGCCTCGGGGTGTTCGGGGTTTGGCTCGTGCGCTATATGGGATCGAGGGACTCCAGCCCACCGGCGCCGCGGTGGGCCTGGCTGACACTCGTGGGAGTCGGGGTCATATGCCAGATCCTGATGATCTTCTACTTCCACAGGTGGCAGGACGAGGTCCGCGACCTCAACGGCGTACCACGCCTGGAGTTCTGGGACTACCCCTGGTGCGCCTTCCTGTCCATCGTGGTGCTCTTCATCTTCGTCGAGATCGGCCAGCTCATCGGCAGGTTGGTGCGCTTCCTGGTCCGCCAGCTGGAACGCGTTGCGCCGCCACGTGTTTCGGCTGTGGTGGTGGTGGTCCTGCTGCTTGCGCTGAGTATCGCGCTGCTCAACGGCGTGGTGGTGCGTTTCGGTATGAGCGCCTTGAACAAGACATTCGCCGCGGCCAACGACGAGACCGATCCCGAGTTCGCGGCGCCGACGTCCCCATTGCGTTCAGGCGGTCCCGGCTCGGCGATGTCATGGGAATCGTTGGGCCACCAGGGGCGGGTGTTCGTCTCGGCAGGACCGACCGTCGACGACCTCACCGAGTTCAACGGCCGGCCCGCCATCGAACCGATCCGCGCCTATGCCGGACTGCATTCGGCGGACGGCATCAAGGCGACGGCGGCGCTGGCCGCCCAGGAGTTGCAGCGCAAGGGCGGGCTCGATCGTGCGGTGGTCGCCGTCGCGACGACGACCGGTACCGGCTGGATCAATGAGGCCGAGGCCTCGGCGCTCGAGTACATGTACAACGGCGACACGGCGATCGTGTCCATGCAGTACTCGTTCCTGCCGAGCTGGCTGTCGTTCCTCGTCGACAAGGAGAACGCCCGACAGGCGGGGCAGGCGCTGTTCGAGGCGGTCGACGCGCTGATCCGCGAGATGCCGGAGGCTCAGCGGCCACGGCTGGTGGTGTTCGGTGAGAGCCTTGGCTCGTTCGGCGGCGAGGCACCGTTCCTGGCGCTGAACAATCTCATCGCCCGCACCGACGGTGCGCTGTTCTCCGGCCCGACGTTCAACAACACCATCTGGACTCAACTCACCCGTGATCGCGACGCGGGCTCGCCGGAGTGGCTGCCCACCTTCGACAGGGGCGAGAACGTCCGCTTCGCCGCGCGCTCGGACAATCTGAACCGGCCGGAAGGGGCCGAGTGGGGCAATCCCCGCGTGGTGTACCTCCAGCACGCGTCGGACCCGATCGCCTGGTGGAATCCGGATCTGTTGTTCGCCGAACCGGATTGGCTCAAAGAACCGCGCGGCTATGACGTGTCGGGGCGCATGCAGTGGATACCGATCGTCACCTTCCTACAGGTTTCCGCGGATATGGCGGTGGCCGTCGACGTGCCCGACGGTCACGGCCACGTCTACGTCAAGGACGTCGCCAACGCCTGGGCGGCGATCCTGGAGCCGCCGGGCTGGACGCCGCAAAAGACGGAGAAGCTGCGCCCGCTACTGTCCAACGACGAAAACGCTTAGACGAGAACGCCTTCGGCCTTCAGCGCGTGGTAGCCACCGATGACGTCGGTGGAGCGGTGCAACCCCAGGTCGAGCAGGGCTGCAGCGGCCAGGCTGGACGTGTAGCCCTCCGAGCACAGCACCACCCATTCGACGTCGTCGTCCACGGCCTGCGCAAGACGGGCGTCACTGGTGGGGTCGCAACGCCATTCGAGCACGTTGCGTTCGACGACCAACGCCGCCGGAACGTCGCCCTCGCGGTCGCGCTGGGCCTGAGGCCGGATGTCGACCAGCACCGCGCCACGGGCCAGCGCCGCGGGCACGTCCTGCGCGCTCATCCTGGTCAGCCTGCTGCGGGCGTCGTCGAGAATGCGGTCGATGCGGCTACCCAACGTCGCTGTCATCCTTCCGGCTCATCCGTGAGTTCGGTGCGCTTGCGGCGCAGCGTATTCCGGTGCGTGACCTCGTAGTACGACATCGCGGTCAACGGTGGCGAGTATGCGTGCACACTCAGCGTCGGCGCCACCCGAGCGGCGGGCGCAACCGGTGCGGCGGTGTGGCGATCGGGCGTCCACACCACGTCGTGAACCCAGCCCAGCGGAAACGCAGCCTGATCCCCCGCGTTCAGCCGCCGGCGCTTGAATACCCGACCGTCCCAGCGACTTTCCTTCAGCGCGCCGGACACCACGGTCAGCGCTCCGAGCGAGCCGCCGTGGTCATGCAGCTCGGTCGAGCGGTCCGGGACCCAGCTGATCAACCAGACGTCGAGTTCTTCGTCGCCGTGCAGCCGCGTGAACCAGCGGTCGTTCGCCGGCAGGCCGCCGGCTGGCAACAGATCGTCGTAGCGGCCGGACAGCACGTCGTCGGCGTACCGGTCAGTGGCGTACAGCAGATCGGGTGGGCGCAGCCGAGTGGGCAGCGACAAGGTGGAAACCATGAAGACTCCAGCAATGACGAACGGAAAGGGATCGGGGCACGCGCGTCAGGCGCAACAGTCCCCGTCGCACATCAGCAGGTATCCGGTCGTCACAGGGGCAGTCTGGCATGTCAAACCGATCCTGACGGCTGCGCTGAAGCCCTGTGGCGTTAACGCCACGGTCAACAACCTGGTCAGGCGGCCACGTGCACGGCGGCCCGCAAGATTCACGGTGATCCGAAGTAGACGGGTGCCGATCGCGGCGACGCGGCCATTGCATACATTGGCCGTATGCGCAGGCATTTCCGTTGGGCCGCCCACGCGGTGGCACTCGTGGTCGTCGGCACCGCAATAGCCACCGGGTGCTCGTCCGGAGATGACGGTGAACCGGTCACCTCGACGCCGGAGACGACGTCCGCCACGGAACCCTCCGACACGCCCACCGCAGCACCCGGCGATGTCGCGGTCTCCCCCGGCGGCGTCACGACCGCCGTCGGGGCGCCTGCGGACTCCACCGAAGACGAGTACTTCAAGGCGTGCCAGGCGGCGCGCGACTGGATGGGCAAGCAGGGCGGTGACCCCAAGTCGCAACTCGAGCCCTATCTGAAGAGCGTGCAAAGTGCCGACGCCGCTCCCGGACCGGGAACGTTCGGCACGCCGTGGTCTGCGCTCCCACCGGAGCGGCAGGCCGCGGTGATCGTGGCTGCCCAGGCCGCCGCGGACGCCCTGTGCGGATAAGCGCAGAATGACCTCATGGCCGGCAAGCGAGTGGCCCTCGCCCTCGGCAGCGGAGGAGCGCGCGGTTACGCCCACATCGGGGTGATCGACGAGCTGCAAGATCGTGGCTTCGAGATCGTCGGCATCGCGGGGTCGTCGATGGGCGCCCTCGTGGGTGGGCTGCAGGCCGCCGGCAAGCTCGACGATTTCGCCGAATGGGCCAGGGCGCTCACCCAGCGGGCGATCCTGCGCCTACTCGATCCGAAGATCACCGCCGCGGGGGTCCTGCGTGCCGAGAAGATTCTCGACGCGGTCCGCGACATCCTCGGTGAAGTGACGATCGAAGAGCTGCCGATCCCGTACACAGCGGTCAGCACCGATCTGCTGACGGGAAAATCGGTATGGCTGCAACGCGGGCCCGTCGACGCCGCGATCCGGGCGTCGATCGCCATTCCGGGAGTGATCGTGCCGCACGTGCTCGACGGCCGGCTGCTGGCCGACGGCGGCATCCTCGATCCGCTGCCCATGGCGCCGATATCGGCCGTCAACGCCGACCTGACGATTGCGGTGAGCCTGGCCGGCAGCGAGGCGGGCGGCGACGAGCCCGAGGGCGACGGGCCAAGGGCGACTACGGAATGGCTGGGCCGGATGTGGCGGAGCACGACGGCGCTGTTCGACACCGGCCAATCCGAAGAGAGCGAGAACAAACTCGTCGACACCGCCAAAGAGGTGGGCGCAAGAGAGGTATCGGTGCCACGGCTCGGCAGCTTTGAGGTGATGAACCGGACGATCGACATCGCGCAGGCCGCACTGGCCCGCCACACGTTGGCGGCCTATCCCCCCGACGTGTTGATCGAGGTGCCGCGAACCGCATGCCGCAGCCTGGAATTCCACCGTGCCGCAGAAGTCATCGACATCGGCCGCGCACTCACCGCCGCTGTGCTCGATGGGCTGGAGAAACCCGAAACCGTTTCCGCCGAGGCCTGATTCAGCGGTGCAGGAAGGCCGCGACCTCGGCCGCCACCCGCCTGCCCTGCTCACGTCCCGCCACCGCGGACGGTGCGCGACAGGCCGGATCCAACGGATTGGGACCGAAGGCTGTCAGCGACTCGTCGTCGGCGAACACCGCGAACACCGCGCCGGAGAAGTCGTCGACCTCCTCGACCGCTCCGGTGCCGAACGGTGATGGGGACGTCCGGCCCTGTGGCAGTAGCGCCACCACGACATCGCAGTCGGCGGCGAGTTCGAGATTGACGGTGCTGCCGACCCCGCCGTCCATGAATCGTCTACCGCCGATCGTGACGGGCGGCCAGACGCCAGGCACCGCACAGCTGGCGGCCACAGCGTCGACCAGATTCACCCCGGAGTTGCGATCGAGGGTCACCAATTCACCTGTGGCGGTGTCGATTGCGCTGATACGCAGTGTTTGTTCCGGCCATTCGTGCTCGGGTAACCGGTGTTCGATCACCTGACGCCGGACGATCTCCGGCACGGTCTTCGTCGACAGGGCGACGCTGCCGATCCTCTGCAGCTTCTCCTCTTTGGAGCCGGGTTGCGTCACTGCCGCAAGGAACAGTTCGGTGATCTCCTCGATGCCGACGTCGGGGTTGCGCTCGGTCGTCGACGTCTCCAGTTGCCGCTCGAACAGCGCGTCGAGACCGAGGCCACTGATGAGCTGGGCGGCCACCGTCGACCCCGCTGACGTGCCGACCAACACGTCGCTGTTGAGCAGGGCCTCGGCCGTCTCCGGCGCTTCGTCGGCGATGCCGCGCAGGACGCCCGTCTCCCACGCGATTCCCGCCAGACCGCCACCTGCCAGCACCAGTGCCCGTTTCGTCACGGGAACCGAGTCTGCCAGGCTGCCCAAAAGGTGCGGCGGCTAAGGTCTGGCCATGGTCCGCGGTGTCGTTGTCGCAGCTCTGGCAACACTGGTCCTTGCAGGCAGTCCGTCGGCCGTAGCCCAACCACCCGCACCGCCGGTCCCGATCATCCCGCTGCCCGTCCAACCGGCCAACGTCGGCGACCTCAAACGTGACGCCGTCGCGTACTACGACAGCGGCGCCTACCTGACGAACCTGCAACAGGCCGCGGCACCCGCGGTGGCGTGGATCAACGAGCAGGCCCCGCGCGTCGCGAGGCCCGCAATCGTCCTCGATATCGACGAAACCTCGTTGTCCAACTGGGAAGTCATCAAGGCCAATGACTTTGGCCGCGTCTACAACGGTCCATGTGACGACCTGCCGCACGGACCGTGCGGATTGCAGGCGTTCGGCCGACTCGCACAGTCGACGGTGATCCCGCCGACGATGGCTGTGTTCACCACCGCCAAGCTGCGCGGCGCCGCAGTCTTCTTCATCACCGGCAGGCAGGAGTCGTGGCGCGCGGCAACCGAACAGAATCTGCAGGCGGTCGGCTACACCGGCTATGAACGGTTGATCATGGAACCGGCGGGCTCACTCTATGTTTCCGCCGCCGACTTCAAGGCCCCACAGCGAGCACAGATCGAGGCACAGGGCTACACGATCATCGCCAACGTCGGAGATCAGCCGTCGGACCTGGCCGGCGGGCACGCACAGCAGACATATCTACTGCCCAACCCTTTCTACCGCATCCCCTAGGAGTGACATGGCCGACACGATGAGGGCGCAACGCTTCTACGCTGACACCAAAACGTTTGCGGTAGAAGATGTTCCGATACCCGAGCCCGGACCGGGAGAGGTGTTGGTCAAGGTCGCGTTCTGCGGCATCTGCCATTCCGACCTGAGTCTGATCAACGGCACGTTCCCGGCCATGCGCCCGGTGGTCACCCAGGGCCACGAGGCGTCGGGGACCATCGCCAAGTTGGGCCCGGACGTCACCGGGTGGGCCGAAGGCGACCGGGTGGTCGTGGCCGCGGGCAGGCCGTGCACCCAATGCGCGAACTGCCGCCGCGGCAACGTCACGAACTGCCTGGCCATCCAGCTGATGGCGTTCGCCTACGACGGGGCGTGGGCCGAGTACACCGTCGCGCAGGCCGCCGGCCTGACCCGGGTGCCCGACAACGTCCCGCTCGAGCAGGCCGCGATCCTGGCCGATGCGGTGTCGACGCCGTTCGGCGCCGTCGTGCGCACCGGCAAGGTCGGCATCGGCGAATCGGTCGGCGTATGGGGTGTCGGCGGGGTCGGAACCCACATCGTGCAGCTGGCCCGGCTGGTCGGTGCCGCGCCGGTGATCGCCGTCGACGTCAAGCCGGCGGTGCTCGAGCGCGCCGTCGAACTCGGTGCGGACCATGCGTTCGACGCCCGCGACGAACGACTCTCGGAGAAGATCGCCGAGCTCACCGGCGGGCGCAAGCTCGACGTCGCGTTCGACGCGGTGGGCCTCGCGTCGACGTTCGAGCAGGCGCTCGACAGCCTGACGGTCGGCGGCCGTCTCGTCGCGGTTGGAATGAGCGCCGAGCCCGCCTGCGTTGGAAGCACCAGCATGTTCGCACTCACGCAGAAGCAGGTCCTCGGCCACCTCGGCTACCAGAACGTCGACATCGAAACGCTGGCCACGCTGGTTTCCCGTGGCCGACTGGACATCTCGCGCTCGATCAGCGACGTCGTCTCCCTCGAGGACATCGCGGTCGGCATCGAAAGGCTGCACAGCCAGGAAGGCAACCCGATCCGCATTCTGGTCCAGCCGTGACGGGTGACCTGCGGGGCCGGGTCGCGCTGCTGACCGGCGCGTCGGGCGGTATCGGCAAGGCGATCGCGCGACGACTCGCCGACGAGGGCGCTGACCTGTGCCTGTCCTACGGGCAGCACGCCGACGATGCCGAAGAGGTCGCGGCCTATGCGCGAGACCAGGGGCGGCGGGTCACCGTCCTCGCCGCCGATCTATCCGATCCGGAGGCACCGGCCGCCCTCGTCGCGCATGCGGTCCACGAACTGGGCCCGGTCGACCTGCTCGTCCCCAATGCGGGCACGGCCGACATCAAGGGGTGGCAGAAGATCGATCTGGCGTCGTGGAACGCGACGATTGCGGTCAACCTGACCGCTCCGTGGTTGTTGGCGCAACAGGTTCTGCCCGCGATGATCGAGCGGAAGTACGGACGCATCCTGTTCATCTCATCGGTCGCCGCCCTCACCGGCGGCGTGGTCGGGGCCCACTACGCCGCGAGCAAGGCAGGACTGCACGGCCTGATGCACCACCTCGCACCGCGCGTCGCGGCCGACGGAGTGACGGTCAACAGCCTGGCCCCCGCGCTGGTGGGCGAGACGAAGATGTTTCCAGCAGACCTGGAGACCGGCACTCCCCCGATCCCGATCCCCGTCGGACGCATAGGCCGGCCCGACGAGGTGGCCGACATGGCAATCGCCATGCTGCGCAACGGTTATCTGACCAACAAGGTCGTCACGCTCGACGGCGGCATTCTGCCGCGCGACTAGCTCAGCCGGGGCGCCGCCTTGCCGCTGATGAGTGGCAGATCGAGATAGGTGGCGATGCCCGGTTCGGCGGCGCACACCGCGGGCACCGAGTTCACGCAGTGCGCGGCGGTGCCGACGATCCCGTACTCCGGACCCTCGCCGCCCACCGCCGACTGAAATCCCTTCACCGTGATCGAAATATCGGGATTACCGCGAACCTCCATCTCGTAACGCTGTCCTTCCGGGCCGAATGTCCATGGCGGATCGAGCTTTTCTTCGCCCATGAGCCAGTTCACGGTGACGCGGACGACGACCTCGTCGCCGACAAGCGCCTCCCAGTGGAACTTTCGGCCGGCGACCTGGCCGGGCTCGATCACGCCGATCGGCGATTCGATAGGTGCTGTGGCGACGGCGATCTCCTGCGACGAACGCACTTTCGGGTCGGCGTTGAAGCCCGCCTTGTCGACGATCATCCGCACCGCCTGGATGAAGCCGCCGTCGAGCAGCTTCTGCATGGGTCCGCTCAGGGCCTTGTCGGGCACCTCTCCGAACCCCATCACATGGCGGACGACATCGGGTGCTTCGTAGGTGCGCAAGTCGGAATACTCCTCGGCGCGAACAAAAGTCACACCCGTGGAGAACGCCGAGAACAGCAGCGGGAACTTCTCGCTGATACCGCCGGGCGCCATGCCGGTGCCGTGCAGCGTCGAGTTGCCCTCGATCGCGGCGTCGCGAAGGGCCGCCGACTGCCGCTCGCTCGGATACACCCAGCCGACCGGAGTGACCACGTTCTTCCCCGACCGCAGCAGCGCGGCGACCTCATCGGGATTGGGCAGCAGCGGCGAATAGATGACGGCGTCGGCGTCGAGCGCCAGGATCTCGTCGACGTTGTTGGTCGCGGTGACGCCAAGTGGCTCTTCGCCGATGAGTTCGCCGACGTCCTTGCCCGCTTTGTCGGCCGAGTGCACCCAGCAGCCGACGAGCTCGAGCTCGGGATGCTCCAGCACGCCCTTGATGGCGGCGACTCCGACGCCGCCCGTCGCCCACTGCACGACCTTCAGCGCCATACCGCCTCCTCGCAACTAGAACACGTTCTACTTAGGTCTACACGACGGAGACTTCGTGCGCGGCGATCTGCGCGAGTACGGCGCGGGGCCCCCGATTTCGCGTCATGAGTGCGTGTCGCGCCGGTTCGCGATAGAACTTCGGTGATGGGTTCGGTCAAGATCGGCTTTGGCGTACTGGGGCCACTCCAGATGACGGTCAACGCTGCGCCGGTGACGCTGGGCACGCCGAAGCTGCGTGCCGTGCTCGCGATGCTCGTCATGAATCGGAACCGCCCGGTGTCCACCGATTCCCTGATCACCGCCGCATGGGAAGAGGGACCGCCGGCGGAGGCCAGGGCCAGCCTGCACTCCTACATCTCGAATTTGCGCAAGCTGGTCAGCACCGCGGGCGCGGACCCGAAGCAGGTGTTGGTCAACGCGCCGCCGGGCTATCGGCTGAACGCCGCCGACGCGGACTGCGACATCGGCCGATTCGTGGTCGAGAAGGCGGCCGGAGTGCACGCCGCGGCGGCCGGCCGTTTCGAGGAGGCCAGCAGGCACCTGACCGATGCCCTGGCCGAATGGCGCGGACCGGTCCTCGACGACCTGCGCACCTTTCAGTTCGTCGATGTGTTCGCGACCGCGCTCACCGAGGACAAGGTCGAGGCGCATACCGCGCGGGCTGGAGCCGAAATCGCTTGCGGGCGTGCCTATGCCGTCATCTCCGAGCTGGAGAGCCTCACGGTCGAGTATCCGTACCGCGAGCCGCTGTGGGCGCAGCTGATCACCGCCTTCTATGCGGCCGAACGCCAGTCCGAGGCGCTGGACGCCTACCAGCGGCTGAAGACCACCCTGGCCGAAGACCTGGGCATCGACCCCGGGCCGACGGTGCGTGCGCTGCACGAGAAGATCCTCCGGCAGGAGCCGCTGGACGTGAAGCAGGCCGCGAAGACGACAGCCGTGCACCAGGTCAACGACATCGACATGCGGACGGCGGTCAATGCGACGGCGGCGCTGGCGACCTTGCGCTCGGCGGCCGGGCGCGCGTATCGCCTGACGGCGACGGCGACCAGGATCGGGCGGCTATCGGACAACGACATCGTGCTCGACGACAACAATGTCAGCCGCCACCATGCGGTGATCATTGACACCGGAACCAGCTTCGTGATCACCGATATGCGCTCGGCAAACGGCATCGACGTGCGGGGAGAGCGAATCCGGGGCACCGCGACCCTGGGCGACGGCGACACGATCCGCATCTGCGATCACGAGTTCACGTTCGAGATCGAGCCGCGCCCGGCCTAGCGAGGAATTAGGGTGTCTTTGCCAGCAATTCATATCTGAGGAGAAACCGATGAGCGATTCCGAGCAGGGGTCTCGCGTTGGTTCCCAGATCGGCCCATACAAGTTGCGCCGTCTGCTGGGCAAGGGCGGCATGGGCGAGGTCTACGAAGCCGAGGACACGGTCAAGGACCGCATCGTCGCGCTGAAACTGTTGCCCGAGTCGGCGTCGACGGATCCGGTGTTCCGTAAGCGGCTGCAGCGCGAGGCGCACGCCGCCGGTCGGCTGCAGGAGCCGCACGTCGTACCGATTCACGACTACGGCGAGGTCGACGGATTCCTGTTCGTCGACATGCGCATGATCGACGGCACCGACTTGCGCAAGGTGCTGAAGGGCTACGGACCCATGACGCCGGCGCGGTCGGTGGCGATCGTGCGCCAGATCGCATCGGCGCTCGACGCCGCCCACGAAGCGGGGATCACCCACCGCGACGTGAAGCCCGAGAACATCATCCTCAACCGTGAGGACTTCGCATACCTGGTCGATTTCGGCATCGCCAACGCCGTGACCGACGAGAAGCTCACCCAGTTGGGTACCGCGGTCGGCACCTACGCGTATATGGCACCGGAGCGCTTCACCAGCGACGACGTCACCTACCGCGCCGACGTGTACGCGCTCGCGTGCGTGCTGCACGAATGCCTGACCGGGGCGCAACCGTATTCCGGCGACAGCGTGGGCACCATCATCACCGCGCACCTGATGAACCCGACGCCGCGCCCAAGCGTGCAGCGCCCGGGGATTCCGCCGAAGTTCGATGAGGTGATCGGCCGCGGGATGGCGAAGAAACCCGAGGATCGCTACGCCAGCGCCGGTGACCTGGCGGCGGCGGCGACCGATGCGCTCACCCACCGGGAGCAGGATCAGGCCGCCACGATTCTGCAGCGCAGCGAGGCCGCGACCCGGCCGGTGCCGCCGCCACCTCCGCCGTCCCAACCGCGGATGTACTCGTCGCAACCACCACATCAGCCGCCACCGCCGCCCTACTCGACGCAGCCCCCGCCGCCGCAGTCCGGCCCGCAGCCCGCGGCGTTCCACTCCGGTCCCCCACCGACGGGCGGGCCGCCGAGCGGACCGATGTGGGCGACGTCCCCGCCGCCACCGTCCGGTCCGCTTCACCAGACGCCTGGCGCACAGCAGCCACCGTCGGGCGGCTCAAAGGTTCCGTGGATTCCGATTGCGGCCGCAGGCGCGGTGTTGGTGCTGATCCTCGGCGCAGTGGGCATCTACCTCGGCACGCGACCCGACGACGACAAGCCGATCCCCACCGACGACACCACAACGGCCACGGCCCAGACCTCCGAGCGGACCAGGACGTCGCGGACACCGACGCCGACGCCGGATCCGAACTCGTTCGAGTCGAAGCTCATGTCGGTCTTGCCGCGCGGCTACGACGCGGGCGTGTGCGAGCCGGTGAGCCCGCCTGCGACGGGCGCGCTGGCCACGGTGGACTGCGGAAAGGCCTCCCCGCAGGGTGGCCCCGAGAACGCTCGGTATTCGTTGTTCGCCGACCAGGCGGCGCTCGACAGGGCGTTCGACGACTCGGTCGCGGCGAATTCGGAACTGATGCCGTGCCCGAACAGCAACGCCGATTCACCGACGACGTGGCATTTCACCGAAACGCCGGACAAGGTCGAAGGCCGGATCGCCTGCGGCATCTTCAACGGCAACCAGGACATCACCTGGACCTTCAACACGAACCTTCTGATCGGTGACGCGCAGGGCCCCAATATGGCCGATCTGCACGACTGGTGGCTGAAGTTCGCCTGACGCGCTGATTCGCAGGTTCTCCGCGCTCCAAGAATCTGGCAAGAATCCGTCAAGGCGGCTGTCCGACTCTGATGTCGACCCGGAAACAACCGGAACGACACCGACATCAGGAGTCCTCATGTTCACTCGCAACGGAGTCACCAAGTTCGCAGGCACCGCGTTCGTCGCGGGTGCGTTGGGGCTGGCCGCATTCGCCTCCGCAGGCACCGCCGCAGCGTTGAGTTCGGCCGACGACAACTTCCTGGCCGATATCACCGCCGAGGGCATCGCCTACGACAGCACGCGGGGCGCGATCTCTGCCGGACACGATGTCTGCGTCGCTCTCGACGACGGCGCCGACCCCGTCGACCTCGGCATGGAGATCATGGGCGCGACCGACCTGACCACCGATCAGGTCGCGACCTTCGTCGTCTCCGCCGTTGACAACTTCTGCCCCGAGCACAGCGCCCTCTTCGCCTAGTCGGGCTAGACAGTTTCCCCGCCATATGTTTCTGTCGTCGCATGCCAAACAAAGTTTTCGTCGTCGGCGTCGGAATGACGAAGTTCGAAAAGCCAGGTCGTCGCGAAGGCTGGGACTATCCGGACATGGCCCGCGAGTCCGGTACCAAGGCGCTCGAAGACGCCGGCATCGACTTCACCGAAGTGCAGCAAGGCTTCGTCGGCTACTGCTCGGGCGACTCGACGTCGGGCAACCGGGCACTCTACGAACTCGGTATGACGGGCATCCCGATCGTCAACGTGAACAACAACTGTTCGACGGGTTCCACCGCGTTGTTCCTTGCCGCACAGACGATTCGCGGCGGTCTCGCCGACTGCACCATCGCGCTGGGCTTCGAGAAGATGCAGCCCGGATCGTTGCAGGGCGGCGCCGAGGATCGCGAGTCACCGCTCGGCCGTCACATCAAGGCGCTGGCCGAGATCGACGAGTTCGCGTTCCCGGTCGCGCCGTGGATGTTCGCCGCCGCGGGCCGTGAGCACATGCGCCAGTACGGGACCACCGCAGAGCATTTCGCGAAGATCGGCTACAAGAACCACAAGCACTCGGTTAACAATCCGTATGCGCAGTTCCAGGAGGAATACACCCTCGAAGACATCCTGGCCGCGAAGATGATCTCCGATCCGGTGACCAAGCTGCAGTGCTCGCCGACCTCCGACGGCTCGGGTGCGGCGATCCTCGCCAGCGAGGCGTTCGTCGACAAGCACGGGCTGGCTTCGCAAGCCGTGGAGATCGTCGGCCAGGCCATGACCACCGACTTCGACTCAACGTTCGACGGCAGCGCCCGCAACGTCATCGGCTACGACATGAATGTCCAAGCCGCACGGCAGGTTTACGACCAGTCCGGCCTCGGCGCTGAAGACTTCCAGGTGATCGAGCTGCACGACTGCTTCTCGGCCAACGAGCTGCTGCTGTATGAGGCACTGGGACTGTGCGGTGAGGGCGAGGCGCCCAAGCTGATCGACAACAACGACACCACCTACGGCGGGCGCTGGGTCGTCAACCCGTCGGGCGGCCTGATCTCCAAGGGGCATCCGCTCGGTGCCACGGGTCTGGCGCAGTGCGCCGAGCTCACCTGGCAGCTGCGAGGTACCGCCGACAGGCGGCAGGTGGACAACGTCACCGCCGCTTTGCAACACAACATCGGCCTGGGCGGCGCAGCCGTTGTGACCGCATACCAGCGCGCCGAGCGCTGAATGGGGGATACTTGGCGGGTGCGGACAACATTGATCCTCGCTGCCGGTGTCCTCGGTGTGTGCGCGCTGGCGTCAGCCGGCATCGCGTCGGCCGACGAGGGTAAATCAGCGCAGGAGACGATCCAGGACCTGCAGGACAAGGGCTACAACGTGACGATCGACAAGATCGGCACGGCCCCGCTGTCGGATTGTGTGGTCACGAGCGTCCGAAATCCGCAGCAGTTCACCCAGTTGGTTCCGCTCCTTGGGGGCAACACCGACGGCGTGCTGTTCCCGCAGGTGATCAGCCAGCCGATCTCGGTGTCGCTGGACTGCTCGCGCTGATCGACGTCAAAAAGAAACCCGGCCGGATCCCGGCCGGGTTTCTCATAGGGCCGTCAGCGCCGCGAGCAATCGGCGGTGACAGTGATGTTGCGTTCGGCGACCACCTCGATCAGGTCATCTCCGCGGCGCACCAGTTCGGTTCGATTCCTTGCATTTCGGATGTCGGTCACGACGCACTGGTTGAGCGGTGCGCTGCCGATCCGGTTGATCTTCACGTCGAATCCCTGCGCCTCGAGATTCGCAATCGTGAGCTGAGCCGACTCCTGAGCCGACGAGATGGCTGCGGGCGCGAGGATGATTCCGCACGCCGCCGCGGCAATTCCGGTCATTATCAATAGTGTTGAGCGCATGTTTGCGTCTCCCTTCGTCGTTGTGTAGGCCCGGTGGCCTTCACGCGGTACGACGGGACACCCGCGAATCAGGTTCAAAGCAATCTCGAAAAAGTTTCAGCGACAGAGAAAGACCCGGCCGCGGGAACTCGGCCGGGTCTTTCAGTCAGCTATCAGGCGGGGGCGGGAACGCGTTCCTCGCGGGTGGACTCGCGGGTGGAATGGTCATCGTCGACCATCGTCAACTCGTCGAACGGATCCTCGCCGCGCAGGACCGAATTCACCCGGTCCTTGTCGATGGTCTTGGTCCACGAGCCGACGAGAACCGTCGCGACGGCGTTGCCGGAGAAGTTGGTCACCGCGCGGGCCTCGGACATGAACCGGTCGATGCCGACGATCAGACCGACGCCGTCGAGCAGGTCGGGACGGTGGCTCTGCAGCCCGCCTGCGAGCGTGGCCAGGCCGGCACCGGTGACACCGGCGGCACCCTTGGACGCGACGATCATGAACACCAGCAGGCCGATCTGTTCGGGCAGCGACAGCGGGTCGCCGAGCGCCCCCGCGATGAACAGCGACGCCATCGTCAGGTAGATCGCGGTGCCGTCCAGGTTGAACGAGTAGCCGGTGGGTACGACGACGCCGACGGTGCTGCGGTCGACGCCCAGGTGCTCCATTTTGGCGATGAGGCGCGGCAATGCGGATTCCGACGATGAGGTCGACACGATCAGCAGGTATTCACGTGCCAGGTAGCGCACCAGCTTGAAGATCGACACCCCGGAGACGACCCGCAGGATGGTGCCGAGCACACCGAAGACGAACACCAGGCAGGTCACGTAGAAGCCGAGCATCAGGCCGAGCAGCTGGGTCACCGCAGTCCACCCGGTCTGGCCGACGACGTTGGCGATCGCGCCGAACGCGCCGATCGGCGCGAGCCACAGGATCATCACGAGGACCTTGAACACCAGCTTCTGCAGGGATTCGATGCCGCGCAGGATCGGCTCACCCGTCGTACCCATGGCCTGCAGCGCGAACCCGACGAGCAATGCGACGAACAGCGCCTGCAGGACGCTGCCCGCGGTCAGTGACGAGAACAGCGTCTCCGGGATGATGCCCTTGACGAAGTCCATGAGACCGCCTGCCTCGTGGGCCGTTTCGGCGAGTTCGGCGCCCTTGCCCGAGGCACCTTCGGTGAGGTGCATGCCGGTGCCGGGATGCAGCAGATTGCCGACCACCAGGCCGATGGCGAGTGCGAAGGTGGACATGACGAGGAAGTAGATGAACGCCAGACCGCCGACCTTGCCGACGGTCGCGGCCTTGCGCACCGAGCCGATACCCAGCACGATCGTGCAGAAGATGACCGGCGCGATCATCATTTTGATGAGGTCGACGAACATGGTCCCCAAGACGCCGACGCTCTTGCCTACGCCTGGCGCCAGGATGCCGACGGCGACACCGGCGAACACCGCGACGATGACGGCGATGTACAACCAGTGGGTGCGGTCGCGGCGTGTTTTGTCCGGCGGTTCGGCTGCCGATGACGGACGGTCAAGGATGGCCATTGCTACCTCCAAGTCGGTGAATGTGATCTGCAGTCAGACTCGAGGACGACGTGAGACAGGTCACGCTTTAGTTCATTTAGTTCGGTATGTTCACGAACGTGGCCGTCGAAACCGCTGCTCACGTCACGACCGCAGACGGTCGTCGGCTCTCATATCTCGAAGTCGGCGACCCCGCTGGACCACTCGTCATCCATAACCACGGCGGCCCCAGCAGTCGGCTCGAGGTCCTGATGCTCGCGGAGTCGGCAACCAAGAGCCGGATCCGGTTGGTGGGTGTCGATCGGCCTGGCCAGGGTCAGTCCAGCCCCCAGAAGACCCGCACCTATTCCGGGTGGGCCGACGACATCGTCACCGTTGCCGACGCGTTGGGATACCGGGAATTCGGCGTGACAGGCTGGTCGGAGGGCGGCCCGTGGGCACTCGCCGCGGCCGCCTACATCGACCCCGACCGGCTACTGCACGTCAGCAGTATCGCGCCCGGGAGCTATGGTGCGTTCGGCGACAACTCAGCGGCGCAATACCTTTCGAAGATCGATGCGCTCGGCGGAACACTCGCCCTGCGCTTCACGCCCGGCTTCCGGTTGATGTACGCCGCACTCGGCTTGACCGCCAAGCGCTTCCCGTCCTCATTCGTCAAACAGGTCCGCGGCACGCTCAACGACTACGACCAGCAGCTCCTCCTCCGTCCCGACATCGGCAAGGCGTTCGGCGAAACCTGCGCGGAATGCTTCGCGCACGGCTCGGACGGACTTGTCCGCGACGCCGAACTGCTCTACCGCCATTGGGCTTTCGATGTCGCCGCGATCGAACGGCCCGTTCACATATGGCAGGGGCTCGACGACAAGCTGGTTCCCGATCCCATCAACAGGGCGGTCGCCGATGCGATGCCGGGTTCGGTGTGGCATCCCGTCGACGGCGCCGGGCACTTCATCGCCGTGGGTGAGAGCGACGCCATACTCGCGGTTGCGGCAGAGGAACTCCGCGCTTGACCCGCGCGCGATCCCGCCCGATCGGCCGCTCGCGGCCCCGCCCGATCGACCGCTCGCGGTCGTGGTCACTGGCGTCTCAGGCGATCGCATTGCAAATCATCGTGGTCGCGGTGGTGGTACTCGCAGGGAGCGCGCTGGCGGTGCTCGACGCCCGCAATGACGCGGACGAAGCCGCGCGCCAGCAGGTCCTCGGTATCGCCACCTCCCTCGCCGACTCCCCGTCGACGGCGGCTGCCATCGAATCCGGAAGGGCCACTGAGATTCTTCAGCCCGTCACCGAAGCCGTCCGCAGGCACACCGACATCGCATTCATCACGATCATGTCGCCAAGTCGGATCAGGTTCACCCACACCGACCCGACCCAGATCGGCGGCGAGTACATCGGCACCATCGAACCCGCGCTGCGCGGCGAAACGCTCAGCGAGGTCTACACCGGCACATTAGGTCCCTCGATTCGCGCCGTCGCACCCGTGCGCAACCAAGCGGGCGAGATCGTCGGCCTGGTGTCGGCGGGGATCCTACAGACGAGCCTGGCCGATCGCTGGCGCTCGACGTGGCCGACCATCGCGGCGGTGAGCATTGCCGCACTGGCTATTTCGCTGGCAGGAGTCTGGTTCATCCGGCAACGGTTGTTGCGGCAGACCCACGGCCTGCGACCTGACGAACTGCGGTTGATGTACGAGCACCACGACGCGATCCTGCATTCGGTCTCGGAGGGGCTGATCGTGATGGATCGCAGCGGTGTCTTGCTGGTCAACGACGAGGCGCGCCGCCTCCTCGCGCTTCCACCCGGACCGGTCGACCGCACCGAGCTGCCGGAGTTTCTGCGAACGTACAACCCGGGAGCCCGCGACGAGGTGCACGTCACCGACGACCGCGTCCTCGTGGTGAACCGCTCCCCCGTCGACGAGGCGCACACCTCGGAGGTCGTCACGATCCGCGACCGCACCGAATTGCAGGGCGCACTGGGCGAACTCGGCTCGCTGAAGGTACTCACCGACAGCCTCCGGTCCCAAGCGCACGAAGCCGCCAACAAGCTGCACACCATCGTCACGATGGTCGAGATGGGCCGGCCCGAAGACGCGGTACGTTTCGCCACCGAGGAGCTCGCGCTCTCCCAACAGCTCGTCGACAGATTGTCCAGTGCCGTCGGCGAACCCGCGCTGGTGGCCCTGCTCCTGGGCAAGGCCGCACAGGCCGACGAGCGCGGTATCGAGCTGACGATCACCGAAGACACTCACCTGCCGTCGAATTCGGACGACGTACCGTTGACCGGCCAGGAGATGGTCACCGTCGTCGGCAACCTCATCGACAACGCGATGGACGCCTGCGACCGAGACGATCCGTGGGTGGAAGTCACCGTGCTCATGGCGGATGACACGCTCACGCTGCGCGTCGCCGACAGCGGACCGGGAATGGATCCGGCCACCTTCGAAAAGGCCATGCAGCGCGGATATTCCACGAAGGGTGACTCAGACCATCAAGGCCTTGGCCTGGCGTTGGTCAGTCAGATCGTCAAACGCCACAACGGCACGCTGAGTACCGACATCACCTATGGGTCGGTCGTGACGGTGACGGTGTCATGATCCGCGTGCTGATCGTCGAGGACGAACCGCTGATCGCCGAGGCTCACCAGACGTACCTCGGCCGACTCGAGGGGTTCTCGGTGGCCGGTGTCGCGCACACCGCCCGCGATGCGATGCGCATGGCGTCGGAGGCGTCGGCCACCCACTCACCGATCGACCTGGTGTTGTTGGACCTCGGCCTGCCCGACGCGAGCGGGATCGCCCTGGCATCGGGATTGTCCGGGCTGCGGCCGATACCCGACATCATCGCGATCACCTCGGAGCGCGACCTGGAGATGGTTCGCGCGGCGGTCGGCCAGGGCGCTCTGGCGTACCTGTTGAAGCCGTTCACGTTCGCAGCGTTTCGTGACCGGCTAGATCGCTACCGCCGCTACCGCGAGGCCCTGCCCGCTGGTACCGATGCCGCCAGCCAGGCCGAGGTCGACCGCGCCCTCGCCGAACTACGGGTGAGCGATCGAGCTGTGTCGCCGAAGGGCGCCGCTCCTGGGACCAACGACGACATCGCCCGTGCCGTAAGGGATTCCGCCGACGGCATCACCGCGGACGCAGTGGCCAAGCAGGTCGGTGTGTCGCGGGTGACCGCCTGGCGCTACCTCGAAAGGTTGGCGGACGAGGGCACTGTCACCCGGCAGACCGATTACGGAAAAGCCGGCCGCCCCAAGACCCGCTACCAGTGGCGCTGACCGCGCCGATCAGACGGTAACCGGCTCCAGGTCAACAGCCTGAGGCACGTAGACGGGATCGGTCGCCACGAACTGCGAGTAGAGCAGCGGCTTGGCCGCCTCGACGGACAACCCGGTCACTGCGCCCGCATAGTCGGCCACGTACAGCCGACCCGCGTCGGAATCCACTGCGACACAAGATGGCCGAGCATCGAGCTTCACCTTGTTGACGATCTTGAGCGTGAGGGTGCACAGCACCGTGACGTTGTCGTAGTCGACGATGTACGCACGGGTCTTGTCCGCGCTGACGGTCATCTGCGTCGGAGCACCGATGCCCAGTTCGGCCATGCCGGTGATGCGGCCGTTGGTCAGGTCGACCACCTTGACCGTCCCGCCGCTGATGCGGTCGGAGGTCAGGACATAGGCGACACGGTCGGCGATGGCGATATCGCGGATCGGTGATCCGATCGACACCGTGCCCCGAACCCGCGCGGTTTCGGCATCCACCACGACGAGCGCGCTGCCGCGATCATCGGTGGTGGCAACGTACAGGCGCTTACCCGCCGGATCGACCTGAAGAGCATCGATGCCGATACCGGCGCCGGTCGCGATGTCAATGGTGCTCACCCGCTCGGCCGTCGTGTCGACGACCACAACGTCGGCGGCACCGTCACCGGTGCGGGCCGCGTACACGCGCTTGCCGTCCGGGCTGGCGGCGAGAGCCGTGACGGTGAAGGCCATTGAGTACGTGGCGACCACGGTTCGCGTGACAGTGTCGACCACGGTGATGGCGTCGCAGCTCGACGAGGAGGTGCTGACGTAGGCCCGGCCGTCGGCGACGACGACCGCGAACGGCTCACCCGGCACCTCGACGACGCCGGCCACGGCCAGGGTGCCCGCACGCAGCAGCGACACGGTGTCGTCGGCGTGGTGGGTGGCCACGATGGTGCCGTCGTCCGTGGCGGCGATGTCCGCGATGGCGCCACGCTGGACGTCGACCGCACTCACCTGGGTGACATCCGCGCTCAGGTGGGTCCCGTCCGTCACATCTGCCACAGGAGCGTTCTTGGGCATCAAAAAGTTAGCCATAAATATCGGTACCTCCGCCGGTTTGACGAGCTCCGGCTGTCGTTTCACGTCTTCATGCGTCCCACTGGGGCGCGATCTGTGTTGAGTCTAGCGATCAAAATCAATGCTTCGGAGCGGCGCAAATGGCGGTCGATGACAATGCGCGGAAACCTCTCAGACACCGCTTAGGAAACTATTCGTTATCCACTCGTTATATCTCCTTGGCTATCACAATCGTGGCTTTAAACAGCCACAATGCTTGCTCGGCAACTCTCATGTGCCGATCTGGATAGTTTGCACCGGTAACGACTTCTTAGTTTTCAAACGGAAATTGAGCGGTAAATCACAGCAGGACACGACAGCAAACTCGGCCGAGATCTCGTCAACGCTCCCACTGGCTCCGAACCGACACTCTGTCGCGGTCCGGAAAGCCCGGAAACCGTGTTCGCTGGACCAGCGCTTTCAAGCCTGCGCGTAGACCTGCGGAGCGACGCCTGCGGCGCAATCGCCGAACTGCATCTGCACGTGGGTGCCGTCCGGCATCGGGGAAATCGTGGTCTGGTCGGACAGGGCGCGCATCAACGGGATGCCGCGCCCCCTGGTGTTCGGCTGGCTTTCGGGATCCACGTGCCGCCAGGTCCCGCGATCCGAGACGTCAACAAGCAATGTGCCCCGCGCGCCGTCGTAGCGGACCTGCAGAGTCATCGTGCCCTGCTGGCCTCGGTAGGCGAATTCGGCCGCGTTGGTCAACGCCTCGTTCACCGCCAGCAAGACATCGTTGAGCCGGTCGGGGTCTAGCGTGAGGTGAGTCCGCAGCCACTGCGACAACTCGCGCCGCATCCTGGCCACGGTGAGTGCATCGGCGTTGTCGACTCGGACGAACTCAGAGTCCGCAGCGCTCGTAGCAAAAATCTGATCGGTCATGATGCCCAACGGATACCCCGCTGGGCGCTCAGTCATTCAGTGAGGTTCTCCACAGCATCGTCCAGTGAGGAGAACAGATCAATCAGGTCGGCGATGCCGGTGATCTTCAGCGGCCTGCTCGTGGCTGACCCGTCGGCGACCACGGCGAACCGCGTCTCCGTCCCGCCCGTCTGGTTGTGCGCCTCCATCAGCACCTGCATGCCGGCCGAGCCGAGGAAGTCGACGTTGGTGAGGTCGACGATCAATCCGGCGGGGTTTTGCGCCAGCGCGGACTGGACAGCGTCCCTCAGCTGGGGTGCCGTGAGCATGTCGAGTTCGCCCGAGGCGGCGACAATCGCCACCCGGTCGACCCACTTCTCCGTGCAAAGCTGTTCTTCCAAGCCTCACCTCTTGTTACGCGACCGGCAGATGCGGTCGGAGCTTATCTCGCGAGGCTGCAGTCTGAACCCGCGCCGCAGGCTAGCGAGTAAATCACACCGAAGCATCGGCGGACATTGCTTGTCCTGGTCAGGGCACAGGATATAGGACGTGGGGTCGGGACCTGCAACTTGCCTGCTCTGGCCGTGCTCGTGGCGACGCGACGACCGGAAATTGACTGGTTCGTCGATTCAGGGCTGCGAACGCGGCGCGCCGGACACGCGACGGTCGCCGCCGTTGCGGTGCTGCCAGAGCCGGTAAACGTCGACGGCATCCTCCCGCGGCTCGTAGCGCATCGGGAGACGACGCTGCTCCCACGACTTGGCGAACTCCGGATAGAACGTGTCGAGCTCGAAGTATTTGCGGTCGTCGACGTAGTGCGGTTCGTAGGCGTCGCGGGTGGTCAGAAAGACTACTTCGTCGGGCGAGCAGTAGTACAACGCGCCGAGGCACATCGGGCACGGATGCGCCAAGACGTAGATGGTGGCGCCGACCAAGTGCTCAGTACCGAGACGCACACATGCGTCACGGATGGCCAGGATCTCGGCATGTGCGGTGGGGTCGTGGCTTTGCGCGACGAGATTCGGGCTCTCGGCGAGGATCTCGCCATCCCTGACGATCACGGTGGCGAACGGTCTGCCGCCGGCGGTGACGTTGTTTCGAGCGATGTCGATCGTGCGCTGAACGTAGTCGACCACGGTCTCCGAATATAGCCCTCTGATTGGCCGGATCAGCGGCGCAAATCGGGTGACATCCGCTCTCGCAGCGAGTCGTATATCGGTGGCGATTTCGTCAGCTCCGCGACGAGAACCGCGGCGGCGGTGGCCGCGAGCATCGGGATGCCCACAGCCGTCGTCGCCGTCATTTCCATGACGAGCACCACGGCCGTAACGGGGGCGCGCACCGTCGCGCCGAAGAACGCTGCCATGCCGACCAGCGCCATCGGGACGGCCAGGCCGCTCGTGTCGCCGGGCCATACGGCGCCGAAGACGCCGACGAACAGCAGTCCCCACAGCGCACCGACCGCCAGCAGCGGCGCGAACAGACCGCCCGGCACGGCTGCCGAATACGAGAGCGGGCCCGCGACGAGACGCACCAGCAGCAGTCCGAGTACGACCGGGAAGACGATGCTCTGCCCGCTCAGAATCAACTGCGTCAGGCTGTCGCCGCCACCGACCGACTCCGGATAGATGAACATCGCCATCCCGATGACGGCGCCGATCAGAGCAGCCTTGGCGACCGCCGGAATGCGCCGGACGCCCCCGACGCGGTCGAGGAACCACAGCAACAGCCGGTTGTACCCGGCGCCCAGACATCCCGTGAGCAGACCGAAAACCACGAACAGCGGCAGCCACGCCAGGGCCGGCGCCGCGAGCGCTTCGACATGGAAGTCCGGTTCGTTCCCGAGCATCAGGCGCATGCATCCGACCGCCGAGGCGGCCGCGAACAAGGTGGCCAGCACCGTCTGCAGCCGGAACGATTTCGTGACCTCTTCGAGCGCGAACATCGTGCCTCCGATGGGCGCGTTGAACGCGACCGCGAGCCCGGCTCCGCCCACGGCGGTCTGCATCATCCGGACGTCGGCATCCGAAAGCCGGGCCCGCCGCGCCGATTCCGCGCCGATCGCCGCCCCCATGTGGACCGTCGGACCTTCGCGGCCCAGCACCAGGCCGGCCCCCATCGACAGCACGCCGCCGATGAACTTCGCCGGCAGAAGCAGAATCAGCGGCGGCTCGGCCTCACCCCGATAGACGGCTTCCACGTGCTGAATTCCGCTGCCGGCGGCCAGGGGTACCCACCGCACGATCAGCGCGGCGAGCGTCGCACCGAGCGCCGCAAAAGCGATGGGCACCAGCCATCCCGGACCCGGCAGCCCATGTGCCCAATCGACGAGTTCGACGCGTGACCGGTCCGCGGTCTCCAGGCACCAGCGGAAGGCTCCGCCGATGAAGCCGATGGCCACGCCGGCCACGACGGCGGTCAGACAGACGAGGATCGATCCGCGCCGTTGCACGCCCGTGCATCCTCCTTCTGCGAACAAACCCCGTCGATTGAAGGTCAGTTTCGCAGATCGGGACGCGCATCGTTGCGGCGCCGCGTAGGTCGAATGCGACCTAAGGTGATGCTCGGCCAACGCGTACTTCGACGGATGGGATCAAGGGATGGCGGCAATGGTGTTTCGACGGTGCGGCGTTCTCGCGTTGACTGCCGCGCTGATGTTCGTCGCCGGATGCGGCCAGGACTCGGCATCGCAGGACGGGGCGACCACCGAGACGCCGGATCCACCCGCCGCTAAGCAGGTGGACGCCGCTGTGGCACAGCGGCTCGATGACGCCATCACCAAGGCGATGGACCAGACCGGGGTGCCCGGCTCGATTGTCGGAATCTGGGGCCCGGACGGTGAATACGTCCGCGCGTTCGGCGTCGCCGACCGGGCCGGCGGCGCACCGATGCAGACGGACTTTTATCACCGAATCGGGAGCCAGACAAAGACTTTCACTGTCACCGGCGTCCTACAGCTGGCCGATCAGGGCAAGCTCGGGCTCGACGATCCCATCGCCGAGTTCGTCGACGGAGTGCCCGAGGGCGACAAGATCACGCTGCGACAACTGGCGCGGATGCAGAGCGGCTTGGCGAACTTCTCGGATTCAGTCGACTTCCAGCAGGCGCTGTTCGCCGACCCGTACCGGAACTTCACGCCGCAGGAACTTCTCGACTACGCGTTCGCCGAACCCGTGAAGTTCTCACCCGGCGAGGGCTTTCTGTACTGCAACACCAACACCGTCCTGTTGGGTCTGGTCGTGGAGAAGGTCAGCGGACAGTCATTGCCGGACTACATCCGCGACCACATCACGACCCCATTGGGCATGAGCCACACCAGCTTTCCGACGACCAACGCGTTCCCTGATCCGCACGCGCAGGGTTACACCACTCAGGACCCGGACAATTCGGAAGTGGTGGCCACCGACTGGAACCCGTCCTGGGCGTGGGCCGCGGGCGCGATGATCTCGACCCTCGATGACATGCACATCTGGGCGCCCGCACTGGCGACCGGAAAGCTGTTGACGCCGGAGATGCAGGCGCAGCGCCTGCAGACCGTCACCACCCCGGGGATGCCGGCCGAAGACGGATATGGCGTCGGGCTATTCAAGCTGGGCGGCTGGATCGGACACAACGGCAGCCTGCCCGGCTATCAGACCGTCTCGGTCTACCTGCCGCAAAAGCAGACGTCGCTGGTGATCTTCACCAACACCGACATCGCCTCCAACGGGCAGGAGCCGAGCACGCAGGTGGCCAAGGCCATCACCGAGATCATCAGCCCGGAGAACATCTACACCATGGGCGATGCGGTGCAGCCGCCCGACATCACGTCACCGCCGGCGCCGACGACCACCAAGCCGCGGTAGTCGTGGAGCTTCCAAGAAATTTCCAAGAACCGCCGCGCAATCTTTCATCAGCAAGTGCGGGGACCTAACCCGACGAGGCCCCCGCACTTGCCACATCCGCCGGCATCGGCGCAGTCAGCATCGCGGCCAGCATGGCGACGATCTCCTCTGCTGTTGCGGCATCCTCACCGGCCTGAGCCGCACGCTCTCGCTCGGCAAGAAGGGTGAACATGGTCGTGGCAATTGCTTTGACTCGTCGCGCACGCGCCGCACGATCGACGGTCGGAATGGCCTTGGCCAGCCGTTCGAGGACCCTCGGCCACACCGGCCCCTGGGACTCGTCGACGTCGGCGCGCAGGTGCATCGATGCCGCCTGCAGAAACCTGGCGTAGTACGGGCTGCCGACGCCGACGAATGGAAGCACCATGATCCGCAACCACGCCCGGACGTCATCGCGGGCGTCACCCTCCAACTCATCGACCATCTGCGCGCGCTCCCGCTCCATCGGCTCGAGCCGGCGCCGAACGATCGCATCGATGAGGTCCTGGCGATTCCGGAAGTGATAGTTGACCGCGGAGTTGTTTCGCTGCCCCGCCGCCACCGCGATGTCTCGCAACGGCACTTGGATGCCGCGCTCGGCGATCAGCCGTTCGGCCGCGTCCAGAATGTCGGCCCTGGCGCGTTCACCACGGTTCATTCGATAGATCATAAGAACTGGACTGCGATTAAGCGAATGTGCTTAAATTGGTGTCGGCCGACAGTTCCGGAGAGGTGACTCCATGACCCCGACGCACGAGATTCGTGAGATCGACGCGGGCACGCCCATGCAACGGTTCGCCCGCGGCTGGCACTGCGTCGGATTGGCCGAGGACTTCCGTGACGGAAAGCCTCACGGCATCAACGCATTCGGCACCCGTCTCGTCGTATTCGCGGATAGCGAAGGTGCACTCAAAGTTCTTGATGGCTACTGCAGGCACATGGGTGGCGACCTGTCGCAGGGCACCATCAAGGGCGATGAGGTGGCGTGCCCGTTCCACGACTGGCGCTGGGGCGGGGACGGAAAGTGCAAGCTGGTGCCGTACGCGAAGCGCACGCCGCGGCTGGCCCGGACCAGGCGCTGGCTGACGGGCGAGGTCAACGGCCAGCTGCTGGTCTGGCATGACCCCGAGGGTTCGACGCCGCCGGCGGAGCTCTTCCCGCCGACGATCGACGGCTACGACGACGGGTTGTGGTCGCCGTGGTCGTGGAATTCGATTCACATCGAAGGGTCGCACTGCCGCGAAATCGTCGACAACAACGTCGACATGGCGCACTTCTTCTACATCCACCACGCCTACCCCACGTACTTCAAGAACGTCATCGAGGGACACACGGCGTCGCAATTCATGGAATCCAAAGCTCGCCCGGACTACACCAAGAACTACGAGAATCTTTGGGAGGGAACCAAACTCCGTTCCGAGGCGACGTACTTCGGCCCGGCGTACATGATCAACTGGCTGCACAACGACGTCGCGCCGGACTTCACCATCGAGGTGGCGTTGATCAACTGCCACTACCCGGTGACACACAACTCGTTCGTGCTGCAGTGGGGTGTCGCCGTGCAGGCGGTGCCGGGACTACCCGCCGACAAAGCGACCAAACTGGCTGCGGCGATGAGCCGTTCATTCGGTGAGGGCTTTCTCCAGGATGTCGAAATCTGGAAGCACAAGACGCGCATCGAGAACCCGCTGCTGACCGAAGAGGACGGCGCGGTGTATCAGCACCGGCGGTGGTACGAGCAGTTCTACGTCGACGCGGCCGACGTGACACCCGACATGACCGACCGCTTCGAGATCGAGGTGGACACCACGCATGCCAACGAAATTTGGCAGGGCGAGGTAGCCCAGAACCTCACCGCTTTGACGCCGAGCTGATCACTCGACGACGAAAACCGGGATCTGCCGCGACGTCTTGGTCTGGTATTCGGCGTACGGCGGGTAGGCCTCGACGGCCAGCTTCCACCAGTGCTCGCGTTCGGCACCCTCGAGTTCGCGTGCGGTCATCGTCGAAACCTTGTCGCCGTCCTGGACCGTCACCTCAGGGTGCGCCTTGACGTTGAAGTACCAGAACGGGTGTTTCGGATCGCCACCCTTCGACGCGACCATGGCGTACTTGCCACCCTCTTCGACACGCATCAGCGGCACATAGCGCTTGGCGCCGGTCTTCGCTCCAGTCGTGGTGAACAGGACGACCGGGCGGTCGAGGATCTCGACGCCATCGGTGGTGCCCTGCTCCAGAATGCGTTCGGTCTGTTCGCGCACCCAATCGGTGGGGCTCAGCTTCGCTTCATCGGTCACGAGCCGTTCAACGTCATGGCGGCTTCGATATTCCGTCCCGACACGCAACGGACCTGCCCCGTAATCGAAATTGTCGTGTTGATGCGCGGTAGTGTCGTGATCAGGGATGAATTCACAAAACCACTGAAAGCGGGGAGAACCATGGGCGCCACCCACCGATTCACGCGACGACTGACCATCTCAGGCGGCATCGCGGCAGTGGCGGCGGCACCGCTGGTCGCGGCGGTCCTCGTCGCACCCGCCAGCCAATCCACGTACCTCGGCCAATGTTCGAGCGGCGAAGAGGGAGACGCCTACACCGGGCAGTGCGTTCCTTATCTCGTCCCCAACTCCCCAGGCGGCAATCCCGCCGCCGCCCCTGCCGGCAACGCGGCTTCGAGTGCCTGCCCGGCCGGGGTGAGCGGCTCGGAGTGCGCGATCCAGCCCCCGGCGAATTCAGGACCCAACATGCCCGCGAACCCTCCGCCACAACAGCCTGAGCAGGAGCTCGCTGACGTGGTCACGCCTGGCTACTGACCTTCCGATCCGGGCGGCGCCCGCTACGCAGTAGGACGAGAACTGTTGCGGCGGAGCTTGTTTCAACGCGGGGTAGAAGATGCGACTTTAAGGCGCCAGATGGGACTGGTCCGGTGACACCGATACCGCCGGAGCGGGCCCGGGCAGCGGTCCGATGGGCCCGGGCGTCGAGACTCCGGCATGAGCTGGCGGCATGTCATCCGCGATGGGCGCCGACAGCTGCTCGGGCGATTCGGGTTCAGCCGGATCAGCGGTAGCCGCCGCTTCTGTCGCAGCATCGGCCGCCCAAAGCGTCTGGAGCTTGTGGGCGACCAATGTCGCTCCCTCGGTGGCCATACCCACGTCGGCGTAGCGGCTGTGGATGCCGAAGCTCTTGCCGTCAGGGTCGCATACGAGGTCGTCCTCGACGCACAGGTCGATGGTCTTGTCGACGTAGCTTGGGCCGATAACGATCTGCGGGTCGTTGATCGCCCGCATGAATCGCGCCGAGGGCTTTCCGAACAGCGCGACCGCGGCGACGTGGTCGGCCACGTCGAGCGGCATCGGCGTAGGCACTGTCTCAGCCGAAACCCCGTCGGGCACAACGTTCGCGGTGACAAAACCCATCACGGCCGCCCCTTGGGAGAACCCGCCGAGCACCATCTTGGTGTCCGGACACGTCGCAGCCGTGGCGAGAATGTTCGCGCGCGCATCGCTGATGCCGTCGACAGCAGTTCGAAAGTCAGTCGTGGCCGGGTAGTTCACCGGATACACGTCGACCGACTTGCCGGCGACCTGGGATTGCAACGAGTTGACGAATGCATCCCCGGTCGGGCCGACGCCGGGCTGCTCCGTGGTACCGCGGGCGAATATCACCTTCGCGTCGGGACACGCCGCCGCCTGCGCGAACGGTGGCGGAGCACCCTGCAGCAATACTGCCGCAGCCATCACCGCACCAACTACCCCAATAGTCTCAACTGCCCCCATGGGCCAATGCTGACACGGGACCAAGCAATAGACATCTCGAGCACAGAAATACACAGATAATCGCCAATATTTAATTGGCAGTTTAGAAATGCGCAAACATCGCTGAGCGCGTCACCGTCAAGTAAGTCCGCCTTCGGCAGCGAAGAGCTGGAGCGCGGCGAACGATCCCGATCAGAGGCTGGATTGTAATTAGCGGAGTCACGTCCTGGGCACGGCGCGACTATTTGTCGTCGGCCCATCGTGGAGACGGTCAGCAATTTCCATCGAACGCGCCGTCCACGCGTGATTCGCATGTCAATGCAGTACAGGCTGCTAGTCCCGCAAATGGGACACCACTCCTATAGATGACAGCTATCTATGTAAGCCGTCTTATCGACGCCTGGGTTCAATGTCTTACGACAGGCCGCAAAAGTTTGCCAACAGCACTTCTGACTGTTACGTTCCGAGCACTTTGCAGCGAAGCATCTGACGCGAGGAACACTGGCAATGGCTAAGCACAGATCGAAGCGGGCCTATCCGTTCGCCAAGAAGGCCTCGATGGTGGGTGGCGCCGCGGTGACCGCGACCGCGATGACACTGGGCCTCGCGCCTCCGGCGTCCGCAGCATTGCTCGACACGCCTTCTCCGACAGACTCGATCCCCGAGATCCCAGGGATCAACGTCATTACGACCGGATCGCCATTCGGACTGCTGAGCATCTTCGGCGACGACCCGTTCTGGGTCCCAGCACTGCCGTCGCGAATCGCCGACGAGATCAACGGCACGTCCTATCTCCCTGGCGGCGATTTGGACATCCCCGTGACGGTCCCCAACCCCGCGTACGACCCGAAATGCACAGACACCAGAATCTGTCCGCCCGAGACGATCACGGGCAGCCTCGATCTCGATCTGGTCAGTCTCCGCATTCCGATGGTCATCGCGTTCGGCCTCGGTGCGCTCGCCACCGGAATGGCCTACCCGCAAGTCGAGGCCGACCTACCGAATCAACCGGGCGGGACGGGTCCCAACGCCGAGCCGGGATCGAGCGTCACAATCGTGCCGATGCTGCTCGTGCTCAATCCCGGTCGCAACGACGGCGGCGTCGCGGCACGGTTCGCGTTCCTTTTCGAGAGGTTTGGGATCGACACCGCAACTAATGATTTCGATGTACAAACGGACGGCAACGCAGTGCTGGTGCCCGTCAAGGTCGATGTCGGTTTACAGAACGACCCGCTGTCCGACTTCGCGGCGTGGCCCAACCCAGTCACCCTGCTCAACAACGCGGCAGCGTTGGTCTTCCCGACGTACATCCTGCGCGGCTCCGATCTCGAGGGCGTCGGGCTGCAGACCCTGAATCCGTTGGTGGCCAATCTGGTCGGGAATTTCGGATCCGCGATCATCGGCGAAGGTCTGACCGTCGATCTTCCCGGCGCACTGCCGAATATCGACCTGTCGAGGGAGGAATCCATCCTCACGCTCGACCCCGTTCTGACCAGCTTGCTGGGTGACATGTTCCCGGGCATCGATATCGAGATCCCCAACGGCCCTGAGCTGGCCGACCAGTACGAGTCGCTCAACCAGTACTACACAATCGAGAACGGCGCGCAGCCCATGCTCGAACCCTTCCGCTACCCGACCGACCTATTGAGCGTCCTCAGTGGCCAGACCATCACCAACCCGTTCGCGGACGCTGTCGAGCCCGCGATCGCCATGCTGGGAAATCTCGGGTACACCAACGTCGTTCAGTACGGCGACGATCCAGACGACTTCCGCGACGACTACCAGCGCGACTTCGGTGACAACTTCGGCGGAAACGGCGGGGAAGCCATGCCGTTCTTCAGCTTCCCGGAGAACATCGAATGGGAAGCGGTGCCTGGGGACTTCGCACGCGCGTTGAGCGGCGGGATCGAGGACGCGTTCTTCTACGGCGGGATCCCGGGTCTCAACAATCCGCCACCGTCACAACGCGCCAATCCCGCGGCCCTGCTTGCCGATCTCCTTGAACAAATCATCGGGCCAATCAGCCTGAGCAGTCTCACCGACGTGAGTTCCCTGAAACATGCGGGCGATGTGCTCGACGCGATCGACGCGGTCGGGGGCAGCGCCGGCAATCTGGCCACCCCGCTCGCCGCGAACCCGCTGCCCGAACAGAACACGGAGAAGCGGGCTGTCGACGCTGCCGAGAGGACAGCGTCGCCCACACCGCCGCCGAGTGACACCTCCGGGAATGCCGTCTCGGTCCCCCCGCTCGCGACCGAGGACGTCCCGCAGACGCAGCGTCCACAGTTGAACATCTGGCGGGGAACCATGCACCCGTCGACCGGCAGTGGCGGATCCACCACAGGCGTCGGGTCGCCACGCCCCGGCTCGATACGGGACGCGATCAGCGACACCCGGCAGCAGATCCGCAGCTCCGTTCGATCCTTCGCAGGCAACGTCGGCGACGTCACAAGGAATATCGCCAAGGTGGCGACGGGCGGCAGGCCCGGCGGCGCCGGGGACACCTCCGGGGACGCGGATGCGGAGTGATGACGAGCGCCACCGAGGAACGCGCGAAGTTGCGCACCGCCGTCCGTCGCGTGCGATACTCGCCGGATAGCTAACGACTGGCGAGCAACGCCACCTCACCTCAGTGGAGAAACCGTGCTCCAAGCCACGTCCGAGCAACTGGCTCCGCTGTCGCGCATGGAGCGCTTCGCCTTCCGCTTCGCGGACATCTTCAACCGTCGATTCGGACTGTTCGCGCGCTTCTGGAACCGCACATTCATGGTGGTGGTGCTGCAAATCACGGCAGCGCGTCGTATCCGCGCGTACGGCCTCGAGCGCATCGCGGGCCTCAACGGTTCCGATCGAGTGGTGATGGTGGCGAATCACCGGTCTTTCTTCGACTACTTCACCGTCATGCACATCATCTTCCAGTCGACTCAGCTGTCCAGCCGCATCCTGTTCCCGGTCCGGTCGGCGTTCTTCTACGACAACCCCGCCGGCGTCGCCGTCAACTTCCTGATGAGTGGCATGGCGATGTTTCCGCCTGTCCTGCGCGATCCCGCGAAGCGCACGTTCAACCAGTACGCCGTCGCGCGCATCGTCTCAGAACTCCAGGTGCCCGGCAGGCTGGTCGGCTTCCATCCCGAGGGCACGAGGCAGCGCGGCGGCGATCCGTACCAATTCCTGCCCGTGCGCCCCGGCGTCGGCGAAGTCATCCAACGCGCGGGGGCGGGAGTGAAGGTGTTGCCGATCTTCGTCCTCGGCATCGACAACGATCTCCTACGAGAGACGTACCGGAATTGGCTCCGCCGCGACGAGTACCCCGTCGATGTCGTGTTCGGCGATCCCGTGGATGCTGCCGACCTACGCTGGAAAACAGACGATCCCGAGGCACACCTTGCCATCGCGAACCGGTGTGCAGACATGGTCGCGGCGCTGGGCGAGTACCAGCGCACACACGGTCGAGCGGTCTATCGCCCGGATTGACCAGCGCGAAGCACGGCGATCAACACACTGAACCCAACAGACAGCGCGAAGATGGCGAGTATCAGGTGGCGCAATCCATAGTCAGAGACGACGAACGCGACCGATTGAAGTACACCTGCGAAGACGGCGATCGCCGCGAAGAGCACGGCAGCGATCCGCAACGACTTGGACGACACCTACCAGCATAGGCACGCTCTACGCGACCGCGAGTCCGTCCTCCGCGCAAGGTGTTCCGGCCATCGCAAGGTCGATGGCGGCGTTGACAGCATGCGATGCCTCCCGAGGCAGCATGTGCCCTGCGAACGGAAGGTGCGTGTGCACGGCACCGGCGATCGATGCGGCGAGGCCGCGCTCGGCGAGCCTGCCCGCCGCCGTTGCGATCAGGACGAGCCCACTCGGCTCGACCGGTCGATCGGCAGCGGGACGTCCGAGGTACTCCAGCGCCGTCATGTCGCCCATCGAATGACCGGCGAGCGTCAACGCACAAGCTGCGCAACGCGCAATGTCGCATTTCTGCGCATTGTCCTCGAGGAGGTGGTCTACTCTTCGTCGGGCAAGGGGTGGCGGGTGCGGTCGTCGCGAGCCGGGACTCCGTTGCGCCCGCCTTCGTCTTGGGCGTAGAGACCGACGACATGGGCGATCACCCCGCCGCTGAGCGCCAGCACGTCACGGTCGATGTTCTCGATCGTGTCCTCGGCGGTGTGGTAATTCGGGTCGCACTGCTGATCGGCGGTACCTCCCCACAGTTCAACCTGCTCTGGCGACTTGATGGTGTCGGAGCCGGTGTCGAAGTTGCCTGCCGGAATCCCCGCCAGCATGAACCCGTCGTAATCGCTGCGGCCGTCGAACGGCAGATCCTGCGGCGTCTTGCCTGCGCTCTCGACGATGTCGTCCAGGGTGCGTTCTATCCCGGGTGAGCCCTCGGGGATCAGCTGATCGAAGCCGAGCTCGAGGTCCGGCGGCAGGGACCCGTCAGCGTCGGAGGTGAAGTAGCACGTGTTGGGTGAGGCCATCATGTCGAAGTTCAGGTACAGCGCAATGTCTTTCAGTGCTTCAACGTCTAGTGATCGGACATAGTCGTATGACCCGAACAGCCCTTGTTCCTCGCCTCCCCAGAACCCGAATCGCACCGCGTTCGCCACTTCTGGCGACGGGCCCATCTGCAGCGCCGTCTCCAGCACCGTGGCCACGCCTGTTCCGTTGTCGTTGATGCCCGGGCCCTCTTTGACGCTGTCCAGGTGTGCACCGACCATGACCACGTTGTCCGTGGCTCCGGTCTTGGTCTGGGCGATTACGTTGCGTGTCTTGATCTGCTCGACTTTGGCGTCGGCGATGGCGGTCGCTGTCCCGCTTTGGGATCGGAGTTTGTCGCCGTCGGCTTTGTTCACGCTCAGCACCGGAATCTTGATCTCATCGCTCTCGTCCATGACACCGCTGAACTCCTTCTCTTCGACGTCGTTCGCGATGACGAGTGCGACGGCCCCACGTTCGGTCGCTACGCCGGCCTTGTCGGCCAGTTCGCAGTCGCCCCTGTCCACCATCACGACCGCACCTGTGACGTCCAGGTCGTTGTAGTCCCTGGCTTCACATCCCAGGTGTCCGTCCCCGGAGACCACCACAAATCGTCCCGTAGCGCCCCCTGCAGGACTGGCGCCGCTGTATTCGATGGCGTGCGCCTCGAAGGGTTTCCCGTTGACGCTCAGCGACTCCTTGTCTACGGAGAAGACGGTCATCGCAAACTCAGGTGTGTCGACGTCGAACCCCTTGTCGCGCAGCATCTTAGCCACATACTCGACACTGGCGTCATAGCCGGGGGAACCGGCGACGCGGGTGCCGCCGTTGGCATCGGCAATCTTCTGGAGTTCCTCCAGATGCACCATCGTGGCATCCAGGGTGACCTTCGACTGGAGATCTTGTGCGTACTCGGCCGCGCTGCTCGCCGGCGCCACTTCCCCTTGACCGCGCCCGCAGCCACCGACGGCAACCAGTGTCGTGATTGCCGCACCCACCACGAACGCACGTCGCCCCCGATTGACCATGCCCGAATGCTAAGGGCGAGAGGTGACCCACCGCAGTCGCTTCGGCAGCTGCATCAGTCCTCGTTCATCGGGGTTTGGGTCCGGCCCACGCCGAGCAACGCCACGGCGGCGCCGAAATACCACACGGTCGCGGCGAACCCGGGCAACCAAACGGCAACGCTGCCCCCGACCGTGAGCGCACTGTCGGGCAGAAAGTGGCAGCAAGGCCTTCTGCGCGGGTGCAGTCAGGCCTCGATATCCATGTTGACCAACACCCTGCGCAGCAGCTTCCCGGTGGCGTTGCGGGGTAGCTCGTCGATGAAGACCACGTCGCGGGGCACCTTGTGCCGCGCCAGGTTGTCCTTCACATACTGCTTGACCTCTGTGCCGTCCAGCTCGGCGCCGGGCTCGGAAACAATGAAGGCGCGCAACCGCTTTCCGAACTCCACGTCATCGACCCCGACCACGGCCACCTCGGCGATGTCGTCGCGCTCCTCCAGCAGATTCTCGACTTCCTGCGGGAAGACGTTCTCGCCGCCGGACACGATCATGTCGTCGTCGCGGCCGTCCACGAACAGCAGCCCGCTCTCGGTGAAATGACCCATGTCGCCGCTTGACATGTAGCCGTCGAGGATCTGCTTGTTGCGACCATCGGTGTATCCGGAGAACGGCGCACCGTTGCGGATGAAGATCCGGCCGCGGCGATTGGCACCCTCGACCCGTCGGTCGTGCTCGTCATACAGCACCACCTCACAGGTCACTGGAGCGCGGCCCGCGGTGCCGGGGGCCGCGCGCAGTTCGGCAGGGGTTGCGACCGTGGCGATGGCACATTCGGTGGAGCCGTACATGTTGTACAGCACGTCGCCGAAGGTGTCCTGGACGCGGTTGGACAGGTCGGGGCTCAACGCCGACCCGGCGATCAGGATCACCTTCAACGATGACGTGTCGTACTTGGCGATGACGTCGGGCGGTAGCTCGACCATCCGGTGCAGCATCGTCGGGACCGCGACGAGCATGTCGGCCCTGTGGTCGGCGATGAGCTTCAACGTGTTCTCCGCCTTGAAGCGTCGGGCTGTCACGACTTTGTTGCCCAGGGCCGCACCGACGGTGTAGGTGGCCCATCCGGTGCTGTGGAAGATGGGCGACACGATGACCATGGTTCCCTTGCGCGGGAACGGGATTCGGTCGACGATCTGGGCGGTCGCAAGCGGGGAGACCGCCTCACGAGGCGCACCCTTGGGCAGGCCGGTCGTCCCGCTGGTGAGGATCACCGACCCGCCCGCCTTACTCGGCGGAGGCAGCGGGGCCGTGGAGTTCGCCGCGACGATGTCGTCGAGCATCTGCGCCCCGGCGGGCACGTCTGCACCGTCGTCCACCCACGTCAGCACACGCGGCAGATCGGGGGGAAGCGCGTCGAGCAGACCGAGGAACTCACTGTCGTGCAGCACAACGGTCACATGCTCGCGTTCGCACACCTCGGCGAACTGGGGCTTGGCGAAGCCGGTGTTCATCAGCACCATCCGAGCGCCGACCTTGCCGCACGCGGCCATGGTGATGACGAGCCCTCGGTGGTCGCGGCACAGCACGCCGACGACCGAGCCCGCGGAGACGCCGAGTCTCCGTAACCCGTGCGCCAGGGCCCAGGACTGATCGTCGACCTGCTTATAGGTCAGCGTCCCGCGCTCGTCGACAACCGCCGGCAGGTTCGCGTACTTGCGTCCACCCTGGATGGCCATCGTGGCCTGCGGGCCGTAGACGCGAGCGAGCTTGGCGGTCTCAGCGCCGCCGCGAAGGTCCGTGAGGTCGATGATTCCGGTGTCGATGAGCCGTTTGGCCGCCCTTCCCGCCTCGGACACGTGCTGCAACCTCTGCCGAATGCCGCTCAGCACATCAGCCATCGGGCCTCCTCACCATGTGTTTTGCGAGCACAGTAACAGGCACAAGTTAATGTCGAATCTGTACCTGCACGGCGAATGCCAAGCGCCGAGTCAGAGGTGGGGCTCGCTCTCGCGTCCGGCGACCAGGCCCATCGACTCCGCGTTGGCGATGACGTGCTCCCAACCGATGACGGCGGCGCCGATGACGGCGACCGCGGTCGCGAAGACGGCGATCGAGGCCACCGAATGCACCATCTCGTTACTGATGAGGAGGACGCCGGTCAGTATGGCGCCGAAAGCTGCGGCGAGTGCCGTGCGCCGCACTGCCATCGAGTTGGTCATACGACCACTGTGCGTTCGCCGCCTGAGTAAATCCGAAGCGTTTTGTAGGGAAATGCTCTGAAACTTTTCAGGTTCGACGACGCATCGACGTCACACCGCTGCGCGAGCGTGAGCTAGGTGCGACCGCACAAAACCGACCCACGAGCGGGATTCTGGCAAATGCGGTTCAGCAGTGTGATTGGCTGGCCGTTGCTATCGTTGGCCAATCCCGCAACCTGGGGGTTTACGTGGAGCGACCGAGAGTTCGGCTGATCGCGTGGGTTGGCGCGATCTACCTTCTCGGTTACGCGTCGTGGCTAATGTTCGGCTGGGGCGGCGCTGGCGTGCTCACCGTTGTCAGCGATCTGGGCTCACTGGTGGCCGAGGCCTTGGCGGTCGTCTGCGTCATGCTGGCCGTCGCGTCCACCTCGGGCCGGCAGCGCATGGCGTGGGTAGCCCTGGCAGCCGGGCTGGCCAGCTGGTTCGTCGGCGACGCGATCTGGGCGATGTACGAGTTGGAACTCGAGGCGGAGGTGCCGTTCCCGTCACTGGCCGATCTGGGCTATCTGTCGTTTTACGTCTGCACGCTCTTCGTGCTGGTGGTGTTGCCGACCGGCAATGCCCGCGTCACGGTCGCCCGGTTGTTCCTCGACGGGCTCCTGTTAGCGGTGTCGTTCTTCGCGCTGGCGTGGGTGTCGGGTCTGGACGACGTCGTAGCGGCGGGCGGAACAGATCCGTTGTCGTTCGCGCTGTCGCTGTTCTACCCGCTGGCTGACGTGGCGTTGTTCACGATGGCGGCGCTCATGCTGTCCCGTGCCGGCCCGGACCAACGGGTCACGATCAGTCTGCTGGCGGCCGGCATCGCGGCGGTGGCCATCGCCGACAGCGTGTACGTGTACCTCAGCATCAACGGCGCTTACCTGAGCGGCAACTACATCGACATCCTGTGGACGGGCGGGGTGATGCTGATGGCCGCTGCCGCGCTGGTGGCGGCTCAGGCGCGCTGGCATGTCGTCGATTCACACGACGCAACGCGGGTGGCGGTGTGGGTGCCGTACGTGCCGCTGCTGGTCGCGGTCGTCCCCAGCGTGTGGTACCTGTTCGGCGGTAAGAACACCGGCCCGGTATTTGCAGCGTTGCTGCTGTTGTTGGCAACAGTGTTGGTGCGGCAGGTGCTGTTCGTGGCCGAAAATCGGCGGCTGCTGGACACGGTCACCGATCAGGCACTGCGCGATCCACTGACGTCGTTGGCCAACCGAGTGCTGTTCGGCGACCGGCTGGCGCACGCCGTGGCCATGCACGCGCGCGACGGTCGCGACGTCGCCGTGCTCTCACTGGATTTGGACGACTTCAAACTGATCAATGACAGCCTGGGTCATCCCGTGGGCGACGCAGTGTTGATCGAGGCCGCGGAGCGTCTACAGCGCAGCGTGCGTACCGGCGACACCGTGGCGCGGCTCGGCGGCGACCAGTTCGCGGTACTGCTCGAAGGCGGCGTCGAGCCGGCCATGACTGCGGCCGAACGCATCCTGGAGGTGTTCGACACCGAATTCTCGGTCGGCGATCAGTCGATCGACGTGCGGCCGAGCGCTGGACTGGCGGAGCTGAACCGGACCGTCACGACTGGGTTGACGTCCGAGGAGTTGCTCAAGCGGGCCAATGTGGCACTGTACTCGGCCAAGCGCACCCGTACCGGGGGGATCGCGACGTTCGACGAAGACATGAAGCTGGTTGACAGCGAGGAGATAGGACCGCCGTGCAGCGCCGGTGCTCACGACGCACGGGTGGGCGGCATGCGGCTGTTGAGCGAATTACGCACGGCGATAAGCGATGGCGCCCTGTCTGCCGAGTACCAACCGAAGTTCCACATGGTCACCGGGCGGATCATTGGTGTGGAGGCTTTGGTGCGCTGGCCGCATCCACGGTTGGGCACCCTGCTGCCGGACCAGTTCCTGCCGATGGCACGACAGAACGGGTTGATGGGAGCACTGACAGAGCTGGTACTGCACCGAGCGGCCGACGACGCCGTCGCATGGCACGCGATGGGATTCCCAGTTCCGTTCGCCATCAACCTTTTTCCGCCGTCACTGAACGAGCTCAGCCTGGCGTCGACGGTCGCCGGGGTGATGGCCGAACGCCATCTTCCGTTCGATCACGTGACAGTGGAGATCACCGAGGAACTCGTGCTGAGTAATCCGGAGCGTGCGCGTGAGGTCTTGATTCGGTTGCACGAATTCGGCATTCAAGTCGCCCTCGATGATTTCGGAAGTGGCTACTCTGCTTTGAACTACCTGATCCAGTTGCCTATCGACGAACTCAAACTCGACCGGAACCTCGTCGCACCGATATCGGAGGATCCGCCCGCGGCGATCATCGTCCGCAAAGTCATCGAGCTGACACGGGAACTGGGCATGGTGTGCGTCGCCGAGGGTGTCGAGAACTCGGCGACCGCGGACCTGCTCATCAGCTACGGCTGTGAGGTCGCGCAGGGCTACTACTACAGCCCGCCGGTGACGGCTGACGCGCTGCAACGCATGTTGTCTGCGCAGCACACGCCGATAGCCGAGCGGGCGACAACACTGGCCGCGCACGCACAATTCGACGAGCGCTCGATACAGCCGTAACAGCTCCGGTTGACTACTTGGCCACTGGCGATGTTGGTGACCACACCGGTCACGCAGGCCGCGTCACACACAGAGAGTTCAGAAGGTGTTCCGATCCCACGTCTGCCGGCCGACAGAAATGTTCGCTGGGATCGATCACATCGATCTGCACACCTGATGCGTGGATTGCGTGCTGTTTGAATGCACGGGCCGCGGAACCCAGAACGCGAGAGAGAGCATCACCGTCAGCAGCATCGTGCGCGCGCGCGTCGACGAATACGACCTCGGCAACCTGCCTCTTCACGGCGTACTCAACGCACTCCTTCACCCGGTTATTCGCCGCGTGAAGGCCCGTCGTGATGACGAGAACCTTTGGCAAAGACGCATCCTGATTCAGCAGCGTTTGGAGGTCACCGCATCGCGCGCCGACGATATCGATTGCGCGCGAACAGATAACGTCCGGTGCGTACACCGTCACATCCCACCCAGCTGCCGCCCAGTCAAATATGGAGCCGCCGGCGCATTGCACCGCGTCCGAGGCGCTCTGCGCCATGACGCCCAAGGCGTATCTGACCGCTGAATCAGTTATGCACCGCATTCTGCTACGAGGATCTGCCACCGGTCATTATCGTCGCCATCCGCTCGCGCATCTCGCCATACGTGAGCGCCTGCGTACCCGGCTTGGGGATGCGACCGGCATCAACTTTGGGGGTCGACAAATCCATGTCCGCGACTTCTGCGCGCAGCGCAGCGACGGTGCACTTATCCCGGCCGAGCCGTTCGACGCCGGTATAGCCAAACGCGTTCGCCGCGTTTCGCCAGCAGATTGCCTCGATTTCATCGGGACTGCACCCCTCGAGCTCCTTCGCGAGTTGTTCCGGGGCATCAGGCCAACTCGAGTCCGAATGCGGGTAATCCATTTCCCAGCAGATGGTCTCGACGCCGATACGGTGCCGGTTCTCGATGCCAACCCGGTCACGGATGAAGCAGGACAGGAAGTTTCGACGAAAGACGTCGGTAGGGGTGTTGCCATCTCCGAGGTCGTCACCGGTCCATGCACGCTGCCGACCATAGATATCCTCGAATCGCTCCAGTAGGAACGGAATCCACCCGATACCGCCCTCCGAAAGAGCGAACTTGATGGTCGGGAACTCCTTGACGACGCGGGAGAACAGAAGGTCAGCGGTGAACCGTCCGGTGTCCAAAACCAGCATCGAATTGTAGGCGAGATAGCTGGTCTGATCCGAGGGCACCGGCATTCCTCCGCCCGTCCCGATGTGGATGTTGACGACCGTGTTGTTCTCACAAATGGCTTCCCACAAGACGTCCCAGTGGGGGTCCTGCCATGGCGGTTGGCCGTAATTGCCGACGTGCTGGGGCACCGTAACCGCGCGGCACCCGAGCGACGCGAGCCGCCGCACTTCGCTTGCGGATTTGACCGGATCCCACAGCGGAAGGATTCCCATCGGGATGAAGCGGTCGGGATGTGCGCCGCACCAATCCTCGATATGCCAGTCGTTGTAGGCCTTGACCATCACCGCCGAGACTTCACGGTCGCCCCGATAGGTGAACAACGCACCCGAGATGGTTGGAAACGAGGGGAAGCACACCGAGGCGAGCACTCCACTGGCGTTCATGTCTTCGACTCGGGCATCCACGTCGTAGCAGCCCTTACGCATGTCCTCGAACCGAGAGGGCTCGAAGCCCCACTCATCGTTGGGACGGCCCGCGACCGCATTCAATCCGATGTTGGGCAGCTTCATACCGTCATACACCCAGGCCACCGAGCCGTCGGCGTCTTCGACTATGCGCGGCGCGTCGTCCACATAACGTGCGGGGACGCGCTTGGCGAACATATCCGGCGGCTCGACTGTGTGGTCATCCACGCTGATCAAGACCAGATCGGCCGGATCGACCATCACAGAGTCCCTCCATACACGGACATCCGCGCAGCCACGTCATCCACCGGGCCGCATAGTCGTTGAATGAGCTGACAATACATTCAGACAGATTATGTTCTATTGCGCCAAATGACAACTACATTGCCCCACGCCGTCCGCTTGTCGAAAAAGCCGTCCAATCAGCGTTTGTGGTGAGGCCGTCATCCTCGCAGTCGTCACGAGCGAGCGGGCCAATAAGGTAATTGGCTGAACAAATATTGTTCTAGTGTTCTACCCATGGCCACTCTCTCCGTCCGCGCCCGGCTCGACTCGGCGACGCTGCCTCCGGCGAAAATGCTCATCGACGGGCATTGGGTCGACGGCGCCCTCGACCCGGTCCGCCACCTGCACCCAGCCACCGAGGAGACGGTCTTCGATGTGCCGGGCGGGGATGCGCAAGCGGTCGACGCTGCCGTTGCGGCCGCCCGCCGCGCCTTCGACGAGGGCCCCTGGCCACGCATGCCCGGGCGGGAGCGCGCGCGGTACTTGCGCCGCATCGCCGCCGCAATCCGTGATGACGCTGACAACCTGGTCGCACTGCTGTCACTGGACAACGCGACCCCGGTTGCGTTCGTCGGTTACTACCAGATGGGCGCCGAATACCCAGCGGACCTGTTCGACGGCTACGCGGGCTGGATCGACAAGGTCACCGGTGAGACCTACCCGCAGTGGGAGGCCGATCAACCGTTCGTCTTCACCACCCACGAACCTGTCGGCGTCGTGGGGTTGATCACGCCGTGGAACGCGCCACTGAGTTTGATGAGCCAGAAGGTGGCGCCCGCGTTGGCCGCCGGCTGCACTGTGGTCGCAAAGCCTTCTGAGATGGCACCGCTGACCAGTCTGCGTTTGGCCGAGTTGATCGGCGAGGTCGATTTGCCGCCTGGGGTGTTCAACGTCGTCACCGGAGCGGGTGTCGAGGTCGGTGCTGCGCTGGTCGCCGATCGGCGGGTGGACAAGGTGTCTTTCACCGGCAGCCGGGCGGTCGGTGGACAGATCGCGTCCACGATGGGTGCACGGATCGGCCCTGTTTCATTGGAATTGGGCGGCAAGAGCCCCGCGGTTATATTCGCCGACAGCGACATCGGCCTGGCGGTCGCGATGGCTGCCGGCAACGCCTTCCTAGGTTTGTCGGGACAGGTCTGCGTGTGTCAATCGCGAATCCTGGTCGAGCGCCCGGTTTACGACGACGTCGTCGGGCAACTGGTCGGATTCGCCGCCGCAGCGAGTTACGGCGATCCGTTTGACCCGACGGTCACAGCGGCGCCGATGATCACCGTCGCGCACATGAACCGCGTGAACGCATACATCGACCGTGCCGTGAAAGACGGCGCGGCGGTGGCTGCGGGTGGGGCACAGCGTCCTGCGGGCGCACCCGACTCAGGCAACTTCGTGTCGCCAACCGTGCTCGTCGACGTCGACAACAGCATGGCAGTGGCCCAGGAAGAGATCTTCGGGCCCGTTCTGTGCGTGATCCCGTTCGATTCCGAGGATGAGGCCGTCCGAATTGCAAACGACACCGAGTACGGACTGGGCGCGGCGGTGTACACCCGGGACGTCAGCAGAGCTATCAGGGTCGGTGCAGCGCTTCGAGCGGGAAACGTCGGTATCAATACCTGGACCTTGCAACCTCACGCACCGTTCGGCGGGGTCAAAAAATCGGGCCTCGGCGCCGAGAACGGCAGAGCCGGAATCATGGAGTACCTCGACACGAAGACGACCTTCCTACGCTGAACCCGAAAGTGGCTGTCAAACGGTCGGTCGTCATGCTCGCCGGAGCAGCATCATCGTCGTACCGCTGTTGGCGCCGCCGACGCCGCATGCGGTGAGGTCGGCGTCGTCGACCTGTCGAGCACCACCGTCACCGCGTACCTGGACGCACGCCTCGTGTAAGTGGCCGAAGCCGTGCAGCCGGCCGCCCGACAGTTGGCCGCCTGCGGTGTTGATCGGCAGCTCGCCGCCCAGCGAGAAGCGCGTCGGATCGGCGACCCACTCCCCCGATTCGCCGTATTCGCAGAATCCGAAATCCTCGAGGAAGCACAGCACGAACACGCTGAAACCGTCATAGAGCGACGCATAGTCGACATCACTAGGCGTGAAGTCGGTCCTGTCCCAGATGGTCGACCACCGAGAGTTCAGCCGACCGATGTCCTGGCCGCCTTCAAAAAGGAACCGGTCATGGTGGGCGCAATCGACAGCCTCGACGACGACGCCCGGATGGTCGAGGGCCGACGCGTGTTCGGCGCGCGACACCACGAATGCCGTTGCGCCGTCGCAGGCGATGTCGCAGTCGTACATACACAACGGGTCGGACACCATACGAGCATCGAGATAGGTGTCGAGGTCGATCGGCTCGCTGTAGACCGCCTTGGGATTCAGTTTGGCGTGCGCCCGTTCGACGATCGCGATCTGACCCAGTTGTTCCCTGGTGAGCCCGAATCGGTGCATGCGGGAACGGATCTGGAGGGCAGCGAGGTTGGCCGCCGCCGCCCCGTATGGCAATTGCCATCCCAACTGACCCGTCGCCCGTGATCCCGCAGCCACCCCGTAGCCGCGACGACGGTCAGCACCCTGTGCCGTTCCCTCCCAGATGCTTCGCCAACACAACACGTGATTGGCCATCCCTCCGGCCACAGCGAGCATGGCGTCGACGACGGCGCCGAGCTGGCCGGGGTATTCGACGCCGCCGGCCACCCAGTTCGGCCGAATACCAAGAGCATCGTGGATCTCGCGCAGCCCCGCTCCCGAGAATCCTTTCCCTGCCATTGACGCACCAGGGTAGGTGGTGAGGCCGTCGATGTCGGCCAGCGTCAACCCCGCATCCTCGACCGCCGCCAGACACGCATCGACGGTGAGCTGCAACGGGTCCCGGCCGAGACGACGCCCGATGTCGGACTGGCCGATGCCGCTGATGATGACATCGCTGGTCAGACGCGAGTGCATCAGCGGTCCGGAGCAAACAGGGGAAGATGAACGGCGTCGCCTTCTGTGCCGTCGTCACCACGCTGGAAGGTCACCCGCACCGGCATGCCGACGACGACATCGTCTGGAGCGACGTCGACGAGGTTGGTCAGCACGCGCGCCCGTGGATCTTCGACCGGGTTGACGAAGGCGATGACATAGGGCGTAGGGATCCCTGGGAAGAACGGATGGTGGTTGACCGTCCAGGACTCCACTGTCCCACGACCCGACATCGCCACCCATTCCGGTGTGGCGTGGTCGAATTGGCAACGCAGCGCGGGGGGATGAATGATGCGCTCGCAATCGGGGCACCGTTGCAACCGCCACACCCCCTCGGCGCCCGACGTCCAGTACGGACGGTTGAGCGCAGACAACGCGGGTAGCGGTCGGCCGCTGGGTGCCCGATCGTCAGGCACCGGGCACCGCGTCGTCGGCCGCGTCGTCGACACCGAAGATGAAGCGATCGGCAATCGTGTGTTCGTTGCGGATCGACATCTCCTGGGCGGTGTTGAGCCACAGGCCGTCGAAACCGTTGGAATGCATGCCGGCGTGGATTGCTCCGATGTTCTTGAGGTCCTGGGTCGGAAGTTCCCCCCACCCGTCATGGTCCTGCCAGCGTTCGAATTCCAGCCAACTGGTCTCGGGGACCTCGCCGGGCGCGAAGTGCTCCAATGAGAACATCTCGAACACGCACCGGTTCGGGTCGTCGGCGTCCGGCAGCATCCGATATCCGAGGATGCACGATTTCTCGACCAGGATCACCAGAGTTGGAAATACGTGCCAGTCTCCATTGCCCGCGAAGTACTGCTCCATGGTCATCTTGGGGTAATCGACACCCTCCGCGAGGGCGAGTTCCTCGCACATCTGGTGGTAGAGCACGAACGGCGGGATATCGCTGGGCTCCATGGTCGCAAGCTGTTGCGCCACACGGTAATCGCGTTCGGTGGCCAGGGATCGCACTTCGAGGTAGTTGTACTGCATCGAGTTCGCGAAGACCTCCGGGCGGGCCGCCTGCTCCTTGCGCGCGCTGTCCTTGTCGCCGCTGTCGGGTCGCGCCGTGTAGATGAACCGCGAGTGGTTGCGGTACGGAATCGTCGGCGTATAAGGGGCGTACACGAACTCCTGTGGCGGCGCCGGTTCGGTCGACGGACGTGGACCCTGCGTGGCGCGCAGCGTCTGCGGATGCGTGCCCGGAGTGTGGTAGCCCTCGATGAACGCGTCGATCACCGTCTTGTAGTTGGCGGGCAGGAACGTCCGCTTGCGCCAGCGAAAGCGCATGTCCTGCAACCGGAACGGTGCTAGTGCGGTCGGCAGCGGATCGAGCCACTCCAGAAGATCCGGCGGATCCTCCGCCATGCTGACAAATACCCAGCCACCCCAGGTGCCTACCGCGACTGGCCGCAGCGACCACTGTTCGCGGGGACGATTGAGAAACTCGTCACGTGAGGGCACGAACGACGAGCGGCCGTCGAAGGCGTACCGCCAACCGTGGAACTCGCACCGCAGTTCGCCGTCAGCGGCGCAGCCCGTTCCACGCACGACCTTCATTCCTCGGTGCGTGCAGGCGTTGTAGAACGCTTTGACGCTCGCGTCCTTCTGCCGCACCACCATGATCGACTGCCTGCCGATCGTGTACTCGTAGTAGTCGCCGGGTCCGGGAATCTCCTCCTCTCGGCAGGCGGGTTGCCACACCTGGGTGAAAAGTCGATCGAGTTCGAGCTGCAGGAACTCGGGATCGATGTAGCGGCCCTTCGGCACGAAGGTCTCACCGCACGCGTACCGGGTTGGCACCTTCCCGGCGGAGTCCCGCGCCACGTCGTCGACAGTCGTCATCGCACATCGCCTCCGATCAGCTGGCAGGGGGCTTGTCGAAGATGTTCGGGGACACCGAGCCCTTGAACGACGCCTCGATCTCGGCGAACGCTGTCGGTATGTCCCAGGTGCCCGACGCGGACACGATCTCGCGTTCGAAAACCGGGTTGGTCATCAGGCTGATGCGCCCGTTACCCGCGAAGATGATGCGGCGGTTGAGCCATTCAGATTGTTCGCTGGCCAGGTAGATCACCGGCGGCACAACGTTTTCCGGAGCCAGTCGCTTGTTCTCAGCTGAATAGTCCAAACTGCCCCCGCCCTTGATGCCCTGGGTCATCCGGGTGCCGGCGATCGGAGCGATGGCGTTGCTGCGAACCCCGTAACCGGCGAGGGCATTTGCACACGAGTAGGTGAGCCCGACGATGCCCATCTTGGCCGCGGCGTAGTTCGGCTGACTGGGCGCGCCGTGCAGACCGGACATCGACGTGAAGTTGATCAGCCGATACTGACCGCCGCGGTTCTCCCGCCACCACGAAGCCGCATGCCGAGTCAGGTTGAACGTACCTTTCAAATGAACCGAAACGACGGTGTCGAAATCCTGTTCACTCATCTTGAAGATCATGTTGTCGCGAAGGATTCCAGCGGCATTGACCATGATGTCGAATCCGCCCAGCGTCGACGCGGCACGGTTGATCAGCTCCTCGCAGGCGCCGAAATCGGTTATGTCGGTGGTGTCGGAGAAGGCTTTACCCCCGCGCTCGTTGATCGCGGCGGCGACACTTTCGGCCGGACCCGCATCGTGGCCGCTGCCGTCGACCGCGACGCCGGCATCGGACACCATCACAGTGGCCCCTTCGGCTGCCAACCCCTCGGCAACGGCCGCTCCGATTCCGCGCCCAGCACCGGTCACCAGCGCCTTTCGTCCGTCCAGGACTCCCATCATCGACTCCTCATCGATCAGTCACGACCAGCATACAGAACACATGCACATAATTTGTATAGCTGTCACCAGGCTTTTGACAATCTAGTCGAAGCCCCATTCCGTGTACCTGCGCTCGAGCTCGGCCATCGCCTCCCGGCCGCCGCGCGTCGTGCGCTCCTTCATGAAGTTGAACTCGTCGTCGCGCCACGCAAGATTGGTGAACACGCTGTGGCCCATTGGGACCCAGTCACCGAACTGGGCCATCCCCACCGCGTTCCAGAAAGTGATCAACGCGTGCTTTCCGATCATCAGGCCGTCCGCGGAGTGGTGCGCGACCGCGCGGGCGTAGCGCATGGCCTCGTCGCGCAAACCGCCCGCAGGGACGACCGACGAGGCGACGCCCCACTCCTTGAGCTCGGCGGCCTTGACCTTGCGGCCAGTGATCATGGCCTCGTATCCGCGGTTGGGCCCCAGCTTGAGCAGGGCAAGCGGCATGATGGTCGAAAAGCCGGCGAAGCCGATTCGCGCCTGGGGCCTGGCGATGTACATGTCGTCGGAGACGACGAGAATATCCGCGGCCAAGGCCAGATTCATCCCAGCGCCCAAGGTAGCCCCCTGGCATGCGGCGATGACCGTCTTGGGGAACTCCATCCAGTTCGTGAAGTGGCGGTGCAGGCGACGGGCGTTAGCCAGTCGGGCCGTCTGCGGAAGCCTGTTACCTTTCTTCAGCCCTGCCTGTTCGACCGGCAACCGGCGGACGTCGTCACCGCTGCAGAAGTCCTTGCCTGCCGCTACGAGTACAACGACTTTGACCTCGTCGTCCGCCTCTGCGGTATCCAACCGATCCTTGAACAGCGCGTGCATCTCCGGCGACAGGATGGCGTTTCGCCGGTCGGGCCGGTTGATGGTGATGCAGGCGATGTGTGGTTCGACGACCTCGTAGGTGACCCAGTCCTCGTCCACCTCGAACTCGCTGCCCTTTTCGTCGCCCACAGTCTCACCCCTCCGCGCCAGCCGATAGTGACCTGAACATTAAGACAGTATCCGATCATTTGTTTCATCGATGATATCCTCCTTCGCATGCCGCAACTCGTCATCTCCAAGCACGTCGACGCGATACCGGCGACCGTGTGGGCGATTGTTGCGGACTTCGCCGACGTCAACTGGATCCCCGTCGCCGGAGTGGTGGAGGTCGAGGGCGAGGGCATCGGCATGCGCCGCTTGATTCACGGGAGCGGGACCACACCTGTTGCAGAAACCTTGACGAGCATGGATCCCGACCGCATGGAGCTGAGCTACTCGATCGCCAACAACCCCCTGCCCGTCAAGCGATTCGACGCCCTCGTCTCCGTGCGCCCCACGGGCGATGCCGCAACGACGGTCACGTGGAGCGTCGACTACGACCCTGTGGGTACCGCCGAGGCAGACCAGACTGCCGCGCGCGAAGCGATCGAGGCAGTGTACGGAATGATGGCCGGCTGGCTGGCGGACGCATCGTCGACCCGTGAGGCCACGTGACCGAACGCGATTACGGCGTTCCGCTCACGTCATCGGATCGCATTTTCCGCGACGAGGTTCGCGACTTCCTCGCGGCGGCCCTAACGCCGGATCTGCGCTCACGCGAAGGCGGCGAGTCCGGCCGGCTGGATCGGATGCGCACCTGGCAGAGCCGTCTCCACGAGTCCGGGCTGGCCGCAATCTCATGGCCGACAGAATTCGGCGGCCGCAGCGCAACGCCGGTGCAGCAGTTGATCTTCAACGCCGAAATGGCGTCTGCACACGCTCCTGAGCCGATCAACCGCAGCGCAATAAATCAGCTCGGTCCCACGATCATCCAGTGGGGCAGCGACGAACAGCGATCCCATTATCTGCCGCGCATCCTCTCTGCCGAGGACGTCTGGTGCCAGGGCTTCAGCGAGCCCGAAGCCGGAAGTGATCTCGCCTCTCTGAAGACGAGAGCCATGATCGACGGTGACGAGCTGGTGATCAGCGGGCAGAAGGTGTGGACGTCAAAGGCGCAGTACGCCAACAAGATCTATCTGCTCGTTCGAACGGATCCGGCCGCCCCGCCACACGAGGGGATCAGCTATGTGCTGGCCGACCTGGCGGTCGAGGGTATCGAGGTGCGTCCCATTCGCCAGATCACCGGCGACGCCGAGTTCAACGAGATCTTCTTCGACAGCGTCCGGGTGCCGCTCGCCGGCGTTCTCGGCCCGTTGAACGAAGGGTGGCGGGTCGCGAAGTCAACGCTTGGCTACGAGCGAGTGGGCCAGAGCCGTACGCACCGAATCGAGCGCCGCCTGGCCATTCTGACATCGATGGCCAGGGAGCCGAATGCGCTCAGCGACAACGGGTTGGACGACGAATACGTAGCCGACCAGCTGGTGCGCTTCACAGCTCAGGTGGAAGCGCTACGCCAGATCGCCGCTCAGGCGACCGCCGCAGGCGTACGTGGGGTGAGCCCAGGACCCGAGGCCTCAGTCGCCAAACTGTTGACCTCGGAGGTCGACCAGGCGATGGCGAACTTCGGACTTGATCTCGCCGGTCCGGCGGGCACGCTGTTGGCTGGTTCCCCCGGTGCAGCGAAGAAGGGCAACGTCGCCAAGAGCTATCTGCTGATGCGCGCTGCGACGTTCGGAGCCGGGACGTCCGAGATACAGCGGAATGTCATCGCCGAGAAAATATTGGGACTGCCCCGTGACCCGTGACCGTGAACTGTCCTTGACCGAGATGGCCGACTCGGCGGCGGAGCTCAGCGAGCTGCGCACCACCGCGGATGACATCTTGAGTCACGCGTGGACGGTCGAGCGCACCCGCAGCCTCCTCGACGGTCCCGAACCGGCTTTCGACAAGGACCTATGGAAAACGATCGTCGAACTGGGCTGGCCCGATGTGCTGGTTTCCGAGCCCCGCGGCGGTGGCGGCGCGGGGGTACGTGAACTGTGCGTACTCACCGAGGCGGCCGGCGCGATTACCCTGCCGGTTCCACTGGCCTCAGTCGCATCCGCGGCGTGGTGCGCAGACCGCTGCGTCGAGGGCATCACGCTCGTTCTCGAGGACGTGGGCGCGACACTGCGCGACGGCAAAGTCACCGGAACCTGGCCGCTGGTGCCGTTCGGTGCGGTAGCCGAACGACTGATCGTCATCGCCATGAGCGACGGAGAACCCGTGTTGGGCATCGTCGACGCGGACGGCGGCGGTGTGCAGCGGACGCCACAACTACCGCTTGACCTCAATCCCGCCAGCAGCATCAATCTCGCTGAAGCGGAGCTGCTGCAGATCAGCTCAGGACCCGATGCCGCCGACCGCCACCGCAATGCGCTGATGCGCGACCGGCTCGCCACGATTGCGGAAGTCATCGGGATCGCTTCGGCCGCCAACGACGCCGCGGTCGAATACGCGAAAGTGCGGACTACTTTCGGTCGACCGATCGGATCCCGGCAGGCGATAAAACACCGTCTCGTTGACCAGCACTCGGTGGTCGAAGTCGCTCGCGCACTGGTGAATCGGGCCGCCGACGCCTGCGAACTCGACCATCCCGACGCCGAAGCACTGGTGTCATTGGCCGCGTTCTGGGCGGTCGACTCACTGCGGCGGGTACCCGAAGGAGCTACCCAGGTGTTCGGCGGAATCGCCTACACCTGGGAGCACGACGCGCACGTCTACCTGCGACGCGCAGCATGCCGCACCGCAGACCTGGGCTCGCGCTCACTTCACCGCTCAATCGTCGCTCGCTGGCTCGACTCAAGAATTTCGACTAACCGAAGTCCATGATGAGGTGGGTGAGTGTCGACTCGGCGAGCGCCCAGCGTCCGTCGGTGCGAACCCAACGATCGTGATAGTGCCCGAAAGCCGTCAACGACGTCCCGTTGTCCCAAAGAACACGCTCCTGCACAGGCCAAATGGCTAGGGCTTCATCCCCAGAGATCTCGACTTCTGGGATGTGGACCTGATGCACGGTTCGGGCGCCTGCCACTGATTCCCTGATCGCGGCGATGACCTCGTCGCGGCCCACGATGGCTTCGATGTCCGGGTTACCGTCACTGAGATCGAGTCTGACGTCCGGCGCGAGCACTGTGGCGAACGCTTCCCAATTCTTGGTATCCAGTGTCCTGCAGTATTTCGCCTTGGCTTGATAGAGCTCCTGGATGACCATCAGAGCTGTGTCGCCACTCATGTGACCGCGAGTTCCAGCCGCTCGAGACGACGCACCAAGATGCTCGGGAGCCAACGCCCCACCGCGGCAGGCTCGATCCATTCGGTCTGTTCCAAGAGCAGCTCTAAGACGATGTGGGCTTCGAGGCGAGCGAGCGCTGCTCCGACACAGAAGTGCGCACCCTTACCGAAGGTGATGTGGCCTTTCCCTTTCGGGCGATCCAGTCGGAACTCATCGGGGCTGTCGAATTGCGAAGGATCGCGGTTGGCCGCGCCCCACAACAAGAACAAGCGACTCCCGGCCGCCAGTTCGACGCCGCCAAGGGTGGTGTCCTCGACCACGTGCCGATAGTGTCCCCGGAAGGGCGGCTCGAATCTCAAGGACTCTTCGATGAATGCGCCCAGCAAGGCCGGATCAGCACGAAGCTGACGCTGGATGTCAGGGTGCGTTGCCAAAATCCAGACGGCGCTGCCCAGCAGCGACGCCGTCGACTCACCGCCGGCGCTGAACAGGGTCAACATGATCACCCGGGCGGTGTTGTCGTCGAGCGCTCCCGACCCGCACGCGGTGGCGAGGTCGCCAAGCAGGTTGTCACCCGGGTCGCTGGCTGCTTGCGCGAAGTACTCGCTGATGTAGACGCTCAGCTCGATTGCCGCATTGCCGGCTGCTGCGAGACCATCGGCGTCGATCAGTCCGTCGAGTAATTGCGTTGTGGCATAACCCGACTTGATGAGCATGTCGACATCGTCGTCGGGAACACCAATCAGCCTGGCTACCACCATCATGGGGAGGCGGTTGGCCATCGCACTCATCCACTCGATCCGCCCGTCGGTCCTTCCGGCACGCCAGAGGCGTGCAGCGGTATCGGCGACGAATCGCTCTGTCGCGCGGATGCGTTTGGCGGCGAGTTGGGGAACAAGCATCTTCCGATGGACGGCGTGAATCGGGTCGTCCGCAGTCGCGAGAACATGGGATGCACCCCCGAATCCCTCCATTTCGAATGCGCCCACCCCGTTCTCAGGGGTATAGGTCATCGTGGCGGTCAGATTTGATGAGAAGTCGTCGGGGCGTCCAATGACTTCATTGATTGCCTCCCAGCCGTAGACCGCGTAGAACTCTGAGCCGGCGACCTGCTGAACCGGGCCACGTTCGCGCATTCGCGCGTAGTACGGATAGGGGTCTTGGATCGTGGTGTCGCTGAAGAACTCGACGCCCGAAACGTCCGGATCGACGGTCACTGACTTCGCTCCCTCGCTGTAGAGGCGATCAGCGGTAATCGAGCGTGACCGGCAGCCGATCGTAAGTGTGCACCAGGGCGGACGGCCGCAACGAGCCCTCTCCCGTCACGCGAATTCCCTTGGCGCGCTTGATCACCTCGTCTAGGACGAACCGCGCCTCGCGACGTGCCAGTGCTGCCCCCATACAGAAGTGCTCACCCACGCCGAAACCGAGATGCCCCGCAGCGTCCTGGCGATGGACATCGAATTCCTCGGCAGTCGGTCCCCAATGGTCAACGTCCCGGTTGGCGGATGCGTAGGCGAGAAGAAGCCCGTCGCCTTCTCGAATCGTGGCGCCACGCAGTTCGACGTCTTGTGCCGCTTGGCGCGCCATGCTCATCACGGGCGTCCACCAGCGCAGCACCTCCTCGACCGCATTATTGCCGACCTCGGGATCCGCGAACGCTTGTTCCGCCTGATCGGGATGCATGTCGAAACACGCGGCAATACCAGCGATCAGACTTTGCGTCGTTTCACTGCCCGCCGCCAATAGCGTCAGCGCGTAGGTCATCACCTGGATCTCGTTGAGCGGCTCGGAGTCGATGCGCACCTGCGAGAGCATCGAGAGCAGATCATCGGTCGGATCCTTGGCACGCTCGGCAACCAGTGCCATCAAATAGGGGGCGACCTCACCGAAGATCAGCTCCATGTCACCATCGTCGGCGACGCCGCTACCGACCTTCGCGATCGTCGTGGCCCACCCCGCCACCTTTGGCCAGTCGGCTTCAGGCACGCCCAACAGATAGGCGAAGACATACACCGGGAACGGTTCAGCGACGTGTTCGATCCAGTCGAATTCGCCGTCGGGAAGGCCGTCGAAGATGGTGGCGATCACCTCACGCACGCGCGCCTCGAGTTTCGCGACGGCACCCGGCGTGAAGCGGACCCCGATTGCCTTGCGATGTGCGCGGTGTTCGGGCGGATCCATGAACAGGATTCCGCGAGCGCCGTAGCCCTGAGGATCGCGGCCCTCCCGACGCGCGACAAGGTCCATCATGATGGCGATACGCTCGGACTTGAACTTCTCTGGACGCGCCGAGATGGTCTTGATGTCGTCGTACTTCGTCACGACCCAGAACTGCCCCTGCTCGTACCAGTGCACCGGGTCGGTGTCACGCAGTTGCGCAAACGTCGCATTCGGATCGCCCAGATAGAACGAGGCATCATCGAAGCGGGCGTCAGAGGGTGCCGAAGTTATCGCCATGACTCTGAACAATAGAACACAATATGTGAATGTGTGAAGACTGGCTGCACATGACGCAGTTGGACATCAATAGAACGAATGTTGTTCAATTGTACAAATGAGCCATGCCGCACTCAGTAGCTGACGAAGGGTGACCGACGCCGTGCCCTCCTCAGGATTCTTGTCAGGTGTGCGTGTACTGCAGCTCGGCGACGGTATCGCGGGGTCATCGGCCGCGGCCCTACTGGCCAGCCTCGGCGCCGACGTGGCGCGCCGTCCCCTGTCGGCAGCGCACCGCGTGGGGCCCCGGATCGACACTTCTTCGGGTCCACAGACCGCCGTCGACCTGGTCCTCGATCGGCAAAAGCGGTTGTTGCGATCCGACGAGAAACCCGACCTCGGCGACTACGACATCGTCATCAACGACGGCGCAAGCGAACAGCCCACACCCGTCGAGGGGGTCGTCGTCAACCTCACACCCTTCGGCATGGACGGACGCCATCGCAATCGGCCGGGCGGCGAGATCGTCGCGCAGGCTAGCGGCGGTCTGCTGGCCACAATCGAGGACGCCGACGGTAATCCGGTACCTGCGCCGGGATACGTCGCATCGAAATCCGTGGGCGCAGTTGCGGCGTTGGCGGCACTGCACGGATTGGACCGGCACAACCGCAGCGGCGGCGCCGTCGTGGTCGACGTTTCGGCGCAGGAGGCGGTGATCTTCACCGCTGCGCTCCCCGAGTGCGCCCACACCATGTACCGGTGTCCCGGCCGCGCCGGCAGCGGACGTTACCTGGCGCCCTCGGGCGTCTTCGAATGCCAGGACGGACTCGTCCGCATCACTGCCGTGGAGAATCACCAGTGGCAACAGTTGAGAAAGACCATCGGCGATCCTGAATGGGCGGCGGGCCTCGACGAACGATCCGCGCGAATCGAGCATGCCGATCTGATCAACGCGCGGGTCACCGAGTGGACGAGAAATCAGAACAAGTCGGACTGCGCCGCGCTGTTGCAGGCCAACGGCGTCCCCTCCACCCCGGTCAACCATCCGGGCGAACTGTTGAACTCGCCGCAGCTTGCCCACCGCTCGTCGCTGCAGAACGCACGAATCGACGACCGCGATGTCACCGTGCTCGGCCCGCCGTGGACCGTGACACCGGGTCGCCCGGGGACCGGCCGCGGCACCGGCATCGCCGGACTTCGCATCGCCGAACTCACCCACGTGCTCGCCGGGCCCATCGTCGGGGCGTTGCTCGGGGGGATGGGCGCAACGGTCGTTCGGCTCGAGGATCCCGACCGGTTGGACATTTACCGCCGCAGCGGCCCGTTCGCCGACGGGGTCGCCGGCCCCGAGCGCGGCGCGTACTACGCCGTGGCCAACCACTCGAAGCAGAGCGTGCTGCTCGACCCGGAGCACATTGGCGCCGATGTCGCCGCGATACTGGCCGACTCCGACGTCCTCATCGAGAATGTCGGATCGTCTCGGTTGAAGCGCCTCGGCGTGGATCCTGCGGAACTCGCGGACACCGGCCGATTGACTCTTCGCGTGTCCGGATTCGGCTCCGATGGACCACTGGCTGGATATCGGGTGTACGCCAACAACGTTCAGGGCTACGGCGGTCTGGCGGCGCTGAGCACCACCGCCGACGGGTCGCCGGCTCGGTTGGGTACCGTTCTGGCCGATCCGCTGTCCTCGGTCGTCGGAGCATTGGTGATCGCGGCATGGGCGCTGGACCGAAATCGATCCGGCGGGGCGGTGATCGATCTGTCCATGGCCGAAGTGGTCGCGTCGACGATTGCGGAGTACGTCGCCGCCGCGTCGACAGAGCAGACGCCTTCGGCCGTCGACGTTCACCGGTTTGTCCACCGCTCGACCGACGACCACTGGGTCGCGGTCGAACTAGCCGGAACGCAATGCGAAGCCGACAGCACCGAGTTCGTCCGCGCCCTGATCGCCACCAATCGGGCCGACGACGCGGCGCTGAAGCTTCAGGGCGCGGGCATTTCGGCTGCCGTGGTCCGAAGCGGCGGCGAACTGGTGAACGACGGCCACCTCAACGAGCGCGGCTTCTTCCCCGAAATCGCCCATCCGGATCCCGATCTGAGAACGGCACGACTGGTTGGACTCCCCTGGCGGTTCGCCGGCGAAGGTCCGCTTCCGTTGAGTCCGCCGCCCGCGCTGGGGAGTTCGAACGCCCTCTACGAGAGGAACACCGATGCCGATGTCACCGCCTGATCGCCCGGCGACCGTGTGGTCGTCGACGTTCATTCCCTCGAAGTCACCCCTGCCCGGCTTCGGCGCCGAGGGTTACAGCGTGGCGTGGGTCGACAGCGGCACCGAACGACTTCAAGTGGTCGTGGACGGCGCCCGACCATCGCCTGGGACGAAGGGACGGTTGGTGGATCGCATCTTTGACGATCAGACCGTCGAGATGTTCATGGCGGATGACCGATGACCGGCGTTCATCTCGCCGGTGTCGGCGTCACCGAGTTCGGAAAACACCGTGACGTCCCGCTGATCGAACTTGGCGTCACAGCGGCACGGCAAGCCCTGCAGGACTCCGGCCTTGACTACACCGACATCGGTGAGGTGTTCACGGCCTCGTCACTAGCTGGACCGCAGACCGGTATCAAGGTTGCACTCGAGTTGGGACGCACCGGGATTCCGGTTACCGCAACCGAAAGCGCCTCGGCGAGCGGCCTGGTCGCGCTCCGGCACGCGATCTCCGCAGTCACCTCAGGCCGAAGCGAGGCCGCCCTCGCTATCGGCTACGAGAAGACGACCGCCTTGGAGCCAGGTGGTGTGGTACCCGCGGCTGTTGGGTTCTGGGACCGCTTTCCCGCACAGACGCACTACGCCATCGAGGCGGCCCGATGGCTGTACGACGCCCGCTGTGGACCCGAGGTGATCGCCGCTGTGGCCGCGAAGTCCTACAACCAGGCCCGGTTGAATCCGCTTGCAGTACGACGGGACTCCGGTCCGGTGACCGTGGACGACGTGCTGGCCGCCCGGATGGTGGCGGAGCCGCTGACGAAGATGATGTGTCACGCCTCGGTGGACGGCGCCGCCGCCATTGTCGTGACACGCGAACCACGTCCGCGATCGGTCTCGGTGTTGGCGGTCGAACAGACCAGTTGGCCAACCGATCCGTCGTGGCCGCTCCTCGGGCCCGTCGTGGGCCCGCCGTCGCAACTGACGCTGACCGCCGAGAGGGCATACACCACCGCAGGCATCAAACCGACAGATATCGGGGTGATTTCACTGCACGACATGTGCGCCAGCGAGGAAATCACCGCACTCATCGCCATGGGGTTGGCCGATTCCGCCGGAGTTGCCGCACTCGCCCAGACCGGTGGTCTCGCGCACGACGGAACGCTGCCGACCAACACCGACGGTGGCTGCATCGCCCGCGGCCACGCCTTTGGAGCGACCGGCCTGGCTCAGGCCGCAGAAGTCGTCACCCAACTTCGCGGCGAGGCCGGAGCGAGGCAGGTGGCACAGCCAAAAGTCGGGATGGCTCAAGCTGTCGGCGGCGGCGGCTCCTGTGTCGTGGCGCTGATGCGCGCCTGAACTGGCGATTTCTACGCGATCGCGCCACTCTCTTTCAGCGCGAGGATCCGGTCCCAGTCACCGCCGAGATCCAAGATGAGTTGCTCTGTGTCGGCAGCGAATTCGGGCATCGGCGCCAACGCCAGCGGTGTCTCGTCGAAGAGCACGGGGCTTGCCACAAGATCGAAGCTCGCTCCCTGGTCATCCACCGTGACGATGTTGCCGTTCGCACGCACCTGCGGGTCGGCGGCCACCTCGGCGGTGGTCTGCACCGGTGCCCACTGTCCGTCGAAACCCTCCAGGGCGACCCGCCAATGAGCTAGCGGCTGAGCGCCGATCGTCGCACGCAACACCTCTATCGCGTCTGCACCGTTGGCAGCGAGCAGCTGGTGGGTCGCAAAGCGTTCATCCTCGGCCAGTTCAGGGACGCCCACCCGGCGACAGAACTCAGCGAAGTAGCGGAATCCCTGCAGCATGGACAGCCCCAGGAACCGGCCGTCTGCGGTTCGATAGAACCCGACCAATGGGTTGTTCGGGGTGACGTTGGCTCCCGCAGGATTGGTCTGCCACGGTTGACCACTCACCAACGCGGCGTTGATGGCCACGCCGGACGCCCACACACCCACTCCCAAAAGCGAGATATCCACCACACGAGCATGACCCGTGCGCTCCCGTTCGAAGAGCGCGGCGGCGATACCGCCGGCGATCGTCATTCCCCCGATCGAATCCCCGTACGCGGGTCCCGGTTGTGGAACCACCCCGTCAATGTCGCAGGGCGTCGAACCGGCGGCGCCCGCGGCCCGGCTCCAAAATCCCGTCATGTCGTAGCCGCCGGTCCCAGCGTCAGGCCCCAGCGGCCCGTAGGCGCTACCGCGCGCATACACGATGTCGGGATTGGCGGCCCGCAGATCGTCGACGTCGATCCGCAGTTTCTTCCTGGCGTCCGGCAAGAAGTTGGTGAGGAACACATCACTGGTCTTGGCAATGTCCATCAGCAGCTCATGCCCGTCCGGCGTCGCCATGTCCAATGCGACCGAGCGTTTCCCGCGGTTTGCGTGCTCCATCACCGGGTTCCGCTCACCCTCGATGGTAATGTGCCCGAGCTGACGCAGGCCGCGTTGGGAGTCGCCGGTCTGCGGATGCTCGATCTTGACCACGTCCGCGCCCCAGTCCGCCAGCACTGCACCGGCAGCGGGCACGAACGTCCACTGCGCGACTTCGAGTACCCGTACGCCCGACATGGGTCCGCTCATCGATTCCCCTCGTACCTTCGTTGATCGCTATCGTGTCAGCGGCGATTCAGCGTCACCGGCAGCAGATCGAAATTGTTGTTCAGCGCCGATGGCCTGGGAACGCGTTCTCCGGTGACTTCAATGCCGCTGGCGCGCTTGACGATTTCGTCAAGCGTCAGTCGCGCCTCTCTGCGGGCGAGTGCAGCGCCCATGCAGAAGTGTTCGCCGACTCCGAAGCCGAGATGGCTCGGCGCGTCCTTGCGTCGGATGTCGAACTGATCGGCCGTTTCACCAAAGTGCTCCGTGTCGCGGTTCGCTGAACCGTAGGCGAGCAGCACTCCATCACCCTCCCGGATCACCTTGCCGCGCAACTCCACATCGTGGGTGGCTTGTCTCGCCATGCTGCGTACCGGTGTCCAATAGCGAAGGACTTCTTCGATAGCGTTGTCCACCAGCGAAGGATCGTCGAACAGAGCTCGCGCCTGGTCCGGATGACTTGCCAGGCACTCGGCGATACCCGCGATCAGACTCTGGGTGGTTTCGCTACCGGCCGCCAGCAGCGTGAGCGCATACACCATGATCTGCAGGTCGTCGAACGGTACCCCGTCGATCTCACCCAACGTGGCGAGCATCGTCATCAGGTCGTCATCGACCGGGTTCTGAGCCTTCTCCTTGGCGATGTCCAGGAGATACGGACCGATCTCGGTCATGATGACATCGAAATCCGCCTGGGTTGCCGCTCCACTTCCGGAGCGTGAGATCGCCGTCGACCATCCGGCCACTTTCGGCCAGTCGGCCTCGGGTACGCCGAGGAGATAGGCGAAAACGTAGACAGGTATCGGCTCCGCGACGTGTGCTATCCAGTCGAACTCCCCGTCAGGCAATGCGTCGAAGACCTCGTTGACGACCTGTTTTACCCGCTCTTCTGCCCTGGCGACCGCCGCCGGGGTGAAGCGACCCTGGAATGTTCGTCGATGAGCCCGATGGACCGGCGGATCGAGGAACATGATTCCTCTGTTCCGGTAGCCCTGCGGTTCGACTCCCTGCTTGTGCGCGATGAGATCCATCAGAATCGCGATGCGTTCGGAGGCGAACTGATGAGGTCGTGCCGAAATCGCTTTGATGTCATCATATTTTGTGATGACCCAGAACTTTCCGTCGTCATACCAGTGCACGGGATCATGTGTTCGCAGCTCGCGGAACACCTCGTCGGGGCGATCGAGGTAGAACTGAGCCTGGTCGAATTGCGCGCCTGAGGTCGCCGACAGGGGATTCGTGACTGTCGTCATAGATGAACAATAGAACACAAAGTGTCTATTTGCGATATGGTCGTCGGGTGAGCTCTGCCTTGTCGCACCTTCGGGTGTGTGACCTCAGCGGGCAACTGGCCGGCGCGGGCGCGACGAAGATCCTGGCCGCGTTTGGTGCCGAGGTGATCCGGGTCGAGGATCCCGCGACCCGTGGCCTGTGGGACGCCCTACGGGGAGTGGGTCCCTATGTCGACGACCGTCGTGGGATCGACCTCGGCGCCGGGTTCAACAACCACAATGTCGGGAAGTACGGCGTCACCATCAACCTGCGTCTCGACGAGGGAAAACAGCTGCTGCGTGAACTGGTCGCGATCAGCGACGTCGTCTGTGAGAATTTCGCGGCCGGCGTGATGGCGCACCGCGGCTTCGGCTACGACGATCTTCGCGAGATCAAGCCCGACATCATCTATGTGTCCAACTGCGGATTCGGCCATACCGGCCCGTACCGCGACTTCAAGACGTGGGGTCCGATCGTGCAGGCGATGAGCGGTCTCACGTTCACCTCGGGGCTGCCCGATGCCGAACCCGCCGGTTGGGGCTTCTCCTACATGGATCACGGGTCGGCCTTCTACATGACGGTGGCCATCATGGCGGCGCTGCACCACCGTGACCGCACGGGTGAAGGTCAGTACGTCGATCTGGCCACGGTGCCCGCGGGCATCGCGATGCTGCCAACCGAGGTGCTCGACTGGACGGTGAACCGGCGACGCACCTCGGCACGAGGAAACCGGGCCGACTTCGACGAGTTCGCACCCCACGGCATCTACCCGTGCGCGGGTGAGGACCGATGGATCGCCATCGCGTGCCGTGACGACAGGGAGGCGGCGTTGCTGGCCAAGGTGCTGGACGAACCCGCGATCGCCTCGGAGCGCTTCGCGACACTGGCCACTCGACTCGCCGCCGCCGACGAACTCGACGAACTGGTTGCCACGGCCACCTCCCGCCGCGATGCCATCGCACTGGCCGATGATCTCGTCGATGCCGGCGTGCCCGCCAGCGTCGTCAAGAGCCCGCGGGAACGCATCGACGAAGACCCGGACCTGGCCAGGATGGGACTCTTCCCGACCGTCACACACCCCGACATCGGTGCCGTGCGCGTCGAGGGTGTTCCGCTCACCTTCTCAGCGACCCCGTGGAATGTAGACAGGCCGGGACCCAAACTGGGCCAACATAATCGCGAAATCCTGGGCGCACTCCTCGGCCACGATGACTCGACGCTTGATGCCTGGGCCGAGCGAGGTGTGATCTGAGCGCGCTAGCCGATCTCCGCGTCGTGGAGATAAGCGACCAGTTCACGCCCGTGGGCGGGCGTGTGCTCGCCGAACTCGGAGCCGAAGTCATCGTCGTCGAACCGCCACAGGGTTCCCCGCATCGTCTGCGTCCGCCGTTCGTCGATGACGAGTCCGGCGTTGACCGCAGTCTGCGTTGGTGGGGTCAGAACGCCGGAAAGCGCAGCGTGACCCTCGACGTTCAATCGGAGTCGGGCGCTGACACGCTGCGCCGACTCATCGGAAGTGCCGACATCGTGCTAGCCGGCGGCGATCGAGCGCCCGGCGGCATCACTTATCGTGAGGCGGCCGGGGACCATCCCGGTCTGATCTGGGTTTCGGTGACGCCGTTCGGATTGGGCAGCGTCAGGGCCGACCACCCCGCCACCGACCTCACGGTGCTCGCTGGAGGTGGGCCGGTGTGGAATTGCGGTTACGACGATCACTCCATACCGCCGATGCGCGGCTCCGGCGACCAGGCTTCCAACATCGGCGGCATGTACGCCGCGATCGGCGCGTTGATCGCGCTGTCGCATCGCGATCACACCGGTGTCGGCCAACTCGTCGACGTCAACGTGACGGCGGCCTGCAACGTTACCTGCGAGCAGACCACCTATCACTGGCTCGTGAACCAGGCGGTGTGTGTCAGGCAGACCGGACGCCATGCCTACCCGACGCCCAGCTCCGAAGTCCAAGTGCGTTGTGCCGACGGCCATTACGCGACTACCGGGGTGCTGCCCCGTAAACCGGAGGAATTCACTCGGATGATCGCCTGGCTCAACGAGTTAGGGCTGACCGAGGAGCTGCCGGAGACTGTGTTCCTCGAGATGGCCGCCGCCCGGACCACCCCGGTCGATCTGGCCTCAATCGGCGAGGACGACGAAACGACGGCAATCATGAGCGCCGCCCGTGACGCCATCACATTGATCGCGTCACGTATGCCTGCCAAGGAGTTCTTCATTGCCAGCCAGCAACGGGGTTTCCCGGCGGGCGCCATTCTGCCTCCTGATGAGGCCTTCGATGACGAGCACATGGTGGCGCGCGGCATGCATGTACCTGTCGAGCACTCCGAGCTCGACCGGACGGTCGTGTATCCCGGTGTGCCCTACGCCTTTTCAGCCAGTCCTACAGTAGAGCCGAGCCGTGCGCCGATGCTGGGCGAGCACAACGCGCTTCTCGACGAGCTGGCGCTTTGAGCGCAGAACACCGCCTCACCCATGTCGGGCTCTGCGTCACGGATATCGAGCGCTCGACCGAGTTCTACTGTTCAGCGCTCGGATTCACCAAGATCGGTGAGATGCACGTCGATGATGAAGTATCCGCACGGCTGCTCGACGTCGAAGACCTGGTGCTCGATCTGGTCTACCTCGAGCGCGACGGATTCCGCCTGGAACTGCTGGCCTATCCCACATCCGGCACAACGGGCGACGGCGCGCCACGCCAGATGAACGCTCTCGGCTTCACCCATCTGTCCTTCCGCGTGGACGACGCCGACGCCCTTGCCACCGCCGTCGTCGAGCACGGCGGGCAGCTGCTGGCCCACCGCACAGTCGTATTCAGCGGAGGCAATCGCGGGCTGATGCTCACCGATCCTGACGGGAACATGCTCGAGCTCATCGAGCGTATACGCGCTAGCTGAGCAACTAGTCACAATTCGTTCTGTTGTTCAGTTGGGTGGTAGAGTCCGTCTGTGCCCGCGACCAGCGAGTTGATGTATTCACCGTTCTCCAAGGCCGTCTTCGACGACCCCTATCCGGTCTACCGTCGGCTTCGCAACGAGGCGCCCGTGTATCGCGATCCCGAAGACCGCTGGTGGGTGCTGTCGCGGTTCGAAGACGTGGCCGGCGCGTTACGGGACTGGGAAACGTACTCGTCCAAGCTCGGCCCGGCACCGGAGAATCCCGACGACGACGGCCGGAAGTATTCCGTCATATCGATGGACCCGCCGCGGCACGACCGTATCCGCGGCGTACTCAAGGGTTTTTTCACTCCCCGCGCCGTCGCCTCGCTGGAGGGTGCCCTGCAGTCGGTCGTCAACCATCACCTCGGTCGGCTCAAACGCGGCACCACCGTCGACGCAATGGAAGCGTTCGCCTTCGCCGTCCCCACCGACGTGATCGGGGATTTACTCGGCGTGCCTCAGGCCGACCGGGAGCAATTGAGGGTCTGGTGGGAGGCATTCCTGACCAGACACGAGGGCGAAGTCGCGATGCCGCAGAGTGCTATCGAGGCCAACCGCAACATCAGCGCTTACATCGGCGATCTCATTGACCGGCGCCGCACCGACCCTGGCGACGATCTGATCAGCATCGTGCTGCAGGCCACCTTCCACGACCCAGAAATCGGCGACGACCGCTCATTGACGCCTCACGAGGTGTTGATGTTCTGCAATCTGCTTTCCGCCGCGGGTTCTGAGACCACGCAGAAGCTCATCTCCAACGGTCTGGTCGCGTTACACGACCACCCCGATCAGTGGCGGCGAATCGTCAGCGATCACAGCGTGATTCCGGCAGCGGTCAACGAGGCCCTGCGATACGACACTCCCAGCCACTGGGTGGCCCGGACACTGACGCGTCCCGTCGAGCTACATGGTGTGACCATGGATGCCGGCGACTGGGTGCTGTTGCTGTTGGGCAGTGCCAACCGCGACGAGCGTCGTTACGACGACCCCGACCGCTTCATCATCGACCGGCCCCGCGGCACCGATGTCTACTTCGGCTGGGGCATCCACATCTGCCTCGGCCAGTGGCTGGCTCGCCGCGAGGCGCAGATGGTCTTCGAGTACGTCGCGAAGAACTTTCCCGATTACGCGATCGGCGCTCACGAACGTGTGCTGACGGCGACGGTGCGCGGTTATACCAGCGTGGAGATGACGTTGCGCTGATCGCTCAGTCGACCACCCACTGCGGTTCCCGCTTCTCGGCGAAGGCCTTCATGCCCTCGGTGTAATCGGGATGGGTCATCTGGTGCTGCAGGACGTAGCGGTACGCGACGTCGTGGGCGGCGTGCAATCCGACGTCGAGGCTCGTCCACATTCCCTTGATCGAGGCCTGCACGGTAGCCGGGCTCAACTTCGTGATCGCCAGGGCGATCTCTCGCGTTCGCTCCTGCAGACGATCAGCGGGCACGACCTCGTTGATCAAACCGATCTCGTATCCGCGCTGGGCGCTGATCCGCCCGTCCTTGGTCATCAGCGCCAATTGCATGACCATGGACAGGGGCATCCTGCGCAGCAGAACCGTCGGCTCCAACGCGAAGACGTTGCCGACCATCAGGTGAGTGTCGATCAACTCGGCATGCTCGGCGGCGATGATCAGATCGGAATCGGCCACCTGGTGCAGGCCTCCCCCGACCACCATCCCGTTGAGAGCGCAGATGACCGGCTTCCACACGCCGTGGTGCAGCCTCGAGCCCGGCACCTTGTTGCGGATGCCCGACTGTGCGGTCGCGCGAATGTCCTGGCCTGCACTGAATGCGCGATCACCCGCGCCTGTGATGATGGCGACGCGGATGTCGGAGTCCTCGCGTACCCGCGCCCACGCTTGTCCGAGCTCGGTACGGGTCAGATCATCGGTGGCATTGAGCCGCTCCGGACGGTTGATCGTGATGGTCGCGATGTGATCGCTGACATCGAACAGGATCCTCTGAAAGTCCACCGCTAACCCCAATCGAAGTCGTGATGCAACAGATACGCATATAGTGTGTAAGTGTCTCATATCGGCGGAGTGGTCCAGCCACCGGTCGAGACCGCAAGTCGTCGGCGCGGATCGGGAGGTGCGATGGCGGATCTTGCCGAACGCATCGAGGTGATCCTCGGCGTCGACCCCGGCGCCGAGGCAGTTGAGTTCGGCGGCACATGGACAACATGGGGATCGCTTGCCGCGGTCGCCCACGGGGTCGCCGACCATCTGATATCGGCGCGCCTTGCACCGGGCGCACCGGTGGGCCTGGTGCTGCGCAATGACCCGGCGATGATCGCGGCGATGCTGGGCGTGCTGTTGGCCCGTTGCTGCATCGTGACGCTGAATCCGTCACACGGCGACGAGGGTCTGGGCCACGACATCCGCGACCTTCGCCTACCCGCGGTGGTGGCGTGCGGGGTCGACTGGGACCGGGCGGGCGTCGTCGAGTCTGCCAAGGGCGCTCTGGGCATTCGCGTGTCCGTTACCGACCGCCCCGTCGAGGTCGTGGAGGGCCTCGAGTCGCCCGGCGACGGACCGTTCCGCGAATCAGATCCCACGGTCGCGGTGGAGATGCTCACCAGCGGAACAACGGGGCCGCCGAAACGGATTCCGCTGACGTACAGCGCGTTTGAGCGCACCATATCCGCGGCCGGAACTCACTACGGTTCTGGCGACGACACCGCTGCCCGGTTGCGGCGGGGCGTGATGATCGTGAGTTCGCCGCTGGTGCACATGTCGGGACTGTTCCGCACACTGCTCTACGTGTGTCAGGGCCGCCAGATCGCACTGTTGCCGCGGTTCACCGTCGACGACTTCATCGATCTTGTCACCCGGCACCGACCGAAGGCCGTCAGCCTGGTTCCGACCGCGATGGCGATGGTCCTGGAGGCCGACGTCGACGCCGTCGTGTTCGACAGCGTCAAGGTGGTGACATCGGGCACCGCACCGCTGTCGGTCAGTCTGCAGGAGACGTTCGAAGACAAGTACGGCGTTGCCGTTCTGCCCTCCTACGGTGCGACCGAATTCGCGGGTGGTGTGGCGGGATGGAATCTGAAGCTGCACCGCGAATGGGCCCAGTCCAAGCGTGGCAGTGTGGGCCGTCCCCAACCCGGCCGGGAGATCCGCATTGTCGCGGTGGCCGACGGCCGTGAGGCCGCCGCAGGCGAGCAGGGGGTCATCGAAGTGCGCACCGCAGGCGGTGAATGGGTGCGCACGACCGATCTCGGACGCCTCGACAGCGACGGATTCCTTTTCATCGACGGACGCACCGACGATGTCATCAACCGGGGAGGATTCAAGGTCACCCCTTCCGATATCGTCGCCGCTCTGCGATCGCATCCGGCCGTGCGCGATGCGGGAGTGACCGGCCTGGCCGATGAGCGACTCGGAGCGGTTCCGGTGGCCGCCGTCGAGTGCGTCGAGGGCCAAGGCGTCACCGCCGACGATCTGCTCACCTACCTCCGTGGGCGGCTGAGCCGATATCAGGTGCCCGCCGGTTTGAAGATCGTCGACGAACTCCCCCGAACACCGTCGATGAAAGTCAGCCAGCCGGCAATTCGCGCGCTGTTCGAAAGACCCGACGAGGCGGCCGTGTGACATTACGTTGCGTCGCATCGGGATTGGGCTTTCCCGAAGGTCCGATCGTCGACGACGACGGTTCGGTTCTGGTGTCCGAGATCGCCAACGGGCGGATCAGCCGGGTGCGCCCCGACGGCGCGGTCGAGACGTTCGCCGAGACCGGGGGCGGGCCCAACGGTCTGGCGCGCCTGCCCGACGGCCGGATCCTCGTGTGCCAGAACGGCGGTTCCCGGTTCGCCATCAGACCGTGGCCGTTCGACATCGACGGCTCCGTGCCACTGTTCCTGCCGGCGGGTGCTCCCGACCAACCCATCACCCCGCAACTGCAGGTTGTCTCGAGCGAGGGTGAGGCAACTACTCTCACGACGACATTCACGAGTATCAGCGATGATGAACTCCCGTTGGCGCGTCCCAGCGACATCTGCGTGGATGCGCAGGGCGGCTTCTATGTCACCGACGGCTTCTCGGTGCAGGGACGAAGCCGGAGCATCACCGGTGTCCTGTACGGGACGCCCGACGGACAACTCAGTGAGATCGTCTATCCACTGGAACTCCCCAACGGCGTGGCGTTGTCCCCGGACGGATCGAAGCTGTACGTCGCGGAAACCAGGACCCGGCGGATCTGGCAGTTCGAGGTGCTCGGCCCCGGCCGCCTCGGCGCTGCGCGCGGCCTCGCCACGGTGCCGAGCGGCGGACCGATGAATTTTGGAGGCGCCGACGGACTTTGCGTTGCGCCCGACGGCACGATCATCGTTGCCACCGTGGGAACCGGTGGTGTGACAGCGTTTTCGCCCGATGGGCAACTGCTCGGCGCGATTGCCGCTGATGACCCGATGACCACCAACGTCGCGCTCAGCCACGACGGCTGTTCGCTGTTCATCACGCTGGCATCGTCGGGACGCCTGGTGGTCGTCGACGATTGGAGGACCGCGCTTACGCCCATCCCATGACGCCGCGCCCAGGTCGCGCGCAGCAGAGCGGATGTGGACATCAGACCACTTCGTACACGTCGTAGCGCAGCGTGTCTCCGACGAAGCGCCCCTTGGCCACGCCAAGAATCCGGGTAAGCCACTCGTATCGTTCGTCACCCGTCTCGAAGTACATCGACGAGTAGACGACACCGGTCGCAGTATCCATCCGACCCGTGTAACTGACCAATATCGTTGCATCGTCGTCGGTCTCGAGGGTGAGTCGAGCATCCACGAGGACGCGCCCCGACGGTTCCACGAAGGCCCAGTCGGCTGCCGCGCGACCCTTCAGCGAGGCCTTCAGTCGGTCGCCCTCGAACCGGGCGCCGGTGATCTCGCCGATCGTCCGGCTGCCGGTCGGGCCTGAGGACACGGTGATTGGGTCGGCGAGGTCATAGCGGACGTGACACAGCGGCCGCAGTGCCGCATCTGGACCACTCTCGCCACCCATGCTGATCAGCTGATGGCGACGATCTCGATGACGGCACCGTGGCAGGTGGCCGGGTCGGCGACGAGCCGCTTCTCGTCGCGTTCGGCAATCACCACCGCATGGTCGGCGAGATGGGACTCGGCCTTGGCCATGTCGGCGGTTTCGAAGACACAGCAATGGATGATCTCGCCGTTGGCCTCGAGGTCACGCGCGGCGATGGTGTCGGCCGACGTCGGCGCGATGAGCTCGACCGTCGTGTTGGTGCCCAATTGCACGCGACGCCGTTGAGAACCCCCCACCGTCTCCTCCGCCAGCACCGTGGCGCCTAGCGCGGCGTAAACGGCGGTCGCGCGCTCGAGTTCGCGGACCACGACGCCGACTCGCCAGCCGCCGATCGACAGAGGATGGTCTCGCCACTGCCGAGCCGACCAGCCGGGCAGGAAGCGCGGGTCCTCCCACTTACCGGGCACACCGAGGGGGCCGGGTTTGTCCTCGACGTAGGGCATGAACTCGAGTTGGCCCGCGGTGTCCTTCGGATGCGTGAAGACCGGACTCATCGGCTGGGCGACCATCGCATCGCGCCCGGAGCCAGCCAGCCCGAAGCACCGGACCCCTTCACCGGTGAGCGCGTCGTAGATGTCGGCGGGCGGGCTGTTCACGAAGTACGCCGATGCGTGCAGATGTGGTCCGAACCGGGTCAAGAACTTCCCCAACGGAAGGTGTGCACCCTCTGCGGTCGGTTCCATCACGTCGATAGCGAGATCGGTAACAGCAACCATTGAAGCCCAACGCTTTTCGGGATCAAGCCACTCGTCGGTGAAGACGTCCACGGCACCGAATACGTCGCGATACCAAGCGGTGACGCTGCGGTAGTCATCGACGACGTGGTTCACGTGCCACTGCTTCCCGATGTCGATCAATTCGGTCACCTCACCGATCGATTCTTCCCTGGCGTGCCAGGAGAACACTATGACAGATACTGTATAGCTGTTGGAACCTGTGCCTGCCCGAGGCACAGGCCGACAGGGAGGACGCAGCGTGTCGACAGCCACGGCCGGCGATGCCGAAATCCAGCTGTTCGTTTCCACCACCCGCGCATTCCTCGACCGCGAGATGTCGATTGACCACATCCGTGACCTGCATACCAACGACCGCGGGTTGGACAAGGCCTGGTGGCAGCGCGGCGCCGAACTCGGTTGGACGAGTCTGCTGGTACCCGAGGAACTCGGGGGCGGATGTGTGACTGGCGATCAGGTCGCCGATGCGGCGCGCATCGCCGACCAGTTCGGTCGAAGTGTGGCGCCCGGACCGTTGATTCCGACCAGCGCCGTCGCCACCGCCCTCACGGAGGCGTCCAATTCGGCCGATCACCGACAGCTACTCGCTCCGTTGGTCGAAGGCTCGGCGATCGCGGCATGGGCGACCGACGAACCCGGGCAGCCGTTCGGCGCGCCACCGGCGACCACTGCCACCCGGTCAACTTCCGGATACTGCATCAACGGCATCAAGGACCGTGTCGAGGCCGCCCGGCACAGCGACGTGTTCCTCGTCACCGCCGAGTGCGATGGAAACTTGCGCCAATTCGTCGTGGCGTCCGGTGCGCCGGGTGTCTCCATCGAGCCCATACCGACTGTCGACTTCGTCAAGAACTACGGCCGTGTGCGATTCGACAATGTCGAAGTGGTGGCGGAGTCCGTCGTCGGCGGACCGGACGAGACAGCGCAACTGATAGCGCGCCAGACGCTGGTCGCTCAGGTCCTACAGTGCGCAGAAATGGTCGGCGCATTGGACAGCGTGTTCACGATGACCGTGGCGTGGGCGCGTGATCGTCACAGCTTCGGGCGGCCGCTGGCCTCCTATCAAGCTCTCAAACACCGCTTCGCCGACCTCAAAACCCAGTTGGAAGCCTGCCGGGCAATCGCGGCGCTCGCGACTCGCCACGTCAGCGCGAGGGCAGTCGACGCCGCACTCACGGTCAGCGCCGCCAAGGCGTACATCGGCGAGCACTCGGTCGCAATAGTGCAGGACTGCATTCAGTTGCACGGCGGTATCGGCGTCACCTGGGAACACGATCTTCATCTGTTCCTCCGCAGAATCGAGGTCAACCGCGCCATGTTCGGCACGACGGAAGAACACCAGGAGAACGTGTTCGCGCTCTCCGAGAAATCGGGAAAGACGCGATGACCGAGACCGTCGATGAATTCGCGGACAGAGCACGCAACTGGCTCGCGGACAACATGCCCCCGCTGGACCGCGCCGCCCCGCCGGTGTTGGATCGCGCCGAGGACAATACGTGGCAACGTGCGCGCGAGCTCCAACGTCGGCTCTATGACGGCGGATTCGCGGGCATCTGCTTCCCCGCGGAGTACGGCGGCTTGGGCCTGGAGTACGCGTACCAAGCCGCGTTCAACGCGGTCGCCGAACCCTACGAGATGCCGCTTGCGCTCAACATCCCGAGTTTGACGATCTGTTGCGCGACCCTGCTCGACGCCGGCAGCGAGAAGCAGAAGCGCACGCGGATCGCTGCTGCATTGCGGGGTGACGAGGTGCTGTGCCAATTGCTGTCCGAGCCGGGTGGCGGATCCGATCTGGCGGGAGTCACAACCCGCGCAGACCGATCGGGCGACAAATGGATTCTCAACGGCGCCAAGACCTGGAGTAGCAGCGCGTTCGCCGCAGATTTCGGCCTATGCCTGGTGCGCACAAACTGGGATGCGCCCAAGCACGAGGGGCTCACGATGTTCCTGGTGCCGCTGCGGTCCCCGGGGTTGACGCTGCGACGGATCCGTCAGGTGAACGGGTCCGCGGAGTTCTGCGAGGAGTTCTTCGACGACGTCGAACTATCCGACGAGCACGTGGTCGGCGAGGTCGGCGGAGGCTGGGCCGTCGCCTCGAGACAGTTGTTCCACGAGCGTCGCGCGGTGGCGAAAGGATCTGAGTACGCAAATTGTGGGGCTTCCGAGGAAAGGCGTGACGGCGCTTTCGATCTCGTGGCGCTGGTGCACGCCACCGGTCAGTCCGACGATCGGTGGGCGCTCCGCCTGGCGGGACGCGCGCTGGCTCACCGTATCGTCGAGAAAGCGTTGGGCGAGAGCGTCTTTCACGGGGTCTCCACCGGAGTGATGCCGCCTGCCTCTGGCTCAATCACCCGCCTCTACTACGCACTCTGCGAGAACCTGAATCTCGATGCAGCTGTGGCGCTGGCCGGACCGGGGGCAGTGGTGGGTGCGGCGAACCAGGACCTCCTGGCGATTGGGCAGAAGTATTTGTCGCGGCAGACCGTGTGCATCGGTGGCGGCACGACGGAGATCGCACGAAACATCATTGCCGAACGCGTGCTCGACTTTCCGCGTGAGTACGCCGCCGACCGCGGCGTTCCGTTCAAGGATGTGCAGCGAGGTGGCACACGACGATGACGTTGATCACCGACCGCTTGCGCGCCGCGATCGGCGTCTGGCACGAACAGGACGGACCCGTATTCCCCATCGATTCCTCGGATATCCGCCGGTGGGCGATCGCCACTTATTGGCCACAGCAGCCGCCGCGGTTGTTCTGGGACGAGGACTACGCCCGCACCACTCGCTGGGGTGGCGTCATCGCTCCCGATGACTTCAATCCGTTCGCGTGGCCCATCCAGCCTCCCGATGCCGGACCCGCGCAATTCGCGCTCCCCCAACCCGGCGAGCCAGGGCAACATGTCCTCAACGGCGGAGTGGAGTTCGCGTTCGGTGAGCCGATGCGACCGGGTGATGTGATCACCGGCAGGTGGCGGATCAAGGACGCCACCGAACGCGAGGGTCGACTCGGTCAGATGCTCTATGTACAGCTGGAGCGCGAACTGCGCAATCAGCGCGGCGAGGTGGTCCGCACCCGTATCGACACCCTGATCAGATACTGAGAGAGGCAGCTGTGTTCATCGACGGGAAATGGCAATCCGCCTCGTCAGGCAAGACTTTCTCGAGTATCAACCCCGCGACCGGGGCGGTGCTGGACACCGTCGCCGACGGCGGCCGCGCCGAAGCCCGCCTCGCCATCGACGCGGCGGTGTCCGCGTTGCCAGCCTGGCGGGCAAGGACTGCCTACGAGCGAGCAGACATCCTCGCTTTGGCGCACCGCATCATGCTGGAACGCCTGGATGATCTGGCCGTCCTCATGACGAGGGAGCAGGGCAAGCCGCTGCGGATGGCGCGCACGGAGGTCGGCTACGCCGCCGGCTTCCTGCTGTGGTTCGCCGAGGAGGCCAAACGTGTTTACGGCGAGGTGATTCCGTCATCGCGCGCGGGTCAGCGCTTCCTGGTGTTACAACAGCCGGTCGGGGTGTGCGCCGCTATCACACCGTGGAACTACCCGATTTCGATGATCACCCGGAAGATCGCTCCCGCACTGGCCGCGGGCTGCACGTCGGTTTTGAAACCGGCCGAGCAGACGCCGCTGTGCGCGATCGAGACGTTCCGGGTTTTCGAGGACGCCGGTGTGCCTGCCGGTGTGGTCAACCTGGTGACCTGTTCGGATCCCGAACCGGTGGCCGAGGAGATCCTGTCGGACCCACAGGTTCGAAAGATCAGTTTCACCGGTTCGACCGAGATCGGGAAGATGATCGCTGCGCGCGCTGGCGCCACGATGAAGCGGGTGTCGATGGAACTCGGTGGACACGCACCGTTTCTCGTGTTCGACGACGCCGACCCCGAACACGCGGCCAAAGGTGCCGCACTCGTGAAATTCCTCAACACGGGCCAGGCATGTATCTGTCCCAACAGGTTCATCGTGCATCGCTCGATCGTCGCACCGTTTCTCGAGACGTTGCGGCAGCGAGTGGAAAAGCTTGTTCCCGGAGACGGATTGGCCAAGGGAACGACAGTTGGCCCCCTCATCGACGAGGCGGCGCTGCACAAGATGACCCGACAGGTCGACGATGCGGTCGGTAGGGGCGCAACACTGATGCTCGGAGGTAAGCAACTGACCGGCGACACCTTCGACGGCGGTAACTTCTTCGCGCCGACCATCTTGTCCGAGGTCACCCCGGATATGGTGATCTGCTCGGAAGAGACGTTCGGCCCGATCGCTCCGGTCCTGGTGTTCGACGACGAGGCCGAGGCCATCGAGATGGCCAACTCCACCAGCTACGGCCTCGCCGGGTACATCTACACACGCGACATCAGCCGTGCGATTCGAGTCGCCGAAGCACTGGACTTCGGCATGATCGGCATCAACGACATCAACCCGACCTCGGCCGCGGTCCCGTTCGGCGGCATCAAGGAAAGCGGACTGGGCCGTGAGGGTGCTCGCGCGGGTATCACCGAGTACCTTGATACCAAAGTGTTGGGAATCGCATTGTGACCGAATCGAGTTCGCCCACCTTCGAGTCGATCAACATCGGCGACCGAATCCCCGAATTCGTCCGAACCACCGGCTTCGCCGAATGGAACCGCTATGCCGCCGTCAACGACGAGTTCATCCCGATCCATATGGACGACGAGGCCGGCAGAGCCGCGGGTAACGAGAAGGGCGCGTTTGGGATGGGCAACCTACGGCTGGCCTATCTGGTCAACATGCTGCGGCGGTGGATCGGTGATGACGGCGCAATCCGTTCACTGACGGCTAAGTACCGGAGCATGAACCAGAAGGGTGACGAGTTGCGCGCTGTCGGCGAGGTGGTCGGCAAGGAAATCGTCGACGGTCTCGCGTTGGTGCATCTGAAGGTCGACGTCATCGACCAGAACGGCACGAGCACAACACCAGGTGAAGCCACGGTGGCCTTGGCTACTTGAATACGCCCGGCGACTTCGAGTAGTCGACGGTGGACAACTCGGTCATGCCGCCATCGATGTGCAGCACGGTTCCGGTGACGAACGCCGCGTCATCGCTGGCCAGGAAGGCCACCGCAGGTGCGATCTCGATATCGGGGTCAGCGCCGCGTTTCATCGGCGACGCTTCGGCCGTACGCGTGTAGTTGTCCCATTCGGTGCCGATCATGTCGCGCTGCACATCGGTCAACGCGAACGGGCACACGGCGTTGACACGGATACCGTGGCGGGCCCACTCGTTGGCGGCCACTTTGGTCAGCGCGCCGATGGCTCCCTTCGCCGCCGAATACGGTGCCGTGTAGGCGATGCCGCCCAGCGCCGAACCGGACACGAAGTTGATCACCGACGACTTCTGTGCGGCCTTGAGGAACGGGTGCGCCAATTGCATGAACCGGAAGGTGGCGCGTGGGCCTGTCGCCTCCGATAGCTCCCAATCTTTGTCGCTGACGAGTTCGAGCGCCCTCGGCATGGCGAAGTACTGCGCGGCGTTGACCAACACGTGCAACACACCGTCGACGGCGGCGGCCTCCACCGCGGCGGCGATCTCCTCGCGTTTGGCGACGTTGGCCTGGACGAACTTCGCCGTGGCGCCGTCTTTCCCAATCAGTTCGACGCACTCGGCCGCCTTGTCGGCGTTGAGGTCGACAATCGTCACGTGCGCGCCCTCGGCAGCCAGCCGCCTCGAGATCGCTCGCCCGAGCCCCTGGGCACCGCCGGTGACCAACACGTTTCGCTCGTCAAGGCGGGCCATGGGCAATCCTCCGGTGTGTAACAGTTGAACAATATTCGTTCTATCATCCATTATCATGGCAGACCGTTGGTGCCTGCCGTCGAGAAGGGGTAGAGGATGCGAGTAGACGTAGATCGCGACCTCTGTGAGTCCAACGCCGTCTGCGTCGGCATCGCCGCCGACATCTTCGAACTCGACGACGAGGACCTTGCCGTGGTGACCGTCGACGAGATACCCGCCGACCGGGAGGCGGACGTTCGGCAGGCCGTACAGCTCTGCCCGAAGATCGCGCTGACACTGCGCGAGGACGGATAGGCGTCGAACGATGTTCATCGGGCTGACAGAGGAGCAAGAGCTGCTGCGCGAGACGATGAGGCGATTGGCTGACACCACCGCCACATCAGGTCCCGACGACATCGCGTCCGATGACCGCCTCGACACACAGTGGCAGCGCCTCGTGGAGGTCGGCGTACCCGCGTTTCGCGCGCCCGCGACATGCGGGCTGGAGGCCAGCGGTGTCGAAACCGCGCTCGCCATCGAGGAATTGGGGCGCAGGCTGAGCGCACTACCCGTGCTCGGACAAGCAGTCCTCACCACCGAGCTGCTCTACGCCGCCGGTGCAGAAAAGGAGGTCGACCTGATCGCCGAGGGCGCTCTGCGCATGGCGCCGGTGTTGAGGGACGACCTGTCCGGATTCGCCGATTCCGAAGACCGCGGTGTCGTCCTTGACTCCGCAGGCGCCACCCATGCGCTGTTGGCTCTTTCCGATGGAAAGCGCCGGCGCTTGGTCTACGCCGCCATCGATACTGCATCGGGGCGTGAAGGCCTGGATTTGACGCGGTCGATCAGTCCCATATCCGCCTCCGGTCTCGGCGCCACCACGTCGGTGGGAGATCCTATCGACGCACGCCGATGGGACTCCGTCATGGCGATGGCGCTGACCGCCGTCGCCGCCGACCTGATCGGGGTGATGACGGGGGCGCTCGAGGACGCCGCCGGCTACGCAGGCGAACGCGTGCAGTTCGGCGTCAAGATCGGAACCTTTCAGGCCGTCCAGCACATACTGGCCGATTCGCTTGTCCGCCTCGAGGGAGCTCGTAGTTGTCTGTGGCACGCGGCGTGGGCGGTCGACCACCTCTCCCCCGCCGAGGCCTTGCTGGCGGCGCGCACGGCCAAGGCCTACGCGTCGGCCGCCGGTCGCGACGTCGTCGAGGCGGCCATGCAAGTCCTGGGTGGCATCTCCATCACCTGGGAGCATGTCGCGCATGTGCGCCTTCGCCGAACACTGTTGAACCGCAGGCTGTTCGGTGACGAAAGCGATCAATACCAGGCCATCGCCGACATGCGGCTGAATGATCCGGACCTGGGCTAGACAAGCGAACACCCGGAGAACCATGGATTTCAACGACACCCAGGACGAAGCCGAATTCCGCGCCCGTCTGCGCACCTGGCTCGACGACAACGCCGCAGCCGCCGTCATCCCAGAGGACCCCAGCGCGCGGGCTGACGCCGCGAATGCCTGGCATCAGACCCTCTACGAAGCCGGCTACATCGGCCTGTCGTTCCCGACCGAGTACGGCGGTCACGGGCTGTCACCCATCTACGAGGCGATCCTCAACGACGAGCTGGGACGCGCAGGCGCACCGCCGATAGAGGGTGTCGGACATCTGTCGAATGCATTGCGACTCTTCGGATCCGAGCAGCAGCGCGCCGAACTGCTGCAAGGGCTGTTGTCGGGCGCGGTGCGCTGGTGTCAAGGCTTCAGTGAGCCCGAGGCAGGGTCGGACCTGGCCAGTCTCAAGACAAAGGCGGAGGCGATCGAAGTCGACGGCCGACCGGTCTTCCGCGTCAACGGCCGGAAAATTTGGACCAGCTTCGCCGCGGTGGCCGACTGGTGCTTTCTGCTGTGCCGCACCGAACCGGACGCCGCCAAGCACGCGGGTATATCGGTACTGCTGGTGCCCATGTCCACCCCGGGCATCAACGTGGAGCCGATCGTCAATGCCGCACGCAACCGGGAGTTCGCCGAAGTCACGTTCACCGACGTCGACGTACCTGTCGAGAACCTGCTGGGCGAACGCGGGCAAGGTTGGTCGATCGCAAACCAGCTGCTGGCCTACGAGCGGGGCCCGAGTGATATCAACTGGATCAGCAGGCTCGCACTGCAACTGCGCGCACTCGAGGACGACGTGCGATCGGGTCGGCTCGCCGATACCCCCGCGGCCCGCGCCCGCTTGGGCGAGGCGTACACCGAACTGCGGGCCCTTCAGGTCAAGGTGCAACGGTCCCTCACCGACCGGGTCAAAGGTGCACTGCCCGGAGCAGAAGGTTCGGTGGACAAGTTGTTGATGGCCAGGGCAGACCAAACGTTCGGGCACACGATGATGGACCTGCGTGCCAGTGGGCCCGTCCTCCGCGAGGGCCTGGAGTGGGACGTCTACGTCTGGTCACGCGCCGCGGGCATCTACGGCGGAACTGCCCAGATTCAGCGCAACATCGTCGCGCAACGCGTGCTGGGCCTACCCCGCAAATGAGCTAGGTGGCACGGCTCGTGGCAGACGACATAGGCGATGCGGTCGTGGAATGGATCTCCACGACGGTTGGCCCGATCCGCTCTATCGACCGCCAACAGCGTTGGCGGCCCGCATGGTTCGTCACCGCTGAAAGCAAAGGCCGACCCGTTCGGCTGTATGTCCGCGGGAACCGGGAGGGATTCGGGTTCGCCGGTGTCGAAGCGGAGGCGGCGATCCTACGGGAGATGGAAAACCATGGGATACCGGTGCCGCACGTCCATGGCGTCATTGCCGACGGTGCTGCGGTGGTGATGGATTGGCTGTCGGGCGAAGCTGACCTCAGCAGCGCTGCCGATGCTGTCGAAATCGATGCCGTCATGGATGACTACGTCGATGCGCTCGTGCGAGCGCACCGCATCGACCCAGCCGCCTTCGCCGACATCGGCTTGCGCGTCCCCACCGGCGCACATGGCGTCGCTCTTGACTATTTCGAGACCTTCGTGGAGCGCTATCGATCCTTCAAGCAGCGACCAGAACCGTTGTTGGAGTTCGCGATCGGGTGGCTCAGGAGAAACCCCCCCACACACCGGTCAACGCCTCGATTCGTCCTCGGTGACACGGGTCAATTCATGTTTGCCGAAGGGCGGATAACCGGCCTCCTCGACGTCGAGTTGGCGCACATCGGTGACATCTCACACGACCTGGCCGGCTTGCGTTTACGGAACGTGACCGAGCCAATGGGCGACTTGGGCCGAGTACTGCGGCGCTACGCAGAGGTTTCCGGCGAGCCGCTGGACGTGGCATCCATCGAGTTTCACACCGCGAAGTTCGCACTCTGCACACCCCTGGGCGTCGCTCTGGTGCTCCACCTGGACCTCCCGCTGCTCGACATCGTCCAGTACATCGAGTGGTTCCACCAGCTTTCGCTGCACGCGATCGAGTCCATCGCTCGATTGTCAGATGTCGAACTCGCCCCGGTGTCGCTACCCGATCCTGTCCGGTCGCGTTACGACGGTGTGATCGGTGGACTGTCGACCATGGTGGAATCTCTCGACGTCTCTGCCGGGATTACCGAGTACCAACGCGGTTCGGTAGCGTCGGTGGCACGCTTCTGCCATCGGGTGAGCGAGTTCGGCGATGCGATCGACCGTGCAGACCTCGCGGACATCGAGGCGACCACCAGGCTGGGATCAACAGACCGCCGCGCCGCTGACCAAGCGCTCGAAGCATTCATCTTGGATGCCGGCCCAGAACACGACGCGGCGCTGGTCCAGCTTCTCCACCGTCGGGTCATGCGGCAACTGCTACTACTCGAGCCGCTGTTGTCCGGCGGTCGAATTGGTCATGTCGCGCCGCTTGCTGAACTACTGGCGAGCGAGGCCCCCGTGACCGCTCAGCGCTCGCGGTAGTGCTTGAGCGCTTCCTTCATGCCCGCCAGTCGGCGCTCCATCACCTCGTCGCCCTCCCCCGCCTCAATCTTCTTGGACACCTCTGCGATCTCCTCGACCAGTCGGCCGGCCGCCTCATCACGCGTGAGAAGGTCCTGATCGACCCAGTCGTCTTTGGGGATACGCTCGCTCGGGTCCATATTCGCTCTTCCTCGTCGTACGCGCTATAGTTCAACTAAGCAGATTATGTTCAGTTGTTCCATAAGCCTAGCAGCCGTGCATGGGAGGAACCCGCGATGCCGCTCCAGCCGTCGATGAAACTTCTGTCCGTCGATGACCACCTCATCGAGCCCCCGCACGTGTGGACCGATCGGCTGCCGAAGAAGTACGTCGAGGACGGGCCCCGCATCGTGGAGTTCCCGCGCGAGGGCAAGTCGCCGATGCACCAGTGGGTGTATGAGGGCCGCAGTTATCCCAACATCGGGCTGAACGCGGTCGCGGGTAAATCACCGGAAGAATTCGGTGTCGACCCGGTGCGCTACGACGACATGATCCCCGGGTGCTACGACCCGAAGGCCCGGCTGGCCGACATGGACATCGACGGAGTGCACGCGATGCTGTGCTTCCCGTCGTTTCCGCGGTTCTGCGGGACCGTGTTCCTGGAAGGTCAGGACAAGGACTTGGCGCTGCTGTCCGTCCAAGCTTGGAATGACTTCTCACTCGACGAATGGTGCGCAAGCGATCCGGCGCGCTTCATTCCGATGATGATCAGTCCGCTGTGGGACACGCAGCTGATGGTGGCCGAGATCGAACGCAATGCCGCCAAGGGGTGCCGCGCGGTCGGTCTGCCCGACAACCCGATGAACCTCGGCCTACCCAGCTTCCATACCGACCACTGGGAGCCTGTCTGGTCGGCCCTGGAGGAGACGAACATGACGGCGGTCATGCATTTCGGCTCCGGAGGCATGCCCCCGTCGACAGCACCAGAGGCGCCGTTCGCGGTGATGGTCACCCTGATGGGGACGACCTCGATGGCAGCAGCCATCGAGTTGGTCTTCTCCCCCGTCTTTCACAAGCACCCGAACTTGAAAGTCGCGTTCTCCGAGGGCGGGATCGGTTGGATGCCGTACCTGGTCGAGCGCGCGGACTATGTCTGGCGTAAGCACAAGTACTACCAGAACATCCATCCGACGATCGCACCGTCCGAGCTGTTCCGCCGCAATATCACCGGTTGCTTCATCGAAGATGAAGTCGGTGTGGCGATGCGCCACCAGATCGGCATCGACAACATCACCTGGGAGTGCGACTACCCGCATTCGGACTCGTTCTGGCCCAAGAGCCGAGCGCGTGCGGAAGAGATGTTGGCGAGTGTGCCCGACGAGGATGCCGCCAAGATCGTCGAACTCAATGCGCGGCGCTGGTATGCGTTCCCGGAGGAGGGCTTCAAGTCGTCCACCGCCGACAGCGGATGGCGCCCGAACAACGGCGAACCGCCCGAGTACGACTATGACGCGGTCATGTCGGATCACGGCGGCGTCGGTTACGGAGCGTTCATCGAAAACCTCGCGAATCAGATGGCCAACAAGGAGATCAAGAACTAGCGGCGGGGATCGCGATGTCCGTTGGGACATCGCGACCGCGCAGCACTTGGCTCGTGACGACGCGCCAACGGGCCCTTTCGGTAGCAGCGGCGGCCCGTAGCGCCGCGCCTGAGGCGGCCACGCCACCTTCGGATTTCGCGAATTCGGATAATCGTGCCGCCTCGTTGACCGGATCGCCGATAACGGTGTACTCGTAGCGGCGAGGGTCACCGATATTGCCTGCGACGGCGGTTCCCGCGGACACGCCGATGCCGGCGGCGAGGTGTACATCGCCGGAGAGAGCAGCCAAAAGCTCCCGCGCGGCCGACAGGGCCGCGCCGGCGTGGTCCGGGACGGCCTGCGGAGCACCGAAGACCGCCAGAACTGCATCACCCTGAAACTTGTTGACCCATCCGCGATGTCGCTCCACGATGTCTACCACCACCGCAAAGAAGTCGTTCAGCAACGCGACGAGGTCCGGCGGAGTCATCTTCGTCGCCATATGCGTCGAACCGACGAGGTCCACGAACAGGACTGCCACATCGTAGGTCGCGCCGCCCATCGCGGGTGCGCCGCCCTCCGCTTCGGCGAGGCGGGCCACATCTCGGCCAACATGCCTGCCGAACAGATCGCGCAATCGTTCGCGCTCCCGCAGCCCTTCTGCCATCGAGTTGAACCCCGCCTGCAGCAGGCCCAGTTCGGACGCGTCGAATACTGGGATTTTGACGTCATAATCACCGCGGCCGACACGTGCCATGCCGGCACGCACCTCATCGATGGGATCGGCCATCGTCGCGCCTGTAAAGAGCGTCACAGCAAGCCCACTCAGCACAGCCGCGCTGCCCAATCCGAGCACCACCACGGCCAATCGGTCACCCGGGTAGTCCACGACCAATGCGCTGGCCGCGGCAAGCAACACCATCAACAGGGGCACACCAGTTCCGACCACCCACGCCGCGAGTGCCCGCATTCGAAGGCCCAGGGGTTGCTGGCGGGCCGGCGGGTCTTCGGTCAGTACCGGCGCAACATAGGGACGCAACACCCGGGTGCACCACCAATACGTCAGCGTGGCTGTCACCGTCGCGCCCGACAACGTCGAAACACCAAGCGTCGTTGCCAGCCAGGGCCTCGCCGAATTCACGATGATCAGCAGTACGACTGCACCCGTCCACACGGCGGCGCCACAGATTGTCAGGCGCGCGGGGATGCGCATGAGCACGGCGTGCCGCTCCGCCTGTGACGCATCCGACCGCGCAGTCGTCCACCACAGACCCCAGAACGCTGCTATCGGCACGACGACTGCGCAATAGACTGCAGCGGCGATGACGTTGGTGCGCAATACCGTTGGGTCGCCCAGCGCCGCACCCGTGGGAAGTCCGCGCGAGGTCATCACACCGATGATGGACGCCCCAAGCATACTGGGGACGAGAGTTCCCACCGTCAGCATCGCTCGGGCGGACCGGTTGACGGTGGAGTCCCGCCCGCGCAGGAACTTCACGACTCAGTCCCTGCTCCTGGTTCGCCACCAGGCGGCGAATTCAGGATCCGCTAGGGGGAGGTCCCCGACGCCGATTTGGCTTCGGGGCCAGTCCGCGGCATTCTGCTCGAGAGGCGACCGCGCATGAGCGGCTCCGTACCACAGTCGGTGGCGGCGTTGGACGAACAGCCACCGCCCAGCCACCTGCTCATAGGTGTCCTCATACTTGATCAACTGATCCAGAAAACCGTCGGCCCGTTCTTGGGCATAGCAATGCGCCCACACCTGACCCCGCGCGCGGACGTCGTCGTCGAACTCCACCAGATGGTTGGCCACCAGAATCACCGCGAACAGACTACCGGTCATGCTGTCGACCATCAGCCGACGCAACCCGGCCGGACCGTCGCCATAGGAGCCGAAACGTGCACTCGGTGAGAAGAGTTCGGCCATAGCGTCAACATCTCGCGATTCGACTGCCGCCGCGTATTTGTACGGTAGCTCTCGAATCTCGTTGAGAGAAAGAAGTTTCGCTACCCGCCGATCGACATCGGGCACGGACATATCAGCCTCCGGTGACGTTGATGTCTTGGCCGGTGATCGCGGAGGCAGCGTCGGACGCCAGCCACATCGACACCTCGGCGACCTCATCAGGCTGCACCAACCGGTTGAGCTTGTTCATTCCGGCCAACCGTTGGCGCACCACGCCGGGATCCACTCCCTCGGCAGCTGCCCGGCGTCCGACGTAGGTGTCGAACAGCTGACCCGCGACGCTCCCGATTATCAGGCAGTTGACCCGGATACCGTTGGAGCCCACTTCCATTGCCATCGTCTGTGACAGCGCGGACAAGCCCAGCTTGGCGGCCGCGTAGTGCGCCTTCTTCGGTTGCACATTTGTCGCGGCTGCGGAGGACATGAACTGAATATTGCCCCGACCTGCGGGCAGCATCGCCTGGGTCAGCGCCTCGCGAGACAGCACCATGGGAGCGACCAGATTGGTCGCCAGTACATCGTTCCAGTTGGCGATCGACGCCTCATGCACGGCCTCATCGGTGCCCGGAGTAGCCGCATTGTTGATCAGCACGTCAAGACGCCCCCAGCGGGCGATGATGTCGGCGACCAGGCGGCTGCACGAGTCCTCCTCACGGATGTCCGCTACATGAACCGACGCGCCACCGCCCTCCTCGGCGATGTTCTCCGCGGTGATCGCAAGCTCGTCCGAGCGTCGCGCGACCAGTGCAACCATGGCGCCGCGGCGCGCATATCGTCGCGCGAGTACCCGGCCGATGCCGCCACTGGCACCGGTGACGACGACCACCTGTCCGGAAAAGTCGGCACTCACCGCTAGCCGTCCAACAGCATCTTGGCCATGGGTGTACCGGCCGGGAAGGCCTCCGTGATGCCGGCACTGAGATATCCGGAGTCGGTGACCATGGTGATTCCGTTGACCACGCTCGCGGCATCGCTGCACAAGAACAGAAGCGGGTAAGCCTGTTCCATAGGCGTGGCCGCCCCAACTCCGACCTTCGCGCGGTAGTCAGCGCCGAAGTCCAACCACAGATCAGCATTCGCCTGAGCCAGTGGAGTGTCCGTCGGTCCCGGACAGATCGCGTTGATCCGGATGCCGTCGGCCATGAAGTCCATGGCTTCTCTCGCGACATAGGCACACACCGCCTGCTTGGTGAACATGTAGTGCGCGCACTTGTTGTCGATTGCCCACGCCGTAGCCGTATCGAAGTCAACGATGTCGAGAAACTCGTTGAGCTGTGCCATATTCGACCGCCAAGCCAGGCCCGCGGCCGACGAGATGAAGGCGATCGCACTGCCATGGGGCAGCATGTCGTTGGCGCGAAGTCGCTCGATCAGATACCGGTGACCGATGAAGTTGATGCGCTCGATACCGTCACCGTCGGCGACACCCGCGCACGCGAACAACGCGTCCACAGTGCCGCCACACTCGGTCACCGCTGCATCGATGCTTTTCGCGTCGGCCAGATTGACGCGGATCGCCGTCGTCCCAGGCAGATCCGACGACGCGTAGTCCATCACGACGACCTCTGCACCGGCATCGAGCGCCAATCGTGCGGTCGCATTGCCCATGCCGGTGGCGCCGCCCACCACCAACACACGCTTACCGCGATACGCGAATGCATCGAACAAACTCATGAGGTCTCCAGAACAGTAGTGAGGGACTGGGCTGCGATGACCGACGCTCCGAACTCTTCGATCGCCTCCACAGCGTGGTTCACGCTATCGCCGGGCACCGAAAGCGTGACTGCGGTGACTCCTAACCGACTCAGCCGATCCACCTCGCCCAGATACGCATCGGCGACGAACGACGATGTTCCCGGCGTTCCCGGCAGTCCGTTGAAGGTGATGTCAATCGCCGTGAAATCTCTTCCCGCTGCGTCGCATCGGCGTCGAAGATCATCGAGGCCGGCGGCTAGGCCGGCTTCGGCGTCCATCACCGCGGTCTTGGTGTACCTGGCCAAGGCGTCGGCTGCGGCGAATGGACACCAGCCGTCGGCGTACTCGACGACACGGCGGCGCGCGGCGACAGTATTCCCACCGACCCAGATCGGGGGGCGCTTTACCGGCCGCGGGTGGGCAGTGATCCCGGCGGCCTGAAAGTGCTTACCGGCGAACGTCACGTCGTCCTGGGTCCACGCTCGGCCGATGAGTTCGAGAGCCTCATCGACCAATCCGGCGCGTTGCTCGAAATCGATTCCCAGCGCACCGAACTCGCCCCTCAGGTAGCCGACGCCGACCGCGAGCGTAAACCTTCCACCAGACAATGCGTCCAACGTCGCACCGGACTTGGCGACCAGGAAGGGATTGCGGTATGGCAGCACCACCAGATTGGGGATCAACCGCAATGTTGACGTGACGGCGGCCGCGTACCCCATCGCGACGAACGGATCGAGTGCGTCGTGCCCACCAGTGTCGAGCCACCGCTGTGGGGGCGCTGGGTGATCGGTGAACCCGAACCCCGTGAAACCTGCCCGTTCGGCGGCCGTGGCGACGGCCGCCACGCCCGAACCAGTGACCAGGTCCGGGTTGTAGGGATGGCTGTGCATCGGATGAGTCAAGATGAATCGCATCGTCTACCTCGCTGTGTGAAGCGCCAGCTACCGACCTTGGAACCGCGGGTCGCGCTTTTCGGTGAATGCCGCGACACCCTCGGCAACATCGGCGGTGCCCGCGACCTGCTCGACCAACAGCGCTTCACTGACGAACGCCGATGCCCGGTCTACATCGAGGGCCTGATTGAGCATCATTTTCGCCGCCGCCAACGCCCGAGTCGGCCCGCTTGCGAGTCGTTGCGCCCATTCGGACACGACCCTGCGTAGTTCGTTGTGGTCGGTGACAACCTCGTTGACGAGGCCGATCCGATGCGCTTCGGTCGCCGACAACTCGTCACCGAACAAGACCAGCCTCTTGGCGACGTTGAACGGCACCTTCCGGGTCAAGAGATATGCGGCGCCGCCGTCGGGCGCGAGACCTCTGCGGACGAACAGTTCGATGATCCGCGCGGATTCCACCGCCACGACGAGGTCACAGGCGAGCACCATGCTGGCGCCGACCCCTGCCGCGACACCGTTGAGCGCACAGATCACCGGCTTGTCGCAGTCCAGCAGCGCGGCGACCACCGCCTGGGATCCGGTACGCAGAATCCGGGCCGCGTCGCCGGCGATCCGGTCTTGGCTGGGCCGCATGTTCGGGTCGCGCAGATTTGGACCCGTGCAGAAATGCCGTTCACCGGCTGCGGTGAAAACGACGGCCCGAATTTCGGGATCCGCGGACGCTGAGGCCAGATTGTCGATCAAATCGCGTTGCATCGCACGGGTGACGGAATTGCCGACATCGGGGCGGTCGAGCACCAGCCACCGCACACCGGCTTCCGAACGGACCGTGAGTCCCGTTGTCACAGTTTTACTGGAACGCTGGCGGGGCCACGCACCGAGTTCGTGTGGACATATGCGACCTCAGCCTCGTCGACCTCCCAGGTCGGAAATCGTTTCAGCGTCTCCTCGATGGCGACGCGCGCTTCCAGCCGCGCGAGCGCAGCGCCGAGGCAGAAGTGCGATCCGTGCCCGAAGCTGATATGTCGGATTCCGGTGCGCGTGACGTCGAACTTATCGGGGTCGACATACTGACGCTCGTCGCGTCCGGCCGATCCGGTCAGCAGCGCGACCTTGGAACCTGCCGGTATGACGGCGTCGTGATAGCTGGTGTCGCGCAGTGAATATCGGCCCTGAACCGGTGACGGTGCGTCATAGCGCAGCAATTCCTCGACCGCGCCGCCGATGAGTCCGGGATCCTCCACCAATTTCGCGCGCTGCTCCGGATTGCGCGCCAACGTCAGCGCCGCCCAACCGAGCAAGCGTGCGACGGTCTCGTTGCCCGCCACATTGACCATCGCGATGAACACCAGCAGCTCGCCATCGTCGAGTCGGCGCGGGTCGACGTCGGGCATGACGAGATCGGAATCCATGAGATCGCTGACGATGTCCGCAGTGCGATGCTGGCGTCGCAGTTCGATCTGCTGGCGGTAGTACTCAAACAGCTTCGCCGAGGCCTCGTCGCCGGCGGCACTGCGTTCCACCACGCCCTCGTCGCGATGGACCTGCGCGTCGGACCACACGCGGAGGTTGTCGTGATCCTCCTCGGGAAATCCGAGCAGCGAACTGATCACCATCACCGGCAGTTTGGCCGAGAAGTCACGCACATAGTCGAATCCGTCGGCGCCCACGTACTGATCCAGGTACCCGCGGCACAGCTCGCGGACGTAATCCTCGAGCTTGGCGATCCTGCTCCGAAAGAACGTGCGATTGACCATCTTGCGCAGCGAAGTGTGATCGGGCGGATCCATCATGATCATCGCCTTCGGCGATCCCCACGGGTCCTCGGTGATCATGTCGAGAGTGATCCCGTGCTCGGACGAGAACGTCTCGGTGTCGAGCGAGGCTGTCATGACATCGTCGAACCGGCTGAGCGCGTAGAAGTCGTACTCCGGGTTGTAGTAGACCGGCGCTTCGTCGCGCATCCGCTTCCACACCGAGTACGGTTCGGCGTGCAGGCTGCGGTCGAAAGGGTCCCAGCGCAGCTCCGTCGTCGTCATCGGCACCATCCTCTCAGTAGAACACTATTACATATTCTGTTTAATTGCACTACCATCATTGCGCCTGGAGCAATGCCGTTTGAGGAGGACTTAAAGGTGGAAACGCGGGAGCTAGATCACGTCGTATATCAAAAGGACGGGGCGATCGCGCGCATCATCCTCAACAACCCAGAGCGCGCCAACGCCCAGACCTCTGAGATGGTGCACAGCGTCAACGAAGCGCTCGATGATGCGCAATATGACTACGACATCAAGGTCGTCATCATCAAGGCCAACGGCAAAGGGTTCTGCTCGGGCCACGTACCCGACGGCAGCTATCCGGAGTTCAAGGCCGAACTCGAGGCGTCGGGCAAGGTCTGGCGTTCGGCTGCCCAGCTTTTCCTATGGCCGGTGCTCAAGCTGTGGGAGTTTCCCAAGCCCGTGATATCGCAGGTTCATGGCTATGCGATCGGCGGCGGAACGACCTGGGCGCTCATCCCTGAAATCACGGTGTGCAGCGATGACGCCTGGTTCCAGATGCCGTTGGTGCCCGGATTCGGTCTGCCGGGATCGGAGACGATGTTCGAGCCATGGGTGTTCATGAATTACAAGCGTGCCGCCGAGTACCTGTACACCGCGCAAAAGATCTCGGCCGAGCAGGCTCTCGAGTTCGGGTTGGTCAACCGTGTTGTACCGCGTGACCGACTGGAGGCCGAGGTCGAGGAACTCGCTGCCAAGATCGCCAAGGCGCCCCTGATCACGCTGCAAGCCACCAAAGCCGGAATCCTCCGAGCGTGGGAAAACATGGGTTTCCGGACACACCAGCAGGCGAGTAACGACCTGCAGGCTGTTGTCACGGGGTCCAAGGAGTTCCAGGACTACATGGTGGAGCTGATGAAAAAGGCCGCCAAGCCGTCGGACCGGGTCTGACCGTGCCGCTGAGTCCGATCGTCCGGTTCGGAGGCGGACCGCAGATCGACGCGCTACGTGGCGAGCTGCGGGAGTGGTTGGCCGCCAATCTCCCCGACGAATTCCGGCGCACCGCAGCCAATCCCGACTACTGGCCGAGGGAAGACCACGAACGTGCCGTCCAGTTCTGCCAGGCACTGCACGAACGAGGTTGGTTCGTTCCGCACTGGCCTGCAGAGTTCGAAGGTGGCGGACTCGGCATCGTCGAGCAGGTGGTGATCCGGGAGGAATTGGCCTACGCCGGCGCCCCGATGGTCAACACCAACGGCGTGAACATGTTGGCGCCCGTGCTGTTCCGGTTCGGCACGCCTGAGCAGCAAGCCGAGCACCTACCCAAAATCGCGCGGTCCGAACGGATGTGGGCGCAGGGTTACTCCGAGCCCGAAGCGGGTTCCGATCTCGCCGCGCTGCGCATGACTGCGCGCCGCGACGGCGACGACTACGTGCTCGACGGGCAGAAGACCTGGACCAGTAACGGTGTGCTCGCCGACTGGATCTTCGTCCTCGCCCGCACCACGCCGCTCGGTGAAAAGCGGCAGGAAGGCATCTCATTCTTTCTCGTCGATCTCGACACACCGGGTATCACGCGTCGGCCCATTCGCTCGATGACCGGCTATCCGACGTTCGCCGAGGAGTTCTTCGACGGGGTTCGCGTGCCGGCGACCAATCTGGTCGGCGATGAAGGTGACGGCTGGAAAGTCGCGAAGGCTCTGCTGGTCGCGGAGCGGTCGAACGTGACCCGCGCCGCCCAGGCGCAGCGTTATCTGGACGAACTGGTGGACTGGTGCCTCGCTCAGCGAGGCTCCTCGCACGATCCGCTGGCCGATCCGGCCAACAGGCTCGCGCTGGCGCGTGCGGTGGAGCGGGTCGAGGTCGGCCGCGCACTGTCCTATCGGGTGGCCCATCAGCAGGCCGCGGGTGCCCTTGATCCCGCGCTTCCCTCACTATCGAAGCTTTATCACTCCGAACTCACCGCGGAACTACGGCAGCTGGGAGCGACTCTGCTCGGCCCAGCGGGTGCGCTGATGCCCGATGACCCCGACGCAGTTCTGCACGGCCACTTCTCGGAGGGGCTGCTGCTCTCCCTGCTGCACACCATCGGTGGCGGGACAAGCGAGATTCAGCGGGATCTCATCTCGACCACTGGCCTCGGGCTGCCTCGCTAGCCGAGCGCTGTTGCGCGACCGTGGCCACAGCCAACTCCAGCGGGTGGAACGCCGCCAGCTGGGCGGCCTCCGCCGCTGCGATGAGTCGCTTCGTCAACTCGACCGCGCCCTGATCGTATTCGGCAAGCGAGCGCGCGATCGCGATGGCGTCGTCGACTGCGGCGGCGGGTTCGGCGAGGTCGGTGACCAGTCCCAGCCGATGCGCATCTTCGGCAGGCAAGCGGTTGCCGCGCAACAACAGCGACGAAGCGCGATGCCTGCCGAGTTGCTGGGTGAGTCGCCACGCGAGGCCGCCGTCGGGGACCACCGCGCGGGTGACGAACGGCGCCGAGAAGAACGCATCGCGCGCGGCGACCACGAGATCACAGGACAGAGCCAGGCTCCAGCCGAGGCCGATTGCGGCCCCCTCGACCGCGGCAACCGTGGGAACGCCGACCGATCGAAGTTGTTCCATGACCCGCTGCGCGTGTTCGACCCTGCCCGCAGGCCCCAGCGGACCTGCGCCATGCGCAGGCCCCGTCTTCAAATCCCCTCCGGCGCTGAAGAATCCCTGCGCACCGGCAATGACGACACCGCGAGCGGCTGACACGGACTCCAGCGCCGCCGCCAGCTCCGACCAGGACTCATAGCGCAGCGAATTGCGCTGCTCGGGGCGGTTCAACCAAATCACCGCGACGCCGTCGCGGTCCTCGGTCAGGATCAGCGAATCCGGATTCACCCCGTGTATGCCGGTCATGACTTGTCGAGGAACTTGTCTATCGCAGCGCGGTGCTCCGGTGTGGTGAAACACTCGGTCTCAGCGGAGATTCCGTATTCGAGAATGGCGGTGACCGCACGCTCCGCATGAAGGTTCAAGGTGCGCTTGGTGTCCTGAACCGCGCGCGCGGGCAACGCGGCAAGCCGATGAGCGAGCGCCAGGCCCTCGGTCTTGATGTCGCCGTGGGGAACTACGCGGTTCGCCAACCCCAGTTCGACGGCTTTGTCGGCCTTGATGCGCTCGCCGAGGAGCAAATACTCCTTGGCTTTCAACAGGCTCATCAGTAGCGGCCACAACACCGAGCCGCCGTCGCCGGCCACGAGGCCGCTTGCGACATGGGTGTCGGCGAAGAACGAGCGGTCCGACATCAGCACGATGTCGCACAACACCGCGATGCTGCAGCCGAATCCGACCGCCGGCCCGTTGACGGCGGCGACGATCGGCAGCGGAAAGTCGATCATGTCGCGCACGATCCGGCGGGCATCACGCATCCCTTCGCGACGAGTTACCGGGTTCTCCACATGCGTGTGCAACCACTCCACGAGATCCCCGCCCGCAGAGAAGAAGTCACCGGTTCCCGTCAGCAGCACCGCGCGGGCGTCGGGGTCTTCACCGAGGGTGGTCCACAGCCTCGCAAAGGCACCGTGCATCCGGTTGTTCACGGCATTGGCGTTGCCGGGGTTGTTCAGCGTGACGATGCGGACGGCGCCGTCGTTGGCGACGAGGATCTCTTCGCATCCGGTGAGTTTTGAGGTGCCAGTAGGGAGTTCGCTCATCGAATCGCATCCGCGAGCCGCTTGCTGATGATCTGCTCCGCGTCAGCCACGATGCGCGAAACGAGTTCCCCGGCCGTCGGTATGTCGTCGATCAACCCCATCGCCGTCCCGACCCACCAGATGCCGGCGTCCAGATCCCCGGTCTCGTACACCTTGACCCCGCGCTTACCCGACACCAGATGCGCGATGTCTTCGAATTGGCCTCCCTGGTTCAGGATTTCGACGACCTCGCGTGACACCGAATTGCTGGCCACCCGACCGGTGTTGCGCAAGGTCCGGAAAATCAACTCGGTGTCGAGTTCACTGCCCGCGACGATCGCCTCCTTGACCTTCTGGTGGATCGGCGACTCCACAGTGCACATGAACCGCGACCCCATGTTGATCCCGTCGGCGCCAAGCGCCAGCGCAGCAACCAGCCCCCTACCGTCGGCGAACCCGCCGGAGGCGATCATGGGAATCTCGATTTCCTTCGCCGCCGCGGGTATCAGGACCAGTCCCGGAATGTCGTCTTCACCAGGATGCCCCGCACATTCGAAACCGTCGATGCTGATGCCGTCCACACCCAGGCTCTGAGCCTTGACCGCGTGCCGCACGGAGGTGCACTTGTGCAACACCTTGATTCCGTTGTCGTGGAACATCGGCAGATGCGGGCCCGGGTTCGAACCGGCTGTCTCCACGATTTTGATCCCGGCATCCACGATCACCTGCCGGTACTCATCGTAGGGCGGCGGATCGATGGTCGGCAGGATCGTGAGGTTGACGCCGAACGGCTTGTCGGTGAGATCCCGTGCGCGGGCAATCTCGTTCGCGAGGTCAGCAGGCGTCGGCTGAGTCAGCGCGGTGATCAGTCCCAGACCGCCGGCATCCGATACTGCAGCGGCCAGTTCCGCGCGGCCGACCCACTGCATGCCGCCTTGCACGATCGGGTGTTCGATGCCGAAAGCTTCGGTGAACCTGGTGGAGATCAACGGATTTCAGTCCCTTCAGGATGAGTTGGTGCTGGCATCCACGCCGGTCGTCGAGTAGCGACGAAAGCCTCACGGTCGACGCCGACCGGCCATTTCGGAGGCCGCTTCTGCAGGAATGCGGTGAACGCTTCGATCTGTTCTGGGGTGCCCATCGACGCCCAGTAGCCCGACACGTCGACAGGCGGTAGCGCACGAGCCATCTCACGCTTCATCGCGGCGCGCGCCGCCGGGCCGGTGTTGCGCACCCTGTCGAGCAGCGCGGCGGTCTCGGCTACGAGCGACTCGTGCGGCACGACCTTGCCGATGAGACCGAGTCGCATCGCCTCGTCGGCCTCTACCCAATCGTTGCCGTAGATCAGGTGATTGGCCCGCAGCGTGCCGACTCGTTGTGGGAGTCGCGCGGCAACGAAGGCCTCGTAGACGCCGCGGGTGAGGTCAGGCACGCGGAGTCGGGCTCTGTCGGAGGCGATCACCAGATCCGCATAGAGCGTCATCACCAGCCCGCCGCCAAGAGCGAGTCCGTTGACAGCGCACACCACGATCTTCGGGATCTTTCCCAGCGTCTCGAAAGGAGTGGAGTCGTAGGCATCGGTGAACGAATCCCATCGCCGCTCAGGGTTGCCGACAGCGTTCATGTCGCCGCCCGCGCAGAATGTATCGCCGGTACCGGTGATGACGAGGAAATTCAGTGTGGGTTCGTCGGCGACGATCATCGCCGCTCGCTTGATTCCGTGATACCCGTCGGCAGTCAGCGCATTGCGCTTCTCCGGCCGATTGATGGTGACCGTGAGCGTGTCACCGGCGATGATCCCGGACAGCTCTTCGGCGCCCAGGTCAACGCGGCTTGGGAGTTCGGTCACGAGATGACGGCGATCAGCTCACCGACCTCATAGGTGCCACCTTCGGAGACCTTCCATGACACCGTGCCGGTCGCGGGAGACTCGATGTCCATCTCCACCTTGTCGGTGGCGATGGAGTACAGCGGCTCACCTTCAGTGACCGAGCCGCCATCTTCATGGAAGAACTCGGTGATCTCGGCTTCGGTGATGGCGTCACCAGGCTTGGGCATCCGCACTTCTGTCACGAAATCCTCCTGATCGCCTCGACCACCTGGTCTGCGCCCGGTCGGCAGGCGGCTTCCAGCGTCGCCGCCCGTGGGATCGGCGTGTACGTCCCCGCAACACGCTGGATGGGTGCAGCGAGCACACCGAAGAGTTCCGTGCCGACCGCGGCGGCGATCTCCGCGCCCGGTCCACAGAACCCGACCGATTCATGGGCGACCACCAACCGAGTGGTCTTACGGACCGACTTCAAAACGGTCGCCAAGTCCAGCGGTACCAGCGTGCGCAAATCCACCACCTCGACCGAAACTCCCTCGCTGGCAAGTCTTTCAGCCGCCTCCAGCGCCGCATGCACCATGACGCCGTAGGTGACGACTGAGACATCGGATCCCTGGCGCTTGACATCGGCCTGGCCGAGCGGGATCACGTAGTCGGCCACCGGTACGGGACCCTTGCCGCCCCCGTAATAGAGCTTCATGGATTCCACGAACAGGCAGGGATCGTTGTCGGAAAGACAGGCTTTCAGCAGACCGGCGGCATCAGCAGCGGTACTCGGCCAGACGACCTTCAGCCCGGGTGTGTGCATCGCCCAGGCCTCGAATGCCTGCGAATGTTGGGGCCCCGCAGCCATTCCCACCATCGTCCTGATCACCAGCGGCGCACCTTTGCGACCACCGGACATATATCGCACCTTGGCCGCGTGATTGGCGATCTGGTCCATCGCGACGCCGAGGAAGTCCATGAACATCAGTTCGGCCACGGGACGCAGGCCGCCCAACGAGGCTCCTATCGCCGCGCCCACGATTGCGGATTCGGCGATGGGAGTGTCGAGCACGCGACCTTCCCCATACTTGCCTGAGAGACCGGCGGTGACTTTGAACATGCCACCGCCCGACGGATCGCCGATGTCCTCGCCGAGCAGAACAATAGAATCGTCGGCGGCCATCGCTCGGTCAAGTGTCCTGTTGATCGCCTGCACCAAACCCATTTCCTCGGTGTCCCCCCCTGGCAGGACGGCATGCACCTGGCCGGGTTCAGCAAGCTCTGACCCATTGCAGGAGAACACATCTCGGGTGAGTTCGTCGACGGCCGGGGGTTCTGACGCAGCAGCGGCAGTGAAGGCTGCATCGAGTTCAGCAGTCACTTCGTTGTCGATGGCATCGAGTTCCGCTTCGGTAGCGGTTCCATCGGCGATCAACCGTGCCCGGTATCGGGCGAACGGGGGGTCGGACCGTTTTGCGGCCAGTTCCTCCTGGTCCGCGTATCCCATCGCGTCGCCGAAATAGTGACCCTGTAGCCGGTAGGCCTTTGCCTCGACGAATGTCGGGCCCGCTCCGGCTCGCGCTCGTTCAGCCGCCGCCGACACCGCGTCGTAGACGGCTTGTGGATCAGTGCCGTCGACGGTGACTCCGGGCATTCCGTAACCCACGGCGCGGTCGGACAGCTGGGCGGCGCGCGTGTATCGGTCGTAAGCGGTGCCCTCGGCCCACGCGTTGTTCTGGCAGAAGAAGATCACCGGCAGTGACCAGACCGCGGCCATGTTCATCGCCTCGTGGACATAGCCGATGCTGGTGGCTCCGTCGCCAAAGCTCACCAGGACAACCTGCCCGGTCTCGCGGCGCGCAGCGGCCAACGCGATGCCGTTGGCGATCAAGGGGCCTGCACCGACGATGCCGGTGGTCCATGCGATGCCGTGTGCGGGGTCGCAGATACCCATCGCGCCTGCTTTGCCCTTCGACAATCCGTCGCGGCGTCCGAGAATCTCGGCGAAGTAGCCCTCCAGATCGATGCCCTTGGCCAAGACATCGCCGAGTCCGCGGTAGGTGGTGACCAACTGGTCCCCATCGGCCAACGCAAGCATCGCGCCTGCCGACATCGCCTCCTGACCGTCGACCGGCCAGTAGCTCATCGCCGCCTCTCCCGAGGACAACGCCTTGCGCACTCGTTTGTCGCCGTGTTGCACCTTGCTCATCAGTCGGTAGAACTCGACCGCGAGGTCTGTGCTCGGCGCCGAGGCCTCAGTGCCTGTTTGAGCGGACATCACACTCCTTGCCGGGTCGGCGAGAATTCTACAATATGACGATATGTGTTCAATCGTGCAGTCAGGTGGCGGCCTGCATCTGCGCGGCAAACAGCATCCGATCGAAATAGCAGCGCTCCAGGATCAGCCCGTCGCCGCGGAAGATGAACAGGTTGATGCTGAGCATGTCCACCGCAGCACCAGGACGCGTCGTCCTGGTCTCCACCACCAAACCGTCGGCGGAGTGGAATATGGCTTCGGCCGAATAATGCAGCCGGGGCAATTCGTCCCACTGACGCAGAATCATCTGACGGACTTGCTCATCCCCGTCGAACACCATGCCGGTCGGGACGATCTCGTAACGCGGATGGGTGAATGTCGCCATGATCGCCTCGAGATCACGGTCATTCTCGCCTGCGACGTGTCGCAAGACCAGTTCCTCACGCCGTCGCTGGAGTTCGACGTCTGGCGCGGACACGACTCACCTGCACTCGAAGGTCGGCAGGTTGCGCCCATCCGGCAGCGGCACCCATGCGACGTCGACCTCGTCCCCCACCTGCGGCGGGACGCCAAACACATTCGACATGATGCGTGCACCCTCGTCCAGGTCGACGAGCACGACCGAATAGGGCACTTTGTCGGCGAGGGCAGGCAGCGCGGGACGATGGTGCACGCTGACCGCATAGACGACACCGCGACCGGACAACGTTTCCCAGACAAGTTGGTCGCCCCCGCAGTGCGGGCAAACGAATCGCGGATACCACACCAGCCGGCGGCAATTCGCACACCGCTGCATCGTCAGAGTCTTGCTCTTGGTCGCATCCCAATAGGGTGCCGAGACCGCGCTCGGCTCGGGCACCGGAATGGCGGGAACGTCGTCATTCACAGCGTCGCCTCCGTTCCGAGAATCACTGTGGACGTCGCCGACAGCACGCCACCGGTCCCGTGCGCCAATGCGACGTCGGCATCCACCTGCCGGTCGCCGCATTCGCCGCGCAGCTGGCGGGTCGCCTCGACGAGCAGAAACGCGCCGAACGCGCCGGGATGCGTATACGCGAGTCCGCCGCCGGTGGTCTGGCCGGGGAGCGTACCGCCGGGGGCCAGCGCGCCATCACCGACGAAGGCGCCGCCCTCCCCCTTGGCGCAGAAGCCGAGAGCCTCGAGGGCCAGCAGCACCGTGATGGTGAACGAGTCGTAGAGCTGCACGACGTCGACCTCGCCTGGGGTCAGCCCCGCTTGGGCGAACGCCGCCGGTCCCGACACCGCGCCAGGGGTGACCGTCAAGTCAGGCATCTGTGAAATCATCGTGTGCGATGCGGCCGAGGCCGCCCCCAACACGTAAACGGGCGCCTTTTCAAGATCGCGAGCCCGCGCCGCCGAGGTCACCACGATTGCACCCGCGCCGTCGGTGACCAGACAGCACTCCAACTTGTGCACCGGCTCGGCAAGGTAGCCGGAGTTCAGCACGTCGTCGACCGTGATCTCATTCTGGAGGTGCGCGCGCGGATTGCGCGCGGCCCACTTGCGAGTGTCGACTGCGATCTGCGCGAGTTGTTCTGCAGTGGTGCCGAATTCGGCCATGTGCCGATTCGCGGCCAGCGCGTAGGCGCTGATGGGCAACATCACCCCGAAGGGCGTCTCCCATTCGAGGCGCTCGGGTGTGGCGAAGACACCCATCCCCTTTTCGCCTCGTCTACGCGCGGCGCGCGGCGTCGATGCATAGACGATCACCACTGTTTCGGCAAGGCCCGCCGCGATCGCCGCCGCCGCGTGCTCGACATAGAGCCCGTAACTGGCGCCGCCGGTCTGTGTCGCATCGGTGAAACGCGGTGTGATGCCCAAGTATTCGGCTAGTTCCACGGAGTGCATCAACGTGCCCCCCGTACAGGAACACAGGCCGTCGACGTCCTTGAGAGTCAGTCCCGCATCGGCCAGCGCCGCCCGGATGACTCGCGCCTCGAGCTCTCGCAGTGGCACGTCGATGACGCCTTCGGGCGAAACCTCGTCTGCGGCACCGACTATGGCCGCTGCGCCACGGATACTCGTCACAGCGTCAGGCCGGGGCCGCTGCGAGCTCGGTTGCGGCCGGAATCACCTCTTGGGAGAACAGTTTCATCGACTCGTAAACCTTGGCGCGGTCCATCGCACCGCCCCGCGACATCCGCAGCATGATGTTGCGCCAACCCATGTCGATGACGGTCTGCATCTTGGTGATGATGCGCTCGGGATCACCCATCAAGGTCAAATGCGAGTTGAGCACCTGCTCGTAGCTCTGCTTGTCGTGCTTCTCGAACCAGTCCGAGTAGGCCTTGTAATCGGCTGGAATCTCACCGCCACGCTCGAACGGATTCGAGTATTTGAGATGCGTCTTGATGGACAGCTCGACACTCTCCCGCGGGTAGGTGCGGGCGAAGCCGTCGTCGGTGTGGCAGAACGCATTAAGGAGTGCCCAGACGTTCTCGGTGGCGGCCTCAAGCCCCTTCTTGGCCTGGGTTTCCAGGTAGATGTCGAGTGCACCCTGCAGGTCCGGGTCGACCGTGTAGGGATTGCCGATGATCGCGCCAAAACCCTTGTCCGCCAACCATTCAAAGCTCGACGGTGTTTTCATCACTGTGCCCCACACCGGAACGGGCCGCTGTACCGGACGCGGATAGATGGTCACATCCTCAAGCTGGAAATACTTGCCCTCGTAGCTCACATTCTCCTGCGTGAGCAGCAGGTTCACGATGTCAACACATTCCTGATAGCGACCTGTCGCCTCGTCCATCGAAATGCCGAAGCCCTGGAACTCGTGGGCTTGGTAACCGCGGCCGAAGCCGGCATCGAACCGTCCGCCGGACAACACATCGACCATCGCGATGCGCTCTGCGAGCTGGATCGGATTGTGAAACGGGCTGACCATGCACGCGGTACCGATACGGATGCGCTCAGTCTGCGCGGCGATGGCGGCGGCTACCAAGGGAAGGTCGGCGAGCATGCCGTAGGGCGAGAAATGGTGCTCAGCCAGCCAGACCTCGTCGTAGCCGAGTTCCTCGGCCCAGCGTGCTTCTTCCAACACATTGGCGAACACCTCCTGATCGGACAGGTGGTTGGGCTTGTCGCCGAGGATGAATACGCCGAACTTCATTGCGATCGCTCCTAGAAACTAGTTGCAGTTACTGCCACTATATTGCACGATTGAACATATATCGTCAATACGTTCAGTCCGATCACCCGGGAGGTTGCGTTGAGCCTTGACGCGAATGCAGTGGGCACCAAGCTCGATCCGACGACGTTCGAGTGGACGGAAGCCGACACCATCCTCTACGCACTCGGAGTGGGCGCCCGGCCACCCCACGAGCTGGACCTCCTCGACGAACGGCGCGGTCCCGGGGTACTGCCGACCTTCGCGCTGCTGGCGAACTGGTGGGCGGTCAAGGATCTGCGCAGCGTCCTCGATCTCGGCTCGTTTCCCATCGTGCACGGCGGACAGTCGCTGTCGGTGTCTCGGCCGGTGCAACCTTGCGGTGAGGTCACCGTGAACGGGGAGGTCACCGCGGTGTGGGACAAGGGCAAACACGCAGCGATCGAGGTCACGACCCGCGGCACCGACGGCGACGGCGAACTATTCGTCGCAGTGGGACAGACCATGGTGCTCGGCGGCGGCGGGTTCGGCGGAGACCGCGGCCCCGCGTCCGCAGATGAGCCCACCGGACCTTCCGACGCCACCATCATCGACGAGGTGCGGCCGGAACAGGCCGCCATCTACCGACTCAGCGGTGACCGCAACCCGCTACACATCGATCCCGATGCCGCCAAGAAGGCCGGCTTCGACGATGTGTTCCTGCACGGTCTATGCACCTTCGGATTCGCTGCGCGCGCTGTGATCAACAGTCTCGGCGGCGGCGATCCCACAACGCTTCAGTCAATCAGCTGCCGATTCGCCAAACCCGTGATGCTAGGCGCGCCATTGCGCACCGAAGTGTGGCGACGTGACACGACCGTGCATTTCCGCACCAGTCAGGGATCGGTCGTCGCCCTGTCGGCAGGCACCGCGACCTTGCGAGGATGAGGACTATGGATCAACGACGGATGCGCGGCCAGCGCAACCGAGAGGCGCTCATCGCCGCAGCGGTCGCACTCTTCGAGACACATGGTTACGACGCCACCACCGTCGATCAGATCGCCGCTGCCGCAGGCGTTGCGCCGCGGACGTATTTCCACCATTTTGCGACCAAAGAGGACATCCTCTTCGACGGCTACGCCGAAAGACTCGACGAGGCCACCCGCCGATTTCGCGCTTCGCGCTCGATCACGTTGTGGGGAGCCCTGTCCGAGGCATCTGCCGCCGTCGCCGAAGCGATCGCCGCACAACCGGAGATCTTCGTGGTCCGAGCGCGAATGTACGCAAGCTACCCCGCGCTTCGCGCGACGCGGCTGCGCATTAACGATGACTGGATCGACCAGATGACCCGTGAGGTCGCGCGGTGGCTCGATGCCGACCCCGACTCGGATCTGCGTCCCCGCTTGGCGGCCACCGTCGTCAACGGGGCCAACCGCGCCGCGATCGACACGTGGGTGGCTGGCGACGGACGCGGCGATCTGGTGGCCATCATGAGCCAGGCGGTCGTCTTGCTTCAGCCGTCCATCAATCGTATTGAGCGGCTGGTCAAGGAAGATCGGCGTCGCCGTGTCGGATAAGCGCGCATTGGCCGTGGTGACCGGCGGCGCCCGAGGCATAGGCGAGGCGATCGTCGATGAGCTCGTCGACGCCGGCTACCGGGTGGCCGTCGTCGATGTGAACGCCAAAGCGTTGGCCAAGACCGCCGAGAGTGATGCCGTCCGTTCGGGTCTGATCATTCCGGTCGAGTTGTCTATCACCGACCGCGCGGCGGTCGAACACGAACTCGGCGCGCTTGCGGCCTCTCACGGCGCGATCCAGGCGCTGGTGAACAACGCGGGCATGACGTTGCCCGCCACGTTTCTCGACCAAACGGACGAGGACTGGAATCGGATCGTCGCGGTCAACCTCACCGGCACCTTCATCATGGCGCAGGTTGCCGCACGCCAGATGGTCGAGCAGAAAACCGGCGCGATCGTGAACATCAGTTCGGTGTCTGCGCACGGTGTCCGTACCGGGCCGGCCGCGTACGCCGCAGCGAAGGCTGGTGTGGAAGGCCTGTCCAGGCTGATGGCCGTGCAACTCGGTCCGCTCGGCGTGCGCGTCAACACCGTGGTGGTCGGGACCACCGCGACACCATGGTTGCTCTCTCGAAAGAGCGATGCCGAGCTCGAAACCATGCGTGCCACGACACTGACCGGATCCATCGGTGAACCCGCCGACATCGCCAAGACCGTCGGATTCCTTTGCTCACCGTCGGCCAAACACATCACCGGTCAGATGATCTCAGTATCCGGCGGGCAATGGATGCCATGATCGGGACCGCTGTACGATGAAACATCCATTGCCAATCTGTTCAGTCACATCGAGGTGGCCAGGGTGAGTTCAACCCGCACATTCGCTTACGACCCTCTTCCCTATCCGGCTGTCGTGCCAGCGATGCTCGCCGAACTCGTCGAGCGATTCGGTCGCAGTGACTTTGTCGTGTCGTCGGACGGAGCCGGTACCGACGAGCGAATCACGTACTCCGAAGCGGACGAACAGTCAGCGGAGATGGCGCGCCGACTGCTCGCCGCCGGCGTGACCAAGGGGGCCAGGGTCGGCATCCTCGCGCCCAACGGCCCCGACTTCGCGGTCGCGTTCCTCGCAACCACCCGGATCGGGGCCGTGGCGGTACCCATCAATACGTTCTTCCAGCCGCCCGAACTCGAATGGCTACTTCGCGACGCCGATATTCACACGGTGGTGTCGGTGCCCACCCTGCTGGGCAAGGACGTCGAGGCCCGACTCGAGCAGGCCACCGGAGTCGCTCCCGGCGCCGCGAACCCCGTACTCACCGACCGGCTACCGCACCTGCGCAATGTCTTCTCGCTGGCACCGGATGCCCAGGACTGGCCGGAACCGGTCGCGCAAACGTTCCTCGACGCCTGCGAGTCGACGGTGCGCGAGACGGATGACATGGTCATCATCTACACCTCCGGCAGTACGTCGAATCCCAAGGGCATCATCCACTCTCAGAACACTGCTATCGCGCATTCGCGTTTCATCGCAAGCCAACACGAGTGGGATCCCACCGACCGCGTCTATATCCCGATGGCCTTCTTCTGGGTCGGCGGCCTGATCTTCGGGCTGCTGGGACCGATGCAAATCGGAGTGACGATCCTGACCGAGCATCGGTTCGAGCCCGCCGACGTGCTCAGGCTGCTGGCGGCCGAACGCGCAACGTATACGACGGGCTTTCCCCACGTCGGTCCCGCGTTGACGAACCATCCCGACTTTGCGACCACCGATCTGTCCGCCCTACGAGAGGGCTACCAGCAGGTGCTGCTACCGCCAGAACGGCGTGCTGCCGACCCGTCGCTACGAGTTCGACAACTCGGGATGACCGAGACGTGCAGCTCACACACCTGGTGGCCACCCCACGAGCAGGTGCCGGAATCCAAGCGCGGGTCGCTCGGGGTTTCGGCACCGGGTTATGAACACAAGGTCGTCGACGAGACCGGTCAGGAAGTGCCCAACGGGGTGGCCGGCGAGATCTGTGTGCGCGGCTGGGCCATGATGCGCGGCATCGTCGGACGCAGTAATCGGGACGTATTCGATGCCGACGGTTGGTATCACACCGGCGACGCCGGATATCGCGATGACGACGGCCACCTTTACTTCGCGGGCCGCACCGACGACATGATCAAGACCTCGGGGGCCAACGTCGCTCCCATTGAAGTGGAGTCAACGCTGAGCAGAATCGACGGCGTGCGCATCGCCTATGTCGTCGGGCTGCCCGATCCGGCGAAGGGCGCGGTGGTCAGTGCCGTGGTAGTGCTCGACGACGGCGTCGACCTGTCGGCTGACGCCCTGGCCGCACAGTGCCGCACGGAACTCGCGGCCTACAAAGTGCCCAAGAAGTGGGTCATGCTGCCGGACGCGGACAGTCTGCCGTACACCACCACGAACAAGATCGACAAGATCGCGCTCAGCACGCTTTTGGAATCGGGCGCACTCTCATGACCGCCAAGTCCGGCGACACCATCGCGGCGCTCGCCGCTCGTGTCGAACGTCTCGAAGCGCTCGACGAGATCCGCCAACTCGCGGCCAAATACGCTGTGGCTCTGGACATGCGTGACCTCAATGCTGTTGTCAACCTCTTCGTCGAGGACGTCGGAGTCCCGGGTAAACGTCGTGGACGAGAAGCGTTGCGTCAGTGGTACGACACCGAGATGCGACATGACCTGCTGGGCAGCGCGCACGGGCCGCTCGCACACGTGATCGACGTCCACGACGCCGACCATGCGACCGGCTTGGTCTACTCACGCAACGATCTCGAGACCGAGACGACGTGGGTGATCGAACTGCTCGCCTACCTCGATGCATATGAACGGCGGCACGGCCGTTGGTACTTCGCCCGACGAACTCCGCTGTTCTGGTATCAGAGCGATATCACCGATCCTCCGCTCGGTCCCGAGAAGATGCGCTGGCCCAACACATCTGCGCACAAAGGGACGTTCCATGACGCGTTCCCCAGCTGGGCGGAATTCTGGTCGGCCGATCCGGGGCGGCTGGAAGCTGCAGTCCCCGCGCCGCCGCCGGTCGGCGAATGGTTGCAGACATTGCGGCGAAGCGACTCTGTCCCCCACGTCAGTCCGACGGGGCGAAGCGCCGACGATCCGAGAAGCGGATGACATGACAATCGACTCCGATTTCACCGTCTTCACTCTTACAGACGACCAGCGCGAGTTCCGATCGACCGTGCGCGCATTCCTCGAACACCACGTACCAGAATCCGAGGTTCGTCGCCTCATGGCGTCGGAAAAGGGCTTCGATCCGACGATATGGCGCGCCATGGCCGATCAGATGAGCCTGCAGGGATTGATCATTCCCGAGGCGTACGGCGGCGAGGGGTTCGGCTTCGCCGAACTCGGTCTGGTGCTCGAAGAGATGGGCGGGGCGCTAGTGCCCGGTCCCTACTTCACATCGGCGGTGCTCACCGCGGGTGCGCTCATGTGTTCCGGTGACGAGGAAGCGTGCGAACGGTACCTACCCGGCATCGCGTCCGGTGAGACCATCGCGACCCTGGCACTTACCGAGCGGTCCGGACGATGGGATCGCGATGGCATCGAGACAACAGCCGGCCAAGATGGCGGCGACTGGATGCTTCGGGGAACCAAACACTATGTGCCCGACGGCGGTATCGCCGATCTCGTGCTTGTGGTGGCCCGCGCCGCGTCCGGCGCCGTGGGCCTCTTCGCTGTCGAGAACACCGATGACCTGGTACGCAGAGAGCAGTCCACCCTCGACCCGACGCGCCGTCAAGCCGTCATCGAGTTCGTGGACACCGCTGCGATACGCATCGGCGGTGAGGATGCGTGGCCCGGGCTGAGCCACGCGTTGAGTCAGGCGGCGGCAGCGCTGGCCAACGAACAAGTCGGCGGCGCCCAACGGTGCCTTGATCAGGCGGTCGCCTACGTCAAGGTCCGTAGCCAGTTCGGTAGACCTGTCGGCTCATTCCAAGCGATTCGACACCGCTGCGCCGATCTCATGCTCGACATCGAATGCGCCAGAGGCGTAGCGCAATACGCCGTCCACGCCATTGATCACTTTCCCACTGAGTCCGAATCGGCGGCAGCGCTGGCCAAGGCGTACTGCTCGGACGTGTACGCGCGCGCCGCAGCGGCCAACATCCAGTTGCACGGCGGTATCGGATTCACCTGGGAACATCCCGCGCACATGTATTACAAGCGAGCGAGATCGTCGGCGATGTTGCTCGGCGACCCGAGCTTTCACCGTGGACTGCTGGCCGACAGCATCGACATCTGAGTTCAGAAGTCGGTGCCGCCGTCGATGTTGATGACCGCACCGGTCATGTATGCCGCTCGGTCGCCGAGCAGAAACGCGATGAGTTCGCCTGCCTCGTGGGGTCTTCCGCCGCGTCCCAGCGCCACTCTCATATTCCAGTCGGGATTGCTCGACAGATGGGTGTAAATCGCATCTTCGAGCGGCACACCGTATTGCTGTGCACGATGCTCTCGAATGTGGTCGTTCGTTTCGGTATCGAACAGACCGGGGCACACCACGTTCACACGGATACCGTCGGGGCCGTGTGTTTTCGCCATGATCTTGGACAGCGTCAGCACAGACGCCTTCAGCGCGTTGTAGGGCGGGATGAGAATCTTGGGGGCTCGTACCGAATATGCGGCGGTGGTCACGATGGTGCCGCCGCCGTTGCGCTGTAGATGCGGGATGACCGCACGACACGACCGCACGGTCGCCATCAGAATGAGCTGGTAGTACCAATCCCAGGAGTCGTCGCCGTGTTCGAGGAATGGGCCCTGCTGGTTCATCGGTCCTGCGGTGACGGCAAGTCCTCGTAGAGGGCCCAGATCCTCTGCCGCGCGGTCGACGGCGCGATCGACTGCTCCTCCGCTCTCGGTTGCGTCGACGGCGATCCCCACGGCCCGGACTCCGAACTCTGTCGCCAGTCCTTGTGCACGCTCCTCGGCGCGTTGACCGTCGCGTGCGAGCAGCGCGACGTTCGCGCCGTCGGCGGCCAACGCCCGGGCCGCGCCGTATCCCATGCCGGTGGTCCCGCCGACGAGCACGTAGTTGCGGCCTTCTACTCCGAGTTCCACGCAGTCAACCTCCCGGTATGGTGGCGAAATCGAGCACTGAACACTATGACGAACTATGTCATGATGTTTAGCGGTGTCGGGCATCGCCACCGCAGCTAAGGACGACACAGCCGCACCGCGGCAGCGCACAGGAACACACCATGTCGCGTAGGATCGAATACTTGGCAGGGTCGATCTGAGCCGTCTAGCAGGCCCTACCGGACAGGAGCGGGATGGCGACCCAACGGGCCACGGCCGACATCGAGGCGCAAGAAGAGTACGACCGTCAGGATCAGATCCTTGAGGCGGCCAACCAGTGCTTCACCCAGTTGGGCATCCATCGCACCAGCGTGCAGGACGTCGCCAGGATGGCGAACGTATCGCGGGGCACGGTCTACCGGTACTTCGAGGACCGCAACGTGCTGATCGATGCGGCGATTGAATTCGGCGCCCAGAAGTTCTACCAGCAGGTCGCTGCGGCCATGGCCAAGAAGTCGACCCTTGCGGAGAAGCTTGGAGCAATGGCCGAGACTCACGCGGTCATCTTGTTGGACCATCGCACCCGCAACCGCCTGATGGCCGACGACTCAGAGCTGATGCGCCACATGATTTCCGATGGTGATTCCGCGGTCCGGCGAACCACGGCGTTCCTGGTGCCCTATGTTCGCGAGGCGCAGAAGCGCGGCGAGGTCGGCTCGGGCATCGACGTCACGGCCGCCAGCGAGTGGCTGGCGAGAATCATTTACTCCTTCTCGACGGTCAACGAAGCGCAGACTTTCGACATGTCCAAGCCCGAGACCGTACGCAAGTACGTCGAGAAGTTCGCCGTCAACGGATTGCGCTGACCCCACGGCGCGATTCTGTCTGTTCAACTGAACAACTCTTGTATTACTGTTCTGTATGATCGTGTGGTGCAAACCTCGCACGCGCAGGTCAGAGGACAGGAGACCATGACGGAGATCTGGCGCGAAGAGCGGATGCTGATTGACGGCCAACTCGTCGGGGCACGGGAGGGTGGCGCATACGACAACGTCAACCCGGCGACGGAGAAGGTGATCGGCTCCGCGGCCGACGGCACGGCCGCGGATATGGACGCGGCCATCTCGGCCGCGCGGCGGGCATTCGACACCACCGACTGGTCGACAAATCACGATCTGCGCGTGCGGTGCATTCGGCAACTGCACGAGGCTCTGGTCAAGCATGCCGACGAGTTTCGCAGCACAACCGTCGCCGAGGTCGGCTGCCCGCTGGCGCTGACTTACGGCCCGCAGATCGACGCGCCCCTGGCCGGGCTGCCCTGGGTTGCCGATCTTGCCGAGAATTACGCGTGGGAGACCGACCTCGGTATCGCCGAGCCGTTCGGCATCAAAACCCGCCGCACCGTACGCCGGGAACCGGTGGGCGTCGTCGCAGCGATCACTCCCTGGAATTACCCGGTGCAGATCAACCTCGCAAAGATGGTGCCCGCACTGGCCGCGGGCAGCACCGTGATACTCAAACCGGCGCCCGACACACCCTACGGTGCAACGCTTCTCGGGCATCTCATTGCCGAGCACACCGATATTCCGTCTGGCGTTGTCAACGTGGTCACCTCAGCGGGCCATGACGTGGGTCAGCAGCTGTGCGAAGATCCGCGCGTGGACATGATCTCGTTCACCGGCTCGACGGCAACGGGCACCCGCATCATGATGGCGGCGGCGGCCACCATCAAGAAGGTGTTCCTCGAGCTCGGCGGCAAATCGGCGCTCGTGGCACTCGACGACGCCGATATCGGATCGGCTGTCACCTCGGCGGCGTTCGCCGCAACCACTCACGCCGGACAGGGCTGCGCCAACACCACACGACTTCTATTGCCCAGAGCCAAGTATCGCGAGGGTGTCGACGCGTTGGCCGAAATGCTCAAAGGCTGGTCGTATGGTGATCCCACTGATTCATCTGTCCTCATGGGTCCGCTGATAAGCGAGCAACAGCGGCAGCGGGTGCTCGGTTACGTCCGCAAGGGGATCGACGAAGGCGCCACGGTGGCGGTCGGCGGCGGCATACCCGCGCATCTGCCGGTCGGCTATTACGTCGAGCCAACTTTGCTCACCGATGTCGATCCGCATGCCACAGTCGCCCAGGAGGAGATCTTCGGGCCGGTCCTGGTTGCCATCCCGCACGACGGTGACGACCATGCCGTAGAGATCGCCAACAACTCGCGCTATGGCCTGTCCGGATCGGTGGTGAGCGCGTCTGACGACCGAGCGCGCTCGGTGGCCAACCGCATTCGAACGGGCACGGTCAATGTCAACGGCGGGGTGTTCTACGGGGTAGACGTTCCGTTCGGTGGCTACAAGCAGAGCGGCATCGGACGGGAGATGGGCGTGGCCGGTTTCGAGGAGTATCTGGAGATCAAGTCGATTGCGCAACGGGCATCGTGACCGCGCGGTCGCTGTCAGGCCAACGGGTCGTCGTCGTCGGCGCTTCAGCCGGCATCGGCAAGGCGTTCGCGATCCGGGCGGGTAAGGAAGGAGCGCGCCTCGTCGTCGCTGCTCGACGCACCGACAAGCTCTCCGAAGTCATCGCCGAGGTCGGCTCGGGTACGCCGGTGGTCACCGATGTGCGCAGACCCGAGGATTGTGCCCGCGTCGCCGCAGTCGCCCGCGAGCAATTGGGCGAAGTCGACCTGCTGATGATCAGTACCGGATACGCACCGCTGAAGAAACTCGGCGACACCGACACTCACGACTGGCGCGACGTTTTCGAAACAAACGTGGTTGGTGTACACGAGACTATCCGCGCCCATCTGCCCATTCTCACGCCCGCGGCGATCGTCGCCGCCATGTCCTCCGATTCGGTACGCAACCCTCACTCCGCGCTGGGGGCATACTCGTCGAGCAAAGCGGCGCTGGAGCGGTGTCTGGTCTCGTGGCGCCTGGAGAATCCCGGCTACAGGTTCTGCTGCGTCGAGGTAAGCGGCACTGTCCCGACGGATTTCACGTCTGCATTCGATCCGGACGTGCTCGGCGAAGTTGCGAGCGAGTGGATGTCCCGCGGTCTTGTCCAGGCGAGCAGGATGACACCGGAAGACGTCGCCGAAGTGTTGGCGGGCGTCTTCGGCAGTGTAGTGGACTTCCCGGAGGTCGGCCTGGAATCACTCGTCGTCAAGTCGCCATCGGGACCGTTGCGCCCGTGAGCGTTTCACTCCTGCTCGAGATGGCTCAGGAAGCGGCGCTCGCCGAGCCTGATCGCACCGCGTTGGTGTCCGGTGACTTGCGCTTGACCATCGCCGAACTGAGCGACCTCGCCGACGGCGCTGCCGGCGTGATCAGCGCTTCGGGGGCCGAACATGTCGCGTACGTCGGCGCCGGTGGGGTGATGCTCCCGCTGCTGGTGTTCGCTTCGGCACGGGCTGCCGTCCCCGTCACCCCGTTGAACTATCGGCTGTCCGCGGACGGTGTCCGTACGCTGATCGGGCGGCTCCCGAAGCCCGTCGTGATCGTCGACGACGAGTACCGCGCTGTGGTCGGAGACTTGGCGGGCCACGCCGCGCAGATCTTTTCCGCTGCTGACTTCATCACCGTGGCGCGGACATCGGCACCAGCGGCCGAGTTCGCCGACCCGGATTCGGTGGCTGTGGTGTTGTTCACTTCGGGCACGACATCAGCACCCAAAGCCGTTGAGTTGACGCATAACAACCTCACCAGCTACGTCATGGGCACCGTCGAGTTCGCGTCGGCAGAACCCGGTGACGCCGCCGCGATCTGCGTACCGCCTTACCACATCGCAGGCGTCGGAGCCGCCCTCTCGAATCTGTATGCCGGGCGTAAGATGGTCTACCTCAACAACTTCGACCCCATCGAATGGGTCCGACTGGTCAATCGCGAAAAGGTCACCTCGGCAACAGTGGTTCCCACGATGCTGGACAGGATCGTGACCGTACTCGAAGGGCTCGATGGGTCTCCCCTACTGCCCTCGCTGCGCACGCTTGCCTATGGCGGATCGAAAGTCGCTGCGCCGCTGGTGCGCAAGGCCTTGGAACTGTTGCCGCATGTCGGATTCGTCAACGCCTACGGTCTCACCGAGACCAGTTCCACCATCGCCGTGCTCACCCCCGAGGACCATCGCAACGCGCTGGCGTCAAGCGACCCCGCAACGTCACGTCGGTTGGGGTCGGTTGGCCGGCCCGTCCCCACGGTCGAGGTGCAGGTCCGAGCCGAGGATGGCACCGTGCTGGGGCCGGACGAGCCCGGCGAGTTGTTCGTCCGCGGCGAGCAGGTGTCGGGCCGCTACACCGGCATCGGGTCGGTGCTCGACGCGGACGGCTGGTTCCCCACCAGGGACGTCGCATTCCTTGACGAAGACGGCTATCTGTTCATCGGGGGCAGATCCGACGACACCATCATCCGCGGCGGCGAAAACATCGCTCCGGCCGAGATCGAAGACGTCTTGGTTGAACATGCTGGCGTACGGGAGTGTGTCGTGGTTGGCGCCGATGACGACGAGTGGGGTCAGATCATCGTCGCCGTCGTCGTGCCTGACGGCGAATTCGCACCCGAACCCGAGGAGCTACGGAGTTTCGTGCGCGAACGACTGCGGGGATCGAGAACTCCGGACCGCGTCGTCTTTCGCGGTCAACTGCCCACCAACGCCACCGGCAAGGTCCTGCGACGCCAGATCGTTGATGAACTGAACGCCGACGCCAAGGAGTCGACATGATCAAGAACGGCACTCGACTGAAAAGTCAGGTGTGCGAAACCCAGGTCATCATCGTGCGCAGTTCCGAGGCGCTCGACGACCTACGCGCAGGTGGTTCGCCGATGATTCCCGTCGGCGATGAGATCGATACGAGCCTGGCGCTTGACGACGGTCTCGCCGGGGGCACGCAGATGGGCAAACGATATGTCGACGGCGCGGGGGCCGAGGTGCTGGTGACCAACGCCGGCGCGGGCTCACTGTCGATCGGATCGACGCCTCTGGCGATCAAGGAAGCCAAACCATTGCCCGCCAGCGATTAGACGGATCATGGCTCTTGTCATTGCCGCCGAAGCAAACGGTTCGATCGGATGCAACCTGACAAATGAACGCGGAAAGGGCATCACATGGCCGACATGATCGATGACGTCGAATCGCTTTGGCCCGAGTACCCAGACTACCGAATCGACCTGACGCCCTGCCGGCTGACGGGACAGGTCTGGGCCGGCGACACACTGCTGGCCGAAAGCGATGCCTGTCTTATCGTGACGGAAACCGATCACACTGACAGGCTGTACTTTCCGGAATCGTCGGTTCAGTGGCAGCACTTCGAAAAGTCGGAGCACACCACGGTGTGCCCTTTCAAGGGACGGGCCGATTATTGGAACCTCATCGGCCCGCACCAACCGAGCGCGAATGCCGTGTGGACCTATCGTGCGCCGCTGCCAGAAGTTGCCGGGCTGAAAGGTTATGTGTCTTTCTACGACCTCGATATGCGAATCATCGTGGTCGATCGATGGCCCGACGGTACCGAGGTACCTGCGACGTTTCCACTTTGGGGCGATGCTGCCGAGCTAGTGCGGCTCATCGATGTTCAACCCGCGTCGGACTGCAAATTCATCGGTCCGGCTCATGGCCCGACTCGCCGCGACGTCGTCGAAGGCGGTCAGTTCGCCGGAGAAGCCATTGTTGCTGCCAGTAAAGCCCTTCCTGGACAACGGGTCACATCGATATCGATGATATTCACCAAGGCTGCTTCGTTCACCGCGCCTGTCGATGTCGATGTCGATGTTCTGCGCCAAGGTCGAACGTTCTCGACCGCCGAGGTGCGGATCAGCCAGCACGGGGCGTTGCGAAGTGTTGGGTTGCTTCTCGCCGACTCCGGCGCCGATGACGTCATGCGCGACAGCGCACCAATGCCTGACACCCCCGGCCCGGAAGCCGCTGTGCAGTTCGCCGGCTTCGGGATGCCCGGCCGGGAGATCAGGGTCGTCGACGCCGCATACGATCCCGACCCGGAGCGGGTCGGACCACCCGTGATCGACGCCTGGGTCCGATTTAGGGACGCACCTGATGAGCAATATCTACATCAGGCGCTACTGGCGCAGTCGACGACGCACTGGACCATCGCTGCAGGCATGCTGCCCCACCGCGGCTTCGGTGAGGCTCGCGCGCACGACACGTTGTCCACCGGAATCATGAAGGCCACCATTGCCTTCCACGACGACGCGGATGTCAGTGAATGGCTGCTGTACAGGAATTGCGCATTCTGGTCAGGACGAGGACTCGTGCAGGGCGACGGGCGGGTGCACACCCGTGACGGCCGCCTCGCCGCCTCCTACACCATTCAGGCCATGGTCCGAGCGTTCGGCCGCAGTCCCGCAGACATGGGACACGACAGCCGGACCGCGATGTAGTTGGCTTTCAGCAGTTATGGATCTTCGATACGCCGCGCCAAACCTCGAGCTGGAAACCCTCTGCCGCCGTTATGCAGCGGCGATAGACCATCGCGACATCGGCGGCCTGCTCAGTGTCTTCGCAGTAGACGCCACCATGCGCGTAGAGCAGCCTGGAAAGCGGCCGGGCAACCTGAACGGTCATCGCGAGCTCGAACGCATCATCGAGATCGTGAATCGCTTTCCCCGCACCGCGCACGTGCTTGGACAGGGCCTTTTCCAAGTGGACGGTGAACGTGCAAACGGTGAAGTCTATTGCACTGCACATCACTTCAGTTCTGACGAACAGGGCTCCTGCCACGATCTGGTGATGCACATCAGATACATCGACCGCTACGCGGTCAGCGAGGACCGCGGCTGGCGCATCGTCCACCGAAGGGTGTGCGTCGACGCCACCGAGGACCGACAGGTGCTCGGGGACTGGTAGTCGAATGGGACGATGCTCACGTGACGTGGCCGAGCACGTAATGCCCGCTGTCCGGATGGTGATACCACCCACCCGCCGCGCTGGTCCCGCCGTCTACGTGCAGCGTCTGACCGGTGACGTAAGAACTGAGATCGCTCGCGAGAAACACTGCGGCTCCAGCCATCTCGTCGACATGGCCGGCACGGCCGAGCGGCACCATCAGCTTGGCATTCTCTTCGCCGTTCGGCGCCATTCGGCGAAGACTCTCGGTGAGGGTGAAGTCGGGTGCCAAACCGTTGACCCGAATACCGTGTGATGCGAGCTCGAGCGCAGACGTCTTGGTGAAATTGAGTACCCCCGCCTTCGCTGCCGCATATGCGGCGAAGCCGGGTGCTGCGCGCACGCCTTCGATGGTGCTGACATTGATGATGCTGCCGCCCAGTTGGGCACCGACCATGGCGCGAGCCACCCGCTGAGTGCACAGCATCACCTGCGTCAGGTTCATGCGGATCAACGAATCCCAGCCGTTGGGGGTCGTCTCGAGGAGACCGGACCAGAAAACGCCACCAGCGTTGTTCACCAGAATTGTCGGCGTGCCGAATTCGCCCACCGTTTCGGCCAGCGCAGCGTCGACCTGCTCAGGATCGCGGACGTCGGCCACGCAGGCCAGTCCGTCCACCTCCGCGGCGGCCTCGGTCGCCTGGGCGGCGTCCTTCTCCCATATCGCCACGCGAGCCCCGAACTCGGCGAACGCTGATGCCACTGCCCTGCCGATGCCCGCTCCACCGCCGGTCACGACGGCAACGTGACCGGCAAGCGACACCGCATCACGGCGTAGAACCATCGGGCCTCCTCGACGACGAATGTCTGCATAGGCACTATACGACTAGACACTGAATGCTCTATTGTTTCATTCGGAGAACCGGGAGAAGTGGATGCTGTTCAACGACAAATACGGTCCCTGGGCGCTGGTCGCGGGCGCATCGGAAGGTCTCGGCGCCGCGCTCGCCAACGGTGCCGGCGAGCGGGGGTGCAACGTCGTGCTGATCGCGCGCACCGAATCGAAGCTGGCCGACGTCGCCGCCCACATCGAGCGAACCTACGGTGTTCAGACGCGCACGCTGTCGGTGGATCTCAGCGGCCCCGATGCGGTTCAGCACGTGATCGAGGGTGTCGACGATCTCGAGATCGGACTCTTCATCTATAACGCCGCCGCCGAGCCCCGTGGGTTGTTCCTCGATACCCCAGACGACGAACTCGTACGCAATGTGTACATGAACTGTACGGTCCCCACGCTGCTCACCAAATCGCTCGCTGCCAAGATGGTCGAACGCCGGCGCGGTGGTATTGCGCTGTGTTCCTCCGGCGGTGCACTCCAGGGCCTACGCATTTTCGCCGCCTATGGAGCCGCCAAGGCCTATGAGTTGCTTCTTGCGGAAGGTCTGTGGGACGAGCTGCGCGGCTCCGGCGTTGACGTCATGGGTTACATCATCGGCACGACCTTGACCCCTGAGTTCCGTCGCAACATGGACGTCACGCCTGACGTCGAATCGAGCTTGCGCGCTGCGGGCGCGCAGAGCCCTGAGGAATGCGCCGCGCGCTTCTACGAAGTGTTCGGCAGTGGCCCAAGGGGATACGCAAGTGACCACATCGAGGCGAGCTTTGCCGCAAACGCCAGTCTGCCGCGTGCTGAAGTAGTAGCCGCTTTGGGCGAGCACATGCAGGCGAACTTCGGCTAGACGCCGAGGCCAAGCGGTCCTGCTGCACGAATTCTATCGATGAACTGACTCAACGGAGGCACACATGAACCGTCTCAAGGGCAAGGTCGCCCTCGTCACTGGAGCGGCCCGCGGCCAGGGGCGCAGCCACGCCGTCCACCTCGCGGACGAGGGCGCCGACATCATCGCCGTCGACATCTGCGCCGACATCGAGTCGAACGAGTACCCGCTTGCCACTCCCGAGGACCTCGACGAGACAGCGAAGCTCATCGAGAAGTCAGGGCAGCGGGTGGTGACGGCTGTCGTCGATGTGCGTGACCGCGCAGGTCTCAAGGGAGCGCTGGATGACGCCGTTGCGCAACTGGGTGGTCTGCACGTCGTCGTGGCGAACGCGGGGATCTGCCCGCAGGGCAACCATATTCCGTATCAGGGCTTCATCGACGCATTCGACGTTGACTTCGTCGGCGTCGTCAACACCATCCACGTCGGCCTCGGCCACCTGACTGCCGGCGGGTCGGTAATTGTGACGGGTTCCATCGCTGGACTCGTCGACCAGAAGGATCTCGCGACTGGCGGAGGGCCGCAAGGCCCTGGCGGGGCGGGCTACGGAATGGCCAAGAGGATGGTCCGCGACTATACGAAGGCGCTGGCCTTGACGATGGCGCCGCACAACATCCGGATCAACGCGGTCCATCCCACGAACGTCAACACGGACATGCTGCACAACCTGCCGATGTATCGCACCTTCCGGCCGGACCTGCCCGAACCTTCGCGAGAAGACGCAGAGTTGGTCTTTCCGGTCCTGCAGGCAATGCCGGTCCCCTACGTAGAGACCGAGGATGTGTCGCACGCGGTGGTGTACCTCGCGTCGGACGAGTCTCGTTACGTTACCGGGCAACAACTGTTCATCGATGCCGGCGCTGGCTTGAAAATGGGCATGTAAGCGTTTCTGCACGCGCATGGATTTTGTGCGAGCAAATAGCAGCGATGTCATCCGCAGTTAGAGGATCGCTGGACCCAGCCACCGCGCAACGAAGCGGCGGAGTGCGACTCCGCCGCGCGTTTGAGGTCTGGGATCGGTGAGGAGAGATTGCACAGTGCGCAAGGTCATTTCGGCCAGCTCGCCAAGTTCGGTGACATCCAAGCCATGAAGCTTCCAATCGACATCAGGGCGGTGAAAGACCGACAGGCAGAATGTATTGGCGTGTCAGCGGTTAGCGAAATGACCTCTTCGTCCTCGGCTCAGCGAGTCAACAGGCTCTCGAGTTGCGGATCCCCGGCGAGATTCTCGATCGCGAACGAAACGCATTCGACGACTTCAGAAACCGGATTTTTGAGTCCGCCGACGTGTTGTGTGACTAGATCGCGCCACCGCTGCAGGTTCGATCGGCGCTCCAGGTCGGACTCGAACCGACACTGGACGGCGACACTGGCCGAGCACGGGCAGCGCGATGAGCTTTCGCCACAGCAGTAACACCGGTCAGCGCTAACCAAACCGCGGCGGTGCAAGATCCGAATTGGATACTTGCGGCGGCGTGGGAATTTCCGGCTTGGCTTCGTTCAGGGTGTTTGTGTAAGTGCCGTCGACGTACACGTCGATCCAGGTCGTACCGTCGATCGTTTTGTACGAACACGTCGAGACCCGACCCTTCGGGCCCGAACTGGTTTCGTACCGGCCAGCGGCTTCCTTGCACCCAGCCTTGATTTCCGCCTCAGTCTGCTTTTCCTCGGCGCTGGCGCCGACGGCTGATGCGAGCGCAATACAAAGGCCAATGCAAACGGCGCCGATGGCTCGGGCGACGCGCGCGATTCGGCGGGTCGCGGCGTGCTTGTTAGTTGTCATTCTCTACTCCTCGTGGTTAGTTGGCGGCGCGGTCGCGCCGCTTCACGGGAGGAATTCTTCTGAGATCACGGGGACCGTGTAATCGCCGTTGGGCCAGAATTAGCCCCTCGACGGGGAGGATTTCCTGTCCGACCGGTAAGCAAGTGCGGCCCGAGGCGATGCGCACCTATGGTGTGCCCCCAGTGAGACTCGAACTCACACTTGGCGGATTTCAAGTCGGCCGAAGCACGTGCGCCGGTATTCGTGGATGTTTCAATTACCTGCTTCTAACAGCAGATACCGTTCACCGCGTTCGTCAGCATTCGCGGCTATCACGCGTGAGATGTGACAGCGTCGTGACACTGACGCAGTCGCCCCGAAAGCCGAACTACCCTGCTCGCCATGGGCGGGGCCGCACGCGTAGCGGGCTATCACCTACGAACTGCCCAGCCGATGCGATCGCTGCATCCCGTCGCGGTCGGTGAATGTCGCACCTTCGCGTGACCGAGAAGCTGCCACTCCTTGGACGTCACCCCTCCTGTCGGTGCGCTGAACTAACCTCCCCCGTAGTCAGACCCGACCGTCATGATGTGTTTGGCGTGGTGAGCGAAAAGCGGGAGACAAGGTGATTGACCGGCTCGAACGCAGACCTATTCGTGTTGAACTCTCGAATGGCGAGATCCGATATGAAGTTCGAGCTGCGGTTTAGATGAACGGTAAGAGGAAACGGTTGAGACGACGCTTCAAGACCACCGTTGAGGCCGAGGCATTCTTGGCCCAAACGTCCGAACCAAATCGCATCAGACGCTACAAGATCCGCGATGAGCAGTATCGGGAGGCGGTGAGGCAGTCCGTTTCCATTGCCGGCGCGCTCAAGCTGCCGGGTGTCGTGCCGGAAGGCGGCAACTACCGTGTCCTCCGCCGAGCCATCGACCGCCTCGGTCTCGATACATCCCACTTCGCCGGGCAGTCCTGGGCGAAAGGCAAGAGGGTCTCGCATCGCCTGCGACCGATCGAGGACTTCCTATCGAACACGTATCCGATTCAGTCTGATCGGTTGCGCCGGCGCCTCATCAACGAAGGCGTTTTCGAGCGTAGGTGCTCCGGCTGCGAGCTCGATAGCTGGATGAGCCAGCCGATTCCTCTGGAGTTGGACCATATAGACGGCAACCATCAGAACAACGCGCTGCAGAACCTTCGACTGCTGTGCCCCAACTGTCATGCGCTTACGCCGAACTTCAGAGGCAAGAACAAGAGCTGTGCCTCCGCACTAGACTCGACCGCCTAGAGGGGACGTAGCCTAATTGGCATCGGCGGGGCGCTTAAAACGCCTGACATTTGTGGGTTCGAGTCCCACCGTCCCCACCGTCTCGGCGGGTCCTGTTTGACCGACGGATGCCGACCGCAGCGTGGTGCTGAACCCGCCGCCATGGCTATTACTCTCATGAACCCCGAGGGTCGGCCGAAGGTCGGGTGCCCGCCTATTACCGGGCGGCGGGCGTTCAGTCTCCAAGAACACCCCAAGTAGTTCAGCCCACTCTCGCTATCAACACCACCAACCAAACAGGGAGAGATCAACCATGGACCGCAACATCGTCAAGCTCGCTCTCGTCACCGCCGCCTTTGGCGCCATGGCCGTTGCCGGTGCCGGCACCGCGCTGGCCGAGGCCCCGCGCGTCGACACCGCACCCGCCTTCTTCCCCTTCGTCGAATTCGAGGACGTCGTCGAGCAGCCGTTCGAGAACTTCGGCGATCGAACCGAGCGCCAGTTCGAGAACTTCGGCAACAACGTAGAACGCCAGTTCGCGGCTTTCGACTGAACGCCGCGCCATGACGCCCGCTGCCCTCGGACAGCGGGCGTTCTCGCGTCAGCCGGGTGTTCGCATGACCAGAGCAATCGGTAGCCGCATTTCGCCAGGGAGATCGCGAGATGAGAACGTTCTCATCCGAGGTGCCTGAGAGCCGGGCCCGATCGGGACCATCTCCGCGCGTTGTCAACTATGTTCGCCTATGTGGAGCCACCCCACACCTACATGCGGGAGGCATCCGCTTCGGTGGCACACCACGCGGATTACCTCGACCGGCGCGACGACCACGCGCTCTGCGGAGCGGCGATCGTGGTTGCGACGACCCTGACGCAAGCGGACGCGGTCTGTCCGGAATGCGAAGAGAAGCTGATTCAGTACCACCTCGCATGGTGGCGGGAGAGGGCACTGGCGGCCACGGCCGAGGTCGAGGCACTGCGCGCCAAGTACGGCGAGCCTGCGCAACCCACGTCCCAGGTCGACGCAACGACCGCCGAGCCGGAGGAAACCGAGCCGACGACCCTGCTCGACCATGCGCGACGAGAACTCACGAAACTCTGCCGGGAGTTCGACGACGCCGTCCCCTACTTCCGCCTGAAGAACGCGATGCAAGCGTTCAGCGACGGGTTGGAAAGCGACCAGCGGGTTCTCCTGGCGCAAGAGATCGGCGGCGACGGCACGCTAATTCGTTGGTCGACAACGGAAGTCGAAGCCCTCGGTTGGCATGTCAGCAACAGCCCTGTCCGAGGAGAATCCGAAGCGACGTGGGACGCCTGGATTCAGGACTCTTACCAGGCACCGAAACCGACGAAGCGGCGGTTCGGCCGCTCTCGCTGAGCGCCGGGCGACGGAAACCGTTAAAGGCCGGGACGGGGCCGTCAAGAATCCGTTAAGGCCGGTATTGACCTCCTGAGCTGGGGCGATCCTTCTATGGGCCGCCGAAATACGGCGACCCGTAAACATCTCGGAGTGTCATGTCCGTCCTGGTGTACATCGCGTTGACGGTGGCGGTCTTCGCCGTCTTCGGCCTGATTCAGAAGTGGGTCGAGGGTCTGTGATCGAAAACGTCATCGGGCTCGTGCTGGCGGTTCTCATCGCGGTGTTCCTCTTCGCCGCCCTGCTCTTCCCCGAGAGGTTCTGAGTGAGCACCACCACCGCGGGGATCCTGTTCCTCATCTCGCTCATCGTCGGCCTCGCGGTCGTCCACGTGCCGCTGGGCGACTACATGTACCGGGTCTACTCCTCGGAACGGCACCTGCGCGGTGAGCGCGTCATCTACCGATTGATCGGCGCCGACCCCAAGGCGGAACAGACCTGGGGTTCCTACGCCCGCAGTGTGCTCGCGTTCTCGGCGATCAGCTTGCTGTTCCTGTTCATTTTCCAGTTGGTGCAGGGCAAGCTGCCCTTGCATCTCAACGACCCGGGCACCGAAATAACCCCCGCGCTGGCGTGGAACACCGCGGTCAGCTTTGTCACCAACACCAACTGGCAGGCCTATTCGGGGGAGTCGACCCAGGGCCACCTGGTGCAGATGGCCGGTCTGGCCGTGCAGAACTTCGTCTCGGCGGCGGTGGGTATGGCGGTGGCGGTGGCGTTCGTGCGCGCACTGGCCCGCCGCAACACGTCAGAACTCGGCAACTTCTGGGTCGACCTCATCCGCGGAGTCATTCGAATCCTGTTGCCGCTCTCCGTCATCGGCGCCATCGTGCTGATCGTCGGTGGAGTCGTCCAGAACTTCGACCTGCATACGCAGATTGCCTCGACGCTGGCCGGCGGTCAGCAGACCATTCCCGGAGGCCCGGTCGCCAGCCAGGAGGTCATCAAGGAGCTCGGCACCAACGGGGGCGGGTTCTTCAACGTCAACTCCGCGCATCCGTACGAAAACCCCACCGCATGGACGAACTGGATAGAGATCTTCCTGCTGTCCTGCATCGCGTTCTCACTGCCGCGGACCTTTGGACGCATGGTCGACAGCCGTAAACAGGGCTACGCGATCGTGGCCACCATGTCGGTCATCGCACTGATCAGCGTGACGCTGATGATGACCTTCCAGGTGCAAGCGCACGGCACTGTCCCGACCGCCGTGGGCTCGGCGATGGAAGGTGTCGAACAACGGTTTGGAGTCCCCGATTCGGCGGTGTTCGCCAGCATGACGACGTTGACGTCCACCGGCGCCGTCGACTCGTTCCACGACTCCTACACCAGCCTCGGCGGCATGATGGCGCTGTTCAACATGCAGCTCGGCGAGGTCGCACCCGGCGGCGTGGGCTCGGGCCTGTACGGCATGCTCGTGCTGGCGATCATCACGGTGTTCGTCGCGGGCCTGATGGTCGGCCGCACGCCGGAATACCTCGGCAAGAAGATCACACCGCGTGAGATCAAGCTCGCAGCAACGTATTTCCTCATCACACCGCTGATCGTGCTGACCGGCACGGCGGTGGCGATGGCGATGCCCGGTCAAAGGGCAGGCATGCTCAACACCGGACCGCACGGCCTCTCGGAAGTGCTGTACGCCTTCACCTCCGCCGCCAACAACAACGGGTCGGCGTTCGCCGGGATCTCGGTCAACACCGAGTGGTACAACACCGCACTCGGGCTGGCCATGCTGTTCGGCCGGTTCCTGCCGATCATCTTCGTGCTGGCGCTCGCCGGTTCACTGGTAAAACAGGGCAAGACACCCGAGTCCGTCGGCACGCTGCCGACCTACCGGCCGCAGTTCGTCGGCATGGTCGCCGGCGTCACGGTGATCCTGGTCGCCCTGACCTTCCTTCCCATGCTCGCGCTGGGACCCCTCGCCGAAGGAATCCACTGACATGTCTGCACCCACCATCGACACTGTGTCCGCACAGCCGAAACAGCACGCAACCAAGCGTGTTCAGGGCGGGCTGCTCGACCCGAAGATGCTGTGGAGGTCGATGCCCGAGGCGCTGCGCAAGCTCGACCCCCGCACCCTGTGGCGCAATCCCGTCATGTTCATCGTCGAGATCGGCGCCGTCTGGAGCACAGTGCTCGCCGTCATGGAACCGTCCTGGTTCGCGTGGCTGATCGTGGTCTGGCTCTGGCTCACCGTGATCTTCGCCAACCTCGCCGAAGCCGTCGCCGAAGGACGCGGTAAGGCGCAGGCCGAGTCACTGCGTAAGACCAAGACGGCGACGATGGCTCGGCGCCTCGTCGGCTGGGCACCGGGAACACCCGGCCTTGAAGAAGCGGTCGCCGCGCCGCTGTTGCAGCAGGGCGACATCGTGGTGGTCGAGGCGGGCCAGCCGATCCCGGGCGACGGCGATGTCGTGGAAGGCATTGCCTCGGTGGATGAATCGGCGATCACGGGTGAATCCGCACCCGTCATTCGCGAATCGGGCGGTGACCGCTCGGCCGTCACGGGCGGCACCACCGTGCTGTCGGACTGCATCGTCGTGAAGATCACCCAGAAGCAGGGCGAGAGCTTCATCGACCGCATGATCGCGCTCGTCGAGGGCGCCAACCGGCAGAAGACGCCCAACGAGATCGCGCTCAACATCCTGCTGGCCTCGCTGACGATCATCTTCGTGTTCGCTGTCGCGACGCTGCAACCGCTGGCGATCTACTCGAAGGCCAACAATCCGGGAGTCGCGGACTCGTTGGCGCTCAACGGCAACGGTGTCAGTGGCATCGTGATGGTGGCTCTGCTGGTATGTCTCATCCCGACCACGATCGGCGCTTTGTTGTCGGCGATCGGCATCGCGGGAATGGACCGCCTGGTGCAACGCAACGTGCTCGCCATGTCGGGCCGCGCGGTGGAGGCCGCCGGCGACGTCAACACCCTGCTGCTCGACAAGACCGGAACCATCACGCTGGGCAACCGACAGGCCGCGGCCTTCGTGCCGCTCGCGGGGGTGACACCCGAAGTGTTGGCTGACGCTGCACAACTGTCCAGCCTGGCCGACGAGACGCCGGAGGGCCGCTCGATCGTCGTGTTTGCCAAACGGGAGTACGGTCTGCGGGCCCGCACCGCCGGGGAACTCGACACCGCGCATTGGATCGAATTCAGCGCCACCACACGGATGTCCGGCGTCGACCTGGACGGCCACAAGCTGCGCAAGGGCGCGGCGAGCACTGTGGCCGAGTGGGTGCGCTCCGAAGGCGGCATCGTGCCGACCCAGCTCGGCGACATCGTCGACGGAATCTCCGCCGCCGGCGGCACGCCCTTGGTCGTCGGACAAGTGCAGGATGGTGGGGCCGAGGTACTCGGTGTCATCCACCTCAAGGACGTCGTCAAGCAGGGCATGCGGGAACGCTTCGACGAGATGCGCCGCATGGGCATCCGCACCGTGATGATCACCGGCGACAACCCGTTGACCGCCAGGGCGATTGCCGACGAGGCCGGCGTCGACGACTTCCTCGCCGAGGCCACGCCGGAAGACAAGATGGCGCTGATCAAGAAGGAGCAGGCCGGCGGCAAGCTCGTTGCGATGACCGGTGACGGCACCAACGACGCACCCGCACTTGCGCAGGCCGACGTCGGCGTCGCGATGAACACCGGCACATCGGCGGCCAAGGAGGCCGGCAACATGGTCGACCTGGACTCCGATCCGACCAAGCTCATCGAGATCGTCGAGATCGGAAAGCAGTTGCTCATCACCCGCGGTGCGCTGACGACGTTCTCGATCTCCAACGACATCGCCAAGTACTTCGCGATCATCCCGGCACTGTTCGTGGCGCTGTTCCCGGGCCTGGACCTGTTGAACATCATGCGGCTGCACAGCCCGCAGTCGGCGATTCTGTCGGCGGTGATCTTCAACGCCCTCGTCATCATCGCGCTGATTCCGTTGTCGCTGCGCGGGGTTCGGTACACACCGGCCAGCGCGTCAAAGCTGTTGAGCCGCAACCTCTACATCTACGGGCTGGGCGGCATCATCGCCCCGTTCATCGGCATCAAGATTATCGACCTCGTCGTCCAACTCTTCCCAGGAATGTGACATGAACCTTTCCAATCTTGTTCGCCAGCACTGGGCGGCATTGCGCGCGCTGCTGGCGCTCACCGCCATCCTCGGCATCGCCTACCCGGTGTTCATCTGGCTCGTGGCGCAGCTCCCGGGCCTGAACGACAAAGCGAACGGATCGCTCGTCGAGGTCGACGGGAAACTGTTGGGCAGCAGCCTGATCGGACAGTCCTTCACCGACGCCGACGGCACTGCATTGCCGCAGTACTTCCAGAGCCGAGCGTCCGCGGCCGGTGACGGCTACGACCCGATGGCCACCAGCGCGAGCAACCTCGGGCCGGAAAGCATTGTCGATACACCCGTCGGCGGTGCCGACAATCCAACCGAAGCCAAGCCGAGCCTGCTCACCTTGGTCTGCGAACGCAGCGCCACCGTCGGTAAGACCGAAGGTGTGGACGGCACAAGGCCGTTCTGCACGGGCGGCGGGGCCGGGGCCGTGCTGTCGGTGATCGGCCCGCGCGATGCGCAGGGCAATGTCGTGAAGCCGACTCGGGTCGTCAGCGTCAACGAGCCGTGCGCCACCACACAGACGCCGTTCCTCGACACCTACGAAGGTGTGCGCGTCGAGTGCGCGACGGACGAGGATTACAGCATCGGCCAGCTCGTTCCGATCCGCGGTCGCGCGCCCGCCGATCCCGTGGTGCCCGCCGACGCGGTCACCGCAAGCGGAAGCGGTCTCGACCCGCACATCTCGATCCCGTACGCCGACCTTCAGGTCAGCCGGGTCGCCACGGCGCGCGGTGTCAGTCCAGAGCAGGTTCGCGAGGTGCTGGCCGCGCACACGGACGGCAGGTTCCTCGGGTTCGTCGGCGAGCCGACGGTCAATGTGCTGCAGCTCAACCTGGACCTCGACCAGAAGTATCCGGCAAAAAGCTGACGTGACCGGTGGATGATGGGGTGGTGACCGACCGGCCGGGCTCCCAGAAAAAGCGCGGCGAGCTGCGCATTTATCTGGGGGCCGCGCCCGGTGTCGGGAAGACGTACGCCATGCTCGGTGAGGCGCACCGACGGCTGGAGCGCGGCACCGATGTGGTCGCCGCGGTGGTGGAGACGCATGGCCGCAAGAAGACCGCCGACCTGATCGAGGGCATCGAGACCGTCGCGCCGAAGCTCATCGACTATCGCGGCAGGCAGTTCGCCGAACTCGACGTCGAGGCGGTGCTGCGGCGCGCACCGCAGGTCGTCCTCGTCGACGAGCTGGCGCACACCAACACCCCGGGCAGTAAGAACGCCAAGCGGTGGCAGGACGTCGAGGAGCTGCTCAAGGCCGGCATCACCGTCATCTCCACGGTCAACGTTCAGCACCTCGAGAGCCTCAACGACGTCGTCACCCAGATCACCGGTATCGAGCAACAGGAGAAGGTGCCCGACGAGATCGTGCGCGCCGCCGACCAGATCGAGCTCGTCGACATCACACCGGAAGCCCTGCGGCGCAGGCTCGCTCACGGCAACGTGTACGCACCCGAACGGGTGGACGCGGCGCTGTCCAACTATTTCCGAAGAGGCAACCTGACAGCGCTGCGCGAACTCGCCCTGCTCTGGCTGGCCGACCAGGTCGACGCCGCGCTGGAGAAGTATCGGCAAGAGAACCAGATCACCGCGACCTGGGAGGCCCGCGAACGCGTCGTCGTCGCAGTCACCGGGGGTGCGGAGTCGGAAACGCTGGTGCGCAGGGCATCTCGCATCGCCTCGAAGTCCAGCGCCGAGCTGATGATTGTGCATGTGGCGCGCGGCGACGGACTGTCCGGTGTCTCGGCACCCCAGATGGGCACCGTGCGGGAGCTGGCCGCCAGCCTCGGTGCGACCCTGCATACCGTCGTCGGTGACGACGTGCCGAGTGCGCTGCTGGATTTCGCCCGTGACGAGAACGCGACACAGCTGGTCCTCGGCACGTCGAGGCGGTCCCGCTGGGCCCGGATGTTCGACGAGGGCATCGGCGCGAGCGTGGTGCAGCAGTCGGGCCCCATCGATGTCCATATGGTGACCCACCCCGAAGCACGTAAAGAGTCGTTGTGGTCACGGATCTCACCGCGTCAGCGTCACCTCACGTCGTGGCTCGCAGCTGCCGTGGTCCCGTCCGCGGTCTGCGCGCTCCTGGTCTTCCTGCTCGACCCGTTTCTGGGCGTGGGCGGCGAGAGTGCGCTGTTTTTCATCGGCGTTCTCGTCGTAGCCCTCCTCGGCGGCGTCGCCCCCGCAGCGCTGTCAGCCGTGCTGTCCGGCGTGCTGCTCAACTTTTTCCTGATCGAACCCCGTCACACATTCACGATCGCTGAACCCGACAACGCGATCACCATAGTGGTCCTGTTGTTCGTCGCCGTTGCTGTTGCTGCACTGGTCGACAATGCCGCCAAACGCGCGCGTGAGGCTCGCCGAGCGTCCCAGGACGCCGAACTGCTGGCGTTGTTCTCGGGGTCGGTGCTGCGCGGCGCCGATCTCGAGGCGCTGCTGGAGCGAGTCCGCGAGACGTATTCGCAACGAGCCGTGAGCTTGCTGCGCGCCAACGCGGGAATCGTCGCGTGTGTCGGCGACAATCCGTGCGTCGATGTCGATTCGGCAGACACCGCAATCGAAGTCGGCGACGACGAATTCTGGATGTTGATGGCCGGACGCAAGCTGGCCGCCCGCGATCGCCGGGTGCTCACCGCCGTGGCGGTGCAAGCGGCGGGGCTGGTACGGCAGCGCGAACTCAGTGCGGAAGCGGGCAAGGCCGAAGCCATCGCCAGGGCCGACGAACTGCGGCGCTCACTGTTGTCCGCCGTCAGTCACGACCTGCGCACTCCCCTGGCCGCGGCCAAGGCGGCCGTTTCGAGTCTGCGCAGCGACGACGTCGACTTCTCCGCCGAGGACACCGCCGAACTGCTGGCAACCATCGAGGAGTCGATCGATCAGCTGACCGCGCTGGTCGGCAACCTGCTGGACTCGTCGCGGCTGGCCGCCGGTGTGCTGAAGCCCGAACTGGGCCCGGTGTATCTAGAAGAAACCGTGCAGCGGGCGATTCTTGGAATCCGCAGGGGAAACACGGGTTTCCGGCGTCGTGGCCTGGACCGGGTCAAGGTCGACATCGCCAGCAGCGGAGCGGGTGCGGTGGCGATCGCCGACGCCGGCCTGCTGGAGCGGGTGCTGGCCAACTTGATCGACAACGCGCTGCGATACGCGCCGGACAGCCCGGTGCGGGTGACCGCAGGGCAGGTCGGCAACCGAGTGCTCATCGCCGTCGTCGACGAAGGCCCCGGCATCCCACGTGGTGCCGAGGAGCAGCTGTTCGCCCCGTTCCAGCGCCTCGGTGACCACGACACCAGCATCGGTGTCGGCCTTGGCCTTTCGGTCGCCCGCGGCTTCGTCGAGGCCATGGGTGGCACGATCTCGGCAACCGACACCCCCGGCGGCGGGCTCACGGTCGAAATCGACTTGGCGGCGGCATGACGACGAAAACCCGGGTGCTGGTCATCGACGATGAACCGCAGATCCTGCGGGCACTACGAATCAACCTGTCGGTGCGCGGATACGAGGTGTTCACCGCCGCCAGCGGCACGGAGGCACTGAAACAGGCCGCCGATCACAAACCCGACGTCATCGTGCTGGACCTCGGACTGCCCGACATGTCGGGCATCGACGTGCTCGGCGGGCTGCGCGGATGGCTGACCGCACCGGTGATCGTGCTGTCAGCCAGGACCGACTCATCGGACAAGGTCGAGGCGCTGGACGCAGGCGCCGACGACTATGTCACCAAACCCTTTGGCATGGACGAGTTCCTGGCCCGGCTTCGAGCGGCAGTGCGGCGAGCCGCGGCATCCTCGGAAGTCGACGAACCCGTGATCGAGACGTCGTCGTTCACGGTCGACCTGGCCGCCAAGAAGGTGACCAAGAACAACACCGAGGTGCACCTCACCCCGACCGAGTGGGGCATGCTCGAGATGCTGGTGCGCAATCGCGGCAAACTCGTCGGCCGAGAAGAACTGCTCAAAGAGGTGTGGGGTCCGGCCTACGCGAAGGAAACCCATTATCTGCGTGTGTATCTGGCGGCGCTACGGCGCAAGCTTGAAGACGATCCGTCGCATCCCGTGCACCTGCTGACCGAAGCCGGGATGGGCTACCGCTTCCAGCAATGACTACGCAGCTGACAGGCGTGGCCGCAGGCGCTCGACGTCGATGTCGGCGCCGCGCGCAAGATCATCGATCAGGGTTCGCGCGTGTATTGCGAGCGCATCGACGTCGACGCCGTACAGGGCAGGGCGGACTACCTCGTCGAGGCGGTCCGCGGCCCGACTCAAGACACCCGCGGCACCGGCTGTGTTGCCACGCTGTATGTGCGTGATGCCCACGGCGAGCTGCGCCAGCCCCTGCCACATCCCGCGCTCGTCGTCGGGTCCGTTCTTCCATGCCGCCTCGAGCACCTCGTGGGCGTGAAACGCCAGCCCCTGATCCAGCAGTTCTTGGGCGTAGGTCAACGAATCGGCCGGGGAAAGATCCAGATCGTCGGGTATCCGCGCGACGCCCCGGCTGCCGTGCGGTAACGGACGGCCGAGCGCGTCACGGGGTCGGCTGTTGCGGGCATTGCCGAACTCGTCGCGGTCGCGGTCCACCACACCCATCCTGACAGGTTCGGGATCAGTCGGGTTGCGTGCGGCGCTCGGCAAGAGCGGCCAACCGCCACGTGCATTCGCGGTTGCGGGGAAAGGCCGCCGCCAACGCCAGCCGACGCGGAATCAGGTTGAGGGGGCCACCGACCGGCACCTCGGCCATCTCGATGCGGCATCCGTCGGAGGTGTCGTGGAGGCGCAGCGTGATCCGCGCCATCCCGAACGGCCGGGTGCGGGCCAGCAGCACGAGTTCCTCCATCGGCGTGCAGGATTCGACCTCGGTTTCGTCGTTGATGGCCACCGGCCATACCCCGATGGTGTGGTGGATCTTGCTGCCGACCGCCGGCCAGTTCGGCTCGACAGCGCGCATCCGGCTGTTGCCGACCACCCATTGCGAGTAGGTCCAGCCGTCGGCGATCACGTCCCACACCTGCTGGCGGGTGGCGGTGGTGTCACGTTTGACAGTCAACGAGCTGTCGACTGCGGCGGGTCCGGTCATGACCACGCGCTTACCCGGTCGCGACGGCCTCAAACGCCCGCGGTCTCCTCCGCCAGGGCGATCAGCTTCCTGCGGACCAGGTCGGGACGCTCGTCGACGACGAAGTGGGTGGCATCAACGGTCTCCAGCGTGTAATCGTCGGCATTTGCGGTCTCCGGCGACACCATGGACGAGGTGACCGCACGGTCGCGCGTTCCAAACAGCACACGGATCGGCACCGTCGCCCGCCGGGTCTCGGGATTCCTTGCACTGCGCGGTATTTCACGGGTCAGGAACGTGCGGTAGGTGTCTCTGCCCGCCCGCGCGCACACCGGGTCGCGGAATCGATCGGCGAACAGTTGCTTCGTCTCGGGATCCATCTCGGACCCGATGGCGAGGATCACCTTCTCCACGTAATTCGTGCGTTGTTGAACGAAGATGCCGAAGGTCGCCAGCGGTATCTGGTAATCGAATCGCCAGATGTGCGGCAGCACCGTCTTCGGCGATTGCCAGGGATGGGCCATATTCATCGCGAGATATCCATCGAAGCGCTCGGGTTCCCGCAAAATCATGCGGTAACCGACATAGGCCCCCCAGTCGTGGGCGACCAGCAGGACGCGGGGCAAACCCAGCGCGTCGAGCAGGGCAAGCACGTCGGTGGCGACGTCCTCCTTGGCCCACCGATGCGGCGGCGGACCGGACCAGCCGTATCCGGGCAGGTCGGGCGCGATGATTCGCAGCCCGGGCGGCGGATCGGCCAGCAGGTCGCGCCATTCGTAGTGGTGCTGCGGCCATCCGTGCAAACAGACGACGGGACGGCCGTCCGCCGGGCCGGCCTCGGTGACGTGAAAGCGCACCCCGTTTGCATCGACGAACGACCGGCGCACACCTTCGATCCTCGGCGGTTCGGCAGTCATGAATCCGACTCTAGAGAACCCGTCGCGCGCTACGGTGCGGGATATGGCCGGGTATCGCGAACTCTTCGACGCCAGCATCTCTGATCCTGCGACCTTCTGGGCGGACGCTGCCAGAGCCGTCACCTGGACCCGCGAGCCGCAGCAGATCCTCGACGACTCCAATCCGCCGTTCTACCGGTGGTTTCCCGATGCCGAGATGAATACATGCGCCAATGCGTTGGACCGTCACGTCGAGGGCGGCCGCGCCGACCAGCCGGCGCTGATCTACGACTCCCCGGTGACAGGGTCGAAGCGCACCTACACCTACGGCGAGCTCCTCGACGAGACGGCGCGATTCGCCGGTGCGCTGCGTGCACTCGGGGTGGGTAAGGGCGACCGCGTGGTGATCTACATGCCGATGATCCCCGAAGCGGTGATCGCGATGCTGGCGTGCGCTCGCCTTGGCGCGGTGCACTCGGTGGTGTTCGGCGGGTTCGCGCCCCATGAGCTGGCCACCCGCATCGACGATGCGCGACCGACCGTCGTCGTATCCGCATCCTGCGGCATCGAACCGACCCGGACAGTCGAGTACAAACCCATGCTCGACGCCGCACTGGAGATGTCTGAGCACCCACCGCGCAACTGCGTGATCGTGCAGCGCGACGGTCACCGTTGCGAGCTGACACTTGACCGCGACATCGACTGGCAGGACCTTACCGGCGCAGATCCCGTCGATCCGGTGCCGGTCGCCGCCACCGATCCGCTGTATGTGCTGTACACGTCCGGTACGACCGGCAAGCCCAAGGGCATCGTCCGTGACAACGGCGGACACGCGGTGGCCCTGTTGTGGAGCATGCGCAATATCTACGACATCGCGCCGGGGGAGGTCTTCTGGGCGGCTTCCGACGTCGGCTGGGTGGTCGGTCACTCCTACATCGTGTACGGACCGCTCATGCTCGGTGCGACGACCGTGCTCTACGAGGGCAAGCCGATCGGCACGCCCGACCCGGGTGCGTTCTGGCGGGTCGCGTCGGAACACGGTGTCAAGGCGCTGTTTTCGGCGCCGACCGCGCTGCGGGCCATCCGCAAAGAGGATCCCGACGGCGCACACATCGACCACTACGACCTGTCCGGCATGAAATATCTGTTCCAGGCGGGCGAACGTCTCGATCCTGATACGTATGCGTGGGCATCGGAGAAGCTAGGTGTGCCCGTCGTCGATCACTGGTGGCAGACCGAAACAGGGTGGGCGATCGCCGCCAACCCGATGGGCCTGGAATCCATGCCGATCAAGCCGGGCTCGCCAACAGTGCCGATGCCGGGCTACGACGTGCGCATCCTTCACGTCGACGGCTCCCCTTGCGACCCCGGCGAGGAGGGTGCGATCTGCATCAGATTGCCGCTGCCGCCGGGCACCCTTCCAACACTGTGGGGCGATGACGACCGCTACGAAGCGTCCTATCTCTGTGAGCACCCCGGCTACTACCTCACCGGCGACGGCGGCTACCTCGACGAGGATGGCTATCTGTTTGTGATGGGGCGCATCGACGATGTGATCAACGTTGCCGGACACCGCTTGTCGACGGGTTCGATCGAAGCCGTGCTGGCGACGCATCCCGCCGTGGCCGAATGCGCCGTGATCGGCGTCGCCGACGAGATCAAGGGGCAGGTGCCGCGGGGGTTTGTCGTTCTGACCTCGGGTGCGTCCGGGGAGGGCCTGGCCGACGAACTCGTCAAGTTGGTGCGCGACGAGATCGGAGCGGTGGCGTGCTTCAAGCAGGTCGATACCGTCTCCGCGCTGCCCAAGACCCGGTCGGGCAAGATCCTGCGTAAGACCATGCGCGGTATCGCTCATGGCAAAGATGAACCGGTGCCGTCGACCATCGAGGATCCGACGGTGCTCGACGCACTGAAACCCGTTCTGCGGGACTAGGACTTATTGCGCAGGCGTGTAAGACGCGTAATTCACACGTTCGCTAGCGGCGGCCCGCCAGACGCCGCTTGAACACCTCGTCGAACTGGCGGTACGTGCTGCGCAATTCGTGGCCGGGCCAGTCCTCGGCCTCCAGCTCGGCGGGCAGCAGCGGGTCGAGTTGTAGATGCCGGACGACGGTGATGGACAGCGCGAACTGATAGATGAAGTCGTCGGCATCGACCGCTTCGACGTCGAGCTCGTCGCGCATCGCCACCGTCAGCCTTCGCGCATCGGCCGTCCAATCATCAAGACTGAAAAGGGATCTCACGGTCTCGGCCGCAATATCGGTGGCAGCACCGTGAAAGTGCACACATTGGCGGTCGAGCACGGCGCGCAGCGTCGGCAACCGCTTTGGGCCCAGGTTGTCCGGGCGGATCCAGACTCCTTCGCGCAACTCGGCGAGGTGCAGCCCTGTCGCGGATTTGCGCAGTGCGAGACGATCAGCCGCCGAACGGCGGTCCAGCGAGACCACCGCCAACTCCCAGGTGCCGTCCCACGGTAACGCGGTGTCGTCGTAGCGGGCCGCCTCGTCCACCCGTTGCCGACGCTCGAGCAACGGCCCGGCCAGCGCATAGATCCCGTCGTCACCGGTGAGCTCACCGTTGGACACCATGCGCCACAAGCAGGTGCGCGTAGCGCCGTCACTGATGCCGAACAGCGAAGCGATCCCGACGAGTTCGCCCACCGTCAGGCGCGGTTCGTCGGCCCCAAGGAGCGCTGTCGCCAGCACGGACCGGGCGCTCAGGGTGCGGTCGCCGATCAGGTCGGCGACTCGAGCGCGAGAGGCTGTCGGCACCTAGGACTCCAGCCAGGGCTCACGCCAACTGGGGTATCCGGCAACGAGTTTGGACACCGATGGCGGACCCCACGATCCGACCACGTAGGTCTGCAGTTCAGGGGGCGACTCGATCAGCGGCTGGACGATGCGCCAGGTCTCCTCGACACCGTCCTCACGCGCGAATTGGGCGGAGTCGCCGCGCATGGCATCGAACAGCAGCCGCTCGTAGGGTTCGGGCGCCTCACCGAGCTCCTTGGCGAATGTCAGCGACAGATCGACGCATCGGGTGGTGTTCGCACCGGGTTCTTTGGCCTGGATGATCAGGTCGGTACCCGGGTTCGGATCGATCCGCAGCACCAGTTGGTTGGGGTCGGGCCGCTCCGGCATGACTGCGAGCTTGGGCGGACGCTTGAAGAACACCCGAATCTCGGTGGCCCGCACCGGAAGTGCCTTGCCGGCGCGAATGAAGAACGGCACCCCGGCCCATCGCCAGTTGTCGATCTCGAGCTTCAACGCGGCGAATGTTTCCGTTTGGGAGTCCGGCCGCACCCCCTTGATGGACCGATATCCGTCGTACTGGCCGCGGATGTAGTGCGCCGGATCAATCGACGGGATCGCACGAAAAACCTCCGCCCGCTTGTCGCGAAGCCCGTCGGCACCCGCACAACTCGGCGGTTCGGAGGCGAATAGTCCGATGAGCTGAAGCAGGTGGTTCTGCACCACGTCACGCAGCGCGCCGACCGGATCGTAGAAGCTGCCCCGATCCTCCACGCCGAAGTTCTCGGCCATGGTGATTTGCACGCATTGGATGCGGTCGCGATTCCACAGCGGTTCGAACACCGAATTGGCGAAGCGCAGAAACATGATGTCCATCGCCGGTTCCTTGCCGAGGAAGTGATCGATGCGGAAGATCTGCCACTCCTCGAGCACGCTGCGCAGTTGTGCGTTCAGGGCACGGGCCGATTCCAGGTCATGGCCGAACGGTTTCTCCACCACCACGCGCGCTCGATCGGTGAGGTTGGCGTGCGCCAGGCCTTCGACGACCATCCCGAACAACGACGGCGGGATCTCGAGATAAAACACCGGTGTGTGCTTGCCCTCGATCGCCCGGGCCACCTTCTCATAGGTGTTCGCATCGGCGAAGTCGCCCGACACCATCGAAAGGCGTTGCGCGAAACGGGCGAACACCTCCTCGTCGATCGTCTCGCCCGCGGTCTCGATCGAACTGCGCGCATGGTCGCGCAGCGTCGCCTCGGACCATTCGTCAAGCGCGACACCGACGATCGGGCAGTCCAACAACTTGCGCCGTTCGAGCCGGTAAAGCGACCGGAAGGTCATCTTTCTGGCGAGGTCTCCGGTGATGCCGAAGATCACCAGTACGTCCGCTGGGGTGGTCGCCGGTGACGTCATGATGTCTAGTTCTTCTTCTCGGCGTGACCGCCGAATTCGCTGCGCATGGCCGACAACAGCTTGTCGGTGAACTCGCCGAGGTCCCGCGAGGAGAACCGTTCGAACAGCGACGTGGTGATCACCGGGGCGGGGACCCCCTCGTCGACCGCGGCCAGCACCGTCCAGCGCCCCTCGCCGGAATCCGAGACCCGACCGGTGAAGTCGTCGAGTTCGGGTGAACGCGCGAGCGCATCGGCGGTGAGATCCACCAGCCACGAACCGACCACCGACCCGCGGCGCCAGACTTCGGCGACCTCACCGACGTCGATCGAGTACTGGTAGGCCCACGGATCGCGCAGTGGGGTGGTTTCCGCGTCGACCGTGCGGTCGATCTTGCCAGCATCGGCGTGCTTGATGATGCTCAGCCCCTCGGCGATGGCGGCCATCATCCCGTACTCCACCCCGTTGTGCACCATCTTCACGAAATGCCCTGCGCCGCTTGGCCCGCAATGCAGATAGCCGTCTTGCGCGGTGCCGTCGGTGCGGGTGCGGCTGGGAGTCGGCTCGGCACAGCCCTCCCCCGGCGCGATGGTCTTGAAGATCGGATCGAGCCGCGACACCACTTCCTTCTCGCCGCCGATCATCAGGCTGTAGCCACGTTCGAGACCCCACACCCCGCCGCTGGTTCCGCAGTCGACGTAGTGGATGTTCTTGGTCAGCAGGCTCTTGGCGCGGGTGATGTCGTCTCGGTAGTAGGAGTTGCCGCCGTCGATCACCGCGTCGCCGGGTTCCAGGAGATCCACCAACTGTTTCAGGGTGGAGTCCACCACCGCGGCGGGCAGCATCAGCCACACCGCGCGCGGCGTCTCGAGCTTCTGTACGAAATCGCTCAGCGAGTCCGCACCCGTGGCGCCCTCGCCGGCCAACTCGGTCACCGCATCGGCGTTCATGTCGTAGACCACGCACCGGTGCCCGTCGCGCATGAGCCGTCGTACCAAATTGGCACCCATCCGGCCGAGCCCGACCATTCCCAGTTGCATTGGCGAATCCGTTGCCATGTCTCTCCTAGTAATCGTGGTCTCCCACGATGTTAACGCTATCTCACGATTTGATTGACACGTAGCACTATCAATGTGATACTCCCGTGGTATGGCCACTCCGACACGGGCGTCGGTCGCCGACGATGTCACCGTCGTCCGCCGCATCCTGGCGCACATCGACGCGGGCACGACCGACGAAGGTGACGCCTGGCGTGAACCCGTCGAAAATTATGTGAATCCAACCCGATTCGTCGAAGAACTCGAGGTGCTGCGCTCCTACCCGAGCGTCTATCTGCCGTCGGCAGCGCTTCCCAACCCCGGCGACCACGTCGAGCGGGTCAGCTTCGGCGTACCGCTGTTCGCGGTGCGCGGCCGCGACGGCACCGCGCGAGTGTTCCGCAACTCGTGCCGGCACCGAGGCATGGCGCTCGTCGAAGGGCCGGGCTGTGCGCAGGCACTGGTGTGCCGCTATCACGGCTGGACCTACCGTCTCGACGGCGCGCTGTCGCACGTGCCCCACGCCGATGCCTTTCCCGGCCTGGACATGTCCGCCCGCGGACTGGTCGAGGTCGAGAGCCGAGAGGTCGACGGGTTGATCGTGATCGGCCCGCTGGGGACACCGCACCCCCAGGCGGACGCCGCGATGGCGGCGTTGGCCGACGGCAGCCCGTGGCGGGATAAGTTGGTGCACTCGACGCGGCTCGTCGCGGTGCGGCCGGCGTTGCGCGCGATGAACTGGAAGGTCCTCGTCGAGCAGTTCCTCGAGGGCTACCACATTCGCACCACCCACAAGAACACCTTCTACCCCATCCAATACGACGACCTCAACGTCGTCGAATCGTTCGGGCCGAACACCCGAGTCACATTCCCCTACAAGAACATCGAACGCCTGCGCGACCGCCCCGAGTCGACGTGGGAGGTCGGGCACCGCGTGACGTACGTATACCACCTGTTCCCGAACGTCATGGTGGCGACGTTCCCGAACCAGGTGCTGGTGATCACGATCGACCCGATCGACATCGACCACACCACGGTCACGATCTACGCCATGGTCACACCGGACGTGATACGGCGTGCGACGGCCGATCCCGAGACCTCCCAGGACGCGCGAAACCTGCTGAACGAAGGCGGCATCGAGGACAACGACATGTCCGAAGGCGTACAACTGGGCCTGCACGCCGGGGCCAACACCTTCGTCGAGTTCGGCACCCACGAGAGCGCGATCGGCCTCTTCCACGCCACGCTCGACGACCGGTTGGCTAGAATTCGATGACCACCTACGAGCACCTGCTCTACGAACAACGCGGACCGGTCACCGTCATCACCATCAATCGGCCCGAGCGCATGAATGCCATTGGCCCCCAGACTCATCGCGAGCTTGTCGACGCGTGGGAGCGCTTCCGCACCGATGACGACGCCCTCGTCGGCGTCCTCACCGGTGCGGGCGACACCGCGTTCTGCGCGGGCGGCGACCTCAAGGCCGCACAGGCCGGTGAACTACCGATCGACGCGAGCCCCGACGACGGGGTCCTCGGCCCGTCACGCTGGACCCATATCTACAAGCCGACGATCGCGGCGGTCAACGGCGTCGCCTATGCCGGCGGTCTGGAGTGGGCGTGCTGGACGGATCTCGCGATCGCCGACGAGCACGCCACCTTCGGCGTCACCTGCCGCCGCTGGAACATCGGGCTGGCCGACGGCGGCACCCAGCGCCTCACTCGCATCCTGGGCTACCGCCGCGCGATCGACCTCATCATCACCGGCCGCGTCGTCGAAGCCGTCGAGGCCGAACGCATCGGCCTCGTCAACCGGGTGGTGCCGAGCGGCGCCTGCTTGCAGCACGCTCTCGAACTCGCCGAGACGATTGCGGCGCTCCCCCAACCCGCGCTGCGCACCGACCTCGAGGCCGCGCGCACCGGGCAGGGCCGTCCGTTGGACGACGGCTTGCGCATCGAAGCGGAATGCTTCGGCCGGTCCATCTACGCCGTGGAAACCGTCGAGGGGTTGCGACGGTTCAACGACTGCGACCATCCCGACCTCATGCCGTCGACATCCAGCTGACAGCGGCGACTTCGGTCACTTATTTGGCCGGGAAGTAGGTCAGCGAACCTAACCTCGGTTACGGTTTTGACGTGGCAACTCCGACTGTGCCTTTCGACTACGCCGCGAAGCAGGCGTCCGATTCGCTGCAGGCGAGGTACTTCCGCGGTGCGCTGGCCGATCAGCGGGCGCTGACCGCCGCCGAGCTCATCAGGCAGACCCGGAAACTGGATGCCATGTCCACCCGCTCGGATGCGTTGGCTATCAGCCGGCTGCGTCGAGACATCCGCGCCAACGAAACCGAACTCCGCGATCTGGACCGCATGATCGCCGCCCTCGACCACCGCTTCGCCGCGATCTGGGCTGACCAGTCATAGCGACAGGCTGGCGATCGACAGCGCGATGCCGTCGAGAATGTCGTGCTCGCTGACCACCAGTTCGTCGATTCCCGCGCGGTCGCCGAGCGCGTTCGCCAGCTCCTCGACGATGATCGCGCCACCGCCGATGACGTCCACCCTGCCCTCGTGCATCGGACCCAACGCGGCGCGCTGCGCCCGCGTCATCGCGATCAGCTCGTCGCACACGGGCAACAAATCGCCGAAACCCACGCGGGACAAGTGAATCGCCTCGGAATCGTAGGTCGCCATCTTGTGCGCCAGCGCCGCCACGGTCGTCATGGTGCCGGCCACCCCGACCCATGCGCGCGCGCGTTCGACGGGCACCACCCCGAACGCCTGCCCCAACCCGTCGCGGACGACCTCCCGTGCCGCGGCGACCTCGGCGGGGGTCGGGGGGTCGGAATGCAGGCACCGCTCAGTCAGCCGCACACAGCCGACGTCGGCGGAGAAACCGGCCTCCACATCGCGCACTCCGAGCACCACCTCGGTGGATCCGCCGCCGAGGTCGACGACGACGAAAGGTCCGTCGGCCGTGTCCAATTCGTTGACCGCACCGCGGAACGACAGCGCGGCCTCCTCGGTCCCGGTGATCACCTCGGCGACAGCACCCGGCACCACAGCGCCGAGAACCTCCGCGGTCATCACGAAGAACACGTCGCGGTTCGACGCATCGCGCGTCGCGGAGGTGGCGACCATCCGCACCGTCGGCACTTCATACGTGCGCAGCAGCTCGGCGTAGTCCGTGAGCGCTGCCCTGGTGCGATCCAGTGCCTCAGAAGCGAATTGCCCTGTGGCGTCGACCCCTTGGCCCAACCTGACGATCCGCATCTCTCGATGCACATCCACCAGCTTGCCGTCGTCGGTGTCGGCGATCAGCAGCCGAATCGAATTCGTGCCGCAGTCGATGGCGCCAACCCTGGTCATACGCTCCACGTCTCCCGTTCCAGAATTCCCGCCATCGCCGGTTCGCCGGCCAGCACCGCCAACGCCTCGTCGCCGAACGGGTTGACACCCGGCCCCTTGGCCAGCGAATGGGCGATCACCACGTGTAGGCACTTCACCCGATCAGGCATGCCCCCACCGGAAAACGTTGTGCCCAAAGGTTCTATCGCATCCCGCTCGGCAAGGTACGACTCGTGCGCCTTGCGATACGCGGCGGCGAGTTCCGGGTCCTCCTGCAGACGCTCGGTCATCTCCCGCATCAGACCCGACGATTCGAGCCGGCTGGCCGCGGCGGTCAACGCGGGGTGGGTCAGGTAGTACAGCGTCGGAAAGGGTGTGCCGTCGGGCAGTTTCGGCGCCGTCTTGACGACGCCGGGCTCGCCATTGGGGCACCGGTAGACGATCTCGAGGACACCGCGGGGTTCTCGACCCAGCTGCGCCGCGACCGCCTCCAGATCCGCCGGGTCAACCACCGGGAGGGGGCGCATTGTTCGGGGCTGCGGGCGCAGGAGGCACGGGCGCCGGCGCCGGCGCGACACCGTAGGGCTTCTCGGCGATGGTGCCCCATAGCGCGGTGTACCAAGGCTGGTCTGGGTTGACGGTGGCCGGCTCCACACCGGGCATCGTCGGCACCGCACTGCCGGGCGGAAGCTGCACCTGGTACGGAATCTCGCCGGGCATCACAAATCCGAGGCGTTCACGCGCCTGCGCGGCGATGAACACCGGGTCAGCCAGCTTGACCTTCTGCTGTTCCAGGTCGGCGATCTGCGCGCGCAGTTGTTCCTCGGTGGCCTTGAGTTGTTTCATCTCGGTGCGCTGCCCGAAATAGGTGCGCACCGGCCCCGCAATGGTCAGCGTCAGCACGCAGATCACCGCGGCCAGGATGGCGGCACGGCGCGCCGCGGACCCGAACCGTTGCTCGGACTGCTGCCCCGCGGCCACCACAATGGACTTACGGATCGAGTCGGCGGCGTCTTTCGGTTCGGCGTCTTGCGCCTCGGGCACCGGCCGCGGCTCGGTGATTCGTGCCTCGCGACGTACGGGCGACGTGCTCCGCGGACGGCCCCGCGATGCCTCGGACTTACCCGACTTCCCAGGTCGAGAAGTCGGGGATCGCCGCTTGGGGTCGGGCCGCTTCGCTTCTGGCACGGGCTATTTGGCTCCGGTATCCGCTCTTCGCGCAAGCGGCTCATCGCCCACCGAATAGCGCGGGAAGGCCAGATCGCCCGCGTACCGGGCGGCGTCGCCGAGGGTCTCCTCGATGCGCAACAGCTGGTTGTATTTGGCCACGCGCTCGCTGCGCGCCGGTGCGCCGGTCTTGATCTGACCACTGCCCACTGCGACCGCAAGGTCGGCGATCGTCGTGTCCTCGGTTTCGCCGCTGCGGTGGCTCATCATCGTGCGGTAGCCGCTGTTGTGTGCGAGCGCGACGGCGTCCAGCGTCTCGGTGAGCGTGCCGATCTGGTTGACCTTCACCAGAAGTGCGTTGGCCGCACCCCGTTCGATACCGTCCTCCAGACGCTCGGGGTTGGTGACGAACAGATCGTCGCCGACGAGCTGGATGCGGTCACCGATCGCGGCGGTCAAGGCCACCCAGCCGTCCCAGTCGTCCTCCGACAGCGGGTCCTCGATCGACACCAGCGGATACGAATCGAGCAGCCCGGCATAGAACTCGATCATCTGCATGTCGGTCCGGGTTTCTTTCTCGAACTTGTAACCCGTTCCCTCGGTGAAGAATTCGGTCGCGGCGACGTCGAGCGCCAGCGCCACGTCGGATCCGGCCTTGTAGCCGGCGCCCTCGATGGCCGTCAAGATCAGGTCCAGCGCGGCCTTGGTCCCCGCGACGTCGGGAGCGAACCCGCCCTCGTCGCCGAGACCGGTGGACAGACCCTGCTTCTTGAGTACCGATTTCAGCGAGTGGTACACCTCGGTGCCCCACCGCAGCGCTTCCTTGAAGCTGGCGGCGCCGATCGGGGCCACCATGAACTCCTGGACGTCGACGCCGGTGTCGGCATGCGCGCCGCCGTTGAGGATGTTCATCATCGGCACCGGCAGGATGTGGGCGTTCGGCCCCCCCAGGTACCGAAAGAGGGGTAGAGCGGCACTGTCTGCCGCGGCCTTCGACACCGCCAGCGACACGCCGAGGATCGCGTTGGCGCCGAGGCGGGACTTGTCCGGGGTGCCGTCAAGATCCAGCAGGGCCTGGTCGACGAGCCGCTGATCGTCGGCGCTGAGCCCGATGACGGCGGGAGCGATCTCGTCCAGCACCGCCTCGACGGCCTTTTCGACGCCCTTGCCGCCGTAGCGGGAGCCGCCGTCGCGCAGCTCGACCGCCTCGTGTTCACCGGTGGAGGCACCCGACGGCACCGCCGCCCTCGCGAAGGTGCCGTCCAGCAGGGCCACCTCGACCTCGACCGTCGGGTTGCCGCGGGAGTCGAGGATCTCGCGGGCTCCGACCTGCTCGATGATGGGCACTTGCGCCTCCGTGGTCTCGAGAATGGGTTCCTGACGTGGATGAGCCTAGAGGTTGCGCCGAGAACCGGCGTGTTTAGAGGGGGTGTCCGTTGGCGTAGGCCGTCGCCCAGTCGCGCACAGTGCGCGCGTACTGGTCGGAATGGTTGTAGGCCCGCAGGGCGTCCATCCAGCCCCGGGGTGTGGCCAGGTCCTTGCCCCGCCAGCACAGGTAACCGGCCGCCGACAGCGCGGCATCGTCGAAGTTGTCCGGGCTGATGACCCCGTCGTTGTTGGCGTCGACGCCGTAGAGCTTCCAGGTGTCGGGGATGAACTGCATCGGGCCCATCGCGCGGGCGTGGACCGACTCCTCGTCCTGTTCCTTGTCGTGGCTGACGCCCTCGCTGTCGAAGATCTCGAGGTTGCCGTTGGTGCCGTCCAGGCGGACACCACGGATCGGCGGGGTCACGTCACCGTTCTCGGCGATGGTCGCGCCGCGGAATGTGCCGTGGTGGCTCTCCACCTCCCCGATACCCGCCAGCGTCGTCCACTCCAGGTGGCAGTCGGGGTTCTCCACCTCGGCAACCCGGGCCGCATAGGCGTAGGCCTCCAGCGCCGCAATGGGCATCCCCAGCGCAGGGGCACGTTCGGCCGCCCATTGCCGCAGCTGATCGGCGGGACGCCCGTCGGCGTGGGTGTCGATTTTGGGCACAGCGTCGCCCGCTGGCGGTGGCACCCCCTCCGGAATCGGGGTGCCCACCTGCCATGAACAGCTCGAAGCCATTATCAGCGCTGTCGCTCCTAATACCGCGACCGCTCGCAGCCAACGCACGCGCGACACCAAACTCCCTCAAACCAACCTCGGTCATGCCATCGTCCCACGCGCTCAGGGCATGGTGGGAAGGCGCGGCCGACGCCTCTTACGCCGAATCCCAGTTAACCGGGATCATCGCGATTCGACGACCACCTCTTGATCTTCCAGTTCACCGTCATTCTCGCCACCGCCGTCGTCGTCCGAGGCGCCGGCGGGCACCGGCACGGGCACTTCAGCCGGTTCAGGCTCAGGGTCTGCGGCGGGCCAGTGTGCTCGCCACTCCCGCTCGGTGACGTCGCCGAGCGACGCGACGTCGAGTTCCTCGGGCACGTCCGCCCCGCGCCGGTCCGCGGCGACCGCGAGTTCGGTCCTACGGACGGTGTCCATGAACTCCAACACCGACGACCGCAAGGCGCTCTCGGTGTCGATGTGTGGGGCCACGCTGACTGATGTCACGGATTGCGGGATCAGGTCGGCGGGCACCCCGGCCGCGATCGCCCGCTCGAGCACCTTCTGCGCCAAGGCCAGTGCGGGTTGCCCGGTCGGCACGTTGTCCATCGCGGAGCGGACGCCCTTTTTCGACCGCTCCAGGGATTTGCGTTCTTCCCACTGCGCGAGCTGATCCTCCAGCGAGATCTCCTCGCCAGCGAGCACCGCGGGCACGCGGTTGACGAGCTTGCGGATAAGGGAGTCCGCCACGTCGTCGATCGAGAACGGGCGCTCGGGTGCGTCCTCGGCGATGCGGGCGTGAAAAAGCACCTGCAACAACACATCTCCGAGTTCGTCGCGCAACTCGTCGGCGTTGCCGCTGCGCACCGCGTCGAAGACCTCGTAGGTCTCCTCGAGTAGGTAGCGACGCAGCGAATCGTGGGTCTGCTGCGATTCCCAGGGGCCCGACGTGCGCAGTTTGTCCATCATTGCCACGGCGTCCACCAGCCGCTCACCAGGCGAGGCGCGGGGCGCTTCGATAAGCCTTTCCCCGGCCGCCAGCCGTGTCCGCACTGCAGGGTGGTCGGGGTCTGACGACAAGAGCACGGGCGCGGCTTCATCGTCGGACGCGTCGTAGGAGCATGGCCTGGCCGCGGGCAGTGACCAGGGCACCTTGATCGGCATCTCCTCGGTGTACTGCACGTCTCCGGCAAGCAGATCGATCGCCTCGACAGGCACCAATGAGGGACGGCGCGGATCGACCAATACGACGGTCATCGGCTCGACCCCCTCACGCGTTCTCATGAGACCGCTGATCTCGGTTATACCAACATTGTCAGACTCGACCGGCCTGGTGAGACCCGATAGCGCTCCGCTGCGGCGATGGCCGCCCCGCCCGGAGGCGGAGCGGCCATCGTGTCACATTTCGTGCCTCAGGACTCCGTGTGGATCAGGCCGGGATCACCCAGTGACCCGGCGCCTTGTCGAAGAACGGGTTGACGATCCCGTTCACCGTCGGCATCTTCTTCAGCTGGCCGGGCGGAATGTTGAAGAACGGATTCGGAACGCCGTTGATGAACGCCGCATTCTTCAGCTGTCCCGGCGGAATGTGACCGACCGGCAGCCTGAAGTAGTAATCCACCTCAGGGAACTGCACACTCGGCAGATTCACATCGGGAACGTTGACCGCAGGCAGGTTCACATCGGGAACGTTCACGGCCGGCACATTCACATCAGGGACGTTGACCGCAGGCACATTCACATCAGGAATGTGCGGAATACCCGGGACGGGAATCGGCGGCGGCTGCGGCACAGCGTGCGCGAGCCCCGCGCCCAGGCCGAGCGCGCCGAGTCCGAGTGCACCGGTCATCGTGGTGGTTATTGCCATCTTCTTGAAGTTCATATCGACTCCTTCGCCTTGCTATCACGCGACCGCACCAACGAGCTCGGTGGTAATCGCGTGATGTGTCGGTTTAGGAAATTGCGCGACCGCCTCTGTCTAGCGATCTCGCCGCCCTCGGTATAGACGACAATGCAACACCTTGACCCCCCGACATGTATGTCGGATCGGCACCCACGCGCGTTAACAGTGCCTGCCGATCCAAAGCCGCTGTGCAGCAACGAAACGCCGCGGCGACCAGGGGTTTAGACCGTCGAAATCGAGCCAGAAATCACGTCGACGCTGCCCTGTGGCTTCCCGTCCAGGGCCAGGAGCAGGTCGGCGACCATCTGTATCAGTTCGAGGTCACGGATCCGCGGCGCGGCGACACCGCCACCCGCACGGGGTATGGGGACCTGCACCGTCGACGTCGTCGCGCGGTACGCCGCACTCGGGTAGAGCCGCTTGAGCCGCAGCTGCTGCGAATCCACCAACTGCAACGGCGACAGCTTCAGCGTGGCTTCCGACACCGTGCTCATTTCCGTGACCCCGTAATGCCGGCTCAGCAGTCGCAGCCGGGCCACCGCGATCAAGCGACGCGCGGGTTCGGGCAGCGGGCCGTACCGGTCGACGAGCTCGTCTATCACCGCGTCGACCGCGGCATCGTCGGCCGCCGCCGCCAGTCTGCGGTAGGCCTCCAACCGCAATCGGTCGCTGCCGATGTAGTCCGGGGGCAGATGTGCGTCGACCGGCAGATCGATCCGCACATCCTTCGGTTCCTCAGGCGCCAGAACCGTTTTCCCATCCGCTGCGGCTCGGTAGGCCTCGACGGCCTCGCCGACCAGCCGCACGTACAGGTCGAAACCGACGCCGGCGACGTGACCGGACTGCTCAGCACCGAGAACGTTTCCGGCGCCGCGGATTTCGAGATCCTTCAGCGCCACCGCCATTCCGGCGCCGAGTTCATTGTTCTGCGCGATCGTGGCCAGCCGGTCGTATGCGGTCTCGGTGAGCGGAACCTCCGGCGGATAAAGGAAATACGCGTAACCGCGTTCGCGGCTGCGGCCCACCCGCCCTCGCAGCTGGTGCAATTGCGACAGGCCGAATGTGTCGGCCCGCTCGACGATCAGCGTGTTGGCGTTGGAGATGTCCAGGCCCGTCTCGACGATCGTGGTGCACACGAGGATGTCGAACTCGCGGTTCCAGAAGCCCTCGACGGTCCTCTCCAGCTGCTCCTCGGGCATTTGCCCGTGCGCGACGGCGACGCGGGCCTCGGGCACCAACGCGCGCACCTTCGCCGCGGCCTGGTCGATCGAGCGCACCCGGTTGTGGATGTAAAAAGCCTGCCCGTCGCGCAGCATCTCGCGGCGCAGCGCCGCGGCGATCTGCTTGTCGTCCTGCGGGCCGACGTACGTCAGCACCGGATAGCGCTCCTCGGGCGGGGTGAGGATCGTCGACATCTCCCTGATGCCGGCAAGGCTCATCTCCAGCGTGCGCGGAATTGGGGTGGCGCTCATGGTCAGCACGTCGACGTGGGTGCGCATCGACTTGATGTGCTCCTTGTGCTCGACGCCGAACCGCTGCTCCTCGTCGACCACGACCAGGCCGAGGTCTTTCCACATCACGCCCATCTGCAACAGCCGGTGGGTGCCGATCACGATGTCGACCGAGCCGTCCTTCATGCCCTCGAGCACCGCGCGCGACTCGGCGGGATCGGTGAACCGGGACAGGCCCTTCACGGTGACCGGGAAGCCGGCCATGCGCTGGGTGAACGTCTGAAGATGCTGGTCGGCCAGCAGCGTCGTCGGCACCAGCACCGCGACCTGCTTGCCGTCCTGGACCGCCTTGAAGGCCGCCCGCACCGCGATCTCGGTCTTGCCGTAGCCGACGTCACCACAGATCACCCGGTCCATCGGGACCGGCTTCTCCATGTCGCCCTTGACCTCGGTGATGGCGGTGAGCTGGTCGACGGTCTCGGTGAACCCGAACGCGTCCTCCATCTCGGCCTGCCACGGGGTGTCGGGGGCGAACGCGTGACCGGCCGAGGCCTGCCGCTTGGCGTACAGCGAGACCAGCTCGGCGGCGATCTCGCGCACCGCGCGTCGGGCCTTCGTCTTCGTGTTCGTCCAGTCGCTGCCGCCGAGCTTGCTCAAGGTCGGCGACTCACCGCCGACGTAGCGGGACAGCTGATCCAGCGAGTCCATCGGCACGTACAACCGGTCCGAGCCGCCGCCCCGTTTCGACGACGCATATTCGAGCACCAGGTACTCGCGGCGTGCGCCGCCGACCACCCGCTCGGTCATCTCGACGAACCGGCCGATGCCGTGCTGGTCGTGCACCACCAGATCGCCCGCGGTCAGCGCCAGCGGATCGACGACGTTGCGCCGCTTGGCGGCCAGCCGCTTGCCCTCGGTGGCAGCGACCCGGTTGCCCGTCAGGTCGGTCTCGGTGATCACCACCAGATTGGCGCCCGGGATCACGACACCGTCGTGCAGCGGCCCCTTGAGCACATTGACGATCCCGTCCTTCAGATCCTCGCCCGGCTCCAAACAGACTGCCGCCGTGTCGGATTCGCGCAATTGTTCGACAATGCGGTGCGCGGTGCCGGTGCCGGGCGCGACGACGGCGGCATGCCCGCCGGTGAGGACGTGGGCGCGCAGCATCGCAAAGATCTCTGTGACATTGCTCTGCTGTCCTCGCGCCGACGGCGCCGGACGGATGTCGATCTCGAGTGCCGACTCGTCGGACAGCTGGCTCAGCGTCCACCACGGGTGGCCGCCGTCGCGGGCCGCCGAGCGCGCGTCATCCAACTCGATGAAGCCCGACGCCCCCATCGCCTCGAGGTCGATCGGTGCATCACCGCCGACCGCCGCCGTCGACCACGAGGCCTCCAGGAACTCGCGGCCCGTCTTGATCAAGTCGGCCGCGCGGGTGCGGACCTTCTCCGGGTCGCAGATCAGCACCGGGGTGCCCGCCGGCAGATGCGCGGTCAGCGTCGCCAAGTCGGTGGGGCGCAGCAGCGGCAGCAGCGCCTCCATCCCGTCGACGGGAATGCCCTCGGACAGCTTGGCGAGCATGTCGGGAACGCTGCCGGTCACGGTGTTGTCGATCACCGGGTGCTCGGCGGCCAACTCGAAGGCCCGGATGCGGACGTCGTCGGTCAGCAGCACCTCGCGGCAGGGCACGGCGATGAGCACGTCGACGTCGATCTCGGGGATGGAGCGCTGATCGGCGACGGAGAACATCCGCATCTCGGAGACCTCGTCACCCCAGAACTCGATGCGCACCGGGTGCTCGGCGGTCGGCGGGAACACGTCGAGGATGCCGCCGCGCACCGCGAACTCACCTCGCTTGCCGACCATGTCGACGCGGGTGTAGGCCAGATCAACCAGCCGGGCGATCACTTGATCGAATGTCGCCTCCTGGCCGACGGTCAGTGTCACCGGCTCGATCTCGGCCACGTCGGGGGCCATCGGCTGCAACAGCGACCGGGTGGTCGTGACGACGACGCGCAGCGGCGGACCGAGGCGTTCGTCGTCCGGGTGCGAAAGCCGGCGCAGCAGCATCAGGCGTGCACCGACGGTGTCGACGCCCGGAGACAGCCGCTCGTGCGGCAGCGTTTCCCAGGACGGGAACAGGGCGACGGCGTCGCCGAATACGCCGCGCAGTTCGGCGGTCAGGTCGTCGGCTTCGCGCCCGGTCGCGGTGACGACGAGCAGCGGGCCCGCCGAGGCGAGTGCGCTCGCGACATACACCCGCGCGCTGGCGGGTCCGACCATGGCGAGATCGGCGGGTTTGTCGGCGGCGCGGTCGGCGATCTTCTGAAGCGAAGGATCCCGTAGCGCCAGGTCGACAACTCCGGCGATCGGGGTCTGGACATGGTTGATCCCCGATGCGGTCATGATGCCTCCATCGTAGGCACAGCGATTTCGGTGTCGCTGGTCGCGCTCACCGCGACTCAGTACACCGAAACCGCCCTATTCGTCGAGCAGTGGCGGGTCGTTCTCGAGATGCATCAACCCGTTCCAGCAGAGGTTGACCAGGTGCGCGGCCACGACCTCTTTCTTGGGCTCGCGCACATCCAGCCACCACTGCGCCGTCATCGAGACGGAGCCGACCAGGGCCTGCGCGTACAGCGGCGCCATCTCGGCGTCCAGCCCGCGGCGGGAGAAGTCGCCCGCCAGGATCGAGGACACCTGGTTGACGGCCTCGTTGAGCAGCGTCGAGTAGGTGCTGCCCGACGAGATCGAGGCCGGGGAGTCGCGTATGAGGATGCGGAACCCGTCGGTGCGCTCGTCCACGTAGGTCAGCAGTGCCAGCGCCACCCGCTCGATGCGCAGCCGGGACCGGTTGTTGGTCATCTTCGTCAGAGATGACGTGATGCGGTCCAGCAGCGCGGACATCTCGCGGTCGACCACCACCGCGTACAGCCCCTCCTTGCCGCCGAAGTGCTCGTAGACGACCGGTTTGGAGACGTTGGCGCGCTGCGCGATCTCTTCGATCGAGGCGCCCTCGTACCCGCGCTCGGCGAACAATGACCTCGCGATGTCGATGAGCTGATGCCGCCGCTCCGCACCGGTCATCCTGGCGCGGGGCGTGCGCATGTTGCTATCGGGGCCGTCGGGCTTAGCGGGCACTGCCACGGCTTTCAGGGTATGCCCTTCGACTAACATCACGGGTTGATCGATCCGTCGTGGTGTAATCGGCAGCACCTCTGATTTTGGTTCAGATAGTTCAGGTTCGAGTCCTGGCGACGGAGCACTTGCGCGGCGAAAGTGCGCAAACTGGCCAAGGAAGACGGCGTGTCGCCCGCAGACACGCACGTTCGCGGGGAAGGGAAACCCTATGACCCAGGGGCCCACTGATTCGGCCGTCGTCGTCTTGGCGGCAGGCGCAGGCACCCGGATGCGCTCCGCAACGCCGAAAATGCTGCATGAGATCGCCGGCCGCAGCATGCTGTCGCACGCGCTGCACGCCGTCGCCGACGCGACCCCGCAGCACCTCATCGTCGTCGTCGGCAAGGACCGTGACCTGGTGGTGCCCGCAGTCGACAAGCTGGCAGCCGACCTCGGCCGCGGCATCGACATCGCGGTGCAGGAAGAGCAGCTGGGCACCGGGCACGCCGTCGCGTGCGGCCTGACCGCGCTGCCCGTCGGCTTCACCGGCACTGTCGTCGTCACCTTGAGCGACGTACCGCTGCTGGACGCCGGCACACTCGCCGACCTGATCGCCGTGCACAGTGCCGAATCCGCCGCCGCGACGGTGGTGACGACGACGCTGCCCGACCCGAAGGGTTACGGCCGCATCCTGCGCACCCAGGACGGCGAGGTCATCGGCATCGTCGAACAGGCCGACGCCACCCCTTCGCAGCTGGCCATCACCGAGGTCAACGCCGGCGTCTACGCCTTCGACACCACCGCGCTGCGGTCGGCACTCGGCCGTCTGCGGTCGGACAACGCGCAGCATGAGCAGTACCTGACCGACGTCATCTCGATCCTGCGGTCCGACGGCCACGTGGTGCGGGCCAAGCACGTCGACGACTCAATGCTGGTCGCCGGCGTCAACGACCGGGTGCAGCTGGCCACGCTGGGCGCCGAAATGAACCGGCGCATCGTGACCGCGCACCAGCGCGCCGGGGTGACGATCACCGATCCGGCCTCCACCTGGATCGACGTCGACGTGACCATCGGACCCGACACCGTCGTCTACCCCGGCAGTCAACTGCTCGGGTCGACCCACATCGGCGCGAACTGCCAGATCGGCCCGGACACCACGCTGACGGACGTCACAGTCGGCGACGAGGCAATGGTGGTGCGCACCCACGGCAGTCAATCGGCGATCGGTGGTGGGGCAGCCGTCGGCCCGTTCGCGTACCTGCGACCCGGCACCGTGTTGGGCGCCGACGGCAAGCTCGGCGCGTTCGTCGAGACGAAGAACTCGACCATCGGGGCGGGTACGAAGGTGCCGCACCTGACCTACGTCGGCGACGCCGATATCGGCGAGCACAGCAACATCGGCGCATCCAGCGTCTTCGTCAACTACGACGGCGAGAACAAGAGCCGCACGACGATCGGCTCCCACGTACGTACCGGATCCGACACGATGTTCGTCGCGCCGGTCACCATCGGCGACGGCGCCTACACCGGCGCGGGCACCGTGGTGCGCGAGGACGTGCCGCCGGGCGCACTGGCGGTGTCGGCGGGGCCACAGCGAAACGTCGAGGGCTGGGTGGCGCGTAAGCGACCCGGATCGGCTTCGGCCGCCGCAGCGGCGGCGGCATTGGGCTCAGCCGAGGGCGCGTCCAGTCCATCTGGCGAACAGCCCAGCCAGGACGACGCCACAAAGCCGTGAGCCGGTTGCCAGGTGTTCGGGATTCGGCAACCCGTACGATTGAGCCGATATCGTCCCCGAGCAATGAGGGCACTGTGGGCACCGAGTGGACCGACAACCGCAAAAATCTGATGCTGTTCTCGGGTCGCGCGCACCCCGAACTGGCTGAACAGGTCGCCAAAGAGCTCGACGTCCACGTCACGGCGCAGACCGCCCGCGATTTCGCGAACGGCGAGATCTTCGTCCGCTTCGACGAGTCGGTTCGCGGTTGCGACGCCTTCGTACTGCAGTCGCACCCCGCGCCGTTGAACCAGTGGCTGATGGAACAGCTGCTGATGATCGACGCGCTCAAGCGTGGCAGCGCCAAGCGCATCACGGCGATCCTGCCGTTCTACCCCTACGCCCGCCAGGACAAGAAGCATCGCGGCCGCGAGCCGATCTCCGCGCGGTTGGTCGCCGACCTGCTCAAGACCGCGGGTGCGAACCGGATCCTGACGGTCGACCTGCACACCGATCAGATCCAGGGCTTCTTCGACGGCCCCGTCGACCACATGCGGGCGCAGAAGCTGCTGACCGGCTACATCGCCGAGAACTACTCCGACCACGACATGGTCGTGGTCTCCCCCGACTCGGGCCGCGTGCGTGTCGCCGAGAAGTGGGCCGACTCACTGGGCGGCGTTCCCCTCGCCTTCATTCACAAGACCCGCGACCCGCTGGTGCCCAACCAGGTGAAGTCCAACCGCGTCGTCGGCGACGTGAAGGGCAAGACCTGCATCCTCACCGACGACATGATCGACACCGGCGGCACCATCGCCGGCGCGGTGAACCTGCTGCGCGCCGACGGTGCCAGCGACGTCATCATCGCCGCGACGCACGGCGTGCTGAGCGATCCCGCCGCGCAACGGCTCGCGGACTGCGGTGCACGCGAGGTCATCGTCACCAACACGCTGCCGATCGATGAGGAAAAGCGCTTCCCGCAGCTGACCGTGCTATCGATCGCACCGCTGCTGGCCAACACCATTCGCGCGGTGTTCGACAACGGTTCCGTCACCAGCCTTTTCGACGGGTCGGCGTAGTGCCAGAGGGAATCATCTATCACAACCCGAAGTGCACCACCTCCCGTAAGACGCTGGAGTTGTTGCGGGACAACGGCATCGAGCCGACGGTGGTGCAGTACCTCAAGACCCCACCGACGCGCGCCGAGCTCGCGAAGATGATCAAGGATGCCGGCATCGACGTGCGCACCGCGGTGCGTAAGCGTGAATCTCTTTACGGAGAACTGAATCTCGCCGACGCCACCGACGACGAACTGCTCGACGCGATGACCGAGAACCCGATCCTGATCGAGCGGCCGTTCGTCGTCACCACGAAGGGCACCCGACTGGCCCGGCCTATCGACGCGGTGCGCGAGATTCTGTGAGGGTTCGCCACCGCGTGGTAGCCGCCGCGCTGGCGGTTCTCGCCGCGTCGGGTTGCGCACCGAAACCGCCTGACTACCAGTCGCTTTTGTCGACGACGCCGACGACGACCACGACAACTTCGTCGGGTGACGAGGCGCAGGTGCCCATCGCGACCTACTTGGAACAGAAGGGCGTCGTCGGTGAGCCCATTCCGGCGGACAAGCTGACCGACCTCACGGTGACGTATCCGACACCACCGGGCTGGAAGCCGTTCTTCAACTCGAATCTGTCGCCGGGCACGCGGGTGATCGCCAAGGGCACGACCTATCCGATGGCGATGGTGATCGTCTTCAAGCTCAACGGCGACTTCGATGTCAAGGAAGCCATCGGGCACGGCTACGTCGACGCCGAGATGTCGGAGAACTTCAAGCGCCTCAACGCGTCGATGGACGACTTCAAGGGTTTCCCGTCGGCCATGATCGAGGGCAGCTACGACCTCAACGGTGCGCGGATGCACACCTACAACCGGATCGTCATTGCGACCGGTGCACCGCCGGCCAACAATCGGTACCTCATCCAGTTCACGGTGACGGGCTACGCAGACAAGGCCGTCGAAGAGGCGCCCGATATCGAGGCGATCATCCGGGGCTTCAACGTCGCAGTGCCGAAGGCACCCCCGAAGCGCTGATTTTCCGCGAAACGGTATTCCAGCAGCGAAAGTACGAGTGCCGGCCTGCTGGAATACAGTTTCGCGAACTCACGGCCGCCATCCGCGGGCGACCATCGCGTTCCAGGCCCGTCGGACAATGTCTTTGGGGTGGTCCTCTTTGATGACGCGAAGGACAATCCAGCCGAGGCTCTCGATGATCGGTATGACGCGCCGGTCCTTCACATACTGCGCGCGAGACGTCTGATGCTGCTCGCCGTCGTACTCGGCGACGACCATGAACTCTTCCCAACCCATATCGACGGTGCGAAGTACCTTCCCGTTCTGATCGAAGATTGGTATCTGGGTGGCCGGCCTCGGAAGGCCCGCATCGATATAGAGGAGTCGCAGCCATGTTTCTCGCGGCGAGGCGGCGCCACCGTCGACAAGTGGGAGTGCGTCCTTGAGGAGTTTGACGCCGCGCGCGCCGCGATATCGCTTGGCCATCAGCAGCACATCCTCCGCAGAGAAAGGCCGCGCACGCATCAGCGCGTCCAGTCGCGCGACGGCTTGGCCGCGCTCCAGGAAGCGGCCAAGATCGAAGGCGGTACGGGCGGGCGTCGCAATAGGGATGGCCGACGAGGTGAACTCGTCGTCTGCGATCCGCTCGTTGCGGGCCACCATGCCGGCCGGCGGTCGCGTGTTGTTGTATAGCAGCTCAATGTCTAGGTCGGCATCGACCCAGTCCGCGCCGTGCAACGCTGACGCCGCGACACCGGTGATGATGCCTGCTCGCTTCGACCACAACCACGCCCCTGTCGCGCGATCGGCGAGCGACAGGTCGTGCCATCTAGGCGCGTACACGTTCGGATAGATCGGCCGATACCACCGCGCGAGCTCGTGCCGGGTCACCGTGCCGCGCGCGACGGCTTCGGTGCCGATGAATACCTCCCCCATGGCGAGATACTGCAGACCCGTACCGACATCGCCTGCGAAACTGTATTCCAGCAGACCATCACTCGAACTTCGCCTGCTGGAATACAGTTTCGGCGAACGGAGTCCGTAGGGTGGGCGCCATGAGTCAATGGACCGCCGCCGACCTGCCGTCCTTCGCCGGACGGACCGTCATCGTCACCGGAGCCAACAGCGGCCTGGGCCTGATCACCGCCCGTGAACTGGCCGGCGTCGGGGCCAAGACGATTCTCGCCGTGCGCAACACGGCCAAGGGCGACGAGGCCGCGCGATCCATCACCGGCGATGTCGAGGTGCGCAAGCTCGACCTGCAGGACCTCGCATCGGTGCGCGCGTTCGCCGACGGGGTCGACAACGTCGACGTGCTCGTGAACAACGCGGGCATCATGGCGGTCCCCTTCGCGCTGACCGTCGACGGGTTCGAGAGCCAGATCGGTACCAACCACCTCGGCCATTTCGCCCTGACGAACCTGCTGCTGCCCAAGATCACCGACCGCGTGGTGACCGTGTCCTCCGGCATGCATCTGATCGGCCAGATCAACCTCAAGGACCTGAACTGGAAGGCGCGGCCCTACTCGCCGTGGCGGGCCTACGGCCAGTCCAAGCTCGCCAATCTCCTGTTCACCAGCGAGTTGCAGAAGCGACTCGACGGGGCGGGGTCACCGCTGAAGGCGCACGCCGCCCACCCCGGTTATTCGGCGACAAACCTGCAGGGCAACACCGGACGCAAGCTGGGCGACGCGTTGATGACGTTCGGCAACAAGCTGGCGACCGACGCCGACTTCGGCGCCCGTCAGACGCTGTACGCGGTGGCCGAAGACCTGCCGGGCAATACATTCGTCGGGCCGCAGTTCGCGATGTGGGGTCCGACCGGGCCCACCCCGCTGCGCAGCCCGCTGGCTCGCGACGCCGAGAAGGCCGCTGGGCTGTGGGAGCTGTCCGAGCAGCTCACGGACACCAAGTTCGGGCTCTGATTTGGGGTTGAGCTGCGGCTGCGGCTACCCTGGCTGCTAATCACGGCGAGGGTGGGCAGCCACCGTTATCGACGCGAACCATCTAGAGGTTCCCTGGCCGTGCTCGACACGACACAGGAGTTGAACCCAATGGCCAAGAACGCGCCGAACAACATCGCCGCAGCAATCCGCACGGAAACCGGCAAGGGTGCGTCGCGCCGCGCGCGCCGCAACGGCAAGGTACCCACCGTCCTCTACGGCCACGGCAGCGAACCGCAGCACCTCGAGCTCAATGCCCACGACTTCGCCGCGGTGCTGCGCCACGCCGGCACCAACGCGGTGCTCACCCTCGACATCGAGGGCAAGGAGCAGCTCGCGCTGACCAAGGCGCTGACCCTGCACCCGATCCGCCGCAACATCACGCACGCCGACCTGCTGGTCGTGCGCCGCGGCGAGAAGGTCACCGTCGAGGTCAACGTCATTGTCGAGGGCGAAGCGGCGCCGGGCACGCTGGTCACCCAGGACAGCAACAGCATCGAGATCGAGGCCGACGTGCAGTCGATCCCGGAAAACCTCACCGTCTCGGTCGAGGGCGCCGAGATCGGCACCCAGTTCGCCGCGAGCGCGATCCCGCTGCCCGACGGTGTTTCGCTGGTCTCCGATCCCGAATTGCTCGTCGTCAACGTCGTCGCCGCCCCGACCGAGGAAGACCTCGAGGCCGAGGGCGCTGGCGAAGCCGCCGAGGGTGAAGCGGCCGAAGGCGAAGCCGCCGAGGGCGAAGCGGCCGAGGGCGAGGGCGAAGCCGGCGAGGCACCCGCCGCGGAATCCGAGTAGCACGCGATGGCCGAACCCCAACTTGTGGTCGGCCTCGGCAACCCCGGTCCGCAGTACGCCACCACGCGGCATAACCTCGGCTTCCTCGTCGCCGACATCCTCGCCGATCGCATCGGCTCGGGTTTCAAGGTGCACAAGAAGTCGGGGGCCGAGGTGGTCACCGGTCAGCTCGCCGGCCGTCCGGTGGTGCTCGCCAAGCCGCGCTGCTACATGAACGAGTCCGGGCGTCAGGTCGCGCCGCTGGCCAAGTTCTATTCGGTGGCGCCCGCCGACATCATCGTCATCCACGACGAGCTCGACATCGACTTCGGCCGCATCCGGCTGAAGTTCGGTGGCGGGGTCGCCGGGCACAACGGCCTGCGATCGGTGGGCTCGTCCCTGGGCTCCAACGACTTTCAGCGTGTCCGCATCGGAATCGGTCGCCCGCCCGGCCGGATGGAGGGCGCAGCGTTCGTGCTCGGCACGTTCACCTCGGCGGAGTGGAAAGAGGTGCCGACGATCTGCGAGCAGGCCGCCGACGCCACCGAACTGCTGATCTCCCAGGGGTTGGAGCCGGCGCAGAACACCGTGCACGCCTGGGGCTAGTACTGCGCGAACGTGGCACCGGCAGGCCAGGTTTGGCGCGCGCGGCCCGGGTCTCGGCTCCGAATCGTCGACGACACTGGCGCACAACCGACGTGCGGAGGAGCGATGCACATCACTGTCGATTACGAGCTGTGCGAAGGCCACGGTCAATGCATCCTGGCCGCGCCCGAGGTTTTCGACCTGCCCGACGACAGCGAGCAGGTGGTGCTCCTCGACCCAGATCCACCGCCGGTCGCATATGCCGCCGTCATTCAGGCCGCGGCAATGTGCCCCGCCCAGGCGCTTCGCATCGAGGACTGACGCCTCAGGGCGGCTGGCCGTCGGCCGTGTCGTCGAGCAGTCCGCACCGCCCGGCCAGCCCCGCCGCAGCGATCCGGTTGGTCACTCCGAGCTTGTGCAGCAAGGAGGCCACCATGCGCTTGGCGGTGCGCTCCGACACCAGCATCCGGTTGGCGATGTCGACGGTCTCCATGCCGGTCGACAACAGCACCCACAACTTGAGGTCGGCCGGGCTCAACGCGGCGAGCAGAGCCTCTGGCGGCTTGCGGATATTGCTCAGCAGGCCTTCGAGCACCTTGGTGTCGACGACGCGCATGCCCGCCGCGATCGTGTACAGCGGTCCGGCCAGCGCTTCTGGCCGAACCGCCTTGGAGAGGAATCCGTCGGCCCCCGACCGCAGCGCCTCCTCGGCCAGCTGCGGGTCGTCGGTGCCCGACAAGGCCAGGACGCGGGTCCGCGGATGACGTTTCTTGATGTGCCGGATGGCGGCGACGCCCCCAAGGGGTGGCATCGTCAGGTCGACGATCGCGACGTCTGCATCGCACGATGCGACCAGGTCGGCGGCCTCCTCGACGAAGGTCGTCCGCCCGCCGATGACGAACTGATCGCCCCAGTCGCGTGTCAGTAACAGCTCGAGCCCCTCGGCGAACAGTTCGTGGTCGTCGACGATCACCACCACGTAAGGCCGCTGGCTCATGGGCCGGATGCTAGATGCTGCGTCGAATCCGCGTCTATGGTCGGCGCGTGAACCGGTTCCCCTCGATCAGCTCCAGCGAGGACGGCTACGGCCTGGCGCATCTGGTGGTCGCGGTGCGCATCGCGGTAGTGGTGTCGATCATCGTCCTGGTGGCGGTCGGGCCGCACTGGCTGCGGGCCCAGCTCGCCGGCGTGGCCGTCGTGCTGGGCGTGGCGTTGGGCTATGCGGCGCTCATGATGACCAGGCCACAGTTCGAGGTTCGCCGCACTCGCTATTCGTGGCTCGTGACTGCCGCGGACGCGGTCCTCAGTTTGGCGGTGATCGCGCTGACGGGCGGTGTAGCGAGCCCGGTGGTAGCGGCACTGGTGATGGTCGTCGTCGCATCGGCGGCGCGGTTGTCGTTCCCCCAGACCGTGCTGGTGGCCGTGCTGGTAGGTCTCGGCTATATCGGTGTGACTGCGTGGATCAGCGCCGACACGTCGCTACCCGCAGCACCTCGCGTTTTGGGCGTGTGGTGGGCGTTGATGCTGGTGTTCGTCGCGCTTCTGGGCGGTGGTCTGTCCTTGCTCGTCGAGCGTGAGCAGCGGTCACTGACGCGCCTGGTCGTGGAAGCCGAGGCCGAGCACGCCGCGGCCGAGGAGGAACGCGATCTGCGCGCCCGGCTGCTGCGGTCCTATGAATCGCAGCAAGAGGGACTGCAGGTGTTACTGCACGAGTTCCGTACACCGGTGGCCTCGTTGGAGGCCCTGGCCGGTGCACTGACCGACGGCGCCTCACCGATGGAGCCAGCCGACCGTGACGCGGCGATCGCTCTGGCCGGCCGGCATGCCCGCCACCTCAACGACATGCTCGACGCGCTCGCCGACGTAGCACTGAGCAGACGTCCGACGTTCTCACCCGGCCGGCTACGACGCGTCGACGTCGCGGCTCTGATCGGCGAGGCGGCCGACGCGGCCGGGCTGACGAGCGCGCGCCTCGAGGTCGCAGTCACCGGGGATGTGTCGGCGGTCGACATTGACGCGCAAGGACTGCGCCGAGTGCTGACCAACCTGCTGGAGAACGCCGCGCGACATGGCCGTGGCCTGCCGATCGACGTCACGTGCGCGCGCACCGACACGAATCTCACCATCTCGGTGGCCGACCGCGGCCCCGGCGTGCCTGCGGAGAGCCTGGGCGACCTGACCGCAAAATTCGTCAGCCTCGGCGGCCAGCGCGGGACGGCCGGCCTCGGACTGTGGATCGTGCAGCAGATCGTCGAGGCGCTCGGCGGGTCACTGCGATTCTCGGCCCGAACGGGGGGCGGACTGGTCGCAACCTTCACGCTGCCGCTGAGCTGAACGGCCCGCACGGTCCACGCATTGGGCACGCGGGGGCCGCGAATGGCACGGCCGCCGAGTCTGCTCGGCGCTCTCGGAGTTCAGCATGACCACATGACCACTGCGGCGACGACGACGCACAAAGACATCGACCTGAGCGCCCGCGCGTTCTGGGCCAAACCCCCCGAAGAACGTGATCGGGCGTTCGAGGTGCTGCGCAGAGAGAACCCAGTGCCGTGGAGCCGGCCGGCCGAATCGGACCTGCTACCGCCCGAGCTCAACACCAGGGGCTTCTGGTCCCTGACCAAACAGGAGGACATCCGGATGGCCAGCCGCCATCCGGAGATCTTCTCCTCCGCCCAGGGCATCACGATGGAGGACTTCGCACCTGAGGCGGTCGAGATCGCCCAGTCCTTCATCGCGATGGATGCACCCCGGCACACCCAGCTGCGGGGCATCACGACCGACGCCTTCAAGCCGAAAAACGTCCGACGGCTCGAAGACTGGATCCGCGGGCACGCCCGCGATCTGGTCACCGAAATGGCCCACCTCGGCGAGGGTGACTTCGTCGAGCTGGTGTCGGTGAAACTGCCCGGACGCATCTTCGGCAGCTTCTTCGGGTTGCCGGAAGGCGACCTGCGTGACAAGGCGGTCCGCGCGGCGCAGCGCCTGGTGGGCTGGACCGACCCGAACATCCGCGGCGAGCAGAGCGAACTCGAGCTGTTCATGGCGGCCGTGATGGACCTCCATGAGGTCGCTTCAGTGTTGATCCCACAGCGGCGGACCAACCCCGGCGACGACCTGCTGACGTGGATGGTGCAGGCCGAGTTCGACGGCAAGAAGATGACCGACGACGAACTGAAGGCGTTCTTCGTCCTGCTGGGCGTCGCCGCCAACGACACCACCCGGCACGCCTCGGCGCACGCCATCTACACGTTGTCGAAGTTCCCCGACCAGCGTGCGTTGCTCGTCGAGGATGTCGAGGGTCGGGCCGGCACCGCCGTCGAGGAGGTGCTGCGCTGGTCCTCGCCGCTGCTGCACATGCGACGCACCGCCATGCAAGACATCACCGTCCGAGGATCGGAGATCAAGGCGGGCGACAAGGTGGTGCTGTGGTACTACTCGGGCAACCGCGACGAGGACGTCTTCGAGGACCCACACACCTTCAACATTTTGCGAAATCCCAACCCGCACATTGCCTTCGGTGGTGGCGGCCCACACTTCTGCCTCGGCGCTGCGCTCGCGCGCACCATGCTCAAGTCGTTGCTCACCGAGGTGTACACGCGGATCCCCGACATCTCGGCTCCCGAGCCCGACTTCGCGCTGGCCAACTTCATCAACGGCATCAACCGCCTGCCCGCCACCTGGACACCCGAGAAGCGCTGAGAGACGAGTCCCAGATGAAAACCAAAGCCGCGGTGCTATGGGGCCTGCACCAGAAGTGGGAGGTCGACGAGGTCGATCTCGACGACCCGAAGGAAGCCGAAGTCCTCGTCAAGCTGACGGCCAGTGGGCTGTGTCATTCTGACGACCACCTGGTCACCGGCGACATGCCGATGCAGTTGCCGGTGGTCGGCGGACATGAAGGCGCGGGCGTCGTCGTCGATGTCGGACCGGGGGTCACCGACGTCGCCGCGGGCGATTCCGTCGTGTTGAGCTTCATCCCGGCGTGCGGTCGCTGCGATCCCTGCTCGCGCGGGATGAGCAACCTGTGTGTGCTTGGTGCGGCGATCATCGCGGGCCCGCAACTCGACGGCACCTTCCGGTTTCATGCGAACGGGCAAGGGCTGGGCCAGATGTGCGTGCTCGGCACGTTCTCCGAGTACACGGTCGTTCCGGTCGCGTCGGTGATCAAGGTGGATTCGCGCACCGCCCTGGACACAGCTGCTCTCGTCGGCTGTGGCGTCACCACCGGGTACGGCAGCGCTGTACGCACCGGCGAGGTCCGCGACGGTGACACCGCCGTCGTGATGGGTGTCGGCGGCATCGGCATCAATGCCGTGCAGGGTGCCCGGATCGCCGGTGCGCGGGCCGTCGTCGCACTCGACCCGATCGAGTACAAACGCACCCGGTCGCTGGAGTTCGGCGCCACGCACACCGCGGCCACGGTCGAGGAGGCGCAGGCACTGGTGACCGATCTGACGCACGGGGCGATGGCCGACGTGTGCGTCGTCAGCACGGATTCAGCCGAAGGCGAGTACGTCGCCCAGGCACTGAGCCTGGTCGGCAAGCGGGGACGCGTGGTGATGACGGCGATCCCCCACCCGACCGACACCTCGGTCGATCTGTCGCTGTTCGACCTGACGCTCTATGAAAAGCAGGTCCGCGGTTCGCTGTTCGGCTCGTCGAATCCGCGCCACGACATTCCGCGGATGCTCGAGCTGTACCAGGCGGGCAAGCTGAAACTCAACGAGCTGATCACCCGTGAGTACACCCTCGAGGAGATCAACCAGGGGTACGCCGATATGCATGCCGGGGTGAACCTGCGCGGTCTGATCCGCTACTAGCGTCAGCCGTGCGTCTGACCCGCCAGCGTCGTGATCGGCGCCTCGGAGGTGAGTCGGTTGGCCACGAATTGTGCTGCCTGCGTCGTCAACCCGGCCTGCACGTACAGGCTGTGCGCGGACCTGTCGTCGCCACCGGAGCACACCGGATCGGCCCCGTTGCACAGGTCGATGGTCTTGTATCCGTACTGGGGGCTCAGCGACGTCAGCGGGCCGCCGAGCAACCGGATGGACGGGTTGCCGAACACGGCGACCGCGGCGACGTGATCGGCGGCGGCCGGCGGCAACAGGTTGGTGAAGCCGAGCGTCGGCTGGTTGGCGATCGCAAGCGCATCGATCACCGCGGCGCCCTGCGAGAAGCCGCCGAGCACGATCTTGGTGTCGGGGCAGGTCGCGACGGTGTTCTGGACGAATGCGCTGGCGTCGTTGGCGCCGTCGGCAGCGCGGAGGAAGTCGTACGAGGCCGGGTAGTTGACTGCGTACACGTCCACCGACTGCCCCGGCACCAACGGTCGCAGCGCATCGACGAACGCGTCGCCGACCCGCCCTATGCCCGCCGGCTCACCGGTGCCGCGCGCGAAGACGACCTGAACGTCGGCGCACTCGGCGGGCTGCGCCGAGGCGACACCCGTCGGGCCCGCCGGAAGCAATGCCGGTGCGACGACCGTCACACCCGAAACCAGCAGTGCCGCAACACCCAACAGCAAACCGCGCGTGACCCCTCGGCTGATCTTCATACCGGGCCAAACGCCGTCGAGCGGTGAATCTATTCCGTCTGCAATCAGAGTCCGCTGATGCCGCTGTCGACCACTTTGATCTGCTTGTGCGGGAACCGTCGCTCGGCGTACTCCTTTGCCACCGAGTTCGGCAGCACGTAGAGCGTCTCCATCTTTTCCTGCAGCGGCTTGAGGACCAGATCCATGAAGCCCTTGCGGTCGTCGAGGTACGGCTCGATGACGTCCTCTCCGGCCGGACACACCGCCAGGCAATAGGCCGCCTTGTAGTTGGCCTTGAAGGACAGGCTCTGCCACATCGAGGCGTTCTCGGAATCGCTGACTCGCGAACGGAAATCGGCCGCGTCTTCACTGTCGGCGATGGTCTGCACCCAGTCGGTGAATCCGCCCATGAACTCGCGGTAGTTGTGGGTGGAGCACGCGAAGAAGTCGAACTCCCCGTCCTTCTTGATGGCACCGACCGGGCAGGCCGCGACACAGAGCTTGCATTCCAGGCACGGCGAATAGTCAAGCGGCTCACCGTAACTGCTGACCGGCGCGGCCACAAGCACCGTGCCGAGAAGGATGAAGTTGCCGAACTTCGGGTGAATCACGTTGCGGTGGATGCCCATCACGCCGAGGCCGGAGGCTACCGCGACAGGTTTGTGCGCCACCACCCAGATGCGACCGGGGAACCGGTCCATCTCTATGGGAAACGACATCGACGGATTGATGGCGCGGTAGCCGGCATCTTGCAGCGCGCGGGTGATGCGGTGCGCGGCCTCGTTCATGATCTCGCCGCTGCGGTGGAACTCCTGATTGGCGACGCTGCGCGCGGTGGAGCGGACGTTGTCGCGGTTCATCTTGACGACCAGGGAGATGTAGCTTGCGACGCCGGGCAAGGCCTCGTCGACATGTTCACGTTCGGAGGCGAGGTCGGGGTTGTCGACGCTGGCGAACGCGACGTCGTCGACGCCCGCATCGAGACAGACCTGACGTAGCCAGTCGGCGTCGATGACGCCTGGCTTCTCGGTTTTGCGTGCCCGCACCTTGCGCACTGTCGGGTGGTCGGCGAGCCGAGCGGAGACTCTGTCGGTCATGCTAGGTATAGTACACAATACTCAGATGTTCGGTAGCCGTAAGAAGGCTGAACCGACGCGTAAAGAAACCGTTCAGACGACGCTTTCGCATCGCGAACGGGCGTACACCGGAAGCATGTCCAACAGCCACAACGGCGTACTGAGGTGTGCCTGGCATCAGCTTCTCGACGGTGATCGACGGTGGGGATCAATCGACGTGCGCCCCGACCGGTTCGGCGTGACGCGCTATCGACTGGTCGTGTATCCGCCGGGCATCAGCCGAACCGAGCGACGCCGCCTCCGCGTCGCCCGGGGCTGGCCCCTGTGGGGTGTGGCGGCCTGGATCATCGCCGAGATCTATCTGGTCGGTGCCCTCGATCCGTGGATAGCGCTCGCGCTTTCGATCGGTGTCACGCTCGGGCTGGGTCTCATCGCTTCGGCGCTGGCGGGACCATTGCGCACCCAGGTCCGCACCATGACCGCCGCGGTTTTGGTCGGCCGACCGGATCTGGGATCGACCGCGGAGCGGGACATGATTCAGCGCTTGGGCGCGCGGTTGATCAGAGCCGACGAGGGCCTCGCCGACGCGGCGTTGAGCGCGGCCGAACACGAGTCGATCTGGTGGGCCGTCTACGACGAGATGGCGCCGGCACTGGCTGATTCGACGCTGCGCGAACCTGGGCGGAGCGCGTGATGATCGAACTGCTTCAGGTGCTCACCCTGATGTTGGTCCCCGTCGCGTATTTCCTCACGATCAGGACGATCATCGGCCGTCAGAATCGAATCGCGGAAGAAACTGGTCGATGCCAGCGTCGGACGCGGATCACAGAAACGAGTTCTCCGCGCTGAGTCCGCGTTCGGGGAAAGCGCCCAGCGCGAAAGTCTCGGCGTTGCCCAGCCCGACTCCACCCCCGACGGGGTCCTCGACGCGCACCAGCAGATCGCGCAGCTGATGGAGTTCGCGCGCCTTCTCGGGTTTGTCACAGTCGGTGACGTGGTTGCCCTCGACCCTGAGATCGCCCACCCATTGGCCGTACACCCAGTCGTTCCAGCCGTAATAGCCCGCGGTTCCAAGGTGAAAGCCGCCCGGCCCGGCCGCGGTGATGGTCAGCGGCCGCTTGGACCCGTCGGCATCGATGAGGGTGACGGTGCCGTGGGTGAAGCGGCGGTTGTCGTCCTGAAAGTGCATGTCCTGTTCGACGGACACGAACCGGTGCGACGTGCCGTCGTCGTTCTGTTGCTCTGCCTGACAACGGATCTCGAGAAAACCGTCGCCGCGCTCCTCCTGATACATGACGAACAGCGAGTACGTCGACCCGTCCTGGCGGGTCATGGTCATCGGCAGCCACGTCATGAACATCTGCTTGATCTTGCGGCCTCCGCGGGGCAGCCCCGGAATCGGCTTGCCCACACCCGGCCGCAGTCCCCATGAGTGGTCGCGGATCGAAATCCACTTGTCCGCTTCGATTTCGGTGCGCTCACCGTCCAGCTCCACCCATCCGGACGCGACTCCGACCTGGTGGTAGCGCAACACGTTGTGCGTGACGCGGTAGCCGTCCGGGCTGCGGTCAGGCCACGGATCCTCCAACGCGGTATCGAAAGTTCCGCGCAGCTCGACGTCGAATGCGATGGGGGCGTGCTCTGTTCGCTCCAGACTCACCCGGACGGCGCGCAACGGCTCCACCACCCTGTAGGCGATCGGGCCCACCTGAGTGCCCGCCGGATCTGACGACAACCGGCGCCCGGCCCGCACCGTCCACTGCTCGGTGCCGCGGCACACGCCGGCCGCCCCGTCGAAGACGCCGCGGTTGGTGTACTTGCCGACACCGAGCACGACCTGCAGTGAGTTGTCGCGGGCGTGGGCGATCGTCCAGATCTTCTCGGTCCATGAGGGATCCGACTGGCTGACCGTGGCGAAGGTATCGACGATCTGATGGGTGAGCAGTTCGTCTTCGGGTACCAAGGCGCCGTAGTTCGTCGTCAGCACGATGACTGCCTTTCAGAGGTTCTCATCCGAACAGGGAAACCGATGCACTGCGTCATATCGGTTCCGCCCCGTCCGGGACTTAACATTGGCACCGACGGTGTCTCGTTTACTTGGAGTCGACACCGCGGCCCGAGACAGCGCTAGTGTGACATTTGGACCTATAGATGTAAAGGACACGATCGTGGCTGCTCGCCCCACCGTCGAAGCGGATCCGTCGACGCGGCGACGGATCCTCGCCGCCACCTTCGTCGTCCTCGCCAGGGATGGCAGACGCAAGTTGCAGCTCTCGGACGTAGCCGCCGAAGCCAAGGTGTCGCGTCCGACGCTCTACCGCCATTTCGGCTCCAAGGACGGACTGCTCGAGGCGTTCGGCCGGTACGAGCAGGACAACTTCGACGCCGGTATCGCCGCCGCGGTCGCGGGTCTCGACGGCTCGGACCGTCTCGACGCCGCATTGCAATTCATCGTCGAATTTCAGAGCACGTACTCGCTGGGGTCACTTGCCGACATCGAACCAGAGCATGTGCTGCACCAGATGAAGCGGGTGCTGCCGGTCATCCACGAGCGCATCGCTCGCATCATCCCCGGCGACGACAGCGACGTCGCCGCGGCCGCCGTCGTGCGAATAGCGGTCTGTCACTACGTGATCGGGGGCGGCACCCCCGACCAGTTCCTCGCCGAACTGCGCCACGCAGCGGGGATCGGCCCGTCGCGGCGGCGGCTGTCGCGGGTGGTCAACGGCTAGCCGCGCTCAGCGACTGACATCGGGAACCGTCACGTCGTATTACACATGTAGTTCCAAACGTAAAGCTTGCAATCTTTACAACCAAAGCCTGCTATGTAACCCTGTTCCCATGGCTGGGATCACGCTCGTCCAACGCGACCTCGCCGCCGCCCGTGCGCAACTGCAGAAGTGGTGCGAGCACAAGTTCGGAGATGTTGCGGTCGTGTCGGAACTGGTTGCAGCGAACCGGGCCGGCGGATTCTCCAGCGAGAGCCTGATGTTCTCCGCGACGGTCGACGGCGAGACACATGACTACATCATCAGGATTCCGCCCGCGGGCGGTGGCATCTTCCGCGAATACGACCTGGGCGCCCAAACCCTGACGCAGGAACTGCTCCACGAATACGGCGTCCCGACGCCTTCGCCGATCTACTACGAGCCCGACCGGACCTGGATCGGCTCGAAGTTCATGGTGATGCCCCGCATCGTCGGACACACGCCATCGGATTTCACCTATGCCGTCAAGGGGTGGCTGCGGGATGCCGGGCCCGACGTCCAGCGCCGCGTGCACGATTCGTTTCTCGAGACGTTGGTGCGGCTGACGGCGGTGCCGGTGAGCGAGGCGTCGTGGCTGTCGCGGCCCGCAGGTGTCGGCATCTCCGCCGAAATCGGTTGGTGGCTGGAGTATGTGCGGTGGGGCACCGACAATCAGGTCCCCGACCTGATGACCGAGGCGTTCACCTGGCTGCGCCGCGGACAGCCCGAGGATGGTGGCGCACTGAGCGTCTGCTGGGGTGACGCGCGGCCGTCGAACGGCATCTTCGACGATATGGGCCAGATCGTCGGTGCACTGGACTGGGAGCAGGCCTGCCTGTGTCCGGTCGAGACGGACTTCGGGTGGTGGTTGGCCTCGCGCAAGCAGATGCTGGAGGTCAACGGGATCGATGCCGACCCGGAACTGCCGGGCTTCGACAGCCGCGCCGCGGTCGTGGGCAGGTTCGAGGAGATGATCGGGCGGAAACTCGAGCACCTGGGCTGGCACGAGGTCTTCGCGATGGTGCGCATGGGCTGCTGCATCGTGCGCATGCAGTCGCTGCTGCGCCGCAACGGACAGGCCGACCATTTCCTCACTCGCGCGCCGATCCTGCCCGCGTGGACGGTCGACGCGATCCGCTCCTAGTCGCCCGTGCGGCGCGCGTACGCCCGCAACGCGAACGGGGCGATCACCGCGGTGATCGCCAGCGACCACAGGATCGTCGCGAGTATCGGGTGATGCAGCGGTAGTTGTGCCTCCGGCGGGGCGGGCGGACCGTTGCCCCACAGCTCCCGCACCGCCTGGGTCAGCGACGACACCGGATTCCACTCGGCGATGACACGGAGCCAGCGCGGCATGGGCTCAGTCGGCGCGAAGGTGTTGGCCAGGAACGTGATTGGAAAAAGAACGGTGAACATCACGCCGTTGACCGCTTCGACCGAGCGCATCAGCGAGCCGATCAGGATGCCGAACCAGATCATCCCGAAGCCGAATACGAGGATCAGCGCGAAGGCGAGCACCGCGTCGACGAGGCCGCCGCGGATCCGCCATCCGATGCACAGCCCCGTCACCGCCATCACCACGACACCGATCGACGAGTGCAGCAGGCTGGCGATGCTCCGTCCGATCAACACCGCCGACCGTCGAATCGGCAGCGATCGGAACCGGTCGATGATGCCCTTCTCGACATCGGCGGTGATTCCGGTGGACACCACGAACGCGGTGAACACGATGGTCTGCGCCTGGATGCCGGGAAGCAGGAACTCGCGGTAGGACGCGCTGCCGGCGGTGGCGATCGACGCGCCGAACACGAACGCGAACAGCAGCACGAACATGATGGGCTGCACCGTGACGTCGCTCAACATCTCAGGCATCCGCTTGGTGTGGATCATGTTGCGCTTGACCATGATCCACGACTGCTCGACGATGTTCGTCTGGCGGATCCGGGGCCGTTCCAGGGTGTCGCGCTTCTCGCTCTCGGTGGTGGTCATGCGCTGACCTCCTCGGTCTCGTCGCCCTCGACGCGATGGCCGGTCAGGGACAGGAACACGTCGTCCAGGCTGGGCCGGGACAGGCCGATGTCGTCGACCTCGATCGCGCGCTCCTGCAGCCAGCCCGCGACCCGGGTCAGGTCGGCGATGCCGTTGGCCGCCGCGGTGAGTTGCCGTGCACCAACGTCGACGTGGACCTCGGCGCCGGTACGCGCGATGAGCTCCCGCGCCGCGGGCAGGTCGGTGGCGTGCGAGACGGTGACGACCAGGCTGGCATTGCCGGCCTGCTCTTTGAGTTGCAGCGGCGTGCCCTGCGCGATGATCCGGCCGTGATTGACGACGACGATGTCGTCGGCGAGTTGGTCGGCCTCCTCGAGGTACTGCGTGGTGAGCAGCAGTGTCGTGCCCTCGGCGACGAGGCCGCGCAGCATCTCCCACAGCTCGCTGCGACTACGCGGATCCAGACCCGTGGTCGGCTCGTCGAGGAACAGCACCGGCGGTGACGCGATCAAGCTGACCGCGAGGTCGAGCCGTCGCCGCATGCCGCCGGAGTACCCGCGGACCGGCCGGTCGGCGGCATCGGCGATCGAAAACTGTTCCAACAGTTGATTTCCCAGGCGTTCGAGGTCGCGACGACCGATGCCGTAGAGACCGCCGATCATCCGGATGTTCTCGCGGCCGGTCAGCAGCTCGTCGACGGTGGCGACCTGTCCGGTGAGGCCCATGTTGCGGCGCACCATGTCCGGTTGCTCGCGGATGTCGTATCCCGCCACCCGCGCGGTTCCGCTGGTGGGGACCGTCAGCGTCGTCATCATCCGGACCGTGGTGGTCTTACCCGCACCGTTGGGACCGAGCAGGCCCAGCACCGTGCCGGGCGGCACCACGAAGCTGACGCCGTCGACAGCTGGTCGTTCGGAGGCGTTGTCACCGAATTTCTTCACGAGGTCGATCGCCTCGATGGCCGGAGAGGTCATGGGCCAACCGTAGCGACGAGCTCCGACGCGCAGCCAATGGATTTCCTCGGCGAGCGACCGCAAAATGCCATATCTGCGCGGCGTGTCACGTACAGACACGGTCGGTCGCGAGCAGGGAAAAGGTCGCGCAGGTTCTAGGTGACCAGCGAGACCGAGTTGGAGCGGCGCAGCTTGCCCGACGGGGTCTTCGGGATGCTTCCCGGCCCCAGCACGACGACGTTGCGCGGCCGCACGTCGACCTCGGCCACCACCTCATGGGCGACCTGATGCTCGATGCGACGCACCTCGACCGGGTCCTGCCAGGCGTTGGACTCCACGGCGACGGCGAAGGTTTCCCGCGAATGACCGGCATCGAGTCGCACCGCGACGGCGCAGCCCGGCCGGACGCCCTCGACGCGGCCGGCGGCACGCTCGATGTCGGTCGGGTAGATGTTGCGGCCCGCCATGATGATGACGTCCTTCACGCGGCCGCACACGATGATGTTGCCTTCTTCGGTGATGTAGCCGAGGTCACCGGTGTCGTACCAGCCGTGCTCGTCCTGGGCGGGGATGAAGCCGCCCATGGTGATGTAGCCGGGTGTCAGGCACTCGCCGCGAAGTTCGATGACGCCGACACCGCGGGCGGGCATGACGTTGCCGTGCTCGTCGATGACGCGGGCCTCGAGGTCCGTCAGCAACGGACCGAGGGAGGCCAGCCGCCGGGTGTTGCCCTTGGTGGCGGGCACGGCGCGGCGCAGCGCCGCGAGCAGGTCGGCGTCGACCTCGTCGACCACCAGGCCGGCGCCGCACGGTGAGAACGACACCGCCAGGGTGGTCTCGGCCATGCCGTAGGCGGGCAGGATCGCGTCGGGCTTCAGACCGAACGGCTTACCCGCGTCCAAGAGATCCTCGACGTCGGCGGGCTCGACGGGTTCGGCGCCCGAGAGCGCGAACCGCAGCGTCGACAGGTCGAACTCGCCCGGCTTGGCCTGGCGCCGCAGCCGCTTGGCGAACAACGCGTAGGCGAAGTTCGGGGCCGCGGTCATTGTGCCCTTGTACTTGTCGATGAGCTTGGCCCACAGCAGGGTGTCGCGCAGGAAGTCCATCGGCGTGACCTTGACGAGCTCCGCGCCGAAGTACATCGGGATGGTGAGGAAGCCGACCATGCCCATGTCGTGGAAGCAGGGCAGCCAGCTGACCATGACGTCCTTGTCGACGTCGTACTCGGCGCCGATGAACATGGCCTCGGCGTTGGAGTGGATGTTGCGGTGGGTGATCTGCACCGCCTTGGGAGACCCAGTGGATCCGGACGTCAGCTGCATCAGCGCCAGGTCGTCCTCGCCGACCTCGATGGGGTCGATCGGGTCCGACGCCAGCAGGTCGGCGACGGTCAGAACCGTGATGCCCTTTTCCTCGAGGACCGGGATCGCGACGAGGAACGGTTCGGAGACGATGACGGCCTTGGCCTCGATCATGCCGATGACGTTCATGGTGTCCTCGGCCCAGATCACGAGGTCGGTCCGGGGCGTGGGCTGGTGCAACATGGTCAGGCAGGCGCCGCGCATCCACAGGCCCTGCGCTACCGGCGCAATCTCGACCGGGAAGCCTGCGAGCACGCCGACCGAATCGCCGAGTCCGATTCCGGCCTCCGCCAGACCACCGGCGACGGCGCGGGCCCGCTCGTGAACCTCACCCCAGGTGTGTCGAACTGGCTCGTGCGGTTCACCGGTGACCATGCCCGTTGTCACGGTGCGGGCGTTTCGGTACATCTTCTCGGTGAAACGGCTCACGACAACCTCCTCGGTTTCCGAACAGGACATGCCCGGATGTAATGCTCCGCCTGATCAAAGGCGCTTTCCAGGAGGCGCGCACACAATTGGGGAGCGGTTGCGTCTCGAATTGGTGATGCCTCTGGTGAGCGGTCGGCTATGACAAGTCGCCCGCCGATGTTGCCGGCGGGCGCGAATGCCGCGTCCAAAGGATGACCGCTAGTTTTCACCGTCGATCATCTTAAACATTTCTTAAGGACCTGCCAAAATCTGGCGGGCATTGAGGCCTGAGTCACACCGTCATTTGCGAAGCGCGTGGCGCGTCACACGGAGGCCGACGGCGCGGGCACCACCCGTGCCCCCTGCACGGGCCCACTGGCGACGCGCACGGTCCGGCAGACACCGGCACCGGCCATCTCGGTGGCGACGTCGACGGCCGAGGACGCCGACGAGCAGAGGAAGGCACACGTCGGTCCCGAGCCCGAGACGATGCCGGCCAGCGCCCCGGCCTCGGTGCCCGCGCGCAGGGTGCGACGCAGCTCGGGATCCAAAGACAGCGCAGCTGCCTGCAGGTCGTTGCCGAGCAGCGGCGCCAGCTCCGCGGGATCGCCGGACGCCAGGGCGGCCAGCAGCGGCTCTGGATCGTCGAGGCGCGGCGGCGCGTCGCGCTCCGTCTCACGCAGGCGGTCGATCTCGGCGAACACCGACGGCGTCGACAGCCCGCCCTTGGCGAAGGCCAGCACCCAGTGAAAAGTGTTGCGGGCCAGTACCGTCGCCAGTTCCTCGCCGCGACCCGTACCCAGTGCGGTGCCGCCGTGCAGCGCGAAGGGGACGTCGCTGCCCAGCTGCGCGGCGAGCACGTGGAGGTCGCGCCGCGGCACCCCCAGCTCCCACAGCGTGTTCATCGCGACGAGCACAGCCGCGGCATTGGCACTGCCACCTGCCATGCCACCGGCGACGGGGATCGACTTCTCGACCGTGATCGCCACGTCGGGTGCGCGCCCGACATGTTCGGCGAGCAGTTCGGCGGCGCGCCACGCGAGGTTGCGTTCGTCGGCCGGCAGCGTGTCTGCGCCTTCTCCCGCCAACTCCAGCGACAGCACGTCGGCGTTGCGCACGGTGATCTCGTCGAGCAGCGAAACCGCGTGAAACACAGTGGTCAGCTCGTGATAGCCGTCGTCGCGGCGATCTCCGACCTCGAGGTACAGATTGACCTTGCCCGGCACCCGCACAGTCACCGATCCGGTCGGAACCCATTCGGATGCGGTGTTGCCGTTGGACACCAGACGACACTATCGGAGGAGACCGCACCCAGGAGCCGTCTGAGCAGGTCAACCTCGCCGATCAAACCCATAGTCTGAGGGCGTGCTCTCCGTTGGCGAAGAGTTTGAAGGTCACATCGTCTACGAGGCGCTGGGCCGCGGCGGCCATGCGACGGTGTACCGGGCGCGCGCCCGGGATCGGGACGTGGCGCTGAAAGTCCTCGACCAGGGCCACCGCGATCTCACCCACATTGCGCGACTGCGCCGCGAGTTCGAATTCGCCCGTCGCCTAGCCCATCCCCACATCGTGACGGTGTACGAACGCGGCACCGGGTGGCTGTCGATGGAACTTGTCACCGGCGGCGGGATCGTCGCCGTGGGCACCATGACCAAGCGTCTCGCCGCACTCGAACAGATCGCCGACGCGCTCGACTACACCCACAACCGCGCGATCGTGCACTGCGACGTGAAACCCGCGAACATCCTTGTCCGCCAAGATCTTTCCAGTGCTGTCCTGATCGACTTCGGCGTCGCCCATGCGGTCACCGACGATATCACCCACCGATCCACGCAGATCGAAGCGTCGCTCCCCTATGCGGCGCCGGAGTTGATCACCGGACACGCGCCGACGGGAGCCACCGACGAATACGCGCTGGCATGCACCGCCGTCGAACTGATCACCGGATCGCCACCGTTCACAGCCTCGTCGGGACTTGGCCTCATCGACGCACACCTGCACACGCCGCCACCACGTTGGTCACGTGAAATTACCTGGCTGCCAAGAGTATTCGACGCAATCGTGACGAAAGCCCTCGCGAAGGCGCCGGAGGACCGCTACGCGTCCTGCCGTGAATTCGTCTCGCTGATCACCCGGGCGCTGCAGTAGGCGCCCGGATCAGACGTGCAAGGAACCGTCGCGCGGATGCCGATGGTGAACGACCGGCTTCGGCTCGGCCGGAATCGACTCCTGACTTTCCTCCGACCGTTGCAGCAGTCGGACGAAGTCCGCTATCGAGAGCGTCTCGCCGCGGCGGGACGGATCGATGCTCGCCGCCAGCAACCGGCTGGCCGATTCGTTGCCCGAGCCCGCCCATTCGGCGAAGGCGTTGCGCGAGGTCTTACGTCGCTGCCCGAACGCGATGTCGATGAGGTTGAACACGCGTTCGCGGAAGCCTTCGTCGGTCGGCCACGGCGACTTCTCGTACCGGTCGATGCGCACCAGGCCGGAATAGACCCGCGGAATCGGCCAGAACACCGTCGGCGAGACCATGCCGTAGCGCCGGACGTTGCCGAAGTACCGGACCTTCACGCTCGGCACGCCGTAGTCTTTGCCACCGGGTTCGGCCGCGAGACGCTCGGCGACCTCGGCCTGAACCATCACCATCACGGTGCGGATCGAGGGGAACTCGGCCAGCAGGTGCAGCAGCGCGGGCACTGCGACGTTGTACGGAAGGTTGGCGACCAAAGCCGTGGGCTCGTCGGCGATTTCGTCGCGACGCAGGTTCAGGATGTCGCGGTTGAGCACCGTCAGCCGGTTGATCTCGCTGTGCGAATGATCGGCGACAGTGATGGGCAGCTGTCGGGCCAGCACCGGATCGATCTCCACCGCCGTCACGCGTGCGCCCCGGTCCAGCAGGGCAAGCGTCAGTGAGCCCAGGCCCGGGCCGACCTCGAGAACGTGATCGTGCCGATTGACGCTGGACGCCGAAACGATTCGACGAACGGTATTGGCGTCATGGACGAAGTTCTGGCCAAACGATTTGCGTGGCCGGAAATCAATCTCTCTCGCCAGGTGTCGTATCTCGGTCCGCCCGAGTAATCGAATGGTCAGCGCGCACCAATCCTCCCGCTACACGTCGGCCACGCACCCCACCCTTGTCGTGCCCGAGTGACCTCAGCAATCGCGATCTGCTCTTCCCTGGTTGCCAAATCAGCCCTGTCAGCATACCTCAGACCACCGTTGCGCTCCCAGGTGTTCTGGTCGAATTGAACGCCACCGTAATATCCGTTGCCGGTGTTGATGGCCCAATTACCTCCTGCTTCGCACCGAGCAAGCGCGTCCCAGGTAGATCCGTTGTTGACTTCCGGGACCTCGGTACCGGGCTTGGCGCCGACTCGAAGGACGCCGTCGCGGGCCGGAACAACTACGACATTGGCTACTGGCATCCTGCCTGTTTCGACGCCATTAACCTTTGCGATGGCAAACGTCACGTCCTGCGTTCCCGGCGTACCGGGATCCTCCACGATCTGACGGCTCATGTTGAGTTCAGGATCTTCGATGCGGTGATTCGCCGGTGGCAACGGCGCGCGTTCGGTGACCTTTTCGATCCGAATCCGCTTCACCTCGATCTGCATTCCGTCGACGACCGGCGAGGACGCGGCAGGCACCACCTCGTCGCTTTGCAGCAGCGGCACGCCCGCCGCCTCGAGCAGGGCGGCGACGTTCGGCGCGGCCAGGTGCACCGTGCGGACCACACCGGCGTCGGACAGTTGAACGGTCTTGGGGCTCACCACCGGCAGCGACATGCCTGCTAGCGGCACTCGGCTGCCGCGCGACGCCGCAGCGGGCGCCTTGTCCGTCATCTGCAGCTGACTCAGCGCCTCATCGACTGTCGACGCGGTCGTCCACACCTCACGACTGTCCCGGCCGTCCGTGGAGATCTGCAGCGGACGGCTACGGCGCAGCACGATCGTGTCGGACTGATGCACCGTCTGATCGGCCGCCGGGTAAAGGTCGTCGCGTTCGCCAACGTCGAAACCGTTCTCCGTGACGACGTCGATAACGCGCGACTTCATGGTGTCCACGGTGATGGAAGTTCCGTCGACGGCCAGGGTTACTGATTTGTGCGTAGCAACTGCAAATCCACCCGCGAACGTCAGCGCAAGCAACGTCACCCCGACCACGAGGCGCAATAACGGCGACCGCTCCTGGTGGATCTTATTCAAGATGTTCAAAACGTCGTCTATCCCGACTATCGGTCGATGGGCCTACCTGCAGAAGCCCACCGAGTTTGATCACAAGACGGTAACGAAAACGCTCACGCGCAGCAACTCGCGAGCCCGTAGGCACGGGCAGCCGTCGAAGTGGTTTCTTGCGCAACGTCCTCAGCGGCTCTGTTGAGGAGTTCGGCGAGCGCACGAACAGTGTAGGGCAGGCAATAGGGCTCATTCGGCGCACCGCGGTACGGGTGCGGAGTCAGGAACGGCGCGTCGGTCTCGACCAGGAGTTGCTCGGAGGGGATCAGCGACGCCGCTTCACGCAGGCCAGTGGCATTGCGGAAGCTCACGGTTCCGGACAGGCTGAGCAGCCAGCCGCTGGCCACACACGTCCTGGCCATCGCGGCATCCGACGAGAAACAATGGAAGATCACGGTCTCGGGAGCACCCTCGGCGGCCAGAACGTCCAGGACCTCGGCGTCGGCGTCACGGTTGTGGATCATCAGCGGCTTGCCGACGCGCTTGGCGAGGTCGATGTGCCAGGCGAACGCGTCACGCTGGGTCGCGGGGTCGGCGCACCCCTCGAGCTTGCCCGGCCAGTACGTGTCCATGCCGGTCTCGCCGACGGCGACGACCCGCGGATGCCCGGCCAGCCCCTCGATGACGGCCTTGGCCTCGTCGGTGAGCGCTTTGGCGCGGGTGGGGTGCAGCGCCACCGCACCATAGACGCGCGGGTCGGCGTCGACGGCGTCGGTGACCCAGCGCGCGGAGTCGAGATCGTCGGCGATCGTCACGACGGCCTGCACGCCGACGGCTTCGGCCCGGTCGACGATCGTGCGGATGCTCTCGGCATCGGTCGCACCGCAGGCATCGAGGTGGGTGTGCGCGTCGATCAGGGGTGCCAGTCGTTCCGGGGCCGGGGGCTTCTCCCGTCTGGCTGAACGCTTGTCACTCACCGCCACACAATAAGCTGACCCACAAATGAGCACCCTGTCTTCCCCCGGCGCGAGGGCGCGCACCCCCGGGGACCCTTACTACATCACTACGGCCATCGCCTATCCCAACGGCGACCCGCACATCGGGCATGCCTACGAGTACATCGCGACGGATTCGATAGCGCGGTTCAAGCGTCTGGACGGCTACGACGTGCGCTACCTGACCGGCACCGACGTCCACGGCCAGAAGATGGCGGAGACGGCGGCCGCCCTTGGCATTCCGACCGCGGAGCTGGCGCGGCGCAACTCAGATGTCTTCGAGCGGATGCAGCAGAAGCTCAACATCTCGTTCGACCGGTTCATCCGGACGTCGGACGCCGACCACTATGCGGCGTCGATCGAGATCTGGAAGCGGATGAACGAGGCCGGCGACATTTACCTCGACACGTACTCGGGGTGGTACTCGGTGCGTGACGAAGGCTTTGTCACCGAGGGTGAAACGAGCGTCAACGCCGACGGTGTGCGGATCGCCACCGAGACCGGCGCCCCGGTGACGTGGACCGAAGAGCAGACGTACTTCTTCCGCCTGTCGGCCTATGCCGAGAAGCTGCTGGCGCACTACGACGCGCACCCGGAGTTCATCGAGCCAGGCGTGCGGCGCAACGAGGTGGTCAGCTTCGTCTCGGGCGGGCTGCGCGATCTTTCGATATCCCGCACGACGTTCGACTGGGGCGTACCGGTGCCCGACCACCCCGACCATGTGATGTACGTATGGGTCGACGCGCTGACGAACTATCTGACGGGCGTCGGATTCCCCGACACCTCGTCGGAGATGTTCCAGCGGTTCTGGCCGGCCGATCTGCACATGATCGGCAAGGACATCATCCGGTTCCACACCGTCTACTGGCCCGCCTTCCTGATGTCGGCGGGAATCGAGTTGCCGCGCAAGGTGTTTGTGCACGGTTTCGTTCTCAACCGCGGCGAGAAGATGAGCAAGTCGGTCGGTAACGTCGTCGATCCGAACGCGTTGGTGGACGCCTTCGGTGTGGACCAGGTGCGTTACTTCTTCCTGCGGGAGGTGCCGTTCGGCCAGGACGGCAGCTACAGCGAGGAGGCGATCATCGGCCGCATCAACGCCGACCTCGCCAACGAGCTGGGCAACCTGGCGCAGCGTTCGCTGTCGATGGTGGCCAAGAACCTGGACGCAATCGTGCCTGAGCCAGGCGAATTCACCGTGGAGGACCTACAGCTTCTGGATGCCGCCGACGGGTTGCTCGAGCGGGTGCGCGCGCATTTCGACGCCACCGCAATGCATCTGGCGCTGGAGGCCATCTGGTCGGTGCTCGGAGCGGCGAACAAGTACTTCTCCGCACAGGAGCCGTGGGTGCTGCGCAAGTCCGACGAGGTGAGATTCCGCACCGTGCTCTACACGACGCTGGAGACGGTGCGGATCGCGGCGCTGCTGAGTCAGCCGGTGATGCCCGAGTCGATGGCCACAATGCTCGACCTGCTGGGCCAGGCCGACGATCAGCGGACGTTCGCATCGGTCGGCACGCGGATCGCACCCGGGACTCAACTGCCCGCCCCAGTCGGCGTGTTCCCGCGTCATCAGGCGGAGTGAGATCTTTCGACGAACGTGGGTTACCCGCACGCTGCATCGCCGGAAGGTGTGCGGGTAACCCACGTTCGCGTTGATACTGGAGTGACGCACGTCACTTTTTGTCACGCTCGGCGGGCGGGAGGTGTCTTGAGGACATGACCCGACACACCACCACAACAACTAATTCGCGGCCCGCCGCGGCCAAGGTCGTCGTCATCGGCGGCGGCTACTCGGGAACACTGGCAGCCAACCATCTGCGGATGCGCGGCACCTGGCAGATGCCCGACATCACGCTGGTCAACCCCCGCCCCAAGTTCGTCGAGCGGATCCGGCTGCACCAGCACGCGGCGGGCGACTACGACGCGGCAGTCGACTACGGCACACTGCTCGGCCAAGGCATAGGTCTCGTCGTCGACACTGCGACGCGCATCGACGCCGCCAACCGCACCGTTGAGCTGGCCTCAGGCCGTGCACTGCGCTACGACTACCTCATCTACGCGGTCGGCAGCACCGGCGCAGTGCCCGCATCGGTACCCGGCGCCACTGAATTCGCCTATCCGATAGCGGAATTCGAGCAGGCACAGCGTCTGCGCACCGCCATCGCCACCGTGTATCCGGATGCGCCGGTCACCGTCGTCGGCGCCGGGTTGACCGGCGTCGAGACCGCCGCCGAGCTGGCCGAGCAGGGCCGCAGGGTCACGCTGGTCTGCGGTGGCCGGCTGGCGCCGTCGCTGTCGGAGCCGGGGCGGAGGTCAGCCGCCAAGGTGCTGCGCAAGCTGGGTGTGACGGTGCTCGAGTCCGACATCGTGACGCAGGTCCGGTCCGACGCGGTCGTCTTCGCCGACGGGGCCGTGCGCCCGAGCGCGTTGACGATCTGGACGGCGGGCTTCGGTGTGCCGGAACTGGCCGCGGTGAGCGGCCTCCACACCGATGAGCTGGGCCGGCTGCTCACCGATGAGACCCTGACCAGCATCGACGACGATCGCATCGTGGCCGCCGGTGACTGCGCCTCCCCGTCGGGGGTGCCGCTGCGGATGTGCTGCGCATCTGCCTCGCAGTTGGGCCCCCAGGCGGCCAATACCGTGCTGAACCGCATCGCCGGCATCTCCCCGACACCGCTCGCCTACGGGATCCCGGGGTCGTGCACCAGCCTGGGTAGGCGCGCCGGAATCCTTCAGTTGGGCCGCCAGGACGATACCCCGGTGAATCTCTTCATCGGCGGGCGCGTGGGCGCTCGACTCAAGGAGACGATCTGCAAGGGCACGCTGTGGGGCATGCGTCGCGAGGGCCGCAAGCCCGGTTCCACCTTCTGGTTCAAGGGCGGCGCCCGGCCTGAGCGGCCGGCGTTCGCTCCAGAGGTGGTCAAGGAAGCGTGACCACCTCCGCAGGTCAAACTGCCGGCTCGGCCGGCGCCGAACATGCCGAGCGGTTCACCCTCCTGCGTCCGCTGCTGTTCACCATCGCCTACGAAATCCTCGGCTCGGCAACCGAAGCCGACGATGTGCTGCAGGACAGCTATTTGCGGTGGGCGGAGGTGGACCTTGCGACGGTGCGGGACACCAAGTCGTATCTGGCACAACTCGTGACCCGACAGGCGCTCAACGCGTTACGGGACGGCGCGCGCCGCAGGGAGGATTACGTCGGGCCGTGGCTTCCCGAACCGCTGCTGGTGGACACGGGCGATGCCTCCTCCGATGTCGTTCTCGCCGAATCGGTTTCGATGGCGATGCTGGTGCTGCTCGAAACGCTCACGCCCGATGAGCGCGCGGTGTTCGTGCTGCGCGAGGTGTTCGGCTTCGAGTACGACGAAATCGCAGGGGCCGTCGACAAATCCGCGGGGACGGTGCGCCAAATGGCGCACCGCGCCCGCGAACACGTGCATGCCCGACGCAAGAGGTTCGGACCCGTCGACGCCAAGCGGACCACACAGATCACCGAGCAGTTCCTGACCGCGGCGGCCACCGGCGACATGGAGGGGTTGCTGAAGCTGCTGGCGCCGGGGGCGACCTGGACCGCAGACCACGGCGGCAAGGTGACCGGGATTCGCCGGCCGGTTTCGGGCGCGCGAAGGGTGGCCGCGCTCATGGCCGAACTGTTCCGCGTGGCCAAGACCATGCCGGACCTTCGGTTCCAGTCGGCGGTGTACAACGGCGCGCCGGCGACGGTGATTTACGACGGCGACCACCTAGAGGGCATCTTCGTGTTCGAAATCGTCGACGACAGGATCACGAATCTCTACGCAATGCGTAATCCCGACAAGCTGACCGGGGTCACGACCCCGCGGGAGATCAGTCGATAGTGACGTCGGCCACATCGGGCCCGGACTGTCACACTCTGAATTGCCACGGTGTCTAGAGGACAGACCAGCTCAAAGCTGAACGGCCACATTCGGGGCCGGCGGAGAGCGAGGATGACCCGAGGAGATTGACATGACCGAACAGAAGACCCGCGTCATCGTGATCGGCGGCGGATACGCCGGTGTGCTCGCGGCCAACCACCTGCGGCTCAATGAGAACGTCGACATCACGCTGGTCAACCCGCGGCCGAAGTTCGTCGAGCGGATCCGGCTGCATCAGTTGGTGACCGGCACCGATGATGCGGTGGTCGACTATTCGGAGATCCTCGGCAAGGGAATTGAGCTGGTCGTCGACTCCGTGACACGCATCGACGCACCGCAGCGGCGGATCGAGCTCTCAGGCGGTGGCGCGTTGGGCTATGACTATCTGATCTACGCCATCGGCAGCCACGGGGCGGTCCCGGTTGTCCCCGGAGCCGCTGAATACGCCTATCCCATCTCGGAACTCGAGCACGCCAGGCAGTTGAAGGCGGCATATCACGCTGCGGGCGACGATGCGCCCATCACGGTTATCGGCGCGGGTCCCACCGGGCTGGAAGTGGCCGCTGAGTTCGCCGAGGAGGGGCGTCGCGTCACTCTGGTGTGCGGCGGAGTCCTCGGCCCGTACCTGCACGCTCGTGGTCGCCGGGCGGCCGCCAAGAGGCTGACCCGGCTCGGCGTCACCATTGTCGACGGACCCGGATCCACCGCGACCGAGGTGCTGCCCGCCTCGGTGATCTTGGCCGACGGACGCACGATCGCCAGCGCGGTCACGATCTGGACCGCCGGTTTCGGCGTGCCCGATCTGGCCACGAGCAGCGGCCTGAGCACCGATGCGGCCGGTCGCCTTCTCACCGACGAGACCCTCACCAGCGTTGACGATCCCCGCATCATCGCCGCCGGCGACGCGGCCGCGCCGTCGAACCTACCGTTGCGGATGAGCTGCCAGGCCGCGATCCCGTTGGGCGCACAAGCCGCGAATACGGTGCTCAGCCGCATCGCGGGAACCGAGCCCAAACGGTTGAACCAGGCGTTCACCGGCCAGTGCATCAGCCTCGGGCGCAAAGGCGGTCTGGTCCAGCTCGCGCACTTGGACGACACCGTGATGCCGCTGCATATCGGCGGGCGCACCGCAGCCACGATCAAGGAGGCCGTGTGCAAGGGAACCGTCAGCTTCCTTCAGCGTGAGGCGCGCAAGCCGGGAAGCTACTTCTGGCTCAAGGGCGGTAAGCGGCAGCAGCAGTTGGAGTCAGCAGGTCAGCCGGTACGACCGTGACCGAGGAACACGCCGAACGATTCACGCAACTGCGGCCGCTGCTGTTCACCATCGCCTACGAGATTCTCGGCAGGGCAACTGAATCCGACGACGTGCTGCAGGAGAGCTACCTGCGCTGGGCCGAGGTAGACCTCTCGACGGTGCGGGACACCAAGGCCTACCTCGCCCAGTTGGTCACCCGGCAGTCCCTCAACGCCCTGCGGGCGCAGTCTCGCAGGCGGGAGGACTACGTCGGTCCATGGTTACCGGAGCCGCTGCTGCTGGAGACCGGCGACAACACAGACGCGTCGTCCGACGTGATCCTGGCCGAATCGGTTTCGATGGCGATGCTCGTCGTCTTGGAGACCCTGAGCCCGGACGAGCGCGCCGTGTTCGTGCTGCGCGAGGTCTTCGGCTTCAGCCACGACGAGATCGCCGACACGATCGGCAAATCCGCGGCCGCGGTTCGCCAAATGGCCCACCGCGCCCGCGAGCATGTTCAGTCGCGGCGCAAGCGTTTCGAGCCCGTCGACCCCAAACTCTCCATGGAGATCACCGCGCGCTTCTTCGCCGCGGCCTCGACCGGTGACGTCGACGGGCTCATCGAGATGCTCTCGAGCGACGTGGTGTGGACCGCCGACAGCGACGGCAAGGTCAGCGCGGCGCGCCGACCCGTCACGGGCGCTGAACGGGTGGCCAAGCTGGTCATCGGTCTCGTGCGCCTGGCCGGGGAGTCCGGCCGGGTGGAGCCCGCGATGTACAACAACGCCCCCGCACTCAAGCTCTACCTGGGTGACAGCTTCGAAGGCATCATCACCGTCGAGATCACCGAGGGCCGGATCAGCCACTTCTATGCGATGCGCAACCCGGACAAACTGACCGGCGTCGATATCCCGCGGGAGATCAGCCGGTAGCTTCTGACACGCTTGAGGTGTGCGGATCGATCGACTCGGCGAGCTGGGCAGCGCCTCTGCGGTGCTGCGCGCGCTGGCCGGCGGGACTCGACGGCGCGGTCTGCCGCCGCCGGCCGCCCTGATCGGCGAGTGGTTCGGTTCTGGCGCGGTCATCGCGCCGTCGGTGGACGTGACGCCCGTCGGGCCATCCGAGGTGTTCGAGGTATCCCCCGGTATGTCCGGTGATGCCGTCGGCGGTGGATGGTTCGGCTACCTCTCATACCCCGACGCCGGCGCCGATGGGCGCGGCCCACGCATACCCGAGGCCGCGGGCGGCTGGTCTGATTGCGTGCTGCGCCAGGACGACGATGGGCAGTGGTGGCACGAAAGCCTCTCCGGTGCAGTGCTTCCCGGCTGGGTGTCCGAAGCGCTGCGCGAACCCGTGGCGCCGGCCTCGAGCACGATCACCTGGGGCGCGGCGGATCGTGAGGCGCACCGGCGCGGCGTGTCGTCGTGCCTCGAGGCGATCGCGGCGGGCGAGGTTTACCAGGCGTGTGTGTGCACACAGTTCGCAGGCCGAATCGCCGCCCCGGCGACATCGGGCACCGCCGCCATCGATTTCTTCGCCGACGCCGTGGCCCGAACCTCGCCGGCGCGCGCCGCGTTTCTGGCGGGCGACTGGGGCGCGGTTGCCTCGCTGTCGCCTGAACTGTTTCTGCGCAGGCGCGGCGATGCGGTGGCGTCGAGTCCGATCAAGGGCACGCTGCCGCGGCACGCTGATCCGGCGGAACTGCGCGCGTCCGTCAAGGACGTCGCGGAGAACATCATGATCGTCGACCTGGTCCGCAACGATCTGGGCCGGGTCGCGGTAACCGGCAGTGTGTCCGTTCCCGAGCTGCTGGCCGTACGTCCGGCGCCGGGGGTGTGGCACCTGGTATCGACGGTAACGGCGCGGGTCGACGTCGACATGCCGATGGAGGCGGTGCTCGACGCCACCTTCCCGCCCGCTTCGGTCACGGGTACGCCCAAGCTGCGCGCCCGCCAGCTGCTCACTGGCTGGGAGCAGAAACGCCGCGGAATCTACTGCGGCACAGTCGGCTTAGCCTCTCCGATCGCCGGGTGCGAGCTGAACGTAGCGATTCGCACCGTCGAGTTCGACGCTCACGGTAACGCGGTACTCGGTGTCGGCGGCGGTATCACCGCGGATTCAGATCCCGACCGGGAGTGGGATGAGTGTCTGCACAAGGCCGCGCCGTTCATCGACATCGGAGCTCAGCGGCGGATGCCCGCGCACAGCTGATCCCAGTTGCCCGAAGCGATCTTGTTCCGATCGGCGTCAGCCAGCTCGCCGAGGAAGCGCAGCGCAGCGCCGTCGTCGGTGGGTGCGAACGGATAGTCTGCGGCGAACATGATGCGATCGGCGCCGACGACCTCCAGTGCCCAGCGCAGGTAGCGGGTGCTGAAAATCCCTCCGGGGGTGATGAATACGTTCGATCGCAGGTATTCCGACACGGGTCGCTCGAGGTGGCTGGTCTCTGCCATCCTGTCGATGCGGTCCAGGAAGAACAGCACCATTTCGCCCCAGTGGCCCAAGATCACCTGAAGATCGGGGAACCTGTCGAAAACACCGGCCAGGATGAGTCGCAGGAGTTGCACACCGGTGTCGTAGTGCCAGCCGACGCCGTGGGTGGCAAAGGCGGCGCTCACGATGTCGTCGAAGCCCGAGTAGTACGCGTCGCGGACCGCCGGCGGAGGCGACTGCGGGTGAAGGTAGAGCGGCGCGCGCAGGTGCTCGGCGGCCTCGAATACCGGCCAGAAATCCCAATTGTCGATGGGCATTCCGCGCACCCGGCTGATCACCAGCGCGCCGTTGAACCCCAAAGTCATTACCGCCCTGCTGAGTTCGTCGGCCGCGGCGTCGGGATCAGGAGCGGCTAGGGTGGCGAATCCCTGCAGTCGATCGGGATGCGCGCGCACCGCGTCGGCCAGTTGATCGTTGCAGTCAGACTGCAGTGCCCTCGCGACGGCCGGAGCGAGGTTCCAGAGTCCCGGCGACGTCAGCGAGGCCACCTGAACGTCGATGCCTGCCTCGTCCATCGCGTCCAGGCGCTGGTCGCCGATCTCGAGAAGGCGTTGTCTCAGCCCAGCCGAGCCCGCCACCACAGGATCTTGCCAGCGCGGATCAAGGTTGGCCCAAGCTTCGACGACCTCGGCAGTGACGTAATGTTCCTCCAAGCCAATGACTTTCACAGATCCTCCTCGGTACGCGCCTCACTCCGTGATACGCCGATTCGGATGGCCATGCTCGCGCAGTGGCGCGTTTAACACTTGGAACGCAGCCTCGCTGACCGTGAGGGGCGTCGTTCCGCCGACGGCTACATCCGCTGGCCGGGTACCAACGTCTCGAGCGCGGCGATCCATTCGGAGATGCCCGAGAAAACGTAGAAACCGATCTCACCCGCCGCGGTCTGGACGATCAGATGTGTCTGTCCGCCGACGACCGAACCCTTGAAGACCGCGGCTTGCCGTACACCGGTGATCGACTCGACCGGAACGTCGATCAAATGACCGGTGAGAGTTCGAAAGACCAGCCGCCGCTGGGTGAGCGCAATCAGCCCGGTGTTCTTGACCGCGGGGAATCCCGGCGCTGTCGACCCGCGGTAGGAACCTTTCTCCGGCGCGCGGAGGACCGATTCGCCTTCGATCTCTGCGCTCAGTTGCTCGGCAGTAGCGCTGCTGCGACGTCGCAACCACACCAGGATCGGAATCCAGATCAGCACCAACAGGGCCAGAATGCCGACGACCAAGAGGACCACGAACAGCGCTGTATTCACCTATCGACTCCTTCACTCACGAGAGCGCAGAACCGCATCGTAGAGTTCGCGTCGCGACGGTGAGCCCGGATTCGCTGCGATCACCTGCGCGCATGCATCCTTGACCCGCATGCCCTGCTCGACGAGGTCCTGCACCTGCGACACCAGCGACTCCACATCCGCCTTCGGCGTCGCACCCGCCAGCACGACCGTGATCTCGCCGAGCACCCCCTCCCTCGCCCAGTCGGAGAGCTCGGCCAGCGAGCCGCGGACGATCTCCTCATGCGTCTTCGTCAGCTCGCGGCAGACCACGACCTCGCGGTCGGGGCCCAGCGCCTCGACGGCGTCCTCGAGCGTCTCGGCCAGCCGCCGGGGCGACTCGAAGAAGACACACGTGCGCGGTTCGACGGCCAGTGTGGCGAGCCACGTCATCCGCGCCGAGTGCCGGCGTGGCGCGAAACCCTCGAAGCAGAACCGCTCCGACGGCAGACCCGCCACCGCCAGCGCCGTCGTCACCGCGGAAGGGCCCGGCAGGCACGAGATCGGCAACCCGCTGTCGATACAGGCGGACACCAACCGGTATCCCGGATCGCTGATCAGGGGCATGCCGGCGTCACTGACCAGCAGAACTGTCGCGCCGGCGGCGATCTCGGCGACCAGCGCCGGAACCCGCGCCGCCTCGTTCTGGTCGTACAGGCTGACAATCTTGCCCGCGGGTTTGACCTCGAGCGCCTGGGCCAGGGTCCGGATCCGTCGGGTGTCCTCGGCGGCGACCAGGTCAGCCCTGGCCAGGGCGCTGACCAGCCGCGCAGACGCATCCGAGGGCTGACCCAGCGGCGTGGCGCCGATAAGCAGTCTTCCGGGGGTCATTCCGGCGGGCAGGAGCGGAGTGACCGAGGGATCCTCATCAGCACAGCCTACGATCGCTTGCGTGACCGCCCCCGCAACCGAAGCCTCGCGCGCGGTCCCCGTCATCAGCCCCGCGCCGCTGGTCCCGGTCGCCGACTTCGGCCCGCTGGACCGTCTCCAGGGCTGGGCGATGACCGCCGTCGTCACCGCGCTGGTGGCGGTGACGCGCTTCCTGAACCTCGGCTCGCCCACCGATGCGGGAACGCCGATCTTCGACGAGAAGCACTACGCGCCGCAGGCGTGGCAGGTGCTGAACAACAACGGCCTCGAGGACAACCCCGGCTACGGCTTGGTGGTGCACCCGCCGGTGGGCAAGCAGCTGATCGCGCTCGGCGAGTGGTTGTTCGGTTACAACGGCCTGGGCTGGCGCTTCGCCGGAGCCGTCTGCGGGGTCATCACTGTGCTGCTCGTCGTGCGGATCGCGCGGCGGATCAGCCGGTCCACCGTCGTCGGCGGAATCGCGGGGCTGCTGCTCGTCGCGGACGGGGTCAGCTTCGTCGCCGCGCGCACCGCGCTGCTCGACGGGTTCCTGGTCTTCTTCGTGGTGGCAGCGTTCGGTTGTTTGATAGTCGACCGCGACCAGGTCCGTGAGCGCATGCATGTGGCGCTGCTCGAGGGCCGCATCGGCGAAACGCAGTGGGGGCCGCGACTTGGCGTGCGGTGGTGGCGGTTCGGCGCCGGGGTGCTGCTCGGGTTGGCTTGCGCGACAAAGTGGTCCGGGCTGTACTTTGTCGCGTTCTTCGGGGTGATGACGCTGGCGTTCGACATCGCCGCGCGCAAGCAGTATCGCGTCCCGCGGCCGTGGCTCGGTGCGTTCCGGCGCGATCTGGGCCCGTCGCTCTATGCGCTGGTACTGATTCCGTTCGGGGTCTACCTGGCGTCCTACACGCCGTGGTTCGCCTCGGAGACCGGCGTGGACCGGCATGCGGTCGGCAGAGACATCGGCGAGGACAGCATCCTGCCGCTGCCCGACGCGGTTCGCTCGCTGTGGCATTACACGTACGGGGCGTACAAGTTCCATTCCGGTCTGACCAACGCCGACGGTAATCACCACCCGTGGGAATCCAAGCCGTGGACGTGGCCGATGTCGCTGCGACCGGTGCTCTATGCGATCGACAACCAGAACGTGCCGGGCTGCGGGGATCAGTCGTGCGTGAAGGCCGTGATGCTGGTGGGCACGCCCGCGATGTGGTTCATCGCGGTGCCGGTGCTGGCGTGGGCGGTGTGGCGGACCTTCGTCAAGCGCGACTGGCGCTTCGCGGCGGTCCTGGTGGGCTACAGCGCCGGGTTCTTGCCGTGGTTCGCCGACATCGATCGGCAGATGTACTTCTTCTACGCGGCGACGATGGCGCCGTTCCTCGTGCTGATGATCGCGTTGATTCTCGGCGACATTCTGTACAAACCGAATCAGAACTCCGAGCGAAGAACGCTCGGGCTGATAGCGGTGAGCTGTTACGTCGCGCTCGTGCTGACGAACTTCGCGTGGATGTACCCGATCCTGACGGGCATTCCCATTTCGCAGGCCACCTGGAACATGCAGATCTGGCTGCCGTCCTGGAGCTAGTGCATCGGTATCAACGAAATGCAGGCCGCTACTCACACTTTCTCTGCATTTCGTCGATAGCGATGACGCAGCCGAATCTAGAGCGGGTCTCGTGCCGCGGGACACGACATACAGCGCGGGCCGCCGCGCCCGGTGCCTAGCTCCGAAGCCTCGATCGGCAACACCTCGATGCCCGAATCTGCCAGCCGCGCATTGGTTTCGGCGTTGCGTTCGTATGCGATCACCACGCCCGGCGCCACCGCCAGCGTGTTGTTGCCGTCGTCCCACTGCTCCCGCTCCGCGGTCACGGGATCCAACCCCGTCGCGATCACCCGCAGCTTCTCGATGCCCATCGCCTCGGCCGCGGCGACCAGAAACGGCCGTGCGTCGTCGATCCGCACACCACCGGCACCGTCGCGATGAATCGTGAACGCCGACAGCGACTCCACGATGTTCGGATACATCACCACCGCGTCGACGTCGACCATCGTGCACACCGTGTCGAGGTGCATCTGCGCCCGCTCCTGGGCTATCGGCACAGCGAGGACGGTATGCGCCAGGTCATCGTCGAACAGGCTGCGCGCCAGCGCCTCTGCCCCCGCGGGCGTGGTCCGCTCCCCCACCCCCACCGCGACCACTTTCGGCGCCAGCAGCAGCACGTCGCCGCCCTCGACCGGCGCGGACCGCGACTCGTACGCCCGCCGGACACCCAGGAATCGCGGGTGGTGCGCGTAGATCACATCGGTCAGCGACGTCTCGCGAACACGCGCGGGCAGGGCCAACGACGTTATCGCCACCCGCGGACCGATCCAGAATGACGAGTCCCTCGTGAACAGCAGATTCGGCAGCGGATCGATGACGAAATCCCCACCGTGATGCATGCGCCGCACCAACGACAGTTCACCGCCGCTGAACGGCAACTCGTTGAACGTCATTCCGGCCATCAGCACCGACGCCAGCGGCGCAGCATCCAGCGTGCGCAGGTAGGCCGAAAGCTCCTGCGCCAGCGGCAGTCCCAGCCGTCGCGGATCGACAGCAGCCGCGATGCCATGCATCCGTGCCGCACCACTCTTGGCCAGCGCCTCGGTCAGCAGATCGGCAAGCAACAGCACCTCGACACCACGCGCAGCAAGCAGGGCGGCGAACGCATCGTGTTCGCGCTGTGCCTTGGCCACCCATGGCAGCCCGTCGAAAAGCAGCTTGTCGTTGTTGCGCGGAGTCAGCCGCTGCAATTCGGCACCGGGCCGGTGCAGGATTACCGCCCGCAGCCTGCCGACCTCGGAGTCACAGCCCAGCGTCGTCACATCTAGCACCGTATCGCGCATGGCGCGCACGGCTACCTCAACTAGGGTTGAGGTCATGGAGTTGCTACACGAACTCACGCCCTCGGACATGTCCGTTCGAAGTGGCGTCGCCATCTCGGCGCTGCACTTCTACGAACGCGAAGGGCTCATCACCAGCAAGCGCACCGGCGGCAATCAACGGCGCTATGCCCGTGAAACGCTGCGTCGTGTCGCGTTCATCCGAATGAGCCAACGCCTCGGCATTCCACTCGCCCGCATCCGGGACGCACTGGCCACCCTGCCCACCGACCGCGTCCCGACGAGCAAGGACTGGGCCAAACTGTCCGCCGGCTGGCGCCAAGACCTCGACGACCGGATCCTGCATCTGCAGCGGCTACGCGACAATCTCACCGGCTGCATCGGCTGCGGATGCCTGAGCCTGAAGACCTGCGCGCTCTCCAATCCGGGCGATGTCCTGGCCGGCGAGGGACCAGGAGCTGTGCGCCTCTGAGAATTCGAACGCTTGTGCGATAAACTCGCGGGCATGGAGCTGGCTCTACAGAGCTCGCTGTTCGAGCACGCTGAACGACGGCATCTCGGCGACGGCGCCTGGATCGACTATCGGTCCGGGTGGCTGGAGGACGCCGACTCGCTGTTCACCGAGCTGCACGACGTCATCCCGTGGCGCGCCGAGCGACGGCAGATGTACGACCGCGTGCTCGATGTGCCCCGGCTGGTCAGCTTCTGGGATTTTGCCGAACAGGACGCCGCGCCGGTTCCGCACCCGCGGCTGAAACAAATCCGGCGCCGTCTCAACGATGCGTACGCGGGTGAACTCGGCGAACCTTTCACCACCGCCGGGTTGTGCCTCTACCGCGACGGCGACGACAGCGTGGCCTGGCACGGCGACACGATCGGCCGCAGCAGCACCGAGGACACCATGGTCGCCATCGTCGGCCTCGGCGCCACAAGGGTTTTCGCGCTGCGACCGCGTGGGGGCGGCAAGTCGCTACGCCTCAAACACTGCCACGGTGACCTGTTGGTGATGGGTGGCTCGTGCCAGCGCACCTGGGAACACGCGATCCCGAAGACGTCCCGACCGACCGGCCCACGGATCAGCATCCAGTTCCGCCCGCACGACGTCCGCTAACCCTTGACCGCCCCCACGGCCGACACGAGGAGGTCGCGGGCGCGCTGGGTGTCGACGGGCGCGACGGGCTTGTCCGGCAGCACCAACGGGTTCGCGGTGACGATGACAAGAAATGTTCCGAAGCTCGCGATGTAGTTGTAGATCTCCCCGGCGCCCGGCTTGCCGTTGACGATCGTCTGCAGCAGGCGATGGGACCCCATCGTCTCGGCGCCCTCGATCTGCGGCGACTCCACGACCTCCACCAGGCCTCGCATGCCGCCACCGGCGAAACCCACCCGCTCGCAGTTGTCGGCGGGACGGTTGACCGGAACGGGCTCGGAGGTTTCCACCGCGATGACGATGAACCGGTTACCGTCGCCCTCGGCGGTGGTGGCGGCCATATTGCCCTTCACCCCATCGGGCAGCACCTGTGCGGTGGCGAAGGACCCACAGTCGGCCGGATCGAACTTCATCCCCTCGGGCAGCGTCGGCCGTCCGAGCAGTCGCGGGTCGATCCCCGTCGGCGCGACCTCGGTCACCTTGAACTGCGGACCGAAACTCGAGCGCACGTCCTTGACGCGGGCGATGTCGGCGCTGGACAGATCCGCCGACTCCGACGATCCACATGCAGCCAGTAGCCCCGCGCAAACCAGGGCCAACTGGCTGCCGAGCCTTGCGCTCTTGAACATCGCCGACAGGGTACCCCGTCGGTACCGCGTCGCCACAAGCGTCAACCCCGCAATGCCGCCGCCGTTTTCACCATCAGTTCATTCGTGAAAGCCGCGTCGAGTTGCGGATGCGGCGATCCGGGATCGGTCACCACGGAGACGAACGCCACGTGACCGTCCAGGTAGGCGGTGACGGTATCGGCGTGCGAGTGGGTTTCGGTGCCGCCCTCGACGACGGTCGTTGTCACGGTCGCCATCGCGACGGTCTCGGCGTTCTCGATCGGCGGCGCGGCGGTCATGGTGACTGTGCCGTTCGCCTGCCCGGCCGAGAGCGTCCACTGCCCGCATGACGCTGCAGCCCCTGGGTCCAGACCCGCCGTCGACTCCGCCACGACGACGTAGACGATGCCTCCCGTTCCCGACCCTGACCACCCTTTCGTCGAGGCGGGATCGACAGCGGGATCCGCGAGCACACCGCACTGCGGCGGTTCCGCCGACCATTGCGTGCCGAACCCCCACAACGCCGGCGGTCGCACCTGGCCCGTCAGGTTGGCGACCTCATATCCGTCGGGCAGATCATGACGAACCCGATCGACCCTGGCCGGGTCGATCCGCGGCGTTGCGACGGGTGACATGGTCACGTCCGGTGGCTGATCCTCGCCCGAGCCACAGGCCGCCGCGAGGAGAGCCACCGCCGCACCCACGACCCACACCGGGCGCCAATACCTCAGAGAACCCTTACAGCTATCCATGCAACGAAATGTGTCCGTTCGCCGATGCATAAGTACCAGGCAAAAGAACGGAGGCCCTCATGCGCAAATGGGGTCTAGTAGCAACGATAGCGTCGATAGGAGTCGTCCTCGCCCCCACGGGCGTGGCGGCGGCGGAGCCCAACAGGGGCGGCAACGCGTACCAGACGATCGGCGAGTTGGAGTCCGTCGGATACAACGTCGTGATCGATCGGGTGGGTAGCGCGCCGTTGGGCGAGTGCTTCGTCACCAACGTGCGCAACCCGCAAGAGGTCACCCGGACGTATTCCGTCGGCGAGGGTAAGGACCGCGAGTTCATCACCGTCGTCGTCAGTCGGTCGATCACCGTTTCGCTCAACTGCGACGTCTGATTCGGCCGTCAGGCGGCTGCCGGGCTTGCCGCGTCGGCTGGGGTGGAACCCGGCGCGCCGGGGGCGGTGTCGTTGTCGCCGGCCGTGGTGGGTGACGAAGGTGTGGCGTCGCGCTGCGAGTCGAACCTGATCGGGCCTCTGATCTTCGGCAAGCGGATGGAATCCAGAGTGCTGCGAATGTGCTCGCCGACTCGGGTCACCGGCTTGGGGCCGACGCGGGGCGTGGTCGCCTCGAGGTTGTCGGCGGCCTGGCCCTCCGGCGCCCCTTCCTCGATGACCTCTCCCTCGACGACCTGCTCCTCAGCGTTCTCCCCGAGGTTCCCCTCGCCGGTGCCCTGTCCGGAGTCGTCACCCAGTCGTGAGGACACCATCGAGTTCTGCTCGCCGTCGGCCGATGACGGATCGGGCAGCTCGGGACCGCCCACCCCGAACGGGCCCGTCACCGGATCGGTTCCGAGGGGCCGATTGTTTTCGTCTCCGGATGCTTCGGCGATCGCGTCGTCGATACCCACCGGGATCGCGTTGACGATGTTCACGATGGCCTGCACCGGATCCCGGAACGGAAGCAGCCCCACCTTGGTGGCCACGCCCGGATTGACGTCGCGCGCATAGCCGGCCTCGATCGCCGCTTTCAACGGAGCCTCGAGCAGCGTGAGGATCGGCGACGGCACGAAGGCCTCGAATGGCATCAGGATGGGCAGGCGCTGCGCGCGAACGAGGTAGTAATCCGTGTCACCGTGGGAGCCTTGGTATTCGGCGTCCTCGAGGCTCGCGTTCTGCATCTCACCGTGAAAGTAGTAGTACCCGGCCACGGCGTTCGCGATGGCCAATAGGTTGGTCAGGCTCGCCGGTGCGTCGCCGCCGAGAATGTCGTATTGCGCTGCCACATCGGCGGTGTCGTAGCACTCACCAGACGCATCACAACTGTCGGTCGGGGTGGCTCCGTGGAAGGTGATTCCGATGATCGGGATCGTCAGGCCCTCGGGTCCCCTCGCCAGAACACCGCCGTTGGGACGCATCGGATTGGACAACAGAAAGAAGGACACGTCGCCCGGCTCGAGATCGGGATAGCCGTCCGGATTCTCGATGATGTCCTTCTTGAGCAGTGAGGCGACCACCGCGCTCTGCGAGTAGCCGAAGACGGCGAATTCGTCCGTGGCGTCGGGTGCGCCGGCCGGTGCGCCCGGGACGGCGGGGTTGTAGGAGCAGTCGGTCGACCCACGGATACACCTGCTCACGTTCGCGAGGCCGGCGGTCACGGATGCATCGAACGTCATCGATCCGGACACCGGGAAGAACTGCTCGGGGGTGACAATGGCGTAGCGGTCATCACCGGGCCCCACCGGGCCGGTCGACTCGAAGGCGGGGTTGATGAACCCGTCGATCGCATTGTTCATATACGGGTTGACGTAACCCACCGGATCGTCCGGCGGAGAGCTCAGCGGATGACCGGTACCGCCCATTATGAGCGCGGTCGCCGTCAGCTGGACGACTGTCGTCGCGGTCCATGCCACTACCAGCCCGACAACGCTCAGCAACGCCAGACCCACCACGCCCAGCGAACGAATCAACCCCCGCATGCCCAAACCCTCCTCGGCAGAACACAGCTGCCGATCAAAGAACACATCTGGATCCGGCCTGAGGAATTCACAGCGGGCCAGCAAACTTTTCAAGAGTCTAGAGCAAGCCCAGGGCATAGCGCTAGTGGTAGGCCGACCGTAGGCTACGGCGAGACTTTGAAAGGAGAGCGAATGAGCAAGACAGTGAGGGCCGGCGTCATCGCCATCGCGACCGTCGCACTCGGATTGAGCCTGGCCGGTTGTGGCTCGGACACCAAGACCGACGAGTCCGCGACGGAAAGTGCGTCTACCAGCGAAGCGGCCACGACGACCAGCGCAGCGGCCGCGCCCACCAGCGAGGGCCAGGCCGCGGGACCAAACAAGACGATCGTCGACTACATCCGTGAGAACGGCATCACCGAAACTCCGGTCAAGCGCGGGGATCCCGGTGCGCCCACCATTGACCTGCCCATGCCGGAGGGCTGGGAGGATGCCGGCCCCCGCACCCCCGAATGGGCTTACGGCGCAATCCTTTCCACTGATCCGGCCTTCACCAGCGATCCGCCGTCCATCATGGCGCTGGTCTCCAAGCTGACCGGAAACGTCGACCCGGCGAAGATCCTCGAGTTCGCGCCCGGCGAGATAAACAACCTGCCCGGGTTCGAGGGCTCGAACACCGGAACCCCCGGCGAGCTCAGCGGTTTCGACGCCATGCAGGTTGGCGGCACCTACGAGAAAAACGGCGTCACCCGCGCCATCGCGCAGAAGACCGTCGTCATCCCGGGCCAGGACGGTCTCTACGTCCTGCAACTCAACGCCGATGGTCGCGAGGATCAGATCGGCGTCCTGGGGGCCGCCACCGTCACCATCGACGAGCAGACCAAGATCACTCCCTGAGACCGGGCACATGACCACACCACAGCCGCTCCCCTCGGGCGAAGCGCCGCCCATCGAGACGGAGACCAAACCGTCGGCGGCGAAGAAGTATCTCGGTGCGATGAGCCCACGGACGTTGTGGTCCATGGCCGACGGCTATCCGGTGGTGCTCAAGCAGTTCATCCAGTTCTGCCTGATCATCATCTATCCCGCGTGGGTGTTCGCCGTATTACTCGGTGCCGCAATGCATCTGCTCTTCTACGTCACCGTTTACCCGGTGCTGTGGGTGCTCTTCTGGCCGCTGCGCGCGTACCAGAAAAAGCATCACCCCGAGGAATACGCCGAGTCGCAGCGGCAAAAGTAGCCGCTAGGCACGTGACACCGCGGAGGCCGCCGCGATTTGTTCGGCGGTCGGCCGCACGCCGGTGTACCGCTCGAACTGTTCCGCGGCCTGCAGCGCGATCACTTCGGCTCCGGTGATGACGGCGATGCCCGCGGCGCGCGCCGCGGTGATCAACGGGGTCTCGGATGGCAGCGCCACCACATCGAACACCGTGTGCGCGGCGTCGATGGTCTTCGCGTCGAAGGCGAGGTCGTGCACCTCGGGGGCGCCCGCCATCCCACCGGCGTGATGTTGACGAGGACGTCGGCGGTGCGGTCGCCCACTTCGGCCACGTACTCGTAGTCGAGCCGCTCAGCCAGTGCCCGCCCGGTGTCGGGGTTGCGGGCCACGAGCGTGCCCCGGTGAAAGCCGTTGTCCCGGAAGGCCGCCGAGACGGCACTCGCCATTCCGCCGCTGCCCCGGAACAGCACCGACTGCGACGGCTGCAGGCCGTGTTCGGCGATGAGCCGCGCCACAGCCAAGTAGTCGGTGTTCGACGCGGTCAGATACCCGTCATCGTTGACGATCGTGTTCACAGCGTTGATGGACGCCGCGGACTGCTCGACGGCGTCGACGAGTTCGATGACGTCCTGTTTGAACGGCATCGATACCGAGCACCCGCGGATCCCCAGCGCGCGAACACCGCCAATCGCCGCAGCGATGTCCGTCGTCGTGAACGCCTTGTAGATGAAGTCGAGGCCGAGCAGGTCGTACAGGTAGTTGTGGAATCTGGTCCCGATGTTGCTCGGGCGCGCCGCCAGCGAGATACACAGACGGGTGTCCTTATTGAGCGCGGGTTTCACCTCACCCGACCGCCTTGATCACCTGCGACGTCACGCCCCGGATTTTCTTGACGAGCGACGCAGGCAGCCGTAGCGAGCCTGGGTTCGGGACGTCGACGACGGTGATGACGACCCCGAGGTCGTCGCGCTGCCAGCTGGCGCCGTAGCGGTCCAGGATCGCCCGCATGGCGTGGTTGTCGCTGAGCACCCGTGCGGTAAAGCGTTCGACACCAACGTAATCCGCGGTGACGACGAGCGCGTCCATCAGGAACGTACCGATGCCGCGGCCCTGGTAGTCGTCGCCGACGATGAACGCCACCTCCGCGACCGCCAGGTCGTCCTCGTCACGCACGAATCGCGCGTCGGCCACCACGGGCCCCTCGGCGCCCTCGGTCATCACCCAGACGAAGTGGTGCACATAGTCGACCTCGAACAGGTATGTCATCAAGGACTTCGTAGGGGTGCGCGGCGACTGGAACCGCCGGTACAGCGTCTCGCTCGAGAACTCGACCGGACCGTTCGTCGTGCGTTCGCTGTCTCCCGGCAGGACCGGGCGCAGGTAGAAGACGGACCCGTCGCGCAGTTTCACCGGGATCGGGGTGATGAACGCGGCGAGCCGCTGCCGCGCCGTACGTACCAGCTTCTCGACCATGCCCGGGATCTCGAGCATGGTCGCGAACGCTTCTCGATCACCGACCCATCCCGAAAGTTGATCGAGCGCCACCACGGTGGCACTGCGCGGCGTGTCGCGCAGCAACGCGATCTCGCCGACGATGAGGCCGGGCTGAAGTTCGGCCACGGTGTCGTGCCCGTCCTCGCCGGCATGGGTGACCTCGGCGCGGCCGGATCCGATCAGCAAAAACGACACCGCGAGCTCGCCCTGTTGCATGAGCACTTGTCCGGGCGTCGCATTCAGCGGCTGCAACTGCGCCGCGAGCGGCGCCAGAGCTGCGGTCGAACAGCCGGCGAAAACTTCTAGTTCGACGAGTTCGTCGGCTCGGACGACGGTCGGGCCGGCCACCTCACGAGGCTACGGGGTGCTCGACTCGACGAGCAAGGAGCGCCGACAACGCTTGCGCGACAACGCCGCGGTGACGCTGTGTCGGATGCCGAAGCCGATAGGGCACTATTCGAAGATGAGCAATGATCAGTTCAGCACTCATACCCAGCTCTTCGATCTGAGCGGAAAGCGCGCCCTGGTCACGGGCGGATCGCGAGGCATCGGCCTGATGATGGCCCGCGGCCTCGTGCAGGCCGGCGCCCGCGTGGTGATCAGCTCGCGCAAGGCCGACGCCTGCGAAGCGGCCCGCGAACAGCTGTCGGGCCTCGGCGACGTCCAGGCGATCCCGGCCGACCTGTCCCGGCACGAGGAATGCCTGCGGCTGGCCGAACAGGTCACCGCGGGCGGCGAGCAGCTGGACATCCTGGTCAACAACGCGGGCGCGACGTGGGGTGAGCCGTTGGAGAGCTTCCCCGATTCGGCGTGGGACAAAGTTCTCGATCTCAACGTCAAGTCGCCGTTCTGGATGGTGCAGGCGCTGGCCCCAGCGCTTCGCGAAGCCGGGACGGCAGAAGATCCCGCTCGGATCATCAACGTCGGCAGCATCGACGGCATTCGCCCGAGCCGGCTCCCGGTGTATTCGTATGTCAGCAGCAAGGCGGCGCTACACAATCTGACGCGCATGCTGGCGTATGAACTGGGACCGCAGCACATCACCGTCAATGCCGTCGCTCCCGGGCCCTTCCCGTCCAAGATGATGGCCGCGACGCTCGAGTCGTTCGGCGACTCGATCGCGGCGTCGGCGCCGCTGCGCCGGATCGGACGCGACGACGACATGGCGGGCATCGCGGTGTTTCTCGCCAGCCGTGCCGGGGCCTACCTCACCGGAGCGGTGATCCCGGTCGACGGCGGACTCTCGACGACCGCCGCCGGGTGACGTGGCCGCGAAGGAGCATCGCGACGGCGTCGACCTTTCCAATCTCGACGAACCGCTGACCCCCGATGCCGGGGCCACCAAACGCGACCTCGTCGACTATCTGGCGGCGGTCGCCGGTCGGATGCTGCCGGGACTCGTCGATCGACCGCTGACCGTTTTGCGGGTCCTACGCGGGCGCGAACCGTTCATGCAGAAGAACGTGCCCAAGTACACCCCCGACTGGGTGCGGACGGTGCCGATGTGGGCGGAGGCCTCACACCGCGAGGTGCGCTACGCGCTCTGCAACGACTGGCGCACCCTGCTATGGCTGGCCAACCAGCGGGCAGTGGAGTACCACCCGACGCTCGGGCTGGCGGACAACATCTATCGCCCAACACATCTCGTGCTCGACCTCGACCCGCCCGACGACGACTTCACGAAGGTGGTGGCCGTCGCGCATTTGGTGCATCAGGCGCTGGCCGACACCGGTCTCGACGGCGCGGTCAAGACCAGCGGGGCCAAGGGGGTGCACGTCTTCGTCCCGATCGACGACTCGGCACCGGTCGACGACGTCGCCGCGGCGACCCGCGCGCTCGCGGCCCGTGCGGAAGCTCTCGATCCGGGCATCGCGACGACGGCGTTCATCGTCGAGGACCGCGGCGGCAAGGTGTTCGTCGACGCCACCCGCGCGGGCGGAGCCACCGTCGCGGCGGCGTACAGCCCGCGGCTGCGCCCCGGCACGCCGGTGTCGTTTCCGCTCCAGTGGTCCGAACTCGACTCGGTCTCCCCCGCCGACTTCACCGTCCATACCGCGATCGACGCGCTCGACGGCCGGCCATCGTGGCAGGAGTCGATGCCGGCACCGCAGCGGCTGCCCGCCGACCTGATCGAGCAGGGCCGCACCATTCCCGTCGCCAGAGTGGCGGCGATGCACGAAGGCAAGCGCCGGGCGAAAGCGCGCCGAGAACTCGGCGAGGACACCGACTTACGGTGAAGCAGAACATGATTCCGCGCCGGCCCGCCGACATCGATGTGACGATGTTCCGGGCGCTGACGGCGCGCGACGATGTGACCGCCGTGCGCGTCCACGATGTCGACCATGGGACGGCCACGCGGGCGCGACTGGATATCACCGGCGATGCGCAACTGCCGAGCACGGCGTTCGTCAAACTGGCCCCCACCCGGCCCGCCGAGCGCCTCTTCAACCGGTTCATGGCGCTGGCGCACAACGAAGCCGAGGTATACCGACGACTGCACGCCGACCTGTCCGAGGTGATCCCCGCCCTGTACGGCGCGGCATCCAACGGCCGGGGCCGCGCCGTGGTGATCCTGGAGGATCTCGCTGTGCGCGGCGCGGTTTTCACGCCGCTGGCGACCGGGGCCAGCGCCCAGCAGGCGCTCGCCGTTGCCGGCGCGCTCGCGATCGTGCATCAAAAGTTCTGGCAGTCATCACGTTTCGATGGTGACCTCGCGTTTCTCGGTCCGACCCGATCGCGCAACACCCGGCTCGGTCCGCACTCGTGGCATCTGCTGCACACGATCCCCAAGGACTTCGACGACATCGTGCCGCCGCAGTTCCGCGACGAGGCGAGGATGCTCATCAAGCGCCGTTGGGAAATCGCGGCCCTGATGCGCACCTACCCGAACTCGCTCCTGCACGGTGACACCCATCTGGGCAACATCTGCTTCGTCGGCGACCGGCCCGTCCTGTTCGACTGGCAGGTCAGCTCGTGCGGACCGGCGATCAAAGACCTGGCGTATTTCGCCGCCACGTCCGTCGACTCCGACATCCGGCGCGCCATCGACACCGAACTCGTGCGCACCTACGTCGACACGCTGAACGCCGACGGCACCATGCGGCTCAGTTTCGAGGACGCATGGGACTCGTATCGACTGTTCGCCTTCACCGGGTACATCGCGGCTGGCGTCACGGCGGCGTTCGGCCGGCGCCTACAGGGCGAAGCGACGACGCGGGCAGGACTCGGCCGGGCGGTGGAAGCGGTCCGGGACTTCGCATCGCTGGACCTCCTACGCGCTGCACTCGGTGGGACGCGCTGACGGCGGGAAATCGTCATGGGTAGGCTCGACCCGCGTCGTCGCACTCCGCGATGGCCAGCCATCCGGCTCGGCAACCCTGGGAGAGGCGTTGGACGCCCTAATCGACGATGAACACCACCTGACGCGCGGCCGAAGAGATTCGTTGGCATCTGCCGAGATCAGCGGGCCGCGCGCTCCGGTCGTTGACGACCTTCCCCAGGGCCTGGCCGACACGGTCGCAGACCTCATCGGACGGCCACGCGCCCGCGGCTGGATCCATCTGTGCTCCGCGATCACCGCCACTGCGGGCGGCTTGGCGCTGGTGTCCGCAGCGGTCATCGAGTCATCGCCGAGAGCGATTCTCGCGACGCTGATCTACACCGTCACCGTCGTCGCGATGTTCAGCATCAGCGCCGTTTATCACCGCAATCACTGGCACAACCCGGCAGCTCTCAAATGGATGAAGCGGCTCGACCATTCGGCGATCTTCATCTTCATCGCCGGTAGCTATACGCCGTTCGCGCTCTTGGCGATGCCGCCGAGCACCGGCAACCTCGTGCTGACCATCGTGTGGACCGGCGCCGCCGGCGGCGTGGCACTCAAGATGTGGTGGCCATCGGCACCGCGGTGGGTGGGAGTGCCGCTTTACCTTCTGCTCGGCTGGGTCGCAATCTGGTTCGCAGGCAGCCTGCTCGACGGTGGTGGTCCGATCGTCGTCGGCCTGCTCGTCCTCGGTGGAGTCCTCTACAACGTGGGAGCCATCCTCTACGCCATTCGTTGGCCGAACCCGTGGCCCCACACGTTCGGCTATCACGAGTTCTTTCACGCGTTCACTGCGGCCGCAGCCGTAAGCCATTATGCCGCAGTCTGGTTCGTCGTCCTCTAGTCGCGCCATGACCGCGGTCGGGCATTCATGTACGGCGTTCGTGTCACTCGCGCTAGGCGGGGTCGGCGAAAACCGGCCGCTCCCCTGACATGCCCGCCATCACCGCGGCGATCTGATTGGGCTTGCCGATGAGGTCGGACTGCAGCTCGGATTCGCGCCCCAGTGCCGTTGCCGCGTCGTTGCTGACCCACGTCTCGTTGTAAAGCCTCTTCGCCGCGCGCACCGCATCGGGAGACTTCTGCGCAATCTCGTCGGCGAGCGCCAGCGCGGCGGCCAGCGGATCGTCGGCGGTCCTGGTGACCAATCCGAGTGCGGCGGCATCGGAACCAACCAGGACGCGGCCGGTGAAGGTCAGTTCCTTGGCGACATCGATGGGCAGCAGCCTCGGCAGCGTCTGCGTGATCCCCATGTCGGGCACCAGGCCCCACTTGATCTCCATGATCGACAGCTTTGCGTCCGGCGCGGCGATCCGGATGTCGGCGCCGAGCGCGATCTGTAGGCCACCGCCGAAGCAGTTGCCGTGGATCGCGGCAATGACCGGCGCCGGGACCAGCGACCAGTCGTAGGTGACGCGCTGGGCGACGTTGGCCACCCGATCGGCATCGCGCGCCAGTAGACCGCCCGTGCCGTTGCCGCCCCCCGACATGAAGCTGGCGACGTCCAGGCCCGAGCAGAAGCTCTTGCCGTCGCCGTGCAGGACCACCGCACGAATGGACGGGTCGGCCGCCACCTGCTCGGCCGCCCGGATCAAGGCATTGAACATGGCTTGGTCGAGCGCATTGTGCTTGTCCGCGCGCACCATCGTCACCGTGGCCACACCCTCGGCCGCCGTCCGCACCAGCACTCTGTCTTCGCCCATGCGTGCAATCTACCGACCGGTCGGGGTTGGCGAATCTGCCAGCTGCCGCGACCACCGAAATGCTTCAGACGTGCATTGCACGGTGTGTCACCGCGCTAGTCTTTGCCGATGATCGCAGGTGACAGCGCGCCTGACTTCACGCTGCTGGATCACACTGGCCGACCACGGACGCTGTCCGGGCTCCTTTCCGAAGGGCCGGTCGTGCTGTTCTTCTATCCCTTGGCGTCCTCGCCGATGTGTACGGCCCAGGCGTGTCATTTTCGCGACCTGAGCAACGAGTTCGCCGCGGTGGGTGCCCGTCGAGTGGGTATCAGCACCGACACCGTCGACAAGCAGGCCCACTTCGCCCAGCAGCGCTCGTTCGACTATCCGCTGCTGTCCGACGTGGACGGCGTGGTGTCCGAAATGTTCGGGGTGCGCCGGGGCAGGCTCGTCAAGTTGCAGAAGTCCCTGGCGACACGCGAGGCGTCTCCCCGACGCGGCAGGCACACTCGGCGCCGGGGCCTGATGGCCCGGCTGCTGCCGGTCAGGCGGACGACGTTCGTCATCGGCACCGACCGCACCGTGCTCAAGGTCGTCTCCACCGAGCTGCGCGCATCGGTGCACGCCGACCAGGCCTTGTGGTTCTTGCAGAACCTCCACCTGCCGCATACCAGAGGCACGCACACCGCACCACAACAGCCGCCGCCGGAAGCCAGACCGCTCGGCGATCTCTTCATCGAACCGGAGGCCGCCGCGCGCGAGCCGAGTCTGGTCCGGCCGTACGCGCTGACGGCCGGCCGCACCGATGCCGATGTCGAGCTGCCCCTGGAGGCTCCGGTCCAAGCGGCCGTCACGGCCACGCCGCCGCGCTGGCCGAAAAACGATGTGCGAGGCCAGATCCTGACGTACTGCGCGCACAGCCGCTCCATCGCCGAGATCGCCGCTGCGCTCTCGTTACCGCTCGGTGCGACGCGGTTCCTGGTCGGCGATCTGGTGACACAGGGCCATCTGCGGGTGAACGCCACCCCCGCCGACTCGATGACGATCGAGGAACGCCGCGAACTGTTGACGAGGACGCTGCGCGGCCTACGCGCACTCTGAGCGGGTCGATCCGCTCAAACCGGTGAGACGACTGAGCGCGGCGAAGCCGTCGTCGCTGCCAGGCCAGTGGGCCCGGACCGCATCCATTCCGGCTCGACGCACGACACTGCGCAGGACCGCTGTGACGATGATGGCGTCGTCCGCGTAGCCGAGCACGGGGACGAAGTCGGGAATCAAGTCGAACGGCATCGCCAAGTAGGCCAACAGCAATGCGAGTCGGATCCTGACGCCACGGGGTAGCGACCTGTCCGCGGCGAGCCGGCGGATGAGGCGAAGCACGTCGGGCAGGATGCGAATCGCCTCGCGCAGCAGCCCTGCGCGGGGCCGCACCACGATCAGTGCGATCACCAGAGCAAGCCAGGACAGCACAAGTGCGACGGCAACGCCGATGATCAGGTCCCACAAGAAGGTTCCCGTCACACACACCCCCGCAGATCGTTCACCATGAACGAACCTACTAGCGGGTGCGAGTGCCCTCGGCAGCCGCTAAGGATATGTCAGGCCGGGCAAGCAGTTGATGAACGGTATGCACGGCGGAGGCGGTGGCGCCGGCGGGCCGGGCGGTTGCCCCTGGATGATCACCGGCTCGGTCAGCGGCGCCGCGGGGTCGAAGTAGAAGGTGTGACAGACGTTCATATCCCAGTTCGGTATCGGCTCCATACCCGAGCCCGGACACCACAGCTGACCGCAGACGCCGTTCGCGTCGCAGGTGCCCGGCGGCCCCTCGGGCGGCGCACACGGCGGAGTATTCGCATTCGACGGTGAACAGAACGGTATTGCGTTCGCCGCAGGCGCCAGCACGGCTGCGACGTTCATGCCGACGGAGGCAAACGTGGCCGTCGCACACACTGCGATAAGGGCTTTGTGCATGTGGCCAGTAAACCGCGCCACGTTGCCTACCGATCCCAATATCTGCGTCCGGCGCATGAGTACTAACGTCGATGCCACCGACGATGGAGGTGCGCGTGGCCGGACAAATTCCTTTGGTCGACTACCTGGTGCTGGACGGCGACGAAGCGCATCTGGTCGCGCAGCAATGCGCGAACTGCGGGGCCCGGTTCTTCGACCGGCGCAACGCGTGCGCCGGCTGTTTCGCCACCGACTTCACGACGGTGCCGATCCCGACCGAGGGCGTGGTGCGGGCATTCACGATCGTCGCTTTTGCCGCACCGGGCATTCCCGTGCCCTTCGTCGCTGCGGTCGTCGATTGCGGGGGGACGCAGGTTCGCGCCAACCTCATCAACGTCGAGCCCGACGCCGAGCACGTCCGCGACGGCATGAAGGTGCGCCTGGCCACCCATTCGATCGGCACCGATTCCCAGGGCACCGAGGCCATCGGCTTCGGCTTCGAGCCCGTCGACTGACCCGACCCCATCTGGCGAAGGAGTTTCAACCATGAGCGCAAGCGACGAGGTGTGGATCGTCGGCATTCAGATGACCAAGTTCGGCAAGCACCCCGACCTGGACACCGTCGACCTGGCGGCGGAGGCGGCGACGGGAGCGCTCGCCGACGCAGGGGTCACGATGGCGGATATCGGGGTGATCGCGGCCGGCAACCTGATGAACGCCAGTGCCGGTATCGGACAACAACTTCAGAAGCAGATCGGTCAGACCGGCATCCCCGTCTACAACGTCGCCAACGCATGCGCGACCGGTGCGACGGCGTTGCGGACCGCCATCATGGCGGTGAAGGCCGGCGAAGTCGATTACGGTCTGGCCGTCGGCGTCGAAAAGCTCTCCGGCGCAGGACTGCTCGGCGGTGGCGGCTCGAAGAAAAAGGACGCCGACACCTGGACTCCGGCCGGCCGGTACGGCGCGGTCGCGCCGATCGACGGCCGGATCGGCACCGAGACCATGCCTGGCGTGTTCGCGCAGATCGGCATGGAGTACGGCCACAAGTACGGCGGCACCAGCTTCGAGTTGTTTGCCAAGATCAGCGAGAAGAATCACGCGCACTCGACGCTGAATCCGCTTGCGTCCTACCAGAAGAGGTTCACGCTGGAACAGATCATGAACGACGTCATGATCGCGTACCCCAACACCCGTCCGATGTGCTCGGCCAACTGTGACGGCGCCGCTGCCGCGGTCGTGTGCAACGGCGAGACGCTGGCTTCGCTGTCGCTCGAACAGCGGCGCCGAGCGGTGAAGGTGTCGGCCTCGGTGCTGACCACCGACCCCTATGAGGAGGGCTGCCAGGTGCTGCCCAACGTCAACACGTTGACGCGCAAGGCCGCTGCCATCGCCTACGAGCAGGCCGGCGTCGGGCCGAAGGATCTCGATCTGGTCGAGCTACACGACTGCTTCGCCACCGCGGAGCTGGTGCACTACGACAACCTGATGCTGTGCGAAGAGGGCGGGGCCGCTGACTTCTTCAATTCCGGCGCCACCTGGCGCGACGGCTCGACCCCGGTGAATGTGTCGGGCGGGCTGGAGTCGAAGGGCCATCCCATTGCCGCGACGGGCATCGCCAACGTCTGGGAGATCTGCCACCATCTGCGTGGCGAGGCCGGCGACCGGCAGATCGCGAATGCGAAGGTCGGCCTGGCCCACGTGATCGGACTGGGTTCGGCCTGCGGCGTCCACATCTTGGAGAAATCGGCTGCGTGAGGCAGCTGCTGATCAATCGTTGTGGAGCTAAGGGGATTCGAACCCCTGACCTTCTCGATGCGAACGAGACGCGCTACCAACTGCGCCATAGCCCCTGATACCGGTAGCACACGCTACCAGTCGCAGCCCGCGGGTCGAAAACCGCAGGGCTACTGGCCTGCGGCGCGCGGAAGGTCGTAGTGACGTGCGAACGGGGCGTAGTCGAGGTGCTCGAAGATCGGGTCCTCGTCGTCGATCTCCAGCACCACCGAACCCGGCCGCCGCAGTCGTGACGGCACCACGTCGAACTCTCTGTCGTCGGTGTTCTCCACCCCGAGCCGCGACCGGGCCATGCGCTGCGCGCGACGGCGCCGCAACTTCTCCTCGATCCGCGTCTGGCGTCGCAGGTAGCCCAGGTAGAACAGTGTCACCGCGCTGACGACGGCGCTGACCCACCACATGATCGGCGAGACGGTGTACGCCGTCACGACCGCCGCGATCACCAGCACCGCCATGACGGTCAGCATCCGCTTGCGGAACTTGTACTTGCGCGCGCTCACCGCAGCACCGGTCTTCGATTCGTAGCGGCGCTTGCGGGCGGCACTCAGCGAGTCGGCCAGCTCGAGGTCGTTGTCCGACGGCGACTCCAGACCGGCGGAATCGGCGACGTACTCATACTCGTCGTCGGTACCCTCCAATGCGGGTCCGGCTTCGGGTTCGCGCTCGGCCTGCGGTTCGCCGGCCTCTTCGGCAACGGGTTCCTCTTCGGCGACGCCATCGAAATCCAGTGTCAGCTCGTCGGTTTCAGCCCGCGCGGACTCACCGACCGGTAGCGCGGTGGCGTCCTCGTCGATCACGTCGACATCGAGGTAGCCGGGATCCTCGTCCTTCTCATCGACGGCGGCAACCCGCACGACCGTCCGGCGGGCCGGGGCCTCTTGTGCCTCGTCGTCGCGATCTTCGTCGAGGTCGTCATCGAGGTCTTCCTCGGACGGCCGCCAGTCCGGATCGCTGGCATGGCCGGCCGCGGGCGACTTGCGCCGTAGGAGCCGAGCTCGGCTGTCGTTGAGAACCCGCGTCGCCAGCGCGACGTCGCTGGTGCGGCGCACTGCGTCTCGCTTGCTGATCAGCATCGGGACGAGCACGAACAGCCAGAGGACGACGAGAGAGATCCACAGGAGGGATTGGGGGATGCTTGGCATGTCGCCGGCTCCTTTCCCCGTTAAGGCTAGGTCTTCTGACCTGCGCATCCGTGGATGGCGCGCCGAGACAATTACACACCTGTAATTCGCTGCTGACAAGCACCAACAGTCACATGTGTCACTTTTGCAACAGATTGGCCTGGGTTCGGCATCGCAAGATCGACGCAGGCATCACGTCCAGCTCGCGTGGCCCTGGCGCACCAGAGTCGACGCCGCCGAGCCGTTGAGCTCCTCGATGGTGATCGCCACCAACAGATGATCGCGCCATGCGCCGTCCACCTCGAGGTAACGGCGCAGCAGGCCCTCCTCGCGAAAGCCGACCTTTGCCAGCACAGCGCGACTCGCGGCGTTCTCGGGGCGCACCGTCGCCTCCACACGGTGCAACCGCACCGCGCTGAAACAATGGTCCAGCCCCAACGCCAGCGCGGCCGTCGCGACACCACCGCCCGTCGACGAGCTGGCCACCCAGTACCCGATCCACGCCGAACGCAGCGCCCCATGCGTCACGTTTCCGATGGTCAATTGGCCGGCGAAGTCCCCGTCCAGTTCGATCACAAACGCCAACATCCGGCCCTTGCGCGCCTCTGACCGCAGCCCCGAGCACACCGAAGGCCAAGCCGTAATGGCGTGCCGCACTTCCCAATCCTGGCCGGTGGTCGGCTCCCACGGCTCGAGATGAGCCCGGTCGGCCAACCGGATACGGCTCCACTGCGGACCATCGCGTAGCCGTACCGGACGCAGCCTCACCACGCCGGCGGGCACCCGCAACGGGCCGGCCGGCTGCGGCCACCCCGGATGTATGGAACTGGAACGCCACAGATTCATGACGGGTTGCCCGGCGTCGATCAGCCGCGCTGGGCCAAGAACGCGACGTCGACGATCTCGCCCGTGCGGATCTGTTCGGCCTCACTGGGAACGACGACCAGACAGTTTGCCTCGGCGAGCGTCGCGAGCAGATGCGACGGTGCGCCGGGCACGCCGCCGAGCGCCTGCACCAGGTACTCGCCGGTGTCCTGATCGCGCATCAACTGTCCCCGTAGATAACCCTTGCGACCGGCCACCGAGGCGATCGGCGACAGGGTGCGCGCCTGCACGATCCGCCGATGCGCCTGGCGCTTACCCAGCGACAGCCGGATCAGCGGACGCACCATGACCTCGAAAACGACAAGCGCACTGACGGGGTTGGCGGGCAACAGGAACACCGGCACGCCGTCGCGTCCGAGCTGACCGAAGCCCTGCACCGAGCCCGGATGCATGGCGATACGCGCGACTTCCATCTCGCCGAGTTCCGCGAGGACCGCCCGCACACCTTCGGCGGCGGCCCCGCCGACCGCTCCGGCGATCACCACCACCTCGGCCCGGTTGATCTGACCCTCGATGACATCGCGCAGCGCCTTGGGGTCCGTGTCGACGATGCCGACGCGGTTCACCTCTGCGCCCGCGTCGCGTCCCGCGGCGGCCAGCGCGTAGGAGTTGACGTCGTAGACCTGCCCATTGCCCGGCGTGCGGGAGATGTCAACGAGTTCGCCTCCCACACACAGCACCGACAGCCGCGGCTTCGGGTGCACGAGAACGCGGTCCCGCCCGACCGCGGCCAACAGCCCCACCTGCGCCGGTCCGATGATCGCTCCGGCGCGCACCGCCACGTCACCCGGCTGAACGTCGTCTCCGGTCCTGCGGACGTAGGCGCCGGAGCGGACACCCCGCAACACGGTCACCCGGGAGTCGCCGCCGTCGGTCCACCGCAGCGGGAGTACCGCGTCGGCGAGTGTCGGCATCGGCGCACCCGTTTGGACCCGGGCGGCCTGGCGCGGCTGCAGGCGGCTGGGGGTGCGCGCCCCGGCCTCGATCGAACCGATGACCGGCAGGCTCACCTCGCCGTCGGAGCCAGTCCGGGCGTCATCGCCGTCTTCGGTGTCGTCGCTGTCACCGGTTCCCACGCCGAGCACGTCGACGCTTCGGACCGCGTAGCCGTCGATGGCGGCTTGATCGAAGCCCGGCAGCGGACGCTCGGTGACCACCTCTTCGGCACACATCAGACCCTGTGCCTCGGCGATCGCCACCCTGACCGGTCTCGGGGCCACCGCGGCCGCGGCTACTCGGGCCTGCTGCTCCTCAACCGACCGCACAACACGCCTTTCTAGGTGTCAGGGCGATCGCCGCGGGTCAGCAATCGATCAGCCCCAAGCGCTCCACCAACCACCGCCGCAGCTCGGGCCCGTAGTCGTCGCGCTCCAACGCAAAGTCAACCGCAGCCTTGAGGTAGCCGCCGGGATTTCCGAGGTCGTGTCGAGAACCGCGATGCACGACGACGTGCACCGGATGTCCCTCGTTGATCAGCAGGGCGATCGCATCGGTCAGCTGGATCTCGCCGCCGGCGCCACGGGGAACCCGCTTGAGCGCACCGAAGATCGCACGGTCCAGCACGTAACGGCCGGCGGCGGCATACGGCGACGGCGCATCCTCGGCCTTCGGCTTCTCGAACATGCCCTTCACGCGCATCACGTTCGGATTGTTGGTGTCGGCGACGGGTTCGACGTCGAAGACGCCGTAGGCGCTGATCTCGTCGCGCGGCACCTCAAACGCGCACAGCACCGAACCGCCGCGCTTCGCACGGACTTTCGACATCGTTTCGAGCACGCCGGTGGGCAGCACCAGATCGTCGGGCAGCAACACCGCGATCGCGTCGTCGTCGTCCGTCAGGACACTCTCCACGCAGCCGACGGCGTGGCCGAGACCCAGCGGTTCGGACTGAACCACGGACTCCACCTTGAGGAGTCCGGGCGCACGCCGCACCTTCGCCAGCATCGAATGCTTACCGCGCGCCTCCAGCGTGCCCTCGAGCACGAGGTCCTGCACGAAGTGGGCCACCACCCCGTCCTTGCCTTCGGAGGTCACGATGACGAGCCGTTCGGCACCGGCCTCGGCGGCTTCCGCGGCGACCAGTTCGATGCCCGGCGTGTCCACGACGGGCAACAACTCTTTCGGCACCGTCTTCGTCGCCGGCAGGAATCGTGTCCCCAAGCCTGCAGCCGGGACGACCGCGGTGCGCGGAATCGGTACCTCGGGCCGTGTCATCGTTCACACACTAGTGTCCTAACGGCAGTTGAACCTCCCGAGTCCCGAGGTTTTGGAGGCGGTGCGTGCGAACGAAAGCTGAACTGCGCACGGCGATCTTGATGGCTCGCCGCGCAGTGTCGCCGCGCGAGCACGCCGTCGAGGCGCAGTCCCTCGCTCGCCATCTGGCTGCACTCATCACCGATGTCGCAACCGTGTGCGCATACGTACCGGTCGGCTCCGAGCCGGGATCCATGGACCTGGTCGACACACTGCACGGCCGCGGCGTGCGGGTGCTTCTGCCGGTCGCCCGCCGCGATGTCGCGGGGCTGCAGTGGGGCGAATACCGCCCCGGAGAGCTCGTCGAGGCACCGTTCGGACTGCGCGAACCCGCCGCACCGTGGCAGGGGGCCGACGCGATCGCTCAGGCATCGGTGATCCTGGTGCCCGCGCTGGCGGTCGATCGCAACGGCGTCCGGCTGGGTCGCGGCGCGGGGTTCTACGACCGCGCCCTGCCGCTGGCAGATCCCGCAGCGCACCGAATCGCCGTCGTGCGCGACGACGAACTGGTCGATGCCCTGCCCGCCGAACCGCACGATGTGCGCATGACCCATGCCCTGACCCCGGCCCGCGGGTCAGTGACGCTCGACTGATGCCGAATCGGGCGCGCAAACCCACCGCGGCGGTTGATCAGCGCGCCGAATTCGCATCGAGCCGGACGGGAATGGCGACGGCCACGTAGCGGTTCTAGCACTTGAGCCGGTAGAGTGCTAAGAAGTTTGACTACCTCGGAGGTTTTCGTGCCCACGTATTCCTATGCGTGCACCGAATGCGACCATCGCTTCGATGAGGTGCAGGCCTTCAGCGACGATGCCCTGACCACCTGCCCCCAGTGCAGCGGTCGCCTGCGCAAGCTGTTCGGCAATGTGGGAGTGGTGTTCAAGGGCAGCGGCTTCTACCGCAACGACAGCCGCGAGGCGTCCAAGAGCTCCTCGTCGGCATCCTCGTCGTCATCGGCGTCCTCGAACGGTTCGTCCGGCGACTCTGAGTCCACGTCAGCGGACAAGTCCACCTCGAAGTCGTCCAGCGACTCGAGCTCCAGCTCGTCGAGTTCGGCGCCCGCCGCGGCGGCATCGAGCTAGTTATCCACAGGCGCGACGTCAGACCGCGCCATCACCCTCCTCGGCTGCCTAGTTTGGCGGTATGGGGGAATCGCTCAATCCGACGGCGCTGAGCCGACTCGTCGATCGTCTGCGCCCCGATTGGTCACGCACCGCGGCGGCCCGGCGCGTCGCCGCCGGCGCTCTCGTGATCCTGGCTGCCGTCGCGGCACTTCGGCCCGACCCGGCGCACGAGCGCACCGACATCGTCGTTGCCGCCCGGGACCTGGCGCCGGGCATCGAACTCACGGCGGACGATGTCCGGCTCGAAACCCGTTTGGCAACAACGGTTCCCGATGGATCGCAGGCAGATCCCACGGTCGTCGTCGGCGCGACGTTGGCTGGCCCGGCGCGCCGCGGCGAGGCGCTGACCGATGTGCGGTTGCTGGGACCGCGGCTGGCTGAATCGGCGGCAGGTCCCAATGCGCGCATCGTTCCACTCCACCTTGACGACACCGCCCTGCTCGACCTGATCCGGCCCGGCGACATCGTTGATGTACTCGGCGCCGGAGCCGATGCGGGCGTTGGCGGCGACGCCGAGCCTGCGGTCGTGGCGACCGACGCGGTGGTCGTCCTGGTATCCCCGAAATCGACCGGGGCGGGCGGCGGTGATCGTGTGGTGCTTGTCGCCCTACCGGCTCACGACGCGAACAAGGCGGCGGGTGCGGCGCTGGTGCAGACCGTCACGCTCACCTTCCACTGACCGCGTCAGGGTTGCGGGACCGGCGTGGTGGTCGGGGCCGCGACGGAATCGTGCTCGATCGCATCCAGGACCATGTCGGCCAACTCATCGGTGCTCGACGAGCCGGGTTGGGTGGGCGGCGGCGGGGGCGGAACCGGTTGCGCGTTGGCGGGACTCGGTGCGATCGCCGAGATCACGATCAGCATTCCTGCAACCACCGCGAACAGCCACCGCATGGCACGCCTTTCCAAATTTGTCTGGTAAACAGCCGAACTGGCATCACCACGCAAGTTAGCATCGGACCCCGCGTGCCGCAGGACCATCGGGACTAACGTCGATGTCTGTCAGACAGCCGGCTCATAGAAAGGAAGCGCGCGCATGTTCAAGGGCTTCAAGGAGTTTCTCGCGCGAGGCAACATCGTCGACCTATCGGTCGCAGTGGTCATCGGCACCGCGTTCACGGCGCTGGTCACCAAGTTCACCGACAGCATCATCCAGCCGCTCATCAACCGGATCGGCGCGGGCGGAGACTCCGACTACGGCATCCTGCAAATCGGCATCGGCGGCGGCCAGACGATCGACCTGAACGTTCTGTTGTCGGCTGCCATCAACTTCATCCTCGTCGCAGCCGTCGTCTACTTCTTGGTCGTCTTGCCCTACAACAGGTTGCGAAAGAAGGGCGAGGTCGAGCAGGCTCAGGACACCGAGCTGTCGCTGCTCACCGAGATCCGCAACCTCTTGGCCGACACCCCCGGGCGCGGCACCGACACCGCGGAGACCACGAGCAACGACAAGACTTGAGCGACATACGGAAACAGCCCCCCGGATGATCCGGGAGGCTGTTGCCGTATTGCCTGGGAGAGGTGTTAGTTCATGTTCCAGGGCTCGCCGTAGGTGGTGACGCTGTCACCAGCCGACGAGATGAGCCGAGCGAACGGACGCAGCAGCACACCACCGGCAGCACCGGTCACCGTGCCGTGAGCGTTGGACACCGCCACACCGCCGGACGCACCGGCGACATCCACCGAGAAGGTGGCGACTTCCTGAATACCGGGGCCGTTACCGAGGTCGGCGCTGATCGACACACCGGGGAACAGGTTCGGCGTGGTGACGAAGCCACTGCTGGCTCCCAAGGTGTAAGGGTCGAACTGGTCGAACAGGATGTTGGGGGTGGTGTAGCTGAAGTTGATGCCCACACCCAGCGACCAAGGGAAGCCGATCTGGTAGCCCAGCTCCAAGGTGCCCTCGAACTCCTCGGCGCCCGCGCCGGCCACGATGTACTTGGCGCGACCGCTGTGGAACCACTCGCGGGTCAGCCGGTTGCGGTCCAACGGAAACACACCATTGAGGAACGTGTCCCACTGCTGGATCGTCAATGTCCGGTCTTGGCCGTCAACAAGGCTCAGCTCGTTGTCCAGCCCGGCGTGAGAGGTGCCAGTGCTCACAAACAGCGACGCGATGGCTCCGGCTATTGCCAAAACCAGCGCCATCAGCACCCGACTGAATACCTTCATGTTCTCCCTAGCTATGTCGACAGTGAGCCGAGGGGACTCACTCTGTTTCTGTTGTTCGTGCCTGGCACTGCTGCGTACACCACACACAACGCAGGAGTCTCATGTGACGCAAATGAGAAACGCCACATACTGCTCTTACGTCCTACTCATCGTTGACACGAGGAACATAACGGTCGGGCACCAGCCCGGCAACGTGAGATCGCAAATACCCGAGACAGCGTTACCAGGCCTGCCACTTTGCTCACTTCAGTAACGCTGAAAGCTAAGCCCCGGCGACCGCGGCGCGGATCGTCGAGGTCAGCAATTCGCCCCTGGTGCCAAGCGCGGAGGTCAAGATCAAGGCAGCGTTCGCGGCATCCCTATGCGTACGAATATCCGCAGGTCACTGATGGTGCGGAGGCGTGTTCTCCCGCAACCATTTATCATGATCGGTTTCGTCGGCAAATGAATTTTCGCGATCGTCAATAAACTTCGGACGCAGTGCTTCGCCGAAAATCTCGTCGACCGCGTCGCGCGGGCGCTCCGGCCGGTCAGCCATGACCCTCCTCCGCTGTGACAAAGATCACACTTTTGCGCGACCGCTCACAGATCTCTCTTAAATTTCGAGGCTCGACAGCTGTCCAATGATCTGCACGGCCAGCGGAGTAAGGGTCGCCATACCATCGCGCACCGCGGCACGAGATCCGGCCAGATTCACGACCAGCGTGCTCCCGGAGATTCCTGCCAGGCCGCGCGACAGTCCGGCATCGGCGACACCGGCAGACAACCCGGACGCCCGCAGTGCCTCCGCGATACCCAGCAGCTCACGGTCGAGCAGATCGACCGTCGCCTCGGGCGTGACGTCACGCGGCGTGACACCGGTCCCGCCGACCGACACCACCAGGTCCACTCCTCCGATGACCGCGGTGTTCAGCGCGTTACGGATCTCGACCTCATCGGCGGCCACCACGACCACGCCGTCCACCACGAAGCCCGCCTCACCCAACAATTCAGTGACCAGCGGACCGCTGTGGTCCTCCTCGTCACCGTGCGCGGTGCGGTCGTCCACCACGACGACCAATGCTCGGCCCACCAATTCCCCTGGCTGTTCCATGACGCCAACCGTATATCCGGGCAGCGACAGCGGCGCAGCCACTCTCAGGGTCGTCGGTCCGGAGATCACAGTGGGCCTCACTGCTGGGCCTTGCCGAGTGTGACTTCCACGGTCTGCGGCTTGCCGGCGGTATCGAGGTACGTGAGCGTCAGCTTGTCGCCGGGCGCCCTGGATCGCACCGCCGCGACCAGCGCATCGGCGCTGTTGATCACCCGATCGTCGACCTTGGTCACCACGACGCCACTGGGTAGGCCCGCGGCCGCGGCGGCACCGCCGCCGGTCACCTCGACGATGCGGGCACCGTCGACCGTCGCGTCGTTGCCGACCTGGACACCCAGTGAGGCGTGCGAGGCGGTGCCGTTCTCGATCAGCTCGTCGGCGATGCGCTTGGCCTGGTCGACCGGGATGGCGAAGCCGAGCCCGATGGATCCGCCCTGCGCCGCACCATCGGCGTCGCCGCCCAATGTGGCGATGGCCGAGTTGACGCCGACCAACTCGCCGTTCATGTTGACCAGCGCACCCCCGGAGTTACCGGGGTTGATAGCGGCGTCGGTCTGCACCGCATCCAGCACCGTGTTCTGGTTGCGGATGTCACCGCCGGCGGCGACCGGTCGGTTCAGCGCGCTGATGATGCCGGTGGTGACCGTGCCCTCGAGCCCGAGCGGCGAACCGATCGCCACGACGTCCTGGCCAACGCGCAGGTTGGCGGACGAGCCGACGGTGATCGGCGTCAGACCCGTCACTCCCTGGGCGCGCACCACGGCGATGTCGCTGCTGGGGTCGGTGCCGACCACCGTGAACGGCGCGCTGCGGCCGTCGGCGAACGTCACCTTGGTCTGCGCGGCGCCGTCGCCAGTGGGTGCGGCCGGACGGCCCGGGCCGCCGGGCCCGCCTGGGGCCGCCGCGGTGACGACGTGGTTGTTGGTCAAGATGAGGCCGTCCTGCGACAGGATGATTCCGGAGCCCTCCTCGGATTGCCTGCCGAGGTCCACCTCGAGCTTCACCACGCTGGGCACCACCTTGGCCGCGACCTGTTCGACCGAGCCGGCGGGCAGGCTGGCGACGGGCTGGCCGGGAGCGGCGCCGTTGATGGTCGACGTCGCCGCGGGCCGCTCGGGCTGCACCAGCAGCGCCACTCCCCCGCCCACACCGGCGGACACGACCGCGACTGCGATGGCGCCGGCGATCAAAGAGCCTGCGCGAGAACGCTTCTGGACCTGCTGCACCGGAAGGGGCGCTTGGGGAAATCGCGCCGTCGCCGGCTGCGGCGCACCACTATACGGATCGTAGGGGGCGCGAAAAGCCTGCTGTTGCTGTTGCGTCTGGTAACGCCAGTCATACGGCTGTCGCTGATATGGATCGGGCCGCTGCGCAGCGGGGTATCCGGCGGCCGCGGGCTCGGGGCGACCCGGTGGCGGTGGCGGCGAATACCTCGGATGGTTGGTCATGTCGCTGCGGTGCTCTTTTCCTGTTGTGGGTCAGACATCCAGAACAACGGCGTTCGCACTCTCAAAGTTGCCTAAGCGGGCTGAGAATCCACTTAGAGAACGTTCGGGACATGCACAGAGTTGCTTCCCCAGAGCGCGCCTAGGCTAATCATTGTCGACGCTGACCACGGGCAAGTCCACGTCTGTGACCGCGTGTCGCGCGGATTCACCGGGTATCGGTCTGCCCGGCAGAACGATGTGTATCGCGGTGCCCGGCGGCTGCCCGCCCGGCACGGCGTACTCTACGCGCAGCGCGCCGCCGTGTTTGAGCACAACCTGTTTCACGATCGCCAGCCCAAGGCCCGATCCCGGCATCGCACGTGCGGAGGCAGAGCGGAAGAAGCGCTCGAACACGAACCGCCGTTCCTGAGGCGGGATACCGGGGCCGTGATCGGTGATCACCAACTCGGCATGCATCGAGTCGACCTGTGACAACCTCACACCGACCCGTCCGCCGGGTGGGCTCCATTTGGCGGCGTTGTCGAGCACATTGAGTACCGCGCGGCCCAGGCCGACGCCATCACCGTAGACCTGCCATGGCACCAGGTTCACATCGAACTCAATGTCGTTGCGGCGACGGCGAACTCGCTCCAATGAGCGGTCCACGACCTCGGTCATGTCGACGGGCTCGTGAATGACGACGCCGGCTTCGTCGCGAGTCAGGTCGACTAGATCCCCGACGAGGGTGGACAGCTCTTCGATCTGAGCGATGACGTCTTCGCGCAGGCCCGCCATCTCCTCCTCAGGCAGCCGCGGTGCACCCGGGGCCATCGATGCCATCAGCAGTTCGACGTTGGTGCGCAACGACGTCAGCGGCGTGCGCAGTTCGTGGCCGGCGTCGGTGACCAGCCGTGCTTGCCGCTCGCGCGATTCGGCCAAGGCACGCAGCATCATGTTGAAAGCCTCGGTGAGACGGGCGAGTTCGTCGCTGCCGTATACCGGAATCGGCCTCAGATCGTCGGTGCGCGCAACGCGCTCCGCCGCCGATGTGAGCCGCGCCACCGGCCGCAGGCCCGCGCGGGCGACGGCACCACCTGCCATCGCGGCCACCACCACGCCGACCCCACCGACGATGAGCAGCACGGTGCCCAACCGCTTGAGCAGCTTGTCGGTCGGCACCAGGCTCTTGGAGATCAGCAGCGAACTGCCGTTGGACAGATGCAGGGCCAGCACCCGCTGTTGGTCGACCGATCGCTTCGACATCCACAGGTCGCCACGGATGACGGCTTTCTCGGGATCACCCAGTGGCAGCGTCTGCCCCTGCTGGTTCGCGGTGAAGATCGAGCGCCCGGGATTGACCAGCATCGCGTTCACGTCGGAGTACGCGGTGCCCTCGATCGCCTTACCGGGATCGGTGGTCAGCGAGCCGCTTTCGATCAGCAGGCTGGCACGGCTGTGCAGCTGGTTGTCCATATCGTCGTAGAGCGCGCGCGAGACGACGGCGTACACGGCGACGGCCATCAAGACCACCACCATCGCCACCATCGACATCGCGAGCAGCATCACCCGCCAGCGCAGCGACAACGAACTGGCCGTCGACTGCACCGTCTGTGGATATGGCCCGGGCCGAGGCGAGGATTTCCGACCAGACATCAGGGAGGTGTCTCGCGCAGCACATAACCCACCCCGCGCACGGTGTGGATCAGTCGCGGCTCTCCTTCGGCCTCGGTCTTACGGCGGAGGTAGCCGACGTACACCTCGAGGGCGTTGCCCGAGGTCGGGAAGTCGAAACCCCACACCTCTTCGAGGATGCGGCTGCGGGTGAGCACCCGCCGCGGGTTCGCGATGAGCATCTCGAGCAGCGCGAACTCGGTGCGCGTCAGGCTGATCGAACGTTGACCACGGGTGACCTCGCGAGTGACCGGATCCAGCGACAGGTCGGAGAACGTCATCGCCGGTGTATCCGTGCCCTCATCAGGCGAGGTGCGCCTCAGCAAGGCGCGCATGCGGGCGAGCAGTTCCTCGAGCGCGAACGGCTTCGGGAGATAGTCGTCGGCACCTGCGTCCAGGCCGGCGACCCGCTCGGAGACCGAGTCTCGCGCGGTCAGCACAAGTATCGGCAGGTCGTCGCCGGTGCTGCGGAGCTGACGGCACACCTCGAGGCCGTCGAGCCGCGGCATCATCACGTCCAGCACGACGGCATCCGGCCGATCGCTGGCGATCAGCTCGAGAGCTTCGAGTCCGTCCTGCGCCAGGTCGACGGAGTAACCATTGAAGGAGAGCGATCGACGCAGCGATTCGCGCACAGCGCGGTCATCGTCGACGACAAGTATTCGCACAGCCACAGTGTCAACCCGCTATCTGAGAGCGGCCTGAGAGGCGCGCCGATCTTGTCCGAAGAGAACACCCCACCCAACGAGCGGGGACGAAATCAGCGGCGGTCGAGATCGATCAGGCCGAGGCGCGCAGCCTTGAGCAGACGGCGCGGCACCTTGTGCTGCTGACCGGCCACCGTCACGCCGACGAGCTCGGTGCGCTTGGCCTTCCACTGCGAACGCCGGCTACGGGTATTCGCGCGCGACATCCTCCGCTTGGGAACAGCCATGATCGAAAATCTCCTGTCGAGGGTCTATCTCTGATGAAGTATGTGCCGCGCAACGACTCAGGCATCGGCAATTGCTCTTCAGGATAGCCGGTGACCTGCGTAGCCTCCAAAACAGCGGAGTGGCTTGGCGCGATACCACCGGTACCCGCTAACCTACCGGTTGGTTGATACGTCGCAAGGAGGCGCGTGGCTACTAGTTCTGCAGCGGTCCGCATCGGCAACTGCTCGGGCTTTTACGGTGACCGTCTCGCGGCCATGCGAGAGATGCTCACCGGCGGTGAGCTGGACTATCTCACCGGTGACTACCTCGCCGAACTCACGATGCTGATCCTGGCCCGCGACCGCGTCAAGTCGCCCGACCGCGGCTACGCGAAGACCTTTCTGATCCAGCTCGAGGAGTGCCTCGGCACCGCGCTGGATCGCGGCGTGCGGATCGTCGCGAACGCCGGCGGCCTCAACCCCGCCGGGTTGGCACAGGCGGTGCGCGATCTGGCGGACCGCCTCGGGCTGAGCGTGCGGGTGGCCCACGTCGAGGGCGACGATCTGCTGCCACGCGCCGAGGAGTTGGGCTTCGGAGCCGCTACGGCGGCGACATCGGGCTTCGGAGCCGCTACGGCGGCGACATCGGGCTTCGGAGCCGCTACGGCGGCGACATCGGGCTTCGGCGCCGCTACCGCGGAGACGCCGGCCGCGGGCACACCGCTGGCGGCCAACGCGTACCTCGGGGCGTGGGGCATCGTCGACTGCCTGAACTCCGGCGCGGACGTGGTCGTCACCGGTCGCGTCACGGACGCGTCGGTCATAGTCGGGCCGGCTGCCGCGCACCACGGATGGGGTCGCACCGACTACGACCGGCTCGCGGGCGCGATCGCCGCAGGCCACGTCATCGAGTGCGGCGCACAGGCCACCGGCGGCAACTACTCGTTCTTCACCGAGATAGCCGACCTCACGCATCCGGGCTTTCCACTCGCCGAAATCCACTCCGACGGATCGTCGGTCATCACCAAACACCCGGGTACGGGCGGAGCGGTCACCATCGACACCGTCACCGCACAACTGCTCTACGAGATCACCGGTGCGCGATACGCCAATCCCGATGCGACGCTGCGCGTCGACACCATCGAACTCAGCGACGACGGACCGGACCGCGTTCGCATCAGCGGGGTGACGGGCGAAGCGCCGCCTCCGACGTTGAAGGTCTCGCTCAACAGCATCGGTGGATTCCGCAACGAGATGACCTTGGTGCTCACCGGATTGGACATCGAGGCCAAGGCCGCGCTGGTGCGCAGACAGCTCGAGAGCGCCCTGGCGGTCAAGCCCGCCGAGATGCAATGGACGCTGGCGCGCACCGACCACGCCGACGCCGACACCGAGGAAGCCGCGAGCGCACTGCTGCGTTGCGTGGTGCGCGACCCCGATCCGGCCAACGTCGGACGTCAATTCTCTTCGGCGGCTGTCGAACTCGCGTTGGCCAGCTATCCTGGTTTCACCAGCACCGCCCCCCCGGGTGACGGTCAGATCTATGGCGTTTTCCACCCCGCGTTCGTGCCCGCCACCGAGGTCGCCCATGTCGCCGTCCACGCCGACGGCGGCCGCACCGACATCGCCCCGGCCGCCGAGACACTGGACCTGGCGCCGGTGGCACCGCCCGAGCTGCCCTCGGCGCAGTCGTTCGGCGAAACCCGACGCGTGCCGCTGGGACGGATTGCCGGTGCGCGCAGCGGCGACAAGGGCGGCAGCGCCAATGTCGGGTTGTGGGTACGGCGCGACGACCACTGGCGATGGCTGGCGCACACCATCACCGTCGACAAGCTTCGCGAGTTACTGCCTGAGACAGCGGATTTGGAAGTCATCCGCCACCTGCTGCCTCGGCTGCGCGCGGTCAACTTCGTGATCGAGGGCATCCTAGGTCAAGGGGTGGCCTATCAGGCCCGCTTCGATCCACAGGCCAAGGGTCTTGGTGAATGGCTACGCAGCCGCCATGTCGACATCCCTGAGGAGTGCTTGTCACCCGAAGGCGAGCGCGAGTGAGGATCGCAGCGAGGCACGAGCGAGGACCGGAGCGAGTGGGAGTCGAGGAATGAGCACAGCCATCTGGCACACCCCGGAACGGGAACAACTTCGAAAGACGGTGCGGGCGTTCGCAGAACGCGAGATCTTGCCCAACGTCGACGAGTGGGAGCGCAGCGGCGACCTGCCCCGCGAGCTGCACCGCAAGGCTGGCGATGCGGGCTTGCTGGGGGCAGGCATGCCCGAAGCCGTCGGAGGGGGCGGCGGCGACGGTGCGGACGCGGTGGTCATCTGCGAGGAGATGCACTACTCCGGCGCACCCGGCGGCGTGTTCGCCTCGCTGTTCACCTGCGGGATCTCGGTGCCGCACATGATCGCCTCCGGGGACGAGCGGTTGATCGACACCTATGTGCGGCCGACACTGCGCGGCGACCTGATCGGCAGCCTCGCCATCACCGAACCGGGGGGCGGCTCGGACGTCGGGCACCTGACCACGCGCGCCGTCCGCGATGGCGACGATTACGTCATCAACGGCGCGAAGACCTACATCACGTCCGGTGTGCGGGCGGACTATGTGGTGACCGCAGCGCGCACGGGAGGCGCCGGCGCTGCGGGTGTTTCGCTGATCGTCGTCCACAAGAACACACCCGGATTCGAAGTCAGCCGCAAACTGGACAAAATGGGCTGGCGGTCCAGTGACACCGCAGAGCTCTCCTACACAGATGTGCGGGTGCCGGCCGCCAACCTCATCGGTGGAGAGAACACCGGATTCATCCAGATCGCAGGCGCATTCGTCTCCGAACGGGTCGGGCTGGCCGCGCAGGCATACGCGAGCGCGCAACGGTGCCTCGACCTGACCGTCGAATGGTGCCGCAACCGCGAGACGTTCGGCAGGCCGTTGATCACACGTCAATCCGTGCAGAACACCCTCGCCGAGATGGCGCGACGCATCGATGTGGCCCGCGTGTACACCCACAGCGTGGTGGAGCGCCAGCTCGCGGGTGAGACCAACCTGATCACCGAGGTGTGCTTCGCCAAGAACACCGCCGTGGAGGCCGGCGAGTGGGTGGCCAATCAGGCAGTGCAGCTGTTCGGCGGAATGGGATACATGAGCGAATCCGAGGTGGAGCGGCAGTACCGCGACATGCGCATCCTGGGCATCGGCGGTGGGACGACGGAGATCCTCACCAGCCTCGCGGCGAAAACCCTTGGTTTCCAACCATGACCGCGCTGAAGTCGACGATCGACAAGAGGTCCTCGGCGTTCTCCGAGGCCGCGGACGTGATGACCGCCAAACTCGCCGAACTCGAGACCGAACACGCCAAGGCGTTGGCCGGTGGCGGTGAAAAGTACGTCCAACGTCATCACGACCGCGGAAAGATGACCGCGCGCGAACGCATCGAGATGCTGCTCGACCCCGACTCGCCGTTCCTGGAACTCAGCCCGCTGGCCGCATGGGGTAGCGACTTCGCCGTCGGGGCCAGCGTCGTGACGGGCATCGGCGCGATCGAGGGCGTGGAGTGCCTAATCGTGTCCAACGACCCAACGGTCAAGGGCGGCACCAGCAATCCGTGGACTCTGAAAAAGATCCTGCGCGCCAATCAGATCGCGCTGCAGAACCGGCTGCCGGTGGTGTCACTGGTGGAATCCGGCGGCGCCGATCTGCCGACGCAGAAAGAGATATTCATACCCGGCGGTCAGATGTTCCGCGACCTCACCCGGCTCTCGGCGGCGGGCATCCCGACCATCGCGCTGGTGTTCGGCAACTCGACGGCCGGCGGTGCCTACATCCCCGGAATGTCCGACCACGTGGTGATGATCAAGGAGCGTTCCAAGGTCTTCCTGGCCGGGCCGCCGCTGGTGAAGATGGCGACCGGCGAGGAATCCGACGACGAATCGCTGGGCGGCGCCGAGATGCACGCCCGCACTTCGGGACTCGGTGACTACTTCGCGGTCGACGAGCTCGACGCGATCCGCATCGGCCGTCGCATCGTGGCCAGGTTGAACTGGCGCAAGCAGGGCCCACCGCCGGGCCCGGTCACCGAGCCGCTGTTCGACCCGGAGGAGCTGGTCGGCATCGTCCCCGCCGATCTGCGTATCCCGTTCGATCCGCGTGACGTCATCGCCCGCATCGTCGACGGCTCCGACTTCGACGAGTTCAAACCCCTATACGGTGGCTCCCTGGTGACCGGCTGGGCCACCCTCTACGGCTATCCGATCGGCGTCCTGGCCAACCACCGCGGGGTGTTGTTCTCCGAGGAGTCGCAGAAGGCCACCCAGTTCATCCAGCTGGCCAACCGCGCCGACACGCCACTGTTGTTCCTGCACAACACGACCGGCTACATGGTCGGCCGCAAATACGAGGAGGGCGGGATGATCAAGCACGGCTCGATGATGATCAACGCCGTCTCGAATTCGACCGTGCCGCACATCTCCCTGCTGATCGGCGCCTCCTACGGTGCGGGCCACTACGGGATGTGCGGCCGCGCCTACGATCCCCGGTTTCTTTTCGCGTGGCCCAGCTCCAAGTCCGCGGTCATGGGGGGCACGCAGCTGGCGGGCGTGCTGTCGATTGTCAGCCGTGCCGCCGCCGAGGCTCGCGGCCAGCAGGTCGACGAGGACGCCGACGCCGCGCTGCGGGCCGCGGTGGAGGCGCAGATCGAGGCGGAGTCGCTGCCGATGTTCCTGTCCGGCCGACTCTACGACGACGGGGTGATCGACCCGCGAGACACCCGCACCGTGCTGGGAATGTGCCTGTCCGCCATTGCCAATGGCCCGATCACGGGGACGTCGAACTTCGGCGTCTTCCGGATGTGAGGCACGCATGATCACTCGAGTGCTGGTTGCCAATCGTGGCGAGATCGCTCGCCGCGTCTTCGACACGTGCCGCAAGCTCGGCATCGGCACGGTCGCCGTTTACACCGATCCCGACGCGGCGTCTCCGCACGTCGCCGAGGCCGACGCCCGGGTGCGGCTCGAAGGCACCAGGGGCTACCTCGACGCGGCGCAGCTGATCGCCGCCGCACAGGCGGCCGGGGCCGACGCGATCCACCCCGGATACGGATTCTTGTCGGAGAACGCTGAGTTCGCCGCCGCGGTAACCGATGCCGGGCTTACGTGGATCGGTCCACCGGTGGCCGCGGTCGCCGCAATGGGCTCCAAGATCGAGGCGAAGAAAATGATGGCGGCCGCGGGCGTCCCGGTGCTCGAGGAACTTGATCCCGATACCGTCTCCGCCGACCAGTTGCCGGTGCTGATCAAGGCCTCTGCCGGTGGCGGCGGCCGTGGTATGCGGGTGGTCGACGAATTGTCGTCGTTGCCCGGGCACGTGGAGGCCGCACGCCGCGAAGCGCAGTCGGCCTTCGGCGATCCGACCGTGTTCTGCGAGCGCTACCTCGCCTCCGGTCATCACGTCGAGGTCCAGGTGATGGCCGACCAGCACGGCACCGTGTGGGCGGTCGGCGAACGCGAATGCTCGATCCAGCGCCGCCATCAGAAGATCATCGAAGAGGCGCCCTCGCCACTCGTCGAGCGGACGGAAGGCATGCGCGCCAAGCTGTTCGACGCCGCGCGGTTGGCCGCCGAGGCCATCGGATACGCCGGTGCGGGCACCGTCGAGTTCATGGCGGACCCAGATGGTCCAGGGGCGGGGTCCTTCTATTTCCTCGAGATGAACACCCGACTGCAGGTCGAACATCCCGTCACCGAGGCCACCACCGGGCTGGACCTCGTCGAGTTGCAGCTGCACGTCGCCGATGGCGGACGGCTCGATCCCGAACCGCCACCGTCGCGTGGATCGTCAATCGAGGCACGGCTGTACGCCGAAGACCCGGCGAAGAACTGGCAGCCGCAGGCGGGCACCGTGCACCGGTTCGCGGTACCGCAGACGGTGCGTGTCGACACCGGCATCAAGGACGGCTCGGAGGTGTCGACCTTCTACGACCCGATGCTCGCCAAGGTCATCTCCTACGCACCCACGCGACGCCAGGCCGCGGCCGTCCTTGCCGATGCGCTGACCCGCACCCGGCTGCACGGCATCAGGACCAACCGCGATTTGTTGGTCAACGTGCTGCGGCACCCGGCGTTCCTCGACGGCGCCACCGACACGGCGTTTTTCGACACCCACGGCCTCGACCGGTTATCCGCCCCACTGGGCGACGACCGGGCCGCCGCACTCTCGGCGGTCGCCGCGGCACTCGCCGATGCCGCGCAGAACCGGGACAACGCAACGGTGTTCGCCGCCGCACCGAGCGGCTGGCGCAGCCTGGCGTCCGGATTCCAGACCAAGTCCTACAGCGACGCTGCCGGCGGCGAACACATCGTGCGCTACCGCTGTACCCGCAACGGCGTGCACCTTCCCGACCACGACGGCGTCGGTCCGTTGTCCTCCGCCGCCGATCGCGTCGTGCTGTCCATTGCCGGTGTGGAGCGTGCCTTCGATGTCGCGCGATACGGCGCCGACGTGTACGTCGACTCATCCCTGGGGCCCGTGCATCTCGTGGCGCTACCTCGCTTCGGCGACCTCGATGCCGCTGTTGCCCAGGGGTCGCTGTTGGCGCCCATGCCCGGATCGGTGTTGCGCATCGGCGCCGCGGTGGGCGACCCGGTGATTGCCGGCCAGCCACTGGTGTGGCTGGAGGCGATGAAGATGGAGCACACCGTGACCTCGCCCGGCGACGGAGTGCTCGCCGAACTCAACGTCGAGGTCGGCCAGCAGGTCGACGTCGGGGCCGTACTCGCCCGAGTGGACAACCCTGAAGGAATCACATGAGTAGCTTCGTCGAGACCGAAGAACAGCAGGCCCTGCGCAAGGCAGTCGCCGCGATGGCCGCCAACTATGGCGAGAAGTACTATCTGGAGAAGTCCCGCAAAGGTGAGCACACCACCGAATTATGGAGCGAGGCAGGCAAACTCGGCTTCATCGGGGTCAACCTGCCCGAAGAGTACGGCGGCGGCGGGGCAGGCATGTACGAGTTGTCGCTGGTCATGGAGGAGATGGCTGCCGCCGGCTCGGCGCTGCTGCTGATGGTGGTGTCCCCCGCCATCAACGGCACCATCATCGCCAAGTTCGGCACCGAGGAGCAGAAGAAGCGCTGGATCCCGGGAATCGCCGACGGTTCGATCACCATGGCGTTCGCGATCACCGAACCCGACGCCGGGTCGAACAGTCACAAGATCACCACCACCGCCCGCCGTGACGGCAGCGACTGGATTCTGTCGGGTCAGAAGGTGTACATCTCGGGCGTCGACCAGGCGCAGGCGGTGCTGGTCGTCGGACGCACTGAGGACCACAAGACGGGCAATCTCAAGCCCGCACTGTTCGTGGTGCCCACCGATACACCGGGCATGACGTGGACCAAGATCGACATGGAGATCGTCAGCCCCGAGAACCAGTTCCAGCTGTTCTTGGACGAGGTGCGACTTCCCGCCGACGCGCTCGTCGGGTCCGAAGACGCGGCCATCGCGCAACTGTTCGCCGGACTCAACCCGGAGCGCATCATGGGCGCCGCCAGCGCGGTCGGGATGGGCCGGTTCGCGATCAACAAGGCCACCGAGTATGTCAAGACGCGCCAGGTGTGGAAGACGCCGATCGGCGCGCACCAAGGACTGTCACACCCGTTGGCGCAGAACCACATCGAGATCGAGCTGGCGAAGCTGATGATGCAGAAGGCCGCATCGCTGTACGACCTCGGCGACGACGTCGGCGCGGCCGAGGCCGCCAACATGGCCAAGTATGCGGCGGGTGAGGCGTCGGTGCGCGCGGTCGATCAGGCGGTGCAGTGCCTCGGCGGCAACGGCCTGACGAAGGAGTATGGCATCGCCTCGGTGCTGGTGGCGTCGCGGTTGGCCCGCATCGCACCCGTGAGCCGAGAGATGATCCTCAACTTCGTCGCGCAGACGTCACTGGGTCTGCCCAGGTCGTACTGATGAGCGCGCTCGTCCGCTATTCCGTCGAGGGCAGCGTTGCGCGCCTGACGCTGGACTCGCCGGAGAACCGCAATGCGCTGTCGACCGCACTGGTGGACCAGCTGCATCAGGGCCTGACCGACGCCACCACGGACGGCGGAGTCCGTGCGGTGGTGCTCGGCCACACCGGCGGAACCTTCTGCGCAGGAGCCGATCTCGCACAGGCCTCGGGTGGTGACCCCGCTGATATCGCCGTCGAACGGGCACGCGAACTGACCCGGCTGCTGCGCCGGATCCTCGAACTGCCGATCCCGGTGATCGGCGCGATCGACGGACACGTCCGCGCCGGTGGGCTGGGACTCGTGGGCGCATGCGACATCGCGGTGGCGGGCCAGGCGAGCACATTCGCGTTGACCGAAGCGCGCATTGGTGTCGCGCCGTCGATCATTTCGCTCACCCTGCTGCCGAAGATGACGACCCGCGCCGCGGGGCGCTACTTCGTGACCGGCGAGAAGTTCGGCGCCGCCGAGGCCGCCGACATCGGCCTGATCACCGTCGCCACCGACGACGTCGAGGCAACGGTGGCGGCCCTGGCCGCAGAGATCGGCAAGGCCTCGCCGCAGGGCTTGGCCGCCTCCAAGGCCCTGACCACCGCGCCGCTGCTGGCGGCGTTCGACCGGGATGCCGAGGCGTTGACGCGGCAGTCCGCCGAATTGTTCGTCTCCGAAGAGGCCAGAGAAGGCATGATGGCCTTTCTGCAGAAGCGCCCGCCGAACTGGGTGAGTTCCTAAGTAGCGGGTTCTTTTTCGGCAGGCCGACGCCATCGGCCGGCAATTCGCGACGGGATGTCGCGAACCGTGTCCGCAGGAACGAACGCGACGTAGAGAACGAAGATCGCGATGCTGAAGAACGCGACGTTGAGGTTGACCATTATCGCGAGGTGCATCACGACCCCTGCGCCGAGCACCCACCACCGCAGGTGCCGATTCCACACCAGGACCGCGATCGCCAACTCGATCGCGAGGGTGCCCCACGACAGCGCGTTGACCAGAATCGCGCTGTCGGCCAACCACTCCGGCGTGGGCAGCATCGCCCACCGGCCATCGCTGCGCCAGGCGTAGAAGACCGCGGAGCCCTCGGTCCACGTCTTACCGGTGAGCTTCGCCTGTACCGAGACGAGATAGATCACCGATAGCTGAACCTGCAGCAATCGGACAGGCCACACCGACCGCTTCTGTGCCGACCAGAACAAACCGGTCCGACGCCGCTGATCCATGGACAGCGCCGCGCCGCATGAACAGAGCGCCATGATGAGCGCGATGATGCTAAGGATCGCATCACCGCCGTTGACGATGTACATACCGCGTCGCACGAACGATTGAAGCAACACAAACACGGCAACTGCGGCAATCCTGCTGTGCCAACCGACGGTCAGCGCGAGCCCCGATGCCAGCAGCAGCACCCAGCAGATCAGCAGGGCCCGGTCCCCTGGCCAGATCTCCAGGACGCTCCACTGATAGTCGAGCCGCGCGGGCTGCGGCGCCACACCCTGCTCGCCGAACACTCCGTACAGATCGGGCAGGAGCGCCAGCGTCCACCCGACGGTCACCACGCCGAACACAATCCGGACGAGGCCGAGAGTGTAGACCGGCTCGGACGTGAACCAGAAGGCGTTCCACCGGTCCTTCATCGGGTCCCCGCCAACTGCTCTCGGTAGATGATCTTCGTTGCGGTGGGTCGACGTGTCCCGCTTTCGCCCTCCCGGTCGGCGGGTGCCTGCAGTGTCTCTGTGCGAAGGATTATCTCGACGGCGACGGCCTGCTCGTCGGGCCCCGTCACTTGTCTGACAACCCAGCGCGCCAACTGCGGTCGCAAGTTGGCGTCGAGCACGGCGTAATACCGCACCTTCAACCATCTGTCCCACCAGCCGATGCCGGGCTGGCCGGGCTGCGTCGTCCACGTCTTGGTCTCGCCGTCCGCCATCTTGACCTGGACCTCGATCATGTCCGCCCGCTTGCTCGGATCTGGCGCGTACATTGCCCAGCCCTGGTCCAATCCCGTCGGCACCGCGACCGGAGCGAGAGCGGGTTGCACGACCCGCTTGATCGGTGAATCCGGCAGGTTCCACGCGACACACACAAGGAACGCGACCACCAGCAGGCCACTGATCACCATCTTGCCGACCCGGGACTCCTCGAAACGCTGCTGCACAGTGGACAGCTCGCCGAGCCTCGAGCGCAGGCCTCGTAGGTCGTCGTCGCCATCAGTCACAGCCCGCATCTTAGGGTCTAGGCATGGCCCGCGAAATTCTTGTCATTGGAGCAACGGGCACACTCGGCAGACAGGTGCTGACCACCGCGGTGGCGGCCGGACACCAGGTGCACGCGCTGAGCCGACGCGAACGTCGCGACAACCCGGCGGTGCGATGGCATCGTGGCGATCTGCTCGATGGCGCCGGGATCGACGCGGCGGTCGACGGGATGGACGTGATCGTCAACTGCGCCACGCAGCCGACCGGCGACAAGGATGTCAACGCGATGCAGCACCTGACGTCGGCGGTGCGACGCGCCGGCGTCGGCCACCTCGTGCACGTATCGATCGTCGGTATCGACCGAATCCCGTTGCCCTACTACCGGACCAAGATCCGCGCCGAGCAAGCACTCGACACGTCCGGCGTCGCCCATACAGTGCTGCGCGCCACCCAGTTCCACGACCTGATCGCCACCAGCTTCGCGATCCAGCGGTACTCCCCCGCGCTGTGGGCCCTTCGCGGCGTCAGCTTCCAGCCGATTGACACCCGCGACGTCGCGCGCCGGCTCGTCGAGCTGATCGATTCCGAGCCGTCGGGCCGGGTGCCCGACATCGGCGGACCGACGGTGCACACGCATGCCGAGTTGGGGCGGATGTACCTGACCGCGCGTGGCGGCCGCCGCAAAGTGGTGGCCGTCCCCATCCCGGGACGCATCGCAGCCGCGTACCGATCGGGCGCGCACCTCGCACCCGAGAACCCCATCGGCGCCATCGAGTTTGCCGACTACTTGGCAGGCACGGAATAACGTTTGCTTGTCTATCTGATTCGCCGGTACCGATGAGTGCACAGTTTGGACATCGGCCTTGCATGTGCCAGCGTTCGTCGTAGGCTCGTCGGTGATGAGCGGTTCCGCGAAGAACAGATGGTCGTAATGAGCGCCTGCGCAATGAACAGGTGGCCGGGATGAGTACTCCCGCGTCGCGGAACGGCTCAAGGCGCGCTGCAGACACCGATCGTATTCACATGGCGCAGCTGCTCACCGATGCCGCCGCCCAGGGCCGACTGCCGCTGAACGAATACGAAGAACGCCTGACCAGGGCTTACGCCGCGCAGACATACGACGAACTCGATCGGCTCTCCGCGGACCTGCCCGGTTCCGTCTCGCGCGGCCCCAGCGGCGGGCCGGTGCGGCCCGCACCCTCGACGATGCTGCTGGCAATCATGAGCGGGTTCGAGCGTCGCGGCCGCTGGAACGTGCCGAAGCGGATGACCACGTTTGCTCTCTTCGGCGGCGGCGTGGTGGATTTGCGGTACGCCGACTTCACCTCGCCGGAAGTCGAGATCCACTCGTACTCGATCTTCGGCGGCCAGACCATCTTGGTGCCGCCCGAGGTGAACGTGGACCTGCGTGGGGTCGGGGTGATGGGGTCCTTCGACCAAAGTGTGAGCGGGGAAGGTTCGCCGGGAGCACCCTGCGTGCGCATCCGCGGCTTCTCGCTGTGGGGCAGCGTCGGCGTCAAGCGCAGGAAGCGCAAGCCGGTCTAGCGGCACGGCTCAACGCCGACGCCGCGACCGCAGGTAGTCGCCGACGACGGCGGCACCCAGCCCGTCGAGATCGGGCACCACGACGCGTCCCTCGACACGACGCGCCACCTGATCGATGAACTTGGCCAGCCCCGGATCACTGCCCAACCGGAAGATCGTCACCTGCGCACCCAGCCCCGCCATATCGTCGAAGCCCTTGACCGTATGGGCAATGGTGCGGGGATGTGGCGGGTAGTCGAAGAACACTTGAGGCCCGCTCTCCGCGCCACCCGAGTAATTCTCCAGGTGTGCGGTGGGTTCACCGTCGGTCACGACGAGCAGCACCGGCTGCGCGTTGGGATGGCGGCGCAGGTGCCTACCCGCCAGTGCGAGCGCATGGTGCAGGTTGGTGCCCTGCTCGTACACGCCTTCCAGCCCGGTCAGTTCCGCCGTGGACACGGTGCGCGCATATCGGCCGAAAGCGATGATCTGCAACGCATCCGAGCGAAACCGCGTGCTGACGAGGTGGCTCAGCGCCAGCGCTGTGCGCTTCATCGGCAGCCACCGGTTCTCCATCACCATCGAGAATGACGTGTCGACCAGCAGTGCTACTGCCGCCTGGGTGCGGGTCTCGGTCTCGGAGATCTCCACGTCCTCGACGGCGAACTTCAACGGCATGTCGACGCCGCTGGTACCGGCCTGGCGCAGCACCGTGTTTGTCAACGTGCGGGTGACGTTCCAGGGTTCGGTGTCACCGAATGCCCACGGTCGCGTCGCGCCGGTGAGCTCTCCGGCCGCACCCGCGCGACGGGTTTCGCGCTCGCCATGTCGCCCTGAAAGTTGCTGTGCCACATCGCGGAGCGCGGCCTGTCCGAGCTGTCGCATCGCTTTGGGAGACAGCCGCCACTGCCCGTCCGAGCCTCGGTCCAGGAACCCCTGGTCCATCAGGGCCCGCTCGAGTTCGGCCAACGTCTTGGCGTCGACCGCGGCCTCGTCGCCCAGTTGGCGAGCGAGCATGTCGAGATCGACGTCCTCCATCGTGGCGCCCGCGTAACTCTGCGAGAGCGCCTCAGCGAGCTCCTCCAGTTCGGCGATGTCGGCCATCGCCTGGGTGCCTTCTCCCATGCCCATCGGGTTTTCACCGGAGAACCGCGACGAACCATCCCAGTCCTCGCCCGGCCGTGCCGCTTGTAGGTGGCCGTCGAGCCGGTTGAGCGCATTCATCAGCGAGGGTGATCCAAATGCCTGCTGCGCCAACGCATCAAGCTCGGCGCGTTGATCAGCCGACAGGCTGTTACGGAAGCGCTGTGCGGCCGCGGCACGCTTGGCCAAAGAGTCCAGCAGCTCCTCGACGTTGCGCGGGTTCTCTGGGAAGAACTCGCCGTGCTTGTCCATGAAGTTTTGAAAATCTTCTTGCGTGTCGTTGTCCTGCGCATGCTTGTCCAGCAGATCGTTGAGATCGTCGAGCATCTCGTTGACACGTTGGCGGTCTTCGTCGGTGGCGTTCTCCATCGCCTGCTTCATGCCCGCGAAGCGCTGGTCGAGCATTTCGCGACCGAGGAGATCCTTGATCTGGTCGTACTTTTCGCGCGCCTCTGCACTGCGCCAATCGTAGTCGGAGAGCTCCTGCACGGCCTTTGCCGGCGAGGGCGGCAACGACTCGATGCGCATCTCGTTGAACCGTGCGTCGTCGTCCAGCGCGCGCGCCAGCTCCTTGCGCTCGGCGAGCACCGCCTCGTCCAGCAGCTTCTTGATCTCCTGCAGGGTGCCGTCGAGGTTGTTGCGCTGCAACAGTTCCCGGCGCCGGCGGTTGGCCTCGGCGGCGAGCTTGTCGGCACCGCGCATGTTCTGCGTGCCGCGCCGCATGAGCTCCGACAGCGCGCGCCGAGGTGAGCTGCCCTCCATGACGTCCTGGCCGATCTGCTCGAGCGCCTCGCGCAGGTCGATGGGCGGCGCCAGCGGATCAGGCCCGCCGGTGTATCGCGAATACCGTGTGAGGCGCCTGGCCCCGGGATCAGCCATAGACGGTTTCGCCTTCTGAGGACACCTTGTCGATCCGCTTGGCCAGATAGAGCGCCTCGAGCGCCATTTCGACGGCCGCCGCGCGCTGTCCGTCCGTCGTCGCCTCGAGCCGCTGCTGGATCTCGGCGATCGCCGGAACCTCGGGGACCGCTGCCAGCACGTCACGGGAGGACACGCGCTCTCCGGTGGTCACCGCGGAACCGTTCTCGATCGCCATCACCAGCGGCCCGACATCGATGCCGCCGAGCAGCCGCTGCGCGGTGTCCGCGGTGGCACGGCGCAGCAGGTGTTCGAGCACGGCCTGTTCCCGGCCTTCCTCACCGGATTCGAACTCCAGCTTGCCGCGCAGCACATCGATCACCGTCGAGAGGTCGACGACGCGCGCCACCGGATCCTGTTCGCCGAGGATGGCCGAACGATGTCGGGCCGAGGCGGCGACCGTCTCCGCGGCCGCGATCGCGAAGCGCGCCGACACACCGGAGCGCTGGTCGATGGACCGCGACTCGCGCAGGTAGCGCGCGAACCGGGCGAGGACGTGCACCAGGTACTCGGGCACCTCGGACGCGAGGTTGGCCTCCTGGTTGATGACGCCGACCTCGGCCTCGAGTTCGTACGGGTAGTGGGTGCGGATCTCGGCGCCGAAGCGATCCTTCAGTGGCGTGATGATGCGGCCGCGGTTGGTGTAGTCCTCGGGGTTGGCGCTGGCGACGACGAGGACGTCGAGCGGCAGTCGAAGGGTGTAGCCGCGCACCTGGATGTCGCGTTCCTCCATCACGTTGAGCATCGACACCTGGATGCGCTCCGCGAGGTCGGGCAACTCGTTGATCGCGACGATGCCTCGGTGCGCCCGCGGGATGAGGCCGTAGGCGATGGTCTCGGGGTCACCGAGGCTGCGGCCCTCGGCCACCTTGATCGGATCGATGTCGCCGACCAAGTCGGCCACGCTGGTATCCGGAGTCGCCAGCTTCTCGGTGTAGCGCTCGCTGCGATGTCGCCATTCGACGGGCAGGTCGTCGCCCGAGTCGGCGGCCCGACGGATGGATTCGGGGGTGATCGGCGAGTACGGGTGCTCGTTCAGTTCCGAGCCGGCGATGACGGGGGTCCACTCGTCGAGCAGGCCCGTCAGTGCGCGCAGCAGACGCGTCTTACCCTGCCCGCGTTCGCCCAGCAGCACGACGTCGTGCTCGGCGATCAGGGCCCGTTCCAGCTGCGGGATCACGGTGTCCTCGAAGCCCAGGATGCCCGGCCACGCGTCGCGACCCTCGGCAAGCGCGGCCAGCAGGTTGTCGCGGATTTCGGCCTTGACGCCGCGCTCGACGTGACCGGAGGCCCTCAGCTCGGCAACGGTCCGGGGCAAATCGTTAGGTGATGTCACAACTCCACGCTACGACTTGTGTCCCGAACGTGCGTGTCCCCGGTGGACACGCCGCCAATCCGTCACATTCTGCGCACGCTCGGCCGGTGAATAAATGCCTCGTCAGTGGGCACCCTCCGATCAGTAGTCGATCAAGGAGTGACAACCATGCCGAACCCGTCCATCAAGAACGAGAAGCTGTACGAGGACCTGCGCGAACAGGGCAACTCGAAGCAGAAGTCCGCCAGGATCGCCAACGCCGCCGCGGCGCGCGGCAAGTCGGCCGTTGGGCGCAAGGGCGGGAAATCCGGGTCGTACGACGATTGGACGGTCTCGGACCTGAAGAAGCGCGCCAAGGAGATCGGTCTCTCCGGCTACTCGTCGCTGACCAAGTCGAAGCTGATCGACAAGATCCGCAACTCGTAGCGCGAACGTGGGTTACCTGCACGCTGTCCGGACCGAGAGCGTGCGGGTAACCCACGTTCGGCGGGACGTCAGTGCGCGAAGTGGCGCGCCCCGGTGAGGTACAGCGTGATGCCCGCCTCGGCGGCCGCCGCGGTGACCTCGTCGTCGCGCACGGAACCACCGGGGTGCACGATCGCTTTCACGCCCGCGTTCGTGAGCACCTCGAGTCCGTCGGGGAACGGGAAGAACGCGTCGGACGCCGCGACGGCACCCTGCACACGATCACCCGCCCGCTGCACGGCCAGCTTGGCCGCGTCGACCCGATTGACCTGCCCCATGCCGACCCCGACGGTCGCGCCGTCGGCGGCGACCACGATCGCGTTCGACTTCACCGCGCGGCACGCCAACCACGCGAACTTCAGGTCGGCCAGCGTCGCCGGGTCGGCGGGTGATCCCGTCGCCAATTCCCAGTTCGCGGAATCGTCGCCGGGTGCGGTGAACTCGTCGCGCTGCTGGATCAGCAGGCCGCCGCTGATTTGACGAAACTCGGTCCCGCCCTGCTGCGGTTCGGACGCCAACAGCACGCGGATGTTCTTCTTGCGCGCCAGCACGTCCACGGCACCCGCCTCGTAGGCGGGCGCGATGATCACCTCGGTGAAGATGTCGGCGACCGTTTCCGCCATCTCGACGGTCACCTCGGTGTTGGCCGCGATCACCCCACCGAACGCCGACAGCGGATCGCATTCGTGTGCCTTGCGATGCGCATCGGCCACCGACACCGACGAGATCGCGATCCCGCACGGGTTGGCGTGCTTGATGATCGCCACACAGATCTCTTCGTGGTCGAACGCCGCGCGCCAGGCGGCGTCGGCATCGGTGTAGTTGTTGTAGGACATCTCTTTTCCGTGCAACTGCTGCGCCTGGGCCAGGCCCGGCCACCCCGAGTCGTAGCGATACAGCGCCGCCTGCTGATGCGGGTTCTCGCCGTACCGCAGCACCGCTTCGCGCCGGTACGTCGCGCCCGTCCACAGCGGCAGCGACGGCGGTGCGGCATCGCCTTCGGACGCCAGCACCGACGACATCCACGCCGCGACCGCGACGTCGTATTCGGCGGTGTGCCGGAATGCCAAGGAGGCCAGCTTCTTCCGCTCCTCCAGCGTGAAGCCACCGGAGCGTACCGCGGCGAGCACACCGTCGTAGCCCAGCGGATCGACCACCACCGCGACGCTCGGATGGTTCTTGGCGGCGGCGCGCACCATCGACGGGCCACCGATGTCGATCTGCTCGACGCATTCGTCTTCGCCCGCGCCGGAGTCGACGGTCTGGGTGAACGGGTAGAGGTTGACGACCACCAGCTCGAACGGCGCGACGCCGAGTTCGGCGAGTGCCGAAACATGTTCGGGCTTGCGCTGATCGGCGAGCAGTCCCGCGTGGACATGCGGGTGCAGGGTTTTGACCCTGCCGTCGAGCACCTCGGGGAACCCGGTGACCTGCTCGACGGAAGTGACCGGAATGCCAGCGTCGGCAATGGTTTTCGCGGTCGACCCGGTGGAGACGAGTTCGACGCCCGCCTCGTGCAGGCCACGCGCGAGGTCGGTGAGACCGGTCTTGTCGTACACGCTTATCAACGCGCGCCGGATAGCCCTGCGGTCAGTCATCCCAATGTCGCCTTTCGTCCGGTCCAGGTCACGCCGCGGGTAGCCACCGCGGCCAGCACGTCCACCAGCAGTCGTCGTTCGACGACTTTGATCCGCTCGTGCAGGGAAGCTTCGTCGTCGTCGTCGAGCACCGGCACGGCTTCTTGGGCCAGCAACGGTCCGGTGTCGGTGCCGGCATCGACGAGGTGCACGCTGCACCCCGTCACCTTGACTCCGTATTCCAGCGCGTCGGGTACCGCGTGTGCCCCGGGAAACGAGGGCAGCAGCGCCGGGTGGGTGTTGATGATCCGGCCCATGAAGCGGGAAAGAAAATGGGGCCCAAGGATTTTCATGAATCCGGCAGCCACGATCAAATCAGGTTTCTGCGCTGCGGTCGCGTCGGTGATCGCAGCATCCCAGGCCTCGCGGTCAGGGTGATCGCGCAGCCGCACGGTATAGCTGGGTACCGATGCCGACGCGGCGATGTCGACGGCCGGGCAGTCGCGATCCACCCCGACGGCGATGATGTCGGCCGGGTAATCGCCGCCGGTGGCGTCGAGGAGCGATCGCAGCAGCGAACCGGTACCGGATGCGAGCACCACAACGCGTGCGGGCACCTTCGGGGGCACTCGAAGCGGTTGCTGCACGCCTGGCAGCCTAATCGTCGCGATCGGGCGCCCGGTCCGTGGTCGCGCCCGGCGTGGCTTGATCGTCGGGGACGTCGTCGACGACGAAGTGGTCCTCGGGATCTCCGAACGCGTCCCGGTGTTCGTTCCGAGGCCGCGGAGGAGCGGCCGGGGGCTCGTCGAACGGTTCGTCGACGGCCTGCGCTTCGAGGTCGTCGATGGCTGCGTCCGCCTCGGGCTCGAACGCAGGCTCGAAGTCGGCCGCTGACTCGTCGTCGAACGCGGGCTCGAAGTCCGACTCGGCCTCGAGCTCGGCCTCAAACTCAGTCTCGGATTCGAGCTCGGTCTCGGATTCGAGCGCGGCTTCAGCTTCGGGCTCGGGTTCGGTTTTGGGCTTGGGAACCCTGACGCGCCTCGCGATGCCACCCGTCATCGCCACGGTCAGCGCCCCGATACCGGCGAACCACAGGAAGAGCGCGGGCCCGAACGTGGCCTGGTCGACGCCGACATCGCCGAAATTGCCCAGCCGCCCGCCGCCGGCGTAGCCGAGAACGGCCATGATCAGCGTCGCGAGCGCGGCCGCGACGATGAGCTTGCCGATCGCGGGCAGCAGGGGCAGCGGTCGTCGCGCCGCCTGCTGGCCCAACGCGACACCCGACACCGCGCCGACGATCAACAGCGCCACCCAGACCGGGCCCAGCGGTGGAGTCGGCACGGCGGCCAGCACCGGCAGCGCGGGGATGTCACCACCGAAGACGGTGAACGAGCTGAACGTCGCCAACCCGATGTGCGCACTGGACCCGACGGCGACCGCAGCCGTCCCGACGAGCACGTTGGGGATGTACAGAATCGCCAACAGCGTCAGGCTGAACTGACCGAACACCGAATCGGTGATCCCGTAGAGATCATGCATCGTCGCCCAGTGCACGATCATCGAACCGGTCATCACGACGCCGGACAGTCCCAGCAGCGCCAGAACGCCTGCACTGGCAGCCCTAATCGCGTCGGGCAGCCACCCGGGAAGCGGCGATTCCGACAAGACGCGCCTGCCGATGCGCGACCCGACCCCGATCACCGCGCCGGCCGCGTGCACCGCCAGGACGCTGCCGAACGCGCGCAGGGCGTCCGGCGTCTGAAGCTGGGTGAACACCGACGCCGCGTCGTGGACGATGGCCAGGGAGATCGCCGCGATCAGCAGCGGGCCGCCGACGGCCGATGCGACGACCCACCGCGTGACAAACCAGGAACCCTGCGGCGATGTCGCACGGGCGGTCGCGCGTGCGGTTCCCCACACCATGGCGAGCATGGGCAGCAACGGCATCACGCCCAGCTCACTACCGCCGATCGAGATCGGCACCATGTGTACGCCGAGCCACATGCTGGTGATCGCGCCCAGCGCGCCGGTCATGTCGCTGTTGGCGATCAACAGCTGCAGCAACACCACGGCCGCGATGACGCCCAGCGCCACGATGGACGGCCCGAACGCGACCCGAAGCAGCTCACGCGCCTGGCGTGTGCCGACTGGCCGGTTTTCCACTAAGGCCGCTCCTCGCACAAGCTCACACGCGCGCGAAGTTGACGCACGCGCGGCTCAGACTACGACGGTGGGGGGCCCGACTGCGTGGATGACGCTCCCGATTGCGACGGCATCTGCGCCTGGGTCGTCGGGGTGGAGCTCGACGGCGGCTGCCCGAAGGTCGGGAAACCGGTCGGAGGGGTCGGGGGCCCGCTCTGCTGACCGCTGGGTTGGCCGGCGGAAAATCCGCCGGTCGATGGGCCGCCACCCTGGTAACCGCCGTACTGCGACGGATAACCGGGACGTTGCGACAACCCCTGCTGGTGCTGCGGCGGGCCGCCGTGCTGAGACTGCTGACCGTAGTACGGCGCGCTCGGCCCGCCGTACTGGCCGTACTGCTGGTCATACCGGGGCTGCTGCGGCGCGGGCGGGGTGATGACGCCCGCATCGAACAGCAGCACCGCCACGGCGACGATCGCCTGGAACATGGTGAACGCGATGATCAGGTAGAGGCCCCAGTCGATGGACACGCCCTCTGGCGCTGTCAGCACGATGGCGATCACCAGGAGGAACGCCAGCACCGACAGCACCGCGACAGCCGCAGGAAATGGCTTCTGCTTCGGCAGCAGCGATACGCCGGCGATCAGCCCGGCCGCCAGCGCCGCGACGACGCCGAGATCCAGCAGCGTAGGAGTGAAGTAGTCCGCGCCTGCGGTGAACAGCGGCCCGAAGCTGGACAGGTACACGCCCAGGCCGAGGACCGCGACGGCGATGGTCAGGTACTTCGGCAGTTGGCTCGGACCCGCGGCTGGACCGGGCTCGGGCGCCCTACCGAACTGTTGGGTCGGCGCGGCGAACTGCGTGGTCGGCTGCTGGGCGGGCGGGTATCCGGGATTGCCGGGCGGACCTTGGGGGTACGACATGACCTCTCCTGTGCTGGACGGCTTCGAACCCACGCTAGCGCACTCCCGGTTACCGCGACGCCAGCAAGGGTTCCGCTGCGGAATGTTGCTCGGATTCCTCGATTTCGCGAACCAGCGGCAGCACGCGCGAACCGAAGTATTCGATCTCCTCCTGGAAATGCAGGAAGCCGCCGAGAATCAGATCGACGCCGCGTTTGCGGTATGCCGCAATGCGTTCCGCGATCTGTTCGGGCGTGCCGATCAATTGCGTGCGGAAGCCGTCGTTGTACTGAACCAGATCCTCGAATGTGGAGTCCGCCCACATACCACGGCGGTCGGATGTCGAGTTGCCTGCCTGCTGCACGGCGGCGTGAAATCCCTCAACGGCGGGCCGATTCGCCTTTGCGATGATCTCTCGCAGGACTTCCTTGGCTTCCCTTTCGGTGTCCCTCGCGATGATGAATCCGTTGAGCCCGACACGGACCTCGCGGCCCACGTCACGAGCGTGATTGCGTACGTCGACGACCTGCTCGGTCAAACCGTCGAAGTCCTTGCCGTTGGAGAAGTACCAGTCGGCATAGCGGCCGCCATTACGCCGTGCGGCCATCGAGTTGCCGCCCTGGAAGATTTCGGGATTCGGACGCTCGGACGTGTTGACGGGCTTGGGTTTCAGCGTGAAGTCGTGGATGCGGTAGAAGTCTCCGCGGAAATCCACGTCGCCCTCGGTCCAGATCTTGCGCAGCACTTGCAGGAACTCCGCACTGCGTCGGTACCGCTCGTCGTGCTCGAGCCAGGGCTCGCCCAGATGGGTGAATTCGTCCTTGAACCAGCCCGACACGACGTTGACGGCGAATCGACCGCCCGACAGCTGGTCGGCGGTCGCGCCGAGTTTGGCCAGCACACCCGGCTGCCACAGGCCCGGATGAACCGCGGCGATGACCTTGAGACGCTGCGTGGCCAGCAGCAGCGCGAGCGAGAAGCTCGTCGATTCGTGCTGAAACTCCGCGCCGTAACTGGCTTCGTAGCGGACCTGGGACAGCGCATACTCGAAGCCGTTGTTCTCGGCGGTGCGGGCCAGCTTGGCGTTGTACTCGTAGTTCCAGTCGGTGCGCTGCTCGATGTCGCTGGTGACCAGGCCACCGCTGACGTTGGGCACCCAGTAGGCGAACTTGATGTGATCGGCGATGCGTTCTGTCGTCATGCTGACCCATCCCATCGCCGGGGCGCCGCGAGGTCATCGGTATGGATCGCGGTGAACGAAACGCCGTTTTGGGGCCCCGACGTTGCCCTTCGGACTAGAACACGTTCTAATCCTGGTATGGACTACGGGCTCGTACTTTTCACCAGCGACCGGGGCATCGACCCCGCATCGGCAGCCAAACTCGCCGACGATCACGGTTTCACCACCTTCTACGTGCCCGAGCACACGCACATCCCGATCAAGCGTGAAGCCGCTCACCCCACCACCGGCGACGAGTCACTGCCCGACGACCGCTACATGCGCACCCTCGACCCCTGGGTGTCGCTCGGCGCCGCCTGCGCGGTCACCTCGCGGGTGCGGCTGTCCACGGCCGTCGCACTGCCGGTCGAGCACGACCCGATCACCCTGGCGAAGTCCATCGCCACACTGGATCATCTCTCCGGCGGCCGCGTCTCGCTTGGCGTCGGATTCGGCTGGAACACAGACGAATTGGCCGACCACAACGTGCCGCCCGGGCGGCGCCGCACGATGCTGCGCGAATACCTGGAGGCCATGCGCAGCCTGTGGACCGAGGAGGAAGCGTCCTACGAGGGCGAGTTCGTCAACTTCGGTCCAAGCTGGGCCTGGCCAAAGCCGGTTCAGGCGCACATCCCCGTGCTGGTCGGCGCGGCGGGCACCGAGAAGAACTTCAAGTGGATCGCGCGTTCGGCCGACGGCTGGATCACGACGCCGCGTGATTTCGACATCGACGCGCCGGTCAAGCTGCTGCAGGACACCTGGGCCGCGGCCGGTCGTGACGGAGCGCCGCAGATCGTCGCCCTGGACTTCAAGCCCGACCCCGACAAGCTCGCGAAGTGGGCCGACCTCGGGGTCACCGAGGTCCTTTTCGGCCTGCCCGACAAGTCCGAGGCCGAGGTGGCGGCCTATGTCGAACGGCTGGCGGGCAAGCTCGCTGCGCTCGTCTAGAACTAGGCCGGCGTGGCGGTGTTCTTCTTGCCGTCCGAGGTCACCGAGATCGCCGCGCCCAGCGGGTCACCCGTGGTCATCAGCTTCACGAGGTCTTCGTCCTCGGTGAGTGCCATGAACCGGCTGTCGTCGGCGTCGAGTCGACCGATGATGACACCCGTGGTGACGGGCCAGTCGTAGCGCACCGAATAGGTCTCGATCCTGCCCCGACCCTCGGCGTTACGGGTGACCGCCACCTTGGGCAGCGCGGCGATATCCGCCTGCAGCGCCTTGCTGCGGTCGGCTACCCAGTCGGCGGGCTCCGTCGAGTAGACGCCCACCGAGTACTTGCTCATGACGCCGCCGTTCGCGCCGACGAGACCGAATGTGCCTGGATGGTCTCGCATTTGGCTCACCGTCTCGGCGATGCCGTGCAGTGAGTAGCTGTTACCCGGGCCGCCGAAGTACGGCAGACCGCCGGTGAGCGTGAGGCCCCGCGGATCGTCGGCCGCCAGCCCGAACTCGTCGCACACGGTGAAGACCGGGAACGGGAAGCAGCTGTAGAGGTCGAATGTCGCCACGTCGTCGATGCCGATTCCAGCGACCCGAAGTGCTTCTGCGACAGACTGTCTGGCCGATACGCTGATGCTGACATCGACGCGGTCCAGCAGATCCTGTTCGGTCTGGTCGGCATGACCACGCAGGTACACCCAGTTGTCCTCGGACACGCCAAGCCGTTGCGCAGCGGCAACCGACATCAGCAGTGCGGCCGCACCTTGGTTCACCTGATCGCGGGCCACCATCAAACGCGGATACGGATCGCAGATCATCCGGTTGTCGTCGGTGACCGTGATCAGCTCATCCACCGAACGTTCGACCGGGGATGACGAAAACGGGTTCTTGGCAGCCACTTTGGAGAACGGCGCGAACAGTTCAGCCATCTGCACGCGGTAGTCGGCGACACTGAGACCCAGTCGGCCGCGGCGCGCGTTGTCCAGCAGGCCGTACTGCACCGGCGCACCGGTCAGCCCGTGCGTCGCGGTGTACTCGCTCATGTACTGCTCGAAGCCGTAACCCCGGTCCTCGAGCTGGCCCCCGACGGTCTCACTGTGATCTGGCTTGTCGTCGCGGCGCGCGAAAGTCCGCAACGTGGAGCCGTTCTCGGAACCCAGGATCAGCGCGACCTCGATGTCGCCTGCCGCTATCGCCCCGGCGAACTCCGTCACCAGCTTCTGCGGTCCGTTGCCGCCGATGGGCTCCAGCACCGCGCGGGCCGGATCCGCGCCGACGCGCCTGGCCACCGACCGAAGGTAGTTGTCCGAACAACCCAGCGGCGGCTTCTCGAACGGCGTACAGATCTCGAACTGCCGCAGTCCGACGAACACCTCGATGGCCTTCGCCACGTTACCGGCGTCGACACCGGTGTCGGCCAGGGCGGCCTGTACCGCAGCCGTCGCCAGCTCCACCGATGACATGCCCCGATAGGAGGGATCGTCGATGCGCTCGGTGAATTGGCCGACACCGACCAACACCGGCGTGCGCGGATCGACCGCCATTACAGACCTCCTGACGCGTGTTAATTCGTCAGGCTAATCGATAACTAGAACGTGTTACTAATTCTGCGGCGCATCTCACGCCCCGAGTCAGAGGCTCTGCAGGATCTCCCGCGCCAGGCGCGCCGTCTCCGACGGGGTCTTGCCCACCTTCACACCGGCGGCCTCGAGGGCTTCCTTCTTGGCCTGTGCGGTGCCCGACGAGCCCGACACGATGGCGCCGGCGTGGCCCATGGTCTTGCCTTCGGGTGCCGTGAAGCCCGCGACGTAGCCGACGACCGGCTTGCTGACGTTGGCCTTGATGTAGTCGGCAGCCCGCTCCTCGGCGTCGCCACCGATCTCACCGATCATCACGATGACCTTGGTCGCCGGATCCTTCTCGAACGCCTCGATGGCGTCGATGTGGGTGGTGCCGATGACGGGGTCACCACCGATGCCGATGGCGGTCGAGAAGCCGAAGTCACGCAGCTCGAACATCATCTGGTAGGTCAGCGTGCCCGACTTCGACACCAGACCGACCGGGCCCGAGCCGGTGATGTTGGCAGGCGTGATGCCCGCCAGCGCCTCACCCGGCGTGATGATGCCCGGGCAGTTGGGGCCGATGATGCGGGTCTTCGGCGCCCCGTCGCCACCTTTAGACAGGTTGTACGCCCACGCATAAGCGCTGTCCTGCACCGGAATTCCCTCGGTGATGACGACCAGCAGCGGGATCTCGGCGTCGATGGCCTCGATGATCGCGTCCTTGGCGAACTTCGGTGGCACGAAGACGACGGACACGTCGGCGCCCGTCTCCTTCATCGCCTCGGAGACCGAGCCGAACACCGGTAAACGGACCTCTTTGCCCTCGCTGTCGACGTGGGACACCTCAGTCCCGGCCTTGCGGGCATTCACGCCGCCGACCAGCTGGGTACCTGCCTTCAGCATGAGCGCGGTGTGCTTGGTGCCCTCACCGCCGGTGATGCCCTGGACGATGACCTTGGAGTCTGCGTTCAGAAAGATCGACATATCAAGATTCCCTTACTTATTCGCCAGCTCGGCGGCTTTGTCGGCACCGGCGTCCATGGTGTCGGCCTGGATGACCAGCGGGTGATTGGCCTCGGCCAGGATGCGGCGCCCCTCTTCGACGTTGTTCCCGTCGAGACGGACGACCAGCGGCTTGTTGGCCTCGTCACCGAGAATCTTCAGCGCGTTGACGATGCCGGTCGCGACCGCGTCGCAGGAGGTGATGCCGCCGAACACGTTCACGAAGACGCTCTTGACCTGAGCGTCATTGAGGATGACGTCCAGACCCGCGGCCATGATCTCGGCCGACGCGCCGCCACCGATGTCGAGGAAGTTCGCCGGCTTCACTCCGCCGTGCTTCTCCCCCGCGTAGGCGGTGACGTCCAGTGTCGACATGACGAGCCCGGCGCCGTTACCGATGATGCCGACCGAACCGTCGAGCTTGACGTAGTTGAGGTCGTGCTCCTTGGCCTTGAGCTCCAGCGGGTCGGTCGCGTCCTTGTCCTCGAACTCCGCGTGACCGGGCTGGCGGAAGTCGGCGTTCGCGTCGAGCGTGACCTTGCCGTCGAGGGCGAGGATCTGGTCGTCCGGAGTGCGCACCAGGGGGTTGACCTCGACCAGAGTGGCGTCCTCGGCGACGAACACCTCCCAGAGCTTCTGGATGGTCACTGCGGCCGCGTCGAGCACCTCGGCCGGCAGGTGGCCCTGCTCGGCGATCGAGCGGGCGGTGGCCAGGTCGACACCCTTGACGGCGTTGACGGGCACCTTGGCGAGCCGCTCGGGCTTGGTCGCCGCGACCTCTTCGATCTCCATGCCGCCCTCGACCGAGCACATCGCGAGATAGGTGCGGTTGGCACGATCGAGCAGGAAGGAGATGTAGTACTCCTCGGCGATATCGCTGGCCTCGGCGACCAGCAGCTTCTTGACGACGTGACCCTTGATGTCGAGGCCGAGGATGTTCTGCGCGTGGGTGAACGCGTCGTCGGGAGTCGCGGCGTATTTCACGCCGCCGGCCTTACCGCGTCCGCCGACCTTCACCTGCGCCTTGACCATCACCGGCTTGCCGATCTCCTCGGCGATCGCCTTGGCGTCCTCGGCGGAATCGGTGACACGGCCAGGTGTGGTCGGCACGTGGTGTTTCGCGAACAGCTCTTTGGCTTGGTATTCGAAAAGGTCCATGGGCTCTGAAACATCCCTTGTCTGTGCTGCGTGTCTGTTTGAGTAATGAAGTCGAAGGTTTGGGCCTCACAGGCTCGGGGGAACTTTATCCACACGAGGTTGAGCCCTCTGAACCGCCTACCTGTCATGTGGTGGATCTCACCGCCGGGTATCAGTGATACACGTCACAATCCCCGGCGGAATACTCCCTCGGGTTGCCACCAACATTGGGATTTGGTTAACGTGCCTTTGGTCCGCGTTGGTAACGAATAGATCACGAGCAAAGGGACTTTCAGGTTGGCTCAGCACCGTGCGTCACGATCTCCATCAGGAGTGTCGACCACCCGGCTAACCATCCGCCGCCCCGCTGAACGACCCGCGGAAATCACCGACATCATTCCGTTCAACGAGTTCGGCGACCTGCCTGATCTCGGGGCTGAGCTGGACTTCAATCAGAACAGTGCCTTCGATCGCGAAGCTCAGGTCATCCACGCTCCCGAGCTCGACGACCTGCACGACACCGACGATCAGCTACCTCAGCGACTGGCTGTGCCGTCCGAATTCCGCCGCGATCCGCGCGACGAACGGCGCTCATCACACGCGTACCGAGACAGCCACACCGACGTCAGCGACGGCGCGGCCGCGACCGACATCTTCGCGATCACCCGCGGCGGCGCGCACCGCAAGCAGGAAGTGCCCGTCAAGGGCCGGTTGATGGTCGCAGCGATGGCGGTCGGCGCCACCGCTGCCGGCGCCTACACGATGGCCAACGCGTCCGAGGAAGGCCCCGCGACCGTGCTGGCAGCGGACCAGGACGTCCTCGCCGGCGGTGCGATCACCGGTTCGACCGACGGCATGCAGGTGGTGACCGTCTCCTCGACGTTCGATGCTGCTGTGCACGCCGAGGAGGTCACCAAGGCCGCCGCGTTCGCGAGCGAGCGCGCCGAACGCGAGGCCCGCCTGCAGCGCCCCATGTTCGTGATGCCCACCAAGGGCGCCTGGACCTCTGGCTTCGGCTACCGCTGGGGTGTACTGCACGGCGGCATCGACATCGCCAACGCGATCGGCACCCCGATCCTTGCGGCTTCGGACGGCATCGTCATCGACGCCGGGCCGCAGGGCGGTTACGGCAACTGGGTCAAGCTGCGGCACGCCGACGGCACCGTCACGCTCTACGGACATCTCAGCGCGTGGAACGTCGAGATCGGGCAGCGCGTGTGGGCGGGCGATCAGATCGCCAAGATGGGCAACACCGGCAACTCGACGGGCCCGCATCTGCACTTCGAGGTGCTGCTCAACGGCACCGACCGCGTCGACCCCGTCGGCTGGCTCTCCAAACGGGGACTCGCGTTGTCCAATTACTCTGGCTAAGTGGCCAGTGACAGTGGAAGTGACGACGACGAACCCAGCTCCACCCGCATAATCCGCCGACACCCCACGGGCGAAATCCCCGTCGGAGCGGATCCGCAGACGTCGATCATCCGCCGCCACCCCACCGGCGAGTTTCCCGCCGCGGCAGATCCGCAGACGTCCTACATCCCGCGCGCCAGGCCCACCCCGGTGACGCCCACGAATCCGTGGCCGAACCCGCGCCCGGCGATCGCGGCGGCCATCTTGAGCATTCTCAGTGGTTGGGCGACGGCGGTCATCGCCACCGACCTGATCACTGGCTGGTGGGAAACCGACCTGCTGTTCTGCGTGGCCGTCGCGTTTCTGACCGCCATCTCCGCGGCGGCGCTCATCGCCGGGTTGATCGGGCTGCTGCTGCGCCGTCGGGTGAGCCGCCTGCTGATCGTCGTCGGCGCCGTCGTCGCGCTGATGATCTTCTCGAGCCTGTTCGTCGCCGGGGCCAGACTGCCGACGATCGTCTACGCGATACCAGTGCTGCCGCTGGCGACGATCGCGTGCGCGTTGTTGCCCGCTACCGCGCGGTGGGGTCGCAGCAGCGGTTAGAGCTTGGAGACCGGGGCGTGGTTGTGCATGAGCTTGACGCGGCCTGAGCTGCCGAAGTCGATGAGCGACATCGCCGATTCGCCCACGCCGGAAACCTCTTCGACGCGTCCGAGGCCGTACTTGTCGTGATTGACCCGATCGCCGGGCTCGAGCACGAGCAGCGGCCGCTTGCCCGCGCCGGAACGTGTGGGTGACGGACGCGGTGTCCCGAACCTGCCCGCCCCACTCACCGGCGCCGGCATCGACGGCCCCGGGTCGGTACGCCGCCAGTCGATCAGGTGCTGCGGAATCTCTTTGAGGAAGCGCGATTCCGGGTTCAGCATCGGCTGACCCCACGACGAGCGGATCTTGGCCCGGCTGACGTAGAGCCGCTGACGGGCACGGGTGATGCCGACGTAGGCCAGCCGACGCTCCTCGGACAGCTCCGTCGGATCGCCGAGCGCCCGCATGTGCGGGAACATGCCATCTTCCCAGCCCGTCACGAACACGACCGGAAACTCGAGCCCCTTGGCGGTGTGCAGCGTCATCATCGTCACCACACCCGCGCCGTGCTCGGGCAGTTCGTCCGCGTCGGCGACCAGCGACACCCGCTCCAGGAACTTGGCGAGCACCCCGGTGTCGGGGATGTCTTCGTCCTCAGGCTCGCCCAGGGCCTCAGCATTGGCCAGGTCGGTGCTGAATTCGTGTGCGACGCTGACCAATTCGTTGAGGTTGTCGAGGCGTGCGAGGTCCTGCGGGTCGCTCGAATTCTCGAGCTCGGTGCGATAGCCGGTGCGATCGAGCACCGCCTCGACGAGCTCGCCGAGCTCACCGTCCAGGCGCCCGCGCAGTTCGTCGAGCATCTCGACGAAGCTTGCGATGCACTTCTCCGAGCGGGTGTTCAACATCGGCACCCTGCCCTCGGCAGCGGCCTGCAGCGCGTCGTTGAAGCTGCCGCCGGTGTTCTCGGCGTACACCGCCACGCACGCCTCGGCGCGATCGCCGATGCCGCGCCGCGGGGTGTTCAGGATGCGCCGCATGCTCACCGAGTCGCCGGGATTGTCCAGCACGCGCAGGTAGGCGACGATGTCGCGGATCTCCCTGCGTTCGTAAAAGCGCACGCCGCCAACGACTTTGTACGGAATGCCGGCCCGAATGAACACCTCCTCCAGCGCGCGCGAGGAGTTGTTGGTGCGGTAGAACACCGCGACGTCGTTGTAGGAGATGTCGCCGCGGTCGGCCAGCGCGTCGATCTCGCCTGCGACGAAGCGTGCCTCGTCGTGCTCGTTGTCGGCGACGTAGCCGACGATCAGCTCACCCTCGCCGGAGTCTGTCCACAGCCGCTTCTCACGACGGCCGGCATTCCGGGAGATGACGGAGTTGGCCGCGGACAGGATGTTCTGCGTCGAGCGGTAGTTCTGTTCCAGCAGAATGGTTGTGGCGTTGGGGAAGTCGCGTTCGAAGTCCTCGATGTTGCGGATGGTCGCACCGCGGAAGGCGTAGATCGACTGGTCGGCGTCGCCGACGACGCACAGCTCGGCCGGCGCCACCCCGTCTTCGGTTTCCCTGCCGACCAGCTCGCGCACCAGGACGTACTGCGCGTGGTTGGTGTCCTGGTACTCGTCGACCAGGATGTGCCGGAACCGCCGCCGGTAGTACTGCGCGATCTGCGGAAAGGCTTGCAGCACAGCGACTGTCTCGCCGATGAGGTCGTCGAAGTCCAGTGCGTTGGCCATACGCAGGCGCCGCTGGTACTCGCCGTAGACCTCGGCGATGATGCGCGGCAGTTCCTCGCCGGCCTCCGACGCCTCGGCCGCCGCCTGCTCGGGGCCGACCAGCTCGTTCTTGTGATTGGAGATGCCGTTGGCCAGCAACCGCGGTGAGTACCGCTTGGTGTCCAGGCCCATGTCCTTGCCGATCATCATCAGCAAGCGGCGCGAGTCGTCGGAGTCGTAGATCGAGAAGTTCGAGTTGAGCCCGGGCAGCAGCGAGGCCTGGTTGCGCAGGATCCGCACACACGTGGAGTGGAACGTCGACACCCACATGTTCCGAGCGCGCGGGCCGATCAAGTTGACCACCCGCTCGCGCATCTCGGCGGCCGCTTTGTTGGTGAACGTGATGGCCAGCACCTGGCCGACACCGACCTCTCGGGCGGCGAGCAGGTAGGCGATCCGGCGGGTCAGCACGGCGGTCTTACCGGAACCCGCCCCGGCGACGATCAGCAGCGGCGAGCCTTCGTGCAGCACCGCCTGCCGTTGCTGGGGGTTCAGCCCGTCGAGGAGCTGGTCGGTCTCGGTGTCCATGGAGGATGGTGGCGAAGAAATCGACATTTCATCACCGAACTTACCGCTGTCCAGCGACATCTTTGCGCCGGCGCGGCCCTTGATGGCACACTCATTACGTGCTCATGCAGCAAGGACGATTTTTTTACGGGTACCGGCCAGAGGTACCCGTGGTCTAGCTGCTTCACAGAGCCCCGCGGTCCTCTTCCGGATCCGGGGCTCGTCTCTTGTGTGAGGCCCGATCACCGGATGAGACCGCAGTCCCTTACACAACGAGAAACCGGAGAATCCCATGACTATCGAGGTCGAACAGTTGCCAGACATAGACGACCTGCGCCAGGAAATCGACAAGTTGGACGCGACGATCCTGGAAGCCGTGAAACGCCGCACCGAGGTGTCCAAGCTCATCGGCCAGGCCCGGATGGCGTCCGGCGGCACCCGTCTGGTGCACAGCCGTGAGATGAAGGTCATCGAGCGCTACAGCGAACTCGGACCCGACGGCAAGGACCTGGCGATGCTGCTGTTGCGGCTGGGCCGCGGCCGCCTCGGGCACTAGGACTCAGCGCAGCGCGTCGGTCAGCCACGGCGTCAGCCACTCCACCGCTTCCGGTGTCGGGTGCACACCGTCGCTGCGCACACGGATGCCGTTGACCCAGTTGGTGTAGACGCCGTTGGGCCCGAGTTTGCGGTTCAGGTCGAGCAACTCGACGTTCGGGCGCGTTTTCACGACGCTGCGCAGCAACGCATTCCACTGGTCGACGCGATCGGGATTGTCTTCGGGATACAAGCTGCCGTCCGGCTTTTCGGCGCGCCGGTTGTAGGGCTCGGTGGTGACCACGATCTGCGCGCCGGTCGAGCCGAGAATGTCGAGCGCGCGGTCGAGTTCGCCACGCAGATAGTCCTCGTAACCGTCCTCGCCGATGTGGGTCCAGACGCCTTCGTTCATCCGGTCGACCACCTCCCAGCGGCCGACCATCAGCAACACCACGTCCGGGCGGTCATGGTTGATGCGCTGCGACCACCGGCTGGGCCAGGTGTCGCATTCGGGTTTCTGGTTCAGCGTCTGTCCGACGTACCGGTAGGGGCCGCCGCGGGCGATGCCGCACCCGATCGTCGTGTAATTGGTGAACGCCAGCCCTGGTGTCGGCGGCAGGTACCGCATCATCGTCCACGCGATCGAGTCGCCGAACACCGCGACGGTGCGGGTGCCGGGCTCGTGCGCAGTCGGTTTGCGGACCTCGACGGGCACCTCCGGCCCGACGAGCGCGAGCGCGGCGGAGTCGATCGCCGGGCCCAGCGGCGGCTGCTCGGTCTTCACGCCGACGGGTAGCACCGCCATCGTCACCACAGCGGCGGTCGCGGCCGTCGCACCCGCCAACGGCAGCAGCGGCACATGCATAGGCCGCCAGCGACGGATCGGCTGCTCCAGCAGCCACCACGACGCCGCGGCCAGGCCCACCGTGATCGCGCAGCGCACGACGAACAGTGGCCAGCCGGACAGCCCCGTACGTTCACCGTTGAGCGCCAGAAAGATCGGCCAGTGCCACAGGTACACGCCGTAGGAGATCGCGCCGAGCCACACCAGCGGCCGCCACGCTAGGGCGTGCGCGACGGGTCCCTCCTGCTCCAGTGCCACCGGTGCGACGACGAGGACGGCCGCGATCGCCACCACAATCAGCAGGCCGCCGCGGAAGTCGCCGACGCTGCCGGTCGCATAGTGCGCCGCCGCGCCGAGCACAGCCAGGCCGATGAACGGCAGGATGCGCGCGACGATGTGGCCCCACCGCGTCCGGATCAACGTTCCGCCGTCGTTGAGCACCGACCAGTCCCGCACCAGCAGTGCGGCCGCGGCAGAGCCGACCAACAACGCCTGTGCGCGGCTGTCGGTGCCGAAGTAGATGCGGTTCAGCGTCGAGTCGGTGGTGAGCACGATCGCCGCGGTCGCCGAAGCGATGACGCCGACGGTCGACAGCACGAAAACGGCCAGTCGTAGCCGGGACCAGAACAGCGCCGCGACGCCGACGAGCAGCAGCGGCCACAGCAGGTAGTACTGCTCCTCCACCCCGAGCGACCACGTGTGCTGCAGCGGCGACGGCGGCGCGCCCTGTGAGAAGTAGTCAGCGCGCTGCGCGACGAAGGCCCAGTTGGACATCCAGAAGAACGAGGCGACGGCGTCTTCGCGCAGCGACGCCGTGGATTCGGGCGAGAACAGATCGCGGGCCGCCACGACGGCCAGCACCATCACCAGCAGGGCGGGCAGCAGTCGACGGGCGCGCCGAATCCAGAAGTCGCCGAGACGAATCTGCGCCGTCCGCCGGTGCTCGTCGAGCAGCAGCGACGTGATCAGGAATCCGCTGAGCACGAAGAACACGTCAACGCCCAGGAACCCGCCCGACAGGCCCGGGATACCGCCGTGGTCGGCCAGGACCAGCGCGACCGCCACCGCACGGATGCCGTCCAACGCGGGGATGCCCCCACGGCTCTCAGCGGTGCGCACTGCCGAAATCTTTCCCGCGCGAGCAGACGCAAAAGTCCCCGACACGCCGTGCCGGACGGACTTTTACGCAGCCTCGCGCAAGGGGTGTTACTTGGTCAGCGCGATGTACTTGACGTCGAGGTATTCGTCGATGCCCTCAGAGCCACCCTCGCGGCCGAATCCGGATTCCTTCACTCCCCCAAACGGTGCCGCCGGGTCGGAGATCACCCCGCGGTTGATGCCCACCATGCCCGACTGGATGCCCTCGGCGACGCGCAGCGCGCGGTCCAGCGACTGCGTGTAGACGTAGGCGGCCAGCCCGTACTCGGTGTCGTTGGCGGCGGCGATGCCCTCCTCCTCGGTGTCGAAGCCGGTGATCGGCGCGACGGGCCCGAACACCTCCTCCTTGAGGATGCGGGCGTCGGCGGGAACGTCGGCCAGCACGGTCGCCGGGTAGAAGTTGCCCGGACCGCCTGGAGCGACGCCACCGACCGCGACCGTCGCGCCGCGCGACACCGCGTCGGACACCAGGTCCTCGACCGTGGCGACCTGCTTGGCGTTGATCAGCGGCCCCAGTGTCGATGACTCGTCGGTGCCCTTGCCGAGCGTGAACTCGCTCATCCGCTTGACCAGCTTGTCGGTGAACTCCTCGCGCACCGAGTTCGCGACGTGGAAGCGGTTGGCCGCCGTGCAGGCCTCGCCCCCGTTGCGCATCTTGGCCAGGATCGCGCCGTCGACGGCGGCGTCCACGTCGGCGTCGTCGAACACGATGAACGGCGCGTTGCCGCCGAGCTCCATCGAGGTGCGCAACAGTTTGTCGGCCGACTGCTTCACCAGCGCCTTCCCGACGCCGGTGGATCCGGTGAAGGTCAGCTTGCGAAGCCGGCCGTCGTTGATCAGGGCCTCGGTGACCGGGCCGGGGCTGCTCGTCGGCAGCACCGACAGCACGCCCTTGGGCAGCCCCGCCTCGTCCATCAGCTTGGCCAGCAGCAGCATCGTCAGCGGCGTCTCCTGGGCGGGCTTGACGATCATCGTGCAGCCGGCCGCGAACGCCGGGCCGATCTTGCGGGTCCCCATGGCCAGCGGGAAGTTCCACGGCGTGATCGCGTAGCACGGCCCGACCGGCTGCTTGGTGACAAGGATGCGGCCGGTGCCCGCCGGGCTCGGCGTGAAGCGGCCCGCGATGCGCACGGCTTCCTCGGCGAACCAGCGGAAAAACTCTGAGCCGTACTTGACCTCACCCATGCTCTCGGGCAACACCTTGCCCATCTCCAACGTCATCAGGGTGGCCAGGTCTTCGGCGCGTTCGGTGATCTTCTCGAACACCGAACGCAGGATCTCGCCGCGTTCGCGTGGCGGGGTGGCCGCCCAGTCGGCCTGTACCGCGCACGCGGCGTCCAGGGCGGCGACGGCGTCCTCGGGCGTCGCGTTGGCAACAGAGATCAGAACCTTGTCGTCGGACGGGTCGAGCACGTCGAACGTCGAGGAACCTTTGCGCTCCTCGCCCCCGATCCACAGGCCGGTGGGCACAGACGACAGCAGCTTGGCGGTATCCATTACTCCCTCTTACACCTTTGGACATTTGGCCGCATTAATGTCGGCTACATGACCGCCGATACCTCGCAGATTCCCGACATCACCGCCACTGCCGCATGGCAGGCCCTGCAACGGCATCACGACGATATCGGCGAGGAACACCTACGCGAGTTCTTCCACGAAGATCCTGCCCGCGGGTCGGAGCTGGTGCTGACGGTGGGCGATCTCTACATCGACTACAGCAAGCACCGGGTCACCCGCGCGACGCTGGCGCTGCTTGTCGACCTGGCCCGCGCGGCGGGCCTGGAGCAGCGCCGCGACGCGATGTTCGCAGGCGCGCACATCAATACTTCGGAGGATCGCGCGGTGCTGCACACCGCGCTGCGGTTGCCGCGTGGTGCCGAGCTGTCCGTGGACGGCCAGAACGTCGTCGCCGACGTCCATGAGGTGCTCGACAAGATGGGCGACTTCACCGACCGGCTGCGCAGCGGTGAGTGGACCGGCGCGACGGGCGAGCGCATCACGACGGTGGTCAACATCGGCATCGGCGGTTCGGATCTGGGCCCTGCGATGGTCACCCTCGGCCTGCGTCACTACGCCGACGCTGGTATCTCGGCCCGGTTCGTCTCCAACGTCGACCCCGCCGACCTGGTGGCCAAGCTCGACGGACTCGACCCGGCCACAACGCTTTTCATCATCGCGTCCAAGACGTTCTCGACACTGGAGACGCTGACCAACGCGACTGCCGCGCGTCGCTGGCTCACCGACGCGCTCGGCGACGCCGCGGTGGCCAAGCACTTCGTGGCGGTGTCGACGAACAAGAAGCTGGTCGACGACTTCGGTATCAACACCGACAACATGTTCGGCTTCTGGGATTGGGTCGGCGGACGGTATTCGGTGGACTCGGCAATCGGGTTGTCGGTGATGGCGGTCATCGGCAAGGAGCGGTTCGCAGAGTTCCTTTCCGGTTTCCACATCGTCGACGAACACTTCCGTACCGCGCCACTGGAGGCGAACGCGCCAGCGCTGCTCGGCCTCATCGGCCTCTGGTACAACGAGTTCTTCGGCGCGGAAACCCGTGCGGTACTGCCGTATTCGAATGATCTGTCACGGTTCGCCGCCTACCTGCAGCAGCTGACGATGGAATCCAATGGCAAGTCGGTGCGTGCCGACGGCTCACCGGTGACGACGAGTACCGGCGAGATCTTCTGGGGCGAACCGGGAACCAACGGCCAGCACGCCTTCTACCAACTGCTGCATCAGGGCACCCGATTGGTGCCCGCCGATTTCCTCGGCTTCTCGCAGCCCACCGACGACCTGCCGACCGCCGACGGCACGGGCAGCATGCACGACCTGTTGATGAGCAACTTCTTCGCCCAGACGCAGGTGCTGGCATTCGGCAAGACCGCCGAAGAGATTGCCGCGGAAGAGACTCCCCCGGATGTCGTTCCGCACAAGGTGATGCCGGGTAACCGGCCCAGCACGTCGATCCTGGCGACCAAGCTGACGCCGTCGGTGCTGGGCCAGTTGATCGCCCTCTACGAACACCAGGTGTTCACCGAAGGCGTCGTCTGGGGCATCGACTCGTTCGACCAGTGGGGTGTGGAACTCGGCAAGACCCAGGCCAAGGCGCTGCTTCCGGTGATCACCGCCGACGACGCGCCCGCCGAACAGTCGGACTCCTCGACCGACGCGCTGGTGCGTCATTACCGCGCGGAGCGCGGTAGAACCGCCTGAGCCGCGCGGAGCGCGGTAGAACCGCCTGAGCCGCGCGGAGCGGGGTCGCTCCGCCTAGCGATTCCGGTGCGCCTACACTCGCGGAGCGATCACAGGCGCACCGAAATCACAACTGGGCGTTGGGGTTATCCCGCCGGGATGTTGATGCACCCGACATTGGGGAGACATCCGCTGGCCCCACCAGGACCTGCTGAACCGCCCGGTCCGACCGGCGACAGTGAGCCGCTAGCACCGCCAAGGTCCGCGGAACCACCAGGACCGTTGGGAATCACACCGGAGGCCCCGCCGCCGTCGGCAGTGCCGACCGGCCCGTTGGGAATGGCGACGTTCGCTCCGCCGCCCGGCCCGGCTGTGACGTTGCCGATGGCCCCACAGGGCGTGCCGTCAGCGTTCACGCACGGCGGCGGCGCCGGCTGAGCACTGGCGATGGGCGCAGCAGCGATCGCGGCGGCCGCCGCACCCGCGAATAGGAAAGGTGTCAACTTCATCATCTTCGCGTTCATGAAATTGGGCTACCCGCGGCCGCGCGGCCATTAAACATGAAGCTTTTCTAAGCAAAACGTTTTGCAAGACGCGGCGGGAGGACCCGCATCAGCTGTACCAGCGGCCCCCACGGCCACCACGGAACGGCTGCCCGGCCGGCCTCGCGCTCCATCGCGTCGACCATCGCCTTGACCCCAGTCTCGTTGTCCACCATCAACAACGTCGACGCAGACTTCGCCGTCATCTCCGATTCGATGTATCCCGGTTCCAGGGTGGTCACCTTGATCGGACCGTTGAGGTATTCGGCACGCAGCGACTCTCCAAGCGACGTCACACCGGCCTTGCTCGCCGCATACGCGGCCTTCACTCCCGGGACGCCCTTGTTGCCGAGCACCGAAGAGATCAGCACCAGGTGTCCACCGCCGGCGGCCTTGAACATCTCCAGCGCGGTCTCGATCTGGACAAGTGCGGCAATGAGATTCGTCTCGAGCGTGGCCTTGTTCGCCCACAGCTTGCCCGACCCGAGCGGTGCGCCCTTACCGATACCCGCGTTGACGACGACGCGGTCGATACCGCCCAACTCGTCGGAGAGCTCGGCGAAAACCTTGGGCACCTGATCGTGGTCGTTGACGTCGAGCGCGGCGACGGCCACCGTGATGCCGGGATGGCGCTCCAGGAGTTCTGCCTTCAGGTCGTCGAGCCGCTCGACGCGGCGGGCGCACAATGCGAGGTCGCGCCCCTTGGCGGCGAACGCCCTGGCCATGCCTTCTCCGAGCCCCGAACTGGCGCCGGTGATCAAGATTTTCTGCCGAGTCACGCGGTCAGCTTATGCATGATGATGGTGTGATCCCGAATCGAAGTTCACTTCTCGTGGCCTCTGCCCTGCTGGCGGGCCAGGTAGTCCTGGCGCCGGTCGCCGCGGCCCAGCCCGTCTACCCCTTTTATCAACTGGTCGACGCGACAGCCCAACGCTTGGCGACCGCCGATCCGGTGGCGGCCACCAAGTGGATCAACGGCGGCGCCATCACCGACCCCGCGAGGGCGAACCAGGTACTGGACTCGGTGGCAGCCGATGCGACGGCCCACGGTATCGACCCGGCCTACGTGCGTACCGTCTTCACCGATCAGATAGCCGCCAACGAAGGGGTCCAGTACACCCGCTTCGGCCAGTGGAAGTTCGATCCGGGCATCGCACCGACAAGCGCACCGGACCTCGCCGAATCACGAACCCAGATCAACGGGCTGAACAAGACCCTGGTTGATGAGATTGCCCTGCACTGGAATTCGCTACACAGTCAGGGCTGCGGGAGAGACCTGGCGGATGCGACGGCCGCGGTGGTCACCGCACGAAAACTCGACGGCCTCTACCAGCAGGCGTTGACGTCGGCCACCCGCTCGTACTGCCGATCTACTTGAGCAGCCGCGACATTCGCCGGTCCGCCAGAATCTTGCCGCCCGTCTGACACGTCGAGCAGTATTGGAACGACTTGTCGGCGAAGGACACCTCGCGCACGGTGTCACCACACACCGGACACGGCAGGCCGGTACGGGCGTGCACGCGCAGCCCGGATCGCTTCTCCCCCTTCAGCGTTGCGGCCCCCTGACCCACGGATCGGCTCACGGCATCGGTGAGGACGGAGATCATCGCGTCGTGCAATGCGGAGAGCTGCGCTTCGGTGAGCTTGCCCGCCGTCGCGAACGGCGAGATCTTCGCAACGTGCAGGATCTCATCGCTGTAGGCGTTGCCGATGCCGGCGATCACCTTCTGGTCGGTGATCACGGTCTTGATACGACCGCTGTTGCCGGCAAGAACGGCGGCCAGGTCTTCCGGTCCCAGCGACAGCGCGTCGGGTCCGAGCGCGGCGATGCCCGGCACCTTGGCCGGATCGTCGACCAGCCACACCGCCAGCCGCTTCTGCGTCCCGGCCTCGGTGAGGTCGAAGCCCGCCCCTTCCCCCGGTGTGCCGAGGTGGACGCGCAGCGCGATCGGACCCTTACCGGGTTTCAGGGGCGCCGCCGCGAGCTTGTCCGACCACCGCAGCCATCCGGCCCGCGACAGGTGCGTGATCAGGTGCAGATCGCCGGACTGAATTCCGAGGTACTTGCCCCACCGATTGGCGCCGGTGACGGTCTGGCCGTGCAGCACCGCGATAGCGGGGTCGAACGTCTTGAGCACCGAGAACGCCGACACGTCGATGCGCCCGATGGTCAACCCGACGGCGTTGCGGCGCAGATGATCGGCGAGCGCTTCGACCTCGGGCAGTTCGGGCATATCTCCAGTGTGCCGCTAGCGGTCCGCTGCGCGTTCACTCGAGCCGACAACGAGCGACAACAACCAGGTCACGATCGACAGCACGATCGCCGCCCAGATCGCCGTCCACCAGAAGTCGTCGATGAACAGGCCCCAGTGCGTCGTGTGCTCGGTGATCCACGACGTGATCCACAGCATCAGCGCATTGATCACGATGTGAATCAGGCCGAGCGTCAGAATGTAGAGCGGGATCGAGATGAATTGCACGATCGGTTTGATGATCGCGTTGACCAGACCGAAGATCACGCCGACGACGAAGATGATGCCGACTCTCTGCAGCGTCGAATCCCCGCCGATGAAGCTGATCCCGGGAACGATCAGGGTCACAACCCACAGCGCAAACCCGGTCAGTGCCGCACGCAGCAGGAAAGATCCCATGCGGCTGATCTTCCCACGATGCGGGCTATTCCGGGCCGCGCAGCAGATAGGTGTCCATGATCCAGCCGTGTTCGGCGCGGGCTGCTGCGCGCGCCGTCACGATGTGCGCACCGACGTCGCCGACCGTTCCGGAGAACAGCAGTTCGTCGGCCGTGCCGAGGTAGGCACCCCACCAGATCCGGGTGTCGGGCGGGCACCCCTGGAACGAGCAGTCGGCGTCGAGCATGACGACCGCGCTGCCCGCCAAACCGCTGGCGCGCAACTGCCGTCCGGTGGTGATGAGCACGGGCTCGCCAACGTCGTTGAGCGGTATGCGGTGTCGGGCCGTCAGCGCCTGGATCGCGGTGATCCCGGGAATGACGTCGTAGTCGATGTCGACGTGTTCGGCCACGCGGTCCAGGATCCGCAGTGTGCTGTCGTAGAGCGATGGATCACCCCATGCGAGAAACGCACCCACGTCGCCGGGGCCGAGTTCTGAGGTGATCGCGTCAGCCCACAGGCGGGCGCGTTCGGCGTGCCAGTCGGCGACGGCCTGTCGGTAGTCGCCGCCCTTGGCGCGTGGCGGATCAGGCATCTCGTGGAACCGATACCCCGGTTCGCGGATGAATCGCTCGCAGATCAGGCGTCGCAGCGCGACCAGGTCGTCCTTGGTGTCGCCCTTGTCCATCGCGAAGAACACCCGGGTGTCGTTGAGCGCGGTCACTGCCTGCACCGTCACGTAGTCGGGGTCGCCCGCGCCGATGCCGATGACGTGGATCCGACGGGTCACGCGCCGAGAATACGGCACGAGCTGGGGATACCATGGGTACCCGATACCCGGGGTATTGACATGTTGGCACCCGGCTCCGTACCTTTCGAACAACGTTCACGACAGCGCAGTCGGAGGGAGTCGTTGATGACCGCACCCACTCGTGAAGAGTTCGCCGAACGTCTGCTGAAGGGTTCCGTCAAGAAGTCCTACGCGCCGGTCGTCGATATCGACTGGGATGCGCCGCTGGACCCTGACAAGTTCTTCCTGCCGCCGAAATGCGTCTCGCTCTATGGCACGCCGATGTGGAACGCGATGACCCGCGAGCAGCAGATCGAGTTGTCACGCCAGGAGCTGGTGAACACGCTGTCGGCCGGCATCTGGTTCGAGAACATCCTGAACCAGGCGTTGCTGCGCAAGATGATGCACCAGGACCCCACCGCCAGCGCCACGCACTACGAACTCACCGAGCTCGGTGACGAGACCCGCCACATGGTGATGTTCGGCAAGGCGATCGAACGTGTCGGCGCAAACCCGGTGCAGCCCAGGTACTACCAGCGCTTCATCATCAACCTGCTGCCCTTCGCCTTCCAGGGACCGATGCTCTGGGTCGCCGCGCTGGTTGGCGAGGAGATCTTCGACTCCCTTCAACGGCAGATGATGGACGACGACGACCTGCAGCCGATCATCCAGCGCCTCATGCGTATCCACGTCACCGAGGAAGCCCGCCACATCCAATTCGCCCGCGACGGGCTGCGTAAGCGCACCCCGACCATGCGGCGGCTACCGAAGTTCTTCGTCGCCAACATCAACGGCGTCGGCGGCTACTTCTTCCGCTTCCTGTTCACCAACAAGGTGCAGTACCGCCGCGTCGGCCTGGACGCGCGCGAGGCCCGCCGCGCAGCGCGCAGCAGCGCACACCGGCACGAAACGCACGTCCTCGGGTTCGCGCCGCTGGCGGCGTTCCTGGAGGAGGTCGGGCTGATGGGCCCGATCGCGCGGCGCATGTGGCGGCGCAGCGGGTTCCTGCCCCGGTGATGAGCGCTTGCGCGAAGAACAGACAACGGTGAGCGAGATCTACGACGGGCCCGCCAGCGTGCGCATCGGCGAGGACGAACGCACCGTGCGCGTGCGACTGGCCGGCCACGTCGACCCGATAGACGGCCGATATCACTGGCAGGGAAAGGTTTTCGACGACTTGCCCGGCGACACCAAGTTGCCGCGACAGGCGACCGTCTCGATCGGAGAGCACCACGCGCAGGCACGCATCGTCGAGCGGCCCCCGCAGGGCGGCTATTCGGTGGCCGGAGTCGGCGCACCGCCATTCGCGCTGGAGGAACTCGAGGTGCGGTGACGTCCGCCGATCGCGATCACCAGCACCACAACGGCGACCACCCCGCCCGCGACACCCGAAATCAACAGCGGTAGTCGACCGTCGGCGCCCCACAGAAACCCGGCCCACAGACCTGCCGCAAGCACTGCAAAACCGCTGAGGCCCTGGAAGACTCCCTGCGCGCTGCCCTGTACGTCGTCGGCGACAAGCGACGAGACCCAGGCCTTACCCACACCGTCGGTACATCCGGTGAACAGACCGTAGACGCCGATCAGCAGCCACGCCGACAGCGCGTCGGTCGTCATACCGAGACCCGTGTAGCCGATCGCGAAGAACACTAACCCTATGCCGAACACCAGCGGTTTGCCGACCCTGTCGGCGAGCAGCCCCGCCGGATAGCTGGCCACCGCGTAGACGGCGTTGTAACCCACATACGCGAGTATCACCTCGGTCACCGAGAACCCGATCTCGTTGAGCCGCAACAACAGCAACGCGTCGGGAAAGTTCACCAATCCGAACGCGACCACGACCGCCGTCACCCGCCAATAGCTGCGGGGCAGATCCTTGACCCGGGAGAACACCGCGCGGCGAGTCGCCTTGTTCGGCAGCGGCACACGTTCGCGCACCAGGAACACCAACGCGACGCTCAGCACGGCGGGCACGACCGCGACCCACAACAGAGGTGCGATCTGCTGGTCCAGCAGCTGATAGCCCACCAGACCCAGCAGCGGACCGACCACGGCGCCGAAGGTGTCCATCGCACGGTGAAATCCGAACACCCGACCGCGCGCGGCCGCGTCGATGTCGACGATCAGAAGCGCGTCGCGAGGCGCGCCACGGATGCCCTTACCCAGCCGGTCCACCACCCGGCCCGCGAGCACGCCCGTCCACCCCGAGGCGGCAGCCACCATCACCTTGCCCAGTGCGGCCATGCCGTAGCCGGTGGCGATCAGCGGCCGGCGCGAGAAACGATCACCGAGCGGCCCGGCCGCCAGCTTCGTCAGCGACGCCGCACCCTCGGCCGCGCCTTCGACGGCGCCGACCACCGCGGCGGGCGCACCGAGCACCGATGTCAAATAGATCGGCAGCAGCGGGTAGAGCAGCTCGCTGGCGGTGTCCTGCAGAAACGACACGGCCGCGAGCACCCGCACATTGCGGGTCAACCAGCTGCGCACCTAGGCCATGATGCCGGTTGGGCCGGTTAGCTCAAGTCCTCGTCGGTGATCGCCGCGAATCCTTTGGCTTGCCCACGGGCCAGCCCGGCACGAACCACGCCAACGATCAACCCCTGGACCGCGGCGGCAATCATGACCTCCCGCAACGAGCGACTCAGATCCTTCGGATCCGGTTCCTCGTCGTCGGGGTTGGCGCGCTGCCAGATTTCGGTGAAGATCTTGCCCGCGATCAGGCCGCCCATCACGCTGCTCACGATCGACAGAGGCTTGTAAAACGTCTTAGCCGCACTCACGACGTTTGAAGTTCCCTTCGCGTCAATGCTCAAACCTGAGACTAGAACACGTTCTAATATCGGCTGGTGCGCTTCACCTATGCGGAATCACTGACTCATCCGAAGTACTACATCCCGCTCGCCAAGGCGGCCGAAGCCGCGGGTTTCGACGCGATGACGATCGCCGACAGCGTCGCCTACCCGTACGAGTCGGACTCGAAGTACCCGTACACCCCCGACGGGAACCGCGAATTCCTCGACGGTAAGGAGATCGTCGAGACATTCGTCCTCGCCAGCGCACTCGCCGCCGTGACCACAACGCTGCGGTTCGACATCTACGTCCTCAAGCTGCCGATCCGCCCGCCGGCGTTGACGGCCAAGCAGGCCGGCTCGCTCGCCGCGCTGTCCGACAATCGGCTCGCCCTCGGCGTCGGTACCAGCCCGTGGCCCGAGGACTACGAATTGATGGGCGTGCCGTTCGCGCGGCGCGGCAAACGCATGGACGAGTGCATCGACATCGTCAAGGGCCTGACGACCGGCGACTACTTCGAGTACCACGGCGAGTTCTACGACATCCCGAAGACCAAGATGTCACCGGCGCCCACTCGGCCGATCCCGATTCTCATCGGCGGGCACGCCGAGGCCGCGTTGCAGCGTGCGGCCCGCAACGACGGCTGGATGCACGGCGGAGGTGACCTCGGCGACCCCGAGTCGCTCGACCGATATATCAAGCGGCTCAACGAGCTTCGCGAGGAAGAGGGCCGCACGGGACCGTTCGAGATTCACGCCCAGTCGCTCGATGCCTACAAACCCGACGGCATCAAGCGGCTCGAGGACCGCGGCGTCACGAACATCATGGTCGGCTTCCGGATGCCCTACGCCCTAGGACCCGACCCCGAACCGCTGGAGAACAAGCTGCGCGCCATCGAGAAGTACGGCGAGAAGGTCATGTCAAGGATCTAAAACGGCACCGGATGCGGTTCGAACCGGGATGTGACGTCGCCGACCAGAGTGGTGTCGTACGGGTTGATCTCCAACGGCTGACCATCGAGCTTCAGCGCGTCGAAGTCGATCCAGATCACGTTCGGACTGGTCGACAATTCGAAGAAATACAGCTTCTCCGTCAGGTCGATGACGGTCCGGTATTCGGTGTTGTAGACGCCGAAGTCGTGGTACGGCGCACCGAACGGCACCGAGACGTTGCGCATGATCGCCATCACGCTCGCCACCGCCTGCCGCCGATCGGCGGGCGGCGTCAGCAGGGCCGAATAATAGGCCGCACGCTGGAACCGATCCCTCGGGTTCACGTTTCCGGGTAACGGGGTGTCACTGCTCGGATTCGAAAAGTCCTGCTGTGCAAGCAAATCCAGCTGCTGGTCGTAGGTGGGATCGTTGGTCATGATGGTGAACTGACGACCGTGGTGAATGACGGGTTCCCCTTCGGCGAACTCGATGATCGCCGAGTCCCCGCCGACGTCTTCAAGCGCGAAATGGATGGTGGCCTGGCGTCCGTGCGCCTCCACCATCACCGGCTGGAACGTGCCGATCAACTCGAGGGCTTCGGCGACGCTGCCTGCCTGGTCGAGCAGGTACTGGCCGAACAGCCCCATCTGCAGACCCGGCCGGCCCGGATCACGTGCTCCGACGTCGGTGGACTTGAGGAACAGGGCGTGCATTCCGAGGCCCGCCTCGTTGAACCCGTCGACGGTGCCGATCCCGTACACCGTGGTGACCAGGTTCGCGTGGCGACTCGTCCATCGCAGGGGGTTGTCGGCGACCGCGACGATGTCGCCGACCTTGCCGCCGTCGCGCTGCCGCCCCCGCGGAAAGGCGACGATCGTCGGCTGCGTCGACTCGGGCCAGTCCATCGTGCGACCCGACATGACGTATCCGCCCTCGGTGTTCCACAGCACCCGCGTGCACATTTGCGCGCCACCTCCCCTGAGAATCGATGCTCACCCTGCCATGTCCGGTCGCGGGTTCGCGCGGACACTTGCCTGACGGATAGGAAAACCTGTCGGCTGCGGCCAGAAAAACTGACTTCGCGGCGATTACCCGCGGTCACCTCCGAAAACCATCATGAATGTCGTACAGAACGACTGAAAACGATCGCAAAGGTCGTCAACACTACGAAACAGGAATATCCGATGTCCACGACAGCACCGACCGGCCGAACCGCACGAGCTCCTGAAGAAACTGTGCGGCTGCGCCCCGGCGACCTGCCGGCCAGGCCGAACCCGCACGCCACCGCTCCCCAGCGGGCCGCAGACCTCGGCGAGCCGAAAACCGTGCGGCTGAAGGCACTTCCGAAGGCCGTCAGCGGCGTCGACGGCGACACCGTTCGGCTGCGTCCACTCGTCGACATCCCGGTCGTCGGAAAGGTCACCAACACCATCCGGCAGCGCTACCTCGACCTGAGCAAGGCGGCGGTCACACCGCCGACCAAGTGGGAGTACGCGCGCATCGCCCTGGTGCTGTTGCTGGCGTCGATGCCGATCCTCGCGATCTCGGTCGAGGTGTTCGGTCTGCTGCCCCAGAGCGGCATCACGTTGGTGACCATTTCGCTGGTTGCGTTGCTCGCAACGCTCATCGCGTTCGCGCCGCACCGGATCGACATGATCGTCGGGCGTGGCCTGATCGCGGGCATGGTGGCCTGCATCGTGTACGACGCTGCCAGGCTGTTCGCCGTGCACGTGCTGGGATTGATGGGCGACTTCATCCCCGTGATGGGGTCGTTCGTCACCGGCGAGCCGGACACGGCGGGTAGTGCGGCGGTCGGTTACGTGTACCGGTACCTCGGCGATGCCGGCGGGCTGGGAGTGGCCTTCTTCGTCGTCGCGTACGCCATCGGCATCGACAGGTGGAAGAACGTCTACGCGGTGCTGGCTGCGATTGCCTTCGGAGTGTTTCCCACCTGGGCCGGCCTGATGGCAACCGTCGCGCTGTCGCCGAACGGCGAGGAGCGGATGTTCCCGCTGAACACGGCCACGGTGATCATCACGCTGCTGGGGCACGTCATCTTCGGGCTCTTCCTCGGACTGGCGTTCCTGAAGGCGCCGCGCGGGGACCAGAGCGGTTGGCCTTGGCCACCCCTGTCGGAATCGGCGGTGGCCAAGCGGGCCATCCGGTTCAGGAAGAAGATCACCAATTCGCCGCACTAGGAGTGCGCGCCGCGGGTCGTCGGGGTGTTCTCCGACGACCCGCGGTCACATGCCCGGCGCGTTCGCAGACCACAGACCCCTGCCGTGGGTGAAAATTGCCCCCTATAGGAGGTCTGCATGTCTTCCCATCTGGAAGTCTTCAAGCCGACGGGACGTGAGTTGGTCCCGTTGACCGGCAACCGGGTGACGGTGGGCAAGGCTGCGACCAATGCGGTGGCACTCGAACACGACCCCACCGTCTCTCGCCTGCACGCAATCCTGGAGAACCACGGGTCGGCGTGGTCGATCCGCGACGTGGGCAGTCGCAACGGCACGTTCGTCAACGGCGAGAAGATCGCCTTCGAACAGGTGCTGCGACCCGGGGACGAGGTGCGCATCGGCAAGTCCCGGTTGGTGTACCTGCAGGCACGGCAATCCGGCGAGCCGGTCGACGAGGCGACGATCGTGCCCGACGCCGCGCAGCTCCCGCCTCGGCTGACCCGGCGGGAGGTCGACGTGCTCATGGTGTTGTGCCGTCCGCTGGTGTCCGAGGACCCGTTTCCCGAGCCGGCGTCGGTCCGGCGGATGGCGGGCGAGCTGTACGTCACCGAGGCCGCAGTCAAACAGCACCTGCAGAACCTCTACGACAAGTTCGCCATCCCCACCGAGGGTGACCGCCGGGTGCGGCTGGCCAACGAGGCGCTCCGGCGCGGCGCCGTCACCATCGCGCAGCTGCGCGACAGCGGGAGCTAGTTGAAGTCGAGTGCCTCGACGATCGCCACCGGACCTTCGTGGCTGGGCCGGTCGGCGCCGCCGATGCAGAACAGTGTCGTATCGACGGCGGCCACCACCTGACCGTGCACCGGCGTGTTGATCGGCGCCTGCGTCGTCCACTTCCCGGTGGAGATGTCGTACATCTCGACTGTGGCGAGCACCCGTGTCGGTTCTTCCCCACCGACCGATATGATCCGGCCGTCGATGAGTGCGGCCCCGTAGCTGCCGCGCGGAGTCGGCATGTCCGTGAGCTTCTCCCAGCTTCCTGATTCCGGATCGAAGCGCTCGAAGGCGGCCGAGTTCTCGTCGGCACTCAGCGACCTGCCACCGACCGCATACACGTAGACGCCGTCCGATACGGCGGCCAAATGCTCACGCGGCGTTGGCATATCGGCAGCCGTCGTCCAAGAGTCGCCATCGAAGACCTCGGTCTGCGTGACGAGCTTCTTGTCGTCCTGTCCGCCGACTACCACGATCTTGTCGTCGACCACCGCCGCCGACGGCGCGGCCCGGGCATGCTGCAGGCTCGGCAGCTCCTCCCACTTTCCGTTGCGGAAGGCGAACACTTTGTTCGACGCCTCGGTGACGGTTTCGCTGGCCCCTCCGATGACGACGACCTCGCCGCGGTACGCCGTCGCGGTCGCGTGGTGTAGCGGAACGGGTAACGAAGGGAGCGTCTCCCAGTCGCCGGTCTTGGGGTCGTAGCTCTCGAATGTGTCGAGCGTTTCGGCGTGTCCCAACATGCCGCCCGCAACGAAGATCTTTCCGTCGAGCACGGTTGACGCCATCATCAGTCGTGCAGTCGGCGCGTCCGGCAACAACCGCCATTCCGCTGCCGGTTGAGGTTTGCGTGGTGCGAGTTTCAACGATTCGGCCGACGCGGTGATCTGGTTCGACGCACCCGTCGACCCGCCGATCGCGTAAACGGTCTTGCCCACGGCGGCAACCGCGGCCCCGTGCCGCGCGGTCCCCAGATCCGGGAGCGCGGTCCAGGTCGCCGTGGTGAGGTCGAGCGCGGCCACACTCTTGAGGGCGTCACCATCCGACATCCCGCCGACGGCCATCAGCCGGGCGTCGGCGATCGCCACGCCAAAGTCGCTGCGCCCCTGCGGAAGTGCGGGCATGGTCGCCCACTTGTCCGTGACGGGGTCATAGGCTTCGACGGCGGTCAGGTCTGTGGTGTCGTCGGAGCCGCCGACGACGTAGACGAGCTTGCCGTCCGACGCCGCACCGGACATCTGGCGTGGCGTCGGAATGGGGGCGCCGAGTCTCCAGCCGGTGCCGTCGTAGATCTCGGTGGTGTTGAGCAGCTTCCCGTCGGCGTCCACACCGCCGGTCACCACGAGTAGGTCGCCGACGACGCCGGCGGCTGCCGCCGCGCGCGGCTGCAGCAGTGGCGGCAACTCGATCCAGCGACTGTTGACGACCCGCCACACCTTGTCGGTCGCCACCTCCCGATTGGTGCCGTCGGTGCGCCATCCGCCGAGCACCACCGGGGTGTCCTCCCACGTCACCGCCATCGCGTGCTGGACGGGAACGGGTAGATTCTCGCCGCCCTTCCAGCTGTCGAGGGCAGGGTCGTAGCCCTCGTGCGCTCCGCTCACCTGGTTGCCTGCTCCCTGACCGCCGAACACCCAGATGGTGCCGTCGGCTTCGGTGGCGGCCACCGCATCGCGGGCGACGCGCGCGTCCGCGATCGGTGCCCATTCCGGTTGCGCTTCGACGGTGGGCCGGGTCGGGGCCGCCTGCTGTTCCTCGCCCTTGTCGCGCGAGGTGAACATGACGATGCCGCTGATGACGAGGAGCAGCGCGACGGCGGCCGCGCCGACGGTGATCAGGAGACGCTTCGGATCTCTCTTGTCCGTCGTCGGCTCGGGACCGGGCTGCGACGCCGTCTCGGCAGGCGGGGCGGGCGGAGTGGGCGGGGTCGGCGGAACCTGCCAGGGCATACTGCCCTGGCTGACCGAAGCGGTGTGCGCGAACATGTTCGGGTCCAGCGGCGGCGCCGAGCTTTCCGGGCTCACGGGCAGGTTGGGTGCGGATTCCGGAATCTCGGTCTTGGATTGGGACGGCTCGGGCTCGCGAGGCGCTCCCGAGAGCGGCAACGCCTGGGTGCCGCCCGTCGGCTCGGGCTCACCGCCGGGCTCACTGAGCGCCATCGGATCCGCCGCCAAGCCGTTGTGACGCTGCGCCAATTGCAGTTCGTGGCCGAGCTCGGCGACCGATACCTGCCGATCGGTGGGCTCGCGGGACATCGCCTTCTCGATCGCAGCGCAGACATCGGTGGGGATTCCGTGCGGTCGCAGGTCTGGCACGGGAGTGGAGGTGATGCGCAGGTAGTGCGCGATCAGATCCTCTTCGGCCTTGCGCTCGTGCGGCGGCCCACCGGCGATCAGCGCGTAGATCGTGGCGCCCAGGGAGTACACGTCGGCCGCGACCGTCGGCGGGTTGCCGGCGAGCACCTCGGGGGCGGTGTAGGACAGGGTGCCGGTGAAGAATCCGGTCACCGTCTTGTATCCACCGGCGATTCGCGCGGTCCCGAAGTCGCTGAGTTGCGGTTCGCCGTAGTCGTTGAAGAGGACGTTCGCGGGTTTGATGTCGCGATGTAAAGTGCCCGCCCGGTGGGCGGTCTCGAGGGCGCCGCACAGTTTCACCGCCATGCGCAGTGCCTCGGGCCACGCGATGCGGCCCTCGCGGCGCAGCCGCTCCGCAAGCGAACCCACTGCGTGATAGGGCATTACGATGAACGGCCGGCCGCTCTCGGTGACGCCGACCTGAAGGATGTTCACGATGTTCGGGTGCCCGGAGAGCCTTCCCATCGCGTAACCCTCGCGCAGGAAACGCTCGCGATCGGAGTCGTCGAGATCAGACGCCAGCACCTTGACGGCAACACTTCGTCCGAGCGACTTCTGGGAGCAGCGATAGACGACACCGCTGCCGCCTCGGCCCACTTCGATGGCGTCTTCGAACCCGGCGGCCGCCAGTTCCGACGCTATCCCGCTCATCGTGTTCTCGACCTCCGTGAAATGCGAATACTTCGCTAAAGGTACCGAGCAAAGATCCCGCAAGCGCCGCATTTGCGCTTTCGTTGCGGCTCCGACGTCCACGGCGAGCCCACGCGTCCTTGACTTCATCTACCGCCGGGGTAATCGGACCAGTAGTCACCGCACTTCAGCCCTGTCGGCGTCCGGTCGGCTAACGGTGATCGCCGGGAAATCAGCTGCCGCCAAGCGCGATAGCGCTGAGTCCGCTCCGACAGCGCCGACACCTCGGTCACGTCGACTGCGCCGCGGCGTACGCGCGACCAGCGGCTCCTACTCCCAGACGACGTCAGACGGTTCCTTGTCGGTACGCAGCCCTCGCCAGCTCGGTTGCCGCAGTCTGCCGTCGGAGGTCCGCTCGCTGTAGCGCACCTCGCCGACCAGTTCCGGCCGAACGAAGGTGACGCCGCGGGCGTCGATCTTGGAAAGGCGTGCGTTGAAGGGTGATTCGTCCGTCTCGAGCGGCTTGAGTATGTCCTTGAGTTGCTTCAGCGCCTTGTCGGTGAACCCTGTGCCGACCCGGCCGACGAACTGCAGGCCGCCCTCGGCCGGGATGCCCAGCATCAATGCGCCGATGCCGCTGGAGCGTCCGCCCTCGCCCTTGCGCCAGCCGCCGATCACCACTTCCTGGGTGTTCCAGATCTTGTCCTTGACCCACGACGACGACCGTCGTCCCGGTTGATAGGTAGCGTCGCGCTTCTTGGCGACCACACCCTCCCAACGCTTCTTGCGTGCGAACTCCAGCGCCTCGGGGCCGTCGCCGGGCAACAGATCCGGCACGATCAGACCACCGCCCTCGGCGAGCGCTTCCAGCACGCGGCGGCGGTCGGAGTACTTGGCCTTGAGCAGCGAGCGACCGTCGAGGTAGAGGATGTCAAACGCCCAGTACTCGACCCGCGTCGAACGCGCGCGGTTCTGCATTTCGCCGAAACTCGGCACGCCCGAGTCGTCGAGAGCCACGGCTTCACCATCGAGGATCACGTGGTGATCGGCGAGATCGGCTGCGAGCGCGGCGAATTGCGGATACTCGTCTGTGACGTCACGCCCTCGGCGCGACCGCACGTTGAGCTTGCCGTGGTTGGCGTCAACCAGGACGCGGTAGCCGTCCCATTTGCCCTCGAAGGCCCATTGCGCCGTGGTCATCTTCGCGATCGAGCCTTCTGTCGCGAGCATTGGGGCCAAATCGCTGGCCTGCGGGTTGGCCTGCTCCTTCATGCGATGCGCCAGCCAGTTCTTGCCGTTTGTCTGGATCAGCGCGTAGCGGCCGTCGATCTTCTTGCCGTGCAACGTGATGATGACTTCGCCGCCCGTTTCAGGGCCGTCCGGCGAGTGGTCGCGGAATTTCTCGGTCTCGTAAGTGCCGGTGTCCCAGATGATCACCTTGCCGCCGCCGTATTCACCCTTCGGGATTTCACCTTCGAAGCTGCCGTATTCGAACGGATGATCCTCGGTGTGCACGGCGAGGTGGTTGACCGCGGGGCTGTCCGGCAGGTTCTTCGGCACTGCCCAGCTGACGAGGACGCCGTTGCGCTCCAGCCGGAAGTCGTAGTGCAGTCGGCGGGCGTGGTGTTCCTGGATCACGAAGAAGTCGTCATTGCCCGGCGTGGGCGAGATGTTGGGTACCGGCTCGGGTGTCTTGCCCGCGTCGCGCATGCTGCGATAGGTGCTTAGCGCGTCGGCCACCGGTGCGTCGGCGTCCATCTCGGCCAACAGGTCACCGTCACGTTCCAACCGCTCGAGCACCTCGTCGAATCGGAGGTGCCGCAGATCGGGGTCCTCGATCTCATCCCAGGTACGCGGGGCGGCGACGGTGGGCTCGTCGCGACCGCGCAGTGAGTACGGCGCGATGGTCGTCTTGTTGCCGTTGTTCTGGCTCCAGTCGACGAACACCTTGCCGCTGCGCTGACTCTTGGTCATGGTGGCCGTCACGCGCTTGGGCATCGTCTTCTCCAGCTGCACCGCGATGCGGCGGGCGAGCACCGAAGCGCCGTGTGAGCTGATCGGCTTCTCCAGCGGCACGTACAGATGCAACCCCTTGCTGCCGCTGGTCAACGGGAACGTTGTGAGTCCGATGCCGGTGATGAGCTCACGCACCTCGTGCGCCACCTCGCACAGCTGCCGGAACGTGACACCGTCGCCCGGATCCAGGTCGAAGACCACCCGGGTGGCCAGACCCGGCGTCTGCTCGGCGCCTTCCTCTCTGGTCCAGGTACTGACGAATCGCCATTGCGGCACGTGCACTTCCAGCGACGCCTGCTGGGCGATCCACGCCAGCCCCTCGGCGCTGTTGATGATCGGATACGTCGTGGTGCCTGACTTGTGGCTGATCGATCCCCGTTCGAGCCAGTCCGGCGCCGAGGACGCGAGCTGTTTTTCGAAGAATGCCGGCTCGTTGACCCCGTTGGGCCAGCGTTTACGGGTGACGGCCCGGCCTGCGATGTGCGGGAGCATCGCCTCGGCCACGTTGACGTAATAGTCGAAGACCTCTTGCTTTGTGACGGCCTTCGGCCGCAGCTCCGTGGCGGGATACAGCACCTTGTCCGGATTGGTCAGTTTCACCCGACCGAACTGATCCACCACACCACGGTATTACCCCGGGTAGCGTGCGACTATGACGAGAATCTTCGCGGCGTGCCTGCTCGCGGGCGCAGCCATCGTCTTCTCAGCGCCGCAAGCGGCCGCCGACCCCGAGGATCTGCTGCCCTACTGCTCCGGCGATCAGACGCCGATGGACAACAACTGCCGGCCGATGGCTCACCAAGAAGCCACCCACGGAAGCGGAAGCGGTCTGAGCCCGAACCTGCCGAGCGGCCTCGACCCTGGCAACCCGGCCGTCGTCGGCTGACCGACGTCAGGCGGCGTTGGGTTCTGGGCCGCCGGGTTCGTGTGGGTTGAGGATCGGTTCGTAATCGGGTGGTCCGATGAGCCATTCATCGTCGAACGGCGGGTTTTCGAATGGTGGGACATCGTCTGAGGGTGTGTCATCGGCCCGTATTGCCGGTTCCTTGAATGGTTCGTCGCTGGGTGGGCGCAGCCGTTCGGGGCGGTGGTAGTCGTTGACGCGGGCTTGGCCGGTGTCCAAGTGCGCGGGCGGGATCCATTGCACCTCGTGGTCCTCGTTCATCTGGGTGGTCCACCCGCCCGCGCCGACCATCCGGTTATCCGGCCCGCACGCCAACCCGAGCTCATCGACATTGGTCAACCCGTCATCGGCCCAATCCTTGGCCGCGTGATGAACCTGGCTGCCATACGCCGGGACGGTGCACCCCGGTTTCGTGCACCCCCCGTCGCGGGCGATCAGCATCAGCCGCTGCGCCGGGGACGCCACCCGCCGAGCCCGAAACAGATCCAACGCCGAACCAGTCGCCTCGTCGAACACCGCCAGAAACTGATTCGCGTGCGCGGCCATGCGGATCACATCGCCGATCGGCACCACCGTGCCGCCGCCGCTGACGCCGACCCCGGCGCGGCTCTCCAAGTCCTGCAGGGTGGTGCGGATGATGATCGAGGTCGGCAACCCGTTGTGCTGTCCCAGCACCCCGCTGGCCAGCACGCTGCGCCCGACCGCCAGCAGCGCGTCGTGCTGACGCTGTGCAAGCGTCCGATGATCGTTGTCGATCTGGGCTTGGCTCGCAGTGCCCGAGATGCAGGGGCTCTCATCATCGGGATTGCACATTCCCGGCGCGGCCCACTTGGCGTGGATCGCCTCCAGCGTGGCCGCCAACTCCGGGGTGAGATTGCCTTTCAACGGGGTCATCTTGTCCGAACCCTGCGGCCCCTTTGACACGCCGCGGCGGCGTGCGCGTTCGGCATCGTCGGGTTCGGGGCCGTCCTGGTCCAGCAGGAACAGGGTGCGCTCGGCCTGATCCCTGAGTTCCTTGGGTCCCAATCCGACCGCGTGGCCGACCAGATCGACTTCGATCTGCGCGCGGGTCAGGGTGTCGATCGCAGGCGGGATGCGGTCCATCGCCTTCCGCAGCACCTCGACATGCTCGCCGTTGATCATTCCGCGCGCCTGCGCGAGCGCAACACACGGCAGCACCGGATCCAGCGGCTCTCCGGTCAACGCGCGGCGCGGTCCCAACAGCGCCGCCTCATCGAGGCGACGCCCCGCCTCCGACGTCGAGAGGCGCCATCGCGTCGCCAACACCTGACGCCAGGACTTGGCGCCCATCTCCTTGGCCGTCGCCTCGATCTGCAAGCGGGCCAACATCCGGTGGGCCTGGGTCGGCAACTGACACGACAGCGTTTCCAGTTCATCAAGAGCAGCAACCAGTTCGGACTTGGTCAGCACGTCGATGGGCAGCGCGGCCACATGATCGTGCGCGGCACGCAGGGCGGCGATCGCTTCCCGCACCGCCTCCGCACTCATGACTCGAACATACGTTCGAACTCTAAGGAAACTCTAGAAGAAATCCGAAGAGACCTCTAAGAACCTAAAGCGTTGTCGTGCAGTCGAATTCGAGCGACATTGTCGCTCGAATGTCGCTCGATTGTCGCTCAGTCGTCGTCCATCGCCAGCACCTCGAACGGCTCCGTCGGCGTCTCGGCGACAGCCACCTTCGCCGCCGAGTCAGTGGGGATCACGTCCCCGTGCAGCGCGGCGAGCGCCGCGTTCGTACCCACATCGTGACCCGCCCGCTCGCTCAGCAGCCAGCGGACTTCGAGCAGATCGCAGTACGCCTGGATCGGGGTGCCCTTGTTGCCGACGACGTCGTGGGCCAGCCTCTCGTACGGGGTCAACACTTCGATCACCCACAACCTCGCCGCGGTGCGCTCGTCGACGTCGTGGCCCGCCTCTCGGCACAACTGCGCCTGATACGCGAGCAGATCGCCAAGCAAGATCTGGGCCTGACCCTCGCCCACATCGAGTCCCGCGAGCTCCTGCAGACGCTGCGCGTGGTAGCGCCGATCACCCACGGCGACACGGAGTTTGAGCTTGCCCGCCTCGATCGGCTGCAGCGACACTTCGTCGACCGCGAAGCCGAGGTCGTTCAGTTTCCGCACCGTCCCCTCGACGCGGTAACGATCGGTGAACCCGAAGACGGGCTCGGCGTGCAACGCGTCCCACAGCATGTCGTAGCGAGCCCTGGTGTCCTGAACCTCGGAGATCAGCACGTCCTCCAGTGCCGTCTGTCCAAGCCGCTCGGCCAGGTCGACCATTCCCATCGCGACGTTCTCGACCATGATGTCGAGGTCGTGCTCGCGTTGCCCCCGACTCAAACTCGGGTGTACTTCCGAGGTTTCCGCGTCGACCAGCCACGCCTGCAGCAGCTGACCGTCGCGGGAGAACAATGTGTTCGCCAGCGAGCAGTCACCCCAGAACACACCGTGCCGGTGCAGTTCCACCAGAAGGCCGGCCATTCCGTCCAGCAGCCGCGCACGGTGTTTCGGTTGGTCCGGCGGCAGCCGCATGAACAGCCGGCGATATTGCCAAGACCCTTCGAGGTAGCGGGTGACCAGGATCGCGGTGTCGAATTCGGGCTGCACCACCACACCGGCGGGACGCACCGCGGGCAGGCCCATCTCCTCGAGCCGCCGCAGGACGTCGTACTCCTTGGCCGCGATCCGCGGCGGCATGTCCTTGACCGCCCACAGCGCACCATCGGCGTCGACGAACTTCACCAGGTGACGGCTGGGCCCCACCGCGATGTCGCGCAACGGGACGTCGGGAACCGTCCAGTCGTGGAGTGGCCGGTCCCACGGGAGCCCCAGCAGACCGGGAGTCGGTGTCCGGAGCCGGAAGTCCGGCGCTGGCATGCTAATTCAGGCGCTCACCCGACTCGGGGTGGAACAGATGCACCGCGCCTTCGGGGTTCTTACGCAGTCGCACCGTGTCGGCCAGTCTGGGCGCGGTGCGTGGGTTGCACCGCGCGACCAGTTCCACCCCCGAACCTGCGTGCGTGTACACATACGCCTCACTGCCGAGATCCTCGACCAGGTCGACCACGACCTCGACGCCGTCCGACTCGGAGATCTCGAGCTGCTCGGGCCGGATACCGAAGGTGACCTCCGACAGGCCCGCGTCGCTCAGCTTGGTCAGATCGTCACGCTCGAGTGCCAGCACCGAATCACCGATCTTGACGCCTTCGGGCGCGACGGGCAGCGTCACGAGGTTCATCGCGGGCGAACCGATGAAGCCTGCGACGAAGGCGTTCGCCGGCCGGTCATACAGCTCGTTCGGCGAGGCGAACTGCTGCAGCTTGCCGAACCGCAGTACGGCCACCCGGTCGCCCATCGTCATCGCCTCGACCTGATCGTGCGTGACGTAGACGGTGGTGGTACCCAGACGCCTTTGCAGCGCGGCGATCTGGGTGCGCGTTTGCACCCGGAGTTTGGCGTCGAGATTCGACAACGGCTCGTCCATGCAAAAGACCTGTGGCTCACGCACGATGGCGCGGCCCATCGCGACGCGCTGCCGCTGACCGCCGGACAGCTTGGCCGGCTTGCGGTCCAGGAACTCGGTCAGATCCAAGATCTTCGCCGCTTCCTCGACCTTCTTGCGACGCTCCTCGGCGGACACGCCGCGCAGCTTCAGCGCGAAACCCATGTTCTCGGCGACGGTCTTGTTCGGATACAGCGCGTAGTTCTGGAACACCATCGCGATGTCGCGGTCCTTGGACGGCACGCCGACCATGTTCTTGCCACCGATCTCGATGTGGCCCTCGTCGATGTCCTCGAGTCCGGCGAGCATGCGCAGCGCGGTGCTCTTGCCCGAACCCGACGGACCGACCAGCACGACGAACTCGCCGTCGGAGATGTCGAGGTTGAGCGAGTCCACCGCAAGCTTGTCGGAGCCCGGGTAGATGCACGACGCGTTCTTGTAGGTTATAGAAGCCATTGGTCTTCTCCTGGTTTGCTTTTGACGGTTACTTGATCGCACCGAACGAAAGTCCGCGCACTAGCTTGTTCTGGGCGAGCCACCCGCACAGGATCACGGGGAGCGCAGCCATGGTTGCGGCCGCCGACAACACGGCCCAGTACTGACCCTGACCGGCGATGAAGCCGACCAGATACACCGGCATGGTCTGGGCATTCACCGCGGTCAGGTTCACTGCGAAGAAGAACTCGTTCCAGGCGAAGATCACGCAAATCAGCGCCGTGGCGGCGATGCCTGGTGAGACGAGCGGCAAGATGACCTCGCGCACCGACCGCCATAGGCTTGCGCCGTCCAGGCTGGCTGCCTCGAGCAGTTCACCGGGTACCTCCAGGAAGAACGACCTCATCATCCACACCGCGATCGGCAGGTTCATCGCGGTGTAGAGAATGACCAATGCCCAGATGTTGTCCAGCAGGCCGATATTGGACACGATCACGTATAGCGGCAGGATCACTGCGACGATCGGCAGCATCTTGGTGCTCATGAAGAAGAACAGTGCGTCCTGCGTCCTTTTCACCGGTCGCAGCGACAGCGCGAACGCGGCCGGGACACCGAGTAGCAATACCAACAGCGTCGAGATCCCGGTGGCGAACAGCGAGTTCAGAAATGCCGGGCCGATACCCTGTTCGAAGACCTCCTTGAATTGATCCAGCGTAGGGGTGAAGAAAAGCTTCGGCGGACTCGTCGCCGCATCGGCCTCGGATTTGAAGGCGGTCAACACCATCCAGAACACCGGGAAGAAGAAGCCGAGTCCAACAATCCATGCCAAAACACCCCATGGGCTGAACTTCCGGGACTTCTTCTTTGACGATGCCGAAGTCGCGGTGGCCGTGTCCTTCTCAATTGTCGTCGTCATCATGCGGCCTCTTCCTTGCCGGTGAACGATTTGAAGATCAGTCGAAGCGCGAAGTTCGCGATGATGATCGTGAAGATCACTACCACCACACCCATCGCCGCGGCCTCACCCATGTCGAAGCCGAGGAACGCGCGCTGATAGATGTAGAAGGGCAGGTTCGCACTGGCGATACCCGGACCACCCTGAGTCAACATGTAGATGGTGTCGAAGGTGTTTACCAGATAGATCGCGCCGAGCACCACGCCCAACTCGATGAAGCGTCGAAGGTGGGACAGCGTCAACTCGCGGAAGAGTTGAAACGCGCCCGCACCGTCGACTCGACCGGCCTCCAGGATGTCGCGAGGCATCGACTGGAGGCCGGCGAGGATCAACAGCATCATGAACGGCGTCCACTGCCAGATCAGGACAACCATCACCATGGTGAGGGGGAACTGGCCTATCCAGTCGACCGGGCCTATGCCCACCAGCGACAGCACCCAGTTCAGGATGCCGTTCGTTGCGTCGAGGATGGTGGTCTTCCAGATCAATGCTGCCGCAACGGGTGTGACGAGAAACGGCGTAATCAAAAGGGTTCGGACCACACCGCGTCCGAGAAATGCCCGGTCCAAGAGCAGCGCGAGTAACAGGCCGAAGAACGCCGAGATCAATACCACCACGACGATGAGAATGACGGTATTGAAGGCGACCGACCAGAACTGGCTGTCCTTGGCGACCGCGATGTAGTTCTGCAGGCCGACGAACTGCCGTGAGCCGGGACGCACCAGGTTCCACGACAGCGTCGAGTAGTAGAGCGTGAGCAAGAACGGGATCTGCGTGACGGCGATCATGAAGATCAGGGCGGGAAGCAACGGCCCGCGCCGCCGCCAGCCCTCGGCGCGGCTCACGCCGACGTCTTGGGCCTCCCGAATTTTTCGAACCCTTTCGGCCACGGCCCTTTCGTCGGCCTCGGCCGCGGCATCAGCGGTAACGGTCATCACTTCTCCTGATATGTGCGGCCGACGACTTCGGCGTATTCCTGTGATTGTGCGAGCGCGTCTTCGACCGACTTCTGTCCGGCGATTGCGGCGCTGATCTGCTGGCTCACTCTCGTCCCGAGATCCTGGAACTCGGGGATCCCGACGAACTGCACGCCGGTGTACGGAACAGGTTTCACCGTCGGGTCGTTCGGCGTCGCGTTCCTGATCGACTGCAACGTCAATGGGCCGTATGCCTTCGAGATCGCCTCGTATTCCGGCAATTCCGTGTAGGTCGACGTCCTGCTACCCGGTGGCACGCGTGCCCAGCCGAGTTTCTCGCCAACCATTCTCAGGTATTCCTTGCTGGTCATCCATGAGATGAACTTCCACGCGCCGTCGGGGTTCTTCGCTCCCTTCGGAATTCCCAGCGACCAGGTGTAGAGCCACCCCGAGTTCGGCTTGACAACGATGGGGGCGGGCAGGTAACCGATCTTGCCCTGCAGTTCCGGATAGGACTTTGGGTCCTCGAGTACCGAAACGGCCGACGTCGCGTCGTACCACATGGCCGTCTGGCCCTGACCGAACAGGTTGGCGCACTCCTGGAATCCCGTCGACGACGCTCCGAGTTCGCCCGCGCTGTTGAGTGTGTCGACATAGAAGTTGACAGCTTCCTTCACCTCGGGGCTGTCCAGCCGCGCGTTCCACTGCTCGTCGAACCACCGGCCACCGAACGTGTTGATCACGGTGTCCAGTGGTGCCAGCACCTCACCCCAACCCGGCTTGCCGCGCAGGCATATCCCCGCTCGGTCGTCGGTCTTCAACTTTCTCGCCCAGTCGGCGACCTCTTGCCACTGCGGCTGGTAGTTCGGGTCCTGATTGACCTCGATGCCGGCCTGTTCGAACAAATCCTTGCGGTACATCAGAAACGACGACTCGCCATAGAACGGCACCGAGTACATGTCGCCCTCATACGACAGCGACTCCCGCAGCGACGGGATGAAGTCGTCGGGGTCGTATCCCGGCGTGTTCTCGATGTAGTCCGACAGGTTCACCAGCCAGCCGTCGCGCGCCCATTGCGGGGTTTCGAAGTTGCTGATCATGACCACGTCGAATTCGCTGCCGCCCATCGCGGCCGACATGGTGATCTTGGCGCGCGCCTGGTTCTCCGACAGCGTGACGAACTTCAGCTTCGTGCCCGGATTCTTCTTCTCGAAATCCGACGACAGCTGTTGGGCATCCGTCATCTGAGAATTGGACACCAGCGCGATCGTCACCTGGTTGTCGGAGGCGCCGAGGCTGCCCGCGCCGGAACAGCCGACCGCCGTCAGCGTCAACCCCGCCACGGCGGTCAATGCGGCCCATCGCTTGAGCACTTTCACCATCACATCACCTTTCGCTGGATCATGCCTGGGCCAGTAGCCAACGGGCACAATCGATGTCACAGACCAGTAGCCTGGCCAGATTTCCGCGTAGTGCACCGAGCGTGGCGGGATATTTGGTGACGCCGCTGGAGATCAGGAGCGTCTTCTGACAGCGGCGGATGTCCTCGAGCGGAACCGAGACCGCGCGCTGCTGCAGTTCGGTGTCCACGGGCGCACCGTCGGCGTCGAAGAAGCGTCCGCCGATCTCCCCCACCGCGCCCAGCGAGATCAGCTCGTCGAGCATGCGGGTGTCCAGATAACTGCCTTCGAACAGCGTCGTGGAGGTCGAAACCGCGCCCACGCCGAACACCATGACGTCGGCACGCCTGCCCGCCTCGAGCGTCCGCGAGATCACCGAGTCGCTGCGCATCGAGGCGACGGTAGAAGGATCAGCATAGAGTGGGGCGGGTAGCCGGATCGCAGTGGCGCGCAACATATCTGCGCAACGGCTGAGGATCAGCTCGGTACCGGTCTGGTAGGCCGCGGTGGACATCGCGCCGTCCAGCTGCACCACGGCCCGGCAGCTGGCAACGCCGGGCAGCAGCCCGGTGGCCACCGCCACCTGCTCTGGGCCCCAGGTGAATCCGAGGACATCCTCCGGCGAGAGCCGGCGCATCAACAGCGCGGCCGCGGCGCGACCCACGCTCGCGTACGCGGCCGGACGTCCGGGCGATCCGACGTCGACACCGTGTCCGGCCACCACGGCCTCGGTCAGGCCGAAGCAGCGTTCGAGCTCGCGCTCCTCGTCGGCGTGCAGGTTGTCACGCAGATCCGGCGGTACGACGACTTCGATGCGTACCAGGCCTTTGGCCTTCGCCCTGGCCACCAACCGACCTGCGGTCGGGCGTGAGACGCCGAGACGGGCAGCGATCTCGGCCTGCGTCAGGCCGTCCAGGTAGTACAGCGTCGCCGCCCGCAGCGCGAGCCGAAGGTCCTCGGGCGCCCCGGCACGACTCTGCGCAGCCGGCCTGGCGACCTCGCCGTTCGACGTCGAAGCGGTCACGTGATGCGCCCCTCTTTCCCTCGACCGCGTGAGCATTTGCTCAGGGGTGCGAGTAGATGCTCATAACGCTAACATGTTCACTGTGACGCACACAACACTTTCGTCCGATACCCGAATGCGGGCCGCCGTACTCATCGAGCCGGGCCGGATCGAAATGCAGCAGCGCCCGGTGCCGACGCCGCAGGCCGGTGACGTGCTGATACAGGTCTCATCGGTGGGTGTCTGCGGTTCGGACACGCACTACTACCGGCATGGCCGGGTGGGTGGCTTCGTCGTGGAAGCGCCACTGGTCCTCGGGCACGAGGCGGCGGGCACCATCGTCGGCGTCGGCGATTCGGTCGACCCGTCGCGTATCGGTCAACGGGTGTCGATCGAACCTCAGCGGCCCGACCCCGACAGCGATGAGACGCGGCGCGGTCACTACAACCTGTGTCCGCACATGCAGTTCTTCGCCACGCCGCCGGTCGACGGCGCGCTGTGCGACTACGTGACCATCGGTGCGGAGTTCGCGCACCCGGTGCCGGACTCGATGTCCGACGATGCCGCGGCCCTGTGTGAGCCGTTGTCCGTCGGCATCGCCGCGATCCGCAAGGCCGAACTCGACGGCCGATCGCGGGTGCTGATTGCAGGCGCCGGACCCATCGGCATCGTGCTGACCCAGCTCGCCAAGGCCTATGGCGCAACGGAGATCGTCGTCAGTGATCCCGACCCGACCCGTCGCGACCGCGCCTTGACCTTCGGCGCCACGACAACCGTCGACCCCGCCGCCGGGAGCGATGAAGATCTGGCGGTCGACGCATTCATCGATGCGTCCGGTGCGGCGGCGGCCGTCGCCGCCGGCATCCGCGCCGTGCGTCCCGCGGGACGGATTGTCCTCGTCGGTTCGGGCGCCGAGTCCATGGAACTGCCTACGCAGTTGATCCAGAATCGTGAGCTGGTGCTGACGGGGGTGTTCCGGTACGCCAACACGTGGCCGACGGCGATCGCGTTGGTGCAATCCGGGCGCGTCGACCTCGATGCCATGGTGACCGCCCGCTTCCCCCTGGAGGAAGCCGCTGAGGCACTGGACTCAGACCGGATGCCGGGTAGCGTCAAGTCGGTGGTGACCGTGTCATGACAGTCAGCAGGCCTAGCTATGATCGCGACGAGATCAACGTGGGCATAGTGCATTTCGGGGTCGGCGGCTTCCATCGCGCCCACCAGGCGATGTACATCGACCGGCTCCTCGAGATGGGCCTCGCCAAAGACTGGGGGATCTGCGGCGTCGGTGTCATGGCGGCCGACCGCAAGATGGCCGACGTGATGGCCGCACAGGACGGGCTGTACACGCTGCTGCTCGAGAACCCCGACGGCACCCGCACTGCGCGGGTGATCGGGTCGATCATCGACTACCGGTACGCGCCCGACGATCCCGAGTCGGTGATCGAGCTGCTCGCCGCACCCAGCACTCGCATCATCTCGCTGACCATCACCGAGGGTGGTTACAACATCGACGGGGCGGGACCCGAAAGCGTATTCGGTCTCGTCGCCGAGGCGCTGGCACGACGGCGCGACCGCGGCATCGCCTCACCAACGATCGTGTCGTGCGACAACATCGAGGGCAACGGTGACGTGGCCCGGCATGCGTTCACCACCTACGCCGACCGTGTCCACCGCGGCCTCGGCGAATGGATCACCGCGCACACCACGTTCCCCAACTCGATGGTGGACCGCATCACCCCGGTCACGACACCCGACGTGATCGCCACCGTCAAGGACGAATTCGGCGTCGACGACCGGTGGCCAGTGGTCGCGGAACCGTTCACCTCATGGGTGCTCGAGGACGATTTCTCCGATGGCCGCCCGCCGTTGGAGAAGGTCGATGTGCTGATGGTCGACGACGTAACACCGTACGAGTTGATGAAGCTGCGGTTGCTCAACGCCAGCCATCAAAGTCTGTGCTACTTCGCATATCTGGCGGGATACCGGCTGGTGCACGATGCCGCAGGTGATCCGCTGTTCGCCGAGTTCCTGATGCACTACATGGACGAGGAAGCCACCCCGACGCTGAAGCCGGTGCCCGGTATCGACCTGCCGGACTACAAGCGAACACTGATCGAGCGGTTCGCCAATCCTGGTGTCAAGGACACGATTGCGCGGCTGTGCTACGGCTCGTCCGACCGCATCCCCAAATGGCTGCTTCCGGTGATCAGAGAGAATCTGAGAACTGATGCACCGATTCGGCTGTCGGCCGCCACCGTGGCCAGCTGGGCGCGGTACGCCGAAGGCGTGGACGAGCAGGGTGATCCGATCGACGTTCAGGACCAACTGGCCGATACCCTTGTCCCGCTGGCGAAGTCACAACGAAAGAACCCGACTGCGTTCATCGAGAACGCCGAGGTGTTCGGCGACCTCGCCAACGATTCGCGGTTCGTCGAGGCCTATGTATGGGCACTGGAATCGCTGCACCGCGACGGGGCGCGGGCAACGCTCGAGACCTTGCTTCGCAAGGATTCGCGATGAGAGCGCTGGTGATCGGCGAGGCGCTGATCGACATCGTCGAGCGAGACGGTCAGGTGACTGGTGAGCACGTCGGGGGTAGCCCGCTCAACGTGGCGGTGGGGTTGGCTCGGCTGGACCGGGGAGTCGACTTCCTCACCCACATCGGCGACGATGCGCGCGGAAGACGCATCGCCGAGTACGTGGAAAGCTCTGGAGTACAACTGGTCTCGGGCAGTATGTCCGCCGACCACACCCCGACCGCCGTCGCCACGCTCGACGAAGACGGTTCGGCGCAGTACACATTCGACATCGACTGGGAGCTTACGGGCACTCCGGAGGTCACACCGCCGCTCGTCGCGCACACGGGATCGATCGCGAGCTGGCACGAGCCGGGCTGCCGTGCCACCGCGGCACTACTGGACACCTACCACCCGTCGGCAACGATCACCTTCGATCCCAACGTGCGCCCGGCGCTGATCGAAGACGGTGACGCCACGCGGGGCCGCATCGACCGGCTCCTCGAGAAGTGCGACGTGGTCAAGGCCAGCGATGAGGACCTGCGCTGGATCGACCCGCATCGCACGGCCAAACAGATCGCCCGGACTTGGCTGAGCCTGGGCCCGTCCATCGTCGCGGTGACGATGGGCGATCGCGGCGCCTTCGCAATGTGCGACGCGGGTACGGCGCGGATCGCGGCCCTCCCGGTCGACGTGGTCGACACGGTCGGCGCCGGCGATGCGTTCATGACCGGGCTGATCGATGCGTTGTGGGAGTTGAATCTGCTGGGCGCCGAGAGACGCCACGACCTGCGCGCCATCGGTCTCGATGCGCTCAACTCGGTAGTTTCGACGGCGGCGCTCTCGTCGGCGCTGACCGTCGGCCGTGCCGGTGCCGACCTTCCCGATCGCGCAACACGTGAGGCTGCAGCGGCGAGCTCCGGCCCGCGGTCGCCCCGGCCCGGCTAACGTGGGTTTATGCGCTCCATATGGAAGGGTTCAATTGCCTTCGGCCTGGTGAACGTCCCGGTCAAGGTCTACAGCGCGACCGAAGACCACGACGTCAAGTTTCACCAGGTGCATGAGAAGGACAACGGACGCATCCGGTACAAGCGCGTCTGCGAGGTGTGCGGCGAGGTCGTCGAGTTCCGTGACATCGCGAAAGCCTACGAATCCGACGACGGTCAGACGGTGATCATCACCGACGACGACATCGCGACCTTGCCCGAGGAACGCAGCCGTGAGATCGAGGTGTTGGAGTTCGTTCCCGCCAGCGACATCGATCCGATGATGTACGACAAGAGCTACTTCCTCGAACCCGAGGGTAAGTCGACGAAGTCGTACGTGCTGCTGGCCAAGACGCTGATGGATACCGACCGGGTCGCGATCGTGCACTTCGCGCTGCGGAACAAGACGCGGCTGGCGGCACTGCGGGTGCAGGACTTCTCAAAGCGCGACGTCATGGTGATCCAGACGCTGCTGTGGCCCGACGAGATCCGCGATCCTGACTTCCCGTCGCTCGATACGAAGACCGACATCAAGCCGGCCGAGCTCAAGATGGCGAGCCAGGTCGTCGAGTCGATGACCGACGACTTCAAGCCCGACCGCTATCACGATGATTACCAGGAACAGCTGCACGAGCTGATCCAGGCGAAACTCGAAGGCGGAGAGGCGTTTACCACCGAGGAGCAGCCGAAGGAACTCGACGAGACCGAGGACGTCTCGGATCTGCTGGCGAAGCTGGAGGCCAGCGTCAAGGCCCGCCGCGAAGGCGGTTCGGACGAGCCTGCCAAGAAGGCACCCGCAAAGAAGGCGGCCAAGAAGGCCCCGGCCAAGAAAGCCGCGAAGAAAGCGCCCGCCAAGAAGGCGGCCAAGAAGGCCGCTGCCAAGAAGTAGCCGTCATTCGGTCAGAAGTTCTGGACGCAGCAAGAGGCGGGGCAGCGCGTGCGCGAGCCACTCCTCGTATTGGTCCGGCGTCCAGCCAAGATCGGCTGTGTATATCGAATACAGATGCGGCGCCTGCACGGTGAACGCCACGTCGGTCGCTTGATCCTCGGATAGGCCGGGCCGCAGCGCCTCCGATCCGATCTGCGAGATCCACACCGCAACCGCGGATCGAATCTGGCGAAGTAGGTCTGTGCGCCTTTCCTCGAGACTGGGATCAGCCGAAGCGGCCCCCTCCATCACCCGCATGAGCGCCGCGACGCGGTCATGCATTTCACGCACGAAATGCGCGGCGGCGGCGAACTGTGAACGATGCTCGGACAGCTCCGCGAGATCGGGCGCGAAATCCATGAGCGGGGCTTCCTCATAATCGCCGGCGACGGCGATCTCGATGGCGCGGAAGAGGACAGCGGCTTTGGAACCGTAGGTCGCATAGATGGTCTGAGCCGACACATCGGCCGCGGCGGCGATCTGATCGATCGTCGTCGGACCGAAACCCTGCTCGACGAACAAGTCGGTGGCCGCCTCGATGATGCTGCGTTGGCGTGCTTCGGCGTCGGCGCGCCGGCGGCTGTTGTCGTACTTGCGCCGCGGCTTTGATTCGGCAGCTGTTGACACTGATTCTCGACTTCCTTATAGTTCGCTATATCCAATATATGCTGCTTTATCTAAATTAGCATGGAGGCCGCCATGACTACCGTTCCCCCTGGACTCGCGAGGGTCGTCGAGCGCGCACGGCATCATGTCAACCGACTGCATCTCCGGCTCGCGCCTGCCCCGGTGGCGATGGTGGAACTGATCCTGGCGGCGTGGACGTCGCAGGCGATCCAGGCCGCCGCCCAGCTGGGCGTTGCCGACGCTCTGGCGTCGGGTCCGCTGTCCCTCGAGGACTTGGCGCGTCGCGTCGACGCCGACCCCGACGCGCTCCGCAGGCTGTTACGAGCTCTCGTCGGGCGCGGCGTATTCCGTCAGGACCGCCATGGCCGCTACGCGCTCAATCCTCTTGCCGACACCTTGCGGTCCGACGCGCCGCAGTCCATGGCCGCGGCCGCGAAGTACTACGGCTCGCCGCAGCACCGCGAACACTGGAGCATGCTCGTCGACTCGATTCGGACGGGCCAGGCAAGTATTCCGCGGCTACGCGGCAAGGACTTCTTCGAGTACCTCGACGACGAGCCCGAACTCGCTGCCTTGTTCAACGAAACCATGACCAACATTTCGGGCCTGTCCGAGGAATTCGTCATTACCGCATACCCCTTCAGCGGCGGCTCGACGATCGTGGATGTGGGGGGTGGACACGGCCGACTGCTCGCTTCCGTCCTGGCTGCTACGCCTGGCGCCCGCGGTGTGCTCTACGACTTGCCGCAGGTGGTGGCGAACGCGCCTGCGCTGCTGGAGAAAGCGGGAGTGGCCGACCGTGTCCGCATCGACGGCGGGTCGTTCTTCGAGAAGGTCCCGGCCGACGGCGACGTCTACCTCCTGAAGCACATCATTCATGACTGGCCCGACGATGAGGCCCTCGACATCCTTCGCACGGTCCGCGCTTCTGTCGGCCCCGCAGCCCGAATCGTGTTGGTGGAACTCGTGATTCCCGAACACGACCGCGACTTCATCGGCAAGTGGGCCGATCTGGAGATGTTGCTCGGCGGAAGCGCCCGTGAGCGCAGCGCCGACGAGTATCGCGACCTACTGCGCCGAAGCGGACTCGAGATGACGCGCGTCATACCGACGGCGTCTCCATACAGCCTGGTCGAGGCAAGAGTCGCTTGAAGTAACGGTCGGTCGAACGGCCGGCCCACGGCCCGATCGCCGGCGCCGCCACCATCCCTGACATAAGTAGAACGTGTTTCAGAAAGTCCTTTCCGGTGCTGTCTAGGCTTGCTAAGGTTCGCCCGGGCGACGGAAGGAAACGATTGTGATACTGGACAGATTTCGGCTGGACGACCACGTCGCGGTGGTGACCGGCGCTGGCCGCGGCCTCGGCGCGGCGATGGCGCTGGCATTCGCGGAAGCCGGTGCTGACGTGGTCATTGCCGCCCGCACGCAATCGCAACTCGAAGAGGTGGCCGAGCAGATCAAGGGTCTCGGTCGCAAAGCCCACGTCGTGGTCGCCGATCTCGCCCACCCCGAGGACACCGCCAAGCTCGCGGGAGAGGCCATCGAGGCCTTCGGCAAACTAGACATCGTCGTGAACAACGTCGGCGGCACCATGCCCAACACGCTGCTGACCACATCCACCAAGGACCTGCGCGACGCCTTCACCTTCAACGTGGCCACCGCGCACGCGCTCACCGTCGCGGCCGTCCCGTTGATGCTCGAGCATTCGGGCGGCGGCAACATCATCAACATCACGTCGACGATGGGCCGCGAAGCGGGTCGCGGATTCGCCGCATACGGCACCGCCAAGGCCGCGCTCGCGCACTACACCCGGCTCACCGCACTGGACTTGTGCCCCAAGATTCGCGTCAACGCGATCGCCCCCGGTTCGATCCTCACCTCGGCGCTCGACGTGGTCGCCTCCAACGACGAACTGCGCGCACCGATGGAAAAGGCCACGCCCATGCGCAGATTGGGCCAACCCGAGGACATCGCCGCGGCGGCCGTGTACCTGGCCTCCCCCGCCGGGTCCTACCTGACCGGCAAGACACTCGAGGTCGACGGCGGCCTCACCTTCCCCAACCTCGACCTGCCCATCCCGGATCTGTGAGGAGCAACTCTTGAGTATCAAAGCAGCAGCAATCGGCACCGGCAACGTCGGACGTCACGCTCTGACCCAGCTGATCAACGATCCGCAGTTCGAGCTGACCGGGGTGTGGGTGTCGTCGGAGTCCAAGGCCGGTAAGGACGCCGGAGAGCTTGCTGGACTTGATGTTTCGACGGGGATCATCGCCACGACCGATCTCGACGCCGTCCTGGCGGCCAAGCCGGACTGTGCGGTCTACACCGCGATGGCCGACAACCGTCTGCCCGACGCGCTTGAGGACTACCGGCGCATCCTGGCCGCGGGCGTCAACGTGGTCGCCAGCAGCGCGGTGTTCCTCCAATACCCATGGGGTGTGATTCCCGAAGAACTCCTCAAACCGATCGAGGATGCGGCGAAGGAAGGCAACGCCAGCATATTCGTCAACGGCATCGACCCTGGGTTCGCCAACGACCTGCTTCCGCTCGCACTGGCCGGAACGTGCCAGAGCATCGAGCAGATCCGGTGCATGGAGATCATCAACTACGACACCTACGACAGCGCCACCGTGATGTTCGACGTGATGGGCTTCGGCCGGCCGCTCGACGAACTTCCGATGCTCTTGCAGCCGGGGGTGCTGAGCCTCGCGTGGGGTTCGGTGGTTCGGCAGCTGGCCGCGGGCATCGGTGTCGAACTGGACGAGGTGACCGAGACCTACGTTCGCGAGCCCGCCCCAGAGGATTTCGACATCGCGTCCGGCCATGTCGAGAAGGGCACCGCGGCGGCGCTGCGCTTCGAGGTCCAGGGAAAGAAGGACGGCAAGGTGGCCGTCGTCCTCGAACACGTCACCCGGTTGCGGGACGATCTGCGGCCCGACTGGCCGCAGCCGGCGCAGGAGGGCGGCTCCTATCGCATCGAGATCACCGGTGAGCCGTCCTACGCTTTGGACCTCTGCCTCAGCAGCCCCAATGGTGATCACAACCATGCCGGACTGGTGGCAACGGCGGCCCGCGTCGTCAACGCGATCCCCGCGGTGGTAGCCGCTCCGGCCGGCATCAGGACCACCCTGGACCTACCCCTGATCACCGGAAAAGGGTTGTACTCTGATCGATAAGCCGGGGAAAAACTTGATGAAGGGCGCGCCTATGCGGACCACAATCCGAATCTTCACTCCGCTCGTTGCCGCTGCCGGGGCAGCGATCGCTATCGTGGCCGCCCCGGCGGCCAGCGCCCAACCGGCACCCGAACCTGTTCCTGCACCTGCACCTGCACCTGCACCTGTCCAGGAACAGCGTCCGCAGGCGTCGGGTCTCCCACAATGCGTCAACGAGGGCGGCTCCGCAGCCCTCGGCGGCTCTGCGACCGAGTGCGCGACGCCGGGCAATGTGCAGATCAACGACACGCCCGCCCAGCAGGAGTACGTCGGCCCGTGGGGCGACATGTGGGGCGAGCCCGGCTTGTTCTTCCCCTGATCGGGGTCGTGGGGCGGCGCTACCACCGGGTGGCGGCGGCGGCCACGGCGGCCGCTGATCACCCCAACCGCGGCCTTGAGGAGGCCTACCATGCGGTCCAGGATTCGTTATACCGCAACAGTTTTCGCGATGGCGGGCGCATGCGCCGTGGCCTTCGCTCCGGCCGCTGCGGCCACACCCGAATGCATCCACACCGGCCCGAACACGACACAGTGCCAGACGAACGGCAGCTCACAGATCGTCACCTCACCGCCACCGATCAGCAACGGCGGTTGGGGACCTTACTGGGGCGGCGGCCTGGTCATCGGACTCGGCGGATGGGGCTTGGGCTGGTAACGCTGCCCTAGTTTCGCGTCAGCAGAGGTTTCGGCTAACCTAACTTTTCTATTCGACGTTCCGATAGAAGGTGGGTTGGTGGCACAGGACGCTGACGTGCGGTTGCGGCCGAGCTGGTTGCTGCTCGGACCGGCCTTCGTCGCCGCCATCGCCTACGTCGACCCGGGAAACGTCGCCGCCAACGTCAGCGCGGGCGCGCAGTTCGGCTTCCTGCTGGTGTGGGTCATCGTGGTGGCCAACATCATGGCGTGCCTGGTGCAGTACCTGTCGGCGAAGCTCGGTCTCGTGAGCGGTCAGTCGTTGCCCGAGGCCGTCGGCAGCAGGATGCGCCGCTCGACTCGGCTGGCCTACTGGCTGCAAGCCGAATTGGTCGCGATGGCAACGGATCTCGCCGAGGTGGTGGGCGGAGCCATCGCGCTGTACCTGCTTTTCGATCTCCCACTGCTCACCGGTGGCGTGATCACCGGAGCCGTCTCGCTGTTGCTCTTGGTGCTCAAGGACCGCCGAGGCCAGCAGATGTTCGAGCGGGTCATCACCGGCCTGCTGCTGGTCATCGCGATCGGGTTCTGCACCAGCCTGTTCGTCGCGGCGCCCCCCGCGAGCGAGGCAGCAGCCGGTCTGCTGCCGATGTTCGCGGGCACCGAGAGCGTGCTGCTTGCCGCGGCAATGCTCGGAGCGACCGTGATGCCGCACGCGGTCTATCTACACTCCGGTCTCACCCGCGACCGCCATGGTCACCCCGAACCCGGCCCGATGCGCCGGATGCTGCTGCGCGTCACCCGCTGGGACGTCGGAATCGCGATGGTCGTCGCGGGTGCGGTCAACCTCTCGATGCTGCTCGTGGCGGCGACGAACCTGCAGGGCCGCGACAACACCGACTCGATCGAGGGTGCCCACGCCGCGGTCGGCGACACACTGGGCCCGACGGTCGCCCTGCTGTTCGCGATCGGACTGCTGGCGTCGGGTCTCGCGTCCTCGTCGGTGGGTGCGTACGCAGGCCAGATGATCATGCAGGGCCTGCTCCACGTGTCGATTCCGATGGTGGCCCGACGGCTCATCACCCTCGTGCCCGCACTGGTGATCTTGGCGGTGGGCGTCGACCCGAGCCGTGCACTGGTGTTGTCCCAGGTGGTGCTGTCGTTCGGAATCCCGTTTGCGCTGATCCCGCTGGTGCGGCTGACCAGTGACCGCGCAGTGATGGGCGACGACACCAACCATCGGGTGACCACTGCTCTTGGGTGGCTGGTCGCCGCGTTGATTACAGTGCTGAATGTGGTGCTGATCTATCTCACCGTCAAGGGCTGATGCGGCATATCTATTTCGCCTACGGGTCGAACCTGTGCGTTCGGCAGATGGCGCGGCGGTGCCCTGGGGCGGCCGACCCGCGGCCGGCGACGCTGGCCGACCACGACTGGCTGATCAACGAGCGCGGCGTGGCGACTGTCGAACAGTTCGATGGGTCGCAGGTACACGGCGTCGTGTGGCAGCTGACCGATACCGACCTCGCGACCCTCGACAGCGCGGAAGGTGTGCCGGTGCGGTATCGCCGCGACCGCCTCACGGTGCACACCGACGACGGCCCGTACCAGGCGTGGGTCTACATCGATCACCGCGTCGAACCGGGTCCGCCGCGGCCGGGCTATCTCGAACGCGTCGTCGACGGCGCGCTGCAGCACGGCCTGCCGCAGCGCTGGATCGACTTCCTGAGGCGATGGGATCCGACCCGGTGGCCCGGCAGCATGGCACATCCGAGTTCAGCTGGACCACAGTCACTTTCGGAACTACTCGCGGACCCCGGCGTCGTCGAAGAGCTCACTCTGCGGTCCCGGTTTGGGTTCATGGCCTTCCATGGCGGCGGCCTGGAGCAGATGACCGACGTCATCGCCGAGCGCGCCGCCGATGCCGCCGACGCGTCGCTGTATGTGGTGCGTCACCCCGACCAATACCCGCACCACCTGTCATCGGCGCGCTATGACCCCGCGGAGTCCGAACGACTGGCCGAGTTCCTCGACCATGTCGATGTGGTGGTGTCGCTGCACGGCTACGGCCGCATCGGTCGCAGCACACAACTGCTCGCCGGTGGCCGCAACCGCCGACTGGCCGAACATGTCGCGCACCACGTCACCGTTCCGGGGTATCAGGTGGTCACCGACATCGACGCCATACCCCGTGAGCTGCGGGGTCTGCATCCGGAGAACCCGGTGAACCGGGTGCGCCGGGGCGGCACCCAGCTCGAACTCACGCCGCGGGTACGGGGCATCAGCCCGCGCAGCCAGCTGCCCGGTGACGACGGCCTCTCCCCCGCGACTTCGACGTTGGTGCAGGGGCTGGCCGCTGCGGCGCGTTCTTGGGAATCGCCCTCGGCGTAGCGGGCACCACCTCACCCATCCGGACCTGCCCCGGCTCCGAATACGGGATGTGGAAAGTTCCAGCCCCGCTTCACGCTCCGTCGCCGTCATCGGCAGCGGCGTATCAGGCCTGGTCGCCGCCTATGTCCTGGCACAACGCGACCGCGTGACCCTCTACGAGGCCGACACCCGGCTCGGAGGGCACGCCCACACCCACCAGATCCCCCACACCGACGACGGCCGCACGATCGGCGTCGACTCGGCATTCCTGGTGCACAACGACCGCACCTACCCCACGCTGTGCCGGCTCTTCGACGAACTCGGCATCGCCACCCGCGACACCGACATGTCGATGTCGGTGCGCGACGACGCGAGTGGCCTCGAATACGCCGGCGCCCGCGGGATCGGCGGGTTGTTCCCGTCGTGGTCGTCGCTCACCCGCCCGCGCTACCTGTACATGCTGGTCGAGGTCAAACGATTCCACCGGGCGGCGCTGCGCCTGCTCGAGAGTGACGAGAACGACGCGACGGTCGGCGAGTTCCTCGACCGCCACGGTTTCTCCCAGTACTTCATCGAGTACTTCATGACGCCGCTGATCGCCGCGGTGTGGTCGGCTCCGCCTGGCCAGTCGCTGAACTATCCAGCCCGCTACCTGTTCGTTTTCCTGGAGCACCACGGGATGCTGTCGGTGTTCGACTCACCAACCTGGCGGACGGTGGTCGGCGGTTCCGTGACTTACGTCGACGCGGTGGCCAAAGAGATCGACGAGGTGCGCCTGGGCGCCGCGGTGCGCTCGGTGGCACGGCTGCCCGATGGCGTCGAGGTTTCCGACGAAATCAACGGACCGCGGCACTACGACGCCGCCGTGATCGCGACCCACCCCGATCAGGCACTGCTCATGCTCGCCGACCCGACACCGACCGAACGCGCAGTGCTCGGTGCCATCGAATACAGCATCAACCATGCACAGCTTCACACCGACGAGTCGGTGCTGCCCAAGAACCGACGCGCGAGGGCGTCGTGGAATTACCTGGCGACCTCCGACGACGCATCGGTGATGGTCACCTACGACGTGACGCGACTGATGCGCCTCGGCGGCGGCTCCCGGTTCCTGGTGACGCTCGGCGGCAGGGACCGCGTCGACCCCGCCACCGTGCTCACTGAGATGACATACAGCCATCCGATGTACACGCCGACCTCTGTTGCCGCTCAACGACTTTTGCCGACCTTGGACGACGACCGCGTGGTATTCGCAGGCGCGTACCACGGCTGGGGTTTCCACGAGGACGGGGCGGCCTCCGGATTGCGGGCGGCGCAGCGTCTGGGGGTCGATTGGCCGGCTGTCGCCCGCGAGGCGGTGGCATGCTGACACCACCCGCCATCTACCGCACTCGGATCACCCACCTCCGTCGCGCCCCGGTGCATCACTACTTCGAGCATCGCGGGTACAGCTGGTACGTCGACGTCGACGCGCTACCCAAGCTGCCCCGATGGCTCCGGCCGTTCGCCCGATTCGACGCACGCGACCACCTCTTCGAATCCGACGGTCCGAACGACACCTTGCGTCAACGCATCGACGCGTTCCTCGCCGACCGGGGCATCGACCTGCACGGCGGCCGTGTCACCGCACTCCTGCAGGCGCGAGTCCTCGGGTACGTCTTCAACCCGCTCAGCCTGTACTGGTGCCACGACGCCGACGGGACGCTGCGCCACATCATCGCCGAGGTACACAACACCTACGGCGGACGTCATGCCTACGTGCTGCCGCCCGACAGCGACCACCCCACGATCGTCATGAAAAGGCTGTACGTCTCACCATTCAATGACGTGGACGGCTACTACCTGGTGACCGCCCCACGGCCCGACGAAAACCTCGACGTACGCATCTCCCTGCACCGCGAGAACCAGCCGGCCTTCGTCGTCACGATGCGTGGAAACCGAAGGCGCGCAGGTGTTGCCGAGATCCTTCGCCTGCAACTCGTCGCGCCATTGGCTCCGTTGATGGGTGCGATCGGTATTCGGGTACAAGGCATCACTCTCTGGCTGCGACGAGTCCCCATCGTGCCCCGCGAATCCCACGTCCCGGAAAGAGTCCACCAGTCGTGATCATTGACCTGACGTCAGCCGCCGCCCCGGCCACCATCGATTCGGACAGATGGCCGGCCGTGGCCAGAGTGCCGGGCGGGCCGCTCAGTGCCGCAACGGGCGCGATCGCCGACCGGTTGTTCCGCCGAGCCGTGTCGCGGTTGCCGATCCGCGTCGTCTATCCCGACGGGACCGTCATCGGGGCGGCTGACCCCACGCTGCCGACCATGGTCGTGCATCGGCCCGAGGTCATGGTTCGCCGGGTCGGTCGCTACGGGCTCATCGGCTTCGGTGAGTCGTATATGGCAGGCGACTGGAGCTCTACGGATATCGCGGGCCTGCTCACCGAGTTCGGCAAGCGGCTGACAGAGCTGATTCCTCCTGTCCTGCAGAGGTTCCGGCCGCTCGCCGTCGTGCGCCCACCGCGGTCGCAGTACAACAGCCGTCGGCAGGCGCGCCGCAACATCGCGGACCACTACGACCTGTCGAACCTCATGTTCGCCGAATTCCTCGACAAGACGATGACGTACTCCAGCGCGCTGTTCGAGTCCCTTCCCGCGCATGAGTCGAGCCTCGCGGATGCGCAACGCCGAAAGATCGACCGCATCCTCGACGCCACGGGGGTCGGGTCGGGCACCCGGGTGCTCGAGATCGGCACCGGCTGGGGTGAACTGTGCATCCGCGCCGCAATGCGCGGTGCACACGTCCGTTCGATCACCTTGTCGGCTGAGCAGCAGCGACTGGCCCGACAGCGGGTGGCCGAGGCGGGGCTGTCCGACCTGGTTGAGATCGACCTGTGCGACTACCGCGACGTCGAAGGCAGTTATGACGCCGTGCTGTCGATCGAGATGATCGAGGCCGTTGGATACCCGTTCTGGCCCACGTACTTTCAGACGCTCGACCGGCTGGTCGCTCCCGAAGGCCGGGTGGCGATCCAAGCCATCACCATGCCGCACGACCGGATGCTGGCCAGCCGCAACACCTACACCTGGATCCAGAAGTACATATTCCCCGGCGGTCTGCTGCCCTCGACCGAGGCGATCCTCGGCATCACCGAGTCCACCACCAGGCTGCGCACCGTTGACATGTTCTCGCTGCGCCTGCACTACGCCGAGACGCTTCGGTTATGGCGGGAGCGTTTCGTCGCTCGCCAAGATGCCCTGGCGGAGTTGGGATTCGACGACGTGTTTCACCGGATGTGGGAGCTCTATCTGGCTTACTCAGAGGCCGGTTTCCGGTCGGGGTACCTCAACGTTTACCAGTGGACGTTCGCGCCGTCGGGACGTGCGTCATGACACCGTCCGCCGGAGGCGGGCAATGAATCTCGTCGTCGTCTCCACGGCGTCGCTGGCCATCCTGGTCATCGTTCACACCATCACTTTCCTGATCGGCCGCCGGATCGGGCGCTACAACGTCGTCGACACCGCGTGGGGTCTGGGATTCGTCGCGGTGGCCGCCGTCGCTGCCGCCCTCGGCACGGGTGACGCGTTCCGGCGGATCCTCCTACTGGCGCTCGTCGCTGTCTGGGGACTGCGACTGGCGTGGCACATGACGCTGAAATCGGCTGGTAAGGGCGAGGATCCACGCTACCGTGACCTGCTGCGCGGCGACTTCTCGGCGGGGCATGTGATCCGAAAGGTGTTCTTGATCCAGGGGGCGGCGACGTGGTTCGTCTCGTTGCCCCTGCAACTTTCAGCTGTCCTGGGTCCGACGCCGGCGTTGCTGCGCCCGGTGTTCGTCCTTGGTGTCGCCGTGTGGGCGCTCGGCTTGCTGTTCGAGGCCGTCGGCGATCGCCAGCTGCGCCGCTTCAAGGCCGACCCGGCCAACCAGGGTGTCATCATGGACCGCGGACTGTGGGCGTGGACCCGGCATCCGAATTACTTCGGCGACGCATGTGTGTGGTGGGGACTGTGGCTGGCCAGCATCGCGGGCGCGATTTCGCTCGTCACCGTGCTGTCCCCGGTGCTCATGACCTACTTCCTGGTGTACGCCACCGGAGCCCGCCTCACCGAGAAGTACATGGCCAGTAGAAACGGCTTCGGCGAATACCGTTCGCGTACTTCATTTTTCGTACCGCGTCCACCTAGATCGCGAATACCATGACGCTAATTGCGCCGGTCGATAGGCTACGGCCTGTGACAAGGGACCTCGACGAGCTGCTCCGCCAAGTGGCCCGGCAGGACGTCGACGCGTTCGCGGAGTTCTACGATCAGACTCGGGCGCGGGTATACGGCCTGGTCACCCGAGTTCTGCGCGATCCCGGCTACAGCGAGGAGACCACGCAGGACATCTACCTGCAGGTATGGCGCACCGCGGATTCATACAATCCCGCCGCGGGGTCCCCGATGTCGTGGCTGATGACGCTCGCGCATCGTCGTGCCGTGGACCGGGTGCGCTCTGAGCAGGCCGCCGGTCAGCGCGAGTCCCGCTATGGCGCCGCCAATGTCGAGCCACCGTCCGACCAGGTCGCCGACTCGGTGATCCAGAGCGACGAGCATCGCCAGGTGGCCGAATGTCTCGGCTCACTGACCGATACTCAGCGAGAGGCCATTCACCTCGCCTACTACGACGGCCTGACCTACGTTCAGGTGTCCGAGCGGCTGTCGGCCAACCTCGCGACGATCAAATCGCGGATGCGCGATGCCATTCGCGGCCTACGCAGGTGTTTGGGGCTGACATGACTCAACCGATAGACGATTTGACCGCCCTTGCGACGCCGTATGCGTTGCACGCGATGTCCGAGGTTGAACGTGCCGACATCGACCGTCGTCTTGCGAGTGCACCGCCCGACGTGGCGCGCGCCTTCGGCGACGAAGTCCGTGCGGTGCGCGAAACCATGGCGGCGATATCGGCCGCCACCGCCGTCGAGCCGCCGAACGAACTCCGCGACCGTGTCCTCGCCGAAATCGGCAGGACGCCTGCCGTGCAGGCACCGGTGATCCCGATGAAACCCCGCGCGAAGCGGTGGCGCACGGCCGTGCTGGCCGCCGCGGCTGCATTGATCGTCGGACTCGGCGCCCTCGGCGTCGGCTTGGCGCTGCGGCCCCCACCGACGACCGCGGAGCAGATCTTCGCCGCACCGGATGTGCGGACCGTTTCCGGCGACATTCCCGGCGGCGGACGTGCGACGGTCGTCTTCTCCCGCGACAAAAACGCGGGCGTGCTGGTGATGAACAACGTCGCGCCGCCCCAAACCGGCACCGTCTACCAGATGTGGTTGATCAACGACGAGGGGCCGCATTCGGCGGGAACCATGGACGCGCAGGCCATCGCGCCGTCGACCACCGCGGTGCTGCCGGATCTGGACGGGTCGAGCACTCTGGCGTTCACCATCGAACCGGCCGGCGGTTCACTGATGCCGACCACGGCGCCCTTCGCGGCACTACCACTGACCTAGGTCCCCTCGAGAGTGGCCGCTGCGGCCTCGGCGATCACATCGGCGACGTCGTGACCCCGCTGCCACGCCCGCCGTTGGCGCATCGCCCCGTTGCCCTCCTCGGCGACGCGGTGCAGTTCGCCGCTGACGAGGTCGTAGTCGCCGACCGCCTCGAGCGCGGGCCGCACGTGCTCGACCAGGTTTTCCAACAACGATCGCGCAGGCGCACACTCGTGACCCCCGGCCAGGTCGAGCGCTTCGCCGTCGAGGCCGTCGCGCGCCGATTTCCAGTAGGCGGCCCGCAGGGCATGGGGTGCCAGCGGCGATACCGGTTGGCGCTGCCGCTCGTCGTCCAGCGCCGTCATCACCGCTCCGCGGATCAACGCCGCCAGCAGCACGGTCTCGGCGACCGTGGCCGGCACGTCGGCGACACGGACCTCGACAGTCGGAAAGTTCGCCGACGGCCGGACATCCCAATAGACCATCCCGTCGTCCAGCGCGGCGCCCACGCGAATGAGCATCTGCACGACGGCGTCGTACTCGTCGACGGAATCGAATGCCGGCGGCGGTCCCGCGCTCGGCCACCGCGCCCACAACACGCTGCGCCAGCTGGCGTAGCCGGTGTCGGTATTGCGGTAGATCGCGGAATTCGTGCTGAGCGAGAGCAGCAGCGGCAGCCACGGCCGCAGCCGGTTGCTGACCCGTACTGCGGCCTCACGGTTCGGCACGGCGACATGCACGTGGGCACCGCAGATGCCTTGTTCGTGCGCGATCATGCCGTGCCTTTCGGCGATCTTTCGGTAGCGCGGGGTGTCGGTGATCGGGAATTCGTGCGGCACGGTGGGCGGTAGTCCGACGGCCAGCAGCCGGGCGCCGCCGGCTTCGGCGGCCTCGGCCGTGATCCGGCGCAACCTGGACAGCTGGTCGGCGAGTTCGCGGGTGCCGCCGACAACGTCGGTGGCGGTTTCGACCTGGCAGCTGGTGAGCTCGAGCTGTAGCTTCACGCCGCGCTCGGCGGCGTGACCGGCGACCGTCTTGTTGACGGCGACCGGTTCGCCCGTTGCGGGATCGGCGAGCAGAAATTCCTCTTCTACGCCGATTGTGGGATGAGTGGCCATGGTGTGTTCGAGTCTGAAAATAGATCCGGCCCGTCGGAGGCTTGCTCACGACGGACCGGATCGGGGTGACAAGTCGGTGGTGGCGGGCTTCGGGTATCGAAGCCGGCGGCAGAATCATGCCCATTGCTGACACCGGCTAAACCCCGCCGAGCAGAACTTCTACGATCAGGCGATGGGCAGAGATTTCCGGTTCGGTGTCGGGCTGCAGGCTGCACGTCGGCAGAAGTCGGTCCAGGACTGGGCGCGCCGCGCGGAGGACATGGGATACGACATCATCCACATGGCCGACCACCTCTACACGACCGCACCGTTCCCGATGATGACGGCGATGGCGATGGCCACCGAGAGGCTGCGGGTCGGCACCTTTGTGCTGAACGCCGGCTTCTACCGGCCCGCACTACTGGCGCGTGACGTCATGTCGCTGCGCGACCTCAGCGGCGGCCGTTTCGATCTCGGCCTCGGCGCGGGGTACGTCAAAGAGGAGTTCGAGCAAGCCGAGCTGCCCTACCCCACGGCGGGTGAACGCGTCGCGTGGCTGCGTCACGTCACCGAGCACATGAACGAGCACGCCGCCGATGTGCCGATCCTCATCGCGGGCAACGGCGACAAGCTGCTGACCCTCGCCGCGCAGCAGGCGAACATCATCGGGCTGACGGGCGGTCACCCGATCATCGGCGGCGTCGATCCGCTCGCCGACCGCATCGCCTTCGTCCGCGAGGCCGCCGGCGACCGGTTCGACGAGCTCGAACTGAACCTGTCGGTGATCGCGCTGCCCACCGACAACTCGGGGATTCCCGACCTGTCGCTGGTGAGGAGGTTCCTGCCGGACCTGTCCGAGGAAGAGATGCTGGCGACGCCCGCGGTGTTCTCGGGTACGCCGAGGGACATCGCCGACACCATTCGACACCTGCGCGACGCGTACGGGGTCACCTACATCACCGTGCAGCAGCAACACGGCGAGGAGTTCGCGAAGGTGATCGCGGAACTGCGCTAGTCACAGCCAGAGGTAGAGGCCCGACAGCACCGCCCACACGGCGAGGCAGTAGACCTCGAACAACACGCGCAACGGTATCGGCGCGTGGCGCAGTTCCATGAAGTCCAGGCCGACGAGGCGCACCTTGATCGCCGCGATGGCCAGGACGACGATCGCCACCATCGAGCCGGTGCCGTGATCGGCGCCGACTGCCCACGAGACGAGCGTCGCCGCGACGAGGATCAGCCATGAGAGGCCCGCGCGGCTGCGCACCAGCTGGAACACCGAAGGCCCCCGCATCAGCTCACCAGGTACAGCAGCGCGAACAGGAAGATCCACAGCAGGTCGACGAGGTGCCAGAAGCACGCGCCACCCTCGATGGCCGCCATCCGGGTGGAGCTGATGTCGTCGCGGCGGGTTTGCGTCAGCAGGAACCCCAGCACGCCGATGCCGACGCACACGTGGAAGAGATGCAGTCCGGTCAGGATGAAGTAGTAGAGGAAGAAGTCGTTCGCACCGGGGCCGTGGCCGCTGGTTGCCAGCGACACATACTCATAGACCTTGAGGCAGATAAAGAGCAGGCCGAACGCGATCGCCGCCGAAACAGCTTTGGCGGCAATCGACTTCGCGCCTGCGCGGATCGCGCCGAGCGCCACGACGATGCACAGCGAGCTGGTGAGCAGGACCAGGGTGTTCGTGACGCCGACGCCGATGTGCAGCGACGTGCGGGCGACGTCGAACAGCTCGGGCGCCTTGGCCCGCTCCACCATGAAGGTGACGAAGAAGACGCCGAACACGAGCATGTCGCCGAACAGGAACACCCATGTGCCGGACTCGGCGGGGATCCGCCGGGCGGATGGATCGCCCGGCCCCGTCGCAGCCGCCGTCACGGCGTTGCGGCCAGCCGGCTTTCGGCGGCTTCCTCCGCCTTGATGGACTTCAGCAGCACGACGGTGGTGCCGATCATCCAGACGATCAGGGCGAGACCCGGCAGGTAGTAGGAGAACACGCCATCCCATGCAAGCGGCCCCGTGTTCATGGCGATCACGACGCAGCCGGGGAGCGACAGCATGGCCACCCACAGGTTGAGGAAGCCGTACCAGCGCGGGAAGGTCGGGGGGTTGCCCTTGTCGGTGAACGAGGCGATCGCCAGCGTGAGGTTCTGCATGACGATGGTGCCGACGATGCCGATGAACCACAGCCAGAAGAAGTCGCTGAACGCCTGGGTGATCTCCGGATCGCGCTGCCCGGCCCGAAATGCGGCCGCCGCCAACGCCATCAGCGAGAACATCATCGCCGGGGTGAAGATCGCGGCGGCCAGGATCTGGGTCAGGGTGAGCATGCCCCATTGCCCCTCGGCTCGCCGCAGACGCAGCACGATCACCGCGTGGAACGGAATGGCGAGCGCGGCTGCGAGCAGTGCGCCGGCAAGCCCGAAACGGACCCAGAGGTTTTCGGTGGTCAGGAAGGCGTCGGTCTGCTCGGCCGTGTCCGATGGGGACATCGGCGGAAAGAGTTTTGCGATACCGGAAAAGCACACGCTGTAGAGGACGATCATCGCGGTCCCACACCATGCGCCGACGCGCTGCAACTTCAGCTCCACGGCTGAAGACGCTACGGTGCGGCGGGCCAATTCGGAAGAAGTTTTGTCAAATTTGCCAAAACCGAGATCTAGGCTGCCCAAGAGGTGGCGGTCCCGACCGGTAAGCTTCCTGCGGTCCGCCCCCGTAGCTCAGGGGATAGAGCACGGCTCTCCTAAAGCCGGTGTCGCAGGTTCGAATCCTGCCGGGGGCACAGCGCGACTATCTAATAATGGCTGCATGTTGCGGTCGCCGTACCGGGCTGTCCGCAGGCATATGGCGGCGCAGTAGAAGAGCGTCTAATCCGCAGGCAAGGTCGGTTTGGTCTCGGTTTGTGTTTCGACATGCAGCTGGTTTGCCCGCGTCCGCGCCTCCGCGACGTCTGCCTGCTTCCTGGCGTCAGCGGCCAGGGCTCGGGCTGCGGAGGCCAGCGACTCGGCTGCCACGGCTTCCGCCCGAGCACGCGCTTCCCTGATCATCTGCGGCCACTTGGATGAGCCGTGCAGCCTGAATTGGCCCATGCGCGACCGGAGGTTCCATCTCGTGGGGCCGCCGCCGGCAGCCTGCTCCTGGTACACACCCGGCTTCTGCTGATCCGCGTAATACTCGATCACGACCAACACGACGCCGGTCAGTACCAGCAGTGGCACAAAAAGCAGAGGGAGCGTGACCACACCAGCCAGCCCGATGATCGTCAGCGGCACCGCGATCATCCCCGCGGCCCACGGATACTGATCAATCAATCCGAGGATGGTCGCTCGCAATGCGAACACCCGCGCAGCCCACAGCCGGCGATCCGGCCAACTAAGGGCCACTCTCGAAAACTCCACGATCGATTCCTTCACTGAAGGTCGGCCACATCATTGTGACACGTTATGAGGGCATTGCGCCGGATCGGTGGAACTAATCGATTTTCGGGTGGAGCAGTGAATGCGCGATCCTTCCACGCTCTGAACGGAATTCGAGTGCGGGCCGACGCAGCGACTCGATGGTGGCGTCCGGGTGCACGATGACTCCGCCACCAGAGGGGATCCCGAGCCCGGCGACTGTTCCGTCGAGCAGATGAATCGTGCGCGCCAGCCGCGCCCATCCGGCGTGCTCGTCATGTGTGTCGACGACCATGTGGACGAGCCCGAACACCTCGAACGGCGCCGCCGGCGCCGATGCCCACGTCTCGCCGACGCCATACCACCCCAGCTGCACCGCACCGGCTGAAATACCCACCAGCACAGCGCCTTTAGCGTGTCGGTCCAAGATCACGTCCTTCATGCCGGTTGCTTCGATCGTGGCCCAGCCACGCTGCACATCGCCCCCCGCCAGCACGATCAACTGTGCACACTCCAGAAATGCGCGGTCGGCCGGACCAAACGAGGAAACGATCATGCGTCGATCGGCGATTCCGATCGCATCCATCGCCGCTTCGAAGACTTCGTAGAAATCCATCCTGTCGCCGTTGGAGGCACCTACGTAAGCTGCGCGGATTGCAGTGTTCCGCGCGAAACCGTTGAGGGCCGCGTCCAGAACCAGTCGGCCATTGCGCCTCCAGAACAGCAGCTGACTGTCGGCGAACAGATAGAGCGGCTGCAGTGTCGGCGCCGTCTCAGTCAAGCGCTTTCTCGCGGTGCGGATCGCCTACTCGGCGCCGCGATTGTCGTTACCGCCCCGCGTCTCGATGACTCGCTGTGCGATATCGGTCAGACGGACGTTGCTGTCCTGCGAAAGCCGCCTCAGCATCTCGAAAGCCGCCACATCGTCGATGTCGTAGCGCTCCATGATGATGCCCTTGGCCTGGCCGATGCGATCCCTTGTCGTCAACGCCGACTGCAACTGCTCGCCCTGCCGACTGGCCAGGATCGCGGCCGCGGCGTGCGCAGCAAGGACAGTCGCGATCGTCTCATCCTCGCCGTCGAACGAGTTCGCCTCGAAACTGAACATGTTCAGGGCGCCGGCGGTCCGATCGGCGGTGTACAGCTTGACCGACAGTCCACTGAGCACGCCGAGTTCGACGACTGCAGGCGAATACTTGGGCCAGCGTTCTTCGGACCGGAAATCGTCGGTCCGCACAATCAGATCGTCCATCGCGGCCTGCACGCACGGACCCTCGCCGAAAGTCATCTGTAGGTCGTCGAGGGTGTGAGGCAAGTCAGAGGTACCGGCCAACGATTCGTACTTGCCGTTCTTGCCGACAAGCAGTACCCCCGCTGTGTCGACACCCGGAATGAGTTCCTTCGCCGTCTCGGTGACGTCGGACAGAACTTCACCGACACTGCGAGGCGACGCGGCAGCACGCGCCAACTCGGCCATCCGGCGAGCTAGGTCGTGGTTCCGTACCTCAGTCATCGCTACAGTCTTCCCAATCCGGGTGTCCGATACACGAACGTTTGCCATCTCACACAACGGGCAGTCCCAATAGAGGCTCGCGTGGTGGTCGACCTCTACGCACAGCCAAGGTTCCGTCGGTTCAGACCTGAGTGCCGACGGAGCCGAACCCTAGGGTCACTCTCTTAATTGTAGTAACGTCACCATCGTGGGCGCACCCAATGTCTGGATCCTCGGTGGCTATCAGAGCGATTTCGCCCGCAACCTCACCCGGGAGGGCCTAGATTTCGCCGACCTGACCTGCGAAGTCGTGGATTCGACCCTCACCGCCTCGAAGGTCGACGCGTCCGACATCGACGTCGTACACCTGGGCAACGCTTTCGGCGAGATGTTCGCCCGGCAGGGCCACCTCGGCGCCATGCCCGCCACCGTCAACAGCGGTTTGTGGGACACACCCGCCTCGAGGCACGAGGCCGCCTGCGCCTCGGGCAGTGTCGCCACGCTGTCAGCCATCGCGGATCTTCGTTCGGGCACATACCGGACCGCGCTGGTGCTGGGCGTCGAGCTGGAGAAGACGGTGCACGGCGACACCGCCGCCCAGTACCTCGGCGCGGCCGCGTGGACCGACCACGAGGGAGCCGACGCCAAATTCATGTGGCCACACATGTTCGACAAAGTGGCTGCCGAGTACGACCGCCGCTACGGCATCGATGACTCCCACCTGCGCGCCATCGCCCAAGTCAACTTCGCCAACGCGCGCAACAATCCCAATGCGCAGACGCGGGGGTGGGCGGTTCCGGACCCGATCACCGCGGACGACGACGCAAACCCCGTCATCGATGGGCGCATCCGTCGCTTCGACTGCAGCCAGATGACCGACGGGGCCGCGGGCATCGTCCTCGTCACCGACGATTGGCTGCGCGATCACCCCACCGCGCGTCCGATCGGACGAATCGACGGCTGGGGCCACCGCACCGTCGGCCTCGGCCTGCAGCAGAAACTCGACCATTCGGCCGACAACCCCTATGTGCTGCCCCACGTGCGCACCGCGGTGCTCGACGCGTTCGACCGGGCGCGCGTCACCCTCGATGACGTCGACGGCTTCGAGGTGCACGACTGCTTCACGCCCAGCGAATATCTCGCGATCGACCACATCGGGCTCACCGGACCCGGCGAATCGTGGAAGGCCATCGAGAACGGTGAGATCGAGATGGGTGGGCTGCTGCCGATCAACCCCAGCGGAGGCCTCATCGGCGGCGGGCATCCCGTCGGCGCGTCCGGTGTGCGCATGCTCCTGGACGCCGCCAAGCAAGTCAGCGGCGGTGCGGGCGATTACCAGGTCGAGGGCGCAAAGACGTTCGGCACCTTGAACTTCGGCGGAAGCACCGCCACCACCGTCAGTTTCGTCGTGAGTGGAGTGTGAGATGAGTGTGAACGTGGAGGTCGTCGGGAAGTTTCTGTCGACGCTGCCGGAGGACGACGACCACCCCTACCGCACCGGACCGTGGCGCCCACAGACCACCGAATGGGATGCCGACGATCTGCAGGCGGTCGAGGGCGAGATTCCGCACGACCTCGATGGCGTGTACCTGCGCAACACCGAGAACCCTCTGCACCCCGCGCTGAAGTTCTACCATCCGTTCGACGGCGACGGCATGGTCCACGTCGTTGGATTCCGTGACGGAAAGGCGTTCTACCGCAACAGGTTCGTGCGCACCGACGGTTTCGACGCGGAGAACGAGGAGGGCGGCCCATTGTGGCCCGGCCTCGCCGAACCGATCCAGCTCGCGAAGCGCGACTACGGTTGGGGCGCACGGACGCTGATGAAGGACGCGTCGAGTACCGACGTGATCGTGCACCGCGGCACGGCGTTGACGAGCCACTACCAGTGCGGCGACATGTACCGCATCGATCCCTTCACCGGGAACACCTTGGGTAAAGAGGACTTCAACGGCGGCTTCCCGTTCGACTGGGGGGTTTCGGCGCACCCGAAGGTCGACGACCGCACCGGGGAGTTGCTGTTCTTCACCTACAGCAAGGAAGCGCCGTACATGCGCTACGGCGTCGTCGATGCCGCCAATGATCTGGTGCATTTCACCGATATCCCGCTTCCCGGACCGCGCCTCCCCCACGACATGGCGTTCACCGAAAACTATGCGATCCTCAACGACTTTCCGCTGTTCTGGGATCCGAAGCTGCTGCAGGCCGGCGTCCACCTCCCTGGATTTCACCGAGATATGCCGTCCCGGTTCGCGGTGATCCCCCGCCGCGGTGGCCCGGAGGAGATCCGGTGGTTCGAGGCCGATCCAACCTTCGTCCTGCATTGGGTCAACGCCTACGAGGACGGCGACGAGATCGTCCTCGACGGCTTCTTCGAAGGTGATCCCGCGCCGGTCGACACCCTCACCGGAGACAAGTACAAGAAGGCGTTCCGGTATCTCGCCCTCGACGGATTGCAGACCAACCTCCACCGTTGGCGCTTCAACCTGGTCACCGGCGAGACGCGCGAAGAACGCCTTTCGGACTCCACGACCGAGTTCGGCATGATCAACGGTGGATACGCGGGCGGCCAGTACCGCTACACGTATGCCGCAACGGGTAAGCCAGGATGGTTCCTGTTCGACGGTTTGGTGAAGCACGACGTTGCCACGGGCGCCGAGGAACGTTTCACATTCGACGACGGCGTGTACGGCAGCGAGACCGCAATGGCGCCGCGGGTGGGGAGCAGCGCCGAGGACGACGGTTACCTCGTGACGCTGACCACCGACATGAACGCCGACGCCTCGTACTGCCTGGTGTTCGACGCGGCCAGGGTCGCCGACGGACCGGTGTGCAAACTCGCACTGCCGGAGCGCATTTCCAGCGGCACCCACTCGACATGGGCGCGTGGTTCGGAGCTGCGGCGCTGGCGAGACGCCGACACCGCGGCCGGCGCGATCGGCCTGTAGGTGACCGAGCCGGGCCCCAACGCCGTCGCGCGCATGTTGGGGCTCCTGGGCGACGAGTGGACTCTGCTCGTCGTCCAGCAGGCGCTCCTCGGCGCGACGCGGTACGGCGACTTCCGCGCCCGGCTACCCATTTCGAACTCCGTGCTGACGGCGCGGCTGCGATTGCTGACCGGTGAAGCGCTGCTCGAAAGCCGCTCGTACCAATCCAATCCACCACGTTCGGAGTACGTCATCACCGAACGCTCCCGATCGCTGTGGCCGGTGCTGCTGTCGATCTGGGAGTGGGAACGCCACTGGGTGCCCGACCACGACGATCCGCTGCCCGGCATGCGTCACACATCGTGCGGCGGCGACTTCGCACCGATCGTCGCCTGCGGCTCATGTAAAGAGGCGGCGAGCGAGAAAGACGTCGTCGCACAGTGGGGTCCGAGCGGCTCGTGGTCACGGTCGATTCCGGTGGCGGCGACGCGACGACGGTCGGCGTCCGATCAGTCGGCAGGGTTGTTCCCTCAGACGATGAGCGTCATGGGCAACCGATGGGGATTCGCGCTGTTGGTCGCCGCGTTTGTGGGGATGAGTCGCTTCACCGATTTTCAGACACAGCTGGGCGCGCCCCCGGGCTCGATCGCCGACCGGGTGGCGATCTTCACGGCCAATGGGGTGTTCGAGATGTCCGACAACCGATACCGCCTGACCGAGAAGGGCCGGGCGCTGTATCCGGTCCTAGTGACCGCCCTGCAGTGGGCGCAGCGTTGGTACCAGTCACCCGAGGGACCGGCGGTAGCCCTCGCCCACACGGCGTGCGGCCGCCGGTTCGTACCCGTCCTGACATGCGATCAGTGCTCCGAACCACTGCGTGGCGCGCATGTCGCCGCGGTGTGAAATTAGGGCCGAAAGTCACTGGCACTCTCTGCCCGAGAGTGCTAATCTCGCAGGTGCACAGTGATTTGGTCGCCCGCCAGGGTGGCGGGCTCTGAGTTACGTAGGAGGTGAATTGCTGTGCTTCGTTTTGATCCGTTCAGTGACCTTGACGCCTTGACCCGTGGCTTGCTGACCAGCCAGACCGGATCGACTCGCACCCCTCGGTTCATGCCGATGGACCTCTGCAAGATCGATGACCATTACGTCCTGACAGCGGACCTGCCCGGTATCGATCCCGGATCGGTGGATGTCGACGTCGACAGCGGCACCCTCACGATCTCCGCGCACCGCACTGCCCGCTCCGAGGACTCCGTCCAGTGGCTGGCGAACGAGCGGTTCTTCGGCACCTACCGCAGGCAGCTTTCCCTTGGGGAAGGGATTGATGCAACGGCGATTTCGGCGACCTACGAGAACGGCGTCCTGACCGTGACGATCCCGGTCGCCGAGCGCGCGAAGCCGCGCAAGATCGAGGTCGCCCACAGCGGCAGACAACAGTCGATCGAGCCAACCACCGCCGACTCGGAGTAACCACTCAGTCGAGACTGCGGGCAGATCGCGATTCAGCTCGAAAACGCGATCTGTCCGCAGTCTCGCGCGCCCAAGAGGCATCCGTTCACGCGTGACGGCCCAGCCGGTACCGCAGGTTGTTGCGCACCGACGGCCACTCGATGTCCAGAATCGAGTACACGACGGTGTCGCGCCGCGATCCGTCGGCCAGCAGCTGGTTACTGCGCAACACGCCGTCGAGCTTGGCGCCCAGGCTCTCGATCGCCTTTCGGCTGGTGAAATTGAAGAAGTGCGTACGGAATTCAACTGCGACACAATCCAACTGATCGAAAGCATGGCCGAGCATCAGCAGCTTCGTCTCGCTGTTGACCCCGCTGCGCCGCGCCGACTCCACGTACCACGTGTTGCCGATCTCGAGTCGCCGGTTGGCCGGGTCCACGTTCATGAAGCTCGACGAGCCGACGAACGTGCCGTCCAGCCGACGCACGACCATCGTCAGTCCGGTGTCCGGCGTCTGTACGGCCAGCCGAGCGTCGACCCATCGCTCGACCGCCTCTGGGGCCGGCGCCGCGGTGAACCACAGGCGCCCGAGTTCGCCATCGGCAGCGGCGGCTTTGATCTCCGGAACATGTTCTGAGCCAAGAGGTTCCAGCTTTACCCAGCGGTCTCCGGTCAGCGAGATCGGTTCGACGTACCCGCTCATGGCGTTCGCACGGTGGCCGCCGACCACGCAGCGACCATCGTCATCACCGACAGCACCGCCGCCGTGATCGCCGCCGCGACGCCGATATAGAAGCCGAATCCAGCCGACACCGGCGTGTACACATACAGCCGGTAGTAGAACACCGTGAGAACCACCAGCAGCACCGAAATGGCCAGTGCTGCCGAGGATGCCACCCGGGCCGACAACCCCCGCGCCGCCATCGCTCCCGCCACGATCAACGTCGCCGACAGCAGGACGATGAGTTGACCGACGCCGAAGCCGGATAACCGATTCCGCAACTCATCCATATCGCCGACCACGCCGCCGACCGCGCTGGCGCGAGCACCGTCAGCCGTCAGCCAGGGCATCCACGCATTGACCACAAGGACCGTCGCGCACAGTGCGACCAGCCATCCGGGACGCAGGCGCGACATGCGTCGAGACTACGGTATGACGATGACCGAACTACCCGACTGGGCGCGCCACGTCGGCATGGCTCCTCACCCCGAGGGCGGCTATTTCAAGGAGACCTGGCGCAGCGAGTTGACGGTGCCCCAATCGGCACTTCCCCAGGATTACAACGGCCCGCGCAACGCCGGGACGGCCATCCTGTTCCTACTGATGCCCGGCCAGCAGTCGGCATGGCACACCGTGCGCAGTGCCGAGCTGTGGCTGTATCACTCCGGGGGGCCGCTGCTCCTCGAGATCGGTCCCGAACAGGGCACCGCCACAACACATCTACTCGGCTCGGACATCATGGGTGGCGAGAGCCCGCAGATCGTCGTGCCGCCCGGGCACTGGCAGCGCGCCCGCCCGCGTGACGATCAGCCCTGCCTCGTCAGCTGTGTCGTGGTCCCGGGGTTCGACTTCGCCGACTTCGCCCTCGGGGCACCAGCCGACTGAGCAACTGCACAGCGGCGGAGACCAGTTCGGCGTTTCCCGGCGCGCGCGAGCCGTCCGGCAACCGAAGCGTGTCTTCCAGACCAATGCGAGTCTGGACGCCACACACCCCGGCATGTTCCAGTAACGGCCAACAGCTTTCGTCCAGACCGTGCAACAACACCGGCGCGGGCGAGCCTGCGGCCTTCACTTGACTGAGCAGTTCGTCCGCGGTCACCACATCGCCGTCGCCCGCCAACTCGACCATCACCCGCATACAGTGCGGTGCCAGTTCAGAGGCCGCCCAGGACGCGGCCGCCTCGGCGTGGAAGATGCCGGCCTCGACTCCGACTCCTCGATCGAGCAGCCGTTCGGCAAGCTCCTCGGAGCCGGGCTCATGCCAGTTCACCGAGGCGAAGTCGGGCAGTTCACTCCATTTGCCGACAGCCCGCAGCCGGGCCCCCACATCGGGCAGCGCCCAGAAACCCGTCGTCACGCCCAGGGGCAGCCCGGGCGTTACATGGCGCACCGCCGCAACCGCGGCGTCGACGACAGATGCCTCCAGCGAGTCGACTCCGTCGGCGGTCTTCGGGTGCATATGGACGGCCTTGGCGCCGGCCTGGTGCGCGGCGAGCGCCGAGGCCGCCAGCTGATCGGGGGTGACCGGCAAGTCCGGGTGCTCGTCAGGGGTGCGAGCTCCGTTGATGCACGCTTTCACGTAGGTCTCGGGCATCAGCTCATCCTTCCAGCGATGACAGGCTGAAGCTGCTCAGAGTCGGCCTGCGCGCAGCTTGTCCAGCCGTCGGCGGTCTCGCTTGGTCGGCCGGCCGGCACCCCGGTCGCGCACAGCGATCGCCATCGTCTCGGTGGGCTCAGGTGTGGGTGTTCGGTCGAGAAAGCACGTCGCGGCATCGGCCGCCCCCACCCGCTTCTGGATCACCCGCACCACCTCGACCACCCGCATGGTCTGGCCCACCAATGCGCGTACCTCGTCGCCCGGTGACACCATGGTGGCGGGTTTCGCGGGCCGGCCGTTCACCTGCACGTGTCCGCCCCGGCAGGCGTCGGCGGCGTCGGGCCGCGTCTTGACGAGCCGGACCGACCACAGCCATCTGTCCACGCGGGTCGACTCCACGCCTTCCATCATGGACTTTCCGCAACGTGAACTACCCAGCCCGCCGATTCGTGTTACGAGAACACACCGCGACCGCAGCCTTATTGTGACCTTATGTAAGCCTTATTTTTCTTAAGAATAGGTGTACGGTGAGACCCAAGGCGCACGCACTGCAGCGACGAAAGGAAGCCGACATGCATCAAGCACCTTTACGGATTGTCCTGGTCACCGGCGGGTCGAGGGGTATCGGCGCGGAGATCGCGCAGAGACTCGCCAGCCCCGACACCCATGTCGTCGTGAACTTCCGCGAGCATGCCGAGCGAGCCGAATCTATCGCCCAGTCCATCCGCGATGCAGGTGGACATGCCTCGACGTTGCGCGCCGACATCGCCGACGAGGCCGAGTGCGCGGCGATGATCGACACCATCTCGCATCGTTTCGGCCGTCTGGACGCGGCCATTCTGAATGCATCCGTCAGCCCCGGGGCCGGCACCGATCTCGGAAACGCAAAGCGCCTCAACCGTGACGCCCAGCGCCGCATTGCACTGAAGACCGTGCCGCTGATGCCGGCCGGCGGCCGCATCGTGTTCGTCACCAGCCACGCGGCCCATTTCTTCCCGCACCGGGCGGTGCCGAAGGGTCAGACGGCCGTTGCCGCGAGCAAGTGGGCCGGCGAAACCGCGCTGTATGCACTGCGGTCGGTGTTCCGCCGGGCGGGAGTGCACTTCACGGTGGTATCCAGCGATGCGGGAGATGCGACGTTCGCAGGCGCGATCGTCAACGCCGCCACCACCCCGAACCCGTCCGGGATCGTGTACGTCGGCGGCGCTGACTCGCTGAAGATCGCCTAGTCCAGCGACGACAGGTTGAAGCCTGCTCCCGTGGAGTCTGCGACCGAGGCCAACCGGCCGTATGGGGTGTCCTCGGCGTCGCGGATGACGCTGCCGCCGTTGTCGAGGACCAACTGCACGGTCTTGTCGACGTCGTCGGCACCGAGGAAGAAGAACCAGCTGGGTTCGACGTCCATTGCCATGACACCGAGCAACGCCTCGCCGTCGAAGTTGGCTGTGCTGTAGCGGAATTCGTCGGTGTCCGACACGGTCTCGATGTTCCAGTCGAAGACCTCGCGATAGAAGTCGAGCGCCTTGCCGTACTCGCGGGTGGTCAGCTGGAAGTACGTTGGCGCGCCGTTCCCGTTGACGACTTCGAAGCCTCGGTGGCCCGCCGGCTGCCACAGTCCGACGAACGCGCCCGTCGGATCGCTCAGCATCCCCATCCATCCCCGATCGCCGATCTGCATGGGCTCGGGTGGACCCTCCGCGCAGGCAACGCCGCCCGCCGCAACCGCCTTCTCGAGCGTGGCCTTGGCGTCGGTCGTGTGCAGGTACGTCGCCCACGCGTCGGGGACGTTCCACTGCGGATCGTTGAAGTTCAGCCCGGCAACGGGTTTCCCGTTGCAGAACGCATTGGTGTAGCCGCCGAACTCGGGTCCGCTCGACTCGAAGGTCCAGCCGAACACCCCGGCGTAGAACTCCTTGGAGCGGTTGACATCCGACGACGCCAGGTCGATCCAGATCGGTGCCCCCACGGGGGCGGAAGTGCGGACGGGCACGATGGTCTCCTTCGAGATGGTGGGTCGGTCCCGGAGCCGCCCCGGCGGCGACATCCAGTCACCGATGCAGACCACCGCCCCGTCAGAAACTCATCGGATGCCCAGTACTCGTAGTGCGTTTTCTTTGTAGATCAGCGGCACCACCGCCGGATCGACATCGAGCTCGTCGAAGTCCCGACGCCAGCGGTCCAGCTGGATGTACGGGTAGTCGGTTCCGAACAGCACCTTGGTCCGCAGTTGTCGGCTCGCGGCGCGCACCAGTTGCGGCGGAAAGTACTTCGGCGACCAGCCCGACAGATCGATGTAGACATTGGTCTTGTGCGTGGCGATCGCGATCTGCGAGTCGACCCAGGGCACCGCCGGGTGCGCCATCACGATCGTCATCTCCGGGAAATCGGCGGCGACGTCGTCCAGCAGCATCGGATCCGAGTACCGCAGTTTGATGCGGTGCCCGCCGGGCAGACCCGCGCCCATTCCCGTCTGCCCGGTGTGAAACAGCGCGGGCACGCCGGCCTCGGCGATCGCCTCGTAGATGGGGTAGAACTTTCGGTTGTTCGGCTCGAAGGCCTGCATGCTCGGGTGGAATTTGAAGCCCTTCACCCCGTAGTCGCGCACGAGTTCGTGGACGCGATGGACCGCGCGGCGCTCATGCCACGGGTCGACGCTGCCGAACGGGATCAGCACGTCGTTGTTGCGCACCGCGCCCGCGATGAGGTCTTCGATCGAGTTCGGCGTATGCCGCATGCCAGTGCGCGCGTCGACGGTGAAGACGACCGCCGCCGTGTTGTGCCGCCGGTACTCGTCGGCCAACGCGTCGACGCTCGACAGCGCGCCGGGTCCTCGTTTGAAGTACTTGCCGACCGCGTCGACCAGCTCGTCGTCGTACGCCTTGTGGCCGTGCGCGTCGACCTCGACGTGAGTGTGAATGTCGATGGCCGCGACCTTGTCGAAATCGATCGCATATTCGTACTTTTCGCCCTGTACCGTCACCCACGTGACGATATACGCGCTGAACCTCTTCGATATCGCCGATCGCGAGGAGTACCTCGCGTACTCGAAACGCTCGCCCCAAGAGGTCGCCAAGCACGGCGGCCGCGTCGTCGCGCTCGGGCAGTTCAACGACGCGATCCTCGGCGACATCGAACCGCGCAAGGTGCTGATCCTCGTCGAGTGGGACTCACGTTCCGCGTTCGACAGTTACTGCGACGACCCTGAACTCGCCGATCTGCACGCACACCGGGAGTACGGGTCGTCGTCCTACATCTGGCACCTCTTCGACCGCCTCGACGATCTTCGGCCGCTGCTCAAGGCGTAGCGATCTAGGCCGGTGAGTAGCCCAGGGCGCCCTTGATCTCGAGGTACTCGTCGAAGCCGAACTCGCTCCATTCACGGCCGTTGCCGCTGCGCTTGTAGCCACCGAACGGCGTGTTCAGGTCGAACGCGTGGTTGATGGCGACCTGGCCGGCGCGGATCCGGCGAGCCACCGCACGCGCCGCCTCGATGTCCGCAGCCGAGACGTAACCCGCCAACCCGTACTCGGTGTCGTTGGCGATCTCGATCGCCTGATCGATGTCGTCGTATTCGAGGATGCACAACACCGGCCCGAAGATCTCCTCGCGCGCGATCGTCATGTCGTTGGTGACGTCGGCGAACACCGTCGGCCGGACGTAATAGCCGGTCTCCAGGCCCTCAGGCCGGCCGGGGCCACCGGCGACGACCGTCGCGCCCTCCTCGATGCCTTTCTGGATCAGGCCCTGGATCTTGTCGAACTGCGCCTTCGATGCGACCGGCCCGATGGCCGACCCATCCTCGGGGTCGCCGACCTTGACCTGTTCGGCGGCGGCCTTAGCCGCGGCGATGGCTTCATCCTTGCGGGACTTGGGCACCAACATGCGGGACGGGGCGTTACAGCTCTGACCCGAGTTCGGCATCATCGCCCGCACTCCGAGGGTGACGTTCTGAACCAAATTCTCATCGTCGAGCACGATGTTCGGGCTCTTGCCGCCGAGTTCCTGGGTCACCCGCTTCACCGTCGCCGCAGCGTTGCGGGCGACGTCGATGCCGGCCCGCGTCGAGCCGGTGAAGGACACCATGTCGATGTCCGGGTGGCTGGACAGAGCGGCGCCGACTCCTGCGCCCTCGCCGAACACCATGTTGTACACGCCTGCAGGCGTGCCGGCCGCGTCCATGATCTCGGTGAATATCTGCCCGGAGTACGGGGCGACCTCCGACGGCTTGAGCACCATCGTGCAGCCGGTGGCCAGCGCCGGGAACACCTTGCATGCGATCTGGTTGATGGGCCAGTTCCACGGCGTGATCAGACCGCAGACCCCGATCGGCTCCTTGAAGATCATCGCCGCGCCGCGGGGCACTTCGAACTCGAAATTCTTCAGCGCGTCGATGGCACCGTTGAGGTGTCCGAGGCCGAGGTAGACCTGCGTGCCCGAGCCCAGCGACGGCGGCGCGCCCATCTCCTCGGACACCGCCTCACCGAGATCCGCGGAACGCTTCTGATACTCGGCCAGGATCGCCTGCAACAGATCGAGGCGCTCTTCACGACTGCTCACCGACCAGGTGGCAAACGCTTTTCTCGCGGCTTTCACCGCATTGTCGACGTCGGCGGCCCCGCCGATCGCGATCTTGCCCGACACCTGCTCGGTGGTCGGGTTGTCGACGTCGAGCGTCTTCGGCTCGACCGGGTCGACCCACTTGCCGTCGATGTAGAACTTCAGATATTCGCGCATGTCTTGCACTCTTCCCTAACGCAGGCTGTTACTGGGTGCCTTCTGCATACCAGGTGCGGAATCGGTCGTACTTCGGCATCTCCTCGGAGTTGGCCTTCGGATCGATACACACGTGCACCACACCGACTTTGCCGCTGGCGTAGGCGCGGGCGATGGCCGGACCGATCTCGTCTTCCTTCTCCACGTACTCGCCGTGACAACCGAATCCCTCGGCGATCTTGTCCATCCGGACGTCCTTGCTCCAGTGCACGCCGGGCTGCGGAGACGGCTGGGAGAACGTGCGCTTGTACACGCCGACCTCCAAGCCCCACTGATGATCGACGCCCACGACGCAGACCAGGGGCACGCCCTCTCGCGCGGCGGTCTCGAGTTCGGCGATGTGGAAGAGGAACGCGGAATCGCTCGTCAGCAGCATCACCGGCCGCTTGCGTCCCTCGGCCACCGACGCCCCCACCGCGTACGGCAGTCCCGTGCCGAGATGGCCGAAGTTCTGATTCCAGATCACGTCGCGCGGCTTGGACTGCGAGTACGTCCACTGGAAGATCACCGTCGCGCCGCCGTCGCGGACCATGATGCCGTCCTCGAGTTCCTTGAACGCCTTGGTGGCCTCGACGACGTAGCGCGCCGGGTGAATCGGCGCGCGTCCCGATGGTGCGGATGCGGCGAGTTCCGCCAACTCTTCGGAGTCGGCCTTGACGAGCTTGTCGAGGTTGGCCGACGGGGCGCGCGGGGTGTCCTTCAGCGCCTCGACGAGCTGCGGCACAACACCGCGCAGATCGCCGACCAGCGGCACATCGAACTGACGGTTGACGCCGATGGCGGCCGGATCCTGTTCGACATAAACCCATTTGCGATTGGCGTCGTTGCCGGCCCAGTGCTGGGTCCGGCCGTAGTGCATGGGCTCACCCAGTTCGGTCCCCAGCGCGACACACAGGTCGGATTCCTCCACGGCCTCGTTGGCGGCCGGGGAGAACAAGTAGGGGAACGTCCGGTCCTGCAGTCCCGGGATGTACGACGTGCCACCGGAGGTCTGGATGACGGGACAGTTCATCAGCTCGGCCAGCTCTTTGACCTCCTGCTGGGTGCGCGACGTGTGCACGCCGTGGCCCACCAACAGGATCGGGTTCTTCGCCTCGCGGATCAGCTTGGCAGCCGCTGCGATCTCGGGTGCACCCGCACCCTGGTTGACGAGGCGATACCGGTTGGGCGGCAGGGGTTCCGGGACGTCGAGCTCTTCGAGGATGACGTGCGACGGGAACTCGATGTACGACGGCCCGGGCGTTCCGGACATCGAGCGACGGATGGCCTCGCGGATGATTTCGTCGGTCTGGTCGGCGTACTCGATCGAGCTGCTGTACTTGACGGAGTTCGCGAAAAGCGGTTCCTGCTGCACGAATTGGATACGGCCGCGGCGCACGCGACGTTCGGTGACGCGGGCGCGCTGGCCGCCGAGGAAGATCACCGGCGAGTTCTCCACCAAGGCGCACTGGATGGCGCCCGCGATGTTCGCCATACCCGGACCGAGCGTGCCGATACACAGGCCGGGCTTGCCGGTCATCCGCGACGCCGCCTCCGCCATGAAGCCGGCGCTCAACTCGTGGTGCGGTGCCACCACCGACCATCCGCGGGCGTCGGCCTCGGAGAACATGTGCACGAAGTTGGGGTCCGGGATGCCGAACAGCGTGTTGACGCCCTCGGCCTCGAACAGGTCGAGAATGCGTTTGTAGACGGGTACACCCATGTGAAACTCCTTGATTCCCTTATAGATAGCGTTGCGCTATGTGCTTGCGGTGAGCTGCCGGCGAGCCGAACAGAGAACGGTTGAGAGCGGCGCGTTTGAGGTACACGTGGATGCCGCTCTCCCACGTGTAACCGATGCCGCCGTGCAGCTGCATGGCCTTGCCGGCGATGTCGACGGCGGATCCGCACGCGTACGACTTGGCCATCGCAGCGGCAACATCGGCGTCGGGTCGGTCGTCGGCAATGGCGTGCACCGCGGCGCCGACGAGCTGGCGCGCGACCGAGACGGTGACGAGCATGTCGGCGCACGCGTGCTTGACGGCCTGGAACGAGCCGATGGGCCTGCCGAACTGCTCGCGCACCTTCGCATAACCCACCGTCGCGTCCAGCATCGCTTCCGAGATGCCCAGGCTGTCGCAGGCGACGGCGACCGCGGCGCGATCACGTAGGCGCCTCATTGCAGCGGCGGGGTCCCCCTCGAACCGCAGCACCTCGGCGCTGTCGATAGCCGTGACCGTGGCCAGTCTGCGTGTGTCGTCGAGCACCGGCTGCGCGGTGACGCTCGGCGCGCAGACGGCGACGCCGTCGTCGGTGATGATGAGGATCCTGTCGGCGCCCTCGGCGTCGGGCACGAAGTCCGATTCGATCGCGACGGCCAGCCTGACCGCCCCGGATGCCTGGTCGGTGAGTAGCTGATCTCGAGTATCACTGGGCTGCAGCGCTTTCAAGGTACCGACGGCCAGTACAGCGCTACCCAGGTAGCTGTTGGCGCTGGCGGCTCGGCCGATCTCCTCGCAGATCACCGCGGTCTCGGCGAACGTCGCACCCGCTCCGCCGAACTGCTCGGGAACTTCGAGGCCCACCCAGCCCGCGTCGACGAGCACCGGCCAGTCCACCGCGCGATCCTTGGCCAGCAGATCACCGGCGACCGAGCGCAGCTCGTCGTGGAACTCCGAATAGTCGGTCATCACACTCTGCCCGATTCTCGCGGTCTCACAAGGCCCCGCTCGGAACTCGGTTCTCGCGGCAGCCCGAGCCCGCGCTCACCGATGATGGTGCGCTGGATCTCGCTCGCTCCACCGGGGATCGTCCACTCCCACGACCCGATGAAGTCGAGCATCCAGGCGCCGGACTCCCAGCCGCTCGACATGGGCTTCGTCAACTCGGTATGCGCGGCCAGTCCCCCGACCTCCGCGCCGAAATCCGTCATCCGCTGCAGCAGCTCGCTGTAGAACAGTTTGACGATGGATGCGTCGGCGGGGCCTGCGCTCCCACTCTCGTTATCCTCGACCACCTTTCGGCACATACCGCGCAGACCCGCGATCTCGGTTTCGAACTGCGCCAGGCGGTCGGCCACGATCGGGTCGTCGACCGGGCTGCTCTGCAGCAGCCAGCGGAAGCCGGCGTTGCCGAGACGTTCGGCGAGCTCGAGCATCGTCATGCCCCGCTCGGCACCCAACGTCGCCTGGGCGACCTGCCAGCCTTGGTTCTCGTCGCCGATGAGGTTGGCGGCGGGGATTCGCACATCGTTGAGGAACACCTCGCAGAAATGTGAATCGCCGATCGCGTTGCGGATCGGCCGCACCTCCACGCCGGGTGTCGTCATGTCCAGCAGGAAGTACGAAATGCCAGCGCTCTTTCGGGCACCAGGGCGCTTGGGGGCTTCGGGGTCGGTGCGGGCCAACAGCAGGCACCAGTCGGCGTGCATGCCGCCGCTGGCCCACAACTTCTGGCCGTTGACGACGAAGGTGTCGCCCGCGCGTCGTGCTGTGGTGCGCAGGCTCGCCAGGTCGGACCCGGCCTCGGGTTCGGAGAAGCCCTGCACCCAGATCTCGCCGTCGAGGATCGCGGGTAGGTGTTGACGGCGCTGTTCGTCGGTGCCCGCAACGAGCAGGGTCGACGCGGCGTGGTGGATTCCGACGAAGGCGAGCACCAGTCGTGGTGCGTCGTGGGCGGCCAACTCCTGGTACAGCACGACCTGCTCGGCGACCGAGAGACCGCCGCCCCACTCGCGCGGCCAGTGCGGGACGGCGTAGCCGGCGCTGTGCAGCGTCGCGAACCACGACTTCTGGAAGGCGACGAATTCCTCGTCGGTGGCGCCAGTTTGGGCCTGACGCCAGTCCGGCGGGATGTGCTCGACGCACCACGCGCGCACAGTGTCGCGGAAGTCGTCCAGGCTCATGATGCGTTCACCCGGAGCTTGTCCATCGCGTGGGCTACCGCCACACCGTCGTCGAACGACGGGGCGATCTGTGTGCCGGTTCGTACCGCACCGACGACGTCACTCAGGAACGCCGACAGCGCCGGCGGTGGCGACCTCCGCGGCGCCGGTGGGAATTCGAACGTCTGGGGTTCCGCGCCTGGCCGATGCACGACCAGTCTGGTGTCCCCGGCCAGCTCGAGCGAGCCGTCGCTGCCCAGCAGTGTCGCGCGTGGCGCGAGGGGGACCGACCCGGCGAAGCCGGTGTCGTGCGCGGCGGTGCAGCCGTTCGCCATCGTGAACCATGCCGAATACGCGTCTTCGGCAGTGGCCCCGGGCGGCGACCCGTCGATCCGGGTCACGCCTCCACAATCGGCGACCTCGCTGTTGAACAGCCAGCGCGTGAAGTCGATCAGATGGGAGCCGTACGCCCCGATCCATCCGCCGCCGAGCTCACGGTCGTTGATCCAGCCGTACTTTCGACCGCGCATGCCGCTGCCGTAGAACGTCCAGTTCAAATGGAGGGGTGTGCCGATGATTCCATCGTCGGCCAGCTGTTTGATCTTCGCCCACGACTCGTTGTAGCGGAATTCGAAGTTCAGGAAGTTCAATACCCCGGCGGCGCGGGCGTGTTCGCGCATCGACTCCGCCTCCTCGGCGTTGCGGCCGAACGGCTTGTCGCACAGCACTGCGTGTCCGTGATCGACTGCGGCCGTCACATGCTTGACGTGCATGAAGGGCGGAGAGTGCACCGAGATGAGGGCGACGTCGGAGGCGATTGCGGTCTTCACCGCCACCTCGTCGCGAGGGCTGATGACCTCGACGTCGAGCCCGAGACTTTCATACACGGGTGCGGCGGCGTGCTTACCGAAGCCGGTTCCGATCACGGCGACCTTCATGCGAACAGGCCCGTCAATCCGGATCCACCGACGCGGCGGGTCAGCTCGTCGCGCGTGGCCGAAAGGCCCAGGGGCAACCGGCGTAGCGGTTGGCTGTAGCGCGACAGCCACGACAGCGTGGTCTCGTCGCAGAACCCGACCGCACCGTGCAGCTGGTGGCACACCCGGAAGATCACCTCCGCCGCCTCAATCGCCGACATCCGCAGCGCCAACGCGTCATTGAGCGCATCCGACTGGCGGGTCCCGATACTCCACAGCGCGTACTTGGCGAGGATGTCCAGCCCACTGCGCTCGACCTCGGCGTCGGTCAGTTGGAACTGCACACCCTGGAAGGACGACAGCGTCTGCCCGAACTGCTTGCGCAGGCTGACGTGCGAGACGGTCAGTTCGATCGCACGATCGAGCATGCCGAGCAGTGTCCAACACGGCAGCACGAGTCCCAGCGCCACATCGTCCGCACCGCCGTCGTCGATCGCAGACAGTGTCACCTCGGTGACGAAACCCGTCCCTGTGCCGCCGATGCCTGACACCGTCGACCGGGCCCCGTCCAGCGTGACGGCAGCCCAACGTGATTCGAGCCCGGCGAGCGCACCGGACGGACGAGTGCCCGCGACCACGATCAGACCGTCGGCATCGAGGTCGGTCGGCGCCGCCAGCCGTTCGGCGACCGGGTAGGGCACCGCCCAGTAACCGGCGCTTCGGCACAGCGCCGCGGCGGCTTCAAGGCCGTCGGTGTCGTTGCGGGGATCGAGTTCCCACGCGCCGAGTCCGGCGAGCACTGGCCCCGCCAGCGACTCGCGGATGGCGGGTTTGGCCTCGGCCTGTTGTACGAGTTGGTCGCCGCCCGCCGCCTCGAACGCGCGAAGAGCCTGACGGCCATATTCTTTGGCGTCCTCGCTGAGATCGAGAATCATCTCGTGGCCGCCAGCAGGCTGCGCGACAGCAGGATGCGCTGCATCTCGATGCTGCCGGATGACACGGTGGAGGCCTGCGAGTACTTCCAGTGGTCCTCGACCTCGCCGAGAAACCATGCCGCGCGCGGATCGTCGTGCGACACCTCGGCGGCGATGTCCATCAGTACCTCGGCGCTGTCCTGGTCCAGCTTGGTGACGGCGATACGGTAGGCCGCCGCGTCACCGGGCTGGATACGTCCGCTGCTCTGCAGCGAGACCACCCGGTACGCCATCAGGCGCGCGCGGCGGCAGTGGGTCAGCATCCGCACCCAGCGTCCGCGCAGTTCGGCGGACAGGTCATCCCAGCGGCCCCCGAGAACCGTTGGGGCAGAAGCCAGTAGCCGCTCGCATCGAGCATACCGGGCGATGCCCACCCGCTCGAAGGACATCACGTCCTGCACGATCGACCAGCCCGCGTCGACGGTGCCGAGCACGTCGGCCTCGGTGACCCGCAGGTCGTCGAAGAACACCTCGTTGAGGTGGTGCGGGCCCATCATGCAGCGGATCGGTCGCACCTGAATCGCCGGATCGTCCATCGACACGAGGAAGATCGTCAGACCCTGTTGTTTCTTCTGGGTTGCGCCTACTCCGACCTTCGACGTCCTCGCCAGCAGGAAGCACCATTGCGCCATGGTCGCGTAGGAGGTCCAGATCTTCTGACCGCTGACCAGCCAACCGTCGCCGTCGCGTCGTGCAGCGGTGCGCAGTGACGCGAGATCCGAACCTGCTTCGGGTTCGGAGAATCCCTGGCACCAGATGACCTCGCCGCGCGCGATGGGCGGCAGATGTGTCTGCTGCTGTTCGGAGGTGCCGTGTCGCATGATGATCGGCCCGACCCAGTTCACCCCCATGTACTGGGCTCCGCGCGGTTCATGGTGCGCCCACATCTCCTCGCGCACCACTGTCTGCTCCCACACCGACGCGCCGCCGCCGCCGAACTCCTCGGGCCAGGACAGGCACAGCAGGTTGCGCTCGGCGAGTAAGCGACAGAAGGCCTGCGCGGTCTCCAGGTCGGCGGGATCGTCGGTGAAGGCACCCAGAAAGTGTTCGGGCACATTGGCGTTCACCAGCTCGCGTAACTCTGCGCGCAGCTCGTCGGCCTTCTGGCCCATCGTGAAGTCCATGCCCTACCCCGATCTCTTCAGGTCCGATGCCAGCCCAAGCTCGCCGAGCACCTCGTCGGTGTCTTCACCAAGCCGAGGAGCCGGACCGGCGACCCGACCGGGAGTCCGCGAGAACCATGTCGGAACACCGGGAAACCGCACTGGGCCTTGGGGAGTTTCGACGGTTTCGAACAGACCGGCCGCATTGAGTTGCGGGGAGTCGAACAGAGAGTCGAGGGTGTTGATCGGCGTGGCGGGAATCTCGAGTTCAGCGAAGAGCTTGAGCCACTCGGCTGTGGTGCGCTGCAACATGGTCTGCGCCAGCAAACCGTAGACCCTGTCAATCTGCTTGGCGCGCAGGGCCAGCGTCGCAAACTCATCGCAGTTCCACGCCGGTTGCACCGACGCGATGAAGGCATTCCAGTGCTTGTCGTTGTAGATCAACGCGGCGACATGACCGTCACTCGTGCGGTACGGACGCCGGTTTGGTGCAACGGTACGCGGGTAGATTGCCGGACCTAGTGGAGGGTCGAATATTGCACCGTTGGCATGTTCGACCAACATGAAGGAGGCCATGGTCTCGAACATGCTGACTTCGACTTCCTGCCCCTCCCCGGTGCGCTCCCGATGGAACAGCGCCATCATGGTGGCGTACAGCGCCGTCAGCCCGGTCACCTTGTCCGCCATGATCGTTGCCACGTACGTGGCGTCTCCTGTGAGTTCCTTCTGGACGGCAGGTAGTCCGCACTCGGCCTGGATGGTGTCGTCGTAGGCCGGGCGGTCGGCATCCGGACCACGCCTGCTGTAGCCGTAGCAGTTGGTGTAGATGATCTTCGGATTGATAGCCGCAACAGCGGTGTAGTCGAATCCGAGCTTGGCGATCGCTTTCGCTCGCATGGAATGTATGAAGACGTCGGCTGATTCGACAAGAGCGCGAAGCGCCACGACGCCCTCGTCGGACGTCAGATCGAGGACCACGCTGCGCTTACCGCGATTGACGTTCATGAAGACGCCGTTCATACCGGGCGCCGGCCCCTCGGCGACATAGCGCACGATGTCGCCTTCGGGTGGTTCTACTTTCACGACGTCGGCGCCCATGTCCGCCATGATCTGGGTGCAGTACGGGCCCATCACCACAGCGGTGAGGTCGACGACGCGGACGCCCGCCAGCGGACCGCTAGGCATTCTGCGCTGCCATCGCGAAGCTGTACCGGATGTGGTCGCCGTGGCCGTCGGGCACCACGGGGAAAACCAGCGGTTCGGTGTCGTCGCGGATCGCCGTCATGTTCTCACCGACGTCGGCGATCGTCCACGACGGCCGGTATACACCCGGAGTCTCCGCTACCTTTGCCGTCGCCACCCGGCCCGCGAGCGCGACGAGTATTTCCCCCGTGATCGAACATGTCTCGTGTGCCAGCCATCCGACGGCGGGCGCCACCAGCTCTGGTCCCATCGGAGGATACGCCGAGGTGTCGATGCCCTCGGCCATGCGTGTGACGGCGGCGGGCACGATCACATTGCTCCTGATGCCGTAGTCGACACCTTCCATCGCGGCGACGTTGGACAGCCCGATCACGCCCGCCTTGGCGACCGCATAGTTCGCGACGCCGTGGTTGCCGTACAGCCCGCCGATCGACGATGTCAGCACAATGCGGCCATAGTCCGCATCACACATCACCGGAAAAGCCGGGCGCACAACGTGGAACGCTCCGCGCAGATGTACGTCGACGACGGCCTCGAAGTCCTCGTAGGACATCTCGCGCAGCGGGGACCGTCGCACATTTCCGGCGTTGTGGATGAGGATGTCGATGCGACCGAACCGGTCCAGCGCCGTCCCGATGATCGCCTGACCGCCCTCAGGAGTCGCGACCGAATCGGTGTTGGCGACCGCTTCTCCACCCGCGGCGATGATTTCGCGCACCACGTCATCGGCAGGCTCGGCATCTGAACCGTCACCGATGAGACTTCCGCCGGCGTCGTTCACCACGACCCTCGCACCCTGCGCCGCCAGCAACAGGGCGTACGAGCGGCCCAGTCCCCTGCCGCCGCCGGTGATGACCGCGACCCGGCCGTCGAACCTCAGGTCAGGCACGGAGTTCAAGCCCGTCGAGGTCGCCCGTGGCCCGCCACTGCGCGATCAACTCGTCGAAGGCGTAGAAGCCGGGCGAATAGAAGCCACCGAGGAATGCGCCGTTCTTCACGGCACCGCCCTGGCCTTCGTTGTTGTAGTAGCCGGGCGTGCACGACAGTTCGAATGCCGAGTTGTCGATGGCGAGTTCACGGACGGTCTGCACCCAGGAGTCCTGGCCCTCCTGACTGGGCTCGATCGTCGTGGCGCCGCGGTTCTGCGCCTCGGCGATGAGGTAAGCGATGTGGTTGGCCTGCTGCTCGAACATCGCCGTCGTGTTGGCCGAAACGCCGCCCTGGATGAATCCCATGAAGAACTGGTTGGGGAAACCCCGACTCGTCATCCCGTGCAGGGTCTTGTAGTCGTCTTGCCAATAGTCGAACAGCGAGAGCCCGTCGCGGCCGACGATTCGATCGATCGCATAGCGTCGGCTGATCTCGGTCGAGATCTCGAAACCACTGGCGAACACGACGCAGTCGACCTCATATTCGACGCCGTCGGCGACGATTCCCTTTTCGGTCAGCCGTTCCACACCCTTGGACGCGGACACGTCGACCAGCGTCACGTTGGGTCGGTTGAAGGTGGCGAGATATTGCTCGCTGGACGTTGGCCGCTTGCACATGAAGCGGTAGTACGGCTTCAGCGTCTCGGCGGTGTCCGGATCGTCGACGATCTCATCGACGAGGCGACGTAACCGCTCCATGATCTTGTAGTCTTCCTCTTCCCGGAAGGCCATGATCTGCTCGATGGTCACCGCAGCCGGATCGTCGCTTCCCGCGATGCGCGCGGTTAGGTTGCGGCCGAGCTCAGTCCAGAAGTCGCACACCAGGTCCGGCTCACCGAACACGACGCCCACAAACGGCGACCAGTTGTGGAAGTTGCGCTTGCGCTCCTCCTGCCAACCCGGCTGCAGCGAGGCAGCCCAGTCGGGGTCGGTGGCGGGGTTGGTGCGCGTATCGACCGACGACGGCGTCCGCTGGAATACGAACAGTTGCTTGGCGTCGCGACCGAGGTGCGGTACCAATTGGATGCCCGTGGCACCGGTGCCGACGAGTGCGACGCGCTTGTCCGCCAGCTTGGTCAGGCCGCCGTCGGCGTCTCCGCCGGTGTAGTCGTAGTCCCAACGCGCGGAGTGGAACACGTGCCCACCGGCAGCCTGGTATTCCTTGATGCCGGGGATTCCGGGAAGTTTCGGGCGGTTGTACGAGCCCTGAGCCATCACGACGAAGCGAGCGCGGATGTCGTCTCCGCGGTCGGTGCTGATACGCCAGCGCGCGGTGGCGTCGTCCCAGATCAATTCGCGGACCTGGGTGGAGAACAGCGCGCCGTCGTAGAGGCCGAAGTGCTTGCCGATGTTGCGGCAGTGCTGGAAGATCTCGGCGCCGTCGGCGAACTTCTTCGACGGCATGAAGTCCAGCTCTTCGAGCAGCGGGATGTAGCAGTAAGCGTCGTTGTCACATTGAATTCCAGGGAACCGGTTCCAGTACCACACCCCGCCGAAGTCGCCCGCCATCTCGATGACGCGGATGCCGTCGACGCCGGCCTTCTTGAGATAGGCGCCGGCCAGCAGGCCGGAGAAGCCGCCGCCGAGAATGACGACGTCGACGTCTTCGGCGATCGGGTCGCGCTCGACCACCGTCGTGTAGGGGTCGACCTCGGAGAACTCCGCGAACTCCCCTTCGAGTTCCAAATACTGCGAACCACCCTCGGGTCGTAGACGTTTGGCCCGTTCAGCGGCGTACTTCTCCCGGATCGCGGGGATGTCGATGTCGGACGGGGTGTCGGTCGGCCCGCACGTGTTCTCGGTGGTCGTCATGTATCTCCTAACTCGTGATTTCGGTGTAGCTGGTCGCGCTCAACGCGACCAACTACACCGAAATCGCTCAAAGCTCCTGTGGTTCGCCGGTGCCCATGTATTTGGACAGCTGGTAATGAAGGTTGACGGTGCTGCGCTCGCGGTACGGGTTGGGCCTCGTACCGGGGAAGCCGGCCGACTTCATGCCCTGCTGTACTGCCGCCATATTCGAGAAATCCTGCGGCAGCACAGACAGCCAGTTCGGCGAGTCCTTTGGTGTGTACTGCCATTCCGTTTGCGGCTCTTCATCTTTGGGATAGAGCTCGAACACCGCGACCTCGAAGATGCACTTGTTGGGGTTGTAGCTCGGATCAGGACGGGCCGAGTAGCAGAGCGCGCTCGTCAAGCCCTGGCCGACCTGGAAGTTCGGGAAGATCTGCCAGGCGGTCCCGCTCTGACCGAGAATGTCGGCCGGGATCGTCGGCCAGATCACCCCACGCGCTTCGTCGTCACGGCGGGCTGACGCGAGCCAATGCTGCAGCACCTGGTCGGCGGGAGTGCCCTCGGGCAGTTCGTCGACCAGCCGCTTAGCTGCGTTCACCAGCGTGTTGGTGGTGGTCGCGTTGGTCTCCTCCATGGTGTAGACCTGCATCTCAGCGGTCGATATACGCGGATCGCCGGTTCCCAAACGGATTTTGGACTTGGTTTCGTCCATCCCTTTGGGAGCGTCATACCCGATGTTGCTGTGCTTGCCCTGCGCCTTGGCCCAGCCCTTGAATTCGCCGAACCTGTTGAACTCCGGGTGAGTGGTGAACACGTGGTAGGTCTCGTTGAAGGCCTCCATCGCGACCTTCCAGTTGCAGTCGAAGTAGAGCCACTTGCGCCACTTGTAGCGCATGTTCTCCAGACCGAACGGGTCGAGGATCTTCGCCGCGGGAAACAGGTAGTCGACCAGCGGTTCGCAATCCGGGTCCATGTTGATGAACAGCCAGCCGCCCCAGGTGTCGACCTGGACGGGCACGAGGTGGGTGTTGTCCGGGGTCAGCGCACCCTTCCAGTCGTCCTGTTCGCGGATGTGGGTGCAGGCTCCGTCCAAACCGTATGTCCAGCCGTGAAATCCGCAGACGAAGGACTTGCGGGCCCGCCCGACGGCGTTCTTGGCGCCTTCGGGATTGTCGACCAGTTTGCGGCCGCGATGCATGCACACGTTGTGATGCGCCTTGAAGGAGTCGGGCCCGGATCCGGTGCCCGTTCGTACGATGATGATCGAGTCGTCGAGGATGTCGTAGGTCAGGTAACTGCCGACCTCAGGTATCTCCTCCACCCGGCCGACCTGTTGCCATACCTTGCGCCACAACCGATCCCGCTCGGCACGGGCATAATCCTCGGAGATGTAGGCGTCGACGCCGATGGTCATCGGCGACGACAGGTCTTCGGCGATCTGCCCCGTCGAGTCGTCCGGGTCTCCATCGATTTCGATCGCGGCGTCCAGATCGGATTCGGTGTGGGTCACTTCGTCTACCTTTCAGGGCCGACTGATGGCTTCGCGGAAGGATTCGTCGGCGAGGAAAAGCGACGTGTTGTCGGCGCCGAGGTGCGTCCATTTGAGGTTGAGGCCGCCGTCGACCAGCAGCGTCTGGCCGGTGATGTAGCTCGACATGCCCGACAGCAGAAAGAGGATCGCACCCGCCTGCTCCTCGGGAGTGCCGCGACGGCCCATCGCGATGGCGGTGCGGTCACGATCCGGGTCGTCGTCGACGTAGGTGCGCGACGCGGCTGTCGCCGTCACCCCGGGGGCGACAGCGTTGACGCGGATGTTGTCCAGTGCCAGTTCGGCGGCCATGGTGCGGGTCATCGCCACGATCGCCGCCTTCGCGGTGCCGTAGGCGATGTGGAAGGGCGCGGTGTTCATTCCGCTGATCGAGGACACCGAGACGATCGATCCCGGCGTCTGCTGTGCCCGGATCTCGGCGGCGACCGCTTGGCTCATGAAGAACGCGGTCTCCAGATTCGCGGCGAACAGCGCCCGCCAGTCCTCGCGCGTGACCCGGGTGGCAGGCATCCACGTCGACGGCGCCGCACCGCCCGCGATGTTCACCAACCCGTACAGCAGGCCGTCGATACGCCGCACGTGATCCATCACTGTGGCGATTCCCTCGTCGGTGGACGCGTCCGCGGAGACCGGCACCACCGACAAACCCTGCTCGGCCAGGGGCGCGACGTGTTCGTCGAGATTTTCTTTCGACCGGCTCACTGCGATCACGGTGGCGCCCGCCTCCGCGGCCATGCGCGTGACCGTGGTACCGATGCCGCCACCGCCCGCACCGGACACCACGACCATGCGCCCAGCCAGCCCCAGCAGGTCAGGCATGACATTTGTCCGGACAACATATGTTGCTCTGCATATTGCAGAACACTATTCCGCAGCGGTAATGACCCCGTCAAGGGCGAGGCACCTGGCAATTCGGGCTATTGTCTGGACTAGCAGGGCTTGGTAGCGTCCGGGTTCATGACTGTTCCCGCGACGGCCTCGCGCCCGCCCTCCCGGTACATCGCGACCGACCCGAGGACGGCCAACGGCTGGCGGCTCGAGAGGCTCACGCCACCGAGTCGGCTGTTCGGGGCGAACGGCCTGCGCACCGGTCCCGACGGACGGGTCTATGTCGCGCAGGTGACCGGCAGCCAGATCAGCGCCCTTGACCTCGCGGGCGACGTCGAGGCCATCAGCCCCAAGGGAGGCGACATCATCGCGCCCGATGATGTCGCCTTCGATTCGAGCGGCAACCTGTACGCGACCGAGGTGATGGACGGCCGGGTGAGCGTGCGTGACGCCGCCGGTGCAGCGCGGGTGCTGCGCGACGATCTTCCGTGCGCCAACGGCATCACCGTGTATCAGGACCGGTTGTTCATCAATGAATGTCGAGACGGCGGCAGGCTGATGGAGCTGGACAGGGCCACCGGCGCATCGCGAATTCTGTTGGAGGACCTGTCCTCGCCGAACGCGATGGAAGTCGGCCCCGACGGCATGCTGTATTACCCGCTGATGACGGCCAACGAGATCTGGCGCATTCATCCCGATGGCGGCGAGCCGCATCGTGTCACCGGTGATCTCGGCGTGCCCGATGCGGTCAAGTTCGATTCGAAGGGCTTCCTGGTGTCCACGCAGGTGGCCAGCGGGCAGGTGCTGCGCATCGACCCGCGCAGCGGCGACAAGATGCTGCTGGCGCAACTGAACCCCGGCCTGGACAACCTGACCTTCGTAGGCGACCGGCTGTTCGTGTCCAACTTCACCGGTGAGATCACCGAGATCCTGGCCGGCGGTGAAACACGCACCGCGCTGCCCGGCGGGCTGAATTGGCCGCTGGACCTGGTCGTCGGCGTCGACGGCCAGCTCTACGTCGCCGACGGCACGTACTTCTACGCCGTCGGCACCGACGGCGTGCTGGAAACCGTCGGGATGCTATTCACTCCGGGGTATCCGGGCTTTCTGCGCGGGTTGGCTCCAGCGGGTCCCGGCGTCTTCGTGGTGGCGACATCGGGTGGGCAGATTGCGCGCTACCGGCCGGGCGACGGCGAAACCGATTACCTCGCAGACGGATTCGATCAACTGTACGGCGTCGCGATCGGACCGGGCGACAGCATCGTGTTCGCCGAACTCGGTACCGGCAGCGTGCACGCATTGCGGTCGGGCCACGTCGAGTTGCTCGCCTCCGGCCTGCAGGACCCGGTCGGTGTGACCTTCGGGCCCGACGGTGTGCCGATGGTCGCCGAGTCGGGTGCCGGCCGAGTCGTACGGGTTGCGGGTTCGACCGAGACCGTGGTCGACGGATTGCAACGACCGCAAGGAATCCACGTCAGTGACGGTCAGTTGTACATCGTCGACGCGGGAGCCAAGGAGGTCGTCGCGGTCGATCTCGCGAGCGGTGAACGGAATACCATCGCCTCCGGCCTGCCCATCGGGCCGCCGCCGGGGGTTGATCCCAAGCCACTCAAGGGAATGCCGCCGTTCTCCGGGCCACAAGGACCGTTCGCCGGCATCACCTCGGGACCTGACGGCTCCCTGTATTTCTCGGCGGACGGCGACGGCAGCGTTCTGGCGTTGCGGCGCACATGACAGTCACGCCGGCCGATCACCGGTACCTCCAGGTGGCGCGCACTCTCCGGAAGGAGATCGTGGACGGGGTGTATCCCGTCGGTTCTCAACTGCCTACCGAACAACAGCTGTGCGAACGTTTCGAGGTCAGCCGTTACACCGTGCGCGAGGCGCTGCGACGGCTGCGCGACGACAATCTCGTCGCGTCCCGCCCTCGCGCCGGCACACTGGTGGTGCCGCGGCCGGAGACGAACAGTTATGCCCAAGACGTGATGTCGATCAACGACCTGCTCGCGTTCGCCTCTGGTGCACAGCTCACGATCGAAAGCAATGCGATGGTGGTCATCGACGAGCACCTAGGCGAGCGGACCGGCCTCAGCGTGGGAACGGAATGGCTGGCCGTCCGCGGCTACCGCGCGGACGGCACCTCAGCTCCGGTATGCGCGACGGAGTACTACATCAACCGGGCGTTCGCGGCGGTCGGCCGCCTGCTGCAACGGCATTCGGGGCCCATCTTCCCGCTGATCGAGGACCTGTTCGGGGTCAGCATCGTCGAGGTGCGACAGGAGATCGCCGCGGTGCCCGTCACGTCCGAGCTGGCCGCGGTGCTCCAGGTCGAGGTGGGCAGCGCGGCGCTGGAGATGCAGCGCACCTACAAGACGTCCGACGGTGAGGTCGCGCAGGTCACCGTCAACACCCATCCCTCGTCACGCTACCGGCATTCCATGACGATGCGCCGGGTCAAGGAGCAGGCCGGCCAGTGAGGGTCGACGAGCAGCGCGCGGCCGACGCGTACCGGCGTGGGCTGTGGGTGAGCGAGACGCTCGCCGACTCGCTGCGCGACGCGGCCAGGGCCACGCCCGAGCGCACGGTGTTGTTGGACGGCGCAATCCGGCTCGACTGCAGGGGTTTACACGACAAGGCCACCGCACTGGCTCAAACCCTGATGGGGTTGATGCCCGCGGGCAGCGTGGTGTCGTTCATGCTGCCGAACTGGCATGAGGCCGCCGTCATCTATCTGGGCGCGACGTTGGCCGGCATGGTGGTGAACCCCATCCTGCCCTCGCTTCGCGACCGCGAACTCGCGTTCATCCTGTGCGACGCCGACAGCCGCGCAATCTTCATACCGTCGAACTTCGGTGGCCATGACTACGCCGCAATGCTGGAACGGGTGACCGCATCGATGGCCGCACCACCGGCCGTCGTGGTCGTCCGCGGTGACAGCCATACGCCGTACGCCTCGATGTTCGCGACCGAGACGACCGCGGTGTTGCCGGTTCTGAATCCCGACACCGTGCGCATGATCCTCTACACCTCCGGCACGACCGGACGGCCCAAGGGCGTTCTGCACACACATAATTCGATCCACGCGCTGATCCGCCAGATCGGCGAGCACTGGCGGGTCGCCGACGGCGACCGGTTCCTCGTTCCGTCGCCCATCGCACACATCGGCGGGTCGATCTACGCGTTCGAGTGCCCCCTGCTGCTCGGCACCACCGCGGTGCTGATGGAACGCTGGGATCCGGATGCCGCGGTGGCGCTGATGCTGGCGGAACACTGCACTCACATGGCGGGTGCCACACCGTTTCTCGACGGTCTGTTGGCGGCCGCTGAGCGGGCGGACAGCCGGCTGCCAGACCTGAAGGTGTTCATCTGCGGCGGCGCTTCGGTTCCACCGTCGCTGATCCGCAGGGCGACAGACTATTTCGAGAAGGCCGCGGTGTCCCGGGTGTACGGATCGACCGAGGTACCGGTGACAACCGTGGGATCTCTCGATGACGTCGGCCATGCGGCCGATACCGACGGTCGCGCTGGTATCGCAGATGTCAAACTGACCGGCGGGGAGATATGTGCGCGCGGCCCGCAGATGCTGGTCGGCTATCTGCACTCCGACGACGAGACGGAATCCTTCGACAGCGAGGGCTATTTCCGCACCGGCGATCTCGCCCGCTGGGTCGATGAGGACTACCTGGTGGTCACTGGCCGGGCCAAGGACATCATCATCCGCAACGGCGAGAACATTTCGCCCAAGGAAGTAGAGGACCTGCTCATCGCGCACCCGGCGATCGCCGAGATCGCGATCGTCGGCGTGCCCGACGACCGGACGGGAGAACGCGCGTGCGCGGTGGTCGTCGCCACCGGAGAACGCGGACCCGACATCGACGACCTGCGGGAACTGTTGATCGGTGCAGGTCTGGCCAAGTTCAAAATCCCTGAGCAGATCGTCATTTGGGATGCGCTGCCGAAGAACGACGCGGGCAAGGTGCTCAAGCATCAGATCCGGGCGACACTTGAGAAGGTGGAGTGATATGCAGGTTGCGATCGTGACAGGCGCGAGTAGCGGCATCGGGTTCGGATGCGCGACCAAACTCGCCTCCCAGGGAATGGCCGTGCTGGGCACCGGCCGCGACGACGCCAGGCTCGCGGAACTCAAGAGCCACGACCCGGGGCACATTGAGACCCTCGCCGTTGATCTCACCGCGGACGATGCGCCGCGCCGGATCGTGGACACCGCCATCGAACGGTGGGGCCGCATCGACTTCCTGATCAACAACGCCGGAGTGGGCAGCCCCAAGCCATTACACGAGACAGACGACGAATCACTGGACTATTTCCTGGGTTTGATGCTGCGCGCGCCGTTCCGGTTGGCCCGTGAAGCGGTCGTGCACATGCAGCCCGGTTCGGCGATCATCAACATCACGTCGACATTCGCCATCGTGGGCGGTCTGCGGGGCGGCGCCTACTCGGCGGCCAAGGGTGGCCTGACATCCCTGACAAGGCACATCGCCTGCCAGTACGGGCCACAAGGCATTCGCTGCAATGCCGTTGCCCCGGGTGTCACCCTCACTCCGATGGTGGCGAGCCGCTTAGAAGACCCACGATTCCGCAAGATCAACACCGAGATGACGCCGTACCCACGCCTGGGCGAGGTCGAGGACATCGCGAGCACCGTCGCGTTCCTGTGTAGCGACGGAGCAGCCTTCATCAACGGGCAGGAGATCGCCGTCGACGGCGGCTGGACGTCGACCAAGTACCTCTCGGACTTCGCGCTGAACGCCGATTGGGTCGAGCGGCAGTGAACCTGTTCGGCCTTCTGGACCAGGCCGCAGAGCGGTTCGGCGATCGTGGCGCGGTGTTCCGTGGTGAGAGCCAGTTGCACACGTGGTCCGAGTTGCGTGAACGGGCGATGCGAATCGCGTCCACCCTTGGGGCGCCCGGCACCCGTATCGCCATCGCCAGCGAGAACCGCCCTGAGATCGTCGAGCTGATGTTCGCGACATGGGCGGCCGAGTGTGCGGTCGTGCCGATCAACTACAAGCTTCATCCGCGCGAAATGGTCCAGATCATCGACGACGCAGGGGTCTCGCAGGTGTTCGCGTCGCCCAAGATCGGCGCGGAGCTGTCGTCGGCCACCGACGTGCCCGTCGAAACCGTTGACTCAGAGGCCTATTCGGCGCGCACAACGAGCACCCCGGTGGAACGGCCGCGCAGCACCGACCCGGCGACCCTGGCCTGGCTCTTCTACACCAGCGGGACCACCGGCCGCTCGAAGGGGGCCATGCTCTCGCACCGCAACCTGATGGCGATGACGGTGTCGCACCTGGCGGATTTCGACTCGCCGGACCACACCTGCAGCCTGGTGCACGGCGCACCGATGTCGCACGGCTCCGGCCTGTACATCCCGCCCTACGTGTTACGTGCTGCGCGGCAGGTGATTCCGGCCTCCGCGGCGTTTGAGCCGGGCGAGTTTCTCGACCTTTGTGAGCGTCATCCCGGCTGCAGCGCGTTCCTCGCGCCCACGATGGTTCAGCGCCTCGTCCAGACCGGACGCGCACGCCCACAGAACCTGCGCACGATCGTGTACGGCGGCGGCCCGATGTACGTCGACAGCCTGAAGAAGGCGGTGGCGGCGTTCGGCCCGATATTCGTCCAGCTCTACGGTCAAGGCGAGGCACCGATGACCATCACCGGGCTGCGCAGGGCCGACCACATCGACGCCGATGACGCGGTTCTGGGTTCCGTCGGGTACGCCCGGTCAGGTGTGGACGTCGCGGTGCTGCGCGACGACGGCACACCGGCGTCGGCGGGTGAGATCGGTGAGATCGTCTGTCGCGGAGACGTTGTCATGGCCGGCTACTGGAACAATCCCGAGGCCACCGCGAAGACCCTGCAGGAAGGGTGGTTGCGCACCGGCGACATGGGGTCGTTCGACGAGCGCGGCTTCCTCACGTTGCGGGACCGCTCCAAGGATGTGGTGATCAGCGGAGGAAGCAACATCTATCCGCGCGAGGTCGAGGAGATCCTGCTCGAGCATCCGGGCGTCGACGAGGCGGGTGTCGTGGGGGCGCCTGACGAGGAGTGGGGCGAGGTCGTCGTTGCGTTCATCGTCGGCTCGGCGTCGCCCGCGGACCTGGACGCTCATCTGCTCGAGCGCATCGCGCGGTTCAAAAGGCCCAAGCGGTACGAGTACATCGACGAGCTGCCGAAGAACAGCTACGGCAAGGTGCTCAAGCGGGCCTTGCGCGAGCGCTTGGCTTAGCGAGATCCAGAACACGCGGGTGTGGGGTTTTGTTACGCCAAGAGCCGAGTATGCGTGCGGGTAACCCACGTTCGGCGGAGAACAGTAGCCGTAGCATGGCAGCATGCGCGTCGTCATCGCCGGTGGGCACGGCAAGATCGCCCTCATCCTCGAACGCCTGCTCTCCGAGCGCGGAGACACGGCGGTCGGCCTGATCAGAAACCCCGACCACGTCGCCGACGTGGAAGCGACAGGTGCCCAGGCAGTCGTCATCGACCTCGAAGCCGTCACCGCCGCCGACGTCGCAACGCACCTGCAGGGCGCCGACGCCGTCGTGTTCGCGGCGGGGGCAGGCCCCGGCAGTGGCGCGGCACGCAAGCAGACCGTCGACTGTGATGCGGCCATTCTGCTCGCCGACGCGGCCGAGATCGCGGGAGTGCGGCGCTACGTGATGGTTTCGGCGATCGGTGCCGATGTCGAGGCACCCGATGACATCGGCGATCCGGTGTTCGTCGCGTATCTGCGCGCGAAAGGCCATGCGGACGACGTGATCCGCGCGCGTGATGCACTCGAGGTCACCGTCATACGCCCCGGCCATCTCACGAACGACGCGGGCACGGGTCGGGTCGAGATATCCGACCAGACCGGGCATGGTGACATCCCGCGCGAGGATGTCGCCAAGGTTCTGCTCGGGATGCTCGACACTCCCGAGACCGCCGGGCGCACGTTCGAGCTGATCGGCGGGGAAACGCCGATCGCCCAGGCGGTCAACCAAGCGCGGTGACAACGACGGGAATGTTGCCCTGACGCGGTAGGCCGGTGATGCGGTCGTAGTCGACGTCGGTGGGGACGAGGCGGCCGACGTTCGAGCCCCTGTCCCGAAACTCGGCGTCTTCCTCGGGCAATCCACCGAACGCGTGGTGCATCGCTATCACGTCGGGCCGCAGGCTGTCGTCGGCTTCCAGCACCGCCGGAACGCGGTCGTGGGGGGATTCGATTCGCACCGAATCCCCGGACCGCAGGCCAAGCGCGTCGATCGCATCGGGATGCATGTACGCGGGGTTGTACGGCTTTCCCCTATGCAGCGCGGCAAGATTGGTGCCAGAGGAATTCATGAAGTTCTGACTGCGTCGCGGGATCAGGCGGAACGGGAAGGCGGAATCGCTTCGAGCAGTGGCGAAGTCCTCAGTCAGCACCTCTGCCAGCTCACCAAGGAGGTATGTGTTGCCGACGTCGAGCCGGGCTGTGCAATCGGGATCCCGTGGCTCGACCACGGCATCGACGTCGAAGATCTTGCCGTGCGGATGGCTGCGCACCTCGTCGAAAGGGACACGCGAAGTCGAACACATTTGCGCGAACAGTTCTTCGGTAGTGAGGTCGGTGTCGCGATTCATGTTGAGCACCACCGGTGGTGATTCCATGAATCTGCCCCCACCGCCGCCGAAAAAGTTCACAAACCAGAGATCCAGGTTCATGCGTTTGGTCAGTCCGAGAAAGAACTGCCACTCCTCGGTGAGATCGGAACCGGCCGGCGGATCGAGGAGTCGGGGCACATATTGCGCGTATGCAGCGGGGATGCCTGTGCCGCTGGTGTAGTACTTGATGAGCTCGCTGCCCATCGTCATCGCGGGTGTCTCCATCTGCATCATCGGGGCGATGACATAGTCAGCGAGCCGCGACGTCAGCGACATCTCCGTATCCAGGGTGACCAGCAGGTCGAGGCTCTCCAGAGCGCGCAGCGTCTTGCGCTGATCGGGCCACGCGGCCATCGGATTGCCACCGATACAGATCAACGCCTTCACCTGACCATCGCCCTCGAGCAGGATCTCATCGGCGAGCGCCGCAGTCGGCATACCGGCCACGGTGTCGGTGAGATCGCGCATCCTCAACTTCTCGCCGTATCCCCATCCCTCGTAGGGCGGATGCGGCTGCGCCTTGGCTGTGAACGCAGGCATCAATGTGTTGGGCCGCAGCATTTTTTCGCCGGCACGCTGCCAGCGGCCGCAGATCGTCGTCAGCGCGAGACACAGATATTCGAGCAAGCTGCCGCGCATCGCGAAGTTGGCGCCGGTTCCCGCATTCACCATTCCGCGCCGCTCGCCGTACGTGGCGAAAAGCCTTGCAGCGGAGATGAACTGGCCCTCCGGAACGTCGGCGCGCTCGGCGACGTAGGCCGGGGTGAAACCGGCCACGGCTGCCGCCAGGTCATCAAAGCCTGCCACGTTCTCCTCGATGAACGCGGTGTCGCACAGACCTTCCCGGATGACGAAGTTGATCATCCCAGCGAGAATCGTCACATCTTCACCAGGGCGGGGCTGCAGGTGAATCGCTGCGCGTGCCGCCGTCTGGGACCGGCGCGGATCGATCACGATGAGTTTCATCCCACGGCTGATCGCTGCCCGCAGGTTCTGCGCCGGGTTCTGCCCGGGGATGCCGATGGCCTTGGAGACCAGCGGGTTCGTTCCCACCAGCAGCCAGCTGTCGGCCTGGTGGAAGTCGACATCCCCGCCGAGCCAGTGACCGTGTGCAGCAAGCGCGATCTGCTTGCCGGGTTGGTCGATGGTGTTGGCGGTGAAGAACATCGGCGACTCGATCGCTCTGAGAAACGCGTTGCCCATCAACGCCGACGCCGGATACGGCAAACCGTTGGTTCCCAGGTACATCGCGATCGAGCGTGGGCCGTGGGTGGAGATCAAGTCCTGCAGTTTCGCCGCGATCTCGTCCATCGCGCGCTCGGACTCGATCGGCGCGTAGGTACCGTCCGCCTGTCGTTTCTGGCTGCGCAGGAGCCGCATTGGGTTGTTGTGGATTTCCGGCAGTGCCCGACCCTTGGCGCAGGTGTACCCCTTGAACATGGGATTGTCGGAATCCCCCGTCACCTTCGTGAGCCGACCGTCGGTGACGGTTGCCAGCACCCCGCAGTGCGCCGAGCAGATCCGGCAGATTCCCGGCTGGGTGGTGGTCTGCGACATCACCCGATGCTAGGCGACTGCTCAGCAATCCGGAGTGCAATCGCGGATGACGTCACCAGAACAGCCCGCGGATAACCGCTGCCTGCGGAATGTCCTCGACCGCGATCAGTCCTTTGGGGGCGTCGCACACCCAATCGATCACGTTGACCACCCGGGCCGCGGTGGAGACACATCCGGCCTCGGTGACATCGAGCAGCGGATCCGAGACGTGCGTGTTCAGCTCCACCCGCGGCTCACCCTCGACCACCACGCGGTGCACACCGGGCTTGCCGACGGGCGGGAACTCCCACTCCGGCGCGGCCACCTCCGTCAGTCGGGTGATGTGCTCCATCGTGATCACCGGAACCCCGTCACGCACCCCCTCGACCGCGAACTTGACCGCGGCCATGCCACCGGGCTCGACGGTGCACAGCTTGCACTCGATCCTCTGGTCGGTGTACCAGGGTTCGATCCGCTGCCGCACATCGTCGAGTTCGATGTCGAGCTGGTCGGCGAGATTGCGGACCGGGCCGCCCCACATGGTCGTCAGCACACCAGGCAGAAAGAACATCGGCTGCTCATCATCCGCCTTCAGCCCGAAACCCATTGACTTACCGGTGAACTCGTAATCGTCATAGTTTGCGTAGTCGAAGATCTCCTGGACAAGAACGGACGTCGCGCGGGTGACCAAGCTCAGCGCGCTGTGCACCTCGGTGTCGCCGGAGTAGCCGGGGTCGATGCCGTTCACGTACAGCGACGAGTTGCCCTCCTCGCACGCTTTCTCCAGCGGTCCGGTCAGCCAGTCGTCGGCCTGACGCGGCGTCACCAGCCACACCATCGACGAGCCGACGACGTTGATGCCGGCGGCAAGGAGCTTCGCCAATTGCTCGACGGCTTCCATCGGCCGGGTCTCGGCCTGTGCTGTGTAGACGACGCAGTCGGGTTTGAGCGCGATCAGCGCATCGATGTCGTCTGTCGCGATGACGCCCGTCGGCTCGGTCAATCCGCACAGTTCGGCGGCGTCACGCCCGACCTTGTTCGGACTGGCCGCGTGCACACCCACCAGCTCCAGATCCGGCCGACCGATGATCGCCTTGAGTGAATGCTGGCCGACGTTGCCGGTGGAGAACTGCACAACTCGTCGCATGTGAGTTCCTCGATCAGTAGTCGGGAATGGGCAGCGGTAGGTTGTTCGAGTCGATGCCGCCGTCCACATGGAAGATAGCGTTGGTCGCGTAACAGTCTTTGGTCGACAGATACACACAGAGACGCCCGAGGTCCTCGACGTCGCCGAGGCGGTGCAGCGGCGTGAGCCCGAGCATCGTGTCCAGCGCCCCCGGCATCATGTCCAAGCCGCTCTGTAGCCCTTCCGTAGCGAAAGAGCCCAGTGCGATCGCGTTGACCCGGATCTTCGGCGCCAACTCCTGGGCCATCGCCCGGGTGAGCGCTTCGAGCCCACCCTTGGCGACGCAGTACGCAGTGAGCGCACGGATGCCGAAACGTGCTGAACCCGAGGAGATGTTGACGATGGATCCGTGTCCGGCCCCGATCATGTGCGGAGCAGTGAGCTGGCTCATGATGAACGCCGAAGTCACGCACCAGTCGAAGGTGCGCCTGAAGTCCTCGTCGGTGATGTCGAGAAACGACCCGAATGTCGAGCCGCCGACATTGTTGATCAGGATGTCGATACGGCCGAACTGCTCCATGGCCGTCGACACGACGCGTTCACCGTCGGGTCGGCTCATGGCGTCGGCGACCAGCGCCAGCCCCTTGCCGCCCTCCTTCTCGATGCCGTCGATCGTCGCGACGATGTCCGACTCCGTACGTGCTGTTCCGACGACGGTCGCGCCGGCTTCGGCAAGCACCCTCGCGATCCCCTGACCGACCCCCTTGCCGGCGCCGGTGACGATGGCCACCTGCCCGGCGAGGTTGAACTGCTCCAGCGCCATCCGCGTCCTCTCCTTTGAGTGCTGCTCATCTAACGACTTCCATTGACTGAAGTCAATAAGCGTCGTTCGAGCACGCGCAGTCAGACGGTAGAGTCGGCGTATGGCAGTGGTAGACAGGCCCTCAGCGCGTGAGACGAAGCGTCTGCAGACCCGCGAGCGTTTGATGGGAGCGGCCATCGCCGAGTTCAAACGCGCGGGGATGGCCGAAGCGGACGTCGGCGCGATCGTCGCGGCAGCAGGCGTCGCTCACGGCACGTTCTTCTTCCATTTTCCGACGAAGGAACACGTACTGCTCGAACTCGAGCAGCGTGAAGAAGAACGCATCGCCAAACAACTCGCACGGGCCGCGGGCTCCGAACATGACCTCGCATCGATGCTGGGGGAAGCGGTGCGGCTGGTGATGGGACTGGAACGCCGTCTCGGCGCGGTGCTGTTCAAAGACTTTCTCGCACTCCACTTTTCACAGACGAGACCCATCGACGAGAGCCGTCAGCACCCCGTTATCGTTGAGGTCGCACAGGCGATCGAACACGCCCAGAAGCGGGGCGAAGTAGCACCGGATGTGAACCCGATGAACAGCGCGGTGTTCTTCCTGCTCGGGCTGTATGCGCTGTTGACGACGACCCACGCTTGGCCCGGCCAGGCCGCGATGATCGACGACTACGTGACGCGGACACTGCGCAGCATCGAAGCAGAGTAGCCGATTGACTACCGTCGCTGGTTGACTATAGTCAGTCTGCATGAATCTGCCCACGCTGAATCTGGGCCGTAAACGTGCTGCCTCGACGAGCGCGAAGCCCTCCGGCAGTGGCCTTGACGAACACATGGCCGCGTCGCAGGCAGCACAGCGGCAGGCCGACAAGTGGCTCATATCCGGCAGCCTGCTGATCGGTACCGCGGCGCTCGGCGTCTTCGGTCTGCCGCTGTTTCTGCGAGGGGTATGGCTCCTTCGCAAGGCACAACGCGAAGGTCTGACAGTGCGCCCCATGCTGGTGACGCTGCTCGGCTATCTGGTGATCATCGACGCGGCGATCAACACCGTCGGATGGGCCTTGGACCTGGTCGCCAACCACACCATCCTGGCCCGAATCCTGTTGAACGGCTGGGGCGCAATGTTCGACGCGGGCTACTTCTGGCACTACAACGAACTATGGCTGGGAGGTGCCGCCGGGCCCGGCGAGAAGGCCATGGAAGTCGGGATGATCCTCACCGTCTTCACCATGCGCATCGCGGCGGCGATCGGATTCCTGCAGATGAAGCGGTGGGGACACCAGTGGATGATCGTCACCTGCTGGATGGGCGTGCTCATCTGGTGTCTCTACGTGTTCAACATGACCATGTACGCCGACGTGCGGTTCGCGGGCGTCGTCCTACCCGTCGTCGGCTGGTGGCTCTACGACATCTTCTACATCACCCCATTCCTCGCGATCCCCTACCTGCATTCGGTGAATCGTGAGATCTTCTCCGACTGAGTGTCAATGACTCAACTCATTGACTTTGGTCAGTAACTAAGTTACAAAGGGCGGACCATGACGCCTCAAGTCAAGCAGTCGGCGCGGGAAACGCGCCGGTTGCAGACGCGGGAACGCATCCTCGGCGCAGCGATCGCCGAGTTCAAGCTCGCGGGCATGTCCGGCGCCGACGTGAACGCGATTGCGACGGCCGCCGGCGTCGCCCACGGCACCTTCTTCTTCCACTTCCCGAGCAAGGAGCACGTCCTCCTCGAGTTGGAAAGCCGCGAAGAGGCACGGATGGCTGCCGATTTCGCCCGCTTCGTGGGTCACCCACATGATCTGGTGACGGTGCTCGATGAGGCGGTCCAGCTGGTGACCGGCCTCGAAGAACGTCTTGGCCCGCTGCTGTTCAAAGAGCTACTCGCCTTGCACTTCTCGCCGACCCGGCCGACCAAGGACGAATGGACCGACCACCCGATGATCGTGTTGTTGGTCGATGAGATCGAACGGGCGCGCGGCGACGGTGCGGTGCATCCCGCCGTCGACGCGTTCTACAGCGCCGCGTTCTTCCTGCTCGGCGTGTACGGCGTGTTCACGACCACGGTCAAGTCCGATATCCGGGACACGATGCTCGCCAAATTGGTCGACACGGCGGTCCGAGGTCTGGAGATCCGATGACTTATAGCAAGGAGGCCTGACGTGGATTGGGTATGGGAGATCCTGCGATACGTCGCCGCTTGGGGCGGCACCGGTTTGATCATCTGGTTCTGGTACTGGATGTTCTCGAACATCGGCACGTTCTGAGTAATCGATATGTCTGAGCTGTCCGAAACGCACGCGCTCGCCGTGGAACGCAGCTGCGCCGTCACGGCCGTGGCCCTCAGCGGGCAACGCCGCGAGGGTGTGCGCCTCGTGAGCGGACACCGGCGGGACTTCGGTCTGAGCTCCACCCTCGATTTCGTCCATGTCCCGTATCCCCCACCGGTTCACGACTGGACCAGGCGCAGCCTGACATGCGGTGTAGCGCTTCAATGTTCACCGTCGAAGGACCGCGTGGTCGACTATCGATTGAACGAGCTCTCGGCGCGGGAGCTGAGCGCGCTGTCCCTCGTCGAGGCGGGTGTCGCCGTGGGCTGGATCGCGGACAACTGGCCTGGGCTCCTGGCGGAAGTGCGCCGTCTGCTACCTGATCTTGCGGTCGCGCCCAGCGATATGGACGCCAAGGAGATGCTCCATCGCGCCGTCGCACTGGCGCGTACGCAGCAGCCGCTCATTGTTGACCCGTTGCTGGGCACCTTGCCCCGGGCGTACACCGACCCGCAGGGCATTGCCGACAAGCTGCGTCGCACCTTCGGCCGGATGCCCTGGACCACAACACAGAAGCGGCTGCCCCGGCCGTACTCCGTTCCCGTCGGCGGCGATGGCGGCGTGCGCAATCCGAACCTGCCTCCGCCGAGTCGTCCGCAGGACAACGATCTGGACATCACGCCCGAGCACCGCCCCGGCATCCCGTATCCGGAGTGGAATGCGTGGACCGAAAGCTTCCTGGCCGACCACGTTGCGGTGCTCGAACGCACCCACACGAGTCAGCACCGCCATCAGGTGATGGCCTCGGCGGATCTGCGAAAGTGGTTCTCAGAGCACACCCATCGCGCCATGAAGAACAGGCTGGAGGACGGATCCGACCTCGACGTCGAGCAGTACGTCAGCCATTACATCGATCTGACGACCGGCGAAGCCGTCGAGCCACGCATCTTCCGGGACCTGTTGCCCAGCAGCCGCGATGTCACCACGGCCCTACTTCTTGACGGCAGCTCCTCGCTGGGGGTGCACGGCGGGACGATTTTCAAACTCGAATTGGCATGTGCCGACGCGCTTTCGCAGGCCATGACACTTGCCCGCGAACGCCATGGGATATTCGTGTTCACCGGCAACACCCGCCACCGCGTCGAGGTCACCTGCCTCAAGGATTTCGAGGACCGCCGGTTCGTGCCGCCGGGTGGCCTCGGCCTGGCCACGGGCGGATACACCCGGCTCGGCGCGCCACTGCGGCATCTGACCAGCCGGCTGCTCGCCCAACCGTCGGAACGGCGACTGCTGATCGTCATCGGCGACGGCCTGATCTCCGACGAGGGATACGAGGGCCGCTACGCCTGGGCGGATGCCGCGCATGCGGTGAAGGAGGCCAGCGAGGCGGGCGTGAGCATGTACTACGTCGGCGTCGGCCCGACGCGCGTCGATCCGCTGCCCGAGGTGTTCGGACCTCGCCGCTCCCAACGCATCCGGCGGATCGAGGAGCTTCCCAGGGTGTTGGCCCATGTGCATCGAGAGTTGGTGGCAGCGTGACAGCGAGTAGCGACAGCGGATCGCACATGTCTCAGCAGTATTACTCCAACGGCAACGAAGTTCAGCTGTTCGAACAGGCGTACCGCCAGCGATTACCGGTGATGCTCACCGGGCCCACCGGGTGCGGTAAGACACGTCTGGTCGAGCACATGGGGCTGCTCCTACGGCGGCCCGTCGTCACGATCAGCTGCCACGACGACCTGACGAGCTCGGATCTGGTCGGACGGTTCATGGTCACCGGCGGTGACGTCGTCTGGACGGACGGTCCGCTCACCAGAGCCGTAAAGGCCGGAGCCATCTGCTATCTCGACGAGGTCGTAGAGGCCCGCCACGATTCGCTCGCGATCCTGCACTCGCTGACCGACCATCGTCGGGCTCTTTACCTGGACCGGGCGGGCGAGGTAGTCCAGGCGCCCGAAGCGTTCATGCTCGTGTGCTCCTACAACCCCGCGTACCGCAGTTCGTTGAAGGAACTCAAGCCGTCGTTCCGGCAGCGCTTCGTCACCCTCCCGATGCGCTATCTCCCGCCGGATCGCGAGGCCGAGGTGATCGTCACCGAGGCCGGTATCGCATTGGGGTCGGCCCAGCGTCTTGTGCAATGTGCAACGGCGATCAGGACCGCGGACGAAGCATTCCACTTCGAACCCCCGTCCACCCGAGTGCTCGTCACCGCAGCGCACCTGATCGCGGCGGGCGCAACTGAATTGGAGGCGGCCGAGGCCTGCATTCTCGCGCCGCTCTCGAGCGACGGGGCCATCACCGAAGGTCTACGCGAAGTCGCGGCGGCCAGCCTCATGGAAGGAGTCAACTGACGTGGATCAGAAGGAACGCAAGCGCAAGAGGGCACTCATCATCTTGCAGATCGTCATCTACGGCTACCTGCTGACGATGTTCGGGATCCAGCTGTACATGTCCTTCGCCCGGGGGTGGTGGGAGTTGTGAGCCTCGACGTCCGGTCGGGCGGCACGGTAAGCCTCGAGGAGCACGACGAGGCGTCGCGGCTGGCGCAACGCCGGGCCGACAAATGGATGATCGTCGGCGCCGGCCTGATGGGCATGTGGGCACCGGGGATCTTCGGCCTGCCGATCTTCCTGCGTGGGGTCTGGCTGCAGCGCCAGGCAGCGCGCGCCGGTCTGTCGATGCGGCCGATGATCGTCACCCTGATCGGATACCTGGTGCTGATCGACGGCATGCTCAACAGCCTCGGGTGGGCATTGGATCTCGTCGCCAACCACACGCTGATCAACCGCGTGCTGATGGTCGGCTGGGGTGCGATGTTCGACGCCGGATACTTCTGGCACTACAACGAATCCTGGGTCGGGGGCGCGGCCGGACCGGGCGAGAAGTCCATGGTGTTCGGGATGATCGTCACTGTCTTCGCGATGCGGTGCGCGGCGGCGATCGGGTTCCTGCAGATGAAGCGCTGGGGCCACCAGTGGATGATCGTCACCTGCTGGATGGGCGTGCTCATCTGGTGTCTCTACGTGTTCAACATGACCATGTACGCCGACGTGCGGTTTGCCGGTGTGGTCTTCCCGGTCATCGGCTGGTGGCTCTACGACATCTTCTACATCACCCCATTCCTCGCGATCCCGTATCTGCACACGGTCAATCGCGAAATCTTCTCCGACTGAACCTGATTCGAGGGAGCACAGCTGTGACTTCAACTTCTCAAACACCGGAAGCCGAAACGGAACAGAAGACCGAAGACCTGCCACCTGGCACCACGCCGTACTACGCGCGGATGCACAAGTGGATCAAGCGAGCGGTCCTGGTATGCCTCGTCGCGCTCGTCATCGAGGGCGCCTTCACGCTACCGTTCATGGCCGTCTACTACGGCTATCCGACGCTGAGTCTCACCGAGATTTGTAGCGAGCTGCTGAAGGTGCGGTATTCCGATGACGCGCTGGAATGCAAGGTTCCGTACCCGCCGCTTGGTCCGCCGGAGGGAGCCGAAGGCAAGGACACCGCACAGGACGAGTGGGGGATCCAACCGGTCCCGAAGTACAACCGGATCGGGTTCCGCGAACTGGTGCGGATACATGAAGAGCGTGAGGCGCGGCAGGCCGCTGAACAGCAAGGCGCACCGTGACCAAATCGCTCGAGGAGCACGCGGACAACTGGGACCTTCGACACGAGGATTTCCAGGACAACGACTTCCTCTACGACGTCTACGAAGTGATGCGTCGCAACTCACCCTTTGCGCATACCGATACGCCGTTTCTGAGCGCGACGCCCGGCGGCGCGTGGGTGGCGGTCCGCTACGAGGACTGCTACAAGATTCTGCAGGACTGGGAGCATTTCTCGTCCAATCCGACGCCCGAGGCTTCCGAGCGGCTCGCCGGCGATCTCGTGATCACGCTCGATCCGCCTCGGCAGCAGCAGTTCCGCAAGGTGCTCAACCCGTACTTCTCACCGGCGCGGATGAAGGCGCTCACACCCCAGATCCGCGATGAAACCGACCATCTGATAGACGATTTCATCGACGAGGGTCGCGGAGACCTCGCCCAGGTTGCGTGGCGCCAGCCTGGGATCGTGTTCTTCAAGTACCTGTTCGGATTGCCCACCGACGACGTACCGCTGTGTATCGACCTGACCGACGCCGGGTTGAACGGCGACACCGAGGAAGCGCGCGGGGCCGCGTGGGGCGGGCTGTACCAGCACCTCCACGACGCGATCACCGCACGGACCACCCAACCCCCGAAGGACGACATGATCGACGTCCTTCTCAACGCCGAGATCGACGGCGAAAAGCTGCAGTTCGGCGACATCGTCGGCAACGCAATGCTCTTGGTGCAGGCAGGTCTCGAAACCACGGCAAGCGCGATGTCGTTCGCCTTCCACTATCTTGCTACCCATCCCGAGGAGCGCGACCGCCTCATCGAGGACCCCGAGCTGCGGCCGCGTGCCATCGAGGAGTTCCTTCGCTTCTCAGGGTCGATCCACGGCATCCCGCGCACCGTCACCCGGGAAGTCGAACTGAGTGGCCACACCTTCTGCCCCGGTGAATCCGTCATCGTCAACTACGCCTCCGCGAATCGCGATGCGGAACAGTTTCCCGACCCAGACCGGTGCATCCTCGATCGCAAGTCGAATCGCCACCTGGGATTCGGCGCAGGCGTCCATCGGTGCCTCGGCTCCAATCTGGCTCGCCTGGAATTCCAGATCGGGGTCGAGCAGGTGCTGTCACGGATGCCTGACTATCGCCTCGCGTCCGACCGGGATGCGGTGTTCCACGGCAACTCCGTTACCCGAGGTTTCCGTGCTATCCCAGTGAATTTCACGCCCGGCGAGAAGTCGATATGACGTTCCGAATCGTCCAGTGGACGACCGGCAACATCGGAGTGAAGTCGGTGCACGCCATCGTCGAGAACTCGCAACTCGAGTTGGTCGGGTGCTACGCATGGTCACCGGACAAGGTCGGCAAAGACGTCGGTGAACTATGCGGCATCCAACCCCTTGGTGTGCTGGCCACCGACGATGTCCACGCCTTGATCGCGCTGAAGCCGGATTGCGTTGTCTACAACCAGATGTTCGCCGACGTCGACCACCTTGTCCGCATTCTCGAGGCGGGGATCAACGTGGTCACTACGACGGAGTTCATCACCGGACACCGGCTCGGCGACGGGCGTGATCGTGTTGCGAAGGCATGTGAGGCCGGCAAGTCGACGATCTTCGGCAGCGGACTGAACCCCGGCTTCATCCAGCTCTTCGCGATCGTTTCGGCAGGACTGTCGGATCGGATCGATCGGGTGTACATCGAGGAATCCTTCGACACCACGATCTACAACTCTCCGGAGACCGAGAAGATCATGGGATTCGGATACCCGCTTGACTACCCGGATCTGCATGCGGTGACCGAGGAAGGGTCTTCGATATTCCGTGAAGCGGTCATGCTCGTCGCCGACGCCCTGGGGGTCGAACTCGACGACATCCGTTGCGAGGCCAAATACGCGCAGGCCACGGAGGACGTCAGCCTTCCCGGCGACTGGGTCATCGCCAAGGGCTGCGTGGCGGGAATCGACGTGAGCTGGAAGGGCTACGTCGGTGACCGGGACGTCGTCGAAGCACGGGCGGTGTGGACCAAGGGTCAAGCATTGGATCCTGTGTGGGAGATGGGATTCGGCTACAAGATCACGGTCGAGGGGCGGCCGACGATCAAGACCACCCTAGCCTTCGAGCCGCCGCCCGACTTCGTGGCCGAGACCATCGAGGAATACATCCTGCTCGGACTCACCATCACCGCCGTCCCGGCGATCACCGCGATCCCCGCCGTCGTCGCGGCGGACCCCGGCATCGCGACCTACAACGATCTGCCGCTGCTCCTACCGCGAGGTGTCGTGAATGTCTGAGAAGACCTATCGAGTCATTCAATGGATGACCGGCGACGTCGGGCAGGTCGGGGTCCGGCACTTCTCCGACAACCCCACGTTCGACCTCGTCGCCGTCCTCGTGCACGACAAGGAAAAGGTCGGCAAGGACGCGGGTGAGATCGCAGGCATCCCGCCGACAGGTGTCATCGCGACCGATGACATCGAGGCGGTCATCACCATGGATGCCGACTGTGTCTTTTACACGCCGATCATCATGGACACCGACACCGTGTGCAGGCTCCTGCGTTCCGGCAAGAACGTCGTCACCACAAGCGGCTTCTTCTACCCGTCACCCGACTTCGCCGCGGACGGCGAGAAGATTCGTGCTGCGTGTGCCGACGGCGGAACGTCGTTTCACGGCGGCGGTATCCACCCCGGATACGCGGGCGACATCCTGCCGGTAACGCTGGCCCGAGTGATGAACAGGATCGACCAGATCCGCGTCGAGGAGGTGGTCAACGTTCTCACCGATGCGCCACTCGACCACATCGACTGGATGGGGTTCGGCAAGGACAGGGACAAATTCCTCTCTGAGCCAACGATTCTCGGGCTTGGCCTTCCGTTCTTCGCGCAATCGATGTACATGATCGCCGACGGCCTCGGTGTGTCTATCGACAAGGTGACCGCCGCGGATGTGGCAGCGGCTGTGGCCACCGAGGACATCCCCCATCCGTTGGGTGCGATACCGCGGGGCACCGTCGCGGCCCAACGCCACGAGTGGACGGCCTGGGTGGGCGGCAGTCCGCTCATCGTCTTCGAGGCCCTCTACACCACAACCACTCCGGACAAGCTCGAGCCGGCCTGGGAATTCGGGAAAACGCGCTACCGCATCGAGATCCAGGGCGACCCGCCGACCGAACTCATCCTCCAGGGCGTCGACCAACCCGACGGCACGATGCATCATCCGGGCTACGACTGGACCGCGATGGGTGCCATCAACGCGATTCCCGACGTCTGCGATGCGCAGCCCGGGTGGGTGCACCATTTCGACCTGGGCCTGATCCGGCCGCGAGGCCTGGTTCGCAAATGACCGCACCGCGGCTCCATCACGTCGTCTTCGCCGTCGCGCCAGAGCGCCACGAGACCGTCGCGCAGATGTTCACCGACCTCGGCTTCCGTCTGCAACCGGCCGAACTCGCCGAACTCGGGGTCACCGTCAGCCTGGACTGGGATCGGGGCATCGAGCTCATCAGCCCCACTGCGGGCGCGACGGCGGATGTGGCGGCATCGGTCCAGGCGTTTCTCGACAGCAAGGGTGATGGCATCTACACCGTCGTGCTGCAGGTCCCCGGCGCCTCGGAGGCCGAGGCCGTCGCCGAGCGGTACGCGTCGACGATCCGCTTTCGTCAGAAACTGGAGGGCGACGGCACGCACCTCGAGGAGATCGACCTGTCGGTGTTGGGCCTGCCGTTGACATTGTTGGACACCAACATTCCGTGAGCGTTTTCGACGCCGGCCTCCCGATCCTGTCCTACGACGTCACCGACACGCCGCAGGAGATCTACCCGCAGTTTCGGGCCGCACAGCAGCTCGCGCCAATCGCGCTAGGGCCGATCGGTCCCGAGGTGATCTCGTATGAGCTGGCCCGCACCGTGCTTCGCGATCCGCGGTTCGTCGTCCCGAAGGGCATCCACCTGTCCGCCCACGGCATCACGTCAGGACCGTTGTGGGACAGGGTGACCCGCAGCATCCTCAACATGGAGGGCGACGAACACCGTCGACTGCGGAGCCTGGTGTCGCGGGCCTTCACGCCAAGGGCGACGGCCCGAATGCACGACACCATTCACGCCGTCGTGAACGAGCTCATCGACCAGGTTGCCGACTCGGGCGGTTGCGAGTTCGTCGCGGATATCGCACGGCCCTACCCCATTCCGGTCATCTGCGCGCTGCTGGGCGCTCCGCGGGAGGACTGGCGGCAGTTTTCGCGATGGGCCGACGACATCTTCAAGATCGTCAGCTTCGACTGCAATCTCCTCGAGGAGGAACCCGTCGTCCTCAAGGCGTGGGGCGAGTTCGACGACTACATCGACGACATGGTCGCCGACAGGCGGCAGAACTTGACCGACGATCTGCTGTCCGACCTCATCCGCATCGAGGATGCGGGTGACCGGTTGGACACCGGGGAGTTGCGCATGCTGGCGTTCAGCATTCTGGTAGCCGGCACCGATACCACGCGCAGCCAGCTCGCCGCGTCGATGCAGGTGTTCTGCGATCACCCCGAGCAGTGGTCGCTGCTGAGAGAGCAGCCGGAGCTGGCGATGCGGGCCGTCGAGGAGACGATGCGTCATTCACCGTCGATGTGCAGCACGGTGCGCAGCGTCGCCGAGGACGTCACCATCGGCGACTACACCTTTCCGGCGGACACCTTCATCATCGTGAATACCTATGCCGCCAACCGCGATAGCGCGATCTATGACGATCCGGCTCGCTTCGACATCACCCGCGACGAACCGCCACCGATCCTGACCTTCGGTGGCGGCGTCCACTACTGCCTGGGCGCCAACCTGGCACGGTTGGAACTCGCGGAGGCGCTGAAGATACTCACCAAGCGCATCCCCGCCCCACGGCGCACCGAATCGGTGCCGTGGAAACCTCTGCTCGGTCTCAGCGGACCGACCAGCCTGAAGATAGAGTTCGCCTGATGTCCTACAGGATCGATCCCGACGTGCTGGGCACGGTGGCCAAGCAGGTCGTCGGCCTGCCGCTGGAAAGCGGTGAGTTGATCACCCGGGCCATCGAGGCACTCGCCGACGAATACCCAGACCTGATCGATGCCACGCCGGGACGCTGGGTGGGCAGCAAGGCCGGCGGCATCCTCGGCAAGGTCCGGTTCCTCTACTTCAGCCCGCGTGAGTACATAGTCATCTTCGGCTCACCGACTGGCACCCAAGGCTTTTCGGGTCGCTACAAGCATGTCGATGTGCACAAGTTCCTGATCGCCGGCCAAATCGACTGGTACGACGTGGAATCGGACGACCTCGCTGCCAACACATTGTTGCCGGGTGAGCACGCGCACATGGTGAGGGGTGAAGCCCGCGGCATGACCATCCATCCCGGCTCGTGGCATATCGAGTACGGCCGCGGAGCGGTGGCCACGACGCTGCCGTTCGCGATGGTCGACACCCTGCTGGTGTCACTGGAGTTCGAATCGGTGCGCCGCTCGGCAGTCGAGTTCGCCAAGCTGGTGCGCCGCCAGCGCCGCCGCTGACCGTCCTTGGCCGAGTGGCCAATTAACCGACGGGTCCGGCCGATTCGCGTCGGATAGGTGGCCACTCGCCACTGAATCAGTGGGATTGTTCGCAGAACCGCAACTGATTGCCGAACGGGTCGGTGATGTCAACAGTCAGACCCCACGGCTCTTCTTCCAGCCCGGGCTTCGCGAATCGGTAATCACGAGAGGCGATCTCGGCGTGAAACTCCCGGATGCCATGTATCGGCACGAACACGACGCTGCCCGGTGTTCCGTCACCGTGATGCTCGGAGAGATGAATGATCAACTCGGACCGACTGATCTGGGCATACCGCGGAAAGTCCGGCCCGAACCGATGCTCCCAGTCCGTGACGAAGCCCAGATAGTCGAGGTAGAACTCCTCGGCCTTGGTCTGGTCGAAGACCCGCAGGACTGGGACCGCGCGTTCGAATCGCACGCGGTCAGCCCGGCGCGAACACAGATTTGAAGCGGTTCAACGACTCTCGAATGTCACTCTTCAGCGAACTGGCGACGACCATACCGATCGGGCCGAACAACGCCGGCCCGCCGAGGTGGATGTCGAACGTGACCGTCGACCCCTCCGGATCCTGTGCAGAGGGCCGCACCTTGCCCAGGAGTTTGACCTTCACGCCACCGCGGCCGTCGCCATTGAGCGTCATCGCCTCCGGCGGTTTGAAGTGCACGATGGTCCACTCGATCCGGTTGGGCATGCCCTTGACTTCCACGATCGACGCGAGGACAGTGCCCTTCTCCAAGGTCTCGGGCAACTTGCTGCGCCACACCCGGTGAATACTGAGCCATTCTTTGTAACGGGACAGATCAGACGCGCACTCCCACGCCTTCTCCGGCGGAAGGGGAACGTCGACGGAGACGGAGAGTTTGGCCATACGCGCTAGGAGGTGGGTGGGGCCGTCGGGGGCTGCTGCTGCGGCGGGGTCCCGGGCGGCGGCTGAGGTGGCGGCACCTGGCCTGATTGCTGCGTCGGAGGCACCTGGCCGGTTTGGTTGGCGTTGGTGTCCACCGCCTTCTTGGCGGCGTCCTGCACCTTGTTGACGTGTTGGGCGTACTTACCCTGCGTCTTCTTGTCTACGAGGTCACCGGCCTTGTCGATCGCGGTGTCGACCTTGTCGGCGTTCTTGGCCAGCACTGTCTTGAGCTTGTCGAGGAATGCCATGCGGCCCACCCTACTCCGAGCGCCACAAGCTGCGACGTTCCCCCAAAACGGCTCCCTGAACCCACCAGATGACCTCGATCGCCGCGGCTCCGACGAGGCCGATGATCAGCGCCGTCGTCGTGATCTTGATGTTCGACGGGTCGAGCATGAACGCCTTTCGCGCCAGCGGTATCGAGAAGATCACCACGTACGCCAGCCCGGACACCACGACCAACGCGACCCGCCACCACTCATACGGCCGCGCCACCACCGCGAGCACCCACACGCCCGACACCAACAGCGTGATCAGGGCGGCCGTCGACGCCTGCGTCTGCTCCACCGCAGTCGCTTCACGCCCCTGATAAGCCACCAGGTACGACGTGAACGTCGCGATACCGACCACCATGCCCGACGGGAGTGCCGCCGTCATGACCCGTCGCACGAATCCCGTGTGTGCCCGTTCGTTGTTGGGCGCCAGCGACAGGATGAACGCCGGGATGCCGATGGTGAACCACGCCGCGATCGTGACGTGAATCGGCTGGAAGGGAAACAACAACGGATCGGTACCGAAGATCTTGGATGACAACCCGGCGAGGCCGACGAGTATCGCCAGCAGCACCGAGTACACGGTTTTGGTCAGAAACAGGTTCGAGACCCGTTCGATGTTGCCGATCACCCGGCGGCCCTCGCCGACCACGTACGGCAGCGTCGCGAACTTGTTGTCCAGCAACACGATCTGAGCCACCGCGCGTGAGGCCGAGCTACCCGATCCCATCGCCACACCGATGTCGGCGTCCTTGAGGGCCAGCACGTCGTTCACACCGTCGCCGGTCATCGCCACCGTGTGCCCGCGGGACTGCAGCGCGTGCACCATGGCGCGCTTCTGATCGGGTCGCACCCGGCCGAACGTGGTGTATTCCTCCAGGGTGTCGGCCAGCTGATCGGGCTCGTCGGGCAGCTGGCGGGCGTCCATGGTCTCGCCTTCGAGGCCAAGCGAGCCGGCGACCGCCCCGACCGACACCGCGTTGTCACCCGAGATGACCTTGATCGAAACCTTTTGCTCCGCAAAGTAATCCAGGGTTTCGCGGGCATCGGGCCGCACACGCTGTTCGAGGACCACCAGCGCGGCCGGCGTGACGCGGCCCGGCGCCTCCGCGTCATCGACGGCCATCTCGCAGGAGCCCAACAGCAACACCCGTAACCCCTTGGCGCCGATCTGCTCGGCTTCCTGGGCGATGTCAGAACCCGGTTCGAGCAGCACGTCGGGTGCGCCGATCACCCAGTTGCCGTGGTCGGTGTACGACGCCCCACTCCACTTGGTGGCGGACTTGAACGGTGCGGTCGCCGACGCCTGCCACCCGGGCGGCATCTTGTAGGCCTCGGCGATCGCCGCCATGCTGGCGTTCGGCCGCGCGTCGTCGGCGGCGAGCTGCGCCAGGATGTCGGCGACCGCGCATTCGTCGAGTACCTTGAGATCCGAGACCCGCATACCGTTTTCGGTCAGAGTGCCGGTCTTGTCGGCACATACGACGTCGACGCGGGCCAACCCCTCGATTGCGGGCAATTCGTTGACCAGGCACTGCCTGCGGCCGAGTCGGACGACGCCGACGGCGAACGCGATCGACGTCATCAGCACCAAACCCTCGGGCACCATCGGCACCAATGCGCCCACCATCCGCAACACCGACTCCCGCCAACCCGACTCGGTGGTGAACAGCTGGGTGTAGATGATCAGCACGCCCGCGGGGATCAACAGGTAGGTGATGAACTGCAGGATCTTGTTGATACCGCTGCGAAGTTCGGAATTCACCAACGTGAACTTGCTCGCCTCCTCGGCGAGTTTAGCCGCGTAGGCTTCCTTCCCGACCTTGGTGGCCCGGTATGCGCCGCTGCCCGCGACGACGAAGCTGCCCGACATCACGTGGTCGCCGGCGTCCTTGGCGATCGGGTCGGCCTCACCGGTGAGCAGAGACTCGTCGACCTCGAGGTTGGACTCCTCGACGATCTCACCGTCGACGACGATCTGGTCGCCCGGGCCGAGCTCGATGATGTCATCGAGCACGACCTCGGCGGGAAGTACCGCTTTCGTTCCGGTTTGCCTGCGCACCAAGGGTTTTGCCTGGCCGACGATGGCCAGCTTGTCCAGCGTCTGCTTGGCCCGCAGTTCCTGGATGATCCCGATCGCGCTGTTGGCGATGATGAGCAGCCCAAACGCGCCATTGATCACCGAACCGGTGGAGAGCACGATGACAAGCAGCACGCCGAGAATCGCGTTGATACGGGTGAACACATTGGCCCGCACGATCTCGGAGACACTGCGGGCCGCGCGGGTCGGCACGTCGTTGGTCTTGCCTTCGGAAACACGCTGTGCGACTTCGGCGTCGGTGAGCCCGCTGGCTGTGATGGGAACGGTGGTCATCCGTACTCGATTCCCTTCGCACGAGCGCTCATCGTACGAACGTCCCCTTGCCGAGCTCGTCGTAGTACTCCAGCATCAGCTTGTCGCCGTCGAATGTCGCCTTGGAAATTGTTCCCGGCGGCGCATTTTCGGTGACGAACGTGAACGTGAAGACGTTGCCGTCCCAATGTTGCAGTGGCACGTTCAGCTTCGTGCCGAGCGCCAGCATCAGTTGGCCGTCCTGCTCGGTGACCCGCGCCGGACCCCAGTAGTCGTTGGCGTAGGTGCCAACGTAGGTGGCCAGCGGCGCGGCCGGCGCCGGACTTGACGGCCGCGGCTTGCCGACGAGCAACCCCACGGGTTCCTCCATCTGGGCGAAGACCCCGCTGTAGAGGCCGTACCAGTCCTCACGCACCTCGCCGAACTGAACGAGATCGGCGAATTGGGCTGTCAGCGTTTCGGGTACGCCCGAGGGCGTGGCGTTGGTCAGCGCGACGATCGCCACATCGGCCGACGGCAGGATCGCGAAATTCGTTCCGGCGCCGAGTTCGAACGCACCCGAGTGGCTCAGTTCGGTCCGCGATGCCGACGTCGTCCCCACATTGAATCCGAATCCATAGAAGCCGGACCGCATCGCGGGTTCCGACGCGGGGCTCGACACGATCTGAGGGGTGAGCGCGGGCAACAGCGCGTCGGCCTCGACGATCTGCTTGTCGCCGTGCTTTCCGTTCGCGAGCACCATCGCGAGCCACCGGGTCATGTCGTTGACGGAGGAACTCGCACCGCCCGCGGGCGCCTGTGGATCCGCGTCACGGACATAGAGCGGCTGGTACTGGCCGTCGACGTGGATATGTCCGAGGGCGCGGTCGGCGCGGGACTCGTAGTCGGCGAACCGGTAGCTCGTCGACGGCATACCGAGTGGGTCGAACAGCACGTCGTCGGCCAGCACATCCCACGGCTTGCCGGCACTCGCCGCGACCGCCTCGGCGCCCGTGGTGTAGCCGTAGTTCGTGTAGGCGTAGGAGATTCGGAACGGATCGAGCGGTTGGTCGCGCAGCCGGTCCATGATGTAGCGGCGGTCGTAGCCGATGTCCTCGAGCATGTCGCCGGCATGGTCGGGCAGTCCGGAGCGGTGCGAGAGCATGTCGCCCACGGTGACCATCTGCGTGACGACCGGGTCCGACAGGGCGAACCACGGCAGCTTCGACACGACGGGGGTGTCCCAGCCGATCGCGTTCACACCGACCTGGTGGGCGACCACCGTCGAGGACAGCGGCTTTGACAGCGACGCCAGTTGAAACACCGTGTCGGTGTCGACGCGGTTCTTCTCGTCATCGCCGGCTCGGACGTCTTTGACGCCGAAACCTTTCGCGTACACGGTTTCCCCCCGGTACACGACGGCGACGGCCATGCCGGGAATCCCGGATTTACGCATCAGTTCCTCGGCGATGCCGTCGAGTTTGGCGATGGCCTTGTCGACGGCGTTCTCGGGCAAGGGCATCGCGGGCACCAGCGGCGGCGGTATGTCCGCCTGGGTCGGCGTGGACGGCGGCGCCGGTTCGGCAGGCTTGTCCGCGGTACAGCCCGGTAGCAGGGCGATCAACCCCACGACGGCCAGCCTGGCCAGTGCGTTCATGCGTGCACCGTATCCCGTCGAAATGGCTAGAGGAGCCACCACGGGTCGTTCGCCAAGGCCGCGTCGGGCTGGACCCGCTGCCCCGGCTTCGGCACCGCGATCAGGGCGTTGTCGGCTTCGGCCGCCTTGACCAGTCGCTGCACCGGCTCAGACCACGGATGCGGCGCGAGCCGAAACGTCGCCCAGTGGATCGGGACCAGCAACCCCGCGTCGGTGACGTCGCGGTGCGCGCGAACCGCTTCCTCGGGGTTCATGTGGATATCTGGCCAGCCAGGGTGATAGGCGCCCACCGGCATCAGGGTCAGGTCGAACGGTCCGTGCTCGACGCCGATGTCGCCGAAACTCTTCGAATATCCGGTGTCACCGCCGAAGAACGCGCGGTGGCTGGGCCCGATCAACGCCCATGACGACCACAGCGTCGTGTTGCGAGTGAGGAACCGGCCGGAGAAATGCCGCGCAGGGGTGCACACCAGGGTCAGGTCGTCGAGGCGGGCACTCTCGTTCCAGTCGAGTTCGACGATCCGGTCGGCCGGGATGTGCCAGGACCGCAGATGGGCGCCGATGCCGAGCGGGACGAAGAACTTGGCTCGCTGCGTGCGCGCCAGCTGTTTGACGGTGTCGATGTCGAGGTGGTCGTAGTGGTCATGGCTGATGATGACCGCGTCGATGGCGGGCAGCGCCTCCAGCGGAGCCGGCACCGGGTGCAGCCGCCGCGGACCGATTGTCCTCGACGGCGAGCAGCGGTCGCTCCACACCGGATCTGCCAGCACGCGGTAGCCGTCGACCTCGATGACGGCCGACGAGTGGCCGTACCAGGTGACAGCGAGATCTCCGACCGCCACACTCGGGTCGGGTGTGACCAACGGGACGGCCGAGGACGGCTGTTGGTTCGAACTGCCGCCGATGACCTCACGGACCAGCAGGAACTGCTCCTGACGAGTCAATTCGACCGGGCTGGCCGCCTCGATGTTGACGAAGACGCCGTCCTGGTAGTTCGGGGACCTCTTGGCGACACCGTCGATCTCCCCCGGGGACGCGCCGAGGGCCGACGGCGTGCCGTGCAGCGCGCGCAATGCCCATCCCCCGGCCAGCAACGAAGCCGTACCAAGGCCGATGCGCAGCGTCGCCCCGATCATCAGGCCCCCCGGAACCTCGGCGGCCGCTTCTCGATGCGCGCCACCTGAGCCTCGATGACGTCCTGGCTTGCCCACGCCCGATCGAAGAGCTCCGTGTGCTCAGGCCACGGCTCTTCGTAGGCACCGTCGTCGTTGAGCACCCGCTTGGCGTGCTGCAGCGCCAACGGTGCATAGCCGGCGAGCTCAGCGGCCCAGGCCTGCGCGTCGGCCAGCGTGCCGATGCGGTTGGCCATACCCGTGTGCAGCGCGGCCTCGGCGGTGAGCCGTTCGGCACCGAGCAGCATTCCCCGCGCGCGGCCGGCGCCCACCAGCGAGGTGAGTCGGCGGATGCTCCAGTTGTCCAGCGCCAGACCATATTTGGCGACTGGGAATTGGAAGTAACCGTCGGGGTCAACGACCCGCAGGTCGCAGATCATCGCGAGAATGACACCGGCCCCGATTGCGGGCCCGTTGATCGCGCCGATGACGGGGACCGGCGCCTTATCGATCGCGATGTTCAGTGCTTTCGCCTTCTCGGGCAGTTCCTCGGCGACCCCCGCGGCGTCCGACAGATCAGCGCCAGCACTGAACACGTGGCCGGCACCGGTCAGCACAATGGCCCGGATGTCTTCGCTCGCGGCTTTCTCGACCGCCTCGCGCAGGCCGTCGACGAGCGCAGCGTTGAGCGCGTTGCGGCGGTCGGCACGCTGCATTTCCAGTGTCATCACGTCGCCGTCGCGGGTCACACCAATCATGGCGCCACCCTATATACCCTCTGAGTGTGAGCCGGATCGGTGCCCTTGACCTGCGCGATGCCGTGCTCGACGCGGATTCGTACCGCAGCTGGGACACCCCACCGCTGGACGTCGGCGGCAACGAGGAGTACCGGCGCGAGCTGGCTGACGCGGCGGCCAAGACCGGCCTTGACGAGTCGGTACTGACGGGTGAGGGCACCGTGTTCGGGCGACGAGTGGCCCTGGTGGCCTGCGAGTTCGATTTCCTGGCGGGTTCGATCGGGGTGGCGGCGGCGGAGCGGATCACCCGCGCGGTGGCCCGCGCGACGGCCGAGCGCCTGCCGCTGGTCGCGTCACCGAGTTCAGGTGGCACCCGCATGCAGGAGGGCACGGTCGCGTTCCTGCAGATGGTCAAGATCGCGGCGGCCGTCGACCTGCACAAGCGGGCGCATCTGCCCTATCTGGTGTACCTGCGTCATCCGACAACCGGTGGGGTGTTCGCCTCGTGGGGGTCACTTGGCCATGTGACCGCGGCCGAACCGGGCGCGCTGATCGGTTTCCTCGGCCCGAGGGTGTACGAGCACCTTTACGGTGAAGCCTTCCCTCCGGGTGTGCAGACCGCGGAGAACCTGGAGCGCCACGCCGTGATCGACGGCGTCGTGCCGCTGGAGGCGGTGCGCTCAACGCTCGACCGCACGCTGAAGGTCCTCGCCGATGCGCCCGAGCCACCACCGCCACCGCCGGCGTCCGTGCCGATACCCGACGTGCCCGCGTGGGATTCGGTGGTGGCCTCGCGTCGGCCGGACCGCCCCGGCGTGGGATATCTGCTGCGGCACGGCACATCCGACCGGGTCCTGTTGTCGGGCACCGGCCGCGGCGAGGATGCCACCACACTGCTGGCGTTGGCCAGGTTCGGCGGTCAACCGGCTGTCGTGCTCGGCCAGCAGCGGGTGCTGGGCGGGATGGTCGGCCCGGCGGCGCTGCGTGAGGCGCGACGCGGCATGGCGCTGGCTGCGGGACTCAAGTTGCCGCTGGTGCTCGTCATCGACACGGCGGGACCTGCGCTCACGGTCGAGGCCGAACAGGATGGCCTGGCCGGCGAAATCGCGCGCTGCCTGGCCGATCTCGTCACGCTGGACACGCCGACTGTGTCGATCCTGCTCGGCCAGGGCAGCGGGGGGCCCGCGCTGGCGATGGTGCCCGCGGACCGGGTACTGGCCGCATTGCATGGCTGGCTCGCCCCGCTGCCACCGGAGGGCGCGAGCGCCATCGTGTTTCGCGACACCGACCACGCACCGGAACTCGCTGCGGCGCAGGGCATCCGATCGGCCGACCTGTTGCGCAGCGGCATCGTCGACGCGATCGTGCCGGAGCGTCCGGATGCCGCGGACGAGCCGCTGGCGTTCACCCAGAGGTTGTCGGCGACGATCGCCAACGAACTGCATTCGCTGCGTTCAGTTTCCGACGACGAGCGACTGTCCGACAGGCTGGCGCGGTATCGCCGGATCGGGTTGTAGCGGCGATCTAATCGGACGGGATGCCGATGAGCGGCGCGGCCTGCAATTCGGGGCCGACGACAATCCATTGTCCGTATGGCTGGCTGCCCTGGATTTCGCGAACCTCGTTCAGATCCGTGACAATTTCGAGGCCTCCGTTGGCGCCGACCTCGACGGCACCGATGGCGATGTCGGCAATCTTCAGTTGTGGCGTGTAGATCGTCTCCAGGATGGTTTGGCCGTTCTCACCGACCCAATGAATGACGCCCTCGACTCTCTCCCGCCGCGCCATTTCCTCGGCAAAGGCCTTCTCCAGCTCTTCCGATTCGATTTGTTGCTGCCACATGTCGTAGATCGCTTGGGGTATCTCATTGTTGAAGATGTAACCACCGACTTGGCCGGGAATTCTTTCGTAGAACAATCCCTCCGGGAATGTGCCGGGCAGGAATTCCATCACGCTGTAGGTGGTATAGGGATGCTCATCCGAGTAGACGTCAATCTTGATGTCGATGGCATCGCCCACCGTCATCTTGCGGAAGCCGGTGATGAACGGGTTTCCCATTTCGCCGGGCAGGTTCACGCCGGTGACAACGTAGACATCTGGCGTGACGAGTTGACCGGTGCGCGGATCGACGACTTTATCGGGAGCATTGGCCATCGTCCACTCGCCGTGGTGGTACAACCACTCGTCATCGGGTCCGAGTTCTGCTTCCAAGTCCCCGGTGAACAGGCTTTGTACAGAGTAATTTCCGCGGGGATTTATGCCACCGGGAAGAGCGATGAAGTCCAGGAAGCGCTGCGGCGCGGGCTCGGGATCCGTCGGATAACCGGCAGGCAATATCTGCACCGTCACCGGAATCGCGGTCGAGTTACCCAGGCTGTCCGTCGCTTTGATGAGGAACATCACGCCGAGCACCCGGCCCGACTCGGCAGCAAGCTGGCGTGCAGCGGCGCTTGGGGTGTAGGTGTAAGTCCCGTCCGGGTTGACCACGACCGTGCCGAGCTGGCCACTGTTCGAGCCCTCGTATTGGACGTCGCTCGCGGGAGCACCGGGGGCGGGGTGGACGGTGACTTTCCCATTGGTGACACTGGTCGTCGTATTGGTCGGCTCGTTGGTGATCGTGACACGGCTGTCGCCGGCCGGCGGCGCCACCACATGGACCTTCGTCGTCGGTGTCGGTCCGCTGGTGTCGACTGTGGTCACCAGCAGCCTGCCGCCTTCACCGATGACCACAGACGAAGACGTGGCGGTGACGCCCGACTCCTCGGTCACCGGCGCACCGCTGTACACCGCGTATTTCTCGGCCCCCGCCGACGTGACTCTCCACACGGTCGTGATGGTGGTGCCGTCGGCGGCGATGTCCTTCACCGTGAAATAGGCATTCCCTGCGTCGTCGAAGACGACCTGACCGACAACCTGCCCGTCGTCGCTCGTGATGAATCCCACGACGTCGCCGTTGCGGTCGAGCACCGTCAACGGGTTGGCGGGGCCGCTGGACACGACGGCGACGTTGCCGTTCGGACCAATTGTCAGTTTCAGGAAGGAATCGTCGCCGACCGGCGCACTTTCCTTGTACCCGGCGAACTTGCTGGTGGAGATCCGTACAACGACTCCGTTAGGGGTGGCGACGGTGGCGTACGCCGTGCCATCGGCACCGAACGTCAGGTTGTCGAAGTCGAAGGGAATCACGGTCTTCTGACCGGTCGGGCTGATGACGGCGCGAACTGGGTTACCACCTTCGCTGTAGGAAACCCAGAGGTTGTTCAGAGGATCCTTCACGTGATCGACCGAGAAGGCGAAATCGCCGAGAGGTACGAAACTCAGGGAGCCGTTCGGCCGCACGACGATCACCTGGTTCGCATCGGTTTCGGAGTCGCTGTTGAGCAGGAAGAGAGTTCCGTTGCTGGCGGTGTCGAGCAATGTGGGATCGAAGAAGGTGTTGACGGCGGAGCTGGTGATGACCCCGTTGTTGATGACCGAAACCCTCACCTCGTTCGGGTTATCATTGCTCCTGGTCACCAGATACGCCGTTCCGTCCGGGGCGACCATCACGTCGGACACCGGGAAGCCGGCAACCTGGCGGGTGGAGAGCGCGCCGCTCGGGCTGAACACCAAGACCTTGGTGTTGAAAGACTCGTCGATGGTCGGCAGGTAGACGGTGCCCTGCGGCCCCACGCTTATCTCGGCGCCGGGTACGAGCGAACCTGGATTTGGCACTGACGCCGTGTGACTCACGCCGCCGGCGTTGATGGCGAGGATCTTGACCTTCAGAGTCGCCGGGGTGGTACCCGAGACTTGGAACGCAGCGATGCTGCCGTCCGGTCCCAATACGGGATCCGAATTGATCTGGTAGGCGGTCGCAGCGCCCGCGCTGAGGGGAATCAACTTCACGATCGGTCGGCCTTGCGCGTCGAAACCACCCGCCGCGGCCAAGTAGTACCGGTCGTTTTGCCCAACCACCTGTAGTGCCGAGCTTGCCGGGACGGTGGTGGTGGTGCTGACGGACTTGGCGTTGATCACCCGCACCGTCGCGGTTTGCGCGGCGCTGTCATAGGAGACGATGGTGATGCCGCCGTCCGTGCGCACAATCGGACCTGACGGTTCGCCCGAGAAGGCGGCGGTGTCACCGATGAGTCCGCCGTAGGGGTGATAGGCCCGTACGAACCAGGACGCGCGGCCTTGGGCGTCTGTTCGCGCTATGGGTTGATAGATGATGCCCGTCTTGCCGACGACTGCGTTACCTACGGGAAGGCCGGCGATGGGTGAGGGGTTGGCCGACGCCGCCGGCGGAGCGATGTTGACCTGCACCGTTACCGTGGTGGTGCCGCCGGTGTGGCCGTCGTTGACCGTCACGCTGAAGGTGGTCGTCTTCGCCGATGCGGGAGCGTTGGCCGCGCCTGCGGCTTGGCGCGCGGCCTCGGTCGGCGTGAAGGCGAAGGTGCCGTTCGGGTTGACCACCAACGAACCCGCACTGGTGCTGGTCGGTCCCGCGTAGGTCAGCGCGTCCCCATCGACGTCGTCGGCGAGCACCGTGCCGGTGACCATGCCGGTGGAGGTATTCGTCTGTACGCCACTGGTTCTGCCGTTGGTCGGCGCGCTGTTCTTGGGGCTGATCGTGACCTTGACGGTCACTGCGAGCGGGGCGCCACCGTGCCCATCGTCAACCATCACGGTGAACGTGTCGATCTTGGCAGCGGCCGGCGCGTTGAGGGCCGCGGCGGCATGGCGTGCGACGGGATTCGGGGTGTAGGTGAATGTGCCATTCGAGTTGACCACGACGGCGCCCTTGGATGTGGAGGTCGATCCGCTGTAGGTCAGGATGTCGCGGTCCGCGTCGTTGGCGGTGACTTTGCCGTTGACGGTTCCCGTCGCCGAATCCGGTTGTCCCACAGTGACTGTGCCGTTGGTCGGGGCGGCGTTCTTCGGCAGGATCGACACGTTGACCGTGATTGGTGTGATCGCGCCGTACTTGTCCTTGACGTTGATCGTGAACGTGTCGGTGCCGGTCCCCGGTGCTCCGGTGGCCGCTGCGTGGCGGGCCGCGGTGGTCGGGGTGTAGGTGAATCCACCGGTGCTGGTGACATTCACACTGCCCTTGGCGGGTTTGGTGCCCGCGGTGAACGTCATCGTGTCGCCGTCGGGGTCGGTGGCGGTCGCGGTGCCCTTCAACGCACCACTGGTGGCGCTAGGCGCCCCGAGCGTGTAGGTGCCGTCGATGGGTGCGGCGTCGCGGGGGGCGATGGCCGCCGTGACTGCGACTGTCTTCGTGCCGCCGTGACCGTCCGTGATGGTGACGGTGAACTTGTCGGTGTCGGCGGTGCTGGTGGCCCGCGCGGTTTCGCGCGCGGCCGCAGTGGGGATGTAGGTGAACGTGCCGTCGGGGTTGACGTGCAGCGTGCCGTTCGCAGAGGTGGATGGGGTGTAGGTCAGAGTGTCGCCGTCCTTGTCGACGGCGGTGATCTTTCCGGTCACCAGCCCGCTTACCGGATCGGGCTTGCCAACGGTCGGCGTGGTGGTGGTCGGTGCCGAATTGGCGGGCACGATGGAAACGTTCACGTCGACGTCGGCCGTTCCGCCACGACCGTCGTCGACTCGAATGGTGAACGTGTCCGTCTTGGCGGCAGGATCTGCGTCGGCGGCCGCGGCGGCGTGGCGTGCCACAGCGGTCGGCGTGTAGGTGAACGAACCCGTCGAAGTGACCGTGACAGTGCCCTTGGGGGTAGTCAATGCGCTGTAGGTGAGCTTGTCGCCGTCGGGGTCGGCGGCGGTTACCTTGCCGGTGACCGTTCCAGTGGATGTTGGCGGCTTCTGGCTGGTCAGCGTGGCCGTTGGCACGCTGTTGGTCGCGGCGGCCATCAGGCTGGCGTTCACATCGCCAGTGATGCCGAATGTCGCGGCCTCCTCGGTCTGCAGACCCGTGCCGACCTCCCGACGAGCCGCCGCGGCCAACACCCACACCAACGGATTCTCCACGGGCGCCTCCGGATCATCGGTGGCGAACGGCGAGAACAACGTTGTCAACACCGTGGTGAACTCGGACGTGGGTTCGGCCCGCCCAACTGCGGGCGCCGAGGCGGTCTCGACGACCGATTGGTCGGTCGTTACGACGGCTACAAACTGTTCGACTTCGGGCTGTGGGGTGGTTTCCGCCGACGGCGCAGCAGGACCCGCGGGGGATTCGACGGTGGTCGCCGCGAGAGTATCGACGTCGGCAACTTCCGGCTCGTTCGGTGCCGCTGAGGCGTAGGAGTCGTTGTCCTGCAGCGGCTTCGGCTGCTCGATTGCAGTTTCTAGACCGTCAACCTCGTCTCCCTCGTCCTCGGCAGGTGGCGCGACGTCCTCGTCCTCGTCGATGTCTTCCTCGTCGGGGAGCGATCCGCCGCTCGACGACACCACCACGCCGCCACCCAGATCGACAGTCACCGCAGACCCGGGCGCCTCCTCAGCGTCAGCGTCAGCCGAAGACAACGGCTGCGGTCCTTCGTCGGGCACCGAATCGCTCGACGGCACGCCCGCTGGCGGAGGATCCTGCACAGCGGCACCGGGATCCTGCGCCGTGTTCGACGACTCCTGCGAGGTGCCCGCGCCGCCGCCCGGCGCCGCGCCCTCGCCATCCTCGGCCCACGCCATTCCGGGGATTGTCCCCACCGCGGCACCCACGCCCAGCACTACTGCCAACGCACCGACCCGACCGACATACCTCGAGTAGCCCATGCCATCCCCCTGGCTCGCCCTTGACACCTAAGTCAAAATCTAACGGTTGGCCGCCCCAGAGGAATCGGGGATTTCCCTAGGTTTCGTAGCGGATCGTCCGCCCACCGGCGCGAATGTTCTTGCGGACGCAACAAGTGCGAAGGCATGCAGGCATGTCCAGGTTCACGAAGACCGGACCGCAAACCCGCGACAGGTCGGCCGCGTCGGCGCGGTATCAACCGGTACTACGGGGCATCCCAGCGAAGCTGCTCGGAGATGAGGTCGCGCACTGTCACGAACTCGGCCACGGTGTCGAGTTCGTCGATACCCAGGTGGGCGAAGATCTCCCCCGTCCGGTGCCGGCCCAGCACCGTGAGAACTCCTGACATCGGACGCATGCGGCCCGCGAGCGTCATCAGCAGGGCGGTGCGACCGGAACCGACGGGGCGAACGGGTCCCCACGGACCCTTCATCCGGATCCCCCGCGCGCTCACCGCAGGCTCTGGCGGCTCAGGCTCGGCGCTTCCCCGTCGTCATCGTCGCCGGGCACCAACATCGGGCCACTGCAGCACCATCGAGCGTGGAAGTTTGCCGAATGTCGACTTCCCGGCTCGAACGTGGGTCACCCGCCGAGATCAAGTTATCGCCGTGTCGAGCGCCGCCGCCTGCTCAGCGAAATCATGGTCGGAGGGCGATTCCCCGAGCCGCCTGAACAGATCATCCTGCGACACGATTTCCAGTGCGCCTCTGAACTCGCCGGAAGCCAGCTGGCCGCCCTCGATCACCTCGATGCGGCCTTCGGAGAACAAGGACGGCACCCTTCTGCTGGGCTCCCAGTAACCGACGTAGGTCGTCGGTCGAAATGACGCCCGCGGACTAGCCATACCCAGCCAGCGCCCCAAGACACGCCACGCACGTGACGAGATCCAGCGGCAGTCGCAAAAGGCTCCGTCGGGTCCAGGCCACCGCGGCCGCCTCGTCGACCTCGGCCGGATCCGCCTTCTCGAACTGGACCCCCTTAGGCACCAAGTCGACCAACGACCACACCCGCATCACGGCGTGGCTGACCAACGCCACCAGCAGCGCAAGCCGTATGTCGGCGTCACCCCAGGAGGCGATCAGCGCGACGATCAGCAGCACCTCGAAGAGGGTGTGCGCCGGAATCCAGAATCGGCGCCGCGAGATGCCACCGTTCTGCGCCTGGATGATGCCGGGTCGCTTCGGCCAGGCGGGGTCGACGACGACGGTTTCATAGAGTCCGCCGCCGAGCAGAACACAGGCGACAAGGGTCGTTGTGGCGATCAGGACGAGCGTCGGTGTCCACATCACCGCCAATTATCAGGGCGCGTCCAGATAGCGCTGAACGGTGGGTCCCAGCCACGCCACCGCCTCGTCGTGCGGCATCGTGACGATCGGCGGCAACTGCAGGACGTACCTGCACAGGGCCAGACCGAGCGTCTGCGTGGCGATCAACGCGGCGCGACGTTCCGGTTCGGCGGGGTTGATCTTCGTGATCACCGGCAACAGTTGAGTCGCGAACATCGCCCGCATCCGTTGCGCTGCTTCGGCATTGGTGGCGCTGGCCCGCAGCAGCACGATGAGCACCTCGTCGCGTTCCCACCGTTTCATGAAGTGGTCGACCAGGGCTGCGCCCAACTGGTCACGGTCGATATCCGAGAGGTCGGGTAGTTCCAGGTCGAAGTCGGCCGCCGCGGCGAACAGCTGGTCCTTGCTGCCGAAGTAGCGCATCACCATCGACGGGTCGATGTTCGCGTCCGCGGCGATGGCCCTGATGGTCGCCCGCTCGAACCCGGCTTTGGCGAACTGCTCCCTGGCTGCCGCCAGGATCACGGCCTTGGTCTCCTCCGAAGATCTACGCATGCCAACAAGTGTATGCCAACAGGTGTTGACATTGGTGACGACTCGGACGATAGTTATGCCAACAAGTGTTGGCATAGGCAGTTCGAGAGAAGGAGAAGGCAATGTATGACACCGACGTTCTGGTTATCGGCGCAGGTCCGACGGGTTTGGCCCTGGCCGCCTCACTGGTCGCACGCGGAGTCACGACCACGGTCGTCGACCAGCAGGCGGCGGGAACCAACACCTCCCGCGCCGCCGTGGTGAACGCCCGCACGCTCGAGGTGCTGGAAGACCTGGACGTGTCCAGACGGCTGGTCAAGGAAGGCGTCGAGGCGCCGCGGTTCACGATCCGCGACCGGGGCCGCACGCTGATCCCGATCGACTTCAGCGGGTTGCCGACCGAATATCCGTACTCGCTGATGGTGCCGCAGTCGACCACCGAACGGCTGCTGCTCGAACGCCTCGAAGAACTCGGCGGATCCGTGCAGCGGCCGCGGAGCGTCACCGCGATCGATCAGGATCCCGACGGAGTGACGGCGACGTTCGAGGACGGTGACGTCATTCGCGCGCGCTATGTCGTCGGCGCGGACGGCATTCGCAGCATCGCGCGCCAGCAGGCGGGGATCGATTTCGAGGGCAGCGTGTACGACGAATCGTTCGTGCTCGCCGACGTCAAGCTGACGGGCGACGCGCCACATGACCAAGTGATCCTGTACTGGGCGACGGCCGGCCTGACCGTGGTGGCTCCCCTGCCGGATGGCACGTACCGCATCGTCGCACCCGTCGCCGACGCCCCCGAGGCGCCGTCCGCGGAGTTCGTACAACAGATTCTCGACACCCGTGTCGGCGCGGACCGCCTGGAGGTCACCGCCGTCATCTGGGGTTCGCGGTTCCGCGTGCACCACCGCGTCGCCGACACCTTCCGCGCGGGCCGTCTGCTACTCGCCGGCGACGCCGCGCACGTGCACAGCCCCGCCGGCGGGCAGGGCATGAATCTGGGCATTCAGGACGCCGTCGCATTGGCCCATGCGCTCGCCGCCGTCCTCGACGGAGCGCCGGACAGCCTGCTCGACGAATACAGCGATACTCGTCGCCCGATCGCCAAAGACGTTGTGGCGATGACGGATCGGCTCACCCGATTGGCCACGCTGCCGCGCGCGGCACGCCCGGTCCGCAATGCGGTCATCGGTCTGGCCGGGCGGGTGCCGTCGATTCGGCTGGCGCTGGCCCGCAGGCTCAGCGGTCTGGTGTACCGCTGAGCGCGCCCATGCGGCCGCGGCTGCCGACATACAGCGCCGCGGTCGCGGCAACGACCTCGGTGAACGCCAGCAGCGTCGCCACCGTCATGAGCGTCGACGGCGTCGGCGCGGCAACGTGTGGGGCGCCGTGCTGATGCGCGGGAGCGGGCAGGTGCAGCGCGATCATGGCGAGGTTCATCAGCGCGACGACCACCCACGCCCGCGCAGAACCGTCACACCACAGATCGTGTGCGCAATACAGGCAGGTGATGATCATCGCCGCGAGCAGCGCCGTCGCGACCAGGCTGGACGCGTGGCCGAGCATCGCCGCGTGCAAGCCGGCTGACACGGCTGCCAGCACCGCGCACGCCCGTCGGGCGAGAATCGATGGGGACGTCACGTAGGTGCAGACTCCGGCGGCGACCAGAACTCATCCCTCCGTGGAGTCGAGACCGAGAAGTTTGACCGTTTCGGCGCGCATCTCGACTTTGCGCACCTTGCCGGTGACCGTCATCGGGAACTCGTCGACAACGTGTACGTAGCGCGGGATCTTGTAGTGGGCCAGCTTTCCGTCGGCGAATTCCCGCAGAGTCTGGGCGTCCAGCGGGTCCTTGCCCGGCTTCATTCGCACCCACGCACAGACTTCCTCGCCGTACTTCGCATCGGGCACACCGATGACCTGCGCGTCGTCGACATCGGGATGGGTGTACAGGAACTCCTCGATCTCGCGCGGATAGATGTTCTCACCGCCACGGATCACCATGTCCTTGATGCGGCCGACGATGTTGCAGTAGCCGTCGTCGCGCATGACGGCGAGGTCGCCGGTGTGCATCCAGCCGTCGCCGTCGATCGCCTCGCCGGTCTTGGCCTCGTCCTCCCAATAGCCGAGCATCACCGAGTAACCGCGCGTGCAGAATTCGCCGGGCCGGCCCCGCTCGACGACCTCGCAGGTTTCGGGGTCGACGATTTTGATCTCGACGTGCGGATGGGCCCGGCCGATCGAACTGGTACGACGTTCGAGGTCGTCGTCGATGAGCGTCTGACAGGACACCGGCGACGTCTCCGTCATGCCGTAGGCGATCGCGACCTCGGTCATGTGCATGTCGCTGACGCAGCGCTTCATGACCTCGACCGGGCAGACCGATCCGGCCATGATGCCCGTGCGTAGCGAGGACAGATCGCGCTGCGCCAGGTCGGGCTGGCCGAGCATCGCGATGAACATCGTCGGCACCCCGTAAACGCCTGTACACCTTTCTTTCTCGATGGCGTCCAGGGTGAGCGCGGGTTCGAAGGCAGGCGCCGGGATCACCATGGTGGCGCCGTGGCTCGTACATCCCAGGTTGCCCATCACCATGCCGAAGCAGTGATAGAAGGGCACCGGTATGCACAGCCGGTCGTTCGGGCCGAAGTTGATGAGCTCGGTGGTGAAGTAGCCGTTGTTGAGGATGTTGCGATGCGAGAGCGTGGCGCCCTTGGGGAAACCCGTTGTGCCCGAGGTGTATTGGATGTTGATCGGTTGGGTGTTGTCCAGCGAGTCCGTTCTGGTGCGTAACTCGTCGACGGAGACGCCCTCCGCTTTGTCGAACAGGGCACGCCAGTCATCGGTGCCGAGGTACAACACGTCCCGCAGCTCGGGTGCCTCGGCGCGCACCTCGTCGACCATGCTCACGTAGTCCGACGTCTTGAACGTTGTGGCGGAGATCAGCGTCCGGATCCCGGACTGCTGCAACACGTAGGCCAGTTCGTGGGTGCGGTAGGCCGGGTTGATGTTGACCAGAATCGCGCCGATCTTCGCGGTCGCGTACTGCACGATCGTCCACTCGGGGCAGTTGGGCGCCCAGATGCCGACGCGCTCACCGCGTTCGATGCCCAGCGCCATCAGGCCGCGTGCGATCAGGTCCACGTCGTCGTTGAGTTCGGTGTACGTCCACCGCCGACTGCTTGCCATGTCGACCAACGCATCGCCGTCGGGGTTGGCCGCGACGGTGCGTTCGAAGTTCTGCCCGATGGTCTCCTCGAGGATGGGGATGTCGGTGCGACCCGCGTCTTGCGACTTCATCAGCTCATCGTCGCGTCGAAACTGCGCACAGATCGCGAATCGGCCGAAATTCGTGCACTCTGCGCAGGCTCGGTGTCCGAGGGGGTAAGGATGGGGGGCATGGGCCAGATCTCTCCCTTCCGCATCGCGATTCCCGACTCCGATCTCGACGACCTGCAGGCCAGGCTGGCCCGCACCCGCTGGCCCGAGGCCGAATGCGTCGACGACTGGAGCCAGGGCATCCCGCTGGCCTACACCAGGCGACTGGCCGACTACTGGGCCACCGAATACGACTGGCGGGCACGCGAAGCGGCGCTGAACCGGTTCGACCATTTCACGACGGAAATCGACGGTCTCGACATTCATTTCATTCATCAGCGATCGAATGAGAAGAATGCGTTCCCGCTGCTGATCACCCACGGTTGGCCCGGTTCGATCGTCGAGTTCCACAAGGTCATCGAGCCGCTGACCGAACGCGGCTTCGACGTCGTGTGCCCGTCGCTGCCGGGTTACGGCTTCTCCGCCAAGCCCACCACGACGGGCTGGGGTGTCGAGAAGATCGCGACGGCGTGGGACACCCTGATGGGCCGGCTCGGCTACGAACGCTTCGGCGCACAGGGCGGCGACTGGGGCGCAGCCGTGACCACGCAGATCGGCCGCAACGCGGGGTCCCGGAGCCGCCCCGGCGGCGACATCAGCGGCTGCGCGGGCATCCACCTGAACATGCCGCTCGGCTTCCCGCCCGGCAAACTCGACAATCCGACCGACGAGGAGAAGGCGGCGCTCGAACGGGGTCAGTACTACCAGAAGTGGGACTCCGGCTACTCCAAACAGCAGTCGACGCGGCCGCAGACCGTCGGCTACGGATTGGTGGACTCCCCCGTGGGCCAGTTGGCGTGGATCGTCGAGAAGTTCTGGTCCTGGACGGACAGCGACGGCGATCCGGAGAATGTGCTGACCCGCGACGAGATGCTCGACAATGTGATGCTGTACTGGCTGACCGCGTCCGGGGCGTCGTCGGCGCGGCTGTACTGGGAGAGCTTCAACGCGTTCGGCAGCTTCGACCGCGTCGAGCTCCCCACCGGCGTCGCGGCGTTCCCCAGGGAGATCCTCAAGGCGCCGCGTAGTTGGTGCGAAGCTGGGTACAACATCACGCACTGGACGGACATGCCGCGCGGGGGTCATTTTGCGGCGTTCGAACAGCCGGACCTTTTCGTCGACGACGTCCAGAAGTTCTTCACCACGCTGCGCTAGGAGATTCCATGCGAACGATCGAGGCCGATTACCTCGTCGTCGGCGCGGGCGCGATGGGACTCGCGTTCACCGACACACTGGTGGCCGAAACGGACGCGACGGTCGTGGTGGTCGATCGCAACGACCAGCCGGGAGGCCACTGGACGGCGGCGTACCCGTTCGTTCGCCTGCATCAGCCGTCGGCCTACTACGGCGTGAACTCGCGGAGTCTGGGCAGCGACACCATCGACCACAGCGGCCTGAACGCCGGCTACTACGAGTTGGCCAGCGGCGCGGAGGTCTGCGCCTATTTCGACGCGGTGATGCGTCAGCATCTGCTGCCGACGGGTCGAGTGACATACCTGCCGATGAGCGAATACCTCGGCGACCGGCGCGTGCGCACGCTCGGCGGCGAAGAGATCGAGGTGGCCGCGCGCCGCGTCGTCACCACGCACGTCGAGATCATCGTGCCGTCGATGCGCGGGCCGTCCTACGACGTCGCCGCCGGCGTCGAATGCGTACCGCCCAACGCCCTTCCGCGTCTCCGCGAGGCGCGGGGCCGGTACGTGATCGTCGGTGCGGGCAAGACCGCGATGGATGCCTGCCTGTGGCTGTTGCGCCACGGCGTGGCGCCGGCGCGGTTGACGTGGATCAAGCCGCGCGACTCGTGGCTGCTGGACCGCGCGGCGATCCAGCCCGGCTCGCAGTTCGCGCGCGGTGTGTTGCGCGACTTCTCCAATCAGCTCAACGCGGTGCTGGAGGCCGAGTCGCTGCCGGATCTGTTCACGATTCTGGAGGACAAAGGCTGTCTGCAGCGCATCGACACCTCGATCGAGCCGACGATGTACCGGTGCGCGATCCTGTCGAAGGCAGAACTCGAGGAGTTGCGACGAATCTCCGATGTCGTCCGGACGGGTCACGTCCAGTCGATCGAGCCGGGCCGTATCACGCTCGAGGGAGGGACCCGCGACATCGACGACTCAGCGTTGTACATCGACTGCAGCGCAGACGGTTTCGCGCGGATCGCGCCGGCGACGATCTTCACCGACGAGGGTATCGCCCTGCAGGCGGTGCGGACATGCCAACCGGCGTTCAGCGCGGCCGTCATCGGCCATGTGGAAGCGACGTACCCCGACGATGAGACCAAGAACGCGTACTGCAACCCAGTACCGTATCCGTCCGATCCCATCGACTGGTTGCGAATGATGCTCGCGTTCAACAAGAACCAGCTGCAGTGGTTCTCCGACCCGGACATGATGGCGTGGGTCGACGCGTCTCGGCTCAACGTGCTGCATCACGTGTCGGCCGGCGTCAGCGAGCGTGCCCGGGAGAAGATCATCTCGGTGCTGAACTCCAACATGCCCGTCATCAACGACAAGCTGGAGAAGCTGATCGCGCAGGCCTGATGTCGCGAAGTAGCACTAGGCGAGCGAGTCTTCCCACGCCTGGTGCAGCGCCGCGTACCGGCCGCCGGCGCGACCGATCAGGTCGTCGGGAGGGCCGTCCTCGATGATGCGCCCGTTCTCGACCACCAACACCCGATCGGCGACCTGCACGGTGGACAGCCGGTGCGCGATGACGAGTGCGGTCCGGTCGGCGAGCACCGTCTCCAGCGCGCGTTGCACCTGCCGCTCGCTGGGGATGTCCAGCGACGACGTCGCCTCGTCGAGGATCAGCACCGCGGGGTCGGCCAGAAAGGCTCTGGCGAACGCCACCAACTGCCGCTGGCCGGCCGACAGCCGACCACCGCGCTTGGCGACGTCGGTGTCGTACCCCTCGGGCAGCGCGTCGATGAATCGGTCGGCGCCGACGGCCGCGGCCGCTTCGACGACCTCTTCGTCGGTGGCGTCGGGCCTGCCGAAGCGAATGTTGTCGGCCACGGTGCCCTCGAACATGAAGTTCTCCTGCGTCACCATGACGACGTGGCGGCGCAGTTCGGACTGGGCGAGGTCGCGTAAGTCGACACCGTCCAAGGTGATCGATCCCGACGACGGATCATAGAAGCGCGCAATGAGTTTCGCGATCGTCGTCTTGCCCGCACCCGTGGTGCCCACAAGCGCGACGGTCTGACCCGCAGGCACTTCGAGGTTGAGATCCGGCAGCACTGGACGTCCCTCGACGTACGAGAACTGCACATCGTTGAACGCGATGTCACCGCGAACCGTGTCGAGTTCGACGGGCTGCTGCGGATCGCTGATGCTCGGCCGCTCGGCCAGCACACCCGCCAGCTTCTCCAGCGCCGACGACGCGGATTGGAACGTATTGAAGAACTGCGAGATCTCCTGCATCGGTTCAAAGAACATCCGCAGGTAGAGGAGGAACGCCGCCAGCGTGCCGATGGTCATCTCGCCGTGCAGGACGCGGTAGCCGCCATAGAGCAGCACCACGCTGGTGGTCAGGTTGCCGACGAGTTTCACACCGGGCATGAAGATCGCGAGCAACCTGAAGGTCTTTTCGTTGATCTCGCGGTAGTCGTCGGCAACGTCCTCGAAGATCTCCTGGTTGCGGGGTTCCCGCCGATACGCCTGCACCGCCTTGATACCGGTCATCGTCTCGACGAACTGCACGATCACCAGCGCCGCGCTTTCGCGCACCTTGCGGTAGACCTTGGCCGACTCGTTGCGGAACCACCACACCAGCGCCACCAGGACGGGCACGGCGACCAGACACATCAGGCCGAGCCGAACATCTAGCGTCACAAGCAGAATCGACGTGCCGACCAGGGTCAGCACCGCGGTGATCATGCTGTCGAAACCCGTCTCCAGCATGTCCTGGATGGCTTCGACGTCGTTGGTCGACCGACTCACCACCCGGCCCGAGGTGTAGCGGTCGTGGAACCTGATGTCGAGTCGCTGGAAGTGCCGGAACACTCTGCGCCGCAACTCCGTCAGGACCTTCTGCCCGACACGGCCCGACCGCCGCAGGAAGAAGACTCTGCTGACGGCCTGCACCAGCACCACTCCGGCCATGGCAGCCACCACCAGCATCAGGGTGTGTGCCGAGCCCCCGTCGACGATCGGCGGGATACCCCGGTCGATGCCTCGCTGCACGAGAATCGGAACAGAAAGGCGTGCAGCATTTTCCACCACGACGACGAGCGCGAGCAGGGCCACAGTCCTGCTGTACGGCCGCAGCAACGAGCCCAGCAGCGCGCGGGCCTCGCGGCGCCGCGGAAGGCTTTCATCGATCGGCAGATCGTCGTCCTGGTCCTCGTCGAACCTGCCGCGCCACTCTGTGGTGCTCATCGGCCCTCGGCCTCCGAGGTGACGAACCTGGACCCGACGCGCTCGCGTTCCAGTGATTCCTGCTCGCTGTATGTGTGATCGAGCCGGTGACGGTCGTCGTCCTCCTGCCACTCGCAGGCACGCTCGCGGCCGTCGTCGAGTTCGTCGTCGGCGGCCAGCAGATAGCGGTACTGCGGGACGGCGGCAAGCAACTCGGCGTGGGTGCCGACATGGGTGATCACGCCGTCGTCCAGCAGTGCGACCTTGTCGGCGAGCAACACGGTCGATGCGCGATGGGCGACGACGATGCCGGTCACCGCATGCAAGACCCGACGCAGAGCCTCCTCGACGACGGCCTCGGTGTGCACGTCCAGCGCGGACAGCGTGTCATCGAGGACAAGGATCTTCGGCGCCGCCAGGATGGCGCGCGCGAGCGAAAGCCGTTGCCGCTGACCGCCGGACAGGCTCATCCCCTGCTCACCGATGCGGGTGTCCAGACCGAACGGCAGGTCGTAAACGAACTGTGCCGCCGCGACGTCGATCGCCTGAGCCATCTCTTCGTTGGTCGCATCCGGGGCGCCCAACCTCAGGTTCTCGGCGACAGACATGGAGAACAGCGTCGGATCCTCGAACGCGGTGGCCACCGTCTTGCGCAGTGTGGGCAGCGTCAGCTCGCGAATGTCTGTGCCGTCGATACGAATCGCGCCTTCGGTGACATCGTGAAGCCGCGACACCAGCGACGCCAGCACGGACTTGCCCGATCCGGTCGAACCGACGAGCGCCAGCGTCTCCCCCGGTTCCACGGTGACGGTGACGTGCCGCAGAACCCATTTGTCCGGCTCGCCGGACGGCGCCAGCCCGTCGTCCTTGGCGTCGGGAAACCGGAATCCGACGTCGATGAACTCCAGCTTGCCGCGCGACGGCACGACGTCACTGGGCCCGTCGACGATTTCCACCGGCGCATCGAAGATCTCGGCAATGCGGTTGGCGGCGGTGAACGACTCCTGCGTCATCGACAGCAGGAATCCCAGCGACGCGATCGGCCAGACCAGCGACAGCATCATCGTGATGAACGCGACCAGCGTGCCCATGGTGACCAGACCGTGCCCCGCGGCGTACGCACCGAAGCCGAGCACCACGATCAGCGTCAGGTTGGGGATGACCTCGAGCAGCGTCCAGAACTTCGCGGACACCTGCACTCTGTTGATCTGGGTGTCGTAGAGGTCGGTGACTTGTTCGTCGAACCTCTTGTAGACGTAGTCCTCGCGACCAAACGACTTGACCACCCGCAGACCCAACGCGGATTCCTCGACGTGGGTGGCGACGTGGCCCGATTGATCCTGAGCCAACCGCGACAACCGCACGTACTCCTGCTGGAAATGCAGCACCGTCGCGGCGATCGGCACGATCGACAGCAGCACGACCACACCGAGTGGCCAGTACATCGTCAGCAGGATGATGGTCACCGCGGTGATCTGGATGGTGGACAGCAGCAGGAAGACCATGCCGAACGACATGAATCGGCGAATCGTGCCGAGGTCGTTCATGATTCGCGACAGCAGCTGACCCGATTGCCAGCGGCCGTGGAAGCTCATCGGCAGGATCTGAAGGCGTGCGTAGAGGTCCTTGCGGATGTCGGCTTCCACACCCATGGTCGCGCGCGCGACCAGCCACCGCCGAATGAACCACAGCACCGCCTCGGAGATGCCGACGCCCATCGCCGCGGCGCCGAGCAGCCACAGCCCCTGCTGATCCTGACGACGCACCGGGCCGTCGATGACGGCCTTGGTCATCAGCGGGATCGCCACGGTGGCGACCAGAGAAAGGAGCGCGGTCGCGACCATCGCGATCCAGCGGACGCGGTAGGGCATGAGATAGGGCAGGATGCGCCATAGATCCGAGCTCGCTCTGACGCGTTTGGGCGGCGGCGCTATCGCCGGCGCCGCGCGAAGCGCGTTCGAGGAGTCAGTCACTTAGTAGATCTTCCCATTACATGCAAACTGTTAACGTGCTGGACGCACCGTAAAACCTCAACAAACATTGAGGTCAATTGCTTCCGAGCACGGCCGCCCGGCGTCGTGATCAGGTCAGCGAGGCATATACCCTGCGTGCCGTCGTCTCAGCGACAATGTCGCTCGACTGCTACAGAGCCCTCTTTGCCAGGCAGGACGTGGTCCCCGGAGCCAGTGGGCTGCGCGGCATGCGACACCTAACGGTCGTCGCGATGCGCTTTCTGCAGCTCCTCTTCGGCCTGCTCTAACGCTTCTCGCGCGTCTCGCAACCGGGTGAGCAGGTCGTCGGTCTCGTGCTCTTTGCGGTCGGCACCCCTGGCCTCTTCCATGGCGTTCAGCACGATGCCGATGAACAGGTTGAAGATCAGGAAGCTGGCCAGCAGCACGTAGCTGATGAAGTACACGATCGACCACGGCGAAACCGTTTGGCCCATCGCGACATTGTCGGGAAAGTTCTCCAGCGTGAGCATGACGAACATCGTCAGCATCGCCAAGCCGACGTTGCCGTAGTTGGCCGGATCGTGGCCGCTGAACAGCACCCAGCCGAGCATCCCGTAGATGAAGATCAGGACGAACGTCGCCGCCGCCAGCGACGCGATGCCCGGCACGCTCCTGCCCGCCGCGGAGACGAGTATCCGGAGGTCGGGCAGGAATCGCACAAGGCGCACGATGCGCAGCAGTCGCACCAACCGAAGCAGCATCGCGTTCGCCCGCAACGCGGGGATGAAGGAGGCGACGACGACGATGAAGTCGAAGACGTTCCAGCCGTCCTTGACGAACTCGCGAGGATTCCAGCGATAAGCCGTGAGGCGAATCAGCAATTCGACGACGTAGATGCCGAGGATGACGTTGTAGATCGTGGCGAACAGGGGTTCATAGCGACTCGCGATGTCCGCGTATGTCCCCAAACCCAGCACGATTGCGTTGAAGACGATCACGCCGACGATGAAGAGCTCGAACGTGCGACTGTTGACAAGGGCGCGGCATTGGTCCGGGATCGAGCCCGAGTTCGACTGCGGTTCAGGTGCCTGTTCAGGCGGTGGAGCCCCGACAGCGTCGGGTGATTTGACCGTCACCTTATGTGGATAGCAGTACGCACGCCTATCCGCCCGGCGAAATGCAGTCTTTTTTGTCGTCCGCGTCAAACAATTCCGAAGTAGCCGATGACACCGGCCGCCACCACCACGATCAACGGGTTGGTTTTGGTGAAGACGAAGATCGCCGTGCACACGGCGGTCAGCAGATAGGCCCGCCAGTCGTGGTCGGCGGTCCGGCTCATCACCAGCGAGGTCGCCATGATCAGACCGACGGTCAACGGCGCGAAGCCCTTCTCGACGGCGACCCGCCACTTCGACTTCTGCGCCTTCTGCCAGAACAGCGTCACCGTGTACATCAGCGACGCCGCCGGGACGATCATCGCGACCGTGGCGATGAGCCCCCCGACAATCGCGCCGGGCACGCCCCCCACCGACAACCCGGCGCCATAACCGACGAGCGTCACGATCAGGATGCTCGGACCCGGCGCGGTCTGGGAGATCGAGAATATGTCGGCGAACTGCGCGTTGGTCATCCAGTGATGACCGTTGACGGCCTGGCGATGCATGTCGGGCAGCACCGCGTTGCCGCCGCCGATCGACAGCAGCGACAAACCCGCGAACATACCGGCGAGCTCTAGGTAGGTGTTCATAGCGAGGTCTTCATGTCTGCGCGGCACGATTTCGCGGCCACGCCCACAACAGCGCCAGCGGCGCGACGATCAGCAACGTCAGCGGCAAGGGCAGCCGCACAAGGCCATTCAGCACGAACGCCGCCAGGAACAGCGCGATCGGCACGAGCCCGGTCAGGCACTTCTTACCCGTCTGGATCACCATCGCGATGGTCAGCGCCACAGCCGCCGCAGACGCCCCATGCAGAACCCCCTTGACCGCGGCCTGCTCCTTAAAGCGGAAATACAGGAACGCCATCACCAGCACGATGACCACCGGCAGGAAGCACAGCCCGAACAGCGACGCGAGCACACCGGCAAGCCCACGCATCTTGCTGCCCGCGAAGACCGCCATGTTCACCTGATTCGCACCGGGCAAGATCCGGCACATCGTCATCGCCGACAGGAACTCCTCTTCGCCCAGCCACTTCTTCTCGACGACAAGCACCTCACGCGACCACGCGGACAGACCGCCGCCGAAGGACGCCAGCGCGATGTGGTTGAACGTCCACGCCAGCTCGGTCAGCGGGACCTTGTCGAGCCCGGGCTCGGGCTCACTCATGCATCAGTTCGTGATCGTGCGGGAAGTCGTCCTCGTGGTGGTGGGCAGGCTGCAGCGGATCCGGCGGTTCGTAGTGGTGCGACAGCTCCCAGTCCGCGGCGAAGACCTCCTTCAGGCGTGCCACCGTCGGCGCGTCTGACACCAGGATTCCCAGCTCACGACGCAGGTCGAAGGCGCTGCGGTCGATGTTCATCGAACCGACCAGCGCGCGTTCGTCGTCGACGAGCAACAGCTTCGCGTGCACCCGCAGATTCTTTTGCTTGTGCACCTTCACGCCGAAGCGGCGCAGGGTGCGCAGCGACGCGAAGGTGTCGAGGATGTCCCATTCGCTGATGCCGTGCTTGCCGCCGCAGAGAACGTGCACCTTGACCCCGCGATCGGCGGCCGCCGCGATTCGCTCGAGAATGACGGCGTCGACATACTTCGGGTGCTGAATATCGAGCCGGGATGTGGCGGTGTCGATGAATTGCGCCATGTGATAGCGCGAATTGGAATTGCTCCAGAGCAGTCCTTCGTACGCCGAACACGTCCAATCCTGCTCGTGCCAATCGGCATTGAAGACTTCGACGATCTGTGCGACGTGCACCGGGTCATGAGTGATGACGCCGTAGTCACGGGTCATCGTGAAGTACTTGGTGCACAGGTTGAAGGTGGCGACGAGCGCGGCCCTGTCATCGGCGACGATCGACTTCTCGTGCGTGACATAGAACTTCGGGTTGGACCACTTCACGGTGATACCGGCGTCGGCGAATCTCTGGAACGTCTCGTCGTTGGCCCGGTCGCCGCCCGACCGGGCAGGGTTGAGCATCACGCGCACGTCGACACCCGCGTTGCGCCGGTCGATCACCGTCTGGATCAAGATGTCCTCGGTGAACGTGAACTGCTTGATCAGCAGTGAATTCTGTGCCGAGGCGATCAACTCTCGGACCGGTTCCACGCCGTCATCGGGCTCGACGATCAACCGGGGTGAAGGAGCTGGCACAAGTGTCGGATGCTAGCAGCGCGCGTGTTTGCCCGCTTTGCTATCAGCCGATCGTTTCGGGGGCCGTGACGCGGCGGTGACAAGACCGTGGCTGCGGTGAGACCGCCCGACGTACGCGCCTGACACATGCCGGGGGTGCCATCAGGCAAGATTGTGGCCATGGACAGTGGAGCAGCCTCCCCGCGGGTGCTCGTGGTCGACGACGACCCCGACGTGCTCGCCTCACTCGAGCGCGGACTGCGGCTCTCCGGTTTCGATGTGTCCACCGCGATCGACGGCGCCGAAGCGCTGCGCAGTGCGACGGAGACCCGCCCGGACGCGATCGTGCTCGACATCAACATGCCCGTGCTCGACGGCGTCAGCGTGGTGACCGCGCTGCGCGCGATGGACAACGACGTGCCCGTGTGTGTCCTGTCGGCGCGCAGTTCGGTCGACGACCGGGTCGCTGGTCTAGAAGCCGGCGCCGACGACTACCTCGTCAAACCATTCGTGCTCCAGGAACTGGTGGCCCGGGTCAAGGCGCTGCTGCGCCGGCGCGGTTCCACAGCGACGTTCTCATCGGAGACCATCCAGGTCGGTCCACTGGAGGTCGACATCCCCGGCCGTCGCGCCCGCGTCAACGGCGTCGACGTCGACCTCACTAAGCGCGAGTTCGATCTGCTCGCCGTGCTCGCCGAGCACAAGACCGCGGTACTGTCGCGGGCTCAACTGCTCGAGCTGGTGTGGGGATACGACTTCGCTGCCGACACCAACGTCGTCGACGTCTTCATCGGCTATCTGCGCCGCAAGCTCGAGGCAGGCGGCGCACCCCGGCTTCTGCACACCGTGCGCGGAGTGGGCTTCGTCCTGCGCACGCAGTAGTCCGATGAGCATTCTGACGCGCGTCTTCCGGCGGACCCCCTCACTTCGACAGCGGGTGGCGTTCACCAGCGCCATCGCCGGCGCGATCGTCGTCGTCATCGCGGGCACCGTGGTCTGGTTCGGCATCACCGACGCGTGGAACGAGCGGCTGGACCGCAGGCTGGACGAGGCGGCCGGCTTCGCGATCCCGTTCGTCCCCCGCGGGCTCGACGAGATCCCGAAGTCGCCGAACGATCAGGACGCCATCATCACCGTCCGCAAGGACGGTCAGGTCACGTCGAACTCCGACATCGTCTTGCCGGAGCTGGAGCCGGGCTACGCCGACACGTACATCGACGGCGTGCGCTACCGCGTCCGCACCGTCGACATCCGCCTGCCCGAACCGATGTCGGTGGCCGTGGGCGCGACCTACGAAGGGACCATCGCCGACATCAACAACCTGCATCGCCGGGTGATCATCATCTGCACCCTGGCGATCGGCGCCGCGACCGTGGGCGGGTGGGTGCTCGCCGCGTTCGCCGTGCGCCCGTTCAAACGACTGGCCCAGCAGACCCGGCAGATCGACGCGGGCGACGAGGATCCCGACATCGACGTCGCCGGCGCCACCGAGGCCGTCGAGATCGCCGAGGCGGTGCAGGGACTGGTCGAACGCGTGTGGAACGAACAGGACAAGACCAAGGCGGCGTTGACGTCGGCCCGCGACTTCGCGTCGGTGTCGGCGCACGAACTACGGACACCGCTGACCGCGATGCGGACCAATCTCGAGGTGCTGGCCACGTTGGATCTGCCCGAGGAACAGCGCAAGGAAGTCGTCAACGACGTCATCCGCACGCAGTCACGCATCGAGGCCACGCTCGGGGCACTGGAGAGGCTGGCCCAGGGTGAGCTGTCGACGGCGGACGACCACGTGACCGTCGACATCACCGAGTTGCTGGACCGCGCCGCTCACGACGCGATGCGCGTGTACCCGGAGCTGGACGTGTCGCTGGTGCCCGCGCCGACCGTGATCATCGTCGGGCTGCCCGCCGGGCTGCGGCTGGCGGTGGACAACGCGATCGCCAACGCCGTCAAACACGGGGGTGCATCCCGTGTGCAGCTGTCGGCGGTCAGTTCGCGCGCCGGTGTGGAGATCGCGATCGACGACGACGGCGTCGGCGTCCCCGAAGAGGAACGCAAGCTCGTGTTCGACCGGTTCTCCCGCGGTTCGACAGCGTCGCACTCAGGCTCGGGGCTGGGGCTGGCGCTGGTCGCGCAGCAGGCCGAATTGCACGGCGGCACAGCCGCTCTCGAGGAGAGTCCGCTCGGCGGCGCCCGGCTGTTGCTGAGACTGCCCGGCCCGAGCTGACGCGCCCCCTCTATCGGGTTGCCAGTAGGTCGATAACAAAGATCAACGTCTTGCCGGACAGCCGGTGCCCGCCGCCCGCGGGTCCGTAGGCCTGCTCCGGCGGGATGACGAGTTGGCGCCTGCCGCCGACCTTCATGCCAGGGATGCCGTCTTTCCAGCCCTGGATCAGGCCACGCAGCGGGAATTCGATCGACTCGTTACGCGCCCACGAACTGTCGAACTCCTCGCCGGTGTCGAACTCGACGCCGACGTAGTGCACCTCGACGTTGCCACCGGGCACCGCCTCGGCACCGTCGCCGACCACCAGATCCTTGATGACCAGTTCGGTCGGAGGGGGACCGTCGATGAACTCGATCTCGGGCTTCTGTCCTGAATTGGAAGTCACCGTATTCACCGTAGTCGGGCACACTGAAGCAATGGCGAAGGACCAAGACATTCTCGATCAGGTGAACCAGCTCGTTGCCGAGGAGAAGGAGCTGCGCGCGCAACTGCAGCACCGCGAGATCGACGAGTCCGAGGAGCATGACCGTCTACGCGCCCTGGAGGTGCAGTTGGACCAGTGCTGGGATCTGCTGCGCCAGCGCCGCGCACTTCGTGAGACCGGCGGCGATCCGGGGGCGGCGAGCGTCCGTCCGCCCGACGAGGTCGAGGGTTACCTCAACTGACCTCCGACACCGGAGCCGCGAGGTCGGCGACATCCGACGTCGTCATCGTCGGCGGCGGGCACAACGGGCTGGTGGCTGCGGCCTACCTCGCCCGCGCCGGTCGACGGGTACAGGTGCTGGAGCGGCTCGACCACGTCGGCGGCGCGGCGGTGTCTGCACACGCCTTCGAGGGTGTGGACGCCCGGCTGTCGCGCTACTCGTATCTGGTGAGCCTGCTGCCGCGGCGCATCGTCGAGGACTTGGGCGCCCGGGTTCGGCTGGTGCGCCGCCGTTATTCGTCGTACACACCTGATCCGGAAGCGGGCGGGCGGACCGGGTTGCTGATCGGGCCGCCGTCGACATTCGGCGCGGTGGGCGCGGCGTCGGACGAGGCAGGTTTCGAAGAGTTCTACCAACGCTGTCGCGCACTGACGTCGCGCATGTGGCCGACGCTGCTGCGACCGCTGAGCACCCGCGACCAGGCGCGCAAGCACGTCGGCGACGACGTGGCGTGGCACCTGATGGTCGACGAGCCGATCGGACAGGCCATCACCGCCGCCGTGTCGAACGACCTCGTGCGCGGCGTGATGGCCACCGATGCACTGATCGGCACATTCGCCCGCCTCAACGATCCCGCGCTGAGCCAGAACATCTGCTTCCTGTACCACCTGCTCGGCGGTGGCACCGGCGACTGGGACGTCCCGATCGGCGGTATGGGCGCGGTCAGCGGTGCACTGGCCGCCGCAGCCACCGGATACGGCGCCGAAATCATATGTGATGCCGAGGTTTACGCGATCAGCCCCGACGGGGAGGTGCGCTACCGTCGGGACGGCCGCGACCACCGCGTCCACGCGGGACACATCCTTTCGAACGTCACGCCGACCGTGCTCGCCACGCTGCTGGGCGAAACCGCACCCACGCAAGCACCAGGCGCGCAGGTGAAGGTCAACCTGATGCTGCAGAGACTACCGCGGCTGCACGACCAAACCGTCTCGCCGGAACAGGCTTTCGGCGGGACGTTCCACATCAACGAGACCTACCGCCAACTCGACAGGGCCTACACGCGGGCGGATCACGGCGTTGTGCCCGACCCGCTACCGTGCGAAATCTACTGTCACTCGCTGACCGATCCGACAATCCTGTCCGACAGCCTTCGCGCCTCTGGCGCGCACACGTTGACGGTCTTCGGTCTGCACACCCCGCATTCGTTGGTGTCCGCCGGCGATCCCGACCGGATGCGGGATACTTTGACCTCGGCGGTGCTCAACTCGCTGAACTCCGTTCTGGCCGAACCCATTCAAGATGTGCTGATGCAGGATTCCGCCGGACGGCTGTGCATCGAGGCGAAGACGACAGCCGACCTGGAGCACTCGCTCGGCATGACGGCGGGCAACATCTTCCACGGCGCGTTGTCGTGGCCGTTCGTCGAGGACGACGAGCCGCTGGACACCCCGGCGCAGCGCTGGGGTGTGGCGACCGCGCATGACCGTATTCTGTTGTGCGGCTCGGGGTCGCGCCGAGGTGGCGCGGTGTCGGGCGTCGGCGGACACAACGCCGCGATGGCCGTGCTGGAAATGTGATTTCGGTGCGCTAGCGACCGCTGAGCGACTGTAAGCGCGCCAAAATCGCATGCAGCGACTGGAGTTCGGCGTCGTCGAGTGATGCCAGCGCCTCGGGTGCCGGGTCCTCGGTCGCGTCGATCACGCGAAGCATCGCGCGGCCGTCTTCGGTGAGTGACACGATCTTGCAGCGTCGGTTCGCCGGATCGATCTCGCGCACGACGAGTCCGCGACCCTCGAGGTCGTTGATCGCCACGGTCGCCGCAGGCGCGTCGATGGTTGCCGCATGCGCCAACTCCTTGACCGACATCGAGCGCCGCCCCAATCGCTTGAGGATGCGAATCCTGCTGAACGGCAGGCCCGATCGTTCGACCACCGCTCGCTTCCACGAGTCGCGGTTGTCGATCACGACCTCGGCCATGGTGCGCCAGACCTCGTCGGCCAATGGGTTATCGGACATCAGCGACCTCCCGCTGGGCTTCGGTTCCGACGATCAGAGGCGCGAGTCGCTCGGCCGAACGCACTGCGCGCGGTGAGGTCGAGTACACGCCGAGCGCGACGATCGTCACCCCGAGCACCGCGCAGATGACCCACAGCGGTCGCGCCGCCACGGCGAAGTCCGCGCCCGCCGTCGCCAGCGCCGACCCGGCGATCGAACCGCACACCGCCACACCGAGACTGACGCCGACCTGGCGGCTGGTACTCGCGACGGCCGATGCCGCGCCGGCCCGGTCGGTCGGCATGCCACTGACGGCAGCATTCGTGATCGGGGCGTTGACCATCGAGAAGCCGATGCCGAACACCGCGAAGATCACCAGTAGCTGCCACACGGGCGTCGTCGCGTTCAGCGAGGTGAGCAGCACCGTCGACGCGGTGATCAGCACGCCCGCGATGACGATCGACGGCCGGCTCCCCCATCGTCCGACCATCCGGCCGGACAGTGGTGAAAACACCAGCGCGCCAATGGCTACCGGCAGATAGATCAACCCGGTCTCCATGGCCGAGAAGCCGCGCTCGTCCTGCAGGTACAGCGACATCATGAACAGGAAGGCGCCCCACGCGGCGAAGGCGCACACCGCTATCACGGTCGCGGACGCGAACGGAATGCTGCGGAAGAAGCGGAGATCGATGAACGGGTCGTGGCGTCGGGACTCGAAGAGGAGGAAGGCGACCAGGGCGGCAGCCGCGACGATGGCCACGACGATGGTGCGGGCGTCGCCCCAGCCGAAGTTCGGTCCTTCGATGAGGACGAAGACGATGCCGAACAGGAAGGCCATGCCGAGGCCCTGACCGATCGGGTCGACGTCGCGCATGGTGACCGACTTGGACTCGGGCACGAAGATCGCGGTGAGCAGGATCGCGAGCGCACAGATCGGCAGGTTGATCCAGAACACCGAACGCCAGCTGGAGAACTCGATGAGCGCCCCGCCGACGATCGGGCCCAACGCCATCGAGATGCCGACGACACCGCCCCACACACCGATGGCGCGGGCGCGCTCGACGCGGCCGGTGAACACCTGGGTGATGATCGACATGGCGACCGGGTTCATCATCGAACCGCCGACGGCTTGCAAGAATCGCGCGGCGATCAACGTCTCGATGTTGGGCGCGAGGCTGCACAGCAGGGAGCCGATCGCGAACACCGTCAGCCCGATCTGGAAGGTGCGGCGACGGCCGAACCGGTCCGCCGCCGCGCCCGCGAGCAGCAGCAGCGACGCCAGCACCAGCGTGTAGATGTCGATGACCCACTGCAGCTGCGAGGCCGTGGCGCCGAGATCCTTGCGAATGTTCGGAATGGCGACGTTGACGATCGTCGCATCCATCGACACGATCAGCAGGCTCAGGCAGCAGGACACCAAGATGATGGCCTTGCGCCGACTGCTCATTGATCGGACGACAGTTTCATTCACACAACTATTGTGAAACTACAACTGTTGCGATGGCAAGCCCTACCGCGAGTGAAATGCGTTACGACGCCGAGTGTGGAGTTGTGACACGCTCCGGCCGCCCGAAGCGTGCGGGTAACCCACGTTCGGCAGACGCGGGGGGGCTTAGCGTGAGCCGGTGTCGACGTAGTCGCGCTCGGTGTACCCGGTGTAGATCTGGCGCGGACGGCCGATCTTGCCGCCGCCCTCGTCGTGCATCTCGCGCCAGTGCGCGATCCATCCCGGCAGCCTGCCCAACGCGAAGAGCACGGTGAACATCCGGGTTGGGAAGCCCATCGCCCGGTAGATCACGCCGGTGTAGAAGTCGACATTCGGATACAGCTTGCGCTCGATGAAGAAGTCGTCGGTGAGCGCGAACTCTTCGAGTTCCTTGGCGATGTCGAGCAGTTCGTCGTCGCCGCCGAGCTTGCCGAGAATCTTGTCGGCCTGTTCCTTGACGATGCGCGCCCGCGGATCGTAGTTCTTGTAGACCCGATGGCCGAAGCCCATCAGCTTGACGTTGTCTTCCTTGTTCTTGACCTTCTTGACGAAGGTCTGCACGTCGTCGTCGCCGACACGGATCTTCTCCAGCATCTCCAACACGGCCTGGTTCGCACCGCCGTGCAGCGGACCCCAGAGCGCATTGATGCCGCCGGAGATCGAGGTGAAGAGGTTGGCCTGCGACGAGCCGACCAGCCGCACCGTCGACGTCGAGCAGTTCTGCTCGTGGTCGGCGTGCAGGATGAAGAGCATGTCGAGAGCGCGGACCAGTTCCGGGTCGACCTCATATGGCTCGGCCGGCAGACCGAACGTCATCCGCAGGAAGTTCTCGACGAGGCTCATCGAGTTGTCCGGGTAGAGGAACGGCTGGCCGACCGACTTCTTGTACGCGTACGCCGCGATCGTCGGCATCTTGGCCAGTAACCGGATCGTCGACAGCTCGACCTGCTCGTCGTCGAACGGATCCAGGGAGTCCTGGTAGTAAGCGCTCAGCGCATTCGCCGCGCTGGACAGCACCGGCATCGGGTGTGCGTTGCGCGGGAAGCCGTCGAAGAACCGCTTGAGGTCCTCGTGCAGCAGGGTGTGCCGCTGAATCTGCGTGGTGAACGCCTCGAGCTGATCCGGGGTCGGCAGCTCACCGTAGATCAGCAGGTAGCTGACCTCGATGAAGTTCGACTTCTCCGCGAGCTGGTCGATCGGATAACCGCGATAACGCAGGATCCCGGCGTCGCCGTCGATGTAGGTGATGGCGCTCTTGGTCGAGGCGGTATTGACGAAGCCGTCGTCGTAGGTGGTGTAGCCGGTCTTGGCCAGCAGCGAACCCAGGGCTATGCCGTCGGAGCCCTCGGTGGCCTTGACGACGTCCAATTCAAGCTCGCCACCGGGGTAGTTGAGGGTGGCATGCTCGTCTTTTTCGGCCACGGGGATCCCTTCTACGTTGCAAGGAATATCGAGAACATGTCGTGTCTGTCCCTCAAAAGGTAGTCCCATTCCAACGATCCCGCCCGAGGGGGGGCCGCCAGACGGTCAGACCGGCTGCCGATTGCCCGTCACGAGGCCGGTGAACTCGGCAAATGTGTCTTCCAGATAGGTGGCCACGTCGTCGATCGTCAGCTGGGTACCGTCCCGGCCGCCTGCGGCCAGACCGGTCAGCGCGGTCATGAGCATCGAACCCCACACCGCGGAGACCAGCCGTGGCGCGCGATCGCCGATGGCCAGTCCCATCCGCCGGGCGAGTTCCGCGTCGATGGCGTTCCCGCGGTACTCCAGTGCGGACTGCCGCAAGGCCGACGACGACAAGATGATCCGCACGATGCACATCACCCGGTCCGCCGACAGCTCGCCGGCCGGCGCGACCTTAGACGCGTTGGCCATCGCGAGGTAGGCGTTCAGCAGCGCCTCGAAATGGTTGACGTCGAGCGGTTGGCGGGCCAGTTCGACGGCCGTCTTCTCCAGCACCTCATCGATGAGGGCCAGCGCAATCGCGTCCTTGGTGGCGAAGTACCGGCTGAAGGTGCGCGGCGAGACGTCGGCGATGGCGGCGATCTGGTCGACGGTGGTGCGATCGAACCCCTGGCGTTCGCACAGGTCGACCGCAGCGTCGATGAGGGTGGCACGGGTGCGTTGCTTTTTGCGTTCCCGCAGCCCGAGGGTTGCCTCCCCGCTGAGATCAGACACGAACTCGGATGCTAGCCAGCCAAGGTAAGAGGCCGCTGAGAAAAGTGGCACCCTCCGACAATTGGCCCCCTAGGTCACGGTTTGGTGCCATCGATGTCGGCAGAGATGCGCCCCCGTGAGCGGGGAATTCGGCCGAGCAGTTACGGCTGTAACCGCTCGATGCGGCTGTTGTGCATGCTCGCTGGCAGCTCGGCATCGGTGACGACACGAATCCTGTTGTGCACCCTGTTCTCCCGGCCCTGCCAGAACTCCACCACCTCGGGAGAGATGAGGTACCCGCCCCAATTCGGCGGCACCGGCACCGCGTCGAGATCAGCGAACCGCTGGGTCACCTCGGCCAGCTGTTCGAGTAGCGCGGCACGCGAGGCGATCGGCGCGGACTGGTGCGACGCCCAGGCGCCCAGCTGCGAACCCCGCGGGCGCTTGGACCAGTAGTCCGCGGTCTGTTCGGCGGAAACCTTGCTCACCAGTCCCCGGACGTGGACCTGGCGCCCGAGCAGGTACCACGGGAACGTCGCCGATGCGTACGGCGTCCGGGCCAGGTCTTCACCTTTGGCGGAGTCGTAGTTGGTGAAGAAGGTGATGCCGTCGGCGTCGACACTCTTGCAGAGCACCGAGCGGGTGGACGGGCGTCCGCGCGCGTCGACGGTGCCCACCACCATCGCGTTGGGCTCGGCCACCCCTGCGCGTTCGGCGTCGGCTAACCACTTGTGCAGCAGCGCAACCCAGCCGTCGGCGAGCCAATCCGCGTCGAGGTCGCCGCTGCCGTCTTTCTCCACCGAGCCGTACTCGACCCGCATTCTCGCCAGATGGTCGTCGTCGCGAGGTTCCACGCGCTCACGCTACGCCTGCGCGGTTCGCCGACCCATTACCGACCGGTAGTAAAAGGCGCAGGAGCGGGTGCGAGAATTTTGCCCATGACTACGGTGTCGACGGTTCCTGAGGATTTCGTACCCGGACTCGAGGGCGTGGTCGCCTTCACCACCGAGATCGCCGAACCGGACAAGGATGGCGGCGCGCTGCGCTATCGCGGCGTCGACATCGACGATCTGGTCAGCCAGCACGTCACCTTCGGCGATGTGTGGGCGCTGCTGGTCGACGGCAAGTTCGGCCGCGGCCTGCCGCCCGCCGAACCGTTCCCGCTGCCGATTCACAGCGGTGATGTCCGCGTCGACGTGCAGGCCGGCCTGGCGATGCTCGCCCCGATCTGGGGATATGCGCCGCTGCTCGACATCGACGAAGAAACTGCGCGCGACCAACTGGCCCGCGCGTCGGTGATGGCCCTGTCCTACGTCGCACAGTCCGCACGTGGCATCTACCGACCCGCGGTCCCACAGCGGGTCGTCGACGAATGTTCCACCGTGACAGCGCGATTCATGACCCGCTGGCAGGGTGAGCCCGATCCCAAGCACGTCGAGGCGATCGACGCCTACTGGGTGTCGGCCGCCGAGCACGGCATGAACGCGTCCACGTTCACCGCCCGCGTGATCGCATCGACCGGTGCCGACGTCGCGGCGGCGTTGTCCGGAGCCATCGGCGCGATGAGCGGACCGCTGCACGGCGGTGCCCCGGCCCGCGTGCTGCCGATGATCGAGGAAGTCGAGAAGACCGACGATGCGCGCACGGTCGTCAAGGGCATCCTCGACCGCAAGGAAAAGCTGATGGGCTTCGGCCACCGCGTCTACCGCGCCGAGGACCCGCGGGCGCGGGTGCTGCGGGCCACCGCCAAGCGGTTGGGGGCGCCCCGCTTCGAGGTCGCGTCGGCGCTGGAGCAGGCCGCACTCGCCGAGCTACGTGAACGCCGTCCCGACCGCGCGATCGAAACCAACGTCGAATTCTGGGCAGCGGTGATCCTGGACTTCGCCGGAGTACCGACCCAGATGATGCCCGCGATGTTCACCTGCGGTCGCACCGCCGGCTGGTGTGCCCACATCCTCGAACAGATGCGTCTCGGCAAGCTCGTGCGCCCGGCCGCGATCTACGTCGGCCCCGGCCCCCGCAGCCCGGAGTCCGTCGAGGGTTGGGACCAAGTCGCCCGGTCGTGACGATCGAGACCTATCGTGCGGCGGCGACGAGTCTCGCCGCGCTGGTGCGCGAGATTCCGGCCGGCGCGTGGGGCCAGCCCGGACTGGGCGACTGGGACGTCCGCGCGCTGGTGGGTCACACGTCGCGCTCGCTGACCACCGTGCTCAGCTACCTGCAGACCACCGCGGACCGGGAGGACGTCGCGACTCCGCAGGAGTACTACGTGCGGGTGACACCGTCCGCGCTGGGCATCGATCCGACCGATGTCGCCGAGCGCGGCAGGCAGGCGGGCCGGGATCTCGGCGAAGATCCGGCGACCGCCGTCGACGCGTTGGTCTCAGAAGTGCTTGGCGCGCTCACAGAGATCGACGGCGATCCGTTGATCAAGATCATTGGCGGCCTGGGGATTCGGCTGCGCACGTACTTGCCGACCCGGGTATTCGAACTGGCTGTACACGGGGTGGATATCGCCAGGGCGGTCGACATTTCGTTCCAGTTGTCCGAGGACATACTCGCCGAGGCGCTAGACATCGCGACGCGAACGGCCATTGCGACCGGCCGCGGGGAGTCGCTGCTAATGGCGCTGACGGGTCGCTCCGCGTTGCCGCCGTCGTTCTCCGTGGTGTGAGCCGGCAAAGGTTAGATACAACACGTGCGACCCGGAAATGAACCTAAACCTGTCAACTTCCTTCTAGGGTGAGCGGGTGCACCAGATGGATCGCCGCAACATGATGACGATGATGGCGGGTCTTGGCGTGTTGGCAGCCACGATCCCCGTCGCCCAAGCCCAGGCAAGCCCGATGAAGCGCGCGCCGCTACCGACGCAGCCGCCGACTGCCGACCCGGGAACCTACATCTTCCACGACGAGTTCGACGGTCCGGCCGGATCGGCGCCCGACCCGGCCAAGTGGTTGATCCAGACCTGGCAGGACGAGGTCTACCCGCCGGTCCAGGGCATCTACCGCAACGATCGCCGCAACATCTTCCAGGACGGCAACTCCAATCTGGTGATGATGGCCACCAACGAGATGGGCACCTACTACGGCGCCAAGCTGCGCGGTATCTGGCGCGGCATGATCAACCAGACGTGGGAAGCGCGGATCAAGCTCGACTGCCTGACCCCCGGCTGCTGGCCGGCGTTCTGGGCCGTCAACGAGGACCCGCTGCCCGACGGTGAGGTCGACGTCTTCGAGTGGTACGGCAACAACCAATGGCCGCCGGGCACCACGGTGCACGCGGCGTCCAACGGCAAGACCTGGGAGGGCAAGTCGATCCCAGGCATGGTCGACACCGCCTGGCACACCTGGCGAATGCACTGGGGCGAGGACGGTTTCACGTTCTGGCGGGATTACGTCGATGGTGCCGAACCGTACTTCCATGTGCCGCCCAACCCGATCCCCGTGTCGGGCCGGCCCGGTGACCTCAGGTGGCCCTTCAGCATTCCCGGCTACTGGATGCAGCCGATGTTCACCCTCGCGGTCGGTGGGCCCGGTGGCGGCAACCCGGCCGCGGGTGTGTTCCCGGCGTCCATGCTCGTCGACTATCTCCGCGTCTGGTAACTCATCGTTGCGCTTTGATGACCTGAACCAGGTTGAACTGCCAGCGTTCCACCAGCCGGTAGCCGGTTTCACGCGTCATGGCGAAGGCCGGGGTGCCGCCGAATAGCGGGCCCGGCTCCATCGCCGGATTCTGTTCGGAGGCAGGCCGTGTCGGGTCGGCCTGCGTGATGATCCACAGCACGCGGCAGACGTTCAGGGGACCTACCGACGCTTCCGGTATGAGGTTGGTGTCGAAGACGTCGTCGCGTTCGACCGCCGTCTGCCACAGGCTGATGTCGACGACTTTGTCGTAGGCGTCGGGGCGGGCCGCGAGCAGGGGACGCATCGGCGCGGGCATGAAGGTCACGGTGTCGTTCACCAGCAGGCACTCACCCGGCTCTCCCTGGGACTTCGCTTCGATGAGGTCGGCGACCTGACTGTAGTCCATTCCGTACTTCGCATACGAACTGCGTTGCACCAGAAGATAATTAGGTGCTGCCGCAGCCGCGAAGACGACCAGCACGACGGCGACTACCCACGGCCGGACCGCCAACGCGCCAACGCACACCCCCAGCACGAGTGCCATCGCCGGTGCGGTGAAGCACAGATACCGCGGTGTGTAGATCGGATTTACCAGAGCCGACCAGCCGAGGATCAACGCGGTGGGGACCACCAGCCATGCGATCGCCATGGCCAACAGCTGACGATCCGGCCCGGAAAGTTTCGCAGACGTGAAGCGCCACAAGACGATCGCCGCGACGACGACACAGCAGGAGACGATCAGGAACAACGGACTTCTCTCGAAGTACTGCTGAACGGCCACGTCTTCGACGGTCCGGCTGCCCACCGGTGAGATCCAGATGATCTGGTGCGCCTGACCGACGGCCAGCCGCACGAACGGCGCCACTGCCAGACACGTGCACACCATGGTGACGGCGAACCGCACGACGACGGTCCGGGCCGGACGATGAAAGCAAAGGAAGACGGCGTGTGGCAGGAACATCAGCGCGAGGTACACGTCGAGCAGAATCGACGCCGCCATGGCCGCCGCGTAGCAGAGCCAGATCCAGTCGTTGTTGCGGCGCACACCGTGGACCAGCAGAACAGTCGACCACACGGCGGCCAGCATCGTCAGCGCGTACGGACGGGCCTCGATACCCGCCCATGTCACGCGCGGCAGGATCGCACACAGGACACCGGCGCTCAGTGCGACAGTGCGCGACGAGAACTGTCTGCCCAGCACCACGACGCCCGCCGCCGCACCGCCGACGGCCAGACCGCTGGGCACGCGCGACCAGAACTCTGTCGGCGGGAAGATCGTGAACCAGCCGTGCATGAGCACGTAATACAGCCCGTGGACAGCGTCGACGTTGCCCATCATGTGCCACAGCTGACCCAGCGAGCGGCTGTACGAAGCCGAGATCGTCGCCGCCTCGTCGTACCAGAAGGACGGGCGGCCGGCGCCGACGATGCTGAGCGCGGCGGCGAACACCCCGACGACGAGGGGATCGAATACCGCCACCCTCGACTTCGTCGGGACTTCCTGGCCAGGCACGCCGCTATGTTGCCAGAAGCACTTGTCGGTGCTCGGTGCTTGCATGAGGACCGGCGCGATGAGTTTGGCTCGCAGGCCGAGTCGTACTCGTTGCCCGCACGGGAAATTCAACTCTCTAGGAGACTGCTCATGGCAATCGACGTCCAGCCCGCCGTATCCCCCCACCTCGTCGTCGACGATGCTGCGGCGGCCATCGACTTCTACGTCAAGGCCTTCGGCGCCCAGGAGTACGGCCGAGTTCCGGGCCCCGACGGCAAGCTCGTTCACGCCGCATTGAACATCAACGGTTCCACGGTGATGCTCAACGACGACTTCCCTGAGATGACCGAGGGCAAGTCGACGACCCCCAAGGCGCTCGGCGGCAGCCCGGTGACCATTCACCTGACGGTCACCGAGGTCGACACCAAATTCCAGCAGGCCATAGACGCCGGCGCCACGGTGGTGCACCCGCTGGAGGACGCGTTCTGGGGCGACCGGTACGGCGTCGTGCGCGATCCGTTCGGCCATCTGTGGTCGATGGGCCAGCCGATGCGCGAGGTCAGCATGGAGGAGATCGAAGCGGCGATGAAGCAGAGCCAGTAACGGCTCGGGCGAGCGCAGGGCAGCGTCTGTGAACCCCTGGGATCGCCGGGGTGTCTCAAGCCCTGCGCTCAGCCATCATCGACATCAACGGCGATCATCGCCGCATACCCTCCGTCGCTCGACCTGCAAGCCGAGGCGATTCTTAATGACTCAACTCGGCATGGAGGCCGGGGCTAGATTCCGATCATGTTGTCGACGACCACACCGGCGAGCGTGCACGTGAGCGGAAACGTGGAGTTTAGGAACACCCCAACTCGCGATCTATAGCCAAACGGCCAGACTGGATATGACGATTCGTGTTTCGCGAGCCTCTCGAGAACATCCATTTGCTCCACCGAGTCCTTGATGTTCTTTAAGGCTCCCTCGTTTGCGCCTCGTGCTTCGACTGATGCTCGGCGGAGTACCTTTCGTACGTCTCTCGGATGAGACCGTCGCGATATCGCAACATCGCCTTGCGTGCACTGCGAATTGGTAGATAGAACAGTGCTGGAATGATTCCGAGGCAAATGGCGGCGGAAACGATGAATTGCGGAGAGTCGTAACGGAACGTCCCTTGATTGATTGATTCCCAGACGGAGAATCCGATGATGAGCCCGGGAAGTATCGCCATCGGGGTCAGCTTCAACGAAAAGTCGCCCACTGGGCTGAAGCCGCCGCCCCTGTCGGGATGCAGGCGATGCACCACGATCCGGTTGTTGTCGAAGATCGAATTCAGGGCCGCAGCGGCGACGGCCATGCTCACGATCAATCCTGACAAGGCAAGCCAGATCAGCGTCCAATTGAAAACCACGAGGGTGCCCGTGATGATCGTCCTGTGAGACCAGTGGGTCACTTCAGGCGGACCCGATATACCGACGATGCCCGTGGCTATGACCGCGAGTCCAGCAAGCGCAGCGGAGATCGACGGAATCGCGATGATTCGACGATCTCGTGCAAGTTCGATCGTGCGGTCACTGATCTCGATGTCGTCAGAAGTGAAGATTCCGTTGGTCCGCAACGTTCTCATGGAACTACTGAAATGCGTTGGCATCTTGAGGTAATAGTAGAAACATGTAGATGCAAAAGCTACGCTAGCGATGAATCCAGGATCTGGTGGGAAATTAGCAGGTTCGCCCGTCCTGAAGTCGCCAAATAGTGACCCCGCTATGGCGAATACTAACACCAAGATTAATACAGCTGAAGCTGCATGGAATAGCGGTCGGCGGCAGAAGCGCCGTAACAAGCGTGGGTAGGTTTCCAGCAAGTAATCTTCAGACCAGATTGAAACGTTCTGAAGGGGAAACACCGCCATAGCGGTGAATGCTAGACGCAGTCTGATATCCGGAAGCCCGTTCGAACACACTCCGCTAGCGGGACGCGATCAACCGTCATTTGGGTCGCCGTCGCGTGATGCAGGACATCGGGTCACTGTTCGCCGACCTCGGAGGTCTCCGAGCGGAACTCACCGTCCTCGGCGTTACTTGCTCGCATCGTTGACAGGGAAATCGACCTGCTGCAGATCGCCGTACGCACACCTGCGGGCCGATCAGCACGTGTTGACACCGCATCCGCAGCGCTCATCGACGGATTGAACGCTGAACTCGCCGACTGGATCGCCGCCTGGGCGCCGTCACTTGCCACCAGGACAGCCGCTCTCGCCGCACTCAGTGTCGACGGCATACTCGGAGCCCGCTTCGCCCCACCCTTTCGCCGATCGCAGGCGCGAGTACCCGACGATCGATATCTCAGCGAGTGGACAGCGCTTCTCACCACTCGCATCGCGACATGCCCGAATGGTGCGAATCAGAACTTTAGGCAGAGGATCGGCTGACCTCCGCGATCCGGCACTAGGCCAACATGATTCAGCCTCGACTGCCAGACCTAGTTGTCGTTCTGTGGTGTGGGTTGGAAGGGGGTGTACCACTTCCATTGGGCGCGTTCGCCGGTGGGTCCGCGGTAGGGCGCGGCGTCGGGTGGGGGTCGGGTGGGTGGGCGGGCGAGTGATCCCGGGCTGAGGGTTCGGCCATGGCTGTCGGTGACGGTGATGTTGGGGGCGGGTCCGGTGATGGTGATGACGCCGCGGTGGTGGGCGCGGTGGTGGTAGGGGCACAGTAGGACGAGGTTGTCCAGGTCGGTGGGGCCGCCGTCTTCCCAGTGCTGGATGTGGTGGGCGTGCAGTCCGCGGGTGGCTCCGCAGCCGGGCACCGCACACGTGGGGTGGCGGTGTTCTAGGGCGCGGCGTAGCCGGCGGCCGATGGTGCGCGTGGCGCGTCCGGCACCGAGGGGTTGTCCGTTGCGGTGGAACCACACCTCACAGGTGGCGTCGCAGGTGAGGTATCGGCGGTCGGCGTCGGTGAGCAACGGCCCCAGGTGCAGGGCAGCCACCTGTTCTTTGATGTCGAGGTGCACCACGACGGTGGTGTGCTGGCCGTGGGGGCGGCGGGTAGCGTCGGCGTCCCAGCCGGCTTCGACCAGGCTCATGAACGCCTCACCCTTGGTGGGAAACGGCGACGCTACCGCGGCGGGCAGGGTGTCGGTGTCGTGGTCGCGTTTCCACGCGGCGACCGCAGCATCCAGATGGGACTGCACGGCCGCGTCGAAGGTTGCGGCGTCCAGGTGCGACAGGGTGAATGTCCAGGTGGTGGTCTGCTCGTCGCTGTGGATGGTGGTGATCGTGGGCCGCGGCGGCTCGGGTTCCCGTTCTGGTGGGGTGTCGCGCCAGGGGTCGGGTTCAGATGGCAGGGGTGGTTCGGCCTTGAGGGCGGTGTTGAGTTGGCTGACGGTGGCGACCTCGGCCAACGTCACGTAGTGCCCATCAGAACCCTCGCCGGCTTTCTCGGCGATGATGCCGACTTGATCCAGCGACAACCGGCCTTCGCGCAGGCCCGCCATGCACAGCGGAAACTGTCGGGCCCGGTGCGCAATCGCGGCGATCTTCCCGGCGTTTCTGGTCGAGGAGCCGGTCTTCCACGCCACCAAAGCCGACAGCGAGCGACACCCGGTCATGCCGACCAGGTTGTCGTGGTCCATCTCGGCCACGATGTCCACGATGCGCGCGTCGATGGCGTTGCGCTGACCCATCAACTCACCCAGCTCGCCGAACAACACCTCCAGCCGGTCCTTCGGACGCACGACCGCCGCGTCGGAGGCGGCGATCGAGGACATGACCCCATCAAAACAGAGGGGTCCGACAAGTCCTGGGCCGCAACAAATTAACGACAACGTCGCTTAGTGGACCTAGCGGCGTAGGCCAGCGAGCACACGCTCCCGCATCGACCGCGCGGGTGCGTCGGCCGCCGCGGCGAGCATGTCGGCAACCGTCGTGAACTTGTCGCGGGGCCGATGCTCGCCGCCGCGCGCGATCTCCGCGTCGTCGATGGCCTTCCATCCCGCAGCGCCGATCACGTCGGGCCGCCTGCTACGCACGAGCTTGTCCAGTGCGGCCGGCTTGCCCGCCGGATCCGCGAGTAAGCCCGCGTTGTAGTCGGCGACCAGGTTGTGCACCGTCTCGCCGGCACACGATTTGTTGGTGCCGATGAAGCCGGTGGGGCCACGCTTGATCCAGCCCGCCACGTAGCTGCCGCGCACGGTCTCACCCGACGCCGGATCGATGACCCGGCCGCCGTCATTGGGCACCACCGCAGCGTCGTCATCGAACGGAAGGCCGCGAATCGCCTTGCCGCGGTAGCCGATCGAGGTCAGCACAAGACCGGCGTCGATGTGGCGAACCTCGTCGGTACCAGTCACCGCGAACTCGACTCCCGTCGCGCGTTGCTCACCGAGGATGCGTACCGGCGTCAACTCAAAAGCCAACCGGATGCGGGGTCTGTGCGCGGGCGGCCGCCCGCACGATCCAGAATCCCCGAGCTTCGACAGGATCTCGAGCTTGTTGCGCGTCAACGGATCTGTGACCGTCGCGAGGTCGCTGATGACCCGATCATGATCTGCGCTGTCCAGCACCACATCACACACCGAGGTCAGCCCGATCAGTTCCGGAAGTGTGAAAGCCGAGTACACCGGACCTCGCCGGGCGGCGACGACGACCTCGTTGACCTTCGAGCCGCGCAACGCGGCCAGCGCGTGGTCGGAGATGTCCGTGCGCGCCAGCACATCGGGGTCGGTGGTCAGGATGCGAGCGACGTCTAACGCCACGTTGCCGTTGCCGATGACAACCACCCGCTCGTGGTTCAAATCGACTGGCAGATCAGTGAATTCAGGGTGGCCGTTGATCCACGCAACCATCTCGGTGGCGGTTCCCGTGCCGGGCAGGCCCATGCCGTCGATCTCGAGGCGGCGATCGTTGGGCGCGCCGACGGCGTAGAGCACGGCGTGATGGTGAGCCAGCAGATCGGCATGCGTGACATCCGATCCCACGTCGACGTTCAGATAGAACGTGAAGCCCGGCAGCTTCGTCACCTTGTCGAAGAGCGCTGTCACCCGTTTGGTGCTCTGATGGTCGGGGGCCACCCCGGCACGCACGAGCCCGTACGGGGTCGGCAGCCGCTCGAAGACGTTGACCCGCACACCGCGCTGCGTCAGCAGTTCGTCAGCGGCGTACATGGCCGCCGGCCCCGAGCCGACGATCGCGACCGTCAACGGTCCACCGGAGCGTGGCCGGACCAACGGCGCCTCGAGCACCGGCGCCAGCTTGGACGTTGGCGGCAGCTTCCCCTCGGGTTTGGGATAGAACGACGCGTTCAGCTCGATGAACGGCAGCTGCTCGGGTTCGAGCTTGGTGTCGGGTGCGATCGCGCCGACCGGGCACGCCGACACACACGCGCCGCAATCGACGCACGCGATCGGGTCGATGTAGAGCATCTCGGCGGTGGCGAAGCCCGGCTCGTCCGGTGACGGGTGGATGCAGTTCACCGGACAGGCGTAGACACAGGACCCGTCGCTGCAACACGACTGGGTTATCACGTGAGGCATGGGTGCCCTACGCGGCCGACACCAGATGCTGGCGGGCAGGCTCACTGCGATACCGGCTGGGGCGGCCGCTGATCCGACACATCCGCCAGATCAGTTTCGCGAGCGGGTTCATCAGCCCGGTGTCGTGGGCAAGCATCCGGACGTCGCCGAACATGTCGCGCAGCATCTGCCGCGATTCGGGTGACTTGAAGAAGATCTCCTTGCGGACCGACCGCGGGATATCGAATTCCTTCCAGAACGCCCGCGGCGGCACGATGATCGCCGAGCACAGCACGCGCATCACGACCGGAACATAGAGCGACAACCAGAACCGCTTCCGCCGCGGCAGGTCAGGAACTCGCTTGCGCAGGTATTCGTGCGCGAACGAGATGTGCCGCGCTTCTTCGGCCACGTGGATGGCCATCACGCGCTCCATGATCGGATGCAGCGTCTTGCCCTCGCGCAGCACGTTCTTCTGGGTGTGGTCGATGGGCTCCTCGCCGGCCAGAATGCCGAACCAGAACGGGATCGGCAGCGGCCCCGCGACGAGCGGGATGGTTGGCTGAATCCATTTCAGCAAGCGCGGCATACCGGGCACATCGGCACCGATGCGGTTGACCATCTCCTGGAACATCATCGTGTGGTTGCACTCTTCGACCGCCTCGTGCAGGCAGTACCGGTACTCCGGGGAGCCGTTGGGCGTCCAGAAGGCGTACTCCATGAGCCCGCGGATCAGAATGGACTCGAAGTGCAGACCGACCTTCGCGACGTTGGCCTGCCGCCACATGCCGATCTCGATCTGGCGCTCTTTTGGCTGCGACTGATACCAGGGGTGCTTTCCTATCGGGTCGGTCGCCGGCAGGATCCAGCGCTCGTCATTCTCGACGACCTTGAACTCCGGCGAGTCCCAGTCGATGTCGGTGTACGGATTGAAGTTGCGTCGCACCGACCCCTCGGACAATGTGGTGAGCATGTCGACGTATGCGGTGTCATCGGTGACATCCATATTGCGCCGCCAGCGCCGGACCATGCGTGTCCGGGCTTCCTTGACTGCCATTCGACACCTCCTCGGTGAGGTCTACGAGCCTTGATTGTCAAACACGGTACCGCAGGTATCGCATACCGTGAATACCCCTTTCCGGCATGTGGCACACCGGGCCCGGAACCTAGTTTTGTGACGGAGGCCACACATGGTTGAGCTGAAGACCCGAGACGAAATCGAGTTGATGGCCGACGCGGGCGCCGTCGTGGCCGAGGCGCTGAGCGCGGTCATCGAGCAGGCGAAGCCGGGGATGACCGCCTTGGACCTGGACCGCATCGCCGCTGAGGTCTTGTCGCGGCACGGCGCGTCGTCACCGTTCCTGAACTACCACCCGCGGTGGGCGCCGACCCCGTTTCCCGGCGTGCTGTGCGTCAGCGTCAACGACGCCGTTGTGCACGGCATCCCCAATGAGTACGTACTCGCCGACGGCGATCTGGTGTCGGTCGACTTCGGCGCCACCCTGCGCGGCTGGACCGGTGATGCGGCGCGCAGCTTCATCGTCGGCACCCCGCGCGACGGGGACGCCGCGCTGATCGAGGCCGCCGACGCCGCGCTCGCGGCGGGCATCGCGGCGGCGCGGCCGGGCAACAGGCTCGGAGACGTCGGCCATGCGATCTCGACGACGGTGCATGAGAGGGGCTTCGGTCTGCTCGCCGACCACGGCGGGCACGGAATCGGCCGCACCATGCACGAGGACCCGGACGTACCCAACGAAGGCCGTCCCGGCAAGGGAATGAAGTTACTTCCCGGTTTGGTCATCGCGATCGAGCCCATGTTGATCGGCGACGGCACCGACGAATACCGCCACGACCCCGACGGGTGGACACTCCGAAGCTTGTCCGGCGCGCGTGCCGCGCACAGCGAGCACACCGTTGCCGTCACCCCCGACGGGGCTCGCATCCTGACCAACTAGCGACAGCTACCTCTTCGCGAAGTCGCCAGCCACTGTCAACATGCTGCCGCTTCTGACGGCCGAGAATCCCGCATCGGTCATGTCACAGTCGGTGATGACCGCGCGGTGGCCCGGACTGTTCATCCACCAATTCACCGCGGCAGCAGGCGAACCGCCGGGGCCATTGGCCCAGAACACGATTTCGCCGAGATCCTCGAACGACGTATAGCCGGCGTCGGTGACGCGCTGGACGACAGAGGAGCCGTCCGAACCGGTATGCGCCTGAACTCCGCTCCTGAGCATGTCGTTGGCGTGCCGGGCCGCCGACGCAGTCAGCTGCGGATTGGGCGCCACCGGACCGCATCCGCTCGCCGCGCGCGTCGCGTTGATCTCGTTGAGCACCGCGCCGCCCTCGTCTCCGGAGGCCTGCGCCGGCGCCGCAGCGGTTATCGAACCGAACGCCACCATCGCCGCAGCACACATCGGCATGAGGGTCGAAAATTTCCCATGACTGATCACGTGCCCCCCAATGGGCTCAGTCCCCGACAGATCACATTATGGATACAAATTGGTTCCACTGTGTGTTCTTTACCCACTTTTTCAGCATTTTCTGCATCCCCTCCCCGCTGAAAGCGCACAGCGGGGGTCACTACTCTTGTCCCCATGGCCGACCTCACGATTCCCGCCGACCTCAAACCTCGCGACGGCCGCTTCGGCTGCGGACCGTCCAAGGTGCGCCCCGAACAGCTGCAGGCCCTCGCCGCAGCGGGCGACGTATTCGGGACGTCACACCGGCAGGCGCCGGTCAAGAACCTCGTCGGTCGAGTGCGTGACGGGCTGCGTCAACTCTTTTCGGTGCCCGACGGCTACGAGGTCATCCTCGGCAACGGCGGCACCACCGCGTTCTGGGACGCGGCCGCGTTCGGATTGATCGACAAGCGCTCGCTGCACCTGACCTACGGCGAATTCAGCAGCAAGTTCGCCTCGGCGGTGGCCAAGAATCCGTTCGTCGGGGACCCGGTCGTCATCAAGGCCGAAGCAGGCAGCGCACCCAAACCACAGTCGGATCCGTCGGTGGACCTCATCGGGTGGGCGCACAACGAAACATCAACGGGCGTAGCGGTTCCCGTGCAGCGACCCAAAGGCTCAGACGGCGCGTTGATTGCCATCGACGCCACCTCCGCAGCCGGCGGCCTGCCCGTCGACATCGCCGACGCCGACGCCTACTACTTCGCACCGCAGAAGAACTTCGCCAGCGACGGCGGCCTGTGGATCGCGATCCTCTCCCCCGCTGCGCTCGCCCGCGTGGAGGCCGTCGCGGCGTCGGGCCGCTGGGTGCCCGAGTTTCTGTCGCTCCCGATCGCGATCGAGAACAGCCTCAAAAACCAGACCTACAACACCCCGGCGATCGGCACGCTGATCATGTTTGCCGATCAGCTCGAATGGATGCTGGGCAACGGCGGCCTGGACTGGGCGGTCAAGCGCACCGCCGACTCGTCGCAGCGGCTGTACAGCTGGGCCGAGGCGTCGAAGGTGGCCACGCCCTTCGTCGCCGACCCCGAGCTACGGTCGCAGGTCGTCGGCACCGTCGATTTCACAGACGAGATCGATGCCGCAGCGATCGCGAAGGCACTTCGAGCCAACGGCATCGTCGACACCGAGCCCTACCGCAAACTCGGTCGCAACCAGCTGCGCGTCGGCATGTTCCCGGCCGTCGAGCCGGACGACGTGAGCGCGTTGACCGCGTGCATCGATTGGGTCGTCGAACGCCTCTGACCTGCCCGCGTGTCTACCTGGTAACAGGCGGATAACGCAGTAGGGTCGCTTGATCGGGCATCGTATCCGTCCGGAGGAGGTCGACATGCGCAAACTCAAAGTCGTTGGACTCGACGTCGACGGCAGACAAATCATCTGCGAGGCCGACGACTCCGGCGAGAAGTTCCTCCTGGTCCCCGATGACCGGTTGCGGGCCGCCGCGCGCGGCGACAAGACCGGGTCCACGCCATCCCGGGAAACTTCTCAAACCAACGACGAGGGTCCAAGCGTGCTGCGTCCCAAAGAGATTCAAGCCAAGATCCGCGCAGGTGCTTCCGTCGAGCAGGTCGCCGCGGCCTCCGGCGTCGACTTGAGCCGCGTCGAGCGATTTGCTCATCCGGTCCTGCTGGAGCGGTCGAGAGCGGCCGAGCTGGCGACGGCCGCGCACCCGGTGCTGGCCGACGGCCCCTCGGTGCTGACGCTGTTGGAGACGGTGACGACGTCCCTGATCGCCCGCGGTCTGGGCGCCGAGGCCACCAACTGGGACGCCTGGCGCAACGAAGACGGACGCTGGACCGTCCAGATGGCATGGAAAGCGGGCCTGTCCGACAACGTTGCGCATTTCCGGTTCACCCCGGGCGCACACGGCGGCACGGTGACTGCGGCCGACGACTCGGCATCCGAACTCATCGACCCGAACTTCGCGCGTCCGCTGCGACCGGTCGCCGCGGTGCCACACTTCGAGCAGGAGGACGAGCCGGAGCCGGTCGCCGAACCTGAGCTCGACCTCAGGCCGGAGTCCGAGCCAGAGCCCGAGCCGACACAGCCTGCCGCGCCGAAGCCACGCGCACGCAAGGGCAAGCCGGCAGTGCCCGCGTGGGAGGACGTGCTGCTCGGCGTGCGGTCCAGCGGCCAGCGCTGACGCTTGACCTCACCTTCCGTGGTGAATCCCGTTATCCCGCAAGGCCGATAGCGATGGCGCCGATCCATGCGCAGGCCACCCCGACGGCGGCACCCAGAACGAACCAGCGCCAGACGGGTCGCTTGCGCCATTCCCACACGGTCGGCGTCAGCCCACCGACGGCGACCAGATTGAGGCCGACGGCCAACATCGGGTGCACCCTCATCAGTCCCACGCTCAGCACGACGATGGCGGCACCGACAACCGCGGCGACGAACGCGGACACCGTCAGGCCCATCGCCCACGGAGTCGAATCGTCGGTCACCGGTTCAATCTAACCCGCTCATAGAAGGCCAGCGCCGCGGCGGTGGCCACGTTGAGCGAGTCGGTGCCGCGCGACATCGCGATGCGCACGCGCACGTCACTGGCCCGCATCGCACGTTCTGACAACCCCGGTCCCTCCGCGCCGACGAGCACCGCTACGCGATGATCGGCCATATCGGTCATCGCGTTGGACAGTGTGCGAGCCGACGGATCGGGTGTCATCGCCAGCAGCCGAAAGCCGCTGTCCCGCAGCATCTCCAGATCCCCGGGCCAATCAGCCGCCCACGCGTAGGGCACCAGCAGGGCGTGTCCCATCGACACGCGGACGGCACGTCGGTACAGAGGATCCGCGCACCCCATGCCGAACACGATCGCGTCGACGTCGAGGCCGGCGGCATTGCGGAAAATCGATCCGAGGTTCTCGTGATCGTTGACGCCCTCGAGCACTGCGATCGTCCTGGCGGTCTCGATCACCTGCGACACCGTCAGCTCGGGTGGGCGCGACGCCGATGCCAACACTCCGCGGTTGAGATGGAAACCCACCACGTCGGCCATCACGTCGGCGCTCACGCGGTAGTACGGTGCCGCGACGCCGTCCAGGTCGGCGGCCAGTTCTGCCAGGCGCCGGTCCGTGCCCAGCAGGGCCCGCGGCGTGAACCGCGAAACGAGCATGCGCTGCGCGACCAGCACACCCTCGGCGATCACCAAGCCCTTCCCGGTCGGCAGGTCGGGTCTGCGGTCCACGCTGTTGAGATCGCGAAAGTCGTCCAGCCGCGGATCGGCGGGGTCGGAGACGTCGATTACTTCTGACAATCCCCGCTCGCTACGCTCGTGCCCGCCGGATACCGCTCACGCGCTTTCGTCGACTATCGCCGACATCAGGTCGGCGGCGGTCAGCAGTGCCTCCCGTTGTTCCGGAGCGAGTTTAGCCAGCCGTTTCGACAGCCACTCCTGGCTCGCGCGGCGCTCGGCCTCGATCAACTCGACCCCCGCCGGCGACACCGACACCAGGACCTGGCGCCGGTCGTCGGGATGCGCCATCCGCGCGACGAGGCCTAGTTCGCAAAGCGTTCCGATCACCCGAGTCATCGAAGGTGGACGCACGCGTTCCTTCTCGGCTAACACGCCCGGCGTCATCGGACCCTCCTTGGCAAGGGTCGACAGCGCCGACAGCTGAGAGAGCGATACATGCGAATCCGGTCGTCGGAAGCGCAATTGGCGGGCCAGGCGGATGACCGCGAGCGACAGATCGCTCGCCAAGCGACCGTCGGGTTCTTTCACGAGGCAAAGAGTACATAGCAGTGCTGAAGAAAAGGAAGGTTATGGGTTAGGTTTCAATCGATGACCCCGCAACCACCCGCCCTGCCGCCTGCCCTGCTGAAGCCGTGGCCGGTGATCGCTGTGATCACGACGGGCTGGCTGATCGCGACATTGCTGGCCTTCACGGTGCCCGCACTGCACGGCTGTCGGCCATTCGCGATCGCCGGGCTCGGCGTCGGCGTGCTTGGCACATCGATCTTTCTGTGGCAGCGTCGGGCGGTGCGCCGCGGGTCGCGCGGCGCGCAGAGCGGACTCGACTGAATTCGTCTGACACCCAAGGTCTGACACCCAAGGAGGTAGCGATGGCAGAGCCGCTATTGCAAGCTCAAGTTGAAATCAACGCTCCGGTGACGAAGGTCTGGTCGCTGGTTTCCGATCTGAGCAAGATGCCGCAGTGGAGCCCGCAGTGCCGGCTGATGAAGACTCTGGGCGGTCCACTGCGCCAAGGCAGTCGGACAATCAACCTCAACCGGCGCAAGTACCTCATGTGGCCGACCACCAGCCGCATCACCGAATTCATTCCCGACAAGAAGCTGGCCTTCCGGGTGAACGAGAACGGGACGATCTGGAGCTACGAGCTCGAACCCACCGAAACCGGAACCCGGCTGATCGAAACGCGGCATGCGGAAAACGGCGTGAAGCCGTTGTCCAACGCGACGGTGAACGCGTTGATGGGTGGCGTGCCCAACTTCGAGCGCGAACTCGTCGAAGGAATGAACGAGTCGCTGTCGCGGATCAAGGCCGCGGCCGAACGCTAGTCGGCCGGTTCGGCGAGGTCCAGGACGCCGTCATCGTAGGGATCGAAGAGCGGCGAACCGCTGCCCGGCGGCTGGGGCGTATCCGAATGAGCACCGCAGCCGTACTCGGCGTCGACCACGTGGCCGTCGGCGGACATCTCGTTGGCGCACACTCCGAACATCAACCCGAGCGATCCTGACACCGGGAGATAGAACCCGCAGTCGCGGCACACGCGGCGCGTCGACCGTGCCATCGCGGAACCGGGCCCGTACTCGCCGTCGTGCCAGCGCTGCGCGGCGTCGGCGCGACCCCACGGACCGAGCACCTGCCTGCGGCCGAAGCCCACTTCCGCGGCTACCTCGTCGACCTCGGGGTCCCCACTGGACATGAAGCCGGGTACGAGCCGGGGGTCGTCGGCGGGGGGAGCGAGCAGATCGCCGGGGCTGAGGTCGCCAGGCTTGACGCGCTCGTTCCAGGGCACCCACTTCGGTGCGAGCAGCGCCGTCGGACCGGGCACCAACACGACCTCACTGATGGTGGCGTGATCGGCGCCCGGGCACGCGGCCACGACGACGGCCCACTGCCAGCCGCGGTAACCGGGCATGTCGGCGAGGAACCTGTGGGTGGCCGCGGTCGGATCGTCGAAGCCGGCGCCGAGATACTCCCCGACGGTGTCCTCACCACTGAACTCGACGATCGCGGCACGCGCGTCGTCGACGGAGCCCAGGAGCACCGTCTCCAGGTCAGGCCGGGGCACGGCATCCCCGTCAGGGGAGGCCACGCCGTTCTCGGCGGATTCCGTCACGCTGTCCATTGGCATTGATTTTGCCGTAGCCGCCGACAAGTAGCCACACCGGTCGGCTGCACGTGCGCTGTGGCCTCGATGGGGGAGAATCTTTTCTGTGACCGGACCGCGTCGTGACAACAGGGATCGAGCGGGTTCGCGTGAGTTCGGCGGTCGCCCGCCCAGCTATTACCCGCCGCGCCCGCCCGCCGGCGGCCAGGAACACCCGGGGATGGCCAACTACCCCAGTGATCCCGGCGACGGCGGCCACCGCCGGGCGCGGCCGAATCCCACTCCGAGTGCCAACCGGTGGCTGCCACCGCTCGACGATTCGGCACGGTCACGCGCATCCGTACCCCCGCGCGGCTCCGTCGGCGCCGGGGCGGGCGAACGGATCACGGTGACCAGAGCGGCCGCACAACGCAGCCGCGAGATGGGCTCCAAGATGTACGGCCTGGTGCACCGCGCCGCTACGGCCGACGGCGCCGACAAGTCCGGGCTGACCGCGCTCACGTGGCCGGTGGTCGCCAACTTCGCGGTCGACGCGGCGATGGCCGTCGCACTGGCCGACACGCTGTTCTTCGCAGCGGCCTCCGGCGAGAGCAAGGGCAAGGTCGCGCTGTACCTGCTCATCACCATCGCGCCGTTCGCCGTCATCGCTCCCCTGATCGGACCCGCACTGGATCGGCTGCAGCACGGGCGCAGGGTCGCACTCGCCACGTCGTTCATCCTGCGCACCGCGCTTGTGGTGGTGTTGATCGCCAACTTCGACGGTGCCACCGGCAGCTTCCCGCCGTGGGTGCTCTACCCGTGTGCATTGGGAATGATGGTGCTGTCCAAGTCATTCAGCGTGTTGCGCAGCGCGGTGACCCCGCGGGTGCTGCCGCCGAGCATTGACCTGGTCCGGGTGAATTCTCGGCTGACGATGTTCGGTCTGCTTGGCGGAACGATGGTCGGCGGCGCGGTTGCCGCTGCGGCCCAGTATCTCTTCCGCGTACTGGAACTGCCCGGCGCGCTGTACGTCGTCGTCGCCGTCTCGGTGGCGGGCGCAGCGCTGGCGATGCGGATCCCCAAGTGGGTCGAGGTGACCGAGGGTGAGGTGCCCGCGACGCTGAGCTACCACGGTCGCACCGGTGAGCTGCGCCGCGAGCCAGCACCCCAGAAGTGGACCCCGGCACGACAACCGTTGGGCCGCAACACGATCACCGCGCTGTGGGGTAACTGCACCATCAAGGTGATGGTGGGCTTCCTCTTCCTCTACCCGGCCTTTTACGCGAAATCGCACGACGCCAGCGGTTGGGAACAGCTGCGTATTCTCGGCATGATCGGCGCGGCCGCCGCCATCGGAAACTTCATCGGCAACTTGGCCAGCGCGCGGATGCAGCTCGGCCACCCGGCCCAGATGGTCGTGCGCTGCACCATCGCGGTCACCGCGAGCGCGCTGGCGACCGCCATCGCAGGCAATCTCTTGGTGGCTGCGATCGGCACGCTGATCACGTCGGGCGCGAGCGCGATCGCGAAGGCGTCGCTCGACGCGTCGTTGCAGGACGACCTCCCCGAACGGTCCCGAGCGTCCGCCTTCGGTCGTTCAGAGTCGTTGTTGCAGTTGGCCTGGGTCGCCGGCGGCGCGATCGGCGTGCTGATCTACACCCAATTGTGGGTCGGCTTCACCGGTGTCAGTGCGGTACTGATCCTGGGCCTCGCGCAGACGGTGGTGAGCTATCGCGGCGACTCGCTGATCCCCGGCCTCGGCGGTAACCGTCCGGTCCTGGCCGAGCAGGAGGGCGGACGCCGCCCGGACAATGCGGCGGTGGCGCCGGAGTGAAACGCGTTCTCGCCGTCCTGGCGGTCGTGGTCGTCATCGCGTCCGCGGCCACGGGTGTGTTGATCTGGCGGCTGGCCCAGCACCCTCCGCCCAAGCACCCGGAGATCAGTGCTTACACCGACGGACAGCTCGTACGGATCGGGCCGTACAGCTATTGCGACGTGGTGAACCTCAACGACTGCGAAACCCCGCAAACGATAGGCGAACTCGCCGTCGACGGGCGGCACCCGGTGCAACTGTCGGTGCCGTCGGCGATCTCCGACGCACCCTGGTTACTCGGCCGCACGTACGAGGGCTCCGACGTGCTCGAGGAGTTCACCCCGGGCAGCACGCTCGCGGTCACCATTCCCACCGTCGACCCGCATCGCGGAAAGCTCACCGGCTTCGTCGTGCAACTGCCCACGATCGTCGTCGACCAGGACGGCAACGAGTTGCCGGCATGGCATGCGGAGTGGTCGGTGCGAACCGTCTGGCCTCAGCCCGCTGAATGACCGGCGGGCACCCGTTCGCCGTCGCGCGTCGAACCCGGCGGCGTGCCATCGCCAAACGGCCTGCCGCCCAACGCTTCCCGCCCATGCGGGGCTAACCAGTTGGACAGATCCGGGCCTTTCGGCACGATCTGCGTCGGGTTGATGTCTTTGTGCACGATGTAATAGTGCTGCTTGATCTGCACGAAATCGGTGGTGTCGCCGAAGCCGGGGGTCTGGAAAAGGTCGCGGGCGTAGGCCCACAACACCGGCGACTCGGAGAGCTTGTTGCGGTTGCACTTGAAGTGGCCGTGGTAGACGGGGTCGAAACGGGCCAGCGTCGTGAAGAGACGCACATCGGCCTCAGTGATGGTGTCGCCGACCAGATATCGCTGATTCTCGAGCCGCTCGGAGAGCCAGTCCAGCGCGGTGAACAACCGGTCGTAGGCCTTGTCGTAGGCGTCCTGGGAGCCGGCGAATCCGCACCGGTACACGCCGTTGTTCACCTCGGTGTAGATGCGCTTGGCGACCTCGTCGATCTCGTCGCGCAGATGGTCCGGGTACAACTGCGGCGCGCCCTCGCGGTGGAACTTCGTCCACTCGGTGGAGAAGTCCAGCGTCATCTGCGCGAAGTCATTGGTCACCACCTCGCCCGTCGGCACGTCGACGATCGAGGGCACGGTGATGCCCTTCTCGTAGTCGGGGAACCGCTTGAGGAAGGCGTCCTTGAGGCGCGGAATCTTCAACACCGGGTCGACGCCGCCGGGGTCCAGGTCGAACGTCCAGCTGTCCTGGTCGTGGGTGGGACCGCAAAAGCCAATGGAGAGACTGTCTTCGAGCCCCAACAGCCGTCGCACGATGATGGTGCGGTTGGCCCACGGGCAGGCCCGCGCGACGACCAATCGATACCGGCCGGCCTCGACGGGATACCCGTCGCGACCGTCGGCGGTGATTCGCGTGGTGATGTAGTTCGTGTCGCGGTTGAAATCGCCACCGCTGGCGACATAGCTCATGTCTCCAGCATGCCCGAAGGAAAATTCAGGCGTCGAGCTCGCTTGCGACGGCACGCACCACTTCGGACACTCGTCGTGCGACCTTGCGATCGGGGTACCGGCCCTTACGTAGCTCGGGCTGAACCGCGCCTTCCAGCAGCGTGATCATGTCCTCGACCATGCCGTGCAGCTCGTCCGGTGTGTGCTTGTGCTCGGCGGCAGCCGCCTCACGACGGGTGCGCGTCAGGCTCGGCGGCGAGTCGATGATCTTCACGCTCAGCGCCTGCGGGCCGCGACGACCGGCGGCCATGCCGAACTCGACTTTCTGTCCGGCCTTGAGCCCCTCGACGCCCGACGGCAGCGCGGACGAGCGGACGTAGACGTCCTCACCGTCCTCCTGCGACAGAAAGCCGAATCCCTTTTCGGCGTCGTACCACTTAACCCGGCCGGTCGGCACTGGTCTCACCTGCTTGTCTTCTGAAGCGCCCAACAAAAGGAAAGCGTCCCGTGCGCAGGGACGCGTCTCGGGTGATCCTACTCGGACCTCGAACCGCCCTCACCCCCTTTACTCGGTAGGCTGGAACGACCGCTGGAGGGAAAAGATGCGCCTGATCCTGAACGTCATATGGTTGGTCTTCGGCGGTCTCTGGCTGGCGTTGGGCTATCTGCTGGCAGCGTTGATCTGCTTCATCCTCATCATCACGATCCCGTTCGGCTTCGCATCGTTGCGCATTGCGTCCTACGCGCTGTGGCCGTTCGGCCGAACCGTCGTCGACATGCCGGGTACGCGTCCGGGTGCGCTGATCGGGAACATCATCTGGGTCATCCTGTGCGGCATCTGGCTGGCCATCGGCCATCTCGTCAGTGCAGCCGCCATGGCGATCACCATCATCGGCATTCCGCTGGCGCTGGCCAACCTCAAGATGATTCCGATCTCGTTGCTGCCGCTGGGCAAGGAGATCGTTCCGGTTGACAGCCTCAACGGCGGGGCGAACCGGTCGATCGGAGCCGCCGCATGACGGTCGTCGACCTGGGTGTGCCGTCGCTGGGCCCGGCCGATCCCGCGCCCACAGACGGTCCACTCGTCGACACCTTCGGGCGGATCGCCACCGACCTGCGCGTGTCGTTGACCGACCGGTGCAACCTGCGCTGCACCTACTGCATGCCCGCCGATGGGCTGGACTGGCTGCCGGGCGATCAGCTGTTGGCACCGGCGGAGCTGATCCGGCTGCTACGCATCGCCGTGACGCGGCTGGGCATCACCAGCGTGCGCTTCACCGGCGGCGAGCCGTTGGTAGCCAAGAATCTCGATGAGATCGTCGCCGCCACCGCCGCACTGCGGCCGCGGCCCGAGATCACGTTGACCACCAACGGCATTGGGCTTGCCCGGCGCGCGGCGAAGCTGAAGGACGCCGGGCTGGACCGGATCAATGTGTCATTAGACACCGTGGATGCCGCACGGTTCAGCCGGATCACCCGCCGCGACCGGCTCAGCGACGTGCTCGACGGCCTCGCGGCCGCAAAGGCCGCAGGGCTCAACCCGGTCAAGGTGAACGCGGTGCTCGACCCGGACACCGGTCTGGACGATGCAGTGCAACTGCTGCGGTTCTGTATCGACCACGGATACCAGCTGCGCATCATCGAGCAGATGCCGCTCGACGCGGACCATCAGTGGCAGCGCGGCAGGGCCGTGAGTGCGGATGACATCCTCGCCGTGTTGCGCCGCCACTTCGATCTCACGCCGAACACGGAGCCGCGGGGTTCGGCGCCCGCAGAACTGTGGCGGGTCGACGGTGACCGCGGCTTGGTGGGCGTCATCGCCTCGGTCTCGCACGCGTTCTGCTCGGCGTGCGACCGTACCCGCCTGACCGCGGACGGCCAGGTTCGCAACTGCCTGTTCGCACGACAGGAGACGGATCTGCGTCACCTGATGCGGACGGGCGCCGACGACGACGGCCTGGCAGCCGCCTGGCGCGCCGCGATGTGGGCCAAAGCCGCCGGGCACGGCATCAATGACCCTGGCTTCGTCCAGCCGGATCGTCCGATGAGCGCAATCGGCGGGTAGGCGTGACCTCTACCTCCAGGACCACTAGGCCCACCGATATCGAGGTGACCGTTCGGTTCTTCGCCGCCGCGAGGGCCGCCGCAGGTAACGAAGTGGAGACGATCCGGCTTCGTCCGCACACGACGCTCGCCGAGTTGGTCGCGCAACTCAGCGCGCGCGACCAGAATCTCGCGAAAGTATTGATGCGCTGCTCGTTTCTGCGCGACGGCGTGGCCGTGCGCGACGCCGACGTGGCGTTGACAAACGCCGCGACCATCGACGTTCTTCCGCCCTTCGCCGGCGGGTGATGGTGATTTGCATCACATAACGAAATGATCACAGACTGGCTACGGACAGGTGGAGCGTCCAAAGCACCTGCAAGAACGTCAGAATCTCCTGCGGGTTTAGAGCTCCTTTAGGATTTGCCCAAGGGGAAAACGCCGTTATCTGCAAAAGATGACGCTCGCGGGCATACCCATTACCGTCGACTCCCAAGTCCCTCGACCTCAATCGGGTGACCCGCTGTGCCCCGATCGCGCCGAGCTCCGTCCAGTCGGGACCCAGTCAACAACGAACAACTTTGGACGGAGGCGGGGGACCCACCGGTCCACCGAAACGGAAGGACCTGGAGCAGATTTCGGCTCCTTGGGGTGAAGCCGGCGTCGTCTCGACGCCGCCGGCCGGGCAACCTCTCCAGCCCGAACCCGACAGCTGACCTCGCGGGCGCTTGAAGAGAGGACACCAACGCACCTATGAGTGGACGGCATCGTAAGCCCACTGCATCGGCCGTAAACGTCGCGAAGATCGCCTTCACAGGCGCTGTCATCGGCACTGGGGGCATTGCCCTCGCCGGACACGCCAACGCCGCCACCGACGGCGAATGGGATCAGGTCGCCAGGTGCGAATCTGGTGGCAACTGGGCGATCAATACCGGCAACGGATACCACGGTGGACTCCAGTTCTCCCCGAGCACCTGGTCGGGCCACGGCGGCGGCGAGTTTGCGCCTGCCGCGTACCTGGCCAGCAAGGAAGAGCAGATTGCCGTCGCCGAGCGTGTGCTCGCCGGTCAGGGCAAGGGCGCATGGCCGTCGTGCGGTGGCCCGCTGTCCGGCCCCACGCCGCGCAATGTGGTCGACGACGCGATCGCCGACCTGAACAACCTGCTGCCGCCTCCGCCGCCGAACCCGTTCGCTCCCCCGCCGCCTCCTCCGCCACCCGCGCCGTTCGACGCGCTGGCCGCACCGGCTCCTCCGCCGCCGCCTCCGGGTGCACCCCTGCCCCCGCCGCCACCCCCGGCCGACGCGCTCGCCGCCCCGATTCCGCCGCCACCACCCCCGGCCGCACCACTGCCTCCGCCGCCACCCCCGGCCGACGCGCTCGCCGCCCCGATTCCGCCGCCACCACCCCCGGCCGCACCACTGCCCCCGCCACCCCCGGCCGACGCGCTAGCCGCCCCGGTTCCGCCACCGCCGGCCGACCCGATGGCCCCGCCGCCGCCACCACCGATCGACGCGCTGGCCGCACCGGTGCCTCCGCCGCCGGTCGACCCGATGGCCCCGCCGCCCCCGGCACCGATCGACGCGCTGGCCGCACCGGTTCCTCCGCCGCCGCCGGTCGACCCGATGGCCCCGTCTACAGACGTCGCGCAGCAGCTGGCGGACTGGGATGTCGCCGAGGGCACCGTGCCTGCCGATCAGCCTCAGATGTGGGCGTTGCACGCCGACGCACCGCTTCAGCCCGCACCGGCAGTTCCTCCGCCGCCGGCCCCGCCGGCACCCGCGCCCGGTGCACCCGTCGCCGTTGCGGCACCCGCGCCCGATCCGCTGGCCCAGGTCAACCTTCCGCAGCCCGCCATGGACGCGGCCAACCAGGCCGTGTCCGGTGAGCTCCCCGTGCCCGCCGAGGTTCCGCATCTGCCGAGCCCGGAGAACCTGAATCCGGGGACGACGATCGACCGCGGCGCCGTCACGACCGACAGCCCCAACGTCTCCTACCTCAAGGAGATCTGGCACGCGATCCAGACCCAGGACGTCACCGGCAAGGATGCGCTGCTGGCGCTGACTCAGCGTCCGTTGACAACCCCGGACCGCACCACCGGTCAGGTGCCCAACCTGCCGGGCCAGCTCCCGCCGGATCCGGCGCTTGCGCCTCCGCCGCCCCCTGCTCCGGCACCGGGACTGCCCGCGCCGGCGGCACCTCCGGCGCCCGGTGCGCCGCCGCCGCTACCGCCTGCCTGAGTCCACTCTCAGGCCGATCCGACCCACTCTTCGGAGCCGTCCGAGAAGAACTGGTGTTTCCACACCGGGAGCCGTTCTTTGACGGTGTCGACCAAACGCTGGCAGGTTTCGAACGCCGCACCGCGATGGTCTGCGGCCACGGCCGCGACGAGTGCGGCGTCGCCGATGTCGAGTACGCCGATGCGGTGGCTCACCGCGATGGCCCGCACCCCGTGACTGGTTGCGGCGATCTCGGCGGCCACGTCGGCCAAGGTCTGCTGCGCCGTGGGGTGCGCCGAATACTCCAGCCGGATCACCCCGCGGCCGCCGTCGTGGTCGCGAACAACGCCGGCGAAACCCACCACCGCGCCCGCGGCTTCATGAGCGACAAGGGCTTCGTACTCGGCCAGCTCGATCGGGTGGTCGCTGACTTCGGCGCGCAGGACGACGGTCATCGTGAATGGTCCCCTCCCGCAAGCTGATCCAGTGCGTGCTCGAGCACTTTGTCCAGCACCGCCAGACCGTCTTTGACGCCACCGGTCGAACCCGGAAGGTTGACGATCAGGGTGCGTCCCTTTACGCCGCAGACGCCGCGGGAGAGCACAGACGTAGGCACTTTGTCTTCGCCTGCTCGACGTATCGCGTCGGCGAGACCGGGGATCTGGTAGTCGACAATGGCGGCGGTCGCCTCCGCGGTGCCGTCGGTCGGCGATATCCCGGTTCCGCCGGACGTGATGACGACGTCGACCTTTTCGCCGACCGCGACGGACAGGGCCTGGTTCACTCCACCACCGTCGGCGACGACGGTCGGTGCGGGGGCGCCGATGCCCCGTTGATTGAGCCAGCCGACGATGACCGGTCCGGTCTTGTCCTCGTACACCCCCGCCGCGGCGCGGGTGGAGGCGATGATGACCCGCCCCGACCGGGTATCCGCAGCCGTCACCGCACCCACGTGCCGGTCTTGCCGCCTTCTTTGCGCAGCACTCTGATGTCGTCGATGCGGGCTGCGGGGTCGACCGCCTTGATCATGTCGTAGAGCGTGAGCGCGGCGACGCTCACCGCCGTCAGCGCCTCCATCTCGACGCCGGTGCGGTCGGTGCTGCGCACGGTCGCGGCAATCGCCACCTGAGCGCCGTCGATCACGAAGTCGATGTCGACCCCCGTCAGGGCCAGCTGGTGGCACAGCGGAATCAAATCGCTGGTGCGCTTGGCCGCGAGAATGCCGGCGACCCGCGCGGTAGCCAACGCGTCGCCTTTGGGCAGCCCGCCCGACGCGATCATCGCGACGACCTCGGGGGTGGTGTGCAGAGCACCGGCCGCGACGGCGGTGCGCTTGGTGGCGTCCTTGGCGGTGACGTCGACCATGTGCGCCGCGCCTGCTTCATCGATGTGCGAGAGCGCGGGGCGGGCGGAGGGTGCCGAAGCGGCCCCTGCCGGTTCGGTCACTACTTGTTGACGACCGTGACTGGGTGCACGTATGGAACGTCGTCGGTCGGCAGCGGGAACGTCAGGTCTCCGAACGGCGACAACGCCCCGGTGCGGTCGGCAGCCAGCTCGCTGACTGCGTGATCGTCGTCGCCGTCGGTTGCGGGCCAGCCCGGGTCGACATACTGCTTCTTCTGCCGTTTGTTGTCAGCCACGCCTGACATTGTGGCAGGCAACGCGCGCAGTGGCGACACCGGCGGGCTGCTTTACGCTGGTCAGCAATGACCGAAAACGCGCCGGGCATTCCTCTGGGCTCCTGGCTGGCCGAACTCGGCGATGAGCGGCTGATCCGGCTGCTGGAGTTGCGGCCCGATCTGACACAGCCCCCGCCGGGGACCATCGCGGCGCTGGCGGCGCGGGCGCAGGCACGCCAGTCGGTCAAGGCCGCGACGGATGACCTGGACTTTCTTCATCTCGCGGTGATCGACGCGCTGCTGGTCCTGCGTGCCGATACGACGGCGGTGCCGCTGTCGAAGCTGCTGGAGCTGATCGGTGACGGGGGTGCCGAGTCGGTCGTGATGGGGGCCGTCGAGGACCTTCGCGAGCGCGCGCTGGTGTGGGGCCACGATTCGGTGCGGGTCGCCTCCGAGGCAGCGACGGGCCTGCCCTGGTATCCCGGTCAGGCCACGGTCGAAGACACCGAGCCGAGAGGGCTCGCCGAGCGCCTCGCCGGCCTCGACGAGGCGCAGTCCGACCTGTTGCAGCGGCTGTTGGAGGGCTCGCCGGTGGGACGCACCCGCGACGCGGCCGCCGGCACCCCGCCGGATCGCCCGGTGCAGCGACTGCTGGCGAATGGACTGCTACGTCAGGTGGACGACGAGACGGTGATCCTGCCCAGGCTCGTCGGCCAGGCGCTGCGCGGTGAACTTCCCGGGCCTGTCGGGCTGACCGCACCCGATCCCGTGGTGTCGACTACGACGATCGCCGACGTCGACGCGGTGGCCGCGGGTGCCGTGATCGACTTGCTTCGCGAGGTCGAGGTTGTGCTCGAAACCCTCAGCGCTGCACCTATTCCCGAGCTGCGCAGTGGCGGGCTCGGTGTGCGCGACGTCAAACGGATGACGAAGGTCACCGGCATCGACGAAAGCCGGCTCGGCGTGATTCTCGAGGTGACCGCCGCGGCCGGGCTGATCGCGACGGGCATGCCGGAACCAGAACCGCAGGACGGCACCGGCCCCTACTGGGCGCCGACTGTGGCCACTGACCGCTTCCTCGAATCTCCGACCGCGCAGAAATGGCATCTGCTGGCGTCGACATGGCTGGAACTGCAGGGCAGGCCAAGCCTGGTCGGGAGCCGGGGCCCTGACGGTAAACCCTATGCGGCGCTTTCGGATTCGCTGTTCTCGACAGCCGCGCCGCTGGACCGGCGGCTACTCCTGGAGACGCTCGCCGGTCTCGCGCCCGGCGCCGGCGTCGACGCCACCGAGGCGGCACGCGCGATGATCTGGCGCCGGCCCCGCTGGGGCAATCGACTGCAACCGGGCCCGGTGGGTGCGTTGTTGGTGGAGGCGCACATGGTCGGCGTCGTCGGCCGCGGTGCGATCAGCACCCCGGCGCGCGCCCTCCTATCGGACGCCGCACCGGAGAATGTCGTCAAGGCGATGGACAAGGTGCTGCCCCAGCCCATCGACCACTTCCTGCTGCAGGCCGACCTGACGGTCGTGGTGCCGGGCCCACTGGAACGGGACCTCGCCGAGCAGTTGGGTGCTGTCGCGAGGGTTGAGTCGGCGGGTGCAGCGATGGTGTACCGAGTCAGCGAGTCGTCGATCCGACGCGCGCTCGACACCGGACGCACCGCGGCAGACCTGCACGCCTTCTTCGACCGATACTCTAAAACCCCTGTCCCACAAGGACTCACGTACCTGATCGATGATGTCGCCCGCCGGCACGGACAGCTGCGGGTCGGCATGGCCGCTTCGTTCGTGCGATGCGAGGACCCAGCGTTGCTGGCCCAGGCGATCACCGCACCGGCGGCCGAACAGTTGGAGATGCGGCTGCTGGCGCCCACCGTAGCGGTGTCCCAAGCGCAGATCTCCGAGGTGCTGGCCGCCCTTCGAGAGGCCGGCTTCGCCCCTGCGGCCGAGGACTCGACGGGCACGATCGTCGACCTCCGCGAGCGGGGAGCCAGGGTGCCCGCACCATCGCGCCGTCGGTCCCATCGGACGCCGGCCCCGACCAGTCAGACGCTGGCCGCGATCGTCGCGGTCCTGCGCAGGGTGGCGGCCGGACCGTCGACCGGCATGCGGCTGGACCCGACTGTGGCGATCACCCAGCTCCAGGAGGCCGCCCACCTCCAGATGTCGGTGGTGATCGGCTACGTCGACCCGGCCGGGGTCGCCACGCAACGGGTGGTGGCACCCATCAATGTTCGCGGCGGGCAGCTGACCGCCTACGACCCGGCGTCCGGCCGCGTACGGGAGTTCGCCATCCACCGCGTCACCTCTGTCGTGTCCGCCGAGCAGTAGCGAAACGGGGGCATGTCCGCGCCTTCTGGATAATGGATGGGATGACCAGCGAGCGAGAAGTGCTGGGGGCACCCCCGCCCTCGGCAGGGGGACGGGATCGCGCATGACTGACGGCCCCCTGATCGTGCAGTCCGATAAAACGGTGCTGCTCGAAGTCGACCACGAACAGGCCGGTGCGGCCCGAGCCGCCATCGCCCCGTTCGCCGAGCTCGAGCGTGCGCCCGAGCACATCCACACCTACCGCATCACTCCGCTGGCGCTATGGAACGCCCGTGCCGCGGGCCACGACGCCGAACAGGTCGTCGACGCGCTCGTGACGTTCTCCCGCTACGCGGTGCCGCAGCCGCTGCTGGTCGACATCGTCGACACGATGGCGCGCTACGGGCGCCTGCAGCTGGTCAAGTCTCCGGTGCACGGTCTGACGTTGGTGAGCCTCGACCGCGCGGTTCTGGAGGAAGTGCTGCGCAATAAGAAAATCGCACCGATGCTCGGCGCGCGCATCGACGACGACACCGTCCAGGTCCACAACAGCGAGCGCGGCCGCGTCAAGCAGATGCTGCTCAAGATCGGTTGGCCCGCAGAGGATCTCGCCGGATATGTGGACGGCGAGAAGCATCCGATCAGCCTCGCGCAGGACGGCTGGCACCTGCGTGACTATCAGGAGATGGCGACCGACTCGTTCTGGGAGGGTGGGTCCGGCGTCGTGGTGCTGCCGTGCGGCGCGGGTAAGACCCTCGTCGGCGCCGCGGCGATGGCGAAGGCTGGCGCGACGACGCTGATCCTGGTGACCAACACGGTGGCCGGCAGGCAATGGAAGCGCGAGCTGATCAACCGGACGTCGTTGACGGAGGACGAGATCGGGGAGTACTCGGGCGAGAAGAAAGAGATCCGCCCGGTCACGATCGCCACCTATCAGGTGATCACGCGCCGCACCAAGGGTGAGTACAAGCACCTCGAACTGTTCGACAGCCGCGACTGGGGCCTGATCATCTACGACGAGGTGCACCTGCTGCCCGCGCCCGTGTTCCGGATGACCGCGGACTTGCAGTCGCGGCGACGGCTGGGCCTGACGGCCACGCTCATCCGCGAGGACGGACGCGAGGGCGACGTGTTCTCGCTGATCGGGCCGAAGCGGTATGACGCACCGTGGAAGGACATCGAGGCGCAGGGTTGGATCGCGCCCGCCGAGTGCATCGAGGTGCGGGTGACGATGACGGACAACGAGCGAATGCTCTACGCCGTCGCCGAACCCGACGAGCGCTACAAGCTGTGCTCGACGGTGCATTCCAAGATCGCGGTGGTGAAGTCGATCCTGGAGAAGCACAAGGGCGACCAGACCCTGGTGATCGGCGCATACCTCGACCAGCTCGACGAGCTCGGACAGGAGCTGAACGCCCCCGTGATCCAGGGGTCGACCAAGACCGCAGAGCGCGAAGCGCTGTTCGATGAGTTCCGTCGCGGCGAGATCCCGACGCTGGTCGTGTCCAAGGTCGCCAACTTCTCCATCGACCTGCCGGAAGCCAATGTCGCCGTACAGGTTTCGGGCACCTTCGGGTCGAGACAGGAAGAGGCGCAGCGACTGGGCCGGCTGCTGCGGCCCAAGGCCGACGGCGGCGGCGCGATCTTCTACTCGGTGGTGTCCCGCGACAGCCTGGACGCCGAGTACGCCGCACACCGTCAGCGGTTCCTCGCCGAACAGGGTTACGGCTACATCATCAAGGACGCCGACGATCTACTCGGTCCCGCAATCTAAGTATGCGGCCCGATGGGTTTCGAGACGGTCAGTAGGACGACCGAATCCTCGATCGCGTTCAGGCCGTGTCGTTCCCTTGGCAGGATGATGTGGTCACCGGCTGAACCGTCCCATCCCGACGACGAGTTGGTCACCCGCACACGGCCGTGCAGCACCTGAAGCGTGGCCTCGCCGGGGCTCTCGTGATCGTCCAGCTTGCTGCCCGCCTTCAGTGCCATCAGGGTCTGGCGCAGCGAGTGTTCATGGCCGCCGTAGACCGTGTGTGCACTGCGGCCACTGGTCGCCGCGCGGGCGGTTTCCAGATGCTCACGTGCGAGTGCGGTGAGCGAGATCTTCTCCATCGTCAATGCGCCCTTTCAGACGATCGGATATGTCATGGACCGCATTGGCCATGAATCGTCTCGACTCGGGCTGGTGATTCGAGACATGACCGCCGCAGTAACACCATTCTCGTCATTGGCGGCACCGGCAACACCGAAAGCGCAATTGCAGGCGCTTCGCGCCGTAACACCTCGGCTGAGCGGAGCGACTCCACAGACATCGGGCTGGACTACGCACGGGCCGCGCAAACGCGTTAGCCTCGTCACGAGTCGGCAGCAGCCCACGGGCTCTAGCAGGAAGCACACACGCCACATATGAGCGGACATACCTCCTCACTTCGGCAGATCGCGAAGATCGCGTTCGCCGGCGTCGTGATCGGCTTGGGCGCGCTGGCCGCTTCGACCCAGGCCAACGCGCAGCCGGCACCACCGCCGCCCCCGGGTCAACCGCTACCGCCGGGCCAGCCCGTCATGGAGGTTCCGGGAGCCGAACCGGTCGCCGCGCCCGCACCGCCACCGGTCGGTGCGCCGCCCGTGCCCCAGGTCGCCAACCAGCAATACGGGCAGGGCAACACGTCGGGGCCGTTGGGCTTCCTGCGCGACGCCTGGCACATGGCTCAGGATCCGCAGAACTACAACGGCACCATGCAGCCCGGTGATGTGAAACCGCAGGCGCCGCCACCCGGAGCCGGTCCGGCGCCGCAGCTGCCACCCGGATATCAGTCGCTGACCGACCCGGCGTCCAACGGTGCTCCCGTTCCGGAGAAGAACTACGCGGGCGGACCGCCGCTGCCCGAGGGCTACCACCCGCTCACCGGTCCGCCACCGCCGGGTTACTTCGATGCGCCGCCGCCTCCGGGAACGATCGCTCCGGTCGACCCGAACACACTCCCACCGGGCGGCCCCATTCCCGTCACGCCGTAGCGGTTACGCCAGCGCGGGGATGACCTCACGCTCGAACAGTTCGATGCCGGTGCGGTCGTACGCGGCCTCGGGAAAGTACATGATCGCGTATTCGCAGCCCAGTTCCCGCATGCGCGTGAGCTTCTCGATCGCTTGTTCCGTTGTGCCGGTGGCGGATTCAGGAGCGCTGACAGTGCCGAGCATGGCGTCGACGGCGGATTCGTCCGCCTTGGTGGCCTGCTGGGCGCGCAACCGCGCCAAGCGCTCCTTGACGTCGCTTTCCGAGGTGCCGATGACGGCGTTGAAATTGGACGACCGCACGATCGCCTCATAATCGGTGCCCACGGCCCGGCAGTGTTCGGCCAGGATCTGCGACTTGCGCACGAAGCCGTCGGGGTCCGACGTGAAGTTGGTGTACTGGGCGTACTTCGCGGCGATGCGCAGCGTCACTTTCTCGCCGCCACCGGCGATCCACATCGGAGGCCCGCCGTCCTGCAACGGCTTGGGCGCGACGATCGCGCCGTCGACCTGATAGTGCTTGCCGGCGAGGCTGACCCGCCCGTCGCGCCAGGCGTCGCGCATGATCTGGACGCCCTCGTCGAGCATGGCGAGCCGGGTACCGGCGGACGGAAACCCGTAGCCGTAGGCCTCCCACTCGTGCTGATACCAGCCGCCGCCGATCCCCATCTGCACCCGGCCGCCGGAGATGATGTCGGCGGTGGCGGCGACCTTCGCCAGATACACCGGATTGCGGTAGCCCATCGCCGTACACATCTGGCCGAGCTTGATGCGGGATGTGCTCGCGGCGTAGGCCGACATCAGCGACCACGCCTCATGGGTCGCCTCGTCCGTCGGCACGGGAACGGTGTGGAAATGGTCGTACACCCACAGCGAGTCCCACGGGGCGCCGCCGGCCGAGCCGGCAATCGAACTCTGGTCGGCGTACGCAGCCAGGTCGCGCATGATCGGCCACTGCTGCTCGGTCGGGATGTCAACGAGATCGAGTCGCCAGCCCTGCGGGATGAAGAGTCCAAAGCGCATGGCTTGCAACTCTATGCAAACAACGGCGGGGGCCGCCATCCTCCGAATACCGCTTCCAGCCGACCCGCGACCGCGAGCGCCGTCGCGTCCTGCCACGGTCTCGCCGCGATCTGCACACCGACGGGCAGACCCTCCTTCGAGGTGCCGCAGCGAACCACCGCCGCAGGCCAGCCAGTCAGGTTGTGCGCCATCAGATGGGAGAAGTCAGAAATCTCGACGAGCCCGTGATGGTGGGGCTTGGCCGCGGTCGGCATCACGGGTCCGACGATCACGTCGTAGTCGGCCATGAACTCCAGCATCTCGATGCGGTAGGTGTCGATGTCGGCCAGCCTGCTTCGCGCGTCGGACAGCGAGAACTCGACCAGCCGCGCCTGCTTGAGGAACTCAGCGAGTTCCTCGGAGGGATCGGTGGCCCCGATGGCGGCCAGATCCGCTTCGAACCCCCGGCCCCGATCGCCGCCGAGGAACACCGACTCCCACAGCAACTCCATGGTGCGTACCAGGCAGGGCGGGCTGTTGTGCTCGACGACACCGACCATTCCCGTCAGTGCCTGCACCACATCGCTGACGACGGCGGCGACGTCGTCGCCGGGCGGCGAGATGCCGTCGTCGAGATACGTGGCGACGCGAAGGGCGGAGACGTCGACGTCGTCCGGATCGCCGAGCGGCGCGGGCACCGTGTACGGATCGCGCAGATCCGGACCGTTCATGATCGACAGGCCCAACTGAAGGTCGGCCACCGTCCGGGCGAGCGGGCCGCAGCAGTTGAACGGGCCGAAGATGCCGAGCGCGTCGCCGAACACACTGCCGGTGCGCGGGATTCGGCCGTGGGTCGGCTTGAGGCCGGCGATTCCGGTGTTGTGACACGGCTGTCGGATGCTGCCGCCGCCGTCGGACCCCACGCTCAATGCGGCGCCGCCGGCGGACACCAGGGCCGCCGACCCGCCGCTGCTACCGCCAGGTGTGCGCGACAGGTCGAACGGATTGTTGGTGCGGCCGTAGACGTTGTTGTTGGATTCGCCGCCGCGGCCCATCTCGGGGACGTTCGTCAGGCCGAGCACGATGGCGCCTTCGCCGCGCAGCCTGGAGACCGCGGTCGCATCCCTGTCTGCGGTCGCGCGCAGCACCGCACTGCCGCCCGAACACTGAAGCCCCGCGACGTGCATGACGTCTTTGACCACAACAGGCAGTCCGTGCGCCCGGCCGAGCGGGGCGCCGCGCGCGACCCGATCGTCGGCTTCGGCCGCGGCCGTCAGACACTGCTGGGGATCGGTGGCCTGCACGAGCGCGTTGAGCGCGGGGTTGACCGCCTCGATTCGCGCAAGATGCGCGTGTACGACGTCACGGCACGAAACCGTGCCCGCCGCCATGAGCGCGACCAGCTGGTGGGCCGGCAACTGACAGAGATCCGTCATGCTCGCTCGTCTCGTACTTCCCCGTTTTGCGCCGGGGTCATGTGGCAGTGTTCACCAGATACGCAGTGGTCGGGCCGTTATCAGGCTGCAACTGCGACATCTGATCATCGGCATCGCGGAAGCCGGATCGGTGTTATATGGTGTGGCTCACAAAGCTAAGATCGATGTGATGCATGTCACAAAGGAGGCGGTTGTGGTCCGTGACCCGCTGACGGGGTTGGAGTCGCACCCGGTTCGTGCAGACAGCCACCACCACGTTCGATGGTTCTATGTCCTGCTGCTCGTCGTGATCGCCATTGCCGCGATCGCGGGCATCGTCAGCACCATGGCCATGGGACAGCCGCAGGTGGCGTTCATCATCGGCCTCGTCGCCGTGGCGTTCTTCTCGCGGATCGGCTGCTGACGCAGGCCAGACGTACTTGACGGGGGGCGGCGCTAGCCTGGCGCCATGGCCCTCTCCAAGGAAGAACGCGAACAGTTTCTGGCTGAGCCCCACGTCGGGGCGCTCTCGGTGAGCGCCGGCGACAAGCGCGGACCGCTGACGGTGCCGATCTGGTACCAGTACAGTCCCGGCGGCGAACCCTGGATTCACACGGGTGCCGGCTCGCGCAAGCATCGCCTGATCGAAACGCAGGGCGAGTTCACTCTGATGGCCCAGCGCCTCGAGCCGACGGTGCGCTACGTCGCGGTCGACGGCCCCGTCAGCCGCATCGAACCGGCCACTGACGAACAACTCGTCGAGATGGTCAAGCGCTATCTGCCGCCGGAAAAGGTCGACGGTTACCTCGAATTCGCCCGCCGCGAGCACGGCGAGGGCGTCGCCATCTTCATGAAGCCGCAGCACTGGCTGTCATCCGACCTGGGAGCGGTCTAGCCCTTCGGGTAGAGCGCGGCCACCGCGGGGAGGCTGACCTTCAGCGCGGGGTTGCGCGGCAGCTCGTCGACGACGGTGAAGGCCACCGGCACGTTGTACGCCGGCAGCTCCTGGCGGACAAGGTCTTTCAGTTCATCGTCGGATGGCGCCGTCATCCCCTGGACCACCTCGATCGCCGCGAACGGCACCTGGCCCAGCCGTGGGTCAGGAACGCCGACCACACACGCATCGCGCACGGCGGGATGCGAGATCAACACGCGCCGAACCGTTTCCGGCATGATTTTGAACCCGCCGCGGTTGATCGCGCCGTCGGCACGACCGTGCAGGTAGACGAAGCCGTCGATATCGATTGACGCGATGTCGGTGGTACGGATCCAATCCGGACTGATCGGCGCCACCTTCGCTTCGAGCAGACCCTGCTCACCGGCGGGCAGTTCCGCGCCGGTATCGGCGTCGACGACGCGCACCTCGGTGTCAGGCAGCGCCCTGCCGACGCTGTCGCGTTTGGATTCGGCGAACTCGTCGACGAGGTCCGGCGTCCAGGCGCACAGCGATCCGGCGAATTCCGTTGCACCGTAAGCCAACCGGATGGGGATGCCGAAGCGCTCCTCGAATTCGGCGCGGGTCTGTTGGTCGAGTGGCCCCGAGGCGCTGATCAGGCACTCCAGCGACGCCAGATCCTCCTTGGCGACCTCGGAGTCCAGCAGCATGCGCACCACCGCGGGCTGCACACCAGAACGCGTGATGCGGTGCGTCTTGACCACGTCGACGAATCCCTCGACCGAGAAGCGTTCCAGCATCACGATCCGCCTGGCGTTGTACACACCCGCGACGAGCTGGCAGACGCCGATTCCGCCGAACTGCCAGTACGCCAGTTCCGGTGGTGCATCCGACGGTGCGGTCTCACCGCTGGTCACACTGAACACGGTGCGCTCGAGCACCGGCGTCATGATCGCCTGCCGCTTGGGCGGGCCGGTCGTACCGCTGGTCAGGATCTGCAGTGCCACACCGGGTTCGACGTCGGCGTGCTTTCGCGACTGGTCTCGTCGCTCGAGGCCCTCGACCAGTGCCACCGTCGGGTCGGTCAGCGAGATGGCCACGCCCGCACAACCTGCCCGCATGCACGCCGCGATGACCTCGTGCGTCCAGTCCTCGCGATCCGCGATGATCGCCGACAGTTCCAGCTTCTCGATGTCGCGGCCGATCGCCTCGGGCGACTGGAACGAGTAGATCATCGAGACTGGGCGGCCGATGGCGAGGAAGCCGATGATCGCGGCGGCGTGCTGCAGCCGGTTGCGGACCACGAGACCGACGGGTGCGCCGTCGCCGACACCAGCGCTGCGCAAGACGTCGGCGATCACGGCACCGTATGCGGCGACCTCGTCACCGGTGTACCACCGACCCTCGAACTGGATGCACTGGCGGTCGCCGTAGCTCGCCAAGCCATTGGCGAACGATTCGGTGAAGCTCCCGGGCACCCCGTCAATCTAGCGAGTCAAGTCCTCGGCGCGACCGCCGAGATGTTTTGCCAGGAATCGGTCAGCCCGGTGATAGAAGTCGAGGCGGTTCTCGGGTTTGACGAGGCCGTGGCCTTCGTTCTCGTACAGGGCGTACTCGTGGTCGATGCCGTGCTCTTTCATGGCGGCGACGATCTGTTCGGACTCCGCCTGCTTCACCCGCGGATCGTTCTCACCCTGCGCGATCAGGATGGGGATTCGGATGTTGTCGACTTTGGACAGCGGCGAGCGCGACCACAGGAAGTCCTCGTCGTCGCCGACCCGTTTGTGGAACATCGACAGCAGCGGTTTCCAGTACTCGGGAATCGACGCGATGAGGGTGTTCAGATTCGACGGACCGACCATCGAGATCGCGCATCTGAAGACGTCGGGGGTGAACGTCGCGCCGATCAGAGCGGCATAGCCGCCGTAGGAACCACCGTAGATCGCGACGCGGTCGCGGTCGACGATGCCTTGTGCGACAAGGTGTTCGACAGCGTCCAGCAGGTCGTCGTGCATCTTGGCGCCCCATTCGCGGTCTCCGGCGTTGAGGAAGTTCTTGCCGTAGCCGCTGGAGCCGCGGAAGTTCACGTGCACGCACACGTAGCCCCGGTTCGCCAGCCACTGCGCCTCGGGGTCCAGCCCCCACGCGTCGCGGACCCACGGCCCGCCGTGCACGGTGAGTACCGCAGGTAGACCGGAGCGCTCGACCTCTGCCGGGACGGTCAGATAGCCGTGGATCGTCAGCCCGTCGCGCGCGGTGAAACTGAACGGTTCCATCGGCACCAGCGGGTAGTCGTTGAGCTGCGGTCGATGGTCGAACAGGAACGTCGCCGTCTTCGTGTCACGGTCCCACGTGTAGAACTTCACCGGGCCGCTGTCGTCGTCGAAGGTCACCAGCCACGTCATGTCATCGGCGCTTCGATCGGTGATCGACAGGTCGCCGGTGCTCAGCCGTTGCAGCACTTCGATGTCACCACGGACCGCGTCGTCGAACACCTGATACTCCAGGCGATCCCGGTACACCAGCACGGCCTCGACCTCGCGGGTGTCCGGGTTCAACATCGCGCCCGCGATGTCGTGATCCGCATCCTCGGCGATCACGTCGAAAGCACCCGTCGCTGCGTCCATCTTCACCAGACGACCGGTGTTGGCGTCGACGGAGGTCTGGACGTACATGGCCTGGCCGTCCCTGGTGAAGCCCAGCGGCCCCGACGTCTCCGCATCTTCCGGCGGCACCTGCAACAGCGGGCGCCAGTCCGACGCCTCGTCGTCACGCACCAGGAACACCGCGCCACCGTCAGGCAGTGGCTGCACGGCGCCGCGGACCTTCAGGTCGGGGTCGACCACCCAACCGACAAACCCGGGGTTCTCGACGATCTTCTCGAGCTCTCCCGTCGTCAGATCCAGGCGGTAAATGTCGTGCAGCTGAGGGTTGTCCTTGTTCAGGCCGAGGAGCACGACGTCGGGAAATTCCTTGCGGTGGGCAATGATCTGGCATTGCACCTCGTCGAACGGAGTAAGGTCGCGCTCGACGCCCGTCTCCAGGTCGACGTCGAAGAGGCGGAAGTTCTCGCTGCCGTCCTTGTCCCGCACGTACATGATGCGGCGGTTGTCGTACGACCAGAAATACCCCTGGATCCCGCGTTCGGTGTCGTGGGTGACCGGTCGTTCGTTGTCCGCTCCGGCGTCGCCGACGAACACGTTCATCACGCCGTCCAACGGCGCCATGTACGACAACCGCGCGCCGTCCGGCGAGATCTGCGCTCCCGCCCGCTCTGGGTTGCCAAGCAGCACTTCGAGCGGAATGAGCTTCACGTCGGCCATCGGACTATCGTCACCGATCCGGTGAACAGACGCAAAAACCCCCGAAAGTTGCGACTTTCGGGGGTTTTCGCGTCTGCTGACGCTAGAGCAGCGACTTCGGCGGGTTGAAACGGTCGCCGTACTTGGCGGCCAGCTCCTTGGCGCGCGCGACGAACGCGTCCTTGCCTACGCCGCCCGGACCCTCATAGCCGACGATGAACTGCGCCGACCCACCGGTGTAAGGCGGGAAGCCGATGCCCATGATCGAGCCGATGTTGGCATCGGCGGTCGACGTGAGAACGCCTTCGTCAAGGCACTTCTGCGTTTCCAGCGCCTCGGCGAACAGCATCCGGTCGATCATGTCCTGCAGCGGGATCTCGGTGCTGCCGGACTTGAACGTCTCACGCAATCCCGACCACAGACCGGTGCGCTTACCGTCGACGTACTCGTAGAAGCCGGCACCCTTCAGCCGTGACGGACGATCGAGTTCGATCATCTTCTCGACGACGGCCTCGGCCGGGTGCGGCGTGTAGGTGCCGCCCTCGTCCTCGACACCCTTGCGGGAAGCGACCGCGATCTTGTGCATCAGCTCGAGATTCAGCTCGTCGGAGAGCTGCAGCGGCGGCGCCGGGTAGCCGGCCTGCGAACCCGCCTGCTCGATGCTTGCCGGCGCGACGCCCTCACCGAGCATCGCCAGCGCTTCGTTCACGAAGGTGCCGATGACGCGGCTGGTGAAGAAGCCACGGCTGTCGTTGACCACGATCGGCGTCTTGCCGATGGCCAGCGTGTAGTCGAACACGCGGGCCAGCGCCTCGTCAGAGGTCTTCTCGCCCTTGATGATCTCGACCAACGGCATCTTGTCGACCGGTGAGAAGAAGTGGATCCCGATGAAGTCCTCCTGCCGCTTCACACCGGTCGCCAGACCGGTGATCGGCAGCGTGGAGGTGTTCGAGCCGAGCAACGCATTGGGCTCGATGATGTCCTCGATCTCCTGGAACACCTTGTGCTTGAGCTCCTGGCTTTCGAAGACCGCTTCGATGACGAAGTCGACGCCCTTGAAGTCGGCGGCGTCGGCCGTCGGGGTGATGCGGGCCAGCAACGCGTCGGACTTCTCCTGCGTGGTCTTGCCCCGTTCCAGCGCCTTGGCTTCGAGCTTCTCGGAGTAGCCCTTACCCTTCTGCGCGGCCTCGGTCGAGACGTCCTTGAGCACGACGTCGAATCCCGCCTTCGCCGAGACGTAGGCGATGCCGGCGCCCATCATGCCCGCGCCGAGCACACCGATCTTGTTGATCTTGACGGGGGCGATGCCGTCCGGCCGTGAGCCACCGCCGTTGATGTGCTGCAGGTCGAAGAAGAACGCCTGGATCATGTTCTTGGCAACCTGTCCGGTGGCCAGAGACGTGAAGTAACGGCTCTCGATGCGGCACGCGGTTTCGAAGTCGACCTGCGCGCCCTCGACGGCCGCGTCCAGGATGGCCCGCGGCGCAGGCATCGGCGCACCCTTGAGTTGCTTCTTCAGCAGCGCCGGGAACGACGGCAGGATGCCCGCCAGCGCTGGGCTGGACGGGGTGCCGCCGGGCATCTTGTAGCCCTTGGCATCCCACGGCTGGGTGTGGCTGTCGGGATTGGCTTTGATCCAGGCCTTCGCGGCAGGAACCAAGTCGTCGACGGTCGGCAGCACCTCGTCGACCAGACCCACCTCCTTGGCCTTACCCGGCTTGAAACGCGTCCCCTGGCTCAGCACCTCCATGAACGCCTTCTGGATGCCGAACATCCGCACGCTGCGGGTAACGCCTCCGGCACCGGGCAGCAGACCCAGCGTCACCTCGGGGAACCCGACGACCGCGCCGGACACGTCGGCGATGATCCGGCGGTGGCACGCGAGCGTGATCTCCAGGCCGCCACCGAGCGCCGCGCCGTTGATGGCGGCGACCACGGGCTTGCCCAGTGTTTCCAGCGCACGGAGGTCGCGCTTGATGCCCTCGACCTCGTCGAAGAACTCACCGGCATTCTCGGGTTGTGCCTGGATGATCGAGTTCAGGTCGCCGCCGGCGAAAAAGGTCTTCTTCGCGCTGGTGATGACGACGCCGGTGATCGAATCCTTCTCCGCCACCAGCTTTTCCACCGCATTGCGCATGGACTCGCGGTAGTGCTCGTTCATCACGTTGGCCGAACCGGTCGGGTCGTCCAATGTCAGGGTGACGATGCCGTCGGCATCCTTGTCCCACTGAATGGTGTTCACAGTGCTCATTTTGGTGGTCCTACACCCTCTCGATGATGGTCGCGACACCCATGCCGCCGCCGATGCACAGCGTCACGAGCGCACGGCGCGCGTTGCGGCGCTCGAGCTCGTCGACCATGGTTCCGGTGATCATGGCGCCGGTGGCGCCCAGCGGGTGACCCATCGCGATGGCGCCACCGTTGACGTTCAGCTTCTCGTCGGGGATGTTCAGGTCCTTCTGGAACTTCAGCACCACCGAGGCGAAGGCCTCGTTCAGCTCGAACAGGTCGATGTCGTCGACCGTCAGGCCCGCGCGGTCCAGCACCTTCTTGGTGGCGGGCGTCGGGCCGGTCAGCATGATGACGGGATCGGCACCGCTGGTGGCGGTGGCGACAATGCGGGCGCGCGGGGTCAGGCCCTGCGACTTGCCTGCAGCTTCTGAGCCGACGAGCACCAGGGCGGCGCCGTCGACGATGCCGGAACTGTTGCCGCCGGTGTGGACGTGGTTGATCCGCTCGACATTGTGGTACTTCTGCAGCGCCACATCGTCGAAGCCGCCCATGGCGCCGATGCCGTCGAACGCGGTCTTCAGCTTGCCCAGGCCTTCGAGGGTGGTGTCGGCACGCATGTGCTCGTCGTGATCGAGGATGACCAGACCGTTCTGGTCCTTCACCGGAACGACGGACTTGGCGAAGTAGCCGCCCGACCATGCGGCGGCGGCCTTCTCCTGGCTGCGCAGTGCGTAGCGGTCGACGTCCTCGCGGGAGAAGCCCTCGATGGTCGCGATCAGGTCGGCGCCGATGCCCTGCGGGACGAAGCCGATGCGGTAGTTGGTCTCCGGATCGGTGGCCCAGGCGCCGCCGTCGGAGCCCATCGGAACGCGGCTCATCGACTCGACGCCGCCGGCCAGCACCAGGTCGTCCCAGCCGGAGCGGACCTTCTGCGCGGCGGTGTTCACGGCCTCCAGGCCGGACGCGCAGAAGCGGTTGAGCTGGAATCCGCCGGTGGTCTCGGGCAGCTTGGCCACCAGCGCTGCGGTGCGGGCGATGTCGCCGCCTTGATCGCCGACGGGTGATACGACGCCGAGGATGAGGTCGCTGATGAGGTTCTCGTCCAGGTCGGGAAAGCGGGTGCGTAGCTCGTCGATGAGGCCGACGACCAGGTTGACGGGCTTGACCTCATTGAGGGCGCCGTTCTTGTTCTTGCCGCGAGGCGTGCGAATGGCCTCGTAGATGAAGGCTTCTTCAGACATGAAGATATTTCCTGTTCAGATGGGTTGTTGGGACACCTGCCCACCTGGGCGGTCGTCCTCTGCGCGCCAGCCTAACAGCCCCACCCAACCGGCTGGTTGGGTGGCCTGAGTAGCCGCATGACTACCGCTGACTACCGCGCGAACGTGGGTTACCCGCACAGCAATCGCAGGATCTGCGTGTGGGTAACCCACGTTCGGCAGAGACGGGTCAGGCCGACTGCGGCTCTTCCAACTCTGTCAACGTCGGGTAGTCGGTGTAGCCCACGGGGCCCGGCGCGTAGAACGTCGCGACGTCGGGTTCGTTCAGTTCGGCACCGAGCAGCAGGCGGTCGATCAGGTCGGGGTTGGCGAGGAATGCGCGCCCGACCGTCGCCGCGCTGATCGCACCCCACTCCGCGAAACTCTCCAGCTGGCAGAAGTCGGTTTCGGTGTCCCTGCCGGTGTTCAACACAAGCGGGTCCGACCACAGCGCGCGCAACACACCGAAGGTGCGCGACGTCGGGTCGATCAGCACGTGCAGGTAGGCAATGCCCAGGGGCGCGATCCGTTGCAGCAGCGCCTCGTAGGCCGACACCTCGTCCACCTCACGCATGTCACCCGCGGAGCCTCCTGGCGAAATGCGTAGGCCGACACGTCCGGCGCCGATTTCGTCGGCGACGGCTTCGACCACTTCGGCCGTCAACCGCGCGCGGTTGCGCGGCTCTCCGCCGTAGACGTCGTCACGACGGTTGGTCACATCGGACAGGAACTCGTGCAGCAGATATCCGTTGGCCGAATGAATCTCGACGCCATCCATCCCTGCGTCGACGGCGCGACGCGCAGCGGCCCGAAAATCGGCCACGATGCCGGCGATCTCGTCGGTGCGCAGGGCGCGCGGCACGGGAAGCGGGCTCTTGCCCGTCGGCGTGTGCGCTGCCATGTCGGCGGCGATCGCGGATGGTGCGACGGTTTCGACACCGCTGATGTCGGGGTGTCCCATTCGGCCGACATGCCAGAGCTGAACGAACATCCGGCCGCCCGCCTCGTGCACGGCGGCGGCGATCTCCGCCCACTGCTCCTGATGGCGATCGGTGTACATGCCGGGCGTATTCACGTACGCGCCGTTGGCCGCTTCCGACACCGCGGTCGCCTCGCTGATGATGAGACCCGCGGCCGCGCGCTGGGAGTAGTACGCGGTGGCCAGGTCGGACGGCGTGCCATCGGCGTGGGCGCGCGATCTGGTCAGTGGCGCCATGAAGATCCGGTTGGGGGCGACGGTGTCGCCGATTCGGACCGGTTTCAGCAGGGAAGCGTCGGGATCGAGTGTGAAGGCCACGCCGCAGTAAGCGCTGTCGAGCCCGCTTTCATTCCTGGCCTACGCTCGAAAGCCATGACCGAGCCTCATGTCGCCGGCCGGGCGGCTCCGGTGAAGCGGCTGCAGCCCTATGCGGTGACCATCTTCGCCGAGATGTCGGCGCTGGCCGCACGCATCGGCGCCGTCAACCTGGGCCAGGGCTTCCCCGACGAGGACGGCCCGCCGGAGATGCTCAGGGCCGCCGAGGACGCGATCGCCGAGGGCGTCAACCAATACCCGCCGGGCCTGGGCATCGCGCCGCTGCGCGAGGCGATCGCCGCGCAGCGCAAGCGCAACTTCGGCACCGACTATGACCCCGACTCCGAGGTGCTCGTGACGGTCGGCGCCACCGAAGCCATCGCCGCCTCGGTGATCGGCCTCGTGGAACCCGGCTCAGAGGTGTTGTTGATCGAGCCGTTCTACGACTCGTACTCCCCCGTGCTCGCGATGGCGGGGTGCGAGCGGCGGGCGGTACCGATGCTTCAGAACGGTCGTGGTTTCGCCATCGACGTCGACGGTCTCCGCCGCGCCGTCACGCCGAAGACCAGAGCGCTGATCGTCAACTCCCCACACAACCCGACCGGCATGGTCGCCAGCGACGCCGAGCTCGCGGGCATCGCCGAACTCGCCGTCGACAAAGACCTCCTGGTCATCACCGACGAGGTCTACGAGCATCTCGTCTACTCCGATTTTCCTGGTCACAAGCACGTTCCGCTCGCCAACTATCCCGGCATGGCCGAGCGCACCATCACCATCTCGAGCGCGGCGAAGATGTTCAACGTCACCGGCTGGAAGATCGGATGGGCCTGCGGCCCAGCCGAACTCATCGCCGGTGTCCGCGCCGCCAAGCAATACCTGACGTATGTCGGTGGCGCGCCGTTTCAGCCCGCGGTCGCCCACGCGCTCAACACCGAAGATGCGTGGGTGACAGCGTTGCGGGATTCATTGCAGGCCAAGCGCGACAAACTGGGCTCGGCGCTTGCCGACCTCGGCTTCGAGGTGCACGACAGCTTCGGCACGTACTTCCTGTGCGCCGACCCGCGCCCGTTGGGCTTTCACGACAGCACGGAGTTCTGCGCACAGCTGCCCGAGAAGACGGGTGTGGCGGCCATCCCGATGGCGGCGTTCTGCGATCCGCAGAGTGCGCACTTCGCGCAGTGGAACCATCTGGTGCGCTTCGCCTTCTGCAAGCGTGACGACACACTCGACGAGGCGATCCGCCGACTGTCGTCGATAAGACGTGACGGGCTCCATCTGTGACGATGGATTGGTGGCAGAACCCGGCAGGCCGATAGCTTCGACCCTCCGCGCCCGCATCGACGAATTGCTGGCGGGGGTGGACGCGGATCTGCAGACCGGCTACCCCGGCGACGGCGACACCGCCCAACCCGTGCACAGCGTGTACGTCAGCGCCGCCGACGCCACACCCGAGACACCGCAGGAGTGGGGTGCGGCCGCCACCGAACTGCTCGACGACCACCGCGACCTCGTCACCGAACTCGGCGGAGCGGACGCGGTCGACATCGTGCGGCGCCGGTTGGAGTCCGCACCCATCCAGGATCTGCGCCTGGACTTCGAAGACGGCTATGGACGTCGTGCCGACGACACCGAGGACCGCGACGCCCGACGCGCCGGTAACACCCTCGCGGCACTGGAGACCGATGTCTGCGGTATCCGCATCAAGGGATTGACGTCCGCGGAACGCACACGTGCCGTCCGAACCCTCGAGTTGGTTCTCGACGCGGCAGGCGACGTCCCGTCGGGCTTCGTATTCACGGTGCCGAAGCTGCGAGCGGCCGAACAGGCCACCGCGGCCGTGTGGCTGTGCGAGGCCCTCGAGCAGGCGCACGGACTGCCGGACGGCACGTTGCGATTCGAGTTGCAGATCGAGAGTCCGCAGGCGATTCTCGGCGCCGACGGCACCGCCACGTCGCGAAGGCGTTGCACCTCAGCGAGGGGCGCTGCCTTGGATTGCATTACGGCACCTACGATTACAGCGCGGCATGCGGTATCGCGCCGCAGCAGCAGGCGCTGGACCATCCGGTCGCCGATCATGCGAAGGCCGTCATGATGGCCGCCGCGGCACAGACGGGTGTGCGCGTCGTCGACGGGTCCACTCAGGTAACGCCCACCGGCACCGGCGAAGAGGTCCGATCGGCGATCCGGCGCCATCACCACCTGGTCACCCGTTCCCTCGAACGTGGTTACTACCAGGGCTGGGACATGCACCCGGGGCACCTGGTGACGCGCTGGCTGGCCACTGTCACGTTCTTCCGCGCGGCCCTGGCAGCGGCCGCGCCGCGCCTGCAGGCCTACCTCGACCGCCGCGGCGGCGCGATCGTCGACGAGCCGGCGACAGCCGAGGCGCTGGCTACCGTCGTGTTGCGCGGGCTCGGGGCCGACGCGTTCGCCATCGAGGACGTACTGGCCGCCGCACCTGGTGCCGACCTCGCCGTCCTGCGAAACCTGAAGGAACGCAAGCACTCATGACCGATTCCGCACCGGATTTCACGTGGCTCCCCGACCTTGCGCTGCGCACGGCAGGCGGCGCCGTCGTGTGGGCCAACGACGACTCGTTCGCCGAGAAGGAGAACCTGATCAAGCCGGGGCCGGCGAAGTATCAGCCGGCCACGTTCGGCCACCGCGGCCAGATCTACGACGGCTGGGAGACGCGACGCCGCCGCGAACCCGGTTTCGACGAGGCGATCGTGCGGCTCGGCGTACCCGGGGTGATCCGCGGCGTGGTCATCGACACCGCCTGGTTCAAGGGCAATTTCCCGCCGGAGGCGGCGCTGGACGCCCTGGAGGTCGAGGGGTATCCGACCGCGGAAGAGCTTGTCGCCGAGCCGGGTTGGGAATGCCTCGTCGACCGCGTCAAGGTCTACGGCGACAGCCGCAACCCTTTCGAGGTGACCTCCGAACGTCGTTGGACGCACGTACGGTTACGCATCTATCCCGATGGCGGTGTGGCACGGTTGCGCGTCCACGGCGAGGGCAGGCCCGACCGCCGGTTCCTCGGCAGCGGGCCGGTCGATCTGGCCGCACTGGAGAACGGTGGGTTGGTGCTGGACTGCTCGAACCGGTTCTACAGCTCGCCGCAGAACCTGATCTTCCCCGGGCTGGCCAAGGTCATGGGTGATGGCTGGGAGACGGCGCGCCGACGTGACGACGCCAACGACTGGGTGCACATCCGGTTGGCGGGGCCGGGCCGGGTGCGACTGGTGGAGATCGACACGTCCTACTTCATCGACAACAGCCCCGCCGCAGCATCGCTGAAGGGTCTTGACCCACAGGGTGAATGGGTGGAGCTGCTCCCCCGGACCAACTTGCTGCCCGACACCAGGCACCGCTTTCCGATCGATACCGAAACGACCGTGTCCGAGGCCCTACTGGACATCTTCCCCGACGGTGGCCTGGCCCGGCTGCGGATGTTCGGGGATCTGCTGTGAGTGACTACCCGCGCGACATGATCGGTTACGGAGCCCACTCGCCCGACCCGCAGTGGCCGGGCGACGCCGCCATCGCCGTACAGTTCGTCCTCAATTACGAGGAGGGAGCCGAGAACTGCGTCCTCGACAGTGATCCGGCCTCGGAAACATTTCTGTCCGAGATCACGCCGGCCGAGCCCTTCGGCAATCGGCACATGAGCATGGAGTCGCTCTACGAGTACGGCTCGCGGGCCGGATTGTGGAGGATCCTAAGGATTTTCGAGGACCGGGGACTGCCACTGACGATCTTCGCGGTCGCCCGCGCCATGCAACGCAACCCCGAAGCCGTCGCGGCGTTCACCGAACTCGGCCACGAGGTCGCCTGTCACGGACTGCGCTGGAAGTCCTACCAGCTGATCGACGAGGACACCGAGCGAGCACACATGGCCGAAGCGGTCGCCATCCTGACCGACCTCGTCGGCGCCCGTCCGCTCGGCTGGTACACCGGCCGGGATTCGCCACACACCCGCGACCTGGTCGTGGAGCACGGCGGCTTCGTCTACGACTCCGACTCGTACGCCGACGACCTGCCCTACTGGGTCCGTGTCCGCGAGACCGATCACCTCGTCATACCGTATTCGTTGGACACCAACGACATGCGCTTCGCATCGCCCGCGGGCTTCGCCAACGGTGACGAGTTCTTCGCACATCTGCGGGACGCCTTCGACGTCCTCTACGCCGAAGGCCTTGCGGGCCAACCGAAGATGCTGTCGATAGGTCTGCACTGCCGCATCGTCGGACGTCCCGCGCGCGCCGCGTCGCTGCAACGATTCCTCGATCACGTGCAAACCCACGATCGAGTGTGGATTGCGCGACGGATCGAAGTCGCCGACCATTGGCGCGCCACTCATCCCCCGAGCGTGTAGTCCTTCGCCGGCGGTGCGGCGAACTCGCCGCGCTCCGACGTACGCAGGCCCATGGCTACCAGCGACTGCACGGTCAGTGTCGCGGCACTGACACCATCGACCACGGGCACGCCGAGCTCGGCGGAGATCTGCGCACACATGTCCGCCATTCCCGCGCATCCGAGCACCACGACATCGGAGCCGTCGGCCTCGATCGCATCATGGCAGGCCTCGGTGACGACCTTGCGGGCGACGGGATCGGTCTCGAGATCGAGCACCGGGATTTCACAGGCATGGATGCCGCGGCAGAACCGTTGCATACCATAGTGTTCCGCGAGGTCAGCGGCGCGTCCCATGGTCCGGGCAAGCGTGGTCACGACGCTGAAGCCGCGGCCCAGGTGACTTGCGGTATGCATGGCCGCCTCGGCGATACCGATCACCGGACCCTGCGCCAACTCGCGGGCAGCGTCCAAACCCGGATCACCGAAGCAGGTGATCACGTAGCCGTCAACGCCCTCTCGCTCACCCCGCGCGACGAGTTGAAGCAGCCCCGGCACACTCATCGCCTCGTCGTAGTGGCTCTCGATCGACGACGGCCCGCACTCTGAGGTGACGCCGGTGACCGAGGTGTCCGGTGCGACGACGGCACGAGCACATCGTTCGATCGTGGCTGTCATCGAAGCGGTGGTGTTCGGGTTGATCACCCAGATCCGTGTCACGACACCGATTCTGCGACCAGTGCGTCGCGGGTCGCCATCAGGTAGTAGACGACGAACGCCACACCGCAACCGATGAACCAGCTGTACTGCGCTGCGGTGTGCATACCCACCACCGACCCGCCCAGCAGAACGGGAATCACGGCTAGTGCAGCGCCGATGGCGGTGGCGATCACCGCAACCTTGTTGTACCCCTTGGTGTACCAGTACTTGCCGCCCTCATCCATGGTGAAGAGGTCGTCGACAACCACCTTCTGCTTGCGCACCAGGTAGTAGTCGGCGATCAGCACGCCGAACAGTGGGCCGATGAACGCGCCGAGAGTTTCCAGTGTGTAGTGAATGACCTCGGGATTGGCGTAGAGGTTCCACGGGGTGATGAGCACCGATCCGACGGCAGCGATCATGCCGCCCGCGCGCCAACTGATTCGCTGCGGGCTGACATTGGAGAAGTCGAAAGCCGGGCTGATGAAGTTGGCGACGATGTTGATGCCGATCGTGGCGATCGTGAACGTCAGCGCGCCGAGCACGATGGCGAAAGTCGAGTCGATTCGCGCCACTGTCTCGACCGGGTCGGTGATCAATTCACCGAACACCGGCAGCGTCAGCGAGGCGGTGACGACCACCAGCACCGAGAACACCAGGAAGTTGACGGGCAGACCCAGCAGGTTGCCCTTCTTCACCGCCGCGAACGACTTTCCGTACCGCGAGAAGTCACCGAAGTTGAGCATCGGTCCGGAGAAGTAGGACACCACCAGTGCGATGGCACCGAGCATCACCGGAAGCGAGGACCATCCGGTATAGGTGACATCGCCCAGATTGAGATCGATGGCGCCCCAACCGGCTTTGGCGATCAGGTAGCCACACAGGATGAACATCACGACGTACACGGCCGGCCCGCAGAAGTCGATGAACTTGCGAATCGACTCCATGCCACGCCAGAACACGCAGGCCTGCAGCACCCACAACAGCAGGAAGCTGCCCCAGCCAAGCAAGGAAAGTCCGGCGAAGCCGTAGTTCTCGACCTCCGCGTACGGCATGAGGCCGGGGAACAGCTTGAGCAGCACGATATCCAGCGCTGCCGACGCCAGGTAGGTCTGAATTCCGTACCACGCCACGGCGATCAGCCCGCGGATGATCGCCGGGATGTTCGCGCCCAGGACGCCGAACACGGTGCGGCAGATCACCGGATAGGGCACGCCGGCCGCTTGGCTGGGCTTGGCGACCAGGTTGCAGAAGTAATAGACGATCGTGATGCCGACGAGCAGCGCCACCAGCACTTGCCAACTGGCGAGGCCGAGCGCGAAAAGGCTGCCCGCTGTCACGTATCCGCCGACGCTGTGCACGTCGGACATCCAGAAGGCGAAGATGTTGTATGACGTCCACGTCTGCTTGCCGAGCGGGGCGAGGTCCTCGTTGGTCAGGCGTGGGTCGTAGCCCGGCTTGATGACGCCGCCGCCGACCGGGTGGCCGGACGCTTCGACGAGGTCACCCGCGCCGACAACCGCGCCTGGGGGCAGGTCCTTCGTGGTCTGAGGTGTGTCGAGGTCGGTCATGCGCGGACGCTATCCACGACGTATTGCACAGGGATTTCCTACGAACTACCTGGCTATTGCGCGGAAGATATATTCGGCGCCACGAGCAGGCCGGTGTCGGTCGGCAGCGTCGCGATCACCGCGTTGAGTCGCTGTGCGTGCGCCTCGGCGGTCACGAGCAATTGCTCGATGTCGCCGGCGAGGAACGATTCGACCATCTGAAGATGATCTGCGTGCAGTGCCGTGCGCTGATCCGGGGAGACATGCACCATCGATTGCACGGGTTCGGTGACGTTCCAGGCTGATTCGAGCATGTGTAGCAGCCTGTGCATGCGCGACGGGCGGGTCAGCGCGAGATGAAATTGGCGGCTCTGGCGGTGGTAGGTGACGGGATCGTCGTCACGGATGGCCTGTTGTAGAACGTCGTGGGCAGCGACGACGGCGGCGCGGTCCATGTCAGTTGCGTTGGCCACCGACGCCGCGAGTGCTGCTGCCTCCAAAGTCTCACGCACGATGTACATCTCGCGCAGCTCCTGTGGAGTCAGCTGCGCAACCGAGTAGCCGAAGTTGCTGCGGTGGGCGACGAGTCCCTCACCGATCAGTGTCTTCAGCGCCTCACGGACCGGGATCTGGCTCACGCCGAACAGATCGGCAACCTCGGCCAGTGGTATGTGGGTGCCGGGCAGAACCGCGCCGTCGAGGATGACGCGACGCAGCTCGTCGAGAATGCTCTGTTGTGATGCACCGGGGCTCTTGACGGTCAACCGATCGACCAATATCGAGTGGCGACGCATCAGGCAACGGTAGGCACGGAGTGTTGCGTCGATGTTGCAATCGAGCGGTCAGGCCTACGCCTGCATCACGCGCTTGCGCAGGCTCTCGGTCGCGATATCGAGCACCATTTGCTTGCCTCGCCGGACGAGGAAGCGGGGAACCGGCGTCGCCAAATCAAGAATGATGTCGAACCGCACCCGCGTCCTGCCGTCGAGCTCCGGGGTGAGGTTGTACTCCGCATGCTGACCGCGCTGCTGACCGGTTTCACTCGCGTCCCAGACCACCCAGTCGTCGCCCCAGTGGTATTCGAGGAGCTCCTTGTCGGTGATCCCCATGATCCGGAACGTCGCCTTGACGTGGTGGGGTCTGCCGTCCGGATGGCGGTCCAGGACCTCGATGTGCTTGTGTAACGGCGACCACGACGGCACACCCTCGATGTCGGCAAGCGCATCCAGAATTGCCTCAGGCGGGGCGTCAAAGACCACCTCTCGTGACGCACGGACAGTCATAGTGGCAAATCATAGCCACCTCGCGTGCCTCATGTAATGGAATTGTCAGCTAACCTGCCTACCAGCCGATCTCGGTGACTGGCGTGGCTGCCTGCGGCGGGGTCCCGACCGGACCTGCCGGAGTGCGGGAGAATCGCGGCGCCGGAGCCGCCTGTTCGACGCCGTGCGCCGTCATCACCGTCGACCGCGCCAGCAGGTGCTCGTTCTGCGCCGCTTCTGTCCAGGTGAGCACCGGTGTGACGCATGCATCCGTGCCCGCGAAAGCGGCCGTCCACTCATCCCGGGTCTTACTCGCGAACCGGTCGGTGAAGGTCTTGAGCATCTCTGGGTACGCGGCGACGTCGAACTGGTTGGGCACCTCGTCGGGAGACAGCCCGAGGCCGACGAGGAGCTGCGCGAAGAACTGCGGTTCGATCGAACCGACCGCCATGTATCCGCCGTCGGAGGTTTCGTACGTGCGGTAGAACGGTGCACCGCCGTCGAGCATGAAGGACTCGCGGGTGTCTTTCAGCGTGCCTCCGGCTTTGATCGTCCACATCATCTGCGCCAGAATGCTGACGCCGTCGACCATGGCCGCATCGATGACCTGGCCAAGGCCCGAGCGCTCGCGTTCGTAGAGAGCGGTGACGATGCCCAGCAGCACCAGCATCGACCCACCACCGAAGTCCGCCACCAGATTCAGCGGCGCGACGGGCGGCCGGTCGCGATACCCGATGGCCGACAGCGCACCGGTTTGCGACAGGTAGTTGATGTCGTGGCCGGCAGTCATGGCCAGGGGACCGTCCTGGCCCCAGCCGGTGATCCGCGCGAAGATCAGTCGCGGGTTCACGGCAGCACAGTCGTCAGGACCGATACCGAGACGTTCGCAGGTGCCGGGGCGGAAGCAATCCAGCAGCACGTCGGCCTTGGCCGCGAGGTCGAGCAGAACCTGCGGTTCCTTCTTGACGTCGAGATCGACCGTTCGCTTGCCACGGTGCATCAGGTCGATGTTCTCCGCAGGCATCTGCAGCCCGCCGGGCCGACGCACCCGAACGACGTCGGCGCCCAGATCGGCCAGCACCATGCCCGCGTGCGGTCCCGGCCCAATACCGCCGAGTTCGATTACTCTCACTCCCGCCAGGGGGCCTGTGTTCGTCACCGAAGCAAGGTAACTCGCGGCATCTGACGTAGATGTCAATGTTGGCACTTCCGCGTTCGGAAGGTCATACGCTGTGGTTCGCCACGCCGCAGCACCGCCAGGAGATGGACGTGCGGACCTAACCCGTGCGGTTCTTGACCTTCAGCACCTGCTCGCGAAGGCCCTTGGTGGCAGTCTCCATCAGTCCCTTGGCTCCCCGTTTGATCAGGAAGCCGGGCAGGGGGACCGTCGGGTCGACCATCAATTCGAAACGCACCCGCGTCGAATCACCGTCGCGCGTCAGCGTGTAACGACCGGTCTGGGCGCGCTGCTGCTTGGAGCTGACGAGAGTCCAGCCCACACCGTCGTCATAAACGGTGTAGTCCAGCACCTGCTCGTCGGTTATGCCGACGATCTTGACGACCTGCCTGGACTTGCTCGGGCGTCCCTCCGCGTCGCGCTCGAGCACCTCGACCTTCTGATGGGTCGGTGACCATTCGGTCAACGTCTCCAGATCAGTCAGAACGTCCATGATCTCGCTGGGCGTCGCCTCGATGACGACGTCGCGTGTTTCGGTGACACTCATGCTGGCTTAGTTCCACCGGTGCGCTCTGGCGAAACCTGTCAGCCGCCCTTTTTGACCTTCAGCACCTGCTTACGCAGGCCGTCGGTGGCCGACTCCATCGCTCCTCTCATCATCCGCTTGAGGACGAATCCGGGTACGGGAACTGTTGGGTCGACCATCAATTCGAAGCGCACCCGCGTCGAGTCACCGTCCGGCGTCAGCGTGTAGCGACCCGTCTGGGCTCGCTGCTGCTTGGAGCTGACGAGAGCCGAGCCGACACCGTCGTCATAAACGGTGTAGTCCAGCACCAGCTCGTCGGTTATGCCAAGGATCTTGACGACCTGCCTGGACTTGCTCGGGCGTCCCGCCGCGTCGCGCTCGAGCACCTCGACCTTCTGATGGGTCGGAGACCATTCGGTCAACGTCTCCAGATCAGTCAGAACGTCCATGATCTCGGCGGGAGTCGCCTCGATGATGACGTCGCGTGTTTCGGTGACACTCATGCCGGCTTAATCCCCCGGTGCGCTCTGACGAAACCGTCAGCCGCTCTTTTTGACCTTCAGCACCTGCTTGCGAAGGCCGTCGGTGGCGGTTTCCATCGCACCTTTCATCACCCGCTTGAGCACGAATCCGGGCATCGGCACCGACAGGTCGATGGTGATGTCGAACTTGACCTTGGTCTTGTCGCCGCCCGGGGTCAATGTGTACGACGCGTCCTGGGCCTTCAGCTGGCCCGCCGAGATCAGCGTCCAGCTGGCCTTGTTGTCTGTCCAGGTGTATTCGACGACCTGTTCGTCGGAGATGCCCGCCGACTTCACCTTCATCTTGACCCGACGCGGCCTGCCGTCGTCATATGACTCCAGGATCTCCGCATTCTGATACTGCGACGACCAATCTGGTGTCGATTCGACGTCGGCGATGACGTCGAGGATCTCCTCGGGACTTGCCTCGATCACGACCTCGCGGGAATCGCTGGTAGCCATGGCGCGACCCTAGCCCGATACGGTTGACCGCATGGAACTTTGGGAGCTTTCGGCGCGTGAACGCATCCGCGACAGCCTCGCCCGCTACAACTGGTCAGGCGACGCGATGCGGCTGTCCGAGCTCGCCGAATCCTTCTGCGAGGACGGGGAGCTCGAGCTGCGTGGCGCCGCGCCGGTTCAGGGTCGCGCGGCCATCGTCGAATTCCTCGGTGGCGCAGTCGCATCACCGGATGCCGCGGCGCAGGAATCGGGAGTGCGCCGCATCGTTCGTCACAACGTGACGAACATCCGGTTTACCGAGATCACACAGCAGCACGCGAGGGTGGCTTGTTACTTCACAGTGTTCACCGAGATAGGCCTCGATCATTACGGCCGCTACCGGGACCTCTTCGTGCCGGTCGATGATGAGTGGCTGATCCGCCACCGTTTCGTCTCGACTGACTGGCATGCCCCGAACTCGACCATGGCCGGCTAGCCGAAATCGGTAGGCTCGTCGACTATGAGCGATGCCGTCGATCCCACAGTCCCGCCCAGCGGCACCGGATGTATTGAGTGCGATGAGCACGGTGGGTGGTGGGTGCACCTTCGGCGCTGCGCGGCATGCGGGCACATCGGTTGCTGCGACGACTCGTTGGCGCGGCACGCGACGGCACACTGGCGATCCACCGGCCACCCCATCATTCGATCGTTCGAACCCGGAGAAGACTGGTTCTGGAACTACGACGCCAATTCGTATTACGACGGACCCGAACTCGCCCCACCGGAGTGCCGTCCCGAGGAGGAAACGGCGCCCGGCCCCCGCGGCAGGGTGCCCAAGGACTGGATGGCCCAGCTTCGGAGTCGACCCGACTGAGTTTGGGTACCCCAGCGGGCATGACCAAACCCGACAAACCCGACACCACCGAGACCGACGCCGGCCCCAGCGGTGCGGACGACGACGTCGAGAGCGACCCGGCCAAGGGTGACGAGGACGCTGCCGACTGGTCCGATGAAGGCGGCGCCACTCCTAGCGGTCCGGCCGACACCGGAGATCACACGCAGTGAGCTACAGCGACCGCCCGAGCTCCGACAGTGTCTCGGCGCCAGTGTATTTCGGCTCCCAGCCCAACTGAGTCTTCGCCTTGGTCGTATCCATGACGACCGCGGTGCGCCCGGCGTGCAGCCATTCCAGGGATGCCGGGACGAACGGGAGCCTGGCAATAACTTCCGATGCCGCCGTGGCGGCGAACCTCGGCACCCGGATCGGACGGGCGCCGAGTTCGTCGGCCACTGCCGAGATGGAAACCAAGCCGTCACCTGCCAAGTTGTAGGCACCGGGAGGGGCGGTGGTCGTCACGGCCAGCGCGATTGCGGCTGCGACGTCATCGTGATGTACCAGCTGCATAGGCGTGCCGGGGTCGGGCATCGGCGGCTTCGGTAGCGGCAGCATCTGCGCCATCCGCTTGACGGGTCCGGGCAGCTGGTTCCACGGCATGAACTCGGCCAGCGCGGGTGCCTTCGGCCCTGCGACTATGCAAGGTCGCAGCACGTACACCTCGAGGTCGGACCCACCGGCGATTTCCTCGAGCGCCTTCTCGCACGCCGCTTTCTGTTGGGAGTAGTAGTGCTCTGGTGAACCACGCGGCGGTACATCCTCGGTGATCGGATTGGGGTTGTCGGAGTGATATCCGTACGCGGCCACCGAGGAGGTGTAGACCAGGCGGCGCGGTCGCTGCGCGGCCACCGTCGCCTCGAACACATTGCGAGTGCCTGCGAGGTTCACCCGGGCGCTCTCTTCACGCGTGCCCATGATGATGAACGCCAGATGCACGACGACGTCGGCATCGGCCACCAGGCCGTCGACCGCTTCGCGGTCGGTGATGTCACCCTGCCGGTACTCGGTCTTGGTCCAGCCCTGCCCCGCGGGGTCGAACGGACGACGCGCCATTCCGATGATCCGCTCGACGACTGGGTCGCGGTCCAGCGCGGTGACAGCCGAGATACCTATTTCACCCGTCGGGCCGGTGACGGCGACCGTGAGACCCATGCCGCCATGGATGCCCGTCCACGCAGGATCGAAACAGAAGCCGCCCGGGCTTGATCGGCGCCCCCTTTAGTTGGCCTGCGCCTCTTGAGATTTGGTCTGTCCCCTAAGCCACTTCCGAGCGTCGGTTTGTCGGTGGTCGAATGTATGTTCGAGTCATGTTGGCGACTCCGGTTCAGGTGGCGATGGCCGCGCTGCGGTCCGCCCACAAGTCGCTGGCCGCCTGCGACCTGGACATGCTCACCCACCGCGAACTGCTCGACGTCCTCGATCAGCTGGAGACGCTGACCTGCCAACTGCCCGCGCAGTGGCACCGTGCGCTGGCCCGACTACAGACCGAAACGACGCCTAAGGAGTTGGGCGCCAAGAACTGGAAAGACGTACTGCGGATCCGGTGGCGGATCTCAGCGACCGAGGCCAACCGCCGCCTGGCCGAAGCCGAAGTACTCGGGCCGCGACGCGCGTTGACCGGCCAACCGTTGGCGCCGGTGCTGCCCGCGACCGCCGCCGCCCAAGCCGCCGGCCAGATCACCGGCGAACATGTGGACAAGATCCGCGACGCCATGGGACGAATCCCCGGGTTCGTGGATGCCGCCACGCGTGAGGAGATCGAACAAGACTTGGTGCGTATCGCGGTCGGTGTGGGGCCCTACGAGCTGGGCAGGGCCGCCACCACGATGCTGTTCCTCTTGGATCAGGACGGCCCCGCACCCGAGGACACCGAACGACAGCGCAAGCGCGGTCTCATTTGTGGCCCGCAGGGCCGTGACGGCATGGTCTCCATCAACGGCGACCTGACGCCGGAAGCGTGGGCAGTGCTCGAACCCATCTTCGCCAAATGGGGCGCACCGGGCATGTGCAACCCCGACGACGACACCCCGTGCATCAGCGGCACCCCCTCACAGGAACAGATCGACACCGATCACCGCACCCTGGCCCAACGCCAACACGACGCCCTGCTCGCCCTGGGCCGCAACGCGTTGGAATCCGGCGAATTGGGTCAGCACAACGGGCTACCGACCTCGATCATCATCCGCACCACCCTGCAAGACCTCGAGTCCCGCGCCGGGGTGGGCACCACCGGCGGCGGCACCCTCATGCCGATCACAGATGTGATCCGCCTGGCCGCCCACGCCCACCACTGGCTGGCGGTGTTCGACAAATCCACCGGACAAGCCTTGGACCTGTTCCGCGCGCGACGCACCGCCTCCCCCGCGCAGCGGATCATGCTGATCGCCCGGGACGGGGGCTGCACCAAACCGTGCTGCGCGGTGCCGGCCTACGGCGCCCAGGTGCATCACGCCCTGCAGGATTGGGCCGACGGCGGCAACACCAACATCAACGAGATGACCCTGGCCTGTGGACCCGACAACCGCCTCGTCGACAAGAACAACGGCTGGACCACCACCATCAACGACCACGGCGACGCCGAATGGCACCCACCACCAGGCCTCGACACCGGCCAAACCCGCATCAACTACTACCACCGCCCCGAACTACTCCTGAAACCACCAGACAAAGACGACTGCAACAACGAACGCGGACCGTAGGCCGGCGTCCGAGGTCTACTTCACGTCGACGAGCGCCTGCGTGGCCGCGTTGTAGCCGGGCACGAACGTGATGCCGGGGCCACCGTGGCATCCGGCACTGGCCAGGTAGAGGCCGTCGATCGGAATGGGTTGATCGACATAGCCTTTCGGGCCTGGCCGGTTGGGCCCGATCTGGTCAGGGTGGATCAGCCCGTGGCAGTAGTCGCCACCCGGCGCCCCGAACATCGTGCCCATGTGCTTGGGAGTGAAGGTGGTGTGTTTGAGAATCAGGCTCTCGAAATTCGGCGCCAGCCTGGTGATCTTGTCGATCACCCGCTGTCCCATCTCGGCCTTCATCTCCCCGTAGCTCGAATCCGACTCCTCGATGGGGAACCACAGCGAGAAGGCCGACGCCGCGTGCTTGCCCTCGGGCGCGAGACCCGGGTCGTTCACCGACGGTATCTGCAATGCGATGGACGGGTCGGCGGGCACGATGCCGTGTCTGCAGTCCTCCCACTGCCGCTGCAATTCCTCGGGGGTGGAGAAGATTCCGATATTCGACTGCATCGCCGGATCGTTGAGCAGTTCGTAGGGTGCCGCGAACTCCGGTATGCCGTCGAGCGCGAAGTGCATCTGCAGATAGCTGCCGCGATGATCCTGGCCGGAGAAACGTTCCCGAACATCGGCGGGTAGCGCGGCGGGGTCGATCATGCCGTTGATGGTGAGATCCGGTGCGATACCGGAGATCACGATGGGCGCGGTGATGACGGTGCCGTCCTCCAACCGGACACCGCTCACCCGGCTGTCGGCGACCTGGATCTCCTCGACCTTGCTGCGCAACCGCAATTCGCCGCCGGCCGAGGTGAACACGTCGCACAGGTGCGACGTCAAGGCGCCGATGCCACCCTGGAGTTTCTTCACCAGGAGCGCGTTCTCGTCCGGAACGGCGAAACCGTAGGCCAGCGCCGCCGCGGTACCCGGCGTCGCGGGGCCGCGATAGGTGGTGTTGCACGCGAGCAACGAGAGCATGCCGCGCAGCGCGCCGTGCTTCTCCCGGTCGGGCAGGTAGCGGTCGATCACATCGGTAACCGAGCCGAAGAGCAGATCGGTGATGGTCTGCCGCTCGAATTCGTTTGTCGCGCAGGCATACATCTCGTCGAGTGTCTTGGGCGGCTGGCCGGCTTCGAAACGGCCCAGCGCGCGCGTCGGCGCCTGACACCACGCCATCAGACCGGCCATCCCGTTGACGGCTTCCGCGCCGTGCACCTCGTTGATGTGCGTCATCAGCTTCATCGGGTCGGTGTAATAGACCAGCGGTTCGTCGCCGACGCCACGCAGTGACACCGACATCACGTCGAGGTCGACGGTCGGCAACTCGTCGAGTCCGAGTTCGCGGCTGACCACGGCCGAGGTCGGAATCTGCACCGACCCTGCGATCTCGAATCGGTAGCCGTCGAACAGCTCGACGGTGGAGGCCATACCGCCGGCATACAGCTTGAAGTCGAGGCAGAGCGTGCGTAGGCCCGCCTTCTGGAGAAGTGCGGCAGCGGTCAACCCGTTGTGGCCCGCGCCGACGACGATCGCATCAAAGTCAGCCATGCGCTGAGGCTGACACGCGCCATACGTTTTGTCAATAATGACAAAACTTTCAGCTGATCCCCTTAGCGAGCGTGTCCAGCGCCTCCCGGGTCAGCCGCGACAACTCGGGCAGTGAGCGCTCCTGGCCGAGCATCCAGACCTCCATCGCACCGAAGACCGCCGCCGCGATGCACCGCGCGGTGATCGCCACGCGCATTCCCTCATCCGTACCCGGTGCGGGCGGGTTCTCCTCGGTCAGGCGATGCACGATCGCCTCGGCGAAATCTGCCTCGACCTGCCGGATATGCCGCACGATCCGGTCGGGTTCGATCTCCTGTGCGCGCAGGGCGGCCGTCTGCGCGACGGCCCAGTCGTCGTATGGACGCGCCATCATCGCGGCATGCACCGAATCGATGATCGACTCGTCGGGATTGCGCTGCGCCAGCGCCGTCCTGAACCACTGCAGGCCGGCGTAGTCGGCGAACAGCAGATCGTGTTTGGACGCGAAGTGCCGATAGAACGTCCGCAGCGAAACTCCGGCATCGGCCGCGATCTGCTCGGCCGAGGTGTCTTCGACCCCCTGGGCGAGAAACCGCACCACCGCGGCCTGCCGCAACGCCTCGCGCGTGCGCTCACTTCGTGCCGTCTGGGCGGGTCGGACCATGGGGAGAAACTACCGCACCAAGTTCTGTCACTATTGACAAAACTTCACAGCTTGGTGAGACTCCGCCTTTATGGTTTCGCTGATCGTCCACCTCGTGCTCGGGTTCGCGACGATGGCTTTCATCGTCAAGACGAATCCGGCGATCTTCGCGCGCTACTCGTCCGGCCCTCAGGTGACCGGGCTGGAGCTCTTCTATTACGTCGCGGGTATCGCATCGGTCGTGCTCGGCTACTACTTCAACAACCAGTACGTCGCCGAGTACGCGCCGCCGGGAGGTATGCACAACTTCATCTGGGGGCCCGGCAGTTGGTGGGAGTTCATCACGCTGGGGTACGCCAACCCCGCCGCGAGCTCGGCCAGTCAGGACTACACGATCATGAGCCTGCTGCTCTTCCCGCTGTGGTCCATCGTCGACGGCCGTCGGCGCGGCATCAAACACGCGTGGCTCTTCTGCGGATTCATCCTGTTCGCCAGCTCCGCGTTTGCGTGGGCGGCCTACCTCGCCGTCGTCGAACGCCAGCACCGGCACCAGCAGCTCGGAGCGCCCCTGCAATCCGCGGTCTGACAGCCGAGCGGCGGCCTACAGTCAAGGCATGATCACAGACGATCTGCGCGAGCGCCGCCTCGAGGTGATCCGGGAGCACATGGACACCGAGGTGACCAAGGAGTTCGACCGCACCCTGGCCACGTTTAACGGCCACCCCCACTACGAGATCATGGCCACCGGCCAGGTCTTCGACGGCGACGACGAAGTCATGGGGTACTACCTGACCACCAGAACCGCGTTCCCCGACCAGCGGCACGACAACGTCGTATGCCACGTCGCCGATGATGCCGTGATCGTCGAATTCGACTTGCTGGGAACCAATCTCGGCGAGTTCTACGGCCTGCCGCCGACCGGCAAGGCGTTCCGGGTGCCGATCATCGCGGTGTTCTACTTCGAGGGCGACCGCGTCGTCAACGAACGCATCTACTTCGACTCGGCCAGCCTCGTCACGCAGATCGGGCGCGGCGAACTGCTCGCGATGGCGGGAGAACTGTGAAGGTCCACCATCTCAACTGCGGGACGATGAACCCGTATCTCGTATCAAGGATCGTCTGCCACGTCCTGCTCGTCGAGACCGACAACGGCCTGGTGCTCGTCGACACCGGATACGGGACGCGCGACTGCGACGACCACGCGCGGGTCGGGCCCACCCGCCGCCTGTTCAAGCCGGTGTTCGACCCCGGCGAAACCGCGCTGCGCCAGGTGGAGCGCCTCGGGTTCACCCGCGCCGACGTCCGCCACATCGTCGTCACGCACTTCGACATGGATCACATCGGCGGCATCTCCGACTTCCCCGATGCCCAAGTCCACGCCACCAGCGCCGAAATCAAAGGAGCGGTAAAGGATCCGACGTTTCAGGAGAAGATGCGCTTTCGCGCCGTTCAATGGGCACACGGCCCCAAGATCGTCGAGCACGACCCCTCCGGGGAGAGATGGCGGGGATTCGCCGCCGCCAAGGAACTCAACGAGATCGCACCGGGAATCGTGCTGATCTCGTTGCCCGGCCACACCCGGGGACATGCATGTATCGCCGTTGACGCCGGGAACCGCTGGGTGCTGCACGGCGGCGACGCCTTCTACCACCAGGGCACCCTGGACGGCATCTCCGAGGTCCCCCGCCCGATCCGGATCATCGAACCTCTTCTCGCATTCGACCGAAAGAAGGTGCTGGACAACCACGCTCGACTCACCGAGCTCTACCAGCGTCAGGAGCCCGACCTGCTGATCGTCTGTGCCCACGACGCCGATCTGTACGAACACGCGAAGGCGACGGCGTGACCATGCGCGCCGTCGTCATCACCAAGCACGGTGATCCCTCAGTGCTCAAGGTCGAGCAGCGGCCCGATCCTCCCCCGCCCGGCCCCGGCCAGGTGCGCATCGCGGTGCGGGCGGCGGGCGTCAACTTCGCCGACCATCTCGCGCGCGTCGGCCTCTACCCCGAAGCACCCAAACCGCCATCCGTGGTCGGCTACGAAGTGTCGGGGACGATCGACGCGGCCGGTGCGGGTGTCGACGAGTCACGTGTGGGCGAAAGAGTTTTGGCCGGGACGCGTTTCGGTGGATACGCCGAAATCGTGAACGTCAAGGCCGCCGATACGGTTCCGCTTCCAGACCGCCTGACCTTCGAGCAGGGTGCCGCCGTCCCGGTCAACTACGCGACTGCGTGGGCCGCGCTGCACGGATACGGCTCGCCGAAGGCCGGTGAACGCGTCCTCATCCATGCGGCCGCCGGTGGCGTCGGCACCGCGGCCATCCAGCTCGCCAAACCCACGGGTGTCGAAATCCATGGCACCGCGTCACCCGGGAAGCATCAGGTGCTCCGCGACATGGGCGTCGATCGCACAATCGACTACCGACGCGACGGGTGGTGGAAGGATCTGCCGCCCTACGACATGGTGCTCGACGCGATCGGCGGTGCATCGCTGCGCCGCTCCTACAACCTGCTCCGGCCCGGTGGCAAATTGATCGCGTACGGCATCTCGGCGTTGCAGCAGGGCGAGAAGCGTTCTCTGCGTACAGTATTGCCGCAACTGTTGCCAATGCTGCGCGGGTTCAACCTGACCAAACAGCTTTCGGACTCCAAGGCCGTCATCGGCCTCAACATGCTGGCGCTCTGGGATGACCGCGGCACACTCGAACCGTGGATCGGGCCCCTGGCAAAGGCATTGGCCGACGGCGTCGTCACGCCGATCCTGCACGCCGCCGTGCCGTTCGACAACGCGCGCGAGGCGCACCGCATCCTCGCCGCGCGTGAGAACATCGGCAAGGTCGTGCTGGTCCCCTAGCTCGACGCGCGCCTTCGAAGGACACTCTGCAGCCGGCCGAGCACGTCGTAATAGTGCGTCGGCGCCATTCGCGCCAAGGCGTCGAACATGTAGGCGTCGGGTCCGACGAGTATCCGCGCCTTGCCGGACTCCACACCGCGGTGGATGATCTCGGCGGCCTTGTCGGGCTGCGTCATGGTGATGTTCGCGAACTCCTTGGCCATCTGCTCCTGGGTGCGGCCTCGGCCCTCGGGATCCTTGCGCATCCGACCGTTGCGCACGATGTTGGTGTTGATCCCGCCCGGGTGCACGTTGATGGCAGTGACGCCGGTGCCGCGCAGCTCTTGGCGAAGGGCGTCGGTGAAGCCGCGGACGGCGAACTTGGCTGCGCAGTAAGCACTCTGGGTCGGCATGCCGACCAGACCGAAGACGCTCGACGTGTTGACGACCACGCCCTCGTCCTGTTCGACGAGGATGGGCAGAAACGCCCTCGTGCCGTTGACGACGCCTCCGAAGTTGATGCTCCACAACCATTCGTCGTCCTCTGGGACGGCGTCGAGCACGCTCGATCCGACGGCAACGCCGGCATTGTTGAACACCGCGCCGAGTGGCTGGGGCGCCCAGTCACGTACCTCTGCGGCGAAGTCGCGCTGCGCCTGCGCATCGCTGACATCGAGAACCCGCAGTAGGGCTGGGCCAGGCAACGACGCCTCGGTTTCCTTCAGCCCGGCCTCATCGACGTCGGCGATGGCGACCGGGCAGCTGTGCGCCGACAACCGTTGCGCCAGAGCACGACCGATACCCGATGCCGCACCGGTGATGACCGCGGTGCGGCCACTTATCGTCCTACGCCTCTTGCTCATGCGCTCTCCTCACGGTCGGTGCGGGTCAGAGCTGCGCCGCGGCGCGCCGCGAATTCTGCCCCGGTGAAGTGGTCGGTGATCAGGTCGATGATTCGGTCCCATGCCCCGACGGGCAGGTCGTGGCCGAGGCCGACGATCGTCTCGAGGCGAGCGCCCGGTATCGCTCGGGCCGTCGCAGCCCCGCCGGTCGGATGAACCATCCGGTCTCGGTCGCCGTGGATGACCAGGGTCGGTACGTCGATGTGGGCGAGCTCGGCGGTGCGGTCGCCAGAGGCGAAGATGCCCGCCAGCTGCCGAGCGATGCCCGCCGGGCTGGGATCGCGGTCGAAGGCGATGCCGGCACGGGTGCGCACCGCCTCCTCATCGAAGGGAAAGCCGTGGGATCCGATGTGGGCGAAGATGTTCGCGGCCCGATCCATTTCCTCTTCCCTTGTACGCGGCGGCTTCGACGTCAGCATCCGTCGCCACGTGGACAGTGCGGGCCGTCCCAGCCGACGCGCCCCCGTCGTCGACATGATCGAGGTGAGTGTGCGCACCCGGCCCGGATGATGCGCGGCGACGGTCTGCGCGATCATGCCGCCCATCGACACGCCCACCAGGTGCACGTCTCGATGTCCGAGCGCATCCATCAGGCCGACGGTGTCGCGCGCCATGTCACCCAGGTGGTACTGATGCCTAGGATCACCGCCCCGCAACATGGCCACCGGATTCGGCGGACGATAGGTCATGTGGGTGGAACGGCCCGCGTCGCGGTTGTCGAACCGGATCACGTGATAGCCGAGTCCCACGAGTTTTGCGACGAATTCGTCGGGCCAGGAATGTAATTGCTGCCCCAGGCCGGCGACCAGCATGATGGGTGGATCGGCGGGGTCGCCGGCGTGGTCATAGCAGAGTTCGATGCCACGGCCGACGTCCACGACGGTCTCGTTCGCCGTCACGCCGATATCCTCGCCGCGCTGGAAGGACTGGTCTGCGGAGCCGCGGCACGACGCCGATATACGACCGCTCGGCCGCCGCGACCGGGCGCGGTGGCCACGCCACGGGAATGTCTGCGCTCACCCGCGGCGTAGGTGGTGCCGAACTCGAACTCGCGCATCAGCGTTCGCAGCGTGACGACCATCTCCATGTTGGCGAACGCGGCCCCGATGCAGCGGCGGACGCCGCCGCCGTAGGGAATCCACGCGTAATTGTCCGGTGGATTGCCGACAAACCGGTCGGGATCGAACACCTCCGCGTCGGGGAAACTGCTCGCAGCCGCGTGCGCCAGGGTGATGCTGGCCATCACGACGTGACGTTCGGGAATGACCCAATCGCCGAGCCGGATCCGCGTTTTCGTGATTCGCGCTGTGCCGTTGATGACGGGCCGGGTCCGCTGGACCTCCCAGATGGTGGCCTGGACGAGTTCAGACCCGCCCGCGTCGACCTCGGCGGCCAGGCGCGACAAGAGGCGCGGGTGCCTGCGCAGCCGCTCGACCGTCCACGCCAAGGTGGTGGCGGTGGTCTCGTGCCCGGCGGCCAGCAGCGTGAGCAGTTCGTCGGCCACATGGTCGTCGGCTATAAGTGATCCGTCGTCGTACCGCGCCTGCAGCATGAGCGAAAGGACGTCGGTGCGCTGCTCGAACGCCGGGTCGTTGCGGATGTCGGCGATGAGGCGGGCGATGATCTCGTCGTAGCGCCTGCGGTTCTCGGCGAGTTTCCGCCCGGGGCTGTGCGGTCCGAAGTCTCGGCGCACCACCGGCGGCATGACGGCCAACCGAGAGGCGTACAACACCATCTGCGGCAGACAATCGCGCAGTTCGTCCAGGGCCGTCCCCTCGGCGCCGAACACGGTGCGCAGAATGGCGTTGAGGGTGATGCGCATCATCGACGGCATGGTCTCGAATTCCTGACCTTCGGGCCAGGACGCGATTTCACGCATGACCTCTTCTTCGACGATCGCCTCGTAGCCGGCCATCCGCTTGCCGTGGAACGGCGGAACCAGCAGCTTGCGACGTTCCCGGTGCTCGGCGCCCGCGAGACTGAACGTCGAGCCCGGCCCGAACATCTCGCCGAGCACCCCGGCTCGTGCGATCAGGTCCGGTTTGGCCGTGAACAACTCCTTGATCAGGGCCGGATCGCCGACGACGACGGTCGGACCGAAAATCGGCAGGTTGAGCGTGAATGTCGGGCCGTGCCGCCTGGACACCGCGGCGACGGCCTTGTCCCGGGCGGCGAGGAATCCCACGCCCTGCAGCAGCTTGGGTATGCGCGGCGCCGGCGGCAAGCGCACCGGGTCGGTGGTCGGCTCAGCCATGTGATCCCTCCGTGGTACACGATCGTACCAACGGAAGATATGCGCTTCGCCAGAAAGACGCAACTAGTTCCGGCGGGTCGCGATCGAGTACTCGACGTATTGGCCGTCGACCGTCATGATCTGCAGGTAGGCGGTATACGGGCCTTCCGGACCGGTGAACCGGCACTCGAACTGCTGTCCCACCTTCGCCTCCACTCCCGCCGGGCAGGTCACATCGGTCGGGCGGAAGCCGGTGTTCTCGGCGACGACGTCGACAACCGTCTGCGCCGCTCCCTCAGGTATCACGGTCACCGGCGCAGGCTCGGCCTGCGCGGTTCCCACGACCAGTCCGATGCCGGCCAGGCTGAGGCCGCCGGACACCAACAGGTTCGTCGCCAATCGTGCGGCAGAGTTCATGGATCGTTCCTTTCGCATGCGGCCCTGGCGGCCGTCCACGACAGCATGCGGCGGACGCCTTGACGAATTCTTGACGGCTGCGGAAACCCGACCGAACAACGTCGACGACGGGGGCACCGAGGCAGAGTGCCTCTAGAGTGGCCAGGGCCGGGATCGAACCGGCGACCTTCCGCTTTTCAGGCGGACGCTCGTACCAACTGAGCTACCTGGCCGGAAGGCATCGGCCGTGTCGATAACCGAAGTGCCTCGCCAATAGTGGCGACCCTGACGGGACTCGAACCCGCGACCTCCGCCGTGACAGGGCGGCGCGCTAACCAACTGCGCCACAGGGCCTTGCTTTCTACGCTTGCGGCTTCCAATCGTACGGTGCCGCGCGTACCCCCTACGGGATTCGAACCCGCGCTACCGCCTTGAAAGGGCGGCGTCCTAGGCCGCTAGACGAAGGGGGCCAGCCGAATCTCTCCGGGGTACTCACAACGCTGTGACGCTGGGAGCCTCGCTAGCTTAGGGTACGGACACCCCAATCCTCAAACGCGGTCCCCGACGGCACCCAGTATCCTGATGCCTCGCGCCCCTATAGCTCAGTTGGTAGAGCTACGGACTTTTAATCCGCAGGTCCCAGGTTCGAGCCCTGGTGGGGGCACCACAGGGGCACAGAAGTATTGGCGCGGTGCGCGTCACCCGGTCTGCGACGGCACGCCGCGTTCAGAAATGCGTGCCTGGCGAATCACCCGCTCGAGCGCTTGAATGTCGGACTCGATCATGCGTGACAACCAATACGCGAAAATGAATGCGGCAATACCGCCGAGACACACGACCCTGATCGGGACGATGATCTCGGCGATCTCGGGGGCGGTCAGGAAGCTCACTGCCATGATGGCGAGCAATGGCACCGAAGCCGCGATCGCCAGATAGCGCGACAGTCGACGGCTGAGCGCCCGTAGCTGTTCGGCATCGCGCGCATCGGTCTGTCCCTGTGCTATCAGCTCCGGATAGATGCTGCGGACGATGTAGAAGGTCAGCAGGAAAAACGGATACGCGATCGCCATCGCGCCGCCCACCGCATGCGACCCCACGAAATGGATCGCGGATCGACCGGGCATTCCACCCGCCACGAACTGCAGCGTGAGCGCAAACGTCACCCCAGACAGCACCCACAGACCGATGACGACGAACACCACCCGCTCACTGGCGACCAGGCAGTCGTGGCGCGCCCGGGCCAATGCGTCCGCAGGCGGCGCCGGGCCACGCCGCAGGCGCCGCGGGACGAAGATCACGTACCGGATCGAATAGACCGCCAGCACAATTCCGAGCGGCCAGACGAGTAGGTTGAGCAGCGTTGTGAGCAGCATGAACCGGTCTTGGCCCTGCTCGGAAAGCTTGCTGACGATGAGCAGCTGATTGTGGTGGATGGTGTATGCGGCGGCCAACGCATTGGGAATCACGACGGCCGGCACGGCAATCGGCAGAAAATACGGCCGCAGACGCAGCCGCCAGCTTCGTTCAGGCGGGTCCACCAGGTCACGCGCTTGCGGATCGAGGCACAGTTGCAGTTGCTCGGCGAGTTCAGCCCCCGAGGTCCAGCGTTGGTCACGGTCTGCGCTCAGTGCCTTCAGCAGAACTCGACGTAGCGCGGTAGGGCAGTCACTCGGTAGCGCCGCGAGTGCCGCCGACGTGATCCCTTCCGCGCGGGTGGACAGCATCAGATCGAGCGCGGTGGTGTCGCCGACCAATTCAGCCGATTCCGCGCGAGCAGCTTGCGCCGCAGAGTCATCGAACGGTTTCCTGCCCGTCAGCAGTTCCCACAGCATGACCGCGAGTGAGTAGATGTCACTGCGGGTATCGAGGTTCGCCGCGTCGTGGACGTGTCCGGGCCGGGTAGCCATGAGCTGCTCGGGAGACATGTAGGACAGTGAGCCACCGAAGTAGGTGAACGGGCTTGCCCCGGACAGGTTTCGGGCGAAGCTGATGTTGAAATCGGCGAGTTTGGGGGTGCCATCGGGTGCAAGCAATACGTTGGCCGGCTTGATGTCGCGGTGCAGGACGCCCCGCGAATTCGCATAGTGCAATGCTTCGGCCAGTCGCTTCCCCAGCCACGCGACGGTCTCAGGCCAGGAAAGGGTCGCGAGCTCAGCGCGAGCGGTTGATTCGGTGGGCCGGCTCTCGCCGCGGGACTCCAGTGCGACGTCGACCGCGTCGAGCAGCGCCTGACCGGATTCGGGTCGCCGATCGTCACCGAAAATCAGTCGACCGAGGTCGAGCAGCGTCCCGGCGGGCACGTATTGCATGTACAGCAGCCGCCAGTCGCGGTCGCGGAGTATCCGCTGGTCGAAGACCCGGACGATGTAATCGTGATCAAGCTGGGCGAGGGTCTGTCCTTCCTCCCCGCGGTTTGCGGAGATCTTCACCGCCACCAGCCGTTGCATAGACCGTTGACGAGCGAGAAAGACTCGCGCGAATGCGCCGCTGCCGAGTTCGACGAGCAGGTCGAAGTCGTCGAGCCGCTGGCCGACCTCGATCCGCGCGATCTGGGATGGCCCGGAGAGGTCGAACGACGAGCCGAGTGTTCCGGTGCCGTTTCGTGTTTCGTCCACCGTGTCGGCCGACATTTGAGTTGGAGCGAACTCGGCTTGCCGGCGGGCCGTCGGATCGGTCATTGACACCCTCGTTCCAGGTCATCTGCATCTTAACGCTGTGGCACCGGTGGCCTGGGAATTCCGGGTTCAGGATATGCCCATCGCAGCGTCGCACCGCCGCTCCAACCGCCGCATCGTGGACACGAAAGCCGTGCTCTGCGCGTCTGATTGGCGCATCTCGCGTCGTGCTGAACGAAGCCGATCCTCTCGGTCGAGAGTGTTCGACGCGGCCCAGCAAGGCGTAATCTCACAATGTGCTCTACAACCAGGCCCGACGTCCATTTTGGCGGCGGCACCCGGTGGCCACCGGCGTCGCCGCGCTGGTGACATTCTGGTGGCTCGCCAACGGCTGGTACGAAGCGCTCGCCGTCACGGCGATCCTCGCGTTGTTTTTGTTCGTCCATCACCGCAGGAGAACGCTCGCCGTCCGCGATGCCGGCCTACGTGCCCGCGCCGACTACGAACACCGGTTGAGCCTGCGCGGCGATCAACGCGGCGTGTTCGGCAGGTACCCACCAGTGCAAGCGGGGTGGTTTCCGGATCCGCAAAACCGATGCAAAATAAGGTATTTCGACGGCGTGGCATGGACGGATCACACCGTCTGACGGCAGGCCTCAGACCTTCGGCGAGTAGTAATGCGGGTTGTCGCGGTACTCCACCGGCGGAAGATTGCGCGCCGGCGTCTCGACCAACGGTGAGTCCGCGGGCAGCCGGCCGCTGGCACGATCCCACGCAGATCGCTTGCGCGGGTGCATCATCACGCGCTTCGGCAGCAACTTGACGACGTGATACACCACCTTGCCGAACAGCTTGTGTAGCCGCTCCTGGCGGGGCGTCCAGGTGTAGCCCATCAGGTCGCGCACCGCCGGATCGAACAGGCCGACGGTCGTGAAATTGAAGAACCGCTGCATCCCCGCGATGTTCAGCTTCCACATCCAGTCGGGCATCCAGTCCAGCGAGGGGTGCTTTGGCATCGATGACAGATCGAGCACCTCGCGTGCTGCCCAGTTGTTCTCCAACACGTTGTGGCACATGTGATCCCAGTACTCCTGGAATTCCTCCCACGACTTCGGAACCGGCCGCATGCTCATGCCGTACATGCGGTACCACACGATGTGCTCGTCGAACAGCTGCCGTTTCTGCGCCTCCGTGAGCCCGCCGCCGAGCCACTCCGCCGCCAGCAGCGTCGACTTGAAGAACGTCGCGTGTGCCCAATAGAAAACGTCGGGGTTCAGCGCGCTGTAGCGACGACCTTGATCGTCGACGCCCTTGATCCCGATGTGATAGTCGCGGACCTGTGCCCCGGTCTGGGGCGCGCGGTCACCGTCGAACACGACGCCGCCGATCGGATACACCGACCGGAACAGCCGCGGCATGCGTTCCATGAAGAAGATCGAGTGCTCTTGGACTGCGGCGCCCAGCTGTGGATGCATGTTCTGCATCGAACCGGCCCAGGGACCCTGCAGCATTCCGGTCCACCGACCGAAGTACTTCCACGTCAGCGAGTCGGGCCCCAGCGGCTGCGGCGGAGCGTCGTATCCCCCTGACGACACCGGGCACCCGACTGCCACAGGAGCCTCGTCACTGTTCACGGGGCATCTCGCGGACGTATCTTGAGTCACTGGGTTAGCTTCCCATCCGGTCAGAATGACCTATTCTGACTACACGCGTTGTCAGAATGGAAGTCTAGGAGGGATGTGGCGTCGGGTCAACGACGGGGCCGGTGGTCCGGTGTGCCCTTGGAGGACCGGCAGGCATTGCGCCGCGACGAGCTGATCGCAGCAGGCGTCGCCCGTCTCGGTGGCGCGCAGGGGCCGGCCCTGACGGTGCGCGGGGTGTGCCAGTCGGCCGGGCTGACCGAACGCTACTTCTACGAGAGCTTCGCCGACCGGGACGAGTTCGTCCGCGCGGTCTACGACGACGTCTGCGCGCGGGCCATGTCCACGCTGACCACGGCGAAAACCCCGCGCGATGCGGTCGAGCAGTTCGTCGCGCTCATGGTCGACGACCCAGCGCGCGGCCGGGTTCTGCTGCTGGCGCCCGAAAAGGAACCGGTACTGACGCGCTCGGGCGCCGAATGGATGCCGAGCTTTATCGAACTCGTGCAGCACAAGCTGACGCGCATCGGGGATCCCGTCCAGGCAGCTATGGTCGCCACTGGCCTGATCGGTGCTTTGACGGCGTTGTTCACCGCCTACTTGAACGGCAGACTCGCAGCCTCACGCGAGCAGTTCATCGACTACTGCGTGGAGATGCTGATGAGCCGCGTATCGAGCTACTGACCCCTAGTTGTCGGGAATCTCAGGACCTGCGAGTTCCTGCTCTTCCTGCTCCGCGGCTTCCTTCTCGGCCTCCGACTTGGCCTCGCGGCCGAGCGGATTCTGCACAGAAGTGCCGGGATTGGTCGCAGAGGCGTAGGCGCCGCTGCAGTTCAGCGCGACATTGACCTGAGATTCGTCGGATGCGTCGATGCGCAGGAACGACGCATCCCATGCGTTCGTGACGATGCAATCGCCCTCGTCGAGCTTGTCGCCGAAACGCGAGGCGACGACCGCGGAACCGCCACTCTCCTGGATCGCCTCTTGCGCATCCGAGTACTTGTCGCCCACAACATCAGGGGCAGCTGATGCGATGCCTGCCCCAAGGAACAGCGACGAGGCTGCCGCGACGGCAAACGCCGAGCCGGTCCCTAGAACGATGAGCTTCTTCACGTGCGCCCGACCTCCACAGTCAATGAACCTCAAAACGGTTGATGACCGTAGCTTATGGCCTCCCGGTCGGGGCCGCTACCGGAGGAGGCTAGCCGTCGGAGGCAGCCGCTTGGGCCTGCCGCTGCTGCGCTGCGCGCTTCGCGGCTTCCTGCTCGGCCTCCAGCTTTGCCTCGCGACCGACCGGACTCGCCAAGGAGTTGCCCGACGAGCCTGGACCTGCCAGAACGCCGTTGCAGTTGAGGGCGAGCAGCACCTCGTTGTTAGCCCGCATACCGCCGCGGACGATGCGCTGATAACCCGCGTCCCAGGCGTTCATCACAAGGCATTTTCCGTCTTCCAGACCCGCACCTGTCCGTGTCGCGATGACAGCGGTGCCGCCTGCCTGCTGGATCATCCGCTTGGCGTCGTTGTAGGTGCGGTTGACCACCTCCGGGGCGGCGTTCGCAGTGCCGGACCCCAGCCAGATACCGCTGCCGGCCACCACCGCCGCGGCCATCGCACCGACACCGATCTTGAGCATGTTCACCTGAGCCCGTCCTCCGAGTCGTCTGCGCCTGGCGTACGGGCCGCAATTATTTGCCCGGCGAAATATTAGCCAGAACACGTGGGTCCCGTGTGGCTTATGTGACACCTGGCGTGGAGACTTGAATGTCACCGCGGGGCACAGATATATTGAGTGCAACCAACAGGTACAGATAACTTGGGAGGGGCCATGTCGAAAGACCTGACCGACCTACAGCTGCTCACCGAACTCGAGCCAGTGGTCGAGAAGAACGTCAACCGGCACCTGACCATGCGCAAGGACTGGAATCCACACGACTACATCCCGTGGTCGGACGGCAAGAACTATTACGCACTCGGCGGCAAGGACTGGGACCCCGAAGAGTCGAAGCTGTCCGAGGTCGCCCAGATCGCGATGCTCACCAACCTGTTGACCGAGGACAACCTGCCGTCCTATCACCGCGAAATCGCGATGAACTTCAGCATGGACGGGCCGTGGGGCTTCTGGGTGAACCGGTGGACCGCCGAGGAGAACCGGCACGGTATCGCGCTACGCGACTACCTCGTCGTCACCCGCGCGATCGACCCCGTCGAGCTCGAGCAGCTACGCATCGAGCAGGTGACCCGTGGCTTCTCCCCCGGCCAGAACCAGCAGCTGGAGGGTGACGCTGAGTTGTTCGCCGACTCCCTGTTCGACTCCGTCATCTACGTGACGTTCCAGGAGTTGGCCACCCGCGTCTCGCACCGCAACACCGGCAAGGCGTGTAACGAGACTGTTGCGGACCAACTGCTGCAACGGGTTTCGGCCGACGAGAACCTGCACATGATCTTCTACCGGGATGTGTCCGCTGCGGGTTTCGACATCGCCCCCGACCAGGCCATGCGCTCCTTGCACAAGGTGCTGACCAATTTCAAGATGCCCGGATACACAATCCCGGACTTCCGCCGCAAGGCCGTCGTCATCGCCTCCGGCGGGGTCTACGACCCCCGCATCCACCTCGACGATGTGGTGATGCCGGTACTCAAGAAATGGCGCATCTTCGAACGCGAGGACTTCTCCGGCGAGTCGGCCCGTCTGCGGGACGAGCTGGCCGCCCACGTCCAGGAGCTCGAAGACACCTGCGTGAAGTTCGAGATCGCCAAGCAGCGCAGGCTCGAACGCATCGCGAAGGTCGCCGAGAAGAAGGCCGCCAAGAACCTTCTGGTGGGGTCATCAGCGTCCTAACAGACGCTCGCCCGGCGCTGCAGATCGGTCCCATCGCACTACGAAGTCCGGTCGTGCTGGCACCGATGGCGGGCGTCACCAACGTCGCTTTCCGCACGCTGTGCCGCGAACTGGAACTGGCCAGGGCCGGCACCGTCAGCGGGCTCTATGTATGCGAGATGGTGACGGCGCGGGCGCTCGTCGAGCGCCATCCGTCGACCATGCACATGGTCACCTTCGCCGACGACGAGACGCCGCGATCGCTTCAGCTGTACTCGGTTGACCCACACAACACCTATCTGGCCGCGAGGATGATCGTCGACGAGGGCCTGGCCGATCACATCGACATGAACTTCGGCTGCCCGGTGCCCAAAGTCACTCGACGCGGTGGCGGGGCGGCGCTGCCGTACAAGCGCAGGCTGTTCGGGCAGATCGTGGCCGCCGCGGTGCGCGCTACCGAAGGCACTGACATCCCGGTGACGGTGAAATTCCGGATCGGAATCGATGACTCTCATCACACCCACCTCGACGCCGGCCGGATCGCCGCCGAGGAGGGCGCCGCCGCCGTCGCGCTTCATGCGCGCACGGCGGCACAGCGATACTCCGGCGAGGCGGACTGGGAACAGATCGCCGCGCTGAAACAGCACGTCACGACGGTTCCTGTGCTCGGCAACGGCGACATCTTCGAAGCCGCCGACGCGCTGGCGATGATGGAGGCGACCGGCTGCGACGGCGTCGTCATCGGTCGGGGGTGCCTTGGTCGTCCCTGGTTGTTCGCCGAATTGTCGGCCGCATTCACCGGCACGCCCGCCGCCGCCCCGCCGACACTGGGCCAGGTCGCGGCGATAATCCTGCGCCACGGCGAACTGCTCGCCGCGCATTTCGGCGAGGACAAGGGCATGCGCGACATTCGCAAGCACGTCGCCTGGTACCTCCATGGCTTCCCCGCCGGTGCGGACCTGCGGCGCGCGTTGGCGCTGGTCAAATCGCTGGAGGAACTGCGGAGCCTGCTCCAGAACCTCGACCAGAACATCGAGTTCCCCGCCGCGGCAATGGGGCCGCGGGGCCGGCAGGGCTCACCTGCCGCGGTGTCACTACCCGAGGGCTGGCTAACAGACCCCGACGACTGCACCGTCCCGGCGGGCGCCGAGGTCATGCATTCAGGAGGTTAGTCCGTCTCAGAGTCGTCTCCCACCTGAGACGACTCTGACATCACATCTCTCAGGATGTCTCAGTACGATATGAGTCTCGTTCGTAATTCGGCTCCAACGTCGGGGCCACTGGAGTGTTGCTGGGTGCTGTGACCTGTAGGAAGCACCGGGTACATCGGAGCCCAACGTCGCGCGCGGCGGTTTATGAGTCGGAGGCCGGTAGAAGGATGAGTGACGGCGACAACGCCACTCCTGGCCGTCATGGCCGGGGTGCCTCGTCGTCGCCGGACGACCAGTCCGACACCTATCAATGGCATACCCGAAGATCTCAGCCGATGCCAGGCGCCGCGCCGTGGGAGCGCGCACACGTGTCCGACGATGCCGATGCGCCAACCGAGGAGCCATCGCCGTCCTCCCCCGGTAACCACACCGACGGGGTGACGGTCGCCGACCTCATCGCCAAGCTCAACGGCGATGAGGCCGTCCCAGCGGAGCTGAAGCGACACCGGCCCGACCGCAGCACGCCTCCGCCGGCCGAACCGCCGCCGTCGCCGCCTACCGAGATCATCGATCCAGTGCCTGCGTACGGTCGGCACGAGCGGCCCCTCGGATCCGACATCGACCCTCACGAGGTCGCCGCCGAAGTTCCTGAGGCCGAGGACTACTACGACACCGAGATCATCCCGGCCATCGGGATCGACCTGCCGGATCTGACATCCACCCATCGGCACGGCCGCGTTCCGCCGTCTCATATCGGTTCTGGCCGCCGCCAAACCGATGAGCATCGGCCGTCTCGGGGCCGCCGCAGGTCGATGATCGTCGGGCGCGTGGTCACCGCCCTGATCGCCGTGCTCGCTCTTGCCCTCACCGGTGGGGCGTGGCAGTGGCAGTCGGCGAAGAACAACATGCTCAACCGGATCTCCGCGCTCGATCCCGATTCTCGCGACATCCTCGATCCGAACGCACAGTTCGGTGACGAGAACTTCTTGATCGTCGGCGTGGACAGCCGCATGGGCGAGAACGTCGACATGGGTGCAGGCACCACCGACGAGGCCGCAGGCGCGAGGTCGGACACGGTGATGCTGGTGAACATCCCCGCAAACCGTGAACGTGTTGTGGCGGTGTCGTTTCCGCGAGACCTCGCCATCGAGCCCATGCAGTGCGAGCCGTGGGATCCCAAAACCGGGGAATACGGCCCGATCACCGACCCCGAGTCGCCCATGTACGGGGCCGACAAGGTCTACACCGAGTACAAGCTGAATTCCGCGTACGCCGTCGGTGGACCGAAGTGCCTGGTGAAGGTCATTCAGAAGTTGTCTGGCCTATACGTAAACCGTTTCATGGCAGTGGATTTCGCGGGCTTCTCGAAGATGGTCGACGCTCTCGGCGGTGTCGAGGTGTGCAGCACCACCCCGCTCGAGGACTACGAGCTGGGGACCGTGCTGGCCAATGCCGGCCGCCAAACGGTGGACGGCCACACCGCACTTCAGTACGTGCGCGCACGCCAGATCACGACGGAAACCAACGGCGACTACGGCCGCATCAAGCGTCAGCAGCTCTTCCTGTCCTCGCTGTTGCGCTCGATGATCTCCAAGGAAGTGTTCTTCTCGCTGTCCAAGCTCAACAACGTCGTCAACATGTTCATCAACGACAGCTATGTCGACAACATGGACACCAAAGACCTGGTCACGCTGGGCCAATCGGTTCAGGGCATTGCCGCGGGCCGGATCACGTTCCTGACCGTGCCGACGACGGGGTACATGGACGAGTACGGCAACGAGCATCTTCGTGAAGACGACAACCGGGCCATTTTCGACGCGATCATCAACGACGATCCGCTGCCCGAGGAGAAGAACGCCGACAACACCCCGGTGCCCGGCACTCCCGAAAGCCAGACCGAGATACCCACTCAGGACGCCGCGGCACCGACCGAGCTCGTCGACACGATCACGACCGACCCGACCGACATCACGGTGCAGGTGTCGAATTCGACGGGCGAAGACGGGCTGGGTGCGACCGCTGCCGGCGAACTCCAAACGCATGGCTTCAACGTCATCACGCCCGACGATTACCCCGGTCCGCTGGACACCACAACGGTGTTCTTCTCCCCGGGCAACGAGCAAGCGGCGGCAACCGTTGCCGCGTCGTTCCCCAACTCGACCATCGAGCGCGCGACCAACCTCGGCGATGTCGTTCAGGTGGTGCTCGGCAACGACTTCTACTCGGTGGCTTCGCCGCCCTCGAGCGGATCTCCGGTGCAGGTCCAGGTCGTGCGCGGCACCGGAAGCACACCGACCAAGCTGCCCGAGGATCTGACCGTCACCAACGCCGCCGACACGACCTGCGAATAGTCCTGTCCGCGTAGCCTCGTCGGCTTTTTGGCATGCGCCATTCACCTGGCGTTCACCCTGCACGCCGTGACGTTCCGGCTGCTCAGACCGTAGGGTGGACGTATGCGAACCGCGTACCATGACCAGTTGGATCAGCTATCTGCGCAGCTCGGCGACATGTGCGGGCTGGCCGGCGCGGCGATGGAGCGTGCAACCCAAGCCCTGTTGCAGGCCGATCTCGTTATGGCCGAGCAGGTGATCAGCGACCATGAGCAAATCGTCGCGATGAGCACGCGCGCCGAGGAGGCCGCGTTCGTGCTGCTGGCGCTGCAGGCGCCGGTGGCAGGCGATCTGCGCTCTATTGTCACGGCGATCCAGATCGTCGCCGACGTCGATCGAATGGGCGCCCTGGCGCTGCACGTCGCCAAGATAGCCCGCCGCCGCCACCCCCAGCATGCGCTGCCCGAAGAGGTCAACGGCTACTTCGCCGAAATGGGCCGAGTGGCAGTCGAATTGGGTAATAGCGCTCAGGAGGTGCTCGTTACGCGCGATCCGGAGAAGGCAGCGCGGATCAGCGAAGAAGACGATGCGATGGATGATCTGCATCGCCACCTTTTCACCGTGCTGATGGACCGCGAGTGGAAATACGGCGTCACCGCCGCGGTCGATGTGACGCTGCTGTCCCGGTTTTACGAGCGCTTCGCCGATCACGCGGTCGAGATCGCCCGCCGGGTCATCTTCCAGGCCACCGGCAACCTCCCAGAAGAAGACCAGCTGGCGTCACGCTGAGGCCGTTCGCCTCAAAGCGCTTAACCGAAGCGGCCGGAGATATAGTCCTCGGTCGCCTTCTGCGTCGGATTGGAGAAGATCTTCTCGGTCACGTCGATCTCGATGAGACGACCCGGCTTGCCGGTGGCCTCGAGATTGAAGAATGCCGTCTGGTCACTGACGCGGGCGGCCTGTTGCATGTTGTGCGTCACGATGACGATTGTGTAGTCCTGCTTGAGCTCTGAGATCAGATCCTCGATCGCCAGCGTCGAAATCGGATCCAGCGCTGAGCATGGCTCGTCCATGAGCAGCACGTCCGGCTGCACTGCGATTGCGCGCGCGATGCACAGTCGCTGCTGCTGACCGCCAGACAGACCGCCGCCCGGCTTGTCCAGCCGGTCCTTGACCTCGTTCCAGAGGTTGGCACCCTTGAGCGAGCGCTCGGCGACCTCCTCGAGCGTCTTCTTGTTGCGCACACCCTGAAGCTTCAGACCGGCCACCACATTGTCGCGAATCGACATGGTGGGGAACGGATTCGGACGCTGGAACACCATGCCGATGGTCTTGCGGACGCTGACGGGATCGATGCCCGGAGCGTAGATGTCCTCACCGTCCAGCAGCACCGAGCCTTCGACCCGGGCACCGGGCAGGACCTCGTGCATGCGGTTGAGAGTGCGCAGCACCGTCGATTTTCCGCAGCCCGACGGGCCGATGAAGGCGGTGACACTACGCGGTGTGACGGACAATCCCACGTCGGCGACGGCGTGGAACGAACCGTAGTAGATGTTGAGGTCTTTGAGATCCAGCCGCTTGGCCATGAGGCTCCTAAACTCTGTTCCGCGTCAGGTATCGGTTGACGAATGCAGCACCGAGGTACAGCGCCGCGATGATCAGGATGAGGGTCAGCGCGGCACCCCAGACCCGAAGCGCGCCTGCCGCTTCCGGGTTCACCAGCTCGGTGTAGATCAGCAGTGGCAGCGACGCCATGTTGCCCTCGAGGGGATCCATGTTGATCGACCGGCTGTAGCCGACGAGCACCAGCACCGGAGCCGTCTCCCCCATGACCCTGGCAAGGGCCAACAGAATGCCGCTGATCATCCCGGGCAACGCGGTGGGCACAACGATGCGTGCAATCGTCTTCCATTTCGGAATGCCCAACGCGTACGACGCTTCTCGCAGCTCGTCGGGGACGAGTTTGAGCATCTCCTCGGTGTTGCGCACGACGACGGGAAGCATCAGCAACACCAATGCCAGCGAGACCGCGAACGCGCTCTGCTCGAATCCCAGGGTCGCGATCCACAGCGCGAAGATGAAGAGCGCGGCCACGATCGATGGCACACCAGCGAGGATGTCGACCATGAACGTGGTCACCTTGGCGAACCAGCCCCGGCCGTATTCGACCAGGTAAACCGCCGCCATGATGCCCAACGGCACGGAGAGCACCGCGGCGATCGCGGCCTGAATCACGGTGCCGTAGATAGCGTGATAAACACCGCCGGCCATCTCCTCGGGGAGCACGCCGGCAAGAGAGTGGCTCCACCACGTCGACGAAGTGATCGCAGCGATGCCCTTGGCCAGCACCGTGTAGATCAACCAGATCAACGGGATCATCGCGACCACGAACGATGCGGTGAAAAGCGTTGTCGCGAGGCGATTCTTGAACTTGCGACCAGTACTCACCGGGTGGAAGGTCGGGGCCTTCACCGGCTGGTCCAGTGTTGCCGTCATCCTCCGCTAACCCTTCCGCCGGCCGCGGCCCGGGCCAGTGCGTTGACGATGAAGGTCAGCGCGAAGAGCACGAAGCCTGCGGCGATGTAAGCCCCCGTGGGCAGTGGCGCGCTGAACTCCGCTGCTGCCGAGGCGATCTTGGACGCGAACGTGTAGCCACCGTCGAACAGCGACCAGTGGCCCGCCTGAGCTGCCGTCCGCAGGATGATCAGGATGGCAATCGTCTCACCGAGCGCCCGGCCCAAGCCCAACATCGACGCCGCGATCATGCCGCTGCGGCCGTAGGGAAAGACCGTCATCCGGATGACTTCCCACTTGGTCGCACCGAGGGCCTGTGCGGCCTCGACGTGGCCCCGTGGGGTGAGCGCAAAGACTTCGCGGGTGACCGAGGTGATGATCGGGAGAATCATCACGGCAAGAACTATTCCCGCGGTGAAAATCGTTCCGCCGCCAGCCAGTGACACGTTGCCCTGTGAGAACAGGAAGAACCAGCCGAGATTCTCGTTGAGGAAAGTCGCCACCGGGGTGAGCCACGGGGCCAGCACGAAAATGCCCCACAGACCGAAGACGATCGACGGCACCGCCGCCAACAGATCGACCAGCATTCCGAACGGTCGCGCCAACCGCTTCGGGGCATAGTTCGTCAAGAACGCGGCAATGCCGATCGCGATGGGCACGGCGATGATCAGGGCGAACACCGAGCTGAGCACCGTCACCATGAACAGGTCGCGGATGCCGAAGCGCAGGTTGGAAGAGTCGCTGGTGAGGAACTCCGTGCTGGTCAGGAAGTTCGCCTGGTTGGCTTGCAGCGACGGGATCGCCTTGACGATCAGGAACAGCGCCATCAGTGCGATCGCGCCGATGATGGTTGCGCCGGCGGCGACCGCGACGGACTTGAAGACGGTGTCGCCCCAACGTCCCTCGCCCTGCTTCAAAGCCGATCCCTTCCGATCCTTGGTTGGCTTCTCTGGAGTATGCCCAACCCGCTGTGGGCTCGTCGTGTTTGACGAACCCACAGCGGTCGAATCTGGTGTCACAGCCATGGATCGGAGTTGACTAGGTATTCGCGTTGATGGCGTCAACGGCCGTGGTCAGCCGCTCCTTGAAGGCTTCGGGAACGGGGATGTAGCCGTTCTCCTCGAGACCGGTCTGGCCGTTCCCCAGAGCCGAGTGCAGGAACGCCTTCACCGCCGTGGCAACCTCGGCATCGGGGTACTTCGAGCACACGATCTCGTAGGCCGCGAGCATGATCGGGTACGAACCGGGCTCGGTCGGCATGTAGAACGACGCGGTGTCGAGCACGAGGTCGTTGCCTTCGCCCTTGAACTTGACGCCGTCGATCGCCTTACCCGCCGACTCGGTGCTCAGCTCAACCGGCTCCGGCCCTGCGGAGGTGATGATCCTGGCGATCGACAGGTTCTGCGCCTTGGCGAACGACCATTCGTTGTAGGTGATGGAACCCGGGGTGCTCGCGATCGCTGCGGACGTGCCCTCGTTGCCCTTGGCTCCCTCGCCGACGCCGCCGGCGAAGGACTTGCCCGCACCCTTGCCCCACGCCCCGTCCGATGCCGCGTCCAGGTACTTCTGGAAGTTGTCCGTCGTACCGGACTCGTCACTGCGGAAGATCACGTTGATCGGCTCAGCCGGGAGGCTGGCGCCCTCGTTCAAGGCTTTGATCTCGGGGGCATCCCACGTCTTGACCGTGCCGTTGAAGATCTTGCCCAGAGTGGGTCCGTCGAGAACGAGGTTGTCGACGCCGGCGACGTTGTAGGTGACGGCGATGGGCCCGAAGACGGCGGGCAGATTCCACGCGTCGCTGCCGCCGCACCGCTCCTTGGCCTTCTCTACCTCGCCCTTTTCGGCACTGAGCGGCGAGTCGGAACCACCGAAGTCGGTTTGTCCACCGATGAACTCCGAGACACCGGCGCCCGAGCCGCTCGAGGTGTAGTTCAGCGTGAAGCCGGGGCAGTCCTTCTCGTAAGCATTGATGAAGCGCGTCATCGCATTGGCCTGCGCCGACGAGCCACTGGCCTTGAGCGATTCCTTGCCGCCGCAGTCACCGGCCGGTGTCGACCCACTGTCAGATCCCGATCCCGAAGACGTGTTGTCGTCGCTACCGCACGCCGACAGCAGCAAGGTTCCGGCGGCCAGCAGGCTCAGCGCGGCACCAGTTCGATTGGCCTTCACGAAGCTCCTTTGTGAAACAGGTAGACGCTGGCACGGGCCGACTGGCCCCCGCCGTGACACACGTCGCGTCAAGCAGACCGGTTGCTGCTCGGCTGAGAACCTAAGCGCACGTCGTTAATCACTTGCCTACGGATAGTGAACGGAAGATGAACCGGCAAGGGGCTCGAGGCGACATTTCCACTGGACGAGTTGACATACGATATTCATCTCAGTAGATATTGAGTCAATGTCTGTTGATGCAACTTCCGGCTTAACTCAACGTACGGCGGTTTTCGCCGCACTATCCGATCCCGCCAGACTGACGATCGTCGACCACCTGCTGAATGCCGATGCGTCCCCGTCAGAACTGCGTGCGATGTTGTCAGTGCCCTCCAACCTGCTCGCGCATCACCTCGCCGTACTCAAGAACGCGGGGGTCGTACGACAGACCCGGTCAGAAGCCGACGGGCGACGGACGTACCTCAGGCTCAACCATGCGGCGCTCGACGGTCTGCTGCCATCAGCCCACCATCGTGCTCGTCGCATCGTGTTCGTCTGCACCCACAACTCCGCCCGCAGCCAGCTTGCCGCCGCAATCTGGAACCGGCGCAGCGAATTACCCGCTACCTCAGCCGGCACTAATCCCGCGCCCCAAGTGCATCGCGGCGCAGTTGCCGCCGCAAAACGCTTCAACTTGTCGATGCGCGCGGTCAAGCCGCGCTATCTAGGTGACGTCCTGGCCATCGACGACCTGGTGATCGCGGTGTGCGACAACGCGCATGAGGAGCTTCCCGCTGAACTACCCCGCATCCACTGGTCGATCAGCGATCCGACCCGCACCGCGGCCGCGTCCGCATTCGATGGTGCGGTACGGGAACTCACCGCCCGAATCGACCGCTTGGTCCCCGATGTTCAGCCCGCCTAGTTCAGGAGAAGCCATGACCGACAACATCACTGAGATCACTGAGCTCACTGAGATCACTGAGCACCATCTCCGTAGCGATCTCTCCATCGACCAGCGTCTGGCGATGAAGACGGCGGCCGGCCAACTCCAGAGGGAATTCGACGGCGTGTTCGGGGTGGAAACCATCGAAAGGTTCCTGCACTCGTCCTATGACCAATTTGCCGGCCGGGCGACGGTGCCCCGTTTCCTTCCGTTGTTGGCCGAACGCTTTGCGCGGCAACGACTCCGCGCGCTCGCGCGGGCAGAGGGCAAATCGGGCGACGGAAAGCCGACCGTCCTGTTCCTGTGCACCCACAACGCCGGCCGGTCGCAGATGGCTTTGGGATTCTTCACTCACCTCGCCGGCGATCGGGCGGTCGCGTGGTCCGGGGGCTCCGAGCCAGGCGAGTTGGTCAACCCGGCAGCCGTCGAAGCCATGGCCGAGCGCGACATCGACATCTCGGGCGAATACCCCAAGCCGTGGACGGATGAAATCGTGAGGGCCGCGGACGTCATCATCACGATGGGCTGTGGCGACGCCTGCCCGATATTTCCGGGCCGCCGCTATGAGGAATGGATCCTCGAAGATCCACACGGACAAGACGTCGCCGCCGTACGTCCCATCCGTGACGAGATCGAGCGTCGGGTCCGAGCGCTGCTGACGGAACTCGAGGTGCCGGCTCGTGCGTGACCCTCTGCGCTACCCTGCCGGCGCATCCTCGCGGGGATGCGACCTCACGACAACTGTCGGATGACCTGTTGCAGTGGTTCCGAGGACGTTCCGATTTCACCGATGAATGGGTGTGAGAGTTCCGCGACGAGGAACAGGTTCACAGCCACCAAAATGCCCAGAATCGCAACCATCGTGTAGTGGGTGGCGGGTTTCTTGACATCGTAAATGATTGCGCAGGCCAGGAGCAGGCCGCTGGTCAGCCAGATGACCGCCCACAGCGACCAGGGCGGCCCATTATCAGTTTGCGCTTGCGCCAAGCGCTGTGTACGTGCCTGCCCGACGCTGTCGAGATTGCCGAAAGAGGTTGAAAGTATTGTCTTTTGCGCGTCGGTGCGTGCTTGAACTTCTTCATAGGCCGCATACAGTCGCGTAAAAGCCTCGTCCGCGTCAGGGTATGCGCCGCCCTGGGCGATTTCGCGCCACTCGACTAGCGCTGCCTGCTGGTATTCGAGCAGCGCCTTTCGAATCCGATCTTCATCAGGCTGGTCGAACACTGTGACAGTTCTGGCAAGCTGCACCCCCGCTGCCCCCTCGGTACGCGCTCTTCCGTCCGCGTCGCCGATCTGTCCCCACATGGCGGATACGACGAAGCCGAGGAAGAACGCGAACACGAATCCGACCACCCCGAAAGCAAACTTGATGACATCGTTGTGCTCTTCACCTTTGAGGCCGGGGAAACGACGGCGCACAAATACTTGAATGAGGATCGCTCCACCCGCGACGACGACAATGATTCCCAGCAACAACACCCACGACGAAAGGTTGGCCACCAGCCATTGACTAATCATTCGGCTCTCCTGCGACCGCCAGGCAATTCGGGCGGGCGCGGTTACCCGCTCGCTCTAGAGTTCTCTAGCTGGCGAACGTCTTGACTGTAGGAGTCGTTGCGATATTGGGTGCGCGAACGGGAATGACACGCCGGAGCGACGGGCTCTGCTGGCGGCACGAGGCGGATGGGACGCGCCAAAATCAGACCCTTCACTGCTGATATCGACTCCCAGCTCGACGAGAGACGCTACGGATTACTCAACGCACTTACGCTTCGGTGCTGGCAGCCGTCGATGGTTCCGCAGCCGCAGAGTGGTTGCCGCCGACACGCTTTCGCAGCGCAAGAGATACGTAAACGAGTGCGACCAGCACAGGCACTTCGATCAGCGGCCCGACCACCCCGGCCAGTGCCTGACCCGAGGTCGCGCCGTAGGTGGCGATGGCCACGGCGATAGCCAACTCGAAATTGTTTCCCGCGGCGGTGAACGCCAGCGTAGTGGTTCGTTCGTATCCGAGGTGCAGCAGCGCGCCCAACAGGTAGCCGCCTCCCCACATGATGGCGAAGTAAGCGAGCAGGGGCAGGGCGATCCGCGCTACGTCGAGGGGGCGGTTGGTGATCTGATCTCCTTGTAGCGCAAAGAGAATGACGATGGTGAACAGCAGTCCGTAGAGAGCCCACGGTCCGACCGCGGGCAGGAACTTGGATTCGTACCATTCGCGGCCCTTGACCTTCTCCCCGAGACGCCGGGATAGGTACCCGGCCAGTAGCGGTATGCCCAGAAAGATCAGGACAGACTTGGCGATCTGCCACGGCGACGTCGAGATGGTGGTCTGCTCCAACCCCAGCCATCCCGGCAACACCGACAGATAGAACCACCCCAGCACTGCGAACATCAGTACCTGGAATATCGAGTTGAGAGCGACGAGCACCGCGGCCGCTTCGCGGTCCCCGCACGCAAGGTCATTCCAAATGATCACCATCGCGATACAGCGAGCCAGGCCGACGATGATCAAACCGGTGCGGTACTCGGGCAAGTCCGGCAGTAGGAGCCACGCCAGCGCGAACATCAGTGCCGGACCGAACACCCAGTTGAGAAGTAGCGAGCTGATCAGCAGTCTGCGGTCGCCGGTGACAGCGTCGAGTCTGTCGTAGCGGACCTTGGCCAGCACCGGGTACATCATGATCAGCAGACCGAGCGCGATCGGCAGCGAGATGCCGTCGATCTGAACCTTGTCCAAGGCCGTGTTGAGTCCCGGAATCCAGCGGCCGAGCAGCAGGCCGGCGATCATCGCGATTCCGATCCAGACGGGGAGGAACCGGTCCAGCGTCGACAACTTCGCCACGACGGGCGGCGCCGTTGCGTGACGCTGTTGAACTTTGTCGGTCATGCCCGCACCACCGCCGCGTCGGCACTGACACTCAACAATGACGACAACGACCCGAGGACCTCGGGCACGACCGTGTAATACACCCAGGAAGCCCGCCGTTCGGACGTCAGCAACCCCGCATCTCGCAGCACCTTGAGGTGGTGCGAGATCGTCGGCTGCGACACCTTGAGTCCGGGCGAGATGTCGCACACGCACGCCTCGCCGCCGGCGTGGCTTGCCACAGAGCTCAGCAAGCGCAGCCGCACCGGGTCGGACAACGCCTTGAACTTCAACGCCATTTCCGTCGCTTGAGCCGTTGTCAGGGGTTCCCGTACCAACGGCTCGAGCACACAGCAGGCCTCCGAAGACGCTTCCTGATTCGACATATATCGATATTGACTGATATCGAATCAGTAGGCAAACCGACGCCCACCGCTAGCAGCAGGCAGTACTGGCCTTGGCTGGTTCTTCTTCTGCGTGTTCCTCGGCAGTACCGCACGAACACTCGTCTGCCGCTTCCGTGGCGCGCGGACTGCTTCCGAAAGTCTCGGAGTCTGCGAGCACGGTGTAGACCTCCCATCGCTCACCGCCCGGGCCGGACACCCAGACCTTGTCCTGCGTCGCGAAGCAACAGGTGGTGCCGATTTCTTCGTCGGTGAACAGCCCCTCACCGGACAGGCGGGCGATTTCTTCATGCACCCGGTCACTGGTCTCGACCTCGACGCCCAGGTGGTTGAGGGTGCCGCCGTGCCCCGGGTTCTCGATGAGGACGAGCTTGAGGGGAGGCTCGGCGATCGCGAAATTGGCGTAGCCGGGCTTGCGCTTGGCCGGTTGGGCGTTGAACAGCTTCGAGTAGAACGTCACCGCTTCGTCGAGGTCGTCGACGTTGAGGGCGAGCTGAGCTCGGGACATGGTACCTCCTGGAGTACGACATATATCAAACTACCGGACATCGCCAGCATGCCCACCTTTTTGATATATGTCAACACTGCTGGCAAGATGGACTCATGCCCAAGGCCTTGCCCGTGATCGACATGTCCGCCCCCGTGTGTTGCGCCCCGGTCGCCGCGGGTCCCGTCGACGACGCCGCAGCGCTCGAAGTAGCCCTACGGCTCAAGGCCCTCGCCGACCCCGCGCGAGTGAAGTTGATGGCGTTGTTGCTGAGCGCGCCGACCGGCGAACTGAACAGCGGGGATCTGGCAGATGCGGTGCTGCTGACCGAATCGACGGTGAGCCATCACCTGACACAACTACGCAAAGCGGGACTGGTCGAGTCGGATCGTCGGGGCATGAACGTTTATCACCGTGCGCGGCGCGACTCGCTGGTCGCGCTGTGCGCTGTCCTCGACCCGAGTTGCTGCAGCTAGCCGGGAGCAATCCGGTGCCAGTTGCGTCCTTTCGGGGTTACCGTCGTCAATACTGCGGGGCGCCCGTTCGGGTGCCGGAAGGACGGCGGTCATGAGCGCCGAGATGATGGAGACCGACTCTGCGGCTGCGCTGCAGCCGACCGAACAAATGTGGCGCGAGATGTTGCCGCAGCTGCGAAGGTTCGTGCGACGACGTATTGCGGACCCCGACCGAGCCGACGACCTCGTCGCCGAGATCCTGCTGCGCATCCACCAGAACGTGGCCTCACTCGACGATCGAGAGCTGCTGCCGAATTGGGTGTTTCGCATTGCGCGAAACGCGGTCATCGACGAGTACCGCCGGGCCGGCCGCAGTCGAGAACAGCTCACACCGACATTTCGGGACCACCTGATCGAGCCATTCACGGATCAGGACGAACCCACCGCGGTGCGTGAGCTTTCTGCGTGCCTACGGCCGCTGCTCAAGGGACTGTCGGCGGACCAACGTGAGGCGTTGGAGATGGTGGATCTGGCCGGGATGACCCAAGCCGCTGCCGCGCAGCAGGCGGGGGTCTCGCTGTCCGGAATGAAGTCCCGAGTACAGCGCGGCCGCCGGCGACTCGCCGAGCTGTTGGGGCAGTGCTGTGCGCTCACCCTCGACGGCCGCGGCGTGCCAATCGATTACGAGCCGGCACCGGGCTGCGGTTGCGCGAAGGACTGACCGCAGCCCGGCTGACGGCTATGCGCAGCAGGTGCTTTCCGTGTTGTCCTGGGCTGCGCAGTTCTTTGCGCACACGGAGTTCGACTCACCATCCGGGTTGGCCGGGTTGTCGTCGCTGATGCTGTAGAACTCCCACCACCCGAGTGGCACGTCAGGCGCGGTGACGAACACCTTGTCCTGTGTGGCGTGACAGCAGACGTCCTGTTCCGCGACGGTGGTGTCCAAGCCGGCTGCCTCGAAGCGTTCCATCGCCGTGGCGACGTCATCGGCGCTGGCCGCTTCGACTCCGAGATGATTCAGATGCTCTGTGGCTCCCGGCTTTTCGATGAGCACCAGCTTCAACGGCGGGTTCTCGATAGCGAAGTTGGCATAACCGTCGCGGACCTTGTGCGCGGGCACGCCGAACATCTTCTCGTAGAATTCGATCGCGGCAGAGACATCGTCGACGTTGAGCGCGAGTTGGATTCGACTGGTGGACATGGTCACTCCTTCAGAGTCGGTGATTGACACCTGTAATGACGACGCCAAGCTCAACGGGACGCACCGAAGTGCCGTCGTGCGTCCTTTTGGGTGAACAAGCGTCAGTACCCGTGAACGTCCACCACATAAGGAGAAACATCATGTCGACACAACTCCCAGTAGCTGTCCTCGGAGCGGGTCCGGTTGGGCTGGCAGCAGCCGCTCATCTGACCGAGCGAGGACTCCCCTTCGTCGTCTTCGAAGCGGGTGACTCCGTCGGCGCGAGCATCCGTCGCTGGGGTCACGTGCGCCTGTTCTCGCCGTGGCGAACCGACCTGGATCGCGCGGCACAACGACTTCTCAAGGCGCACGGGTGGAATTCCCCGGATCCGGCCGCCTTTCCGACCGGGGCAGACATCGTCGATGAGTACCTGACGCCGTTGGCACAGCTGGACGCGATCGCGCCGAATGTCCGGCTCCGCCATCGGGTCGTCGGCGTCACCCGGCAGGGTGTCGACAAGCTGCGGGACGACGAGCGCGAGGAACGGCCGTTCATCGTGACCACCAGCGGACCGGCAGGCATGACGCGGACACCGGTGCGTGCCGTCATCGACGCTACCGGCACCTGGCTGACCCCGAATCCGGTTGGCGCCGAGGGTATACCGGCGATCGGCGAAGAGGATTCAGCCCAGTGGATCAGCTACGGCATTCCGGACGTCCTCGGGGCCGACCGGAATCGTTATGCGGAGCGGCGAATTGCTGTCGTCGGAAGCGGCCATTCGGCCAAACACGTGATCCGGGAGTTGTCGCTTCTGGCCGAGCGGGCGCCCGACACCACGATCACCTGGATCGTGCGCAGAGGCGAGGATCAGCGGGTCTACGGGAACGAGGTCGACGCCCGGCTACCCGAACGGGGCAAGCTCGGTGCCGACGCGCACCAGTTGGTTTCCTCAGGACGGGTCCAGCTCGAAACGGGATTCCGTACCGAACGAATCCATGTCGACGAGTTGGGCATCATGCTGGTTTCTCCGGAGGGGCGCGCGGTCGGGCCGTTCGACGAGATCGTCGCGGCGACCGGACTACGACCCGATTTCAGCTTCCTGCGCGAGGTGCGCCTGGACCTCGATCCGTGGGTCGAGAGCACGCGCGCATTGGCGCCGTTGATCGATCCCAACGTTCACTCGTGCGGTTCGGTGCCTCCGCACGGCGCTGCGGAACTCGCGCATCCCGAGCACGGGTTCTATGCGATCGGCGCCAAGAGCTACGGACGCGCGCCCAACCTGCTGTTGGCGACCGGATACGAGCAGGCCCGCTCCGTCGTGGCCGAACTCGCCGGCGACCACGAAGCCGCCTCGCGTGTCGAGCTGGTCCTTCCGCAGGGCGGATCGGCCTGCGGCCTCAAGACCCAAACCGAGGCGGTGGGAGCCGACCACAAGCTGACAACGAGTGGGTGCGGCTAAGACGACCCGCCCACGGCATAAACCGCGTCGACGTGGGAGACCTCGAAACCCAGTCGCTCGTAGGTCTTTACGGCCGCCGAGTTATCGGCTTCGACATAAAGCATGACCGCGCCTTCCGAGCTGTCTGACAACCGGCCGGCGAGGTGGTGCAGCCCGATGAGCGTCAGCGCGGCACCGAGTCCCCGACCCTGCGCCGCCGGGTCGACGCCGACGACGTACACCTCGCCGAGATCGGCATTGTGGACTTTCGTCCAATGGAAGCCCAACAGCTTTCCGCTCGTCTCGTCGAGCGCCAGGAAGAGCCCGCTCGGGTCGAACCACGTTTCGCCGCGGCGCTCGTCGATATCGGCGTCGGTCCAGCCCCCCTGTTCGGGATGCCAGGCGAACGCGGAGTTGTTGACGCGCAACAGTTCCGCATTGTCGGCGGGCCCTGAATAAGTGGCGATACGCACGCCGTCGGGAATGGTCGTCGCAGGCAGGTCGGTCAGTGGCCGACGCATCTGCAGCAGCTCCCGGACGACGGACAGGCCGAGCGACGCCGCGGTGGCGCGCGCGGCCTCGAGGTTGCCGTGCGCCCAGATCTGGGCGCCGTCACCGCCCTCACTCAACCCCTGCTGCGCCATTTCCGACCCCAGGCCGCGACGCCGGGCCGACGGGTGCACGACCAGTTCGGCCATCGCCGATGCCTGTTCGTCGGCAGGTGTCAGATTGAGATACCCGACCATGTCTGCGCCGTCGACAGCCAACAGGTGCCGGGTGCGGTCGTGGCTCAGTTCACGCAACACCTGATCGCCGACCGGCGCGACTCCGTCGGCCCTGGTGGCCGCGTCGATGAGCTCGTAAATGCGACGCTGATCGTCTGCGGACAGGCCGGTGCGCCAGTCGATGACCCGACCGGTCACTGACTGTGCAGCGGGTCGGCGAGCGCCTCGGGCACCGCGTCGTAATCGTCGAGGTCGCCGCTTTCGTCGGACGCAGCCGGCGTCGGGGTCCGGCCCCGCGCGGGCCGAACCGCCTTGTAGCCGACGTTGCGCACAGTGCCGATCAGCGACTCGTATTCGGTACCGAGCTTGGCCCGCAGGCGCCGCACGTGAACGTCGACCGTGCGGGTGCCGCCGAAGAAGTCATAACCCCACACCTCCTGGAGCAACTGTGCACGGGTGAACACCCGGCCCGCATGCTGTGCCAGATACTTCAGGAGTTCGAATTCCTTGTAGGTGAGGTCCAGCGGCCGGCCGCGCAGCCGCGCGGTGTAGGTGCCCTCGTCGATGACGAGCTCGCCCAAACTGATCTTGCCGACGTTCTCCTGATTGGCCGTGCCGCCGCGGCGCCCGACCAGCAGGCGCAACCGCGCATCGATCTCGGCGGGTCCGGTGCTCGGCAGGAGAATCTCGTCCAGACCCCATTCGACGTTGACTGCCACCAGGCCGCCCTCGTTGACGACGGCCACCACAGGCACCGACGTACCGGTCGTGCCCAACAGGCGGCACAGCCCACGCGCGGCGGCCAGATCGGTACGCGCGTCGACGATCGCCACATCCGCGTTGCCGGCTTCCAACAATGAGGAAACCTCTGTCGGCGCGGTACGTACGTTGTGCGCGAGCAGCGCCAACGAAGGCAGCACGGACTCAGGATTGGGGTCAACGGTCAGTAGCAGTAGATCCAACTGGCCCTCCAACAGCCGTGGGGACCTCGCCTGGACAACAATGTCGGTCGGTGACTTCCCAGATTCATGCCTGACATACAGCCGTTACTCGGTCGATGGTCATCTAACGATAGCGCGACACCTCCTGGTGAGCTGACTCAACGCGGTCCAGCGGGCACGCGTGGGCAAGAATGTGCGGGTGCGAAAGCTGCTGATCGGTGTTTTGGCGACGACGACCGCGGTGGTGGTCGGCGCCCTCGGAGCCGACTTCGGCGCGGCGATCTACGCCGAGTATCGCCTGTCCAGAAGTGTGCGAAGCGCCGCTGACCTGGCCTGGGACCCGTCGGTCGCCATCCTCGGTTTTCCATTCATCCCGCAGGCGGCCAACCGCCACTACGACGAAGTGGAGATTCGGGCCGCCGGCGTCGGCCACCCCGTGGTCGGGAAGGCGTCGCTGGAGGCAACGCTGCATTCGATCGACCTCCTGGACTCTTCGTGGCTGGTCAGCCCGGAGGCCAAGCTGAGGGTGGGCAAGGCAGAGAGCCGCATCATCATCGATTCGACGCACGTCGGGCGGTTCATGGGCATTCCGGACCTGCTGGTCGAGGCACCGACGCGGGAAAGCAACGACTCCACCGGCGGCACCACCGAATCCGGAATATCCAGCAATCGCGGGGTGGTCTTCACCGGAACCCCGACGTCCGCCGGCTTCGACGAGAGGGTCAGCATCGCCGTGGACCTGTCGATCGTCGGGCCGGACCAAACCACCTTGGTCCTGACCGCCACCGACGTGTTGACCGGTGCGGGCACCGCCGATCAGGCCGTTCCCGACGACAAGAAGGACGAGGTGCTGGCCGCGTTCTCCACCAGCCTGCCCGGTCAGAAGCTGCCTTTCGGCCTCACGCCGACCGCCGAGGGCGCCCGCGGCTCCGACCTCATCATCGAAGGCATCGCCGAGGGAGTAACCGTGCCACTGAGCGGGTTCAATCAGTCATGAGTTCTTCCTGGGTTCTGGTGACCGTGGTGCTCGTCGGCGCGCTCGGGCTGGCCTACGTGGTCGGCAAGCTCATCACCCTGCGCGCCGGGCTCCTCAAAGCGAGCGAGGACGCCGCCAACGTGGACACCAGTGACCTGGGATTGTCCGAAACTGGACCGACGGTGCTGCACTTCAGTGCCGAGTGGTGCGGACCCTGCGCGGGCGTGCGACAGGTCGTCGACCAGGTGTGCGCAGAGCTGCCCGGGGTCGCCCATGTGGAGATCGACATGGATGCCAATCCGGAAGCGGCCAGGCGGCTTTCGGTGTTGTCGCTGCCCACCACGATCATCTTCGACGCCGCCGGGCGCCCGCGCTTTCGCACCCACGGTGTCCCCAAGCCGGCTGACCTGCGCTCGGCGCTCGAACCACTGTTGGCTTGATCACCATGTCATTGGGTAAGCTGTCGCTCGTGTCCGCCCGCCTCGAGCCGATGCTCACCAAGCGCCGCGCAGTCGATCTGTGCCGCGTCGCGGGTTGTTGCTGTTGTTGTTGTAGCTGCTGAGTAGCCGCGCCGTCCCCTCGCGCCGCACTCGGGAGTAGCCCCATGTGGCCTGCCCTCCCATTCCAGCCAGCCATCCATGCAACAGGAGCACATCCATGTCGACCAGCACGAACACCATCGCCCCACCTGATCAGGTGGACGTGCGAGGGCCGCGCTTCGCCGCGTGGGTCACCACCGGCGTCCTCATCGCGGCGCTGCTGGCGTCTGCCCTCAGCGCCGTCGCTGCGGCAGCGATCCTCGGTGTGCAGGCAATCGTGTTCGCAATCGGCGCACAGCGCGGACCGCAGCAGCATCCGTACGGGCTGATCTTTCGGTCGCTGGTCGCTCCGCGCCTCGGACCGGTCACCGAGAAGGAGCCGGTACCTCCGCTGAAGTTCGCCCAACTCGTGGGTTTGGCGTTCGCGGCCGTCGGTGTCGTCGGGTTCGCGGCTGGTGTCCCGCTGCTCGGCCTGATCGCCACCGGCTTCGCGCTCGTGGCGGCCTTTCTCAATGCGGCCTTCGGCATCTGCCTCGGCTGCCAGATGTTTCCGCTCGTCGCTCGTTTCCGCCCTGGCAAGTTCCCACCACCCCGCCCGAACCCCGCATAACACTTCAAATAGCAAGCAACCGAAAGGATTTCCTACATGGCACGCTCCGACGTCCTGGTCACGACTGACTGGGCCGAGAGCAATCTCGACGCGCCTAACACCGTCTTCGTCGAGGTCGATGAGGACACCTCAGCCTACGAGGGCGGCCACATCGCCGGCGCTGTGCGACTCGATTGGAAGACCGAGCTGCAGGACCAGGTGAAGCGTGACTTCGTCGACCAGCAGCAGTTCTCGAAGTTGTTGTCCGACAAGGGCATCAGCAACGACGACACCGTGATCCTGTACGGCGGGAACAACAACTGGTTCGCCGCTTACGCGTACTGGTATTTCAAGCTGTACGGCCACGAGAACGTCAAGCTGCTCGACGGCGGACGCAAGAAGTGGGAGCTCGACGGGCGCCCGCTGGTGACAGAGGTCCCCGCCCGCGCGGCTACTTCATACGAGGCCAAGTCGCCGAACAACGCCATCCGCGCGTTCCGGGACGAGGTCATCGCCGCGATCGGCGAGAAGAACCTGGTCGACGTCCGCTCCCCCGATGAGTTCTCCGGCAAGATCCTCGCCCCCGCCCACCTGCCGCAGGAGCAGAGTCAGCGGCCCGGGCATATCCCCGGCGCCATCAATGTTCCCTGGAGCAAGGCGGCCAACGAGGACGGGACCTTCAAGTCCGACGAGGACCTGGCCAAGCTGTACGCCGAGGCGGGACTCGATGGCCAGAAGGAGACCATCGCCTACTGCCGGATCGGTGAGCGTTCCTCGCACACCTGGTTCGTGCTGCAGGAGTTGTTGGGACACCAGAACGTCAAGAACTACGACGGAAGTTGGACGGAATACGGCTCTCTCGTGGGAGCCCCGATCGAGTTGGGAAGTTGATATGTGCTCTGCACCGAAGCAAGGTCTGACGTTGCCCTCCAGCGTCGACCTGGAACGGGAAACCGTGATCACCGGACGCGTCGTCGACGACGCGGGCCAGGCCGTCGGCGGCGCATTCGTCCGGCTGCTGGACAGCTCTGACGAGTTCACGGCGGAGGTCGTCGCGTCGGCCACCGGCGATTTCCGGTTCTTCGCGGCACCGGGCACGTGGACGCTGCGTGCGCTGTCTCCCGCCGGCAACGGCGATGCCAGCATCGCACCGTCGGGCGCGGGTATCCACGAGGTGGACGTCAAGGTCGCCTGAGCCGGTTTGCCGGTTCCGTGATCGATTCCACTGCGACCGACGAGGGTCGTCGGCAGTGTTGCGGTTAGACTTTCTGCCGTGGTGCTGTTCTTCGAGATCCTGCTGATCGCCGCCGTGGTGGTCATCACCTGGTTCGCGCTTTACACGCTCTACCGCCTCATCACAGACGAGTCGTGACCTCAGGCGACGACGCTGTAGCGGCCGCGGCCGAGCGCGCGAAAACGACCGCAGCCCGGAATATCCCCGCCCTCGCCGATCTGCCTGCGCCGGCCGACACCGCCAATCTTCGCGAAGGCGCCAACCTCAACGACGCGCTGCTTGCGCTGCTGCCGCTCGTCGGGGTGTGGCGCGGCGAAGGCGAGGGTCGCGGGCCTGACGGCGATTACCGGTTCGGTCAGCAGATCGTGGTCTCACACGACGGTGGCGACTACTTGATCTGGGAGGCCAGATCGTGGCGCATCACCGAGGACGGCGAGTTCGAGAGCGCGTCGCTGCGCGAGTCCGGATTCTGGCGGTTCATCAATGACCCTGCCGATCCCTCCGAAAGTGATGCCATCGAGCTGCTGCTGGCGCATTCGGCCGGCTACGTCGAGTTGTTCTACGGTCGGCCGCTGAATCAGTCGTCGTGGGAGTTGGCCACCGACGCGCTCGCGCGCACCAAGTCCGGGATGCTCGTCGGCGGTGCCAAGCGGCTCTACGGCATCGTCGAGGGCGGCGATCTGGCCTACGTCGAGGAGCGCGTCGACGCCGACGGCGGCCTGGTGCCCCATCTGTCCGCACGGCTGTCGAGGTACGTCGGCTGATGCGCGTGTCCTTTTTGGCCGCCGGCCTCGCCGCGGCAGGAATTCTGGCGGGGTGCTCGTCGAGTTCTCCCGCCGAGCAGTCCACCACCGAAGAGTCGGTGGCGCCGACCGGTCACGGCTCGCTGGCGCAATGCCTCCGTGAACACGGGGTGCCCGCGGCTCCGGGCCCCATGGCCGGCCCGCCGCCTGGCGTGGATCCCGACGCGTGGAACGACGCCATGCAGACCTGTTCGTCGCTGGCCCCTGGACCGGCCAGCTAACGCAGGACGGGCATACTCCCAGCGCCGGACAACCACTGCTGCTCCAACCGCGTCAGCGTGCCGTCCGAACGCAGTCCATCGACGGCCGACGACACGCAGCGCGTCAGCGGACTGTCCTTGTCGAGCACGATCCCGAACTGCTCCACGTCCTCCGCGTCCGCGGGAAGCTGTCCGACGATCCTGCCGCCGCGCAGTTCACCCGCGACGGTGTACGCGGTCGGCAGGTCGGCAACCAAAGCGTCGATCTCGCCGTTGCTGAGCGCCACCTTGGCGTCGGCGTTGGTGTTGTACACCTCGACCGGGACATCGCCCGCTATCGCGATGGCCGCGGTGTGACTGGTCGTGCCGACCTGCACGCCGAGCTGGGTCTTCTTGAGGTCACCGATGCTTCGCGCCTGCGCGGCCGGTGAGGTGTCCGTCGTCACCACCACCTGGGTGACGTCGAAATAGGGCGATGAGAAGTCGACGGACGCCCGGCGCTGATCGGTGATCGAGAACTGAGAAAGGTTGGCGTCGAACGTTTTCGGGCCGGGCTCCAGAGCTCCGTTGAACGGTACCCGGACCCAGCGCACCTCGTCGGGGGTGTAGCCGAGGTTTCCCGCTACCGCGAAGGCGAGTGCACTTTCGAATCCCTCCCCGTTGGTCGGGTCGTCACCCATGTACCACGGCGGATAGGCGGGCTGATCGGTGCCGACGGTGAAGATGCCCGGGTAAAGCGTCGACAGCGAGTCCTTGCGGCAGTTCTGAGTGCCCGACGAGTCGGGCTGCTCGACGACGGGGGCGCAGGCAGTGGCGGCGGCCGACGTGGCCACGGCCAGCAGGGCTGGGAGCCACCACCTATTGCCCATGTGCGGCATCATCGCGCACGCAGGGAGGCGACGCCACCGTTGAGGTCCCCCAGACATGGGGCGGCCCCCGAGCCATGTGTTCTGGTTGGACAAAACCAAGAGGCTCGGGGGCCGGGTGACTGCGGGGAATTCGCCAGCGCGCCAAGGCGGACAAGTCCCCTCGCGCTGCTAGCTCGCAGCCACCTCACATGTCCATATGTCATTCAATTTCTCGGACCACCTCCTTCCCTGTGTACGGCCGACGGTACCCGCGGACCGGGAAGGCGACAACAGATTTTGGCCGGTTCAGCGCTCAGCGATCGCTGATGATCGCGGCGTCGACGAGTTCCGCCATGTCACCAGCGAGCGGCGACGGTGGCAGCGCCTTACCGTCCAGGGTGTGCACCCGTGCGGCAAGCGTGATGCTCGATACCAACCAAACACCTTGTGCCGCAAACAAATCAGCGGGCGTAAGCGCCTGGTAGTCGCACGTATACCCCTTGTTGCGCGCCACCTCGAACAAGGCCTCCTGCGTGGTTCCACGCAGGATCGGATACCACGGCGGCGGGGTCAAGAAAGCGGTGTCGCCGGCCCCATCTTCTGATTCGGTGGCGACCACCACCGTCGACCGCGGACCCTCCAGGATCAGGCCGTCGGCGCCTACGAAGATGACGTCTCCTGCGCCGAGGCGTTCGGCGTGCCGCAGCGCGGCCATGTTGATCGCATAGGACAGCGTCTTGGCGCCCGCCAGCAGCCACGGCATCCCGGTGGTGGCCTCGGCGGAGAGCCCACGCGCCAAGGTCACCGCCGCGACCCCGCCGCTGCGCGCGGCGGCCACCCGGGCGGGCAGCGCACCGATGGTCGCAAACGCCGTACCGGATGTCGCCGACCCGGCGGCTCCAACTGGCGGTGAACCGCTTTCGCGCCCACGGCTGTACACGAGCCGCAGTACGCCCTCGCCCTCACCGTCGGCGAGCCACCGCTGTACCGCCACTTCGACGGCCGCACGCCAACGCGGCAACTCCGGTGCGGGAAGGTCCATCAGCTCCGCCGACTGCGTGAGCCGGGCCAGGTGGGCTTCGAGCAGACAGGGCCTGCCGTCGCGGATCAACAGCGTCTCGAAGATGCCGTCGCCCCGAACGGCTGCCAGGTCGTCGGCGTACAGCAGTGGGGCGGCCGGGTCGTGCAATTCACCGTCGAGCGTGACCACGACCGCAGGTTGGCTCGCCATGGGCAAGAAGCGTAGCGCCGTAAGGTTGAGGCATGTCAGCTGTGCCAGCCCCCGACACCGGGCCCGACGCCGGAGCCGTCTGGCATCACGGCGATCCCCTCGGCGAACAACGGTCGGCCGCCGATGCAGCGGTCCTGGTGGATCGTTCACAACGAGCTGTGATCACCGTGACCGGCGCTGAGCGCAGCTCGTGGCTGCACAACATCTCCACGCAGCACGTCGCCGACCTCGCCGATGGCACCGTGACCGAGAATCTGAGTCTCGACGGCCAGGGTCGTGTCGAAGATCACTGGATCCAGACCGAGCTCGATGGGGTCACCTACCTCGACACCGAATCGTGGCGTGGCGAACCCCTGACCGCCTATCTGCGCAAAATGGTGTTCTGGGCCGACGTGGTCGTCGAACCCGCTGATCTGGCGGTACTTTCGCTGCTCGGCCCGCGCCTGGTGGATCCGCCGGTGCTCGACGTCCTCGGCGTGGTTTCGCTACCGGCCGAAAGGACCGCGGTGGCCCTTCCCGAGGGTGGTTTCCTGCGCAGGATGGGCGGTCCGGATGTGGAGCTGGATCTGGTGGTCCCCCGCGATCAGGTCGCGGCATGGCACGATCGGCTCGCTGCGGCCGGAGTGCGCGCGGCGGGTGTCTGGGCCTATGAGGCGCACCGCGTCGCCGCGTTGCGGCCACGGCTGGGAGTCGACACCGACGAGCGCACGATTCCGCACGAGGTCGGCTGGATCGGCTCGGCGGTTCACCTGGACAAGGGCTGCTACCGCGGCCAGGAGACCGTCGCTCGCGTCCACAACCTGGGCAAACCGCCACGCATGCTGGTGCTCGTGCATCTCGACGGCTCCGGCGAGAGGCCGGCGACCGGGGATCCCGTGTTGGCCGGCGGTCGGACCGTCGGCCGGCTCGGCACCGTGGTCGATCACGTCGACGAGGGGCCGATCGCCCTGGCATTGGTCAAGCGGGGCCTGTTGGCTGAGACCGAGTTGACCATCGGCGGGGAATCGCCGGTGGCCGCCGTGATCGACGCCGATTCGATGCCGCCACCCGATGCGACAGGCGCCGGACGCCTCGCGGTCGAACAGCTGCGAGGCGGCCCGCGATGAGTGTCGATATTTCGCTGGTTCGCGGGCTCGGGTCCCTCCGGACGGGCCTGCCAGCGCACCGCACCGCGGCACGGTAAAGTGTCGACAGGACGATAAAACACACTCAGATCGGAGCCGCCTGAAATTTGGGCCGCTCCGTTATTGCGCGAGGGGGTACCCCCAATGGGCCGCGGCCGGGCAAAGGCAAAGCAGACCAAGGTTGCTCGTGAGCTCAAATACAGCTCACCGCAGACCGATTTCGACCGCCTCCAGCGCGAACTGGCGGGCGCCGACGATCTCAACGGCACCGACAGGTTGGCCGACGATGACGTGGCCGACGATGATGACTGGCGTCGTTAAGCCCTAGAAGCGCGGGTGCTGGCCCACGAGCTTGGCTCGTGGGCTGTCCTTACCGCCCTTGGTGACGGTGCCCAACGTCCAGCACTTCAGATGCCGGGCCGTCAGCACAGCCAGCGCGCGATCGGTGTCCTCCGGCGCGACGACGGCGACCATCCCGACGCCGAGGTTGAACGTCTTTTCCATCTCGACCCGCTCAACCCGGCCACGCTGCGCGATCATTGTGAACACAGGCGCGGGAGTCCATGTGCCACGGTCGATTTCGGCCGTGAGCCCGGGCGGGACGACCCGCTCGAGGTTGCCGGCCAGCCCGCCACCGGTCACGTGGCAGAAGGTGCGGACCTGTGTTTCGGCGATCAGCGCGAGGCAGTCCTTGGCGTAGATCCGAGTCGGCTCGAGTAGTTCCTCGCCGAGCGTGCGCCCGAACTCCTCGACGTGTCCGGCGAGGTTCATCCGATCGATCTCCAGCAGGACCTTTCTAGCCAGTGAGTAACCGTTGGAGTGCAGGCCGGTCGAGGACATCCCAATGAGCACGTCGCCGGGCTTGACCCGGTCTGGTCCCAGCACGTCGTCGGCCTCCACGACGCCGACACCGGTGGCCGAGATGTCATAGTGGTCGGGCGCCATGAGGCCAGGATGTTCGGCGGTCTCCCCACCCAGCAGGGCACAACCGGCCATCACGCAGCCGTTGGCGATGCCCGAGACCAGCTCGGAGATCCGTTCCGGAACAGTGCGTCCGACGGCGATGTAGTCCTGCAGGAACAGCGGTTCGGCGCCGCATACGACGAGATCGTCGACGACCATCGCGACGAGGTCGATGCCGACGGTGTCGTGCTTGTCCATCGCCTGGGCGACCGCAAGCTTGGTACCGACACCGTCGGTGGATGACGCCAGCAAGGGCTCCCGATAGCTGCGCAGCGCAAAGAGCCCCGCGAAGCCGCCGAGACCGCCCCGCACCTCAGGTCTGGTGGCCTTTTTGGCCAGCGGTTTCAGAAGTTCGACGGCGCGGTCACCGGCTTCGATGTCGACCCCGGCCGACGCGTAGGAGATGCCGGCAGGTTCGGCGCGTTCGGTCATCGCGCACAAGGCTACCGGTGATGACTGCGCGAGGTTGATTGTCCTCCCGGATCGGCATTCACTCCGATCGCTCACGGACGGGCCGCCGAGTATGAGAATGTGACCGACCATGAAACTTGTTCGCTGGTGTACGCCGGCTCTGCCCGTGGTTCTGACGGCCGCCGCAGCCCTGGTGGCCCCCGCCGCCGTCGCAACGCCTGCGGTCAACGTCGATTCGGTGGTCATCAATCAGTCGACGGTCGACGGCGTCGACTACATCACCCGCCGGATCACCATCCAGCCCGGCGGCAGTACCGGCTGGCACTATCACGACGGTCGGGTATTCGGCATCGTCAAGGAAGGCACTCTGACGCGGACCATGGCGGACTGCAAGGACGTGGTCGATCCGGCCGGCGCTCCGGTGACCGAAGGCTCCGGTCCGGACCATGCCCACAACGGCCGCAACCTGGGCCCCGTTCCCGTGGTGCTGTGGGTGGATTACATCCAGCCGGCGGGCACGCCGCTGTCAGTCGATGTCCCACCGCCGCCCGGCTGCCCAATTTAGGTTTGCCCGAGGCCAAGAACGGAGATCCGGCGTAGGTGTCCGCTGAAAAGCCCCATTGCTTGGTGACAGGTGCGACCGGCTACATCGGTGGCCGGTTGGTGCCCGAACTGCTCGACCGCGGGTACGGCGTGCGTGCGCTGGCCCGCCAGCCCGACAAGCTGGCGGACCGGCCGTGGCGGGACAGGATCGCGGTCGCACGCGGCGACCTCGGCGACGCCGACTCGCTGCGCGACGCGTTCGAAGGCGTCGACGTCGTCTACTACCTGGTCCACTCGATGGGCACATCGAAGGATTTCGTGGCTGCGGAGGCCGAGTCGGCCCGCAATGTCGTCGCCGCAGCGAAGCAGGCAGGCGTACAGCGGTTTGTGTACCTGGGCGGGCTGCACCCCTCGGGCGCGGAGTTGTCACCGCACCTTCGGTCACGGGTCGCTGTCGGTGAGATCCTGCTGGACTCCGGCATCGAGACGGTCGTGCTACAGGCCGGGATCGTCGTCGGTTCGGGCTCGGCGTCGTTCGAGATGATGCGCCATCTCATCCACCGCCTGCCGGCGATGACTACGCCCAAGTGGGTGCACAACAAGATCCAGCCGATCGCGATCGACGACGTCCTCTACTACCTCGCCGAGGCGGCCACAGCCGATCTGCCCGAGTCACGCACCTGGGATGTCGGCGGCCCCGACGCGCTCGAATACGGCGACGCCATGCAGGTGTACGCGCAAGTGGCCGGTCTGCGGCCGCGGATCATCATCGCGATTCCGTTCCTGACTCCGACGATCGCGAGTCTGTGGATCGGTCTGGTCACGCCCATGCCGCCGGGTCTCGCGCGGCCGTTGATCGAATCGCTGGAGGTCGACGCCGTCATGAGTGAACACGACATCGACGCCGTCATCGGACCGCCACGCGGCGGTCTCACCGCCTACCGGGACGCGGTCGTCAAAGCGTTGACAAATGGCCCGCTGCCGAGCGATCCGCACTGGGCACACGTCGGCCGTAGGCCTGTACCCAGTTAGGGTCGGCACGACGGCCGAGCCGTCAAGGACGCCACGACGGCCGAGCCGTTCAAGGACGCCACGACGGCCGAGCCGTTCAAGGACGCCACGACGGCCGAGCCGTCAAGGACGCCTGAGCGCCGAGACGTTGTCGTTGTCGGCCTGCAGCGGCACTCCGCTGCGGGCCGCGGTCGCCAGCATGTGCTCGATGACGTTCTTGCCCAACGCCGTTTCGCCCGGCAACTCGATCGGGTAGTTGCCGTCGAAGCACGCCGAGCACAGCCGCGACGCAGGTTGTTCGGTGGCCGCGATCATGCCGCGCTGCGAGATGTAGCCCAGTGTGTCGGCGCCGATGGCATGGCGGACACCCTCGAGCAGTTCGTCGGCATCACCTTCGGTGCTCGCGGCGTTGGCGATCAGCTCGGCAGGCGTCGCGAAGTCGATGCCGTAGAAGCATGGCCACTTCACGGGCGGCGATGCGATGCGCACGTGTACCTCGACGGCGCCGGCCTCACGCAACATGCGGATCAACGCCCGCTGCGTGTTGCCGCGGACGATGGAGTCGTCGACGACGATCAGCCGCTTACCGCGGATCACTTCCTTGAGCGGATTGAGCTTGAGGCGGATACCGAGCTGGCGGATGGTCTGCGACGGCTGGATGAACGTGCGCCCGACGTAAGCGTTCTTCATCAGGCCCTGTCCGTACGGAATGCCGGACTCCTGCGCGTAACCGACGGCCGCCGGGGTGCCCGATTCCGGCACGCCGATCACCAGGTCGGCTTCGACGGGCATCTCACGGGCCAGCCGGCGGCCGATATCGACGCGGGCGGCGTGCACCGAGCGGCCCGCGATGTTGCTGTCTGGTCGGGCCAGGTACACGTACTCGAAGACACAACCCTTTGGCTCGGGGTTGGCGAAGCGCGTCGAGCGCACGCCGTCGGCGTCGATGGCCAGCAACTCGCCGGGCTCGATGTCGCGGACGAACGAGGCGCCGACGATGTCGAGCGCCGCCGTCTCGGAGGCCACGACCCAGCCGCGGTCCAGCCGCCCCAACGAAAGCGGCCGCACGCCGTAGGGGTCGCGGGCCGCATAGAGGGTGTTCTCGTCCATGAAGGTGAGACAGAACGCGCCGCGCACGGTGGGCAGCAGTTCGAGGGCGGCCTGTTCCAGCGTCGCGTCGGCGGCGCCGTGGGCCAGCAGTGCGCCGAGAATGTCGGAGTCGGTGGTGGCCGCCGGGGCGCCGCGGGTGCCGAGTAGACCCGCCTCGCGGGCCCGGGTGGCCAGGTCGGCGGCATTGACCAGGTTGCCGTTGTGGCCGAGCGCGACGCCCGTGCCGGCTGCGGTGTTGCGGAACACCGGCTGGGCATTCTCCCAAGTGGTGGATCCGCTGGTCGAGTATCGGCAGTGCCCGACGGCGACATGGCCTTCCATGGCCGCCAGCGTCTGCTCGTCGAAGACCTGGCTGACCAGGCCCAAATCCTTGAATACCAGCACCTGGGAGCCGTCGGCGACGGCGATGCCTGCGGCCTCCTGGCCGCGGTGCTGCAGCGCGTAGAGGCCGTAGTAGGTGAGTTTGGCGACTTCTTCACCCGGCGCCCAGACGCCGAATACGCCACATTCCTCGCGGGGTTCTTGATCGGTCTGCGGGCCGGTCACGATATGGCTGCTCCCAGGGCGGTGTGGGTAGACGAGTTCAGTCTACGGTCATCACCGGTCAATCACGGAAGACACCGACGATGTCGCGCACAAAAAAGAACGACTTCTGCGGGTCCAGAAATTCCTCGCCTATCACCCACATTCGGCGAACCACCTGGTCACGGACGTGCGACGGCGGCGCGGGCCTGAGCATCGGCTCAGGCGGACGTGTGGCGAAGCTAACCGTCGAGGCGGACCAACGGCAGCCACCCGGCGACCTCGCCGGCGCGCGCCCCGGACGACGTCAACAACCCGCCCGCGGTGGCGTCCGCCACGTCCAGGAGGCCCGTCGCGAGCAACAGCCACGTTCGCGGGTCGGTCTCCACCACGTTGGGCGGATTCCCTCGCCTGTGCGCCGGCCCTGAAATACATTGCACCGCAACAAATGGCGGGACACGGACCTCGACGCTGTTCCCCGGCGCGAGTGCGGCGAGCGTGCGAGCCGTCAATCGCACCGCCTCGGCGAGTTCGGCGCGCGTAGGAGTGGGTTCGCCATCGTCGCGCAGCCACGCGGCGACGGCCGAAACCGCAGCACGCGTCATTGCCGGATCGGCCCTACGAGAGGTGGACATACTTTAGATTCTCAAAGTGTTTGTCGACCGCCACAATCCGCCCTACCGGACGGCGGGCGCGGTCTTGGTGGTGATCGCCGCGGTCGCGGCGAGCCTGCTCTACATGCAGTTCCGGGGCGACTTCATCCCGTCCACACCACTCACGTTGGTCTCGTCGCGCTCTGGCCTGGTCGTCGAACCCGGCGCGAAGGTGACCTATAACGGCGTGGAGATCGGTCGCGTCGCGCGCATCGGCACCGTCGAGGTGGATGGCACCGCGAAAGCGCAACTGTCCCTCGACGTCGACCCCGAATACATCGAGCTCATTCCGTCGAATGTGATCGCCGACGTGCAGGCCACCACCGTGTTCGGCAACAAGTACGTGTCGTTCAGATCACCGGAAGATCCTTCTGCAGAACGTGTTTCGAGCAGAGACGTGATCGAGGTGTCCTCGGTGAGCACCGAGTTCAACACCCTGTTCGAGACGGTGCTGTCACTTGCCGAGCAGGTCGACCCGGTCAAGCTGAACCAGACACTGACCGCCACGGCCGAGGCGGTGACGGGCCTGGGTGACCGGTTCGGCGAGTCGCTGTCGAACGGCAACACCATCCTCGACGACCTCAATGCGCGAATGCCGCAGATCCGCGAGGACACCAGGTTGGTGGCGGGTCTGGTCGACGTGTACGCCGATGCGTCACCGGATCTGTGGGACGGCCTGCAGAACGCGGTCACCACCGCGCGCACGTTCAACGCGCAGTGGGATGACATCGACGCGGCGTTGATGGCCGCGCTGGGCTTCGCCGACCCGGCTGCCGACAGTCTGAATCGCGGCGGACCGTACTTCGTGCGCGGCGCCGCGGATCTGATCCCCACGTCCAAACTGTTCGACTACTACAGCCCCCAGCTGTTGTGCACGCTGCGGAACTTCGCCGAGATCGAGGAGAAGGTCGCCGAGACTCTCGGCGGGAACGGCTACTCGCTTTCGACGTCGTCGGGGACGTTCGCCGGTGCGGGCAACCCGTACATCTACCCCGACAACCTGCCGCGGGTGAACGCCAGGGGCGGCCCGGAGGGTCGTCCGGGCTGCTGGCAGAAGATCTCCCGTGAGTTGTGGCCCGCGCCGTATCTGGTGATGCACACCGGCGCCAGCATCGCACCCTACAATCACGCAGAACTCGGGCAGCCGATCCTGATCGACTACGTGTGGGGCAGGCAGGTCGGCGAGCTGACCATCAATCCGTGAGCGTTGACATCAACAATTGTTGAGGTTTTACGTTCGCAGGCATGACGTTCAAATCACATGAGATCGAATATCTTCGGCGGGCCGACCTGGGTCGGTTGGCCACCATCCAGCGCGATGGGACACCGCAGAACAGTCCGGTCGGATTCACCTTCAACGAGCAGCTCGGGACGATCGACATCGCCGGTTATCAGATGTCCAAGAGCCAAAAGTATCGCAACATCGCGCACAACGACCGGGTTGCGTTCGTCGTCGACGACATCGCGTCACGCGAGCCGTGGCGGGTGCGTTGCCTCGAGATTCGCGGCACCGCCGAACAGGCCGTGATCGCCCCCTCGCAGGGTGCGGCGGGCGACCATCTGGATACGGCGATCATCCGCGTCACCCCAACGCGGATAATCAGTTTCGGCATCGACGATCAGGACACCGAGCCGCACCAACTGACCGCGGATATCCGGGACGTGTAGCGGCTCAGTCGGGAAAGCCGAACATCTTGACGACGCCGTGATCGCGGCCCGCGGTGTAACCGCCGTCGACCGCGATCGCCTGCCCGGTGACGAACGAGGCATCGATTGACACCAAAAAGGCCGCCATCGCGGCGATCTCATCGGGTCGGCCCCTGCGCTGCAGTGCGTGCTCGTTGGTGATCGACTGCAACGGGCCCTCCATGCCCTCGAGACCCATCACGGCGTTGAGCATCGGGGTGTCGATGAAGCCGGGGCAGATGGCGTTGGCGCGGATGCCGCTGGGGCCGTAGTCCAGTGCGATGTTCTTCGTCAGAAGGACGACGCCGCCCTTGGACGCGTTGTAGGCACTACCACCGGCAGTGCCTTCGAGGCCCTCGACGCTGGCGAGCGTCACGATCGAACCACGCTCACCGTCGACCCTCGGCTGCTCGATCATCTTGGCCAGTGCGGCCTTTGCGACCAGGAACGTGCCGGTGAGGTTGATCGAGATCACCCGCTCCCACTCCTCTTTGGGGAGCAGGTGTACCGGTCCTCCGCCCGCAACACCTCCGGAGTGGACCACGCCGTCGACGCGGCCGGGAACCGCGGCGAACACCTCGGCGACCGCCGCTTCGTCGGCGACGTCGGCTGCGACGAAGGTGAAACGGGCGCCCAGCTCCTCGGTGGGGGCGGCCAGGTCGGTGCCGACGACGGTGCCGCCCTCGGCCAGCAGCCGCCGAGCGGTGGCCAGGCCGATGCCTGACGCGGCGCCGGTGACGACGAAGGTGCGGGATGCGGATCTGTCTGTCATGGGCAGACGATACGCAATTCGATTCGGGTCAGGCGGAATTGGGGTCCGCCACGGTCACGCCTGACGGCAGGTCACCCTCGCGGACCGCGGTGAACGACCGCGAGATCGGCTGACACGGCGATGCCGACTCGACCAGCTCACCGGTCAGCGAAGTCCCCGACGCGGAGAACGACATCGTCGAAGTGCCTGCGGTCTTCTTGCCCTCGCACGCGAAACCTTGTGTCTGGCTGGAGATGTACCGGCCACCGCTTTCGCGGAAGACGTAGGTTGTCGATACGCCGCCGACATTGGTCGCCGTCGCGACGCAGCCGGCGGGCGGACAGGCTGAGCGAATTGCCAACAGCCAGGTGTACGGACCGCGTGGCTCCGGATAGTCGAAGTCACTCGGTTCGGTGCCCGCGAAGCTCAGCCGGTACAGGCCGTCGGTCAACGGAGTCGCCGCGGCGACCGGCGATGAGCAGACCGCGAACGCTGAGCCGGCGACGATGCCGACTGCGGCGACAACTGCGGCCCGGGTGATGGCCATAGGTCACTATCACAGAGAAATCCCACGTGCACGGCTGTTTTGCACTGTCAGTGCCGCGACCGCACCAGACTCGTTGATCGCCAGATGCGCCAGCATCGGGCCGATCAGGCTGCCCGAGCGCTCGTACAGCCAGCCGAACACCCAGCCGGCCAGTCCGGTGACCAGCACGGTGGGAACGACGGGCTCTCCGGTCCTGCGGGCATCGGCGATGTGCGAGAACCCGAAGGTCGCGGCCTGCAGGAACCGGCCGCCGGTGGTCCCGAACGCCTGCGCGGCGACGGTGCCCAGCGCACCGCGGAAGGCAGCCTCCTCCGACCACACCGTGCCCAACGGGATACCGAGCAGGAGCCAACGGAGCGCACCGTCGGGCAGGTCCCGGTCGGCCATCTCCTGCCGCACCCGCGGCAACGCCGTCGCCGCCGCGACACCGAGCACGACAGGGGCGGCAGCGCCGAGGCCGAACCGCAGACCCGAGCCCGGATGCCGGAAGCCGACGGGCGCGCGCGTCAGGGCGACCAGTGCGGCGCCGACGAGGGCGTGCGCGGCGGGGTGCCAGCGCGACGGCAACCGCGGCGCCACCAGGCTCCACCCCACGAGGAGGGCCGCCAGGCCCAGCGCTTCTACCGCCGAACGTTGCCTGGTGCGCACTAGTATTCGGGACCGTCTTCGGCTTCGGTCTTCTGGAGTGCGATGCGAATCCGCTGGGTGTCCTCTCGTGTCCAGCCGTCCGGCGGCGCGACGGCAGCCCAGCCGTCGAGCACAAAGTCGCCGTAGTTGTGCCCGTGCCCGGCCGGGACCGATCCGGCGTTGGTCATGTCGACGGCGACCTGCCAGAACGTGATGATCGGATACCACCGCATCGACGCCGTGCGGTCACGGCCCGGGGGTTCCCGCAGCCAGTCGGGCCTGCTGAAAAGGAGATCCTCCGACCACCACACGACTGGATCCGACGGGTGCTGCATGAACAGCACACGCGTTCCCTCCCAGGGTTTTTCCCCTTCAGTGGCGATCTGTTGGGCATCGGTGGCCTCGGAGAACCGTACTGTCCGGCCGTTGTCGTAGCGCGGCCGGACCTCCGGGGTACCCGGATCGCGGCGCTCGGTGATCGCGCTCCACAGCGGACTCGCGTTCGGCGGGCCGACCCACAGCACCGACGAGAAGCCCATTTCGGCGATGTCGGGTAACCACGCGAACGCGCCCTGGCCGGCCATCGAGCCGAGGCTTTCGCCGTAGAGCACAAGCTTCGGCCTCCGGTCCGGTGGCAGCTTCGCCCAGCGTTCGTGAATGGCGCCGATCATCATGCGGCCGGATTCCATGGACTTCTGCTGGTCGCCCAGGAACGAGATCCAGCTCGGCAGATACGAATACTGCGAGCCGACCAGCGCAGTGTCGCCGTTGTACATCATTTCCAACGACCGTGCGGCGACCGGGTTGATCCACCCGGTGCCGGTGGTCGGGATGATCACCAGCAGCTTGCGCTCGAACGCTCCGGTGCGCTCCAGTTCGCTGAGCAACACCGCCATTCGCTGTTCGTCGGTGTCGGCGGTCTGCAGGCCGACGTAGGCGCGGATGGGCTCCTTGGCGGGCCGACCGTTGAGTTCGGTCAGCTCGGCGGCGTCGGGTCCGGTCGCGACGAAGTTGCGGCCCTGATACCCGAGGGTGTCCCATGGCGCGAAAGAGTCTGGGCTGCCCGACTTTTCGGGTTCCAGCGGCTGAACAATCCCGGGCCGCGTGGTGAAGTTCTGCGGCTGGAACACCTGGTTCGACGCGGTGAGAAACCCACGCACGAGGACACCGTTGATCAGCGTGATCGTCAGCACGACGACGATCGCGGTACCGATGAACAAGGCCACCTCGTCGTTGAGTCGCCAGCGCCGGATGAAGAACCGCGCCATCGATTTGATCACGTCGATCAGCACCCGGGTCGCGCCCACGCACGCACCGCCTGCAAGCACCGCGATGATCAGTGTCCGCAGGTATCCGAGCGTCGTCGGCCCTTCGATACCCACCACCGCCGACACCTGGCGCTGCCACTGGGCGGCCGGGATCAGCATCAGTACACTCGTCGCGATCGCCAGCACCACCGTCGCGGTCTTGAACACGTACTGCACCCGCTTGGGCGGCGGCCAACCCTTGCGTCGGCGAATCACGAAGCGGCGGAACAACCTCCAGCCGAATACGCCGATGCCGTAGCCGATGGCCGCATTCAGCCCGCCGATGAGACCCTGGAACAGCCAGTCTCTCGGCAACAGCGAGGGCGTCAGGGACAGACAGAAAAACAGTGCACCAAAAGCGATTCCCACGAAGTCGAGCCGGACCAGGCGCCATGCCCAGACATAGAAGGGGTGTCGTTCGCGGGTCTGCGCAATCACCCGAACAACCCGGGAAGCACGCCCTCCGACGTGCTTCGCAGGTCCTCCAGACTGGCGGTGAACAGGCCCTGCACCTCGACAGCGGCCTCTCCCGCGCGGGGTCCGGGGTCCACGACACCGATGCGGGTGGCCGGTAGTCCGCGCGCCTCACACATGGCCACGAACCGGCTCTCCTCGGTCCGCGGCACGGCCACCAGCACCCGGCCCGTCGACTCTGAGAAGAGGAATGTGAAGGGACCTGTGCCTTCCTGAAAGTCCTCGGGAACGACGATGCGGCAACCGGTTTCGCCGGTCAGCGCGGCCTCGACGACGGCCTGGATGAGCCCGCCCTCGGACAGATCGTGCGCTGCCGACACCAGCCCGTCACGCGATGCCGCGGCCAACACGTCGGCCAGCAGCATCTCTCGGTCCAGGTCGACCTTCGGCGGCAGCCCGCCCAGGTGGTCGCCGGTGACCTGCGCCCAGATCGAGCCGTCGAACTCGTCGCGGGTGTCGCCGAGCAGGATCAGGGTTTCGCCGGGTTCGGTGCCTAGTCCGGTCGGGATGCGACGCTTCACGTCGTCGATGACGCCGAGCACACCGACAACCGGGGTCGGCAGGATTGCCGTGGTCCCGGTCTGGTTGTAGAAGCTGACGTTGCCGCCGGTGACCGGAATGCCCAGCTTCGCAGCGCCATCGGCGAGTCCGCGGACTGCCTGGCTGAACTGCCACATGACTCCCGGATCCTCCGGGGAGCCGAAGTTGAGGCAGTTGGTGACCGCCACCGGTGTGGCGCCGGTGACCGCGACGTTGCGGTACGCCTCGGCCAGCGCGAGTTGCGCGCCGGTGTACGGGTCGAGCGCGGTGTAACGGCCCGACGCGTCGGTCGAGATCGCGATGCCGCGGCCGGATGCCTCGTCGACGCGCAGCACTCCGCCGTCGGCGTTCTCGGCGAGGACGGTGTTGCCGCGAACGTAGCGGTCGTACTGCTCGGTGATGTAGGCCCGGCTGCACAGATGCGGACTGCCAAGCATCGCGAAGAGCGTCGCGCGCAGCTCGTCGCCGGTGGTCGGCCGTGGCAGTTTCGCAGAGGTGTCGGCGTTCAGCGCGTCCTGGGTGCCGGGACGCTCGACGGGGCGCTCGTAGACAGGTCCCTCGTGGGCGACCGTGCGCGGCGGGACGTCGACCACGGTTTCGCCGTGCCAGGTGATTTCGAGGCGGTCCCCGTCGGTGACTTCACCGATGACGGTCGCCAGCACGTCCCACTTGCGGCAGACCGCCATGAACGCGTCGACGTTTTCGGGTGTGACAACCGCGCACATCCGCTCCTGGGACTCGCTCGACAGGATCTCCGCGGGTGTCATGTTCGCCGCGCGCAGCGGAACGGTGTCCAGTTCGATCCGCATACCGCCGTCACCGGCTGATGCGAGTTCCGATGTGGCACAGGACAATCCGGCGCCACCTAAGTCCTGGATGCCGACCACTAGATCGGCGGCGTACAACTCGAGGCAACACTCGATGAGGACCTTTTCCATGAATGGATCGCCCACCTGCACCGAGGGCAGCTTCTTGCGCCCCGCCGCGCCGCTCTCGTCGCCGCCGAACGTGTCCGACGCCAGCACGGACACGCCGCCGATGCCGTCGAGCCCGGTGCGCGCACCGAACAGGATGATCTTGTTGCCGGTCCCCGAGGCGAACGCCAGATGCAGGTCCTCCTTCCGGAGCACCCCCACGCACAGGGCGTTCACCAACGGGTTGCCCGCGTAGGAGGCGTCGAACACGGTCTCACCGCCGATGTTCGGCAGGCCCAGCGAGTTGCCGTACCCGCCGATGCCGCGCACGACCCCATCGACGACGCGGCGGGTGTCCATCGCGTCGGCCGCGCCGAATCGCAGCTGGTCCATCACCGCCACCGGGCGCGCGCCCATGGCCATGATGTCGCGCACGATACCGCCGACCCCGGTGGCCGCGCCCTGATAGGGCTCGATGTAGGACGGGTGGTTGTGGGACTCCACCTTGAATGTGGCCGCCCACCCGTCGCCGATGTCCACGACGCCGGCGTTCTCGCCGATGCCGGCGAGCAATCCGGCACGCATCGCCTCGGTGGTCGTCTCACCGAAATAGCGCAGGTGCACCTTCGACGACTTGTAGGAGCAGTGTTCGCTCCACATCACCGAGTACATCGCCAGCTCAGCGTCAGTGGGCCGACGGCCGAGGATCTCGCGGATCCGCTGGTACTCGTCGTCCTTGAGGCCCAGCTCGCGGTGCGGCTGGGGCTGGTCGGGTGTGGCGGTGGCGTGGTCGACGGTGTCTACAAGATTCAAGCCGTGGGTTAGCTCCGACGTCACCCGGCCAGTCTAGTTTGCGAGCCGGCGGAAACGCCGTCAGCCGCCCGCGACGCAGAAGGCGTTGCCTTCGGGGTCGGCCATCACGACCCAATCGAACTCCGGCCCGAAGCTGTTCCGCGCCGTCTCGCGCGCGCCCAGGCCGATCAGCCGCGCCACCTCGGCCTCCTTGTCGGCGGCGTGGAAGTCCAGGTGGACCTTGTTCTTGCCCGGTGTCGGATCGGGCACGCGCTGAAAGCCCAGAGCCGGCCGGCCTTCGTGGGTGACCATGACGAATTCACCTGGTGCAACGGCATTTACGTCGCCTCCCGCGGCGCGCGCCCACCAGTCGGCGAGGGCGTCAGGGTCGGCGCAGTCGAACGTGATCATCTCCACCTTGAGTGCCATGGGGCTGACCCTAGAGCAGCCGGGCGACAAGGGCGCTTACGTCTGGCGTAATTGAGCGGCGCCGCGTTCGGCCGCACGCTTGGTCCATGACCGAGACCCAAACCCAACCGAAGTTCAGTTCCGAGATGTGGGCCGCGTTCTGGGCGGCACCCGACGAATCGCGCATCGGCGACATCCTGGCCGACGACATCGTCGGCTACTGGCAGGGGGAGCCGAAGCCGGTGCACGGTCGCGAGGCCTACACCTCGAAGATCGTCGAGCTCATCACCGCCGTACCCGACCTGCGGCTGGAGCTGCTGGACAGCGCGACCGTCGACGGCGGCGCCCCCGGCGAGCAGCTGGTGTACCTGCACTACGTCGGCAAGGGCACCGGGCCCGAGGGTCCGATCGCGATCCGCGGGCTGGACAGGGTCCGCGCCCGCGACGGCGTGGTCGTGGAGAACGTCATCCGCTACGACCTGGTGGCGGCTGAGTAGGTTCCGAAGATGGCAACGTCAGCCTGACGGCGCCGGCATGGATATATATGCTCGGAGCGGCCGTCAGGGTGACATTGCGATCGGCCCACCCGCTATGACATGACGCGAATGGTCAGCCCGGCGACAAAAACGCTTGCAGCGCAGCGGCGTACGCCGCGACGTCGTGGGCGCCCATCACTTCACGTGCCGAATGCATGGCCAACTGCGCGGCACCCACGTCGACTGTCGGGATGCCGGTGCGCGCCGACGTCATCGGTCCGATCGTGGAACCGCACGGCAGATCGGCTCGATGTTCGTAGCGCTGCAACGGCACATCGGCCTGAGCGCACGCGAGTGCGAACGCCGCCGCGGTCCGCCCGTCGGTCGCGTAGCGCAGGTTCGGCTGCACCTTGAGGACGGGTCCCGCGTTGACCTCGATGAGGTGGCCGGGTTCGTGACGTTCGGGGTAGTTCGGGTGCGTGGCATGGGCCATGTCGCCCGACGCCACCACGGAGTCCGGCATCCGGCGCAGGAATTCCTCGCGACCACCACCGGCGGCCAGCGTGATGCGTTCCAACACGGTGAGCAGCAGCTCGGATTGGGCACCGTGGTCGGACTGCGAGCCGACCTCTTCGTGATCGAACAGCGCCAGCACGGGCACGTGGCCGCGCGGCTCGGCCGCGAGGAAGCCCTCGAGACCGGCGTAGCAGGTCGCCTGGTTGTCCAGCCGCGGCGCGCTGAGAAGTTCGTTTCCGGCACCGGCGAGGGTCGACGGGGTGAGGTCGTGGGTCATCAGGTCCGCGCCAAGGACGTCGGACACGGCGACGCCGGCGCGGTCGGCGACGTAGCCGAGGAAGGACCGGGTCCCACTGCCGACGCCCCACACGGCGTTGACGTGACGTTGTGGGTCCAGCGACACCGATTTGCGGTCCTCGGCGAGATGGATGGCCAGCTGCGGTACGCGCAAGATGGGCTCGTCGATGCGGATCAGGTGATGCTCGATCGCGTCGCCGGCGCGGACGGACAGCCGTCCGCTGATGCCGAGGTCACGGTCCAGCCAAGAGTTGAGCCACGCCCCGCCGTACGGCTGCAGCGCGACGACCTGCCAGCCCGAGACGAAGCGGTCGGGATGCTGTTTGACGCGCAGATTCGGGCTGTCGGTGTGGCCGCCGACGATCCGGAACGGCGCCGACGGGCCGTTCTCGGCCTTCCAGGCGACCAACGAACCCGCCCGCAGTGTGAAGAACCGGCCCTCGGCTTGCCAGGCATCGCCTTCGTCCAGCTCGGCGAAGCCGGCGGCGCGCAATCGGTCGGCCGCCGTCTCGCAGACATGGAACGGCGACGGCGAAGCGTCGATGAACTCACACAGGCCCTGCGGACTTGCCGACATGGTTGTTCATCTTCTCCGATCATCGCCGCCGATCTTGAATTAGGGTTCCTAAGGTGCCCGCACCACTGCCGCAGCCGGTCACGGCGCCACTCACACCTGCGGCCATCTTCCTGGTGTTGACCATCGACGACGGCGGCGAGGCGGCCGTGCACGACGGGCTCGCAGATATCGCCGGGCTGGTGCGTGCGGTCGGTTTCCGCGACCCCGACAAGCACCTGTCGGTGGTGACGTCGATCGGCTCGCACGCTTGGGACCGGCTCTTCTCGGGGCCGCGGCCCGCGGAGTTGACCCCCTTCATCGAGTTGTCCGGCCCACGTCATCACGCGCCGTCAACGCCAGGGGACCTGCTGTTGCACATCAAGGCCATGTCGATGGACATGTGTTTCGAGTTGGCGGGCCGGATCGTCAAGGCGTTGGGCGCTGTCGCCGTCGTCGACGAGACGCACGGATTCCGCTTCTTCGACAACCGCGATCTACTTGGGTTCGTCGACGGCACCGAGAACCCCGAGGGTCCACTTGCGGTGTCCGCCACCGAGATCGGCGACGAGGATCCCGATTTCGCCGGCGGCTGCTATGTGCACGTGCAGAAGTACGTACACGACATGTCGTCGTGGGATTCGTTGTCGGTCACCGAGCAGGAACTGGTGATCGGACGCAGCAAGCTCGAGGACATCGAGATGGCCGACGACGTCAAGCCCTCGAACTCGCACATTGCACTGAATGTCATCGAGGGCGAGGACGGCACCGAACTGAAGATCGTGCGTCACAACATGCCGTTCGGTGAGATCGGAAAAGACCAGTACGGTACGTACTTCATCGGTTACTCGCGAACGGCCGCGGTGACCGAGCAGATGCTTTCCAACATGTTCCTCGGTGATCCGCCGGGCAACACCGATCACATCCTGGAGTTTTCCACCGCCATCACCGGTGGGAAGTTCTTCACGCCGATCGTCGATTTTCTCAATGACCCTCCTCCGCTTCCGGCTTCGGAGGCATCACAAGACGTGCCCGCCGCTGCCGGCGTGCCCGTCAGGGACGGCTCGTTGGGCATCGGAAGCCTGAAAGGAACCCGTTGATGAACAACCTGTATCGCGAACTCGCTCCGGTCACCGACGCCGCCTGGGACGAAATCGAGCTGGAGGCGACGCGAACGTTCAAACGGCATGTCGCCGGACGGCGCGTCGTCGATGTCAGCGAGCCGGGAGGCCCGGTGACGGCGGCGGTCAGCACCGGCCACCTCCGCGATGTGTCCCCGCCGGGCGAGGGAGTGGTGGCGCACCTGCGGGAGAGCAAGCCGCTGGTGCGCCTGCGGGTGCCGTTCACGTTGAGCCGCAACGCGATCGACGATGTCGAGCGTGGCTCGCAGGACTCGGATTGGGATCCGGTCAAGGAGGCTGCGAAGAGACTGGCCTTCGTCGAGGACCGGGCGATCTTCGAGGGTTACGGGGCAGCGTCCATCGAGGGAATCAGGGCCTGCAGCAACAATCCTGCGCTGGCGCTGCCGAGCGACGTCCGCGAGATCCCGGACGTCATTTCCCAGGCGCTGACCGAGCTGCGGCTGGCCGGCGTCGACGGGCCGTATTCGGTGCTGCTATCGGCCGACGTCTACACCGAGGTCAGCGAGACGACCGAGCACGGCTATCCGATTCGCGAGCACCTCAACCGGCTGGTGGACGGCGAGATCATCTGGGCGCCCGCCATCGATGGCGCGTTTGTATTGTCGACGCGCGGTGGCGATTTCGACCTGCAGCTGGGGACCGACGTGTGCATCGGCTACCTGTCGCACAACGCGGAATCCGTCGAGCTGTATCTGCAGGAGACGCTGACATTCCTCTGCTACACCGCAGAAGCGTCTGTGGCGCTGACGAAGTAGCTAGGCCAGGCTCCGCGCGAGACGCTCGACCGCTCGGCCGTCGGTGAGTTCATCGCGCGATTCTGGATGCTCCCAATAGAACCGGATCAGTTCTCGCAATGCCGTGCCGTCCGGCGTCATCCCACCGGCCGCAATCGTCGGCGTGCTGTCGTCGGACATCACGAACACTATGGGACCCGACGTGGACTTCTTTCCGCCAGGAATCTGATCTGTCACGTCCTTCACCTGAAGCCAGTCGCCGGACTCGGACCGCCAGCCCTCCTCCAGAACGAATCCTGCGGGTGTCAGACGCAGATACTTCGTGCAGCCGCGCCGCAGGTTTCGCCACACGTGCGGCGCTGCGATCAACAACAGCACGCCAGAGGTGAACGGAAGCGAGTACCGCATGGCCGCCGGTACCGGAATGGTCACCATCCCGGCGGGCGCGAAAATCGTGTAAATCGCACTGGCGATAACGGCGAGTCCGAACCCGATCTGAATGGGGAGGTCAACTGCGCGGTCGGGCCGGAAGGTGGTTCCTGCGTCATCGACGTCGACCCGTGGTGCCACGTTTCCGGGAACAACCGCGAACATCGGAATTATCAAGCCGAAGCAGAACGCCGAGACTCCCAGCGTCACAAATGCATTGAGTACCTCGCCGCGGAGAACGAAAAGCACGGTCCACGCTGCGCTGAAGACGCCGAAACCACCGAAGAACAGCCCACCCAGGATTGCGGTCGAAAGCTTCATCAGCGGCACACGATATTGCCGATGACGCCGCCGAGATAACCGAACGTCCATCCGCCGACTATGTCGCCGCCGGCAGCAGCCCAGGGTGCAAACTGCGGGCCGGCGGTCCCGCTCACCAGTCCCGCCGCCAGCGCCCCGGTCGCCATTCCGCCCGCAACTCCGGCACCACCCGAAATCGCAGCGACGCAGGCGTCTTCGAACGTCTTTGCTGTCACCGTGTCATACAGCGCCATCGCCACCCCGAGCGTCGGGCCGCCGTACTTGCCGACCTTGCCCAGGTTCTCCACGGATTGCGGTGAGAGCATCGGAATTCCGCGTTCGGCCTGCAGCTCGAGACCGGTGAATGCTCCGCCGACGGTCGTCAGCGCCGGGTGGGCGAAGAACTCGTCGGGCAGGACGCCGTGGCGGCCATCGGCCGTCGTCACACCGCCGGTGCACTTGCCGTCCGCGGTCCGCGTCATCGTGATCTCAGTGCCGTTGGCGAATCTGATGGACGTGAACATTGTTCCGTCATAGTTCGTCTTGTCTTGCGAGAACGTGCTCGACACCTCGTGTCCGTTCTTGTCGTAGTAGGTGTCCTCGACGCACGGCAGCGCTTCGTTCCACTCGTGGATTTCATGCCTGCCGCCGTCCATCATCAGCAGCGTCCTACGCACCTGACCGTCGTCAGTGACCCACTCCTTGCTCTCCCGAACGGTCTGCACGGTGTCGTTGTCGCGGAAGAGATCCTGCTGCATCAGGCCGTTGAGATCCGTCGGGTTGGGAACTCGGTCACTGGGAGGGACCGTACCTGTGCCGGGGAACAGGCTGCCAAGATCATCGGGACTTGGCACCGAGAATCCGAAATTCTCTGCAGCGGAATGCACCTGGGCCGCAGTGGAGTGGTCGGCGGCGCCGACGGCATTCAGCAATCGATTGATCTCGGCCTGCTCGGTCTTGGCCGCAGCCTGCAGGCTGGCCGCCTTCTCCGCCGACACGCGGGCCGGTTTGATGAGCACCACCCACATGTCGTTGACACAGAGTTCGCCACGATCGACTTCGTCGGCGTGATTCAGCAGCGCGGTACGAGCGGCGCTGATTGCGACCGCGCCCTTCGACAGCGCGGCCGCAACGCCTTCGGTGTAATGGCTGAACGTCGAACTGGCATCCGTTGCACGGTGAAACATCGCCGCCGCGGCGGCATGCGCGGGCCCGACCCATGCGCGGACCTCGGACATGCGGTCGCAGCCGTCGTCCAGGTTGCGCACCGCGCTGTACACCGCGAGGCCCGCGTCGCTGAGTGCCGATGAGCCATGCTCAGCCGCGTCGGGATTCCAGCTCTGCAGCTGCGATCGTGACGGGAGCACGGGTCAGAACAGCCCGTCGAACGCGCCAGCGAGGGCGCTGTCTTCCACCTCGTACAAGTCGCCGGCGCCACGAACCGCCGCACCCATCTTCGTGATGTTCGTCGCGATGTCGTTGGCCTGCTGCGCGACGTGCTCACCCACGAGGCGCATGGCGCATTGCGTGGAGGACCCTCCAAGCCCGTCGGCAGCCGTCGTCGCCTTGTGTCCGACGTCGGTGGTCAATATGGCGCCAGACTCCGTATTCACCTGCGCAGCAAACGCGCGCAATACTTCAGGATCGACTAACACGTTCTTGAAGGTAACACCGGTCACCGGACCGTCAGCGCACCAGTTTCAGCAGGCCGCTACGCGGCCAACACCTGGTCCAGAGCGGAGTAGAACAGGCCGAGACCGTCGTCGGACGGGCCGGTCAGCGCCTCGGTGGCGTGTTCAGGGTGCGGCATCAGACCGACGACCCGGCCGTTGGCCGACGCGATCCCGGCGATGTTGCGCATCGAACCATTCGGGTTCTCGCGGTAGCGGAAGACGACCCGACCCTCGCCCTCGAGCTTGTCGAGCACGTCCTCGCTGGCAACGTATCGGCCCTCCCCCGACTTCAGCGGCACCAGCAGGTCGGCACCCAGCTCGTACCGCGACGTCCACGCCGTCGTATTCGATGCCACCTCGAGCCAGAGGTCGCGGCACACGAAATGCAGACCGGCGTTGCGGGTCAGCGCACCGGGAAGCAACCCGGCCTCGCACAAGATCTGAAATCCGTTGCAAATACCCAATACCGGGAGACCCTGCGCCGCGGCGCGGACGACCTCACCCATCACGGGCGCGAACTTCGCGATCGCACCGGTCCGCAGATAGTCGCCGTAGGAGAAGCCTCCGGGCACCACCACGGCGTCCACCTTCTTGAGGTCGGCGTCGGCGTGCCAGAGACTCACGGACTCCGCACCGGCGAGCCGGACCGCCCGTGCCGCGTCGACGTCGTCGAGCGTGCCGGGGAAGGTGATCACGCCCACTCGGGCCGTCACGCCCCGTCCCCCGCCGGTTCCCGGCTCACGCTCCAGTCCTCGATGACGGTGTTGGCCAACAGCGACTCGGCGATCTCGGCGAGCGTGTCGTCGTCGATGCTGTCATCGACTTCAAGCTCAAACCGCTTGCCTTGCCGCACATCTGAGACCGCGCCGAAGCCGAGACGACCCAGCGCGCCGACGATCGCCTGCCCCTGGGGGTCGAGGATCTCGGCCTTCGGCATCACATGCACTACCACCCTTGCCACGGCGACCACTCTACCTGCGGGTTCTGCCGGGCCGCCTCACCGGCACGATCCGATGTACGCATCGCACAGCGGGGCCGCCATCGCGTCGAACACCTGCGCGTCCGGCGCGGCTGACCAGGGCACGAGCGGCGGCAGCGTCGACCACATGGCCAATTCGACGACGGTGCTGCTGGACGCGTGGGCGAACAGGTACTGGTGCACCACCCGTTGACCGGGGACACTGATCACCGCGGCCAGCCGAAACGGATCGCTCGTCGTGATCGACGGGGAAGCGAGCGGGGCGGTGACCTGGCAGTCCCGCAGCCGCGCTCTGGCCAGATCCAGGGTCTGCGTGGCCGTCGGCCCGAACTGCGCGGTGGGGCCACGCCAGTGAATGACCTGCACCCGTAGCTGCCACTGGCCGGGCGGATTCGTCACCGTCGCCCGCGCGGCCACCGCATAGTCCCTGGCATCGCCGGTCAGCGGAGGCGACGCGCACATTTCTTCGAAGGTGAACCTAGGTGCGGGCGCTCTGACGGCGAGTCCGGCCAGGGCGGGCCAGTGATAGATCTCGTCGAGCGGTACGGCGGTGGGCGCGATCCACGCCGAATCGGGAATGGAGTCGCAGATCGGCGGGCAGATGCCGGGCACTGCGGAGGCGGTCGCCGGGGCGATGGTCAACCCGCACGTCGCGACAGCCAACGCCCACAACAATCGCACGTCTGCGCTACCCCCTGGAGAATGCCTGCGCGCACAATATAGGAATGCAATTGACGCATTTCGGCCATTCGTGCTTACTCGCCAACTTTCGTGACGATTCGGCGAACGACACTACGATTCTGTTCGATCCGGGTACGTTCTCCCACGGATTCGAGGGCATCACCGGCCTGTCGGCCATTCTGATCACCCATCAGCATCCCGATCACGCCGACACATCGCGGCTGCCCGCTCTCCTCGACGCCAATCCGCAGGCCGCGCTGTACGCCGATCCACAGACCGCCGCGCAGCTCGGCGGTTCATGGCAGGCGGTGAACGTCGGCGACGAATTGAGCATCGGACACCTCACCGTCCGCGGCACGGGCGGGCGCCATGCGGTCATTCATCCGGAAATCCCAGTGATAGACAATATTTCGTATCTCGTTGGCGATGGCACCCATTCGGCGCGACTGATGCATCCCGGCGATGCGTTGCACGTTCCCGGCGAGCCGGTCGACGTGCTCGCGACACCGGCCGCCGCACCATGGATGAAGATCTCCGAGGCGGTGGACTACCTGCGCGCGGTCGCTCCCACGCATGCGGTCCCGATCCATCAGGGCATCGTCGACCCCAGCGCCAGGGGCATCTTCTACGGCCGACTCGAGGAGATGACCGACACCGACTTCCAAGTACTCGCAGAGGAGAACGGCACGGAGTTTTGACCAGGCTGCGATTCACCGGCCACATCGCGGGATTCGGTACCGAAGCGGGTGTCCGGATGGTCGTCGGGGCGTGGGAGAAGTCGCCGTTCGGCCGCTTTGCCGACGTCATGGTCGAATCGGCGGACGGTGAACGCACCTTACTCGCACCGACATCCGTCATCGCCGAATTCGTCTCGCAGACCTACACTTTCGACCGGATAGAAATCGGGGAGGTTGATGTCCGGCACACCGCCGAGGATTTCAGCGTCACCGCGCCCGGGCTCGCGGTGTCCGGCATCCTCGGAGGTCCCGCGCCGTTCGACTGGTTGCTTCGGGTGGTACCACCGAGACTGATGAGAACGCCGGCCTGGCTGCGCCTCATCAATCCGCTCGCGACGATGCTGGTACCGGGCGTTCGCACCGCGGGCAGCGCGGGCAATGGGCGTCGCGAGTACTACGGGGTCCGACGCACAAGGCTCATCACAGCCGTCGACGGCACCTTCGAAGCAGACGACGTCGGCGGGCTCACGGCGCTGCACCCGCCGGTGCGATTCGGCTTCTCGTCCGCACCGTCGACACCGCAGTTCGTGGCGGTGACCACCACCATCGACCTGCCCTAGCCGACGTCCCTCGCCGCCGCCCGACCCGCTGCTCGGCCGGAGAACACACAGCCGCCGAGGAAGGTGCCCTCCAGCGAGCGGTAACCGTGCACGCCACCGCCCCCGAACCCGGCGGCCTCACCGGCGGCATACAGCCCACTGAACACTGAACCGTCGGCCTTGAGTACCCTGGAATCGAGGTCGGTTTCCAACCCGCCCAACGACTTTCGCGTCAAAATATGTAGTTTGACCGCGATCAGCGGACCCGCTTTGGGGTCAGTGAGAGGATGCGGTGCGACGACGCGGCTGATTTTGTCGGAGATGAATGCGCGCGCACCGTGGATCGCGGTGATCTGGCTGTCCTTGGTGAACTTGTTGACGGTCTCGCGATCGCGGGCGGTTACCTCCTCCTCCACGACGCCGTAGTCGAGCGGCTCGACGTCGGGCACCGCGTTCATCTTGGAAACTAACTCCCGCAACGAATTCGCCGTCACAAAGTCGACACCCTTGTCGACGAACGCCTGCACGGGCGGCGGCGCACCCGGCCGCACGCGGCTGAGCACCTTACGCACACTGCGCCCGGTCAGATCGGGATTCTGTTCCTGCCCCGACAGACCGAACTCCTTCTCGATGATGCGGGCGTTCAGCACCCACCACGTGTAGTCGTGACCGGTTCGGGCGATGTACTCCAGCGTGCCGAGGGTGTCGAAGCCGGGGAACAACGGCGGCGGCAGACGCTTGCCGGTGGCGTCCAGCCACAGCGACGACGGGCCGGGAATGATGCGGATACCGTGCAACGGCCAGATCGGGTCGTAGTTCGTGATGCCCTCGGTGTAGTGCCACATCCTGTCGCTGTTGATCACTCGCGCGCCTGCCGTCTCGCTGATGCCGATCATCCGGCCGTCGACGTGCGCGGGCACACCACTCAACAATTGTTCGGGTACGCGGCCCATGCGCGTAGGCCAGTTCTGGCGGACGAGGTCGTGGTTGCCGCCGATCCCGCCGCTGGCGACGATCACCGCCTGCGCCCGCAATTCGAAGTCGCCGACCGAGTTTCGGGACGACGCCTCACCACGGGCCGCGTCGGACGGCTCCAGCACCGCGCCGCGGACCCCGACCACGGCGCCGTCCTCGACAACAAGCTCGTCGACTCGACGGCGATGCGCGAAGGTCACTTTCACGTTGTTGCGCAGGCGACGCGCGAACACGTCCACGATCGCCGGGCCGGTGCCCCAGGTGATGTGGAACCTCGGTACCGAATTCCCGTGTCCGCGAGCGTCGTAGCCACCACGCTCGGCCCACCCGACCACAGGGAATGTCTTCAGCCCACGCTCGCGCAACCAGCCGCGCTTTTCGCCGGCCGCGAAGTCGACGTAGGCGTGCGCCCACTGGCGCGGCCAGTGGTCCTCGGGCCGGTCGAATCCCGCCGCGCCGAGCCAGTCCTGCAGCGCCAACTCGAAGCTGTCGCGGATACCGAGCCTGCGCTGTTCGGGGCTGTCGACGAAGAACAGCCCGCCGAACGACCAGTACGCCTGACCACCCACGTTGTTGGCGTTCTCCTGATCGACGATCAGGACCCGGCGGCCACGTTCGACGAGCTCACACGCGGCGACCAGGCCGGCGAGACCAGCTCCTACGACAATGACATCAGCGTCTGCCATGCCGCCACGTTAGCGGCCGCGGACTATGCGGCGTCTGTCAATGCGCTGTACGGCGTCCACTGATAGACGCCCGGCGTGCACCGGTGCATGAGGGAGAGGTCGACGGCGTCGAGCATCGCCTGCCGCGGTCCTGGCCGACGCAGATGACGGGCCGCTACGGCGACCCGAACGACGCCGTCGCGCCGTGCCGTGCGTTCGGCGGCGAGCACCAACGTGCGGCACCACCACGCCTCGGTGAGAAAACCCTCGCCGATGCCGAGCACCCGGGCGCGCACCGTCGTATCACGCACCAGGTCGGTGATCTCGTTGAGTGCAGCAAGCATACGAAAGCCGTTGCGAGGCAGCGCTGTCACCGTGCCAGGCGACACGGTCCAGCCTGGGGCGACGAACAGTCGCGTGCGGAGCCCCACGTGTTCCATCACGCGGTCAGCGGCCATCAGTCGCAGGTTCGCCTCGTGTGCGGGCAGGGTCGCGAACTCGCCGCGCCGTTTCTTGGTACTCGCTTCGTCGAAACCGTGCAGCACGATCGCATCGCCCGCATCGCGCCGTCCGCTGAGCCACTGCACGGTGGGCGTGTCTTCATCGAGCCGGTATCCGCCCTTGATTCGCGGTGCCACCAGAAACGACACCGGCACTGCGCGCGCGTCGAGCTGACCGCAGAAGTCCTCGACCTCGGGCATCGTGCGGTCGCTGATCCCGGAAATCGAGACGATCAGTTGTCCAGCCACGCGCCCAGTGTGGCAACTTCAGGTGTCGCAACGGTTTCTGACACCCTGCGCGCAGTTGTCCATCCGGTGCGAACTACCGGGGCAGCACTTCTTCGATGGCCGCGATGACCTCGGGAGCGTCCGGTTCGGTGCGTGGCCGTATCCGCTTGACCACGGTGCCACCCGGTGCGAGCAGGAACTTCTCGAAGTTCCACTGGATGTCGCCCGCTTCACCTGCGTCGTCGGCCGCCTTGGTCAGCTCGGCGTACAGCGGATGGCGGCCGTCGCCGTTGACGTCGGTCTTCTCCAGCAGCGGGAACGTCACCCCGTAGGTGCTGGAGCAGAACTCCGCGATCTCCTCGGCCGAACCCGGTTCCTGACCCATGAACTGGTTGCACGGCACGCCGATCACGGTGAGCCCGCGGTCGCGGTAGTCCTTGGCCAGCCTCTCCAGCGCCGTGTACTGCGGCGTGAGTCCACATTTCGAGGCGACGTTGACCACGAGTACGGCGCCGTCGGCGAGTTGGCCGAGCGTGGTCGGTTGGCCGTCGAGCGTGGTCAAGGGGATGTCGGTGAGCGATGTCATGCCTGGCACGCTACCTGTTCTTGAAAAGCATCCCCGCGACTCGGTGCACCGTCGACATCGGATCGACACCGTCGTCGATGTCGGAGATGTTGCCGTTCAACCACAGCAGCGAGAATCCGTGCACCAGAGACCATGCCGCCAGTTGCGCCGCTCGCGGGTCGTTTTCGGCCCGCGCATCGTCGAGAGTGCCGACGCCACGGACGAGTTCGGCACCCGCCGCGTCCTGCGCCGCGATCAGCTCCTGGTTGTCGGGATCGACGAGCGAGCGGTCGAACATCACCGCGTAGTGTCCGGGATTCTCCAGTGCGAAACGCACGTATGCCCTTGCGGCGTCGATGAACTCGGGGCGGGCACCGTCGAGAGCGGTCGCCAGCTTGCGCCAACCTTCGGCTGCCAGCGCGGTGAACAGCCCGCGACGGTCGGTGAAGTGATGCGCCGGGGCGGCGTGCGAGACCCCGGCGGCACGAGCCAACTCGCGAAGCGAGATCCCATCGGCCCCCCGCTCGGCGACCAGTTTGGCCGCCTCCGCGAGGATCACGGCCTTCAGGTCGCCGTGATGGTAGGAATCCCTGGTCATCCCGTGATCATACCGCCGATCTTGACAATGCCTAGATCTAGGAACGGTCGAGCAGTTCTTCTTCGTATGCGCCGCCGACATGGTTGGCCTTGGCGGCGTCGAGCAGCCATGCGTACTGGAACGCCGTTTCCTTCCACCGCTCGTAGCGGCCGCTGATGCCGCCGTGGCCGGCGTTCATCTCGGTCTTGAGCAGCACCTCGGGTGCACCGTCGGGTTGGGTGTGCCGTAGCGCGGCCACCCATTTCGCAGGTTCGACGTACAACACTCGGGTGTCGTTCAACGACGTCATGGCGAGGATACGCGGATAGCGCTTGGCCTCGATGTTCTCGTACGGCGAGTACGACTTCATGTAGTCGTATACATCGCTGTCCTGCAACGGATTACCCCACTCGTCCCATTCGGTGACGGTCAGCGGCAGGGTCGGATCCAGGATGGTTGTCAGGGGATCGACGAATGGCACCAGGGCGAGGACACCCGCGAACAGATCGGGAGCCATGTTGGCGACGGCCCCGACCAGCAACCCGCCTGCGCTGCCGCCGTACGCGACGATGGTCTCGGCCCGGGTGATGTCGGTGCCGACGAGATGCTGTGCGACGGTGACGAAATCGGTGAACGTGTTCTTCTTCTCGAGCAGCTTTCCGTGCTCGTACCAGGGACGCCCGAGCTCGCCGCCGCCTCGGACGTGGGCGACGGCGAACACCATGCCGCGGTCGAGCAGTGAAAGGCGGGCGATGGAGAATCGTGGATCCTCACACGACTCGTAGGCCCCGTAGCCATACAGCAGCGTCGGTGCCGGGTATTGCAAGCCGATGCGGTGGACGATCGAGATGGGAACCCGCGCCCCGTCGGCAGCCACCGCCCAGTCGCGACGCTCGACGTAGTCCTCGGAGCGATAGTCGCCGAGCACCGGTTGCTCGCGCAGCAGCGTGCGCTCCCCCGAGGCCAGGTCGACGTCGTAGATCCGCACCGGGATGACGAACGAGGTGGCGCCGATCCGCAGCTTGGGTGAGCTCCAGTTGGGGTTTCCTCCCAGCCCCGCCGACATCAGTTCCGATTCGAAGGTGAGTTCCTCGGGATGGCCGTAGGTGCCGTTGGCGTAGATGGGCCAGAGCTGGATCTTCGGCAATGCCTCGCTTCGGTAGCCGACGACCAGGTGTCCCTCGAACGCGTCGACCGAGTCGAGGCGAACGTCGTCGCGGTGCTCGATCAGCGTGCGGAACGTCATCGGGTCCGACACCGGCGCCTCGACGAGCGTGAAGTTCTCCGCACCGTCGTTGTGCAGGATCAGGAATCGATCCTCACCGCCGACGATGGCGTGTTCCACCGAGTACTCGACCAGCTCGCGGCGCGGCCACACCTGCGTGAACTCCGCCTGCGGGTCGACAGCGTCGCCGTATCGAACCTCGGTCGTGACAGCGCTACCCGCGGCGATGAGGATGTACTTGTCACTGCGCGTACGCCCCACTGCGAGCCAGAACTTCTCGTCGGGCTCGTGATACACCCGCTCGGCAGGTAGGCCGGATCCGATACGGTGCCGCCACACGGTGTCGGGCCGCCACGCATCGTCGACCGTCGTGTAGTAGACGGTGCGGTTGTCCGCGGCCCACGTCACGCCCGCACTTATGCCGGCGATCTCGTCGTCGTACATCGCACCGGTTCGCAAGTCCTTGAACCGCAACGTGTATCGCTCATCGCCCTTGGTGTCGACCGAGAAGGCAAGGACGTTTCCGTCGATGCTGACCCCCGCCGCACCCAGCGCGAAGAAGTCGTGGCCTTCGGCCTCCACGTTCTCGTCGATGAGGATCTGCTCGCCGGGGATCTCGGTCTGCTCGTCCAGCTCCGGCGGCGTCCAGTCGTTGAAATCGCCTATCGGGCAACGGCAATGCACGTTGTACTGCTTACCCTCGAAGCTGCGGCCGTAGTACCACCAGTCGCCGCGTCGAGTGGGCACCGAGAGGTCGGTCTCCTTGGTGCGGGCCTTGATCTCGTCGAAGATCTTCTGCCGCAGGTCCGCGAGGCCCTCAGTGGCGTTGTCGGTGAACTCGTTCTCCGCCTCGAGGTACTCGGTCACCTCGGGATTGGATTTGTCGCGCATCCACTCGTAGGGGTCGATGAAGACGTCGCCGTGATGCTCACGCCGAGCATCGACGCGCTTTGCAATTGGGGGCTTCATGCACCGATCCAGTCATCGAACTTGAGGCCCGAGATGCGTTCGTAGGCTTCGATATAACGCGCACGGGTCGCGTCGACGATTTCTGCGGGCAGCGGCGGCGGTGGTTCGTCTCCGTGACGGTCCCACCCGGACTCCGGGCCGATCAGCCAGTTGCGGACGAACTGCTTGTCGAAGCTGTTCTGCACGACGCCTTCCTGATACTCGTCGGCGCGCCAGTACCTGCTGGAATCCGGCGTGAAGATCTCGTCGGCCAGCCGCAGGTTGCCGTCGGCGTCGACGCCGAACTCGAACTTGGTGTCGGCGACGATGATGCCCTTGGTCAGCGCATGGTCGGCGCCCTGGATGTAGGTCTGCAATGTGCGCTCGCGTAGCTGATTGGCCCGCACCGCTCCGACCAGATCGATGACGTCGTTGAAGGAGATGTTCTCGTCGTGCGCACCGAGTTCGGCCTTGGTCGCCGGGGTGAACAACGGCTCGGTGAACCGGCTCGCCTCGACCAGACCCGACGGCAGCGGGATACCGCACACCGAGCCGGTCTTCTGGTAGTCGATCAGCCCGGAGCCGGTCAGGTAGCCGCGGGCCACCGCTTCGACGGGCATCATCTCGAGTTCGGTGACCACCAGCGCGCGGCCCAGGACCTCTTCGGGAATGCGTTCGTCGTCTGGTGGGCCCGCCAGATGGTTGGGCGCCTCGACGAGGTCGAAGAAGAACACGCTCATGGCGGTCAAAATCCGGCCCTTGTCGGGAATCGCGCTGTCGAGGATGTAATCGAAGGCCGAGATCCGGTCGGTGGCGACAAACAGCAGGTGCTCGTCGTCGATTCGATACAACTCGCGAACTTTGCCGCTGGCCAGATGCTGGTAGTCGGACAGAGCGGGGCGCATCGGGCCAGCCTATCGGGCAGCATCTGGTTCATGAGTTCGCGGTTTCTTCCCTATGCCACCACGCCGTCGCGCCTGCTGGCCCAGCTGATCAGCGACATCATCGTGATCACCTGGGCGGTGATCTGGGTGCTGGTCGGCATGGCTGTCCATGCCGCCGTGTCCACGATCGCCGAAGTGGGCCGTCAAGTGCAGGAGGGCGCCAACGGCGTCGCCGACAACCTCAACTCAGCCGGTGACAACACCGACGACTTTCCGCTCGTCGGGGAGTCGCTGGCCAAACCCTTGCGGGCGGCGGCCGAGGCGGCGCTCGACATCGCCGGTGCCGGGCAGAGCCTGGACTCGACGGCGTCGTGGCTGGCGTGGGTGCTGGCGCTGGCAGTGGCCGCGCCGCCGATTCTCTTCGTCGCGCTGCCCTGGCTGTTCCTGCGTATCCGGTTCTTCCGTCGCAAGTGGATCGCAATCACGTTGGCACGAACGCCTGCGGGTGAACAGTTGCTCGCGATGCGGGCATTGGCGAACCGGCCGTTGAACAAGCTGCTGGCGGTCGACGACGACCCCGTCGGAGCGTGGCGCAGCTACGACCCGGTGGCGATCCGCGGCCTCGCGGCGTTGGAATTGCGGGCGGCCGGCGTCCGACGCGTCCGCCAATGACGCGATTTGTGCACGATTTGGAGCGCGCACCGCTCGCGATCGTGCACAAATCGCAGGGAGGGAACCGTCAACGCGCTGGCTGACGTCAATACGAGGTGCTCGATGACTTTCTCCGTCGACATGACGGTGTAATCACCCTCGCACAAGCGAAGGCGTGTGGACTCAGCCGGCACGCTGTCAACCGCTGCGAACGCTCGGGGCATTGGCGCCGCTGTTTCCCGGGCGTCTACTTCGTCGATGACAGACCCTTCACCGATTCGGCGCGTATCAGGGCAGCGGTTTGGGGACTCGGTAGGTCCGCGACGGGTAGCGGATTGACTGCGGCGTGGTGGCACGGCCTAACGAAGTTCGCTCCCGACATTGTTGAAGTCACCGTGCCGAGAGTGAGCAACCATCGACGGCGACACGGAGTGCGTTCGCGACGGCGCGACCTTTCATCGAAAGACGTCGTTGAGCGACGGGGGCTTCGTGTCACCGAACCGGCACTGACCGTCATTGAAGCCGCAGTCCGCAGAGGCGGAGGCACCGAGTTGATGGACAGAGCATTGCAGGGCGACTTCGAGCTCACTCAGCTGTGGCGTGCGCACCTTCGCAACAAGGGTCGGCATGGATCGCCTTCGGCTCGCCGCTTACTCCAGGCAGCATCCGACGGTGCGCGCTCGGAAGCCGAACGACTCCTGGTGCGACTGCTGCGAGCCGCCAAGGTATCCGGGTGGAAAGCCAACTTTCCCGTCTGTGGCTACTTGGTCGACATCGCTTTCCCGAATGAGAGGGTGGCGGTCGAGGTCGACGGCTGGGCATTCCACAGCGACCAGAGGACCTTCCAGCGCGACCGCGCGCGTCAGAACGCCATCGCGCTCAGTGGCTGGCAGGTTCTGCGGTTCACCTGGCTGGATCTGACGGAGCACCCGCAGCGCGTGATCGCCGAAATCGTCGCAGCTCTCCGACAGCCACGATGAGCCACGCCGCGAACGCGATCCAGAAGAACGTCAGCGAGATCGTGACAAACCATTGCCAGCCGGTTTCCACGAACATCGCATAGGTCGCCGACGAGTACATTCCGAGCGGGAAGACCGCGGGCCAGCCAAGCCCCACCGATCGCCGAACCGCCACGTAGCCGAGCACCGGAATCCACACCGTCGCCACGATCCACGTCGCGATCGTCACCGCGCGCACGCCGTCGGCGATCGGCCCGGGAATCAGCGCGTGATGCAGATGATCACCGGCCAGCGTCGCAATCGCTATGCCGCCCATCAAAATCCATACATCAGGTTGAACCAGCTCCGGCGACGACGCATCGTGACGCACCCGCCACAGCACCAGCCCGGTCATCGCCAGATACAGACAGATGCCGAGCACCCAGAAGATGAACGCCCAGAAGACGACGTCGAGTTCGGCGAAGACGATCGCCAACCCGGACGTCGCGACCGCAGCGAGCTCCCATCCGCCGCGGGCACGATCGCGCAGCCCCGTCCACCGGTGCCGCCACATCGAGCGAGCGGCCAACGGCGCCAACGACAACCAGCCCTGCAACGCCAGGCCGACCAACACCCACAGCACGATGCGATGATCGGCCAGCCGCGCACCCACCACCGCGCACGCCGCGATATAGGTGAACAGCGCCAGCGTGACATTGGGATCGCGCACATCGAACTCGCGCCAGGCCTTGGCCACAAGAAACATCAACACCGGCAGCCCAACTGCGGCAAGGACGATCAGGATCTCACTGATGACACCGAGGCCGTGATCCGCGGCCGCGATCGACACGATGCCGGTCGCCATGACCGCCGCGAATACGTCGGGTCTCACGGCCGCAGTTCGACCACCATGTGGCGGACGCCCGTGTGCCGGTTGCTGCGCGTCCACTCGACGGACTTGACCAGCCGCACCGACCCGAACCGCGTCAGCAGCTCCTCATAGAGCACGCGCAGCTCGAGCCGCGCCAGGTTGGCACCAAGGCAGTAGTGCACTCCCTGGCCGAATCCCAAGTGCGGGTTGGGTTTGCGGGTGATGTCGAAAGTATCGGCATTCGCGAACACCAGCGGATCGCGATTCGCCGAGCCCTCCCAGATCTGCACCTTCTCGCCGGCCTTGATCTGACAGCCCGCCAGTTTCGTATCGCACGTCGCGGTCCGCCTCTTCGACGGCGACGGCGACGTCCAGCGCACCATCTCCTCGACCGCGGTCGGCAAATGCGCCAAATCTGAACGCAGTGCCTGGAATTGGTCTGGATGCTCGATCAACGCCAACAACCCGCCCGCGACGGCATTGCGCGTGGTCTCCGCACCGGCGCTGAACAGCAGGCTAAAGAACAGGTACAGCTCCATGTCCGAAAGGCTCTCGTCCTCCACCGTCGCGTTTGCGACCACCGACAGCATGTCGTCGGTCGGCGCGGACCGCTTCGCCGCGATCAACTCCTGGCCGTAGGTGTACATCCGCGAACCGGCTTCCTCCGCGGTCAACTGCCCCAGCTGGCCCAATTCAGCTCTCCTGGCCCTGCCGAAATCGAACTGCGGCTCGATCGCCTCGAAAAGCCAATGCCGTTCAGATTCAGGCACTCCCAGCAGTATGCAGATCATCTGCATCGGCAGCTCGGCTGCCACGTCGACCAGGAAATCAAAGGCACTGCACGGCTCGATCTCGTCGAGCAGCCGGCGGGTGCGGGTGCGCAGATCGTCTTCGACGCGGGCGATCATCCGCGGTGTCAGACCTGAGCTGACCAGCCGGCGGATGTGCGAATGCCGCGGGTCGTCCATCATGTTGAGGACCTGCCCCGCGACCGCCAAATCCTGCAGCAGCGTGCCGCCGAACGGCCGCGTACCGCCGGTCACCGACGAGTACGTCACCGGATCCCGGAACACCGCAAGGGTTTCCGCGTAGGTCGCGACGGACCAGAAACCTTCGTTGTCGGGGGTGTTGGCGGTCGGCTCGTGCCAGTAGACGGGCGCCTCGCGACGGTGCACCGCAAACAGATCGTGCGGAAACCCGTTGGCGAAATTGTCGAGGTCGGTGAAGTCGATCTCGGCCAGCGCACCCGCCACTGAGGTCACAGGATGGCGCCCGACGTGTATTTGGCCGCCTCCGGATACCGGCTGACCAACTCGCCCACCGCCTCGACGACGCGGTCGACCTGATCGCCCGCCGCACCCGTGAACGCCTGCTTGTCCGCCAGTGCTGCGTCGAGCGACATCCGGTCCAACGGCAGTCGCGGGTCTGCGGCCAGCCGGTCCAGCAGGTCGGGCTCCTGGCCCTTCTCCCGCATCGCCAGCGCCACCGCGACGGCATGTTCCTTGATCACCTCGTGCGCCGTCTCCCGGCCGACGCCTGCGCGCACCGCTGCGATCAGGATCCGCGTCGTCGCCAGGAACGGCAGATACCGGTCGAGCTCGCGCTGAATCACCGCCGGATAGGCGCCGAACTCGTCGAGCACGGTCAGAAAGGTCTCCGTCTGCCCGTCGATCGCGAAGAACGCGTCGGGCAACGCCACCCGCCGCACCACCGAGCAGAAGACGTCGCCCTCGTTCCACTGCGCGCCCGCGAGCTCGGCTGCCATCGACGCGTAACCGCGCAGCACCACCTGCAGCCCGTTGACACGTTCGCACGAGCGCGTATTCATCTTGTGCGGCATCGCCGACGAGCCGACCTGGCCGGGCGCGAAACCCTCCGTCACCAGTTCGTGGCCCGCCATCAGCCTGATCGTGTGCGCCATCGACGACGGTCCCGCACCGGCCTGCACGAGAGCCGACACGACATCATGGTCCAACGATCGTGGGTAGACCTGGCCGACGCTGGTGAAAATGTCTGTGAAGCCGAGGAATTCGGCGACGCGCCGCTCCAGATCGGCCAGTCTCGACGTGTCGCCGGAGAGCAGGTCGAGCATGTCCTGTGCGGTGCCCATCGGACCCTTGATGCCGCGCAGCGGATACCGGTCGATGAGTTCACGTATCCGGGTCAACGCGACCAGAAGCTCCTCGGCGGCCGACGCGAACCGCTTGCCCAACGTCGTCGCCTGCGCGGCGACGTTGTGCGAACGTCCCGCCATCACCAAGTCGCGATAGACGACGGCACGCTCGGCGAGCCGAGCCACCACCGCGACACCGTGCGAGAACACCAGTTCCAGGGAGCGACGGATCTGCAGCTGCTCGACGTTCTCCGTCAGGTCGCGAGACGTCATGCCCTTGTGCACGTGCTCGTGGCCCGCCAGCGCGTTGAACTCCTCGATGCGCGCCTTGACGTCGTGGCGGGTGACCCGCTCGCGCGCCGCGATCGACGCGAGGTCGACGTTCTCGAGCACCCGCTCGTAGTCCTCGACCACGCCCGCGGGGACATCGACGCCCAACTCGGCCTGCGCTTTCAGCACCGCCAGCCACAGTCGCCGCTCGGCCACGACCTTGGCCTCCGGCGACCAGATGGCCACCATCTCATCGCTGGCGTATCGATTGGCCAGCACATTCGGGATCGACACAAACACACAGCTTACGGCCCCGGTAAGGCAGTCTTGCCGTATGTACTTCGTTGGGCTCGATCTCGCATGGGGTGAGAAGAACCAGACCGGTGTTGCCGCCATCGACGCCGACGGCAGGCTGCTGCACGTCGGGGCCGCCGGGGACGACAACAGCATCATCGCCGCGATCGCGCCCTATACCGGCGACGCGTGCCTGGTGGGTATCGACGCTCCCCTGATCGTCAAGAACGCGACGGGACACCGTCCCGCCGAGGCCGCCTACAACCGCGATTTCCAGCGCTTCGAGGCCGGCGCGCGCCCGGCCTTCACCGACAAGCCCGAGTTCAAGCATCCCCGTGGCGCGCGGATCGCCGAAGCGCTCGGTCTCGACCTGGACCCCTCGTCGGATGCGACCAGGCGGGCGATCGAGGTCTTCCCGCATCCCGCGTCGATCGTCCTGTTCAATCTCACCAAGACCCTCAAGTACAAGCGTGGACCGTTCGACGAGCGCAAGGCTGCGCTGCTGACGTTGATGACCCATATCGAGGGTCTCGACGCGGCCACTCCGAGGTTGCGCGTCAATCGCAACGTCGCGTGGGTTGCACTGCGTAAGCGAGTCGAGGCGGCCACCCGGCCGTCACAGCTGGACCGCGACGAGGATCCCGTCGACGCGGTCATCTGCGCCTACGTGTGCTTTTACTGGTACGACAGACCCGAAGACGTCACCATCTACGGCGACGCCGAAAGCGGCTACATCGTCACCCCGACGCTGCCTGGCGACCGTGTCAGGAAGCCGAATCAGGCCGCAGCACAACCGGGTTCGGACGATATCGTCACGCGGCTCGAGCAGGTGCAACAGATGATCGAGCGGGCTCAGCGTGAGCTCACCGCGATCCGCCGACAGCTCGGAGGCTAGTCCGGCAGCTCGGCAAGCTGCGTGGGATCGGTGATGCCCTTCTGCTTGATCCCGAGTTGCTTGTTGATCAGCAGAGTGATTCCGAACAGCACGATGCCGATCACCAGCAGGATCCCGGCGAGCAGGTACTGGGTTCCCGGACGGCCGGACAGCGGTGTCACGAGATAGAGCGAGGCGATGAAGCCGATCACCGGCAACGCCGTCGGAGTCTTGAAGTGGCCGCCGGCCTGCTTGACGTCGCGACGCAGTACCAGCACCGCGACGTTGACCATTGCGAACACCGCAAGCAGCAGAAGGGAAGTCGTGCCACCCAGCACTGAAATCGCCGAATCACTGGCGAACGCGGACACGTAGAAGATCAATCCGAACGCGATCGTCGTGGTGAACAGAATGGCCACCCACGGGGTGCGTCGGGTCTTGTGCACCGACCCCAGGACGGGGGGCAGGACATGTTGGCGCGCCATACCGTAGATCAGCCTGCTGGCCATCAGCATGTTGATCAACGCGGTGTTCGACACGGCGAACATCGTGATGAATGGAAAGAACGTGCCTATCGGCAAGCCCGGCGCCGCGGCCTCGACCACGTCGACCAGCGGTGTCTTGCTCGCCGTGAGTTCGCCGATCGGCACCAGCGCCACCGCGATGATCGACACCAGCACGTAGACGATGCCCGCGATGGTCAGGCCGCTCAGCAGAACTTTGGGGAAGATCCGCACCGGATCCTTGGTCTCCTCGGCCATGTTGACCGAGTCCTCGAATCCGACCATCGCGAAGAAGGCCAACGAGGTCGCTGCGGTGACGGCGACGAAAGTGCTTCGCTCATCCTCATTTTCGAACAGGATGATGCGGGAGAAGTCGAGGTTGTCGCCGCCCTGGGTAAATGCCCACAGCCCGACCACGATGACCAACAGCAAGCCGGTGATCTCGATGATCGTCAAACCGACATTGAGCTTGACACTTTCGCTGACACCGCGGAGGTTGACCGCGGCCAGCCCGGCCATGAACAGCAAGGCAATGGTCGCGATTCCGACCTTGCCCCAGTCCAGTCCGAAGCCCTTGATCAGGTTGGACGCGAATGCCTGCGACGCGGTGGATGCCGAGGTGATGCCCGAGCACATCACGACGAAGGCGACGATGAAGGTGAAGAAGTGGATGCCGAATGCCTTGTGCGCGTAGAGCGCTGCGCCCGCCGCCTGCGGATACTTGGTCACCAGCTCCAGATATGAGAACGCGGTGATGGTCGCGATCACAAAGGCGAGCAGGAACGGCAGCCACGCCGCACCGCCGACCTCGCCGGCCACCTGCCCGGTGAGCGCATAGACGCCGGTGCCGAGGATGTCGCCGACGACGAACAACAAAAGTAGTCCCGGGCCCATCACCCGTTTCAGTTCCGGCTGCCCCTCCGCAGTTTCCGGCTTTGTCACGATGCGCCTCCTGCCAGTCCTAGGTGAACTGCATTGTTCCGGTCATCGATGAAACCGCGTCGAGGAATCGCGTAACCAGTTCGGGATCCTCGGTGCGCTGCCAGCCGAACGTCGTTGGCCGCTGGGCCCTGTCGTGCCAGAAATGACCCGGTTCAGATTCGGGTCGGGTGGCGACCAGCCACACCGCAGTGTCTGCACCGTCTGAAGTATCGCGCAGCAGTGGGCGTGTCACCACTCGAAACACCGGTAATGCTCCGGCGACGCCGGGGGTCTCGACCCAACCTGGGTGCATGCTCTCGACCCGAATGTCAGAACCCGAGAGCCTGTGCGCCCACGCCTCGGCGAGCGTCACCTGCATCCGCTTGGTTCGCGCGTACACCCGAACACCGTTGTAATCACCGGATTTCGATTCCATGTCGTCGACCGAAAGCGGCGAGGTGTACATACCTCCCGAGGACATGAAAACGACCGACGCGCCATGGGCATCCCGCAGCAACGGCAACAGTTGCTCGGTCATGAGGTGCGGCCCCAGGACGTGGCAAGCCAATTGGGTTTCGTGACCCTGAGGCGTCTCGATGCGCTCCTTCGGCATCGCACCGGCGTTGTGAACCAACCCGTGGAGTTCTTCGATGCGACCGGAAAGGTCTTCGCACCATGCCCGCACGGCGTCCAGATCGGAGACATCGCAGACTTCTTCGACCACCATCGCACCGGACACCGCGCGCCGGATCGCACCCGCCGACTGCCTGACCTTGTCGGGGTTTCGGCCAAGCAGATGGACGGTCGCGTCGAGTTCGGCGAACGAGCGGGCGATGGCCTCGCCTATCCCTGCCGTCGCACCGGTGACGACAACGCGCTTTCCGGCCATCGCCTTTGGCCGCGGGTCTGCCGGCCACCATGTCCGCCGCAAACGTGAACCGATCTTGGTGTAGCCGAGTACGACGGAGCGGTCCAGCGCGTTGTCGAGAAGCCCGGTGAATCTCACCCTGAGCTAGTTATCCAACATGCGAAGTGCGCAAACGTCGGTCACACCTGGGCGACGTGTTCGTCGATCGGCGCCAGCACATCGATGACGTCGATCAATGTTGCGCGGGCGGTCGCGCGGGGGCCGTCACCGTCGCCCACCAGCGCGGCGACCACCGCGCCGTCGACCGCACACACCAACGCCGTGAGCAGCTCCACGCGCACCGACCGTCCGGACCGCTCGACGACCTCGACGACGGCGTCGGTGCGCTGCTGCAGGATGCGCCGTTCGATATCGCGCAGCCCCGGCTGGCGAGCGCACGCGATGTAGCGCTCGTATCGGGAGATCAACTGTTCGGTGACCCGCAGTCCGTTGGCCTCCCCGACGAGAAGGTCGACCAAGATGTCGGCCGTCGACTCCGCGCCACGGCGCCGCCGCGACAGGGTCGACACCCGCACCTGAAGCTGCTCGGCCTCGCGCGCGCCCGCGTACTCGACTGCCTTGGCGATCAAGTCCTCGAGCGAGGAAAAGTAGTACGTCGTCGATGCCAAAGGCAGCCCGGCGCGACGGGCCACCGCCCGGTGCCGCACTGCGTCGAACCCACCTTCACACAGCAGGTCGGCAGCAGCGCTGACCAGCGCGTAGCGCCTTCTCTCCCCCTTCGGAGTGACCGCTGCTGTCACGTAAAGCATGCTGCCAGTCTCCAGGGCATGGCATCGGGCTTTCGGCCAATCATCAGGCTTTACTCAGGGAAGTCCGCACTTCTGCTCACCGCCGAGCCGATGGCATGATGGCCGCCATGCCCGAACTGAGTCGACGCGCCCTTCTGCGCCTCGGTGTCGGCGCGGCGGCCGGGGCGGCGGCGCTGCGCCTGTCCTCACCTGCGACCGCAGCCCCCGCCCCGACGTACGTTGACGGCTCGTTCGTCTCGGCGGCGCGCGGCGGCGTCTCGACCAATTGGGCGATCGCGCGTCCGCCGGGACAGACCGCCCCGTTGCGTCCGATCATCGCGCTGCATGGCAAGGGACAGGACGCCGCGGGTGTGATGGCCGGCGGTGTCGAAAACGGACTGGCGCAAGCCGTCGACGCGGGCATCCCACCGGTCGCCGTGGTCGCGGTCGATGGCGGCGGTAGTTACTGGCACAAGCGCACCTCCGGTGAGGACTCCGGCGCGATGGTGCTCGACGAACTCATCCCGATGCTCGGCGAGCAGGGTCTCGACACATCACGCGTGGCATTCATGGGATGGTCGATGGGCGGTTACGGCGCACTGCTGCTCGGCGCGCGCCTGGGGGCGGCGCGCACCGCGGCGATCACCGCCGTCAGCCCCGCGTTGTGGACATCCTCGGGTGCCACTGCGCCGGGTGCGTTCGACGGCGCCGACGACTACGAGGCCAACAGCGTGTGGGGCCTGCCTGCGCTCAACTCGATTCCGATCCGGATCGACTGCGGCGACAGCGATCCCTTCTACTCGGCGACGAAGCAGTTCGTCGCCCAGTTGGCCAACCCGCCCGCGGGCGGCTTCTCCCCCGGCGGCCATGACGGCGCCTACTGGAGCTCGCAGTTGCCCGGCGAGGTGGCGTGGATGGCGCCGCTGCTCGTCGCCTGATCTAGACCGAGACGCGGCCCTCAGCCGCGGCCAACCCGATATCGCCACGAAAGTGGCTGCCCGGCAAGCGAATCGACTTGATCAGCGCATAGGCGGCGTCGCGCGCCGCAGATAGGTCGTCCGCGGTGCCGACCACGGACAGCACCCGGCCGCCCGACGACACGATAGCGCCGTCGTCTCGGCGCGTGGTGCCCGCGTGCAGCACCCCGTCGGCTTCCGATCCGGTGATGACATCACCGACCCGCGGCCGGCCGGGGTAGTTCTCGGCGGCCAGCACGACCGTCACCGAGGCGCCACCGCGCCACGCCAGCTGCGACTGCTCGGCGAGCTTCCCGGTCGCCGCGGCGTACAGCAGCTGGCCCAGCGGCGTCTCCAGCAGTGCCAGCACTGCCTGGGTCTCCGGATCGCCGAAGCGGCAGTTGAATTCGACGACGGCGGGCCCGCGCGACGTGAGCGCCAGCCCGGCGTAGAGCAGGCCCGAAAAGCCACTGCCGCGCTTGACGAGTTCGGCGGCAACGGGTTTGACGATGTCATCGACGATCGCGGTGACCACACCGCCGGGCAGCCACGGTAGCGGCGCGTACGCCCCCATGCCGCCGGTGTTCGGTCCGGTGTCGCCGTCGCCGACACGCTTGAAGTCCTGGGCGGGCAGCAGGGGCACGACGGTTTCGCCGTCGACGACACAGAACAGCGAAACCTCGGGACCGTCGAGGAACGACTCGAGCAGCACCGGGTGTCCGGAGTCGAGCAGACTGGCGGCATGTGCCCGCGCCGCATCGCGGTCGGCGGTCACCACGACACCCTTGCCCGCGGCCAGACCGTCATCCTTGACGACCCACGACGGGTCGCCGGCGGCCGGGCCGAATCGGTCCAGCGCCGCGTCGAGGTTGGCGGGGTTGTCGACAATCTCACTGGTCGCGGTGCGCACCCCCGCGGCGGCCATCACGTCCTTGGCGAACGATTTCGAGCCCTCGATGCGAGCGGCGTCCTTCGTGGGCCCGAAGCAGGCGATGCCTGCGCTGCGTACCGCGTCGGCCACACCGAGCACGAGCGGCACCTCGGGGCCGACCACCACCAGGTCGGAGCCGATGCGCTGGGCGAGCTGGACGACGGCCTCGCCGGAGGTGATGTCGACGTCGTACTGGTCGGCGATGATCGCGGTGCCGGCGTTCCCGGGCGCCACCGCAAGCTCCTCGACCTCGGGGTCTCGGCGAAGTGCGAGCAGCAACGCATGTTCACGGGCACCGGATCCGATTACCAGGACGCGCACAACCGCACACCTTAGTGCCTCTCGCGGTGCAGCCCCCGATCGTCTCGGCCATACACTTGACTTAGCAGTGTATGGTCAGAGTATGACGCAGAGCACATGCCCCTTTGGAGCGGGCTTCGACTTCACCGACCCCGATCTGCTCTTGAAGGGCATCCCCGTCAACGAATTCGCCGAACTGCGCAGGACCTCGCCGGTGTGGTGGAACGACCAGCAGGAGTCGATTTTCGATGACGGTGGCTACTGGGTGATCACCCGTCACAAGGACATCAAAGCGATCTCCCGTAACGGCGAGCTGTGGTCCACGAACCGCAAGGGCGCGGTGATGCGGCTGCCCGACGGCGTCACCAGCGAGCAACTCGACCTGACCAAGGCGCTGCTCATCAACCACGACGCTCCCGAGCACACCCGGCTGCGCAAGATCGTGTCGCGGCTGTTCACCCCGCGCGCGGTCGCCGCGCTCGAGGAGAAGCTCGCCGTTGCCGCACATGAGATCGTCCGCGCGGCGAAAGAGAAGGGCACCGGGGACTTCGTCGACGACATCGCGATGAGCCTCCCGCTGCTGGCGATCGCCGACCTGATCGGCGTGCCCGAGGCTGACCGCGAGAAGCTGTTCCACTGGACCAACTCGATCATGAACACCGACGATCCGGACTTCGACTCCGATCCGACGACCGCCAACGCCGAGCTGATGGGTTACGCCTACAACATGGCCGAGGAGCGGCGCCGTTGCCCGGCCGACGATATCGTCACCCGTCTGATCGAGGCCGATATCGATGGCGAATCGCTCGGCGACGTCGAGTTCGCGTTCTTCGTCATCCTGCTGGCCGTCGCGGGCAACGAGACCACCCGCAACGCCATGACGCACGGCATCAATGCCTTCTTCGAGAACCCCGACCAATGGGAGCTGTTCAAGCGGGAGCGGCCAGAAACGACGGTCGACGAGATCATCCGCTGGGCCACGCCCGTGCACTGCTTCCAGCGAACTGCGTTGGCTGACAACGAGATCGGCGGCGTGACGATCCGCGAGGGGCAGCGCGTCGGCCTGTTCTACAGTTCGGCCAACTTCGACGAAGATGTCTTCGAGAACCCCTTCGAATTCAACATTCTGCGCAACCCGAACCCGCATCTGGCCTTTGGCGGCAACGGTGCGCATTTCTGTATCGGCGCCAACCTGGCGCGCATGGAGATCAAGCTGATCTTCGACGAGATCGCCGATCAGATTCCGAACATCGCGAAACTGGATGAACCCCAACGGCTTAGGTCGGGTTGGATCAACGGGGTCAAGGCGCTGCCCGTCTCGTTCTGAGGCGCAGTACTATACGCAGGATGCGTACCCACGGCTGGTCCGGATCGGCACCCGCCACCGACGAGGAGGCCATCAGCCGCATCCTCGAGGCGGCGAGCAGGGCAATCGACGAGCGTGGTGCCGATTTCTCGATCAGCGACGTGGCCCGCACGCTTGGCGTCACCCGCCAGACGGTGTACCGCTACTTTCCCAGCACTGACGCGCTGCTGATCGCTGCCGCCGTCCACGCGGCAAGTGGCTTCCTCGACCGGCTGGCAGCACATCTGCGGGGGATCACCGATCCGGCCGACGCCATCGCCGAGGCCGTCGCAACAGCGCTCGAATGGTTACCCGAGGACAAGCACATCGGCCTGCTCATCATGCCCGGCCAGCCCAGCCGCCACACCGAGTCGGTGACGTCCGACGTCGCGATGGATTTCGGCCATTCGTTGGTACGCAGATTCGACGTCGACTGGACGGGCCTCGGTTACACCGACGCTGATCTCGCCGAACTGGTCGAGCATCTGCTGCGGATCATCCAGTCGTTCGTGATCGACCCGGGCAGACCGCCACGCCGGGGCACCGAGCTGCGGGACTACCTGCGCCGGTGGGTTGGTGGCGCTATACAACCGTCAACGGAAGCGACTTTCGCTCTTCGAACTCCCACGACGCACCACCGCTGAACTTGCACACGGACACCTCGGGCAGTTCCTTTGCTGCGGTGTCCGTTTCGATCACCCGCACGGTCCAATCGGACTCGGTGCCCGACACCTCGGCGCGCAAGTGGGGATCGACCGCCTGGACGATCGCCTGCAACGGCAGGTCTGCGACGGGCGAGACCAGCGAGATCCACGAACCGTCCTCGTATGCCGGTGAGCGCCGCACGTGGACGAAGTCTGGGTCGACGTCGGCGTACACGTAGGCCGCCGGATTCAGCAGTGGATGCAACTCGAGCACCCGCAGTGCGCCCTTGACATCCTTGGAGATCTTCAGTGCCTTGTGGATTCGCTCAGCGGCCACTCCGGCGATACCGATCAGCTGTTTGGTGCGGATCGATCGCGCCAGCGCCGCATCGTCCTTATCACGCTTCTCGACCGCGATCGTGAATGACTTCACCAGCAGGTGCATCTGCAGGCAAACCTCGTCGGCGATCCGGACCAGCGCCGACTTCGAGAACGCCCCGAAGTCGACATCGGCGAGCAAATTACCCGAATAGTCCGCCATGCCTTCGTCGTTCGGGTCGATGGGCGCGAGCTCAGTGTGGTGGGCGCGAGTGGCACCGACGATGTCCATCGCCGGGATGAACGGAACCTCTGGGTAGGACTCGTCGATGATCACCGTCCACCGACAGTGCGGATGCTGGTCCGACGGTACCCTCGGCGGCCGGTGAATCGGCCGAACCTGAGCCTTGCGGTTGGTGGCCAGGGCCGTCGCGTCGAACGTCGGGTCCTCGATGTCGTGGCACATGCCCTTGACGTATTCCTCGCCCATCGGCTCGACATCGAGAAGGGCGCCACAGTGATTGAGGTAGAACTCACCGTGCCAGCGGTCGTGCACGACGTAACGGAAATCCATGAACTGCGGCGGCGCACCGATGTCGAGTTGCAGGCCCTTGAAGAGGGTGAAGATGTCGACGCCCTCGTAGTTCAGCGCCTTCTGCATCCGCTTGGTGTAGAGCGGGCTGGACGCGGCCCACTCCTCGATGGCGATCTGCAGCATCTCCTCGCGCCCCCACGCGCTGATGCAGTGCGCCATTCCGGAGCGGTCGATGAGCTGACCGATCAACAACAGCTCCGGCACCAGGGTGGCCAGCTCCTCGCGCGACAGCGCGGCATACCTACTCATCATGGACCGAGCCCCCTGAATGCATTCGGACCGCCGCGTTGACGTTGCCCTTCTTGTCTTCACCCTTGCCCCGTTCGGCGGCCTTTTTACGCTGCTTGATCACCTTGGAGACGACCCCGTCGAGCTTGGAACCCAACGGGAAACCGAGGTAGTGAGTCAGGAAGATCGCCATCTCTTTGAGTTCGGTCTCGGTGATCTCACCGTTGGCCAGCGCAGCGTTGGCCTGGATCTCGGCGAGGTCGGCGTTTCCGACAGCGGTGACCACGGTGAGCGTCATCAACCGCTTGTCGCGCATTGACAGACCTGGTCGCGTCCAGATGCTGCCGAAGAGATGGTCGACGGTGAGGTCGAAAAAGGGATCGCCCTCGATGTTGGGCATCTCCCAGCCATAGACCTCGTTCATCTTGTCGAGGCCCTTGCGGCGCTGTTCGTCCATCGATCACTCCTTCGCGGTCGAACTCGTGTGCGGCACACCAAGTCCGGCGGCCAAATCTCGCAAAGCTATCTCGGCCAGAGGCAGTTCCACACCGTTGGCCTCACCGAGTCCGAGTGCCAACTTCAGATCCTTCTCGGCCAGACCGCGCGTGTGCACGAACATGTCGTACAGGAAGTGATCCGGTGCAAGCGGTTTGGTGTCGTCACGGAACATGATCGCTCCGGGGCCGCCGCTCTGGGCGTCGCTGTGACGCACCACTTTGCCGAGCTTCTGGAGGTCGATGCCCGCCGCCTCCGCAAGTCGCTGTGCCTCACAGGCCGCGGTGAACCCGATGAATGTCAGCATGTTGCGGGCAATCTTCATCCTGGTGCCCGCGCCTGGCTCGCCGGCGCGCACGACCATCGACGCCCACATCTTGAACACCGGCTTGACCATCTCGTAGGCCTCGTCGTCGGCGCCGACCATGACGGCCAGCTCACCCTTGTCAGCCGCACCTGCTCCCCCGCTGACCGGGGCGTCGACAATATGAATTCCCTTGGGGCGCAGCTGGTCGGCCAAATCAGAGGCGGTATCGGGTTCGATCGTCGAATGAATCGCGATGACGGTGCCGGGCTTGGCGTGCTCACCCAATTGCCCCACGACGTCGCGCACCTGCTGGTCGTTGAGCACCGTGACGCTGATGACGTCGGCATCGGCTACGTCGGCGATGCTGTCGGCGAGGCTCGCGCCGAGTTCCGCCAACGGTGTCATCGCCTCGGTGCGCACATCGAAGACCACGACGCCGCCGGGCCAGTCTACGAGGCGTTTCGCCATCGGAGCGCCCTGGTTGCCGAGGCCGATGTAGCCGAGCTTGACGTCCTCGCTCATCGAATGATCTGTCCGCCGTCGACGTTGAAGATCTGACCGGTGACCCACTTCGCCTGGTCGGACAGCAGGAACAGGCACATGCCGGTCAGATCGTCCACCTCGCCCATGCGCGACAGCGGGATGTTCTTGACGATGTCGGCGACCATTTCCTGCGGCGTGGTGGTGCGATTGGCCTCGGTATCGATGGGGCCGGGCGCGATGGCGTTGACGCGAATGTTCTGCCCACCGAGTTCGGTCGCGAGCTGCTGGGTGAGGCCGTTGATGCCGACCTTGGCCAAGCCGTAGAAGTTCGAGTAAAGCCATGCTGCCGTGGAGGATTGGTTGACGATCGCGCCCCCGCCGCGCTTGGCCATCTTGCGGTACACCGCGCGGGTACACACCAGCGCACCGTCGAGGTTCACGCTCATGAACTTCTTGTAATAGTCCCAGTCGACGGTGATGAGGAAGTCGAGCTTCATGCCGCCGAAGATCGCAGCGTTGTTGACCAAGTAGTCGATGCCCTCGAACTCGGCGAGTGTCTGCGCGGCCATCTCCTTGGCGGAGTCCGGATCCGAGACATCGACGCGGACGGCGAGCGCGTTGCCGCCCTCACCCTTGATGCCGTCGGCGACCTTCTGCGCACCCTCGACGTTGATGTCGGCGACCACCACAGCCGCACCCTCACGGGCCAGCGCTTCGGCGTATGCCTGCCCGATACCGCCGCCGGCACCGGTGACGATCGCGACCTTCTCCTTGAACTGATCTCCGTAGAGTCCCACCTATGTCTCCTTAGTTCGCAGCTGTGGCAATGGCTTTGATTTCGAGGTACTCCTCGAAGCCGGCGAGCCCCATTTCACGGCCGAGGCCGGATTGCTTGTATCCGCCGAACGGCATGTCGGCGGAGTACCAGACACCGCCATTGACGTTGACCGTGCCGACCCGCAACCGTGCAGCGATGCCCGCCGCACGTTCCTCGTCCGCGGAGAACACCGTGCCCGACAGCCCGTAGGGCGAATCGTTGGCGATGCGCACGGCGTCGTCGTCGCCGTCATGGGCGATGACGGTGAGCACCGGCCCGAAGATCTCCTCGCGCGCTACCTTGGCGTTGTTGTCCAGACCCGCGATGACCGTGGGCTCGATGAAGAACCCCGTGTCGCGATCGGCGGGACGTCCACCGCCACAGGCGAATTTGCCACCCTCGGCAGTGGCCGAGTCGAGATAGCCCTGAATACGATCGCGCTGACGTTCCGAGATGACCGGCCCGCAGATGGTGCCCGAATCGTTGGGGTCGCCGGGGCGCAGTCCGGCCATGGTGGCCGCTGCGGCTTCGACGGCCTCGTCGTAGCGGGCGCGCGGCACCACGAGGCGAGTGGTGATCGCGCAGCCCTGACCCGCATGCATCGACGCCGTGAACGCCGACATCGAACAGGCCCCGGCCAGGTCGGCATCGTCGAGCACCAGGAACGCCGACTTTCCGCCGAGTTCGAGGAACACCTTCTTCAGAGTGGGGGCACCGTCAGCCATCACCGCGCGGCCGGTGTTCGTCGACCCGGTGAACGAAACCATGTCCACCCGTGGGTCTTTCGATAACAGCGCGCCGACACCGTGGTCACTGGAAGTGACGATGTTGACCACACCGGCCGGAATGTCGGTGTGCTCGAGGATCAGCTCGCCGAGAATCGCCGCGCTCCACGGAGTGTCTGGAGCGGGTTTGAGCACGACCGTGTTGCCTGCCGCCAGCGCGGGTCCGAGCTTGGCGAGGTTGATCTGGTTCGGGAAGTTCCACGGTGTGATGGCGCCGACGACGCCGATCGCCTCCCTGGCGATGGTCCGACGAGTCTTGATTCCCATCGGCTCGGCGATACCGAGGTCGGTGGTCCATTGATAGCTCTCGGCGGTATCCGCACAGAAGGTCAAATCCTCGACGGGACCTTCGAGTTGGGCCATCGAGGTCAACATCCGAGGTGCGCCCACCTCGGCGATCGCCAGCTCTCTCAATTCTTCGACGCGATCGCGCATCGCCTGCTGCAGTTGGCGGATACCGCGCACCCGCAGCTCGGTGTCGGTCGACCAGCCGGTCTCGTCGAACGCGCGCCGCGCCGCCTCGATTGCCCTACCCATGTCGTCGCTGCTTGCGTCGGCGGCGGCGCCGAGCACCTCCTCGGTCGCCGGGTTGATGGTCTGGAACGTGCCCCCGCTGCCGGCGACAAGCTCGCCGTCGATGAGCAGACGACTCTCGCGATCGGCGAGGATTCCCATCCGAACTCCTGTGTTCGTAGTACTGGACAACTGTCCGACTATGTTACGTCGAACCTTAGTCGCACTGTGTGGAGAGAAGCAAGGGTACCCAACTTCACCTGTGTACTTGCCTCATGCTGACCACGTCCGATAAGTTGGACATGTGTCCAGTGATCCCGTGGTTGTGGTCGCGCAGCCGTCGTCCCCTCAGCCTGGGGAGACGCCGCGCAACCGCCGCCAGGAGGAGACCTTCAACAAGGTGCTCGCCGCCGGCATTGAGATGCTGCGCGAGTCGTCCTATGCGGATCTGACAGTGCGCGCTGTGGCGGCGCGGGCCAAGGTCGCGCCCGCGACGGCCTACACCTACTTCTCGTCGAAGAACCACCTGATCGCCGAGGTGTATCTGAACCTGATCCGACAGGTGCCCTACTTCACCGACGTCAACGACAGCCGGGTCACCCGTGTCGAGAAGACGCTGCGCAGCATGGCGCTGACCGTCGCCGACGAACCGGAGGTGGCCGCCGCGTGCACCACCGCGCTGCTGAGCGGAAACGACGAAGCGGTGCGCGCGGTCCGTGATCGCATCGGCGCAGAGATCCACCGCCGCATCCGTTCGGCCGTCGGCCCGGATGCGGACCCACGCACGCTTGCCGCGTTGGAGATGACATTCTTCGGCGCGTTGGTCAATGCCGGAAGCGGCGCGTTCACCTATCACCAGATCGCCGACCGCCTCAGCTATGTGGTCGGCCTCATCATTGGGGACGACAATGAGCGTTGAGACGAGCGATCTGCTCCTCGACCCGTACGACTACGACTTCCACGAAGACCCGTATCCGTACTACAAGCGCCTACGCGACGAGGCTCCGCTGTATCACAACCCCGACTTGGGCTTTTGGGCGTTGTCGCGGCATCAGGACGTGCTGGCTGGATTCCGCAACAGCACCACGCTGTCCAACAAGTTCGGGGTGTCGCTGGATCCGGCGTCGCGCGGTCCACACGCGTCCAAGACCATGTCGTTTCTGGCGATGGACGATCCGGCGCACCTACGGCTGCGCACCCTGGTGTCCAAGGGTTTCACGCCGCGTCGCATCCGCGAGCTGGAGCCCCGGGTCACCGAGATCGCGATTCAGCATCTCGACACGATGCTCGAGAAGGCGGGCTCCTCCGCTTCTGAGACTGTCGATTACGTCAACGAATTCGCGGGCAAGCTCCCGATGGACGTGATCTCCGAGCTGATGGGCGTGCCCGTCGAGGACCGCGACCAGGTGCGGGCGTGGGCCGACGGTGTGATGCACCGCGACGAAGGCGTGACCGACGTGCCGCCCGCAGCAATCGAGGCGTCGCTCAACCTGATCGTCTACTACCAGGAGATGGTCGCCCAGCGCCGCAAGCAGCTCACCGACGATCTGACGTCGGCATTGCTCGAGGCCGAGATCGACGGCGACCGTCTCACCGACGAGGAGATCCTCGGGTTCATGTTCCTGATGGTGATCGCCGGCAACGAGACCACCACCAAACTGCTTGCCAACGCGGCGTTCTGGGGCCACAAGAACCCCGATCAGCTGGCCCCGGTGTACGCCGATCTGGACCGTGTGCCGCTGTGGGTCGAGGAGACGCTTCGCTACGACACCTCGAGCCAGATCCTCGCCCGCACCGTCGAGGGCGAACTGACGCTGTACGAGACGACCATCCCCGATGGTGACGTGCTCCTGCTGCTTCCCGGCTCTGCCCACCGCGACGAGCGGGTCTTCGAGAACCCCGACGACTTCATCATCGGCCGCGAGATCGGGGCCAAACTCCAGAGCTTCGGCAGCGGCGCCCACTTCTGCCTCGGTGCACACCTTGCCAGGATGGAAGCCCGAGTCGCGCTGACCGAAATGTTCAAGCGAATCCGCGGATTCGAAGTCGACGAGGCCAACGCCGTCCGCGTCCACTCCAGCAATGTCCGCGGATTCGCTCACCTACCCATGACTCTCGAGTTCAACTGAAGGTCGTTTCAATGCCGCGCTTCGCACCACTTCCCGACCGCCGACCGGCCATCGTCGCCGGTGCCTCCGCGGGCATCGGAGAGGCCACCGCCCTCGAATTGGCATCTCGCGGCTTTCCCGTCGCACTCGGTGCCCGCCGGGTCGAGAAGCTCAACGACCTCGTCGGAAAGATCCGCGCCGAAGGCGGCGAGGCCGTCGGGTTCCACCTCGATGTGACCGACCCCAATTCGGTGAAGTCGTTCGTGGCCAACGCCGTTGACGCACTCGGCGAGATCGAGGTGCTGGTCGCCGGTGCCGGTGACACCTACTTCGGCAAGCTCGCCGAGATCACGACCGACGAGTTCGACTCCCAGCTGCAGATCCATCTCGTCGGGGCCAACCGGTTGGCGACCGCGGTGCTGCCGGGCATGCTTGAACGTCAGCGCGGCGACCTGATCTTCGTCGGCTCCGACGTCGCACTCCGCCAGCGCCCCCACATGGGCGCCTACGGGGCGGCCAAGGCAGCGCTGGTCGCGATGGTGACGAACTACCAGATGGAGCTCGAGGGCACCGGTGTCCGCGCGTCGATCGTGCATCCGGGACCGACCAAGACGAGCATGGGCTGGAGCCTGCCGGCCGAGAAGATCGGCCCCGCACTTGAGGATTGGGCGAAGTGGGGGCAGGCCCGACACGACTACTTCCTGCGTGCTTCCGATCTCGCGCGCGCGATCACCTTCGTCGCAGAGACCCCGCGCGGCGGCTTCATCGCCAACATGGAACTGCAGCCAGAAGCCCCATTGACCAACGCACCGGCAGAGCGTCAGAAGCTGGTCTTGAACGAGGAGAACCTGAACTCATGACCACTGCGATCGTGCCCCGGGTTTCCGGTGGCGAAGAAGAACATGGACACCTCGAGGAGTTCCGCACCGACCCGATCGGACTGATGAAGCGCATCCGCGAGGAATGCGGCGACGTCGGCTGGTTCCAGCTGGTGGACAAGAACGTCATCTTCCTGTCCGGCGCGGAGGCCAACGAGTTCTTCTTCCGTTCTGCCGACGAGGATCTCGACCAGGCCGAGGCCTACCCGTTCATGACGCCGATCTTCGGCAAGGGCGTGGTTTTCGATGCCAGCCCGGAACGCCGTAAGGAGATGCTGCACAACTCGGCGCTGCGTGGCGAGCAGATGAAAGGCCACGCGGCCACCATCGAGCGTCAGGTCAAGGGGATGATCGCCGACTGGGGCGACGAAGGTGAGATCGACTTGCTCGATTTCTTCGCCGAGCTGACCATCTACACCTCGACGGCGTGCCTGATCGGTGAGAAGTTCCGCAACCAGCTCGACCACCGCTTCGCCGAGTACTACCACGACTTGGAGCGCGGCACCGATCCGCTGTGCTACGTCGACCCCTACCTCGACATCGAAAGCTTCCGGCTACGAGACGAGTCACGCGTCAAACTCGTTGCGCTGGTGCAGGAAATCATGAATCACCGGTTGGCCAACCCGCCCGAGGACAAGGCCGACCGGGACATGCTCGACGTGCTCGTCTCGATCAAGGACGAGGACGGCAACCCGCGGTTCTCCGCCGACGAGGTGACCGGCATGTTCATCTCGCTGATGTTCGCCGGTCACCACACCAGCTCGGGCACCTCAGCGTGGACGCTCATCGAGTTGATCCGTCACCCAGAGATCTACGCCGAGGTGCGCGACGAGCTCGACGAGCTCTACGCCGACGGCCAGGAGGTGAGTTTCCATGCGCTGCGCCAGATTCCGAAGCTGGACAACGTCGTCAAGGAAACGCTGCGCCTGCATCCGCCCCTCATCATCCTGATGCGCGTCGCACAGGGCGAGTTCGAGGTCAAAGGCTTCCCGATCCACAAGGGCGATTTTGTGGCGGCTTCCCCGGCGATCTCCAACCGGATCCCCGAGGACTTTCCGGATCCCGACGAATTCAACCCGGACCGCTACAACAAGCCCGAGCAGGCCGACATCGTGAACCGCTGGACGTGGATTCCCTTCGGCGCGGGCCGACACCGTTGCGTCGGTGCGGCGTTCGCGCAGATGCAGATCAAAGCGATCTTCTCGGTGCTGTTGCGCGAGTACGAGTTCGAAATGGCTCAACCGGCCGACAGCTACCGCAACGATCACTCCAAGATGGTCGTCCAGCTGGCCAGGCCCGCCAAGGCCCGGTACCGCAGGCGCAGTTCTTAGGAGAGCCGCAGATGAGCCCCTCATCGAACTTCCGAGTTGAGGTCGACCTGGACCTGTGCCAGGGACATGCCATGTGCGAGCTGGAGGCACCCGATGTTTTCACCGTGCCCAAACGCGGCAAGGTCGAGATCATCGACACCGAGCCGCCCGACGACGCCCGCGACGAAGTGCAGAACGCGGTCGACATGTGCCCCACCCAAGCTCTGTTCATCAAAGAGAAAGAAGACTGACAATGGCGTCACGCGAACAACTCGACGACTGGGTAGCCCGGTGGCTCAAGGCCAATCAGGACTGCGAAAAGGCAGGCGACTGGAAACCCCTCGCCGACTTCTACACCGATGACGCGACCTACGGCTGGAACATCGGGCCGAAGGAGGACGTGATGTGTATCGGCATAGAAGAAATACGCGAGATCGCCTTAGGCCTCGAGATGGAAGGTCTGGAGAACTGGGTCTACGAGTACCAGAAGGTGCTCGTCGACGAGAAGCAGAACGAGATCGTCGGCTTCTGGAAGCAGATCGTGAACAAGTCCGACGGTACCCAGGACGAGATTTACGGCATCGGCGGCAGCTGGTTCCGGCTTGACAGCAACCTCATGATCGAGTGGCAGCGCGACTTCTTCGACTTCGGCCACGTCGCCTACATGTTCGGCAAGCTCATCGAATCCGGCGACCTCAGCGAGGGTATGCAGAAACGGATCGAGCGATCCATGGCAGGCGAGAAGCTACCCGGCTACTACCCTCTCGGCCAAGCTCCAGCAACAATCTGGTAGCGCCCGGCCAAGCGGTTGCTTGGGGGTGCGTGTGACGCACCTAACTAATGGCTCTAGTCTGGCCTCACAGGCACTAACGGAAGGCACATACGGATGAAGACAAAGGGCGCTCTCATCTACGAGTTCAACCAGCCGTGGTCTATCGAGGAGATCGAGATCGGCGACCCCGTCAAGGACGAGGTCAAGATTCAGATGGAAGCGTCCGGGATGTGCCACTCCGACCACCACCTGGTCACCGGAGACATCCCGATGGCCGGCTTCCCCGTGCTGGGCGGCCACGAGGGCGCGGGCATCGTGACCGAGGTCGGCCCCGGCGTCGAGAACGTCGCCGTTGGCGATCACGTGGTGCTCTCCTTCATCCCGTCATGTGGTGAGTGTCCGACTTGTCAGAGCGGTCAGCGCAACCTGTGCGACCTGGGCGCGCTGCTGCTCACCGGCACCGCGGTGTCCGACGGCACCAACCGGGTGCACACCGCCGACGGCAAGCCGGTCATCCCGATGACCCTGCTCGGCACCTTCAGTCCGTACATGGTCGTGCACAAGAGCTCGGTCGTGAAGATCGATCCGTCCATCCCGTTCGAGGTGGCCTGCCTCGTCGGCTGTGGTGTGACCACCGGCTACGGCTCGGCCACCCGCAGCGCGGACATCCGTCCGGGTGAGGATGTGGCGATCTTCGGAATCGGCGGCGTCGGCATGGGCGCGTTGCAAGGTGCCGTGAACGCAGGCGCGCGCAACATCTTCGCGATCGATCCAGTCGAGTGGAAGCGCGATCAGGCGCTGAAATTCGGTGCGACACATGTCTACCCGGACGTCTTCTCCGCGATGGCCGGCATCGCCGAGGTCACCGCGGGCGGCATGGCGCGCAAGACGATCATCACGACCGGCGAGCTCAAGGGCGAGGACATCGACAACTACCTCAACTGCACGTCCAAGGGCGGTACCTGCGTGGTGACCGCGGTCGCCAACATGGCCGAGATGGACGTGAAGCTGAACCTCGCCCTGCTGACGCTGATGCAGAAGAGGTTGCAGGGCACCATCTTCGGCGGCGGCAACCCGCATTACGACATCCCTCAGCTGCTGTCGATGTACAAGGCGGGAAAGCTCAACCTCGACGACATGGTCACCCGGCAATACAAGCTGGAGCAGATCAACGACGGCTACCAGGACATGCTGCAGGGCCGCAACATCCGCGGCGTCATCCGGTACACCGACGAAGATCGGTAATCGCCATGTCCGACAGCACGATTGACACAGTCGAGAAGACACCGGTCGTCACCGCTTCCGAGGCGTCGTGGCGCTGCGTGCAGGCCGGCGACAAGGACGGCTGGCTGGCGCTGATGACGGACGACATCGTCATCGAGGACCCGATCGGTCCGTCGGTGACGAATCCCGACGGCAACGGTGTGCGCGGCAAGGCGGCGGTCGGCGAGTTCTTCGACACCAACATCGGACCGAACAAGCTGACCGTCACCCGCGAGGCGACGTTCCCGTCCAGCTCTCCGAACGAGATCGCGTACATCCTGGTGCTGCGCACCCTTTTCCCGAACGGCTTCACCGCCACCGTGCGCGGCGTGTTCACCTACAAGGTCGACGATGCCGGGCTGATCACCAACCTGCGCGGCTATTGGAACATGGACGCAATGGAATTCGGGCAGGAGGAAGGCGGCGGCGATTAGCCGTCCCTTGGCCGGCCGCGGCGCCGTCGTCGTCGGTGGCACCCGCGGCATCGGGCTCGCGGTGGCGCAACTGCTCGCCGAACAGGGCGCCGGAGTGGTGCTCAACGGGCGCGACACCGATACCGCGATCCACGCCGCCGAGCGGATCGACCGTGCGGTCGCCCATCCCGGATCACCGTCGAACCCCGACGTGGCCGACGCGCTGATCGACAGGTGCATCGACGAGTTCGGCCGGATCGACATCCTGATCAACTGTGCGGGTACGCCGGGACTGGCCGGTGAGTCGATCCTCAACGTCACCAGCGAGCTGTTCCGCGATCTCATCGACGCACACCTGATGACCACGTTCGAGACGTGTCGGGCCGCCGCGCCGAAGATGGTCGAGCAGGGTGGCGGTTCGATCATCAACACGAGTTCGTTCGCCTACCTCGGCGACTACGGGGGCACCGGCTATCCGGCGGGCAAGGGCGGAGTGAACGGGCTGACGTTGGCCGTCGCCGCGGAACTCAAGGAACACGGTGTGCGAGCGAATGTGGTGTGCCCCGGCGCGAAGACGCGGCTGTCGACGGGCGGGGAGTACGCATCCCACATCGCCGAGCTGAACCGTCGCGGCCTGTTGGACGACGTCAGCATGGAGGCCGCGCTGGACGCGCCCCCCGCCGAGTACGCCGCACCCACGTATGCCTATCTCGCCGGTGATCTGGCCAAGGATGTGACGGGCCAGATCTTCATCGCCGCAGGCGGTTTCGTCGGACGCTTCGACCGTCAGACACCGGCGATCATCGGCTACCGCGACCACAATGACTCCCCGCCGTGGACGGTCGAGGAACTCGGCGACCTGATCCGCTGAGCGCCCCGTAAGCTCGGGCACATGGCGAGCGTGTTCACCAAGATCATCAATCGAGAGCTGCCCGGTCGATTCGTCTACGAAGACGATGACGTCGTGTCGTTTCTATCGATTGCGCCCATCACCGTCGGCCACGCGCTGGTGGTGCCTCGCGCCGAGATCGACAACTGGCAGAGCGTCGACCCCGCAGTGTTCGGCCGGGTCATGGAGGTGTCGCAGCTGATCGGCAAGGCCGTGGTCAAGGCCTTCCCCTGCGAACGCGCGGGTTTGATCATCGCCGGCCTGGAGGTGCCGCATCTCCATGTCCACGTCTTCCCGGTGAACAACCTCTCGGACTTCGGTTTCGCGAACGCCGACCAGAACCCGTCGCCGCAGTCGCTCGACGACGCTCAGGCCAAGATCAAGGCCGCACTGGCCGAATTGCGCTGACGCTCAACCGACATGGGCGGGCACGTCGGCGATCCGCGGTAGCTCAACCCGGAACCGGCAGCCCTGTCCGGGCGCGGTGGTGACGCTGACCGTGCCGCCATGCGCGTACACCAGCGAGTCCACGATCGAGAGCCCGAGTCCGGTGCCACCGCTCGCCCGCGCGCGCGACGAGTCCGCGCGGTAGAACCGTTCGAAGACGCGATGCGCGTCCTCGGTGTTCATGCCCGGCCCCTTGTCGCACACCTCGATCACTGCGGTGCCGTCTTCGGTTCCCACCCGCACCGTGACGTCGGCGTTGTCCGGGGTGTGCTGCAGCGCATTGGTCATCAGGTTGGAGAGCACCTGCCTCAGCCGCGGCTCGTCACCGAGCACCTCGGGTGTTCCCGGCCCGTCGAACACCTCCATCGTGATCGTGCGTTTCGGCGCGATGGACCGCGCGTCGTGCACGGCATCGCTGGCCAGCACCAGCAGGTCGACCCTGCGCCGATCCAGCGGGCGCTGCGCGTCGAGTCGGGCCAGCAGCAACAGGTCCTCGACCAGCAGACCCATCCGGCTCGATTCGCTTTCGATCCGGCTCATCAGCATCTCGACGTCGTTGGCTGCGCCCTGCCGGTACAGCTCGGCGAAACCCCGGATGGTGGTCAACGGCGTGCGCAGCTCATGGCTGGCGTCGGTGATGAACCGTCGCATCCGCTCCTCCGACCCGCGCGCCTTCTCCGCGGACGACTCAGATGCCGCCATCGCACTTTGGATCTGAGCGAGCATGCCGTTGAGCGCCAACGACAATCGGCCGACCTCGGTGCGGGGATCACGTTCGGGAACCCGACGATCGAGCTGACCCGCCGCAATCGCCGCGGCGGTCCGCTCGACTTCGGACAGCGGGCGCAGGCTTCGGTGCACGACGGCATAGCTGGCCACACCGAGCACCAGCAGCACCGCCAAACCGATGCCGAGTTGCGCATACGTCAGCGCCCGCACCGTCGTCTGGACGTCGGACAGGTCGATGGCCACGGTGGTGAGCTCACCCTGCGGGCCGCGCACCGTCATCGCGCGCCATTCGACACCGGAGTCGCCGACCGAGCCGATGGTCACCGGGACCGGCCCGACGTCGTTGTCATCAGGGAGCGCGGGCTCGGCGTCGCGGTCGTTGACCGCCATCCAGATGTTTCCGTCGGGACCGATACCCCGGACGTAGAAGTTCGACGGCGGCCGCGCGGGATTGGGTCCCTCCATGGGTAGCGCCGGGAGGTGCCGAGGAGCTTGCGCCCAGCTGCGGGAGGCGTCGAGCAATTCCTGGTCGACACGGTTGCTGAGCGTGTGGCGCAGGATCGAGGTGACCGCGACGTCGGCGGCGAGCAAACCGCATGCCACCAGCACGAGAGTGGCGGCCACCAGCCCAACCCGCAGCGGGATGCCTCGTCCGCTCAGTACGCCCACGCCCCCATTGTTCAGGTCTGTGGTCTGCCCGACTAGCAAGCGCTCATCGCGGCTCGCGCAGGACGTACCCCACACCGCGCAACGTGTGCAGCAGGCGTTGTTCGCCGGTGTCGATCTTGCGGCGAAGGTACGAGACGTAGGACTCGACGACGTTCACGTCCCCGCCGAAGTCGTAACGCCACACGTGGTCGAGGATCTTCGGCTTCGACAGGACGGTGCCCGCGTTGATGATGAAGTACCGCAGCAGAGTGAACTCCGTCGGCGACAGGGCGACCGGCTCGCCGGCCTTCCACACTTCGTGGGTGTCCTCGTCGAGTTCGATGTCGGCGAAGGTCAGCCGGGAGCTGCGAGCCTCCTCGACCGCGCCGCGACCCGAGCGCCGCAGGATGACCCGCAGGCGTGCGACCACCTCTTCGAGGCTGAACGGCTTGGTCACGTAATCGTCGCCGCCGAGCGTGAGGCCGGCGATCTTGTCTTGCAGCGAGTCGCGCGCCGTGAGGAACAGGGCCGGGGCGTCGATACCGTCGGCGCGCAGTCGGCGCAGCACGCCGAACCCGTCCATCCCGGGCATCATCACGTCGAGTATCACCGCGTCCGGCTTTACTTCACGGGCCTTGTCCAGGGCGGCGGAGCCGTTGGACGCCGTGTGGACCTCGAATCCCTGGAACTTCAGACTGACCGACAGAAGCTCCACGATGTTCATCTCGTCGTCGACGACGAGGACCCTGGCTTCTGGGGCTTTTTCGGGTGCAGCAGGCATCGCCATCTCGCTACTGTCCACCTATTGCCTTGTAATGATCCTGCCCGATAGCTGTGTACTTCCTGTGAGTTTATGGTTGCGCGGTCCATAGACTGGGGAAATGAACCTGGGCAAAGCCGTAACCGACCTGGCCACCGCGCCGGTCCGGGTCGGACTGGCAATGGCGGAGACAGGGCTTTCGATGGCCAGCGGCGCGCTCGGCATCGCACAGCGGACCCTCGGTGAGACGAATGCCGATGCCGGCGGGTCGGCTTCGTTCGCGCACCTGCTGGGCCTCGACGACGCAGTCGAACGCGCAAATCGCCTGGCCAGGCTCATGGATGACGATGCGCCACTGGGCCGGGCGCTGGCGCCCAACGGCCCGCTCGACCGGCTGCTGCGCCCCGGCGGCGTCGTGGACCAGGTGACCGCCGAGGGTGGCCTGCTCGACCGGCTGACCGCGGAGAACGGAGCAGTCGCGCGTGCGTTGGCGCCGGGCGGGATCGTCGACCAGGTGACCGCCGAAGGCGGGCTGCTGGACCGGATGACCACCGACGACGGCGCGATATCGCGGGTCATCGCCCCTGGCGGCCTGGCCGATCAGTTGCTGGCCAACGACGGCCTGATCGAGCGGGTGCTGCGAGAGGACGGGGTGGCCGACAAGCTGCTGGCCGAAGGCGGGCTGCTCGACACCCTGACCGACGAGAACGGCCCGCTGCTAAAGCTGGCCACCGTCGCCGACACGCTGAACCGGTTGGCGCCCGGGCTGGAGGCGCTGGCGCCGACGATCGATGCGCTGCACGACGCCGTCATCACCCTGAGTCAGGTGGTCAACCCGCTGAGCAACATCGCCGACCGGATTCCCCTGCCGGGCCGACGGCCCAGAGCACGCGCCAGGGCCGAAGCGTCGAGGACCGTGACGTCGCAGCGGGTCATCGACGTCGACGAGTGACGTCAGCTGTCGCGTTCGACCTTGTCGACCAAGTTGACGATGCTGTCCGGCGGCGGAGGTTGACCCTGCGACTGCCACTCCTGAAGCAGCAGAACCGCGGCACCGCGCAGCATCCGCAGGTAGTCATCGACGTCGCCGGACGCCTTGTATGACTCGATTCGGCGGGCGACGTTCGGCACGAGCGGATCGAGTGCAGTGGCGACCGACAGCCCCATGCTGGCCTCGGTGCTGGCGCTCTGGTCGAGCAACGTCAGCAGTCGCTCGACGTCGGGCCGCGGCAATCCCGGGTAGACGTGCGGCAGGTCCTCGAGTAGGTCGTCTTTGACACTCACACCGCAGCTAGTTCCCCGAATGTGCGACCCGATAAACTCAGCCCGCACGCCCCCTTAGCTCAGTGGTAGAGCATTCGTCTTGTAAACGAAAGGCCGTCAGTTCAATCCTGACAGGGGGCTCCACATTCAGGCGGTGAATGCTTGTCAGTACCGCGTCGTAACTTCCCGACCATGAGACAGTGTCGCGGCTGCGGTACCGAACTCTCGAAGCGCAGCCAGAAGATCTACTGCGGTAACGCTTGTCAGGCGTCGGCCCGGCGCGAAGCCAGGACGAAACTCTGGCTCGAAACCGGCGAGGCACGAATCGACGGCCACCAAGGTCACTACATCCGGGAGTATCTCGCCGATGCGCAGTCGCGCTGCTGCGCGATCTGCGGCGCACCGAGCATCTGGTTGGACCTGCCGCTCGCGTTGGTGATGGACCACATCGACGGGGACCCGACCAACAATCGGCGGGAAAACCTGCGGCTGATCTGCCCGAACTGCGACTCGCAGCTCGCAACCTACAAGAGCCGCAACCGAGGCAAAGGACGCCACTTCCGCCGACAGCGGTACGCCGACGGGCAGTCGTATTAGGTCGCCCGCGTCAGTTATTCTCCGAACAGCCACGGATTGAGGACCGGTTGCGTCCGTTGGTCCGCGGCTAGACGGCCGCTGGTGCAACTGTGGTGTTAAACAGTCAGCATCAGACTGGCCGCCGTCGAAACACGCTGTGTGCACAGACGCGGCAACCGCAAGGGATCGAACCTACGTAGCAGCTCATCTGAATACGGTGCCATTGCAGTGGTCCGCTACTGCGCCAGCGGTCGCATCCGCGCATGACGATCAATAGCGTGGCGCCCGTGCTGCGCCTCGGCGGCGTCGGCACGACATATCGCAGGGGCGACGAGCAGTGAAAGTCCTGACTGACCTCGACTTCGCCTTGGATGCAGGCGAATTCGTTGTCGTCACCGGACCGTCGGGGTCAGGCAAGTCTCGAACCGCTGGCAACGAAGCGGTCAACGCCAACGCCGGTCGCGGCGCCAGCGCCCGCCAGGCCTGCCGCACCCAAGACTTTGCGACGATTCACCGTCACGATCCGCGAGCCTAGCGCCGGCCGTATACCTGCGACGGAAAGGCCGATGAGTTTGCCCCGAATTCACTCAGCCGGACGCTTGCTGGGCCATCATTGTTGGGTTCGGTAGCCAACGTCGGGGCTTCTACTTGGCATCACCGGCCGCGCAACTCATGCGTGCCCCGACGAAGGAGAACGATGATCAACCGAATCGCGAGAATCGCGGTGGCGACCACCGGTCTGGCGCTGGCCGGATTGGGATTGGTGACGACCGCGTCCGCCCAGGGACCCAGCTACCAGGGCGGCAACTGTCCGCCGGGCCAGACGTGCACCCACTGGCTACCCGGCCAGCCCCCGCCGCCGGGCGGTCAAGTGCTGACGTGGGACTGGAACGTCCCGCACGACTGGTACTGGACCTCCGAGGGCATCGTCGACGTCACGACCAACACCATGTACCCGTGGTCAGGCTCGCCGCATCCGGCTTCACCGCCACCAGCTCCAGTCGGCGCGCCCCCGGCTCCGCTGCAACCGCCGCCGGGTATGCCGTTCTGCAGCCCGCGCGGATCGCTGATCATCATCCCGCCGATCTGCGACGAGATCGGCTATGACTGGCCGCCAGGCTCGCTGCGGCGCTAGTTCCTGACTGTCGGGCTGTGGCCCACGGTGACACGAGGTGTCCTGCGCGGCTGTTGACTTTGCGCCATCGCGAAGCACGCGCCGTAATGGCCACCCGTGCAGGTGATCCCGTTCATCGTCGGGGCGGGGCCACCGGATCTGTTCGTCGGGACGCCGTTGGCGTCGGTCGCCGGATACCCCGGAGTCGGCTCGGCGAGCGCGGCCGGCGCCGCGGCGATCAGGACAGCGCAGATTCCACCCACGATCAACGCTGATGACCACATATCTGCAGGCTACGCCGATTTTGTGATTGTCCGTTCGAAAGGAACAGAGATGAACCGATTTTCACGGTTTGCAACGGCGCTCGCCGCATGCGCCGCCGTCGCGTCCGGAATGGGCGCCGCCACCGCAACCGCCCAGGGCGGATACACGTGGTGCCCCGGCCAACCGCTGCCGATGCACGGCCTCGGCTGGGACATGAACGTGTGCCATACCTTCGTCACCGTCCCGATGGGCAAGGGCAACGTGCCGATGTTCGACGTGGACGGCAACGCGATGGCCAGCTACCTGTGGATGGATTCCCCACCGCCGCCCATGGGTCCGCCGCCGCCGCCGGCTCCGCGGCCGGCGCATTGCCCGCCCTGGAACGTCATCGTCGGGCCGTCGGAATGCGGCGGCCTCTAGAAGATCAGGCCGAGGCGCATAACATATGTCCAACTGTTCAGATGATGTGATAACTTGAACACGCGGACCGGCCGAGCGTGTCGTTGATGCAGCACATCACGTCCGACTTGCCCACCGGCAGGGGACGGCCGGTCCGCGTATAGGCGTGCGATTCAATCGAATTGGGCTCAGACGCACGTCCGCTCGCCGCCGGGCTCATGCGCGAGGTGTCCGCCGACGGCAAGCTCCTCGACTAGCCGGCCCTGTCACATATCCCGGGCCTGCCCGGTCTTCGAGGTGTACCCGCAGAAACCGAAGGAGCCCAGATGACCACACCGAAGCAACGCAGCAACGCGTGGCAGACCGCGGTAACCGTGCTGCAGGAGGCCACGCCACCGGACGTGGCCGCGGGTTCGCACGCGATGACCATCGCCGTGGAGTTCCCTCCCGGTGACCCCGGCACGCCGCCGCACCGTCACAGCGGGCCGGCGTTCGGCTATGTGCTCGAGGGCGAGATGCTGTTCGAACTCGAGGGTGAGGCGCCGCGGGTCGTCAAGGCCGGCGAGACGTTCTGGGAACCCGGCGGCGACGTCATTCACTACTCGGACGGCAATGCCCGTGACGACGTCAAGGTCCGCTTCCTCGTCACGATGCTGTGCGCTCCGGGTCAGCCGATGCTCACCCTCGTCGAAAATGACGAACTGATCTCGCGCCGAGGCCAGCGTGTCCCAGTCGCCAAATCCTGAGTGAATAAGGAGATTCCGATGTTCGGAATGCTGGTGCAGACCATACTCAGGATTCGCGCGCCTCGATGACGACGCCCGCCGCGGCTTCGATCGGTTTGACGATCGACGTGAAGTCGGAGTCGGGCCCCTCCGCGGCCAGCGTGCTTTCCCACAACTGAGCGATCGCGCCGGCCAACACGGTGTCCAGCCCCATCGACTTGGCCTCGTCGAGGTACAGCCGGACGTCCTTGACCATCAAACCGGTCGCGAAACCGTAGTCGAATGTGCGCGGCAACACCGCCCGCGGAAACTTGTCGCGACTCGCGTGGGTCCCGCCCGAGCCCGCGTTGAGCACGTCGATCATCACCTGGGCGTCCAGGCCGGCCTTGACGCCCATCGCCAAGGCTTCCGCGGTGACCGCGAGCGATGATGCGGCGATCAGGTTGTTGACGAGCTTCATCGTCTGCGCCGCACCGGGTTTCGTGCTGATGAACATGGTACGGCCGATCGCGTCGAATGCGGGCGTGCATGCTTCGAACTCTGCGCGCGGCCCGGAAACCATCACCGCAAGCGTCCCCGCCTCGGCGCCGTGCACACCACCGCTGACCGGACTGTCGAGCGCGGCCACTCCGTGATCGGCCAACAGCGCGCTATTGCGTTGCGCTGTACGGCTTCCCACCGTGGAGAAGTCGACGAAGCGACGGATGGCCGAACCGCCCGCGACGGCCTCGGCGACATCGGTGGATGCCTGCGGCGTCGGCAGGCTGGCCATCACGGTGGGCACCCGGCCGGCGACGTCGGCCGCGGATTTTGCGGCCTCGGCACCGCGCGCCACAGCGTCGTCGACGACGGCCGTTCGGGTGTCGAAGACGACGACCCGATGTCCGACGGCCACCAGCCGGCACGCGATCGGGAACCCCATGTTCCCCAAGCCGATGAAGCCGACGTCCATTCCGCGCTCCTAACTTTCTCCGGGGCCCTGTTCGATCTCGTCGAAGGCCGCTCGCGCGACGCGGAAGCTGTCGACGGCGGCGGGGACCCCGCCGTAGATCGCCACCTGCAGAAGGATCTCCCGAATCTCCTCGCGTGTGACGCCATTGGTGAGCGCACCTTTGACGTGGGTCTTCAACTCGTTCGGCCGATTCAGCACGGCGAGCATCGCGAGGTTGAGCATGCTGCGCGTCTTCGGTGGCAGACCCTCGCGACCCCACACCGCACCCCAGCAGTACTCGGTCACCAGATCCTGCAAGGGTCCCGAGAAGTCGTCGGCATTGGCCATCGCCTTGGCGACGTACGCCTCGCCGAGGACCGCGGCGCGGATCTCCCGGCCCTTGTCAAAGGTGTTCTGGTTCACGCTCTGCCTCCCTTTTCGCCGATTCTTGCAGTCGAGCCGTTAACGTTGCGCCGTGGGGAACTCGCAGGACCCGCTCGACCGCGTCGCCGGGCTCGCATCCGGCGCTGCCCGGTTCTGGCTTCGCACGTCGATACGAACCCAGGAACAGCTGATGGGCTGGCTCGGCGACGATTCCGACAAACCCGCATCCCCGCCCGAGCGCCCGGAGCCGACCGCCCCCGACCCACCACAGGCCGACGGCCTCGGGTCGAAGATGCGGAACCTGCTCGACCGTGCACTCGACAACAGCACGAGTAGCAGCCAGGTCGAACTGTTTCACCACATCCTCGACCAGTTGGTCGCCGACGAAGCGCGCATCATCAGCGCGCTCTCCGACGGCTCGTCATCGCCGTTGGTGACCGTGCACGACTGGGTTCGACGCGCCGCGCCCGGCCGCGCGGTCCTGGAGAACGCCTCGCTCATCGGCCGTACGGCCAATGTCGCGTTGCCCGCGATGGTCCCCACCTACGTCAGCCATCTACTGTCGTTGGGGTTGGTCGAGATCGGTCCCGAGGATCCCGATCTGAAGGACGACTACGAGGTGCTGCTGGCGGAGACCGCGGTACTGGACGCAATCAAGAGAGCCTCTCGCGGCCCTCTGGTCGCAAAGGTCGACAAGTTCACCCTGTCACTGTCCGGGCTCGGCAAGTCGTTGTGGGAAGCGACGATGCAGCAGGGCGGCACGTGAGCGATCTCGTTGTCGCCATGCAGTCCTGGGCAGAGATCAAGAACGACTTCGGCGCCAACTGGCTGATCTACCTGTCGATGCCACTCGTGGCCGCATTTGTCGGCTGGGGCACCAAAATTGTTGCGCTGGAGATGATCTACCGCCCACTCGAGTTCAAGGGCATCGGACCGATCGGCTGGCAGGGCATTGTGCCGCGGCGCGCGGGCAAGGTCGGATCCAAGACCATCGAGTTGCTTACCACGAACCTGCTCAAACCCGAAGAGCTGCTGGAGCGAATCGACGCCGCGGAGGCGGTCGAGGCCTTGCGCGGCCCATTGGTCGAGGCCATCGACGAGATCACGCGCGACCTCGCCGAGCAGATTCGCCCCGGCCTGTGGGACTCACTGCCCGACCCCGCCCGCAGGGCCATCCAGGATCGGATTCAGGCGCAGGCGCCCAAGGTCACCGAGAACATGCTCAACGAGATGAAGTCGGACCTGAGCCGCTACGTCGATCTGCAGTTTCTCGCGGTCACCACGTTGGTGCGCAACAAAGAGAAGCTCAACAAGCTGATGCGCGGTGTCAGCGACGACGCGATGGCCTTCGTCCGGCGCAGCGGAATCTACTTCGGCCTCGCCATCGGTCTGGTGCAGATGATCGCGTGGGCCCTGTTCAAGAACCCGTGGATCATGCCGGCGTTCGGTTTCGCCGTCGGCTTCCTGTCTGACTACATCGCGCTCAACATGTTGTTCCGGCCCGTGCACGAGAAGAAGTTCTTGGGCTTCATCCCGTTTCAGGGGATGCTGCACGCCCAGCGCGAGAAGATCACGCGGGACTACGCCAAGATCCTCGCCGACGATCTGTTCTCACCGGAGATTCTCTTCGACGGCATTCTCAAGGGTCCCGGCTCGGACAAATTGTTCGCGCTGGCCGCCAAGGAGACCGAGGCCGCCATCGACGCACAGACGGGGATCGCGGGCCCGCTCGTTGTGCTCGCCGTCGGCACGAAACGCTATCGCGCCCTCAAGGATCGGGTGGTCGGGCTCGTGCTCGAGCGTCTGCCGTCGACACTGCTCGAAGCACAGGACTACGCGACGAGCGTGATAGACCTCGAGAACACCATCGTCGAGAAGATGGACCAGCTCACGAACGAAGAATACGAGTCGATTCTGCGGCCGATCTTCAAAGACGACGAGCCGTTGATGATCACCGTTGGCGGTATCCTCGGCGGCGTGGTCGGCGAGGTGCAGGTGCTCATCATCGAACAGTTCGGGCATTGATCCAGATCACATGAGCGCGTGCGTTTTACGCGCGCGCAGGAGTAGAACTAGGGCCAGCTGTTCGACGAGGGCTCGAAGCGCAGCGGTACCGCGCGCGGGAGGGTGCGTTGCCGAGCTCCCGTCGATATCGAGTCGATGAGCAGAGCGACGTAACGCCGCCAACCGTCGCTGTCGGAATCCATCGTCGACAGCACGCCGTAGAGCATCGCGATGAAGCGGGGCAAGTCGTCGGCAACCACGTCGGCCCGGATCACTCCCGCTTTCCGGCCGCGCGCGACAAGCCTGTCCAGGGCGTCGTTCAGCTCGGCCGAGACGTCGGACCGCAGCGCGCCCGCACGACGCGCCGCGGTCAGCATGTGGTGCTCGCGGGCCCCCAGGGAGATCGCCGCCTCGATCAACGCGACCAGTCCGCGCATCGGGTCCTTGTCGCCAAGGGCCTTCTCGATCACCGGGGTGAGGTTCTCGGCGATGCTCTGGTCCAGTGCGGCGTTGATCAGGTCGCCCTTGGTGGGAAATCGCCGATACAGCGTCCGCTCGCCGACGCCCGCGCGGCGGGCGATGGCCTCCATCGGCGCCTCGGCCCCCAGTTCGCCGTAGACGTCGCGCGCTGCGCGAAGAATGCGCTCCGCGTTGCGCGCCGCGTCGGCGCGCAACGGCCGATCGGCGATGTCGGTCATCATCCCAGTCTATCTGACAGTTGACTGCCACTCCGCTGGGTCCTACCCTCGGGACTAACTGTCAGGACACTGACACTTGACGGAAACGCCGGTGATGACAAGCACTTCCACAGCCACAGAGTCCGACCTCCCCGCCATCCCCGCTGCGCGCTCGGCGACCTGCCCGTTGCGCCCGCCTGCAGAGTTCGCGCAATGGCGCGACGAGCCCGGCCTGCGACGGGCGATCTATCAGGGCAGGCCGACGTGGGTAGTCAGCCGATACGAAGACATCCGGGCCGCGCTCGTCGATCCCCGGCTGTCCGCCGAAACCATTCCATCCGAAATGATGCCGAAGGACAGCGAGAACAGGACGCCGATCATGTTCGCGCGCGTCGACGATCCCGAACACCATCGCATCCGGCGAATGCTGACCAGAGACTTCACCTTCCGGCGCGTCGACGGCATGCGACAGCAGATCCAGGAGATCGTCGATCACTATCTCGACGCGATGCTCGACGCCGGCCCGCCGGCCGATCTCGTGCGCGCCTTCGCGTTGCCGGTGCCCTCGCTCGTCATCGCGCACCTGCTCGGCGTACCCGGCGACGACCTCGAAATGTTCCACCGTCACACGACGGTCGGGTTGGACGTTCGCACCTCCGACGAAGAGAAGGCGAAGGCCTTCGGGGAGATGTTCGCCTACATCGCCGAGCTGGTCGAGCGCAAGAAGCACGAGCCCGGTGACGATCTGCTCAGCCGACTCGTCACCGATCATGTGGTGACCGGCGACATCAGCCCAGAGACCGCTACCGTCACCGGCGCGATCATGATGCAGGCCGGTCACGAGACGACGGCGAACATGATCGCCCTGGGAACCGTTGCGCTGATGGAACATCGGGAGATGTTCGAGCTGCTCGGGCATACCGACGACCAGTCGGTGATCGCCAAGATCGTCGAGGAATTGTTGCGCTACCTTGCCATCGTGCACAGCCAGGTCGACCGGATCGCGACCGAAGATCTCATCCTCGGCGGACAACAGATCCACGCCGGCGACTGGCTGGTGATGAACTTGCCCGCCGGAAACTGGGATCCCGACTTCGTCGACAACCCAGATGTACTCGATGGTGACCGAAATGCGCGCGGCCACTTGGGTTTCGGTTACGGCGTGCATAGTTGCATCGGTGCGAACCTCGCCCGGGTGGAGATGCAGATCGCGTTCGCGACGTTGGCGCGACGAGTGCCGGGACTGCGACTGGCTGTGGACGTGGAAGAGCTGAGATTCAAGGGCGAATCCGGTATCTACGGCATGAAAGAGCTTCCGGTCACGTGGTGACACCGACATTGCGATTCGACGGGCAGGTCGCCGTCGTCAGCGGCGCGGGCGGCGGTCTCGGCCGGGAGTACGCACTGTTGCTCGCGTCGCGGGGCGCGCACGTCGTCGTCAACGACATCGGTGGTTCCGTCACCGGTGACGGCTCGGACCGCGCGGCTGCTGACGCGGTCGCCGACGAGATCCGGGCGATGGGCGCAGAGGCGGTCGCCGACCACCACAGCGTCACCTCGCCCGAAGGTGGGCAGGCCATCATCGACGCCGCCGTCGGGACGTGGGGGCGGGTCGACATCCTGATCAACAACGCCGGCATCGTGCGCGACGCCCCGTTCGAGGACGTCACGCCCGAGCGCCTCGATCCGCTGGTGGATGTGCATCTGCGGGGTGCGTTCAACCTGACCCGGCCGGCGTGGAAGGTGATGCGGGCACAGGGCTATGGCCGGATCCTCAACACCTGCTCGGCGGCCGGTCTACTCGGCGCCGAGCGGATGAGCAACTATGGCGCGGCCAAGACCGGCCTGGTCGGCTTGACCCGCGTGCTGGCGGCCGAGGGAGCCGATAGCGACATCAAAGTGAACGCCATCGCGCCGATTGCGTTCACGCGGATGCTGCAGCACTCCATCGACAATGCGTTCGCGGCGCCGCAACAGGACGACGCCGCTGCGCAGGCCATACTCGATGAGCTTGCCGACCAGTACCTGAAGCGGCTGGACCCCGCACTGGTCGCACCGGTGGCGGCGTTCCTGACGCACCGCGAGTGCCCGGTGTCAGGCGAGATCTACACCGTCGGCGCGGGCCACGTCGCGCGCTTCTTCATCGGCAGGACGAAGGGCTTCTACCGCCGCGAGCTGTGCGTCGAGGACGTGCGCGACCACCTCGACGAGATTCGGGATGAAACCGGCTACACCGTGCCCGGCGGCCCGGCGGACGAGATGGCCGAACTATTCGCCACCATCATTGCGCCGGCGCCGGACTAGGGGCTGGGGCCGGACCGGGCAACATGGCGGCGTCAGGCACTCGTGCGGGGTTGAGTCGCGCCACCGCATAGGCGGCCGCCTCGTTGACGCTTCCGTTCACGCCGTACATCGCATGGGAGAAGCTCGGCGGACCAGCCGGTGCCCCGTTGCAGATCGTGTCGTCGGGCGCGCAGACCTTGAGGGTCTTGCCGACGTACGACGGGCCGATCGTGATGGGCGGTGCGCCTCCGCTGGCCAGGAACTCCGGCGACGGCAGTCCGATCAGCACCACCGCGGCGACATGGTCGGCCACCTCCGACGGCATCGGGTTCGGGATGAACTCGCGGTACTCGGCGGGTACCTCTTCGGGAATCTCGGCCGAGGTCACGTAACCGGCGAGGGCTGCGCCCTGTGAGAAACCGCCGAGCACGACTTGAGTGTCGGGACAGTTCGCCGCGGTCGCCTCGATGTGCGTACCTGCGTCGCGGATGCCGTCGACGACGGTACGGGCGAAGGCGATGCGATCACCCATGAAGTCGCTGCTGGCGGCGTAATTGACCGGGTAAACGTTCACGGATCGGGGCGCCGCTTGCGCGCGCACCGCGTCGACGAACGCCTGGCCGACCCCGCCGACGCCCGGCGGTTCACCGGTGCCGCGGGCGAAAACCACCTCGACGTCGGGGCAGCCTTGGGCGGCGGCGAGTGGGACCGGTGCGAGGAGGAAGGCTGCGACGGCAGTGACGGCGACGCCGAGCAAACGAAGGACGCTGGAGACCATGCCCACTTGTACCCCCTTTCCTTCGGAGGTATTCAGCCGTTTTTTGGTTCGCTGATCTTCACCAACATCTTGCCGATGTTCGCCCCGGTGAACAACCCGTTCATGGCGTCGACGCACGACTCGATGCCCTCGTAAATCGTCTGGCGGTGGACGAGCTTGCCTTCATCCGACCACCGACGCAGGGGGCCGAACGCTTCATCGAATCGGCTCCACTCGTCGAGCGCGTTGAAGCCCTGCATGGTCGCGGTCTTGGCGAGAAAATTGACGTAGTTGGCAGGTCCGGGATGCTCACCGGTGAGATAGCTGGAGATGACACCGCACAGCACCACTCGTGCCTTCGGCGCAAGACGGCCGAGCACAGCATCCAGAATCGGACCGCCGACGTTGTCGAAGTAGACGTCGACCCCGCGAGGGCAGTACTCCTTCAGCGCGGCCTTGATGTCGTCTTCTCGGTAGTCGATGCACGCATCGAATCCGAAGTCCTCGACGACCGCCTTGCACTTGTCGGGCCCTCCTGCGATGCCCACGACGCGGGCGCCCGCGATCTTGGCGATCTGACCGGCCACCGAGCCGGTGGCTCCCGCCGCAGCGGAGACGACCACCGTTTCCCCCTCCTTGGGCTTACCGATGCCGACCATGCCGAAGTAGGCGGTGGCGCCCGTCGGTCCGTACACGGACATCACTGCGAGTTGGTCGACCTTGTCCTGCGGCCCTGGCACCGGGGTGGTGAAGATGTCGTCGCGGCAGATCACGTACTCCTGGAAATTGGTGAGCGTCGTGACGACGTCGCCGACGGCGTAGGCGTCACAGCGCGACTCGACCACCTCGCCGATGCCGGCCGCGCGGATAACCTCACCGATCTGCACGGGCGGCAGATAGCCGGGTTGATCGTTGAGCCAGGTGCGTGCGGCGGCGTCGATACCGACATACGTTGTGCGGATCAGTGCCTCACCCTCGGCGGGCTCGGGCGCCGGTGTGGTCACCAACTCGGTGTCGCCGGGCGCAACCAACCCGGTCGGACGACGACGCAGGACGATCTGGCGGTTCATCAGTTGGGCCACGATGGTGAAACTACCTAATACAGACCCCCTTTCGGCTGGGGTTTCGCCGGACTCGGCCGACGCCCCGGCGCGCACGGCCGAGTAGCCTGAGAGCATTCCCACACACAGCGAGACCGGCGGTCCGATCCGAGTGGCGGTTCTGGCGCCGATCGCCTGGCGGACACCGCCCCGTCACTACGGACCTTGGGAGCAATTCGCCTCGTTGCTCACCGAGGGACTGGTGGCGGCCGGTCATCACGTCACGCTGTTCGCTACCGGGGACTCGATCACCACCGCCAGCCTGCACGCAACCACTCCCGTCGGCTGGTCCGAGGAGGCGACGATCGATGCCAAGGTTGCGGAATGCCTACACGTCGCCTCGGTTTTCGAACGCGCCGACGACTTCGACATCATCCATAACGGGTTCGACTTCCTGCCACTCACATACAGCGACCTCGTCACCACACCGGTGGTCACCACGATTCACGGGTTCTCGTCCGATCGGATCATTCCTGTTTACGAGCGCTACGACACCACGACCGCATACGTGTCGATCAGCGACGCCGACCGACATCCGAATCTGCACTACGCCGCCACCGTCCACCACGGCATCGATACCGACGAATTCGCGATTCACCCCAATCCCGGCGAGCATCTCCTGTTCTTCGGTCGGATCCATCCCGACAAAGGCACCGCCCATGCGATCGAGGTGGCTCGTCGAAGCGGACGTCGGCTCGATATCGGCGGGATCATCCAAGACGAGAAGTACTTCCGCGACGAGGTCGCACCGCACATCGACGGCCAGCACGTGCGTTACCTCGGGGCTGTCGAAAAGTCCGACCGCGCCGCGGTATTGGGAAACGCGCATGCATTGCTCCATCTCATCGACTTCGATGAGCCGTTCGGCTACAGCGTCGTCGAGGCGATGGCCTGTGGCACACCGGTCGTCGCCAACTCCCGAGGTTCGATGGGCGAACTGATCATGCATGGGACGACCGGCTTTCTGGTCGACGACATCGAGTCGGCGGTCGCCGCTATTGATGCGGCAGGCGAGCTCGACCGGCGCACGATCGCCGAACACACCGCGGAACACTTCACGGTCGCCACGATGATCGACAAGTACGTGGAGGTCTACCGCGACGTGATCGGCAAGTGACACAGGGCGACCGCCGCGATGTGGCGTGGTGGAAATCGGCTGTCGTCTACCAGATCTACCCGCGCAGCTTCGCCGACTCGAACGGCGACGGCTTCGGCGATCTGGCCGGCATCATGACGCGGCTCGACTATCTGAGCACGCTCGGCATCGACGTGATCTGGTTGTCACCGATCTACCCCTCACCCCAAGCCGACAACGGTTACGACATCAGTGATTACCGCGACATCGATCCGCGCTTCGGCACCCTGACAGAATTCGACGCGCTGCTCGCCAAGGTGCACGAACTCGGTATGAAACTGGTGATGGACCTCGTCGTCAATCACACCTCGGACGAACACCCGTGGTTCGCCGAATCGCGCTCATCCCGCGACAGCCCAAAGCGGGACTGGTACATCTGGCGGGACGCACATCACGGCGGTGAGCCGAACAACTGGGGATCTCTGTTCTCCGGCTCGGCGTGGGAGTGGGAACGAGGAACCGACCAGTACTACCTGCATCTGTTCGACCGCAAGCAGCCGGATCTGAACTGGAGAAATCCTCAGGTCCGAAAGGCCGTGCAGGACATCATGGTTTGGTGGCTCGACCGCGGTGTCGACGGCTTCCGAATGGATGTCATCAACTTCATTTCCAAGGCTGATGGGCTGCCCGATGCGCCCGCGATCCCCGGGCAGCGCTTCGTCGTTGCATTCGAGAGTTTCGTCGATGGACCGCACGTGCACGTGTACCTGGCGGAGATGAACCGAGAAGTTTTCGGGGGCCGCGACGGCGAGTACCTCACGGTGGGAGAGATGCCCGGCGTGAGCCCCGAACAGGCCCGGCTGTATACCGATCCGGCCCGCGGCGAGCTGGATATGGTCTTTCAGTTCGAGCACGTGTCCGTCGACCATGGCCCTGCGGGCAAGTTCGACTGGGTCGGTCGCGACTTGGTCGCACTCAAGAAGTCGCTTCACCGGTGGCAGGTGGCGTTGGCCGAGACCGGCTGGAACAGCCTGTATTGGAACAACCACGACCAGCCTCGGGTCGTGTCCCGATTCGGGGATGACGACGCGGAGTACTGGGCCGCCTCGGCGAAGGCACTCGCGACTGTCCTGCACGGCATGCGTGGCACCCCGTTCGTCTATCAAGGCGAGGAACTCGCGATGACGAATTTTCCCTTCCGCAGTCCGCAGGACCACAAAGACATCGAGGCGGTGAACTACTACAACGCCGTTGTCGAATCTCGTGGGGACGAGGCTGCTGCGCTGGCCGGCCTGGCCGAGATGAGCCGCGACAACGCCCGAACACCCATGCAATGGGACCCCGGACCGAACGCGGGATTCACCACTGGCAACCCATGGCTGTCGGTCAATCCCAACTACACCTGGTTGAACGCCGCAGCGCAGATCGACCGAGCAGATTCAGTCTTCGCGCATTATCAGGCACTCATTCGGCTCCGCCATGAGCTGCCCATCCTGGTCGATGGTGATTTCACGCCCCTGATGGAAGACGATCCCCAGATCTGGGCATACTCCAGAAACTCCTCGGCTGCAAGACTTCTCGTGATCGCAAACTGCGGTCGCGATGTCCGGAACGTCGAAATCGGGCGAGAGTGGACCGGGGCCCGCCTTCTACTCGGCAACCTGCCCGGTACACCCGCTGCGACGTCGTCGCAGTCTCTGGAACTGGCCGGCTGGGACGCACGCATCTACTACGCAGTCGCCCCTTGATCCGATTCGACCATCTCGTTGACGAAGCGCCTGCTGGCCAGGAGATAACAGATGATCGCGATCACCTGTGCCGCAGGCACGATGAGCAAGGCCCGGCCCAGCGACATGGAGCCGAGGTCGGCCTTGAGCGCATCGCTGATGACGCCGGTCAGGAACGGGCCCACCGATCCGAGCATGGAACCGACGAACAAGAAGATCGCCGAGGCTGTTGCGCGCTGCGCAGCTCGTGCCAAGCGCTGGATCGCGGCAATCGACGGCGCCATGTGCGCGGTCCCGATGACGTAGCTCAGCGCGATGAACCACACGCACAACGTGCGGTCCTCCACGATGAAAGCCAGTGCCGAAAACGGGAGCAGGACAGCGGTCATCATAGCCACCAGCCACAGCAACCACCGAGGATCCCTGGCGGACAAACGATCCGCGATACGACCGACGATCAGCAGGCTCACGATACCGGTCAAGCCGCTGGCGAGACCGTATTGCACACCGACCTCACCGAGCGACATCCCACGGGCTCTCATGAGGTAAGCCGGCGCAAAGGTGGTCAGCGAGTATCCCGCGAACGAGATGAACGCCGCACCGAGTACGACGGCACAAAAGCTCGGCTTCTTCAGCAGGTCAAGCACTTTCGCCGCCTGCACGTCGCCGCGCGTGGGTGCGGTCGCGACGGGCATCGCCTGGCGACGTCCGAGTACGACAAGCACCAGCGGGGCGAACAACACACTGATCGCGCCCATCACCACGAACGCGGTCCGCCATCCCAGCGACTGTGCGAGCAGACCGCCGCCGAGCAGGCTTGCGGCACTAGCTACCGGGATCGACAGGGTGATGACGGCCAGCGGGGCGGCGCGCCGTTCCGGCGGAAAGTTCCGCGCCACGTAGGCATGCGCGGCAGGCGTACTGCCCGCCTCACCCACCGCGACGCCGACGCGGGTGAGGGCCAGCTGGAGTGCCGATTGGACCGCACCGCCGAGCATCGTCATAGTGCCCCACAGGGTCAGGCACGTCGAGATCACCAGACCGAAGGCGCCACGGTCGGCGATCCTGGCGATGAACAGGCCCAGTACCGCATAGACGGCCAGGAACCAGAAACCGTTGATGACGCCGATTGCGGTGTCGGACAACGCCAGATCGTTCTTGATCGGCTCGGCCAGGACGGCGGGCAGGAACCGGTCGGCGTAGTTGAGGGTGCCGACCACGGCGAGCAGCGCGACCGCCGCCCAGGCGCGCCGCGTGCTGTGGGTGGTCATGGCTACTCCGCGAAGGATATCGAGGTCTCGTCACATCGCGTGACAGACCGGTTGGGCGGGAAGGTCGACGGATCTGCTCCTGCGACAACGGAATTACGGTAGTAGGCGCGCCGTGCGTCGGCCGAGCACTCGAAGTCGGCGTTCAGCACGCGGAAGCTCGGCGGGTCGGCACCCTCGATGGGCTTGCCCATCCAGTAGACCCGCGTGGCATCGGCTGCATACGGGCCGTCGAGCACCCGGAACGACGCCATGTCCGCGCCCGCGATCTGGTCGGTGAAGCAGTAGACCCGTCTACCGTCCCGCGCGTACGCGCCCTGCACCGCTTCGAATGTGGCGGGGTCCGCGCCGTCGATCGGGTTGCCGTTGACATGTACCGTCCTGGCGTCCTTGGTGAACAGGTAGTGGTCGGCGTTGGAGATGATCGCGAAGTGTGCGGGATCGTCGGAGAGCACCTCACCGTCGCTCCGGTACACCGCGGCGCCGTCCCTGGAGAGATCGCCGTCGAGCAGTTCGAAGTGAGCCGGATCGTCGCTCAACCGACGGTCGCGTTGGTATACGTGGCGGGCGTCCTTCGCGAAGCCGGGGCGGTCGAGGAGTTCGAAGGTCGATGCGTCCGCGCCGGGCAGCGCGCGACCGTCGACGTACACGGTGGACTTGTCGCGGGCATAGGTCTGATCGAAGGGGTGGAACGACGCGGGGTCGGCGCCGTCGATCTCGAACGCGTCGCCGGGAAAGGATCGGAGGTAATAGACCTTCTCGCCGCGCACGTGGTAGCCGCCGGCGTTGAACAGCGAACTCGGCACGGTGTCTCGGCTACATGCCGGCAGAAGCGCGACAGCGACCAGCGACACCGCCGCGATCAACCTGCGCACCGGGGAATCAAATCACCTAATTCACAGGAACATCGAGAATCGGGTGGTTGGCGTAACCGCCGGGTGCGTCGAAATGCCACCACTCACCCTTGTAGACGGTGAACCCGCCTGCGGCCATCGCCTCGCGCAACCGGGTGCGGTTCGCCTGCGCCGTCGGGCTGACTCCGTCGGTGGCATAGGCGTTCGCGCGGGGCGTGAACTCGTCGAAGCCGGTTCCCATGTCCACGAGCGCGCCGTCATGTGCCAGCGTCACGTCGACCGACAGCCCCGCCTCGTGGCTACGGGCATAGGGGCCGGGCTTGCTGACCCAGCCGGGCTCGGATACCACCTCGTACATCTGGACCTGTTCCGCGTGCGGCCGGTAACAGTCCCAGAAGACGAGGACATCGCCGTCGGCCCGCAGGATGCCGGCGGCGGTCCTGAGGCCGTCGGCCATGGACTGAGCGACGAGGCACCGTGCGTCGGCCGGATACATCGCCACCCCGACGAAGTTGTTCGACGTCGCGTACCGCAGGTCGATGACGGCGTCGGGCACGGCGGTCCGGACGTCGACCAGTCCGGCGGCGCGCGCCGCATCCGAAACCGGCGGGATGTCGGGGGCCGCCGACGCGACGCCGGGCGAGCCGGGCACACCCCACGCCACCATGCCCGCGACGAGTAGACCTGCGATGACCTGTCGCATTCGTGACCTCACTCTGCGCTGGGATCTCGCGTTGGGGTAGTCGCCTACGCTAGTCCGCTTCCCCGCCCCGGATCGACCATCGAGGTGTCCTTCAAACGCCGGGGAGGCCCTCATGACCATCACACTTGAACCCACCATCGTCGACCTGCCGACAGTCGACTACGAAACCGCACCCGACCCTGCGGAAGCGCACCGCCGGCTGGCCGTCGCGCTGAGCCAGGGGCCCGTCGTGATGGGGGCGCACGGCCCCGAGATTCTGAGTTACGACCTGGCCCGCACCGCGCTTCGCGATCACCGCATGTGTGTGCCTGAAGGCCTTGGCCTCGAGACGCAGGGCATCACGTCGGGCCCCATCTGGGATCGCGCGGTCTCGACCATCCTGAGCATCAATGGACCCGACCACGATCGGCTGCGCCGTCTGGTGTCGAAAGCCTTCACACCGCGGGCGGTGGGCCGCCTCGACGCGGTGATCACCGACATCATCACGCGACTGGTCGAACCGCTGCTGCCCGTGGGCAAGAGCGAGATCGTCGCGGACATCGCCCGCCCCTACCCGGTCCCTGTGATCGCGGAGCTACTCGGCGCGCCCAGCGAGGACTCGAAGCTGTTCTCCGAGTGGGCCGATGACTTCTTCAAGCTGTTCACCTGGAACGTGGCCGAGCACGAGCAGGTGATACTGCAGGCATGGGCGGAGCTCGACGAATACATCGACGCCATGGTCGCCGACCGCCGCAACTCGCTGACCGACGATCTGATCTCGGACCTGATCCGCGCCGAGGACGACGGTGACCGGCTGACGACACCGGAGCTGCGCATGCTCGCCGCGAGCATTCTGATGGCGGGCACCGACACCACCCGCAATCAGCTCGCAGCAGCGGTGGACACGCTGTGCGATCACCCCGACCAATGGGAGTTGCTCGCCGAGCGGCCGGAGTTGGCGATGAACGCGGTGGAGGAGCTGATGCGCTTCAACCCCGTCGTCCTCGGCGCGATGCGGATGACGATCGAGGACGTCGAGTTCGGCGGCGTGACGATCCCGGCCGGCACCTTCGTCATGGTGAACACGGCCGCGGGCAATCGCGACCCCGAGGTGTTCGACGATCCGCATCGCCTCGACATCACGCGTACGGGTGCAGCGCCGATGCAGACGTTCGGCGCGGGTGCGCACTACTGCCTCGGCGCGAACCTGGCACGACGTGAGCTCGCCGAGGCCCTGGTGGTGATGACCCAGCGGATGACCAACGTGCGGCGAGCGGCGCCCGCGGTGTGGAAGCCGTTGGTGGGCATCACCGGTCCCGCGGTGCTGCCGATCGAGTTCGACGAACGCGGCCGCTGCTGAAGTCGGGCTTACACTTCGACGGTGCGCGACGTCCTCGACGAGTTGCTATCGGTATGGCGGACCGGTGGCACGGCGGGCGTCGCCACCGTCGTCAATACGATCCGGTCGGCGCCGCGGCAGCCCGGAGCGACCATGGTCGTCGCACCCGACGGCACGGTGGCCGGCTCGGTGTCCGGCGGATGCGTCGAGGCGGCGGTCTACGAAATGGCCAACGACGTCGTCGCGTCCGGGCAGGCCCGGTTGCAGCGCTATGACGTGAGCGACGACGACGCGTTCACCGTCGGGCTGACCTGCGGGGGGATCGTCGACATCTTCGCCGAGGCGGTATCGCGCAGCACCTTCCCGCAACTGGAGACGATCGCCGACGACATCGCCGCCCATCGCCCGACCGCCGTCGCCACGGTCATCGCCCACCCGGACCCACGGCGGGTGGGACGCAGGATCGTCGTCGGACAGCACGGTGTCGACGGCTCGCTGGGATCGCATCGTGCCGACGCCGCGATCAGCGACGACGCGCGGGGTTTGCTGGCGGCCGGGCGGTCGACGGTGCTGTCCTACGGTGCCGACGGGCAGCGGCAGGAGTCCGGTATGGAGGTGTTCGTCGCCAGCCATGCCCCGCGTCCCCGGATGCTGATATTCGGTGCGACCGACTTCGCGTCGGCGCTTGTCACGCAGGGTTCGTTCCTGGGTTATCGGGTGACGGTGTGCGATGCACGGCCGGTGTTCGCGACACCGGCGCGGTTCCCGGGTGCCGACGAGGTCGTCGTCGACTGGCCGCACCGCTATCTCGCCGGGCAGGCGGCCAAGGACTTGATCGACGACCGCACCGCGATCTGCGTGCTCACCCATGACGCCAAGTTCGACGTTCCGGTCCTACACCTCGCGCTGCGACTGCCGCAGGTCGGCTATATCGGCGTCATGGGCTCGCGGCGCACTCACGACGATCGGATCGCCCGCCTGCGCGAGGCCGGCGTCTCAGATGTGGAGTTGGGCAGGCTGTCGAGCCCGATCGGCCTCGATCTGGGTGCGCGTACCCCGGAGGAGACGGCGGTATCGATCGCCGCGGAGATCATCGCGCGGCGGTGGGGCGGCGGGGGTCTGCCGCTCGCGGATACGGCTGGGCGAATCCACCACGACCGTTGAGGCAATGTGGATGTCATGAAAATCGGGTTTGTAGGACTGGGAAACATGGGCGCGGGCATGGCGGCCAATCTGCTGACGGCCGGGCATGAGTTGACGGCGTACAACCGCTCGCAGGGCAAGGTCGCCGCGTTGGTCGAGAAGGGCGCTCGCGCGGCGCGGACCGTGGCCGAGGCGTGCGGGGGCGACGTCGTGATCACGATGCTGGCCAACGACGATGCGGTGGAGACGGTCACATTCGGCGAGGAAGGCATTCTGGCGTCGCTTCCGGCCGGTGCGACTCATGTCTCGTCGAGCACGATCAGCCTCGCGCTGGCGGAACGGCTGACGGACGCGCATGCCGAGGCGGGGCATCGCTTCGTGGCGGCGCCGGTGTTCGGGCGTCCGGAGGCGGCGGAAGCGGCCAAGCTGTTCGTGGTAGCTGCCGGTGAACCCGCTGCAGTGCAAGAACTTTCGCCGGTATTCGATGCGATCGGTCAGCGGACGTTCGTCGTGGCCGAACAGCCGAAGGCCGCGAACCTCGTCAAGCTGAGTGGGAACTTCCTCATCGCGTCGGTGATCGAGTCGCTCGCCGAGTCGATGGCGCTGGTGGAAAAGGCCGGCGTGGACAAGCAGGCCTACCTCGAGGTGCTGACGTCGACGCTTTTCGACGCACCGGTCTACAAGACGTACGGAGGACTGCTGGCACGCGAGGAGTTCGAACCCGCCGGCTTCGCTGCCTCACTGGGCTTGAAGGACGTCCGGCTTGTGCTCGCCGCGGGCGAGTCTTTGGAGGTGCCGCTGCCGGTGGCAAGCCTGATCCGCGACCGCTTCCTCACCTTGCTTGCCAACGGCGGCGCCCACCTCGACTGGTCCGCGCTCGGAAAGGTCGCCTCATGGGAAGCCGGCGCCCGGCCGTTGTAACCGGATGGCGAACATTCGGCTTGAAACGCGCCACCAGGTTACAACCGGCGAGAACGACTCCCCCGCCTTACTGCGGGACGACCCCGCGTAGGCCTTCGGCACCGAAGAGCGGCTCGAGCATCGCCGAGTAATCGGGCCCACGGCGCACGAGCACCCCGCCGTCGACGTTGATCACCTGGCCGGTGATGTAACTCGCGGCGTCGCTCAGCAGGAACACCGCACAGTTCGCGATGTCCTCGACCTCACCGGGCCGCGGCAGCGGCGTGATGTCCGCGTAGTCGGCGCTCAACTCGGGCGACTCGAGAACCGGCGCGACGAGCTCGGTGCGGATGAGACCCGGCCGGATGCAGTTCACCCGTACCCAGGAGGCGCCGAGCTCGTCAGCCGCCAGTTGCATCATGTGGTCGATGCCCGCCTTCGAGACCCCGTAGGCGCCGAACCACCGGTGGGTATTGCTCGCCGCGATCGACGAGATACCGATGAAAGATCCGCCGCCGCCGCGAACCATCTCCCGCGCGGCGTGCTTGAGCACGTACATGGTGCCGTTGATGTTCAGGTCGACGGTGCGTCGCCACGCCTCGGAATCGATCTGCGTGATCGGCCCGATCGTCTCGCTGCCACCGGCGCAGTGCACGACACCCTGCAACCGGCCGGACCATGCGGTGGTCGCCTCCACGACGCGGGCGACCTCGTCCTCGTTGGTGACGTCGGCGGGCTCGTACAGCACCTCACCGGGTCCGCCCAGGGCCTTGATCTCGTCAGCCGCGGCCGACAGCCTGTCTGCGTTGCGTCCGACGAGCATCGCGTTGCCGCCGGACGCGACCACCGCGGCGGCGCACGCTTTACCTATGCCACTGCCACCACCGGTGACCAGAACCGTTTGCCCCGTCAATGACAGTTGCACTGCAGACCCCTTCGTCCGACAACTAGAACAGGTTCTAGTTATACGTCACGGCTCGTCGTAGCGCGCAGGCTTGGGCGCTCCCAACGTTCGCCAGTCCGGTACGTCTGGCGGCAGTCCGACCGGGTAGCGGTTCTCGTTGGCGGCCGCCCAGTGGGCGTGCCCGAGTTCGTGGATGTGAAACGCGTGCCGAAGCGCCTCGGTGAAGCCCATCGCGTCGGCCGCGGCGTTGACCGAATCCTTGACCAACAGCGCCGCCATCGTCGGCCGCTCGGCGATGCGCCTCGCGAAATCAAGCGTCTTGTCCTCGAGCTCGGAGCGCGGGAAGACCTTCGACACCATGCCCAGCCGGTACGCTTCTTCGGCATCGATCGAATCACCGGTCAGCAGAAGCTCTTTCGCCTTGCGTGCGCCGAATTCCCATGGGTGCGCGTAATACTCCACTCCCGGCATGCCCATCCTGACGGCGACGACGTCGCTGAACTTCGCGTCGTCGGCGGCGACGATCAGGTCGCACGCCCAGATCAGCATGAGGGCAGCCGAGATCGCGTTGCCCTGTACCTGCGCGATGGTGATCTTGCGCAAATCGCGCCAGCGGCGGGTGTTCTCGAAGAAGTAGTGCCACTCCTGCAGATACGTCTTTTCGGCGACGGCGTGCCTCGTGGCTCCGTTGATCGAGAACGTCGGATGCTGGCCCGGGCCGGGCTTGCGCTCCAGCATCGCCTCCTCCGAGCCGAGATCGTGTCCGGCAGAGAAGTTCTTCCCGCGGGCGGCGAGAATCACCACCCGGACCTCGTCATCCGCCTCCGCACGGCCGAAGGCTTCGTCCAGCTGCACCAGCAGAGTTCGCGACTGGGCGTTCTGCGCTTCGGGCCGGTTGAGCCAGATGCGCGCAATACGCCCCTCGTCCAGAGTCTCGTAGGTGACCTGTTGTCCGGTCGGTTCCGCACGTGTCACATCAGGGCTAGCCACAGCCGACCACCTCGTTCGCGTAGTAAGACAGCTTGCACATTACGGTGCTGGGCCGAGCGGTCGCTCAGCGGTGCCACAGGTATCGTCCAGCGAACTTACAGCCCAGCGAAGGACCAAAGTCAGAAAACCCACTCACCGCGCTATTCCCCTTAATACGAGTACACTTGAGCCAATCAGAACGCAGCGCAGGCAAACTTCGCCACCGCTCTGCAGGCATACAGCAAACTATAAGGAAGTGCGAAGAGATGGCCACACAGCGGATCACCGCAGCGCGACTCATCCTGGCCGGCGGATTCGCGCTGGCGGCCCTCACCGCGCCCGTCATGGTGGCGTTGACGACGCCCGAAGCGTCCGGGGTTGCGGCTTGTCCCTCAGGCGAATCCGAGGATCTGTTCACCACAACGTGCACCCCGGAACTCGTACCTAACCAAGGGGGACCGAACTCAGGGTCGCCGTACTCGACGATTCCGGGTAATCCGGACTTACCCGCGATCGACGGAATCCCCTGCGGTGGCCACAATTCGGGTCAGTGCATGGGACTCGCCGAAGAGCAGCAGGCCCAGACTCCCCTGGTTCAGCCGCACACCAGTGTGAGCTCCAGCCCCTGACCGCGGCGGGCGCTGCCTCAGAAGATCCACAGAATCACGGCGCGATCACTAGACTCTCGGAATGGCCTCCTCCTCATTCGCGAGCCGGCGTCACCTTCTGATCGGCGCCTTCGTCGTCGCGGCGGCAGCCGCGCCCGCGGTCGCCGCCTACTCGATGCCCGAGCCCGGAATTCCGGTGGCGCAATGCACGGGTGGCGAGGAACCCGACCAGTTCACGACCACCTGCGTTCCATTCATGGTGCCCAACGCTGGATCCCCGTACACCACGACCGCGGCCAACCCGGATGTGCCGGAGATCGACGGCATTCCGTGCATCGGGCACAACTCGGGTCAGTGCATCGGTCTGGCCGAGGATCAAGCGCTGATCCCGAATGTCACGCCGCGTTCGACATTCAGCTCCAGCCCATAGGTAGCTGCGGGGTACCTGTGAGTCAGCGAACTCACCGAAGCTGTGCAGAAAGTTGGCAGCTTCCATAGAATCTTGCCGACGACACGGTCTAACTAGAGAAAGCGTGACGATGGCGACCTTCCAGCTCTCAGCTCGACGACTGATCCTTGCCGGTGGCTTTGCGGTCGCAGTTGCCGCGGCCCCCGCAATCGCCGCACTCGCGGTGCCGGCCACCGACATCGCTCCCATCGCTCAAGGCTGCCCGGGCGGTGAAGAGTCCGACCAGTTCACCGGCGTCTGCGTCCCCCATACGGTTCCCAACTCGGGCTCCTCGCCGTACTCGACCACGCCGCAGAACCCCGACATCCCGACCGTCATGGGTATCCCGTGCGCCGGGCACAACTCGGGTCAGTGCATGGGCCTCGCCGAAGAGCAGCAGGCCATGACGGTGACGCCGCCGCCGGCACCCGTCTTCGGCAGCAGCCCGACGGTGACCAACTAACCCTCGGAAGCCTCCGAACAGGGGCTATGACACCGTCCCCTAGAGTTGTCGTATGCCTGCGAAATCTGATCCCGCCGAACTCGGCGACGTCGAACCGCTTGCCGACAGCACTGCGCGCCAGGCCAGGCGCGTCGTTGCCGCATATGCGAACGACGCCGACGAGTGCCGGATTTTCCTGTCGATGCTCGGCATTGGACCCTCGAAACTCGAGGCGTAAGTGAGTCGGGGGGGTGACCGGGAGGTCAGCTCCGGTGATTCCGACTTCGTCGTGGTGGCCAACCGGCTGCCCATAGACATGGAACGGCTGCCGGACGGCACCACGACCTGGAAACGGGCCCCCGGCGGCCTCGTGACAGCTCTGGAGCCACTTCTGCGCCGCCGTCGGGGTGCCTGGATCGGTTGGCCAGGCGTACCCGACGCCGGTGACGAGCCGATCGAGCAGGACGACATGCTGCTCTGTCCGGTCAGCTTGTCCGCCGAGGACATCGCCGAGTACTACGAGGGGTTCTCGAATGCGGCGCTATGGCCCCTGTACCACGACGTCATCGTCAAGCCGATCTACCACCGCGAGTGGTGGGACCGGTACGTAGACGTCAACCGCCGGTTCGCCGAGGCGACGGCGAAAACTGCGGCCAGCAACGCCACGGTGTGGATCCAGGACTATCAGCTGCAACTCGTTCCGAAGATGCTGCGCGAGCTGCGACCCGACCTGACCATCGGCTTCTTCCTGCACATCCCGTTCCCGCCGGTCGAGCTGTTCATGCAGATGCCTTGGCGCACCGAGATAATCGAGGGGCTGCTCGGCTCTGATCTCGTCGGCTTCCACCTGCCCGGCGGCGCACAGAACTTCCTGATCCTGGCTCGTCGGCTCGTGGGCGCCAACACCTCGCGCGCGAACATCGGCGTGCGTTCCAAGTTCGGCGAGATCGAAGTCGGCTCGCGCACCGTCAAAGTCGGCGCGTTTCCGATCTCGATCGATTCGACGGCTCTCGATCAGCAGGCGCGCACGCGTCCGATCCGTCAGCGGGCCAAGGAGATTCGTCGCGAGCTCGGCAATCCGCGAAAAATTCTGCTCGGCGTGGACCGGCTCGATTACACGAAGGGCATCGACGTCCGGCTCAAGGCGTTCTCAGAGTTGCTCGACGAGGGCCGCGCGAATCGTGAGGACACCGTGCTGGTTCAGCTCGCGACGCCGAGCCGGGAGCGAGTCGAGAGCTACATCGCGATGCGCGAGAGTATCGAACGTCAGGTCGGCCACATCAACGGTGAACACGCCGAAGTCGGACATTCGATCGTGCACTACCTGCACCGGCCGATACCTCGCGACGAGCTGATCGCCTTTTTCGTCGCGGCCGACGTCATGCTCGTGACGCCGCTGCGCGACGGCATGAACCTCGTCGCCAAGGAGTACGTCGCCTGCCGCAGCGACCTCGGCGGCGCCCTGGTCCTCAGCGAATTCACCGGCGCCGCAGCCGAATTACGCCAGGCCTACCAGGCGAATCCGCATCATCTCGAAGGGGTCAAGGACGCCATCGAAGCGGCGTTGAATCAGACACCCGAGGAGGGCAGGCGTCGGATGAGAGCCATGCGTCGCCAGGTGCTCGTACACGACGTCGACCTGTGGGCACAGTCGTTCCTCGAAGCGCTGACCGCAACCCGCGACGTTAAATCGGAGTGATGTAGTTGATCAGCCACTTGCCGTCGATCTTCTGGTAATCGACGCGCAGTCGGGCACCGTCATAGATCGGCTCTTCGCGGTTCGTCTTGTCCGAAACCGTCCGGTTGATGTAGACCATCACCGCCGCTGAATCCCGCTGCGCGTCCAGCACCCCGACGCCGACCACGTTGGCTTGACTCACCAGTTCTCGAGCCCGGGTCTGCGGAATGATTTCGGCGTTCGCCCTGTCCTCGAACTCCTTGCGGTAGCTGGGTGTGAGCATGCTGGACGCGTCGGTGAGGTTGCGCTCGACGGTCTTGTAGTCATAGGTGAACACGCTCGGAATCTGTTTCTGCGCAAGCGGTCCGAGCTCAGCGCGCGCCGCTTGCGCGCCGCGTGTCTCCACCCGCTGCCAGTACAACCCGCCACCCACCGCGGCGAGACTCACGAACGCGACAGCCACCAGCGCGACGATTCCGCGCACGATCCAGCGCATCAGTTACCGCCATTGGGGTAGTTGAGGTCGTAGGCCGTCATCCGCCCGTCGTCGTCCTCGTGCACGACGATGCGCAGCCGGTACGGCTGCGACGGCCTGTTGTTCCCGTTCATGTCGCTGGCGGTAACCCTCGCCGAGACCAACACCGTTGCGTTGTTGCTGACATCGTCGAAGCTCTCCAGCGCGGCGCCGTTGATCACCGTCTCGGAACTGCCGCCGGTCTGCCGGAAGATCGCCTTGAGATTGTCGACATTGTTGTTCTGGCTGAACATGTCGCGCAGCGGGCCGCTGGTGCTGTTGTAGAACTGGTCGACGCTGTCGTCGATGCTGTCCGGCTTGAAGCTGAACATGTTCACCACGACCTGCGTCGCGGTGTCGACAAACCGCTGGTCGCGCGCCTGCGCTTCCTCGGCGTTGTTCTCCTGGACGATCAACACCGCCACCGCGGCGCCCACAATGGCGGTCGCGACAAGCCCACAGGCCAGCGCCACGATCGTGACGAGTCGGCTGGGCGCCGACCGGCGCGACGGCGGGACCACGGGCTTGACGACCTTGCGAGCGGTCGTCGCGCTGACCGCATCAGCCGTCGGAACGCTTACTGCGGTGACCTCGGGGGCCTTGCCGGTGGTCGGACCTGCCGGCCTGGAAGCGCGCCGGCGCACGGGCTTCCCCGGAGGTGTCGGGGTGGACGTCATTACACCTGCTTCGGATACAGCATCAGATCAAGCCAGTTCTCAGTTGGCCGCAGATCAGCGGCACCGGGCGCGTACACCCCCGTACCGCCGGCCGGGTCAACGAAGACTCCTGTGTGCTGATCGTACGTCCCGTAGGCGGCCCCACCGGCCGCAGGTGGCGTTCCCGCAGGTGACGGCGCTGCGTCTGGCAGTCCCGCGAGCGGCGCAGCCGCAGGTGGCAGTCCCGGCGGCGCCGGCGGTGGCGGTGGCGGTGGCGGTGGACCATAGGGCCCGGCGAAGATGTCCGGCGGATTGGTCGGATTGGTCGCCCAGCCCGGCGGGATCGCCGGCGGCGGCCACGCATTCGGATACGACGCCGGCGGAATCCACGCCGTGTACGGCGGTGGCGGCGGTCCCGAATTCGGCGGCGGAATGTACGGCCACGGCTGATGCGGCGCCGGTCCTGGACCCCTGGGCGCGTCAGGCGGCAGCAGGCCGGGCGCGACGGGATATCCCGGATCCGGATCAGCTTCCGGCGGGATATACGGGAACTTGTTGGGCGGCAGGATATTTCGCCCATCCTCGGGCGTGTCATCCTCCATGATGTCCGACGGCGTGCCGATGGGCACGGGCGGACCGCGCCATGGGTTGTTGCCCAGTGGCACATAGCCGGCCGGGTCGCGGCACAACTGGATCGTCGGGGCCCGCTTACCGGGGAACTCCTGGCACGGGTAGTTCCTCGCACCACGCACCACGGTCGGATCATTCTGCGGGATCTTGCAGTACAAGTCCGTCGGCAGATCGCGGATGGTCGTGTCACCGGGTGTGCGGATGTCGGCGCCCGGAAGGAAGCCGGTGGTGCACGGCGGCGGGTCGTTGATCGAAATCTTGAAGTCCTGCTTACCGCCTTCGCTCACCGGAAGCTGGCCACCGATCGTCATCAGCGACGCCTGCAAAGCGGGGAATATGACCAGCGCCTGTTCGATCGACTTGTGATAGATCACGCCGACGCGGCCGAAGTTGGCCAGGTTGGCGGCGAGCACCGGGAACGACGGACGGATGCCCGAGAACGTCTCACTGGCCTCGGCGGCGGCACCCGGCGCGGTGGCGAGCAGGTCACGCACCTGGGGGTCGGCGTTCGCCACTTCAGTGGTGAGGCGCGCAAGGCCTTCGGAAAACGACCGGATGTCGTCGCCGCTCTGGATCTGCGCGTCCAGGAACGGTCCCGCCTGATCGATCAGCGTCGAGGTCTGCGGCCAACTGGCATTCGCCTCGTCGATCAGCTTCCGTGCCGACGACAGCAGTCGCGCGAGCTCCGGCCCGGAGCCGTTGAACGCCGCGAACGTCTCACGCAGCAGGTCCTGGAGGCGGGTGTTGTCAAGGCTGGTCACCAGGCTCTCGGCCTCTTGCAACAGCTCAGCGACGTCCTGCGGGATCGCCGTCCGATCCTTGGGAATGGTTGCGCCGTTGCGCAGCAGCGCCTGCGAGGGATCCGTGGGCGGAACGAAATCCACGTATTGCTCGCCGACCGCCGACACGCTCTTGACGGTGGCGGTGGAGTTCTCCGGAATCTTGATGCTGCTGTTGATCCGCATGCGCGCCGCGACACCGTCATTGGTCAGCCTGACGGACTCGACCCGGCCTGCCTGCACGCCGCGGTAGGTGACGTTGGCGTTCTCGTACAGTCCGCCACCGGCCACGAAATTCGCGGTGACCTCGTACGTGCCGATGCCCAGTCGAGCGGGGACGCGCACATACAGCAGAGCGATCGCACCGACGGCCAGCACCGTCACAACGGCGAAGACCCACAACTGAATTCGTGTAGTTCGGCTGTACATTACTCCGCTGGCACCTCCTGGCCCGACGCGGTGCCTGCCGGGATACTGAACGGGTCAGCGGCCTGTCCTGACAAGTTGGCCATCTCCCCGGTGAGGAATTCCGGCGGGCTCACCACTTCGGCGAGGCGCTTCATGTTCGGGTCGAAGAACGACGTCGTGAAGATGGTCTCGCCGAGACGCCGGATCGTCAGATCGAAGGTCGAGAAGACGTTCAAATAGTCGCCTCTCGCAACCTTGGGCAGGTTCTTGCCGGGGAACGGGAACGTCGCCAGGCTGTCGAGGCTGGACACGAGATCCGCGCGATTGTCGTTGATCGGCTTGATCATCGCGTAAACGGCGATCATGTCCTGCGTGAAGTCTTCCGAGGTTTGGGACAGAATGCGCGACGCCACCGTGCCGAGGCGCTGCAGCCCGGCGAACGCGTCGACGATGTGACCACGGTTCTCGTTCAGCACCCGCAGCGCTCCCGGCAATGTATCCAGCGCCCGACCCAGATCATCCTTGCTACGCGCGAGGACACCGGCGAATCGGTTCAGGCCCTCGGCTGTCGCGATGATGTCGTCGGTCTGACGATTCAACGATGAGGCCAGTTCGGCGAGCCGCGGGATCAGACCGGCGAACTGCCCTTCACGGCCGGCCACCGCGTTGTAGAGCTCCTGCGTGATGTCTTGCAGCGCACCGAGATTGCCCTTGTTGACGACCGTACCCAACGCGGAGAGCACTTCCTCGGTCGTCGGAGCGCGACTGCCGTCACTCAGCGGAAGCCGAGCGCCCTCACGCAGTTGGCCAACCGGCGGTTGGTCTGCCGGAGCCGCCAGCGCGATGTGCTGCGAGCCCAACAGGGACGTCTGCCCGACGCGCACGGTCGAGTTCTCCGGCAACTTGACGTTTTCGTTCAACGACAGTTTCACCGCCGCGTAGAAGCTGCCATCCGGACGCTGAACAGCCTCGATTCCAGAGACGCTGCCGACCGTGACGTCGTCCACCAGCACCGGCGAGTTCTGCGGCAGCGTCGCCACGTCGGGCACTTCCACCGTGATGGAGAAGGAGCCCTTGCCGTGCCCGGCGGTGCCGGGCATGTCGAGCGAGTTGAGCCCACCGAACTGGCAGCCGGCAAGCAGCACTGCGCCGGAGCCGATGGCCAGCGTCCGGGTGGCCGCGCGACCCGCTTTGCGGCGCACTGGCTTGCGTGTCACTGTCCACCTCCATGCGGGACGCCGCCGGCCTCGGCGGGAAGCGGACCGGGCGGAATCGGCGCGAGCGGCGCACCCGGAACCGGACCGGGCGCGGGCGCGGGACCCGGCGGGAGTATGACCGGACCGAGCGTGTACGGCTGCGCGGGCGGCGGCGGTCCCGGCGCCGCGGGCTGCGGAAGCAGCAACGCGCTGGGATCTCCTGGATCACCCTGCCGCGGCGGGAACCGCCCGTCGGCCGGGATCCACTCCAGATACGGGATGTAGGTCTTCGCCTTGGCCTCGGTTGCCGGGGTGTCGTAGATGACCTGACCCTTGTAGGCGGTGATCGTGTTGATTCCGTGCGCCATGAAGGGTGGGAAGTTCATCGCGAGACGCTTCAGCACCGGAGCCATGCGCTGGCGGCAGATTTCGGATCGCTTGTCGTAGTCGGGCGTTCCCGCGCCGTCGAAGTTGCCGCAGATGAACTCCACCGGGTTCTGGAACTCCGGCAGGCCCAGCAGGCCGTTGGCGGTGCCCTGGGCCGGGTTGTAGATGTTGTAGAAGTTCGCCAACGCGTTCGGTAGGACGTGCAGGATCTGCTCGACGTCGTCGGTTTGGTTCGTGAGGATGCTGGTGAAGTCGGTCAGCCTGGTGATGCTGTTGACCACTGTCTCGTTGTTCTCGTCGAGGAAGCCGCGGACGTCCGACAGGGCCTGGTTGAGGCTTCCCAGCGTGCTGTCGAGTCCCACCGTGCTGTCGGCCAGGACCTGAGAGACCGACGCCAAATGCCCACTGAATTGGACGATTTGCTCGTTGCTCTTCGACAGCGCGTCGACGAGGATCTGGAGGTTCTTGATCGTGCCGAACAGGTCGGTGCTCGAGTCACCCAGCCGTCCCGCAGTCTGTGACAGTTCGCGCAGGGCGTTCCGGAACGAATCCCCATTGCCGTCGAACGTATCGGCGGCCTGATTGACGAACTCGCTCAACGGTCCCTGAACCTGGCCCGCCGACGGCCCGAGCTGCTGGCTCAGCCTCGTCAGCTCGGTCTTGACGTCGTCCCACTCCACCGGCACGGCGGTGCGGTTCAACTCGATGGTGGCACCGTCCTGCATCTCTGCGCCGCCCTTGTAGACCGGTGTGAGCTGAACGAACCGGGCGGCAACGATATTCGGTGACATGATCACTGCGCGGGCATCGGCAGGGATCTTGACGTCGTTGTTGACCCGCATGGTGATCTTGACGGCGTCGGCCTGGGGCGTGATCGATTCGATCTTGCCGACCGGAACGCCGACGACGCGTACTTCGTCGCCCGGGTACACGCCCGCAGCGGAAGCAAAGTAGCCGACAACCTTGTACGTGGTGACGCGCGGCCAGATCACGTAGAGCCCACCGATCAGCGCCACCACCAGGGCGCCGACGATTCCGAGACGCACGAGCCGGCTCATGGCGACTTCGGCTTGATGATCAGGCGCTCGTTGATGAACCCGCGCAGGAGGTCAGAGAGACTGTCCGGAATCTTGCCCGGCTGGAAGTAGATATCCAAGAGTGCGGCCTCTTGCGTGGTGTTCGGAATCGCGTTGGGCAGGTTGACCATGAAGCCCGAACCCGAACCGACCGATTCGCCGAGTGCGGTGGCGTACGGCGGCAGACGCCTCAGCGCCTCGCTGATGTGGTCCCGGCGTTCGAGCAGGTTGTCCAACACCAGGTTCAGTTTCCTCAGGGCCGGTCCGAATTCGCGACGGTTGTCGTTCACGAAACCCGAAAGCTGCTCGGAGACATCGTCGATGCCCGCGATCAAGGTGCTCAGCGCGGCGCGGCGCTCGTCGAGGGCGGCGAACAACTGGTTGCCGTCGGTGACGAATTGGTTCACCTGACCGGCTCGATCAGCGAGTATCCCCGTCACCGACTTCGCACGCGTCAGCAACTGACCCAGCGCTTCGTCGTTGGCATTGATACTGCGCGACAACGTCGCCACACCGTCAAGGGTGCGGCGCAACTCGGGCGTTGCATCGCGGAACGAATCGGTCAGCACCCCCAACGCCTGGGTCAGCTGCTCCTGGTCGACCGCGGCCGCGTTCTGACCGAGGTCCTGCAGGGCCTGATTCAAGGTGTACGGAACTGTCGTGCGGGCCACCGGAATCGAGGTCACCGACCCGCCGCCCGCCGGAGTGATACCGAGCGACCTCTCGCCCAGAACCGTGTCGGTTCGGATCGATACGAGGGTCTGGTCACCCAGCCTGATCTTGCGATCGACGGTGAAGGTCACCTTTGCGAACTCTCCCGCGAGGCCGACGTCGCTCACTTTGCCGACCGTGATGCCGGAGATGTTGGCGTCGTTACCCGGCGAGATGCCGCCGGCGTCGGCGAAGTAGGCCTCGTAGGACTTGCCCTGCGGAAAGAACGGCAGGCTGCTGTAGCCGAATGCGACGACGACGACCATCGCCAAGACCGCGATTCCGAAGATGCCCGCCCTCAGGGTCTTATCCATTGGCTGAACACCTGCCCTTCGAGAGGTCCGGGACGCCGCCGATCGGGAGGAGGATGTCGCTGCCTGCCGGCCCGTTGAACTTGAGCGTCGTCGCGCAGATGTAGTAGTTGAAGTACGAGCCGTACGCACCAAGCGAATTGAGCCGCAGATAGTTCTCGGCGAGCGGTTCGATGACCGCGTTGACCTCCGCCTTACGGTTGTCGAACTCGGTGGCCAGTGGGCGGAGGTTCTCGAGTACGCCCTGGATCGGCCGTCGCGAATTCGCCAGCATGTCCGTCAGATTCGTCTCGGCCGACGCCAGCGGCGGAATCGCGCCGGCGATCGGGTCGCGGCCTTCGGCGAGTCCAGTGACCAGCTTCTGTAGCTCGTCCACGCTGGCATTGAACTCGGCACTCTTGGAGTCGATGGTCCCCAGCACCTGGTTCAGGTTCTGGATGACCTCCGAGATGACTTGGTACCGATCACCCAAAGTCTGGCTGAAAGTTCCGGTCTCCGAGAGCAGTTGGGACAGCGCACCACCCTGGCCCTGCAGCAGCTCGAGGATCGCATTGCTGATCTGATTGACCTGCTCGCCGTCGAGGCCCTTGACCACAGGGCGTAGACCGCCGAGCAACGCGTCCAGGTCGAGGGCCGGCTGGGTGTTGTCCTTTGGAATGGTGGCACCCTTGGGCAGCTTCCTGAGCTCACCCGGGCCCGAGGTGATCTCCATGAAGCGATCGCCGACCAGGTTCTCGTAGCGGATCACGGCTCGCGTGGACGTGTACAGCTGGTACTTCTTGTCCAGCGTGAACGCCACATCGACGGTGTTGTCGGGGTTCAGCTTCACGGCTTCGACCGTGCCGACCGGGACACCGGCGATCCGTACGTCGTTACCGCCCCCCAGTCGCGACGCATCGGCGAACGTGGCGTGGTAACGATTGGTCGACGTGAACCGGAACTCGCCGAAGATCACGATCAAACCGGCGCTGACCAACAACATCGCCACCACGAAGATGCCGACCTTCGTCAGGATTCCCTTCATCAGAAGTCGTCCCGTTCTGCGAACGCGCCGTTGAAGAGGAATTGGAACGTATTCGGGGCGTCGACCTGCACCTCGGTGAACGGCTCATACGGAATGAGCGCGTTGTCGGTGACCAGGAACGGTGACCGGAAGTACGATCCGCCGAACTGCATGCTCGGGAGGTTCGGCAAGCCACGGCAGTTCGGACCACCCGTCGCGTTCACGATCGGCAGGCTCTCCGGATACGTGTATGACGGGACGCCGAGGACGAAGCTCGAACTGACCATCGCGCCGGGCTTGTAACCACCGAGGATGTCCGCACCGCGCTGGCGGCCTTTCGCGACACCCTGGACGATGCAGCCGAGGACGGGCGAATAGTCGTGCAGGACTTTCAACGGTGCCCGCAGTCGCTGGATCGCCGCGATGTAGTCGTCGGCGCCGGGCTCGAGGGTGTCGGCGCCCTCGTTCGCCAGGCCGATCGTCGCGAGCAACGTGGCGTTCAGATTCTCCTGCTCATCGACGACCGTCTGGCTGATGGTCGGCACGTTCTTGATGACGGTCACCAGGTCGGGGCCGGCATCGCCGTAGATGTTGGCCACCGTGTTGGTCTGCGCGAGAATCGCCTCCACCTGCGGCAGCTTCGGATTCAGTTGCGCGAGGTACTGATTCAGCCCGGCCGAGCTGACACCGACGTCCTCACCATGACCACGCAGGCCCTCCGCGAGCGCCGACATGGTCGCGTTCAGATGGATGGGATTGACCTTGTTCAAGACGTCGATCAGTGTCTGGAACAGCGTATTGGCTTCCAGCTGGACTTCGTCGGCCTTGACAGCAGCGCCAGCGGCCATCGGCTTACCTGAAGGCTGTTCCGGCGCAAGGAATTCCACCGACTTCGCGCCGAACACCGTCGTGCTGGCGATCCGCACCGGCGCGTTCGACGGCACGTAGCGCAGCTCGCCCTTGTTGATCGCGAGCGTCAGCTTCGCATCCTCACCGGTATACGAGATGTCTTCGACCTTGCCGATCTGGATACCGCGGTACTTGACCTTCGCGTCGCGGTCCATCACCAGACCGGCCCGCTTCGAGGTGACCGTCACGGTTTCGGTCGGTGTGAACGCGGCCGAGTAGGAGAGATAGGTGAACACCGAGAACGCCACGATGACCGCCGCCAGCACTACGGCGGCGATCCTGATCGCGACGGTCCTCGACATGGTTTCTCTTTCCCCTTAACCCGAGAGGTTGAAGTTTCCGGTGGCACCGTACACGGCCAGGGAGATGAACAGAGTGATGATGACGACGACGATCAGCGAGGTCCGGACCGCCTTACCCACCGCGACACCGACGCCGACGGGTCCGCCGGATGCGTTGTAGCCGTAGTAGGTATGGACCAACATCACCGCGACCGCCATCACGATCGCCTGAGCGAAAGACCACAGCAGATCGGTCGGGATCAGGAACGTGTTGAAGTAATGGTCGTACAGCCCGCCGGACTGTCCGTTGACGAAGACGGTGATGGTGCGGGCCGAGAAGAACGCGGCCAAGACAGCGAGCGAGTACAGCGGAATGATCGCGATGAGCCCGGCGACGATGCGGGTGGACACCAGATAGGACATCGAGTGCACGGCCATCGATTCGACGGCGTCGATCTCCTCGGAGATACGCATCGCCCCCAGTTGGGCCGTGGTGCCCGCACCGATGGTCGCCGCGAGCGCGATGCCGGCGATGATCGGCGCCACGATGCGCACGTTGAGGTACGCCGATAGGAAGCCGGTCAGCGCCTCGATGCCGATGTTGCCCAGCGATTCGTAGCCCTGTACGGCGATGACACCGCCGGAGGCCAGGGTGAGGAACGCCGCGACGCCGACCGTGCCGCCGATGAGGACCAGCGCGCCGGTGCCGAGCGTCATCTCCGCGATCAGCCGGGTCGTTTCCTTGCCGTAGCGCCGCACGGCGTTCGGCATGTACCGGACCGACTCGGCGTAGAACAACGCCTGCTCGCCGAACGTGTCGACGGCCTTGGGAAGCCATCCGAGCGCCCGCCGCATCCTCACCGTCACGTCGTAGCTCATCAGCCGAGCACCCGAACGCCGATTGCGGTCATCAGAACGTTGATGACGAAAAGGCAGATGAACGCATAGATGACGGTCTCGTTGACGGCCTCTCCGACTCCCTTGGGTCCGCCCTTGACGGTCAGGCCGCGGTAGCAGCCGACGAGGCCTGCCATCACACCGAACAACAGGGCTTTGACTTCGGAGATCACCAACTCGCCCAAGCCGGTCAGGATCGTCAGACCGTTGATGAACGCACCGGGGTTCACCCCCTGCAGCAGTACGGAGAACACGTAACCGCCGGTGAGACCGATCGCGATCACCAAGCCGTTGAGCAGCAGAGCGACGGTGGTCGAGGCCAGCACACGCGGAACCACAAGGCGCTGAATGGGATCGATGCCGAGCACTCGCATCGCATCGATTTCTTCACGGATGGTGCGGGCACCCAGGTCGGCGCAGATTGCGGTGGCGCCGGCGCCGGCGATCACGAGCACGGTCGAGATCGGGCCCAGCTGCGTCACCGTGCCGAACGCGGTACCGGAGCCGGACAGGTCCGCCGCACCGATCTCGCGCAAGAGAATGTTGAGGGTGAAGGCGACCAGGACCGTGAACGGGATCGAGATCAACAGGGTCGGGATGAGCGCAACCCGCGCGATCATCCACGTCTGGTCGAGGTACTCGCGGAACTGAAAGGGGCGTCGAAATATCTTGACGAAGGTGTCCATCGACATTTCGAAGAAACCGCCCACGGCCCGAGTCGGTGCCGCGAGCTGTTCGATCAACCTCGGGCTCCGTTTCTCTGCGGTGGCGGGCGGAGGGCTCGCGTGGCGAAGACTTCGGATAACGTCGCCGACGCTTGCTTTACACCCGTGGTTTAAGCACTGCTCTTAGTGAGCCGGATCATACTAACTAGAACAAGTTCACAGTGTCAAAGAACCGGAAAAAAGGTCCAAATTGTTATATTCGCGCTGGTCAAAGCCGGTGTGACACACGCCATATTAGAACGTGTTCTAGTCTCCCAAGTTGGGAGCGGTCAAGATTATCGAGCTTATGAATTCATAATGTCGGTCGCTGCGAAATTCGCATCCGAGCCGCGCTCAGCAAAGTAGTCGCGCAATGTAATTGACAGGTCCGTAGGTTTCCAGGCGTCACCCAGTGCGCTGAACTGAGCTTCGACCGTTGGCGCCGCAAGAAGCGTCACAGTAGGACCGTAAACGATGAAGAGCTGTCCGTTGACGCCTTCCGCAGCGGGCGAGGCCAGAAATTGCACCAACGTGACGACATGCTCGGGCGACAGCGAGTCGATCTGCCCCTCGGTCAGCTCCGGCGCCTCGCCGAAAACGTCGGCGGTCATCGCGGTGCGGGCGCGGGGCGCGATCGCGTTGGCCCGCACGCCGTAGCGCTCCAAGGCCCGCGCCATCGTCAGCGTCAGCGCGGTGATGCCCGCCTTCGCGGCGCCGTAGTTCGCCTGCCCGACCGGCCCGACCAGGCCGGCCTCGGACGACGTATTGATGACGCGGCCGTAGACGCGGCCGTCGTTCTCCTTGGCCTTACTGCGCCAATAGGTGGCTGCGTTGCGAGTCAGCAGGAAGTGACCCCGCAGATGGACCGCGATAACCGCATCCCAGTCTTCATCGGTCATGTTGAACAGCATGCGGTCGCGCGTGATGCCCGCATTGTTGACGACGATGCTCAGACCGCCGAGGCCGTCGGCGGTGGACACCAGCTCGTCGGCCGTCGACCGCTCGCTGATGTCACCGGCGACCGCGACCGCCTTTGAACCCGCGGCGACGATCTCGTCGATCACGTCGGAGCGGTCCAACGCACCTGCGATGTCGTTGACGACGACGGTGGCGCCGGCGCGCGCCAGACCGATGGCCTCGGCGCGGCCCAGCCCGGCGGCCGCGCCGGTCACCACGGCAACGAGGCCGGAAAGATCAGTCGCATCTGCAGTCATTTATGAATACCTCTAGTCTCTGCGGATCAGGGCTGCTCGCGGGCACTCGGCGATCGACTGCTCCGCCAGGTCCTCCTGGTCGGCGGGCACCGGATCGGCCTTGACGACCGCATAATCGTCGTCGTCGAGATCGAACAGGTCGGGGGCGATTCCAACGCATACGGCGTTGCCCTCGCAACGGTCACGGTCCACTTCCACTCGCATGACGCACTCCTTGCGCTCGGGGCTGCTTCGAGCAACCAGTGTGGCACCGGCCTGGACCCCAAGACTAGAACGTGTTACAACCGGGAGTGAAGTCGGGCTGGACTTCGGTTCAAGCCTGGTGCACGTATACCGGTGCTCTACAGAAGTTAGGACAAGGCGATGCGGATCGGCTACACCCCAGAGCAGGAGGAGTTGCGTCGCGAGCTACGGGCGTACTTCACCAAGCTGATGACCCCCGAGCGCGCCGAAGCGCTGGCCTCCAGCGACGGCGAGATGGGGCGGGGCAACGTCTATCGCGAAACGGTCGCCCAAATGGGCAAGGACGGGTGGCTGACGCTCTCGTGGCCCAAGGAGTACGGCGGCCAGGCGCGCCCGCCGATGGACGGACTGATCTTCAACGACGAGGCCGCAATCGCGAACGTCCCGGTGCCATTCCTGACCATCAACAGCGTCGCGCCGACGATCATGCACTTCGGCAGCGACGAGCAGAAGAAGTTCTTCCTGCCCAAGATCGCCGCCGGAGAACTGCACTTCGCGATCGGATACTCCGAGCCGGGCGCCGGCACCGACCTGGCCGCGCTGCGGACCACGGCGGTACGCGACGGCGACGACTACGTCATCAACGGTCAGAAGATGTGGACCAGCCTGATCGCCTACGCCGACTACGTGTGGCTCGCGGTGCGCACCAACCCGGAGGCCAAGAAACACCGCGGCATCTCGATGCTCATCGTGCCGACGACGGCCGAGGGCTTCTCCTGGACGCCGGTGCACACCATGGCCGGCGTCGACACCAGCGCCACCTACTACCAGGACGTGCGGGTGCCGGTGTCCAGCCTCGTCGGCGAGGAGAACGCGGGGTGGAAGCTGGTCACCAATCAGCTCAACCACGAGCGCGTCGCACTGGTTTCCGCGCAGCCGATCTTCTCGGCGCTCGACGGTGTCCGCGAGTGGGCACAGAACACCAAGGACGCCCATGGCAGGCGCGTGATCGACTCCGAGTGGGTTCAGCTGAACCTGGCTCGGGTGCATGCCAAGGCCGAAGTACTCAAGCTCATCAACTGGGAGCTCGCCTCCTCCACGGATGCCGCCCCGTCACCGGCTGACGCGTCGGCCGCGAAGGTGTACGGCACCGAATTGGCCACCGAGGCCTACCGACTGCTGATGGAGGTGCTCGGCACCGCCGCGACACTGCGCACGAACACCCCCGGAGCCCTGCTGCGGGGCCGCATCGAACGCATGCACCGCTCGTGCCTGATCCTCACCTTCGGTGGCGGCACCAACGAGATCCAGCGCGACATCATCGGCATGGTCGCCCTCGGCCTGCCCAGGGTCAACCGGTAAGGACTGAGACGACATGGACTTCAAGACAACTGAGGCATCCGAGGATCTCGGAGGTCTGGCGCGCACCATCACCGAGTCGGTCAGCACGCCGGAACGCCAACGCGAACTCGACGGTCTCGACGAACGCTTCGACAAGACGCTGTGGAGCAAGCTGATCGAGGCCGACATCTTGTCCACCGCTGCGCCGGAGTCCCTGGGCGGCGGCGGATTCGGAGTACTGGAGCAGGTCGCGGTTCTCGTCGCACTCGGTAGGCAGATGGCCGCGGTGCCGTACCTGGAATCGGCGGTGCTGGCCGCGGGCGCGCTGGCGACATTCGGGTCCGAAGCCCTGCAGCAGGAGTGGGCGGTGCCCGCCGTCAACGGGCAGAAGATCCTGTCCGTCGCGCTCGACGGTGAGATGGGTGAAGGCCCGGTGCAGGCGAGTGCGAACGGTGACGGATTCCGGTTGACCGGCAGCCGCACCCAGGTGAGCTACGGCCCGGTCGCCGACGCGTTCCTCGTGCCCGCCGAAACCGATTCCGGCACCAAGGTCTTCGTGGTCGCCGCCTCCGATTCCGGTGTCACTGTCGAGTCGCTGAGCACCACCGGACACGGCAGCGTCGGCCATCTGGAACTCCGCGGTGTCGAGTTGGGCGCCGACCGTGTCGTCGGCGGCACAGGCTCAACTGCCGGCTCAGCGGGCGACGAGGTACTCGCCTGGCTTACCACGCATGGCACGTTGGGCCGCAGCGCTTTTCAGCTCGGTGTGGTGGAGCGCGCACTCGAGCTCACGGCCGAATACGCCCGCGAGCGTGAGCAGTTCGAGCGGCCGATCGGCAGCTTCCAGGCCGTCTCGTCACGGTTGGCCGACGGCTACATCGACGTCAAGGCGCTGCGACTGACGGTGACCCAGGCGGCGTGGCGGTTGTCCGAAGACCTGCCTGCCGACGTCGAGGTCAACACCGCGGCGTTCTGGGCGGCCGAGGCGGGGCATCGCGTCGCCCACACCACGGTGCACGTGCACGGCGGCGTCGGGATCGACACCGATCACCCGGTGCACAGGTACTTCCTGGCGGCCAAGCAGACCGAGTTCGCGGTCGGCGGGGCCACCGGGCAGCTGCTGCGCATCGGTCGTGAACTGGCCGACACGCCCGCTTGAATCCGGCGACGGGAAGCGAGCTTCCCACCGTAACCTCGCTGATCGCACCGCTGGTCGACGTCGACGACCGCGGGGTCTACTTCGAGGACACGTTCACCACGTGGCGTGAGCACATCGCCAACGGCGCTGCGGTGGCGGCTGCGCTGCGTGCGCGCATGGATCCTGAGCGGCCGCCGCATGTAGGTGTGCTGCTTCAGAACACCCCGTTCTTCTCGTCGGTTCTGGTGGCGGCGGGGTTGACCGGAATCGTGCCGGTGGGGTTGAACCCGGTGCGCCGTGGCGCGGCGCTGCAGCGCGACGTCACGCACGCGGATTGCCAGGTGGTGCTTGCGGATTCGGCATCGGCGGCCGTCGTCGGCGATATCGAGCACATCGACGTCGACTCACCGCAGTGGGCAGCCGAGGTGGCGCGCTACTCCGACGAACCCGTCGTCGCCTACGACGCCGACCCTGGTGATCTGTTCATGCTGATCTATACGTCGGGCACCAGCGGGGACCCCAAGGCGGTCAAGTGCAGCCAGGGCAAGGTCGCCATCGCGGGTCAGATGATGACGCAGCGATTCGAGCTCGGGTCCCGGGACGTCTGCTACGTGTCGATGCCGTTGTTCCACTCGAACGCGGTGCTGGTCGGCTGGGCCGTGGCCTTGGCTTCACAAAGCTCACTTGCGTTGCGGCGCAAGTTCTCCGCGTCGCAGTTTTTGCCGGATGTCCGTCGGTTCGGTGCGACGTACGCCAACTACGTGGGCAAACCGCTGTCGTATGTGCTCGCCACTCCCGAACAACCCGACGATGCCGACAATCCGCTGCGCGCCGTCTACGGCAACGAGGGCGCACCCGCCGACGTCGAGAGATTCGCCAGCCGGTTCAACACCCTGGTGATGGACGGGTTCGGTTCGACCGAGGGCGGTATCGCGATCGGCCGCACACCGGACACCCCGCCGGGGTCGCTCGGCCCGCTGCCCGAAGGCACCGAAATTCTCGACGTCGAGACCGGGGAGCCCTGCCCGCCCGGCGTCACGGGCGAGTTGGTGAACACATCGAGCGCTGGGCGTTTCGAGGGCTACTACAACGATCCGGGCGCCGACGCCGAACGGATGCGCGGCGGGGCTTACCACAGCGGCGATCTGGCCTACCGCGACGAGAACGGCTACGCGTACTTCGCCGGCCGGCTCGGTGACTGGATGCGCGTCGACGGTGAGAACCTCGGCTCAGCGCCGATCGAGCGGGTGCTGCTGCGCCATCCCGACGTCGTCGAAGTGGCGGTGTACGGCATTCCCGCGCCCGATGTCGGAGACCAGGTCATGGCGGCCGTGGTGTTGGTCGAGGGCGCGTCGTTCGATCCGGAGCAGTTCCGCGAATTCCTCGCCGATCAATCCGACCTCGGACCCAAGCAATGGCCGTCGTATGTGCGGGTCGGCACCGACCTACCCCGCACCGAGACGTTCAAGGTGATCAAACGCCGGTTGCAGGCCGAAGGGACCGACTGCGACGACCCGGTGTATCCGATTCAGCGCTGAGAATTGATGTCCTTACCCATGTACATCAAATGCACATTTGATGTACATTGCTGTGGACATGAAATCGCGCAGGTACGACATGCGCGCGCGTCAGCAGGCGAAAGACGCCACCCGCGACGCGATCATCGACGCTGCCATTGACGCCTTCGAGGCAGAACGAACGTTCGCCATCACGCTGCCGGCGGTGGCTGAGCGCGCCGATGTGACGGTCAAGACGCTACTTCGGCATTTCGGCAATCGCGAGACGTTGATCGATGCCGCATGGCAGCGGCTCTTCGACGACATCCGCGCCGAGCGTGAACCACCGCCTGACGATCCGGCAGCCGCGCTGGAGATCCTGATCGAGCACTACGAGCGTCGCGGCACGATGGTCCTCGCCACCCTGGCCCAGGACGACAAAGACGCCAGGGCACAGCGCATGAACAGCGCGGGCCGTCTCGGCCATCGCGGATGGGTGGAGCAGGTGTTCGGCGCCCGCCTGCCCCAACGGCCAGCCGAACGTTCCCGGCTGATCGACGTGCTGGTGGTCGCGACCGATGTCTACACCTGGAAACTCCTTCGGCACGATCGTGGACTCTCGGTGGGCGACGTCTGCGATCGCATGCTGCTGATGACGGAAGCGGTGCTCAGCGCATGAAAATTCTCTTCGTCATGTTCGATGGCGGCGGCAACGTACCTCCGCAGTTGAAAGTCGCACGTGCACTGACGAATCGGGGCGCCGAGATCCAAGTCCTCGGTCATTCGGGGCTGCGGGAACGAATCGAGAGCGAGGGTCTTGCCTTTGAGGATTTCGCCAACGGACGCCGCTTCGATCCGGTCGCCCGTCGCACATTGCCCGCCATGATGACCGACTTCGCCAAGGTCACCATGGACCGGCGTTACGGGCAATGTGCGGTGGATGTCGCGCGACGCATCGGAGCCGACGCGGTCGTGGTCGACGTCGTATTCGGTGCCGCGATCACCGAGGTAGTCAACGCGAAGATCCCAGCGGTAGCCTTCGTGCACTGTTTCTACCGAGGGGTTCAGGACATGCTGTCGAGCCCCCTCGGATGGCTACACCGACTCCGGGGCATCACGCCGCTGCGTGCCGACCCCGGTGCTCTGTTGCAGATCGTCACTGCCCGAGCGGATCTGGACCCCATGCGGGGTTCCCCACCGGTCCACCACGTCGGCGTGGTGTGGCAAAGCGTGCCGACACAGGCGATCCCGGCTTCGACACCGCGAATTCTGGTCAGCCTGAGCACCTGTGCTTACGCCGGCCAACGGCGCATGTTGCAGAACATCCTCGACGCCATCGAGCCACTGGGCGTGGAGGCGATCGTCACCGTCGGCCCTGGCATCGACTCCGCTGGACTGCGGGTGCCAGCCAACTGTTCTTTGCATTCATGGCTCGACCACGACGAGGTACTGGCCTGCGCATCGCTGGTGGTCGGGCATGGCGGCCACAGCACCGCGATGCGCGCGCTGTCGTTCGGTGTCCCCCTGGTGGTCATGCCAGCGAATCCGCTCATCGACCAGAAACGGGTCGGAGCGCAAATCTCAAGCGTCGGCGCCGGCATTTTGCTGTCGAAACATGCTGGAAGCAAACGTATTCGCGCAGCCATCGAGAAGGCGTTGGGCGACCCCGCGTACCGCGATGCCGCTGCCGGCATCGGCGCCCGTATCCGTCAACGCGACGGCGCCGAGGTGGCCGCCGACGCGATCGAAGAATTCCTGCGCTCAGGGGTCGTCAGTCCGTATCGTTAGCCTGGTGGGCGCGCCGCCCCGTGATCGCCGGAAGCCCACGCGGTATACCTCTGTCATGTTGGCTGACTCACCGCTGTGGCTGATCCTCGATCTCGTCGGCACCTTCGCGTTCGCGCTCAACGGCGCGCTGACCGCGGTCCGCGCCGAGCGGCTGGACATAGTCGGCGTCGTCACGCTCGGAATGTTCACCGGTCTTGGCGGTGGCACCATCCGCGATGTCCTGCTCGATGCTTTGCCACCGGCTACATTCGTCGACTGGCGCTACCTCGCACTGGCGGCGGCAGGTGGCTTGATCGCCTTTGCGCTGAGCCGAGTTCTGCACCGACTGGCCGCCGTGATCAACGTTCTCGACGCCATCGGATTGAGCGTCTTCGCCGTCCTGGGTGCCTATAAGGCGCTCGACTTGGGATTCGGTGTGGTGCAGGCGATCATTGTCGGCGCGATCACAGCCGTCGGGGGTGGCACGATTCGCGACGTGCTGATCGGTCGGATTCCCAGCGTCCTACGTAGCGAGCTCTACGCCATCCCTGCCCTCATCGGTGCAGGCTGTGCGGTCGCGGCCGACAGCGTCGGCTACCACGGAACGTTTGCCGCACTCGGTGCGGCGCTCGTCTGCTTCGCGATCCGCATGGTGGGCATCCGATTCGACCTGCACGCACCTCAGCCGCCGGGTTGGCGCCACGAACAAAATGGTTCGCGCTAGCGACTGCGTATCAGTTGGTCGGGTAAGTCCACCGCTGTGCGCGCGGGCTTGCTCCCCCGTCGGATTCCCATCGCTCCAAAGCGATAGGTGCCAGTACGCGGTCGTCGTTGTGCCGCATTTCATTTCCGAGATGAGCTTCGGCGATCCTTTCGAGTGATGAAAGCATTTCTTTACTCCTTCCATGGTCGGACATCAAGCGTCGCAATCAGTTTCGGCCTCGTCCTCCCGCTAACCCATCTCAGCGGTGTGTAAACCGTAGGGAACGGCTACCAACATCGTGACGGGCAGCTCAGCACCACTTGGCGATTTGACCGTGCGCTGCTCACCGGAACGCGCACCGAGAATGGCCGCGCCGAGCGGAGATTGAATGGAGTAGACCTCGATATCGCCGTGCTCAGCGCCGCGAACACCGAAGAGAAACGATTCGGTATCCCCGGTATCGTCGTATCGGACGGTGACGACCATGCCCGGTTCGGCGATACCGTCATTGGGCGGGTCCTCGCCCACAACGGCGTAAACGAGCAGGTCATGAATCTGTTGTATCCGGGCTTGCCGGGCGCGCTGAATCGCGGTGGCATCTTCGCCGATATCCCCATCCGCAGCGGCGGTCTTGCACAATTGGCGCAGGGTGGCCAATTCCTGCTGTAGACCGTCATAGGCTTCGGTAGAGATCCAGACGCGTTGTGCACTAGTCATATTCGTTCCTTTCATTGCCAAGAGCCGACAATTGCCCCGTAATTGGTTGCCGTCAGGGGCGGGCATAGAGCCCCGCCCCTGACGACTCGCAGTGCCCGTAAACGGGCGACATCCTCGATCTAGGCGACAGCCCGCCGCTGTGGATCGAACGGCCGCAGCGCTTCGGGTTGCTTGCCGGTCGTGATCTGCTCAGTCAGGAGTCTGCCGGTGATCGGCCCATGTGCGAGACCCCACATTCCGTGCCCGCCAGCGACATACACGTTGCGAGACATCTCACCGATCAACGGCAGGCCGTCGGGGGTGATCGGGCGCGGACCGACCCAGATGTCGCTGCGTTCGGCCCAGCGAACCCCTTCCATGAGCGGGCTCACGGAGGCGACGATTGCGCCGACACGTTCAGCCATCAATGGTTCATGCGGGTCGCGGAACTCCATCGTGCCCGCGACCCGCAGTGCCCCGTTGAAGGGAGTGCAGGCCACTCGCGCGTCCGGCAGGTAAATGGGACCGGGTATGGGCCGGTCGACGGGCACGGTGAACGAGTAGCCGCGACCGGCCGTCACCGGTACCCGCAGTCGGCTGCCCGCCAGTCGTGACAACCAGGCGCCGGTGGCGATCACCGCAGCGTCGGCGGTCAACGGCTTGCCGCGGTAGGGCAACACCGTCGCTGAGTTACCGGAGCTGCAGACGTCCCGCACATCCTCTGTGAGGATGGTGGCTCCCCGCTCTTCGACAGCTTTTCCCAGGGCTGTGACGAAACGACCCGGATCCACGAATCGTTGACCGTTGACGTTGAGCGCGGCGGTGATCGCCGGCGACGCCAGCGGAACCTGCTCGCGCAGTGCCTCACCAGACAGCCCGGTGACGAACACCGACTGTCCGGCGTTCTCGAGGGCACGGAGGTCGCGCAACATGTTCTCCGCGTCACGCGTCGTTCGGAACACCGCCGTGATCGGAGCATCGGTCACGGGCGCGTCGACCCCGTTCCCGACAAGAACGTCGTATGCCTCGATGCATTCCTCGTTGAGTGGCACGTTGGCTCGCACCGCGCGAATCCACGCCGACGGGCGACAGTTGGCTGCGAATTGCATCAGGAACGACCACAGTGCAGTGTCCGCGGACAACGGGATGTGCAGAGGAGCGTTCCGGTCGCGCAATGATCGCAAACCGTAGCGAAGCAGTTTCGGAGAGTTCAGCGGCATCGTCAACGCGGGTGAGATCCAGCCGGCGTTACCCCGAGAGGCTCCGGCGGCTACGCCCGCGCGGTCCACCACGGTGACGTCGACTCCCCTCTCCTGCAGGAACCACGCCGTCGACAACCCGACGATGCCTGCGCCGACCACGACCGCAGACCGCGGACCGCCATCGATACGCTCGTCGCCGACCATTGCCATACCTCCATCGCTGAATCCACCTACGGACAACCCCATGGTGGCCTGACCAGCGACGGCAAGGGTTGCCGCGGGGGGACAACCAACGGCGGCGCCGTTGTGGTGATCCGACAAACGGTGCGGTCAGTCGGCCTGAGTGGCCGCGAGTTCGATCATCATCGCCAGCCGCTTGCGGGCGTCGTCCAATTGAAGGTCGGTGATCTCGCCCATCTTGCGCAAGCGGTACCGCACGGTGTTCTCGTGCACGCCCAATCGGTTGCCCGCTTCGGCCGGGTCGCCCATGGCCTCCAGCCAGGCCCTCAGAGTCGACACATAGTCGGTGGTGTGATCGGCGTCGTGGCGTCGCAACTCGGCGACGGGTCCGCGGTCGGGGGTCCGGCCTGAGCGCGCCGCTGTCCGAAGCCGTTGCAGCAGGATCTCGTCCCACGACTCGTCATAGGCCGGCGGCGGGGCATCAGCCGGCTTGACCCCGTGCAGCGCCAGGCATTCGTCAGCTTCCTGACGCGCCGCCGGCAGATCTGCGGCGGCGGCGGCCTTGCTGATACCGGCCAACACGGTCAACCGATCAGGCAGAGACGCCCGCAGACCCGCGAACCACCGTCGAGCGGACCCCGCCTGCTCGCCCGGCAACAACGTGTACACCGTGTTGCCGGAGAGGGCACTGCGGCCGGGACGTGACCAACCGAACCCGGTCGTCGCCCGCTCGAAGGCGAGGAGAAGACCCGCGTCTCGATCGAAGTCGATGAAAGCCTGCACCGCGATCACGCGCATACGGCCCGGCGCCAAACCGAGTCTGCTGGCCGACGCCGCGGCATCGGGGCTGCCGTTCAGGAGGCGCAGCACCAATTCGGACTCGACCTGACGCTCCAAATCCGCGCTGGCGCGTGAGCGCAACAGATGCAAGGCCACTGTGCGGGCCCCGTCGGCCAACGCCGTCCGTTCGGGTTCGACCAGCGGCTCGAGGCAGGAAACCCACAACGACCCCATGAGCTCTGTCCCCGAACGCACCGCAACGACCATGCGGCCCGACATTCCGCGATCGTTGTCCGCACTGACGAACAGCGGTTCGTCAGAGGTTGCCAGATGCGCGAAAACACCACGAGCTTCGAAGAATTCGCGCAGACTCGCCGACGCCTGCCTGTCCATGACCGTCGCGACACGCGCCGGGTCGGCGTTCTGCTGCATCGTGGAGTACGCGAGCACCCGCGACAACGGATCCTCGATGGTGACCGCGCCACCGACCATCTCGGCCAGGCTGTCGGCGAGGGCGAACAGATCGGTTGGACCGCGGCCGGATTCGGTTTCCCGACCTTCCAGAACCAGCCCGTAGACGACAGCCGATAGCTCGCTCCAGGAAACCGATGCATCGACAACCATCATCGCGACGCCCTCGTCCATCCCGGCGAAGGTAGTGGTGTCATCGTGGTCGCGCAGAAGAACAACCACGGCGTGCGCCGACACCGCCCACCGCAGCGCCTCGTCCACCGAACGCGCCCCGATGGCCAGCAGCACGTCGCCAGTGACCGTGCGGCCGCCTGCAACCTCGTGCACCACGACGCTGCCGAGTTCCGTGGAGCGCGGTATCGGACAGAAACGCAGTCGGACGCCGTAGCTTCCCAGCACGTTCACCAAGCGGTCCAAAGTGACCACGCACTTCTCCTTTTCAGCCAAGTCTATTGTCGGTCAATGTGGGGCCCCGCGAGTTCGCACCGACCACTGCGCTAGCCGACCTGATCGAGGCCGCGGAGACGATGGACGGTTCGCCCGCACCCTGCAGCGCCATTGCACCGCCGCCCACGGATACGGCGCCGCGACGCATCCCGCGGTTCCGTAACGCCCGGCGTCTCCTCGATGAAGGGCTGCCCTTCTCCGCGCGCTCGCTGGTGTCCCGCTGAGGTGGTTCGGAATGACCTGCCGCCGTCACCTTTTCGAGCCGTGCATCGACCTCGCCAGGCGTGCCGACACCGAGTGCCAGGGCAATCCGGCTGTGCGATGACGACGGCGTCACCCACCCCGGATGCATCGCCGCGACCGCCACATGCGGTGCGTCAGAGCCCGGCACCGGCAGCCCGAGCAGCCGGCAGAAGTCCAGCGAGGCTGTGAGGTCGCTGGTGAATACCTGAGACGGTTGATGTCAGACGAATCTGCATGGCCCCGCCGCTATGTCAGGCCACCGCGAGGTGTCGTGAACAAATCGGACACGCTCCGGCTTCCGTTTGCCGGATTTCACATCGAGTAGAACTACTCGCCCTTCATAGAGGCCCTTTTCGATTACGCTTCGTCACGACCAAAGCAACCGGCCATGTTTGCCAGGACGGCGACACGCGTTGCAGGACGACAGGAGTGACTGATGAGGCGCACGGCGATCACCGGAGCGGCGGCGTTGGCTGCCGCTCTGGCCCTGGTGTTGTCCGGCTGTGGCTCGGACACCAAGACCGAACCAAGCACCAGCGAGTCGGAGACCACGACCACCACCACCACGGACGAGGCCACACCGACGACGACGGCCAAAGTCGCTCCGCGCGATGAGGATGCCGCCGGCCCGAACCCGACGATCGCCAGCTACATCAAGGAGAACAACATCCAGGAGACGCCGGTCAAGCGCGGCGACCCGGGCTCACCCACCATCGATCTGCCGATCCCCGAAGGATGGGAGCCGGCCGGCGAGAACACCCCGGAGTGGGCCTACGGCGCCATCATCTACACCGGCCCCGAAGCCGCCGAGTACTCCCCGAGCATCGTCGCGCTGGTTTCGAAGCTGACCGGCAACGTCGACCCGCAGAGGATCATCGACCTGGCGCCCGGCGAACTGCAGAACCTGCCGGGCTGGAGCGCGTCGAACGAGGGTCAGAACAGCACGCTCGGCAACTACCCGGCCTACCAGCTCGGCGGCACCTGGGAGTCGGAGGGGCAGACCAAGATCGTCGCCCAGAAAACCGTCGTGATCCCCGGAGCCGACGGCCTGTACGTGCTGCAGCTCAATGCTGACGGCCTGGAGAACCAGGGCGACATCGTCGGCGCGGCAACGGATGTCATCGACGAGCAGACGACCATCACCCCGTGATGTAGCACTGTTGCGCGCTCGAGATCCACGTTTTGCAGACCCCTACTCGCACTTCGTCTGCAAAACGTGGATTTCGTGTGTCAGCCCCCGCCCAACTGATGCAACAGCGCGGCAAGCACTCTCGGACGTGAGTAGAACGGTGAATGGCTTCCGGGCAGTTCGATGAGGTCGGCGCTGAGCCAGTCGCTTGCGATCCGCCTCGACCAGTCGGGGCTGACCATACAATCCTCTGCGCATACGATGTAGGACGTATCGACATCGGGATGTGCAGGCAGCGAGCACGGAAATGTGTACGGCGCCAGCGATTGCCGTCGAAGGCGCGTGAATGCCGTTGACGCCGTGCGTTCGTCACAGTCGCCGTAGAGATGAATGCGGGCTAACTCTTTGTCGACCCACCCCCGGCGACCTTCGGAATCCTTCTCACCGAGACCGCGTGTGTAGTCGGAATTCAGCATGTCCGATTCATCAGCCATCAGCTGCAGAAAAGTTCGCCCTGGAACCGGCGGGACGCCGCAGAGATACACGAGGCGTGACACCTGGCGCCGCGCCGCCACGAGGGGGATGGTCTGGCCGCCCATCGAGTGCCCCACAAGTATGAGGTCTGCCCCGCCGACGTCTTGGGTGGCGGCACACACGAGGTTCGCGTAGTCGTCGAATGTTGCCGCGCTGTCTTCGATCGGTAGGTCCATCGCAACCACGCGGTGGCCAAGGGCTTCCAGTTCGGGTGTCAGTCGTTCCCAGCACCATGCGCCGTGCCACGCACCGTGCACCATCGCGTATATCGACATTCGCGGACAATACGCCGAGCGTGAGCTAGTTGCCGCGGATGCCGTCCAGTCGCTTCGAGGCCTCGTCGAAACCGGATACCAACTCGGCGATGATGTCGGCGACCGGCCGGATCTCGTTCATCCGTCCGACGATCTGGCCGACGGGCATCGCGACGGTGTCGGGATTGTCCGATTCGTTCATCCGCTGATGGGCCTCGCTGACGAGGATGTTCTGCAGCGGCATCGGCAATGGCTCGGGTGCATCGGGCGCATCCCAGGCGTCGGTCCAGCGCGACTTCAGCAGGCGCGCGGGCTTACCGGTGTAGATGCGGCGGCGCACGGTATCGCTCGAGGTGGCCCGCAGCAGGGCCTCCTGGATCGTCGACACACCGGACGGCTTGCGATGGCCCAGGTCGTACTCGGCCGATGTCAGGAACGCCGAACCCATCCACACTCCCTGGGCGCCCAGTGCGAGGGCCGCGGCGACCTGCCGCCCGGTGCCGATACCGCCTGCCGCCAGCACCGGGGTCTTACCGTCAAGCGCATCAACGATTTCCGGCCACAGCACCATCGAGCCGATCTCGCCGGTGTGTCCACCCGCCTCGTGACCCTGCGCCACGACGATGTCGACCCCATTCTCGGCATGACGCTGCGCGTGCTTGGCGCTACCGGCCAGGGCCGCCACCGGCACCCCGGCCGCGTGCACCTGATCGATCACGTCCTTCGGCGGTGAGCCGAGGGCGTTGGCGATCAACTTGATCGGGTGCTTGAGCGCCACCTCGACGTGCGAGCGGGCCACCGAGTGCAGCCAGCCGAGCACACCCGCGCTGCGCTCCTCATCCTCGGGCAACGGCGGAACGCCGAGATCGGCGAGCGTCTTGTCGATGAAGTCACGGTGGCTCTGCGGGATGAGATTGCCGATATCGGCGGCCGTGCCCTCCTGCGGGACTTTGGCCGGCATCACGATGTCGACACCGTACGGCTTACCGTCGGTGTTCTCGTCCATCCAGCACAGCACGTTCTCGAGATCGTCGGCGTCGTTGAACCGCACGCAGCCGAGCACGCCGAGACCGCCGGCCTTGCTGACCGCGGCGGCGACCTTCTCCGACGGCGTGAAGACGAATATCGGATATTCGATGCCGAAGCGGTCACACAGCTCGGTACGCATGTATTTCTCCCCGTCGCTTCGTCCCCCTACGCTTCGCGCGGGAGGTACCCCCACGCCCCGCTAGGAGGTGCTGCCCGCATGCTTGACGTGTGCGTCGTCGGCGGGCCGCTCCTCGGTGGTGTCCTTGGCCCACCGGTAGTCGGGCTTGCCCGCCGGTGTGCGGTGGATTTCGTCGACCCACCAAACCTTGCGCGGCACTTTGTAACCCGCGATCTCATTGCGGACGAACGCGTCGAGTTCCGCCAGCGTGGGGTTGGTGCCTTCGCGGCGATGGATGACGGCGGCCACACAGTTGCCGTACCGCTCGTCGGGCACCCCGACCACCAGCGCGTCGAAGACGTCCGGGTGGCCCTTGAGTGCGGCCTCGACCTCTTCGGGGTAGATCTTTTCGCCGCCACTGTTGATGGACTGCGAACCGCGGCCGAGCATCGTCACGGAGCCGTCCGCGTCGACCTCGGCGTAGTCACCCGGAATCGCATAGCGCACACCGTTGAACGTCTTGAACGTCTCGGCAGTCTTCTTCTCGTCCTTGTAGTAACCGACCGGGATGTTGCCCTTCTTGGCGATCATTCCGCGCACGCCGGAGCCCGGCTTGACCTCGTTGCCGTCCTCGTCCAGAACGACGGTGCGATGGTCGATCGTCACGCGCGGTCCGCCGGTGTGCGACTGGCCCTTTGCCACGATGCTGGTGCCGCCGAAGCCGGTTTCCGAGGAACCGATCGAGTCGGTGATCACCCGGTTGGGGAGCAGCTCGAGGAACTTCTCCTTGATGCTCGTCGAGAACAGCGCCGCCGTGCTGGCGAGCAGGAACAGTGAAGACAGGTCGGGCTCGCGGCCCCCGTCGTGCAGTTTGGTCAACGCGTCCAGCAGCGGACGAGCCATCGCGTCGCCGGTGAAGAACAGCAGGTTCACCTTGTGCTTTTCGATGGTCTGCCACACCTCGTCGGCGTCGAACTCCGGTGCGAGCACGGTGGTTTGACCCGAGAAGATCGACATCCAGGTGGCCGACTGGGTGGCGCCGTGGATCATCGGCGGGATCGGGTAGCGGATCATCGGCGGGTTCTCCGCGGCGGCCTTGGCCAGGTCGTACTCATCCTTGACGAACTCGCCGGTCGCAAAATCGGTGCCGCCGAACAGCACTCGGTAGATGTCCTCGTGGCGCCACATCACGCCCTTGGGGAAGCCGGTCGTGCCGCCGGTGTAGAGCAGGTAGATGTCGTCGGCGCTGCGCTCACCGAAGTCGCGCTCGGGCGAGCCCTGCTCCAGCGCCGAGTAGAACTCGACACCGCCGTAACGCTGATAGTCGTCGTCGCTGCCGTCCTCGATCGAAAGGATGGTCTTGACGGCGGGTGTCTCGGGCAGCACGTTGGCGACGCGGTCGGCGTAGCGGCGCTCGTGCACCAGCGCGACCATGTCCGAGTTGTCGAACAGGTACTTCAGCTCGCCCTCGACGTAGCGGAAGTTGACGTTGACCAGAATCGCGCCCGCCTTGACGATGCCCAGCATCGCGATGACGATCTCGATGCGATTGCGGCAGTACAGCCCGACCTTGTCGTCCTTCTTCACGCCCTGGTCGAGGAGGTAGTGGGCCAAACGGTTGGCCTTCTCCTCCAATTCGGCGTAGGTCAGCTGTACGTCACCGGAAATGAGGGCGACACGGTCTGGCACGGCATCGATGGCGTGCTCGGCAAGATCGGCAATGTTCAGGGCCACAGCACATAAACTAGAACGTGTTACATTTCCAGACAAGTCTGTGGCATCGACGCTGGAAGGCGGACTAGTTCGTGAGCGACGAAGGAAAACCGGAAAATGGCCCCGATGCCCTCATTGAGCAGCGCGGACACACCTTGATCGTCACCATGAACCGGCCGGAGAAGCGCAATGCACTTTCCACCGAGATGATGTCGATCATGGTGGACGCGTGGGACCGCGTCGACGAAGATCCAGAGATACGCACCTGCATCCTCACCGGTGCCGGCGGCTATTTCTGCGCGGGCATGGACTTGAAGAAAGCCGATCAGCAGTCGCCCGGCGACAGTTTCAAGGGCGGCTTCGATCCGACGCGCATCGACGCACTGCTCAAGGGCCGTCGCTTGACCAAGCCGCTGATCGCGGCCGTCGAGGGCCCGGCCATCGCGGGCGGCACCGAGATCCTGCAGGGCACCGATATCCGGGTGGCGGGGGAGAGCGCCAAATTCGGCGTTTCGGAGGCGAAATGGAGCCTGTATCCGATGGGCGGCTCCGCGGTCCGACTGGTCCGGCAGATCCCCTACACGATTGCCTGCGACATCCTGCTGACCGGCCGCCACCTGACCGCCGCCGAGGCCAAAGAGATCGGTCTGATCGGCTATGTGGTGCCCGACGGCTCGGCACTGGACAAGGCGCTGGAGATCGCCGAGGTGATCAACAACAACGGTCCGCTCGCGGTTCAGGCGATCCTGAAGACCATTCGCGAGACCGAAGGCATGCACGAGAACGACGCCTTCAAGCCGGACACCCAGAACGGCATTCCGGTGTTCCTCTCCGAGGACTCCAAGGAGGGGCCGAAGGCGTTCCTCGAGAAGCGCAAGCCCGTTTGGAAGATGAAGTAGCAGCAGCGCTAGCTCAGAACCCTGCCCGACCGTGCGTGTCTGCGGGCAACACGCCGTCTATTGTCAAGAGTTTTCGCACGCTCGGCTAGCCCACGGGCTTCGTCGGGGTGAACGTCACCGGCATCGACTCGAGGCCGCTGACGAAGTTAGCTGGCCGCAACGGCAGCACGGCGTCGGACGCCAACTGGAGATCGGGCAGCCGCTTCAGGACCGCGCCGATCATGTTGATGAGCTCGATTCGGGCCAACTGATTACCCAGACAGAAGTGCGTGCCGAAGCCGAATGCCAAATGGCTGTTCGGATCTCGCTGAATGTTGAATTTCTCGGGGTCGCCGAACTGGGCCTCGTCGAAGTTCGCCGACTCGAACATCAGCAGCATTTTCTCGCCCTTGCGCAGCTGTGCTCCATGAAACTCGGTGTCGGCGGTGATCGTGCGCGCCATGTTCTTCAACGGTGAGGTCCAGCGCAGCATCTCCTCGATCGCGAGGGGGATCTTGTCGGGGTTGTTCTGCAACAGCTCCCACTGCTCGGGGTGGCGGATGAGCTGTTCGATTCCACCGGAGATCGTGTGGCGTGTGGTCTCGTCGCCGCCCACGAGGATCAGCAGGGTCTCTTGCAGGATGTCGTCGTTGGATAACCGCTGACCGTCGACCTCCGCGTGCACCAGCACGCTTATCAGGTCTTCGGTCGGCTCCGCTCGACGCTGTTCGATCTTGTTCATGGTGTACTCGTTGTAAGCCATGAAGGCATCCAAGGTGACCTGCATATCGGCCTCGGACACAGTGGAACTCAGGCCTTCCATCATGTCGTCAGACCACTTGAGGAACAGCTCTCGCTCTTCGGGCAGCACGCCGAGCATGTCGCCGATCACCGCCATCGGCAGCGGCGCGGCAATGTCTTTGACGAAGTCGCACTCACCCCGCTCGCAGACCCGATCGATGAGATAGTCACACAGCGAGCTGATCGAATCGCCTTGAACCTTCAACCGCTTCCGCGTGAAGCCCGCATTGACGAGCTTGCGGCGCAACAGATGTTCCGGATCGTCCATGTCGATCATCATCGGCAGCGCGTCTTGATCGGGACGGATACCGCCGGCGTTCGAGAACAACTCGGGGTTTCGCTCCGCGTCGATCACGGCCTCGTACGTTGTGGCCGCGGCCAATCCGTTGCGGTCCCGGAACACCGGCTCGTTGGCCCGCATCCACTTGTACGCCTCGCGGGATGCAGGCCGGTCGGCATAGAACCCGCCATCGGCAAGGTCCACGTCCGGCTTCGTGGATACTGTCGGCGCCGCCATGTTTCAAACCTCCTGCGCGTCTGCGAACGACATCGCCACGTTGCCTGCCGAACCGGAGACCATCGCGCGTTTCGGGAAGCCTAGCGAGGCGAGTTCTTTGGCGTAGGGATGTTCGCCGAGACGCACGGTCGCACCGCCGGGCCGGTAGCGCGCGTCGGTCATCGTCATCGTTCCGAGGGTCCGGCGGCGGACGCCGTCCCGGTATGAGTAAGTTGGCTGCTCCTGCGGCTTGGACGTGAAAGCCGACGGCATCGGTAGGCCGGGCTTGAAGTCCATCCCGACGGCGAATTGGCCGTCGATCGTCACGTCGAACGAATACGTGTGGCCGTCGCGAATCGTGAAGTCGGCCATCACCTTCGGGTAGCCCCAGATCTTGCACCCGGCCTCGAGGGTGAACGGCTGGTCGACGGGCAGGTGGTGGACGAACGCCCCCGCCGATTGCAGGGCGCGCAGTCCCTTCGCATCCGATCCCGGTGGGTTCACCATGATGTTGGTGCCGTACTCGTAGTACTCGCCGAGATCAGTGTCGATGTAGCGCATCAGCATCAGCACGGCCATCGCGCGGTTCGGCCGGTATCTGCAGACCTGCAGACCGCTGTAGTCAATCATCGCCTGGGCAGCGTCGGCGTCCACCGAGAACATCGCCATGTGCTGAGTCGCTTTGCGGACCTCGACCGGCATGGTGAGCACGGTGCCCGCGATGGTGTGCTGGCTCATCGGGTCAATCTAGAACGCGGACTAGACAACTAGCAAGGAAGTGTCTACCCGAATTGGATTGGCGGCTCGCCGCCGAGTTCTAGACGAGTGCAGCGAGATCCCGGATCTGTTCGGGTGAGCGCGCACCGACCACCATCATCGTCACGCCTGCGGCCTCCCACGCCTTGATCTGTTCCTGCACGTAGGCGAGATCACCCACGATCGCCGAATCGTCGACGAGCTCGTCCGGGATGATCTTCGCCGCCTCGTCCTTGCGATCGGAACGGAACAGCTTGGTGACGTCGTCGACCACCTCGGCGTACCCCATACGGCGGTAGACGTCGGCGTGGAAGTTGGTGTCCTCGGCGCCCATCCCGCCCATGTAGAGCGCCAGGTGGGGCTTCATCAACTCCATGATCTCGGCGCGATCGTCGGTGACGACGACCTGTGCGGTCGCGCAGATCTCGAACGTCTCGCGGGTGCGCCGCGCGCCGGGACGCGCGAAACCCTCGTCGAGCCACTCGTTGTACATGCCGGCGATCCGCGGCGAGTAGAAGATGGGCAGCCAGCCGTCACAGATCTCGGCGGCCAACGCGACGTTCTTCGGTCCCTCGGCGCCCAGCATCACCGGGATGTCGGCGCGCAGCGGGTGGGTGATCGGCTTCAGGTTCTTGCCGAGCCCGGTGGTGCCCTCGCCGGTCAGCGGCAGCGGATAGTGCGGGCCGTCGCTGTGCACCGGCGCCTCGCGGGCCCAGACCTGGCGCAAGATGTCGATGTACTCGCGGGTGCGGGCCAGCGGCTTGGGGAACTTGGCGCCGTACCAACCCTCGACCACCTGCGGCCCCGACACCCCGAGACCGAGGATGTGCCGACCACCGGAGAGGTGGTCGAGCGTCAGCGCGGCCATCGCGCACGCCGTCGGCGTCCGCGCCGACAGCTGGATGACCGACGTGCCGAGCCGCATCTTCGTGGTTTCGCGCCCCCACCAGGCCAACGGCGTGTATGCGTCCGAACCCCACGCCTCGGCGGTGAAGACGGTGTCGAAGCCGGCCTCCTCGGCCGCGGCCACGAGTTCGGCATGGTTCTCCGGTGGCTGCGCGCCCCAATAACCCAACTGCAAACCCAGCTTCATTAGCCCGCCTCCAGACCCATGGTTGAAACCATTCTTAGAACCTGTTCTACTCGATGCCGTGACCACAGGCCAAAGCAGCCCGGTGCAGATCGACAAGCATGAGCGGCCTCTCTCGGCTCCGCTGAAGCTCTCATTCGACTACACCCGTTCAGTCGGACCACTCCTATCCCAGTTCTTCACCGCCCTGCGAGAGCGACGGATCGTCGGCGTACGCGGTTCGGACGGGCGGGTGCACGTGCCGCCCGCTGAGTATGACCCCGTGACGTACGAGCCCCTGACCGAGGTCGTACCGGTGAGCAGCGTCGGAACGGTCATGTCGTGGACCTGGCAGTCGACGCCGCTGGAGGGCCAGCCGCTCGACAAGCCGTTCGCGTGGGCGCTGATCAAGCTCGACGGCGCCGACACCCCGCTGCTGCACGCGGTGGACGCCGGGTCATCGGACGCGATCAGCACCGGCACCAGGGTGCATGCGCACTGGATCGACGAACCGGTCGGCGCGATCACCGACATCGCCTACTTTCTGCCCGGCGAAGACACGGAACCCGAAGGCAAGCCCGACGATCGCGAACCGGTCAAGATCCAGGTGTCGCCGTCGATGATCGAGATCCAGCACACCGCCTCGCTGCCCGAGAGCAGGTTCCTGCGTGCGCTCGAGGAAGGCAAGCTGCTCGCGGCGCGGACCAAGAAGGGACGCGGCGATAAGCCAGGCCCCGTGTACTTCCCGCCGAAGGAGGCCGATCCGGCCACCGGCCTGGAACTCGACGAGTTCCTCGAACTCGACGACAAGGGCACCGTCACCACCTTCGCCATCATCAACATCCCGTTTCCCGGACAGCGCATCAAGCCGCCCTACGTCGCGGCGTACGTGCTTCTCGACGGCGCCGACATCCCGTTCCTGCATCTGGTCACCGAGATCGACCCGGCGGACGTCCGGATGGGCATGCGGGTGCAGGCCGTGTGGAAGCCTCGCGAGCAGTGGGGCCTGGGCATCGACAACATCGACTACTTCCGGCCGACGGGTGAGCCCGACGCGGACTACGACTCCTACAAGCACCACCTGTAAAGGGCCCTGTGATGACTGGTTCGAATGATGTAGCAGTGGTGGGCTTTGCACACGCACCCCACGTCCGCCGCACCGACGGCACCACCAACGGCGTCGAGATGTTGATGCCGTGCTTCGGCAAGCTGTACGACGAGCTGGGCCTGCAGCAGACCGACATCGGCTTCTGGTGCTCGGGCTCCTCGGATTACCTTGCCGGCCGGGCCTTCTCGTTCATCTCGGCGATCGACTCGATCGGTGCGGTTCCACCGATCAACGAAAGCCACGTCGAAATGGACGCAGCGTGGGCGCTGTACGAGGCCTACATCAAGCTGCTCACCGGTCAGGTCGAAACCGCATTGGTCTACGGGTTCGGTAAGTCATCAGCGGGCACGCTGCGACGCGTTCTGGCATTGCAGACCGATCCCTACACCGTCGCGCCACTGTGGCCGGACTCGGTGTCGATGGCCGGTCTGCAGGCCCGGGCAGGCCTGGACGCCGGCAAATGGACCGCCGAGCAGATGGCTCAGGTGGCGCTGGATTCCTACGCCGCGGGCGGACGTACCGACAAAGAAGAGGTCACCGGAAGCGTCGACGAGTTGCTGTCCCGGCCGTTCTTCGCCGATCCACTGCGCCGCCATGACATCGCCCCGATCACCGACGGCGCGTCGGCGATCGTCCTCGCCGCCGGCGACAAAGCACGGGAACTTCGTCAAAACCCGGCCTGGATAACGGGTATCGAGCACCGCATCGAGACGCCGATCCTCGGTGCGCGCGATCTGACCACCTCGCCGTCGACCGCGGCGTCGGCCAAGACTGCGACCGGCGGGGATGCGGGTTCGATCGAGGTGGCGGAGATCTACGCACCGTTCACCCATCAACAGCTGATCCTGAAGGAAGCCATCGGGCTGACGGACAAGACGAAGATCAATCCCTCAGGTGGCCCCCTCGCGGCCAACCCGATGTTCTCGGCCGGTCTGGAGCGCATCGGCTTCGCGGCACAGCACATCTTCGACGGCTCCGCGCAGCGGGTGCTGGCCCACGCGACCAGTGGCCCTGCGCTGCAACAGAATCTGGTTGCCGTTCTGGAAGGGAAGAACTAGATGGCGGGTCCATCCCAAAAGCACCTGGCAGCGGTGCTCGGCACCGGGCAGACGAAGTACGTCGCCAAGCGCCACGACGTGTCGATGAACGGTCTGGTTCGCGAGGCCATCGACCGGGCGCTCGAGGACTCGGGCTCGACGTTCGACGACATCGACGCCGTGGTGGTCGGCAAGGCGCCCGACTTCTTCGAGGGCGTGATGATGCCGGAGCTGTTCATGGCCGACGCCACCGGCGCCACGAACAAGCCACTGATCCGCGTGCACACGGCCGGCTCGGTGGGTGGCTCGACCGCGATCGTCGCCGCCAGCCTCGTGCAGTCCGGCAAGTACAAGCGCGTGCTGACGATGGCGTGGGAGAAGCAGTCCGAGTCGAACGCCATGTGGGCGTTGAGCATTCCGGTGCCGTTCACCAAGCCGGTCGGTGCGGGCGCCGGTGGCTACTTCGCGCCGCACATCCGCGCCTACATCCGTCGCTCGGGTGCACCGAGCCACATCGGCGCGATCGTCGCGGTCAAGGATCGGCGCAACGGCGCCAAGAACCCGTTGGCTCATCTGCACCAGCCCGACATCACCGTCGAGAAGGTGATGGAGTCCCCGATGCTGTGGGACCCGATCCGCTACGACGAGACCTGTCCCTCGTCCGACGGCGCTGCGGCCATGGTGATCGGCAACGAGGAAGCAGCAGAAGCGCATATCGCCAACGGTCACCCGGTCGCCTGGATTCATGCCACGTCGCTGCGCACCGAACCGCTTGCCTACGCGGGTCGCGACCAGGTCAACCCGCAGGCCAGCCGGGACGCCGCGGCCGCCCTGTGGAAAGCAGCGGGCATCAAGAGCCCGATCGATGAAATCGACGCCGCCGAGGTCTACGTGCCGTTCTCCTGGTACGAGCCGATGTGGCTGGAGAGCCTCGGCTTCGCCAAGGAAGGCGAGGGGTGGAAGCTCACCGAGGCGGGCGAAACCGAGATCACCGGCCGCATTCCGCTCAATGCCTCCGGCGGTGTGCTGTCGTCGAATCCGATCGGCGCCTCCGGAATGATCCGGTTCGCCGAGTCGGCGATCCAGGTGATGGGCAAGGGCGGCGATCATCAGGTCCCGGGCGCTCGCAAAGCGCTGGGCCACGCGTACGGCGGTGGCGCACAGTATTACTCGATGTGGGTCGTGGGAGCTGACAAACCGTGACTCGCATGCAGTACACCATCAGCATCGCGTTCAGCCCACTCGACCAGCTGATCGAAATCGCCAAAACGGCTGAAGAACTCGGCTTCGACAACATCGCGCTGCCGGACTCGATCTTCTATTTCGAGGAGCAGTCCGTCGACTATCCCTACACTGCCGACGGCAAGCGGATGTTCGATGAGAACTCACCCTGGGTCGATCCGTTGATCCTCGCGGGTGCATTGGGTGCGGTGACGTCGAAGCTGCGCTTCTACACCAACGTGATGAAGCTCGGTTCGCGGAATCCGCTGCTGCTGGCCCGACAGGTCGGGTCGGTGGCGAACCTCACCAACAACCGATTCGGCTTCGGCGTCGGGATCGGCTGGGCTCCCGAGGAATTCGAGTGGTGCGGGGTGCCCTACGCGAAGCGCGGCAAACGCGTCGACGAGATGATCGACGTCATCAAGCTGGTGCTCGCCGGCGGCATGGTCGAACACCACGGCGAGTTCTACGACTTCGACCGGCTGCAGATGAGCCCGGCACCGTCGGAGCCGGTGCCGTTCTACGTCGGCGGGCACACTGATGTCGCGCTCAAACGCGCCGTCCGCATCGGTGACGGATGGACCAGCGCGATGATGACCTGCGACCAGCTAGCCGAGACGATCGGCAAGATCAAGAAGCTGCTGGCCGAGAGCGGGCGTGCCGACGACCCGTTCGAATACCAGGCCGTGTGTATCGACAAGTTCGGTGTCGACGGCCACCGCGACCTCGCCGCGGCGGGTGTCACCGACTACATCGGGATTCCGTGGGTGTTCGAGGGCCTCGCCTTCGACGCACCGGTGGAGCAGAAGAAGGACGCGATGAAGCGCTTCGCCGATACCTACATCCACTCTGGCTGGCAGGACTGACGCATGGCGGTCACCGACCCGAACGCCCCGGTTCACCTGGCGGGCAAGCGTTCTCGCGAGGCGGCGATCGCACACGACAAGGATGCCTGGCTGGCGAACTTCGCCGACGACGCCGTCGTCGAGGATCCGATAGGGCCGTCGCACTTCGATCCGGAGGGTAAGGGCCACCGCGGCAAGGAAGCAATCGCACTGTTCTACGACAAGGCGATCGCCCCGAGCGATTTGACCTTCCACTTCGAGCAGACGTACCAGTGCGGCAACGAGGAGGCCAACGTCGGCCACATCGTGATCAGGGCCGCCGGCTACGAGGTGAAAACCGAAGGCGTGTTCACCTACCGCGTGAACGACGACGGCAAGATCGTTGCACTGCGGGCGTTCTGGGAGCTCGACCGGGCGACGGCGAGCGCTCGCAAAATCTAGCGCGCCTCCGGCTGTGGCACGGTGGAGGTATGCGATCCAGATCCACCGCGGCCTTGGCAGCGTTGATGTGCGTGGCAGCGATCGGGTGTGACTCATCCGGCACTGGCCCCGCCGGTACCGTTCCGAGCCTGCCTGCGTCAACGACCCCATCGTCGTCGGCCGCTCCGACCACGACGAAGACGAATGAACAGGCCGACTACAGCCGATTGCTGCTCCAGCCAGGCGACCTCAGCGACGACGAGGACATGTTCACCGAGCAGTCGAGCACACCGTCCGGTCCGGACGGACTGCCCGGTGCCAGTGCGTTGTTCGTCAACCAGGACGACACCAGGGCCATCTCCGACACCATCGTGATCTATGCGGATGCCGAGACGGCCGCCGACACCCTGAAGGCGGCGCTGCCCACCATCGGCTCCACGATCACCGGCGCCGCCACCCGTCCGGCGCCGGTCGGCAGCAATGGCACGATGGCCGTCGGCACGTCGGCGGACGGCAGTAAGGCCACCACACTGCTGCTGTTCAACGAGGGCCCGGCGTTGGTACGTCTGGAGTTCCAGAGCGCTCCGGGTGACGTCACCACTGACCAGTTCGTCATCAACATCGGCAAGATGCAGCAGATCGCACTGCGAACCGGGTTGGCGCCGGCCGGTTAGCGCCCGAGTCGTTCCATGGCCGACGTCGCCACGCCGAACGCGAACCGCTTCGCACGGCGGGCGGCATCGGCGAGCACACGATTCCTGCTCTCCTTCAGCGTCGCCTCGTCACCGACGCTGACCGGACCGCCGACGTTCACCCAGCAATAGGTCCCCAGGCAGCGTCCGGCCCGGGACGCGACCGCCTTGGTGATTCGGCGGTCGACCTCGAGGCCGGGTTGCGCACGACTCGGCACGACGCACCGGATGGTCGGCATCGTCACCGCGAGCACGGCCCCGCCGAGCGAGAGGCGTCCGCCGGTCCACTGCGACTCGGGCAGCCCGTCCTCGGGATTGGCGACTGTGAGCAGGATGTTGGGGCGGAAGCGGCGCACATCGACGGCGTCGGGGTCACCACCGAGTTCGGCGCCGATGGTCGCCAGGCTCGTTTTGGTCATGACATGGACGGGCGCCAAGTCGACGAACATGCCCGGCGGCGTCGAGTACCTGCCCAGCAAAGTCAGGTCGGTGACCCGGAGCATCGACATGTCCGGGAACTTCTCACCTTCGGCGATCCCGAAGTCCTTGCGCAGCGCGGCGATCGACATGTTCTCGCGCTCGTCGCGGCTCAGCTTGTGCAGCGAAGTGTCGTCGGCGGGTGGCAGTGCGGTCAGACGGACATCGCGATCGGCCAGTTCGGAGAGCTTCTTGTGCACATCGGGGTCGCTGCTGGAGCACACACTGCCGTCGGGGAAGGTGATCTGGACCTCGGGCGCATTACCTGGGCCGGCGTCGGCACCGACCGGATGCGCATAGCGAGCCGTTGCACCGAGCAGGGCAGGGATGCGCCTGGCCGTCGCGGTGACGTCGCGTTCGAGGTCGCGAACCGCCCACAACCGGTCGCCGCGCAGACCGCGGGCGCCGATGTCGATTTGTTCGAGCTGCTCGCCGCCGAGGGACTTCACCGGGTAGCGCCACAGCGCTGTGACCTGACCGAACGACATGCGGCTACGGTACGCGCTACTCGGGGATGAGCTGCAGCCCCGCGATGTAGCGACGGGCCAGATCCTGATAAGCGCCGGGATTGGTCTTCACCCACATCTCCGCGCCGGTCCCCGCCACGGGTCCGCGGACCTTCGCCGGCGCTCCGGTCACCACCACCTCGTCGGGGATCTTGGTGCCGCCGATGACCAGCGAATGCGCCGCGATCAGGCTGCGTGCGCCGATGACCGCGCCGTCGAGCACCGTGCAGTGGTTGGCCAGCACGGCCTGGGCGCCTATGTGCACGCCATGCACCACGCACCCGTGCGCGACCGTCGCACCGGGTCCGACGTCGACCGGGATGCCCGGTGGGGCGTGCAGCACACAACAGTCCTGCACGTTCGCGCCCTCGCGGACGACGATCGGGGCGAAATCCGCCCGTAGTACCGCGTTGAACCACACCGAAGCACCCGCCTCCACATGCACGTCACCGACCAGAGTGGCGGTCGGAGCGACGAAAGCACTGGGATCGACGATCGGTGATCGCCCCTCGAACGAGTACAACGGCATTGTCTAGATATACCGCAGTTGTCTCGCGATAGTGCCCGCGCGAAAAAGCAGGTAGATGCGTTTGATTGCGCGGCCGCAGGGAAAAACTGTAACGTGTTCTAGTTAGAGCCACAGAAACGGGAGGCCCACCGTGACTACCGAAACAGCAGCCGTCCGCGAAATCGACACCGGGGCGCTCCCCGACCGGTTCGCGCGCGGTTGGCACTGCCTCGGTCCTGTGAAGGACTACCTCGACGGCAAGCCGCACGGTGTGGAGATCTTCGGCACCATGCTCGTGGTCTTCGCCGACTCCAACGGCGACCTCAAGGTGCTGGACGGCTACTGCCGGCACATGGGCGGCAACCTGGCGCAGGGCACGATCAAGGGCGACGAGATCGCCTGCCCGTTCCACGACTGGCGCTGGGGTGGCGACGGCAAGTGCAAGCTGGTGCCCTACGCCAAGCGCACCCCCCGGCTGGCCCGCACCAAGGCCTGGCACACCGACGTCCGCGGTGGTCTGCTGTTCGTCTGGCACGACCACGAGGGCAACCCACCTCAAGAAGAGGTGCGCATCCCCGACATCCCGGAGTTCGCCGACGACGGGTGGACCGACTGGCGGTGGAACACGATGCTCATCGAGGGCAGCAACTGCCGCGAGATCATCGACAACGTCACCGACATGGCGCACTTCTTCTACATCCACTTCGGCCTGCCGACGTACTTCAAGAATGTCTTCGAGGGCCACATCGCGTCGCAGTACCTGCACAACGTGGGCAGGCCCGACGTCAGCGATCTGGGCACCTCCTACGGTGAGGCGCACCTGGATTCGGAGGCGTCCTACTTCGGGCCGTCATTCATGATCAACTGGTTGCACAACAACTACGGCGGGTTCAAGGCCGAGTCGATCCTGATCAACTGCCACTACCCGGTCACCCAGGACTCGTTCGTGCTGCAGTGGGGTGTCATCGTCGAGAAGCCCAAGGGCCTGGACGAGGCGACCACCGACAAGCTCGCGCGGGTGTTCACCGAGGGCGTCAGCAAGGGCTTTCTGCAGGACGTCGAGATCTGGAAGCACAAGACGCGCATCGACAACCCGCTGCTCGTCGAGGAGGACGGCGCGGTCTACCAGATGCGCCGCTGGTATCAGCAGTTCTATGTCGACGTCGCCGACGTGACTCCCGACATGACCGACCGCTTCGAGATCGAGGTCGACACCACGGTGGCCAACGAGAAGTGGCATGTCGAGGTCGAGGAGAACCTCAAGACTCAGGCCAAGGAGCAGGACGAGAATGAAAAGGCAGAGCACGCGAGCTCATGACCCCGCGTGAGGACGCCCCTGACTCCGGTCAGATTGTCGGCCCCGCCGACGTCGACCAGCTAGCCAGGTCGATGCTGCTTCTGCACGGCGTTCATGACGACGACCACGCGCACGGCGAGGCCGGGGGTCCGAAGGAAACGGGCGCTCGAAGTTGGTCCAAGGCACCGGCTTTCGGCGACGACCGGGCCGAGGCACTTCGGGAGGCCACCGCACGCGACCGTGAGCGTTACCTGAGATCGGGGCTGGTTTCGGTCGACTGCCGGTTCTGCCACGTGGCGGTCGAGGTGAAGAAGCTCGGTCCCGCGCAGACGTCGGTGCAGTGGAACTCCGAGGCAACCCGGCGCTGCGCGTACTTCAACGAGATCCGGGAGGCCGGCGGCGATCCGGCACGGGAGCGGTCCTGTCCCAAGCTCGCGGGCAGTATCAAACACGCTGTGGTCGAGGGCTGTCTGGAGGAGATGTCGACGGCGCCCTCGCCCGGCGACGGCTAGCTTCTACCATGGCGGCGCGGTGGTCGGTGCTTCTGCTCGCACTCGCACTGGTTCCGGGCTGCACCGAAGTCGTTGACACCCCACCGAAGGCCGCTCCGCCGGTGGCTCCTATCACCGCCGGGCAGGTCAAGGACCTGCTGAGCCCCAAAGTCGAGAAGTACGACGGGAATCTGTTCTCCACCGTCGAACCCAGCGAGTGCAGCGGCGTCGCCAAAGAGGTGGATCCGCCGTTCATCTTCGACCACGATCCGGCTGCGACCGACGGCGGGCACTGGATGGTCGACGACGTCGGCCGCCAGGTGTACATCGAGGAGATGGTCGGCGTGTATCGGGCAGACTACGACGCGAAGAATGCACTGGCGCAGGCGAAGCAGACGCTGCAGTCGTGCGTAAACACTCCGTTCACCGTCACCGATATGAAGGGCCGCGTCTACGACTTCACACTGCAGCCCCTGACGACATCCAGCTCGCCCAACATCCTCCTGTGGTCCTTCACAGCCAGCGACTGGGCTTGCGACAGCACCTTCGTCGCCGCCCACAATGCGGCGATCGAGATCTCCACGTGTGGCGCGGCCGGCGGCTATCCGGTGGGCACCCTCGCTGCAGAAGCGTTGGATCGCATTGAGCGGCTGGCCAATACGACGGCCTGACCGTCACAGCCCCTTGAACTGCTCCTTGACCTGCTCGTCGGTCAGCCCGTAGTCGGCGAGTGAGTACGTGTGCTTCGGCGCGCGCGGGCCCTGTTGACTTTCGGCGTGGCTCTCGGTAATCGCCGTGCGGGCCTCGTCGGTGAACTCGATGTCGAAGTGCGAATAGATGCCCTCGACCGCCGACACCGGATCCTTGACGAACTCGAAGTAGTCGACGTCGCAGAACTGCGCCTGGTCAAGATCGGCCCGAACCTCGTTGAACCGCTTGAGACCTCGCGTCCACGTCTCCATCGCGTCCGCGCCGATCTGCGCGCCGACGAACGAGTTCGACCATCCCTCGGTCGTGTGCTGCGCCAGCGAACACATCGACGCCATGATGGTCTCCGCGGGCCGGTGGCACTGCACGATGAGAGCATCCGGATACGTCTTGAAAATCGCGTCGAGCGCGAACAGATGGCTCGGATTCTTGAGCACCCAGCGCTTCTCGGCGTCGTTGAGACCGATCAACTGCAGGTTCTTGCGATGCCGCTGATACGGCTTGGTCCAGTCCTGCTTGGCCAGCCACTGTGAATACGTCGGCAGGTGGGACAGCGTCTCGTACGACACCGAATGCAGCGACTGGCGCAGCAGCTGCCAGCACTCCTCCACCTCGTCGGCAGTCATGTAGTGCAGACCGGTGTAGTCCGGATTTTCCGCATGCGCTTTGGCGAACTGGGCGTCGATCTGCGCGAAAACCGGGTTCTCCGACCATGTGTCGCGCGGCGGACGGGGTTGTGGAAACTCGGCCAGCCAGAGTTCCAGCCCTTGATGCCGCGGGTCGGCGGTGAGCAGTCGGTGAATGACGGTCGTGCCCGTGCGCGGCAGCCCGGTGACGAAGATGGGGCGCTCGATCGTCACGTCGGCGTGCTCGGGGTACTGCTTCCAAGCGGCCTCCGACACCAGTCGCGCCACCAGTGCGTTGCGCACGAAGAACCGGTTCATCTTGCTACCGATTTCGGTGAGGTCCGCATCGCGCCGGAATGACTCCAGCAGGACGGCAAGTGCCTCGCGGTAGTTGTCGTCATCGACACCGAAGTCGTCGAGTCCGCACGCCTTCGTCGCCGAGGCGTGCAGATCGTCGACGGTGCCGACGTCGGTCCTAGTCATCAGGCCTTGTACTCCCCGCAGTTGACGTCCAGCGCCTGCCCGGTGATACCGCTGGACAGATCACTGGCCATGAACAGGATCGCCGATGCGACCTCGTCCTCGGTCGGCAGCCGTTTCAGGTCGGATCCGGCGGCGGCCGCGTTGTAGATGTCCTCGACACTGGTGCCGTACTTCCCGGCCTGGTGCTCGAAGTAGCCCTTCAGGGTTCCACCCCAGATGTAGCCGGGCAGAACGGAGTTGACGCGGATACCCTGCTCGCCGAGTTCGGTCGCCAATGTCTGCGACATCGCCAGCAGCGCCGACTTCGCCATCTTGTAGGCGCCGTACTTGGCCTGCGAGTGGCGCACCACCATGGAGTTCACGTTGACGACGGAGCCCTTGGACTCAGCCAGCGCAGGCGTGAAGCCCTGGATCATCCGCAGCGCGCCGAACACCGTCAGCTCGATGGCGTCCTTCATGTGCTCGAACGTCGTGTTGGCGAACGGCTTCATCGACGGCACCCGGAAGGCGTTGTTGATCAGTACGTCGACCTTGCCGTACGCCGCCAGCGTCTGGTCGACGAGGTTGCTCACCTGCGCTTCGTCGGTGATGTCAGTACCCACAGTGACCGCACGCCTGCCGATGTCGGTGATCTGCTTTGCGACGTCCTCGAGCCGCTCGACGGTGCGGGCGGCCAGCACCAGATCCGCACCCGCTTCAGCACATCGTCTGGCGAGCGTGGTGCCCAGCGCCGGGCCGACGCCGGAAATAACGACAACTTTGTCTTTCAAAAGTTCCGCGGACACCTAACCCACCATCCTGTCGCCGATCTGCTTCTGACGCAACGCGATCCGCGCCCGCCAGTCCTCGTCTGAAATCTTGTTGGCCCCGTAGTTGGGCAGCGCGGCGGCCACCTTGTCGATGTCGACCACCTCGACGCTCGGGCCGTCGGCCTCCGTCAGTTGACGGGAGAGCCGCTGCCAACGGAACTGCAGGTAGCCCTTGCGGTGGCCGAGGGTCTCCACCCAATTCGTCACGCCCGGGTTCGCATCCGAGACGACGTAGCGGATCTTGCCGTCTGGATCCGCCTGCGCCTGAGTGCCATTCAGCGACGTCTGGTGGTTGATGTAGTCCAGCGAGATGTACCAGAGACTGCCCAGCTGGAAGCCCAGGTACGGCGCATCGGTGACCGGCAGCGTGATGATCATCGCCTGATCCGGTGCGAGGTCGAAGTGGCCGACCGACGAATACTGCGTCGCCAGACCACCCGGCGTGAGCCGCGGCGCGATCATCGTGTTGACCGGCAGCGTGTTGTAGAACCACTGCGGAAACTGCAGCCATGTCTTCACCCGCTGCACGAGCTGCTTACCCGCGACCGCATAGCGCTTCTCGATCAGCTCCCGGGTCAACGGCGGCGGCGCGGTGCCCGCGGTGTCGGTTCTGGCGATGCTGATGTACCCGCGCCGCGCCGACCAGTCGTTGTAGACCTCGCGGACCACCAACTGCGACGGGCTTGTCGGGGTGACCCGCCACTCGTAGTTACCGTCGGCGTCGATGTCGAGCTCACGGTCGTCGAACGCGGCCTGGCTCGGCGGGACGTTGTCGTCGGTGTACTCACCACCGAGCATCTGGAAGCAGAGGTCTGTGGTGGTGCCACGGTGGCCGGTGACGACGTACTCGTAGCCGGGCTGCACCCGGGTGCCGAAGTACATCGCATCCGGATTGTCCAGACCCATCTTGGTGAACGGGCCGGTACCGGATTGCATGAACGGATGGTCGCGGTCGTAGTCGAACGCCAGATGCGTACATCCCGAAATACAACCCGCCAGGTATTGCAGGCCCTCGAGCAGGTCAGCTTCGGATTCGATGAACGGAGCGGCGGCGACAAGGCTTTCCGCCTCGGCGATCGCGTCGATCAATGGCTGCGAAAACACCCCTTGAAACTAGAACGCGTTCTAACAAGAGTCAATATATCGACCGCTTCGGTACATATATGGACCGAGATGTATGCTGCACGGGTGTCCGCCCCCGAGTCTTCCGGCCGCGCGTCGCCCCCCACCGACCGGGTCGTACGGATCCTCGACTACCTGGCGGGCCGACCCACGGAGCGGTTCGGGGTGTCCGATCTCGCCCGCCGGGTCGGACTGAGCAAGCCGACGTGCCTCGGCATCGTGACGTCCCTCGCCGATGCGGGATACCTCGTGCGCGACTCCACCGACAAGACCTACCGCCTTGGTCCGTCGTTGATCACTCTCGGCCACAAAGCGCAGGAGTCGATGCGGGTCAGTCCGGCGGCACGCGAAGAACTGCGGAGGCTGTCGGCGCGGTTCGGGGTCACCGCGGGTCTGTCCGGTGTCATCGACGACCGGATCACACTGCTGGACCTGGTGGCTCCCGCCGGTGCCAGTCCGGGCGTCGAGGTGGGGCAGAGCTATCCGTTCGCCCCACCCGTCGGATTGATGTTCGTGCTGTGGGATGAAGAGGCCGAACGCAATTGGCTCGCCAAGGAACCGACGATCCCGCTGCGCACTCATTCGGACCGGCTCAACAGGGTGATCGCCAGGTGCCGCGAGGACGGCTATCTGGTCGAGCGGCTGACGCCCGGCGGTCGACGGCTCTACTCATTGATGGCGGGAATGTCGAGCAACCTGCCCGACGAATTGCGCGCGCTCCTCGGCGAATTGGTCTCCGACATCGGTGAGCGCGTGTACCTGCGCGACGAAAACGGGCAGGCCGGCCGGAAGCGACATGACATCAGCGTGATCTCGGCACCGGTCTACGACCACAACCAGCGTCAGGTGATGGTGGCTTCGATGCACATCGGAAAGTCATTGACGGACAACGAGATTGTCGAGCGGGCCCGCGCGCTGGTGGCGACCGCCGATGCGGTCAGCGCTCAGCTGGGAAACACTCAATCGCGCCGGCAGAGCAGCCGACGCGATTGAGCGGTGGAGATTCAGTTAGCTGTTAGAGGTCAGTCAGCGCCTCGGTGATCGGGGTCGGTGCCACCTGGACACCACACTGGCTGGCCAGATCGATGGCCGGTTGGTTGATCGTCATCAGCTCGGTTTCGACCTTCGGATTCTCCGCAAAGTACGTGCGGAAGCCCTGCGTCACATCGGCAGGTGACGTGGTCACAATCTGCGTCAGCGCGTTATTGGCGTCCGGGTTCGTGGCCAGATAGGCGCTGGTGGACTCCGCCACCGTGCGTGACGTGTCGGCGATCGTGCTGACGCTGCAGTTCTCGGGCTCCGTACCCGGACCCGGCGCGGGCTGGGCATTCACGACCGGAATCACGATGGCCGCGGAACCGAAAGCAAGTAGACCCCCGGCGAACATGCCGTACAGGCCGCGTCGAACGGTCTTCTCGGACATCTTCATCAAATCACTCCTCTAGTCGGCGACCTCGTGGTCGCTGTCAAAGGCGTAACCGATGTGGGGTCGGGCTTAAACAAACGCCTGGCCGGCCCGGCGTGTCAGCTGGTGGTGGCCACCGTGAAGGGAAGGACGGCGGGGGCCCCCGCCGCGCGCACGACCCTGGCGGCCATGGTCAGCGTCCACCCACTGTCGGAGAGGTCGTCGACGAGCAGCACCGGTCCGCCGACTGCGGCGACAAGGCCGGGATCGGGGGCCAGCCACGCCGCATCGAGTGCAGCGACGCGGTAGGCCGAGTTCGCCGCGGTCGCCGGTCGCCGCGTCGGCGAGTAGTGCAGCGTGCCGAGGTCGGTCAGCCTTCCGAGTCGGGCAAGCTCGCGGCTCAGCGAGGAAACAAGCGTCGGGTGGCGGTCTGAATCCAGTGCCATCACCGCCGTCGGCCGCTGCGCCCAGTCCCAGGAAGCCAGCACCTTCACCGCGGCGGCCACCAGGTCGTCGGATACCTCGGCGTCGGGTTCGTCGAGCACGCGCCGCAACCGCGCACCCCACCCGAGATCCGTCAGCCTGCCGATGGCGCGTCCTGGTTCCGGGCCGTCGGCGATCCTGCCGCTGAGGTCGATGCCGAGCTTGGCCAGCCCGGACGGCCATTGCTTGCGCGGCGCGAGTTCCACACCGGGACGCATGAGCCGTCGTCTGGTCGCCTCCGTGGTAGCCGGGTCGACATCGGCGCTGACGTGTTCGCCCGTGCAGTTGTCGCAGCGACCACACCGCTCGCCCACCTCGAGTGACGGGTCGTCGAGTTGGCCACGCAGAAACGCCATCCGGCACCCGTCGGTCGCCTGGTAGTCCAGCATCGCCTGCTGTTCGCGCTTGCGGGCTTCGTCGAGCTTGCGGTACCGCGGCTCGTCGTACTCCCATGCCGCTCCGGTGCCGACCCAGCCACCCTTGACGCGGCGCACGGCGCCGTCGACGTCGAGCACCTTGAGCACCATCTCCAACCTCGACCGCCCCAGGTCCACGAGGGGCTCGAGCGCGGGTGTTGACTGCGGCCGCTCCGGGTCCAGCACGCCAATCACGTTGCGCACCATGGACTCCGACGGGAACGCCACCGAGGCGAAATACCGCCAGACGTCCTGGTCTTCGTGGCCGGGCAGCAAGATGACCTGCGCGCTCTCCGTGGCTCGTCCTGCGCGGCCGACCTGCTGGTAGTAGGCGATCGGCGAGGACGGGGCACCTAGATGGACGACGAAGCCGAGGTCGGGTTTGTCGAACCCCATGCCCAGCGCCGACGTGGCCACCAGCGCCTTGACCCTGTTGGCCAGCAGATCCGCCTCGAGCTGTTCGCGTTCGGCGGCTTCGGTGGACCCGGTGTACGCGGCGACGTCGTGGCCCTGCTCACGCAACAGCGACGCGACGTCATGCGCCTGAGCGACGGTGAGGGTGTAGACGATCCCCGATCCCGGCAGCGAATCGATGTGTGCTGCAAGCCAAGCCGCGCGTTGTGCCGGATTGCCGGCGTTGACCACCGATAGTCGCAGCGACTCGCGATCCAAGCCGCCGCGCAGCACCAGCGTGTCCTTGCCTCCGACGCCGAGTTGGGCGGCGACGTCGTCGACGACCCGGTCATTGGCAGTGGCCGTGGTCGCCAGCACCGGCACGTCGGCACCGAGTTCACCGATCAGGGTGCGGATGCGTCGGTAGTCGGGCCGGAAATCGTGGCCCCAGTCCGACACACAGTGCGCCTCGTCGACGACGACCAGACCGGCGTCGTGCGCCAGCGCGGGCAGCACCTGATCGCGAAAGTCGGGATTGTTCAACCGTTCCGGGCTGACAAGCAGGACATCGAGCTCGCGTCGGTGCACGCGCTCGTTGATCTCGTCCCAGTCGGCGACGTTGCTGGAGTTGATGGTGGCGGCATGCACCCCGGCCCGTTCGGCGGCGCCCACCTGATTGCGCATCAGCGCCAGCAGCGGCGACACGATCACCGTCGGGCCCCGGCCCGCTTCGCGCAGCAGTTTGGCGGCGATGAAGTACACCGCCGACTTACCCCAGCCGGTGCGCTGGACGACCAATGCCCGGCGCCGTGCGACGACGAGCGCCTCGATCGCGGTCCATTGGTCGTCGCGCAGGACAGCGGTCGGCCCGGCCAGCTGTTCGAGCAGCGCCTGTGCGGCCTCGCGTGTTGTCAGCTCGTCGGCGCCGCTTCTTGTTCGCGCTTGATTTCCAGCGCGATGTCGATCAGCTGGTCCTCCTGGCCGCCGATCAGCTTGCGCTGGCCCGCGCGGTGCAGCAGTTGGTGCGCGGGCACGCCGTAACGCTCGGACTGGCGGATGGCGTGCTTGAGGAAGCTCGAGTACACACCGGAATAGCCCATGATCAGCGCGTTGCGGTCCAGGAGGCATTCGGCCGGCATCGCGGGTGCGACGACCTCTTCGGCGGCATCGGCGATGTCGAAGAAGTCGATACCGGTTTTGACGCCGATCTTGTCGAACACGCCGATCAGCGCCTCGACCGGCGCGTTGCCCGCACCGGCGCCGAAGCGGCGGCACGAGCCGTCGATCTGTTTGGCGCCCGCTCGCACGGCCTCGATGGAGTTGGCGACGCCGAGGCCGAGGTTCTCGTGGCCGTGGAAGCCAACTTGGGCGTCATCGCCGAGTTCGGCGACGAGAGCCGAAACTCGGTCGGCCACACCCTCGAGCACCAGCGCACCGGCGGAGTCGACGACGTAGACGCACTGGCAGCCGGCGTCGGCCATGATGCGTGCCTGCGCCGCAAGCTTCTCCGGCGGGATCGTGTGGCTCATCATCAGGAAGCCGACCGTCTCCAAGCCCAACTCGCGGGCCAGCCCGAAGTGCTGGATCGAGACGTCGGCCTCGGTGCAGTGCGTGGCGATCCGGCAGATCTCGCCGCCGTTGTTCTGTGCTTCTTTGATGTCCTCTTTGGTGCCGACGCCGGGCAGCATGAGGAAGGCGATCTTGGATTCCTTGGCCGTTTCGGCGGCCAGCTTGATCAGCTCCTGCTCCGGGGTCTTGGAGAACCCGTAGTTGAAGCTGGACCCGCCGAGCCCATCGCCGTGGGTCACCTCGATGACCGGCACACCCGCAGTGTCCAGCGCCGCGACGATAGCCTGCACCTCGTCCTTGGTGAACTGATGACGCTTGTGGTGGCTGCCATCGCGCAGCGACGTGTCCGTCATCCGGATGTCCCACATGGGGTTGAAGTAGATCTCGTCGGTGCTCATGCCTGTGCTCCCGTTCCCGCCGATGCCCGATCCTTCGCGATCTCTTCGCCGACCTTGGTGGCCGCAGCGGTCATGATGTCCAGGTTTCCAGCGTAGGGCGGCAGATAGTCGCCCGCACCCTCCACTTCTACGAACGTCGTGACCAGGTGGTTTCCGCCGTTGAACACCGTCGGCTCGTCGAACTGCGGCTCGTTGAGCAGCCGGTAGCCCGGCACGTAGGTCTGCACCTCGGCGACGACGTCCTTGATCGACTGCGTGATCGCGTCGTGGTCGGCATCTTCGGGGATGGCGCAGAAGATGGTGTCGCGCATGATCATCGGCGGATCGGCCGGGTTCAGGATGATGATCGCCTTACCCCGCTTCGCGCCGCCGATGACCTCGACGCCCGCACTCGTGGTCTTGGTGAACTCGTCGATGTTGGCCCGCGTTCCCGGTCCGGCCGAGGCCGACGAGACAGACGCGACGATCTCGGCGTACGGCACATCCACGACGCGGGACACGGCGTACACCATCGGAATGGTGGCCTGTCCGCCGCAGGTGACCATGTTGACGTTCGGGGCGTCCAGATGCTCACGCAGGTTGGCCGGCGGGATGACACCCGGTCCCACGGCCGCGGGGGTCAGGTCGATGGCGCGGATGCCTGCCTCGGCGTAGCGCGGTGCGGCGTCGCGGTGCACGTAGGCGCTGGTGGCCTCGAACACCAGATCCGGCTTCTCGCTCTGGGCCAGCAGCCAGTCCACACCCTCGTGCGACGTCTCCAGCCCGAGCTTGCGCGCCCGCGCGAGGCCCTCGCTCTCGGGATCGATCCCGATCATCCAGCGGGGTTCGAGCCACTCCGAGCGCAGCAGTTTGTACAGCAGGTCGGTGCTGATGTTCCCCGACCCGACGATGGCGACTGATGCCTTCTGAGGCATTGGTGCTCCTAGTTATTCGAAACTCAGGTGGACTGAACCTAACCCGGCGAAGTCGGCGACGAAATTGCTGCCGGGCGGTGCATCTATCGCACGCGTGCACGACCCCGGCAGCACGATGTCGCCGGCCTTCAACCGGACCCCGAAGCCCTCGACTTTGCGCGCGAGCCACGCCACCGCGGTGACCGGGTTGCCGAGCACCGCATCACTGCGGCCCTCCGCGACGACCTCGCCGTTGTTGGTGAGCACGGCGTCGATGTTGCGGATGTCGATGTCCTTCGGCGACACCCTGGCCTCACCGAGCACCCAGCCCGCCGACGACGCGTTATCGGCGATCGTGTCGCAGAGCTTGATCTTCCAGTCGGTGATGCGGGTGTCGATCAACTCGATCGCGGGGGCGAACGCCGCCGTCGCCGCCAGCACGTCGTCCTCGGTGCATCCGGCACCGGGCAGGTCGTCGGCGAGGATGAAGCCGACCTCGACCTCCACCCGTGGGTAGAGGTAGTTCGCCGAGGGCACCTTGCGGTCCTCGTAGACCTGCATCTCGTCGAGAAGGTGCCCGTAGTCGGGTTCGTCGACGTTCATCATCTTCTGCATGGCCTCCGACGAGAGGCCGACCTTGTGACCGATCACCCGAGCGCCTTCGGCGACCCGCTGGCGGATGTTGATCAGCTGGATCTCGTAGGCATCGACCACATCGATGTCGGCGTGCGCGTCGGTCAGCGGGGTGATGGGCACGCGGCTGCGTTCCGCCTCGGCCAGGTCGGCGGCGAGCTGTTCACGCACCTGGGCGCTGAGCATATTTGCGAAGTCCCCTCGTTTGTTCGACCGGCGCAGTTGTTGTAAGGCCGGGCAATTCTATAACGTGTTCTACATGACTGGTCAGGAGTATGACGTCGTCGTCGTGGGAAGCGGCGCCGCCGGCATGGTTGCCGCCCTCACCGCCGCCCACCAGGGACTTTCCACAGTAGTCGTCGAGAAGGCTCCGCACTATGGCGGTTCCACTGCGCGGTCAGGTGGCGGCGTGTGGATCCCAAACAACGAGGTCCTCAAGCGTGACGGGGTCCAAGACAGCCCGGCAGCGGCGCGGACCTACCTGCACGCGATCATCGGCGATGTCGTGCCCGCGGAGAAGATCGACACCTATCTGCAGCGTGGGCCCGAGATGTTGTCGTTCGTGCTCAAGAACTCGCCGCTGAAGATGTGCTGGGTGCCGGGCTACTCCGACTACTACCCCGAGACACCGGGCGGGCGGGCCGCGGGACGCTCGATTGAGCCCAAGCCGTTCGACGCCCGCAAGCTCGGGCCCGACGAGAAGGGCCTCGAGCCGCCCTACGGCAAGGTGCCGCTGAACATGGTGGTGATGCAGCAGGACTACGTGCGGCTGAACCAGATGAAGCGCCACCCGCGCGGGCTGCTGCGCAGCGTGAAGGTCGGCGTGCGCTCGGTGTGGGCGAACGCCAGGCGCAAGAACCTCGTCGGCATGGGCCGCGCGCTGATCGCGCCGTTGCGCATCGGCCTGCAGAAGGTGGGCGTGCCGGTCCAGTTGAACACCGCGCTGACCGACCTCTATGTCGAGGACGGTGTGGTGCGCGGTATCTACGTCCGAGACACCAATGCTCCGGAATCGACCGAGCCGCAACTCATCCGGGCCCGCAAAGCCGTCATACTCGGGTCGGGCGGTTTCGAGCACAACGAGCAGATGCGCGTGAAGTACCAGCGCGCCCCGATCACCACCGAGTGGACGGTCGGCGCGAAGGCGAACACCGGTGACGGAATCCTGGCGGCCGAGAAGCTTGGCGCCGCACTGGAGATCATGGAAGACGCCTGGTGGGGGCCGACGGTTCCGCTGGTGGACGCACCGTGGTTCGCGCTGTCCGAACGCAACTCCCCCGGGTCGATCATCGTGAACATGGCCGGAAAGCGGTTCATGAACGAGTCGATGCCCTACGTCGAGGCCTGCCACCACATGTACGGCGGTCAGTACGGCCAGGGCCCCGGTCCCGGCGAGAACATCCCGGCGTGGCTGGTCTTCGACCAGACATACCGCGACCGCTACATCTTCGCGGGATTGCAACCAGGGCAGCGCATTCCCAAGAAGTGGATGGAGTCCGGCGTCATCGTCAAGGCCGACACCATTGCGGAGCTGGCCGAGAAGACGGGGTTGTCCGTCGATGCGCTGACCGCGACGATCGAACGCTTCAACGGCTTCGCACGGTCCGGCAAGGACGAGGACTTCCAGCGCGGCGAGAGCGCATACGACCGTTACTACGGCGATCCGACGAACAAGCCGAATCCCAACCTCGGTGAGATCAAGCAGGCGCCGTTCTACGCGGCCAAGATGGTGCCAGGCGACCTGGGCACCAAGGGTGGCGTCCGTACGGACATCCACGGGCGTGCGCTGCGCGACGACGGTTCGATCATCGAGGGTCTCTACGCGGCGGGTAACGTCAGCTCGCCGGTCATGGGACACACCTATCCAGGACCGGGCGGGACGATCGGCCCCGCGATGACATTCGGATACCTGGCAGCACTGCACATTGCGGGAAAGAGCTAACACATGCCCATCAATCTCGACGAGGCGCTGGGCGCCGAGCTTCCGCCCGCTGAATTCTCCTGGACCAGTAGCGATATCCAGCTCTACCACCTCGCCCTCGGCGCGGGCGGCGACCCGATGGACCAGCGCGAACTGCGGTACCTCACCGATGGCACCCCACAGGTGTTGCCGACGTTCGCCAACGTGGCGCAAAGCTTCCACCTGACCGAACCACCCACCGTTCATTTCCCCGGTATCGACATCGAGCTTTCGAAGGTGCTGCACGCCAGCGAAGCGGTTTCTGCGCCAGGGCCGATCCCGCCGTCGGGCACCGGCGTCGCCGTCACCCGGTTCACCGACATCTGGGACAAGGGCAAGGCCGCGGTGATCTGGTCGGAGACCACGGTTTCCACGCCGGACGGCAACGTCTTGTGGAAGCAGAAGCGGTCGATCTTCGCTCGCGGCGAGGGCGGCTTCGGCGGCGAACGCGGCCCGTCCACGTCGTCGGAACCGCCGCAGCGCGCCGCGGACTTCGAGATATCGATCGCGGTGTCGCCGCAACAGGCACTGCTATACCGCATGTGCGGTGACCGCAATCCGCTACATTCGGATCCCGAATTCGCAGCCGCCGCAGGCTTTCCGAGGCCGATCCTGCATGGTCTGTGTACCTACGGCATGACCTGCAAGGCGATGGTCGACACCTTGCTCGACGGCGACACCGCCCGGGTCGGCAGCTACGGCGCCCGGTTCGCGGGCGTGGTGTTTCCCGGCGAGACGCTGTTGGCCAGCGTCTGGAAAGAGGGTGACGGTTTCACCGCCGTCGTCACCGCGCCCGAGCGTGACAACGCGGTGGCACTGGCGGGCGTGGAGTTCGTCCCTGCCTAGCTCGATCAGCCGAACGTGTCGTCGACCCAATCGAGGGCTTCCACCCAGCGCGGCAGCGTCACCCACTTGACTTCGTACGGCGACATCTCGATCTGCTGACGGTGGACTGTGGCGCTGATCGGTGCGTCGGTGATGTTGACGACCAGCAGCGTCCGACCCGCTTCCAGCGCAACCAGGCCATCGGCGGCGGGCACCTTTCGCCGCTCGACATCGGGCGGAAACTCGCGGACGAAGCGCTCGATGACATCGGTGAGAAAGGGCAGCGGTTGCCCTCCGTCAGGCTTCCAGGTATCGGTCCACAGGCAGATGGCGCAATCCGCCCCCTTCGGATACGGATTCCAGTAGAGGACTGTCTGCGCCCCGGTGCTGGCGAGCTCGATCATGGCCGAAACTCGCAGCGCCACTTGGTGTTCCGGTGGAAAATCCAGTGACGCCGGATCCACGTACCATTCCGTCCACCAGATCGGCAGATCGGTCTGCTTCTGCAGCCAGGCCCCGACGGCACCGAACTCCTCTAGCGCCGCGAACTCGTTGGAAGCCCCGGTCGTGGTGGTGGCGTGTCCGTCCACCACGACGAAGTCGGCACCTTTGCGGTGCTGGTTCCAGTAGGTGAAGGCATCGAGAACGCGCTGATCCACCGCACCCCAAGCGCCGTGCAGCTCTTCGGAGGCATCAGGTGAATTCGGCGGCAGGCTGGCGAAGTCGAGGTACGGTCCGCCGACCTGGTTCTCCGGATTGGCTTCTTTCACCGCGTCGTAGACGGCGTTGTAGAGGTCGGTGTAATCCTCAGCGCGCCAACGCTTGCGTTCGTCGTCGAAGAAGCCTTTGAACTCGTTCCACACAACGAAATGCCGCACGTAGGGGTAGCGTTGGGCCACCTTCTTGCTGAGCGCGGCGAAGTCGGCGAAATGCTCGGGTAGCGGCGCAACCTCGAGGTTGTCCCAATCGGTTTCCCCTTCTTCACCGCCCTTCATCCAGTCCGGTGAGCAGCACAGCACAATCACCGGCACGCCGCCGGTGCGCTGGATGAAATCCATGCGCAGGTCGAGATCGGCGAAGTTGTACTGTCCCGGCGCGGGTTCTGGATTGTCGACCCCCCATCCCATGATGTGCTGGGACTGCAACATCGGGGGCCCCGCCTTGAGCGCGTCGGCAATCGTGTCGACGGCCGCGGGCTCGCCGTCGTCGGCGCTGAACTGAGTGTGGGTGAATCCCCAACCCGGCCATGCGCTGTCGCCATCACCCTCGTCGAAGACGTATGGAAGGGACGCGGCCAGCGTGACCGCCGTGACGAGCAGCGCGGCGACCGCCACCAGAACTACTCGGATGACGCGGCCCATGGGATTTCCTTCTTTCCAGTCCTTCGACGGCGGGCGCGCCAGAGCGCAACGAGGCCCCCGAGCGCCTGCGGGATGAACCGGGCGAGCATGACGAAGAACGGCTTTAGGTCGTCTCTGGCCAGCCATGCCAACTCGACATTTCCGGCCTGGGCAGCTTCCGGCGGTGTGGCATACCCCCGGACGCGGTAGGCGAGCATCGCAGGCACGTCGAAGTTCTCGACGACCAAGCGCCTCCCGTCGACCTGGTTGGAGGGGGGCACGTCGCATCCGGTGAGATCCATGTGCAGCGCGCGCACCACGTCGATTCCCTCATCGGTCTCGAACAACCGGAACTGGGCGCCGACCCTGGGGTTGAAGTCGAGCAGCTTGTACCGGCCGTCGCGCGGGTCGTAGCGCCAGTCCAGATCGACCGCCCCCCGATAGCCGACGCGTTTCACCAAGTGCGCCGTCATCTCGACGAGGGTGGGGTTGGGCAACGAGCAGGCGGACGAGGTCATGCCGGCGTGCGGTGGCAACGATCGCACCTTGACCCCGGTGAACTGCACTAGGCACGTCGCCGATGCGTCGCAATACGCGTTGACGATCCAGTCTTCGGCGTCACCGGTGGGCAGATAGTCCTGCAGGACGACACTGAATTCCTCGCCCCACCCGCGAGCGAGGGCTCGCAGCTCGGCGGCATTGCGGATCACCGTGGTGCCCGCCACGGCTCGCGCGCGGTGTCGCTCGAACGCCTCGAGATTCTTCACGACCAACGGGAACGACGCTTGCGCCGCAATCCGGTCGAGCTCATCGGGATTCGTCGGGAACGCCGCCCAGGGCGTCGGCACGCCATGCTCACTGCACAGTTCATACAGCCCGCGCTTGCTGGCGAGACGGCGGGGCAGCATCGGCTCGATATCCGGAATGAGGAACGCACCGCGGAGATCGGCGGCGTGTTCGGCGATGAGGACCGCTATCTCGTCGTCGGTCGGGACCAGCACGGTCGGCCGGCCGATCCGCCGTCCGATGTCGAGCAGCTCCGCGATGAGCCATGTCGGGTCCTCGAGTCCGGTGGTACGCCAAACGAAACGGTCCGTCAGGTAGCGCGACACCGCCGCCGGTGTCCATCGATCCTCGGTCACGGCGTACACCGGAATGCCGAGTCGGCCGAGGCTGCGGATCGCTCCGACGCCGCCGTGATGCCACGAGTACTGGCCGACCTTGACGACGAGCGCAGGTACCGACCGGTCGACGTGGAGCGGTGAGAGCGTGGTCCGATGCCGCATCAGATCACCGACATGAATCGCTCGAGGACGACCAGCGCGAACCCGATCAGCAGTGGTATCGCCGCAATGGTCAGTGGACGCAACAGGCGGCCGGCGGCCGGCCCGAGCCGCGCGCTCATTGCTTCACGCACCCCGAGGATGCCCAGCAGCAGGACCAGGAAGACCAGGCCGATCGCGGTCCACTCGGTCTTGCCCACCTCGATTCCGGTGGCCGGCGGTTCATAGGGGACCGGCTCGTGCGAGGCACCGTGATCCAGCGTGTAAACGGTCGCGTCCGGGTTGTCGAGCACAATGCGCATCCCTGGCGCCGCGCTGAGCGCTTGCCGGAACCGTGGTCCCCAATCCACCGCGAAACCCTCACCGTAGCTGAGGTAGTCCTCCTGCCCCTTGGTGGTGATCAGGTACGTCCCCGGTCCTTGCTCCCTCAGCCGCGCGAGCACTCCCGACACGTCGGACGGGTCGCCGGGCGCTTCGGTGTTGGTGAGGCTGACTTTCTCGACGTCGCGGTAGCCCAATGGCATGAACGGGGTGTCACCACGAGTGGGTGGACCGCTGACGAACAGGAAGTGCCCGCCCGCGGGCATCTGTTCGTAGATCGATTCCACCGTCGCGACAGTCTCGTCGGTGATCTGCTCGAACTGCTCGTTGCCGTAGCGGGTGAGGAAGAACGAGAAGAGCAAGCCCAGGGTGCACACGGCTGCCGCGGCGCGTGCCAACATCGAGGGCCGCGCGCTCGGGTGGGGGAAGAACGCCAGCGCGGCCAGCACGCAAGCGGGTGCGAGCGAGAAGAGATAGACGCGCATGGCGATCTCGCCGCCGTAACTCTGCAGGAGCACGAGCAGTACCGGAACAACGATGAGGACCAGGAGCACGCGGTCCTCGATGCGGCGACGCCGCCGGCGCAGCAGACCCCACGCCGCCATCGCGAATAGCAGCAACGTGGTGGCGATCCGGGCATAGAGGACGAGCTGATGTTCCTCGCTGCTGTGCGACGTTCGCGTGACGACGTTGGCCGACACGGTTCCGTTGACATCCCCGACGCTGCCCACGATCACACCGAGGTGACCCGACCAGTAGGGGTAGGTCAGGTAGCTGATCCAGGCGACCAGGATCACGCCGAGCAGCACCGGTAGCCCGGTGAGCGTGCACCGGCGCGCCAGCACCAGTCCGGCAGCGCTCATCAGCATGGCGAACGGAGAGAGCTGATGGCTGACCGTCGCCGCGGCGAACAGACCGACGATGACCGCGAGCAGCACGACGCGTTCGGCGGGCCTGGCCATCCGCGGCGGGGCCTCACCCGACGTCGGATCGCCCCATGCCCGGCGCCAGATCCGGCCCGCGCGGGCGATCCGTCGGTGGGTAGTGGCCCTGGGGGTGACCGGGGCGCGGAACCATGTGACCAGCAGACCGACGAACAACAGATAGAGCAGCAGCGTCCAGCCCTGCGGCGAGAAGTAGTCCTGCCCGATCCAGTTGAGCACACAGAACAACCACGCGGCCAACCACTTCGCTTGCCACGACATCTTCAGCGCGCCCAGCAACAGCGCGAACGCCACCAGGTACAGCAGATTGCTCACCACGGGCGTGAAGGTGAGGATCGGCGTCAGTGCCTCCCGGTCGCCCGAACCAACCAGGGACGCCGCCAGCGCGAAGAAGCCCGGCCACGACCAGCGGGCGTCCAGCCCAGGCGCCGTCGTGCCGGTGCGATCGATGAACTCGACGAAGCCGGCATGGATCCAGCTGATCGGAAAGCGCGGCTGAGATTCGAGCACGGTAGTGATGCCGTGCAACAGCACCACGAACAGCACGAGTTGGATGCCCAACAGCCACGTGTAGCGCCGCTGCAGTGAGAGAGCTCCGATGAAGCCGACGTTGAGCAGCACGACGCCGACGAACATCGTGACCGGCAGCACTGAGATCAGCCCCAGGCCGTTCATGACCGCGAGGTCGACGGTGTGCAGCTGCATCGCGCACAACGCGACCGCACCCAGGGTCAACAGGCACAGGGTAGTAACCGCCAGGATATGGCCACTACCTGGCCGGGGGGCACGGTGCCGTCCGCCGCTCCCTCCGGCCCGTCGCGGCGTGGCCGAGACCAGGTCGAGCTCGGAGAGGTCGACCGGTGGCAGATGTGCAGGCAGCCGGTGACGTCCGCCGCGGTTGGCCGGCGGCCAATCGAGTTCCGGCGCGGCTGAGGTCAGATCGGCCGGGGGCCGATCGAGGAGTGTCGCGGTCATGAGCGGTCTGCCAGAAGCGTGATCCGCTCGGCCGAGGTGATCGACACATTGGCCATGACCCGGTCATCGGGGCGCCACCCCAGCAACTGCGCCAGCCCTGGCAAAGCCACCAGCATCGCGATGAGTTGGCCGACCAGCACGGCGACGCCGACCGCCGTGATGGTGTGGATGCCGAACGGTTCGTCGACGAAGTAGAGGATGGTGACGACGACACCCATCACGAGCACGCCGCGCAGGGCCTGCAGCCGGGCGATCTGCACGCCGTCACCGCGGGCGCGCAGCACCCCGATGTAGATGTCGACGATCGCCCTCGGCAGGGTGGCGAACGCGAGCAGCTGCAGGAGCGGAACCGCATCGACGTACCCGGCCCCGAGCAACCCCAGGCCGTAGGGAGCGATGAGACTCACCGCGACTGCGCCGACAAGCAGCAGGAACAACCCCCGGCTGAGGGCGGAGCGGCAGTTCTCCGCCAGCCGCGGGGCGTCGTACACACCCTCCACGGCAAGCGACGTCGCCATGTTGTTGCCGACGACGCTCATCACCCCGGCCAGTGACCATGCCACGTAGAAGTACGCGTAGGTGTGCGGCTCGACGCGGGTGGCGACGAGGACCGGTACGAGGAAGATCGTTCCGAAGAGGAACAGCGCGCCCAGGTAGTCAGCGGCAAAGAACCGGCCGATCTCCGCACGGGTCACATCGAAGACGTGCGCGTAGGTCCGGATGTGCCGAGGCACGAGCCAGCCGAAGATCAGCAGGGTCAACGGGACCATGACGACGATCATCGGGATGACCCAGGCGAAGAAGACACCGGACCTGGGGAACGTCGCCGCCAGCACCACCAGCAACACGACCTTGCCGACACCGAACAGGGCGTTGGCAACCGGCACCCAGATCGACGCCCGCAGCGCAGTCAGCACGTTCTCCTGAATGGTGATGACGCTGACGGCGACCGCGGCGATGCAGAACCACAGCGCCATCTCTGGTGAGCGAAGGAGGTCGAATGACGGCCCCCACCATTCGAGGGTGCCGAGAAACGCCAGGGCGAGCACCGCGATCACAGTCACCGTGAGAATGTGCGCCCAGGCCACGACGGCGGTCGTATGTCGTCCGGCCTTGGGAATGAAACGGTTCACGGTGCCCGCTGCGTTGACCGCGATCAAGCCGGCCAACATCATCAACGCGGAGATCACGGCCGATCCGCGACCGACGTCGGGATCGCTGTAGTGGCGCGCCGCCAAAAACCAGAACGCCATCCCCAAACCGCCCGAGATCCCCGTGTTCAGGATCAGCGCACTGGCGTTGCGGTGGAAGTGCTCACCGCCGCGCCCGATGTCGTGAACGCGGTGGCGAGATCTGGGGCGCGTCGCCGTCACGACGACGTCGGTTGGCGCCCGCTTCTCGAGCTCATGCAATGCCAAGCACCTGCCTTGCGGCCCGCCGCGCGCCGCGGACACACGCATAGCCTGCCGTCAGCAGCCGGTCACGCCGGAACACGTGGACGCCCTCGACGATGTCGGCGAACGCGGGCAGGTTGGTGGATCGCCGGACGGTCAGGCGAGGGAGGGTGAACAGATCGTCGGACGGGGTCGCGCGCACGTTCCGCACCGAGGCGGCGAACCGGTAGCCGGCCGATCGAGCTGCCAGCCGTACCCGCGTGCTCGAGTAGCCGTACGGGTACGCCAGGGCGCGAACCGGAGCATTGATGGCATCCTCGAGCAGCGCGCGGCTGCGGCCCAGTTCGTGGCGCAGCTCGGCATCACCGAGCTGATCGAGCTGGGGATGGCTGTGGGTGTGCGCGGCCATCTCGATACCTGCCTCCGAGAGCCCGGCGATCTGCGCCCAGCTCATCATCCTGTCGAGCGGTTCGCCCGCGGCGTCGGGCCCGGCGTCGGCGACCCAACCGGTCGTGACGAACACGGTCGCCGGGAACCGGTGACGCCGCAAGATGGGCCAGGCCTCACTCGCGAAATCGGCATAGCCGTCGTCGAACGTCAGCACCACCGGCCGCTCCGGCAGGGCGGCACCGGTCCGGAACGCGTCGGCAAGATCCGAGAACGTGAGCCCGGTGAAGCCGTTGTTGGCCAAGTAAGAAACCTGGAGTTCGAACGACCCGGGAAGAACCGCAAGCCGTCGCGTCGCAGCAGGCGGTTCATCCGCGACGGAGTGGTACATCAGAATCGGGATCGACTTGATCGAGGCTTCGGTCATCGGGAGGCCCCTACGGTCGGCCGCCGACGGCGTGCCGCGCCGCCCCGCAGATAGCCCGCCGCGGTGGTGAGCAGTCCGACCGTGATCGCATAGGCGCGTTCGATACCGCCCGCATCGCCGCGCAGCGCATCGCCCAGCCCCTTCGCCACACCGCGGGTGAGGGTGCGCGCGGTGTACCTGCGCTCAGCCGAAAGCCCCTCGGCGACACCAACACTGCGCGTGACTGCTGCCTTCGACAGACCCTCGGCGTAGCACCGGGAACGGAAGTAGGCGAACTGCTCCCGGGCGTGCGGTACCCGATGCCAGATCACCGCACGGGGTTCGAAGACGAACGTCCACTCGGGCCGGTGCTGGTTCACCCGGATGCAGAACTCCGTCTCTTCACACCCCAGCGGACGACTCTGCTCCGACGTCCGCCCGATGTCGGTCGGGAAGCCGCCGGCGACCGAAAACACCTCACGGCGGAACGAGGCGTTGCCGCCCAAGAGGTTGCGAACCGGACCGGGATCCCTACCAGTGAAAGTGCATCCGAGCACCCAGTCGAACTCCGCGGGAAACCACCGCGGCCGATCGGAATCCCACAGCGGAAGCGTGGTTCCGCCGACACCGACGATGTTGTCGTCGGTGTACGCGTCGCGCAGATGCACCAGCCAATCGGGGTGAGCCACCGCATCGTCGTCGAGGAAGACCACAACGTCACCGGTCGTCACCTCGACGCCGGTGTTCTTCCCGCCCGAAAGCCCTCGTTGGTACCGGTTTTCGACGACCGTGGCGGCAGGCAAAGCCGCACGCAGTCGCTCGTGAAGTTCGGGGTTGTGGTCGACGACGACCACGATCTCGTCGGGCCGCGTGGTCTGGGTCACCACCGACCTGACGGCGGCGAGCACGTCGTCCCATCGATCGAACGTGTAGGCACAGATCACCACCGACATGGTGAGTGGGCGCCCTGACGCCGTGGGTGTCATTTGGAACCTCTCCTCGAATCGGCCGCGTGGGCCGGCACGGTCAGCGCGGAATGGACGCGGCCGTAGCTACGCAACACTGCGTCGGCTGACCGATAGAGCCTCGGTGAGGCCATTACTGATTGACGCAGGTTCCGCAACGGGGCGCGGCCCGCGTAGTACAGCGCCGCACCCGCGGACGGTCGCAGCACCTTGCCCTCGCCCACGATCAGATCGCTCGTCTTGAACAACTCTTTGTGTTCGTATGTGCCACGGCCCAATTCGATGCGGCGAACGCCCTGCGCCGAGGCCTGCTCGATGAGCGCGAGGCGGAGCAGCAGCCCTGGCGAGTACCTGGCGAATTCGGGGTCATAGGCCGTGAACCAGCCGGACATGACGCCGCCGCGGCGCAGATATGCGTCGGCGGCGACCGGGTGGTCACCGGCGTACAGCACTGAAAGGACGAGTGAGAAATGCGGTGATCGCAGGTCGAACAGGTCGGTGACGAGGCTCCGAACCCAGGGGCGCGAAAACTGGTCGGCACGCCCGGTCGCCCTGTACTGATCAGACTTCCACGCCATCAGCATCTGAAGTCTGTCCGGATCGGTCACCTCGAATTCGAAACGCAGTGGGCCGAAGTCCCGTTCGAGCCGACGCCGCTCCTTCGGCAACTTCTTCGCCACTCTCGTCGACCGTCGCCGCAGGACGGCCAGCACAGCCGCCGAACCGTCGCTCAGGTCGATGATCGGCGCCTTGGCGCGAAGCACCTGGAAGCGTTCGAAAGGCTTCTGGCCGTCGACGAGGTGATCGAACTCCCACACGCCGAGGCCACACTCCCGTAGCAGTTCGTGCGCGTTCCAAACCGCGTCGGGTGCGTGCACCACACCCTGACATCCGGCGAGGCCTGGCGCCACCGGTAGCCCGTAGCCCAGAGCCTTGCGCTCGAACGGAAAGAAGCCGACGATTTCGCCCGCGTCCTCGAGGATCGCGACACGCGTTCCCGGTCGCACTCCGCCCGCGACGACCGCCAGTTCAGGACTCATGTACGGACTGCCCAGTTCGGGCTGCACCCGCTGAAACGACCGCCAGATGGCGGACTCGGCGGCGCCCAACTCAGCCGCGGGGATGACCGTTGTCTTCATGCCCGTCTGCCTACCCGCGCCAGTTAGCACGGCGAGGAATCGCTATGAGCCACAGCGCGGCTGCCGTGACGCCCACCGCGATCACGCCCCCTGGGCGCGACCACAATTGGGCCGACAGCATCGACTGCGCGACGAGGGTGTTGACCGCGATCGCACCGGCCACGCCGACGATCAGGGCGACGACGGTGTGCACGCTCGGCAGCAGTCGGGCGATCGCCACCGCGGGGGCGAGCAGCAGGAAGCTCGCCACCATGGCGCGGCTGAAAGGTGCGTTCGAGTGGGCCGGGAGGAGCGCTATCCCAGCGGCGGCGACGGCGGTCACTAGGGCGCCGGTCATGCGAATCGATGTTTCGGTCTGGTATTTGACTGGCACGCGCACCTCCTCAGCTCAGGCGATTGCGACGGGCTCGGGTTCGACGGCAGCGCGTAGCCATCCGACCGTGCGCGCGATTCCCTCGATCAGGTCCACCGCGGGCGTCCAGCCGAGTTCGGCTTCGGCTTTGTGGGCATCTAGCGCGATCGCCTGCAATTCGCCGGTGCGGGCATCGGCGTAGCGCGGCGCCGGCGCCCCCTCCAGGACCTCGGAGATCAGCCGATGCACTTCGTTGACACTGGCCTGCCGTCCGGTGCCGACGTTGTACACGCCGTTGGTGCCGGCTGGTGCGTGGGCCGCGCACATGAAAGCGTTCACCACATCGTCTACGTACACGTAGTCACGGGTCGCGCTGCCGTCCCCGTACACGGTTACGTCCAGCCCGAGGCACATCGCGCTGCCGAAGACAGCGATGACCCCAGCCTCGCCGTGCGGATTCTGGCGCGGCCCATACACATTGGACAGCGCCAGGCAAATCGGTTCCAGACCGTACATGCCCGCGTAAGCACGCAGGTACTGTTCGCCCGCGACCTTGGCGACCGCGTACGGCGATTGCGGGTCAACGGCGGTGTTCTCGCCGACGGGCAGGTGCTCCGGCGCGCCGTAGCGCGAGCCACCGGAGGCCGCGTAGACGATCCTGCTGACTCCGCCGTGCCTGGCGGCCTCGCAAAGATTGATCGTGCCCAACACGTTACTGAGGGCATCGAACTTCGGGTCGCGCACCGAAACCCTAACGTCGATCTGCGCGGCCAGATGAAAGATGACGTCCGGATTCGTTTCCGCGACGACGTCTTTGAGCTCAGGCGTTTGGACGTCGATCTCGAGCAGGCTGAACCGGCCGGGAATCAACCTGTTGACCCGGAACGCATCGTGGAGGTTGGCCGCGTTACCGGTGCTCAGGTTGTCGATTCCGACGACCTGGTGGCCTTCCGCCAGAAGCCGGTCTACCAGGGTAGAGCCGATGAAGCCCGCGGCGCCGGTGACAAGAGTTCGCATGATGGCGGCGATCCCTACGAGCGCCTGCCGGCGAGGACGGTGTTGAGTACCCGCCAGCCGTCCCGGATTGCGCGCAGGTTGGAATTGCCGGTGCGACGGGGCATCTCGAGGCTCGGCACCTCAGCGATGCGCAGGCCGGCCTGCACGGCACGCACGGTCATCTCGGCTTCGATCTCGAAACCCGTTGCCGTCAGCGCGAGATGATCGAGATAACGGCGATGGAACGCACAGAAGCCGTAGCACAGGTCGGTGAGCTCGGAGTTGTAGAGGGTGTTGAAAACGACCAGCAGGAATCGGTTCCCGAGCCGGCGGAAAGGTGTGATGTCCAGCGACCCGCCGCCGCCCATGAACCGCGAGCCCTTGACGAAGTCGTAGCCGTTGGCCAGGAAGTGCACGTAGTGCCTGATCTCCTGCGGTGACATGCTGCCGTCGGCGTCCATCATCACGATGACGTCGCCGGTGGCGGCCAGGAACCCGGTACGCAGTGCGCTGCCCTTGCCCGTGCCTTCCTGCGGCACGACCCTGATGTCGGGGCGATAGCGCATCGCGGTGATCAGTGTCGCGTCGGTCGATTCACCGTCGACGAGGATGATCTCGTGCACATCGTCGGCGATCTGTTCCAGAACCCACGCGATGTTGCGGGCCTCGTTGCGCACTGGGATGACGAGGCTGACGGTGGTCGCTTGGAGGGCGGCGTTGTGCGGTTTCGTCAACGGGCTGCGGATCGGTGCTGAATGGGCGGTGGTGCCGTTGCCGTTGGTTATCGCACTGGTCATCTGAGTACTCCGCTCAAAGCGCTCGGTGGTGGATTGCTCTTGCTTCGCGTAAGCCCCGTGAGGAGCCTCTGCAGCGAGCCGAAATTTGAAGGTCCTGAGTTGATCCGTCGCCCCCGCGAACGTGATGACGAATGGAGAAGAGAGCGCGCATGGCGCGACATAGCACCTTTACCTAGCCCTGCTTCCCGTTCGCGTCTCGTACAGACTAGGAAGTTGCCAGATCTACGGCAACTCGAAAGTCACAAGTGTTGAGAGAACGCTTGCGTTTGCAAAGATCCTCCCTATCCGTTAACCGAACCGCCGCAGTTAGGTGGCCGACATCTGCCCAGCTACTGTCACACTTAGGTCCAGGAATGGGTTTCTTGCTGCGGATATCGTGCAGGGCCATTTTCGTGCTCGTCAGTAATGAATCGATAGATCACTTTTGCTGGATTTGATCCCACGAACGGGACAGCAATCCCGTTCAATGTGTGATCTTGGTAACTCGATAGTTTGCTAGATTTGAACGGCGGCGCGCTTTTTTCAGTGACGGACAGCCCAGCTGCCGCGGATCACCACTTCGCCGACGCACGACCGGTAGCCCGACCGCATGCAGCGGCCGGGCATCGTGATCGAGCGAGGGCGTCAGCCCAGAATCAACCCAGAGGTGGGTACGCCGGTCCCCGCGGTCACCAGGACGTGCTCGACGTTGTCGACTGGGTTCACCGATGTTCCGCGGAGCTGCCGCACACCTTCGGCGATGCCGTTCATGCCGTGGATGTACGCCTCACCCAGCTGGCCGCCGTGAGTGTTGATCGGCAGCCTGCCCCCGACCTCTATCGCGCCGTCCTTGATGTAGTCCTTCGCCTCACCGGCTGCGCAGAACCCCAGCTCCTCCAGCTGGATGAGCGTGAACGGGGTGAAGTGGTCGTACAGGATCGCGGTCTGGATGTCGGCGGGCGTCAGCCCCGACTGCTCCCATAGCTGCCTACCGACCAAGCCCATCTCGGGCAGCCCCAGTTCCGACCGGTAGTAGCTTGTCATCGAATACTGATCGGGGCTCGAACCCTGCGATGCCGCTTCGATTACGGCGGGCCGGTGCTTGAGATCCTTGGCTCGCTCAGCGGACGTAATCACAAGCGCCACACCGCCATCGGTCTCCTGACAGCAGTCGAGCAGCCGTAGCGGCTCGGCAATCCACCGTGAGTTCTGGTGATCCTCGATGGTGATCGGCTTCTCGTAGAAGTACGCCTTTGGATTGTTGGCGGCATGCTTACGGTCGGCCACCGAGACGGCGCCGAAGTCCGCGCTGGTCGCACCGGAGTAGTGCATGTAGCGCTGGGCGATCATCGCCACCTGAGCGGCAGGCGTGGACAGGCCGTGCGGATACGAGAACGAATTGTCCACACCGGTGGAGTCGGCGTTCTCCACCAGTCGCATCTGAACCTGACCGAAGCGCATCCCTGACCGCTCGTTGAAAGCGCGGTATGCCACAACGCAATCCGCGACCCCGGTGGCCACCGCGATCGCTGCCTGTTGGACTGTGGCACACGCCGCGCCACCACCGTGATGGATCTTGGAGAAGAATTTCAACTCACCGATTCCGGTGGCGCGCGCTATCGACACCTCGGTGTTGGAGTCCATGGTGAAGGTGACCATGCCGTCCACGTCGGCCGGGGTGAGGCCGGCGTCGTCGAGTGCGTCCAGCACGGCTTCGGACGCCAGCCGCAATTCGCTGCGGCCGGAGTTCTTGGAGAAGTCGGTGGCGCCGATCCCGACGATCGCCGCCTTTCCGGAAAGCTCACCCGGCATCAGGCATCTCCGATCGTCAACGTCGCGGTGGCGGTCACATGGTCGCCAAGGCTGTTGCTACCAGTCACTTTCAGTGAGATCAGGCCGTCCTCGACGGCGGTGACTTCACCTCTGAACGTCACGGTGTCATACGCGTACCACGGCACACCTAGCCGCAGCCCGATCGTCTTGATGATCGCGTTCGGTCCGGCCCAGTCGGTGATGTAGCGCTGCACGAGGCCGGTGTCGGTCAGGATGTTGACGAAGATGTCTTTGGAACCCTTGGCCTGCGCCTTGTCCCGATCGTGGTGCACATCCTGATAGTCGCGCGTGGCAATCGCCGTCGACACGATGAACGTCGGATCGCCGTAGAGTGCGAGCTCGGGCAGCTGCGTGCCCACCTGGATTTCCGGAGCCGCTCCGGCGGCGACATTAGACCCAGGTGCGCTCACTTTGCGGGCTCCCATGCGTAGTTGGTCCAAGCCGGCCCGGAATCCCCTTCGGGGAAGTCGATATACATTGCGCGGACCGGCAATCCGATCTTCACCTCCGCGGGGTCGACGTTGCGGAGCTCGCCGAGCATCCGCACACCCTCCTCGAGTTCGACCAACGCGATGATGAAGGGCAACGTGCGGCCGGGCACCTTCGGCGCGTGGTGCACCACGAAGCTGAACACCGTCCCGTTACCGGAGGCGACGACGTAGTCGGTTTCCAGCTCCTTGTCCTGCCAGAGTGCCGGCACGGGCGGATGCTGCAGCGTGCCGTCGCCGCGCTTCTGAATACGCAGCTCGTGCGCGTTGACGCCGTCCCAGAAGAACTTCGTGTCACGGGACGACGCGGGACGCATCATGCTGTCGGCGTCGAGATCGTCGGGCACCGGCGATGCGGCACTTGCCTTATCTTGGTCGGCCGGCCTGAACTTCATGATGCGCCACATCATCTCGGCGACGTCTTCGTCGCCGACCTGCCAGGAGATCCGCTGGGTGATGAAGAAACCCTCGCCGAGCGCGGTCCGCTTGGGGCCGACGACGTCGGTCAGCTCCGCGGCGACGCTGACCTGCTCACCGGGACGCAGGTAACGGTGATAGGTCTGCTCACAGTTCGTGGCGACGACGCCGATATACCCTGCGTCGTCGAACAATCCGAGGATCTTGCCCAGCGGATCGTCGTCGGGCCGGTTGCCGCCCAGCCCCATCATGGTCCAGACCTGGATCATCGCGGGAGGCGCGACGGTACCCGGATGACCCGCCGCCTTGGCGGCTGCCTCGTCGACGTAGATGGGGTTGTTGTCCCCCATCGCATCGAGCCAGTGGTCGATCATCGGCTGGTTCACCGGGTGACGGGCCACCCGCGGCTTGCTCTTGCCTTCGGCCTTGACCCGCTCGGCGGCCGCCTTGATGTCGTCCACCGCACTCATCGGGGCACCCTCGGCACCTTGAGCCCAGCCGCTGCGATCATTTCCCGCATCACCTCGTTGACACCTCCGCCGAACGTGATCACCAGATTGCGCTTGGTCTGCGAGTCCAACCACTCGAGCAGTTCCGCGGTCTCCGGATCGGCCGGATTGCCGTACTTGCCGACGATCTCCTCGGCGAGGCGGCCCGCGTATTGAATGCGCTCGGTACCGAACACCTTGGTGGCGGCGGCATCCGCGACGTCAATGGTCTCGCCGGAGGCGGCCACCTGCCAGTTCAGCAGCTCGTTGATACGCCACATCGCCTTGAGTTCGCCGAGTGACCGCTTCACGTCGTCGTGGTCGAGTGGGGTGTCGCCGTTGGAACCGGGCTTGGCGGCCCAGTCGTGCACCCGGTCGTACAGTGAGGCGAATCGCCCTGCCGGACCCAGCATGACGCGTTCGTTGTTCAGCTGAGTCGTGATCAGGCGCCAGCCGCCGTTCTCCTCGCCGACCAGCATCTCGGCGGGCACCCGGACGTCGTTGTAGTACGTGGCGTTCGTGTGGTGAGCGCCGTCGGACAGAATCATCGGCGTCCAGCTGTAGCCGGGATCCGTCGTATCGACGATCAGCATCGAAATGCCCTTGTGCTTGGCGGCTTCCGGATCGGTACGGCAGGCCAGCCAGACGTAGTCGGCATCATGGCCACCGGTGGTGAACACCTTCTGGCCGTTGACGATGTATTCGTCGCCCTGTTTGACCGCGGTGGTGCGCAGCGATGCGAGGTCGGTGCCGGCCTCAGGTTCGGTGTAGCCGATCGCGAAATGGATTTCGCCGGCCAGGATCCCGGGCAGGAACTTCTTCTTTTGCAGCTCGGTGCCGTACTGCTGCAGCGTCGGCCCGACGGTCTGCAGGGTGACGGCGGGCAGCGGCACGTCGGCGCGGTGTGCCTCATTGACGAAGATCGACTGCTCGATGGGGCCGAAACCCAGGCCGCCGAACTCCTTGGGCCAGCCGACACCCAGCTTGCCGTCGGAGCCCATCCGCTTGATGATCGCGCGGTAGGCCTTGCCGTGGCGGTCGCTTTCCATCTCCTGGTGCTCTTCAGGGGAGATGAGGTTCGAAAAGTACTGCCGCAGTTCGGCTTGGAGCTGCTTCTGCTCGGGGGTCAGTTCGATATACATTGCGCTCCCACCAGATCGAGTCGGTGCGACGGGCCGCCAACCAGCCGGGTCAGGTCCTTGACGCCGGAGTAGTAGCGGTCCATCGGATAGTCGATGTCCATTCCCATCCCGCCGTGCAGATGGTGACACAGCTGCATCGCCGGCGGCGCCTCTGAGGCCAACCAGTAGCCGAGGATGTCAGTGTCGTCGTCGGCGTCCAGCCCTTCGGAGAGCCGCCACAACACCGAGGTCGCGGCCAAGGTCAGTGTGCGAGAGGCGATGTAGACCTCGGCGAGCTGTGCGGCGACGGTTTGGAACGTCGACAGCGGCTTGCCGAACTGCTCACGGTTGGCCACGTAGTCCGCGGTGAGCCGTAGGGCACCCGCGACCAGACCCGACGCGAACGCGCCGATGGCCGCCAGCGCCAGCTGGTTCACCCGCCGCGGCTGCGCACCGTCGAGCACCCCGTCGACCTCGGCATCGGAGAACGTCACCGAGTACTCGTCGCCGTGGTTGGCGGTCGGCGTCTTGACCAGCTGGACTCCCGCCGCCTTCGGGGAGATCACCGCAACAGAGCCGCCAGCGGTCACGATCAGCCAATCCGCCTGTTCCGCATAGGGAACCGCGACCTTGACCCCGTTCAGCTTTCCGCCGGAAAGCGAGGTCGCGGGCCGGTCCGGCAGCGGCGCGCCGGGCTCATTGAGCGCCGCGGTGAGCACGGAGCCCTTCGGCACCCCGGCGAGGTAGCGATCCTGCTGCTCGTCGGACGCCAACTCCAGCAGCGGGATCAACCCGAGACCAAGCGTCGCCAGCGCGGGGCTCACGGTGCCGTGTCTGCCGATCTCGATGAGCGCGGTCCCGATCTCGGCAAGTCCCAGGCCGTCGCCACCGAGGCGGTCGGGTACGCCGAAGGCCGTGATGCCGCCGGATACCAGCGCGTCCCAGCTGTTGTCCCTGCCGAGCGCCGACGTCACCACATCGGCGACAGCCTGCTGCCCTTCGTCCGGACTGAAATCCACCGAATCCTCCTTGATCCGCGAAAGCTACTGGGAGACGGGTGTGCTCGCTCCCGTGTAGTCAACCTGCCAGTGCTTGATGCCGTTCAGCCACCCCGACATCAACCGCTCGGGCTCCCCGATCGGTTTGAGATCGGGCATCGCGTCGGCCACTGCGTTGAAGATCAGGTTGATGGTCATGCGGGCCAGGTTCGCTCCGATGCAGTAGTGCGCACCGGTGCCGCCGAAGCCGACGTGGGGGTTCGGATCCCGAAGGATGTCGAACTGATGAGGATTGTCGAAGACCTCGTCGTCGAAGTTGGCCGAGCGGTAGGACATCACCACACGCTCGCCCTTCTTGATCTTCACACCCGCGAGCTCGGTGTCCTCGAGCGCGGTGCGCTGGAACGCGGATACCGGGGTGGCCCAGCGGATGATCTCGTCCGCCGCGGTGGCGGGGCGCTCCTTCTTGTACAGCGCCCACTGATCGGGATGCTGCGAGAACGCGATCATGCCGTGGGTGATCGAGTTGCGCGTGGTTTCGTTGCCCGCGACCGCGAGCATCACGACGAAGAAGCCGAACTCGTCGTCGGACAGCTTCTCGCCCTCGATGTCGGCCTCGATCAGCTTGGTGACGATGTCCTCGGTCGGGTTCTTGGCCCTCTCCTCGGCCATCTTCATCGCGTACTGGATCAGCTCGAACGAGGAAATCGCCGGATCGACATCGGCGTACTCCGGGTCTTCACCGGCGGTCATCTCGTTGGACCAGCGGAACAGCTTGTCGCGGTCGTCCTGCGGCACACCGAGCAGTTCGGCGATCGCCTGCAACGGCAGTTCACACGAGACCTGTTCGACGAAGTCTCCTGAGCCTTCGGCCGCGGCGGTCTCGGCGATCTTCTGGGCACGAGCGCGCAGTTCGTCCTCGAGCCGCCCCACCGCACGCGGCGTGAAGCCGCGGGAGATGATCTTGCGTAACCGGGTGTGCTGCGGCGCGTCCATGTTCAACAACACGGCCTTCTGCAGGTCGATGGCGTCGCGGGTCATCCCCTGCGGCCACGTCGGGATGGCGCCGTCGGGCGAACTGCCGAAGAGGTCGCTGCGCTTCGACACCTCTTTCACGTCGGCATGCTTGGTGACAAGCCAGTAGCCCTTGTCTCCGAATCCGCCGGTGCCGCCCGGGACGTCCACCCAGTGGACGGGCTCCGAGGCCCGCAGCTCGGCGAGCTCCTCCACGGGTAGACGCTCGAGGTTCAGGCTCGCGTCGAGGAAATCGAAGTCTGCGGGAATGTTGTGGGGTGCCATGACTGTGCGCTCCTTTTCAACACAAATTGCAACGTGTTCTAGTGCCAGTAAAACATGCCTTCTCCGCAGATAAAAGGCAGGTCACCATCCTCGCTTGTCAGAGTAATGAAACGTGTTCTAGCCTGACGGAATGGGTAACCCTGTCATCGTTGAAGCCACTCGCAGCCCGATCGGTAAGCGGAACGGATGGCTATCCGGCCTACACGCCACCGAGTTGCTTGGCGCAACACAGAAGGCTCTAGTCGAGAAGGCCGGCATCGACGCCGGCGACATCGAGCAGGTCATCGGCGGCTGCGTCACGCAGTTCGGCGAGCAGTCGAACAACATCACCCGGGTCAGCTGGCTGGTCGCCGGGCTCCCCGAGCACGTCGGTGCGATGACGGTGGATTGCCAGTGCGGCAGCGGCCAGCAGGCCAACGGCCTGATCGCCGGCCTGATCGCGGCCGACGCCATCGACATCGGCATCGCATGTGGCATCGAGGCGATGAGCCGCGTCGGTCTCGGCGCCAACGCCGGCCCCGATCGCGGCATCCTGCGCCCCGCCTCGTGGGACATCGACCTGCCCGACCAGTTCACCGCCGCCGAGCGCATCGCGCAGCGCCGCGGGATCACCCGCGAGGACATCGACCAATTCGGCTTCGACTCGCAGCGCAAGGCCGCCCAGGCCTGGGCGGAAGGACGCTTCGACCGCGAGATCAGCGGTATCGAAGCGCCCGTGCTCGACGAGAACAAGCAGCCGACCAGTGACCGTCACATCGTGACCAAGGACCAGGGCCTGCGGGAGACCACGCTGGAGGGTCTGAACTCGCTCAAGCCCGTGATCGAGGGCGGTATTCACACCGCGGGCACGTCGTCGCAGATCTCCGACGGTGCCGCCGCCGTGCTGTGGATGGACGAAGCCAAGGCCAAGGCGCTCGGCCTGAAGCCGCGGGCACGCATCGTCAGCCAGGCGCTCGTCGGCGCCGAGCCCTATTACCACCTCGACGGCCCGGTGCAGTCGACGGCGAAGGTGCTCGAGAAGGCCGGCATGAAGATGGGCGACATCGACATCACCGAGATCAACGAGGCCTTCGCCTCGGTCGTGCTGTCGTGGGCGCGGGTGCACAACCCCGACATGGACAAGGTGAACGTCAACGGCGGCGCGATCGCGCTCGGCCATCCGGTCGGCAGCACCGGCAGCCGCCTGATCACCACCGCGTTGCACGAGCTGGAGCGCACCGACAAGAGCACCGCGCTGATCACCATGTGCGCGGGCGGAGCGCTGTCCACCGGAACGATCATCGAGCGGATCTGATGTCCGCGGCCCCGTCGTCCACTGAAGCCCAGCGCATCGCGGCCGCCCAGGCCTACATCGACGCGCTGGTCTCCCACGACGCGGACCAGGTGCCTTTCGCGCCCGGGTGCACGCGCATCGAAGTCGGGCTAAAGACCGGGTTCTCCGGAGATCACCTGCGCCGCAGCCTGAATCGTGGCTTGCAGTACCGGGTGATCCAGGCGACGACGGTGCCCGAGTTCACCGTCGTCGACGGCAACACCATCCGGGCGAAGTTCGATCTCGTGACGAAGCCTTCGCTGTTGGGGCGCAAGGTCGGCGCGCACATCGACGAGACGTTCCAGATCCCGGCCGACGGCCTGATCCACCACATCCGCGCAGGGATTCGTCCCTTCCTCACTGGGTCGTAGAAGTCTCTAGGATCACCGGCATGGCCAAATCGCGCCCCCGCTTCATGGACACGAAGGCTTCCGACACCTTCATCAAGTGGATGTCGAAGCTCAACACCTACCTGTACCGGCGCAGCGGGGGCGAAGGCTTCGGCAGCGATTTCCAGGGCATTCCGGTGGCACTGCTGACCACCACCGGCCGCAAGACCGGTGAGCCGCGGATCAGCCCGCTGTACTTCCACCGCGACGGCGACACCGTCGTCGTCGCGGCGTCCAAGGGCGGCAGCGACAAGCACCCGATGTGGTACCTGAACCTGAAGGCCAACCCGAAGGTCCAGGTTCAGATCAAGAAGGAGATCCTCGATCTCACGGCGCGCGACGCCACCGAGGACGAGCGCGCGAAGTACTGGCCGCGCCTGGTCGAGATGTATCCGTCCTATGAGGACTACAAATCCTGGACCGACCGGGTGATCCCCCTCGTCATCTGCGAGCCGTAACTGGCCGGCGGAAATTCTCGCGTGTAACCACATGGCGCGATCCGGGCTGAAATTCGTCCCTGTGGTTACACGGGACGAGGGATGTCGGGAGGCGGCTGATCCAATGATTCCGTTGGTCGTCGGCGAGCCATGACGACGTTCACCACCGCGGCCACCGCCAACAGACCCGCTCCGATGGCGATCGTCACCGGGTTCAGATAGAGCAGCAGCGCGGCCGCCGGTATGCACAGCGCCCTTTCGGGCCAGCCCGCGCGACGGATAATCCAGCCTCCGGTGACGACGGCCAGCGCGGCCACCGCCAGCGCGGCGACCGCGCCCGTCCACACCATGTCGACGAATGACCGCAGCCCAAGCAGACCTTCACCGTTGTCGGTCAAGACGAACGCGAACGGTACAAGGAACGCGGGCAGGGTGTACTTCCACGTCTGCATCATCGTGGGGATGACTCGTCCGCCGGTGATCGCCGACGCCGCCACCGACGCCAGCGCCGTCGGCGGCGTGACTTCGGAGAGCACCGCGAAGTAGAAGACGAACATCGCCACCGCCGGCGCAGCGACACCGAGGTCCTGCAGCGCGGGCCCGACGATCACCCAGCTGATCACGAACGACGCGGTGACCGGCACCGCGAGCCCCAGCACCGAGACCGCCAACGCGGCGAACATTGCCGTCAAAATCAAGACGACCGTTGGGTTTTCGGAGATGAGGCGCGCGGTGTTGACGAGGATGGAGTTCAGCTGCAGACCGAGTCCCGTGCGCGTGATCATCGCGGCGACAACGCCCGCAGCCGCACACACCGCCGCCACCGAGAGCACGCCGCGCACCCCGTTGGCCAGCGCCCGGTAGAGCCGCACCGGGGTCAGTCGGTGTTCGCGGTCGAAATACGAGAGCACGATCTGGACGGCGATGGCGTAGACGACCGCGCGCATCGCCGACACGTCCAGCGCGAGGAACACGACGATCATCACCAGCGAGACCAGGTGGTAGCCGAACCTGCCGAGCAGTCGCCAGAACGACCCGGCGTCGACGCTGCCGACCTCGCGCGTGCCGTACCGCCGCGCGTCGATCTCGACGGCCAGCAGGATGCCGAGGTAGTACAGGATCGTCGGCACGACCGCCCACACCAGGACGGTCAGGTACGGCACCCCGAGGTACTCGGCGATGATGAACGCCGCCGCACCGAGCGTCGGCGGCGACAGGATGGCGCCGATGCCCGCGGCGGCCAGCATTCCGCCCGCGTTTTCGCGCGGGTACCCGGCGCGGCGCAACACCGGCCACGTCACCGAGCCCAGGCTCACCGTCGTCGCGGTCCCGGATCCGGAGACGCTGCCCATGAGAAACCCGGCCAGCGTCACCGTCCGCCCCGGTGCCGCCCGCGACCGGCGGAACGCGGCGAACGAAAGGTCGATGAAGAACTTGCTCGCACCTGACGCCTCGAGCACCGCTCCGTAGATGGTGAACAGGACGATGTAGGTCGCCGCGACATCGAGCGGCACGCCGTACAGCCCCGTCGACTGCATGAACGACGCGCTGACGATCTGAACCCAATCCACCCCGGCGTGGGCGATCGCGGCACCCTGCGGCAGGTACCCGCCGTAGTAGGCGTACCCCAGCGCAAGCAGGCACACGATGGGCAGCGCCACGCCTGTGGTCCGGCGGCACGCCTCCAGGACGAGTAGCACGACGATCGTCCCGACGATGACATCGACCATCGCCGGCGTGCTCTGCCGGCTGAGGAATTCGTCGAATCCGCCACCGCCGTCACCGATTTGGAACGGCAGCACCGGGTAGAGACACACCAACAGCGCGGTCACCGCCAGCAGCCAGTCCACCACCGGCTCCGCGCGGCCAAGCCGCATACCGGATCGGTAACACAACAGGGTGAGCGGAAGGACTGCCGCCAGGAACAGGATCAGCGAAACCTGATTGCCCTGCGCCAGCGGGAAGAACACCTGGTACAGCGCGAACAGCCCGATCAGGACGCAGCCCACGGTCACCAGGTGGTGAACCCAGCCGGTCAGCTGCCGGGCCGGCTTCTCGTCCTCGTAGGCGGCCGACACAGCCGCTTCGGTGGAGGTCAGTTCGCCGCGCCGAGGTCGTCAAGGGCGCGCTTGGCGCCGGGATGCAACGGCACGGGCATGGTTTCGCGCGCGGTGTCGAGCGAGATCCCCTCGGCCGCCTTGTTGACCTTGACCAGTTCGGGCCTGTGGTCGAACAACGCCTTGGTCAGCACGCAGGCGGTGTTGCCGTCCATATCGTTTTTGACCAGAAGCAGATTGGGCACCACGACCGTCGCCACATCCGTCGGCGTCTGATAGGTGCTCGCCGGGATGGCGCCCTCTTCATAGATCGGGTTGATGTTCTGCAACTTCGGCAGGGTGTCGGTCACGTCGATGAACTTGACGTTGTCGCGCTGGCTGACGAACAGGTCGGTGATGCCACCGGTCGGCAGCCCGCCCGACCAGAACATCGCGTCGATCGAGCCGTCCTTCATCCCTTCGACCGTCTTGCCGAGTTCGGTCCGCTGGGCCTGCACATCGTTTTTCGGGTCGAGCCCGGCGGCCTCCAGCATGCGGTTGGCGATGACCTCGGTGCCCGAGTTCGGCGAACCGGTGGACACCCGCTTGCCGCGCATGTCGAGGATCGAGTTGATGCCCGCATCGCTGCGGACGATCACCTGGGTGTAGTTGGGATACAACCTGCTGAGCGCGGCGATGGGCTGATCGTCGTCGAACGCCGCCATGCCGTTGACCGCATCGGCCGCGGTGTCGGCCAGCGAGAACGCCACCTGGTGGGTGCCCGCCACGAGTTGCTGGATGTTCTGCAGCGAGGCCGACGTCTCGGCGGCGGTGGCCTTCAACTTGCCATCGGTCTGCTGATTGATGGCTTCGGCGTAGGCGCCACCGAGGGCGTAGTACACCCCGGTGGTGTTGCCCGTCGCGATGCTCAGCCTGGCGTCGGACGTGACTTCACACGACGTCGGCTCCGTCGCCGCCGCCTCGTTGTCGCCGCCACGCTGACCGCCACAACCGGCCACCACCAACAGGATTGCGCAGAGAACTCCATACCGTCTCACCGCTCCATCATGGAAGCCGGCGCGCCTCCGCATGGCGTTTCGGCGCAATCGGCGGCGATCAGGCCCCGTACACCGGCACGGGCGGGCGCGCCTCGGCCAGCAGTTTACCGACGACAGGACCGAGCTCCGCCGGATCCCAGCGCGCGCCCTTGTCGATTTGCGGGCCATGGGCCCAGCCCTCGGCGACGCGAATGATGCCGCCCTCGACCTCGAACATCTTGCCGGTGACGTCCTTGGACTCGACGCTGCCGAGCCAAACCACCAGCGGCGAAACGTTTTCCGGCGCCATCGCGTCGAAGTCCTTGTCCTGGGTGGACATCATCTCCGCGAACACCGTCTCGGTCATCCGGGTCCTCGCCGACGGCGCGATGGCGTTGACCGTGACCCCGTAGCGGCCCATCTCCGCGGACGCGACGAGCGTCAACGCCGCGATCCCGGCCTTGGCCGCACTGTAATTGGCCTGTCCCACACTGCCTTGCAGGCCGGCGCCGGAGCTCGTGTTGATGATGCGCGCGTCGACGGCGTTGCCGGCCTTGGACTGGGCGCGCCAGTAGGCGCCCGCATGCCGCATGGTCGCGAAGTGTCCCTTGAGGTGCACGGCGGTGACGGCGTCGAACTCTTCCTCGCTGGTGTTGGCGAACATCCGGTCGCGCACGATGCCGGCGTTGTTCACCAGTACGTCGAGCCCGCCGAACGAATCGACGGCAGTCTGGATCAAGCCCTCGGCCTGCGCCCAGTCCGCGACGTTGGCCCCGCTGGTCACGGCTTCGCCTCCGGCAGCGGTGATTTCGTCGACCACGCCCTGTGCCGCGCTACCGCCGCCCGCCGGCGAGCCGTCCAGCCCCACACCGATGTCATTGACCACCACTCGCGCACCCTCGGCGGCGAACGCCAGCGCATGTGCGCGCCCAATGCCGCCGCCTGCACCCGTCACGATGACCACGCGGCCGTCGAGCAGTCCCATATCTCTTGTCTCCTCGGTTGTTTGAAGAATGTTTTACTTGATGTCCGCAGAGGTGGTTGCCAGGTAGTGCGGAGGCTCGCCGCCGCCGTGCACCTCGATGGAGGCGCCGCTGATGTAGGACGCCGCGTCGGAGGCCAAGAACGCGGCGGCCCAACCCACGTCGTCCGGCTTGGCCAGCCGTCCCAGCGGAACGTTCTTGGAGATGGCCGCGATGGAATCGGCGTCGCCGTAGAACAATTCGGATTGCTCGGTCTCCACCATCCCGACGACCACCGAGTTCACCCGTACCTTCGGCGCCCATTCGACGGCCAGCGTGGCGGTGATGCTCTCCATGCCCGCCTTGGCCGCGCCGTACGGCGCGGTGCCAGGTGTCGGCCTGCGCCCACTGACGCTGGCGATGTTGATGATCGAACCGCCCTGGGCCTGCTCCTGCATCACTGCGTTCGCGTGGATCGAAACCGAAAGGGGTCCGAGCAGGTTGAGCTCGACGATCTTCGTGTTGAACTTCGCCGACGACTCGGCGGCCAGCACATAGGGCGATCCGCCCGCATTGTTGACGACGACGTCCAGGCGCCCGTGCGTATCGGCAATCGTCTTGATCAACGCCGCCACCGACTCGTCGTCGCGGACGTCGCAGCTGTGGAATTCGTACGGCGATCCCTCTACCGGCCTGCGGGCGCACGTCACCACGGTCGCACCTTGGCCGGCGAACACAGAGCTGATGCCCGCGCCGACGCCGCGAACCCCTCCGGTCACCAGGACGACCCTGTCGTTGAGTCCGAGGACTATCTCTGGGCGGTCGGTCACTGTGCTAGCGTACCAAGCAAGTGCTTGCTTAGGTAGAGACCCCCAGAGTAACCGAGGTATCCGCATGACGATCACCACCAAGACGGTCGAGCCGGGCATCGTCTCGGTCACCGTGGACTATCCGAAGGTCAACGCGATCCCATCGCGCGGCTGGTTCGAACTCGGCGACGCGATCACCGCCGCCGGCCGCGACCACAGCACCCACGTCGTGATCCTGCGCGCCGAGGGGCGCGGCTTCAACGCGGGTGTGGACATCAAGGAGATGCAGAACACCGAGGGCTTCACCGCGCTCATCGACGCCAACCGCGGCTGCTTTCACGCCTTCCGCGCGGTGTACGAGTGTGAGGTGCCCGTGGTCGCCGCGGTCAACGGCTTCTGTGTCGGCGGCGGGATCGGACTCGTCGGCAACGCAGACGTCATCGTCGCGTCCGACGACGCGACCTTCGGCCTGCCCGAGGTCGAGCGCGGTGCCCTGGGTGCGGCGACGCACCTGTCGCGACTGGTGCCCCAGCACATGATGCGCCGACTGTTCTTCACCGCGGCTACCGTCGACGCCGCGACCCTGCACCATTTTGGTTCGGTGCACGAGGTCGTGCCGCGCGACGAGCTCGACGAGGCCGCACTGCGGGTGGCGCGCGACATCGCCGTCAAGGACACCCGCGTCATCCGCGCGGCCAAGGAAGCGCTGAACCTCATCGATGTGCAGAGGGTGAACTCGAGTTACCGCATGGAGCAGGGCTTCACGTTCGAGCTCAACCTCGCAGGCGTGGCCGACGAGCACCGCGATGCGTTCGCGGGGACGAAGAAGGGCAAATGAGCGACAAGAGAACAACTTTGGACGAGGCTGTCTCGTCCATCGAGAGCGGTATGACCATCGGCATCGGCGGCTGGGGGTCGCGGCGCAAGCCGATGGCGTTCGTGCGCGCGCTGCTGCGCACCGACGTGAAAGATCTGACGGTCGTCACCTACGGCGGTCCGGACCTCGGCCTGCTGTGCTCGGCAGGCAAGGTCAAGCGCGTCTACTACGGCTTCGTGTCCTTGGACTCACCGCCGTTCTACGACCCGTGGTTCGCCAAGGCCCGCACCAGCGGCACCATCGAGGCCCGCGAAATGGACGAGGGCATGGTGCGCTGCGGTCTGCAGGCCGCCGCACAGCGCCTGCCGTTCCTGCCGATCCGTGCCGGGCTGGGCAGCGACGTCCGCGCGTTCTGGGGCGACGAGCTGAAGACCGTGAAGTCGCCCTACCCCACGGGAGACGGCTTCGAGGAACTGATCGCCATGCCTGCGTTGAACCTCGACGCCGCATTCGTCCACATGAATCTCGGTGACGCCCAGGGCAATGCCGCATACACCGGCATCGACCCGTATTTCGACGACCTGTTCCTGATGGCCGCGCAGAAGCGGCTGCTGTCCGTCGAACGGGTGGTGTCGACGGAGGAATTGATCAAGGCGGTGCCGCCGCAGGCCCTGCTGATCAATCGGATGATGGTCGACGCCGTTGTCGAGGCACCCAACGGTGCGCACTTCACCACGGCCGAGCCAGACTACCGCCGCGACGAGAAGTTCCAGCGGCATTACGCCGAGGCGGCGGGTTCCGACGACACGTGGCAAGACTTCGTCACGACGTACCTATCCGGCAGTGAGGCCGACTATCAGGCCGCCGTGCGGAAGTTTGGAGATAGCCAGTGATGTCAGTGACCCGTGCCGAGGTGTGCGCCGTCGCGTGCGCCGAATTGTTCCGCGACGCAGGCGAGATCATGGTCAGCCCGATGGCGAACATGGTGTCGATCGGGGCCAGGCTGGCGCGCCTGACCTTCTCCCCAGACATCCTGCTGACCGACGGAGAGGCCCGGCTGTTGGCCGATACCCCGGCGCTCGGTGCGGCCGGGGCGATCGAGGGCTGGATGCCGTTCGGCCGTGTCTTCGAGACGCTGGCCTGGGGTAGGCGCCATGTCGTCATGGGTGCCAATCAGGTTGACCGCTACGGCAATCAGAACCTGTCGGCGTTCGGCCCGTTGCAGCATCCGACCCGCCAGATGTTCGGCGTGCGCGGCGCGCCCGGGAACACCATCAACCACGCGACGAGCTACTGGGTGGGTAACCACTCCAAGCGGGTGTTCGGCGAATCGGTCGACGTGGTATCCGGAATCGGCTGGGACAAAGTCGATCCCGACAATCCCGCCTACCGATTCGTCAACGTGTTCCGGGTGGTCTCCAACCTCGGAGTATTCGACTTCAACGGACCCGACCACCAGATGCGCGCGGTGTCGCTGCACCCCGGCGTCGAGGCCGAGCAGGTCGCCGAGAACACCTCTTTCGAGTTGCACGGCCTCGAGGAGGCCGATACGACGCGGCTGCCCACCGAAGAGGAGCAGCGGCTGATCCGCGAGGTCATCGATCCGAAGTCGCTACGGGACAAGGAAATACGATAATGGTCAAGCTGCGCACTCCGCTGACCGAGCTGGTCGGCATCGAGCATCCGGTGGTGCAGACCGGCATGGGCTGGGTGGCGGGTGCGCGGCTGGTTGCGGCGACCTCCAATGCCGGTGGGCTCGGCATCCTGGCATCGGCGACCATGACGCTCGAGGAGCTGGCGACCGCCGTCACAAAAGTGAAGGCCACGACCGACAAACCGTTCGGCATCAATATCAGGGCCGACGCCGGTGACGCGAATGAGCGCATCGACCTGCTGATCCGCGAAGGCGTCAGGGTGGCGTCGTTCGCGCTGGCACCCAAACCCGACCTGATCGCGAAGCTCAAAGACGCCGGGGTCGTGGTGATCCCGTCGGTCGGTCTGGCCAAGCACGCCAAGAAGGTGGCCGGCTGGGGTGCCGACGCGGTCATCGTCCAGGGCGGCGAGGGTGGCGGCCACACCGGTCCGATCGCCACCACACTGCTACTGCCGTCGGTGCTGGATGCGGTCGACATTCCCGTCGTCGCAGCGGGCGGATTCTTCGACGGCCGCGGACTCGCCGCGGCGCTGTCCTACGGCGCGGCCGGCGTCGCGATGGGCACGAGGTTCCTCCTGACGTCGGATTCGACGGTCCCCGACGCGGTCAAACAGCGCTACCTCGAGTCCGGGCTGGACGGCACCGTCGTATCGACGCGCGTCGACGGTATGCCGCACCGCGTGCTGCGCACCGGACTCGTGGAGAAGCTCGAGAGCGGCTCCAAGCTCCGCGGTTTCTCCGCGGCAATCCGAAACGCGCAGAAGTTCAAGAAGATGTCCGGCATGACGTGGCGTTCGATGATCAGCGACGGCCTGGAGATGCGGCACGGCAAGGAGTTGACCTGGTCGCAGGTCGTCATGGCGGCCAACACGCCGATGCTGTTGAAGGCCGGTCTGGTCGAAGGCAACACCGATGCCGGTGTGCTGGCTTCGGGCCAGGTGGCAGGCATCCTGAGTGACCTGCCGTCGTGCGCCGAACTGGTCGAATCAATCGTGGCCGATGCGGTCAAACACCTGCAGGCGGCGGCGTCCTTCGTCGAGTAGCCCCATCCGGAGCGGCGACGAACTCCTGCTCGGGACGACCCGTGGTGCCGTATCGCAACCGTGTCTTGACCTCACCGGCGGCCGCGAGACCCCGATCGCCGAGGAGACCTCCGCGGAAGACATCGGCCCGTCGGCGGCGCGCGGTGCCTGCAGGACAAGCTGTTTGGTCGGTGATGTGGCGGTGACCGACGCCTGCTGCGCGGCGACCTTCGGGCGCAGCGCCGACTTTATGAAGTTGTGAGCTTCATTTCCAACCAATGAAGCTATTATCTTTATATGGCCGATGTTAAGTCCAGGGCTTCATCAGGCCTGCGGGCCGCGCTGATCGGCGACGTCGTCGGATCACGCCTCGTCGCCGATCGCCCGGCGGTCCACGGCGCGGTGAACGATGCTCTGCGTGACGTCGGTGCGGGCGCGATCGACTCACCGGCCTTCACCGTCGGCGACGAATTCCAGGGCAGTTATCCCACCGTCGGCGCGGCGATCGACGCCGCACTGTCCATCCGCCTCGCCGTCGCGCCGCACATCGATGTCCGGTTCGGCATCGGCTGGGGCACGGTGTCGGTGCTCGATCCCGAGCGCGGTATCCAGGACGGTCCGGGTTGGTGGGCCGCGCGTGAGGCGATCGAGTGGACGGCCGCCGCGCAACGGCAACCCGGGCTGGCCTTGGTTCGCACGTCGTTCCGGGTCAACGGCGTTGACCGCACCGACGCCGACGCCATCAACGCCGCCCTGCTTTGTCGGGACCATCTGCTTGGATCGCTGGACGACCGATCGATACGGATAGTGAAGGGCCTGTTGACCAACCAGACGAAGAAGGACATCGCCGCCGCCGAGGGCATCAGCGCATCGGCGGTGTCCCAGCGCACCGGGCGCGACGGCCTCGACCTGATCGTCGTCGCATCGCAATACCTGCGTGGTGTCCCGTGAGCGCACTGGCGGTGATGCTGATCGCGATGGGCATCGCCGACGTGACGCGGCGGTCGACCGACCGGTCCTGGGTGGCGCCCGCCGTCGCGGTGGCTGTGGTCATCGGGTCCGCGGCGCTTGCCGGGCTGTGGCACCCCCGCGACATCGTGCTGCTGGAGATCGCCATCGCGGCGAGCGTCGCGTGGGTCGTCCTGTGTGCGCGCTCCGAGCGAACCGGCGACAGCCAACTGGCTCCGCTGGTCGTGTTCGCCGCAGCGGTCGGTCTGCTGATTCTGTTGTCGGGCTTGGGGTCTGAAGCAGGCGGGTTAGTGCAACGGTGGTCGGCGTGGGTCGACCTGCCAGGAATCGCCGACCTGGAAACCGACCGGATACTCATGGTCGTCGCGGTGGTGCTGCTGCAAATCGTGACCGGTAACCAGTTGGTGCGGCTGGTCCTCGCCTCGGTCGGCGCGGTGAAGCCCGCCGGCCAGCCGCAGGCATCGGATCGACTCAAGGGCGGTCGTCTTCTCGGCCCGATGGAACGGCTGCTCATCCTCGGGCTCGGACTGGCCGGTCAGCTCGCGGCCGCCACCGCGGTGGTCGCGGCCAAGAGCATCATCCGGTTCCCGGAGATCAATGCGCAGAAGGCCCGTGAGAACGGGCACATCGGGATCGATGACGTCACGGAGTACTTCTTGGTCGGCAGCTTCGCCAGCTGGATCGTCGCCCTGGGCGGGCTGGTTCTCGCACAGTAAACAGTAAGCCTTTCGATCCAGCCCGAACCGGCCCCGGTGTCCCTAAACTTTCGCGCATGAAGACGAACGCCGCCGTTCTGTGGGAACTCAACAAGCCGTGGAGCGTCGAGGAGATCGACCTCGACGGACCGAAGGAGGGCGAGGTCCTCGTTTCGTTCGAGGCCACCGGGTTGTGCCATTCCGACCATCATGTCCAGACCGGCGATCTCGCCGGCGTGACGCTTCCGACGATCGGCGGGCACGAGGGTGCCGGCATCGTTCAGGAAGTCGGTCCCGGCGTGAAGGACCTCAAGCCGGGCGACCACGTGGTGGCGTCCTTCCTGCCGGCGTGTGGCCGCTGCCGCTGGTGTGCCAGCGGACATCAGAACCTGTGCGACATGGGCGCGGTCATTCTGTTGGGCCTGCAGGCGGACGGCACCTACCGGCGCAGGGCGCAGGGTAAGGACGTCGGCGTCATGGTGGGTGTCGGCAGCTTTTCCGAACTGAGCACGGTGTCGGAAGCCTCGTTGGTCAAGGTCGACGACGACCTGCCGCTGTCGCGCGCGTGCCTGCTGGGCTGCGGGGTGATGACGGGCTGGGGGTCAGCCGTGAACACCGCCGACGTGACCCCAGGTGACACCGTCGTGGTCATCGGATGCGGGGGTATCGGCAGCGGTGCGATCCAGGGTGCACGACTGGCGGGGGCCGAGCACATCGTCGTCGTCGACATCGTGGAATCCAAGCGGGACAAGGCGTTCGAGTTCGGCGCCACCCATTTCGTGACATCCATGCCGGAAGCCATGGAGTTGGTCGCCGATCTGACCCGCGGCGTGATGGCCGATTCCGCGCTGCTGACGATGGGCCTACTCAAGGGCCCGATGATCAACGAGGCGATGGACATCGTCCGCAAAGGGGGTGCGGTGGTGATGACGGCGATCGCATCGATGGCCGACGTCACGCCGACCCTGCCCATGGCGATGGTGACGCTGTTCCAGAAGCGGCTGCTGGGCAGCCTCTACGGCGAGGCGAACCCGCGCGCGGACATCCCGCGACTGCTCAACCTCTACCGCGACGGCAAGCTACTGCTCGACGAGACCGTCACCACCGAGTACAAGCTGGCCGACATCAACAATGCCTACGACGACATGCTCGCCGGCCGCAACATTCGCGGTGTGATCGTCCACGACCATTGACGGTCAGAGGCGCTCGATGATCGTGACGTTGGCGGTGCCGCCACCCTCGCACATCGTCTGCAAACCGTAACGACCGCCGGTGCGCTCCAACGTGTTCAGCATCGTCGCGAACAGCTTGGCGCCCGTCGCACCGAGCGGGTGACCGAGCGCGATCGCGCCGCCGTTGGGGTTGACCTTCGCATGGTCGACGTCGAGCTCCTTCATCCACGCCATCACGACCGGTGCGAATGCCTCGTTGATCTCGACGGTGTCGATGTCGTCCATCGTCAGGCCGGTCTTCTTCAACGCGTACTGGGTGGCGGGGATCGGCCCCGTCAGCATGAACACCGGGTCGGCACCGCGGGCGCTGATGTGGTGGATGCGGGCGCGCGGCTTCAGATTATGAGCCTGCACTGCGTTCTCCGATGCGAGCAGCACCGCGCTCGCACCGTCCGAGATCTGGCTGGCCATCGCGGCGGTCAGCCGGCCGCCCTCGACGAGAGTCTTGAGGCCGGCCATCTTCTCCAGCGACGTGTCGCGTGGTCCTTCGTCGATGACGAAGCCAGCCCCATCGACATCGACGCCGATGATCTCGTTTTCGAAATGCCCGGCGCGGATCGCCTCCTGCGCGCGCTGATGGCTGGTCAGTGAGAACTGCTCCATCTCCTCACGCGAGAGACCCCACTTCTCGGCGATCAGTTCCGAACCGCGGAACTGCGAGATCTCCTGGTCGCCGTAGCGGTGCAGCCAGCTCTTGGATTCGTTGGTCGGCGAGGTGAACCCGAACTGCTCGGCGACGGTCATGGCCGACGAGATCGGGATCTGGCTCATGTTCTGCATTCCACCCGCCACGATCAGGTCGGCCGTGCCTGACATGATCGCCTGTGCGCCAAAGGAAATGGCCTGCTGGCTCGACCCGCATTGGCGGTCGACGGTGACGCCCGGCACCTCTTCGGGGTATCCGGCGGCCAGCCATGACAGCCTGGCGATGTTGCCTGCCTGCGGCCCGATGGCGTCGACGCAGCCGGCGATGACGTCATCGACGGCGCCCGGGTCGACGTCGACGCGGTCGAACAGTCCGCGCCACCCGGCGGCGCCCAGATCGACGGGATGCACGCCGGACAGACCGCCGTTGCGCTTGCCGACAGCGGTGCGGACAGCTTCGATGACATATGCCTCAGGCATTACTCGACTCCTTCTTTGGTGATACCACCGAGAACTATGGATAGGTACTGTCGGCCGACCTCTTCGGCCGTGAGCGGTCCGCCCGGCTGATACCAGCGGACCGAAACCCAGGTGGTGTCGCGGATGAACCGGTAGACCAGGTCGACGTCGATGTCGGGCCGGAAGTACCCGTCTTGGATGCCCTGGTCGAGCAGGTCCAGCCACATCTTGCGCTGCTCTTGATTGCGTTTCTCGACATAGGAGAACCGCTCCTGGCCCGCGAGCCGCTTGGCCTCGTCCTGGTAGATGACGACCTGCGCGTGCCGGTGCTCGATCGCCTCGAACGATGCCATGAACAGACCCTTGAGCCGCTCCAGCGGATTGGGTTCTTCTGCCACGATCTGCTCGTACCGATCGAACAGCCAGTCCAGGAAACCACGCAGCACCTCGTCGACCATCTCCTCCTTCGACGAGAAGTGGTGGTAGAGACTGCCGGACAGGATTCCCGCCGAGTCGGCGATGTCACGCACCGTCGTCGCCCGTAGCCCACGCTCGGCGAACATCGTCGCGGCGAGCTCGAGGAGCTCGTCGCGCCGCGTCTGTCCAGCGGGACCTTCGGTACTCATGCCCGTTGGCTCGACACCGAAATCACTTCTCCAGTCAGGTAACTGGAGTAGTCGCTGGCCAGGAACGCGATGGTGGCGGCGATCTCCCATGGCTCGGCAGCTCGCCCGAACGCCTCGCCCTCCGAGAGCCGGTCCAGCAGGTCAGAGCTGCTGACCTTTTCCAAGAACTTGTGCCGGGCGATGCTCGGTGACACCGCGTTGATCCGAACGTCGTGCTCGACGGCTTCGATTGCGCTGCAACGGGTCAGCGCCATCACGCCTGCCTTGGCGGCGGCATAGTGCGACTGGGAGTGTTGTGCCCGCCAGCCGAGGACACTGGCGTTGTTGACGATCACCCCGCCGTGGTCGGCGTCGCGGAAGTACCGCAGCGCGGCACGCGTCGCACGCATCACCGACGTCAGGGTCACGTTGAGGACGCGGTCCCACTCCTCGTCGGTCATGTCGACGACGGGCGTCTCGCCACCCAGACCTGCGTTGTTGACCAGCACGTCGAGCCGTCCCATCCGGGCGGTCGTCGACGAGATCAGCGCGTCGACCTGCGCGGTGGAGGTCACGTCGCACACCACGCTCTCGACGCGACCGAGGCCGAGTTCGAGGAGCTGATCGCGAGTTTCACCGAGGCGTCGCTCGTGGTGGTCGGAGATCACGACGTCGGCACCCTCGGCCAGCGCGCGTCGTGCAACCGACGAGCCGATGCCTGTGCCAGCGGCAGCGGTCACCACGACCACCTTGCCGGTCAAAAGTCCGTGGCCCTCAATCTCTTTCGGTGCTTCGGCCAGGCTCATCAGCCCTTCACCTCACGGGGTAGGCCGAGCACCCGCTCGGCGATGATGTTGCGCTGGATCTCGTTGGAGCCGCCGTAGATCGTGTCCGCCCTGGCGAACAGATACAGCCGCTGCCATTCGTCGAAGTCGCCGTCGGTCAGCGTCAGGCCGTCGCGGCCCAGCACCTCCATCGCGATCTCGCCGAGCTCACGATGCCAGTTGGCCCACAACAGTTTCGAGACGTTGTCTTGACCCGGCTGCTCGACATCCATGGTCGCCAGCGCATAGGACCGCATGGTGCGCAGACCCGCCCACGACCGGGTCAGCCGCTCGCGGATCAGCGGATCGTCGGCTGCGCCGTTGCGCTTGGCGAGCTCCGCGACGCCGGAAAGCTCACGGGCGTACTCGATCTGCTGGCCGAGCGTCGACACACCACGCTCGAACGTCAACAGCCCCATGGCGACCCGCCACCCATCGCCCGGCGTCCCGACCACCAGGTCGGCCGCGGTGCGCGCGTCGTCGAAGAACACCTCGTTGAACTCCGAGTCGCCCGTCAACTGCACGATCGGCCGCACCTCGACACCCGGTTGATCCAACGGCACCAGAAGGAAGGACAGTCCGGCGTGACGCTTGGAACCCTTCTCGGTGCGGGCGACGACGAAGCACCACTGCGCCCAGTGCGCCAGCGATGTCCACACCTTCTGCCCGTTGATCACCCACTCGTCGCCGACGAGCTCGGCGGTCGTCGACACGTTCGCCAGATCGCTGCCCGCGCCGGGTTCGGAGTAGCCCTGACACCACAGTTCGGTGACGTCGAGAATCTTGGGCAGGAAGCGCTGCTGTTGCTCTGGTGTTCCGAACGCGATCACCGTCGGCCCGAGCAGTTCCTCACCGAAGTGGTTCACCTTCGCGGGCGCGTTGGCGAGGGCGTACTCCTCGTAGAACGCGACGCGGTGCGCAACGGTCAGGCCGCGGCCGCCGTGCTCCTCCGGCCAGCCGAGACATGTATAGCCGGCGGCCGCGAGATGCTGGTTCCACGCGCGTCGTTCCTCGAACGCCTCATCCTCGCGACCCGGCCCTCCGCGGCCCTTGATCGCGGCGAATTCGCCGGCGAGATTCTCGGCGAGCCAGTCGCGGACCTCGGCCCTGAACTCCTGGACCTCTATCACCCCTGTAGGCTAACCTACCAAGCACTTGCTTTGTTAGAGGAGCATCGATGACGGACCGTTCGAGGACCATTCCGCAGGTCCTGGATCGGATTGCTGACCAGTTCTCGGACCATGACGCCCTGGTTACGACCGCCGGCAGTGCCGGCAATCCAGCCGGCGACCGTCAGCTGACCTACGCGCAGTTGCGCGCCGAAGTGCGCCAGGCCGCCGCAGCCATGATCGACCTGGGCGTGCAGGCCGGGGACCGGGTCGCGATCTGGTCGCCGAACACCTGGCACTGGGTGGTTGCATGCCTGGCCACGCACTATGCCGGCGCGGTGATGGTGCCGCTGAACACCCGCTACACCGCGAGCGAGGCCACCGACATCCTTGCCCGCACCGCCGCTCCGCTGCTGTTCGCGGCGGGCGAGTTCCTCGGCGCCGACAAGGCCGCGTCCATTGACCGCGAGGCTCTTCCGGACCTGCGGCACGTAATCCGCGTCCCGATAGAGAAGGACGACGGAACGTGGGACGAGTTCGTCGCGCGCGGCACAGACCTCGCCGTCGTGGACGCCCGCGCCGCAGCCGTCACGCCTGACGACGTATCCGACATCCTCTTCACCTCCGGCACCACGGGCCGCAGCAAGGGCGTGCTTTGCGCACATCGCCAGTCGCTCGACGCCCCCGCCGCATGGGCTGCCTGCGGAGAGCTCACGAGTGCGGACCGCTACCTGTGCATCAATCCGTTCTTCCACAACTTCGGCTACAAGGCCGGCATCCTGGCGTGCCTGCAGACCGGCGCGACGCTCATCCCGCAGTTGACGTTCGACCCGGAGAAGGCGATGGCCGCGGTGGCCGAACACCGCATCACCGTGCTGCCCGGGCCGCCGACGATCTACCAGACCCTGCTGGACCATCCGAAGCGCGGCGACTACGACCTGACGTCGCTGCGATTCGCGGTGACCGGTGCGGCGACGATCCCCGTGGTGCTGATCGAACGCATGCAGACCGAACTCGACATCGACATCGTGCTGACCGCGTATGGCCTGACCGAGGCCAGCGGGTTCGGCACGATGTGCCGCGCGGACGACGACGCGGTCACGGTGGCCACGACGTGCGGGCGCCCGATCGCCGACTTCGAACTACGCATCGACGACCCGTCCGAGGACGGCTCGGGGGAGGTGCTGCTGCGCGGGCCCAACGTGATGCTCGGTTACCTCGATGATCCCGAAGCCACCGCCGCCGCAATCGATTCCGACGGCTGGCTACACACGGGCGACGTCGGCCGATTGGACGAGCGCGGAAACCTGACCATCACCGATCGGCTCAAGGACATGTACATCTGCGGCGGGTTCAATGTCTACCCCGCCGAGATCGAACAGGTGTTGGCGCGCCTCGACGGCGTCGCCGAGTCGGCCGTCATCGGGGTGCCCGATGATCGCTTGGGCGAGGTCGGCAAGGCGTTCCTCGTACTCAAGCCGGGCGCGGAGCTGGACGAAAAACAGGTAATCACCTACACGCGTGAGCATCTCGCGAACTTCAAGGCACCGCGTTTCGTGGAGTTCCTCGATGTGCTGCCACGTAATCCGGGCGGCAAAGTGGTCAAGCCAGTTCTCCGCGGGATGCGGAAATAGGAGCACTGATGGATCTCAATTTCGACGACGCGACCCTGGACTTCCAGTCCGAGGTGCGCGAATTCCTCTCGGCGAACAAGGACAAGTTCCCGACGAAGTCCTACGACACGGCCGAGGGCTTCGAACAACATCGGGCCTGGGACAAGGTGCTCTTCGACGCCGGCTTGTCGGTGATCACGTGGCCGGAGAAGTACGGCGGCCGCGACGCGTCGCTGCTGCAGTGGGTGGTCTACGAGGAGGAGTACTTCCGCGCAGGCGCGCCAGGCCGCGCCAGCGCCAACGGCACGTCGATGCTCGCGCCGACCCTGTTCGCGCACGGCACCCAGGAACAGCTCGACAGAGTGTTGCCCAAAATGGCCAGTGGCGAAGAGATCTGGGCGCAGGCCTGGTCGGAACCCGAGTCGGGCAGCGACCTCGCGTCGCTGCGGTCGACCGCCACCAAGACCGACGGTGGCTGGTTGCTCAACGGCCAGAAGATATGGAGCTCGCGGGCGCCGTTCGGCGAGCGCGCGTTCGGGTTGTTCCGCTCGGATCCCGAGGCCCAGCGGCACAAGGGGCTGACGTACGTCATGTTCGACTTGAAGGCCGACGGGGTCACGGTGCGCCCGATTGCCCAGTTGGGTGGCGACACAGGTTTCGGGGAGATCTTCCTCGACGACGTGTTCGTGCCTGACAACGACGTGATCGGTGAGGTGAACGACGGCTGGCGTGCGGCGATGAGTACGTCGAGCAATGAGCGCGGGATGTCGCTGCGCAGCCCGGCGCGCTTCATCGCACCCGCCGAACGCCTTGTCGCACAATGGAAAGCCAATCCCGATCCCGTATTCGTCGACCGGGTAGCCGACGCATGGATCAGGGCGCAGGCCTACCGGCTGCACACGTTCGGCACCGTGACCAGAGTCAGTGGCGGCGGTGAACTGGGCGCCGAGTCGTCGGTGACCAAGGTGTTCTGGTCGGATCTCGACGTCGCGATTCATCAGACCGCGCTGGACATGCGCGGCGCCGACGCCGAGCTGGTCGACTCGTGGACCGAAGGTCTGCTGTTCGCACTGGGCGGTCCGATCTATGCGGGCACCAACGAGATTCAGCGCAACATCATCGCCGAGCGCCTACTGGGCCTGCCGCGGAAGTAGACAGATGAACTTTGAGATTGACGAACAGCAGCGCGACTTCGCCGCCAGCATCGACGCCGCTCTCGGCGCGGCCGACATGCCCGCCGCGGTGCGCGCGTGGGCCGCGGGCGACCCCGCGCCTGGCCGCAAGGTCTGGGCACAGCTGGCCGACCTGGGTGTGACAGCCCTGATGGTGCCCGAAAAGTTCGACGGGATCGAGGCGCACCCCGTCGACCTGGTGGTCGCTGCCGAACGGCTTGGCCGGTGGTGCGTTCCCGGGCCGGTGACCGAATCCATTGCGGTGGCACCGGTTCTCCTCGCCAGCCACGATGACGTGGCCGAGCGCAGCGCTGCACTGGCGGCCGGTGAGCTGATCGCCACGGTCGCGTTGCCCCCGCAGGTGCCGCGGGCGGTGGACGCCGACACCGCGGGCCTGATCCTGGTGGCGGCCGACGGCAAGGTCAGCGACGGCACCGCGGGCGAGCAGGTGGAATCCGTCGACCCGAGCCGAAAGTTGTTCGAGGTCAGCGTGTCCGGTGAGGGCCAGGCGGCCGATGTGGCACGCGCATACGAGTTCGGCGTGTTGGCGACTGCGGCGCAGCTGGTCGGGGCAGGGCAGGCGCTGCTCGACATGTCGGTCGAGTACGCCAAGCAGCGCAGCCAGTTCGGCACGGTGATTGGTACGTATCAGGCCATCAAACACAAACTCGCCGATGTACACATTGCCCTCGAGCTCGCTAGGCCCCTGGTCTACGGGGCGGCGCTGTCGGTGGCCGACCAGACGCCGGAGACGGCGCGCGACGTCAGTGCCGCCAAGGTCGCCGCGTCGGACGCCGCGCTGCTGGCGGCACGCTCTGCGCTGCAGACCCACGGCGCGATCGGATTCACGCAAGAGCACGACATGTCGCTGTCGCTGTTGCGGGTGCAGGCACTGCGTTCGGCGTGGGGCGATCCCGCGCTGCACCGGCGACGGCTTCTGGAGGCATTGTGAGCGAAGAACGGGAACTGCTGCGGGGCACGGTAGCCGCACTGGTCGAGAAGCACGCGTCGCCCGAGGCCGTGCGGCAGGCGATGGAGTCCGAGCGAGGATTCGACGAGTCGCTGTGGAAGTTGTTGTGCGAGCAAGTGGGTGCCGCCGCTCTGGTGGTACCCGAGGAACTCGGCGGTGCGGGTGGTGAGCTCGCCGACGCCGCCGTCGTCCTCGAAGAACTCGGTAAGGGCCTGGTGCCTACACCTCTGCTCGGCACGACGCTGGCTGAGCTGGCGCTGCTGACCGCCGAGCAACCCGACGCCGACGCGCTGGAAGAACTTGCGGCCGGTACCAAGATCGGCACCATCGCGTTCGATACGAATTTCGTGATCAGCGGCGACGTCGCCGACATCGTGATCACAGCGGACGGTGAGCGACTGAAGCGGCTGTCGGAGTTCACCGCGCACCCCGCGAAGACCATGGATCCGACGCGTCGGCTGGCCCGCGTCGAATCGCAGGGCGATACCGAGATCGGCGCCGACCCGGGGCTGGCCGATACGGCGGCGATCCTGCTCGCCGCCGAGCAGATCGGAGCGGCTGCGCGGTGTCTCGATCTCACCGTCGCGTACACCAAGGACAGGGTTCAGTTCGGCAGGCCGATCGGCAGCTTCCAGGCCCTCAAGCACCGGATGGCTGACCTGTATGTCGCGGTGCAGACGGCGCGGGCCGTCGTGAACGACGCGGTAGCCGAACCGTCGCCGACGTCAGCGGCGTTGGCGCGATTCTCGGCGAGCGAAGCGTTCTCCAAGGTGGTGGGCGAGGCGGTCCAGATGCACGGCGGCATCGCCATCACGTGGGAGCACGACATGCAGTTGTACTTCAAGCGAGCGCACGGCAGCGCGCAGCTGCTCGGGCCGCCTAGGGAGCATTTGCGCAGGCTCGAGTCCGAAGTGCTCTAACGTTGGCCACGTGACATCGCTGTCCTTCGTCCTGGACCAGAATCTCGGGTTGCCGACCAGCGACGAGCCGTGGAAGAGCATTCTCACCGCGGCCGACATCGTCGCGAGCCAGACCGCCGATCTCGCCGTCATCGACGAGGCTCTCGCCCGACACCAGCCGGACGTCGCGTATGTGCCGACAGCGGACTTTCACCGGATCGTCCGAAGTGGTGACGACACCTACGTGGGACTGGCGATCGCCACGTCCAAGTTCACCGGCGATCCTCGTCAGACCAGCCTGCTCGTCGTCAGGGCCGATGATCCCGCGACGGGGTTGGCCGATTTGCAGGGCGCGGACTACGGATACATCAACACGGCCTGCACGTCGAGCTACTTCTCACCGGCGATTCTGTTGGCGAGGCTGGGGAAAGCGCGGGATGAATTCCTGCATCTGATTGCAGTCCCGGCGTGGCAAGGCCAGATCGATGCCGTTGTCTCCGAGCGAGTTCGGGCGACGATGGTCCTGGAGGATGTCTGGAGAGCAAGGTCGGAGAACGCCAAGGCGACGAAGATCATCGGGCAGTACGACAACTGCAAACCACCGGTGGTGATCGCGCGCAAGGGACTGGACGAAGGCACCCGCACCATGCTTCTCGGCGCGCTGGTCGCGTGGGTGCCTGATTGGAGCGGCGTGTACGGCGGACTCAAGCCCTTCTATTACGCCGACGTGCACGGGTTCTTCCACGACCTCGATCAACTCCCGGCCCGATGAACGTCTCGTTGCGTGCCGGCATCCCGCCGTTCTATGTGATGGACGTGTGGCTGGCTGCGGCGGAGCGTCAGCGCAGTCACGGCGATCTGGTGAATCTCTCGGCGGGTCAGCCGAGTTCCGGCGCACCGCAAGCGGTGCGCGCGGCGGCGAAGGCAGCGCTTGATCATACGGTGCTTGGTTACACTGTGGCGCTTGGTATTCCGGAGCTGCGGGCGGCGATCGCAGCGTCGTATCAGACTCGGCGCGGGCTGACGGTCGATCCGGCGGACGTGGTGGTGACCACCGGGTCGAGTGGCGGTTTCCTGCTGGCGTTCCTCGCATGTTTCGACGCGGGCGACCGGGTGGCGATCGCGAGTCCGGGCTACCCGTGTTACCGCAATATCCTGTCGGCCCTGGGGTGTGAGGTCGTGGAGATCCCGTGCGGACCGCACACGCGGTTCCAGCCGACGGCGCAGATGCTGGCCGAACTCGATCCGCCGGTTCAGGGCGTCATCGTCGCGAGCCCTGCGAACCCGACGGGGACGGTGATTCCGCCGGAGGAACTGGCGGCGATCGCGTCCTGGTGCGAGTCGACCGGAGTGCGGCTGATCAGCGACGAGGTCTACCACGGGCTGGTCTATGAGGGTGCACCCGAGACGAGTTGCGCATGGTCCACGTCGCGACAAGCCGTTGTGGCGAACAGCTTTTCGAAGTACTACGCGATGACCGGCTGGCGGCTGGGCTGGCTGCTGGTTCCGAAGGAGCTGCAGCGGGCCGTCGACTGCTTGACGGGCAACTTCACCATCTGCCCGCCGACGCTGGCACAAGTTGCCGCGGTCGCGGCGTTCACGCCGGAGGCGGTCGCCGAGGCAGACGCCCTGCTGCATCACTACGCGAGCAATCGGACACTCCTGCTCGACGGACTCCGCGGCATCGGCATCGACAAACTCGCGCCGACCGACGGCGCCTTCTACGTGTACGCCGACGTATCGCACCTGACGACCGATTCGCTGTCGTTCTGCTCGAAGCTGCTGGCCGACACCGGTGTCGCGATCGCGCCCGGCGTCGACTTCGACACGGTGCGGGGCGGATCGTTCGTGCGGCTGTCCTTTGCGGGCCCCGAGAGCGATATCGAGGAGGCTGTTCGCCGCATCGGCGCGTGGCTTGCCTAGAACGGTGGGGGCGAGTTGTTTTGTTCGCGTTCGGCTTTGATGCGGGCTTCGCGGTCTTGGGTGCGGGTGCGTTTACGTTGGGGCATCATCAACCCCCGGTCGGTGCTGAACGTCTGCGGCTTCAGTGGGGGTGGCAGGTCTCCGGTGGTGGTGTCCCAGTCGGGGAAGTAAACCTGTGATCCCGGATGAGTCGTGTAGGTGTGTCCGGTCGGCGAGGTCCACACCGCGCCACCATCGGGTCGCAGTGTCAGCTCCCAATCCCCGGTCCAAAAGGTCTTGAGCAAGTGATGTTTTCGGCACAGACACGCCAGATTCGACGCATGCGTGGCCCCCAGCGGGTAGGGGATCACATGATCGATATCGCAGAACTGCGCCGCCGTGGTGCAGCCGGGGAACCGGCACGTCAGATCCCGCGCCCGCACAAACCGCGCCAGCATCGCCGACGGCCGATACCCCGACTCGGGTTCAGCATCAGGTGTGCACAGCGGCTGCAGTTTGGCGCCGTTGCGCAGCAACTCCGCCAACAGCGGAGTCGGCAGCACCTCGGTCCCCGACAACAGCGCGGTGCCAGAGGATTTAGGGGTGGCCGGGGCGGGGGTCGTGGGCGCGGGTATCGATGGCGCATTACCTTTCAGCCCGTCCACCGTGGCCTGATCGGTGTAGACGGTCACCACCACCGACGACTTCGGCGCCGGCTGGCCCGCCCGCGCCTCACAGGTCGGGGATTCACACGCACACGGCAGATGATCATTACCGTGGCTCCACGCCCCGATCGCATCGGCGCGACGCTCACCGGCCGAGCGGGGATCGTTGGGACACACCGTGGCCGCCATCGCCGCGATCTTCTTCTTCAACACCGCCGCATCCACCGCCGTCAACCGACCCCACACCGATGTCGTGCCCGCCTCATCCTCGAGGTCACCGACCACGAAGTCGCGGCTCCGCGCGACGGTCTTGGCCACCATCAGCGCCGACTCATCGAACTCCAACACCAACCCATCCACCGCCGCGATCAACTTGTCCTCGCCCAGCGGACCCCACCTGCCAGCCCGCTCCGCGATCGCACGATCGATGACCGCCCATATCGCGTCGTCGGTGATGAACTGCGTGCGCCAGGTGATCGCCCCCACCACCCGCGCACTCACCTCGCCTCGAGCGAACATCGCGGCCACGGCAGGCAGACGATCCCGCAACGCCACCGCGATGCGCATCTGCCCTGAGGCCTTCCGCGGGCTGATGTTCATCGCCGCCGCGACCTCGGCCGCTGTGCAGTCCCACCAATCGCACGCCCACCGCGCCCGCTCATCATCATCAAGAACACGACGACGCTTCAGTTCCGCGATCGCCGCCAACCGCCGCGCCGCAGTCGCGGCTTCAGCCCGAGTCAGATCCGCGATCGCCGCGACGACGGTGGCGTCGTCGGCTTCGGAGAACTCGAACATACATTCGAATATAGACCAGTCCACTGACTCAAACTTCTTGGCAGGGTCGCGTTGTGCATACGCGGCTGATGTTGAGGAGGTTGAGTGGGTCATGGTCAGATCGCGACGAACAAAGATTGCTGCCGAGGAGAAGACCCGGTTGGTGCTGGCTGTTCTAGCCGGTGAGATGACCTGTGCTGAGGCGGCCCGGCGGTGTGGGGTGGCCTCGACTCAGGTGACGAAGTGGAAGCATCAGTTCCTTGAGGCTGGGGCCCAACGCTTGCAGGAGGTGCCCAGCGGCGCCGCGCATGGCGCGGGTAGCCCTGAGCAGCGTCGGCTGCGGATGGAAAACGAGCAGCTCAAACTCGCGCTGGCCGAAGCCACGGTGCAGCTGCGGATCTGGCAGCGCGGTGCAGCTTTGGCCGATCAGGTCCCTTCCAGGACCTCGAAACCCTAAGAGAAGCAGCAGGTCTGCCGGTTTCGAGGTTCGCGCCATTGGCCGGCATCGCCGAGCGGACCTATCGCCGCCGGCTGGCCCGACTGCGCGCTGGTGACCCGGCCAAGGGGCCTTGGCCGGCGCCGGTCGTCGACCGGATCGAAGCGACGCGGCGAAGTACGCCGAGGCGTGGCCGGCCTGGGGCTACCGCAAGATCGCCGCACTGATGCGCGCTGATGGTCACGACGTAACCAACTCGTCGGTGCAACGCGCGCGCGGCGTGGCCTGCTGTTACCCCAGGGCTTTCGGGCCGATCGAAAGTCTTGGGCTGCGTTGCGCCGCCGGGTATTTCACGATCCGCCGACTGAGCGCAACCGGGTGTGGCAGACCGACTTCTCCGAGTTCGAGACCGCCCACGGCGGGATCTGGCGAATTAGTGCCGTCATCGACTACGTCACCAAATACTGCCTGGCCATCACCGTCACGCCCACCAGCCGCGGCCGCGACGCCGTGCACTGCATTCGGTTGGCCGTCGAGGAAGCCACCCGCATCTTGAACCTCACCGACCTGCGAGTCGACCGCGGCGAAATGGAGGTCCTTGACGCCGAGGACAACGTCATCGGCCACGCCCCTGCACCGATTGCGATCGTGTCCGACAACGGTCCCTGCTACCGGGGTAAAGACTTCCACACCCTGTTCACCGGCCATGATCCGCTCCTGCGCCACATCCGCACACGCATCAAATCACCACAAACCAACGGCGTCATCGAGCGATTCTTCGAAACCCTGAAATACGAGCATCTCTTCCGCGGCTACATCGGCGACGGCGACGCACTCGACATGGAAACCCATCGATTCCGCATCATCTACAACACCATCCGACCACACCAAGCCCTGGCCGACCGCACCCCAAAACAGGCCTACCTCGACAGCAAAACCCTGCCACCTTCTTGACTCAAGACACCAGCCCACCGACACGATTGGACGGTGAGCAGAACGTGCAAAAGGCGCACTATCTGATGCTTCGCGACTTGCGCGCACAAGCGAGCCACAGCGGCTGAGGGGTCCGTCGCTTGGGAATCTCCAAGGAAACACCAAGTCAGATCCGTCAACTTGGGAATGGTAAGAAAGGAGAACTCAGATGATCGTCACCGTGACACCCACCTACGACGAAGACGACCACATCATTCGATCGGAGAACTAGCGCTTCAGGTTCGCGTACCAATCCAGCAGATCGGGATCGTCGACGGCGGTGCGCTCCACCACCTTCGCGGCGTCAGCGCCTGCGAACAGTTTCTTGATCGGCACCTCGAGCTTCTTCCCGGTACGCGTATGCGGCACCCCGGGAGCCTCGATGATCTCGTCGGGCACATGCCGCGGGGAAACCTCGTCGCGGATGGCCTTCTTGATCCGCTCACGCAGATCATCGGTCAGCTCAGCGCCGCCGGCCAGCACGACGAACAACGGCATCCAATACCCGCCGTCCTCCTGCTCGCACCCGATCACCAACGCCTCGGCGATCTCCGGCAGGCGCTCCACCGACTGGTAGATGTCAGCACTGCCCATCCGGATCCCGTGCCGATTCAGCGTCGAGTCCGATCGCCCGTGCACGATGACGCTGCCGTGATCGGTGATCGTGATCCAGTCACCATGGCGCCACACGCCGGGAAACATCTCGAAATAAGCACTGCGATAACGTGATCCGTCGTCGTCGTTCCAGAAGCAAATCGGCATCGACGGCAACGGCTTCGTGATGACCAACTCGCCAACCTCGCCGCGCACGGAGTTACCCGACTCATCCCACGCGTCCAGCGCGCAACCGAGGAACGGGGCCGACAGTTCCCCAGGCCATACAGGCACGGTGCGCACACCGCCGATAAAGGCCGAGACCACGTCCGTGCCGCCACTGATCGAGGCGACCTGGACATGTTCACCGACGTTGTCGCGCAACCACAGTGAGGACGACGGCGGCAACGACGATCCGGTGATGCCCACCGTCCGCAGCGCCGATAGGTCATGCTCTTTGCGCGGAACAGCGCCCGCCTTGGCACATCCGAGCACATATCCGGGACTGGTGCCCAGGACGGTCGCCCGCAGCCGCGCCGCGATCTCCCACAGCGCATCCGGCCGCGGCGAGTTCGGACTTCCCGAATAGCAGACGATCGTGGCGCCCACCAGCAGCCCGGCGATCTGAAAGTTCCACATCATCCAGCTGGGGCTGGTGTACCAGAAGAAGGTGTCCTCTGGCCCGATATCAGACTGCAGGGCAACAGCTTTCAAATGCTCCAGCACGACGCCACCGTGCCCGTGCACGATCCCCTTGGGCTTACCCGTCGTCCCCGACGAATACAAGATCCACAGCGGATGGTCGAAGCTGACAGACACCGTCGTGAGCTCGCCGCCGGTCGCGGTCAGCTCAGATGCCAGCACCGTCTCTTTCAGCGTCGGCAATCCCTTGCGCAGCGCTTCGACATCCTCACGCTTGTCGTAGTGCTTTCCGCCGAAGTCATATCCGTCGGCCGTCACCAACACCGCCGGCTCGAGCTGACCGAGCCGATCCAGCGCGGCCTTCGCCGAATAATCCTGGCCGCAGGCGCTCCAGATCGCCCCGACGCTCGCCGTCGCCAGGAAGGCGATGACGGCTTCGGGGATGTTGGGCAGGTATCCCGCGACACGATCGCCCACGCCGACACCGAGCGAGCGCAGCCTGTCCGCGAATGCGGCGGTACGCCCGAGCAATTCGGCCCAGGAGACTTCGATGTCTGTGCCGCCCTCGACGACGTGGATGATCGCGGGCCGGTCGGTTCGCGCGTTGCGGATGACCTGGTCGACATAGTTCAGCGTGACGCCCGGAAACCACTGCGCGCCCGGCATCGTGTCGTTCTCGAGGACTTTCTCACCGCGCTGGCCGAGCTCGAAGTAGTCCCACAACGTGGCCCAGAACTCGGCGGGTTCGTCCACCGACCACTGCCACAGGGATTGGTAGTCGGTGGTCGTCACGCCGGTGCGATCTGCCACGAAGCGCGCGAAGTCGGTCACTCGGGCTGTGGCGACGTCCTCGTCCGTCGGCACCCATTGCGGTGCGGCACCGGTCATCGCGCGCTCCAGCCTCCGTCCATGGTGTAGGACGCACCTGTCACCATTCCCGCGGTCGGCGACGCCAGCCAGCCCACCAATGCCGCTACTTCCTCGGGTTCCACCAGACGTTTGATGGCGCTCTCCTTCAGGAGGATGTCGGTGACCACCTTATCCTCCGAGATGCCGTGCACCTTGGCCTGATCGGCGATCTGCTTGGTCACCAGCGGGGTTCGCACATATCCCGGGTTCACGCAGTTGCTCGTCACGCCGTGCGCCGCACCCTCGAGCGCAGTCACCTTCGAAAGACCCTCGAGACCGTGCTTGGCCGTCACGTAGGCGACCTTGAACTCCGATGCCCGGATCCCGTGCACCGAGGAGATGTTGATGATCCGGCCGAAGTTCTGCCGGTACATGTGCGGGAGCGCGGCGCGAATGAGAAGGAACGGCGATTCCACCATGAGCGTCATCAGGTGGCGGAAGCGATCCGGCGCGAAGTCGGGGATCGGGCTGACGTGCTGAACCCCGGCGTTGTTGACCAGGATGTCCGCGTCGAGCTGTAGCCCTTCGAGCGCCGAGACATCGGAAAGGTCTACGGCCCACGCGTTTCCGCCGATATCCTTGGCGACCGACTTGGCCCCGACGTCGTCGCGGTCCGCGACGGTGACGACCGCCCCGCGCGCAGCCAGCTGCCGCGCACACGCCTCGCCGATGCCGCTCGCACCGCCGGTCACCAGCGCGGTGCGTCCCGCGAGCTCGGTCATACGACCCCGGCCTTGGCGAGCTCTTCGCGGTCGGCGACGTCGATGGTCTCCAGGTCGAGGCCGTTCGTCTCACGCATCACGAGTACGGCGATCAGCGTGACCACCGACGCGCCTGCCAAATAGATCGCGATCGGCACCCAGGAGTCGTAGATCTCGAGCAGCTTCACGGCGATGATCGGCGCGAGCGATCCCGCAACGATGGAGGTGACCTGATAGCCAAGCGACACACCGGAATACCGCATCCGCGTCGGGAACATCTCGGCCATGATCGCGGGCTGCGGTGCGTACATCAGCGCGTGGATCATCAGTCCGATGACGATGGCGGCGATGATGAGCAGATAGTTGGCGGTGTCCATCATCGGGAATGCGAAGAACCCCCACGTCGCCGCCAGGATCGTGCCGACGAGGTAGACGGGCCTGCGGCCGTACCGATCGGCCAGTTTGCCCACGAACGGGATCACCAGGAAGTGCGCCGCGTGCGCGACGAGCATGTACCGCAGGATCGCGTTGGTGTCGACACCGACCTGCACCTTGAGATACGTGATCGACACGATGACCACGAGGTAGTACATGATGTTCTCGGCGAATCGCAGTCCCATGGCCGTGAACACGCCGCGCGGGTACCGCTTGAGCACCTCGACCACACCGTACGAGACGGCCTTGACGCGCTCCACCTCCTGCTGTGCCTCGAGGAAGATGGGCGCATCGCTGACCTTCGTCCGGATGTAGTAGCCGATCAGCACCACCACTGCCGACAGCCAGAAAGCGACTCGCCAGCCCCAGGACAGGAACGCCTCTTCCGACAGGGTCGCGGTCAGCACCCACAACACCACCGTCGCGAGCATGTTGCCTACGGGTACCGCGGCCTGCGGCCAGCTGGCCCAGAAGGCCCTGCTCCGATTCGGGCTGTGTTCGGCCACCAGCAGCACGGCGCCACCCCACTCGCCGCCGACGGCGAACCCCTGCAGGAAACGCAACACCACCAGCAGCGTCGGGGCCCAGACGCCGATCTGGGCGTACGTCGGCAGGCAGCCCATCAGGAACGTGACGACACCGACGAGCAGGATGGCGAACTGCAGCAGCTTCTTGCGCCCGAACTTGTCCCCGAAATGCCCGAACACCACGCCGCCCAATGGGCGGGCGACGAAGCCGACCGCGTAGGTCAGGAACGCCGCGAAGATAGCGCCGTACGCGCTGTCACTCTCCGGGAAGAAGACCTTGTTGAAGACGAGCGTGGCGGCGGTGCCGTAGAGGAAGAACTCGTACCACTCGACGACGGTCCCGGCCATCGAGGCGGCGACCACCCGTTTGAGGCCGCTCGGGGCCGACGTCACGTCACTTCCGGTCGCTTTCGGGTCGTTGTGAATCGTCATCGAACGCTCCTCGATTGTGATGCACCGCACAGACCTCTGTGAGTATTCATGCAGGTACCCCGACCTGCAATGGTCAAAACTGCAGGAGCTATCTGCAAAAATGCAGATATGGCTGTGTCCACTCGCTCATCGGGTCGCCAGCCCAGCGCCGATGACCTTCTCGTGTTGCTGGCTGTCGGGCGCTCGGGCCGCTATACCATCGCCGCGGAGGAGCTCGGCCTCAACCACACCACGATCTCGCGCCGCATCAACGCGCTCGAACAGTCAGTCGGCGGCCGGGTGCTGGCCAGGGTGGCCGGCGGATGGGAGCTGACCGACCTCGGGCGCGAGGCACTGTCGGCCGCCGAAGCCGTCGAGTCGGCGGTGCGCTCGTTGTCCGTTCACACCGGCGGCCAGCGCGCGCTCGAAGGCGTGGTCCGGATATCGGCGACCGACGGTTTCTCCGCCTACATCGCCGCACCCGCCGCCGCCAAGGTGCAACGGAACCATCCAAATGTCGCGGTGGAGATCGTCGCCGCGACCCGGCGCGCCACCCAACAACGATCCGGCCTCGACGTTGAAGTCGTCGTCGGGGAGCCGAAAGTTCACCGCGCCAAGGCGATCCGACTCGGCGACTACTGTCTTGGTCTCTACGGTGCACGTGATTACCTGGCCGACAACGGAACACCGGCGAACATCGCGGACCTCGCCCGCTATCCGCTGGTGTACTTCATCGACTCGATGCTGCAGGTCGACGACCTCGACGTCGCCACGAGCTTCGCGCCGACCATGCGCGAATCTGTGACGTCCACCAACGTGTTCGTGCATGTCGAGGCGACGCGGGCGTCGGCGGGCATCGGTCTGCTGCCGTGCTTCATGGCCGACCGGCACGACGATCTGGTGCGAGTGCTGCCCGACGAGGTGGCGGTGCGATTGACGTACTGGCTCGTCACGCGTGCCGAGACGTTGCGCAGACCCGAGGTCGCGGCCGTAGTCGATGCGATCCAGCAGCGAATGACCGAACAAGCCGACGTGCTCCTCGGCGGGCCAACTCCGCGTTGACCGCGATCCGGACCGCGCCCGACCTGCATCTACGTAGTAACTACGTAGCATAGTGATGCAACTGCTTCGACGAACGACGGGACAATACGCATGCGGCGGGTCTGGTGGACGACAGCGACCGTGATGACCATCGCCGCACTTGTCGTCGGGCTCGGTGCATGCAGCAGGTCGTCGCCGCCGCCACAGCCGCAGGCGATCATCGACAAGGGCACGCCGTACGGCGATCTGCTGATCCCGAAACTGCAGACGTCGGTCATCGACGGCGCCGTAGGCGTTGCGGTCGAATCACCTGTCACGGTGAGCGCCGAAGACGGCGTCCTTGGTCCGGTGACCCTCGTCAACGACGCGGGCCGGATGGTCGAGGGAGAACTGAGTCCCGACGGTCTCGTCTGGCGCTCGGCCGAGCCGCTGGGTTACAACAAGCAGTACACCCTGACCGCCGAAGCGTTGGGCCTCGGCGGCGCGACGCAGAGCAGCGCGACATTCGAAACCCACTCGCCCCGAAATCTGACGATGCCCTACGTCTTCCCCAAGGAGGGCGAAGTGGTGGGCGTCGGTCAACCGGTCGCGGTGCGGTTCGACGAGAACATCCCCGACCGATTCGCCGCGCAGCAGGCGATCACGGTCAAGACCGACCCCCCGGTCGAGGGCGCCTTCTACTGGGTGAACAGTCGCGAAGTCCGCTGGCGCCCAGCCGAATACTGGAAGCCCGGGACCAGGGTCGACATCAGCGTCGATACCTACGGTGTCGACCTGGGCGACGGACTGTTCGGCCAGGATGACGTGACGAGTCATTTCACGATCGGCGATGAGGTCATCGCGACCGCCGACGACGCCACCAAGACGATGACGGTGCGCATCAACGGCGAAATCGTGAAGTCGATGCCGATCTCCATGGGTAAGAACGCAACTCCGACCGACAACGGCACCTACATCATCGGCGACCGCTACTACTTCCTCGTCATGGACTCGTCGACGTACGGTGTTCCGGTCAATTCACCCGACGGATACCGCACCGAGGTCAACTGGGCGACCCAGATGTCCTACAGCGGAATCTATGTCCATTCGGCGCCGTGGTCCGTCGGCAGCCAGGGCCGCTCGAACGTCAGCCACGGTTGCCTGAACGTCAGCCCGCAGAACGCCGAGTGGTTCTACGAGAGCACCAAACGCGGCGACATCGTCGAGGTGGTCAACACCGTCGGCCCCACGCTGTCCGGCGTCGACGGACTCGGCGACTGGAACATCCCCTGGGAGCAGTGGAAGGCCGGAAACGCCGGGGTGTAGTGGTCGATCAGCGCTAGCGTCGAGGAATGCCGTTCATCGACCATCCGAAGGGGCGCGCGTATTACCGGCACTGGGCCGCCCCCGAGCCGCGTGCCGCGGTCGTCTTCCTGCACGGCTTCGGCGAACACACCGGGGTCTACCACCGCTACGGGTTCGCACTCAACGCCGCGGGAATCGACCTGTGGGCGGTCGACCAGTTCGGCCACGGACTCAGCCCGGGCGACCGCGGCGATTTCGGTTCGATCGAGCACAGCTCCGACCTGGCCGACACTCTCACCGAACTGGTAGAAGGCGAGCGACCTGGCGTGCCGCTGATCGCACAGGGCCATTCGTTCGGTTCGGTCGTGACCCTGTTCCGGCTGCTGGATCAACCCGACCGCTACCGGGCCGGAGTCATCTCCGGCGCTCCCCTAGTGCCGATCCCCGAACTCCTCGACACCGACACGGCGTTCGACCTCGAGCCCGGCTGGCTCTCGGCGGACCCCTTCTACGTCGATTCGCTCGAGAACGACCCCCTGGCGTTCGTCGGTGCCGATGGGACGTCGCTCGCCCGAGAGCTCGACAGGGCCTGGGACCGGTTCGGTGGGGAGCTGCCGAAACTGTCGGTGCCGACGCTGGCGGTGCACGGCGTCAACGACTCGATAGCACCGGTCGGGGCCGTCCGCGCCTATGCCGAGCAGATTGCGCCGCTGCGGCTCACCGAGTTCCCAGGCGGCCGCCACGACATTCTCAACGAGACGGTGCACCGTGAGGTGGCTCGGACAATCGTCGAATTCATCGAGACGGTGGGGCTAGGCTCTTCGTGATGATCAAGAAGGCATTCCTCGCGACCGTCGCCATTTGTGGCGCGGCGGTGGCGTTCGCCGTCCCCGCCGCCGCACAGCCAGGGCGTCCTCCGTGTGACCTTGCGCTCACCTTCATCTGCAACATCATCCCGACGGCGCCCGACCTCGATCACAATGTCGACCTCTCGACGCAGGTGCCGGTAGATCCGAACGCCCCGGACCCCGAATTGATGCCGCCGCTCGACCCGTGTTCGGCGGGCTGTATCTAGAGCATCATCGAGGTTGCATGGCCCGACCCCATGCGAGCGGGTTCAGGTTCCGAAACGGATCGTTCTCGCGCAGCTCCTGCAACTCGGCGAGCGTGGCTTGCAATGCGCTCTGTGCCTGCTCCTTGACCGTAGCGATCCACGTGTCGTTTCCGACGCGAGGTGGTCGCGAGGTATCGATTGGCGAGGCGAACCTTAGGTACATGCGCTGTGGTCGCGGTACCACGGTCGGACCCCAACCCCGCAGGATCGGGATACCGACTCCCGGAAGGCCGTGTAGACGCTCGCCGAGACCCCGGCTCCGTGTCTCCCAGGCCCCACCGCGTTCGACCAGGCTGGAAAAGACGTCGTCGCCGCCGACCAGCCCGACGGGCACGATCGGATAGTCGTGAGCGACCGCCAACCGGGCGAAGCCGCTGCGGCGTTCCCATTGCAGCGCGTACTCCTCCCCCTTGAACTTGAGCATGTCCCGGCCGCCTCCGGGGAACACGAGGACGGTCTCACCCCGTCGCATCAATTCCGCGCACGTGTCGGGATGACCCGGGACCGCGCCTGCGGCCTCCAGCACATCGCGCACAACACCTTTCGTCTCCCTCAGCTGCCTGTTGGCGAGGCCGCGAACCCGGACACCGAGTTCGCGGTGGACGAAGTAGGGAATCAGCACGATCTCGGCAGACCCGGACAGTGTGTGATTGCCGACGAGGAGAAACCTCCCGTCGCGCGGCAGGTTCTCCAGTCCATCGACATAGATCCGGCAGAGATCGATGACAGGAGCCAACCCATCGGCGACCGCGAAGATCGTTTTCTTCAGGGCCCGCACCCGGGTGGGTTCATCAACGAGGCGGTCGACGTCGGCGCCGGCTGAGCGGCTGTGTCGCACGGATTCCTTCTGCGTCGTCATGCCACCACTATAGCGACTGACTGACCAAATGGTGGAAATGGTCAGTTCGTTCAATCAGCTTCGCCATGCGAACCTGGTTCGCCGATATAGTCCGTTGGATGGCATCACCGTTCGACGAACTGCCGGAACAGAACTCCGGCACGGCGGCGCGAATCCTCACGGCGGCCAACGATCTCCTGCTCGGTCGCGGCGCGAGGGGGTTCAGCGTCGCCGATGTGGCCGCGCGAGCGCATGTCGGAAAAGGCACGGTGTATCTGTACTGGCCGACTAAAGAGGATCTGCTGATCGGGTTGGTCGGTCGAGCATTCCTGCGCGCCCTAGAGGATCTGATCGTGAAGTTCGAGGAGGAACCCGCTCTGGTTCGTCCTTCACGCTTCTGCCCGATGATGCTGCAGGTAGCGACCGGCCACCCGCTCATCGCCGCCTTACAGCGCCACGATGACGATCTCCTCGGCGTCCTTGCCGACCACCCCCGCTCTGTCGAGCTCAACGAAGCACTGGGGCCGAGTGCGGTACTGCGCGCGGCCCTGCCGCTCTGGCGTCAGCACGGGATGGCCCGGACCGACTGGGTTACCGCGGATCAGGCGTTCGCTGTGCAGGCACTCGTCACCGGTGTCACACATTCGCTGGTCACCGATTTCGTCGGTGCCGACCAGCGATTGAAGATCTTGGGCTCCGCCGTCACGGCGTTACTCGGACCCGAGCGCCCCAGCCAGAAAGGACTCCGTGCCGCGGCGACGGGCATCGTCGCCTTCCTCCGCGACGGTCAGGCCGCCGCGCTGCGGGTCATCGAATCTCGTCGGTAGGCGCGTGTCAGAGCCAGGTGTCGTCGGTGGTGGCGGTGAGAAACGCCTCGAGATCGTCGCGCCAATGCGCCGGGGTGTTCTTGTCCGGCTCGATTCCGGTGTACTGCCCCTTGTAGAACAACAGCGGGCGCGGTTTCTTGTGCGGCACGTCCGACAGCGAGTGCACCGCGCCGAACACCACGAGGTGATCGCCGCCGTCGTGCACCGAATGCACCGTGCAGTCGACGTGCGCCAGCGTGTCCTTGATGACCGGTGATCCGAGTTTCGAGAGATGCCAGTCGATTTCGGCGAACTTGTCCGGCTCCTTGGAGCCGAAGCGCGCCGAGACGTCTTTCTGTTTCTCGTGCAGCACGTTGACGCAGAAGTGCCCGCTGGACTCGATGGCCTTCCAGGATCGCGACACCTTCGTCGGGCAGAACAGCACCAGCGGAGGATCTAGCGACAGCGCCGCGAACGATTGGCATGCGAACCCGACGGGCTTTCCGTCGTGCATGGTGGTGATCACGGTGATGCCCGTACAGAACTGCCCCAGCACATTTCGGAATGTGCGGGGATCGATAGGCTCACCCACTACTTGAAGCCGATGCTGAAGTCGTGGCCCCACAGGCTGACGGCCGTGCTCTCCCTGGCGACCCAGTCGTCGTCGGTGACCTGCAGGCCTTCACAACCGAATTCGACGTCGAACCCGCCGGGTGTCTTCATGTAGAACGAGAGCATCTTGTCGTTGACGTGACGGCCCAGGGTGGCCGACATCGGGACCTTGCGGCGTAGCGCGCGGTCAAGGCACAGCCCGACGTCGTCGGCCTCGCCGACCTCGACCATCAAATGCACGATGCCGCTTGGTGTCTCACCGGGCATGAAGGCGAGGCTGTGGTGGCGAGGGTTGACGCCGAGGAAGCGCAGCCACGCCGGCGGGCCATCGGCGGGCCTGCCGACGAGCTGCGGAGGCAGCTTCATCGAGTCGCGCAGGAAGAAGCCGAGCACGTCGCGATAGAAGTGCAGTGTCTCCGCGTCGTCGCGCGTGGTGAGCACCACGTGACCGAGACCCTGCTCCTCGGTGATGAACTTGTGGCCGTACGGGCTGACGACGCGGCGGTGTTCCAGCGCGACCCCGTGGAAGACCTCGAGTGTGTTGCCCGAGGGATCGTCGAACGTGATCATCTCGTCGACGCGGCGCTCGGCGAGCTCGGCGGCCGATGCCTCTTTGTAGGGCGTCCCCTGGATGTCGAGGCGATTGCGGATCTCCTGCAGCGCCGCGGCATTCGCGGTCTCCCAACCGGACTGCAGCAGGCGGTCATGCTCGCCGGGAACAATGACCAGCCGCGCCGGGAACTCGTCCATCCGCAGGTACAGTGCGCCCTCGGTCTGACCGGATCCCTCGACCATGCCGAGCACCTTCAGGCCGTACTCGCGCCACGCCCCGACGTCGGTTGATTCGATGCGTAGATAACCCAATGACTTGATGCTCATGAGCCACCCCCGAGAAAATCAATAGTCAGCTTGTTGAACTCGTCGAACTTTTCCACCTGCGCCCAGTGCCCGCACTGTCCGAAGACGTGTAACTGAACCTTCGGAATCTGCTTGAGCGCCATCAGCGCCCCGTCGAGCGGGTTCACCCGGTCCTCACGGCCCCAGATCAGCAGCACCCGCTGGCGCAGCTTGTAGACCTCGCGCCACATCATGCCGAGCTCGAAGTCCGCACCCGCGAACGACTTACCCATCGCACGGGCGGCGGCCAGCGATTCGGGCCGGCTCGCGATCTCGAACCGCTCGTCGATCAGCTCGGGCGTGACGAGGTTCTGGTCGAAGACCATGATGCGCAGAAACTTTTCCATGTTCTCGCGCGTCGGCTCGGCGGTGAACTTGCCGAGCAGCCGCACGCCCTCGGTGGGATCCGGTGCGAACAGGTTCACCGACAAGCCGCCCGGGCCCATCAGCACCAGCCGCCCGGCGCGCCTGCCGTTGTCGAGCGCGAACCGCACCGCGGTCCCACCGCCGAGCGAATTGCCGACCAGGTCGGCGCTTTCGATCCCGAGATGGTCGAACAGGTTCAGCAACGCGGTCGCGCTGTAGCGGTTGTACTGCTCGTGCTCGGTGTGCTTGTCCGAGTGTCCATATCCCGGCTGATCGACAGCGAGCACGTGGAAGTGGCGGGCCAACACCGCGATGTTGCGACCGAAGTTCGACCAGCTCGACGCGCCCGGTCCCCCGCCGTGCAGCAGCACGACCGTCTTCTCGTTGCCGACACCCGCCTCGTGGTAGTGCAGGCGCATGTCATCACGAACCTGCGCAAAACGCGACGTCGACTCGAACGTGATCTCTTGCTGCTGAGCAGCTTCGGCAGCGAAGGAGGTCATCTGGCCTTCCCAGTTAAACCATCGTGTCCTGCGGTGGCAGGCCGAACTCGTTGTTCCCGAAGATCAGGTATGCCCGCTCCGGCTCGTTGGCGGCGTGCACGCGGCCGGCGTGCGCGTCGCGCCAGAAGCGCTGCACCGGCTGATCGGAGTTCAGCGCGGTCGCGCCGGAGGCCTCGAAGAGCAGGTCGATCGACGAGATGGCGCGGGCGGTGGCGCGGACCTGGTCGCGACGGGCCCGCGCCCGCAGCTCGAACGGAATCTCTTTGCCCGCCTTCAACAGTTCATGCTCGTCGCGAACATTGCCGATGAGCTGACGCCAACCGGCGTCGATATCGCTCGCCGCCTCGGCGATCCGGATCTTGGCGAATGGGTCGTCCTTGGACTTCTCGCCGGCGAACGCCGCGCGGACGCGCTTGCCCTGGTGTTCGACGTGGGCATCGTAGGCGCCGTAGGCCATTCCCATGATGGGCGCCGAGATCGTCGTGGGATGCATGGTGCCCCAAGGCATCTTGTACACCGGCGCGGTGTTGTTCTCCAGCCCACCGGCGGTGCGGTCGTTCATCGCCTTGTAGGACAGGAAGCGGTGCCGCGGGACGAACACGTCCTTGACCTTGAGGGTGTTGCTTCCGGTGCCCTTGAGCCCTACGACATGCCAGACGTCGTCGATCTCGTAGTCCGAACGCGGAATGAGGAAGCTGCCGAAGTCGACCGGCTTGCCGTCCTTGATCACCGGACCGCCGACGAACGTCCACGTGGCATGGTCGCAGCCCGAGGACCAGTGCCACGCGCCGTTGACGATGTAGCCGCCGTCGACCACCGTGCCCGCCCCCATCGGCGCGTACGACGAGGAGATCCGCACGGCCGGATCGTCGCCCCAGACCTCCTCCTGCGCCCGCTGGTCGAACAGGGCGAGGTGCCAGTTGTGGACGCCGATGATCGAGCTGACCCATCCGGTCGATCCGCAGGCGCTCGCGATGCGGCGGACGGCCTCGTAAAAGACCGTCGGATCGCACTGCAGGCCGCCCCACTGCTCGGGCTGCAGAAGCTTGAAGAACCCGGCCTCGTTGAGCTCAGCGACGGTCTCGTCGGGCAACCGCCGTAGTTCCTCGGCCGCCTGCGCCCGCTTTGCGATGAGCGGCAGCAGATCGTCGATGCCGGCTAGGACCGACTGCACGTCACGCTGTTCAATATTGTCGATGGATGTCACAGACCGTCGCCTTCCGGAGTATGGGCCTAGATGAAGATTAGAACACGTTACGATTTGTGTCGAGAAGGGCCTTGCTGCGGCGGCTGGACCTGGGGACATGCATTTCTGTAACCTGTTCTAGTTATTGGCCAGTAATATTTCGCGAGGAAGGGTGAACGGTGACGGACGAGCCGCTCGGAAGCCACGTGCTCGAGCTGGAGCTGACCGACGTCGTCGAGGAGACCACCGACGCGCGTTCGCTGGTTTTCAGGGTCCCGGACGGCCCCGACTCAGCAGATGTCCCGGCCGACCGGTTGCGCTACTCGCCGGGTCAATTCCTGACGCTGCGGGTGCCCAGCGAGCGCACCGGCTCGGTGGCGCGCTGCTACTCGCTGTGCAGTTCACCGTTCACCGACGACCCGCTGACCGTGACCGTCAAGCGCACCGCGGACGGATACGCGTCGAACTGGCTGTGTGACAACGCGCACGCCGGCATGAAGATGCACGTGCTGGCACCGTCGGGCACCTTCGTACCCAAGACCCTCGACACCGATTTCTTGCTCATGGGCGCCGGCAGCGGCATCACACCGATGATGTCGATCTGCAAGTCGGCCCTCGCCGAGGGCAGCGGCAAGGTCGTGCTCATCTATGCCAACGAGAACGAGAACTCGGTGATCTTCCACGCCGCGCTGCGCGACCTGTCGGCCAAGTACCCCGATCGGCTCACTGTCGTGCACTGGCTCGTCAGCGTGCAGGGATTGCCGAGCGCGGCGGCGTTGGCCGGCTTGGCCGAGCCGTATGCCGGACACGACGCGTACATCTGCGGCCCGGGTCCCTTCATGGTCGCGGCCGAAGAAGCGCTCAAGTCCCTCGGCGCGCAACGCATCCACATCGAGGTGTTCAAGTCACTGGATTCCGACCCGTTCTCCGCGGTGGTCATCGAGGAAGACGACAGCGATGAGGGGCCGGCCACCGCGGTCGTCACGCTCGACGGTGAGAAGCATGAGATCACGTGGCCGCGCAAGGCGAAGCTGCTCGACGTACTGCTTGACAAGGGCCTCGATGCGCCGTTCTCGTGTCGAGAGGGCCACTGCGGCGCGTGCGCGGTACTGAAGAAGAGCGGCGACGTCGAGATGGAAATCAATGACGTGCTCGAGCAGTCCGACCTCGACGAGGGTCTGATCCTGGGCTGCCAAGCGCTGCCGCGATCCGATTCGGTCGAAGTCACTTACGACGAGTAACCCGCAGGCTACGATGCGCGCACCGAAGGGAGCATCTCTGTGATGAAGCGGTTGGCCGGCGCGTTCGTGGCGATCTCGGCGACAGTGCTGACACTGGCGACCATCACACCGACAGCCGTGTCTTCGGCTGCGCTGGACACGGCGGACTCGTCGATTCCCGTCAACCCGGTGGACACGCTGCAGATGCGTGTGACGGCCAATTGCATTGCAGCCGAGGCGAGATGCTTGTTCGACACCGTCGCAAACCTGCGCACACCGAACGGTGTGGTCGGGTTTCCCGGTGATCTGTACGCCCGGCAGAACGTGACGCTGCGCACGATGGACCGCTCCGTCTACATCAATTCGAACGTCGCGACCCCGAACACCCGGATCTTCAAATCGTTGACCGACAACGAGATCTCGACGGTCTACTTCGGCGGCGGACCGCCGGACAGGGTGGCCCTGCACGGCGTCGCATGGCCCATCGACTCCTACACCGGCCGTCCGCGTACCGACGTTCCGCTGATCGTGTGCTCCTACATCCAGGTGGTGTACGCCGGTGTCAACCTGACGTCACCCAACGCCTGTGCGCAGGCCGCGTTCTCTTAGCAACCTAGCGGGGTAGGCCGAGCAGTCTTTCGCCCGCCATGGTGAGCAGAATCTGCTCGGTTCCGCCTGCGATCGTCAGGCAGCGGGTGTTCAAGAAGTCGAAGACGGTCTTGTTGTCGACGACGCCCGCGCCCTCGGACAGTTCCATCCTCAGTTCGGACAGCGCCTGCCGGTAGCGCACGCCGATGAGCTTGCGCACGCTGGCCTGCGGACCCGGATCTTGGCCCCCCACAGCGAGTTCCGCGATCTTCTGATCCAGCAGCGAGCCGACCTGGGCCGCCAGGATCAGCGAGCCGAGCTGGTGCTGTCCGGTCGAATCGAGATCGAGATCGGCGACCTGACGCAACAACTCCTCCATCGGGTTGCCCAGCGCGGTGCCATGTGCCATCGCCACCCGCTCGTTGGCCAGCGTCGTGCGCGCCAGCCGCCAGCCGTCGTTGACCGGGCCGACCACCATCTCGTCGGGCACGAAGACCTCGTCGAAGAACACTTCGTTGAACAGATTGTCGCCGGTGATCTCACGCAGCGGACGGATGTCGATGCCCGCCGACTTCATGTCGACGAGGAAATAGGTGATGCCCTTGTGCTTGGGCGCGTCCGGATCGGTGCGGGCCAGGCACACCCCCCATGCCGCCTTGTGGGCCGCCGACGTCCACACCTTCTGTCCGGTGAGCTTCCAGCCCCCGTCGGCTCGTACTGCCTTGGTCCGCAGCGCTGCCAGATCGGACCCAGCGCCGGGCTCACTGAACAGCTGGCACCACAGGAACTCGCCGCGCAGCGTGGCGGGGACGAACTGCTCGATCTGCTCGGGAGAGCCGTGCTCGAGAATCGTGGGCACCGCCCACCATCCGATCACCAGATCCGGGCGAACCACCTCGGCCTTGGCCAGCTCCTGATCGATCAGCAACTGTTCGGCCGGGCCGGCCTCGCGGCCGTGCGGACGCGGCCAGTGCGGCGCCAGCAGTCCGGAATCGGCCAACGCAACCTGCCGCTTCTCCGCGGGCTGCGCGGCGACTTCGGCTACCGCAGAAGCGATTTCGGGGCGCAGATGCTCCACCGATTCGAGGTCGATCTTCAGATCGCGGCGCACACCCTGCTGAGTGAGTGTCGCGACACGGCGCAGCCACTTGTCTGCGCCACCGAGGAAATGCGCGATGCCGTACGCGCGCCGCAGATACAGATGCGCGTCGTGCTCCCACGTGATCCCGATGCCGCCGAGCACCTGAATGCAGTCCTTGGCGTTGGCTTTCGCGGCGTCGATTCCGGCGGCCGCAGCCACTGCGACGGCGATGGAGAGCTGCTGCTCGTCATCCTCGGCCACCGCCCTGGCCGCGTCCGCCGCGGCCACCGAAGCCTGCTCGGAGCGCAGCAGCATCTCGGCACACATGTGCTTGATGGCCTGGAAACTGCCGATCGGCTTGCCGAACTGCTCGCGCACCTTCGCGTACTCCGTCGCGGTCTGCAGTGCCCAGCGCGCCAGCCCCGCGGCCTCGGCGGCCAGCACCGTGGCAGCCAGATCGGCGAAACGTTGCGGCGACGTCGACAGCTTTACCGCAGGTGCGGCGTCCAGCACGACACGCGCCAGCGGCCGCGAGAAGTCGGTCGGGGTCAGCGGTTCGACGGTGACCCCGTCGGCAGATGCGTCGATCAGCACAACGGAGTCCGCAGCGGGCAGCACCAAAATCCCGGCCGGATCGGCTCCGAGCACGTAATCGGCGGTACCGGATGCGTGCGCGCCGTCGAATTCGATGTTGGCCGTCAGCGTGGCACCCGCAACGCGCTCACCGGCTATCAGCAACTCCAGGATGTCGGCCTGCTCGACCAGCAAAGTGGCCAGTGCCGTAGTCGCGACCGGACCGGGGACCAGGGCTGCGGCGGCCTCGTCGACCATCGCACACAGATCCTCGACGGTGCCGTCGGCGCCGCCTTTCTCCTCGGACAGCGCGACACCGAAGAGGCCGAGTTGGGCCAGTCCGTCGTAGGCTGAACGCCACGCGTCCGGCTGGCCCGCCTCGACCTTCCTGGCCGCCTCGGAGGGGCCTGAAGCAGCTGCCCAGCTACGGACCAGTTCGCGCGCGGCAAACTGCTCGTCGGTCATTGTGGCTGACACCGTCTGCTCCTAGCGTTTGGGTGAGAAGTCCATGCTTCCCACTAGAACGTGTTCTAATAGTGCCAGCGATCGACCGTCAAGTCGACCGCCATAGCAGCAGGACACGTCGGTGCCGCGGCGTTTCTGAAGTGAGAAAATGTAGTTCGGCATGCGTATCGTTTTCGGCGATACCCGTGCGGAGAAGGAGTAGTCGAACAGATGTCCGGCCTGTCACAGCCAAACCAGGGATCGGGGTCGGATTCGCGACCGCCCCAGGTGATGACCGTGGCGGTGTTGGCCGAGTCCGAACTGGGATCCGAAGCCCAGCGGGAGCGCCGCAAGCGAATCCTGGACGCTACCCTGGCCATCGCCTCCAAGGGTGGTTACGAGGCGGTCCAGATGCGCGCGGTCGCGGAACGGGCGGATGTGGCGGTAGGCACGCTGTATCGCTACTTCCCTTCGAAGGTGCACCTGCTCGTCTCGGCGCTGGGCCGGGAATTCGAGCGCATCGACGCCAAGACCGACCGTGCCACCATCGTCGGAGGCACCCCCTACCAGCGACTGAACGTCATGGTCGGCAAGCTCAACCGCTCGATGCAGCGCAATCCGCTGTTGACCGAGGCGATGACACGGGCATTCGTATTCGCCGACGCCTCGGCGGCGGGTGAGGTCGACCACGTCGGCAAGCTGATGGACTCGATGTTCGCCCGCGCCATGAGCGACGGCGAGCCGACCGAGGACCAGTACCACATCGCGCGCGTCATCTCTGACGTCTGGCTTTCGAACCTGCTGGCCTGGCTGACGCGGCGGGCGTCGGCGACCGATGTCGCCAAGCGTCTGGATCTCGCCGTGCGGCTTCTGATCGGCGACGGCGAGCACCCTAAGATCTAGGCGTGCTCCCGGTCGAACTGCAGCGCGCGCTCGATACGGTTTGCCGGGTTCCCCGGTTACTGGTCACCTGTGATTTCGACGGCACCCTCGCACCCATCGTCAGCAACCCGGCCGACGCTCGGATGCTGCCCGATGCGGCCACCGCGTTGACCGCGCTCGCCGAACTGCCCGACACCGACGTGGCCCTGATATCCGGACGGGCGCTCGGCGTGCTGCGATCGTTGTCGAGGATGCCGGCATCCGTTCATCTGGTCGGCAGCCACGGGGCCGAGTTCGACACCGGGTTCGCCCACGACATCGACGAGGCTCTGCTGACGCGAATCATTGCCGAGCTGAACGAGATTGCAGCGGACAAGCCAGGCGTGACTGTGGAGACCAAGCCGGCATCGGTCGCCCTGCACGTCCGCAATGCCAGTCCGGCCGACGGAGAGGCGGCGTTGGAGCAGGCCCGCCTGGCCTCGGAGAGCTGGGACGCGCACGCCACCGCGGGCAAGGCGGTGCTGGAGTTCGCCGTGATCCAGACCGACAAGGGCGAGGCGGTCGACATACTGCGCGACCAGAACTCCTCCACAGCGGTGGTCTTTCTCGGGGACGATGTCACCGACGAGAAGGCGTTCGCGCGGATGCGAGACGGCGACATCGGCGTCAAGGTCGGACCCGGTGACACAGCAGCGGGCTTTCGCATCGGATCGCCTGACGATGTCGCAGAAGCATTGGCGTACCTGCTGAATGCACGTGCTCACCGCTGACGAGCTGAAAGCCCGCACGGCACGAGCGGTTTCGGCCGCGACCGCGGCGGGTCGCGGCCTCGGACTGGAGGTCTCCCAGCCGCGTGTCCTCTATGACGCTTTTTCCGTGATCGTTCATCTTGCTCCGGTACCCGTCGTCGTCCGAGTGCCCACGGTGCTGCCACCGTCCTATTCGGCGACCCCGGAAACCCAGACCGCGCAGCAGCGTCGCGAACTCGCCGTGACGGGTTGGCTGGCCGACCGCGGCCATCCGGTGGTGCCCCCGAGTCCTTTGGTGCCGCGTGAACCCGTTCGGCGCGACGGCTTCTCGATGACCTTCTGGCAGTTGATCGACGAAGTCCCCGACGCGAGCACGAACATCATGCGCCGTATCGAGCAGACCGCACACCTGCACGCCGCATTGCGCTGCTACGACGGCGATCTTGGCTTCTGGGCACCGTTCGCAACCTATATCCCCGACGGGCTGGCCGCATTGGAGCGCATGCCCGAGCTGCTGTCCGCCGCCGATCTTGAACGGGCGCAACGGGAATGGTCCGTGATCGCGCCGGTGCTGACGTCACCACACGCATTCGAACAGACTTTTCCCGGGGCCGGCATTCAGCCCATTCACGGTGACGCGCCCTCCTACAACATGATCAGCACACAAGACGGGGACCTGTGGTCGGACTTCGAACTCGTCACCCTTGGTGCGATCGAATCAGACCTCGCGATGGTGGGACCCGAAGGAATTTCGGCCTACAACGCGGCCGCCACGGCCGCGGGCCTTCGTCCCGTCGACGAACGGGTGTTGCGGGTCACCGAGGCGGCAGGCCGCCTGGCGGCAGCTGCGGCGCTGGCGATGGTGCCGCAATTGCCGATGCTGGCCGATGGTTTGACGCCGACACTCGACGAGTGGCGCGTCAGCCCGCCGATCACCGAGGTCTAGGCGGGCGGACCCGACGTGCGGCCGCGCACCACCTGGGTCTCGAGCACCTCGATCACCGGCAAGCCGGAGCGCGGCGGGTTGTGCAGCAGCCGGCCCGCGCGTCTGCCCTTTTCCATGCTCGGCTGAACCACCGTCGTCAGGCCGCGCCGCAACGCCTCGGGTACGCCGTCGAAGCCGGTCACCGTCATCTGACCGGGAACGTAGACACCCTTCGCCCGCAAGTGATCCATCGCCGACAGCGCCAGCACGTCGGCCGTGCACATCAGAGCGGTGATGCGTGGGTTCTCGTGGAGTGCCACCTCGGCGGCCGCCCCACCGGACGTCGGCAGGTGTTCATAGCTCTCGACCACGGTCAGCGACGCCGGGTCGAGGCCCGCGGCGGTCATCGCGTCGTATACGCCGTGAATGCGCTCGCGCTGGACGTGGAAATGCGGAGTCTGGACTCGGTCGGGGTCCGCCAATGCCGCCTCCGGTCCCCCATGCGGCCAGTCGCGTCCCAGTCGCATCGTCAGCAGGCCGATCTCCCGGTGGCCAAGGCCCACAACATGTTCGGCGAGTTGGCGCATGCCTTCGCGGTCGTCGATACACACCCGCGAGGTGCCAGGCGCATCCTTAGGCTGGTCGACGACGACGATCGGGAGGTGCCGCTGCTGCACCACCGATAGATAGGGATCGTCGTCGGAAGCCGAGTACACCACGAACCCGTCCACCCCAGCCGCCAGGACGGCGGCCGAACCGTCGTCGAGGCTGCGCTTCGGACCGATCGCCACGAGCAGCAGTCCCTGCCCGGCCTCTTCGCACGACTCCGCGAGGCCGGCGACGAAGTCGAGCGCGGCGGGATCGCTGAACGAGTAGTTGAGGGGTTCGGTGATCATCAACCCGACCGCCCCTGCCTTGCGAGTGCGCAACGACCGGGCCACCGGGTCCGGTCCCGGGTAGCCCAGCTGCTTAGCGGTGGCCAGTACGCGGTCACGCAGATCGGCCGACAGCTGATCCGGCCGGTTGTAGGCGTTGGAGATGGTGGTCCGCGAGACCTTCAGCTCGGCGGCCAACGAGGCCAGAGTCGCCCGGCGCCGGGGCGCTGGACTCCTGGACATGATGTGACGTTAGCCGATGAATTTGCGTTACCCGGGATGCCGTGGGCTAGAGTTATTGGAAACGGTTTTCATTTCTGTTCAGAGGCTTACGGGAGATGCCATGCGTGCCAGCTTTGCGGCGATGACGGCGGTGGTGGTTGCGATCGGCGCCGCCGGATGCAGTCAGCGGGAATCGGTGCAATCCGATGCCGGCACCGCGTCCGTCGTGGCGTCCACCGATGTCTGGGGCAGCGTGGCCAGCGCTGTCACCGGCGACCATGCTTCCGTGACGTCGATCGTGAACGGGACCGTCGCCGATCCGCACTCGTTCGAGGCCAGCCCCGCCGACACCGCGACGCTCACCGACGCCTCGCTGGTCGTCTTCAACGGCGGCGACTACGACCACTGGGTCGAGCACGTGCTCGAAGAACATCCGGACGTGCCGAGCGTCAGCGGATATTCGGCCTACGCACTGCTACCACCCTCGTCGCAGCCTCCGAACGAGCACGTCTTCTACGACCCGGCCACCGCCAAGGCCGTCGCCGCGCAGATCGCCGAACGACTGTCGACGATCGACTCCGCCAACGCCGACGCCTACCGCGCCAACGCCGCGACGTTCGGCGCCAAGGCCGACGAGATCCTGACGCTCGAGCGCGCAATCGGCCAGGAGCATCCGGGGGCCTCCGTCGTCGCGACCGAGCCCGTCGCACACTACCTGCTGGTCAATGCCGGTATCACCGACAAGACTCCAGAGGGCTTCGCCAACGCGATCGAGGAGGACACCGACCCGTCCCCCGCGGACCTGGCCGCGATGCTCGACATGATCAACGCTCGGCAGGTGTCCGCGTTGCTGTACAACCCGCAGACCGAGACCGCGGTCACCAAGCAGCTTGCCGACGCTGCCAACCGCGCCTCGATACCCGTCGTGAACGTGACGGAGACCCTGCCCGATGGCACCGACTACCTGACCTGGCAGCGCCAAACCGCCGAACAGCTGGCGAGCCAGTTGGATAAGGCGCCACAGGCGAACAGATAATCAATCTGTGCCTGCTGACGTCGTCGCCGAACTGACCGGCGCCCGGCTGGCGTTCGCCGAACGCGTGCTGTGGGACCAACTCGATCTCGCCGTGCGCGCTGGTGAATTCATCGCGGTGCTCGGCCCGAACGGTACCGGCAAGACTTCCCTGCTCAAGGTGCTGCTCGGCCAACTGCAACTCACCGCGGGCAAGGTCACGATCTGCGGGAAGCCGGTCGAAAAGGGCAGCAGGCGAATCGGTTACGTGCCCCAGCACCGTGCGATCGACAGCGGGCTGTCGCTGCGGGCGTGTGATCTCGTCGGTTTGGGGTTCGACGGTCACCGCTGGGGTCTGGCGACCGACCGTTCGGCCAAGCGCACAGCCGTGCAGCGGGCGCTGAACCAGGTCAACGGCAAGACACTCGCGAATATGCCGGTCGGTGTGATGTCGGGCGGCGAGCTCCAGCGGGTGCGGATCGCCCAGGCGCTGACCACGGATCCGGTGCTGCTGCTGTGCGACGAGCCACTGCTCAACCTGGATCCGGCCAACGCACGGCTGGTGTCGACGCTGATCGATGCGCGCCGGCGCGACGCGAACACCGCCGTACTTTTCGTCACCCATGAGGTCAATCCCGTTCTGCCATACATAGACCGGGTGTTGTATTTGGTCGACGGCCGATTCCGGATCGGCACCGTCGAAGAGGTGATGACCTCGGCGACCCTTTCCGAGTTGTATCGCGCCGACATCCAGGTGGTGAAGGTCGGCAGCCGCTACGTCGTGGTCGGCGAGCACGACCACTCGGCACACGCGAGCGGCCACGACCATGAGTGAACGGCTCACCGACCTGCTGGCGCACCTGTTCTCGTTCGACATCACCCTCGACCTCTTGCGCCGCGACTTCGTCCAGCAGGCCCTGCTCGCGGCCGCACTGCTCGCCCTGGTGTCCGGGTTGATCGGACCGTTCATCGTGATGCGGCAGATGTCGTTCGCGGTGCACGGATCCAGCGAATTGTCCCTCACCGGAGCGGCTTTCGCACTGCTCGCCGGTTTCAACGTCGGTATCGGCGCACTGGTCGGATGCGCACTGGCCGCAGTTTTGTTCGGGGTGCTGGGCCAGCGTGCACGTGAACGGGATTCGGCGATCGGTGTGGTGCTGGCGTTCGGGCTCGGCCTTGCAGTGCTGTTCATCCATCTCTATCCCGGTCGCAGCGGGACGAGCTTCGCGCTGCTGACCGGGCAGATCGTCGGCGTCGGCTACTCCGGGCTGGCGTTATTGACCGTCGTGTCGGTGGTCGTCATCGTCGTGCTTGCGGTGTCCTACCGTCCCCTGTTGTTCGCCACCGTCGACCCTGAGGTGGCGGCGGGACGCGGAGTTCCGGTGCGCGCGTTGGGCATTGTCTTCGCCGCGCTGGTCGGGGTCACGGCCGCACAGGGCGTGCAGATCGTCGGGGCGTTGCTGGTGATGTCACTGCTGATCACCCCCGCTGCGGCCGCAGTTCGGGTGTTCTCGTCACCCGGGGCGGCAGTCGCGGCATCGGTGATCTTCGCCGAGGTGTCCGCCGTCGGGGGCATCCTGCTGTCCCTGGCGCCTGGGGTACCGGTTTCGGTGTTCGTCACGACGATCTCGTTCGCGATCTTTTTGGTGTGCTGGCTGATCGGTCGTCGCGGCCGTGCCCGCAGTTAGTCCCGTTCCACCGGACGTGTTGATTCCGAAGACCATTCAGACCATGAGCCCGGATACAGCGCGGCGCCGACTCCGGCCGCGGCGAGCGCAGCGACCACGACCGACGCCGTGACACCCGATCCGCAGTACACGCCCACGGCGCCGCTGGACTCCGGGACATCGGCGACGAAACGCCCGTCGCGGTCCAGCAGGCTCGTGCTCGGGACATTGCGGGCGCCGGGAATGTGGCCCGCGACCGGATCGACGGGTTCGACCTCGCCGCGGAAGCGTTCCGGCGCGCGAGTGTCCAGCAGGGTCAGGTCGGCGGCGATCACCTGCTCGGCGGTGAGTGTCGGCAACGCACCCGCGTACAGGTCGTGGTGTGAGACCGTCACATCACCGGGTTGCGTGCTCGCCGGACCAGTTTCGAGCGGACCGGACCAGGCGGCCAGTCCGCCGTCGAGTATGCGCACATCGGCGATGCCCGCCGCGGTCAGCACCCACCAGGCGCGCGCCGACCCGGCCCGGTTCCAGTCGTCGTACACGACGACCGACGAACCGTCGCGTACACCCCACCGCCTGGCGGCCGCCTCCAGGTCTCGCCCCGACGGCAGCGGGTGGCGGCCATGCCCGATGACGGTGTGGTCGGACAACTCGTCCTCCAGCGAGACGTACACCGCGCCCGGGATGTGCCCTCGCTCGAATGCCGCGCGTCCGTCGGGCTCGCTGAGCTGCCAGCGCACGTCCAGGATCGTCGGCCGCTCGCCGGCATCCAGCCGCCGCTTCAGTTCCGCCGCGCTGATCAGTACGAGCTCACGGGTCACCCCGTCGATGGTGCCACCTAAGCTCACGAGCGTGACCGAGCACGCATTCAGTCCCGCTGAGCGAAGCGCGATCTACCGGGTGATCGCCGCACGCCGCGATATGCGCCGCTTCGTCCCCGGATCCGAGATCCCCGAGGATGTCCTGGTTCGATTGCTGCAGGCCGCGCATGCCGCGCCCAGCGTCGGGCTGATGCAGCCGTGGAGATTCATCCGGATCACCGACCTGGCGTTGCGCCGCGACATCCACGCCGTCGTCGACGACGAACGTCAGCGCACGGCCGAGGCGCTCGGGCCGCGCAACGCCGAGTTCCTGGCCCTGAAGGTCGAAGGCATTCTGGACTGTGCCGAGCTCTTGGTCGTCGCTCTCGGCGACGGGAGGCAGGACCACGTGTTCGGCAGGCGCACGCTGCCACAGATGGATCTTGCGTCGGTGTCGTGCGCCATCGAGAACCTGTGGCTGGCCGCACGTGCCGAAGGTCTCGGCATGGGGTGGGTGTCGATATTCGACCCGCGCCGGCTCGGGGAGTTGCTCGGTGTGCCGGAGGACGCCGAGGCTGTCGCGGTGCTGTGTCTTGGTCCGGTGCCGGAGTTTCCCGACCGCCCGCAACTCGAGATCGACGATTGGGCGGTCGGACGACCGCTGAGCGAGTTCGTCGCCGAGAACCGATGGGCCGCGCCCGCGCCGATCGTAGGCTGGTCGACGTGACCGTCGATCTCAACGCCGACCTCGGTGAGAGCTTCGGAGTGTGGAAACTCGGCGACGACGACGCGATGCTCGATGTCGTCACGAGCGCCAACGTCGCATGCGGCTTCCACGCCGGCGACTCTGCACTGTTGCTGCGGACGTGCCGGGCGGCAGCCGAACGCGACGTGCGCATCGGCGCGCAGGTCAGCTATCTCGATCTCGCCGGATTCGGCAGACGCTTCATCGACGCCGATCCAGAAGACCTGAAGGCGGACGTGATCTACCAGATCGGCGCGCTACAGGCGATCGCTCAAGTCGCCGGGTCGACGGTAAGTTACGTCAAACCCCATGGCGCGCTGTACAACACGATCGTCACCAATCATGATCAGGCACGTGCGGTCGCCGAAGCGGTGCATGCGGTCGACCCCGCACTGCCCGTCCTCGGCCTATCGGGATCGGTGTTCTTCGCCGAGGCGCAGGAGCTCGGCCTGCGGACCGTGCCCGAGGCGTTTGCCGACCGTGCGTACCGATCCGACGGGCAGCTGGTGTCGCGGCGGCTGCACAACGCGGTACTTCATGACGTCGAGGAGATCGCAGACCGGGTGTCGTCGATGGTGACGGCGGGTCGAGTTGCCGCAGTAGACGGCTCCACGATTCCGATCACGGTCGAATCTGTTTGTGTGCACGGAGATTCACCGGGGGCGGTGCAGATCGCCCATGCAGTCAGGGCACGGCTGCATTCCGACGGAGTCGAGATCAAGGCCTTCACCTGAACACCGCCCTGACCGAACCGCGCCGGCGGATCGGGTCCATGCACGTGCTGGTCGTCGGCATGGTCGCATTGGCCGTTTTCGGCACTGCGCTGAGGGGATTCGTCGTTGGCTCGGCGGAACTTTCGACCGCCGCAACGGTTTTCAGCGGGATCTTCGTGCAGGCCATTCCGTTCCTGGCCCTCGGAATCGTGATCAGTGGACTTGTCGCGGCGTTCGTGACGCCCGAACGGCTGACTCGCTGGTTGCCACGCAGACCCGCCGCGGCGATCCTAGCTGCGGGTGTCGGCGGTGCCGCACTGCCCGGCTGCGAGTGCGGTTCGGTTCCAGTTGCGCGACGCCTGTTCGGTGACGGGGCAGTGGGCGCCGCCGCCTTGACCTTCATGCTCGCCGCCCCAGCCATCAACCCCGTCGTGCTGGTCGCCACGGCTGTCGCATTCCCCGGCCAGCCGCAAATGGTGGCGGCGCGGTGTATCGCGTCGTTGGTGACTGCGCTGATCATGGGAGCCGTGTGGGCGCGGTTCGGCCGAACCGAGTGGATAACCCGGCGCCTGCCGCAACCGCGCGACGGCGAGGGGTCGCGCTGGACGGTGTTCACCGAGGCCGCCCGGCACGACTTCCTGCAAGCGGCCTCGTATCTGGTGATCGGCGCTGCCGCTGCAGCGGCGCTTCGGGTGGTCGTGCCGCCGTGGATGTACGAGAAGCTCGCAGGGCAGATCGTGCTCGGCATCTTGACCATGGCGCTGCTCGCCGTGGTCTTGTCGCTGTGTTCAGAGGCGGACGCGTTCGTCGCCGCCAGCTTGACGATGCTCCCACTGCTGCCGCGCCTGGTGTTTCTCGTCGTCGGTCCGGCCGTCGATCTCAAGCTGTTCGCGATGCAGGCCGGGATGTTCGGTCGCGCTTTCGCTTTGCGGTTCGCGCCGACGACGTTCGTGGTGGCCACACTGGTCGCCTCGGGTGTCGGACTGCTGCTGGTGGGTACGCAATGAGTCGCGAGACCGAGAACGTTCTTCTGTTGCTCGTCGGCATGGCCACGGGAATCATCACCATCACCGGGACCTACACCAGGTACGTCAAGCCTTCGCTGCTGCCGTGGCTGGCGGTGTCGGCGATCCTGCTGATAGTGCTCGCATTGATCTCGATCGTGCGCGACATCCGCCGTGGAGCGGCCGACGCGCCTCACGACGACGGCCATGCGCACCGCGCGTCGGCAGCCTGGCTGCTGGTCGTTCCCATCGCGGTGATCGGTTTCATCGTTCCGCCTGCCATCGCCCCCGAAGCCGCCACCCCGTCGGTGACCGAGGTGTCCTCTGAAGTGCAGCGACGGCCGTTCCCCGCGTTGCCCGCCGAACGTGCACCGGCCATCTCGCTGCCGGAGCTTCTGGTGCGGATAGCGCGGGATTCGGCGAACACCCTTGACGGCAGGCTGATCACGGTAACTGGATTCACGTTCAAGGAGGACGGTCGCACGGATCTGGCGCGCGTGGTGATCATCTGCTGCGCCGCCGATGCCTCGCTGGCGCGGATCCGCGTCAGCGGTCCGGCCGCGCAACAGATCGCCGCCTATCCAGAGAACACCTGGTTGCGGGTCGAGGCTGAAGTCCCATCCGGACAGACCTTTTCACGCAATGGCCCGATCGCCGTCATGGAGGTCTTCTCCGCCACCCGTATCGAACCGCCCGCGAATCTGTACGAGTATTGATTCACAGGCTGAGTCGGCGATAACGCTGCAGGCGGCGAATCGCGCCTGCCGATGCGTTTCCCTCGCATGGGGCGAGGACGGCATCCAGAAGGGCACGCACGTCTTCGGTGTCGAGATCCATTCCGATGGCAACGAGGCTGTTCGGCGTCGCCGACGCGGGAGCGGTGGAGACATGTATGGACGGACCAACCAGATGGACGACATAGGGCCGCACTGCGGAGCGATATCGCACGGCGATCGCGCCCTTGACCCGATAGACCCCAGGCGGCGGATCCTCCAGCAGGTCGAGTAACTTGCCCGGGTCGATACACCCCGAGCTGGTCACCGTGACCGCGTCGGCGTGGGCGTGGTCATCGTCGGCATGGGCATGCGTCTCTTCCGCGGATTCGAAGAGGAGTTCCCTGAACGAGAGCTGGCCCAGCTCGTCATCCGTTCGGGGTAGGTCATACAGCAGCGCGGGATCGATTCGCGCGCCGACCGTCCCGACCACGGGGGCGAGTGGGTTGCGCTCGCGAACACGCTGCTCGATTCGTTCGAGCAGCGGTTGCCGGTCGTCCTCGGGCAGTTGGTCCATCTTGTTGACGACGATCAAGGACGCGGCGCCGTAGCGAGCCGGCGGAGTTCTGTCGCGATCGACGACGTCGAAGTGGGTGGTGGCGTCGATGACGTCGACTATGCCGCCTGGCCGCACGCCGTCAACGCCGCTGAAGCGGATCAGCTGCGCCACGGCGACCGGGTCGGCCAGGCCGCTGGTCTCGACGATGATGGCGTCGAGGTCGAGCCGCGGGTCGGTGAGCTTGGTCAGCGCGTCGTCGAGCCCACCGTTGTCCGGCAGGCAACACACACAACCACCGGTGATCGAACTGGGTTCGTCGATCTGGCCGACGACCAGCCCGGCGTCGACGTTGAGCGCGCCAAAGTCGTTGACGATCACGCCAAGTCGCGCTCTCGGGGTTCGCAGGACATGGTTCAGCAGACTCGTCTTACCTGCGCCCAGATAACCAGTCAACGCGATGACTGGAACGGTTCTCACGCGCGGAGATTACCGCAGGGTGGCGTACGGCAGCAGCGCCATCTCTCGAGCGTTCTTGATCGCGATGGCGACCTGCCGCTGCTGCTGCACCGACAACCCCGTCACACGGCGCGACCGGATCTTGCCGCGTTCGGAGATGAATGTGCGGAGCAGCTGCACGTCCTTGTAGTCGACGTGGGTGATGCCGGCAGCCTTCAGCGGATTTGTCTTATGCCGCTTGGGTTCAGGTGCAGGAGATCGGCGGACCTGCCTCTTCTTGGCCATCAACGCTCCTCACGGAAGTCGACGTGGCGCCGTACCACCGGGTCGTACTTGCGCAGCACGATCCGGTCGGGGTCGTTTCGACGGTTCTTGCGTGTGACGTAGGTATAGCCCGTGCCCGCGGTGGACTTCAGTTTGACGATGGGCCGGATATCGTTGCGCGCCATCAGATTTTCGTCCCTTCACGACGCAGCCGGGCGACGACGGCCTCGATGCCGTCACGGTCGATGACCTTGATTCCCTTGGCGCTCACCCGCAGCGTGACGCGACGGCGCTCCGAGGCCAGGTAGTAGGTCTTGGACTGGATGTTCGGGTTCCACCGCCGACGGGTGCGACGGTGCGAATGCGATACGGAATTGCCGAAGCTCGGCGATCGGCCGGTGACCTGACAGTGCGCGGACACGGCCCTCCCTTCGTTGCGCTAATGTAAATGATAATCGTTTTCAATAGTACAGGAGGTACGCATGCGAACGCCGGTGGTCCTGATCTGCGGTCAGGGCGATACCGATGGCGTCGTCGACGTCGTGGCCAGACAACCTGGCACCGTCGTCGTCGAGCACAGGTTCGACGGTCAGGTGGTGCTACGGCGCGTCGGCGTGGCCGGCGATACGACGGAGTGGCCGCTCGAGCTGAGGAAGGGCTGCGTCACCTGCACCGTGCGCAACGACCTGCTGATCCTGCTCAGACGGCTGCACCGTCGCAGCGACATCGACCGCATCGTCGTGCGCTTGATGCCGTGGCTGGAACCCGAACCCGTCTGCTGGGCGATCAACAACGTCCGGGTGCGCGTGGGGCCCGGCTACCTCGACGGGCCTGCCGCCTGCGACGTCCGTATCGACGCGGTGGTGACGTGCATCGACTCCGCGAACTGGCTCAGCCAATCGCTCGGTGACGACGATCTCGCCGACGGGCGCACCGTCGCGCAGGTGGTGGTGGCCCAGGCCGAGTTCGCGGATGCACTCGTGCTCACCGACCCCGACACCCGCACGCTGGCGGTGCTGCGCAGGCTGGCTCCGCTGGCACGGCTCACGGTCGGAGCCGGCCGGGCCGAGACCGCGCTGGCCAATCTCGAACCCGACAGCCGTCGCGGTCGCAGCGACAATCCGCATGATCCCCTACTGGCCGGTGAGCCGTCGCTGTCCGGCGACGGCGACGTCGGGCTCATCCTGTTCTCCGCGCGACGGCCGTTCCATCCCGAACGCCTGCACGATGCGTTGGATCTGCTGTTGGACGGTGTGGTGCGGACCCGGGGCAGGCTGTGGCTGGCGAACCGGTTCGACGACGCGATGTGGATCGAATCCGCCGGCTGTGGGCTGCGGACCGAGTACGCCGGAAAGTGGCTGGCCGCAATGACTTCCAACCAGTTGGCGTACGCGGACCCGCAACGGTGCGCGCTAGCGTCGGCCGACTGGCACGACACCGTCGGTGATCGTCACGTGGCGTTGACGGTGCTCGTCTGCGGCGCCCAACCCGAGGCCATCGCCGACGGACTTCAGGCCGCGCTGCTGACCGACGAGGAAATGGCGCGGCCGCACGAATGGCGCGCGTACGCCGACCCGTTCGGCGATTGGCACCACGACCCATGCGAGGACAGGGCCGAACACGCGGGCGACGTCATCATCGCGAAGCACGAAGGAGAAGAACGGTGAAACCCGATATCCATCGCGACTACCACCCCGTGGTGTTCCAGGATGCGACCACCGGTGACGCATTCCTGACACGATCGACGTTGACGAGCGAGCGCACCGTCGAATGGGAGGACGGCCGCACCTATCCGCTTGTCGTCGTCGACATCAGCGCCTCGTCGCATCCGTTCTGGACAGGCTCGCGCCGCCACATCGACACCGCCGGGCAGGTCGAGAAGTTCCGCAGGCGCTACGGGGACCGCACATAAGGTTGGCGCTATGCGCCTCAAGCTCGGCAGGCCGGACCTGGCCGACTACGCCGGTTACTTCGACGAGCCCGCTGCGACCGAGGGTGCGCCGCTGACCGTCACCTGGGCCGGCGTCACCACGCTGCTCGTCGACGACGGTGAGTCCGCGGTGATGACCGACGGCTTCTTCTCCCGGCCGAGCCTGGCTGAGGTCGGGCTGCGGTCGTTGTCGCCGTCGACGCCGCGGATCGACGGCTCGTTGGCGCGAATGGGGGTGCAGCGCCTTGAGGCAGTGTTGCCGGTGCACACCCATTTCGACCACGCGATGGACAGCGCCGTGGTCGCCCAGCGCACCGGCGCGAAGGTGGTCGGCGGAACGTCGGCGCGACAGGTCGGCCTCGGTCACGGGTTGCCCGACGATCGCCTCGTCGTGGCGACACCGGGCAAAGCCATAACCCTTGGGGCGTATGACGTCACGCTGATCGAGTCCGAACACTGCCCACCCGACCGCTTTCCCGGCGTCATCACCGAACCCGTCGCGCCACCGGTGCGCGCGTCGGCATACAAGTGCGGTGAAGCATGGTCGACGGTCGTGCATCACCGGCCGTCGGACCGGCGGTTGCTGATCGTCGGCAGCGCCGGTTTCCTGCCCGGCGCGCTGGCCACACAGCGGGCCGACGTCGTGTACCTCGGCGTCGGGCAGCTCGGTGTGCAGCCCGAGCAGTACCTGCTCGACTACTGGGCAGAAGCTGTGCGCGCGGTGGGTGCGCGCCGCGTCGTCCTGATCCATTGGGACGACTTCTTCCGCCCGCTGCACAAGCCGCTGCGCGCGCTGCCCTACGCGGGTGACGATCTGGACGTCACGATGCAGGTGCTGTCCCGGCTGGCGCGCGAGGACGGTGTCGCGCTGCATCTGCCTACGCTCTGGCAGCGCGCAGACCCGTGGGGTTGAGCCTGGCGCTCGTCGCGCTGGTCGTCGTACTGCTGTTCGCCATAGTGCGCCCGCACGGCTGGCCCGAGGCCATCGTCGCGGTACCGGCGGCCGCCACGCTGATCGTCGCCGGCGTCATCTCGGTGCCGGAGGCGTTGGCCGAAGTGAACCGGCTGCTGCCCGTCGTCGGTTTCCTTGCCGCGATCCTGGTGCTCGCGAAGCTGTGCGACGACGAAGGCCTGTTCCGCGCTGCGGGCGTCGCGATGGCGCGGTTCAGCGCGGGCAACCCCAAACACCTGCTGTCCATGGTGTTCGTCGTCGCGTCGGCAACCACCGCGATCCTGAGCCTTGATGCGACGGTCGTGCTGCTGACACCGGTCGTCCTCGCGACCGCACGTACGCTGGCGGTACCGGCCCGACCACATGCGTACGCCACCGCCCACCTGTCCAACAGCGCTTCGCTGCTGCTGCCGGTGTCCAACCTGACCAACCTGTTGGCGTTCACGGCGGCGGGCCTGACGTTCCTGCATTTCGCCGCGATCATGGCCCTGCCGTGGCTGGCGGCGATCGCCGTCGAGTTCGTCCTTCTACGTTGGCTTTTCAAGCGCGATCTGTCGATCGAGTCGCAGCGGGTGAATACCTCAGAGCCCGTCGACGTGCCGGTGTTCGTGCTGGTGGTACTCGCGCTCACCCTCGTCGGGTTTGCGGTGACTTCGCTCCTTGGACACTCCCCCGCCTGGGCGGCCCTGGCCGGCGCAACCGTCCTAGGCGTGCGCGCACTCGCGCGCCGCGACACCACCGTCACGCGGATCGCGTCCGCTGTCGACGCACCGTTTCTCGCGTTCGTGTTGTGCCTCGGTGTCGTCGTCGACGCGGTGATGCTGCACGGCCTCGACTCCGCGATGCGGCATGTGCTGCCCACCGGGAGCACGATGCTCGCACTGCTCGGAATCGCCGCTATCGCCGCCGTGCTGTCCAATCTCGTGAACAACCTGCCCGCGGTCCTGGTCATGCTTCCGTTGGTCGCGGCGTCGGGCCCGGCCGCCGTGCTCGCCGTACTGATCGGCGTGAACATCGGTCCGAATCTGACGTACGTCGGCTCACTGGCCAACCTGCTGTGGCGTGGTGTCGTACGCCGGGAGATGCCGACCGGGTTCGTCGAGTTCACCCGGATTGGGTTGTGCACCGTGCCGCTCACCCTGCTGGCATCGGTCGCAGCCCTGTGGCTGAGCATCCAATTGATCGGTGTGTAGGCCCGGTTACCTGCGCTCAAACGACAGTGGGACAACGCATGTCGATTGAGCCACCGGCGGCGCTGCGGGGTGCGCGTCGCCGTAGCATCGGCCACATTGGTGCTATGGCTGTGTCCCGATCGTCGGCTCCGCCGACGGTGTTCAGCAGATACGTGGCACTCGGTGACTCGTTCACCGAAGGTATCGGCGACCCCCACCCAGCCCGCCCGAACGGTCTACGTGGCTGGGCGGATCGCGTCGCAGAAGTGCTCGGACAACACAACCCGCACATGCGGTACGCCAATCTGGCGGTGCGCGGGCGCACCATGGACGAGATCCTCACCGAGCAGATCCAGACCGCCGTCATGCTCGAGCCCGATATCGTGACGGTCTACGCCGGGATGAACGATCTGATGTTGGTGCGCAACAACATCGACGCCATGATGGCGCGCTATGCCGATGCGCTGAAGACGCTGCAGCAGACGGGTGCTGTAGTGCTCACGTTCACCGCAGCCGATCTCGGCACCGTGCCGCTGTTCCGCCGGCTGCGCGGCCGCGCCGCGATCTACAACGAGCTGCTGCGCACCGTCGTCGACGATCTCGGTGTACAGCTCGTGGACTTCTGGCGGTTCAACGAATTTCGGGATCCGCGACTGTGGGCGGGCGACCGCGTTCACCTGTCCCCACTCGGGCATGAACGCATGGCCGCCAAAGTCCTCGACACACTCACGGTGCCGCACAGCCTCACGTCGCGCTCAGCCGCCGTGCTGACATCGTCGCCTCCGGTACACACCTGGTGGCAGAACCTGCGATGGGCGACGGCATTCGCTGCGCCGTGGGTGGCGCGTCGGCTACGGCGCGTGACGCCAGGTGCCGGTATAGAACCGAAATTGCCTGGGCTGGTCGAGATTCTGCAGCCCGCGTACTAACTGCGACGTTGGCGGGCGATTTCGGCGAGTACCACCCCGGCGGCCACCGATGCGTTCAGCGATTCCGTCGGCCCGGCCATCGGAATCGACACGATCACATCGCAGTTCTCCCTGACCAGCCGCGACAGACCCTTGCCCTCGGATCCGACGACGACCAGGATCGGGCCGGCGCCGTCCAGCTCGTCCACCGTGATGTCACCGTCGGCATCGAGACCCACCACCTGCAGGCCCGCGTTGGCCCAATCCTTCAGCGTGCGATTGAGATTCGTCGCCCGAGCCACCGGAAGCCGGGCGGCCGCACCGGCACTGGTGCGCCATGCGACCGCCGTAACCGACGCCGATCGGCGCTGCGGGATGAGCACACCGTGACCGCCGAATGCGGACACCGACCGCACGATCGCGCCGAGGTTGCGCGGATCGGAAATGTTGTCCAGGGCGACGAGCAGGGCGGGCGACACGTCCGTCGTCGCAGACTTCAGCAGGTCGTCGGGATGTGCGTACTGATACGGCGGCACCTGCAAAGCGATGCCCTGATGCAGCCCGTTGGTGCTCATCCGGTCCAGATCGGTCCGGGGCACCTCGAGGATTGCGATACCGGAATCGGCTGCCCGCGTGACTGATTCGGTCAGACGTTCGTCGGATTCCGCGCCGAGGGCGACGTAGAGCGCGGAGGCAGGCACTCCCGCGCGCAGGCATTCCACAACGGGATTGCGCCCGAGCACCAATTCGACGTCGTCGGTCTTGCGTTGCCGGCCCTGTTGCTTCCTGGCCGCCTTGGCGGCGCGTTTGGCCGCGGGATGATTGACCCGGTCCTTGGCGGCCGGAGTCGCTCCCCTGCCCTCGAGGCCACGGCGGCGCACACCGCCAGAACCGACGGTCGGCCCCTTCTTGGTGCCCGGCTTGCGAATTGCGCCGCGGCGTTTGGAGTTTCCAGCCATTTACTTTGTGTAACCGTCCAGCAGTGTCCATTGCGGTCCGTCACCGGTGTCGGTGACCTCGATTCCGGCCGCTTTGAGACGGTCGCGGATGGCGTCGGCCTCGGCCCAGTCGCGTCTGTCCCGGGCGTCAGCGCGGCGCTGCACCTCGGCCTGCACAAGCACATCGACCGCGGCCAGCGCGGCCGAAGTCTCGTCTTTGGACTCCCAGCGCTCGTCGAGCGGATCGGCGCCCAGGATGCCCATCATCGTTCGGATCGACATCGCCTGTGCCAGCGCTGTCTCGTGGTCGCCGGCGTCCAATGCCCGGTTTCCCTCGGCGCGCGCGGCGTGGATTTCAGCCAGCGCAATCGGCACCGCCAGGTCGTCGTCCAGGGCCGCCGCGAACTTCGGTGTCCACTCGCCCGGCACCACCGCGCCGACCCGGGTGCGCACGCGGTGCAGGAAATCCTCGATCCCGGTGTAGGCCTTCGCCGCGTCCTGCAGCGCCGTCTCGGAGAACTCCAGCATCGACCGGTAGTGCGCGCTGCCCAGGTAGTACCGCAGTTCGGCAGCCCGAACCCGTTGCAGCACAGCCGGTATCGCCAGCACATTGCCCAGCGACTTGCTCATCTTCTCGCCGCCCATGGTCACCCAGCCGTTGTGCAACCAGAACCTGGCGAACGGATCACCGGCGGCTTCGGCCTGCGCGATCTCGTTTTCGTGATGCGGGAACACCAGGTCCATACCGCCGGCATGAATGTCGAATTCGGCGCCAAGGTAGGCCTCGCACATCGCTACGCACTCGGTGTGCCAGCCGGGACGGCCGCGTCCCCACGGCGTCGGCCACGACGGTTCACCCGGTTTCGCGCCCTTCCACAGCGTGAAGTCGCGCTCGTCGCGTTTGCCGGTGGCAACGCCTTCGCCCTGATGCACGTCGTCGATTCGATGGCCCGACAGCTTTCCGTAGTCGGCCAGGCTCAGCACGTTGAAGTAGACGTCTCCACCACCGACGTAGGCGTGGCCACGTTCGATCAGCCGCTCGATCAGCTCGACGATCTGCGTGATGTGCCCGGTGGCCCGCGGCTCAGCCGACGGCGGAAGGACGCCCAGCGCGTCGTAGGCGGCCGAAAACGCGCGCTCGTAGGTGGCGGCCCACTCCCACCACGGCCTGCCCGCATCGGCGGCCTTGTTCAGGATTTTGTCGTCGATGTCGGTGACGTTGCGGATGAACGCGACGTCGTAACCCTTCGCCATCAGCCAGCGCCGCAGGACGTCGAACGCCACACCACTGCGAACGTGCCCGATATGAGGCAGACCCTGCACCGTCGCGCCGCAGAGATAGATCGACACGTGGCCTTCGCGCACCGGCACGAAGTCGCGGACGGCGCCCGTCATCGTGTCGTATAGCCGCAGGTCGGTCACGACGGGCCAGCTTACCGGGCTTATTCGGGCGGAATGACCAGTGCGGTCGCGATCGCGGCCAAACCTTCGCCACGGCCCGTCAGTCCCAGACCGTCTGTCGTGGTCGCCGATACCGACACCGGGGCGTCGAGGAGTTCGGACAGCAACTTCTGCGCCTCGGCCCGGCGCGGACCCACCTTGGGCCGGTTGCCGATGACCTGAACGGCGGCGTTGCCGACGCGGTAGCCCTCGGCCACCAGCAGACCATGTACATGGCGCAACATGTCGGCACCGCTGACGTCGCGCCATTCGGGGCGGCCGGTGCCAAACACCTCTCCGAGATCGCCGAGACCGGCCGCGGAAAGCAGCGCGTCACACAACGCATGAGCGGCCACGTCGCCGTCGGAATGTCCGGCGCAGCCGTCGGCGTCAGCGAACGACAGGCACAGCAGCCAGCACGGCCTACCGCTCTCGATCGGGTGTACGTCGGTACCGAGCCCGACTCTGGGCAGGCTCGTCATGGCCGTCAGGAGGCGGCAGCAAGTGCCTCGTCGAGAATGGTCGCGGCCTTCTCGTCGTCGGTGTTCTCCGCAAGCGCGAGTTCACCGACGAGAATCTGACGCGCCTTGGCCAGCATCCGCTTCTCGCCGGCGGACAGGCCACGCTCCTGATCGCGACGCCACAGGTCGCGAACCACCTCGGCGACCTTGTTCACGTCGCCGGAGGCCAGCTTCTCGAGATTGGCCTTATAGCGGCGCGACCAGTTGGTCGGCTCCTCGGTATGCGGCGCGCGGAGCACCTGGAAAACCTTGTCGAGACCTTCTTGCCCGACGACGTCTCGCACGCCCACGTATTCGGCATTCTCCGCTGGGACTCGAACGGTGAGATCGCCCTGGGCGACCTTCAAGACGAGGTATTCCTTCTGTTCGCCTTTGATGGTCCGGGTTTCGATCGCTTCGATCAGCGCGGCGCCGTGGTGTGGATAGACGACGGTGTCTCCGACCTTGAAAATCATCAGATTAGAGCCCCTTTCACAACCCAATGTTAGCACGGGGTCCAGACAGGCGTGGATCAACGGTGCAGGTCAGGGGCACTCCCGGTCGAGACTAGGGGTTGACAGGCGGATGAATACGTGCAACACGCTGCTGCCATCGAGAAATCTGCGGACCGTCCGTCGGCCCTCAGCTACCGCCCGCCACGCGCACCTACTACAGTCCATAGTCGAATCCAAAGTCCGTCGAGCAGGAGGCACGTGTGGACCGCTTCAAACTGGCCGCCTGTGGACTGGCAGCCACCGTCGTCCTGAGTGCCTGCGGGGCCGGGCAGGTTTCCCAGACGGCCACCCAGGAACCCGCGGTGAACGGCACCAGCGCGAACATCGGCCAGATCGCGGTGCGCAACGCCCACCTGCGGGTCGACCAGACGTCGGATTACGTGCAGCCGGGCAGTGAGGTGGACCTGATTTTCGTCGCTTCCAACAACTCGCCGGACGTCAACGACAAGCTGGTGTCGATCACGTCCGACGTCGGAACGGTCACGCTGAGCGGCGACACCGCCCTGCCCGCGACGGGCAACCTCGTAGTGGGCGCCCCCGACGGGCAAATCACTCCGCTCGAAAGCGTCGAGACGGTCGACGCGGCCGAAGCGAAGGTGGAGCTGACGAAGCCGATCACCAACGGCCTGACGTACAACTTCACGTTCACGTTCGAGAAGGGCGGCGAGGGCACGTTCGCAGTGCCGATTTCCGCCGGTGAGAGCCCGCGGCGCGAAGAGGGCGGCAGCGCAGGCCACTCGGGCGGCGGCTCCGGCGGTCACTGACCGCACAACTCCGCGACACGGCCGCTCACCACGGGATTTCTGTCGGTCCGTGCGGCTACGGTCGCCCCATGCCTAAAAGTGGCGCCAAGCCACGGTCGCAGTACCGCTGCTCCGAATGCCACCACGTCACGGCGAAGTGGGTCGGCCGGTGTGCGGATTGCGGCACCTGGGGCACGGTCGACGAGGTGGCGGTGCTCTCCGCCGTCAACGGGTCATCGATGCGGCGCGCGGTCGCCCCGACCTCGCCCGCGGTACCGATCAGCTCGATCGATCCCGGCCACACCCGGCACGTCGGCACCGGAATCACCGAACTCGACCGGGTCCTCGGGGGCGGAGTGGTCCCCGGGTCGGTGACGCTGCTGGCCGGTGAACCTGGAGTCGGGAAGTCGACCCTGCTGCTGGAGGCCGCGCACCGGTGGGCCGAGAGCGGAAAGCGCGCGCTCTACCTCTCCGGCGAGGAATCGGCCGGCCAGATCCGGATGCGGGCCGGGCGCACCGGCTGCACGCACGACGAGGTCTTCCTGGCCGCCGAGTCGGATCTGCAGATGGTGCTCGGCCACATCGACGAAGTGAAGCCCAGCCTGGTCATCGTCGACTCGGTGCAGACCATGTCGACGACCGAAGCCGACGGCGTCACCGGTGGCGTCACCCAGGTGCGCGCGGTGACCACGACGCTGACGATGGCCGCCAAAACCTCCGGCGTGGCGCTGATCCTGGTCGGCCACGTCACCAAGGACGGTGCGATCGCGGGGCCCCGCTCACTGGAGCATCTCGTCGACGTCGTCCTGCACTTCGAGGGTGACCGGCAGTCGTCGCTGCGCATGGTTCGCGGTGTGAAGAACCGCTTCGGCGCGGCCGACGAGGTCGGCTGTTTTCTGTTGCACGACAACGGAATCGAATGTGTCTCGGATCCGTCGGCACTGTTCCGCGATCAGCGGCCCCAGCCGGTGTCTGGGACGGCCGTCACGGTCACGCTCGACGGTAAGCGCCCGCTCATCGGCGAGGTACAGGCGCTCATCGGAGCACCGGCGAGCGGGTCGCCGCGGCGAGCGGTCAGCGGTATCGACTCGTCGCGCGCGGCGATGATCACGGCGGTGCTGGAGAAGCGGGCGAAGCTGCCGGTCGGCGCCAATGACATCTACCTGTCGACGGTTGGGGGCATGCGGTTGACTGATCCCTCCGCCGATCTTGCGGTGGCACTGGCGATCGCGTCGTCGTGCATGGACCTGCCGATGCCCGCCTCGGCCGTGGCGATCGGCGAAGTCGGACTCGCCGGCGATCTGCGCCGCGTCAGCGGTATGGATCGCCGGCTGGCCGAGGCCGCACGGCTGGGCTTCACTGTGGCCGTGGTGCCTCCCGGCGTGACGGCGGTGCCCGCCCGACTGCGCGCGATATCGGCCGACAACATCGGCTCGGCATTGCGGGTGCTGCGAGAAATCGCGCAGAATAGCGGCCAGTCGTAGGAGGGGTTCAATGGCTGTCAAGCCTGGTGGGAGGTCCAGCCGCACCGTTGTGCCGCTGGCGAGGCCAACCATGCGCGAGACCATTTCCCGACTGGCCCCGGGGACCGCGCTGCGCGACGGGCTCGAGCGCATCCTGCGCGGCCGCACCGGCGCGCTGATCCTCATCGGCTATGACGACAGCGTCGAGGCGATCTGCGACGGCGGTTTCTCGCTCGACGTCCGCTACGCGCCGACGCGACTGCGCGAGCTGTCCAAGATGGACGGCGCCGTGGTGCTGTCCTCCGACGGCAGCCGGATCCTGCGGGCCAACGTCCAGCTGGTGCCCGATCCGTCGATCCCCACCGAAGAGTCCGGCACCCGGCACCGGTCCGCGGAGCGCACCGCCATCCAGACGGGCTACCCGGTGATCTCGGTGAGCCATTCGATGAGCATCGTGACCGTGTACGTGGCCGGCGAACGCCACGTGATCCCCGACTCGGCGACCATCCTGTCGCGCGCCAACCAGACCATCGACACACTGGAGCGCTACAAGGCCCGCCTCGACGAGGTCAGCAGGCAACTGTCGACGGCCGAAATCGAGGACTTCGTCACGCTGCGCGATGTGATGACGCTCGTGCAGCGGCTGGAGATGGTGCGGCGGATCAGCCTGGAAATCGATTCGGACGTGGTCGAACTCGGCACCGACGGACGTCAGCTCAAGCTGCAGCTGGAAGAGCTGGTTGGCGACAACGAGACCGCGCGCGAGCTGATCGTGCGCGACTACCACGCCAACCCGGACCCGCCGACCGCCGCTCAGGTCAGCGCAACGCTGGAGGAGCTGGACCACCTCTCCGACAACGAGCTGCTCGATTTCACCGCGCTGGCAAGGGTTTTCGGTTACCCATCGACCGCCGAGGCACAGGATTCGGCGATGAGCTCGCGCGGTTACCGGGCGATGGCGGGCATCCCCCGACTGCAGTTCGCCCACGTCGACCTGCTGGTGCGCTCGTTCGGCTCACTGCAGGGACTGCTAGCCGCGAGCGCGACCGATCTACAGAACGTCGAGGGCATCGGATCGATGTGGGCGCGCCACATCCGAGAAGGGTTGTCGCAGTTGGCCGAATCGACGATCGCCGACCGGCTGGCCTAACCCACCGCGGGCGGTGGCGGCGGCGCCTCACCGGGCGGCGGCGCAGGCGCGGGGGCGGCGAGGCCGAACGGGACCGCCGCCGAGCGCAGGTTGCCCAGCTGGACCACGAGGTTGTACATGCCCGGCCCGATGGGTTGCCGCGGTAGCGGGCAGTTCGGTGCCGAGCCCATCCCGGTCCAGGTCACTTCGGTCGTCACCTGCTCGCCGGGCTGGAATGTCTTGACCAGCGTCTCGTTCGATGGCGCGCAGTCCAGGTTCGACCACAGCCTGCCGTTCTCCAGCGTGTAGACGTAGGCCGCCAGCACCGCGGCGCCCACGTCGCGCTTGCACGCCACCAGGCCGATGTTCGTGACAACCATCGTGAACTTCGGCTGATCGCCGACGACGTACTGCGGCTGGTTCGTGATGCCCTTGACGGCCAGCGTCGAATCGGGGCAGTCATCGCCCTCGTTGAGCACCGGCGGCGGGGCGACAGCCGCGGTGGGGGTGGGGGTGGGCGGTGGGGCATTCTGCGCCGGCGGTATCACCGGGGTCTTGACCTCGGGGTTCTCCCCCGGCAGTGGCGTCGGCGTGGCGGCGGGGGCGGGCTGTTCGGCGGCGGTGTTCTCGGTGCCGCCCACGGACTTGATGATCACGACAGAGAGGGCTGCGATCACGCCGATGACGATCACCGCAACGCCCAGCGCCAGTGCCCTGCGGCGCCAGTAAATCTGTTGGGGTAGTGGGCCCTGCGGTTCTAGATCCAGCACAATTCACACGGTAAGGCCGGATTATGCCTGTTCGTCCGAGGTCGCCCGGCGTGTCGCGAGTGAGCCTCGACTCAGCTTTCGCCGATGTCGCCGATATGGTCCCGCAAAACCACGCGGCCGTCGGCCAGCTGATAGGTCAGGCCGACGATCGCCAAGCTGCCCGCGTCGATGCGTTCGGCGATGGCGGTCGATCGCGCCATCAGTTGCGCGCCCGTCTCCGTGACGTGCCGGGCCTCGAACTCGTCGACCCGGCTCAGTCCCTCACGACGGCCCGCCAGGATCGACGGCATCACCCGTTCGACGATGTCACGCACGTAACCGCCGGGCACCACACCGTCGTCGAGCGCCGACAGTGTCGCCTTCACCGCACCGCAGCTGTCGTGACCGAGGACGACGATCAGCGGCACATTGAGCACGGTGACCGCGAATTCGATCGAGCCGAGCACCGCCGAATCGATGACATGACCGGCGGTGCGTACGACGAACATGTCCCCGAGGCCCTGGTCGAAGATGATCTCGGCGGCCACCCGGCTGTCGCCGCAGCCGAACAAGGCGGCGATCGGCTTCTGCGCGGCGGTCAGGCTCGCTCGGTATTCGATTCCCTGGCTCGGGTGCTCAGGCTTACCCGCGACGAACCGCTCGTTACCCTCTTTGAGTGCTTTCCACGCGGTCACTGGGCTGGTGTTGGGCATGACCGACATTGTGCCCCAGCTGCTCGATTGGTACCGCACCGAGCAGCGCGATCTGCCGTGGCGGCGATCTGGCGTCTCGCCGTGGCAGATTCTGGTCAGCGAATTCATGCTTCAGCAGACGCCGGTCGCGCGGGTCGAGCCGATCTGGCTGGCGTGGATCGAGCGCTGGCCGACCCCGTCGGCGACCGCGGCCGCGAGCGCGGCCGACGTGCTGCGCGCGTGGGGAAAGCTCGGCTATCCGCGCCGCGCCAAGCGGCTGCACGAGTGCGCGACGGTGATCGCCACCGAGCACGACGACGTCGTGCCGTCGGACATCGAGACGTTGTTGACCCTTCCCGGCGTCGGCACGTACACCGCAAGGGCGATTGCCTGCTTCGCCTACCGCAAGCGGGTGCCCGTCGTGGACACCAACGTGCGCCGGGTGGTGGCCAGGGTGGTGCACGGACGCGCAGACTCCCCGTCTTCGGTTCGCGATCTCGACGACGTCGCGGCGCTGCTGCCCGACAGTGCCGACGCGCCAACGTTTTCGGTGGCCTTGATGGAACTCGGAGCGACGGTGTGCACGGCGCGCGCACCCCGGTGCGGGCTGTGCCCGTTGACTGTCTGCGCGTGGCGCTCGAGAGGTTATCCGGAGGCGGCGGCGCCGGTGCGCCGCGTACAGCGTTACGCCGGAACCGACCGCCAAGTGCGCGGTCGGTTGCTGGATGTGTTGCGCGGCAACGACTCTCCGGTCCCCAGGGCCCAGCTCGACATGGCGTGGCTGACTGACACCGCGCAACGGGATCGCGCACTGGATTCGCTGCTGGTCGACGGGCTGGTCGAGCAGACCGCAGACGGGCGTTTCGCACTTGCCGGGGAAGGCGACTAGTTAGCCTGGTGCTGTGGCTGTGACCGGTTCGGGGGCGCCGCGGACTCGCTACGCATCGCGCGGCGACTTGGACATCGCATACCAGGTACTCGGCGATGGTCCCATCGACGTCGTCGCCATGCCCGGCCCCTTCGTCCCGATCGACTCCATTGACGCCGAACCCTCGATGTACCGCTTTCACCGGCGACTGTCGTCGTTTTGCAGGCTGATCAGGTTCGACCACCGCGGCATGGGCATGTCGTCGCGCATCGGCGCCGACAAGATCACCCCGGCCTGCTGGGCCGAAGACGTCGTCGCCGTCATGGATGCCGTCGGCTCGGAGCAGGCCACGGTGTTCGCGACCGGGTTCTCCGCGATGAGTGCACTTTTTCTGGCCGGTGATCGCCCGGCGCGGGTATCGAAGTTGGTCATCGTCAACGGTTCGGCGAGAGCGCTGTGGGCGCCCGATTACGAGCCGGGATCGCGCGCGACAGCGGCGAGCCCGTTCACCACCGTTGCCGTCGAACCCGATGCCGTCGAGCGGGGATTCGACGTCCTGGCCCTGCTGGCGCCGTCGGTGGCCGACGACATCGCATTCCGGACCTGGTGGGACGCCGCGGGCAACCGGGCGGCGTCACCCAGCATGGCCCGCAGGTCCAGCCAGGCGCTGGCGGAAGGCGACGTGCGGGACAGGCTGCCGCACATCACGGCGCCGACGCTGGTGCTGCATCGCAGGGATACCGCCTTTGTTCCGGTCGGCCACGGCCGATATCTGGCCGAGCACATCGCGGACGCCCGCTATGTCGAGTTGCCGGGCGCGGACTCGCTGTACTGGGTCGGCGACAGCTCGCCGATCCTCGACGAGATCGAAGAGTTCGTCACGGGTTCGCGCCGCGGTGCCGAATTCGAACGCGTCCTGACCACCATCGTGTTCACCGACATCGTCGGGTCGACTCAGCGTGCGGCCGCGCTCGGCGACGACCGGTGGCACGCCCTGCTCGACAACCACGACACCGTCGTCCGTCGTGAGCTCGAGCGGTTCCGGGGCATCGAGGTCAACACCGTCGGCGACGGCTTCGTCGCCATGTTCCCCAGCCCCAGTGCGGCCATCCAGTGCGCGTCCGCGGTTGTCGACGCGGTGCGTCAACTCGGCATCGAGGTGCGGGTGGGCGTCCATGCGGGGGAGGTCGAGGTGCGCGGTGACGACATCGCCGGGATGGCGGTGCACATCGGGGCCCGGGTGTCGGGTCTGGCGGGCGCCAGCGAGGTGCTGGTGTCCTCTACGGTGCGCGACATCGTGACGGGATCACGGCTGAGTTTCGACGACCGAGGCGAGCATGATCTCAAGGGCGTGCCCGGCCGATGGCGGGTCTACGCGCTGGTGCGCGAATAGCGTCAGGCGGTGGCCGCTTCCTCGTCGTCGGAATCGCTGTCGGTGCAGCAGAACCTGCGCCGGTAGTCCGACGGTGTGACGCCGATGATCCGGCGGAAGTGGTGCCGAAGGAGCGTCGCGGTGCCGAAGCCGGATCGCTCGGCGATCCGGTCGATGTCGAGATCGGACTCTTCGAGCAGTGTGCGGGCGTAGAGCACGCGCTGATCGGTGACCCACTGCATCGGCGTGCGGCCGGTTTCCTCGACGAACCTGCGCGCGAATGTGCGCGCCGACATGTGCGCACGGGCGGCAAGGCTGGCGACCGTGTGCGGCTGGTCGAGGTTGCCCAGGATCCAGTCGAGTTGCGGCGCAAAGCGTTCCGAGCATCGCACCGGGATCGGTTGATCGATGTACTGCCGTTGGCCGCCGTCGCGCTGCGGTGGCACCACCATCCGGCGCGCGATCTTGTTCGTGACCTCGCTGCCGAGTTCGCGGCGAACCAGATGCAGACACGCGTCGATACCCGCCGCTGTCCCCGCGCTGGTGATCAGGTTGCCGTCATCGACGAACAGCACATTGCGATCGACTTTCGCGGTCGGATACTGGCGGGCCAGGTCGTCGGCGTGCATCCAGTGCGTGGTGCAAGGCCGGCCATCGAGCAGCCCCGCGGCGCCCGCGACGAACGCGCCCGAGCACACCGTGAGGATGATCGACCCGGAGTCGGCGGCAGCTTTCACCGCCTCCAGCGCCGCGGGTAGGTAGTCCGATCCGCCGATCGCGGGAATGGCCACCAGGTCCGCTCCGACGAGGTCGTCAAGGCCGTGGTCGGGGGTGATCGTCGCGCCGACCGAGGTCCGCAGCGGCTTGCCGGGTTCCGGCCCGCAGACCTTGAAATCGAAGTTGGGCACGCCGTCCGCGGAGCGGTCGATGCCGAAGACCTCGCAGATGACGCCGAACTCGAAAATCGCTAGACCGTCCAGCACCAGCGCCGATACGCTCTTTATTGCCATGGCAGCATTTTATCCTAAGGTGTCCTTCCTGCCACTGTTGGCGGGATATTTGTGAGCGGAGTATTACTGCCATGACCACTGCACTCACCTTCCTCATCCTGATCGCCCCCCTGGCGGTGGCAGTGGCCCTCAGCTGGGCGGCTCATCGCTCCGGTTCACTGCGGCTTCGGCTTGACCAGTTCCGGATGGCCGGTCCAATGACGGGTCGGTACTTCGAGGACGACCGCGACGCCTTCCGCATCGGCCACGACGCCGATGCCGTGCGCACGCGCTTCGAGCAGCAGCCGTTCTGGCCCTCGTCAGGGTCGCTGAGCGAGGGTCGCTAGAAACGACTCGACCGCGTCTCGATAGATCTGCGGCGCATCGTCGTGGATCAGGTGGCCGGCGCCGGGCACGTGCAGATACGTCGTCCGGTAGCCGGATTCCGCCATCGTGCGCATCTGGCCCGGCGGCGTGACGGAATTGCCGGCCTCCAACAGCAGCGAGGGCGCCCGCACCATCGACCACTGCTGCCAGTAGTCGCGGGTGCCCCACTCGGCGGCGATCTCGATCCAGGTCTTCGTATGCCCGTGCAGCCGCCAACCGGTATCGGTCTTGTCGAACGCCTCGAGGAAGTACTGCCCAGCGACGGTTCCGAACTCGTCGTAAACCCTTTGCGCCGTGTTGAATTCGACCGGCAGCGCATGCAGCCACGGTTCCCACGGGCCAGTCGTGCGGCCCCGGAAGTCCGGAGCCATGTCCTCCACGACGAGCGCACGTACCAATTCGGGCCGGCTCGCCGCCAGACACCACGAGTGCAGCGCGCCCATCGAATGTCCGACCATGACGGCCGGGGCGCCCAGCGTGGCGACGGCGTCACCGAGGTCGGCGACGAACCGCTCGGTGCTGATCGGATACGGATCGTCGACATCACGACCGCGGTGCCACGGCGCGTCGTAGGTGTACACCCGACCCAGCCCGGTCAGCCACGGCAGCTGTCGCGACCACGTGCTGCCCCGGCCCATCAGGCCGTGTACGAGGACCAGCGGCTCGCCGGCTCCTCCTCGGGGCGTCAGCAGGTCGGGGGCCATGGGAGCGCACGGTAACCTGATCGACATGTCCGCCCCAAACACCGTGGTGAAGATCAACGCAATCGAGGTACCACCCGACGCCGGCCCTGAGCTGGAGAAGCGATTCGCGCACCGCGCGCACGCCGTCGACAACCAGCCCGGTTTCCTCGGGTTTCAGCTGCTGCGCCCGATCAAGGGCGAGGACCGCTACTTCGTGGTGACGCAGTGGGAGTCCGAAGAGGCATTTCAGGCGTGGGCGTCGGGCCCGGCCATCGAGGCACACAAGGGACAGGCCGCCAACCCCGTGGCCACCGGCGCTTCGCTGCTGGAGTTCGAGGTTGTCCTGGACGTTGCTGGCAGCAAGTAGAGCGCGCCGCGCGACGGGTCGGCTGTCGGCCGTCGCGCTGGTCGTCACGCTGGCATGCGGCTGTACCAACAGCTCGGCGCCGGTCCCCGCGGCCGACGCGACCTATGGCGTGCCCATCGAGGTCAACACCCCCCAGGGTCTGCGCGCCAAACAGACCATCGACATGCTCAACTCCGAGTGGCCCATCGGCACGGTCGGGGTGCGCACACTGGCTGCCCCTGAACAGGTCAACGGGGTGACATCGGCCATGGGCAACCTGTGGTTGGACCGCCCGATCACCGTCGCGGGGATCGACATCGGCGCTGGGCAGGCAACCCTGCACGTGCTGACGTCATACGGTGTCGCACAAGACATTTCGCTACGCACCAATGATGCAGGACTCGTCGACCGGTTCGAGGTGTCACTCGAAGAACCCCAGATCAACACGTGGCAGGACATCGACACCGAACTGTCGAAGACGGGCGCGCGGTATTCCTACCAGGTCTCGAAGGTCGTCCCAGACGGGACGGTCGGGAGATGCACGACGGTCGCAGGCACGAACGTCGATCTCTCGCTACCGCTGGCGTCGATCTTCAAACTGTATGTCCTGCTTGCGGTTGCGGAAGCCGTCACGGCGGGCACGGTCGAATGGACCGACCCGCTCACCATCACCAAAGAGGCCAAGGCCGTCGGATCCGCAGGGCTTCAGGAGCTCGCACCCGGTGCGCAGGTGTCGGTGCGCAAGGCCGCGCAGGAGATGATCTCGGCGAGTGACAACATGGCGACCGACCTGCTGATCGCGCGCCTCGGCCCCGGTGCTGTCGAGCGCGCGCTCGTCACCGCGGGTCATCACGACCCGGCGAGCATGACACCGTTTCCGACCATGCACGAGCTGTTCTCGATCGGCTGGGGTCAGCCCGACCTTCGCGAGCAATGGAAGCAGGCCTCTCCGCAGGTCCGCGCGCAGCTGCTCGAGCAGACGAATTCCCGCCCGTTCCAACCAGACCCAGTCCGTACCGGCACTCCGGCATCCGAATACGGCGCCGAATGGTACGGCAGCGCCGCCGACATCTGCCGCGTACATGCCGCTCTGCAGACCGCCGCGGTCGGTGAAGCCGCCCCGGTACGGGAGATCCTCTCCGCTGTTCCCGGGATTTCGCTGGACGAGTCGAAGTGGCCCTATATCGGCGCCAAAGGCGGAAACCTGCCCGGCGATCTGACATTCAGCTGGTACGCCGTCGACCGCACCGGCCAGCCCTGGGTGGTCAGCTTCCAGATGAACTGGCCCCGCTTTCGCAGTCAGACCGCCGCGGGCTGGCTGTTGTCGGTCGCGCACAAGACTTTCGACCTGGTCCCGATGAACTAGTTGTTCGACCGCAGGTTCCACGCGTGTCCGCGGAAGTGCAGGACCGTCCGGCTCGCCGGTGCAATGTCGATGCGCCAGAACGACTTCGGCGGCGCGTCCAGAGCGATCACGATGGCTGCGCGGATCACGGATGGATGCGTGACCGCGACCAGCCGGGCCCGATCGGCCGTCAGTGAGTCCATCCAGCCCTTGACGCGGTCGATCAGGTCGACGACGGACTCGCCACCGTGCGGCGCGCGTGTCGGGTCCGTCAGCCAAATCGCGAGATCCGCCGCATCGACCCGGCCGAGGACGTCACCACGCCAGCGCCCGCAGTCCAGATCCGCCAGCCGGGTGTCGATGCCCGCCTGCAGGCCAAGCAATTCCGCGGTCTGCCGCGTCCGCTTCTCGGGTCCGCAGTAGGCCCGCTCGGAGACGCCGAGTTCGATCGAGGAGTCGACCTGGCGATGACCGACAGCGTTCAATGGCTCGTCGGTGGCGAACCGCCCGGCTGCCATCGCATCGGTCATGGCGTGCGATACGAGGGTCAGCCGGACGACCTCGCTCACACCGAAACGGTGTCCCGTCGCTTGTCGCCGAGCAGCTTCGCCGCCATCGTACCGAAGACCAAACCGATCGTCAGGTAGATGACCAGCTGGTTCCCCAGCGAGAACAACCGGAAGTCGTAGAGCAGGTCGGCGGGGAAGCCTTCATAGACGATGTTGCCCGCGTCGTCGAGCAGCGGTCCGGGGGTCTCGTCGATGGTCGGCAGCACGAGCATCACGATCGCGGACGCCGCGATGTACGAACCGGCGGCCGCCAACGTCGCGTTCCAGGCACCGAGCTTCTCGTTGAGCCGTCGGCCCAGGTATACCGCCGCGACCAGGAGCGCCGCGGACAGCACCACCATCAGCAGGTACAGCAGCGTGCGCTGACGAAGCGTCTCGTCGAGGCTGAGCGCGGGCGGGCTCGGCGGGTATTTCAGCGCGGGCACGATGAAGACGCTCAGCAACATGCCACCCGCGACGTACAGCGACAACAGCCGCGCCGAGATGTTGCCGACCCGGCCGTAGGCGACCGCGAACACGACGGCGAACAAGGCACCGATGGCGACGCTGTAGAGCAGCACTCCCAGTCCCATCCCGATGTTCATCTGCACGGCGCGGGTAAAGCCTTCGAATCCGCCGTCGCCGCCGCCATGGTCATGTCCGCCCGCGGCGCCGCTGAGCGCCTCGTGGGCGGCACCGATGCCGTCCTCGTACCCGATGGCCCGGTCGATCACCGGCTCGATGAAGATCCGGGCGAAGATGAACGACAGCACTCCCGCGGCGGCGCCGGCCAGCAAGCCACGCCAAATGATCTGCTTTTCCATTGTGTGTGGGCTCCTCTGCGCGTCAGTGGCAGGGGAAGCCGAGCAGATGTCGCGCGTCGTGCACGAATTCGTGAACCATGGTGTTGTTTCCGAACACCGATGTGGCGCCCTGGTCCATCCCGATGAAGTAGATGGCCAGCAGCGCGAAAAATGCCGTGAGGGTCAGCCAGACTGCCGCCTTGGTGGCGGAGAAGTCGAGGGGCGTCGCAATACTCTTGCGGGCCTCAGGAGATGTCATGTCAGGTCCTTCCCGGGATTTCGCGTCCCAGCTTCCGCACGGCGAGCCGTGCATGTACAAAAGGTGTTGACGACGGACGTCGGGTCTGACTTCACAGTGGCGCGACCGTTCTGGATTCTCACCAGATTCCTTCGCCCGTCGATTACATCAGCATCCTAAGCAAACGGTCCAGCGTTCGGACGTCCGGTCATCCATTCGCAACACAAAGGCCCCGAAACCGCATGGTTTCGGGGCCTTCGTGTCGTTGGCGTTTACTCGACGCTCGTCGCGCCCGCGGCGCCGGCCTGAGCCAGGTCCGGGGTCTCCTCGACCTTCGCCGGCTTCTTGATGCCCTTGAAGGTGAAGACCGCGTCCTCGCCCGCGCCTTCGCCGTCCCAGTTGTCGACGTCGACCATGACGAGCTGGCCGGGACCAACCTCCTCGAAGAGGATCTTCTCGGACAGCTGGTCCTCGATCTCGCGCTGAATTGTTCGGCGCAGCGGCCGCGCGCCGAGCACGGGATCGAACCCGCGCTTGGCCAGCAGCGACTTCGCCTTGTCCGACAGCTCCATGGCCATGTCCTTGCCCTTGAGCTGCTTTTCCACCCGGCCGATCATCAGGTCGACCATCTGGATGATCTCGTCGCGAGTCAACTGGTGGAAGACGATGATGTCGTCGATGCGGTTGAGGAACTCCGGGCGGAAGTGCTTCTTCAGCTCGTCGTTGACCTTCTGCTTCATCCGCTCGTAGTTGTTCTCGCCGCCACCCTGGGTGAAGCCGAGCCCGACGGCCTTGCTGATGTCGGACGTGCCGAGGTTCGAGGTGAAGATCAGCACGGTGTTCTTGAAGTCCACCGTGCGACCCTGACCGTCGGTGAGACGGCCGTCCTCGAGGACCTGCAGGAGGCTGTTGTAGATCTCCTGGTGGGCCTTCTCGATCTCGTCGAACAGCACGACGCTGAACGGCTTGCGGCGCACCTTCTCGGTGAGCTGGCCGCCCTCCTCGTAGCCGACATACCCCGGGGGCGCACCGAACAGCCGCGACGCGGTGAACCGGTCGTGGAACTCACCCATGTCGATCTGGATGAGCGCGTCGTCGTCGCCGAACAGGAAGTTGGCCAGCGCCTTGGACAGCTCGGTCTTACCCACACCGGACGGGCCGGCGAAGATGAACGAGCCCGACGGCCGCTTGGGATCCTTCAGACCCGCGCGGGTACGCCGGATCGCCTTGGAGACAGCCTTGACGGCGTCCTCCTGGCCGATGATCCGCTTGTGCAGCTCCTCTTCCATGCGCAGCAGCCGAGTGGTCTCCTCCTCGGTCAGCTTGAACACGGGGATGCCGGTCCAGTTGCCGAGCACCTCGGCGATCTGCTCGTCGTCGACCTCGGCGACGACATCGAGATCACCTGAGCGCCACTGCTTTTCACGCTCAGCACGCTGTGCGACGAGCTGCTTCTCCTTGTCGCGCAGGCTGGCGGCCTTCTCGAAGTCCTGCGCGTCGATCGCGGACTCCTTCTCGCGACGCGCGTCGGCGATCTTCTCGTCGAACTCGCGAAGGTCCGGCGGAGCGGTCATCCGGCGGATGCGCATGCGCGCGCCTGCCTCGTCGATCAGGTCGATCGCCTTGTCCGGCAGGAACCGGTCGTTGATGTAGCGGTCGGCCAGGGTGGCCGCGGCCACGATCGCGGGGTCGGTGATCGAAACCCGGTGGTGCGCCTCATAGCGATCGCGCAGTCCCTTGAGGATCTCGATGGTGTGCTCGACCGTCGGCTCGCCCACCTGGACCGGCTGGAAGCGGCGCTCCAGGGCGGCGTCCTTCTCGATGTACTTGCGGTACTCGTCGAGGGTGGTGGCGCCGATGGTCTGCAGCTCGCCGCGGGCCAGTTTCGGCTTCAGGATCGATGCGGCGTCGATGGCGCCCTCGGCGGCACCCGCACCCACGAGCGTGTGCAGCTCGTCGATGAACAGGATGATGTCGCCGCGGGTGTTGATCTCCTTGAGCACCTTCTTGAGGCGTTCCTCGAAATCACCGCGGTAGCGGCTGCCTGCGACCAGCGAGCCCAGGTCAAGCGTGTAGAGCTGCTTGTCCTTCAGCGTCTCGGGAACCTCGCCGTGCACGATGGCCTGCGCCAGCCCCTCGACGACGGCGGTCTTGCCGACGCCGGGCTCGCCGATCAACACCGGGTTGTTCTTGGTGCGGCGGCTCAGCACCTGCATGACCCGCTCGATTTCCTTCTCACGGCCGATGACCGGATCGAGCTTGCCTTCCATTGCGGCGGCGGTGAGGTTGCGGCCGAACTGGTCGAGCACCAGCGACGTCGACGGGTTGCCCGCCTCGCCGCCGCGGCCGCCGGTACCGGCTTCCGCGGTCTCCTTGCCCTGGTATCCGCTCAGCAGCTGGATCACCTGCTGGCGTACCCGGGTCAGCTCGGCGCCGAGTTTCACCAGCACCTGGGCGGCGACGCCTTCGCCCTCGCGAATCAGCCCGAGCAGGATGTGCTCGGTGCCGATGTAGTTGTGACCGAGCTGCAACGCCTCGCGCAGCGACAGTTCCAGCACCTTCTTGGCGCGGGGAGTGAACGGAATGTGGCCGGACGGCGCCTGCTGGCCCTGGCCGATGATCTCCTCGACCTGGCTGCGCACGCCCTCGAGCGAAATCCCCAGCGACTCCAGCGACTTGGCGGCTACGCCTTCCCCCTCATGAATGAGCCCAAGGAGGATGTGCTCGGTTCCGATGTAGTTGTGGTTGAGCATCCGGGCCTCTTCTTGAGCCAGGACGACGACCCTGCGGGCGCGGTCGGTGAATCTCTCGAACATCGGTGGTTACCTGCTCTCCATCAATAGACTCGGCGCTCTGCACTTGACGAAGTGCACCGCACCTGCCGTCCACTCTAATGGGCGGCGGACCAGCCCGCCCCGCCTCCCGGTCTGCTCTTAGCGGAACAGGGGCGCCGTCAGTGGGCGAGGCGGCTGATCCGTGGTGCCATTGGTGTCAACGTCCGGGCGGCGTGATTGTTTCCGCAGAACTCTCCTGCGGGGTTCGCGGCCAGCGAACGCGCGAGTATTCGGAGGCGCGAGTTATTTACGTTGCCGCATGGAACGCGTCGATGACGTCGGCTGGAATTCGCCCGCGAGTGGACACATTGTGTCCGTTGCGGCGGGCCCAGTCCCGAATCGCGGCGCTCTGCTCCCGGTCGATCGCCGCCCGGCCGCGGCCCGACCCTGCCGAACGTCCGCGGCGACGGCCGCCGACCCGGCGTCCGGCCTCGACCCATTGCTTGAGGTCATTGCGCAGCTTGGTGGCATTCTTCGAAGAAAGGTCGATCTCGTAGCTGACGCCGTCGAGCCCGAATTCAACTGTCTCATCAGCTCCGCCTTCGCCGTCGAAATCATCGACCAGCGTGACGGTCACTTTTTTCGCCATTTGCCCACTCTGCCCTTCTCGGGAGCAACCTTCATGAATTGATAAGTCTTGATCCCCCGACCCAATGTGCCATATTAAGACACCCCATTCAACAATGTCGGGGAAGGTCGGAAATCCGGCAAGTTCGGCTTAGATCACGTGCCTTGACGTCGAACTATCGGGAACAGAACTGTCTCCCGAATCGACAGTCCCGTCAAAGCCATCAACAATCGATCGATGCCCATTCCAGTGCCAGTCGAGGGTGGCATCGCGTACTCCAGGGCCGCGAGGAAATCCTCGTCGAGCGCCATTGCCTCGTCGTCACCGGCGGCGGCTGCACGCGCCTGAGCTTCGAACCTTTCGCGTTGGATAACCGGGTCGATGAGTTCGGAGTAGCCGGTCGCCAGCTCGATGCGCCGCACGTACAGGTCCCATTTCTCGGTGACTCCGTCGATGCTGCGATGCGCGCGCGTCAGCGGCGTCGTCTCTACGGGGAAGTCCCTCACGAAAGTGGGCGCCCACAGGGTGTTTCCTACGGTGTGTTCCCACAACTCCTCGACCAATTTTCCGTGGCCGTAACCACGGTCCCGTGGAATCTCGACATCGAGTCTGTCGGCGATGGCCCATAAGTTTTCGGCAGGTGTATCCGGAGTGATCTCTTCACCAAGTGCTTCCGAGAGCGACGGATACATTTGTATTGACGGCCATTCCCCGTCGAGATCGTAGACACTGCCATCAGGCAATGGGACCTTTCTGGTGCCGATCGCCTCGTCGGCGACCTCCTGAATTATCTCCCTGGTGACGACCGCGGAATCGTCGTACGTGCCGTACGCCTGATATGTCTCGAGCATTGCGAATTCCGGTGAATGCGTCCAATCCGCGCCTTCGTTTCGGAACACGCGATTCAACTCGAAGACCCGCTCGAATCCGCCCACGAGGCAACGCTTCAGGAAAAGCTCCGGTGCGATACGAAGGTAGAGATCCGCATCGAGCGCATTGGAGTGGGTCACGAACGGCCGGGCCGCCGCGCCGCCTGCCAGCGTCTGCAGCATCGGGGTCTCGACCTCGAGAAAACCGCGTCGTTCCAGCGCCGACCGCACCGCTCGGACTACGGCGACCCGCTGGCGTGCGATGGTGCGGGCCTCAGGGCGCACGATCAAATCCACATAGCGCTGCCGCACTCGCGACTCTTCGCTCATCTCTTTGTGCGCAACTGGAAGTGGACGCAATGCCTTGGAGACAATTTGCCAAGAATCGGCAAGCACGGATAGTTCTCCGCGCCGCGAGCTGATCACCTCGCCGTGCGCGAAGACAATGTCGCCCAGGTCGACGTCGGACTTCCACGCGTCCAGCAACTCCTGCCCGACCTTGTCGAGGCTGATCATGACCTGCAGTTGCGTGCCGTCGCCCTCTTGCAACGAGGCGAAACACAGCTTTCCGGAATTGCGGGCGAACATGACCCGGCCCGCGACGCCGACGACGAGGCCGGTCTCGGCGTTGGCCTCCAGGTCGGGATAGGTCTCGCGGATCTCGGCGAGCGTGTGGGTGCGGTGGACCTCGACCGGGTACGGCTCGCGCCCCTCGGCCAGCAGACGCTCCCGCTTGCCCTGGCGGATCCGGTACTGCTCAGGGATGTCGGCTTCGGGCGGATCAGGTGCGGTCACGACTGGCCAGCTTAAATCAACTCATGAGCGCGCCCATCAACGCAGCGGCCGTCGCGGCTCTGGCCCTGGAGCCACTGGACTGGCGGTTCAAGGGCCTGCCTGCGTCGTGGTGGGGTCGCACGCCCGCCGACGTGTGCGCAGCGTCACCTCGTCTGTTCGATGACAGTGGTGGGATCGCCGGCTCGGCCGGCAGTGCCGTCGGCCCGGTCTGTGTGCTGCTCGCGGACGCCCTTTCGGAGAACCTCGTCACGATGGCGCAGTGGTGCAGAAAGCGCGGGGTCGAGCTGGCGCCGCACGGGAAGACGCATATGTCCCCTCAGCTGCTGGCACGCCAGTTCGAGGCGGGTGCGTGCGCGGTCACGGCCGCCACCGTTAGCCAGGTCCGGATCTTCCGTGCGTTCGGCGTGCGCGATGTCGTGCTCGCCAATGAGTTGGTCGACGCGGCTGCGCTGCGATGGCTGGCCGCCGAACTCGACGCCGATGCCGACTTCGGTCTGGTGTGCTGGGTCGACTCGGTCCGCGGCGTGGAGCTGATGACCGCGGCGCTGACGGCGGCGGGCGCGGAACGGCCGGTGGATGTCTGCGTCGAGGTGGGCATGCCGGGCGGACGCACCGGGTGCCGAGTCGCGGACGGCGTCGACGCGGTGGCCCGTGCCGTCGCCGCATCCCCTCGGCTGCGGCTGATCGGCGTGGCCGGCTACGAGGCGGCACTCGGACATGACGTGACGCCCGCGGCGGTGGCGGCGGTCCGTTCGTATCTGGCCGACGTTCGCGCGGCGGTGCTGCGGCTGGCGCCGATCTTCGAAACCGATCGAATCCTGGCGACGGCGGGCGGCAGCACGTACTTCGACGCGGTCGCCGACGCGCTCACCGAATGGCCCGCCGATGTGAGCGTGCGCACGATCCTGCGTAGCGGGTGCTATCTGACGCACGACGACGGCCTGTACCGACGCACGTCTCCGCTGCGGGAGGGACTGCGACCGGCGCTGCGGGTGTGGTCGCAGGTGATGTCGCGGCCAGAACCGGACCTGGCGGTGCTGACGATGGGCCGCCGCGACGTGTCCTTCGACCAGGAGCTACCCGTGCCCTACGGTTTGACGACGGCACACGTGACCAAGCTCAACGACCAGCACGCGTACCTGCGACTCGGCGACGACGAGGTGGAGGTCGGCGACTGGGTGGAGTTCGGAATCAGCCATCCCTGCACGGTTTTCGACAAATGGCCGATGATCCCCGTGCTCGACGAGGGCGGTCGCGTCGTCGACCTGATCCGTACGTTCTTCTAAGCGGCTGGCTAGCGCGCCTGCTTGAGCCGGCCCCGCTGACTGTCGCGGTTACGCTCGAACACCAGGCGCAGTCCGTCGAGGGTCAGGTACTGGTCGTAATGCTCGACGGTGTGCAGATCGGGCAGCACCAGGGGTGCTCCGTGCCCGGTGGCCACCACGGTGACGTCGTCGCCGCCGAACCCGTCGACATCGGCGCGGATGCGATTGACCAATCCGTCCACCAGGCCCGCGAATCCGAACACCGCGCCGGCCTGCATGCACTCAACGGTGTTCTTCCCGACGACCGACCGCGGCCGGGTCAGCTCGACGCGCCGAAGCGCCGCCGAGCGTTCCGCCGCCGCATCGGATGACACCTGCACGCCGGGCGCGATGGCGCCGCCGAGGAACTCCCCCTTGGCCGAGACGACGTCCACGCAGATCGAGGAGCCGAAGTCGACGACGATCGACGCGGTGCCGTACTTGTGGAAGGCGGACAGGCAGTTGACGATACGGTCGGCACCGACCTCCTTGGGGTTGTCCACCAACAGCGGGACGCCGGTGCGCACACCCGGCTCGATGAGCACGTGCGGCACCGAGGGCCAGTACTGTTCGAGCATCAGGCGCACCTCGTGCAATACCGATGGCACCGTGGACAATCCGGCGGCGCCGGTGAGCTGCTCGGCGTCGTCGCCGATCAGTCCGTCGATCGTCAGCGCCAGCTCGTCGGCGGTCACCTCGGATTCGGTGCGTATCCGCCAGTGGTGCACCACTTTTGCATGATCGCCAGAACCCGACACCAGTCCGACGACGGTGTGGGTGTTGCGAACGTCGATAGCGAGCAGCACGATTTACCGCGGCGACATCAGCTCGGCCGCATCGGCCGGCACATAAGCGGCGTCATGACCGAGATCGATCTGCTTGTTGTCGGCGTCGACAAAGACCACCCGCGGCTGATAACGGCGCGCTTCGGCGTCCTCCATCGTGCCGTATGCGATCAGGATCACCAGATCGCCCGGATGCACCAGATGTGCTGCTGCGCCGTTGATCCCGATCACTCCGGTGCCGCGCTCACCCGTGATCGCATAGGTCACCAGACGTGCTCCGTTGTCGATGTCCACGATCGTCACCTGCTCGCCTTCGAGCAGGTCGGCGGCATCCATCAGGTCGGCGTCGATGGTAACCGAGCCGACGTAGTGCAGATCGGCTTGTGTCACGGTCGCCCGGTGGATCTTGGATTTCAGCATTGTTCGTAACATCAATTCCTCCAAGGTAATTCGTGTTCGTCGTACTCGACGCTCGGACCGGGGCCCGATGGCAGTCCGATGTCGATGGCAATGTTGTCCAGAAGTCGGGTTCGTCCGAGCCGGCCCGCGACCAGCATGCGTGCCATACCCACCGACGGTGCCGGCCCCATCATCGGGTCGCGCACCTCCAGGTAGTCCAGGTCGATGGCGGGCACCTCTTCGAGCACGGCGCGGGCCGCGTCCAGTGCGGCGGTCGCCCCCTCACCGGCCGCGTACATGCCGGCGAGCAGCGCCGACGAAAGTGCCCCTGCCTGTTCTCGTTCGACGTCGTCGAGGTAGCGGTTGCGAGACGACATCGCCAGACCGTCGGGTTCGCGAACGATCGGTACACCGACGATTTGTGTGCCGACGTCTAGGTCCATGGCCATCTGGCGGATCAGCGTCAGCTGCTGGTAGTCCTTCTCACCGAAGAAGGCACGGTCCGGGTGGACGATGTTGAGAAGTTTGAGTACGACGGTGAGCACACCGGCGAAATGTGTTGGTCGCGCTGCCCCTTCGAGTTCGGCGCCGAGCGGGCCCGGGTGAACGGTGGTGCGCATACCGTCGGGGTACATGTCTGCCGCCGTGGGCGTGAAGACGATGTCCACGCGTTCGTCGCGCAGCGCGGCGAGGTCGGTTTCGACGGTGCGCGGGTACGCGTCGAGGTCCTCATTCGCGCCGAACTGCAACGGGTTCACGAAGATCGACACCACCACGACCGCACCCTGGACTCGTTTGGCAGAGCGGATCAGCGTGAGGTGGCCCTCGTGCAGCGCGCCCATCGTCGGAACCAGCATGATCCTACGGCCGGTCGCTCGAAGTGCCCTGGTGACGTCTGAGACGTCCCGCGGCGATGAGTAGATGTTCAGTTCGCCCGCGTTGAATTGCGGCTTGGGGGTGGTGATCATCGGACATCTCCAAGCACGGCGAACACCTCGTCGGGGGCATGAGCACGCTGCGCGGTACGCAGCGAGTTCGCCCGATATGCCTGTGCGAGTTGAGGATCCACTTCTGTCAGCGCCTCCAGATGACCGGCGACCGCTTCGGCGTCACCACGCGCCACCGGGCCGGTCAGGGCGCCCTGGCCGCGCACCAGCGCGTTCTCCAGCGACGCGCGCGCCAGCGGACCGACGACCCGCTCGGCGATACCGCCGGGTGCCTCGCCGACGATCTCCTGCCCGAGCAGTTCCTGGCCCCACAATGCGGAGCGCAGCGCCTCGACCGCGTCGAGCACCACGGTGACAAGGTGATTGCTCGCATGCGCCAGCGCTGCGTGGTACAGCGTCCGGGCGTCTTCACGGATGCGGAACGGTTCGCCGCCGATCTCCAGCACCAGCGACTGGGCGATCGCGTAGCCGATCTCGTCGGCCGCGGTGACCCCGAAGCATGCCTCGGACAGGCGCGCGATGTCTTCGTCGCCTCCGGTGAACGTCATGGCCGGGTGAATGGCCAGCGGAATGCAATCCTGTGCGGTCAGCGGCGCCAGCACGCCGATCCCGTTGGCCCCCGACGTGTGCGCGACGATCGTGCCCGGACGTACCGCTCCCGTGGCCGCGAGCCCGGAGATCAGTCCCGGCAGTGCCGCGTCGGGCACCGCCAGCAGAAGGAGTTCGGCCCGGCCGGCGACCTCATCGACCGGCAGCACTGCGGTGTCAGGGAGCCGACGCTGCGCCCGCTCGCGTGACGCGTGCGATATGGCGCTGCACGCGACGACGACATGCTCGGCCCGCTCCAAGGCAACGCCGAGCGCAGTACCCACTCGACCAGCGGAAATGACGCCGATCGTGAGCCGCGCAGGGCGGAATCCGTCAGAGGGGGTCCCCATGAAGTCCATGAAGTCGACCTCGCTGAATGTAGAGAGTTCGTCGTTCCGGTCCTGCCATGCGGGTACCGGACGGTCAAGGAAGCCTAACTCACTCGTCGCGGCGCCGGCGACGGCCGCCCCCGGACGGGGTCGCTTGCAACCGCGCGAGCAGGTCGGCCACCGACTGTCCGCCGGTCGCTTCGTCGTCGGAGCTGCGGTGACGTCGCGACGTCGGCGGCTCGGGCTCGGCCTGGGGCGGCGGCTCAGAGGATTCGGCGGCCAGGGCCGGTGACGGCGCAGGCCTGCCGGGGTCGCCTGCCTCCGGCGGAGCCGAATGCTTGCCGCGCCGCGGCAACTCCGGCGGCGGAGTCGACATTGCGGGCTGCGAATGCGCAGCGTCGGGTGCGGGTGAACGCCGTCGGCCGACGTACTCGCCGGGGGCGCCGTCATCGGCGGGCTGTTGTTCCGCCGGAGGCGGCGTCGCGGTCGGCGGCGGGGGCGTCGGCGGCGGTGGAGGTGTCGGCGACACCCAGTTGCTGCCCGGTGTCCCTGGCGGACTCCACCGTCCCTCGGCAGGCGCGGGCCGCCATCCGGATACGGGCGTGGGTTCGGGGGCCGGCGGCGGTGGTGGCGGCGCCTGGACAGGCTCTGGCGGCTTCGGGGGCTCCTGTGCTGTCGGCCAAGTGAATTGGGTGGTGCGTTCGTTGTCCGTGGGCGGCGGCACCGGTGGCGTCGGCGCGTACCGGCGGCTCTCCCGGTCAGCTTCCGCACCCCGGCGATGCGCGCCACCCGGACTCGCGGGCGGCACCCATTCGTCCTCGGGGGGATGCGGTTCCTCCGGTACGTCGATGATCGGGCTCTCATCGGTGTGGAACTCGGCGTCGTCGCGATCCTCGGTGTCGATGCGGCTGGCGGTGACCCGGCCCGCGGTCTCGGGGGTGGGCGACCAGTCGAAGGACCGGGCGGTGGATCGGTCGTGTTCGAGCGCGGGCCGATGCGACAGGTCGGCGTCGAACAGGATCTCGAGGTTGGCGCGCAACGCGGCCAGTTCAGCCCGAAGACCCGCGACCTCGTCGGCGGCCTGCGCGCGAATTTCGGAGACCAGCTCGCGGCGCAGTTGCGTCTCCACCGAAAGCTCGTACTCTCGGCGCGCGGAGATCTCACGATCGAGCTGCAAGTCGTAGACGAGCTTGAGGTCACGGACCTTGGCCTGGTCGATATCGCTCTGTCTGCGGTAGATGACCGATACGAAGGCCGCCACCACCGCGGCCCAGAGCGCCAGAATGACGGCGAGTTTCAGCAACTCCACCCGATCGGTGAAGACGAGGGCCGAACTGGACCCAATCGCCAGCACCAGCAACACCGTCAGCAGCACCCAACCCGGTCGGCGCGTGCTGCGCCGAGGCCTGGCGCTGCGTGCCGGTTCGGTCATGGGGCGACTGTACCGCCACAGGTCACTCAGCGTGTCGACCTCTCCGGCGATTCGGCTGGTACGCCTCGAAACCGGTTACTCCGTTGCGCCGTCAGGGTTGTCGGGCGGTTCCGGCGGAGACTTGCAGCAATGCTGCAGCCACAGCGCGGCAGCCACCAGCGCCAGGGCACACACAGCGGCGACCACCGCGCCCGCGGTGTCCTCGCCCGCGACTCGCAAAGTCGAGCGCCGTGGCAACAGGTACGCGAGCACGCCCAGCCACCAGCCGAGCACCACCGCGCCCACCCACGCCGAGGCCTTGGCGATGGACACGGATCGGGCGACGGCAAGGGGATGAAGCCAACCGGGGCCGTCTCCGATGTGCCCCTCGTTGATCTTGGACCTCACGTACCAGGCCCAGCCCGCCTCCGCGGCCGCGACCAGCAGCAACGACACCCCGGACAGCAGGGTGATGGGCGGAAAGAACCGGTACAGCAGGAGCACGAGCAGGTAGGCCACCACCGCAGCAATCACGGTCGCGGCGGTGAGGTCGCGCTTGCGGGTGGGGCCCATCAGCTCAGCGCCGAGTCGGTCAACCGCACCCCGTCGCGGTCGGCGGGGTCGAGTTCGGTGATCAGTTTCTCGACGGACCGCCGTTCGCCCGCAACGGTCAGGACGGCTGCGGGATCGACGGCGAGCCACGGTACGAGCACAAACGCTCGCTCGTGCGCCAGCGGGTGCGGCAACGTCAGCTCGTCATCCGCCGACGTGATCTCGCGACCGCCGTCGCTACACATGACCAGGTCGACGTCGAGAGTGCGGGGGCCCCAACGTTCGTCGCGGATCCGGTCGGCGGCGCGTTCGAATTCCTGCGCGCGACGCAACCACGCGCGGGCGTCCAGGGCGGGATCGTCCGCGATCACCACCGCGTTGAGGAACGCTCCCTGTTCGACGCCGCCCCACGGATCGGTTTCGTACACCGGTGACACCGCGCGCACCGCGCCGTCGAGTCCGTCGACCACCGACTGCAGTCGCGCGAGCCTGTCACCCAGGTTCGACCCGATGGACAACACGACTGAGGTCACGGGTTGCCCCGCTCGCCGCGCCGCGACCGGCGGGCCACCACCGCCACATCGGCGAAGTCCAGCGGGATCGGTGCGGCCGGCTTGTGCACCACCACCTCGACGGCGTGCACCCGTTCGTCGGACATCACGCCATCGGCGATCTCTCCGGCGACGGTCTCGATCAGGTTGCGCGGCGGCCCGGCGACGATGTCGGCGGCGCGCTGCGCCAGCGCCCCGTAATCAAGGGTGTCGGCAAGATCGTCGCTCACCGCCGCGGCAGCGAGGTCCACCCAGACGGTGATGTCGACGACGAAGTCCTGGCCGTCGCGGCGCTCGTGCTCGAACACTCCGTGGTGACCACGAACGGTCAACCCGCGCAGCTCGATTCGATCAGCCATGCCAGGCCTCCAGCACCTTGACCGCGTCGACGGACGCCCGCACGTCGTGCACCCGCACCCCCCATGCGCCGTACAGGCCGGCAAGCGCGGAGATCACCGCCGTCGCGGTTTCCCTGCCGTCGGGTGGGCGTGGCACACCGTCCGGACCGGCGAGCAACGAGCCGAGGAAGCGCTTGCGGGATGCGCCGACCAGCACGGGCACCCCGGTGCCGACGAACTCGGGCAGCGCTCGCAGCAGCGCCCAATTGTGTTCTGCGGTCTTGGCGAAACCGAGTCCGGGATCGATGATCACGTTCGCGGGATCCACCCCTGCGGCCACCGCGGCGTCGACACTGGCCATCAGTTCGTCACGAACCTCGGCGACGACGTCGCCGTAGGCGGGCACGTCATGCGGTCGGGCAGACCCGACCGAGCGCCAATGCATCAGCACCCAGGGCACTTTCGCGTCGGCCAGCAGGGGGGCCATGGCAGGGTCGGCCCGGCCGCCGGACACGTCGTTGACGATCTGCGCGCCGTTCTCCAGCGCGGCCTGCGCCACCGCTGCATGCATCGTGTCGATACTGACGGTAAGACCTTGTCCGGCAAGCTCTTTGATCACAGGCACCACGCGCGCCGTTTCGACCTCCGGATCGATGCGGGTGGCCCCCGGCCGCGTCGACTCACCGCCGACGTCGACGATCGCTGCGCCTTCGGCCGCCAGTGCAAGACCGTGGGCGACGGCCCGGTCCCGGTCGAGGAACAACCCGCCGTCGGAGAAGGAGTCGTCGGTGACGTTCACGACCCCCATGACCCGCACCGGTGGATTCACTTCCGCAGGATGAGATCCAGTGCTTCGGACCTGGATGCGCTGTCGGTCTTGAACTGTCCGCGCACCGCCGACGTGGTGGTGATGGCGCCGGGCTTGCGGACGCCGCGCATCGCCATGCAGAGGTGCTCGGCCTCGACGACGACAATGGCTCCGCGAGGGCTCAGCTTGCGCATCAGCGCGTCGGCGATCTGCGCGGTCAACCGTTCCTGCACCTGCGGCCGCTTGGCGTAGAGATCAACCAGCCGTGCGATTTTCGACAGCCCGGTGACCCGACCGTCCTCGCCGGGAATGTAGCCCACGTGGGCCACGCCGTGAAACGACACCAGATGGTGCTCGCAGGTGGAGTACATCGGTATCTGTTTGACTATCACCAGTTCATCGTGTTGTTCGTCAAAGGTGGTGTCCAGCACCGTGTCCGGGTCAGTGTAGAGACCGGCGAACAACTCCTTGTATGCGCGCGCCACCCGGGCCGGCGTGTCTTCCAGACCGTGCCGATCAGGGTCTTCGCCCACCGCGATCAGCAACTCACGCACGGCAGCTTCCGCACGTGACTGGTCGAATTCAACCGGTTTGAATTTGACAGAGTTGTTGTGGGACTGCGTCATTGAAGCCTCCTATGAGCCCGTGGGCGCTCAGCCCTGCGGGTTATGCCTGCCGTTCTCCTGCCCCGACTCATCGTTGGGGTTCGGTTGGCTGCCCTGAGGGGGGTGGCCGGGCTGCGGGTAGGGCTGCTGATACGGCGGATAGGGGTTGTGCCAGCCGGACGGATTGGGTGGCGGCGGATACCAGTAACCATGCGGCTGCTGGTGCGGGTGCGGCTGCTGGTTCGGCGGCGGTTGGTTCGGCTGCGGTGGCCAGCCCGGAGCGTGCCATCCCGCAGGGGCGCCGTAGTCGGGTTGCGTTGGCGCGCCTGTTCCGTTGGCACCGTTGCCATTCGCGCCGTTGGTCCCCGCTTCGGCGAGTTTGGTGGCTTCGGCGGCCTGGCTCGCCTGAGCAATCGCGGTCTTGAACGCGGGCTCGGGCACCGGCTTCGGCCACGGCTCGCCGCGTTCGATCGCCAACTCGCCCGGCGTCTTGATGGGCGGCTTGTCGGAGGGGACACGGCCACCGAAGTCGTCGAACATGGTCAGGCGCGGGCGCTTCTTGACGTCCTCGAAGATGGCCTGCAGCTCGGCGCGGTGCAATGTCTCCTTCTCGAGCAGCTCGCCGGCGAGGATGTCGAGCACGTCACGGTACTCGGTGAGGATCTCCCACGCTTCGGTGTGTGCGGCCTCGATCAGCTTGCGCACCTCGTCGTCGATGATCTGCGCGACCTCGTGGCTGTAGTCGGCCTGGGTGCCCATGGTGCGACCGAGGAACGGGTCGCCGTGTTCGGTGCCGTAGCGGACGGCGCCGAGTTTGGAGCTCATGCCGTACTCGGTGACCATCGCACGGGCGATCTTGGTGGCCTGCTCGATGTCGGACACCGCGCCGGTGGTCGGCTCGCGGAACACCAGCTCCTCCGCGGCGCGGCCGCCCATCGCGAACACCAGTCGGGCGATCATCTCGGAGCGGGTCATCAGGCCCTTGTCGTCCTCGGGCACGGACATCGCGTGACCGCCGGTGCGGCCGCGCGCCAAGATGGTCACCTTGTAGATCGGGTCGATGTCGGGCATCGCCCACGCTGCCAGAGTGTGACCGCCCTCGTGGTAGGCGGTGATCTTCTTCTCGTGCTCGCTGATGATGCGGCTCTTGCGGCGGGGCCCGCCGACAACGCGGTCGACGGCCTCCTCGAGCGCGGGGCCGGTGATGACCGTGCCGTTCTCACGGGCGGTGAGCAGTGCGGCCTCGTTGATGACGTTGGCCAGGTCGGCGCCCGACATACCGACGGTGCGCTTCGCCAGCCCGTCCAGGTCGGCGTCCTCGGCGATCGGCTTGCCCTGCGAGTGCACCTTGAATACGGCGCGACGGCCGGCCAGGTCCGGATTGGACACCGGGATCTGGCGGTCGAAACGGCCGGGACGCAACAGCGCAGGGTCCAGGATGTCGGGCCGGTTGGTGGCCGCGATCAGGATGACGCCCTGACGCTCGCCGAACCCGTCCATCTCGACGAGCAACTGGTTCAGCGTCTGTTCGCGTTCGTCGTGGCCACCGCCGAGACCCGCGCCGCGCTGGCGTCCGACGGCGTCGATCTCGTCGACGAAGATGATGCACGGGCTGTTCTGTTTGGCCTGCTCGAACAGATCACGCACGCGAGACGCGCCGACCCCGACGAACATTTCGACGAAGTCCGAACCTGAAATCGTGAAGAAGGGAACCCCGGCCTCGCCAGCCACCGCGCGCGCAAGCAGCGTCTTACCGGTGCCCGGTGGGCCGTAGAGCAGCACGCCCTTGGGGATCTTGGCGCCGAGGGCCTGGTACCGCGTCGGGTTCTGCAGGAAGTCCTTGATTTCGTAGAGCTCCTCGACGGCCTCGTCGACACCCGCCACGTCGGCGAAGGTGGTCTTGGGCATGTCCTTGGACAGCTGCTTGGCCTTCGACTTGCCGAAGCCGAACCCCATCCGGCCGCCGCTCTGCATGCGGGAGAACATCACGAACAGGCCGACGAGCAGCAGCAGCGGCAGCAGGTAGATCAGTAGCGAGCCGAGCATGCTGCCCTGGTTCACGACCGTGTTGATCTTGGCGTTCTTGGCGCTCAACGCGTCGAACAACTGCACCCCGTAACCGGTGGGGTACTTCGTGATGATCTTGTCGCTGTTCTCGGTGTCGTTGTTCCCGCTCTTCAGCTCCAGCCGAAGCTGCTGCTCACGGTCGTCGATCTGCGCGCTCTTGACGTTGTCACTGCTGATCTGAGACATCGCCACCGAGGTGTCGACGGGCTTGTAGCCGCGAGTGTCGTCACTGAAGTAGTAGAACGACCAACCCAGCAACAGCACCACCGCAATCACGGTGAGCGTGCGGATCACATTCTTGCGATTCATACGTGAGTCCGGTTCATCAAACGTCCGTCGTCGACTTCCTCTAAGCGCAGTCAGAAACCACAAGGCTACCGCTAGACCAACGAACCAAGGTTCCCGCCGGTGTGCTTGGCTGAGGCCGTGCTCACGTCGGCCGAACGGATCGTCGAGATCAACGGGGTGGCGCTTCGCGTCATCGAAGCCGGCGAGCGCGGTGCGCCATTGGTCGTACTGGCTCACGGGTTCCCTGAGCTGGCGTATTCGTGGCGGCATCAGATCCCTGCCCTCGCGCAAGCCGGCTACCACGTGCTGGCACCCGATCAGCGGGGCTACGGAGGCTCGACCAGGCCCGACGCCGTCGAGGACTACGACATCCACGCGCTGACCGGCGACCTGGTCGCCCTGCTGGACTCGGAAGCTGGCGGAGGCGTCGAGCGGGCGGCGTTCATCGGCCACGACTGGGGCGCCATGGTCGTCTGGCACACCGCACTGCTGCATCCCACCCGCGTCGCCGCGGTCGCCGGGCTCAGCGTGCCACCCATCCCCCGCGCCCGGTCCCGCCCGACGCAGCGCTGGCGCGAGAAGTTCGGCGAGGACTTCTACATGCTGCGCGTCCAGGAGCCCGGAGTCGCCGACGCCGAGATGGCGGCCGACGTGGCCGCCACCATGCGGGGAATGTTCGCCGGACTGATCTCCGGGGACGACGCTGCGCTGCCCGACTGGATCAGCGCCGGTGAGTTCGAGCACTACGTAACCGAGTTCAGCCGGACCGGGTTCACCGGCGCGCTGAACTGGTACCGCAATTACGACCGCAACTGGGAGACGACTGCGCAGCTGGCCGGCGCGCAGACCACCGCGCCCGCGTTGTTCGTCGGCGGTACGGCCGATCCGGTCGGCCCGACCATGAACCCCGCGCGCGCCCGTGAGGTCGTCGCCGGGCCGTACACCGAGGAGTGGATCGAGGGTGCCGGGCATTGGGTTCAGCAGGAGCGGCCCGACGACATCAACCGAATCCTGTTGGCGTTCCTGCATGAAGTCGGCGAGCCCTAGGGACGCGGAGCCTGACGGTAGGGTGCCTCTCATGCCGATCGCCGCGAGCGCGAAATTGCCCACCCGACTGCTCGTCCTCGCCGCGGCGGGACTCGTTGTGACACTGGCTGGTTGCGACGCGCAGTCAGGCCCGATCGCCGCGCCGACCGCGGATTCTGAGGTCCGCCAGGTCACCGTCGCGGGGTCCGGCGAAGTCAAGGGCACGCCGGACACCTTGAACGTCAACGCGTCGATCGAAGCCATCGCACCCGACGTCACCGGTGCGATGAACCAGACCAGCGATCGTCAGCAGGCGGTGATCAACGCATTGGTCGACGCGGGGGTCGACCGCAACGACATCAGCACCAGTCAGGTGAGCCTGCAACCACAGTTCGCACCGACCACCGACAGCACCACCATCTCCGGTTACCGGGCGAGCAACACGATCGACGTCAAGATCCGCCAACTCGACGCCGCATCCCAGGCGCTGGCTTTGATCGTCAGCACCGGCGGCAACGCCACCCGGATCAACTCGGTGAACTACTCCATCGACGACGATTCCCAACTGATCCGCGACGCCCGCAGCCGAGCTTTCAATGACGCCAAGGACCGGGCCGAGCAATACGCGCAACTGTCCGGCCTCACCCTGGGCAACGTGATCTCGATTTCGGAGGTCGCGGGCACTGCGCCCCCGGTCCCCATGCCGCGCAACGGCGCCGAGATGGCCATGGCCGCACCCGTTCCGGTCGAGCCGGGTCAGCAGACTGTCGGGTTCAGCGTGACGGTGATCTGGGAGCTCACCTGACCCGCACGAGCTCGCCTAACCCGCAGGAGCTCGCCTAACCCGCAGGAGCGATGTCGACCGGAATCCCGTTCAACACCGCGGTGCCGGACAGCGGGTCGAGCTGGTTGCCCGCGTTGAGCTGATTCACGTTGACGCCGGGGTCGCGGGACGCGACTTTCAGGCCGGTGCCGCCGCGGTCGTGACCCCACCCGTGCGGCAACGACACCACACCGCGCCGCATACCGTCGGTGAGCTCGATCGGAGCCAGCAGTTCACCACCGGGACCCTTCACCACCGCGGTGTCGGTGAGGCCGAGTTCGGCGGCATCGTCGGGATGGATCCGCAGTGTGCACCGATTGCTGCCGCCCGCGAGCGCGGGCACGTTGTGCATCCAGCTGTTGTTGGATCGCAGATGCCGTCGTCCGATGAGCACGAACCGGTCGGCGCGGCGGTCGAGCGCCTCGCGCAGCCGCACCGCCTCCTCGACGAGCAGTGGCGGCGCGAGTTCGATTCTCCCCGTTGGCGTTCGCAGCACCTGGGTCAGACGCGGCTGCAGCGGTCCCAGGTCGATACCGTGCGGGTTCGCCTTGAGCCGCGGAAGCGTCAGACCGTCTGGGTTGGCGCCGAACGCGTCGCCGTAGGCCCCGAGCCGCAGCATCATGTCGAGGCGGCGCTCGTATCCCGGTCCTGGCGCCAGCATCGCGGTCAGTTCAGCCACATCGCGACCGGCGACCGGTGAGGTCGGATCGGCGGTCTCCTTGGCCAATGTCGTTGCGATGACCTGTTCGTCGACGACGCCGGGATCGCCGTCGACGCCTGCGCCGAACAGCGCGAGGGCGATCCGCGACAGGATCTCGGGCTCGTCGGGTCGACCATCGGCGGGCAGCACGGGCGGTGAGTAGCGCGCGTTGTTGCGGACCGCGAGGTTGTTGAGCGCGAAGTCGAAATGAGCGGTCTGCGACGGCGGCGGTGGCGGCAGGATGACGTCGGCATGGCCTGTCGTCTCGTTGAGGTACGGATCGATGCTCACCATGAAGCCGACGCCGGCCAGCGCGCGGTCGAGGCGATCGCCGTCGGGGGCCGACAGCACCGGGTTGCCCGCGATCGTGATCATCGCCTTGATCTGTCCGTCGCCGGGGGTGTCGATCTCCTCGGCGAGCGCCGCGGCCGGGAACTCGGACAGCGCCTCGGGATAGCCCGACACCCGGCTGTGCCAGCGGCCGATCGCGAAACCGCGGCCGGCCTTCTGCGGGCGCGGCGCGGGCGCGGTCGGACCCAGCGGGAACATCGCCCCGCCGGGACGGTCCAGGTTGCCCGTCAGGACGTTGATGACGTCGACCAGCCAGCTGCCGAGCGTTCCGAATTCGACAGTGGACGTGCCGATACGGCCGTAGACGGCGGCGGTCGGGGCGGCCGCGAGTTCGCGGGCCAGCGCGCGGATCTCGTCCGCGGTGACACCGCAGTATTCGGCGACGGTGTCCGGCGCGAAATCGGCCGCCACGGCGCAGACATCGTCGATGCCGTCGACATGGTCGGCCACCGTGCCGAGATCGACCAGGCCCTCGTCGAACAGCACGTGCACGACGGCGAGCATCAATGCCGGGTCGGTACCGGGGCGGGGCGCGATGTGGTGATCGGCGAGTTCGGCGGTCCGCGTGCGGGCGGGATCGATGACGACGAGCTTGCCGCCACGCTTGCGCAGCGCACGCAACTTTCCGGGGAAATCGGCGGCGGTGGCCAGACTGCCGTTGGACACAAGGGGATTCGCGCCGATGACGACGAGGTAGTCGGTGCGGTCGAGATCGGGAACAGTGAACGCGACCGGGCTGCCGAACATCAGACCGAGGGCGACGTGCTTGGGCATCTGGTCCAGCGTGCTGGCGGAGAACACCTGGCGGGTGCCGAGCGCGCGGATGATCAGCGGCGGGTACAGCGAGCCCGCGATCGTGTGCGCGCTGGGGTTACCGAGGTACACCCCGACCGACGTGCCGCCATGCTCACCGATGACCGCGCTGAGTCCGTCGGCGACCGCGGCGAACGCTTCGTCCCAGGTGGCTTCGGTCAACACGCCGTCGCGCCGGACCAGTGGCCGCACCAAGCGGTCGGGGTCGTTGTCGAGTTCGGCGAAGCTCGCACCTTTGGGGCAGATGAAGCCGTGGCTGAAGACGTCCTCACGGTCACCGCGGGCGCCGACGAGCTTGCCGTCGTCGATCGTGAGAGTCAGGCCGCAGGTGGCCTCACACAAGGGGCAGATCCGAAGGGCTGTCTCGGTCATGCCGATCATCTTGCGCCGACTACAGGTTTTCGTACACCTTGGGGTCCAGCGTGCCGATGTAGGGCAGGTCACGGTAGCGCTCGGCATAGTCGAGGCCGTACCCCACGACGAATTCGTTGGGGATGTCGAAGCCGACGTAGGCGATGTCGACGTCGGCGCGCACGGCGTCGGGCTTGCGCATCAGCGTGCACACCCGCAGCGAACGCGGATGGCGGGTCGCGAGGTTGCGCAGCAGCCAGGACAGTGTCAGACCGGAGTCCACGATGTCCTCGACGATAAGCACGTCGCGGTCGTTGATGTCGCGGTCGAGGTCCTTGAGGATCCGCACCACACCCGACGAGGACGTCGACGACCCGTAGGAACTGACGGCCATGAATTCGAGCTGGGTGGGCAGCGGAATCGCCCTGGCCAGGTCGGTGACGAAGAAGACCGCGCCTTTGAGCACGGTGATGAGCAGAAGATCCTGACCGTTCTCGGCAAGGGTGTCGCGGTAGTCATCGCCGAGTTGCCCGCCGAGCTCAGCGACCTTCGCCTGAATCTCCTCCGACGAGAGCAGCACCGACTTGATGTCGCCCGGGTATGACTCGGTGGTTTCCGGCACGTGCACAGCGTGCCATGTTTCACACGGGCTCGGTGTGCAGGGTCAGCATCCCGTCGCGGCGGCCCGCGATCAGCCGCCTGCTGCGTAACGGTGACCCCACCGCCACGCCGCCCTGGCCGCGCCAAGCCGTGACCAGGGTGTCCACCCCGCGAATCTGCTTGTCGGTCAGACCGCTGGCCCCCCCGGCGAGCAACCAGCCCCGAATCACCCTGCGCCGAACGGCCTCCGGCAGATTCGCCAGACGAGCGGTGTCGAGGCCGCCTGCGGTCGACGACTCGGACAGCTCGCGGTCGGCGAGCGTGTCGAGCGTGTCGCTGTCCTCGCGCAACGCCGCCGCGGTGCGGGCCAGCGCCTGGGCGACGCCACCGCCCAGCACGTCTTCCAGCAACGGGAGCACCTCGGCACGCAGCCGCGCCCGGGTGTACCGCCGATCGGTGTTGTGGGGGTCCTGCCATGGTGTCAGGTTCAGCTCGTCGCACGCCGCGTGCGTCACCTCGCGCCGGATGCCCAGCAGCGGGCGGTACCACGGTGGGTCGTGCGGACGCATACCGGCGATGGAACGGGCACCAGATCCGCGTCCCAGGCCGAGCAGCACGGTCTCGGCTTGATCGTCCAGCGTGTGCGCCAGCAGTACCGGCGCGTCGCCCCGCGCGGCGTCCAACGCCTCATAACGTGCGGTGCGCGCGGCGGCCTCGGGCCCACCGGCCGTCCCGACCTCGACGCAAAGGATCTGTGCGTCAACACATCCCAGCGACAGCGCTTGTTCGCGCGCCTTTGCCGCCACCTCGTCGGAGCCGGGCTGCAGTCGATGATCGACGATGAGCGCCGTCGTCGGCTTGACCGTCGCCGCGGCAGCGGTCAACGCCAGTGAATCGGCGCCCCCGGACAGCGCCACACACCAACTCGGGTCGGCGGTCGCGTAACCGCGGGAGAACGCCGTGACGGCCGCACGCAGCGCGGCTACAGAACTCTGTCGATCCACCGTTGTGGCTTGTCGATTTCCAGAGGCAGCGGCAGGGTTTCAGGACCGGACCAGACGGCGTTGAACCGCGTCATCCCGACCTGGGACACCACATGGTCGACGAACGCCTTACCGCGGGTGTACTGGCTGAGCTTGGCGTCGAATCCGAGCAGCGCCCGCATGATCCGCTGCAGCGGAGGCTGTCTGCGTTGCCGCCGTTCGTCGAAGCGCCGCCGGATCGTCGCCACGGACGGCACCACCTTGGGCCCGACCGCGTCCATCACGTGATCGGCGTGGCCCTCCAGCAGCGTGCCGAGCACCAGCAGTTGGTCCAGCGCTTTGCGCTGCGGTTCGGCCTGCACAGCCCGCATCAGACCGATCATGCCGGACGAATTCGGTTCCGTCTCAGCGTCAATCACATAGTCGCGCCGGCTGCGCAAATAGCCGGCCAGCCTGCCCACCATCTGTCCGATGTCGTCGCCGGCGTCCTGAGTGAGCACCGCCAGCGACTGCGACATATGGTCGGCCAGCCACGGGTTGGCCCGGAACTGCACCCGGTGGGTGACTTCGTGCAGACACACCCACAACCTGAAATCACCTGGATCGACGCGCAATTGGCGTTCGACACCGATCACGTTGGGATACACGAGCAGGAGCTCGCCACCGTCGCTGGCGAACGGGTCGTACTGGCCGAGGATGCCCTGCGACACATAGGCGAGCACCGCCCCGGTCTGCACACCGGTGATCCGGCCGCTGATGAAACTCTTGGGTTCCTCTGTGCCGCCGGTCATCACCCGCATCGACTGCGTTGCCGCCTTGATCCACTGCGGACGGTCGATGATGCGGGCTTCGGGGATCGCGCCGCCCTCGATGAGCCCGGTGACCTCACGCACCGGCAGCTCGGCATTGCGGGACGACTCGGCGAGTTGATCGATGACCTGGCGGCGGGTGTAGTCCGAGGCGTCCGGGCCCGGCCGCACCAGCTTCTGGCCCACGTCGGCGGCGAACTTCCAGTCGACGGCGTGGCCGACGCTGACCGGTGTCGAGGTGCTCATGCGCTGCACCCGCACTTCCGCATGGCCGCGGCCAGCGTGTCCAGGGCGACGCGGCCCGTCGGCCCGGCGTCGTTGGAGATGAAGGCGAAGGTGAGCACCCGCCCGCTGGCGTCGGTGATGATGCCCGCCAACGAGTTGGTGCCCGTCAGCGATCCCGTCTTGGCCCGCAGGTAACCGGCCGAGGATCGGCCCACATCGTCGAGGAAGCGATTGGACAGTGTGCCGCTGCCTCCCGCGATCGGCAGCATCTCGACCAGCGGGCGCAGCCTGGGTTCCGCGCTGCCCGCAGCCGCGTTCACGACCTCGTCGAGCGTCTCCGCGGTCAGCCGGTCGTCGACGGACAAGCCGCTGGAGTCGAAGAGCCTGGCGTTGGTGGTGTCGATCTTGGCGTCGTCGAGTTCACCGAGCACGGCCTGCACCGCCCCCGCGAAACTCTGCGGAAGCCCGACCTCGGCGGCGACCTCGCGGCCGATCGACTCGGCCATCACGTTGTCCGACGCGTTCATCATGTCGCGCAGGCGATCGATGAGCGGCGGCGACTGCACCGACCCGATCTCCTGGCCACCGCGCGCGGCGCCCGGCACGACCGTCACCCTCTTGGGGTCGACGTCCAGTGCCACCGCCAGCGCGCGACCGGCATCCAGCGCCGGCGTCTTGGAGCGGGTGGAATCGACGCTCACCGGTTGGGTGCGGCCACCGTCGAGCATCACCGATTCCATCGGCGCGATGTCTCCGCCGTCGATGTCCAACGGATCCCAGCCCGGCGCCATCGTCGGACCGGTGTAGGCGCTGACGTCCACCTGCACCGAGGTGGGCTCGATTCCCGCGGCTTCCACCTGTTCGGCCAGATCGCTGATGCGCGCGGCATCGCGATACCAGGTCTCCTCGTCCGGGGCGGCCGCGGACAGCGTCTGGTCACCGCCGCCTTTCAGGACCACGACGCCGACCTTGGCGGTGCTGAAGACGCGGGTGATCAGCCGGTCGTCGCGGTCGAGAGCGAGCAGCGCCGCCGCGGCCGTCAGCGTCTTGTTGGTCGACGCGGGCTGCATCGGCACGTCGGCGCCCTGTGCCCACAATTCGGCCCCGGTGATCGCATCGGTGATGCGGCCGGTGAACTTGCCCAGGTTCGGATCGGCCAGCGCGGGCGCGAGCACAGCGGCCAGCCGGTCGGGCGTCGGCTTCGGGGCGGAATCGGCGACGGGCACGATGCCCGGGTTCGCGGTCGCCGCCGGCGGCGTCGGCTTGACGGCCGCCGCGTCGGGTGAACCCCCGCCGCTCAGCAGGGCCGACACTGCGACGACGACGGCGACGGCGACCAGCACCGCGACCGCGATCAGCGCGTGGGTGGATCGCCTCCACGTGGTTGGCCGCATAGCTCAGGGTATCCGCTGGCCCCGATCAAGCCCGCAGGCCGCGGGTGCCGAACGCCATCGTGCCTCCCGAGTAGGTGGCCAGAATCCTGGGCAGATTAGGGTGATGCCGTCCCCAATACCGCAGCACAGGGCAGGAAGGCGCCGCCGTGGAGTTCGACGTAGTCATCGAGATCCCGAAGGGTTCGCGCAACAAGTACGAAGTGGACCACGACTCCGGGCGGGTGAAGCTCGACCGCTACCTCTACACCTCGATGGCCTACCCGGCCGATTACGGCTTCTTCGAGAACACGCTCGGCGAGGACGGCGATCCGCTGGACGCGCTGGTGCTGCTACCGGAGTCGGTGTTTCCCGGCTGCATTGTCGAGGCGCGGCCGGTCGCGATGTTCCAGATGACCGACGAGGCCGGCGGCGACGACAAGCTGCTGTGCGTGCCCGCCGGCGACGGCCGCTGGGACCACATCCAGGATCTCGAAGACGTACCCGCGTACGAACTCGACGCGATCAAGCACTTCTTCGTGCACTACAAGGACCTCGAGCCGGGCAAATTCGTCAAGGCCGCCGACTGGGTGGGACGCGAAAAGGCCGAGGCCGAACTGAAGGCGTCGGTCGAGCGGTTCAAGGCCGCCGGACACTGATTTTTCACCGCCGTAACATGCGGTAACCCGGGCGTACCCTGCGCCTCCGATGATGACGCTGTGTTGATGCATCAGGGGATCGGCCTGGAGGCGTTCAACGCCATGCCGATGCGCCGCGCGGTGCATGCCATCTACGAGTGCTGCTACAGCGTGCCGCTGGCAGCGGATCTGTGCCGTGGTCGGCCATTCGCCAGTCACGACGAACTCTTCCGATCGGCCGACGCGCTGCTGTTCGGACTCTCCGAGGAATCGATCGACACGATCCTGCAGGCCTACCCCGACATCGGGCGCAGGCCAGGCAGCGAGAAGTCAGCCGCCGAGCAGTGCGCCATCTGGTGCGATCAGCCCGACGTGATGGCCCAGCTCGGACAGGCCTCGGAACGCTATCTGGCGCACTTCGGATTCGGCTTCGTCATGTTCGTCAACGGATACACCGCGCAGGACGTGCTGTCGACGATGTCGGACCGGCTGCACAACGACATCGAGACCGAACGCAAGGTCGTGCGCAACGAGCTTGCCCGCATCAACCGCACCCGTCTCGAGCGCATGCTGGGCCCCGAGGGCGGCTACGACAACTGGTGAGGCTCGAGCTCGCCGAATGCCCGCTCGACAACTCGAAAAGAGTTGCTGGGCAGGACGATTGATGCGGGGAGCTACACCCCCTGCCAGTCCTTGATCGCCGTGTCCTGTTTCTGCCCGAGCTCGGTCACGAAGTCCGGCGGCGCCGGATCGTTTGGTGGACCGTCGAACTCGATGGTGGTGGCGACGTTGCCCTCGGTGAACGACAGCACCGTCACCGACCCCGGCCCGCCGATGGACGTCCCGGAGACCATCGTGCCGCCGGTGCCCACTGGCACAGGTGCCGACACCGGATTCGCCACGTCGGCCGCGGCCCCGGCGAGTGATCCCGTCGCCTCCCCTGCGCTGGGGAAGATCAGGATGGTCGTCGTGATCTGCCGGGTGCCGCCTTCGCGGTGGACGTACCTGGCCGAGACGCCGCGCTGTCCGTTCGGATCGATGTCGAAGGGGTCAGCGCTGTACGCCTGCGAATCCGAGACCAGGTTCGGGTCGACCGGTAGCTGGCTGTAATCATTGGGTTGCGCTGCGGCAGAACCCAATCCGCCGATGGTGGCCGCAACCGCCACAGCAGCGAAAGCTCCCCCGACCTTCGCGCACATGTTCCGTCTCAGCATGGGTAGCACGCCCATCCGCGCCATCCGTCGCGCCAGAACCAGCCGGGCCCGCAACCCATGTTGCCGGTGGTGCCGTAGCAATCCAGCGCCTGGATGCGCGGGCCCGCGGGCACCGCAGGCTGAGTGTGGGTGGTGGTGTTGTCGACTGATGCCGCTCCAGCTACTGGTGTTGCCGTCAGGATCGGCGCTGACGCGAGTGCGGCCACGGCGACCGCCATCGTGAGTCTGTGCATCTCTGCTCCCCTAAACGTTGACACTCGGGTAAGCCGAAGTTACCCCTCCCACGCTGTGGATACTTCGCAATTGCCGGAACAAACCAGGGGCCGACGCCGCATGATGATCCGATGCATGAAGTACTACATGGCCACTGTGATCCGCGTTTCGACAAGGTCGCCGATGCCCTCGCCGACGAGATCCTCAGCGGCGGCGAGGTCGGCGCCGCTATAGCCATCGACATCGACGGTGAGTCCGTGGTCGACATGTGGGGCGGCCATGCCGACGCCGCCAAGACAGTGCCGTGGAAGCAGGACACCATCGTCAACGTCTGGTCGTCGACCAAGACGATAACCGCGCTGGCGGGGCTGATGCTCATCGACCGCGGGCTGGTCGAACCCACCGCGCCGGTGTCCGACTACTGGCCCGAATTCGCCGCGAACGGCAAGCAGCACATCGAGTTTCGTCATCTGATGTCACACACGTCCGGGTTGTCCGGATGGGACCAACCGGTCGTCACCGAAGACCTCTTCGACTGGGACAAATCGACCGCCGCACTGGCCGCGCAGGCGCCGTGGTGGGAACCGGGTACGGCGTCGGGCTATCACGCCCTGACCTTCGGCCACCTCATCGGCGAGGTGCTGCGCCGCGTGACCGGTGCGACCCTGAAGGAATTTGTGCGCGACGAGATCGCCGGCCCGCTGGGCGCCGACTTCCAGATCGGTGCGCAACCGGCCGACGCAGACCGGATCGCCGAGATCATCCCGGCGACGGAACCGCTCGACCTACCCCCGATGGATCAGTGGCCCGCACCGATGCTGAAGACGTTCACCGGGCCGGCGCCCGACCCCGCCGTCGCCAACACCGACGGGTGGCGGGCAGCGGACATCGGCGGAGCCAACGGCCACGGCAACGCCCGGTCGCTGACCCGGATCCTGTCCGCGATTTCGTTGGGCGGCACGGTGGACGGTGTCCAGCTGCTGAAACAGGAGACGATCGACAAGATCTTCGAGATCCACTCCGAGGGACCGGATCTCGTCCTGCTCAATCACCCGTTGACATTCGGGCTGGGATTCGGCCTGCCACAACGTGAGTCCATACCGTTCGTCCCCGACGGGCGGATCTGTTTCTGGGGCGGCTGGGGCGGGTCGTGGGAGACGATGAACCCCGACCGTCGAACCACCGTCGCCTACGTGATGAACAAGATGGGCCCCGGTATCGAGGGCTCGCCCCGCACCGACCGCTACTACACGCTGATCTACGAGGCTCTGGCCTGACCTCGGATCGCCAGCCAGTCGAGCACGTCGAGACCCACGGCCCGCAGATCCTGGCGCGGTGACGCCGCGATCAGCGTGACGCCGTCGGCCACCCCGGTCGTTTCGATGTCGGCAATCAGCCCGGCGAGACCGTCGACCGTACCGATGTAGTGCACTCCGTCGGCAGATTCCAGTTCGCCTCGCGCCGACCGGAAGTCGGCCGCCACCGCCACGGTCATGTCGAGGATGACGGCGACCTCCTCGGAACCGGCCCGAATCCGGGTCCTGGCTCGACGCGCCTGTGACAGGTCGTCGGCAGCGACCCGCACGGCGGGCTCGGCGCCGTCGGTCAACTCAATCCAGTGCCCGTCGATGCCGTCTGCCACGAATAGCCGCACGGCGGCGACGTTAGGCGCTGACGCGACCGCCGTCGAGCCTTGCGATCAGTGCGAATCCAACGATTTCTCGGTTGCGTCCGGCGCTGTGCCGTTTCCGGTATCGCCGGTGTCGGCCTCACCGTCGTTCCCGTTCTTCACGTCGTGCACGCGCGTCTTGTACAGGCTGGCGACGGTCGTGATGAGCAGCGTCACGACGATCACGCCGAGGCTGGCCAGCGTCGGAATCTCGGGCACCGGCACGTGCTCACCACCGTTGATGAACGGCAGCTCGTTCTCGTGCAGCGCGTGCAGGATCAGCTTCACACCGATGAACGCGAGGATGATGGCCAGACCCTGCGACAGGTATACCAGCCGCTTCAACAGGTCGCCGAGTAGGAAGTACAGCTGACGCAGACCCATCAGCGCGAACACGTTCGCCGTGAACACCAGGTACGGCTCGCGCGTCAGGCCGTAGATCGCGGGGATCGAGTCCAGCGCGAAGAGCAGGTCGGTGGTGCCGAGAGCAACGATCACCAGGAACATCGGCGTCATCAATCGCTTGCCGTTGTCCTTGATCCACATCTTCAGGCCGTGCCACTCGTCGGTCAGGCTCAGGTGCTTACGCGCGAAGCGGACAACGAAGTTCTCGGCGTCGTCGTCGTGGTCGGTGTCGCGGACGAGCGTGATCGCGGTGTAGACCAGGAAAGCGCCGAATGCGTAGAAGATCCACGAGAACTGGTTGATGGCCACCGCGCCGAGCGCGATGAAGATGCCGCGGAAGACCAGCGCCAGAATGATGCCGACCAGCAGTGCCTGCTGCTGGTACTTCCTCGGCACGTTGAAGCTCGCCATGATGATCAAGAAGATGAACAGGTTGTCCACCGACAAGCTGTACTCGGTGAGCCAGCCCGTGAAGAACTCCAGGCCGAACTGGCTGCCGTGGAAGAACCACACCCAGATACCGAAGGCCACTGCCAGCGTGATGTAGATGGTGAGGTAAGTCGCGGTTTCGCGCCTCGACGGTTCATGCGGCCGACGCCCGATGACGATGACGTCGAACAGCAGAATCGCGACCGTCACGCCCAGCGTGATGATCCACTCGAGTTGAGAAACGTTCACAAAACCTCCGGTCGCCGCGGCGGGCAACGAATGCAGCCCGAATAACGCCGGAGGTCTCTTCCACCGCAAGTCGTAAGCGGTCCGCAGCACCGGTCGTCCCATTTAGGCCGACGTGATGACGACGCTGCAGCGAAGGAATACTCCCCTCCGTACATGATTCTGCCAGGTAACCGCGATTGACCGAAATCGAGGGAATCAAACGTCGGGCCGGTGGCGCAATTGTGATCGGCCACCGCGTGCGGCGCGCGTGCGCCGACCGCGCCGCTTAGTAGTTTTATAGCCGTGACTGGGGATGTTGGGCCCGAAGTACCTCGGCAGTATTTGCTGTCGCGGCATGCCCCCGAGCCCAGAACGCTCATCGACATTCTCTACGAGACTGCCAGCCGTCATCCCGACTCGCCTGCCATCGATGACGGCGAGGTTCAGCTCACCTATGCCGAGCTGATCTCCGACATTGAAGACAGTGTCGAGTGGTTGGCCGCCCGCGGGATCGGGCGCGGTGATCGCGTCGGTATCCGGATGCCGTCGGGCAGCTACGCGCTGTACGTGGCGATCCTCGCGACGCTGGCCAGCGGCGCTGCCTACGTTCCGGTCGACGCCGACGATCCCGACGAACGGGCGGACCTGGTGTTCACCGAGGCCAACGTCGTCGCGATCATCACCGAGGCCGGGCTGATCCGCGCGCAGGGTTCCTCGCGGGGGTGGCGCGCCGCGGCTCCGCTCGGGCGCGACGACGCCTGGATCATCTTCACGTCCGGTTCCACCGGAACCCCCAAGGGCGTGGCCGTCACACACCGAAGCGCGGCCGCGTTCGTCGACGCGGAAGCGCGAATGTTCCTGCAGGACAGCCCACTCGGGCCGAACGATCGGGTGCTCGCTGGGCTGTCGGTGGCCTTCGATGCGTCGTGTGAGGAGATGTGGCTGGCCTGGCGGCACGGGGCATGCCTGGTGCCCGCGCCACGTTCGCTGGTGCGCAGCGGCATGGACCTGGGCCCGTGGCTGGTGTCGCGAGACATCACTGTCGTCTCCACGGTGCCGACGCTGGCGGCTCTGTGGCCCGCCGAGGCGCTCGAGGCGGTGCGCCTGTTGATCTTCGGCGGCGAGGCCTGCCCGCCGGAACTGGCCGAGCGGCTCGCTGTCGAGGGCCGCGAGGTGTGGAACACCTACGGACCCACCGAGGCGACCGTCGTCGCATGCGCGGCGCGGCTGCGCGGTTGGGCACCGGTGAGCATCGGGCGTCCGCTGCCGGGCTGGGACCTGGCGGTGGTCGACAGGTCGGGTGTGCCGGTCGCTCTCGGGGAGGTCGGCGAACTGGTGATAGGCGGCGTCGGGCTGGCCCGGTACCTGGACCCGGAGAAGGACGCCGAAAAGTACGCACCGATGCCCACCCTTGGATGGAGCCGCGCGTACCGCAGCGGCGACCTGGTTCGCCTCGAAGACGACGGCCTCTACTTCCAGGGGCGCGCCGACGACCAGGTCAAGGTGGGCGGCCGGCGGATCGAGCTGGGCGAGGTCGACTCTGCGCTCGTCCACCTACCCGGCGTCAGCGGCGGCGCGGCCGCGGTGCGGCGCACGGCCAGCGGTACCCCGCTGTTGGTCGGTTACATCGCCAGCGCCGATCCCGCGTTCGATCTCGCTGCCGCCCGCACAACGCTGGCCGAGACGTTGCCTGCCGCGCTCGTGCCGCGTCTGGTGCTCGTCGACGAACTGCCGACGCGGACGTCCGGCAAGGTCGACCGCGACGCGCTGCCATGGCCGCCACCCGGCGAACCCGAGGACGCGGACACACCCGACCTCGGCGGCACGATGGGCTGGGTGGCCGGTCTGTGGCGCGACGTCCTAGCCGCACCCATCGAGGGGCCCGAGGCGGACTTCTTCGCGCTCGGCGGCGGATCTTTGTCGGCCGCCCAGCTGGTGGCCGCCCTACGGCAGCGCTATCCGCAGGTGACCGTGGCGGACCTCTACGACCATCCGCGCCTCGGATCGCTGACCGGGTACCTCGATGAGTTGAAACCGCCACCGCGGGTAGAGACCCGTGTGGTCAAACCGACGCCGTGGCTCTCACAAGCAGTCCAGGTTGCGCTGACGCTCCCGCTGGCCACGCTGACGGCGCTGCAGTGGGTGGTCTGGCTCGCACTGGCCAACAACATCGCCGCGGAGCTGAACCTGGTGCCGTGGACGGCGCCGATCAGCTGGTGGTGGATCCTCGCGGGCTTCCTGCTTTTCGTCACACCGCTCGGCCGGATGGGCATCGCAGTGCTGTTCGCACGGATGCTGCTGTCGGGGCTGGAACCCGGCACATACCGTCGAGGTGGGCCGGAGCATCTGCGGGTGTGGTTCGCCGAGCGTCTCGCCGAAGCCAGCGGTGCGGAGAACCTGGCAGGCGCGCCGTGGCTGGTGTACTACGCGCGCGCGCTCGGGAACAAGGTCGGCAAGGGGGTCGACCTGCACTCGGCTCCACCGGTCACCGGCATGCTCAAGCTCGGTCACCGCAGTTCGGTCGAACCCGAAGTCGACCTGACGGGTCACTGGATCGACGGCGACCAATTCCACGTCGGACGGATCAGCATCGGCAACGACGCCACGATCGGCGCCCGCACGACGTTGCACCCGGGCGCCGTCGTCGGCAAGAACGCCGATGTCGCACCGGGCTCAGGTGTCGTCGGCAAGGTCAAGAACGGTCAGTACTGGAAGGGCTCACCCGCGGTGAAGTCCGGGAAGGCCCGCCATCCGTGGCCGGATCACCGGCCGCACAGGGCACCGGTGTGGGTCGCGGTCTACGGGGCGACGTCGGTGCTGCTCGGCGCGGTTCCGCTGCTGGCGCTCGGTGTCGGTCTCGCCGTGATCGGCTGGGGTGTCCGCGGCGCCGACACCGTTGCGGCGGCCATCACCCCCGCTGCAGTGTGGACTCCGGCCGCGACCCTGGCCGCCGTGCTGACCTATGCGCTACTGACCATCGTCGGGGTGCGACTGCTCTCCCTGTGGCTCAGCGAGGGTTATCACCCGGTGCGCAGTCGCGTCGGGTGGCAGATATGGGCCACCGAACGACTGATGGATGCCGCACGCAACTACCTCTTCCCCCTGTATGCCAGCCTGCTGACGCCGTGGTGGCTGCGGTTACTCGGCGCGAAAGTGGGTCGTGGCACCGAGATCTCGACCGCGCTGCTTACCCCGAAGTTCACCGTGGTCGAAGACGGTGCCTTTCTGGCCGACGACACCATGGTCGCCTCGTACGAACTCGGTGGGGGCTGGATACACGTCGCGAAGGCGACGATCGGCAAGCGGGCGTTCCTCGGCAACTCCGGCATCACCCAGCCCGGCCGTAAGGTGCCCGACGACGGGTTGGTCGCGGTGCTGTCCGCCGCACCGCACAAGGCCAAGGCCGGATCGTCGTGGCTGGGCAGTCCGCCGGTTCGGTTGCGGCGCAAGCCGACAGCGGCTGACACGCTGCGCACGTTCCACCCGTCGGTACGGCTGAAGATCCTGCGCTCCCTGGTGGAGACGTGCCGGATCGTTCCGCTGATCGTGACGTTCGCAATCGGCGTCGCCGTGCTGCTGACGCTGCAGTGGCTGGCGGTCACCGTCGGTTGGTGGTGGGCGGCGCTGGCAGGCGGCGTCGTCATGCTGACCGCGGGTGCGATCGCGGGCGGTATTGCCGTGGTCGCGAAATGGGTTGTGGTAGGGCGTATCCGGGCCATCGAACATCCGTTGTGGTCCGCGTTCGTGTGGCGCAACGAGGTATCGGACACCTTCGTCGAGACCGTGGCGGCGCCGTGGTTCGCGCGTGCCGCCACCGGAACGCCGGTGATGAACCTGTGGCTGCGGGCGCTCGGCGCGTCGATCGGGCGCGGCGTGTGGTGCGAGACGTACTGGCTGCCCGAGGCCGATCTGGTCACCCTCGGCGGGGGTTCGACGGTCAACCGCGGCTGCGTGGTCCAGACGCACCTCTTCCACGACCGCATCATGCGGATGGACACCGTTGTGCTGGAGGAGGGTGCGACGCTGGGCCCGCACTGTGTCGCGCTACCCGCCGCGCGGATCGGCGCGGGCGCGACGGTCGGCCCGGCCTCCCTGGTGATGCGCGGCGACGAGGTTCCGCCCTCGACCCGCTGGCTGGGCAATCCGATCGCACCGTGGAACCTGTTCCGTAAGAAGCGCGGCGGCAGCCCTGATCCAGCGCCCGAGAAGCCAGAAGACGCCGCCGCGTGACACGGAGCAAGAAGAAGGGACCCCCACCCGTCATCGATCCATACATTCCGGCCAACGGCAATTTCGGCTACCGGGTATCGCGCTACGAACTCGATCTGGAATACAAGGTGGCGATCAACCGACTGACGGGCACAGCCACCATCACCGCCGTGACGCTGGCCGCGCTGCGCAGTTTCACCCTCGACATGTCGCATGCGCTTTCGGTGACCAAGGTGACCGTGAACGGTCGGCGGCCGGCACAGTTCCGGTCGTCTCAGAACAAGCTGCACATCGGGTTGGCGGACGCCGTGCCGGCCGGCGCAGCGATGTCGATCGTGGTGCGATACGGCGGTTCTCCGCGGCCGATCCGCTCCCTTTGGGGCGACGTGGGTTTCGAGGAACTCACCGAGGGCGTGCTGGTGGCCGGTCAACCGAACGGCGCGGCCTCCTGGTTTCCCTGCGACGACCACCCCAGCGCGAAGGCGAGCTTCTCCGTCCGGATCAGCACCGAGAGTCCGTACTACGCGCTGGCCAACGGCGAGCTGGTGTCCAAGCGCGCGCGGGCCGGGATGACGACCTGGACCTATGAGCAGGCGGAGCCGACGTCTACATATCTCATGACGCTGCAGATCGGCGTGTACAGCAGACACCGAATGGCCAAGAACGGCGTCCCGATGCATGCCCTTCTGCCGGACCGGTTGCGGCGCAACTTCGATCAAGACTTCGCCGACCAGCCGAAGATGATGAAACTGTTCGTCAAGCTGTTCGGCCCGTACCCCCTGGCGACCGGATACACCGTGGTCATCACCGATGATGACCTCGAGATACCGCTTGAGGCGCAAGGTATCTCGATCTTCGGCGCCAATCACTGCGACGGTCGGGGCAGCTCCGAACGGCTGATTGCGCACGAACTGGCCCACCAGTGGTTCGGCAATTCGGTCACCGCCCAACGTTGGCGGCACATCTGGCTACACGAGGGCTTCGCCTGCTACGCGGAGTGGTTGTGGTCAGAACACTCGGGCGGCCGCACCGCCGACGAGTGGGCGCACCACTACTACCAGCGGTTGGCGGATTCGTCGCAGGACCTGCTGCTGGCCGACCCTGGCCCGCGCGACATGTTCGACGATCGGGTGTACAAGCGGGGCGCCATCACACTTCACGTGCTGCGCCGTCAAATCGGCGACGAGAATTTCTTTGCGCTGCTTCGTGATTGGACGCAACGTCACCGGCACAGCACGGCCGTCACCGACGACTTCACCGGGCTCGCCTCGAATTACACCAACGAGTCCTTGCGGCCGTTGTGGGCTACATGGCTCTACTCCACGGAACTGCCTTCCCTGGATTTTTCACCGTGACCGATGCCGGCACACCGGGCCCCGTCGCGCGCGCGAGCGTCGCACGGGTCGGCGTGGCAACGGCGCTGTCCGCGCTGTGCGGCTACACGGTGCTGTATCTGGCCGCCCGCGACCTCGAGCCGATCGGGTTCTCCGTCTTCGGGGTCTTCTGGGGAGCCTTCGGGCTGGTGACCGGCGCAGCGTTCGGCCTGTTGCAGGAGACGACGAGGGAGGTGCGCTCGGCCGGTTACATCGATATCGCCGATGGACCGCGGACCCACGCGATGAGGGTGGCGGCGATGGTCGGCGTGGCGGCGGCCGCGCTGATCGCGGTGAGTTCGCCGCTGTGGTCGGCCCATGTGTTCGCCGATGAACGATGGCTTTCGGTTGGGCTGCTGGCCGGCGGCCTTGCCGGTTTCTGCCTGCACGCCACGCTGCTCGGCATGCTGGCGGGGCTGAACCGCTGGACGGCATACGGGTCGTTGATGGTGACCGACGCGGTACTGCGGGTGATCGTGGCCGTCGCGACGTTCCTGGTGGGCTGGGCCCTGGTCGGATATCTGTGGGCCACAGTGGCCGGGGCGATCGCCTGGCTGCTCATGTTGGTCGTCTCCCCCGCCACGCGCGAGGCGGCCAGGCTGCTGACGCCGGGCGGCACGGTTACGTTCCTGCGCGGCGCCTCGCATTCGATCGCTGCCGCGGGGGCGAGTGCGGTTCTGGTGATGGGCTTTCCGGTGCTGCTCAAGGCGACGTCGGGTGACCTGGGTGCGACGGGTGGCGTCGTCATTCTGGCCGTGACGCTCACCCGCGCACCGCTGTTGGTACCCCTGACCGCAATGCAGGGCAATCTGATCGCACATTTCGTCGACCAGCGCACCGAGCGCATGCAGGCGCTGATGAAACCGGCGGCCGCGGTGATCGGGCTGGGTCTGCTCGGCGTGGTGGCCGCCGGAGTCTTCGGACCGTGGCTGCTGCGCAACGCATTCGGCGCCGAGTACCGCGCCGAGGGCGCGCTGCTGGCGTGGCTCACCGCCGCGGCGATCGCGATCGCACTGTTGACGCTGACCGGTGCCGCGACGGTGGCGGCGGCGCTGCACCGGGCGTACTCACTGGGATGGGTCTCGGCGACGGTCGCATCGACGGCACTGTTGTTGCTGCCGTTGGACATCGAGACGCGCACCGTGATCGCCCTGCTGTGCGGGCCGCTGGTCGGAATCGTGGTGCACCTGAGTGCGCTGGCGCGTGCTCGCGCGTCAGTCCTGCCGGATGGGTGATGCGCCGGTGAGCAGCGTCGTGAGCAGCTCGATACGCTTGTCCTCGAGCTCGGGCTGCGGCAGCACCGCACGCACGATCGCCGCACCGTCGAAAGTGTTCGTGAGAATCGCCGTCAGCGCGGCGAACGTATCCTCGGGAAACTGATCGGCACCGGGCAGTGCCCGCGCGGCCTCGTAGATGTTCGCGGCGTACTCGGTCAGCACGTCCTGCAGTGTTTGCCTGAGCTTTTCGTCGGTGCGCGCGGCAACGAGCAGCTCGTACATCACGGTGTTGGTGGCGTTGCCTGTGACGTCGCGCAGGACCGTCAGCGCGGCCTCGAGAGCCGGCTCGGTCGACGGTATCTCGGCGACGCGCTTCGAGAACAGGCCGAGTTGGCGCCGCATCACCTCCCGCGCGGTGGCCGCCATGAAGTCGCCCACGGTGGGAAAGTGCCGGAACAGCGCGCCGTCGGAAACACCGGCGCGCCTGGCGATCACGGCCGCCGACGCCCGCGCGTACCCCACCTCGACGATGGTGTCGATGCTGGCGTCGAGCAGTCGGGCGATGGTTTCCTCCCGACGCTGCTGTTGCGTCCTTGCCATCTCAGACAAGCGCTTTCGCGGGCTCGGCCGCACCGGCCCGCAGGAAGCGCCCGGACTTCACTGTCGTGCCGTAGCCCTCACAGAACTCGCCGTCGCGGAACACGACCGTTCCGTTGACCGCCGTCGCCACCACCGTGGCATCGTTACGGTTCACCATGCGGCTCAGTCCGCCGTAGAACGGGACCGTCGACTCGTGGTACGCGTTCACCGATTCGTCGAGGCGCTCAGGATCGATGATGACGAAGTCGGCACGGTCACCTTCGCGCAGGGTGCCTGCGTCGAGGCCGAACCATTCGGCGACCTCGGCGGTGAGCCGGTGCACCGCCCGCTGCGTGGACAGGAAGGGGCGACCCGCCCGCTCGGCGTCGCGGACCCGCTTGAGCAGCCGCAGCGAGAAGTTGTAGAACGCCATGTTGCGCAGGTGTGCGCCGGCATCGGAGAACCCCATGTGAATGGACGGTTCGGCGGCGAGCCTGTCGAGGTACCTGGGCCGGTGGTTCGCGACGATCGTCGTCCATCGCACGTTGCGTTCGCCGTTCTCGACGAGAACGTCGAGGAAGGCATCGAGCGGATGCAGCCCGCGCTCGTCGGCGATCTGACCGAAGCTCTTGCCGATCAGCGTCTGATCGGGGCACTCGACGATCGTGGCGTCGTGGAAGTCGCGGTGCCACAACGACGGTCCGAGCTTCTTGCGGTCGAACGACTTGCGGAACCGGCGGCGGTAGTCGGTGTTGGCCAGCAGCTCGTTGCGTTCGATCTGGTCCCGCAGATGCAGCGCCGCGGTGCCTGCCCCGAACTCTTCGAAGACCGGCAGGTCGATGCCGTCGGAGTACAACTCGAACGGCACCGGCAGGTGCTGGAACCGCACCAGAGAGTCGAGCACCTTGTTGAGCAGCCTTACGCCGGGCCCGAATACGTGCACCGCGCCGGTGGCGGACTTCGCGTCCGCCGAAACCAGCAGGCTCATCCGGACGCCGGGCCGACGGCCGAACCACTTGCTGCTCGTCAAAAAGAACATCAGCGCCGAGACCGGGCTCTTCGTGTTGGGCGCGCTCTGCAGGATGCGGTTGCGCTTGCGCAGGACCGAGATCAGTTTGCGGCGCTCGTGCCAGGTGGCGAAGGTCGACGGCAGCGCCCGCGAACGGAACCGGTCGCCGTCGAGTTTGTCGATGGGGGCGTCCATGCCGGACAGCCCGAGAAGGCCCGCGTCGAGCGCCTTTTCGAGCATCACCATCATGCGGTCGAGTTCGGCCGGGGTCGGCTTCACGCCCTCGGTCGTCGCGCGGTCCAGGCCGAGCACGCTGGTGCGCAGGTCCGAATGTCCGAGCATCGAGCCGATGTTCGGGCCGAGCGGCAGATCGTCGATGGCACGGACGTAGGAGGCCGGGTCGGACCACGTCTTCTTGGCTTCGAGCGCGCCGTGTACGAAGCTGCGGGGCACCGCTTCGACGCGGCTGAACAGATCGGCGGCGTCGTCGGTGTCGGCGTAGACCGTCGACAGCGAGCAGTTGCCGAGCAGCACCGTGGTGACGCCATGGCGTACCGACTCGCGCAGGCCTGGATCGAGCAACACCTCGGCGTCGTAGTGCGTGTGCACGTCGATGAAGCCGGGAACGATCCACTTGCCCGCGGCGTCGATGACGTCCGGGCAGCCCGTCTCGTCGAGGGGGGTGGCGGACACCGTCGCGACGATCCCGTCGCGGATGCCCAGCGATCGCACCTGCGGGGCCGCCCCGGTCCCGTCGAACCACAGGCCGTTGCGAACGATCACGTCAAAGGTCATGTCGGCGAGCGTACAACAGAAAGTGAGTACTCACAATCTTTTCTTGAAGTCTCGGCGAAGCCAGGGGACAGACTCGGCGACGTACTCGCTCTCTAGACTCGGCTCCAACATGACGTGGATGGTGACGGGCGGGGCGGGCTACATCGGGTCACACGTGGTCCGCGCACTCCAAGACGCCGATATTCCGGTGGTGGTGCTCGACGACCTGTCCTCCGGGCTGGCGCAGTTCGTGCCCGAATCCGTGCCGTTCGTGCGCGGCACCCTGCTGGACGGTGACCTCGTCACGCGGACGCTGCGAGACCACGGTGTCGAGGGCGTCATCCACATCGCCGGCTACAAGTACGCGGGCGTATCCGTCCGCCGACCGCTGCACACCTATGAGCAGAACGTGTCGGCGATGGTGACGCTGCTCAAGGCGATGGACGCCGAGAGCGTCAACAAGATGGTGTTCTCGTCGAGTGCGGCCACCTTCGGCACGCCGGACGTCGACATCGTCACCGAGGACACCCCGACCCGGCCGGAGTCGCCATACGGCGAGACCAAGCTGATCGGCGAATGGCTCCTGCGCGACGCCGGGCGAGCCTCCGGTCTCGAGCACACGAGCCTGCGTTATTTCAACGTGGTCGGCTCGGGTTCGACCGACCTGTTCGACGTGAGTCCGCACAACCTGTTCCCGTTGGTCTTCAACATGCTCTACCGGGGCGAGACCCCACAGATCAACGGCGACGACTATCCGACGCCGGACGGCACGTGTGTGCGCGACTACATCCATGTCGCCGATCTGGCGCTGGCTCACGTCGCCGCCGCGAAACGGCTGACGGCCGGCCAGCCGGTCGAACCCGTCTACAACCTCGGCAGCGGCGACGGCACATCCGTGCGCGAGATCATGACGGCGATCCGGGAAGCGACCGGAATCGAGTTCGAACCGATCATCAAACCCCGACGCCCCGGCGATCCCGCCCGCATCGTCGCGGCAGGCGATCTGGCCGCCCGGGACCTGGACTGGAAGATGCGGCATTCGCTCGGCGAAATGGTGTCTTCCGCGTGGGCGGCGCGCAGCCAAGCCGGCGACACATATCCGGCGTGAAAAGGATTACCGGGCAAGGCACCTGGGTCGTCCGCGCCGCTGTCACGCTGATCGCGGTGCAACTGGTCGTTCGCGCGGTGCTCGCGTTCAGCGGCTACTTCTACTGGGACGACCTGATCCTCATCGGCCGGGCGGGCACCCAGAATCTGCTCTCGCCGGGCTACCTGTTCGACGACCACGACGGCCATGTCATGCCCGCGGCGTTCCTCGTCGCCGGCGGGATCACTCGCCTGGCGCCGCTGCAATGGTTCCTGCCGGCACTCAGCCTCATTGTGCTGCAGCTGCTGGCGTCGCTCGCGCTGCTACGGGCACTGCACGTGATTCTCGGCTGGCGGCCGGTCCTGTTGGTGCCGTTGACGTTCGCACTGTTCACGCCGATGGCTGTCCCCGGCTTCGCGTGGTGGGCGGCGGCATTGAACTCCCTTCCCATGCTGGCGGCGCTGGCGTGGGTGTGCGGGGACGCCGTGCTGCTGGTGCGCACCGGCAATCAGCGCTATGCCGTGACGGGTCTGCTGGTGTTCGTCGGCGGTCTGCTGTTCTTCGAAAAGGCCGCCGTCATCCCGTTCGTCGCGTTCGCCGTAGCGGCGCTGCTGGCATACGTCACCGGCACGGGATCTCCGATGACGGTGTGGCGCAGCGGTGTTCGATTGTGGGTCTCGTCGCTGGCGGTGACGGCCGCATGGGTCGCGGTGTACCTCGCCGTCGTCGACCAGAAGCGATGGACCCTCGACTGGTCGATGACGTGGGATCTGCTGGCCCGGTCGGTGACGCACGGCATCGTGCCCGGACTCGTTGGTGGACCGTGGGATTGGCAGCGGTGGGCACCTGCATCGCCGTGGGGTACGCCGCCGGTGACCGTGATGGTGCTGGGCTGGGTGGTGCTGGCGGCCGTGGTCGCGCTGACCGTCGTTCGCAAGCGGCGCATCGGTGCGGTGTGGCTGGTGGCGGTCGGGTACGCGGTGGCCTGTCAGATACCTATCTACCTGATGCGGTCGTCGCAGTTCACCGCGCTCGAGTTGGCGCAGACGCTGCGATACCTGCCCGATCTCGTCGTCGTGCTGGCGCTGCTGGCGGCCGTCGGGCTGTGCGCGCCCAACCGCGAGGGAACCGAGTGGCTGGACGCCTCCCGCGCCCGGACGGGCGTGATCGTCGTTGCGGTAACGGCATTCGTGGCCAGCAGCCTGTATTCGACGGCGACGTTCCTGACCAGCTGGCGCGACAACCCGGCACAGCCGTATCTGCAGAACGCCGAGGCGGGCCTGGCCGCGGCCGCGCAAAGGTCCAGCGCGGCGATGCTCGATCAGGAGGTCGACCCGCTGGTGCTGCAGCGGGTGGTCGGACCCGAGAACCTGGCCAGCCACATGTTCGCGCTGCTGCAGGACAGGCCCGAATTCGGATCGGCGACAACCGACTTACGCATGCTGGACAGCTCAGGGCGGCTGGTCGACGCAAAAGTCACGTGGGTGCGCAGCATCGTCGAGGGACCGCAGCCGCAGTGCGGCTATCTCGTTCAGCCGGATTTTCCCGTACGCATGCCGCTGGACGGTCCGTTGCTGCCCGCCGACTGGACCGCCGAGATCAACTACCTGGCCAACAGCGATGGATCGCTGACGATGTCGCTGACCGAAGGGGTCGAGGTGAAGGTGCCGGTGCACCCGGGGCTGAACCGCGTGTTCGTCCGACTGCCCGGCGCGGGTGACGCGATCGACGTGAGCGCCAACACCGCGGCGTTGTCGGTGTGCATCGCGTCGGGACCGGTCGGATTCGTGGCGCCCACGTCTTGACCAACACGAATTGTGCACATTTAGGAGCGCCTACCGCTCGCGATTGTGCACAAATCACACGCGGGGAGTTCTTGAGCCACCTAGGAGAATCGAACTCCTGACCTATTCATTACGAGTGAATCGCTCTACCGACTGAGCTAAGGTGGCGCGCCCCTGGCCGATGAGCGCTTGCGCGAAGAGCATCAACACGGGCGGCACGAGTCTACGACAGGGCGCACCGCGCTCCCAAGTCAGTCGCGCAGTGCCTGCCCCACCGTGGCCACCATCGCGTCGACCGCGAACTTCGGCTTCACGTTCATGTCCAGGGCCTCTCGGCACTCCAGCACCGCCTCGATGCAGCGCAGCAGCTTGTCCGGCGGCGCATGGGCGGCCATCGCGGCCACCCGCTCACCCATGTCGGGGTGGTTCGGTTGAATGGCGCCCGCGCCAGAGGACACCAGCAACGCATCGCGGAAATAGGTGGCCAGGTCGATCAATGCCCGGTCGAGCGCGTCGCGCGACGCCCGCGTCTTACGCGACTTCTGCCGTCGCTCAAGATCTTTGAGCGCACCGGTCGCGCCACGCATCGTGCCCGCGGTGCCCTTGCCCGTCCCACCGGCGCCCAAAGCGGTGCGCAGCTCCTCGGCCTCGGTCTCGTTGCGGTCGACGGTCAGCGACACCGCCTCCGCCTCGGCCGCGGCGACCAGTTCCTCAGCCGCGGCATATGCCCGCGACGGCGTCGCGGCGTCGCGCGCCAGCCCCAGCGCCCGCTGACGGCGGTCACGCGCCTCCTGGTCGACGGCCAGCCGCCGCGCCCTGCCGACATGTCCCCCGCTGACCGACGCCGCCCACCGGGCGTCGTCCTCGGCCAGACCATCGTTCTCGATCAGCACCTGCGCGATGGCGTCGACCGGCGGCGTCACCAGTGCCACATGCCTGCACCGGGACCTCAGCGTGATCGCGATGTCCTCGGGGTCCACCGACGGTGCGCAGAGCAGGAACACCGTCGACGGCGGCGGCTCCTCGACGACCTTGAGCAGCGCATTCGCCGCACCCTCGGTCAGCCGGTCGGCATCCTCGATCAGCACCACCTGCCAGCGTCCCGTCCCCGGCCGCCGCGACGCGATCTGCACGATGGCGCGCATCTCGTCCACCCCGATGGACAAGCCCTCGGGCACGATTCGCCGCACATCGGCGTGGGTGCCGGCCATCGCCGTCGTACAGGCGCGGCACTCCCCGCAGCCCGGAACGCCGTCACTGGTGCACTGCAGGGCAGCGGCAAAGCACAACGCGGCGATCGATCGGCCCGACCCGGGCGGCCCGGTGATCAGCCACGCGTGTGTCATGGACCCGGCGGCCGGGTCCGCGCCGGAACCACCACTGTGAGCCGAATCACCGCGCGCGGCCTGCGCGGCGGCGATCAACTCGGCTTCCACGGCGTGCTGGCCCACCAGACGCGAAAAGACACCCGTCATCTCGGATAACAGTAGTGCTGCGAAGCGACACGTCCGTCCCACAGGGCTCATTTGCGCCTTTTCCCGTCCCCGTCGACCGATACGGTTGATCAGTGACCACTGGGGCCATACCCGTCAGGCGAATCGGCGCATTCGTCCGCTGGGTCGCGCGCACACCGTGGCCGGTGTTCACCCTCGGGATGCTGCAGGCCGACATCATCGGCGCGCTGCTGGTCCTGAGCTTTCTGCGGTTCGGCTTGCCGCCCGAGGACCGCATCCAGCTACAGGACCTGCCTGCGTTCAACCTGGCGGTGTTCCTGGGCTTTTTGTTCGTCTCGTTCACGACCGCGTCGTACCTGAGCCTGCGGCTCCTCATCCCGGTGATCCGCTGGCAACGCCGGGACACGCTGCTGACCGATAGCGACCCGGCCGTCACCGAGCTGGCCCGTGTTCGCGCGCTGAAGATGCCCTACTACCGCACGATGATCAACGTCGCGAACTGGCTGCTCGGGTCGGTGGTGTTCATCGTCGCCAGCTGGCCGGTGGCCAGCAGGTCGGCGCCGGTCGTGGCCGTCGCCAGCGGCCTCGGCGCCACAGCGACGGCGATCATCGGGTATCTGCAGTCCGAGCGGGTGTTGCGGCCGGTCGCCGTGGCCGCCCTGCGCGGCGGCGTCCCCGAGAACTTTCGCGCGCCCGGCGTGATCCAGCGCCAGGTCATGACGTGGGTGTTGTCGACCGGAGTGCCGATCCTCGCGATCGTGCTGGCTCTGGTGGCCAGCAAGTTCGAGGTGCTCACCGCACCCGCCGACAAGCTGACCACGCCGATCCTGCTGCTGGCCATCGCCGCGCTGATCATCGGCCTGTTCGGCACCGTGCTGGTGGCCATGTCGATCGCCGACCCGCTGCGCCAGCTGCGCTGGGCGCTGGGTGAGGTGCAGCGCGGCAATTACAACGCCCACATGCAGATCTACGACGCCAGCGAGCTGGGCCTGCTGCAGGCGGGGTTCAACGACATGGTCCGTGACCTCGCCGAGCGGCAGCGGCTGCGCGACCTGTTCGGCCGCTACGTCGGCGAGGACGTCGCCCGGCGGGCGCTGGAGCGCGGAACCGAACTCGGCGGCCAGGAACGCGACGTCGCCGTGCTGTTCGTCGACCTCGTCGGCTCGACAGAGCTGGCGGCGACCATGCCCGCAGGCGAAGTCGTCAATCTGCTCAACGACTTCTTCCGGGTGGTCGTCGACACCGTGAACCGCCATGGCGGGTTCGTCAACAAGTTCCAGGGCGACGCGGCCCTCGCGATCTTCGGAGCCCCGATCGAGCACCCCGATGCGTGCGGGGCAGCGTTGGCGGCCTCACGCGAGTTGCACGACGAGGTCATCAAGGTGCTCGACCAAACCGAGTTCGGTATCGGGGTGTCGGCCGGCCGCGCGATCGCCGGGCACATCGGCGCGCAGGCGCGTTTCGAGTACACCGTGATCGGCGATCCGGTCAACGAGGCGGCGCGGCTGACCGAATTGGCCAAGCTGGAGGCGGGTCATGTGCTCGCATCGGCCATCGCGGTCAGCGGTGCTCTCGACGCGGAAGCCCTGTGCTGGGACGTCGGCGAGATCGTCGAACTGCGCGGGCGCGTGGCCCCGACCCAGCTGGCCCGGCCGCTGAACCTGGTGACCCCGGAGGAGGCCGCCGCAGATCGTGAGGCCCTCGTCGAGGAACCCCGGCCCAGTTAGGCCTTCTTGGCCGCCTTCTTGGCGGGAGCTTTTTTCTTCGCGGCCTTCTTGGTCGCTTTCTTCTTGACCGGTCCCCTGGCCCTGCGGTCGGCAAGCAACTCTGCGGCCCGCTCGTCGGTCAGCGACATCACATCGTCACCCTTGCGCAGGCTGGCGTTGGTCTCACCGTCGGTGACGTAAGGCCCAAATCGACCGTCCTTGATCACCATTGGGCTGCCGCTGGCGGGGTCATTGCCGAGCTCGCGCAGCGGCGGCGCCGAAGCCCGTTGTCCACCACGGCGTTTCGGCTCCGAGTAGATCTTCAGCGCCTCATCGAGCGTGATGTCGAACATCTGCTCTTCGGTGGTAAGCGAACGAGAGTCGGTGCCGCGCTTGAGATATGGCCCATAGCGGCCGTTCTGCGCAGTGATCTCCTCGTTGGTGTTCGGGTCCACCCCGACCACGCGCGGCAACGACAACAGCCGCAGCGCGTCCTCCAACGTCACCGTCTCCAGATCCATCGTGCGCAGCAGCGAGCCGGTGCGCGGCTTCGGACCCGTCGGCTTCTTGGTCTTCTTCGCACCCGACCCCGCGCCGTCGTCAGGAGGCTCCGGCGGTGCGGGCAGCACCTCGGTGACGTACGGGCCGTAGCGACCGTCCTTCGCGACGATCTCGTGTCCGGTCGCCGGGTCGACACCCAGAGACCGGCCCTCTTGCGGTGTGGAGAAGAGCTTTTCGGCAAGTTCGAGCGTCAGCTCGTCTGGCGTCAGCTCGTCCTTGAGGTTGGCGCGCTGCGGCTTGAGCTCCCCAGCCTCGCCCTCCTCGTCGGCCACCATGCGCTCGAGATACGGCCCGTTCTTGCCGACCCGGACGTAGATCGGGCGGCCCTGGTCGTCGTCGAATAGCTTGATGGAGTTGACTTCTCGGGCATCGATACCCTCGAGGTTCACGCCCACCAGCTTCTTGAGACCACCCGAGCGTGCGATCGAGTCGGCCACCCCATGCTCGCCGCCGAAGTAGAAGTTCGTCAGCCAGTTGGTCCGCTGCTCGTTGCCCGCGGCGATCTCGTCGAGCTCATCCTCCATGGCCGCGGTGAAGCCGTAGTCGACCAACCGCCCGAAGTGCTGTTCGAGCAGACCGGTGACGGCGAACGCCACCCACGACGGCACCAGGGCGCTGCCCTTCTTGTGCACGTAGCCGCGGTCCTGAATCGTCTTGATGATCGAGGAATACGTCGACGGCCTACCGATACCGAGGTCTTCCAGCGCCTTGATCAGCGACGCCTCGGTGTAGCGAGCGGGCGGCGACGTGGTGTGACCGTCGGCGGTGAGCTCCCTGGCGTCGACGCGCTGGCCTTGCTCTAGATTCGGCAGCCGGCTCTCGGCGTCGTCGGCCTCACCGCCTGCCTGGTCGTCGATGCTCTCGACGTAGGCCTTCAGGAAGCCCGCGAACGTGATGGTGCGGCCGCTGGCGCTGAACACGACCTGGTGTTCGGAAGACTGAGCCCCGCCCAATGTCGCCGCCGGGGCGGCTCCGGCAATGCGCAGCGACAGCGTCGTGCCTCGGGCGTCGGCCATCTGCGACGCGACGGTGCGCTGCCAGATCAGCTCGTAGAGCCGGAACTCATCGGTGTCCAGTTGCGCGTGCAGCTGTCCGGGAGTCTGGAACACGTCCCCCGCGGGACGGATGGCCTCGTGCGCCTCCTGGGCGTTCTTGACCTTGCGGGTGTACTGCCGCGGCGACGGGTGCACGTATTCCTGGCCGTACAGCTGGGTGGCCTGATTCCGTGCGGCATTGATGGCCGACTGCGACAGCGTGGTCGAGTCGGTACGCATATAGGTGATGTAGCCGTTCTCGTAGAGCCGCTGCGCGATGCTCATCGTGCGCTCCGAGGAGAACCGCAGCTTCCGGCCGGCCTCTTGCTGCAGCGTCGACGTCATGAACGGCGCGTAAGGCTTACGGGTGTAAGGCTTCTGCTCGACGGATGACACCTCGAGTTGGGCGCCACGCAGTCCGGTGGCCAGCGCGCCGGCCGCGGACTCGTCGAGCACGAGCACCTCGTCGGGCTTCTTGAGCCCGCCAAGGGAGTCGAAGTCGCGGCCGGTGGCGATGCGACGACCGTCGACGGAGTTCAACTTGGCCGTGAACGTGGGCGGCGACGCCTGCGGGTTGGACACACTGGCGTCGAGCTCGGCCGTCACATCCCAGTAGCCCGCGCTGCGGAACGCCATGCGCTCCCGTTCGCGCGACACGATGATGCGGGTCGCGACGGACTGCACACGACCGGCCGACAGCTTGGGCGCGACCTTCTTCCACAGCACCGGGCTGACTTCATATCCGTACAGCCGGTCCAGGATGCGCCGGGTCTCCTGCGCGTCGACCAGGTCGATGTCCAGGTCGCGGGGGTCCTCGGCCGCGGCGCGGATGGCCGGTTCGGTGATCTCGTGGAACACCATCCGTTTGACCGGGATGCGCGGTTTCAGCGTTTCCAGCAGGTGCCACGCGATGGCCTCGCCCTCGCGATCGCCGTCTGTGGCCAGATAGAGCTCGTCGACGTCCTTGAGAAGGTCTTTCAGCTCCGCGACAGTGCTCTTCTTCTCCGGGCTGATGATGTAGAGCGGCTCGAAGTCGGCGTCGACATTGACTCCGAGGCGGGCCCACGACTCCGACTTGTACTTCGCGGGTACGTCGGCGGCCGCCCTCGGCAGGTCGCGGATGTGCCCCCGCGACGACTCGACGATGTAATTGGAGCCCAGGTAACCGGCTATCTTACGAGCCTTGGTCGGCGACTCGACTATGACGAGTCGCCGCACATTACCGTTGCGGCCGCTACTGCCGTCCCCGTCTGCCACCAGTGCCTTCGCTCCACTCTTTTCTTCGCCTACAACGCCCGATTACGCGCTCAATATGCGTCAAGGCCTCGTCGGCAACTGACAATTTCGCATTCTGCGCGGGCCGACGCAAACTGACCCCCCGGTTCCCCAGCGTCAGATCCTGGGCCACTGGGCGAACGCGTCGACGTTCCCAGGTGGTTCCCCCACATTCTCTACCAGGCGCGATAGTCGGCGGCGGCCGCTGATCCGCAGCGCTGGACGGGACCCTCTGGTTCCGATCAGAGTCGGGGCTATCCCGATTCGCATCATCGCCGACGCGAGTGGTGAATGTGTGTCAGGAGCGTGCGGGTCCAGACCGAGGAGATAGCGGTCGGCCTCTGGGGTGCCTGCCGCGAGCGTCCAGGCCCGCAATTCCCTCGGTCCGGGTAACCACTGCGGCGGCACGGTCTTGACGGCGCCACGTGTCCAATCCGCCGCAATACCGACCAGGCGAGCATCGACGGCGGTGCGCACCAGCGGATTGTTCTCGTCGGTGCGGGCGATCTCGGGCTCCAGGCCGGCCTCGATGATCATCTCGGCCAAGCCCTGGGCGCGCCACACCTGGTCCACCACGACCGACAGGCGCGCGCCCGCTTGTGAGCCCGTACCCACCAGCACCACCTGACCCGGTGCGGCGAGCATCCCGGTCAAGTCGGCCACGGCGGGCGGCACCGACTCGGCAGAGAAGAACGACAGCTGGCTCACGGTTCGACACTAAGCCAGGAACTGCCTCACCGGCGGGTCGCCGGGCCGGGCACCCACAAAACGAAAACACCCCCGCGGTGCTCGTTGACGGAGCCGTGCGGGGGGTTTCCTTAAGTGCGTCGGTTAGACGGCGCGAACGCCTGTGGCCTGCGGGCCCTTGGGGCTCTGGCCAACCTCGAACTCGACCTTCTGGTTCTCCTCAAGGGTGCGGAAGCCGCTTCCTTGAATTTCCGTGTAGTGGACGAACACGTCAGCAGAACCGTCCTCGGGGGCGATGAACCCGAAGCCCTTTTCCGCGTTGAACCACTTCACAGTTCCCTGTGGCATCTCTCGTACTTTCCTTCTCTTCTTACCGGGTGCGGTTCACCATTCCGGTGCACCGGGCCCGTTCCGACCGCCATACCTTCGTGGAGTGCTCGGAACTCGACCCGACCTACAACCCTCGCAGGAACCGCGATCGCAACGTCGATCCTGCGAGCGAAATCCGAACACAGAAGCTGCGACCGCGATCAGTCAATCACGTTCTGGGCTGCGGCGACAGTGGAGAAGCGATTGATTGGGGAACAATTCACGTACGGACCGTCTCAGGAGGGCATGTAATGGCAGATTTCGGCCGCGAGCTGCTCGCTTGCGCGGTCGACGGTGCCGTTGCTGGGGCCACTTCCGGCGGGCACAATCCGTTGCGTCATGTCGCCGATCTGCCCCCACGACAGGGCGATCACCACGGCTGGCCGCAGTGGGCCGACCCAGATGTGGTGCAGGCGTTCGTTGATCGCGGTGTCAAGGCGCCGTGGTCGCATCAGCTCACCGCTGCCGACCTCGCGCACACCGGCCGCCACGTCGTGCTCAGCACGGGGACGGCCTCGGGCAAGTCGGTGGCCTACCAACTACCGATATTGACGGCGCTGAAAAGCGATTCGCGCTCCCGAGTGCTGTATCTGTCGCCCACCAAGGCGCTCGGCCACGATCAGTTGCGCGCCGCGGTGGCGCTCACCGAGGCGATACCCGCGCTGCGCGATGTCGCCCCGAGCTCGTACGACGGCGACAGCCCAACCGATGTGCGACGCTTCGCGCGTGAACGGTCGCGGTGGATCTTCTCCAATCCCGACATGATCCACCTTTCGCTGCTGCGCAACCATGCGCGTTGGGCAGTCTTCCTGCGGAACCTGCGTTACGTTGTTGTCGACGAATGTCATTACTACCGTGGTGTTTTCGGCTCCAACGTAGCCATGGTGCTGCGACGACTGCTGCGCTTGTGCACCCGCTATTCGGCGACCGGTTCGGGGCCGACGGTGATCTTCGCCAGCGCCACCACCGCCTCCCCCGCCATCACCGCGTCGGAGCTGATCGGCGAGACGGTCGCCGAGGTCACCCAGGACGGTTCCCCGCAGGGCGCGCGCACCGTCGCGCTCTGGGAACCGGCGCTGCTCGACGACCTCGTCGGTGAAAACGGTGCCCCGGTGCGACGTTCGGCAGGTGCGGACGCGGCCCAGGTGATGGGGAATCTGATTGCCGAGGGTGCCCGCACACTGACGTTCGTGCGCTCGCGGCGCGGCGCCGAACTCACCGCACTCGGTGCACGCGCACGGCTGGAAGAACTCGCACCGGACCTCGCCGACCGGGTGGCGTCATACCGGGCGGGCTATCTGGCCGAAGACCGTCGCGAGCTGGAGCGCGCACTCGCCGATGGCGAATTGCGGGGGTTGGCGACCACCAACGCCCTGGAACTCGGCGTCGACATCGCGGGCCTCGACGCCGTCGTGCTGGCCGGATTCCCCGGCACGGTGACGTCCTTCTGGCAGCAGGCCGGCCGCGCGGGCCGCCGGGGTCAGAGTGCCCTGATCGTGCTGATCGCCCGCGACGACCCACTCGACACGTATCTGGTTCATCATCCGGCGGCGCTTTTGGACAAGCCGATCGAGCGGGTGGTCATCGACCCGTCCAACCCGTATGTGCTTGGCCCGCAACTCCTCTGCGCCGCGACCGAACTGCCGCTGACCGAAGCGGAGGTGCGGATGTGGGACGCCGAGGCGGTCGCGGCCGCGCTCGTCGACGACGGCCTGCTGCGCAAGCGGCCCGCCGGCTACTTCGCCACACCCGGTGTCGATCCACACCCGGCCGTCGACATCCGCGGATCGTCGGGCGGCCAGATCGCGATACTGGAGGCCGGCACGGGCCGGATGCTGGGCAGTGCGGGAGCCGGCCAGGCGCCGGCGTCGGTCCATCCGGGGGCCGTCTACCTGCATCAGGGTGAGAGTTACGTCGTCGACTCGCTTGATTTCGAGGACGGTGTCGCGTTCGTCCACGCCGAGGATCCCGGCTACACCACGTTCGCGCGCGAACTGACCGACATCTCCGTCACCGGCGAGGGTGAGCGAAAGACGTACGGGCCGGTCACGGTCGGGCTGGTCCCGGTGTCGGTGACGAACACCGTCATCGGGTATCTCCGTCGCCGGCTGACCGGTGAAGTCATCGACTTCGTGGAACTCGACATGCCCACGCGTACCCTGGAGACCATGGCGGTGATGTGCACCGTCACGCCTGAGGCGTTGCAGCGCAACGGGATCGAGGCGCTACGGGTGCCCGGCTCGCTGCATGCGGCCGAACACGCGGCGATCGGATTGCTGCCCTTGGTCGCCAGCTGCGATCGCGGCGACATCGGCGGGGTGTCGACCGCGATCGGCCCGGTCGATGGATTGCCGACGATATTCGTCTACGACGGCTACCCCGGCGGCGCGGGATTCGCCGACCGCGGTTTCGAGAAGATGGGTACCTGGTGGGCGGCGACTGCGGCGGCGATCGAGGCCTGCGAGTGCGCAACGGGGTGCCCGTCGTGCGTGCAATCACCGAAATGCGGAAACGGAAACGATCCACTCGACAAACTCGGGGCGATCACCGTGCTGCGGCTGGTACTGGCCGAACTCGGGGGCGGGGGCCGGTGATGCCGCCACAGGGGCGACCGACCCCTCGAACAGTCGCCCCCGCGGTAATGCGGATGGAGCACCTTACGCGTGGAAACGCTGGCATTTCATTTGCGGAGAACAGTCGGACAACGCGATCCGTTCCCTAGTCCGGATAGACCGGGTGCAATCGCAAATTACCTTGTCGGAGCGGGTGTTGCAACTCAATTTGCGGAAATTGGCACCCCGAAAGCCAACGAATTTCCGTGCACAACTGTCACGTTGCCACGGATTTCGTAGGCGGCTGCTGACTGCTGAGGATCTGGCGCTCGGCCCTAAACTGCCCTAATGAACCACGACTGGCTGCTCGTGGAAACTCTGGGCAGCGAACCCGCCGTGGTTGCCCAGGGTCGCCGGACCAAGAACCTGGTCCCGGTCAGCGCGTTCCTGAGGCGCAATCCGCATTTGATGGCGATCCAGACCGCTATCGGTGAGACCGTGCGGGCGCGACAGGGCTTGAGCAGCATCACGCCCAAAAACGACCGTGTAATCCGCACCGAGGTCGTCCAAATGACCGACGGGCGCATCCACGGGGTGCACGTATGGATCGGCCCGCCCGACACGGAACCGCCCACGCGCCCGGTCCCCGGCCCGCTGGTCTGGGACCTCACCAGCGGCACCGCGACCGACACCACGGAGTCCCTGCACAACAGCGGATGGGCGCCCGATAGCCAGGTGCTGCACGGCAGGGCGTTCGCCGAAGACCTGCCCAAGCGTGACCTCAATCCAAGTGAGGCGAAGGTCCTCTCGATGACGATCACGCGTGAACCGGGCCAGACGATCTGCAACTCCTGGGACGTCACGGACTACCGCGGCGAACCGATCACCATCGGCTTCGTCGCGCGTGTGCTCGCCGAGGAGGAGGACGACGGGAGCACCCGGCTGATCCTCCGGGCGATGAACTGGCGCGGCGAACGCGACAGCGACGCGGCTTCACCCGACTATTTGGCACAGCGCATCCTCAAGGGGCTGGCGCAGCCCGGCGCTCACCGTGCGCTCGTCGACCTGACGAACTGGACGCTGCTGAAGTGGCTCGACGATCCCGCGCCGTTCTTCAACTGGCGGGCGAGCCTGTCGGGTGATCACCTCGTACATCCTGACGACCGCGCCCAGATCGCAAGAATGACAGAGGAATTCGCCAAAGGAAGCACGTCGGCCACACTGCGACTGGCGGCCAACGACGGCGGGTGGACGGCTGTGCACGTGACGATCAACCGTGTCGAGCTCGAGGACGACGTCTTCGCCGGACTGGCGACGCTACGTCAGGCTTGAGTCGACCGGCCCCGCCCGGGCGACCGCACGTGCGGTGCCTACGCCGAACCGGCCCAGCACGGCACCCACTTCGACGGCGACCACGACGTCGAGACCGCTGACAGTGCAGTCCGCGACCGACGAGCCCATCGCCTCGGCCACTGCGGCCGCACGTGCGCACGCCGTCGCGGCGCCGTCTACCAGTCCACCCGCGGCCGCCAGCGCGGCGAGATCGGCCGCGGCCTGTGCACGATGGCGCGCAACGACGGCCGACCCGAGATACACGCAGGCGACGGTGATCGCCAGGAGCACCGCCATCATCGCGACGGCGACCAACGTGACCGACCCCGACTCAGCGCTGACCAGGTTCCACCGCGGCGACGGCGCGGCCCGCGACGATGATCCCCGGCAGGAGAACCGATTGCGCCGAGACGGTCGCGACGACCTGGGCGCCGTCACGACGAAGGTGCACCGAAGCGCCCTCGGGCGCGATGGCTCGGGCGGCATTCGAGCCGTCGTCACCACGCGCTGCCAGGCGTGCTGCCTCTCGGGCCGCATCGACGCACCGGACGTGCATCGACACCGCGGTGAGGCCCGCTGTGCACAGCAGCAGCACCGCGACCAGGCCCGCGATGCCAAGCGCCGCTTCGACCGTGGCACCGCCGACCTCGCCGCCTAGACGTTGGTGTTCAGCGCGCGGTTGATGATATTGGTCAACGCGCTGACGATCGAGTCTCCGGTCACGACGGTGTACAGAATCGCACCGAATGCCGCCGCCGCGATGGTGCCGATCGCGTATTCGATCGTTGTCTTTTACACCCGATGTGCGTAGCATTTCTGCATGAGAGCACTGATCGTTATCCGCCTATCGCGGGTGACCGACGCGACGACCTCACCTGAGCGCCAGCTTGCCAAGTGCCGTGAGCTGATCGCCCAGCGCGGCTACGACGAGGTTGGCATCGCCGAAGACCTTGATGTGTCCGCCGGGCGTACGACGCCGTTCAACAGGCCGCAATTAGGGAAGTGGCTGGCCGATCCCACACGGTTCGACGTGATCGTGGTGTACCGCATGGACCGGATCGTGCGGCGCCTGCTTGACCTCGCAGATCTCATCCGGTGGTGCCAACAGCATTCTGTAGCCCTCGTGTCTGCGACCGAGCCATTCCTCGACCTCACCGCGCCATTCGGCGACATCATCGCCCTCCTCGTCGCCAAGGTGGCCGAGATGGAGTTGGAGGCCATCAGCGAGCGCAACGCGTCGGCGTTCCGGCACAACTTCTCCAAGGGGAAGTATCGGGGCGGCATTCCTCCGTGGGGCTATCTGCCCGAGCGCGACGAATCCGGCGAGTGGCGACTCGTCCAGGACCCCGAGCAGGTCGAGGTAATCCTCGAAGTCGTACAACGCGTACTTGCCGGCGAACCGCTGCGAGCCATCGCGCACGAACTGACCAAACGCGAAGTGCTGACGCCCAAGGACCGCTTCGCACGATCACGCGGTCGTGAGGTCGTCGGATACGAGTGGCATCCCGGACCCCTCAAACGCGCTCTAACGTCCCACACGCTGCTCGGGCGCGTTGTGACACGCGAGCAACCGTTAGACGCTCAGGGACGACCTCAGCGCGATGCAAAGGGCCGCAAGGTGTTCGGTGACGATGTGGTCGTGGTCGGTGACGACGGATCGCCCATAGTGCGCGCCGAGCCCATCATCGCTCGCGACGTATTCGACCGCCTCGCAGTGGAACTCGCGGGACGGGAGAACCGGAAAGAGCCGACGAAGCGGACTTCGGGACTGCTGCTCCGCATCATCTACTGCGCGGTGTGTGGTCGTCCTGCGTACCGCCTTAAAGGCGGCGTTGGCCGTAAGCCTCGGTATCGCTGTTCGTCAGCGCAGAAAGCCGACGGGCCTTGCAGCAACAAGACCATCTCACTCGAATACGCAGACGGCGAGGTCGAGCGTCAGGTGTTGCAGAACATGGGGCCGCTCGAACGCAAGCGACGAGTCTGGTTTACGGGCAATGACCACACCGACGAACTGGGCGACATCAACGCCACGCTCGCCGACCTCACGGATTCGCTTGGTACGCCGGGCTTTACGCGAGGCACTCCCCAAAGAGCAAGGCTGGACGCACGCATCGCCGCGCTGAGCGAGCGACAAGCCGAACTGTCCGCTGCACCCGTGCAACCCGCCGGATGGCGCTATGAGCCCACAGGCGAGCTGTTCGCCGACTGGTGGGGTGAGCAGGACGACGAGGCGAAGAACATCTGGTTGCGTCAGACGGGCTTTCGCTACGAGTGGTCGTCGCACAGCGACGAGCGTGGTCGGGTCGTCGTAGATAGCTTCAAGCAGGTTGGCGAACTGGAGATCGACCTCGACGCCGACCAGCTGTTCGGTCCCCTCGCGGACATCGTCGCCGCGCTGAGCGACCCCGCGAACCTTCCTGAAGTTGGGGGTTAGGTTAGCGCACCGTTCCTCTTACGATGCTGTCGTTAGCTCACCTAACTAGGAGGAACCCATGACCACACCCGACAACACGCTCACCACCAAGGCCGTCGCCGAGAAGCTGGGCACCGACCCCAAGACCCTGCGCGTGTTCCTGCGCGCCACGTCGCAAGGCGTCGGCTCGGGCTCGCGCTACACGTTCACGGCCAAGGACGTTGCACCGCTCAAGGCCAAGTTCACCAAGTGGGCCGCCGAGCGCGACGCCGCGAAGAAGTCGAACGAGCCCGAGGCGAAGTCCGCCTGACCCATACCCTGCGGCCCGACGATGCTCGGGCTCGCGCCGGCCGTTTATCCACACGCGCTGGGCGGATGCCGCAGTGTGTCGTCGGGCGGTCGTAGCATTCACTCAAACCGACGAAAGGCCATCAGTGACCGATCAGGACAAAATCGGCCCCTACCTGCGCAACCGCGTGGTGCAGGGCGATTGCACCGAACTCGCGGCCAACCTGCCCGACGAGAGCATCGACGTGCTTGTGACCTCACCTCCCTATTGGGGCCAGCGGATGTCAGACGGGATGGGGGTCGAAGACGATCCTCGGGACTACGTCGAGGCACTGACGAAGATATTCCGTGTCATCCAGCCGAAGATAAAGCAAGACGGGCTGGTGTGGATCAACGTCGGAGACGCTTACAACACGCCCGTTAATTGGCGTTTGGACGACCACGCCTACAGCTCTTTGGGGCCCGACAAGGTTGGCCTAAATGCGACGAACTCTGCATACGTTAAGCCCCGCGCCAAACGAAAGGCCTTCTTAAAGAAGGACACCCCGTGGCTAACGTACGGAAACCTACTCGCCCTGCCGTATCGCATGGTGATCGGCATGAGCGACGATGGTTGGCTATTTCGTGGCGAAGTAATCTGGCGTAAGAAGAATCCTATGCCCGAAGGCCGATGCCGAAGGCCGCACAGAGCACATGAGTCAATCTATCTTTTCGCCCGCGACGAACGGCATGCGTTCAAGACAGCCCCTCCAGTGAAGAGCGTATGGGAGTTTCCAAATGAGAAGATTGACGGGCTTGCGCACTACTCGCGCTTCCCGTTAGCGCTTCCCCGTCAGTGCATCGACGCGCTCGGCCGGGCGGGCGATGAGGTAGTTGTATTGGATCCGTTCTCCGGCAGTGGCACGACAGGCCTCGCAGCGCTTTCTCTTGGCTGCTCCTACTTGGGTTTTGAAATTGACCCCGATCAAGTAGAAGCGTCGAATGAGCGCCTCGCAGCAGCCGAATCGAGGCCGCAGCTATTTCCGGGTTGATTTAAACTTCTTCCAACCGTCTAAGACGCCTTTCGTAAATAGGTCGTCGGGATCGTTGAAGTCACAGACCACAATGTCGGCTTTCGTTTTCGGCGGATGCACCGTCGGCTGCGTGTTCCGATTGTACGAATAGCAGGCGCTAAACTCAGCCTCGTCTTCGATGCCGATGCGTTTTTCACTTCGATTACCTGTGGCGGACCCAAGTTCGCCACGGTTATGGGGCTGTGTGCTCGGTCCCGACTTGCAGTCCATGGTCCACAGAGGTGAGAAATAGCCACTTCTCACTAGAGCTTCCGACATCGGTACATCATCTGTTCGTCGCTCTGCAAAACTGGCTTTCACATGCACTACGCCGAATACGACGTCAGCTGGACCCGTCAGAATGACGTCGACTTTGTCAACGATAAGGCGGCGACCAATTTCAAGCTTAGAAAGTAACGTCTGCTTCCGTTGTCCAGTTGCAATCTCGATGGTAATGCCGTGCTTCTTAAGTTCGGGTGCATAGTGACGAACGCAAATCTCCTCTAGCGCCCATCCACCCGTTCGCTTCCACGATTGCTCGAATGACATGCGCGCAAATTCTGCCGGATGATTATACGGATCGCAGTATGCGCGATAGATGATGAACCACCACACATCTGAGGGATTGGCACTCGGCCACAGCGAAACAGCCTTCATGAAGGCGGAAGCAACTGCTGACGTCTTGATCTGACTCTCGGCGTTTGAGTTCCCGGTAACCGAGACAAGTTTTGCAAGCCCGTTACGGAGCGTAAGGAGCACTTCCTCAAACTGTTCTAGCGTGGCATCCGTTAGCCGATATTGCGCGTCATAGTTCGCATACGCGAATTGAATGATGAGGTCACGTCCGTCTTCCTCGGCCCGGATAAGGCGACTAAGCTCTGCTGCACTAGCTTCCGCGCTCTTATCATGGACGTCGGCAAATATGCTTGCGGGATCAACACCAATACGGTCGATAAGCACAAAGAGGGTGTCGATGTCCGGTATTGATTCGCCGGATTCAAATCGCTCGATCCAGCCAGGCCCCAGGATCAAGTCGGCCGCCAAATCTTCAGGCGAGAGGCCAGCCTTTTCTCGGGCAGACCGTAAGCGCGCGAGAAGCCGCGTCACAATTTCCGAAGGCTCTGGCAACGTGTGACCCCCTTGTCGGACAACGGGGGTAAGACTGCCACAAGCGCTTCAGGTATGACGAATGACTCGCGCAGTAGGTGATCTTGGGCGTGCCCTGGCGCGACGGTGACGTCCTACGCGTAGCGCGCATGACGCATCGCACGCGACGTAACGCACGGGCGCGTACAGGCGCTCTGAGCGCGCCCACACGCGATACACCGTCGATATTCAAAGGCAACGCAGGTCATACGGCCAGGTGGGACCCGTTATCGCAGGCCTGGGAATTTAGCTGTCGGAACTTGGACGCACAGCGACCGTCAAAGACACTGCGCCGCCCGAGAGTGACGTGTGAGGGTGTGGGCGCCTGGGTCATCCGCACGAAAACCCACTCACACACGTACGCATGTGCAAGCGGGCCTCGGCGCTGTGTGGTCAGTCCTTGTAGGCGACGGCGATCACGGTGCCATCGGCGCGCACGACGTTGTAGACATCGTGTCCCATGTCGTCGTCGTGAAACAGTAGCTCCAACGTGACGTTGCCCAATGCGTCGAGCATGTCATCATGTGAGCCCATAAAGATCGGATCAGGATCAGACTCTTCATCGTCCGTAATCGCATAGACTTCAATGGTTTTCGTGTTTGTCGTCATACATCCATCGTAAGAGACTTCGCATCACAACCCAACAGTTCAGCACGTGGATCACGTTGCGCTGCAACAGGACGCGGCGCGTAGTACAGGAATCAGCCATACCTAACACGTTGCGCATCTACCAGTGAACGGCGATGCCGGAGAGGAATGGCAAACAGCATCACCGTTCAAAGGTGGGCGCACTTTGAGGGTTGGGTTGGGACCTCAAGCGCTGCACCAGATTCAAAGTTTGAGGGGAAGGCCCGACACGCCACACGACGCCCGAGCTCAAAGAAGGAATCGCTGCACCCAGACCTTCCCCGTTGCCTCCCGCGCATCAGCCACCAAGCTTGGGTCGGGAGACCTTTCGCTATTCAGTTGTGTTTCCTTGTCCCCGCAAAGACCCAACTGTTTGTCTACGGGGACGAGGTCTTACACGCCCGCGGTGAGCGGCACGACGACGAGGCGATCCGGCTTGGCGACCTTGGCCCCGAAGCGCCACGTGATACGCAGCGCCATGGAGTCGTAGTTGAACAGCCACTCGGAACTCTGTGCGAGCAGCACGGGGCCGGACACCGACAGAATGGCGCGCTTGTCGAGCACCACGAGCTGATCCTCCGGCACGTCCTTGTCGACCAGAACCGGCACGTTGAGCAGCGCTCGTGCGGGGGCAGTCGACGGTGCGCTGCCGGCGCCCAGGAGCGTCTGCGCGGAATCCGCGGCCAGCTTCATCTTGGACAGCTGCGCCCAGCCATTCGGGTGAACCAGGATATTCGAGGCCTGACCGCCGTCAGCTTCGATCTTGGCGATGGCATCGACCACCGGATCCAGCGACCCAGCCGTCTCGATGTCATCGGCCTCTTCGGTGACGCCCGTCAGGATTCCCGCGGGGGGAGTCGCCGCCGGGGCCACGGGTGCTGCTTGAGTCAGGAACGCACGGTTGGCCTTTCGGATGACCGCTTCACGAGCAGCCGACGACAACAGCGCCGACGCGTCAGGTTGGCCCATCTGCTCCCGCGATACGGGAACAAGAATTGCCACCTTGCCCGTGAAGATCTGGACCTGCGTGTCCTCCGGATCGCTTTCGGGAATGGGCGTTCCCTCGGCGACGAATCCGGGCTGGTCCTCGAACGACACGTAAGGCACCAGGACCGAGGGGGCATCGCCGTCCACGGCACCGGCAATGGTCGAGCACTGCAGGATCAGCGCCTGCGAGACGATGTCCTTGGGCGCAACGCCGCGGACATCCATTGCCAGTGCCTTTACGGCATCCGGCGTTGAAAATGGAGTAGACATTTCTCTTCTCTCTGGGTTTGTGTTTGGTTGCGCGCATTCAGCATCCCGATCCGATGCTTGTTGCACGACTTTCAGGTGTGGGAATACAACCTGTGCGCGAAAGGAATTGAGTTACCGTACTAGCCTCGTCAGGCCCCAGCTTGCCGCGCTGGTGAGCGTGCATCTCACGCTACACACCGGGAAATTCCAAGGCAATCAGCGAGTTTCGCGTGTCGCGCCGTGCCTGAGCGCCTCTGTGCGCTCCTGACAATTCGACTACGCGTGATTCATCGCAGCGGACACGTTCAGACGCGCTACGGACGCCTCAGAGGCCTCTGCGAAGCCACTCGTTCACGTCGTCGCGCGTCATCGTCGCCTCACGCGCATACGCGCAGTCCGACGTGTGGTCGTCGCCGTCAGCGTCACAGCACGGAGACGCAGGCCCAATCCAACCAAGTGCATGCTCTTGCTCATCGACGTGTCCGACGCCACCTGGCTCCCCGTCAAGATTCTCGATCAGCTCAGTACGCCAGGTCTTCATCGAGCGCGCTTCGTTCACCGTCAAGGTCGGCAAGCGATTGTCCACACAACGCTGTCCGGGAATGGCTGAGGGGCAGGAGTTGTCGTGGATCATCTGGTTGAAGTGAACCTGATCCGCCTCACGCGTAACGCTGTCGAACGTGATCCAGATGCGAACGTACGGCGAGCGACAGTCCACACACAGCATTCGCTTGAGCACATGAATCCGCGTACGGCCTCGGCCCATGCCGCAATACTCGGCATACTGTCCGATTGAATGGCCCGTAGTTCTCATGGTCATAAACATCTGTTGTCACCGCCTTTCGCCATCAATCCTAAGATGAGGCGACTGAAGGAGATTCGTCGTTTAATCTCTCGTTTTCTATACCATATTCCACTTCGTGTCATATATATGGTAAAAGACGACGTTTGTTGACGTGCGAGAATGCGATTTAACGACGACCTTAGGTCATTTAACGACGTGCGAGAATGCGAATAAAAGACGACCTCAGACCTCATCGTCACCCGCCCCCTTGATAACCCAAGCCCGGTATGCCTTGCGAACGCGTGCAGCGCCACCTGTCACACCACGCTCACACTGCGCCTCAGACGCATCTGGGTGCTCGGTCATATACCTTTCGACTCGCCGCTCGATCTCGTCATCCGACACCGGCTGGCGTCCTCGCTTACGAGTCGCCGCCGCCTTAGGCGGATCGCCTGCGTCGGCAATGTCGTCCTCGGTTAGTGCGCCGCGTTCCTTCAGCCTGCACAGGCGTGTGGAATCGTCTCGTATCAGTTCCGTTTCTGGCATGCTCACGTCGCGCCCGTGGGCCGAAAACATACGAGCGGCATAGGGCTTGTTCGCATTCTTGAGCCACAGCGAGATTGAAGCGTCGTGCCAACCACCCCAGGAATCAGCTCCTCGTGGTCGCACGGGCGTAGTCACACGATTGGCGTGGAGCGGGATGACCAGATGCGACATGCCCGCCTCGGCCTTGATCTGATCCAGGTGTGACGTAATGACTTTCACTTCGTCGTTGGAGTCCTCGTTCTTGCACCCTGCAGCGGTCATAGCGCGTCCACCGGGATCGAGTGCGAGTGTTTCTACGTCGTGCATCAAACAGACGTTCACGAGCCACTCAGCGCCTCCGTCAGACAACAGCGGCACGCTCGCGTAGTCGCGCAGGTGCATCGTCAGCACCTTGTCGGAATCCAGGCCCATGTCACGCATCCACTCGGCCAACAGGGCCGGTGTGAGTTCGTAGTTCAGAAACAGCACCTTGCCGTTCAGCGGGTCGACAACCTCGAACTCGCCGAGGTATGGCTCACCAGTGACTAGCGACTTGATGAGTTCCAGAGTGCGCTCGGTCTTTCCGCACTTGTTACCCCCGACAACGGTCATGTTTCCGTGGTCTGGCAACAGGTTGGTGATCCGGTGCTTCGGCACGTCTTTTGCCGCCTCTTGCAGTTCCTCATACGTGAGCACGTCGGGCAGCTTCGACAGCGCCGCCTGGACGCCGAGATTCTGCACTCGCTTGCGGGCAATGGCTTCGGCTTTGAACTCGAACTCAAGCTGATCTGCCCGGTCGTTGACTGTCGCACTTTCGTCCGGTGCCGGTGTGGCCATGACAACTGGTTGCTCGCCGCCTTTCGACGCCCACACCTCGTGCCAGATCTGGTCGAGCACCTCGTCTGGGTTATTCCCGAGATGCGGACGAAAGTTCTCGGCTAATTCGAGGAACTGGTTCTTGTAACCGTTTTCGTTTCGAGTTCTCTTGGCGAGCGTGCGGACGTGTTCTAGAACTGTGTGGTTCACGTCAATAACTCCTAATCTCGACACGCACGACTTGGTGCTTGCGCTCACACCCACCGCCACAAGCGATGTAGTCGATTTCCGCCTTGCGGTGACGGGCATCTTCGAGCGTTTCGCACAGGATCACCGTGGCGTAGTGACCGCGGCGCCTACGACCGTTGCACCATGAGATTGAGGCGTACTGTCCCACACCGGCGATCCAGTTCACCTTGGTGCCGAGGGCACATTCCAGAAAGGTTGTCTCATTGCGGTGCTGTCTGGAGCAATTGTGCTGACGATAGGTCTTAACTCGGGCCTTACGTCTAAAGTCAAGAATCTCGGGTTTGGCCCTCACGTCAGTAACTCCTTCATCTCGTCGTCCATCACACCCAGCTTCTTGATATGCACGCGCACGTGGCCCTGCTCGCATTCCAGGACGAACCGCGCCGTGTAGTACTCCCCGTTGGTGCGGTAAGTCGAATGGCAGAGCCACGATGGACGCACAGCATGCGTGGCATTGCCGTACCTCATTGCCCTCGAGGGGCACGCTAAGTTGCATCATCGCTTCTTCTCCTTGAGTTTCTGGATTACGCGTTCGCGCTCCGACATATCGCGGTGCGGTGTGGTATTCCCCTCAGGCGTAGCCCGTTCCTGTTTCTTGTCGCCCGCTGAGGCTGTACGCCAACGGGCCTTGAATGCTCGGTTGGTCATTTGCCCTTCGCTGCTTTCTTCGCCGCTTCACGCTTCGCCGTTTGCCTGGCCCAACGCCTCTTTTCCTTTGCGAGGTATTCCGGATCGGCCCGACGTATCCTGCGACGCTCGTTGGATTTCTCCAAATACTCGGCATAACCTTCCTCGCCCTTTTTTGGGTGTGCCATTACCATTCCTCTCAATTTGTTTGTGGCAGTGACAATTCACACAATATTCCGCCATAACTCCCGCCAATTTTCGACAACGCATTGACGTGGCGGTATCCGGCGTGTCCGATTTAATTCGAGAAATAAAAAGGCCCGATCCCACACCGAGAGAAATGGCGCAGGACCGGGCCTTTTGGGTCGAGCTACTAGCGCGGGACTAGGTTGGTGTAGTCGCTGAGGTACTTGTGAAAGTGTTTCTCGCAGAACCAGTCGTCAACGCAGTACTGGTCGTCGTGGACCTTGGCGACAGCCGGGCCATAGCACCGGTCGTCTAAGTCCTCGAAGGCCTCCATCTGCTGGCAACGTGGCAACAGGGTGATGGTTCGATCCATACTTTCCTCCAGATATAGAAGAAGCCCCCGCCGGACCATCCGGACGAGGGCACAAAAAATCTCCACGGGTTCTGTTCCGCGGAGACACGTCAGTGTAGCAAGGGCAAGGTCCGCCAGAGCTGTTGTCGCTGGTCAGACCGAGCACACGAAAAGAGCGACACCACCCAGAAGGTGATGCCGCCCTTGACGTCGAACGGTTACGCGGACTCGCGAGGGGGCGGCCGCAACAGGAAGTAGGCCGTCAGGTCGTTCAACTTGGCGGCGATCTCCTTCCGGCGCGTTACCGTCCGCTTGCCGACACCGGCCAACTCGCCGATCATCGACATGACCGTCGGGAACGATGTCGCGTTGGCCAGGCGCGGGATGAAATTGCCGATCTCGGCACGCTCATCAATCGCCCTCATCACGACACCGTCGACCGGGCTCACGATGTTCGGATCGTCGGTCAGCGCCTTGATCTCGTTGCCCACCGAGATGATCTGTTCGAGGCGCTGCGCGACCTCGGGCTGCGCGCCGACCATCGCTTCATAACACCGGCGAAGGTGCCGCTTGAACTCTTCCCAGTTGCGCATCAGATCGTCGATCGGATTCTGCGTACGGGGCTGCCTCGGCAGCGGATCCACGTCCGCCTTGATCGCGAGGAACTCATTCACCGCGGCGACGAACCGAGAGATCGGATCGTCCAACGGGTCCTGCGGATTCGGAGCTGGCATGATGCCTTCCCAGCTGAGAGAGAGGAAACACGAGGTCACCATTCGGGCCATTTTTGGACCCAGAACCCGCTCTGCGTGTAACGTCTCTCAGAGCATCCTCAGAAAATGCATCTCAAGGCGCTAAACCCTCGGCCGGCGACATCACCCCGGACGGGGGTTTCGTCATCTCAACTGGTCTGTAGACACTACACCTAGTGTCCGACATTACGACTGGACACAACATCTTCCTGAATTACAATTTTCAGATTTCGCAGTTCACCCGCGTGTCGGTCACAAATCCTCGGCGTGTCGGGGTGTATACGCGGACACTACATGTAGTGGGTGTAAACGCGAATCATGGCGTACTCGACCGTGGACATGCCGCTTTCGTCCACGATCATCACGGTCATTCGCGCCTGCACCGAACGAGCCCATTTGCGTATCAATTGATGTCCTCCCCATCACTCGAAACCCCTTACAACACACCGGAACGCAACACATCCCCTGCCAACCCCGCCACGACGGGCACGATGCCCAGACACAAGAACGCCGGCAGATAGCACAATCCCAGCGGCCCCGCGATGAGCACCGACGCTCGTTCGGCCGCAGCGCGGGCGGCATCGGCGGCATCGTCGCGCGACTGCGAGGCCAATTCGGCGACGCCTTGGGCCAACGCGGTGCCCGAGGCGGCTGACCGACGGGCGAGGCGCACGAACGCGTCGGTCTGACTGTCGGTGTCCGCAGGATCCGACCACGCCGTCGCAGAATCGGCCCCGAGCGCGAGCAGGTCTGCAGCACGATTCAGGATTTGGCCCAGAGGCCGTGGCGCGGACGGTGCGGTCGCCGCTGCGGCAGCCGACACCGCCATTCCCGAACGCAGACACGCGGCCAGCACCTCCAGAGCCGACGCCGTGGCCAGCGGATCGTCATCGGAAGCGGTGGCGCGGCGCTGTGGCCTCTCTGCCCCCAGACCTCGCACCTGGATGCGAGTCCGCGAGCTGTCCCCGCCGAGCAGTATCGCGACGGCCAATAGCACTGCAGCGTAGATCATTTCACCACCGCACCGGTGATCCGGTCGCACCACAGCAGACCGGCGCAGGCGAGCAGCACTCCCAAAACCAACAGCCATTCGCCGAATCCCCCCGCGAGGAGGAAGCTCAGCGGGTCGGCTCCGATCAGCTGTCCGAGTGCGATGCCGACGGCGGGCAGGCCGGCCAGCACGGCGGCCGTGGTCCGCGCTCCCGCCATACCGGCGTCGACGCGGGAGGAGAACCGTTGCCGCTCAACCAGATCCCGCTGCGCGGTCTGCATGAGCGTGCCGATCGCCAGGCCGTGCGCCTGAGCCAGCTGCCAATACACCGCGAGCCGCTCCCAGTGCGCGGGCAGCGACGACCGCCGCGCCACGCTGAGCATGCCCGCGAAGACATCGGCGCCCAAGCGTGCGCGCGCAGCGATCGTCCGCAGCGCTGACGCGACGACGCCCTCGGTGTCATCGGCGGCAACGGTGAAGGCGGCGACGGGGTGGGCGCCGACCCGCAATTCTCCGACGAGGACGTCCAGCGCACCCCTGAGCGCGGCGGCTTCGGCATCGCGGGTCCGGCGCCGCCGCCGGTTCCGCCGCCGCATCTCGACGGTCCCGCCCGCAATGGCCGCGGCGACGACGGCTCCGGTCGACGTGGCCGCACCCAATGCGAGTGTCAGCGCGACACCGCAGGGAACGAGAAGCCACGTTGCCAATCTCGGTTTCTGCGCGCCGGCGGGTAAGCGCGAACGGAGTCGGTGCCGCGCTGGTCCCGGCGCCGTCAGCAGCGCGAGCGCCAGCGCCAGTGCCGCACCGCTCATGCCTGCCGCCGCTCGTGCACAAGCGTTCGCAGCCGCTCGGCGCCACGGTCGAAGCCGATGCCCGTGCGCCAGGCGGTCACTGCACGGACGCGGCCGTCGCCGGCGGGGCTGAGCACCGCGATCTCGCTGAGCCGGCGTCGCCCGTTGCGATCGCGGCTGACGTGGACGAGTACCTGCACGGCCGCCGCGAGCTGACTGTGGAGCGCACCCCGGTCCAGTCCGCCGACCGCGGCAAGCGCTTCGAGTCGCGCGGGCACCTCGGCCGGTCTGTTGGCGTGTACGGTCCCCGCTCCACCGTCGTGACCGGTGTTGAGGGCGGCGAGCAGATCGACCACCTCGGCGCCGCGAACCTCGCCGACGACGATCCGGTCAGGTCTCATCCGCAGGGCCTGCTTGACCAGGTCGCGCACGGTCACTTCACCGACGCCCTCGACGTTGGCCGGTCGCGCGACGAGTTTCACCACATGCGGATGCGCCGGCTCCAGTTCGGCGGCGTCCTCGACGCAGACGACGCGCTCGTGCGCGGGAACCGCGCCGAGGATGGCGGCCAGCATCGTGGTCTTGCCTGCACCCGTGCCCCCGGACACCAGCAGAGCAAGGCGTGCCGCGATCACCTCGTTCAACAGCGCCGCGGCCGACGGCTCGATGGCTCCTGTCCGCGTCAGGGCGGCGAGGTCCTGCGTGGCGGGTCGCAACACCCGCAGGGACAGACACGTGCCCGCGGGGGCGATCGGCGACAGGACCGCGTGCAGACGCACGGTGCACTGCCCGCTGCCCAGTCCGGTCAGCTGGCCGTCCACCCAGGGTTGCGCCTCGTCGAGCCGACGTCCGGCCGACAACGCCAGCCGTTGGGCCAACCGCCGCACGGCATCGTCGTCGGCGAATCGAATCGACGTGCGCCGCAGGCCGTCACCATCGTCGACCCACACCGCGTCGGGCGCGGTGACCAGAACATCGGTGGTCCCCTCTGCACGCAGCAGCGGGTCGAGCACACCGGCCCCGGTGAGTTCGGTCTGCAATACGCGCAGGCCGCTGAGCACCTCGGCGTCCCCGAGCAAGCCACCGGACTCCGCTCGGATGGCGGCTGCGACCGCAGTCGGCCGCAGGGGTCCGGACTCCGCGGCCAGCCGCTCGCGGACGCGCTCAACCAGCGAGGCGCTCATGCCGCGCTCACCACCGGATGCTGGTGCAGTACCGCCATCACCCGGCGCGCGGCACTGGCGAGCGGAGAGCGGCGGCGCAACCGAAGACCACCGTGTTCCAGCGTCTCGGCAATACCGGCTTGCGGTCGCATCGCGGCAAGGAGTGGAAGGCCGACGATCTCGGCCACGTCGGAGGATCGCAGCCCGCCCGGTGCGGGCCCCCGCACGACCAGGCCAGCGTTGGGGTTCACCGTGGAAACCCAGCGTGCGACGCGTTCGGCTGCGGCGCAGGACCGCACATCAGCCGGGGCGAGGACGATGACGAGATCCGCGGATTCGAGTGCGGTCTCGGCCGCCGCGGTCGATCGCCTCGGCACGTCGCAGATCACCGTCGCGCCGCCCCGGCTGCCCGCATCGACGACGGCACCGAGGGGCGCGGCGTCGACGTCGCCGCCTCCGCGACCGCCCGAGAGCACACAAACGCCGCGTTGCCGTGGCAGCGCATCGCGTAGCGATGCGTAGTTCAGCCGTCCGCCCTGCAGCGTCAGATCCGGCCAGCGCAGCCCGGCGTCCGCCTCGATCCCCAGCAGGAGGTCGATGCCGCCGCTCCACGGATCGGTGTCGATGAGCAGCGCGTCGGTCACCTGAGCCGCCGTCTGCGCCAGCGCAGCCGCGAACACCGATGCGCCCGCTCCACCCCGTCCCGCGATGACTGCGACCACCGCGCCGCGCGCGACGTCGGCCACTGCGGCTTCGGCGGCTTCGGACAGCTCGGCCATCAGCTCGCCGTCCTGGACGGGCAAGGCCACGACGCGCTGCGCGCCGACTGCGATGGCGGCCTGGAAGTCGGCGGGGCTGGGCTCCGACCGCGTGATCAGGATGACGCAGCCTCGCCTCGGTAACAGCCGCTGCGCGCAGCGGTGGGCTGCCCCGCGGTCGAGCAGGACGGCCACCGCGCCCGTCCAGACCTTGCGACCGGATGGTTCGCTGGCGTGAACGACTTCGACACCGGCCGCGGCGGCGATGCGATCAACATCGTCGCGAAGCTCAGCGTCGCCCGTCAGAGCGAGAATCCCGGCGGTGGTTCCCATGAGCCCACCATGCGGGCTGTCGCTAACGCCGCGCCACCGTCAACCCGGACTCTGTGGATGAACCGCAAATTGGGGACCACCGGCAAAAATTGACGGCGAAAACGATATTCCGCAACCACGGGCCGTCGGTTCATCTGTCCGAAAGACGAACGTTGCGACAATGAGGATGGTGCCCGCACACGGAGCGAGTTGGCGACGGAGAGAAGACACACCAGAAAAAGGGACGACCCCCGCCAGGGGGGGAGGAGGCGGAGGTCGTCGTGTATCAGCCCCGGGGGGTCGGGCTGATGCACACCCGGCATAAGCCGAGTAATAATCACTATACACACGGCCACATGGATGGGCGCAAGTGTCGCGCCTGATTAAAAAGCATGGGCGTAGCAGGAAAAATGCAGTCACCGGCACCTGTCGGAGACTGTCATTTCATAGACTCTCTTTCCTCCGGCGCAGTGCACGGCCCTATGCTGGATCCGTGGCCGCATCCCGCCCCAGCTTTGAAGGCCCAAATGAGGCGCAAACGATGCACCCGGCTAACGAACCGGTCCGGACCGCCGCCTTCTTCGATCTTGACAAAACGGTCATCGCGAAGTCGAGCACACTAGCGTTCAGCAAACCTTTCTTCGATCAGGGGCTAATCAATCGGCGGACGGTTTTGAAGTCCGCGTACGCCCAGTTTCTCTTCCTGATGTCGGGCGCCGACCACGATCAGATGGACCGGATGCGCTCCTATCTGACCAACATGTGCACCGGGTGGGACGTCGAGCAGGTGAAGTCGATCGTCGGTGAGACACTGCACGAGATCGTCAACCCACTGGTGTTCGCCGAGGCTGCCGAACTCATCGCCGACCACAAGCTGTGCGGTCGGGATGTGGTGGTCGTTTCTGCCTCTGGCGAGGAAATTGTCGCCCCGATCGCCCGCGCGCTCGGGGCCACCCATGCGATGGCGACCCGCATGGTCGTCGAGGACGGCAAGTACACCGGCGACATCGCCTTCTACTGCTTCGGCGAAGGCAAGGTGCAGGCGATCCGCGAGCTAGCGGCCCGCGAGGGATACGCGCTCGAACATTGCTACGCCTACTCCGACTCGGTCACCGATGTGCCGATGCTCGAAACGGTCGGCCACCCCACCGTGGTAAACCCGGACCGCACATTGCGCAAAGAAGCATCGGCGCGTGGCTGGCCGGTGCTGACGTTCTCCAAGCCGGTGTCGCTTCGGGACCGCATCCCAGCACCATCGGGAGCGGCCATGGCAACCACCGCTGCGGTCGGTGTCAGCGCGCTGGCGGCCGGCGCGCTGACGTACTCGTTGTTGCGCCGTTTCGCCTTCTGATCCGGCTCGTCGGCTGCTTCCTGCGTTTTTCGCGGGCACTGCGCGTAACGATCCGGCGACGCGGCCATTTGCCCCTTGATGTGACCGCGGTCACGGAGTACAAAGGAATCACGGAAGCTTGGTGAGGCCAAGGCCGAGTCGGAAGAGAAGGCTCGGATCTCCCGAACCAGGCTACCCAGCACGGATCCCGGCACCCACGCGGAGCACATGCCGCGGAATAGGCAAAAGTGTTGCGGGCCTGCGTAATTGCGATAGCGGACGGTTTCGACGGCCCCTTGGGTGGGGTTGCAGCCGGAGCGCATCGACAAGACGCCGAGGCCACCCACGCAACCGACCAGAGCACGCATGGTAACCGGAGTCCGTGCTAGCGGGCGGCGAGCCGAATCAGTTCGGAACGTCGCCCGCTTTACTTTGCTGGAGGGCCCTCGCCGACGCTGCCCTGCGCGATCGCCAACGCCTCCCGCGCACCGGCATGCAGCGCACGACAACTCATCAGCAGCCAGGCGGTGAGGCCGTCGGGGGTCCCGGACGCGAACCCGCGCGCGGCAGCGCGATAGTCGCCCGACTGGCGCATCCAGTACACCTCGGGCACACCCAGCCCGTGCGGGTCCAGCCCAGTCGAGATCGTCACCAACCGCGAAACGGCCCGCGCCACCACTCCGTCTGCGCTGCCGAACGGGGCCAGCGTCAGCAGTTCACCGTGCGCGACGGCCGCAAGCACCGGCGCGGGCACCCCCCGGCCTCGCGTGGGTCCAGGGATCCCGCCGGTCACGATGGCGGCCAACAGCTCCAGACGACGGCCGACGTCGGTGTCCGAACGCGGGCGGCCCAGGTGGTCGTCGTCGGCGATATCGGCGGCCGCCAGTGCATGCAGCCTCGCGATGGCCTGCATCGGGGCGCGCTGCCACACCCCGATCAGGGACGTCGCTCCGCCCTCCAGCGATTCGGATACGCGCAGGGCGCCGGCGAGGATCGGGTCTGGGCCCTCCTCCGACAACTGCAGCGCGCCGCCGTCCAGAACCGACGACGCCCGCGCCGCCCGCAGCCCCGCCTCGGCTGCGTTCGCCGGCCACCCGCGAAGGTTGGCACGGTGCCGGTGCGCTCGCCCCAAGGCGTCGCTGGCTTCGGCACACGCTTCAGCCACGCCTGGCAGCTCTGCCAGGGGGGCCAATGGGTCGGCGGTGGTCACGGCAGCACACGCTAGCCGACCGTTGGGCCCGTCTGTCGCGACGTTCGGCGCTCGCGACGCACCGCCTGCGGAGCGAGCTGTGACTTGCAGACCTGATCATCAGCCTGGGTGACTACGCTCACAGACATGACAGGCACCTCGACGAAGCACACCGACGTTCCGTCTTCCTACGCCCCCTCGGACGAATTCGCCGCACAAGCCAACGCGACCGAGGAGATGTATCGCGAAGCCGAAGCCGACCGTCTCGCGTTCTGGGCCAAACAGGCCGAGCGGCTGGCGTGGGAGACCCCGTTCGATGAGGTACTGGACTGGTCGGAGGCGCCGTTCGCGAAGTGGTTCGTCGGCGGCAAGCTCAACGTCGCCTACAACTGCGTGGACCGCCACGTCGAGGCGGGCAACGGCGACCGGGTGGCGATCCACTGGCAGGGCGAACCGGCCGATGACACCCGCACGATCACGTACGCGCAGTTGCAGTCCGACGTGTGCAAGGCCGCCAATGCGCTCACCGAACTGGGCCTCGTCTCAGGCGACCGAGTCGCCATCTACATGCCCATGCTTCCGGAGGCCATCGTCTCCATGCTGGCGTGCGCGCGCCTGGGCGTCATGCACTCCGTCGTCTTCGCCGGCTTCTCGTCGACCGCGCTCGCGGCCCGCATCGAAGACGCCGAGGCCAAGCTCGTCATCACCAGCGACGGGCAATTCCGGCGCGGTCAGGCGGTGTCGCTGAAGGAGTCCGTCGACGAGGCATGCAAGGGTCAGGAGTCCGTCGAGCACGTGCTTGTGGTGCGCCGCACCGGAATCGACGCGCCGTGGACCGAGGGCCGCGACGTCTGGTGGCACGACACCGTCGAGTCGGCATCACCGGAGCACACTCCCGAGGCATTCGATTCCGAACACCCGCTGTTCCTGCTCTACACCTCGGGAACCACCGGCAAGCCCAAGGGCATCATGCACACGACGGGCGGCTATCTGACTCAAACCTCGTACACACACCACTACGTCTTCGACATCAAGCCCGAGACGGATGTGTACTGGTGCACCGCCGACATCGGCTGGGTCACCGGCCACAGCTACATCGTTTATGGTCCCTTGTCGAACGGCGCAACGCAGGTGGTCTACGAGGGCACACCGAACTCGCCGGACGAACACCGGCACTTCGAAATCATCGAGAAGTACGGCGTCACCATCTATTACACGGCGCCCACGCTGGTCCGCATGTTCATGAAGTGGGGTCGCGAATTCCCGGATGCCCACGACCTGTCGAGTCTTCGGTTGCTGGGATCGGTTGGTGAGCCGATCAACCCGGAGGCATGGCGGTGGTATCGGGATGCGTTCGGCGGCAACAAGACTCCGATCGTCGACACCTGGTGGCAGACCGAGACCGGCGCGATCATGATCTCGCCGCTGCCCGGCATCACCGAAACCAAGCCCGGCTCTGCGATGAAGCCGCTGCCCGGCATCTCGGCGATCATCGTCGACGAGGAGGGACGCGAGTTGGTGCCGGGGGCCGACGAGGCCGAGCACGTCACGGGTTACCTCGTGTTGGACAAGCCGTGGCCGGCGATGCTGCGCGGCATCTGGGGCGACCCGGACAGGTACAAGGAGACGTACTGGTCCCGCTACGGAAAGCAGGGCTGGTACTTCGCGGGCGACGGCGCGCGGGTCGACTCCGACGGTTCGATATGGCTGCTGGGCCGCATCGATGACGTGATGAACGTTTCGGGACACCGGATTTCGACCACCGAGGTGGAGTCGGCACTGGTCGGCCACTCCGGGGTGGCCGAGGCGGCCGTGGTCGGTGCCAACGACGAAACAACCGGTCAGGGCATCTGCGCGTTCGTCATCCTCGAGTCGCACGCCAAGCACCGCGACGACGATGACATGGTCCACGAACTTCGTGAGCATGTGGCCAAGGACATCGGCAAGATTGCGAGGCCTCGGGAGATCCACGTCGTACCCGAGCTGCCCAAGACCCGAAGCGGGAAGATCATGCGCCGACTGCTGCGCGATGTCGCCGAAGGACGTGAGCTCGGCGACACCTCGACTCTGGTGGATCCCAACGTGTTCGAGGCGATCCGGGCCAGTAAGGCCGAGACCTAGTCAGTGCACGAGGAGGGCGATGGACACAACCGGATCCGCAGTCCCCGCTGCACTGCGCCGGGCGCATGAGTTGTTCGTCGCAGGTCAGGTCGACGCGTCCTACCTTGCCGCCGCGGCCATTCGACGCGTGGTGGTCGAGAGCTGGCAGCGCAGCATCGCCACCGGTGTGGACCCTGACCTGAGCGGTTCACCAGCGGCGGCAGCGTTGTGCCGCAACGAGACCACCCTCGCCAAGATGCGTGCAGGCCACCCGTTGGCGGCGACGTTACCCATAATCCGTCGGTTGCTCGTCAGCGACGCCGCCGATTCCGGTGTGGTCGTGGCGGTCTCGGCGGCGGATGGCACTCTGCTGTGGGTCGAGGGTGACAGCGCGGCATGCCGCCGGGCCGAATCGATGAACTTCGTTCCCGGTGCCGACTGGAGTGAACGCGGTGCGGGGACCAATGCCCCGGGGACGGCGCTGGCGCTGGACCGCGAAATCCAGATCCGCGAATCTGAGCACTTCTCCCGAATCGTCCAACCCTGGAACTGCACAGCGGTCCCCGTCCATGATCCGGCGACCGGGGCCCTCATCGGCGCCGTGGACCTGACCGGCGACGGCCAGGTCGCCTCGCCTCAGGCGCTGGGGCTGGTTCGCGCAACGGTGGCGGCGGTCGAAAGCCAGTTGGCGCTGATGCATCTGACGGCCTCGAAGACGACGCCCACAACGGCACAGCCACGACTGGCCGTTCTGGGCGGCAATCGTCCGCGCTGGATCGCGCCCGACGACGACGGCCGAGTTCAATCGTTCTCGTTGACCGGCCGGCACGCCGACATCCTTGTTCTGCTGACCCGCCACCCCGAGGGGCTCAGCGCCGACCACCTTGCATTGCTGCTCGACGAAAAGGATCTCGACGTCGTCACCGTGCGCGCGGAAATGTCGCGACTGCGCCGTGTGATCGGTCCACACCACCTGGATTCGCGTCCCTACCGACTGACCGGGTTGGTCAGCAGTGACCTCAGTGAGGTGTTCGACGCACTCGCCGCCGACGATGTCGAGGACGCGCTCCGCTGCTATGCCGGTCCGCTTCTGCCGCAATCGGTGTCACCGGCGATCGCGCGCGTTCGCACCGAACTTTCCATGAGTGTTCGCGGCGCGGTGCTGGCGGCTGGACGACCCGCACTACTTCGCCGCTGGCTGGAGACGCCGGAAGGCCGCGATGACCGGGACGGATGGCAGATGCTTCACGATGTCGCTGGAACGGGACCAGCGGCGCGTGCACGGGCCAGCGGGCACCTTGCCGGCCTTGATCTCGAACTGGGTTAGTCGCCGCCGCCCAACCGTTGCGAAAGCTTGCAACCGTGGTGCAACCCTTTCTTTCCTACCTTCAGTGACGTGCGCCACAGCTGGTGTCGGCGACACCGGACAGGGAAGGAAGATCCATGACCGTCTATTCAAGACCGGGAAACACGGACGCCGTGATGTCATTCGAGTCGCGGTACGACAACTTCATCGGCGGGCAGTGGGTGCCGCCCGTTGCCGGCCGATATTTCGAGAACCGGTCCCCCATCACGGGAGAAGTGTTCTGCGAGGTCGCCCGCTCAGACGAATCCGACATAGACAAGGCGCTCGACGCCGCCCACGCCGCCGCACCCGGTTGGGGCAAGACCTCGGCGACTGAACGCGCCATCATTCTCAACCGGATCGCCGACCGCATCGAGGAGAACCTCGAATCGATCGCTGTCGCCGAATCGTGGGACAACGGCAAGCCGGTCCGCGAGACCCTGAACGCCGACGTGCCGTTGGCGGTCGATCACTTCCGGTACTACGCGGGCGCGATCCGCGCACAAGAAGGCTCGCTGTCCGAGATCGACGCAGACACCGTGGCCTATCACTTCCATGAACCGCTCGGCGTCGTCGGCCAGATCATCCCGTGGAACTTCCCGATCCTGATGGCGGTGTGGAAGCTGGCTCCCGCGCTGGCGGCGGGAAATACGGTGGTACTCAAGCCTGCCGAGCAGACCCCGGCGTCGATCCTCTACCTGATGTCGTTGATCGGCGACCTGCTACCCGCCGGCGTGGTCAACGTCGTCAACGGCTTCGGCGTCGAGGCGGGTAAGCCGCTCGCATCCAGCAACCGCATCGCCAAGATCGCGTTCACCGGCGAGACCACCACCGGCCGGCTGATCATGCAGTACGCATCGCAGAACCTGATCCCGGTGACGTTGGAGTTGGGCGGCAAGAGCCCGAACATTTTCTTCGCCGATGTCCTCGCGGCCAACGACGACTACCAGGACAAGGCGTTGGAAGGGTTCACGATGTTCGCCCTCAACCAGGGCGAGGTGTGCACCTGCCCGTCGCGCAGCCTGATTCAGGCCGACATCTACGAGGACTTCCTCGCGATGGCGGCCATTCGCACAAAGGCCGTCCGGCAGGGCGATCCCCTGGACACCGAGACGATGATCGGCGCACAGGCATCCAACGATCAGCTCGAGAAGATCCTGTCCTACATCGAGATCGGCAAAAGCGAAGGCGCGCATGTCCTTACCGGGGGCGAACGCGCTGACCTCGGCGGTGACCTCAACGGCGGCTACTACGTACAGCCGACGATCTTCGAGGGCAACAACAAGATGCGCATCTTCCAGGAAGAGATCTTCGGGCCCGTCGTCGCGGTCACGTCGTTCAAGGACTACGACGACGCGATCGGCATCGCCAACGACACCCTCTACGGACTCGGCGCGGGCGTGTGGTCGCGCGACGGGAACACCGCGTACCGGGCCGGGCGCGATATCAAGGCCGGCCGGGTGTGGACCAACTGCTATCACGCCTATCCGGCGCATGCCGCGTTCGGCGGCTACAAGCAGTCCGGCATCGGCCGGGAAAACCACAAGATGATGCTCGACCACTACCAGCAGACGAAGAACCTGCTCGTGTCCTACAGCGACAAGTCTCTCGGATTCTTCTGATACCCGACTAATCATCGATCAACCCGCCAATTAACAAGGAGTACGAACATGACACAGACACTCGACAACAACGTCGCCGGCAACACCGCGGTCGCCACGATGCGCGCCGCGGTGGTTACAGAATTCGGTGCGCCACTGGACATCACAGATGTGGAACTACCCGTGCCCGGATACGGCGAAGCCCTCGTCAAGCTGGAGACATCAGGCGTTTGCCACACCGATTTGCATGCGGCGCACGGTGACTGGCCGGTGAAACCGGCTCCCCCTTTCGTTCCCGGGCACGAGGGATACGGCACCGTAGTGGCCCTCGGCGAGGGAGTTCAGGATCTCGCTGTCGGCGACAAGGTCGGCAATGCGTGGCTGTGGTCGGCGTGCGGCAGCTGCGAATTCTGCCGCACCGGCTGGGAGACGCTGTGCGAGAGCCAACGTAACGGCGGCTATTCAGTCGACGGCAGCTTCGGCACGTACATGGTGGTGAACGCCGCCTACGCGGCGCGCATCCCCGAGGGCGCGGATCCGCTCGAGGTTGCTCCGATCCTGTGCGCCGGTGTGACCGTGTACAAGGGGCTCAAGGTCACCGACACCCGACCCGGTCAGTGGGTCGCGATCTCGGGCATCGGCGGTCTCGGTCATATCGCGGTGCAGTATGCCCGAGCGATGGGGCTACGCGTGGTGGCCGTGGACATCGACGACGCGAAGCTGGCACTTGCCGAACGACTCGGCGCCGAGGTCACCGTGAACGCCCAGACCCAGGATGCGATTGCCGAAGTGCTGAAGGCGACCGGCGGCGTGCATGGTGTGCTCGTCACCGCGGTGCATCCACAGGCGTTCGGGCAGGCAATCGGCCTGGCGCGGCGCGGCGGCACCATCGTCTTCAACGGTCTTCCGCCAGGCGACTTTCCAGCACCCATATTCGACATCGTCCTCAAGGGACTCACCATTCGCGGCTCGATCGTCGGCACCCGCCAGGACATGGCCGAGGCGCTCGACTTCTACGCCCGCGGGCTCATTCACCCCACCGTCACGAGCGCGGGCCTCGACGACGTCAACGAGGTGTTCGAGCGGATGGAGCGTGGCCAGATCGACGGTCGCATCGTCATCGACTACCGGTAGGCGAGGAGCGAGACCTAGTCAGGCGGCCGGCGCTGCACCGACGGGAACGAATCCGGAGCCGGGCCGATTCTTCGCGACAATGTCGGCCAACTGCGTGTTGAACGACATGTTCACCGCGGGCGTGTGCAGTGGGATGTATTTGATGATGCACGTCGGAAGCTCTTCGGAGAACGCGCCGTGGATCATGCCCACCAGCCGGTTGTTGACGGTCACTGGTGCGCCGGAGTCGCCCGGCTGCCCGCACACCTGGTTGATGAAGGTACCCGGCTCGTCGCCCGGGCCCCAGGTGATGCCGCACGAGTACCCGGTGGTGCGGCCGAGCTTGCAGGCGATGTCGCCGACGACGGGGTCGGGGCCGAGGCCGTCGATCTGGAATCCGTCGATGTTGTTGACCGGACGCACCTTCTGCGGGTCGAACTGGATGACCGCGTAGTCGAGAAGATCGTTGCCCGCCACCATCGTGCCGAGCACGCCGGCATCCTCGTGGCCCTCCGCGGCGACCTGCGCGCCCGGACCACCGCAGTGCGCGGAGGTGAATCCGATAAGGCTGCCCCGGTTGTCGTTACCGATGGCAGTGAGCGTGCAGAACGTCTCGCCGTTGACCACCAGACCCGAGCCACCGCCCAGCGTGACGGGATCCTGGGCGTGCGCGATCGCGGCGGTCGGCACGAATAACGCGATCAGGGTGGCGACAACCATGGGGATCCGCAGGCAGCGGCCGCTGCTCCTCAACTGAAGAACCTCCTCGACTCGCCCGACCTGCGATCCCGTTCGTCGTCCAAGTCTAACGTCGGCCGGAATCGTTTGACCGCGCGCCGCATGGCAACATGAACCGCAGACCGACATGAATGCGGGAGGAATTGTCGTGAGCGATCGCAGGAATGGCGTGCCGACCACCGTGACCTCTATACCACTGGTCGACCCGCACGCTCCCAAGCCCGACCCGTCGATCGGCGACCTCGTCAAAGACGCCACCGCGCAGGTGTCCACGCTGGTACGCGCCGAGGTGGAACTCGCCAAGGCCGAGATCACCCGTGACGTCAAGAAGGGCCTGACCGGCAGCGTCTTCTTCGTCCTCGCGCTCGTGGTGCTTTTCTACTCCACCTTCTTTTTCTTCTTCTTCGCCGCCGAGCTGCTCGACACCTGGCTGTGGCGATGGGCGGCATTCCTGATCGTGTTTGGGGTCATGGTCCTGGTCACCGCGATCTTCGCGCTCCTCGGCTATCTCAAGGTCCGCCGCATCAGGGGACCGCAGAAGACGATCGAGTCGGTCAGGGAATTGCCCGACGCACTGACACCGGGCCATGACAGGACCGGCGCCGTGGCGATCGAGTCGAACGGCGACGGGAAGTCCGGCAAGCCGGCGTCGACCTCTGACCCGTCAGGCTGGTAATGCCACCCGATCCGTCGGTCGTTCGGATCGACGGTCCCTGGAACCATCTCCAGGTGCACGCCAATGGAATTCGCTTCCATGTGGTGGAGGCGCACTCCCAGGACTCATCGTCCATACCTGTCACGGAGCGCCCGCTGGTCATCCTGCTGCATGGGTTCGGCTCGTTCTGGTGGTCATGGCGTCACCAACTCCGCGGGTTGACGGGTGCGCGGGTGGTGGCCGTCGACCTGCGCGGCTACGGCGGCAGTGACAAACCGCCACGCGGTTACGACGGCTGGACGCTGGCCGGCGACACCGCCGGGCTGGTTCGCGCACTCGGCCACAAGGCCGCAACACTGGTCGGTCATGCCGACGGCGGCCTGGTCTGCTGGGCGACCGCGGTGCTGCATCCGCGCATGGTCCGGTCGATCGCCGTTGTCAGTTCGCCACATCCGGTGGCACTGCGCGCGTCGGCGCTGACGCGACGGGACCAGGGGCGGGCGCTGCTGCCGTGGATGCTGCGCTACCAGATTCCGGCATGGCCAGAGCACTCGTTGACCCGCCACAACGGTGCGGAACTCGAGCGGCTGGTCCGCAGCCGCGCAGGCGAGAAATGGCTTGCCTCCGAGGACTTCTCCGAGACGATCTCGCACATGCGGTGCGCGATCCAGATTCCCTCGGCCGCTCATTCGGCGTTGGAATACCAGCGCTGGGCGGTGCGGAGCCAGTTCCGCGGTGAAGGGCGGCGGTTCATGCGGTCGATGCGGCGGCCCATCAACGTACCGGTGCTGCACCTGCGCGGCGACGCCGACTCGTACGTCCTCGCCGACCCGCTGTATCGAACCCAGCGCTACGCACCGCATGGCCGCTACGTATCGATCGGCGGCGCAGGGCATTTCGCTCACGAGGAGGCGCCGGAAGCAGTCAACGATCAGCTGTCGCGCTACGTGGCGCAGGTGTACGGCGCCTGACTAGGTGACGCAGGATCCCGTGGCGACGCGCTGGCTGTTGTTGATCTTGTCGAACTGACGCCCGACCTCTTCGGCGGTCAGCACGAAGCCGGTGTCGGCGTCGTCGACTGCCGCACCGAAGACCACACCGAGCACCTTGCCGGTCCGGTCGATCATCGGTCCACCCGAATTACCTTGTCGCACACTGCCTCTGATGGTGTACACCTGACGCGTGACGGTGGTGTTGCGGTAGATGTCGGGACCGTTGAGCTCGATGGTCTCGCGGATACGGGCAGGCGTCGCGACGAAGTCGCCACCACCCGGATAACCCATCACGACGGCGTCCGTCCCGGTGGCCGCCTCACCCTGGATGAATTCCAGCGGTGTGGCGGTCAGGTCGGGAACGTCGAGGATCGAGATGTCGGCCTGCGGATCGTACGAGACGACGTACGCGTCGTATGTCCGCCCGTCGACCTCGACGGTGGCACTTTCCGCACCGGCGACGACGTGCGCGTTGGACATCACCCGATTCGGAGCGACGACGAATCCGGTGCCCTCGAGCACCTTCTGGCATCCGGGCGCGACACCGCGGATCTTGACCACGCTGGGCCGCGTCGCCGCAACGACGGGGTCGCCCGCAAGCGCGGCGTCAGGAGCGTCGACGGCGACGATCGGCGTGCGCCCGAACGGCTGCAACACGTCGGGCAGACCGGAGGTGTCCAGCAGCGCCGACAGCCGCGTCGGCACGGACCTCAGCCAGCTCGGCGCGACGTCGTCCACTTCCTTGAGCACCACCGAGCCCCGCACGGCGGCGGCCAGGTTCGGCTGGTCGGAGGTTTGCAGCGGGTAGGTGAGCATCCACGCGGCCACCAGCACGGCGACGATTTGCAGCGCCACCCCGATGGTGGAGTCCAGCGTCCGCACCCCCGGGTTGCGAATGGCGCCCCGCACGGCCCGGCCGAGCACCACGCCCGCGATCTCACCGACGACCACCAGTGCGAGGATCAGGAACAGCGTCACGAAAAGCTTGGTGCGAGGACCCTCGAGGTTGGCGACGACGTGCGGGGCCAGCAGGACACCGGCCACCGCGCCGAGCACCACGCCCACGAAGGACAGCAACGATCCGAGCGCGCCGGAACGCCACCCCGAGACGGCGGCGATGAACGCCACCGCGAGGACAGCGAGGTCGAGCCACTGCGACGATGTCATGGTTGCGCCTTACCGTAGTCGGCGGCGTCTCCTACTTGCGCCATTGCGTCCTCTAGTTCGCGGATGTCGTCGGTGTTCCACGGCCGCGCCCAGCCAGCGACGTCCAGCATCGCCGAGACCACCTGCCCGGTGAATCCCCAGACGAGCATCTCGTTCAGCAGGAAAGCCGGGCCGGCGGAGCGGCGCGTGTTCTCCTTGCGGTAGACCATGATTCGGTTCTCGGGATTGACGAATGCCCGGACCGGGACCCGCGCCACGACCGCCGTTTCGGACTCGTCGATCACCGCCACCGGCCCCGGATCGGGCGAGTAGGCGAGCACCGGCACGACGTGAAAGCCCGACGGCGGGATGAACATCCGCTCGAGGGTGGCCAGCGGCTGCAATCGGGCCTGGTCGATGCCGGTCTCCTCGGTAGCCTCGCGCAGCGCGGTGAACACCGGTCCGGTGTCGCCGGGATCGGCGGCCCCACCTGGGAATGCGGCTTGTCCGGCGTGGTGACGCAGGGTCGACGCACGCACGGTCACCAGCAGTTCGGCATCGTCGGGAAGGCCGCCGGACTGAGAATCGGGCGGACCGGAGAACAGCACCAGCACCGCGGCGTCACGCCGCGCCCCGGTGACCGCGGCCTTGGTGTTCGCGGCGGTGATCATCGCCAGCACCTCGGGAGGCACCCGCCGGCGGTAGGCGTGCTTGATGTCTTTGGCGTTGTCGACCAGCGGTTTGAGCCACGATGGGGCCGCTCCAGCGTTGAGGGGAACGAGTTCGCTCCCGTCGCTGGCCCAACTCACCCCGGCTCTCCTAACTGTGGATCGATGGCGGCCGCAATTTCGTCGGCATCGGCGAAGGACCGCGGCAGGATTTCGGCAACGCTACCGTCCGCACGCAGCACAACCGTCGCGGGCATGACGTTCGGCACCTTCAGCGCGGCCGCGATCCGCCTGCGGCCGTCCTGCAGCGTCGGCAGGTGTACGCCCAGCTCAGCCAGTCGCAGCAGGGCCGCTGTCTCGTTCTCGTCCTGATGCACCGTCAGCACCGTCACCTCCGAACCGACCCGACGCTGGTACTCCGCCATCGCGGGCAGTTCTTGGGCGCACGGCGCGCACCAGTAGGCCCATAGGTTGAGCACGACCGTGCGGCCCGCGACCGCCTTGGCGACGTCGACGCTGGACCCGTCACCGGCGCATTCCAGGATGATGCCGCGCAACGCCTCCGGTCCTTCCCCGGCGCCCGGCGTCGGGCATGGCATCAGGTCGGCGCTGGCGCGTGGTTCGGCCAGCGCCTCCGCGGTGTCGGCGTCGCGCCGGTCGCGGGAGGCGCCCGGACCCGTCGAGCCCGGCTGGGATTCGTCGCCGCCGAGCTGGGTCCACAGCGCGGCACCGAGGGCGACCACCACGACCATCACGGCCACGGTCCAGCGGGTCGAGGTGTTCATTCGATGCGTGGGGACGGCGGCTAGAGACCGGCCAGTGCCAGCAGGTGCTCGGTTTCGGGGCCTTTGACCAGAGGCGCGGCGATCAGCGGGTCGGTGGGACCGGCGCCGAAGGACGGGCAGTCCTTGGCGAGGACACATACGCCGCAGGCGGGCTTGCGGGCGTGGCAGACGCGGCGGCCGTGGAAGATCACGCGGTGGCTCAGGTCGGTCCATTCGCTGCGCTCGATGAGCTCGCCGACCGCATGCTCGACCTTCACCGGATCCTCTTCCGTAGTCCATCCCCAGCGCCTGACGAGCCTGCCGAAATGGGTGTCGACGGTGATGCCGGGAATGCCGAAGGCGTTTCCGAGGATGACGTTGGCGGTCTTGCGACCGATGCCGGGCAGCGTGACGAGCTCTTCGAGCGTCGCGGGCACCTGTCCGTCGAACCGCTCGACGAGTTCTTGGCCCAACCGCATCAAGGAGTTGGCTTTGTTCCGGTAAAACCCGGTGCGCCGGATCAATTCCTCGAGTTCGGTGCGGTCGGCCTGCGCATAATCGAGCGCCGTCCGGTACTTCTTGAACAGTGCGGGGGTCGCAAGGTTGACGCCCTTGTCGGTGCTTTGTGCCGACAGAATCGTGGCGACGGCCAACTCGAGCGGATTGGTGAAGTCCAATTCGCAGTAGACATGTGGAAATGCCTGTGCCAGCACACGATTCATTCGCCGCGCCCGACGGACGAGACCGAGGCGGGTCTCACCGTCTCTTTTGCGGGCGCGCTTGGGCACAGTCACGAAAACAGCCTACTGATCGGCTCTGACAGGCCGTCACGGAACACTGCGCGGACCGGTGACAATTCGTAATCCCGCTGAGACCTTGGGCGTGTTTACTTCTGCCTTGTGTCTTGGTTGCTCGTGGCCCTAATTCCTGGGCTGCTGATGCTGGCAACTTTCGCGCTGGAACGGCTCGAGACGAGCCTGTCCCGCGACACCGTGTCGTCCAGCGACGTGGCGGCGTTTCTCGAACAAGCCGAGGCCGACGACGTCAACACACTTGCGCGAGACGGTATGAGCCGCGCCATCGACCGCCAGCATCGGCGATTGCACGGGCAAGCATCCAAACAGAACGACCGAATACCGGGCGGGGATACTCCGGGTTTGCCGACGCGAGTCCTTGTCCACAGCGCGATCAATCCTGAATTTCAGCGGACTCGGCAACCCAATCGTGTGTAGCGTGGGCTGGTCACTTAGGCGCATACCTCTAGACTGATCGCGCTAACCATTTAGAGGTGGGCCTTCGCATGTCATATCAGCCAACAGCTTAAGAGGGGCAACGTGGACGAGATCCTGGCGAGGGCCGGAATCTTCCAGGGGGTCGAACCCAGCGCCGTTTCAGCGCTGACCAAACAACTGCAGCCCGTCGACTTCCCCCGTGGGCACACCGTGTTCGCCGAGGGGGAACCCGGCGACCGGCTGTACATCATTGTTTCCGGCAAGGTGAAGATCGGCCGCCGCTCTCCCGATGGCCGCGAGAATCTGCTCACGATCATGGGCCCGTCGGACATGTTCGGCGAGCTGTCGATCTTCGACCCCGGCCCCCGGACGTCCAGCGCCACGACGATCACCGACGTGCGCGCCGTCTCGATGGACCGCGACGCCCTGCGTGCGTGGATCGCCGACCGCCCGGAGATCGCCGAGCAGCTGTTGCGCGTGCTGGCCCGCCGGCTGCGCCGCACCAACAACAACCTCGCGGACCTGATCTTCACCGACGTGCCCGGCCGCGTGGCCAAGCAGCTTCTGCAGCTGGCCCAGCGCTTCGGCACCCAGGAGGGCGGCGCGCTGCGCGTCACCCACGACCTGACGCAGGAAGAGATCGCTCAGCTCGTCGGCGCATCGCGCGAGACCGTCAACAAGGCGCTTGCCGACTTCGCCCACCGCGGCTGGATTCGGCTGGAGGGCAAGAGCGTTCTGATCTCTGACAGCGAGCGCCTGGCCCGTCGCGCCCGCTGACTGTCAGCTGCGCAGGTAGTCGACCTGGGCTTGGACGCTCCATTCCGCTGCATCCCACAGTTTTTCGTCGACGTCGGTGTAAACATGCTCGACGATCTGCCGCGCGGTGGCCTCGTCGCCGAGCTCGCGTAGCGCTGCCCGCACCTGCTCGAGTCGCTCTTCGCGATGCGCCAGGTACATATCGCTGACCACTTCCAGGTCGGTGAGCTCAGGGCCGTGGCCCGGCAGGACCGTCCGGTGGCCGATGCCACGCAGCCGCCGAAGCGATTCAAGGTAGTCCCGCAGGCTGCCGTCTTCCTTGTCGATGACGGTCGTGCCGCGGCCCAGGACGGTATCGGCGGTCAGCACCGCGTCGTCGAGCAGGAATGACACTGAATCCGCGGTGTGCCCCGGCGTGGCCACCACTGTGATGCGCAAGCCGGCCGCGTCGATGACCTCACCGTCGGTCAGCGGTCCACCGAGGCCCCGCAGGAAGCCGCTGCCGACGGAGCGCACCACCGCGCCGGTACGGTCGACGATCTTGTCGATCGCACCCGTGTGGTCCTCGTGCTTGTGGCTGATGAGTACCAGTGGGATCTTGCCCAGGCCGACGATCAGCTCGATATGCTCGTCGTCCTCGGGTCCGGGGTCGACGATGACCATCTCGTCGCTGCCCGGTCCCTGCAGCACCCACGTGTTGGTGCCCTCGAGGGTCAGCAGGCCGGGGTTGTCGCACAACAGCACCGACGCGGTTTCCGTCACCGGACGGAGTTTCTTGTACGCGGGGTGCTCGAGGGTCACGCGCTCACGCGACCTCGAAGATCACTTCGACCTCGACCGGGGCGTCCAGCGGCAGCTCCGAGACGCCGACGGCCGAGCGGGCGTGTGCCCCGGCGTCGCCGAAGACCTCACCGAACAGCTGCGACGCCCCGTTGATGACTCCGGGCTGGCCGTTGAAGCCGGGCGCGGAGGCGACGAAGCCCACGACCTTGACCACGCGGGTGACCGAATCGATGCCGACCAGCGAATGCACCGCGGCCATCGCGTTGAGTGCGCACACCCGCGCCAGCGCCTTGCCGTCCTCCGGTGTGACCTGGGCCCCCACCTTGCCTGCCTGAAGCAGACTTCCCGCCTCCATGGGCAGCTGACCGGCGGTGTAGACCAGATTCCCCGTACGCGCCGCGGGCACATAGGCGGCCAACGGCGGCACCACGTCGGGCAGCGTTATGCCCAGCTCGGCGAGTCTGGCCGACGGGCTCATTTTGGTCGCTTGAGATAGGCGACGTGCTGCTCACCGGTCGGTCCTTGGAGTACCGACACCAGCTCCCAGCCGTCTTCTCCCCACTGATCGAGGATCTGTTTGGTCGCGTGCGTCAGCAGCGGAACGGTGGCGTATTCCCATTTGATCGCTTCGCTCACGTCGCCCACCTGGTTTCTTCGCTCATGTTGCTGAGCTTATCGGGCAGCCAAGTGCACTTGGTTAGCATGCACGGGTGGGCACCACCTCTGAGGATCGCGGCGCGGTCGGCTGGCCGTCGCGCCTGACCAAGGCACGACTGCATTTCGTCACCGGCAAGGGCGGAACCGGCAAGTCGACCATCGCCGCCTCGCTTGCGCTGGCGCTCGCCGCCGGCGGCCGCAAGGTGTTGTTGGTGGAAGTCGAAGGGCGACAAGGCATCGCGCAGCTATTCGACGTGCCACCGCTGCCCTACGAGGAGGTCAAGATCGCCACGGCGGACGGTGGCGGCACGGTCAACGCGCTGGCGATCGACACCGAGGCGGCGTTCCTCGAGTACCTCGACATGTTCTACAACCTGGGCATCGCCGGCCGGGCGATGCGACGAATCGGGGCGGTCGAGTTCGCCACGACCATCGCACCGGGCCTGCGTGACGTGCTGCTCACCGGCAAGATCCGCGAGATCGTCACCCGTGCCGAGAAGGGAAAGCAGCCGGTTTACGACGCCGTCGTCGTCGACTCGCCGCCGACCGGCCGTATCTCCCGCTTCCTCGACGTGACCAAGGCCGTTTCGCAACTGGCCAAGGGTGGCCCCGTGCACTCGCAGGCAGAGAGCGTCGTGAAGGTATTGCACTCCGACCTCACCGCGATCCATCTGGTGACGCTGCTGGAAGCGTTACCCATCCAGGAGACGCTGGAGGCCATCGACGAGCTCAAGGAGTTGGGCCTGCCGATCGGCAGTGTCATCGTCAATCGCAACATCCCCTCCTACCTGTCGCCGGATGACCTGGCCAAGGCCGCCGAGGGGGTGATCGACGCCGACGCCGTGCGGGCAGGACTCACCGATGCGGGAATTACGTTGTCCGACACAGACTTCGCGGGGCTGTTGACCGAGACCATCCAGCACGCCACCCGAATTCAGGCGCGTGCCGAAAGCGCCGAGCAACTCGACGAGCTCGACGTGGCCCGTCTCGAGTTGCCGCAGATTTCCGATGGCGTAGATCTCGGTAGCCTCTACGAACTCGCCGAAGCGCTCGCCCACCAGGGGGTCAGATGAGTACCACACCGCCCGCACTCGACATGGCCTCGATCCTGGCCGACACGTCCAATCGCGTCGTAGTGTGTTGCGGCGCAGGCGGTGTCGGCAAGACCACCACCGCAGCGGCGATGGCGTTGCGCGCCGCCGAGTACGGTCGCACCGTCGTGGTGCTGACCATTGATCCGGCCAAGCGGCTGGCGCAGGCGCTGGGCATCAAGGATCTGGGCAATACGCCGCAGCGGGTGCCATTGGCCCCCGAGGTGTCGGGCGAGCTGTACGCGATGATGCTCGACATGCGTCGCACGTTCGACGAAATGGTGATCCAGTACTCCGGAAAAGAACGCGCACAAGAGATTCTGGACAACCAGTTTTATCAAACCGTCGCGACGTCGCTGGCGGGCACGCAGGAATACATGGCGATGGAGAAGCTGGGCCAGCTGCTCTCCGAGGACCGCTGGGACCTCGTCGTCGTCGACACTCCCCCGTCGCGCAACGCGCTCGATTTCCTCGATGCGCCAAAACGGTTGGGCGGCTTCATGGACAGTCGGCTGTGGAAGCTGCTGCTGGGACCGGGCCGCGGTATCGGCAAGTTGGTGACGGGCGCGATGGGGTTGGCAATGCGAGCACTCTCGACGGTGCTCGGCTCTCAGATGCTCGGCGATGCAGCGGCTTTCGTGCAGTCGCTGGACGCCACGTTTGGCGGGTTCCGGGAGAAGGCCGACCGCACCTACGAATTGTTGAAGCGCCGGGGCACCCAGTTCGTCGTGGTCTCCGCCGCCGAACCCGACGCGCTGCGTGAGGCGTCGTTCTTCATCGACCGGCTCTCACAGGAACACATGCCGCTGTCTGGGCTCATCCTCAACCGCACCCACCCGATGTTGTCGTCGTTACACGCCGACAAGGCCGACGAGGCCGCGGATGCCATCGAAGCCGCCGATCCCGACTCAGTGACCGCGGCGGCGCTGCGGATCCACTCCGACCGTGCGGGACGGTCCAAGCGGGAGATCAGGCTGCTGTCGCGGTTCACGGGCGCCAATCCACATGTGGCGATCGTGGGTGTGCCGTCGTTGCCGTTCGACGTCTCCGACCTGGACGCGTTACGGGCGATCGCCGATCAGATCACCGGCGAGACGCCTGCGGCGTGAGCCGCAATCCAGCCGGAGCGGCTTAGACAGCGCTGCGGTGCTTGCGCTGGGCGGCGAAGAACTCGGCCCAGGAAACCACCTCGGGGTGCTGCTTGAGCAGGGCACGGCGCTGGCGTTCGGTCATGCCTCCCCACACACCGAACTCCACCCGGTTGTCGAGCGCATCGGCGCCGCATTCCAGGATCACCGGGCAATGCCGGCAGATCACGGCTGCTTTACGCTGCGCGGCTCCGCGGACGAAAAGCTCATCGGGGTCGGCCTGACGGCAGCGTGCCTGGGAAACCCAGGCGATGCGTGCCTCAGCCTCGGCGCCTTGGACGACACTGGGGGCAGAAATTGTCATGCTTGTCCTCCGCACTGCGGGCCTCGTACCGGACACCAGCGTTCCCCTTCGTTCCGGCCGCCCCCCGACGACGGCTTACTCTCCTGGTGCAGAGCGCGTTAGTGCGTTCTACGTCACGTTGCGACGGTCTAGTGTGACCTGCATCGCACTGTCAGCACAACTTAAGTGGTCAGAACGCTTCTGCGCAATACGTAGAAGGCCACTTTTTTGGGACAACCGTGCCGTCCTTGACGGAAATTGACGCGCGCGCAGGTCGGCGAGCTAACAATGTGAGGCGATAACCGGGGGAAATCTGCGAATTTTGCTGGCGGAATCCGCTAGCTACTCTGTACGCATGCCCGAGACCCCGCCGCCCCCACCGCCGACCGCGGTCGCGGTGATCAAGCTCGCGTGGTGCTGTGTGTTGGCCAGCGTCGTCCTCGCGGCCCTGATGTTTCCCGTGGTCGGAGGGTTCGGACTGGTCTCGAACCGTGCCTCGGACGTGGTGGCCAACGGTTCGGCGCAACTGGTGGAGGGTGAGGTGCCGCAGGTGTCGACGATGGTCGACGCCAAGGGCAACGTCATCGCGTGGCTGTACAGCCAGCGTCGGTTCGAGGTGCAAAGCGACCAGATCGCCAACACCATGAAACTGGCGATCGTGTCCATCGAGGACAAGCGGTTCGCCGAACACAACGGCGTGGATGTACAGGGCACTCTCACCGGTCTTTCCGGTTATCTGTCCGGAAACCTCGACACCCGCGGCGGCTCCACGATCGAGCAGCAGTACGTGAAGAACTATCAGTTGTTGGTGATCGCGCAGACCGACGCGGAGAAGCGGGCGGCCATCGAGACCACACCGGCGCGCAAGCTGCGCGAGATCCGGATGGCGCTGACGCTGGACAAGACCTTCACCAAGCCCGAGATCCTGACCCGCTATCTGAACCTCGTCTCATTCGGCAACGGCGCGTTCGGTGTGCAGGACGCCGCGCAGACGTACTTCGGCATCAACGCCTCCGAGCTGAACTGGGAACAGGCCGCACTGCTGGCCGGCATGGTGCAGTCGACCAGCACCCTCAATCCGTACACGAATCCCGAGGGCGCCCTGGCCCGCCGCAACGTCGTGCTGGACACCATGATCGAAAACATCCCCGAGGAGGCCGCGGCGCTGCGGGCGGCGAAGGACAAGCCCCTGGGCGTTCTGCCGGTGCCCAAGGAGTTGCCGCGCGGCTGTATCGCCGCGGGCGATCGCGCGTTCTTCTGCGATTACGTCCTCGAATACCTCGCGCGCGCCGGGATCAGTAAGGACCAGGTCGCCAGGGGCGGATACCTGATCAAGACCACTCTGGACCCCGACGTACAGATTCCGGTGAAAACGGCGGTCAACAACATCGCAAGTCCCGACCTCGACGGCGTCGCGAGCGTGATGAGCGTGATCAGGCCGGGCAAGGAGTCCCATCCGGTCCTGGCGATGGCGAGCAACCGGACCTACGGCCTGAACCTGGAGGCCGGGGAGACCATGCAACCCCAGCCCTTCTCGCTGGTCGGCGACGGCGCAGGGTCGGTGTTCAAGATCTTCACCACAGCCGCCGCGATGGACATGGGCATGGGCATCAACGCTCAGCTCGACGCGCCCGCCCGGTTCCAGGCCAAGGGTCTGGGCAGCGGTGGTGCCAGGGGCTGCCCACCGGCGACGTGGTGTGTGCAGAACGGCGGCAACTACCGCGGCACCATGAGCGTCACCGATGCGCTGGCCACGTCGCCGAACACGGCCTTCGCCAAGCTGATCTCGCAGGTCGGTGTGCAGCGCACCGTCGATATGGCGGTCAAGCTCGGCCTGCGTTCCTACGCGCTGCCTGGCACCGCCCGTGACTACGACCCAGAGAGCAACGAGAGCCTGGCCGACTTCGTCAAGCGACAGAATCTCGGCTCGTTCACGCTGGGCCCCATCGAGGTCAACGCATTGGAGTTGTCGAACGTCGGGGCCACGCTGGCGTCCGGCGGCATGTGGTGCCCGCCCAATCCCATCGCCGAGGTCATCGACCGCGACGGCAAGCAGGTGTCGGTGACCACCGAGACGTGTGAACAGGTCGTACCCGAGGGGCTGGCCAACACTCTCGCCAACGCGATGAGCAAGGACGACACGGGCGCGGGCACCGCCGCCGGTGCCGCTGGCTCGGTCGGCTGGAATCTGCCGATGTCGGGCAAGACCGGTACCACCGAGGCCAGCCGCTCCGCGGGCTTCCTCGGTTTCACCAACCAGTACGCCGCGGCCAATTACATCTACGACGACTCGACCGCGCCGGGCGCACTGTGCTCCTACCCGCTGCGCCAGTGCGGCGGTGACGGCAACCTGTTCGGCGGTAACGAACCCGCCCGGACGTGGTTCAGCGCGATGATGCCGATCGCCAACAACTTCGGGCCCGTCACGCTGCCGCCGACCGACCCCCGTTACGTCGATGGCGCACCGGGCTCGCGGGTGCCCAGTGTCTCCGGGATGAGCGAGAGCACCGCGCGGCAGCGGCTGCGCGACGCGGGTTTCCAGGTCGCCAACGAGTCGACGCCGGTGAACAGCACCGCGTCGTACGGATCAGTGGTGGGCACGTCACCGGCCGGTCAAACGGTGCCCGGGTCGATCATCACGATCCAGATCTCCAACGGCATCCCGCCGGCACCGCCTCCCCCGCCACCGGGTGCGATACCGGGTCTGCCGCCGCCGGTCGGGCAGACGGTGGTTCAGATCCCGGGACTGCCGCCGATCACGGTGCCGGTGCTGGGTCCGCCACCACCGCCGCCACCACCACCGGGGGCCCCGCCACCACCGCCGTGACAGCCCTGTGGTCTGGCCCACGCTGACCGCGGTGAAATCGCAGTGAACGGTGGGCTGGCAGTAAGCTCTGCTTCATGCCCGCGTCTTCGATTTTGAAGAATTCCGCAGTCGCCGCCGCCGGTTCGCTGGCTGCGGGGATCGGCTATGCGTCGCTCATCGAGCGCAATGCATTCGCCGTGCGTGAAGTGACGATGCCCGTGCTCTCTCCCGGATCGTCACCGCTGAAGGTGCTGCACATCAGCGACATCCACATGCGTCCGCAGCAGCGCCGCAAGCAGGACTGGCTGCGGGAACTGGCGCGGCTGGAGCCGGACCTCATCGTCAACACCGGTGACAACCTCGCCCACCCGAAGGCCGTGCCCGCCGTCGTGCAGGCACTCGGCGACCTGCTCGCCGTGCCCGGGGTTTTCGTGTTCGGCAGCAACGACTACTTCGGTCCGAAGCCGAAGAACCCGCTGAACTACCTGACCAATCCGACTCGCCGCCTGCACGGCGAGCCGCTGCCCTGGCAGGACCTTCGCGCGGCGTTCACCGAGCGCGGCTGGCTGGACATGACGCACACCCGGCGCGAGTTCGAGGTGAGCGGCCTGCTGGTCGCGGCCGCGGGCGTCGACGATCCGCACCTCAAGCGTGACCGCTACGAGACGATCGCCGGACCCGCCAACCCGGCGGTGAACCTGCGACTGGGCCTGACCCATTCGCCGGAGCCGCGGGTGCTCGACCGTTTCGCCGCCGACGGCTATCAGCTGATCATGGCCGGGCACACCCACGGCGGCCAGCTGTGCCTGCCGTTCTACGGCGCGGTCGTCACCAACTGCGATCTCGACCGGTCGCGGGCAAAGGGTGCCTCCCAGTGGGGCGCCCACACGCAGCTGCACGTGTCCGCAGGCATCGGCACTTCACCGTATGCACCGGTGCGGTTCTGCTGCCGCCCCGAGGCCACGTTGCTGACTCTGGTCGCCGCACCAATCGGCGGGTCCTTCACCGGCATCCAAGAGGGCCAGTCCCACCCGAGCGTCTCGGTGCGCTGAGCGCCTTGAGCGCGGCAGCGAGCGCCAGCCGGGGCCGGCCACGCAAGTGGGTCGACAATGCGGTTCGGTTGATCGAGGCCGACGCGCGACGTAGTGCCGACACGCACCTGCTGCGCTATCCGCTGCCGACCGCGTGGTGCGACACGGTTGATGTCGCGCTCTACCTCAAGGACGAGACCACCCACATCACCGGCAGCCTCAAGCACCGGTTGGCGCGGTCGTTGTTCCTGTATGCGCTGTGCAACGGCTGGATCGACGAGAACACCACCGTCATCGAGGCGTCATCGGGTTCGACGGCGGTGTCAGAGGCGTATTTCGCGGCGCTGCTGGGTTTGCCGTTCATCGCGGTGATGCCGAGCTCGACGAGCGCCAGCAAGATCGCCCTGATCGAATCACAAGGCGGCCGTTGCTATTTCGTCGCCGAGTCGTCGCAGGTGTATGCCGAGGCCGAGCGGCTGGCCGCGGAGACCGGTGGCCATTATCTCGACCAGTTCACCAACGCCGAACGCGCCACCGACTGGCGCGGCAACAACAACATCGCCGAGTCGATCTTCGATCAGATGCGCGACGAGGCCCACCCCGTGCCCGACTGGATCGTGGTGGGCGCGGGCACCGGTGGCACCAGTGCGACGATCGGCCGGTTCATCCGGTACCGCCGCTACCAGACGCGCTTGTGTGTGGTCGACCCGGAGAACTCGGCGTTCTTCCCCTCCTATGCGCAGGGGCGCGGCGACATCGTCACGGGGATGTCGTCGCGGATCGAGGGCATCGGCCGTCCACGCGTGGAGCCGTCGTTTCTGCCCGACGTCGTGGATCGGATGGTCGTCGTGCCCGATGCGGCGTCGGTCGCTGCCGCGCGGCATGCGAGTGCGGTGCTGGGGCGACGGGTGGGTCCGTCCACCGGGACGAACCTGTGGGGCTCCTTCGGGCTACTTGCCGAAATGGTCGCCAACGGACGCAGCGGGTCAGTGGTGACCCTGCTCGCCGACAGCGGCGACCGCTACGCGGACACCTACTTCTGCGACGAGTGGCTTACCAGCCACGGGCTGGACCCCTCGCCGTGGGCCGAGGTCCTGGTCGAATTCGAACGCTCCGGCCGCTGGCCCTGATCCTCGGACCGGCCCATGAGGGGACCGTCGGAGGTCAGGAACAGCCACAAGGCGGCCAGGACGAAGAATCCCAGATAGATCGAAGCGCCGAGCCCGGTCATTTCTCGCCTCACTTAGTCGTTTTCTACCGTCAGTCTGCATAACGCCACCGACAACCCAAATGCATCCACCGGCGTGTCGTGACGTGCACCTCAGTGCGGCCAGGCGCGTTTGGTGTCACACCGCGGGGGTGCGATACGCTGTCGTGGCTTCACTCGGGGTGTGGCGCAGCTTGGTAGCGTGCTTCGTTCGGGACGAAGAGGTCGTGGGTTCAAATCCCGCCACCCCGACCAAGGAGAAACCCGCCGGCATAGCCGAGCGGGTTTTCTCTTGGGCGGGGGGCGTGATGCTCGGAGTCCGGAGTGCCTGGCGCCACAGCGGCGGTCACGACGGCGGCTCCCGCCACCTCGACTCGTGTGAATTCAGGCAGAGGGCTCTGACTGCTCAATCCGGTCGGGCGCCGGTTCCGTTTCAGTCCGCAGTTGGTCCGTGCCCGAGCATCGTTTGGACGGCTTTCACGTTGCCCCGGCGCTGATGGCGAGGGAGGCGGCGGAATGACTAGGTCGCGGGGAGTGACTGTCGGGAAGTCCGAAATCTTCTTCACAAGTCGCTTGACAGCTGGGTTGGAAAGACGCGCGGTCGCCAGGTCGATACGCGCATTACTGCCCCTTCCGGCGACGTGAACACCAGCGCCTCGCGGAGCTTGCCAATCATGAGCGCGGCCAACGGCTCTGCCAGAAGGCCGGGAAAGGGCATGGAACCAGAAGTCAGTTGCTGCTCGCCTCGTCGGCATGGCACAGCAGAAGTATCCGCTCGGGGTGACCGACGAAGGCGAGTCGTTCGGCGCCGACAAAGTACGACGGCACTTGGCGATGCTCCTTCGTGGGGCCGCGCTGGCACCTCTGCAGCGAGCGCTTTGCTGAGCCATTCGTCGTCGGGGATCGATGTGATGCCTTCGAGGTGGGTACGTGCCGCGCCGGCGTTGTTGACCACGATGTCGACCGCCGCCGAGTTCGTTGAGCGCCGATGCCGCGGGACCCTCCCGTGACGATCGTGCGCTTGCCGGCGAATTCGGTTTTGCCTGGCGGATTCGGGGTTCTGTACATCGGGTTCACGTCCGTCTCGGATCGCTATTCGGTTTGTCGGGCTTTAGGTTTCGATGACGATCTTGCCGATGGAGCGGTGGCTTTCGAGTAGCGTGTGGGCGGTTTTCATGTTGTCTGCGGTCAGCCCGGTGAGCGAGGTTGTGACGATCGGGCGTACCTGGCCGGTGCGGACGTAGTCGGCCACTGCGGTGAGGATGTGGCCCTGGCTGCTGGGGTCGGCTCCGCTGGCGACTTGGCTGAACACCATTTCGGTGTGCAGTGAAGCGGACTTCTGCACCAGGGGGGTGAGGTCGAGCGGGGTTCCGATGTCGATGGTCGATACGTGCCCGAACGGGCGCAGCACTGCCGCGATCTGATCGAGGTTGTTCGCGGTGGCGGCGGTGGAGAGCACCATGTCGACATGCTCGATAGAGGCTTGCCGGAGTTGGTCCGCGATATCCGCGGTGTGGTCGATCACCAGATCCGCGCCCATCGTCCGGCACCAATCTTGAGACTCTGGCCGAGAGGCGGTACTGATGGCCAACACCGGGGTCTTGGCCTTGAGCAGCTGCGTCGCCAGCGATCCGACTCCGCCGGCACCGCCAATGATCAAGACCCGTTCCACGCCGAGCGGCAGGGCCGACTGATCGCGGAAGAGGGCTTCCCAGGCCGTCAGCGCACCGATCGGTAGTGACGCGGCGTCGCTGAATGACAGTTCGTCGGGGATCGTAGCGACGATCCGGTGGTCGACGGCCAGCCGTTGCGCCCAGCAACCGTCGCGAGTGGCGTCACCGGTGCCCATCACCCGATCACCCACGCGCAACCCGCCTGCTGCGGCGCCGGTCTCGATGACGATCCCGGCGAATTCCCAACCCAGGATGACCCGCCCGCCCGGCTCGGCGCTGCGTATCGAGCGGATGAATGCTTCGCCGGGATTCACGCCGATCGCGCGGATCTCGATCAACACGTCACCTTCGCGCAGCTCGGGCTCGTCGACCTCGATGAGGTCGATCGCGAAGGCGTCGAGGGAGTGTGCGTGTTGGTAGGCAAGAGCTTTCATGATTTTCCGTTCTGTTCGGTGTTGTGTCGCCTCTGGTGGATGGTGGCCCCGCCACACCAGCGGAGGGGCCTGACGTGTGAGGTGATGTCCGATGGGGAGCGGGATGCAGTCGCAGCTGCATCCCTCGCGCCACGAGTGTTTCCTTCCCTGGTCGGTAAAGCTCCTAGTCCTGTTTGAGCGCATGCAGCGCTGACAGGGGACCGCCACCGACCTGCATCAGCCGGCCGCCGTCTCGCAGGGCCCCGACATCGATCGGGGCGAAACCGAGGCTGTCGGCCAACTGGAGAAAAGTGACCTTGGCTGAGGCGTCGTCGCCGGCGTAGAAAAGCACTTGGCGACCGGCCGGGTGACGCGGGTTGGCGGCGATGTAGCTGGCGTGCAACGTATTGAAGGCTTTGATCACTCGCGCCTTGGGGGCACGGTCAGCTACCCACTCGCTACCGGTTTGGCCCCCGAGGTCGGCCACTTCAATCGGGTCTGCTTGGGCGAATTGGTTGGTGGCGTCGACCAGGATGCGTCCATCCCACGGCGACAGGTCGGCCAGCGCAGCTGGAATGTCCCACCACATGACTGTCAGGAACACCATGTCGGCCTCGGCGGCTTCGGCGACGGTTCCCGCCGACGCAAGCGGGCCCAAGTCGTCGACGATCTCGGCCAATGTCGACGGACCGCGGCTGTTGCTCAACATCACCGGGTGCCCAGCGCTGACCAAATGACGTGCGATGGCCTGCGCGACGACGCCGGCGCCGATGGTTCCAAACCGCATGCTCAACCTCCCTCACTATTGCTGACGATCATCATTAATAATCGTTACGCTGTCATGCGTCATCATTAGTGTCAAGCCCGCGAAGGACATGGCCAGCGAAACCACTGCATCGTCAGAGAGGGCCGCGGTGACGGGCGGAGAGGTACATTGATGATGGGCACCATCGATGTGGGTATCGCTTGGTAGCGAAGAGTTTGATTGCCCGCAGTGGGAGGAGCATCCGTTGCCTCGAGTGTCACGGCAGCAGAAAGAGTTGAACCGCGGACGCATCGTGTCGGCCGCCGGTCAAGGTTTTCGGGCTCGCGGGATTGACGGTGTTGGCATCGACGAGGTGATGAAGACAGCCGGGATGACCCATGGTGGGTTCTACAACCACTTCACCTCAAAGGAAGATCTCGCGCGGGAAGTACTCCACCAGGGATTCACCGAATCCCTGGCCCATGTCGCCGCCGTGATCGACGACCATCCCCGGTCCAGCCGCGCCGCCCTGCATGCTCTCGTCGATACCTACCTGAGCACCGAGCACCGCGACCATCCCGAACGTGGGTGCGCCTCTGCCGCCCTGGCCGCTGACTCCGGCCGGCACGGCATCACGGCCCAACAGGAGTACCAGCGCGGCCTGGAGGGGTATATCTCGGCCTTCACCGACTTACTGCAAGCCAGCGCCAGACAGACCAACACCAAGCTCGATGTGCGTAGAGCGCGCGAACAGGCCATCGCCCTGTTCAGTCAAATGGTCGGCGCACAGCTGATCGCCCGTGCGGTCGCCGAGGCCGATCCCGAACTCTCCGACGAAGTCTTGGCCTCCAATAGCAGAGCACTCAAGCGCCACTAGAAGTCGCAATCAGAGTCCAGACGTCCGGGACGAAGAGGTCGTGGGTTCACATCCCGCCACCCCGACTCATGGATTTCAGGTAAGACGCCCTGGTTCGGCTCAGCCGGTCAGGGCGTTTCCGTCGCTAGGTGCCGAAGGTGATCGGACTGGCGCTGGCTCCCATTGCTACCTGCTCCTGGTCAGGACCAGCGCCGCCTCGTTGTAGGGGAACAGGCGATAGAAAGTGCGGCCCGGCCCGATGACGAGGGGTGCCGCCTCGGCCTTGCTCATCAGACGCGGATCGGTCAGCGCAACATCCTTGCCACGCTTGTGCAGCACCGCCGTTCCGCGGGCCAAAACGTTCTTCACCCAGTCCGTTTGGGGCCCGTACCCGATGAGAACGACGAACCCGTCCGCGGTCGGAAAAACCAACAGCGGTGTTCGGTACCGCTTACCCGACTTTCGTCCGATGTGCTCGAGCGTGCCTTGACCAGGCAGCCACGGAGTTATCGAACGAGCCGCCGGGTTGGTGACCCGGCGATTGAAGTTTGCGACTGCGCGGGGCACCCGCATCAGACCCCCTCATCGGAAAAACCTGGGCACGGAAGTGGCAACCGACTGTCAGATAGTAACGCCGTCTTATCGAGAAGACCAGGCTGCCGAGGTTTGACCCGCGGCGAGCCGGGAATCACACGGCTGTGACGTTGCCATCGACTCTCGTCGAACCTGCTCTCCCCCGCGCCGCCGGACCCGTGTCTTCGGCAGTCCTGGACATGCTTGCGCGCCAGCGCCCGGCCCTGCCCGTACGCCCGCTCGAGGTTCCGGTCTACGAGGCGGATCCATACGGACTCGACCTGCAACTCGCGCTGTGCGTCTGCTACGAGTTGCACTACCGCGGGTTTCATTCGGTCAACCCACGCTGGGAATGGAATCCCGCTCTGCTGCACTTACGTGGCCGCCTCGAGGAGGCGTTTCTGGAGGCCGTTCGGCGCGATGTCGGGGACATCACAACCGACGACACCGCCGAAGCGGAGATGAATGCGATCTCGCAAGAGCCCGTCGAGGGCCACGGCCCGTCCTATTACCTGCGTGACGAGGGCACCTGGGAACAGATGCAGGAGTACTTCGTGCACCGCTCGATCTATCACCTCAAGGAGGGCGACCCCCACGCGTGGGCGATCCCCCGCCTCACCGGACGAGCGAAAGCGGCCTTCGTCGCAGTCGAATTCGATGAGTACGGCGCCGGCCGCGACGAGCGGGTCCACCAGCATCTGTACGCCGAATTGATGGACGCCGCCGGCCTCGATGCCACCTACCTCGCATATCTCAACAACGTGCCCGCCGAGGCCCTGGCATCGATCAACCTGATGTCGCTGTTCGGGTTGCACCGCCAATTGCGCGGCGCAACGGTCGGGCACTTCGCGTCCACCGAGATCACCTCGTCGCCCGGGTCACGGCGACTGGTCGACGCGCTCCGGCGGATGAACGCACCCGAAGCATGCGTGACGTTCTACTCCGAACACGTGGTGGCCGACGCGGTTCACGAACAAGTGGTGCGTACCGACGTCGTCGGCGGTCTCCTTGCGCGCGAACCGCATCTCGAGGCTGACGTGGTGTTCGGGATCAGAGCGCGCGACCTTGTCGAAGACCGCCTGGCCGACCACCTGATGGAGTGCTGGAAGGCGGGCCGTTCGTCGCTAAGACGTCCCCTGAACTGACCGCTTGCCGGCTCGCGGGCGGCACCGATGGCTGGTGTCGCACATCGGATAGTCCTTGCTACGACGACACGTGCAGATCGCGACCATGAAGCGATCGGACTCCACGACGCTGCCGTCGGGCAACTCGATTCGCACCGGTCCCTCGACCATCACCGGGCCCGAGGGAACGATGCGCACTGTGCGGGTTTCAGTCACGGTTTCTCGGCCCTGATCACCACGAGTTCTTCCTCGCGACGGCCCGGCTCGAGCCTGCCGGTGTCCTCCAGCCACGCGGCACGCGACATCAGCACGGGTCCGAACGGAATCCACTGATAGGCAACGATTTCCGCGTCAAGTCCCGCCGACGCCAGCGCCGCCAGCGTCTGACGCGGGACGGCGAACTCGGATTGCACCAGAAGGAAAGTGCCACCCGGGGCAAGCAGATCCGGCACCGCCTCGCACAGCGGATCGAGAACGAGGCGACCGTCGGGGCCGGCATCCCACGCGCGCGCCGGGCCGGTATCCGGTGGTATCGGCGCGTACGCGACATCGGGATCATGTGGCACATACGGCGGATTACAGACCACCACGTCGAACGGGCCGAACTCCGCGGCGCGCGCCCACGATCCCAGATGAACATCGACATCAACGCCGGCGCTCAACGCATTCACCCGCGCGTGCCGAACGGCACGCGAGCAGACATCGAACGCCATGACCTGCGACGCCCCCTGCTCGCCTGCGGCAATCCCCACCACACCGCTGCCGGTACACAGGTCGGCTACCCGGCGACCGAGCGCGAGGTCAGACTTCTCCATCACGTCGATGAGAAATTGCGAGTCTTCCTGCGGGGCGTAAACGCCCGCCGGCGCGATCAGAGTGTCCGACGATTCGGAATAAGCGGTTGTCACGCAAGGGCCTTTCGAACAGTCTTGGCTGCGGCATCGCAGCAGTGCGCTGGATTAATGCCCGGTATCCGGGCTGTTAAACCGCGTCGCCCGGTTTTGCGGCCCGGCAGTACGGGCACCCCTCAAGCGTGCAAATCTCCGATCTCGCCTCGTTGCCCATCAAGTTCGGTGCCGCCGCTCGGGGTCGGCGCCTGTTCCATCCCGTCGGTGTGCTCGCGGAAGGCATTTTGGAGCGGACGGCCCCCGGCAGTGAGGGACTTCCCATGCGGTCGTGCGACGTCATCGGTCGCGTATCGAAGGGTGTCGGACTGCCAGGAGCGGCGCCCGACATCGCGGGGTTGGCGTTCCGGATTCCGCCGCCGCAGGATCTGCGTTCCTGCGGTCCCTGGGATGTGCTGCTGGCATCGACGGCAGCGGGCAGCCGTTTCGGTCTGGCGCCGGTGACCTCATGGTCGGGTGCCACCTTCTCCAGCCTGATGCCGTTGCGCTACCGCGACCGCGTGTGGTGGTTACGGGCACGGCTGGCCACCGACATCAGCGACCGCGGTCTTGCCCTCAACACGATTGAATCCCAAATCAGTTCGGGCGGCGTCGAGTTCGACATCGAACAGGCTCCCGCAAAGGGTGAGTTCAGCCCGTTGGCGCGGCTCACCTTGCGCTACGTCGACCCGAGTTGTGACGACATCGCGTTCGACCCCGCGTTGCACAGCGACTGCGACGTCGAACTACTGCCCCGCTGGTTGACCAAATTCCGGCGCGCAGCCTATCGCCGCAGCCGCCAGGGACGTGACCCGCAGTAGCTGTCAGGCGGTCGGCTCACCACCGGTATCGGCGACATCGGGCGCTTCCTCCCGGGTAGCCATACCTCCTTGGCCGCCCTCGTCGGTCGGACCCGGGCGTCCGCCCTTCTTCTCCGACTCGTCGACCGTATGGTCCTCGTAAATTCCCTTGCCCTTTGGCATGTTTGCCTTTCAGTTCGATGCGCTTCTGAGTTTTTCCAGCAGAGATCCGGCCGCCTCCTTGAGGAACAGATCCTGGCCCTCGTCACCGATTTGCACGAGGGCGATATCGGTGAAACCCGCCTCCCAGTACTTGCTCACCGCATCGACGATCGCGTCGAGATCCGGTCCGCACGGGATGGATTCGGCGACGTCCTCCGGCCGCACGTACTGGGTGGCGCCGTCGAAACCGGCCGTGGTCGGCAGGTCGGCGTTGACCGCCCAACCGCCCCCGAACCAGCGGAACTGGTCGTGTGCGCGGCGAATTGCCTTGTCGCGGTCCGGATCCCAGCAGATCGGAATCTGGCCGATGACCCGCGCATCTCCGGGCAGCCCGGTGGCGCGCCTGGCGTCATGCCAGGCGTCCACGAAATCCTTGTTCGGTTCGACGGCGATCAGATGGTCGGACAGCGGCGCGAAGGTTTCCACCGATCGTTCGCCGGACACCGCTGTAGCGATGGCGACCGGCGTCTCCGGAATGTCCCAGAGTCGCGCGGAATCCACCTCGAAATGCTCGCCTTTCCAGTCGACGAGCTCGCCGGTGAACAACTCGCGGATGATCTGGATGGCCTCGCGCAGCATCTCTTGGCGTCGGGTCACGGTCGGCCACCTCTTGCCAACGACGTGTTCGTTGAGGTTCTCGCCACTGCCCAGGCCGAGGGTGAACCGGCCGTCGGCGAGGATCTGCAACGTGGCGGCTTTCTGTGCGACGACCGCGGGGTGGTAGCGCATCGTCGGGCACGTGACGTAGGTGAACAACTCGACCTGATCGGTCGCATGCGCAACGGCGCCGAGCACCGACCACGCATAGGGGGCGTGCCCCTGTGACGAGAGCCACGGAAAGTAGTGGTCCGAGGAGACCTCGAAGTCGAACCCGACCCGTTCTGCCGAAACGGCATAACGGACAAGATCTTTAGGTCCGCTCTGTTCGGTCATCAGGGTGTAGCCGAAACGCGTCATGGCTTTCGGGTACCCGGGCGGATGACGACGAAACGGCTACAGCCTGGCCTTCACGGCAGCCGAGAGCCGTGAGCCGTCGGCCTTACCTGCAGCGATCGCAGTGGCGGCCTTCATCACCTGGCCCATCTGCCTCATGCCCGGCCGCTCGCCGATCTCCTCGGCGACCTGCGCGATCGCGGTGTCGACCACATCGGCCACTTCCGCGTCGGTCAGCGGAGTGGGCAGGTACTCGTCGATGACGCGCGCTTCGGCATGCTCGTTGGCGGCCAGCTCACCACGGCCGTTCTGGGTGTAGATCTCCGCGGCCTCCGCGCGCTTCTTGGATTCCTTGGACAGCACCTTCAGCACGTCCGCGTCGGACAGTTCGCGCGCATCCTTGCCCGCCACTTCCTCGGTCTGGATTGCCGCGAGCAGCATCCGCAGCGTCGCGGTCCGCAGTTTGTCCTGCGACTTCATCGCCGCGGTGAGGTCTGCACGCAGTTGCTCTTTGAGTTCTGCCATGCCGCAAACCTACGCCGCACCGCCGGCTGCGGGTCCAGTGCCGAACCGCGCACCGTGATCTCGGTCGACATCGGGCCGCGGTGGCCTCGGTCGGCGCGCTGACACGGCGGTCAGAGACGTTTGTCAATTCGCATCATGATCGACAGGATGGTGCCATGAGCACCGAGGCCGGCAATTCGGGGATCGCCGGACAGCCGCCACCGGGCTACGCACCACCTCCGGGCTACGCACCACCTCCGGGGTACGGACCGCCTCCGGGCTACGGACCACCGCCGGGCTACGGCCCCCCTCCGGGCTACGGCCCCCCTCCGGGCTACGGACCACCGATGCAGCCCGTCCTCAAACCGGGCGTCATCCCGCTGCGACCGCTGAGCCTGTCCGACATCTTCAACGGCGCGGTCGCCTACATTCGCGCCAATCCGAAGGCGACGCTGGGATTCACCACCATCGTCGTCGTCGCCAGCCAGTTGATGGCGCTCGTGCTCTCCGTGGGACCGCTCGCCGCCGCCGGCCAGCTAGCGGGGTCGTTCAACAGTGACGAGCTGTCCACCGGCGCCCTGCTCGGCACGTCGCTGTCCAGCTTCGCCGGCGCCGCTGCGACCTGGTTGACCGCGATTCTGCTGAGTGGGCTGCTCACCGTCGTCGTCGGCCGGGCCGTCTTCGGGGCCGGCATCACGATCGGTGAAGCGTGGCAACGCCTCAAGGGGCGACTGTTGGCATTGATCGCGTTCACGCTCATCGAAGGGTTGGGCGTCGCGATTCTGGTCGCCATCGTCTTCGGCCTGATCTTCTGGATCGGGATAGCGTCCAGCGTCACCGCCGCGATCATCGTGGGCCTGCCTCTGGGTCTGCTCTTGATCGCAGCGCTGGTCTATATCTGGGTGGTTCTCAGCTTCGCGCCGCCGCTCATCGTGCTGGAACGCATCGGCATCTTCGCCGCCATCGAGCGGTCGTTCAGGTTGGTGAAGAACGACTTCTGGCGGGTATTCGGTATCCGGTTGCTCGCCACGATCGCGGTGCAGTTCATCGCCGGGGCGGTCACGATCCCGTTCAGCCTGGGCGGTCAGCTCCTTCTGATGGCGGCCGAGTCCACCGCGATGATGATGCTGTCATTCCTCCTGCTGTCGGTGGGCGGCGTCATCGCCCAGATCATCACCGCCCCATTCCTGGCGGGCGTCGTCGTGCTGCTCTACACCGATCGCCGGATCCGCGCCGAAGCGTTCGACCTCGTACTGAGGACCGGCGCGGCCTACGGGCCGTCCTCGCCATCCGATTCCACTGACCATCTGTGGCTGACCCGCCAAGCCTGACGTGCCGACGATAGACATCGACAGCGATGCCGCCCACGACGCCGCGCAACGCGAACTGCAAAAACCCATCTACCCCAAGCCGGGCCTGATTGAACGTCTCCTCGAGTGGATCAACGAGTTGCTCTACCGGTTGGCCGACTCCGGATCTCGTCTGCCCGGTGGCTGGTTCACGATTTGTGTTCTGCTGATCCTGCTCGTCGTCGGGATCATCGTCGCGATACGGATCGCACGGCGCACCATGCGGACCGACCGTGGCGGTCGCTACGCGCTGTTCGGCGAACAGGAACTCAGTGCTGCCGAGCACCGGGCCACGGCCGAGCAGTGTGCCGCCGTGGGTGACTGGGCGGTGGCCATCCGTCACCGTCTGAGAGCAGTGGCCCGTGAGCTCGAGGACGCAAGGGTGCTGGATGCCATCCCCGGCCGGACGGCCACCGAGCTCGCGCGCGACGCGGGTAAGGCGATGCCGGCGTTGGTCGCTGAATTGACCATGGCTGCAACCGCATTCAACGATGTCACCTACGGGGAGCGTCCGGGTACCGAAGCCGCGTACCGGATGGTCGCCCAACTCGACGATCACGTACGGTTCAAGACTGCGACGAGTTCCGGTGCCGCCCCCGCCGCCACGCCGTCCACCGGGTGGGCGGAGGTGCGATGACGAACACGGCCGTCGGGCACACGCTGAAGCAGCGCTGGAGCGCCTCCCGATGGATGCTGTTGTCGCTCGTCGTCGTCATCGCAGTCGCCACGTTGATCACCTATCTGACCGCGCCCCGACTCGGCGGCCCGATGGATCCGGAGTCCACGTCACCTGACGGCACCCATGCACTGGTGACCCTGCTGCGCGAGCACGGCGTCGATGTCGTCGAGGCACCGGATGTCTCGGCGGCCGAAAGTGCCGCGCGGCCCGGCACACTCATCGTTGTGCTGCAGACACTGCAGAACCTCGACGACGACGTCCTGTCGCGGCTGAGCAACCTGCCCGGCGACCGGCTCCTGGTGGCTCCGTCGTCGCGTACCCGTGAAGCGCTGGCTCCCCATATAACGCTCGCCGGGTCGGTTCCCTTCGGCGGCTCCGAACCGGGTTGCGACCTGCGGGAGGCGGCCCGAGCCGGCGTGGTTCAGCTCGGCGTGAGCGACGAATACGAAGCGGTGGATGACTTTTCGATCACCCGCTGCTACGACGGTGCTGTGGTCCGTTATGCCGAGGACGGCCGCACCGTCACGGTCGTCGGCAGCGGCGACTTCATGATGAACGGCGGACTGCTGACCGACGGCAACGCCGCCCTGGCGATGAACCTTGCCGGCACCAACCCGCGCGTGATCTGGTACGCACCGCAGAAGCGCCAAGGCGAATCGGATGCGGGCGCGGAAATCTCCGACCTGGTTCCTCCCGCAGTCGCATGGATCGTGATCCAGCTGTGCCTCGCGATCGCGCTGGTCGCGTTGTGGCGGGGCCGGCGCCTCGGTCCGCTTGTCGCAGAACGGATGCCCGTCGTCGTGCGCGCGTCCGAGACGGTCGAAGGCCGCGGCAGGCTCTATCGATCCCGCCGCGCTCGCGACCGCGCAGCGACGGCCCTGCGCACCGCGACCTTGCAACGGATGCTGCCGCGCCTCGGCCTGTCCACCAACGCCGAGCCGCCCGCGGTAGTCCAGGCGGTGGCGCAGCGGTCCGGGCACCACGCACAGACAGTGGCGCACACACTGTTCGGTCCGCCACCGCAGACCGACGACGACTTGGTCCAGCTCGCCCGTGAACTCGACGACATCGAAAGGCAGGTCGCACAATCGTGACTCAGCCACCTCCAGCTCAGAACTCCGGCGCCGCGGGTGATGCGGCGCGAAATGCGCTGCTGGCCTTGCGCACTGAGATCGCCAAGGCAGTCGTCGGCCAGGAGGCGGTCGTCAGCGGCTTGGTGATCGCCCTACTGTGCCGCGGCCATGTGCTGCTGGAGGGAGTGCCGGGCGTAGCCAAGACCCTGCTGGTGCGCACGCTGGCGGCCGCGCTGCAGCTCGAGTTCAAGCGGGTGCAGTTCACGCCCGACCTGATGCCCGGTGATGTCACGGGTTCACTCGTATATGACGCCCGCACCGCCGAATTCGAGTTCCGCGCCGGTCCGGTGTTCACCAACCTGCTGCTGGCCGACGAGATCAACAGGACTCCGCCCAAGACTCAGGCCGCGCTGCTGGAAGCCATGGAGGAGCGCCAGGTCAGCGTCGACGGTGAACCGCGTCCGTTGCCCGACCCGTTCATCGTTGCGGCGACGCAGAACCCCATCGAGTACGAGGGCACCTATCAGCTGCCCGAAGCACAGCTGGACCGGTTCCTCTTGAAGCTCAACGTTCCCCTGCCGCCGCGGGACCAGGAGATCACGGTCCTCGATCGGCATGCGCGCGGCTTCGACCCTCGCGACCTGTCCGCCGTGCGGCCCGTCGCGGGGCCCGCCGAACTGGCGGCCGGGCGCGCCGCTGTACAACAGGTGCTCGTCGCCGACGAGGTGCTCGGCTACATCGTCGATATCGCAGGCGCTACAAGGCATTCCCCGTCACTGCAGCTAGGTGTGTCGCCGCGCGGGGCGACCGCCCTGCTCGGCACGGCCCGTTCCTGGGCATGGCTTTCGGGCCGCAACTACGTCACTCCCGACGACGTCAAGGCGATGGCGCGGCCGACGTTGCGGCATCGTATCCAGTTGCGTCCGGAGGCCGAGCTCGAAGGCGCTCATCCCGACGGTGTGCTGGACGGGATTCTCGCAGCCGTGCCGGTGCCGCGGTAGTGGTTCTGACCGGCCGTGCCGGCTTGGTGGCACTGGTCTGCGTGCTTCCGGTCGCATTGTCACCGTGGCCGGCAACGGCGTTCGCTGTTCTAGCCGGTGCGCTTGCGACGGCGATCGTGCTCGACGTGCTGCTGGCCGCCAGCACTCGCCAGCTGGCCTTCGCGCGATCCGGTGACACCGCGGCGAGACTGGGGCAGCCCGTCGACGCGGTTCTCGAAGTGGAGAACCCCGGTCGACGACGCTTACGCGGACAGGTCCGCGATGCGTGGTCGCCCAGCGCCCGCGCCGAGCCGCGAATGCACGACGTGGATATTGCTCCAGGACAACGGGTTCGGCTCGTCACCACGCTGCGTCCGGTTCGCAGGGGTGACCAGGGATCGGCGTTGGTGACGGCCCGGTCGATCGGGCCGTTGGGGCTGGCCGGCAGGCAGCACTCGCATCGGGTGCCCTGGCAGATCCGGATCCTTCCACCGTTCCTGTCGCGCAAGCACCTGCCCTCGCGGCTGGCCAGACTTCGCGAGCTGGAAGGGAACACCGCGGTCCTGATCCGCGGTCAGGGTACCGAGTTCGATTCGTTGCGTGAGTACGTCATCGGTGACGATGTCAGGTCAATCGACTGGCGCGCCACCGCCCGTCGAGCCGACGTCGTGGTGCGGACGTGGCGACCCGAGCGTGACCGGCGAGTGGTGATCGTGCTGGACACCGGACGCACATCGGCGGGCCGTGTCGGCGTTGACCCCACCGCCGACGACCCCAGTGGCTGGCCGCGATTGGACTGGTCCATGGATGCCGCGCTGCTGCTGGCCGCGCTTGCAGCGCGCGCAGGCGATCACGTCGACTTCCTCGCTCATGATCGCGTCACCCGGGCGGGACTGTTCAACGCCTCGCGCACCGAACTACTCGCGCAACTGGTCACCGCGATGGCGCCACTGGAACCCGCATTGATCGAGTCCGATGCCAGAGCAATGGTGGCCGCGATACAGCGACGCGTTCGGCGCCGAGCGCTGGTCGTGTTGCTCACCGACCTGAACGCCTCCGCGCTCGACGAGGGTCTGATGGGGGTGCTGCCCCAGTTGTCGGCCAAACATCAGGTTCTGCTGGCCGCGGTCGCCGATCCGCGGGTGGACGCGATGGCCGCGGGACGGGCGGACGCCGCCGAGGTGTACGACGCTGCGACGGCCGAACGTTCGCGCAACGACCGGCGTTCGATGGCGTCGCGACTGCGAGCGGCCGGGGTCGATGTCGTGGACGCACCACCCGACGAACTGGCACCCGCGCTCGCGGACCACTACCTCGCGATGAAGGCCACCGGCAGGCTCTAGCGCGTCGGTACGACGTCCGGTGCGTCGGAGATGTCGCCGCTCTCCCCTGCAGCGACAGCCCGGCGGCCGAAATAGATTATGTAGCACAGGAAAGCGACTTCGGCCGCCACGCCGATGGCGATGCGCACGAACGTCGGCAGCGGCGACGGCGTCACCAAGGACTCGATCAGCCCGGCCACCAGCAAGACGACGATCAGGCCGCCGGCGACCGCAACCACCGCCCGGCCCTGCTCCGCCAGCACCTGCGTCCGAGGCCGATCGCCCGGCGACACGACCGACCAACCGAGCCGCATGCCCACGGCCGCGGCGAGGAACACCGCTGTCAGTTCGATGAGCCCGTGCGGGGTCAGCAGGCCGAGGAAGACGTCGCCCTTGTCCGCGTCGAACATGAAGCCGGCGATCACCCCGAGGTTGAGCGCGTTCTGGAACAGGATGTACGGGATGGGGATGCCGAGCAGGATCGCGAACGCGATGCACTGAGCGGCCACCCATGAGTTGTTGATCCACACCTGCAGGCCGAACGATGCGGCGGGGTTCTCGCTGTAGTAGTTGGCGAAATCCTCGTTCACCAATTGCTCGATCTCGCTTGGTGTTTTGAGGGCCGACTGCACCTCCTGGTTGCCCGACACCCACAGCGCGATCAGCGCGGTGACGAAGAAGAACGCGAAGGCCGTTGCGAGCCACCATCGCCATGACCGATAGGCGACCACCGGGAACGACACCGTCCAGAACCTGGCGAACTCGCGCCACAGCGGCGCGTGCGCACCCGTCACCACCGACCGTGCGCGCGCGACCAACCCCGACAGCCGCCCGATGAGGACCGAGTCGGTGGACGAGCTGCGCACGATCGACAGGTGGGTGGACACCCGCTGGTAAAGATCGACCAGCTCGTCTACTTCGGCGCCGGTGAGCTTCCGCCGACGCTTGATCAGCTGCTCCAGCCGCTCCCACGTCGGACGATGCGCCACCACGAACGCGTCGACATCCACGCCACGAATCCTAGTAGCGTGATCGGCATGGTCAGCCAGCAAGAACCCGTGGTGACCGGGGACGCGGTGGTCCTAGATGTTGAGATCGCCCAGCTACCGGTCCGCGCGCTGTCGGCGATCATCGACGTCACCGTGGTCTTCATCCTCTACATCACCGGCGTCGTGTTGTGGGCCACCACACTCACCCAATTCGATCCGGCCTTCTCGGCTGCGGTGCTGATCATTTTCACCGTCCTGACAATCGTGGGGTATCCGGCGATATTCGAGACGACAACCCGTGGCCGTTCGTTGGGCAAGTTGGCGATGGGACTGCGGGTGGTGTCCGACGATGGCAGTCCGGAACGTTTTCGGCAGGCCTTGTTTCGTGCGCTGGCCGGCGTGATCGAAATCTGGATGCTCACCGGCGGGCCGGCGGTGATCTGCAGCCTGGCGTCGTCGAAGGGCAAGCGGATCGGCGACATCTTCGCCGGAACCGTGGTCATCAGTGAACGCGCACCGAGAATGTCGCCGCCTCCGCTGATGCCGCCGCAGCTCGCGTGGTGGGCGTCCACGTTGCAGTTGTCCGGGCTGCATCCCGAGCAGGCCGAACTGGCGCGCCAGTTCCTCTCCCGCGTATCGCAATTGGATCCACAGCTGCGCGATCAGATGGCCTACCGGATCACCAGTGACGTCGTCGCCCAGATATCGCCGCCACCGCCGCCCGGTACCCCACCGCAGTACGTGCTGGCCGCAGTGCTGGCCGAACGCCACCGCCGCGAACTCGCGCGGTTGCAGCCCGCGCCTGCTGGGCCTCCGCCACAATGGCCGCCGAGCCCACCCCCCGTCGTCGGGTACCCGGCTCCGCCGCAGCAGGTTCCGCCGCAGCAGGTTCCGCCACCGTCGTCCGGCCCGGGCGGTTTCGCGCCGCCGAGCTAGCGACGACTCGGTGTCGCTGATCGAAAGATATTCCCCGTCAACGGTATCGAAGCCCGACGAGCAGGCGACGATCGGTGCGGTCGCCCAGCAGGTCGGGTACAGCACCCCGTTCGCGTCGAGCAGTGCGTTCAAGCGGGCCTATGGGGTCAGCCCGAACACCCACCGCTCCACCGCTTCATCGTCGGCGCACGTACTGGGCTCCTCAGCGCTCTAGGGCCATCCGTCGGTCCGCTGTCTCCGAATCACGAGTATGCAGCGCCTCTACCGCATCACTCAACGCTTGCATGGTGGGCTCACCGTCGAGGTACCGGCGGACGCGATTGCGACGACGGTCTCGGGTTGGCTCGCCGAACTCGGAGCCGACAGTCCATTGGTCGGCGATCTTCAAAGGGCCGTGAGCGCGGGGGACTGGCCTGCGGCGCGGGCCATCGGCGAGTACTTGGCGGTCGATGTGTCGGTGTCGCCCTGACCTTGGACGTTGCATCGCGATAGTTTCCGATATATCGTCAACGTATCGGAAGCGCAGATCGTGCTTCCTGTCCGAAAGAAAAGACACAGACATGAACACCCCATTCACACCACCTCAAGGCCCGTTCGCGGGCCGCGGATTCGGCTTCGCGCCCGCCGTCAGTCCTGAAGACCGTCGTACGCTGCACGAACAGCGTCGGCAAGCCCGTCGCGGGTTCCGCGAGCACGTCCGTGAACATCGCGGCGACGCAGGATTCGGTCCCGGTTTCGGCGGCTTCGGCCCCGGCAGCTTCGGTCCCGGCTTCGGCTTCGGCCCCGGCTTCGGCCCCGGTCGTGGCGGTCGGCGCGGCGGACCCCGCGGTGGCGGCCGCGGCAGGCGCGGTGACGTGCGCGCCGCAATCCTGAAGCTGCTCACCGATCGCCCGATGCATGGCTACGAGATGATTCAGGAGATCAACGAACGCAGTCAGCAGCTATGGAAGCCCAGCCCCGGGTCGGTGTACCCGACGCTGCAGCTGCTGGTCGACGAGGGCCTGCTCGTCGCGACGGAGACCGAGGGCAGCAAGAAGCTCTTCGAGCTCACCGATCAAGGCCGGGCCGCCGCAGCGAAGATCGAGACGGCTCCGTGGGACGCAATAGCCGAGGGTTGGAAAGAAGAAGCTCCGGGCGCAGTCAGCCTGCGCGCCGCCGTTGGCCAGCTGATGGGAGCGGTCGCGCAGTCGGCGCACGCTGCATCCGCCGAACAGCAGCAGCGCATTGTCGACATCGTCAACAACGCCCGCCGCGAGATCTACGGCGTCTTGGGCGAAGCCGACTAGCGATCTGTGCACGTTTGGGAGCGCCCACCGCTCCTAAACGTGCACAACTCGCGTATAGCGTGGCGCCATGGACACCTTCCCGCTGGGCTCTTTCAATGTCGGGCGCGTCGGCTACGGCGCCATGCAACTACCCGGGCCGGGAGTCTTCGGTCCGCCGCGAGACCATGACGAGGCGATCGCGGTCCTGCGCCGCGTCATCGAGTTGGGCATCAACCACATCGATACGTCGCAGTTCTACGGGCCCGATGTGTCCAATCAGCTGATCCGCGAAGCGCTGCACCCCTACCCCGCCGACCTCGCGCTCGTGAGCAAGGTCGGCGCCCGACGCGATGAGACCGGCGCGTGGCTGCCCGCCCAGGAGCCCGATGACCTGCGCGCCGACATCGAGGAGAATCTGCAGACGCTGGGGACCGACCGCCTGGCCGCGGTCAACCTTCGCATTCATGCCGGCGATCCGAGCTCGGTCGGTCCTGTCGATCGCGAGTTGTTCGACCGTCAGCTCACCGCCATGATCAAGGTCCGTGATGAAGGGCTCATCGGAGGCATCGGACTGTCCAGCATCGGTCCCGAGCATCTGCGAATCGCGTTGGACCGCACCGAGATCGTGACAGTCCAGAACGCCTACAACCTCGTTGACCGAACCTCGCAGTCGGTGCTCGAGGCATGTGTCGAGCACGGCATCTCGTTCGTGCCGTTCTTCCCGCTCGGGTCGGCGTTCAGCCCAGACAATCCGGTGCTCGGCCATCCTGCCGTCAAGAGCGAGGCGGAGAAACTGGGCCGCACGCCCGCGCAGATCGCGCTCGCGTGGACGCTGTCCGTCGCGCCGAACGTGCTGCTGATACCGGGCACATCGTCGGTGGCGCATCTCGAGGAGAACACCGCCGTCCGCGACATCACGCTCGACGACGAGACCAAACGCCAGCTCGACGCCGCCGCCTGATTGCGATTTCGGTGTCGCCGGTAGCGCATACCGCGACCAACTACACCGAAATCGCTAGTCGACGTCGACCCAATCGAGCGTGCGCTGCACGGCCTTTTGCCAGCCGGCGTACCCGTCGGCGCGCTGCTCGTCGCTCCACGCCGGGGTCCAGCGGCTGCCTTCCTGCCAATTGGCCCGCAGGTCATCGGGATTCTCCCAGAAGCCGACGGCGAGACCGGCCGCGTAGGCGGCACCCAGCGCCGTTGTCTCGGCGACGACGGGCTTGACCACCTCGACGCCGAGGACGTCGGCCTGGATCTGCATGCACAGGTCGTTGGCGGTGATACCGCCGTCGACCTTGAGTACCTCCATGTGCACGCCGGAGTCGGCCTCCATCGCGTCGACGACGTCGCGGCTCTGGTAGCAGATCGCCTCCAGCGTCGCGCGCGCCAGATGTGCGTTGGTGTTGAACCGCGACAGACCGACGATCGCGCCGCGCGCATCCGAACGCCAATACGGCGCAAAGAGTCCCGAGAACGCGGGCACGAAGTAGACGCCGCCGTTGTCCTCTACCTGACGGGCCAGCGACTCGCTCTCCGATGCGCCGCTGATGATGCCGAGCTGGTCGCGCAGCCACTGCACCGCGGAGCCGGTGACGGCGATCGAACCCTCGAGCGCGTAGACGGGTTTCGCGTCCGCGAACTGATAACACACCGTCGTGAGTAATCCGTTCTCCGAGCGGACGATCTTCTCGCCGGTATTGAGCAGCAGGAAATTGCCTGTGCCATAAGTGTTTTTGGCTTCACCCGCGTCGAGGCACACCTGACCTACCATGGCGGCCTGCTGGTCACCCAGGATGCCGGTGATCGGCACTTCGCCGCCGACCGGGCCACCCTCCAGGGTGCTGCCGTAGGAGTCCGGGTAAGACGACGGCTTGATCGCGGGCAGCATCTGACGCGGAATGTCGAAGAACGACAACAGTTCGTCGTCCCAGTCGAGCGTTTCGAGGTTCATCAGCATCGTGCGACTGGCATTGGTCACGTCGATGGCGTGCACACCGCCGCGGGCGCCGCCGGTGAGATTCCACAGCACCCACGAGTCCGTGGTTCCGAAGATCGCGTCGCCGCTCTCGGCGTCGCGGCGCACCCCGTCGACGTTCTCCAGAATCCACTGCAGCTTGCCTCCGGAGAAGTAGGTCGCGGGCGGCAGTCCTGCCTTGCGCCGAATCACGTCGCCGCGCCCGTCGCGGTCCAACGCGGTGGCGATTCGGTCGGTACGGGTGTCTTGCCACACGATCGCGTTGTAGTACGGCCGTCCAGTTTTGCGGTTCCACACCAGCGAGGTCTCCCGCTGATTGGTGATACCCAGTGCCGCCAGGTCGGTGGCCGACAGGTTGGCCTTGTTCAGCGCTGACTGGATGACAGCCCCGGTGCGTTCGGTGATCTCGACGGGGTTGTGCTCGACCCAGCCGGCCTTGGGCAGGATCTGTTCGTGCTCGAGCTGATGACGCCCCACCTCGGCGCCGTCGTGGTCGAAGATCATGCACCGGGTGCTGGTGGTGCCCTGGTCAATGGCGGCGACGAACTCGGCCAACTCAAGCTCCCCTCGTAACGGCGACTCCAATCGACCATCATGGTCTACGTGGCCAAGCCGATCGTCGACATTGACCGCATGCCCCGCGGCGGGCCGGACGCATCGTGCCTGGACCGGCTGCTCGAGACCGACCGGCAGGAGTACCTGGACCGCGATGACGTAGAAGAGGGCGTCAAACGCAGCGTGATCCGCGCGCTGGAGTGGACCGGAGAACGCTTCGGGAACACCGAGAACTTCGCGCGGATCGCGCTGGAGGAAGTCGCTGACGTTGCGGATCCCAAGATCCTCGAGCTCGGCGCCGGCCACGGCGGGCTGTCGCGGAAATTGCTGGATTGGCATCCCACCGCCGAGCTGACCGTCACCGATGTCGAGCCCGCGTCGGTCGCGGCGATAGCAGCCAGCGACCTCGGCGACAACCCGCGCGCGACAGTTCGCGAAATGGACGCCACCGCCATCGACGCGCCCGACGGACACTTCGACCTCGCGGTGTTCGCGCTGTCGTTCCACCACCTGCCGCCCTCGGCCGCGTCCCGGGTGTTCGCCGAGGGCACGCGCGCCGCCGACAAACTGGTGATCATCGATCTGCCCCGACCGCCGGCGCCGCTGCACCTGCTCCGGCTCGCCGCGATGTTGCCGTTCGCGCCGTTCATACCGTTCGTTCATGACGGGGTGATCAGCTCACTGCGCACTTACAGTCCGTCGGCGCTGCGGACGCTGGCCGAACATGCCGATCCAGCGATCAGCGTGGAACTGCGCGGCGGGCTGATGAATCCGCAGGTTGCGGTGGCCACCCGCCGATAGGCTCGGATCGTGGGCGAAGAAGTGCAGGACACCGAGTACTCCCTCGCGCACCGCCGCGAGTACCGGCGCAAGGTGCAGCAGTGCCTCGACGTCTTCGAAACCATGCTCAAGGAGTCCAGTTTCGAGTTCGAACGGCCGCTGACCGGGATGGAGATCGAGTGCAACCTCGTCGACTCCGCGTACCAGCCCGCCATGACGAATCACGAAGTGCTGCAGGCGATCGCCGATCCGGCGTATCAGACCGAATTGGGCGCCTACAACATCGAATTCAATGTTCCACCGCGCCGGCTGCCCGGCCGCGCCGCACTCGAGCTCGAAGCCGATGTGCGGGCCAGCCTCAACGCGGCCGAAGCCAAGGCCAATGGGCATGACGCGCACATCGTCATGGTCGGCATCCTGCCGACCCTGATGCCCGAGCACCTCACGGGGCGGTGGATGAGCGAGTCGGTGCGCTACCAGGCGCTCAACGACTCGATCTTCACCGCGCGCGGCGAGGACATCCTGATCGACATCAACGGGCCGGAACGGCTCAGCCTGCAGACCGAGTCGATCGCGCCGGAGTCCGCGTGCACCAGCATGCAACTGCACCTGCAGGTCTCCCCGGCTGACTTCGCGCACAACTGGAACGCGGCGCAGGTGCTGGCCGGTCCGCAGCTGGCGCTGGGCGCCAACTCGCCGTTCTTCTACGGGCACCAGCTGTGGGCCGAGACGCGCATCGAGCTGTTCGCGCAGGCCACCGACACCCGGCCCGACGAGCTCAAGACCCAGGGTGTGCGGCCCCGCGTGTGGTTCGGCGAACGCTGGATCACCTCGATCTTCGACCTGTTCGAGGAGAACGTCCGCTACTTCCCGTCGCTGCTGCCCGAGATGTCCGACGAGGACCCGTCCCACGAGCTGGCCGAGGGCCGCACCCCCAAGCTGGCCGAACTGCGGCTGCACAACGGCACGATCTACCGGTGGAACCGGCCCGTGTACGACGTCGTCGAAGGTAGGCCCCACCTTCGGGTGGAGAACCGGGTGCTGCCCGCCGGGCCGACGGTGGTCGACATGATGGCCAACGCCGCGTTCTACTACGGCGTGCTCCGGACCATGGCCGAGGACGACAGGCCCATCTGGACGAAGATGAGTTTTGCTGCGGCCCAACATAATTTCGTCGAATCCGCGCAGAACGGCATGAACGCGCGGCTGTATTGGCCCGGCCTCGGTGAGGTGACACCCGACGAGCTGGTGCTGCGGCAGCTGCTGCCGATGGCCGACGAGGGGCTGCAACGTTGGGAGGTGTCCGCCGACGTCCGCGACCGCTACCTCGGTGTGATCGAGGGCCGCGCGAAGACCGGTGTCAACGGGTCCGTTTGGCAGATCGCGACGGTGCACGCGCTGCAGGAGGGTGGGCTGTCGCGGCCGGACGCGCTGGCCGAGATGCTGCGGCTCTACTGCGAACGCATGCACAGCAACGAGCCCGTGCATACGTGGGATGGCCTGTGAAGACGTGGATCGTCGTCGCGACACTGATGCTCGGGCTGACGGGATGCCAGAGCCGCGCGGCGCAGGCCGATCCGATCGAGGCAGGGCTTGATCAGGAGTTCGCGCTGCACGGTGGACGGCAGGTCGCGATCCGCGACGCTGACCTGCGGCTCCGGTTCACCGACGTGCTGGAGGATTCGCGCTGCCCGACCGACGTCGAATGTTTCTGGACGGGGCAGGCGCGCATCACCGTTGACGCTGAACTCGGTCGGGATGCACCGGCGTCCCTGGAGTTCAACACCAATCCCGCCCCCGGGCAGGGGACGCTGACGAACGACGTCGGCGGCTATGTCATCGAGTTGCGCTCGCTCGACCCGTATCCGAAGACACCCGACGATTCGCCGGCCCTTTCGGATTACAGCGCAACGCTGGTGGTGCGAAAGGTCGCGTGAACTACGTTGGATGCCATGGCATCAGACGACGTGATGGAATGGGACGACGCCTACCAGGAAGTGGCCAATTCCAAGGGCCGCCGCCGTGGAACATCGGTGAGCCGCAGCCGGAGCTCGCTGCGTTGATCAGGAGCGGGAAGATCCGCGGCGACGTGCTCGACGCCGGGTGTGGAGTCGCAGAATTGTCGCTGGCGTTGGCCGCCGAGGGTCACACGGTCGTCGGGATCGACCTGACGCCGACGGCCGTCGCGGCTGCCACCAGGGCCGCCGAGGAGCGCGGTTTGACCAGCGCGTCGTTCGTCCAGGGCGACATCACGTCGTTCACCGGATACGACGGACGGTTCAACACGATCGTGGACAGCACCCTGTTTCATTCGCTGCCGGTAGACGGCCGCGACGGGTATCTGCATTCGGCGTACCGGGCGGCAGCCCCGGGGGCGGTGTTCTACATACTCGTGTTCGCCAACGGGGCGTTCCCGCCGGGAGCGGAATTCGGCCCGAACACCGTCAGCGAGGAGGAGCTGCGCCAAGCCGTCTCGAAGTACTGGATCATCGACGAGATCCGGCCCGCGTTCATCCACGCCAACATGTCCTCAGCCATGCCCGCCGACGCCCCGTTCACGTTGCCGCCCTTCGAGAACGACGACAAGGGCAGGCAGAAAATGCCCGCGTTTCTGCTCACCGCGCACAAGGGCGACACCGGAGCCGCGCAGCCGGCGACATCCGCCTAGGTCACAGCCGCCAGCGCCTTGACGAACTGCTCGAGGTCTTCAGCGGTGACATCGACGTGCGGTGACGCCCGAAGCACGGGCGCCGCCATCTCGAACGGGGCCCGCAGCGTCTCGGCGTAGGTGGTGACGATGCCGTGCTCGGCGATCAGCTGCGCCCGCACCTGCTGCGGGTCGGCCCCGTCGACGGGCTCCAGTGTCGTGATCGCCGTCGGTTCGTCGGCCGCCTCGACCACCCGCCAGCCCCTGACATCGGCAAGGGCCTCGCGCGTCATCGCGCCCACCTCGGCAAGCCGTTCGCCGACCCGTTCGGGTCCGGCCGCCAGGTACTCGCCCAGCGCCACCGAATAGCCAACGCGGGCAGCCACATTGGCTTCACCGTGTTCGAGCCGTTCCATGACGGTGAGCGACATGCCCCACTCCGGCGGGGGCAGCCGAGGTTTGAGTCGCTGCGCGAGATCCGCGCGCACCCCCAAGAATCCGACACCGCGTGGACCGGCCACCCACTTGCGTGACGAACTGTAGATCGCCGAAGGCGCGACGGCGCAGTCGAGATGGCCCAGCGCCTGCGCCGCGTCGATCACCAGCGGAACGTCCAGGTCTCGGCACACGTCCGCCAGCGCCGCCATCGGCTGGGCGGTACCGCGGTGGCTGGCCAAGGCCGTCAGGTGCACCAGCGGTGGCCGGTCGGCCTTCAGTGTCTCGGCGGCGGCCTCGACGTCGAGCCGGCCGTCAGCGTCGACGGGCAGCGGGCGTACGTCAAAACCGTTGGCGGCCATGATCGCCAGGTTCGGTCCGTACTCACCGGGCAGACAGGCCAGGGTGCGCTCACCCGGCCAGCTGGACAGCAGCATGTCGAGCGCGTTGTTGGCGCCGGTGGTGTAGGCGATGTCGGCACCCTCCAGACCGGTCAGCGCGCCGAGCGCTGCACGACCGGCGTCCAGCACCGGGGCGGCGGCCGCGGCGGCGACATATCCGCCGACCTCGGCTTCGTGACGGGCATGCTGCGCCGCGGCGTCGATGACCGCGAACGTCTGCCGCGAGCACGCCGCACTGTCCAGATGCACACCCGCAACGGGCGGCCTGGCCGCGCGCCACTGCTCGGCGAGGCTCTCGGACATCACCGCTCCGACAGTGACAGGCCGAAGTCACCGGCGCTGTCGGTCCACCAATGTGTCCGGCGCAGGCCGGAGTCGGCCAGTTCGGCGGCGACGCCGTCAGGGCGGAACTTGCACGACACCTCGGTGAGCATCTCCTCACCGTCGGCGAACTCGATCGCGAGGTCGAGTGCCTTCACCTGCACCCGCTGGGCGTGGCCGGCGCGCAGCCACATCTCTATGCGCTCCTCGTCGGTGTTCCATTTCGCGATGTGCTCGAACGAGTCGAGGTCGAAGTCCGCGTCCAGCTCACGGTTGACCACGGCCAGCACGTTGCGGTTGAACTGTGCGGTGACGCCTGCGCTGTCGTCGTAAGCGCGCACCAGTCGATCGGCGTCCTTGACCAGATCGGTGCCCAGCAGCAGACTGTCGCCGGGCTGCAGCGTCTCCGCCAACGCGGTGAGGAACTCGGCGCGCGGCCCGGGCGTGAGGTTTCCGATCGTCGACCCGAGGAAGACGACCAGCCGGCGGCCAACCCGGGGGATCTTGCCCAGATGCTCCTCGAAGTCGCCGCACACCGCGTCGATCTCGATGCCCGGGTATTCCTTCTCGATGGCGGATCCGGCGGCCTTGAGTACCGACGCGTCGACGTCGAACGGTATGAACCGCCGCAGGGATCCGTTGTCGCGCAGGGCATCGAGCAGCATACGGGTCTTCTCCGACGTGCCGCTGCCCAGCTCGACGAGCGTGTCCGCCCCCGACGCGGCCACGATCTCGGCCGACCGCTCGCGCAGGATCTGCGCCTCGGTGCGCGTGGGATAGTACTCGGGCAAACGGGTGATCTGGTCGAACAGATCGCTACCCGCGGAGTCATAGAACCACTTGGGCGGCAACGATTTCGGGGTCTGCGTCAAACCGTCGCGCACATCGCGGCGCAGCGCTTGTCCTGCCGAGTCGGCTGACAAGTAGTTCGAGAGGGCGAACGTCATCACGATCCTTTCAGCGGGATCAGTTCGATGTCCCGGCCGAGAACCGAGACCAGGTGGCGATCGGGGATTTCCTGCCAGCCGGGGTTGTCATCGTAGGGCTCGCTGGCCAACACGACGCCGTCGTCACGTCTCAGCGCCGAAAGGGTGTCGCCCCACGTGGTGGCCAGCAGGCGAGAACCGTTGCCCGCCAGTATGTTCAGGCGGGCATTGGGGTCCGCGGCGGCGACCTCGACGATGGTGTCCCCGAGCGCGTCCAGCCCGCGCTCGAAGATCAGCGCCGCCAACACCGCGCTATCGCAGGTCGATTCGGCCTTCGCCGACAACGGCAGGACCGCGCGGTCGACGAGCCCGTTGTGCGACAGCAGCCAGTGACCGTCGGTGAAAGGTGCCGACGCCGACGGCTCGATGGGCATGCCGACGCTCGCAGAGCGTACGGCCGCGACGATGCACCCGCTGCGCAACGCGGGCGCCACCGACGCGAACGATGCGTCTCCCCACAGCGGTGCGGCGCTGCGCCAGCGTCGCGGTGTGTGTTCGTCGAAGAACCCGACCCCCCAGCCGTCGGCGTTCATCAGGCCATGCTTCTGTCGCCGCGGTGAATACGACTGCACCAGAAGGCCGTTCGCCGGCTCCAGCAGCAGTGACGCGACGGACACCGACCTGCCGAGCCAGCCGAGGTGACGGCACATCAGGCTCGATCTTCCTCGACGGACCACGCCAGACGCACACCGGAGAAGATCTGCCTGCGGATCGGATGGTCCCAGTTGCGGAAGCTGGGCCGCAGGATGCTCGGCGCGACCGCCCACGACCCGCCGCGCAGCACCTTGTAGTCGCCATCCCCAGACCCCTCGAAGAACGGGGCGGAGTACTGCTCGTAGAGCATCGGGGTGAAGCCCGGCCACGGCCGCAGCGGCGACGTGGTCCACTCCCACACGTCGCCCAGCATCTGTTCGGCGCCGTACGCCGATGCGCCCGCCGGATACGCGCCCACCGGCGCGGGCCGCAGCGCGTCGCCGCCGAGGTTCGCCAGATGTGCCGTCGGTTCCGACGATCCCCAGGGATAGCGGCGTCGTGCCTGCACCGCGGGATCCCATGCGCAGGCCTTCTCCCACTCCTGCTCGGTGGGTAGCCGCGCACCCGCCCATGCGGCGTATGCCTCGGCTTCGAAGAAGGTGACGTGCTGGACGGGTTCGTCGGCGGGGATGGCCTCGACATGTCCGAAGCGGGTGCGGGTACCGTCCAGGTTCCAGAATTGCGGCGCCCGCAGATCCGAGTCCTGCCGGTGCGCCCAGCCGCGTTCGGACCACCAGTGCCGTTGGTCGTAGCCGCCGTCGTCGACGAAGTCGCGCCACTCGCCGTTGGTGACGGGCACCGTGCCGATGCGGAAGGCGGGCAGGTCGACCACGTGCGCGCAACGCTCGTTGTCCAGCGAGTGCGGCTCGGTGACCGCGTCCACTCCGAGGACGAACTCACCGCCGGGGACGAGCACCGACGTACCCGCGACGCCGGCCCGGCCCGACGGCAGCGGCGTTCCCCGGTTCAGCAGCGCGGGCCCGGTCCGCAGGTTCAGCGCCTGCAGCATGGTCTCGTCGTGCTGGTTCTCATGGCTGACCACCAGACCGAAGACGAACTCCGCCTCAGAATCCGCGCGGCCTTCGGGCAACGCGTCGAGGCGGTCGAGCGCCTTGTTGCGCACGGTCGAGCAGTACGACCTGGCTTCGGCCGGCGACAGCAACGGTAGGTCAACGCGGCTGGCGCGGGAGTTGAGGAACGCGTCGTAGCACCGCTCCACCGCGGGATCGAGGAGTCCTGGCCGGCCGGGGTCGTTGCCCCGCAGCAGCCACAGCTCTTCCTGCCAGCCGATGTGGGCGAGGTCCCACACGAGCGGGCTCATCAACGGGTCGTACTGGCGGTGAAGTTCGGCGTCGTCGAACTCGACCAGCCGCAGAGTCCGGTCGCGGGCCGTCGTGAGTTCGCGGGCGAGTCTCTCGCGTACCGTCACAACTCCCCTTGCGCCAGTTGCGTGACCGCCGGTGCGATCCCGTACTTCACGACCCGGTCGGAGAAATCGTCGGCCGGGCACCGTCCCTGTTCCACCGAACGCACCAACTGCTGCATCGATTCCTCGAGTTCGGCGGGCGCACGTTCGGCGGCCGCCTGCACACATACCGCGGCGGCGTCGGCGAGCCTGCGGTCACCGAGGCCAATCTGCGCGGCGCGGTCCCACGCCGTCGCAACGGATTCGGTGGCCTCCGCGGCGATATCGGCCGCCGCCGGATCGTCGAGCAGCGTGACGAGCGTGAACACCACGGCGGGCCACACTGCGTCCGGGACGCTGTCGAGGTAGCGGATCTCGAGCCAGCGCCGCGGCCGGACGGGCGGGAACAGCGTGGTCAGGTGGTAATCCAAATCGCTGCGCGTCGGCCTGCGGTCGCCGAGCAGCACGCGGCCGTCAGCCCAGTCGGCGAACGGCACCCACGTGGTCAGCGGGATCACCTCGGGACTCTTGACGAGCATGACCGGCGCCTTCAGCGCGTAGCGGGCCCAGTCGCGGGCCGGGTCGTCACCGCTGGCGCCGAGGACGGGTCCGCAGCGCGCCGAGTCCAGCTGACTCCATACGTGTTGGCGTGCCGACCGCCATCCGGCGAACTTGCCACCGAGCAGGGGTGAGTTGGCGGCGATCGCGATCATGGTCGGCCCGAGTGCGTGCGCGAGCCGCACCCGGTCGGCCCAGCCAGCGTGTGGACCCGCGTCGACGTTGATCTGGATCGACGCCGTCGACGTCATCATGGCCGCGCCGGCGGCTCCGGTGTCGCTGGCCTTGAAGAACGTCTCCATCGCCTGGTAGCGAGCTCCGGGGTTGACGCGTTTGGCCGGCCGCAGCGGATCGGCGCCGAGCAGCACCAGCCCCAGACCCGCCTGCGCGAACGTCGCGCGCAGCGCGGCACGGTCGGCCTGCATCGCGGCGATGGCCGGCAGCGGACCGACCATCGGCGGACCCGACAACTCGACGGCACCGCCGGGTTCGACGGTCACCGCACTACCCCCGGGCAACGCCGAAATGCCACCGATGATCTCGGTGATTTCATTCCAGCCAGGCCGGCGCGTGGGCTCCGCCAGGTCGAAGCAATGCGCCTCGACCTCCAGGCCCACCCGGCCTACGGGACCGTCGTTCAGACAGTGGTCACTGATGTGGCGGTGCGCGTCGTTGGCGCTGGTCAGTTCGCCATTCGGGGGTTCGATCGGATGTGCGTCGTCCACCTCGGACGTCATGGCGAAGGTCATGTCTTCCGGCCCCTTCCGGGTAGGGAACGATCGTGTCCTTCAGTACATCTTCCAGACCGCACCGACAAAGTCCCACGAAATTTTCTGTGACGTCGTTGGTGGGTGTACCCAGATGTTCGCGCGGTTACTGACCCAAGGTGTTCTGCATGGCACCGGCCAGCACGTTCACCGCTGGACCCCCGTTACCGGACTGACAGACTTTCGCCTGTAGCAGAACGTTCTCGCGCTTACGCGTCGTGTTGAAGCAGCGGCGGTCGGTGGCTTGGCCCGGTGTCGCCGGCGGCCCGGCTCCGATCTCCTGCTTGACCCAGTCCGCGTCGGTGGCGCCGGCCGGACCGCCGGTGAAGGTCCACACCTGGGTCGACATGTTGTCCAGGTGCATCGCGGTGGTCTGGCCGTTGCAGCCCAGAGTGCGGTCGACGAGGCGGCGGAAAGCCCGGTCGGCGGCGTCATTGGTGGCGAAGACGCCGACCGCCTGCTTGACGAAATGGGTCTGGTCGCTGGGCCCGGTCTGCGCCACCGCGCCGTTGAACGACGCCAGGTCCGGATCCGCGTAGACGTCGGGCAGACCCACGTCGGCCCAGTTGTTGCACGCGGCGTTGTCGACATAGAACGACTGGAACGGCGCGGTGAACGTCGACTCGAACCGCATCGGCGCCCCGATGATGTTGCCCACCGAACCCTTGGCCAGCACCGCGTAATTCACGACGCCCGGATCGGACGGTCGCGCCGAAGCCTCCCCCGGCGGCGCCGTCAACGACAGGCCGGCGGCAACACCGACGCCGGCGAGGACGGCGAGCCGCCGAGGCATCACGAACTAGACCTTCGCCGACAGCTTGACGTCGATGTTGCCGCGAGTGGCCTTGGAGTACGGGCAGAACTGGTGTGCCTTCTCCATCAGCTCCTCCGCGGCGGCCTGCTCGAAGCCGGGCAGGTAGCCGATCAGGTGGGCGTTGATGGCGAACCCGCCGTCGGGGTCCTTACCGAATCCGACCTGCGCGGTGATCGCGCTGGCATCGTCGACGTCGATCTTCTCCTTGCCCGCGACCGCACGCAGCGCGCCGAGGAAGCACGCGGCGTAGCCGGCCGAGAACAACTCCTCGGGGTTGGTGCCTACGCCGCTGCCACCCATCTCTTTTGGATGGTTGGTGTCCAGGTCGATACGGCCGGTCGAGGACTTCACATGGCCTTCGCGGCCGCCTCCGGTCGCGGTGGATTCTGACGTGAAAACAACTTCGATGCTCATGGCCCTGATCATGCCAGCCCTGCTGCAGACGGCAAGGTGGCCGTCTGCCCGCTAGCCGTCGGCGCCGCCCTGTTTGGCGCGTACGCCTTCCTCGATCTTCTTACCGAGATCGGGGTCGACGTTCGTCCAGTACTGGAAGACACGCGATAGCACCGGCTCGCGAACGCCATCAAGGACGTGCCCGATGATGTTGTGTGCCAATCGATCCCGAGCGGCGTCGTCGAGGACTTCGCGGACCAGTGTGCCCGCCTGTCCCCAGTCGTCGTCCTCGGCGCGCAGGGCATAGGCCGTGCGAACCATGTCCCCATCGGACGCCCAGTGCACCTCGGCAGCGCGCTTCGGGTCGACCTCCGGGCCGCCCATCGAGTTCGGCGTGTAGACGGGGTCGGTCGCATTGCGGATACGCATCGCGCCGTCCTTGGAATACGCGCGCACCTCTGTGTGCGGCTCGTTGACGGGAATCTGCTTGTAGTTGACGCCGAGCCTGGCGCGGTGGGCATCGGAGTAGGAGAACCCGCGGGCCAGCAGCATCTTGTCCGGGCTCAATCCGGTGCCGGGCACGATGTTGTTCGGCTCGAAGGCGGCCTGCTCCATCTGCGCGTGGTAGTCCTCGACGTTGCGGTTCAGGGTCATCTTCCCGACTTCGTGCAGCGGGTAGTCGCCATGCGGCCACACCTTGGTGAGGTCGAAGGGATTGAACCGGTAGGTCTTGGCGTCCTCGAACGGCATGATCTGCACGTGCAAGGTCCAGCTCGGGAAGTTGCCGTCCTCGATCGAGGTGAACAGGTCGCGCTGGTGGTAGTCGCCGTCCTCGCCGGCCAGCCGATCGGCGTCCTCCTGGGTGAGGAAGTCGATGCCCTGGTCGGTCTTGAAGTGGTACTTGACCCAGAACAGCTCGTCGTTGGCGTTGAGCCAGCTGTAGGTGTGGCTGGAGTAGCCGTTCATGTGCCGCCACGTCTTGGGGATGCCGCGGTCACCCATCAGCCAGGTGACCTGGTGCGCAGACTCCGGGGATAGCGTCCAGAAGTCCCACTGCATGTGGTGGTCGCGAAGATTGTTGGCGGCCATCCGCTTCTGCGAGCGGATGAAGTTCTGGAATTTCATCGGGTCACGCACGAAGAACACCGGGGTGTTGTTGCCGACCATGTCGAAGTTGCCGTCGGACGTGTAGAACTTCAGCGCGAACCCGCGCGGGTCACGCCAGGTGTCCGGGCTGCCGCGCTCACCGGCGACGGTGGAGAACCTGGCGACCATCTCGGTCTTGGCGCCGGGCTGCAGAAACGCCGCCTTGGTCCACTGGCTGACGTCATGGGTGACCTCGAACTGACCGAACGCACCGCCGCCCTTGGCGTGGGGCTGCCGCTCGGGAATGCGTTCCCGATTGAAGTTGGCCATCTGCTCGATCAGGTAGTGGTCCTGGAGCAGGATCGGGCCGTCGGGGCCGACGGTCAGTGAATGTTCGACGCTGGGGGCCGGGGCCCCGGCATCTGTGGTAGTGAACTTCTCGGTCATCAGGTGTCATCTCCTCGAGGAGGCTGTGGGCTGTGCCTCGTCGTGTTGATTCACCCTGAATGGATCGGTTCCAAACATCGCTGGACATCGAAATCCGCTTTTTGCAGACGGTTACTCGAACTTTCTCTGCATAAAGCGGATTCGACGAGGGCTAGGGGCGCGACGGCGGCGTCGCGCCCGGGGATGACGGCGGCGGCTCGGAACGAGGACCACCGGGGCCGAAACCCGGGCCGGGGCCGAACTCGCCGCGCGGCATCATCGGGAACATGCCCGGCGGGGGCGGTCCGCGGTGGATGAACGCCATACCGCCGTCACCCCCTGGGCCACCGTGTCCGCCGCGGTGCCCTGAACTCTGAGCTCCGAGGATGAACCCGGAGAAGAAGATGACCGCGACGATGAACACCACACCCGCGACGATGCCGACCCAGGCGGCGACGAGGGTCGCCTTGGACCGCCGGGGTTCCCCGCGCACCACGGGCTGTGCGGGGGGCGCGGTGACGACGGGGCCGGTCGCGGGTTCCGGGGATGCCGATGTTTCGCTCATGCCCACGATCATGCCCACCGTACTGATGTGCCCGTCATGTATCGCCTATGAATCAGCTGTGTGCGGAATGGGATCGGCTCTGTCAGGGGGTGCGTCATCGCTGAAGAAATGGCCCGAGCATGCCGGGAACAGGTAATCGCCCAAAGGCAGAGTTCGCTTGTGGGAGGGAAGGTTTTGCCATCCGGCAGGCAAGGTTTTCGACGTTTGGCGGCCCCCGGGCCGGGTAGTTCTGGCGCCATGACCTCGCTATGGCTGGCCGACGCGGCCGAATCCGCCGGTACTCCGCGCGACGAGATTCTCCGGGATGCCTCCGACGTGGTGGTCGTCGGCGCGGGGATCACCGGCCTCACCACAGCTGTGCTGCTGGCCAGGGCGGGTAAACGCGTCACCGTCGTCGAAGCCCAGTACGTCGGTGCCGGGGCGACCGGTAACACCACGGGGAAGGTGAGCCTGCTGCAGGGCACCAAGCTCTCACGTATCGCCAAGAAGCACGGGCAAGAGGTGCTGCGGGATTACGTCACCGGAAATACCGAGGGCCGCGAGTGGCTACTTCGCTACTGCGAGGAACACGGTCTCGATGTCCAGCGCGAAGACGACTATGCCTACGCCCAGGCGGCCGACGGCGTGGACACCGCGAGGTCGGTGCTGTCAGCCGCCAGGGCAGCCGGACTCGACAGCGCCGAGTGGGTCGAGCAGGCGGACGTTCCGTTCCCGTTCCGCGGCGGGGTTCGACTGCCGGACCAGGCGCAGATCGATCCCATGCCGTTCCTCAACCGTCTGGTGACCGAGCTCGAAACGCATGGCGGCACGTTGCTGCAGGGTGTTCGAGTCACTTCGATCTCCGGCACGGGTCCACTGCAGGTTTCCGTGCAGCTACCGGAAACCTCAGAGCAGCAACAGGTTTCTCTGACGGCGCAGCAGGTTGTGCTCGCGACCGGCATCCCGATCTTGGACCGAGGCGGATTCTTCGCCAGGGTCAAGCCCCAGCGCTCCTACTGCCTGGCGTTCGACGTACCCGGCGACATCACCCGTTCCATGTTCCTCTCCGTGGACTCGCCTACTCGCTCGGTGCGCTACGCGCCGACTGCCGGGGGAGAAAAGCTCGTCGTCGGCGGCGCTGGGCATACCGTCGGACGCGCCGATTCAGCGGCGGCCGGTATCGAAGAGCTGACGAAATGGGCCGTCCTGCACTATCCGGGCGCCGTTCGGACCCACGTCTGGTCCGCCCAGGACTACACGCCGATCGACGAGCTCCCGTATGTGGGGCCGCTGCTGCCGAAGTTCGACAGAATCTTCGTCGCTACAGGTTTCGACAAGTGGGGGATGTCCAACGGCGTCGCGGCGGCGCTGGCGCTCTCGTCGCAGATGCTCGGCGGCCGGATGGACTGGCGTCGCGCGTTCGCGAGTTGGAGCCCACATGAAGCCGCCGGCCTCGCCACAGCGCTGATGTCGAACCTCGAGGTGGGGTTCAACTTGGCCAAGGGCTGGGTGACGCCGATCGTCGCCTCGACGGCCACGCCGAGCGAAGGCGACGGCGTGGTGACCGGACCTCCTTGGCACCTGCGCGCACAGAGCACGGTCAACGGTGAGACGCACGTTGTCTCTCCCGTGTGTCCGCACCTCGGCGGCATCGTGAGCTGGAACGACGCGGACTGCACCTGGGAGTGCCCGCTGCACGGCTCCCGTTTCGCCCCCGACGGCAGCCTGCTCGAGGGCCCCGCCACCAAGTCTTTGACGGCCTGAGCTCACGCGCGGAGTCACACTTGTTCGGCCTGTCCTACGAGGTCAACGGCTGTGACGAACTTCGTTGAATGGATAGCGCCGACCCGGGGTAATCCCCAACCATGCACCGAGAATCCAGCCACGTCTTGGCGCAGACACTGGGAAACCTGGCCGTCGAGATGCAGGGCCAGGCGGACAGCCAAGACACTTTGCAGACCATTGTCGACGCGGCCGCGGAAATCGTGCCTGGGGCGCGGTGGGCCGGCATCTCTCTCATCGACGGCGAACGAGTGGTCGTCAAAGTCCCGACCGATCCGATCGTCGCCAAGCTGGAAGATTTGCAGGTGGAGTTGGGCGACGGCCCCTGCCTCACGGCCCTGAGAGATCAGCAGACCGTGCGCATCGACGATACGAAATTCGATACCAGATGGCCGCAATTCGCAAACCAGGCAGTGGAACTGGGCGTGCGAAGCGTGCTGTCATTTCAGCTGTTCGTGCGGCGCGGCAAGCTCGGCGCCCTCAACGTGTACGGCACTGAGGCCGGTGGGTTCAGCGACGATTCGGTGGAGACCGGAATGATCCTGGCCCGGCACGCTGCTGTCGCGATGGCGGACTCGGCGGCGGCGGTCCAGTTCCAGACGGGACTTGCCAGCCGCGACATCATCGGGCAGGCCAAGGGGTTGCTCATGCAGCGCGACAACCTCACCGGAGTGCAGGCTTTCGCCATGCTGACCCGCGCATCGCAGGAAACCAACATCAAGCTCGTAGACGTGGCCCGCTGGCTGGTCACCGAGCACGAGGAGGGCTTGTCAAGGTCTGATTAGGGTTTGAACGGGTTCACCGCGAATTGGATGACCCGGTACGGCGTCCCGCCGCGGGCGGTGGTGTTCCACTGGCTGACGAACACCCTCAGTTCGTCCAGAGTGGAACCGGGTGAAATGTATCCGCCGTAGGGCTGTGCCAACCGGTTGTTCTCCGGCGGCCCAAGGTGTTCCACGGGATTCGGCCATTCGGTGGCCACGACGACCGTCGTCACCGGGGCTGTCCCCAGACCGGTCGGGTCATGGGCGACTCGCACCTCCATGTTCCCGGTGGTCGCGTTGAAGTACGACAGCACCGTCTTGCCGTCGATCTGGCGGATGCTCATCTCACCGATCATGTCCGGCCACAACGGAGTTGGCGGCTGCCCCCAGCCCAGTTCCGTCGACCAGCCCTGCCAGCTGGAGCGATCGGTGAAGGTCTTGGGCTGCGCGCGATACAACACCAACGGTCCAGTGCGGTCGAAGTTGTTCGCGACGATGTACACCCATCCGCTCTCGGAGTCCGGCCGAGGGATCGGGTCGTAGTAGCCACTGATCTGCGACTGCCAAGAGTTCTCATAGGTCGCGTCGCGGACCGAACCTGGAACTGTCTGCCAGTTACTCTGTGCGGCATCCGCTTTCACCAGTCGCGATGTCAGCGGCTTGAGGTCGCGCACTGTGGTCACCAACAGGTAGTTCTCGCGGTTTATCTGCACCACGCCGGCGGGTAGCTGTGAGGTCCCCGGCTCGGTGGGATCGCCCAGCAGCGGCTTGTCGATACCCCTCACCGCGTCGTAGCGCACACCGTTGGGATCGTCGATCGAATCGGATTCGACGTGCAGCGCGATCGGCGAATACCACCCGCCGAAGCCGACCGCCTGGCCGGCGAAACTGTCACCGCAGACCTGAAGGATGCCGCTGGGAAACTCCATGAACTCGCAGAGGTCGGTGGCACCGATACCGTAATCCCTTGTCGGCGTACCCGTCCCGGCCGTTGGGCCGATTCGGATGACCTGACCGGGCGCGAGCGGATGCAGGACCGGATCAGGGATGGGCGACGGCGGATCCGCGTGGGCCCATGGGGACGACGCCAGCCATAGACCGATGGCTGCGCCTGCGACGGCCCAGCGGGAAGTCACCCGACGTTCAGAGCTCGGCGGCCAGCAGCTCGGCGATCTGAATGGTGTTCAGCGCCGCACCTTTTCGCAGGTTGTCGCCCGACAGGAACAACGCCAACCCGCGGCCCTCCGGCACTCCGGGATCCTGGCGGATACGGCCGACCAACGTCTCGTCGATGCCGGCGGCCGCCAGTGGGGTGGGCACATCCACCAGTTTCACCCCCGGCGCGTCGGCCAGCAGTTCGGTTGCGCGCGCGACGGATAGCGGCTCGGCGAACTCGGCGTTGATCGACAGCGAATGGCCCGTGTACACCGGAACCCGCACGCACGTACCGCTCACCAGAAGGTCCGGGATGCCGAGGATCTTGCGGCTCTCGTTGCGCAGCTTCTGGTCCTCGTCGGTCTCACCGGAACCGTCGTCCACGAGTGCACCCGCGAGCGGCACCACGTTGAAGGCGATCGGCGCGACGTACTTCGCCGGGGCCGGGAAGTCGAGTGCGCTCCCGTCGGCCACCAGGTCCCTGCTGTTGGCGACGACGGCGCTGGCCTGCGCATGCAGCTCCTCCACGCCCGCGATTCCACTGCCCGAGACCGCCTGGTAGGTGGACGCGATCATGCGCACCAGAGACGCCTCGTCGTGCAGCACCTTCAGCACCGGCATCGCGGCCATCGTCGTGCAGTTCGGGTTGGCGATGATGCCCCGCTTGAGAGACCGAGCGCGGTTTCCGATATCGCGTGCGAAGTTGACCTCGCTGACGACCAGCGGGACGTCGGGGTCCTTGCGCCATGCCGAGGAGTTGTCGATGACGACGGCGCCGGCCTCGGCGAACCGGGGAGCCTGCACTTTCGACATCGTCGCGCCCGCCGAGAACAACGCGATGTCCAGCCCTGCCGGATCTGCGGTCTCGGCGTCCTCGACCTCGATCTCCTGGCCGCGGAAGGGCAGCTTCTTGCCCTGGGAACGCGACGACGCGAAGAACCGCACGCTGGTGGCGGGAAAGTCGCGCTCCTCCAGCAGCGTGCGCATGACCTGGCCGACCTGCCCGGTCGCGCCGACTACTCCGATGTTGACCATCTTTGATCCCGTCGCTTCGTCCCCCTACGCTACGCGCGGGAGGTACCCCCACACCTTGGACCTAACGTCCCGTTCCCGCGTACACAACAGCCTCCTCGTCACCGCCGAGGCCGAACGCCTCGTGCAGCGCGACGACGGCCTTGTCCAGCTCAGTGTCCTTGACCAACACCGAGATTCGGATCTCGGAGGTGGAGATGAGGTCGATGTTCACCCCGACCTCGGCGAGCGCCTCACAGAACTTCGCGGTGACGCCGGGGTGGCTGCGCATACCCGCACCGACGAGCGACACCTTGCCGATGTGGTCGTCGTAGAGCACCTTGGAGAAGCCGATCTCGTCCTGCAGGGCGGTCAGCTTCTCCACCGCGCCCGGCCCGCTCTCGCGCGAGCAAGTGAACGTGATGTCGGTCTTACCGTCCTCGACCTTGGAGATGTTCTGCAGCACCATGTCGATGTTCACGTCGGCGTCGGCGACCGCACGGAACACCTTGGCGGCGTAGCCGGGAACGTCGGGCAGGGCCACGACGGTGACCTTGGCCTCGCTGCGGTCATGCGCGACTCCGGTCAGGATGGCGTCTTCCATCGGGATGTCCTCCATCGATCCTTTGACGAGAGTGCCTGGCTTGTCCGTGTACGACGAGCGGACGTGAATCGGAACGTCGTAGCGACGGGCGTATTCCACGCAGCGCAGCATCAGCACCTTGGCCCCGCAGGCGGCCATCTCGAGCATCTCCTCGAAGCTCACGGTGTCGAGGTGCTTGGCGTTGGGCACGATGCGGGGGTCCGCGGTGAAGATGCCGTCGACATCGGTGTAGATCTCGCACACGTCGGCGTTCAGCGCCGCGGCGAGCGCGACGGCGGTGGTATCGGATCCGCCGCGGCCGAGCGTGGTGACGTCCTTGCTGTCCTGGCTGACCCCCTGGAATCCGGCGACCAGGACTATCAGACCCTGGTCGAGCGCTTCCTGGAGACGGCCGGGGGTGACGTCGATGATCTTGGCGTTGCCGTGGGTCCCGGTCGTGATCACGCCGGCCTGCGATCCGGTGAACGACCGCGCCTGCGCACCGAGCGAGTCGATGGCCATCGCGACCAGCGCGTTCGAGATCCGCTCACCCGAGGTCAGCAGCATGTCCATCTCGCGCGCGGGCGGGGCCGGGGAGACCTGCCGGGCCAGATCGAGCAGGTCGTCGGTGGTGTCACCCATCGCCGACACCACGACGACGACGTCGTGACCTGCCTTCTTGGTCTCGACGATGCGCTCGGCGACGCGGCGGATCCGCTCGGCGTCCGATACCGAGGATCCGCCGTACTTCTGCACGACGAGCGCCACTGGGCATGCCTTTCAGGTGGTTGGGACCGCGGTCATGGGTCCGGCACAATCCCAACAAGGATAAGGGTTTGACGCACCCTATTTTGTCCGCCGGTCAGCTGCAGGCGTCCGCCAGCTGGCTGAGTCCGTCCCCGATGCGCTTGTTCAGAAGCGTCATCTCGAAAAACGACGGCGGCGCAGGCGCGCCCGGCGCGTGATTCTCAGACTCGGCCCTCGCCCGCGGAAGCATCGCGACGAATTTGGAGGCCGCATCGGCGACCTGGATGGCGGTGGCCGCGAGGTTGGGGTCGTTGATGTTCTGTGCACGCTGGGCCATACCGTCGGCCCATTGCTGGTACGCGGCGTCCTCGGCCACCGTCGGTACAGCCGGGTCGCTGTCGGATTCCTTAGAGGCGATCAGCTCGCCCTGTGACTTGTTGTAGTCGAGGAAGGCCTGCACGGGCTTGCACTCCTCGGAGGGCCCGTCGAAGAAGACATTCGATACCACGAACGCGATCACGACGATGACGACGACGACTATGGCGAGCCACCAGCGTCGGTCGAGTCTCATTGCTGAAACTCTAGCGACCCGCCGACTATTAACGCGCAGGCAACATCGCGAGCTGATCCACGTAACAGAAACAACGGTTACTGACAGTGAACGGTCCGCGGCGGGCCGCATCACTTCAGGAGACATAAATGGATGTAGATACAGGGACCACAGCGTTCATGCTGTGTTGCATCATCGGCCTCACGCTGATGATCCCCGGGCTCGCTCTCTTCTACGGCGGCATGGTGTCCGTCAAGAGCTCGACCAACATGATGATGATGACCTTCGGCGCGTGCGCGATCGTCGGTGTGCTGTGGGTGCTGTTCGGCTTCTCCATGACATTCGGGACGTCCTACGGCGGATTCCTCGGCAGCATCACCGAGTTCGCCGGGATGAAGGACCTACTCGAGTCGAACACCACGATCGCCGGGCTCCCGATAACACTGTTCGCGTTGTTCCAGGCGCTGTTCGCGGCGATCACCGTCGCACTGATCTCCGGTGCCGTGGCCGACCGGATGAAGTTCGGCGCCTGGATGGTCTTCGCCGCCGTGTGGGCGGTGCTGGTGTACTTCCCCGTGGCGCACTGGGTTTTCGCGTTCGACGGTGTGGTGACCGAGGACTCCGTCGGCGGCTGGATCGCCAACAAGCTCGCCGCCATCGACTTCGCGGGCGGCACCGCGGTGCACATCAACGCCGGCGCGGCAGCGCTGGCCGTCGCGATCGTGCTCGGCAAGTCCGCCGGCTGGGGACAGCTGCGCAAGCCGCACAACGTTCCGCTGACACTGCTCGGCGCCGGCCTGCTGTGGGCAGGGTGGTACGCATTCAACGGCGGGTCGGCACTGGCCGCGGGTAACTCGGCCTCGATCGTCATGGTTACCACGTTCGTAGCGACGTGCGCTGCGACCCTGGCCTGGATCGCGGTGGAGAAGATCAAGGACGGCCACGTCACGGGCGTCGGCGCAGCGTCCGGTGCGATCACCGGACTCGTCGCGATCACCCCCGCGTGCGGATCGGTGACGCCCGTCGGCGCCATCATCCTCGGGGCCATCGCGGGTGCCGTCTGCGTGTACGCGGTGGGCCTGAAGGAGCGCTTCGGCTACGACGACTCGCTCGACGTGGTCGGTGTCCACCTGGTCGGCGGAGTCGTCGGCACCCTGCTGATCGGATTCCTGGCCAGCGAGTCGATGCCCAACGGCATCAACGGGCTGTTCTACGGAGGCGGGTTCGACCAGCTGTGGCGGCAGGCCGTCGCGGCGGGCGCGGTGATGATCTACTCGTTCGTCGTCGCCGGCATCATCGCCCTCGCCATCAAGATGACGATGGGCATCCGCATCTCCCCCGACGAAGAGGAAAAGGGCATCGACGCGACCTTCCACCGCGAGGCGTCGTACGAACTGCAACCTGCCTGACGCGTAGTCGACCGGCGCGGACCATACCGGCCGCGCCGGTCGACTCATAGGTGTCGTGTTTCCTTACAAGAGACAGGGTTTCCGCACAATGTCCAACGATCTGGCGTTGCATGCCGAGGCATCCGGGACGAAATTCATTCTCGCGTTGTTCATCGACCTGCGCGGCAAGCCGTGCGCCAAGCTGGTGCCGGTCGAAGCCGTCGACCTGCTCGCCACCGAGGGCGTGGGATTCGCCGGGTACGCCGTCGGCGCCATGGGCCAGGAGCCCAAAGACCCTGACCTGATGGCCATTCCGGATCCCGAATCGTTCACGCCGATCCCGTTCCTCAAGGAGGGACTGGCGATCGTGCACTGCGACCCACATGTCAACGGCGAACCGTGGCCCTTCGCGCCGCGCGTCATTCTCAAGGCGATGATCGCGCAGGCGTCCGACGCAGGCTTCGAGCCGTGGGTCGGCGCGGAGGTCGAATACTTCCTGTTGCGTCGCGACGCCGACGGTGCACTGTCCACCGCCGACACCGCCGACACCGCCGCCCAACCCTGTTACGACGCACGCGGCGTCACCCGGATGTACGACCACCTCACCGCGATCTCGACGGCGATGAACAGCCTCGGCTGGTTCAACTACGCCAACGACCACGAAGACGGCAACGGCCAGTTCGAGCAGAACTTCCAGTTCGCCGACGCGCTGACCACCGCCGACCGTGTCGTCACGCTGCGTTATCTGCTGTCGATGATCGCCGCCGAGCGGGGCATGGTGGCCACCTTCATGCCAAAACCGTTCGCCGACCGCACGGGAAGTGGTCTGCACCTGCATCTTTCGCTGACCACCGGCGGCACTCCGGTATTCCCCGCCGGTGCGGGCATCCCCGACGAGCGGGGGCTCGGCCTGTCGGATACCGCCTACTCGTTCATCGGCGGCATCCTCGAACACGCCTGCGCGCTGCAGGCTGTCGTCGCACCAACAGTCAACTCTTACAAGCGGACTCGGGCGACCTCGACGGCATCCGGTGCCGCGTGGTCACCCAACACCCCCAGCTACGGCGGCAACGACCGCACGCATTACATCCGGGTGCCCGACGACCAGCGTGTCGAGCTGCGCGGTGGTGACGGTTCGGCGAATCCCTACCTGGCGATCGCGGCCGCGCTCGGTGCGGGCATCGACGGCATCAAGCGCAGCACCGATCCCGGTGGTGTTGGCTCCCAAGGTCGTTCGGCGCTGCCGCCCACACTGTTGCACGCTGTCGACGAACTCGAGAGCGACCCGGTGATCACCGGTGTGCTCGACGCTGCCGGGGACGGGGTGGCCTCCTACTTCGCGAGCATCAAGCGCGACGAGTTCTTCGCCTACCACAGCGCCGTGACACCGTGGGAAATCGACCACTACCTCACCGCGTTCTGAGCGAAAGGATTTCCGATGTGCGGCATTGTGGGCCTGCACTTGCGCCACCCCGACCTGCATCCCCAACTCGGCGAACTGGTCACCGGCATGTTGTGCGAGATGGGCGATCGAGGTAGCGACTCGGCCGGCGTTGCGGTGTACGGAGATCCGACGTGGTCACCGCCCGGTCACGGCTGCGTGTCACTGCTCGAGGTCGACGCGAGCCCGGACGAGGTCGCCGAGACGCTCGGCGTTTCGGTCACACAGCTCGACGAGACGTATCTCCTTACCGCACAGACCTCCTCAGAGGACATCTTGGCCGCCGCCAAGTCGGCGTATCCCGACGCTCTGGTCGCCGGATTCGGCGCCGACCTCACGGTGCTCAAAGGCGTCGGCCATCCGCGGGTACTCACCGAACGCTGGGGGCTCGCCAAGGCGCAAGGCTGGCAGGGCGTCGGGCACACCAGGATGGCAACCGAGTCGGCGGTGACGCCCGCAGGGTGCCATCCGTACGCGGTGGGCCCCGAACAGTGCATGGTGCACAACGGATCATTCGCCAACCACGCCACCATCCGCCGCGAGTTACGTTCAGCGGGAGTGTCATTCGACAGCGACAACGACACCGAGGTGGGCGCGCGTTTCATCGCCGATCAGCTGGCCAACGGCCGAGACGTCGAGGGAGCGCTGAAGGAGCTCTGCGCGGTGTTCGACGGCTTCTACACACTGCTGGTGTCCAACAGGGACTCGTTCGCCGTGGTCCGCGACGCCATCGCGTGTAAGCCCGCTGTCATCGCCGAAACCGATGACTGGGTCGCCATGAGCAGCGAATACCGCGCTCTGGCAGGCCTTCCCGGTGTGGAGACGGCCAAGATCTGGGAGCCCGAGCCGGAAGTGGTCTACGCATGGAGACGCTGATCGCATATGACCTGGCCACCACCCCGCTGCGCGAGATCAACGCCGCTCTGCACGCCCCCGGCTTGTCGGGTGACTACGTCATCGCCCATCCCGACGGCGCACACAACGTCGCGGTCGGTTTGAACGCGCCGATACGGGTGACCATCGCGGGTCACGTCGGCTACTACGCAGCGGGCATGAACCAGCAGGCCCGCGTCACGATCGACGGCAACGCCGGCACCGGCGTCGCCGAGAACATGATGAGCGGCACCGTCTGGGTCAAGGGCAGCGCATCCCAGTCCGCCGGTGCCTCCGCGCACGGTGGGCTCCTGGTCATCGAGGGCAAAGCCGCTGCGCGGTGCGGTATTTCGATGAAAGGAGTTGACATCGTGGTGGGCGGCGACGTCGGACACATGAGCGCCTTCATGGCGCAGGCGGGCAGGCTCGTCGTCCGCGGAGACGCCGGCGAGGCGCTCGGCGACTCGATCTACGAGGCACGCATCTACGTCCGCGGCGACGTCACATCGCTGGGCGCCGACTGCGTCGCCAAAGAGATGCGTTCCGAACATCACGCTGAGCTCGAATCACTATTGGCAGCAGCCGGATTTGACGACGACACCACAAGCTACAGCCGCTACGGCTCGGGCCGTTCGCTCTATCACTTCCACGTCGACAACGCGACGGCCTACTGATGAGCTACACCGCTGACGAGCGCGCCCGACTGGGCCTTCGCGAATCCGCGACGTTCGACAGGTCGACCATCGCCGCCATCCACCGTGCCGCCGAGACCGGCATCTACGACATCCGCGGCTGGGGCGCCAAGCGTCCCCTGCCCCACTTCGACGACCTGCTGTTCCTCGGCGCGTCGATGTCGCGCTATCCACTGGAGGGCTACCGCGAACGGTGTGACACCGACGTCGTGCTCGGCGACCGCTGCGCCAAGTTCCCACTGCACCTCGACATTCCGATCACCATCGCGGGCATGTCCTTCGGCGCACTGTCCGGTCCGGCGAAGGAGGCGCTCGGGCGCGGCGCCAGCGAGGTCGGCACCTCCACGACGACCGGCGACGGCGGGATGACTCCCGAGGAGCGGACACAGAGCAAATTCCTCGTCTACCAATATCTTCCATCCCGCTACGGCATGAACCCCGACGACCTTCGCAAGGCCGACGCGATCGAGGTCGTTCTCGGGCAGGGCGCCAAGCCCGGCGGCGGCGGCATGCTGCTCGGACAGAAGATCTCGCCGCGCGTCGCGGCCATGCGCACCCTGCCCGAGGGCATCGACCAGCGCTCGGCGTGCCGCCACCCCGACTGGACCGGTCCCGACGACCTGACGATCAAAATCAACGAGCTGCGGGAGATCACCGACTGGGAGAAGCCGATTTATGTGAAGGTCGGCGCCACCCGCACCTATTACGACGTGAAACTCGCGGTGCACGCGGGAGCGGACGTCGTCGTCGTGGACGGCATGCAGGGGGGTACCGCGGCGACTCAGGAAGTGTTCATCGAGCACGTCGGAGTCCCGACACTGGCGGCTGTCCCGCAAGCGGTGCAGGCGCTGCAGGAGCTCGGGGTGCATCGCAAGGTACAGCTGATCGTGTCGGGTGGTATCCGCACCGGAGCCGATGTGGCGAAGGCGCTGGCGCTGGGTGCCGACGCGGTCGCGATCGGCACCGCCGCGCTGATCGCGTTGGGCGACAACCACCCTCGCTACTCTGCCGACTACGAAAGGCTCGGCAGCGCCGCGGGGTTCTTCGACGACTTCCAGGACGGCACCGACCCGGCGGGTATCAGCACCCAGGATCCGGAGCTGGCGTCGCGGTTCGACCCCGTCGAAGGCGGTCGGCGTCTGGCCAACTACCTGCGGGTGCTGACCATGGAAGCCCAGACGATCGCCCGCGCCTGCGGCAAGTCCCACGTGTGCCACCTCGAACCGGAGGACCTGGTGGCGGTCACGATCGAGGCGGCGGCGATGGCGCGGGTCCCGTTGGCCGGCACCGAGTGGATTCCGGGCAGATGACCACCGCGGATGTCGTGATCGTCGGCGGCGGCATCGAGGGTGCCGCGGCGGCGTGGGCTTTGTCGCAGCGTGGTGTCACCAATGTCGTTGTGGCCGAGCGCAGTACCGTTGGTGCCGGGATGACCGGGAAGTCGAGCGGCATCGTGCGTTGCCACTACGGCGTCAGCTCGCTGGCCGCGATGGCCACCGTCGGCCTCGAGGTGTTCGAGAAGGCTCAGGATTTTCTCGGGGATCACGCAGTCGACATCGGCTTCCGGCAGACCGGCTACGTCGTCGGCGTCGGCGATCCAGATATCGACTCGCTGCGAAAGAGCCTTGCCGCGCAGCGCGCAGTGGGCGTTCAGACCGAGGAGATCGACGCCTCCGACGTCGCCCGGCTGTGGCCGCACGCGGATTTGACGCCGTTCCGGGCATTCGCGTGGGAGGCACGTGGTGGCTACGGCGACGCGTACCAGACAGCGCAGGCGTTCGCGGCGTCGGCGCGCGCGGCTGGTGTGCGGATTCTCCAGGGCGCCAACGTGACCGGATTGCTGACCGCCGGTGACAGAGTCACCGGTGTTCGGTTGGCCGACGGATCGGAGGTCTCCACGGACACCGTCGTGGTGGCCACCGGCGTCTGGACCCGGGAGTTCCTGACGCCGTATGGCATCGATGTGCCCATCCGAGTGGTCCGCGAACAGCTGGTCACCATCAAGCCGGGTGTCGAGATCGGCAGTGTGCCGGTGTTCTCCGATCTGGTGTCACTGCAATACATTCGCCCGGAACTCGGCGGTGAGCTGCTGTTCGGCAACAGCGACCTGTCGGACGTCGAGGACGCGAACCCCGACGACTACCTCAACCGCGCCACCGAGGCCTTCGTCGAGGACACCGTCGAGCGCGTCCAAACGAGATTCCCCGGCTTCACCGATGCGGCGATCACCGGCAGCTACGCCGGCTGCTACGACGTCACCCCGGACTGGAACCCGGTCATCAGCACGACGGGCGTGGAGGGGCTCGTCGTCGCCGCCGGATTCAGCGGTCACGGGTTCAAGATCGCACCAGCGGTCGGACGGTTGATCGCCGATCTCGTCGTTGACGGCCGCAGCGCCGATCCCCGCATCCCCGACAGTGACTTCCGGCTGTCCCGATTCGGCGAGGGCGACCTACTCACAAGCCCGTATCCGTATTCCGGTGCCGGACAGATGCGCTGACTCCTGGCTGAACCATGTCTGACATCCCGCTGCTCCGCAACAGGTCCGGCACGGCTCGCGACCGCGACCCGCACGCGCCGGTAGCCGAGCTCGAGCTGGAGGCCGCCATCGGGCGCAACGTCCGCCAGCTCCGCCTGCAGCAGGGCCTGACGGTGGCCGAGATGGCCACCCAGGTAGGCATTTCGAAGGCGATGATGTCGAAGATCGAGAATGCCCAGACATCGTGCAGCCTGAGCACCCTGGCGCTGTTGGCCAATGGCTTCGACATACCCGTCACCAGCCTGTTCCGGGGTGCGGACGTCGAGCGTCCCGCCTCATTCGTCAGCGCGGGCACGGGAGCACGCATCGTCCGCAACGGTACGAAGGAAGGCCACGAGTACCAGCTGTTGGGCTCGCTTCGCGGCGAACACAAGCGCCTCGAGTGTCTGCACGTCACCCTGTCGGCGAAAAGTCAGACCTATCCGTTGTTTCAGCATCCGGGCACCGAGTTCATCTTCGTGCTCGAAGGGGTGATGGATTACAGCCACAGCCGCACGGTGTACCGGCTGAACCCGGGCGACTCGCTGCAGTTCGACGGCGAGGGCGCACACGGGCCGGTGGATCTGGTCGAGCTGCCCATCCGTTTCCTCTCGGTGATCGCATTCCCCGATTCCCACGTCTAGTCCCCAGCGACCTGCATTTTGTGGCGTGGCTGGGTGGGGAGTATGGTGACCAACGTGCAGCGGGTGCTCCTTCTCGGCAGCCGCGACGGGGTCTGATCAGACCGGCTTCCCGTCGCGGGTGTTCGCGACGCGCCGGTCGTGAGTCCATCGACAACCCGGAGCCCTATCGTGACCACCTTCTCAAGACCCGCACCAGATTCTCCTGACGCCTTCGCGTCCGTACGTGCCCTGACCACGCCGTCGGGCCCACCGAACCCCGGCCAGCCCGCCTGGAACACCCAGCGTGGCTCGTCGATGCCCGTCGGCCGGTATCGGCCCTTCGCCGAAGAAGTCGAGTCCGTCGCGCTCGCCGATCGCACCTGGCCCGACAAGATCGTCGACCGCGCACCGATGTGGTGTGCCGTCGACCTGCGTGACGGCAACCAGGCCCTGATCGATCCGATGAGCCCGCAGCGCAAGCGCCGCATGTTCGACCTGCTGGTGCGGATGGGCTACAAGGAGATCGAGGTCGGCTTCCCGTCGGCCAGCCAGACCGACTTCGACTTCGTCCGCGAGATCATCGCCGAGGGCGCAATCCCCGACGACGTCACCATCCAGGTCCTCACCCAGTGCCGGCCCGAGCTGATCACACGGACCTTCGAGGCGTGCAAGGGTGCGCCCAGGGCCATCGTGCACTTCTACAACTCGACGTCGATCCTGCAGCGACGCGTCGTGTTCCGCGCCGACCGGGAAGCGGTCAAGTCGATCGCGACCGACGGCGCACGACTGTGCGTCGAGGAGGCCAAGAAGTACCCGGGCACGCTCTGGCGTTATGAGTACAGCCCGGAGTCCTACACCGGTACCGAGCTGGAATACGCCGTCGACGTGTGCAACGCCGTCGCCGACATCATCAAGCCCACCCCCGACGTGCCGCTGATCGTGAATCTGCCCGCGACCGTCGAGATGGCGACCCCAAACGTGTACGCCGACTCGATCGAGTGGATGAACAGGCACCTGTCCCCGCGCGACTCCATCATCCTGAGCCTGCACCCGCACAACGATCGCGGAACCGCCGTCGCCGCAGCCGAATTGGGGTACCAAGCCGGCGCCGACCGGATCGAGGGCTGCCTGTTCGGCAACGGTGAGCGCACCGGCAACGTCTGCCTCGTCACGCTGGGTCTGAACCTGTTCTCCCGTGGCGTCGACCCGCAGATCGACTTCTCGAACATCGACGAGATCCGCCGCACGGTCGAATACTGCAACCAGCTGCCGGTGCCCGAACGCCACCCCTATGGCGGCGATCTCGTGTACACCGCCTTCTCCGGCAGCCATCAGGACGCGATCAACAAGGGTCTGGATGCCATGAAGGTGTCGGCCGACGAGCAGGACGCCGATGTCGATGACATCCTGTGGCAGGTTCCCTATCTGCCGATCGATCCGCGCGATGTCGGCCGCACCTATGAGGCTGTGATACGGGTGAATTCGCAGTCAGGCAAGGGCGGCGTCGCCTACATCATGAAGGCCGACCACGGTCTCGCCCTGCCCCGGCGACTGCAGATCGAGTTCTCCCAGGCGATTCAGAAGATCACCGACGGCGAGGGCGGCGAGGTTTCGCCGAAGGAGATGTGGGACGTCTTCGCCGAGGAATACCTGACTCCGCTGCGCCCGCTCGAACGCATCCGGCAGAAGGTCATCGCCTCCGAGGTCGACGGTGGCACCGACACCATCGAGGCAGTGGTGAAGGTCGACGGTGTGGAGCGCGAGATCGTGGGCGCGGGCAACGGTCCGCTCGCCGCGTTCGTGGATGCGTTGGGTGCCATCGGGTTCCACGTATCCGTACTGGACTACTCCGAGCACGCTCTCTCGGCGGGTGAGGAAGCCCAGGCCGCGGCGTACGTCGAGGCTTCGATCGGCGGCAAGACCGTGTGGGGTGTCGGCATCGCGACGTCCATCACGACCGCATCGCTGCGCGCAGTGGTGTCGGCGGTCAACCGCGCGGCTCGCTGAGCGTTCTAGAAGAGCGCGAACTGGTCGCCGGCCAGCGTGACGTCGGTGAATTCCTCGACGGTACTGCCGCCGACCACGGCATCGAGCCCACTCATGAAATCGGCGTCCGTTATGGACGGAACGCCCAGCTCACGGGCCTGGAAACCCTTGCCCTGCTCGGGTTGGGCCTCGTTGCAGATGATGAGTGAGGTCTCGGAGTCCACATTGTCCGTATAGGACAGCCCGGCGTGCACAATCCGCTCGACGAGTTCCTCGTGGGTGCGCTCGACCTCGGCCGCCAGTGCGACCCGCATCCCCTGAACCAGCGGTCTGCCCTCGACGAACCGGCCGGGGTTGACGTACGGGCATGGCAGCCGTGCGGCCATCATCTTCAGCGGCCGCAACTCCTCGTGTGTCACCTGGCCGTTGGGCCACTCGCGCCGCGACAGCGGGCGAACAGGCAACCACACCTTGCGTTCCCGCGCACGCACCAGGACCGGCTTGAGGATCTGCGCGAGCACCATCGCGTCGTCGAGCGCGTCGTGGGGCTTTAGCTGCGTGATACCCCAGTGTGCGGCAAGGGTTTCCAGCCGCAGGTTCTCGGTGCCCAACTCGAGGCGGCGGGTCAGCTCGACGGTGCACATGGCGGTGTCGATGGGCAGTACCGCGTCGACCATCTCGGCCTCAGCGGTCAGGAACGAGTAGTCGAACCCCACGTTGTGCGCCACCAGGGTGCGGCCACGCAGCAGCTCGATCAGATCGCCGACGATGTCGCCGAAGCACGGCTGGCCTTCGAGCATCTCAGCGGTCAAACCGTGGACATGGGTCGGGCCGGGATCCACCCGCGGATTGAGAAGCGTGTAGAGACTCTGTTCGACGTTGCCGTCGTCACCGAGAGCCAGCGCCGCGATGCTGATGACCCGAGCGTGTCCCGGATGGAAGCCCGAGGTCTCCACGTCGACGACGGCCCAACCTGCGCCATCGTCGGTCGCGGGGCGGCCCCAGCACTGACTCACAATTTCGAGGATGGCACGGACGGGTGACAAACCACCTGAGGCGCAGCGCGCTCGCTCAGCGTGTCGGCTCTTAGACTGCCGGGGATGGTCACCATTCGCGGACGTGCAGCGCTGACGGCGGGCGCCGGCGCGCGCTGGGCGTCACGCGTCACCGGCCGCGGTGCAGGCGCGATGATCGGCGGCCTGGTCGCGATGACGCTGGACAGATCAATCCTGCGTCAGCTCGGCGAGGGCCGTCGCACCACGATCGTGACCGGCACCAATGGCAAGTCCACGACCACGCGAATGACCGCGGCGGCACTGGCAACGCTGGGACCCGTCGCGACCAACGCCGAGGGCGCGAACATGGACGCCGGGTTGGTCGCAGCACTCGCGGGCACGCGGGACGCGTCGCTGGCAGCACTCGAAGTCGACGAGATGCACGTGCCGCATGTGGCCGACGCGCTTGACCCCGCGGTGATCGTGCTGCTGAATCTGTCGCGAGATCAGCTCGATCGCGTCGGTGAGATCAATCACATCGAACGCACGCTGCGGGCCGGTCTGGCGCGTCATCCGTCGACGGTCGTCGTCGCGAATTGCGACGACGTGTTGATGACGTCGGCCGCATACGACAGCCCGAATGTGGTGTGGGTGGCCGCAGGCGGTGGGTGGGCCAACGATTCGGTGAGCTGCCCGCGCTCGGGCGAGATCATCGTGCGCGACGGCGCGGTCTGGTATTCGACGGGAACTGATTTCAAACGGCCAGAGCCGCAGTGGTCGTACGATGACACGCACATTTACGGGCCCGACGGACTGTCGCTGCCCATGCAGCTGGCGCTCCCGGGGAACATCAACCGCGGCAACGCCACTCAGGCGGTCGCCGCCGCGGTGACGTTGGGCGCGGATCCAGCGGCCGCCGTCGCCGCGGTATCGCGGGTCGACGAGGTCGCCGGGCGGTACAGCACGGTGCAGCTGGGGCAGCATTCGGTGCGCATGCTGCTGGCGAAGAACCCGGCGGGCTGGCAGGAGGCGTTGTCGATGGTCGACACCGACGCCGGCTCAGTGGTGATCTCGGTGAACGGTCAGGTGCCCGACGGGGAGGACCTGTCGTGGCTGTGGGACGTCAACTTCGAGCATTTCGTGAACCATCCGGTGGTGGCCGCAGGAGAGCGCGGTACCGATCTGGCGGTGCGACTTGGGTATGCGGGCGTCGAACACACGTTGGTGCACAACGCTGTTGAGGCGATCACGTCGTGCCCACCGGGGCATGTCGAGGTGGTCGCCAACTACACCGCGTTCTTGGCGCTGAACCGGACGTTCGGGAGGGCCGCCCGTGCGTGAGTCGACGGTGCGGATCGGGTTGGTGCTGCCCGATGTGATGGGAACGTATGGTGACGGCGGCAATTCGGTGGTGCTGCGCCAACGCCTGCGCTTGCGGGGCTTCGATGCGGAGATCGTCGAGATCACCCTCGCGGACCCGGTGCCTGCCGAGCTGGATCTGTACACCCTTGGCGGAGCAGAGGATTACGCGCAACGGTTGGCGACCCGGCATCTGCAGCGGTATCCGGGCCTGCAGCAGGCCGCGGAGCGGGGTGCGCCTGTGCTGGCGATCTGCGCGGCGATCCAGGTGCTGGGTCACTGGTACGAAACGTCGTCGGGTGAGCGGGTCGACGGGGTGGGCATGCTCGACGTCACGACGTCTCCCCAGGACAGCCGGACGATCGGCGAGGTGGTGTCGCAGCCCCTGCTGCCGGAACTGACGGAGCGGTTGACGGGGTTCGAGAATCACCGCGGCGGAACGGTTTTGGGTCCGGCGGCGCGCCCATTGGCTCAGGTGGTCAGCGGGGCGGGCAACCGGGCGGGCGATGGTATCGACGGCGCCGTGCAGGGCAGCGTCGTCGCGACGTATCTGCACGGGCCGTGCCTGGCCCGCAATCCGCAGCTCGCGGACCATCTGCTGTCGTGCGTGGTCGGCGAGCTGCCGCCGCTGGAGATCGACGAGGTCGCGCAGTTGCGCAAAGAGCGACTAGCGGCCCCCCGCCGGGTCTGATTCATCGCTTTCCACGTTATGCAGCGAAAGTACGAGTGAACCTCTGCATTTCGTTGATTTCGATGAGGCAGCCGCGGCTCACCAGGGCAGCTTCGACCCGAGCGATCACGTCCTGAGGCTTGTCCTCGGCGATCACCCGGATCACGATCCAGCCGAGCGCCTCGAGCATGCGCAGCCGCGCGATGTCTTTCACATACTGGCGGCGGTCCTTTCGATGATGATCGCCGTCGTATTCGACCGCGACCTGGTATTCGCGCCAGCCCATGTCGAGAAAAATCGCATAGGAGCCCGTGGGCACGACGATCTGCGTCTCGGGCCGCGGAAATCCTGAGTCGATCAACAACAGGCGGATACGCGACTCCCTCGGTGACGACGCTCCGCCGTCGACGAGTGGAAGCAGCTCACGCAGCTGCTTGACGCCGTGAGCCCGCGGATGCGCATATGCCAATCCAACGACCTCGGCGATCGAATAGACCTGGTTCCACATCAGCGCATCCAGCCGGGTGAGCGCCTCGGCTCTATCCAGATGCCGACCGAGATCGAACGCCGTGCGCACCCGGGTCGTCACGGGTAAGCCGGCGATACGAGTGATCTCGTCATCCGCCACCTGCTCGGCCCTCGGCACCATTCCCTTTTGCGCACGAATCTTGACGCCCGCGAGCTCGATGGGATGAGTCGGCTCCACATACGGCGCGCCGCATCCTTCGGTGCGTAGACACCGTGATGGACCCGTCGATACCAGCGGCTCAACTCGTGGCGAGTGACACGCCCCGCCGCCATCGCTTCGCTGCCAATGAAGATGTCCGCCATGGCTGCATCCTGCCGCGGCCCAGTGACACCTCAGATGCAAAGCGAAGCTAGGCCATTGCGCGGCGACCCGCGAGCGCGCGGCCCAGCGTCAGCTCATCCGCGAACTCCAGGTCACCACCCATCGGGAGCCCCGACGCGATACGCGTGACCGTGAGACCCGGGATGTCGCGCAGCATCCGCACGAGATACGTCGCTGTGGCCTCGCCTTCGGTGTTCGGATCGGTCGCGATGATCACCTCGGTGATATCCACGCCGTCGACGCGTTCGCCAATCCTGTTCAACAGCTCGCGAATTCGCAGCTGTTCCGGCCCGATTCCGGACAACGGGTCAAGCGCACCGCCGAGCACGTGATAGCGGCCGCGGAACTCACGGGTGCGCTCGACGGCCTGCACATCCTTGGGTTCCTCGACGACGCACACCACGGATCCGTCGCGGCGGGCATCCGAACAGATCCGGCACCGCTCGTCGTCGGACACATTGCCGCACACCGCGCAGAACGTGACCCCGTCGCGGATCCGTCCCAGCACGGCGGACAACCGGTCGATCTGCGGCGGCTCGACGGACAGCAGGTGGAATGCGATCCGCTGCGCGCTCTTCGGCCCGATGCCCGGCAGCTTGCCGAGCTCGTCGATCAGATCCTGGACCGGTCCCTCGAACAAGTCAGATTCCTGGCAGACCCATGTCGCCCATGCCACCGGCCAACGGACCGAGGCGGTCGTGCGCCAGGATGGTGACCTGCTTGGACGCATCGGCGATCGCGCCGACGACGAGGTCCTGCAGCGTCTCGACGTCCTGCGGGTCGACGACCTTGGGGTCGATCCGGACCGCGATCACCTCGCCACTGCCCTTCATCGTGACCTGCACCAGGCCGCCACCCGCTTGCCCGTTGACCTCGGCCGCGGCCAGCGCCGCCTGCGCCTCCATCAACTGCTGCTGCACCTGCTGCGCCTGGGCCAGAAGAGCGGACATATCGGGCTGGCCACCACTGCCGGGTTGCATGACGATCCCCTTGCGTATTGGTCTCGACTCGGTTGCGTCGTCGCGTTGGGGTTTCAGCCTAGTCGGGGTCAGCGCTACGGTGGCGCCCGTGCATCCCCGCCTGCGTGTCGGTGCCACCAGAACATTGCGCTCCTGCGCCGCGGTGGCGACCGGACTCCTCATCGCCGCATCGACGCTTGTCAGCCCAGCATCCGCAGCGCCGGCCAACATCGCCGGCAAGATCGTCTTCCTCGACCCCGGTCACAACGCCGTCAACGATTCGTCCATCAGCCGCCAGGTGCCCACCGGGCGCGGTGGCACCAAGGATTGCCAGGCCAGCGGCACGTCCACCGACGACGGCTATGCCGAGCATGCCTTCGCGTGGGAGACCACGCTGCGCATCCGCCAGGCGCTGAACGCGCTCGGCGTGCGTACTGCGATGTCACGCGGCGACGACGCCAGCGCCGGGCCCTGCGTCGACGAACGCGCGGCAATGGCCAACTCCCTGCGCCCCGACGCGGTCGTCAGCATCCACGCCGACGGCGGGCCCGCCAGCGGTCGCGGCTTCCACGTCCTGTACTCGTCCCCACCGCTCAACGACGTGCAGGCCGGGCCGTCGGTGCGGCTGGCCACGATCATGAAGGACCAGTTGCAGGCATCGGGCCTGGTGCCGTCCACTTACATCGGTACCGGCGGCCTGAATCCGCGGTCGGACATCGCGGGGCTCAACCTCGCGCAGTTCCCATCGGTCCTGGTCGAGCTCGGCAACATGAAGAACCCGGCCGATTCTGCGCTGATGAAGACGCCCGAGGGACGGCAGAAGTACGCCGACGCCGTTGTGCGCGGGATCGCCGGCTTCCTCGGCTCCAGCTAGCCCTCCGGCCTGAGTGTCGGGCCTAGCGGCCCTCCACCTGCTTCTTGAGGTTCTCCAGCACCTCAGCCTGGATTTTCCGCAGGCCCAGCGGCGCGAACGTCTTCTCGAAGAAGCCGCCGATGCCGCCCGCGCCCTTCCACGAGGTCTTGACGGTCACCGACGAGCCCTCCCCTGCCGGGGAGACCGTCCAATTCGTGATCATCGTCGAGTTGGCGTCCTTCTCGATCACCGTGTGACCTGCCACGTCGACGCTCGCCTTCACGTCACGCACCCGTGATTTCGTCGCCTGCAGCTTCCACGACGCCACTGTGCCCGCGCCCTGTCCGCCCTCGAGCACCCGGTATTCGCTGTAGTGCGGCGAGAGAATCTTGGGGCGCACGTTCGCATAGTCGGCGACGGCCGCCAGTACGGTCTCCGGGGCGGCGGCGATCTCCACGGTGCTGGACGCGCTGACCTGTCCCATCGGTGCAACTCCTAGGTAGGGGTGATCACAGTCGGTGCGGTCGCATCACCTGCGACCGCGGACTAGCGTATATCTGTGTCAGTGGTGGATACCGACGCACGTTCTGCTCACTCCGCTGGGGTAGAGCGGCTACTGGCCAGCTACCGGGCGATTCCCCCGAACGCGACGGTCCGACTGGCCAAACCCACGTCGAACCTCTTCCGGGCCCGTGCCAAGACGTCGACCAAGGGTCTGGACGTCTCGGGCCTCGGCGGGGTCATCGCCGTCGATCCCGAGAATCGGACCGCGGACGTCGCCGGAATGTGCACGTACGAGGACCTGGTCGCGGCGACGCTGCCCTACGGGCTTGCGCCGCTTGTGGTGCCGCAGCTCAAGACGATCACGCTCGGCGGAGCAGTCACCGGCCTCGGCATCGAATCGACGTCGTTCCGCAACGGGCTGCCGCACGAGTCGGTGCTGGAGATGGACATCCTCACCGGCACCGGCGACGTCATCACCGCCTCGCCCACCGAGAATTCTGACCTATTCCGCGCCTTCCCGAATTCCTATGGCACGCTGGGATATTCGGTTCGGATCAAGATCGAGCTGGAACCGGTCAAACCGTTCGTCGAGCTTCGGCATCTGCGATTCCACTCACTGACGGATCTCTTCACCGCGATGGACCGCATCATCGAAACCGGAGGCCACCCCGACATAGCGGCCGGCAAGCCCGTCGACTACCTCGACGGTGTCGTGTTCTCGGCCGACGAGAGCTACCTGGTACTCGGATTCCAGACCGGCACTCCGGGTCCCGTGAGCGACTACACCGGCCAGCAGATCTACTACCGGTCCATCCAGCACCCCGAGGGCGAAAAGCACGACCGCCTGACGATCCACGACTACCTGTGGCGCTGGGACACCGACTGGTTCTGGTGCTCAAGGGCATTCGGCGCCCAGGATCCGCTCATCCGCCGGTTCTGGCCGCGGCGCTACCGGCGCAGCAGCGTCTACTGGAAGCTGATCGGCTACGACCAACGCTTCAACATCGCCGACAGGATCGAAAAGCGCAACGGCAGACCACCATTGGAACGCGTCGTGCAGGACATCGAGGTCCCCTTGTCCCGCGCAGAGGAGTTCGTCGAATGGTTCCTGTCCAACGTGCCGATCGAGCCGATCTGGTTGTGCCCGTTGCGGCTCCGCGGCGACACCACCTGGCCGCTGTACCCGATCCGCGCCCAGAGCACGTACGTCAACGTCGGGTTCTGGTCGTCGGTGCCAATGGGTCCGACCGAAGGACATACGAATAGATTGATCGAACGTAAGGTCAGCGAGCTGGATGGTCACAAATCGCTGTATTCCGATGCGTACTACAGCCCGAACGAGTTCGACGAACTCTATGGTGGAGAAACCTACAAGACCGTCAAAAAGACCTACGACCCCGACTCGAGACTCCTCGACCTGTACGCAAAGGCGGTGCAACGACGATGACCACATTCAAAGAACACTCGACACAAGCGCCAGCCGGAAGACTCACGTTGGCAGAGATCCTGGAGATCTTCGCCGCGGGTCAGATTCCGCTGAAATTCACCGCTTACGACGGCAGTTCAGCCGGACCCGAGGACGCCACGCTCGGCCTCGACCTGTTGACACCGCGCGGCACCACGTATCTCGCGACCGCCCCCGGTGAGCTCGGGCTCGCGCGCGCATACGTAGCGGGCGATCTCAGACCGCTCGGCGTCCATCCGGCCGATCCCTACGACCTGCTCATGGCGCTGGCCGACAAACTCGATTTCAGGCTTCCGCCACCGCGCGTGCTTGCCAACATCGTGCGCACGATCGGCATCGAGCATCTGAAGCCGATCGCCCCGCCGCCCCAGGAAGCGCTGCCGCGCTGGCGTCGCGTCATGGAAGGTTTGCGGCACAGCAAGACTCGCGACGCCGAGGCCATTCACCACCACTACGACGTCTCGAACAAGTTCTACGAGTGGGTGCTCGGTCCGTCGATGACCTACACCTGCGCCTGCTATCCGGATGCCGACGCGACTTTGGAAGAGGCACAGGAGAACAAGTACCGACTGGTGTTCGAGAAGCTGCGGCTGCAGCCCGGTGATCGACTGCTCGACGTGGGCTGCGGATGGGGCGGCATGGTCCGATACGCCGCGCGCCACGGCGTGAAGGCGATCGGCGTCACGCTCTCCAAGGAGCAGGCGGAGTGGGCTCAGAATGCGATCGCCGAGCAGGGCCTGTCGGATCTCGCCGAGGTGCGCCACGGCGACTACCGCGATATCCGGGAATCCGGATTTGACGCCGTCTCTTCGATCGGGCTCACCGAGCACATTGGCGTACAGAACTATCCGGCGTACTTCCGGTTCCTCCAGTCGAAGATGCGTGTCGGCGCGCTGCTGCTCAACCACTGCATCACCCGCCATGACAACCGAACCGGCGCCAACGCAGGTGGTTTCATCGACCGCTACGTCTTTCCCGACGGGGAGCTCACGGGTTCGGGCCGCATCATCAGCGAGGCGCAGGACGTCGGCCTCGAGGTGGTGCACGAGGAGAACCTGCGCCACCACTACGCGCTGACGCTGCGCGACTGGTGCCGCAACCTCGAAGAGCGCTGGGACGAGGCCGTCGAAGAAGTCGGGCTTCCCACCGCGAAGGTGTGGGGCCTGTATATGGCCGGTTCGCGAGTGGGCTTCGAGACGAATGTCGTTCAGCTGCACCAGGTTCTGGCCGTCAAGCTGGACGAGCGCGGGAACGACGGCGGGCTGCCGTTGCGCCCGTGGTGGACGCCCTAGGGCCTAGCCGCCGTCGATGCGGCGGGCGCCGAGTTCGTTCTGAAGAAGCTCCAGCGCCACCTCTTCCGGGTCGCGTCGCGGTGTATCGGACGTGTCGTTGCCCGCTTCGGCGAGCATGCTCTCCTCGTCGTCGACGTCGATCGGTGGCGGCGGGCCAGGCGCGGCGGCGGGCTTCTGCTCCGGCTCGGCGGCGGGCGGCGGACCGGGCGGGCCCACCTCGCACCGGATCTTCCAGTCGACACCCAGTGCGTCCTTGAGCGCCTCGCGGATGACATCGGAATTGCGCTGTTCAGTCAGCCGTTTGGCCAGCGGTGCGGACTCGTGGCTGAGCACTAGGGTGTCGCCCTCCACGGAGCGCACGATCGCGCCGGCCAGCATCACTTCGGTGGTGCGGCTGCGCTGACGGACCTTCTCGCGCACCGTCGTCCACATGCTGCGCACCGCAGCGGCGTTCGGTTCACCGGTGACGGCCGCGGGTGGGGGCGCCGCGACGACGGGGTCGGCGGGCTGGCGCACCGGAGGAGGCGATGCCGGTTCCGGTTTCGGAGCGGAAACCGGCTCAGGCGGCTTGGGCGGCGAGGGTGTCGGCTCCGGCATCGGCTTGGGCTCGACGACGACCGTCGGCTCGAGCGCCGGCTTCAGCTCCGGTGCGGGCTTGGGGTCGACGGGTGCTTCGGCGCCGGATTCCGGTGCGGCCTGGCTCTTGCGGCTGTACTTCGGCGCGCCCCCGGGCTGCTCCCCCGCCGGGATCGACATGTCCAGCCGGGTCTCGATGCGCTCGACGCGCTGCAACAACGCCGACTCGGTATCGCTGGCCGACGGCAACAGCAGCCGCGCGCACACGACCTCGAGCAGCAGCCTGGGCGCCGTCGCACCGCGCATCTCACCCAGCCCGGCGTGCACCACCTCCGCGTAGCGGGTCAGCGTTGCGCTGCCGACGCGGGTCGCCTGATCGCGCATTCGGTCCAGCACGTCCTCGGGCCCGTCCACCACCCCGCGGGCGACCGCGTCGGGAACCGACTGCAGCACGATCAGATCGCGGAACCGTTCGAGCAGATCGGTGGCGAACCGCCGCGGGTCGTGACCGGCATCGATCACACCCTCGACTGCCCCGAACAGCGCGGCGGCATCGCCCGCCGCGAGCGCATCGATCGCATCGTCGATCAACGCCACATCGGTGGCACCCAGCAGCGCCAGGGCCCGTGGGTAACTGACCTGGTTACCGTCCGCTCCCGCCAACAGCTGGTCGAGCACCGACAGCGTGTCACGGGGCGATCCGCCGCCGGCGCGGATGACGAGCGGGTACACCGCGTCATCGACCGTGACCGTCTCCTGCGCGCAGATGCGCTCCAGCAGCGACCGCATGGTCCGCGGTGCCAATAACCGGAACGGGTAGTGATGCGTCCGCGAGCGAATGGTCGGCAGCACCTTCTCCGGCTCTGTCGTGGCGAACACGAAGATCAGATGTTCCGGCGGCTCCTCGACGATCTTCAGCAGCGCGTTGAAGCCCGCCGTGGTGACCATGTGCGCTTCGTCGATGATGAAGATGCGGTACCTCGACTGCGCCGGAGCGTAGAACGCGCGATCGCGTAGCTCGCGGGTGTCGTCCACACCGCCGTGGCTGGCGGCGTCCAGTTCGGTGACGTCGACGCTGCCGCCCCCGTTGGGCGCGAGCGCCACGCAGGACGCACAGACCCCACACGGCGTGGCCGTCGGCCCCTGCTCACAGTTCAACGACCGGGCCAGGATTCGCGCCGACGACGTCTTGCCGCACCCGCGCGGCCCGGAGAACAGATACGCGTGGTTGATGCGCCCCGCTGTCAGCGCCGTGGACAGCGGTTCGGTGACGTGCTCCTGGCCAACCACGTCGGCGAAGGTCGCGGGTCTGTACTTGCGGTAGAGCGCCACGCTCGCACACGCTACCGAGGCCGGCTGACGCCGTAGCGCCGCGTACAGCCAAACCCCTCACTTCTCGTGAGATGAGCCGACGTGCGATGGGTCATCACGTAGGCGAGCTAGTCCTTCAGCAACGCTTCGGTGGCCGAGAGCAGCGCACAGGTCGCCAGGCCGTCCATCGCCTCGCGCAACTCGGGCAGCGGCGGGAACGATGGCGCGATCCGAATGTTCTTGTCCTCCGGATCTTTTCGGTATGGGAAGGTGGCGCCGGCCTCGGTGACCGCGATACCTGCATCCTTGGCCAGCGCGATGGTGCGGCGCGCGGTGCCCGGCAGCACATCCAGGCTCACGAAGTAGCCGCCCTTCGGCTCGGTCCACGACGCGATCTTGGACTCGCCAAGCCGGTCGGCCAGGATCTCCAGCACCGTGGCGAACTTGGGCGCCAGCAGCTCCTGATGACGCCGCATCTGCAGCCGCACCCCGTCGGCGTCGCCGAAGAATCGCAGATGCCGCAGCTGGTTCACCTTGTCCGGCCCGATCGACTTCTTGCCCGCGTACTGCAGATACCACGCGATGTTGCCCAGCGAGCCCCCGAAGAAGCTCACCCCAGCACCGGCGAAGGTGATCTTTGACGTCGAAGCGAACACCAGCGGCCGGTTCGGATTCCCCGCCGCCTCGGCCAGCCCCAGGACGTCGATGTTCTGCGCGAAATCGTGAGTCAACGTGTGCACCGCGTAGGCGTTGTCCCACATCAGCCGGAAATCGTTGGCAGCGGTCCGCATTTGAACCAGCCGCCGCACCTTCTCCCACGAATAGGTCACGCCGGTCGGGTTCGAGTACACCGGAACACACCACATGCCCTTGATGGCCGGGTCGACAGCGACCAGCTCCTCGATCAGGTCGACGTCCGGGCCGTCCTCGTGCATGGGGACGGTGATCATCTCGATGCCCAGGGTCTCGGTGATCGCGAAGTGCCGGTCGTAGCCGGGCGCCGGGCACAGGAATTTGACGTGCGGCTCATCCTTCCAGGGCCGCGGAGAATCGACACCGCCGTGCAGCATCGTGAACGTCACGACGTCGTGCATGAACTCGAGGCTGGCGTTGTTGCCGGCGATCAGGTTCGGCACCCCGATCCCGAGGATCTCGCCGAAGATGGCCCGCAGCTCCGGCAGCCCGTGCAGGCCGCCGTAATTGCGCGTGTCGGTGCCGTCGCCGTCCTTGAAGTCGGCCTTCCCCGGAAGGTCCAACAGGCCGTTGGAGAGGTCGAGCTGGGCGGCCGACGGCTTGCCCCTGGTCAGATCCAGCTTGAGACCCTTGGCCTTGAGGTCGGCGTAATTGCGCGTCTGCAACTCGTGCTGTGCGCGAATTTCCGCAGGGCCGAGCGACTGAAACGACACGAGGCGCCTTTCACTGGGAGCGGGTGAACCCCGGGAAAAGAGGGGGACCCCGCGCACCCGCCAGAGCCCATTGACCCTTGCTGCCTTCCGGCCCTGGGGGAGTTCACAGGATGGACGCCGCGCGGGGTCCAGCAAGGAGTCTAGTACCCGGCGTACATGTGACTGGACGGGCACATCAGCGTGGTCGGCTACCATGACCGGCGGAGGATTCGCCTAGTGGCCTATGGCGCTCGCCTGGAACGCGGGTTGGGTTAATAGCCCTCAGGGGTTCAAATCCCCTATCCTCCGCGCTTGGCCGGGGTGCGACTACATAGGAATGACCTGGTCGCACCCCGGGCCAACCAACCTCAAGGAGGAGTATGCGGCGCTGGGTCGCGGTCTTGTGGCACGCCTCGTTCTCGTGTGTTGCCGCGGCCCTGTTTTTCGCCTTCGTCCTGCCGCGCTGGTGGGAACTGATGGGTACGACGTCGCACACGCTCGGCACCGTGATGCGCATCGTCACCGGTGTGCTGATCGGCTTGGCCGCGCTACCGGTGGTCTTCACGCTGCTACGCACGCGACGGCCGGAGTTCCGTACGCCGCTGCTGGCCCTGCGGCTTCGGACGGCGTCGATCGTGCTGCACGTCCTCGCCGGTGTGCTGATCCTCGGCGCGGCGATCAGCGAGATCTGGCTTTCGCTGGACGACGCGGGTCAGTGGCTGTTCGGGATCTACGGTGCCGCCGCCGCGATCGCGCTGCTGGGGATTTTCTCGTTCTACCTGGCCGATGTCGCCGAGCTGCCACCACCACCGCCGAAACCGCTGAAGCCCAAGACGCCGAAGCAGCGCCGCGGCCGTAAGAAGGACGCTGAGGACGACGCTGAGGACACGGAGACCGCGGACGAGGCGACGGCAGACGAGACGCCCGCAGACGAGACTCCCGAAGAGGAGTCCGAAGACAAGCCCGCTGAGGTCACCGCTGAGGCCGAGGAGCCCGAGTCGACGGCAACAGAGCCCGAGGCGACGGCCGACGAAGCAGACAAAGCCGACGAAAACGCGCCGGATACCGATAAGGCAAACGGCAAATCCCCTGCTAACGGGACGTCCGAGAAGGCGGAGCCGACGCGGCGTCGCCGCAGGCGCCTGCGTGGCGGCGTCGCCGTTGACGATTAAAGATTTCGTTTTCGGGCAAAATGGGCTGATGCGCATAATTCGTATGCGTCGCTCCTGCGCGACGCTGTTGACCGCACTTGTCGCGGTCCTGGCGCTGGTGACGCCAGTGCACCCGGCTACGTCAGGGGCCGCCCCCGGGGATCCGATCGCCGCGGCGCGCGTGGTCGAGCCGGCGGTGGCACGTATCGACACCGAGATCTACTACCAGAACGCGGTCGGAAACGGCGCGGGCATCGTGCTTGACCCGAATGGTCAGGTGATGACCAATTTCCATGTGGTCGGCGGGGCCGACCGCATCACCGTCGCTGTCGCCGGTCGCGCGTTCCCCGCCGAACTCGTGGGCTATGACCGTCGTCGCGACATCGCGGTGCTCCAACTGCTGGGCGCCAGTGGGTTGCCTGTCGCGCCGATCGGCGATTCCGGTGCCCTGGTAGAAGGCGAGCCTGTCGTCGCCATCGGCAACGCACAGGGCAGCAACGCCCCGCTGACCCACGAAGTGGGCACGGTCACCGGATTCGGCCGCACGGTCAACGCTGAAGATGCACTCACCGGCAGTAAGGACGAGTTGACCGGGCTGATCGAGTTCGCGGCACCGGTGGTCGCCGGGGATTCCGGCGGCCCCGTCGTGAACGGAGCCGGCCAGGTCGTCGGCGTCACGACAGCGGCGTCGGTGAACTTCCGGATGGGCCCGGGCGGCAAGGGCTTCGCCATTCCCATCAACGACGCGATGGCCATCGCCAACCAAATCCGCTCGGGGGCGGCGTCGGACTCGGTGCACATCGGCCCGCCGGTGCTGCTCGGTGTCGGCGTGCGTACCGCTCCGACCGATGGACCCGGTGTGCTCGTCGCCGACGTTCTGCGCGGCGGCCCCGCCGACCAGGCCGGTCTGGTCGCCGGCGACGTCCTCACGACACTGGATGGCACGCCGCTGGACTCGGCCACCACGTTGACGTACGTGCTGGACCGCCACTATCCCGGTGATGTCATCGATCTCACGTGGATCGACGGCAGCGGCCAGCAGCGTACCGGGAAGGTCGCGCTCACTCCGCTGTAAAGCGTTGCCTCACAACGACTCACGCTTCAGGATTCGTTCCAGACCGGCGATTACCACGCCGAGTTCGAAGTCGAACTGGGTTTGCGCGTCGTGTTCGGTGGCCGGTGCCGATTCGAGCACTCGGCGCAGCGCCGGGTAGGTGTCCTGCGGTTCCCGCAGCAGCGCCTCTGTCGTTTCCGCACGGTGGCGGTGGGCGCCGGACCCGGTCTGTGCGAGCACGGTCTGCGCGGCCGATTGCGCGATGTTCGACGCGGCGGTGAGGCCGTGCCGCGCGCTGTCGGGGTCCAGGCCCGCCGACAGCAGCGCGTCGAGGACGCGGTCGGCCAACGCCAGCGCCGCCGCCGTGCTGAGGCCGCCGAGCTGCGCAAAATCGGTCACGGAGTCCTGGATGCCCACCCGGATGAGTCCGTCGCGGAAGGCCATGGCGTAGGTCCGCAGGGTGGCCCGCCAGTCGTCGTCTGTGGGCAGTTCGACGGGCGCGAGTTCCCGCTCGAACTGGTCGAGCACCATCAGCGTCAGCAGGCCCGCACGGTCGCCGACGTAGTAGTGCAGCGCTTTACGGCTCACTCCGAGCGCATCGGCGACGGCCTGCATGGTCAGGTCGCTGGCCGCGACGCTTCGGGCGGCGACAACGATCTGGTCCCGGCTGATCCGCGGTGGACGCCCCCTGGTTCGCCCGCTCATCATCGTCACCATAGGCGATTTTTCGCCGGTCGGTAAAAACGCTTCCCCGCCGCGCCGGACGCCCCTATGCTGAGCGCGTGCCCAACACCCCATACCGGGTCGTCCAGTGGACGACGGGAAATGTCGGAAAAAGCTCGGTCGAGGCGATCGCCAAGAACCCGAACTACGAACTCGTCGGCCTCTACGCATGGTCGAAGGACAAGGTGGGGCGCGATGCAGGCGAACTGGCGGGCATCGAGCCGCTGGGGGTCAAGGCCAGCAACGACGTGGACGAGCTGTTGGCGCTGAAGCCCGACGTCGTGGTGTACAACCCGATGTGGATCGACGTCGACGAATTGGTCCACATCCTCGAGGCCGGTGTGAATGTCGTCGCGTCCGCGTCCTTCATCACCGGCCACAATCTCGGCGACGGCCGCGCCAAACTCGAAGATGCATGCCAACGAGGCGGATCCACGCTGTTCGGCTCGGGCGTCAGCCCCGGGTTCGCCGAGTTGCTGGCCATCGTGGCCACCACCGCATGCGACCGGGTCGACAAGATCACCATCGCCGAGTCCGCCGACACCACCCTCTACGACTCGCCTGACACCGAGCGGCCAGTCGGCTTCGACAAGAAGATCGACGATCCCGACCTACCGCCGATGGCCGAGAAGGGCACGGCGGTGTTCGCCGAGGCGGTGCAGCTGGTCGCCGACGCCGTCGGCATCGAACTGGACGAGATCAAGTGTGTATCCGAATACGCCCAGACCACAGAGGATCTCCCGATGGCCTCGTGGACCATCAAAGCCGGGCACGTCGCCGGTGTATACGCCAGCTGGCAGGGAATTGCCAACGGCAAGACCGTGATCGACATCAACGTTCGGTGGAAAAAGGGGCAGACGCTGGATCCGGACTGGCAGCTCGACGGCGATGGATGGAAGATCACCATCGACGGGCGGCCGACGGTCAATATGCAGGTCGGTTTCCTCCCACCGCCCGACATGATCGAGAACGCCAAGACCCTCGAGGACTTCTTCGTGCTCGGACACATCATGACGGCGATGCCGCCGATCCACGCCATCGGCGCAGTCGTCGCGGCGGCACCTGGCATCGCCACCTACAACGATCTGCCGCTGCCGCAGGCACGCGGCGTCGTTCCGACGAGTTAGCGGCGGCCCGCGACTTTCCTTTGCGGAGCCGACTCCCGATAGCGCGCACCGTATTTCGGCACAACCATGGGACCGTTGTGCCGGGCGGCGGTGATGGCGTTGCGCAGCGGGCGGGCAATGCCGGCAAAAGAGCCCATGTCGAAGAGCATCGGCGTGAGCAGTCGATCGTGGACGAACGCGAATGCGCTGCCGGTCGTCGGATCGGCCCAGCCCAGGGTGCCGCCGAGGCCGATATGGCCAAAACCCTTGAGCAGCCCGGGTATCGGCGATTCATGGTAGCCGAGATGAAACGGCATCGGTACGCCGACGTTCAGATCCGGCCACGGCTTCGGGTTTCCGACGAGACCCTGCGTCAATTCCGATGACAGGAGCTCGACGCCGTCGAGACTGCCGCCATTGGCGACCGCGGCGTACATCCTTGCCAGCCCACGTGCCGTCACCACACCGTTGGCCGCGGGCACCTCGCCGTCGAGAAACGGGATATCGCCCTGCACAAGGGATTTGATGCCAGGAAAGTACATGGCGCCAAGCGCACCCGACAACGGAAGCCCGGCCACTTTCGGCGCGACGAAATCGAATATCGGATTCGCGCGGGAGCCCTGCGGCGCGAGAATCTGCGCGACCTTGGTGGGCGAGCCCGCCGGAGGGCGACCGAGATGCAGGCCATCGGTATTCAGAGGTTGCGCGACTTCGGCACGGATGAGCTCGCGCATACCCATCCCGGTGACGGCCCTCGCCAAACCGGAGAGAATCCACCCGTACGTCAGCGCGTGGTAGGCCTGCCGGCCGCGCTGCCGATCGGCGGGTGCGGCGGCGAGCCGCTCTTCCATGTGCAGATGGTCCAGCAGTTCCTCCTTGGTCACGCCCTTGAGATGGGCCAGCCCGGATCGATGTCGAAGGACGTCGCGCACGGTGATGTCGTCCTTGCCGTTGGCGCCGAACTCGGGCCAGAAATTCGCGACGGGCTCGTCATACGACAGCAGCCCACGATCGACTAGACGGTGGATGACCATCGCCGCGACCCCTTTGGTCGCGGAGAACACCATCGCCCCCGTATCGGCTGTCCACGGCACCTGCCCGGATCTGTCCGACCACCCCGTCCACACGTCGACGACGGGTCGGCCATCGATGTACACCACCAGCGCGCCACCGCCGAATCGGCGGCCCGGGAACATTCCAGCGAAGATCCGCACGACGTTTCCGAAGCGTGGGTCCGCCGCACCCTGGACGTCGCGCGGCAAACCCTCCTCGGCCCGCAGCAGTGACGCCTTTGTCATATCGCCAACAATGCGTCCGTAGCCATCGCCGTGGGCGCAGAACCGCAATAATTCAGCCGGTCACGCTCATGACGTGGGCCTTGAGCTGCGCCCCCGGCGGGCCCTCCAGGACGACATCCTTGCGGATCTGCGCCTGGTCCTTGTGCACGGTGAACTCGCCCTTCTGTGGCGCGTTCCCGCCGAGGACCTCGTAGAACACCGTGAACGGCGTCTCTGGCAGCGGATGCAGCCCAATGTATTTCGGCTCGATCGTGTACTTATAGCTGCACAATGCGTCGGGCTCGCAGTTCTGCTCGGTCACATTGACCCCGATGGCGAACTCGACGGGAGTCGGCACCTTCGGCTGCGGTGGTGCGAGCGTCGTGCGCGGTGTCACCGCCCGCTCGGACGGCTTCGGCGCCGTGATGCTTCCGAAGATCATCACGGCCGCGATACCGACGCCGCTGGCGACGATGGCTACCAGAGCCAGACCCGCAGACCACTTCCGGACGGTCGACGAAACATGCATTTGTCTATTCAAATCTGGTGCGCGCCCGAGCGCGGCATTTCGGCCGCGCTCGGGCACCGCGTCAGAACGCTGACCGTCGTCGCTTGCCGAGGACCGTCATGACGATCGCGCCGACCGCTACGACCGCGACCAGGGCGGCCCCCGCAATGAGCAGGAAGTCAGTGCCACCCAACCCGGTGGGCTTCTCGTCGCTCACCAGTTTCAGGTCGTAGTTTCCGGGCAGCGGTCCTTCTCCAGGGGCTTCCATCCCGGGGAAGCTCTGCGTCTCGTTGACCACGAATTGCGGCACACCCGCCTCGTTGTTCTTCCACTCACCCCACGCCGGCGTCACGCCGTCGAGAAGGACCTTGTGGAGGTTGTTGTTGGTCGGATCGGGACCCACGTCGACGACCCTTTTGACAACCATCGGAGCGTAGGTCGCGTTGGTGTACTGGACCTGAACCGGGACGTCGGTGAGGGTCCGGACCGGCGGCGGCGGCGGCGGTGGCGGCTGCCCGGGTCCTGGAACGTAGCCGCCGCCGAAGAAGTTGCCGACGGCAAGTTCGATGGGGATTCCGAACGCGTTGAGGCGAATTGCGGAGAAGTTGTACGAACCCGCATCCCGCACCTCGGTGACCACCCGGCCGAACGGTTCGATGATCACGATCCGCGGCTCGCCGCCGACCTCGTACACCACCTTCATGGGCTCGGGGTAGGGATTGAAGATCAACGGACGGTAGTACTTGTCGTACTGCACCCAGTCGGGCTGCCATTGAGCAACGTTGGCCTCGACCTTGATCGCCGCCTCCGCACTGATTGGGCCACCAGTCTTCACCTCGCCGGTCAGCACGAGGTCATGCAACTCCTCGACCTCGGCCTTCGGAGCAGGCGGGGGATTCACGTCAACCGCCGGCGCGGTTTCGGCCTTTTCGATGTTTTCCGGGGCGGCGTCCGTCTGCTTTGGCTCGACAGGCGTTTTGGCCTCCGCCGCTTCGGCATTCGAAACGACCGTTCCACCTGCGGGATTGGTCTCCGGGTCGGTTCCGGTCGTTCCACCGGTTCCCTCGGTGCCACCGGTTCCCTCGGTTCCACCGGTGCCCTCAGTTCCGCCCGTGGTTCCACCGGTCGTTCCTTCGGTTCCACCGGTTCCTTCGGTGCCACCGGTTCCCTCGGTTCCACCCGTGGTTCCACCGGTCGTTCCTTCGGTTCCACCGGTTCCTTCGGTGCCACCGGTTCCCTCGGTTCCACCCGTGGTTCCACCGGTCGTTCCTTCGGTTCCACCGGTTCCCTCGGTGCCACCGGTTCCCTCGGTTCCACCGGTGGTTCCACCGGTCGTTCCCTCGGTGCCACCGGTTCCCTCAGTTCCGCCGGTTCCTTCGGTGCTACCGGTCGTTCCCTCGGTGCCACCGGTTCCCTCAGTTCCGCCGGTTCCTTCGGTGCTACCGGTTCCTTCGGTGCCACCGGTTCCTTCGGTGCCACCGGTGCTACCGGTTCCCTCGGTGGAGTCAGGTGTCTTGGTGTCGGGCGTGGACCCTTCGGCCCCGGACTCAGGGGTGTTCGCCGGAGGTGCCTCCTCCGTGACCACCGGCGGCGCCTCCTCTGTCACGACCGGAGCCGGGGTGTCCGCGGGGGCCTCAACGACCGGCGGCGCCTCAACGACCGGCGGCGCCTCGACAACCGGCGGGGCCTCGACAACCGGCGGGGCTTCCACGACCGGTGGGGCCTCCACGACTGGCGGGGAGTAGAACGGGGTCTCTTCGTACACCGGGGTATCCACCACGGTGGTCTCTTCCGTCGGCTGCGCGAGCGCGGGAACTGCACCCATGCTCAAGGCCGCCGACGAGACGGTTACGACCGACGCCAGAGTGACAGCCAGGCCGCGGACGGCTCTGGGTCTGGCAGCGAAGTTCTTCATGCTCATGACGATGTGCTCCTGCTCAGGTGGCTTGCTGAATGGCATGAGCCTCGGTCGTTGTTCTTGGATCTTTCTTGGACACCTGTGAGTCCAGTCGGATCTTGCATAGTCGTTCCTCAATCACTTGGCCGGCGGAGCGTGCCAGATAGCGTTGTCGGCAACAAAGGCGGGCAGTGCGGCGACCATCGGCAGCCCTGCGCTGGACCGGCGAATCCCCATCTTCGAGCACCCCCTTCAAGCTGGCGTTTCCCCCGAAAGCGCCAGATCGGAGAATTCTCGCAGTCGGCAGCCCGCAACGCCACACATTCACCGAAAACAGCAAATTTTGAGGGCGGATGGCATCCTTAGCCGGGACGCAAGCCCACAGATGTGGTTGATTTGCGTTCTCAAGGGATAGTTCACCTACGTGCCAGGCCCGCGCAGCGGCGGAGGAAAGACACTTGCGGAACCGATCACGTCCAGTGGGTTGCGGTATACCGGCTGCCGCCGCAATCTCTAATACGGGACCGGGCGGCTGCCCGATCGTGAAGAGTGTGAACGTGCTGGTTTTCCGCAGTTTCCAGGAGGCGTAGTGGAGGGCACGCCCTTCGGCAGGTACCGGCTCGTTGAGTTGATCGGCCGCGGCGGCATGGGTGAGGTGTGGAAGGCGTTTGACACCGCGACCCGCCGCGTCGTGGCCGTGAAGGTGCTGCCGGCGCAGCTGGCCGCCGACCCCGTCTTCGAGGAACGGTTTCGGCACGAGGCCTTCGCCGCAGCGGGTCTGAACAACCCGCACGTCGTTCCCATTCACAACTTCGGCGAGATCGAGGGCCGGCTTTATGTGGACATGCGACTGATCGAGGGCCAAGACCTGGAGCACGTCCTCGCCGCTGGACCGATGGAACCCGCGCGGGCGGTGAAGATCATCGAGCAGATCGCGTCGGCGCTCAACGCCGCCCACAAGATCGGGCTCGTGCACCGGGACGTGAAGCCGTCCAACATCCTCGTCGCCGAGGACGACTTCTCGTATCTGATCGATTTCGGCATCGCGCGCGCCGCCGGAGAGACGAAGCTGACCGCCACCGGCAACGTGGTCGGCACGTGGCCGTACATGGCACCCGAACGGTTCACCACCGGCCAAAGCGATACTCGTTCCGACATCTACGCATTGACCTGTGTGCTCTACGAATGCCTGACGTCCAGCCGGCCGTTCCCGGGCGAGAGCGTCGAACAGCAGATCGCCGGCCACCTCACGGCCCCGCCACCGCGTCCCTCGATCAAGCGGAAGGACGTCTCGCCCGAACTGGACGCGGTGATCGCCGCCGGGATGGCCAAGGACCCCGAGGACCGCTACCCCACGACGACGGAGATGGCCCGCGCGGCGCAGGCGGCGATCGCCAACGGCGGCCGGACTCAGCGGACGAAACCCGGTTCGCGTCAAACGGCACCCGGGGCAGCACCACTGGCTCCGACGAAGGGCTTCCAGGACGAAGACACCGAGAAGCACTGGCACAAGGAGAAGCCCCGGCGGACCGAACAAGTGGAACCGGCCGCGGATGCGACACAGGCCCGACCGGCCGCGGATCCGTCGCCGGCCGCGGATGCGACCCAGGCACGCCCGGCCGAGCAGGGTGAGAAGGCGTGGGCGTCGACGACAGCGCAACCGGCCCAACCTGGATGGGCACCCACTCAAGCCGGGACGCCCGACCATGTCGCCCAGGCGTGGGCACCCACGCACCTTGGGGCACCGGGCCAGCTGGACGAAAGTGCGGCCGCTCCCACCCAGGCTCAACCGGCGCAGACTCCACCGGCGCAGTCGCCACCCACTGGGCCCGATACCGGCCGGCAGCGGGGTGACGACGATGCGCCGTTGCCTTGGTACAAGCGCACGGCGATCGTCGTTCCCATTGCCCTCGTGATGATCTTCGCCGCCGTCGGCACGATCCTCGTCGTGCTCGGCGGTGATGAGGAGTCCGCGCCCGGCAGCAGCGCACCACCGCCGGGCGCGGGACCCAACGGGACGTTCGCCGCCACGTTCGGCGCGCCAACGCAGCCCAATGGTCAACCGTTCCAGAATGCGTCGGGCGGCAATGAGACGTGGGTGATCAAGTCGGCCTGCGAAGACGGCAGTGATAAGTGCGTGGCGAGCGCGACGAAGCTGGATGGATCTGTCACCGCCGCAACGGCATTGGTGCTCGACGAGGTGGACGGTCGCTGGGAGGCGGTGAACACGAAAGAAGGCAAGTGCGGGAGTGCCGCGTCGACGGAGGTCTGGGAGACGATGTCGCTGCAGTCACAGCCCGACGGGTCACTCAAGGGCGAGTTCATCGTCCGGTCGACGGACCCCAACTGCGCCAGCAACCGACCGGTGACGTTCACGCGCACGGGAGACCCGCAGAGCGGTGTCTCGGTCGTCGACCCCGCTACCCTGCCCGCCCGGGTGGCCTCGCCCGCAGAGGCACTGTACGGCCGCTATCAGGAGGTCGACACCTATAAGGACGGCAACCGCAGCGCCGACGTGAGCTTCGACATCACGACGTACTGCCTTCGCACCGGCGACCGCTGCCTGAGCTACTGGGCCAACCCGGACAGCGCCAAGATCCTCACCTTCGCCAAGAATCAGTTCGTCTTGGCGAACAGGATCTCGGATTCAACGTGTGAGAAGGGTGGCGCCGCCCGCCGCGAGATCACCCTGCAGTACCCACTGCCAACGCCCGCGCAGGATCCGATCACCCTGCTCACGGGAAATGGTCATTACACGGTGACCGGCGCGTGCCCCTTCGACAGCGACTTCGACTCCCGGGTCGAGCGCACCGGGGACTAGACGAGTCCGGCGACGAAGGTCGCCGCCTGATCGGTCATTCCGGGGACGTACTGATGGTGCGGGGCACGGTTGCTCAGGTCACCGGTGTCGCAGATCGGATCCTGCGGGTTGCACAGGTCGATGGTCCTGGCGCCGAACCCGGGGCTGAGGACGTTCAGCGGACCCATGACCCTGCCCAGCGGATTGCCGAATACGGCGACAGCGGCGACACGGTTCGCCACGTCCGGCGGCATCGGCCTCGCGAGAGCGTTGAGGTCCAGACCGGGGATGGCATTCAAACCCGGAATCGCACTCACGCCGGAGATCGCGGAAACGTTCGGGGCGACACCCAACATCAGGTCGACGACGGCCGCGCCCTGCGAGAATCCGCCGAGGACCAACTTGGTGTTCGGACAGGTATTCGCCATGAACTGGGCGTGGTTGTTCGCGTCGGTGGCCCCGTCGGCGGCGCGGAGGAAGTTGAAGGTGGCGGCGTAGTTCACCGCGTATACGCCGACGCTTCTGGGCGCGACCTTGGGACGTAGAGCGTCGACGAATCCCTGGCCGACAAGCCCGATTCCGGGCGGGTCGTTGGTGCCGCGGGCGAAGATCACCTCGATGTCGGGACACCCCTGGGCCGTCGCCGTCGGAATGCCGTTGGGCGCGAACGATATTGCGGCGACAGTCAGTGCGGCCGCGAGTAGACGAATCGGTAGCCGGCGCAGTCGCGCCGCGTCGGTTGCCATCTACCGATGGTAGACAGGCAATTCACAACGTGGGACGAATCTGGCCCGCAGGGGGACTTAGGCGCCCGTGCCGCCACCGCATTGCCGCCTTTTTGCCTGGCCGTACCCAAGGCGGCTCCCCAGGCATCTTCGGGTGCCAGATCCTTCCAGGCCATGCTCACCTGCAATCATGCAGCTGGTTGAGCTCTGCCATGCGGCAAGTTTCGGGCGAAAACTCGCCGCATTTGTTGGGTCCAGCGGCGGCCAGTCGATATCGCTCGACGCCAAATGCGATTCGGCTGATCGCGATTTCGCCCTAGTCAAACGTGCCTGTGTACCGACCGTTCTTGTACTGGTCAATGTGCAGCACGCCGCTGGAGTCTGTGTAGCTGCACTCCGAGTACCTGTTGCCATCCGGTCCTACGCTCGTCGAGTACTTGCCTCCCGCGGATTTGCATTCGGACTTGATGGTGCCCTCGGGAAGTGCGCTGGCAAGTGGACTTGCCCCCAACGCGATGCCCGTCATGAACGCAGCTGCGGCAACGCCGAGACCGATTCGAGTCAGGATGGTGGATGTCATGAGATTCTCCTCGTCTTGGCCCCAAAGGCGAGCCGGTTGCCGGAGATCGTATGAAGGCTGCAGGGTCGCCTGATATCCCCATGGAAGCCACAGTTTTCAGCCCACTTGGATAGGCCAGGCTTGCCCAGAGGTAAGGGAGCCGAGGCTAGGGTTCCTGGCCGTCCTTGACCGGGTTGCCATCCTCGTCCCAGTTCGCCGCCACCTTCTTGCTCGGCTGCACCCGGGGTGGCTCGCCGGGCATCTTCGGGTAGCTCGGCGGGTACGGCATGTCCCCGAGGTCCCGCTCCTCCTCGTCCGCCTTGACCATCTCGAGCAGCTTCTCGAGCGACTGCGCCGTCTTGTCGATGTCCGCCCACGGATCCGGCCGCCCCGCAACGAAGTCCGGCACCGTCGAAATGGTGTAGTCGTCCGGATCGGCGTCGCGGAGCTCATCCCACGTCAGGGGCGTCGACACCGTCGCGATCGGGGTCTTGCGCGCCGAATACGCCGAGGCGAAGGTGCGGTCGCGGGCGTTCTGGTTGTAGTCGATGAAGATCCGCTTCCCGCGTTCCTCTTTCCACCACGACGTCGTCACCGCCTTAGGTGCCCGCCGCTCCACCTCCCTGGCCAACGCGATCCCCGCGCGTCGCACCGCGATGAAATCCCAATCCGGTTTGATCCGCAGGAAGATGTGCACGCCGCGGCCCCCCGAGGTCTTCGGATAGCCCACCAGCCCAAGTTCGTCGAGCAGCGGCTTCAAAATGTCCACCGCGACCTCGCGGGCCTCCTTGAAGGCGGTGCCCGGCTGCGGGTCCAGATCGATGCGCAGTTCGTCGGGGTGTTCGGTGTCGGGGCAGCGCACCTGCCACGGATGCAAAGTGACGGTGCCCATCTGTGCGGCCCAGGCGATCGCCGACGGGTGAGTCACCTTGAGCGCGTCGGCCGTTCGACCCGACGGGAAGGTCACGGTGCAGGTTTCCAGATAGTCGGGATGCTTCTGCGGCACCCGCTTCTGGTAGATCTCCTCGCCGTCGATGCCGTCGGGAAAGCGCTGCAGGTGCGTGGGCCGGTCTCGCAGCGCGGCCAGCATCGGACCCGAGGCGACGGCCAGGTAATAGTCGAAGAGCTTGCCCTTGGTGCCGTTCTCACCCAGCTTCGGGAAGTACGGCTTGTCACGGTTGGTCAACCGGACCTTGACGCCGTCGACGTCGATTTCTTCTGCAGGCGTTGCCATTACGTCGACTCCAACACGTCGTAGAGGTCGTAGTTCAGGGGCACATCAAGCTGGTCGAAGGTGCAGCTCGAGGGCTCGCGGTCGGGACGCCAGCGCATGAACTTGACTGCATGGCGGAACCTCTTGCCGTGCACCGTGTTTCCCTCCATCTGGTCGTAGGCGACCTCGCAGACCTTCTCCGGCCGCACCGGGACCCACCGCTTGTCCGCCGCGGAGTTCCACCTGCTCGGGTCGCCGTCACGCATTTCGTCACCCTCGCGCAGCGGCTCCAGCTCGCTCAGCAGCTTGATCCGGTCCTTGACGGTGAACGCGGCTGCCCCACCGACCATCTGGAGTTCGCCGTCATCCCGGTAGAGCCCGAGCAGGATCGACCCGATACCTTCGCCGCTCTTGTGGATCCGGTACCCCATAGCCACACAGTCGGCATCGCGGGCGTGCTTGACCTTCACCATCTCCCGTTTACCCGGCAGATACGGGCCGTCGAGCCGTTTGGCGATGATTCCGTCGAGACCCGCGCCCTCGAAGGTTTCGAGCCACTGCGCGCCCTGCTCCGGGTCCTCGGTAGTACGCGTGACATGGCACCACCGCTTCTCGTTCACCGCATCGGACAGCGCTTCGCGGCGGATCCGGAACGGCTCCTTGAGAAGCGACGCGTCACCGGCGGCGAGTGCGTCGAATCCGATGAAGTGCGCGGGCGTCTGTTCGGACAGCATTTTGATGCGGCTGGCGGCCGGATGGATGCGCTGGGACAGCGACTCCCAATCCAGCCGCATGCGGCCGTCGATCTCCCGGGGAACGACGACCTCGCCGTCGAGCACGCAACGCGGCGCCAGTTCGTCGCGAAGCGCCTCCACCAATTCAGGGAAGTATCTGCCGAGGTCCTTACCGCTGCGCGAGAGCACGACGATCTCGTCGCCGTCGCGGAACACCAGCGCACGGAAGCCGTCCCACTTCGGCTCGTAGGACCAGACGCCCGCGTCAGTCGGGACCTTGGCCTGCGCTTTCGCGAGCATCGGCTCAAGCGGCGGCTGCACGGGGAGATCCACTCCACCCATTATTACGTCCATGACACGTCAGACCTCCGACTACCGGCAATGTCATCGGGCTTGTCCGCGTGAGACATCACGTGATACACATGTCTCAGCATGTGTTCCAGCTAATGTTTCAGCATGAACCCAGACAAGAAGGCTCCGCCCGTGACCTCAGCGACCGTGACAATTCGTCGCACGCTGGATGCGCGCCAGGTCGACGTGCGCACGCGGATCCTGAAAGCAGCACGTGAGCTGATCCATACGCAGGGGCATGAGACCGTCGGCATGGAGACCATCGCGGCTGCCGCAGGCGTGTCGAGGGCAACGATGTATCGCTACTTCGCCTCAAAGGAGCACGTCGTCTGCGACGCGGCGTTGGCTTGGGGGCATGAGCTCGCGACCCGCATCCCACAGGCGATTGCGACCGCTGCCGGACCCAAGTCGCCCATCGAGGTCGCCATCGAGCACGTCGTTCGGGAGGCCGCGACGGATCTGCCCATGGTGCGGGCGACGATGTCCTCGGTGTTGGCGCTGGGCCCGGTCGCGGATGAATTCCGCCTCGGCGTACGCCAGATGTTCACCGCGCTGACCGCCGGTGCCGAGGTGCCTCCCGAGCTGGACGCGTCGTTGACGTTGCTCGGACGCGTCTTCTACGCCGACCTGGCGCTGCTCAGTGTCGGTGACATCACCGTCGAACAGTGCATCGATGAACTGCGCACCGCGGCCCGACGGATCCTGATCTAGCCCACACACTAGGAGAGTGATGAACGAGTCAGCGCTGCAACCGATTTGGGACTGGATGGTGGAGCGAATCGGGGTGGGGTTCTTCGAGTTCCCGCTATACTTCCTGCCCGTCGTCGTCGCTGTGGTGCTGGTGACCGGAGTGTTCTTCTCGGTGCTGGACGTCGCCGTCTATCGGAAGATCCCCGCCAGGACCGCCTGGCTGGACGGTCTGCGGGTGATGTCCACCTACATCGGTTCGGCGGCACTGCTGCTCGCGCTCAACGCCAAATTTCATCCGTGGACCATCGACGTACCAAGCGCTGCACCGACACTGGTGACCTTCGGGGCCCAGGTCGCGCTGCTGATGGTCATCGGGGAGTTCCTCACCTACTGGTGGCATCGACTGGAGCACGGCAACAGATTCGTCTTCAAGTATGTGCACTATCTGCACCATCGGGTCGAATCACCCCTGACGATCTGGACCAACTTCGTTGTCCATCCCGTCGAAGGGCTGATGGTGATGCTGTGCCTGTACGTGCCGCCGCTGGTACTCGGGGTGCACCCCCTGGTGATGGTCGCCTACGCGATTGCGAACACGACGGCGATGGTGATCACCCACTGCGGCTACGACATTCGCTTCTACCCGGGTTGGCTGCTGCCCCCCAATGTCGCCCACGAACTGCACCACTCCAACAAGCGACCCACAAACCTGTCCGTCGTGATGAGCTTCGGCGACAAGCTCTTCGGTACCTACAAAGCGCCCACCAGGTCGGACAGGCCGGCAGCGAAATGGAAGGCGCCAATTACCTCCGGGTAAGCCACCTGGCCCGGTCGACGGTCCTGGGTGCAGGATCGACGTGTGTCGATATCCCCGCTCCACGATCCCGACTGGCGCGCCTTTGCCAGCGACAACTACGCAGGCGCGCATCCGGAGGTTCTCGCCGCGATCGCCGCGGCCAACGGCGGTCACCAGGTCGCCTACGGCGAAGACCGATACACCGCCAGACTGGCCGAGGTGATCCGCACCCACTTCGGTGCCCGTGCCGAGACGTTCCCGGTCTTCAACGGCACCGGCGCCAACGTCGTCGCCCTCACCAGCATGTTGCCGCGCTGGGGCGCGGTCGTGACTGCGACGAGTGCGCACATCCACACCGACGAGGCCGGCGCTCCTGAGCGGATGACCGGTCTCAAACTGCTCACCGTCCCCACACCGGACGGCAAGCTCACACCCGAGCTGGTCGCGCGCGAGGCGTGGGGCTGGGGCGACGAACACCGCGCGCAGCCGTTGGCCGTCAGCATCACGCAGACCACCGAACTGGGCACCCGCTACACACCGGACGAGGTGCGGGCCGTCTCCGACTACGCACACCAGCACGGCATGGCGGTCCATATGGACGGCGCCCGCCTGTGGAATGCCGCCGCAGCGCTCGGCGTGCCGTTTCGGGAGTTCACGGTCGACGCCGGCGTGGACATCCTGAGCCTGGGCGGCACCAAGAACGGACTCCTCGGCGCGGAGGCAATCGTCGTGCTCGACCCGGACCGCGCCACCGGGCTGATCTACCTCCGCAAGCTCACCATGCAGCTGTCGAGCAAGATGCGGTTCGCGTCCGCGCAGCTGCTCGCTCTCTTCGATGACGATCTGGGCGTGCGCAGCGCGGCCCACGCGAACGCTATGGCGCAGCGGTTGCGCACCGCGCTCGAGGCCGACGGCACATTGGGCGAGCTGGCTTTCACACAGGACACCCAGGCGAACGCCGTCTTCGCGACCGTGCCGAACGACGTCGCCGACCGGATCCGCGAGCGGGCGCGCTTCTACGACTGGGACCGCGCGCGGGGCGAGGTCCGCTGGATGACCTCGTGGGACACCACACCCGAGGACGTCGACCGCTTCGTCTCGATCGTCGCCGAAGAGTTCGCGCGCCGGAAAGTAAGCCGTTGACGGGCACCCACTTCGCCGGCGTCGTGGACGCGGTCCGTCGTGGCGAAAAGACCTCCGACGTCGCCACCGCCGAACTGTTGGCCACGCTGACGGACAAGGAGCTGTTGTGGCTGCTCGACGGTGACAAGGCGCTACTGGAGTCCGTTGTTGACGGTGCGCGGACGCGGACGAACTTCCTCGCGGTGACAGCGGGCCGCATCGACCGCGTCGGAATCCCCGGGCTCCGTTTCACCGACGGCCCTCGCGGTGTCGGCATCGCCCCGGCCACCAGCTTTCCGGTGGCCATCGCACGCGCGGCCACCTGGGACGTCGACGTCGAACGGTGCGTCGGTGCCGCGATCGGTGCCGAGGCGCGTGCTCTTGGCGCCAACTTCTGGGGTGGACTCTGCATCAACGTCGCGCCCTTTCCCGGCTGGGGTCGCGCCCAGGAGTCCTACGGGGAAGATCCGTTCCTGCTCGGCGAAATGGGTTCGGCGGCAATCGAAGGCGCCCGGCCATGGGTGATCACCAGCGTGAAACATTTCGCCCTCAACTCCATGGAGGAAGCTCGATTCCAGATCGACGTCCGGGTGCCGGAGGACGTCCTCCACGAGAGATACCTGCCGCACTTTCGGCGCACGGTCGAGGCCGGTGTCGATTCCGTGATGTCTGCCTACAACTCGGTCAATGGACAGTGGGCCGGCGAAAATCGACACCTGCTGACCGAAATCCTGCGCGATCAATGGGGTTTCACCGGTTTCGTGCACACCGACTGGGTCTGGGGTCTGCGCCATCCGGTCGAATCGGTCGCGGCCGGCCAAGACGTCGAGATGCCGTTTCGGCAGCAGCGCGCCCATGCGCTGCCGGCGGCGTTGCGTTCCGGGGAGTTGAAGCGCGACGACGTGCTGCGGGCCTGCGCCAGGATCCTGCGCACCCAGATCGAATTCGCCGGGCGAGCCCGCCCGACGCCCCCGCGCTCCGTGGTGGCCGGCGCCGAACATCGCGCGCTGGCCCGTGAGGTGGCTCACCGCGCGACGGTCCTGCTTCGCAACGAAAGTGTGGATGGCACACCGCTCTTACCACTCGACGAACAGACTCTTCGACGCGTCGCGGTGTTGGGCCGGCTCGCCGACCGACCCAACCTGGGTGACACCGGATCGTCGAATGTCAGGCCGCGCAACACCGTTTCGGTACTGCAGGGTCTGCGCGAACAGCTCGGCAGTCACCGCGTCGTCACGACAGATCCGGGTGATGCGGATGTCGCTGTGGTCGTTGTCGGCCTGACGCCGAAAGACGAAGGCGAGGCATTGATCGCGCTCGGGCCCGACACGATGCAGTTGTTCGGTGGGATCATGCGTCGGCCGCGGGTTGCCAAAATCGTCAGCGCGGTCTTCAACTTCTCGCAACGCTGGTGGACCTTCGGTGGTGATCGGTCCGATCTACGTCTGCACGACGAGGATGTGGCGCTGATCCGCGCCGTCGCGGCCACCAATCCGCGGACCGTGGTGATCGTCATCGGGGGAGGCACCGTCGTCGTCGACCCGTGGGACCGCGACGTCGCCGCACTCCTCATGGCGTGGTACCCCGGCATGGAGGGCGGTCGCGCACTTGCCGACGTCCTCCTCGGAGATGCCGAGCCGACAGGGCGGATGCCCGTCACCATCCCAAGACAGCAATCACAACTGCCGCAAGTGGATTGGCGGGCGCGCGCGGTGACCTACGACCGTTGGTGGGGTCAGCGCAAGCTCGACCACGACGACGTGCGGGCGGCGTACCCGCTGGGCTTCGGCCTGGGCTACACGACGTTCACCACAACGGACCTGACGCTCGGGCCCGTCCATGACGAAAGCTTCGAAGCGAGGGTGACGGTGACCAACACCGGTGATCGCGACGGTCGTCATGTCGTCCAGGTGTATGCGGTGCGCCCGGTCGACGGGCGGCCGGTGCGCCATCTCGTCGGTTTCAGCTCGATCGCGGTGCCAACCGGTGCGAGTACGTCCGTCGCTGTCCAGTGCTCGACGCGACCCCTGCAGCGCTGGAACCCAGACGGCTTCGTGCTTGACGACGGCGACATCACCGTCGAAGCCGGCGCCTACTCCGGCGATCCGGATGCATGCCGGATACCGCTGGGGCCACTGACCTCAGAACCGGCGAATGACGACCGCGCAGCCACCACGGGGACAATGGAGTGATGCGACTGCCCGTGATGCCGCCGGTGTCACCGATGCTGGCCAAGGCGGTCAAGTCGATTCCGCCGGGCGCGTCCTATGAGCCGAAGTGGGACGGGTTCCGGTCGATCTGCTTCCGCGACGACTTCGACGTCGAGCTCGGCAGCCGCAACGAGCGCCCACTGACCAGGTATTTCCCTGAGCTCGTCGCGGCCGTCCGCGCGGAGCTCCCGATGCGCTGCGTCGTCGACGGCGAGATTGTGATCGCCACCGACGACGGCCTCGATTTCGAGGCGCTGCAGCAGCGCATCCACCCGGCCGAGTCGCGCGTACTGATGCTGGCCAAGAAGACTCCCGCGTCGTTCATCGCCTTCGACCTGCTGGCCCTCGACGACGAGGACTACACGTCGAGGCCGTTCAGCGAGCGGCGCGCCGCACTGGTTGACGCGTTGGCGGGCTCCGGCCCGTCGATTCACGTCACGCCCGCAACCACCGACCTGCCGACCGCGCACCGCTGGTTCACCGAGTTCGAGGGTGCGGGTCTGGACGGCCTGATCGCCAAGCCGCTGACCGTCACCTATCAGCCCGACAAGCGCGTCATGTACAAGATCAAGCCCGAGCGCACCGCGGACTGCGTCGTCGCCGGCTACCGGGTGCACAAGTCGAGCGACGAAGCGATCGGTTCGCTGCTGCTCGGCCTGTACAAGGACGACGACACGCTGGCATCGGTGGGCGTGATCGGCGCATTCCCGATGGCCAGGCGACGCGAACTGTTCACCGAATTGCAATCGCTCGTAACAACATTCGACGATCATCCGTGGAACTGGGCCGCCCACATGTCCGGGGAACGCACCCCGCGCCGCAACGAGGGGTCGCGCTGGAACGCGGGCAAGGACCTTTCGTTCGTACCGCTGCGACCCGAGCGGGTCGTCGAGGTGCGCTACGACCACATGGAGGGCGAGCGGTTCCGGCACACCGCGCAGTTCAACCGCTGGCGGCCCGATCGCGACCCGCGATCGTGCACCTACGAACAACTCGAACAGCCGGTCACCTTCAGCCTCGCCGATATCGTCCCGGGGCTGGCGGCGGGCCCCGGCGTTTAGCCGCGCCCGCGATCGGGCAGATAGGAACCTCATGACTTTGCACGCGGTCATCTCCGGCGCCGGCATCGCCGGACCCGCTCTGGCCCATCAACTCACTGCCCACGGTTGGCGTACCACCGTCATCGAACGCTTCCCGCAGCGGCGCGACGAGGGGCAGAACGTCGACATCCGGGGCGCCGCCCGCGAGGTCGTGCGCCGCATGGGCCTCGACACCGAGATCCGGGCAGCCAACACGACCGAGGTGGGCACGCGCTTCGTCAGGCCGGACGGTTCGGCAGCGGCGTCATTCCCGGTTTCTCCCAACGGAAATGACGGCCCCACAGCCGAGTTGGAGATACTGCGCGGAGAGTTGTCGCGCATCTTCATCGAGCACACGCGCGATCGAACCGATTACCGCTTCGACTCCCGCATCGCCGACGTCAGCGACCACGGCGACCACGTCGTGGTCGCGCTCGAGGACGGCGGCTCGCTGGAGGCCGACGTCCTCGTCATCGCCGAGGGGTTGCACTCGCGATCCCGCCGGTTCGTCACGTCCGCCGATGTCACCAACTTCGGGATGTACTTGGCGTACGCGACCATCCCGCGCACCGACGACGACGACCGCTGGTGGAATTGGCAGCACGCCACCGGTCACCGCGCCGTGCACCTGCGGCCCGACAACCTGGGCACCACGCGCGCGATCCTGTCCTTCATGTCCGACGTTCGCGGTTTCGACGACCTCGACCGGGCCGCGCAGCTCATCATCCTGCGACGCACGTTCGACGACGTCGGAGGAGCCGCTCCGCGGGTGCTCGATGCCCTTGACGACGGTGCGCCGATGTACTTCTCGACCGTCGGCCGGGTGCAGCCATCCAGGTGGAGCAACGGCAGGGTCACTCTGCTGGGAGACGCCGCGTTCTGCAACGCCACGTTCGGCGGCGCCGGAACCAGCTTGGCGCTCATCGGCGCCTATATCCTCGCCGGTGAGCTCGCCGCCACCGACGACATCAACTCGGCGCTGGGTCGGTATCAGGCGCTGATGCGACCGTTCGTCGGCACCGCCCCGAAGGTGCGGGAGGGCGCCCTGCGCCTGGCGAATCCACGTACGCGCAACGGCATTCGCCTTTTGCATGCGGGCGCCGGCGTGGTCGCTGGCCCGATCGGCAAAGCACTTTCCCGGTTGACCGCGGTGGCCAACATCGGTGGGGACGCCGCGCAACTGCCCGAATACCCGCCCGCCCCGCTGCCGGTGCCCGAGAAACGGTGACCGAGAAGCCCGATTCGTGTGATGCTCGCACAGTGATGATCCGCATGACGGCGGCGACGACCGCCATGATCGCGGCGGCGGTCGGGATGGCCAGCCCCGCGTCGGCCGACGATCGGCTCGATGGTGAGTACACCTTCATCAACGGTCCGACGTCGAACACGTGGAGCATCACCACGCAGTGCAACGCCGAGGTGACCTGCGGCGGGACGATTTCGACGTCCACCGGACTGCTCGAGCAGATCACCCGGATAGCCGGCGGTCCGTGGACGATCGAGCGCACTGACGTCCCGAACGGCCGGGTCTGTCCCAACGGCGGCACCGGTCCGGCGGACCTGATGTATTCGTTCGACCCCGCGACCCTTGTGGGTGCCGTCAGCTTCCGCTCCAAGCCCGGTGTGTGCGGCGACCCTGACTGGACCAGCGGCCAGAACCCGATCAGCCTCGTGAAGGTGTAGTCGAGAGGTCACGAGTCCCGCTGCGGCGTGGTCGATCAGTCGTGTTTGGTCTCGTATCGCAGCAGCACAATGCCGCCCGGGAAGGTGCGGTTCTCCACGAGTCGCAGCGAGATCCACGACGGCAAAGTCGGGAAGAACGGGGTGCCGCCGCCCACGGCGGTGGGCGCCACCACCATCCGGTACTCGTCCACCAGTCCGGCCTGCACGATCGGGGCGGCCAGCGTCGCGCCGGCCACCTCCAAGATGCCGTCGGTTTCGGCTTTCAGCTTCGTCACCACCTCGACCGGGTCACCACGTTCCAACCGGGAGTTCCAGTCGACGGACTCCAACGTGCGCGAGAACACGACCTTGGGCAGGTCGCGCCAAAGCTGGGCGAAGTCGACGGTCAGCGGGGTGGCGTCCGGGTCCTCATCAGCGCTCGGCCAGTAATCGGACATCTGTTCGTAGAGCCGCCGCCCATAGAACGACAGGGCGGTCTCCCGCTCGAAGTCGTTCCAGTACTGGTGCAGTTCGTCGCTCGGATCGGACCAGTCGATGTTGCCTTGCGCGTCGGCGATGTACCCGTCCACCGACACGTTGAAGCCATAGATGAGTTTGCCCATGGAGATCAGACTGCACCGGAGGGCAGAACTCATCCCGACGCCACGCGAGATATTCGGTGTCGCCGTCGCGTTCACTCCCTTAGTCTCGTTGCATGAACTGGCGATGTTGATTTAGACCGCTAGCGGGCCAACGACGTCACCGCCGCTTGGCCGGCGTCTTGTACGCGTACCTGTTTCTCGACGATTTCGTGCTGCTGTACCCGGTGTACACGCTGCTGTTCAGCGACACCGGACTGTCGGTATGGCAGATTTCGTCGCTGTTCGTCATCTGGTCGGTGTCCAGCCTCGCGCTCGAAGTGCCCTCGGGCGCGTGGGCGGACGCGACCTCACGCCGCAGGCTGTTGATCGCGGGTCCGCTGCTGACGGCCGTCGCGTTCACGTTGTGGGTGGCGGCTCCCGGCTACTGGGTGTTCGCGCTCGGCTTCGTGCTCTGGGGCCTCAAGTCGGCGCTGACGTCCGGCGCGTTGGAGGCACTCGTCTACGAGGAACTGCAGCGACTGCAGGCGACAGGTGAATACGCCACCCTGATGGGACGCGGACAGGTCGCCGGCGTTCTGGCCGCGACGTGTTCGGGTGCAGTCGCGGCACCGATCATCTCGGTCGGCGGTTTCGCGGCGGTCGGCGCGGCCAGCGTCGTCGCGTCGGTGCTGGCGTCTGTCGTTGCGATATTGTTCCCGGAGTATCGGATTCGCAAGATCGACGAGCCCGAGCTCAGCTGGGCGGACACGTTGGCGGCTGGGACGCGAGAAGCCAGGCGGTCAGCTCCCGTCCGCGCCGCGGTGATCCTCGTCGCGGTCGTCGGATCGGTGTGGGGTGCGCTCGATGAGTACACCCCGTTGCTGATCGAGAGCGGCGGCGTCTCGGCCGCCGACGTCTCGCTGCTGATGGTGGTCGTCTGGGCGGGCGCATCGGCGGGCGGTCTGGCCGCGGGACGGGTGGCGCGCTGGGGATCGACGGCGTTCGCGGCGCTCGTCGGTGTGGGCGCGGTTCTGATGGCCGCGGGTGCCCTGACGCAACATCCACTCGGCGTGGTCGCTCTCGCGGCCGCGTTCGGCGTCTTCCAATGCGCCACCATCGTCGCCGATGCCCGCCTGCAGAACAGCATCGCCGGACCGGCCAGGGCGACCGTCACCTCGCTGGCGGGCATGTCGACCGACGTCGCGACGCTCGCCGTCTACGGCAGCTACGCCGCGTTGGTCGATCTCAGCGGCCACCCGGGGGCATTCGCGCTGCTGATGCTTCCGTACCTGGCAATGGCCTTATGGGTGCGACGTCGACCGCGTCAAGATCCGATATGGGAGTGCGGCTAGCTAGATTGCGAGGGTGAGCGCAGGCAGGTTCGCCCCGAGCCCATCTGCCGATCTGCACATCGGCAACCTGCGCACCGCGGTGCTCGCGTGGTTGTTCGCCCGTTCGACTGGACGCCGATTCCTCATGCGCGTCGATGATCTCGACGACCGCACGTTCACCGATATCGCCAACCGCCAACTCGACGACCTGACCGCCATCGGCCTCACCTGGGATGAGCCTGCGGAGTGGCAGACCCAGCACGCCGCTCGCTACGACGGCGCCATAGATGTGCTCTTCGACCGCGGATTGCTCTACGAATGCTATTGCAGCCGAAAGGATATCGCTCAGGCGCCACGCGCGCCGCACGCACCGCAGGGCGCATATCCGGGAACCTGCCGCGACCTCACCGACGCCGAACGCTCCGAGAGACGCGCGCGACTGGGACGGCCGCCCGCGCTGCGGCTGCGCACCGACACGGGAGCTGGCTTGCCGGCACCGCCGGCGGTCACGCACACCGTGCACGACCTGCTGCACGGCGACTACACCGGAATCGTCGACGACTTCGTGGTCCGCCGCGGCGACGGTGTCGCGGCATACAACCTGGCCGTCGTGGTGGACGACGCGGCGCAGGGCATCGACCAGGTGGTGCGCGGTGACGACCTGCTGTCGTCGTCGCCGCGTCAGGCGTACCTCGCCGCACTGCTCGGGTATCCGGAGCCGACGTACGCGCACGTGGCCCTGGTCCTGAACTCCGACGGCGCGCGGCTGGCCAAACGCGACGGCGCCATCACGCTCGCCGAGATCGGCGTCGAACGGGCCATCACCCAGATCGCCGATTCCCTTGGCTACCAAGCGAGCACCGTAGAGGAGATGCTGCCGCAGTTCGACCCGTCGAAGCTGCCCCGCCGGCCCTGGATCTACCGCCCGTAGCCGCCGAACGCCGCCCATAGCCGCCGAACGTGGGTTACCCGCACGCTTTGAGTGCCTCAAGTGTGCGGGTAACCCACGTTCGCGCTCGTCACTCGACCGGCGAGCGGCCGTTCGACGCCCGCTTCGCGGCGGCGAGCAGCTCGTCGCGGAACTGCGGATGTGCGATCGCGGCCAGTGCCTCCCCGCGCTCCGCGACCGTCCTGCCCTCCAACTCGGCCGCCCCGTACTCGGTGATGATCACGTCGACATGATGGCGCGGCGTGGTGATCACCGCTCCGGGACCGAACCACGGCACGATCCGCGACTGCAGGTTTCCGTCCTTCTCGTAGGTCGACGGCAGGCAGATCAGCGACCGGTCCGACAGCTCGAGCCCCACACCCGCCACGAAGTCCTCGGCGCCGCCGATACCGCTGAACTGGTCGCCGTTGATCGTGTCCGCGACGACCTGACCTTGAATGTCGACGGCCAACCCCCCATTGACCGAGACCATGTGGGTGTTGGCGGAGATCACCTCCGGTGAGTTGACGATCTCGACCGGCAGAAACGCGACGTCGGAGTTCTCGTTCAGCCAGGTGTAGAGCTCAGCGGAGCCGAACGCGAACGTCGTCACGCTCACCCCCTTGTAGACGCCTTTGCGCGCGTTGGAGATCTTTCCCGCCTGGTGCAGACGCATACAGCCGTCGGTGAACATCTCACTGTGCAGCCCGTAGTCGCCGCCGTCGCCCTCGGCCAGCAGCGTGGCGATCTGGTTGGGAATCGAGCCGATGCCCGTCTGCAGCGTCGCGCCGGACGGGACGAACTCGACGGCGTGGCGGGCGATCGCCTTGTCCGCCTCGGTGGGCGGCGCGTCACCGCCGGGCAGCGCGAGCGGCGCGTCGGTGGAGTGCACAAGGATGTCGATCTCGTCGACGTGCAGCGCGTGCCGATGCTCGTCACCCAACCCGAACGTGCGCGGGTAGGCATCGGACACCTCGACGACGAGTAGCCGGTCGGAATCGGCTCCGGCGCGGTGCAATTCGCCGATCGTGCCGCCGGCGTGCAGTGACAGCGAGCACCAGCCGTCGGCATCGGGTGGCGCCGCTACCGTGGTCATCACGCGCGGGCGCTGGCGTTCGAGCAGTGGCCCGAACCGCCGGAAGTCCGCGGGAGTAAAGGCGATGTCGGCGCCGCCGTCGCGCAGCGCGCGCTCGAGGGGGCCGAAGAATCCCGACAGATAGCGAACGCCCTTGCGCGAGAACAGTTCGGTGAGTACCGCGATCAACGCTCCGTAGACGCGCAGGTCGGTCCAGTCGTCACGTTCGCCGAGCGCGCGCAGGAACGCGGGCGGCTGACCGGGACCCAGTGGGATCCCCAACGTGTCGGCGGTCTGAATACGCGCGGCGGCCTGCTCGGCGCTGAGCTCCTCGGGCATGGCGCTAGCCAACCACACCCGCCTCAGCCTGAGCCGAACTATTGGTCGACCGGCGCGCGGTTGCTAACGTCCGGAAGTGCACCGTCTATCAAGATCGTTCCTCGCGGTACTCGTACTGGCGGCGCTGCTGCTGACGGCATGCGGCTCGTCGGGGAGCGATAGCAGCGACCCCATCAAATCGTCGGGCGTGCTACGCGTGGGCACCGAAGGTGTTTATCCCCCGTATTCGTTCCACGACCCGAAACAGGGCGGACAACTCGCCGGCTATGACGTCGACGTCGCGAGGGCGGTCGCCGAAAGATTGGGCGTAGAGGTCGAATTCGTCGAAACGCCGTGGGACGCCATGTTCGCGGCCCTGGAGGCCGACCGCTTCGACATCGTCGCCAACGAGGTCACGATCAGCGAGGAACGCAAACAGAAGTACGACCTCTCCGAGCCGTACTCGATCTCCCAGGGCGTGATTGTCACCCGCAAGGACGACAACTCGATCAACTCGGTGGCGGACCTGAAGGGCAAGCGGTCCGCGCAGAACCCCACCAGCAATTGGGCCGAGATCGCGCGCAACGCCGGCGCGGAGGTCGTGTCCGTCAACGGATTCTCCGAAGCGATCACCGTGCTCAACGACGGCCGGGTGGACGCCGTGATCAATGACAGCATCACGGTGCTCGCCTATCAGGCCGAACACCCCGACGCACCGCTCAAGGTGACCACCATTCCCGACGAACGCGGCGAGCAGGCGTTCGCGGCCCGCAAGGACAGTGGGCTGCTGCCGGAGCTGAACACCGCACTCGACGAGCTGCGCGCCGACGGCACCCTGACCAAGATCTCGGAGAAGTACCTCGACGTCGATCTGTCCAAGGCGGGGCCGACGAGCACCTGGCAGCTCATCGGAGACAATCTTTGGCCGCTGGCGCGGGCCGCGATCGAGAAAACGATTCCGCTGACGATCATCAGCTTCGTGATCGGCCTGGCGATCGCACTCGTCGTCGCGCTGGCGCGACTGTCGTCCAACGTCGCCGTCGCGGGACTGGCGCGGTTCTACATCTCGATCATTCGTGGCACGCCGCTGCTCGTGCAGCTGTTCATCGTGTTCTATGCGCTGCCGCAGATCGGGGTGAAGATCGACCCGTTCCTCGCGGCGGTCATCGCGTTCTCGCTGAACGTCGGTGGTTATGCCGCCGAGATCATCCGTTCGGCGATCCTGAGCATTCCGAAGGGACAGTGGGAGGCCGCCGAGACCATCGGCCTCGATTACGTTGGCGCGCTTCGGCGGATCATCCTGCCACAGGCCACCCGGGTTGCGGTGCCGCCGCTGTCGAACACTCTGATCTCACTGGTCAAGGACACGTCGTTGGCGTCGACGATCCTGGTCACCGAACTGTTCAGGACCGCGCAGAACGTCGCCGCACCGACCTTCGAGTTCTTCGCGCTGTACGGCACCGCGGCGTTGTACTACTGGATCATCTGCCTGGTGCTGTCGTTCGCCCAGAACCGATATGAGCGCCGACTGGAGAGGTATGTCGCACGATGACCGAATACCGTGTGAAGGCGGAAGGCGTACAGAAAGCCTTCGGAGACAACAAGGTTCTCACCGATGTGTCGTTCGATGTGGCCCAAGGCTCGGTCACGGCCATCATCGGCCCGTCCGGCTCAGGGAAGACGACGCTACTGCGGGCGCTCAACGCGCTGGACGTCCCCGATGCCGGTGTGATCCGTGTCGGCGAGATCGAGATCGACTTCGCCAAACCGGTGGCCAAGGATCAGCTGCGCCGTTACCGGGCACAGAGTGGCTTTGTGTTCCAGTCGCACAACCTTTTTCCCCACAAGACGGTGCTGCAGAACATCACCGAGGGCCCGATCGTCGTGCAGAAGCGGCCAAAGGACGAGGCGGCGGCTGAAGCTGTCGCGCTGCTCGATCAAGTGGGGCTCGCCGAGAAGAAGGACCAGTTCCCCTTTCAGTTGTCCGGCGGACAGCAGCAGCGGGTCGGGATCGCGCGCGCCCTGGCGCTCAAGCCGAAGGTCGTGCTGTTCGACGAGCCGACGTCGGCGCTCGACCCCGAGTTGGTCGGCGAGGTGCTGTCGGTGATCAAGGACCTGGCCGTCGAAGGCTGGACTCTGGTGATCGTCACCCACGAAATCCAGTTCGCCAGGCAGGTTTCCGACCAGGTGCTGTTCACCGACGGCGGCGTCATCCTCGAAAAGGGGCCGCCGTCAGAGGTCATCGGCAATCCGAAGGAAGAACGCACCCGTCAGTTCCTGGACCGAATTCTGAACCCGCTCTAGTTCAGAGCTCCTGTGGGCGGGACTGCGCGCGACCGCTTTTGTACGGCAATTTCCGGCGCGTCGGTGTACAAACACGGTCCGTCGCGGTGGTGGGGGTACAGGCAAGGATTCCGCAGCAGATTTCGTCTATCTCAACTCAAAGCGAAGCACTGTGAGAAGGTTGGCCGATGGTGCAGCCATCGACCATGGAATCGGACGTCATCGTCGTCGGAGCGGGACTCTCCGGCATGATCGCGGCACGAAAGCTGCTCGGGGCGGGACTCGCGCCGCTGGTCCTGGAGGCCGACGAACGGGTCGGTGGGCGGATCCTCACTCAAGAGGTGATGCCCGGGGTGCCGGTCGAACTCGGCGCCCAATGGATCGGCGACACGCATGAACGGATGTTCCGGCTGGCGGCCGAACTCGGGGTCGAGACGTATCCGCAGTACGACCAGGGCGAGACGTCCTACGAGCTCGTCGACTCCGGGGTGTTGCGCGAGAACGAGTTTCACTCCCGCTTCGAGTCGGAGCTGCAGGAGCTCGCACTGGTACTGAAACGGCTCGACGTGCTGGCCGCGGACGTTCCAGTCGAGGCGCCCTGGACGGCGCCGCGGGCGCTGGAGTGGGACGCCTTCACCGCCGGCGCTTGGTATGACGCGCAGGGCCTTTCACCGGTGGCTCGCAATCTGCTGGAGATCTGCACCGTCGGCATCCTTGCGGTCCCCACTGCCGAGGTGTCCTTCCTGCATCTGCTGTTCACCATCAAGACCTGTGGTGTGACGTCGGAGTTGTTCGCCGAATCCGAGGGCGGCGCGCAGACGACGCGTTTCGTCGGCGGCACCAGTGAGATCCCGAATCGGCTGGCGGCGCTGATCTCCGATCACATCATGCTCGACGTGCCCGTCCAGCTGATCGAGCACACCGCCGACAGCGTCACCGTGCACTGCCGCGGCGGGGTCGTCGCCCGCGGTCGGCGTGCGATCGTCGCGATCTCGCCGACGCTGGCCGGACGCATCATGTACGACCCGCCGCTGTCCGGCATTCGGGACCAGCTGACGCAGCGGCTACCCAATGGCTCGGCGATGAAGGCATTCTTCATCTACGACGAACCGTTCTGGCGCAGGGACGGATTCAACGGTCAGCTCATCTCCGATCTCGGTCCGGCCCGCATGTCCAACGACACGTGTATCCCCGGCGACGATCACGGCGTGATCCTGCTGTTCCTCGAGGGCGATCAAGCCCGGACGTGCGGTCGGCTGCCAGAGAACGAACGCCGCGAAGCGCTGACCGCCGAACTCGTGCGCCACTACGGCAGCAGGGCAGCCAAACCCGAGTTCTACGTCGACGGTGAATGGTCGGAGCGACAGTGGACCCGCGGCTGCTACAACGCCAATCACGGGCCGCACGTATGGACCACCTACGGCCCGGCACTCACGACGCCGATCGGCGCTATCCATTGGGCGTCAACCGATACCGCGACGTACTGGAGTGCGTACATGGAAGGCGCGGTCGACGCCGGCGAGCGGGCAGCGGCGGCCGTCATCGCCGAACTCACTTAGATTTCGGTGTCGTGAGTCGCGCTCAGCGCGACCGGCTACACCGAATTCGCAAAGTTACGACGAGTAGTAGCGGCCGAGGACGTCGGCGCGCAGCTCGTCGAACTCACCCGCCCTGATCGCCGCGCGGATCTGGTCGACCATCCGGACGACAAACCGCTCGTTGTGGATCGTGCACAGCGTCGCGGACAGGATCTCCTTGGCCTTGAACAGGTGATGCAGGTAGGCCCGGGTGTAGTTCGCGCAGGTGTAGCAGTCGCATTCGGTGTCGATCGGCGTGAAGTCGCGACGGTAGCGCGCATTGGTGACGTTGAAACGCCCGCCACTCGAGTACACCGCGGCGTTGCGCGCCACCCGCGACGGCGACACGCAGTCGAAAGTGTCCGCGCCCGCGGCGACGGCGTCGAACAAGTCGTCGGGCTCGCTGATGCCCAGCAGGTGTCGCGGTTTGTCGTCGGGCAGCTCACTGGTGACCCAGCCGACGATGGTGGCCAGGTTCTGCTTCTCCAGCGCCCCGCCGATGCCGTAGCCGTCAAAGCCGATGCCGTCGTCGCCGACGATCTGCGTCAGCCCGCGCGTCGCCTGACGCCGCAGGTCCTCATATTGAGCGCCCTGCACGACGCCGAACAACGCCTGCGGCGGTCTATCCGGGTTCGCAGCACTGCGCCGACGGTGTTCGACCACGCACCGGACCGCCCACTCGTGGGTGCGCTGCACCGACCGCTCCTGATAGCCGCGGGTGTTCACCAGCGTCGTCAGCTCGTCGAACGCGAAGATGATGTCCGCCCCGAGCTGGTGCTGGATCTGGATCGAGACCTCGGGGGTGAAGCGGTGGGTGGACCCGTCTAGATGCGATCGGAACGTCACCCCGTCGTCGTCGACGTTGGCGAGCCGTTCCTTGCCTTCGGCGATGATGTCGTCGGCTTGGACGCGCTCGGTGTCCATCGCCAGCACCTTGCGGAAACCCGCCCCCAGCGACAGCACCTGGAATCCACCGCTGTCGGTGAATGTGGGGCCCGGCCAGTTCATGAATTCGCCGAGACCGCCGGCCTCCGCGACGATATCGGACCCCGGTTGCAGGTAGAGATGGTAGGCGTTGGCCAAAATAGCTTGTGCACCAAGACTCTTCATGGTCTCGGGCAGCACCGCCTTGACCGTCGCCTGGGTTCCGACGGGGATGAAGGCCGGAGTGTGAATGTCTCCGTGCGGAGTTCGGATCACACCCGCGCGACCGGCCCGGCCGGGCAGTTCGGCGTCGACGCTGAAAAACGGCGCCGACGAGTCTCTCGGACGAGGAGTATTCGGCGCGGTCACGCCGTAGATTCTGCACTGTGAGGACTCACGTGCTGGCTACCGCAGCTACCGCACTCGCGCTAGCGGGTTGCTCGTCAGGCCCTCCGGAGTTCCAACCGGGGCCTGGCATGCTCGTCGCAGGCACGGCCCAGGTAACCGTCAACGGCGAGGATGCGGGCACCACAGACGCGGTGCAGTGCTCCTCGACCGGAACACTCACCACCATCACCACCGGCGACGACGCCAGCGGCGTCACCGCGATGATCTCCAATAAAGACCAGCTCACCGCCGAATCGGTGGCTATCCGAGACCTCGGCGGCTTCACCGGGAGCTACAACGCCGGGTTAGGTGACACCGCGAAGGTCACGATGACCGGGCGTACCTACGACATCTCCGGAACCGCCGACGGCTTCGAGACCGACAACCCCAGCTTCCGTAAGCCGGGCACATTTTCGCTCAAAGTGTCTTGTTAGCTGCCCCCATGCGGCACATTCCGAACACGCCACGTTTTCGTTCAATCCGATGACCGCGGGGGTGCCGCGCACCATACTGGCCGAGATGATCCGCCGATCTTGACGGGTCGCGCCGACATAAAGGAGAACAGTGGTGAAGCGTGGATTCGTGGTCGCCTTGGGCAGCATGGCCATCCTCGTCGCGGGTCTGTCCGGGTGTTCATCGGAAGACAAGAAGTCCGAGACGACCGGCGAGACCTCGTCTGCTGCTTCAGCGGAGGGTAAGTCCACCGTCACGATCGACGGGAAGGACCAGGCTGTTCAGGGCACGGTCGTCTGCAGCTCGATGGGCGGCAACATGAACATCGCGATCGGCGACGCCGCCACCGGAATTGCCGCGGTGGTCAGCGAGGGCGATGAGCCCACGGTGCAGTCGGTCGGTCTGGGCAACGTCAACGGCGTGACCCTGGGCTACCAGAGCGGATCGGGCCAGGGAGAGGCCAAGGTCGAGAAGGACGGCAACACCTACAAGATTTCCGGCACCGCCACCGGTGTCGACATGGCCAACCCGTTGCAGCCGGTGAACAAGCCATTCGAGATGGAGGTCAGCTGCCCGTAGTCGAGGCATACCAAGTGCGCTCAGCGGCGGCGTCCCGAACGGGGCGCCGCCGTTGTCGTGTCGGGACGACTAGGCCGGAAGGGTATAGCCGGCGGCGGACTGGCGCAGCTGCCAGATCTGCGCGGGGCAGAGCTCGTTGACCGCCTGGTTGATCAGATAGGCGCCCTGGTAATAGTCGGTCGTGCGGAAGTCGGCCTTCACCTGGTCGACAAGCTCTGCGTAGCTCATCTTTCCCGCGACCCGATCGCAGATGGTGTTTCCGTAGCCGATTGCGGCGTCGGCGTTGGGGAAGTTGTAGCCGGGCCGCACATGCACGTTGACGAGGTACGCAACAGTGTCTGCGCCGGCCGGCGGCGCGAGCGCGACGGTGGCTGCCGCGGTTGCCAGCGACGCAGCCGCGAGCTTCGAGACCAGCTTCATGAACGGAAACCCTACGCGCGGCACGCAGGAAAACCTACGCTGAAGCTCATGAAGATCGTGGCTGCAGTTGCACTGGCGTGTGGGTTCGCGGCGGCCCCCATGGTGATGGCGCCGACCACATCGGCCTCCCCCGGATACTGCGATGGCGCGGACTGTGTGCCGTACCTCACCCGTACCGCAGTCGCCGGCGAGCACTGCAACCAGAACACCCGCTACAACTGGGGCCTCGACGCCTCGGGCAACACGTTGGCCTGCAGTTCGCGCAGGGTCTGGATCGAGGCGCCGCCACTGGTCGGAGTCCGCACATTGCGGCTGCCCTGCGGGGACCAGACGGGCGTCGCGCAGTCACCCGACGGGGTTCCGCTGAGTTGCGTGGGCGGTGCCTGGAGCGCCGACTACAGCTGGACCTTCTACAAGTAAAGGTCACTTCCCGATAACGCACCGGTTGCGTGCGTGAGATCTTGGGCCATTCGGGGTACAACGACTCGCGTGGCAATCGATGCGTGTTCGCGACCGGTTGGTTCGCTCCGCATCGAAGTGCCGGCAGTCGCGGAGCAACTGGCCGAGATCCGTCGTCGGCTGGCCGACTGGCTGGAGCCGATCGGGATCTCCGCCGCCGGCATCGCCGACATCGTGCTGGTGGTCAACGAGGCCTGTACCAACTGCATCGAACACGCGTACCGCGACGTCGCCGCCGGGGCGATCCTCGTCGATGCGAGTCACGAGTACGGCCAGATCGTCATCGACGTCATCGATCACGGAGCCTGGAAGAATCCACCCAACCAGCCGAGCACTCGCGGGCACGGGCTGCCGATCATGCGCGCGATGAGCGCAGGCATGGACGTCAAATCGTCGTCGGACGGCACGACGGTACGTCTGACGTTCGATCTCGCCGCACAGAACTAGCTAGAACTGCGGCAGCCGGACCACCTGAACGAAGAACTCGTCGATCTGGCGCACCGCGGTCATGAACGCGTCGAGGTCAACCGGCTTGGTGACGTAGGCATTGGCGTGCAGCTTGTAGCTGCGCAGGATGTCCTCCTCCGCCGACGACGTCGTCAACACCACCACCGGGATGTGGCTGAGTTCAGGATCGTTCTTGATCTGCTCCAGCAGTTGGCGGCCGTCGTACTTGGGCAGGTTCAGGTCGAGCAGCACCAGGTCGGGTCGGGGTGCGTCCTTGTAGTCACCACGCCGATACAAGAAGTCCAGCCCTTCCTCGCCGTCGTGCGCGACGTGAAGATTGTTTTTGATCTTGTTGTGTTCGAAGGCTTCCCGAGTGATCAGCTCATCTCCGGGATCGTCCTCGATGAGCAGGACGTCGATAGCACGGCCTTCGGATGTCATGTACGTGATCCTTCCAGATCGACTGCGGCGCGGTCTTCCGCCGCGACGGGAATGGTGAAGCGGAATCTGGTTCCCCCGGCGAAGGTGTTGTCGATCCAGATGGTGCCGCCGTGATGTTCGATGATCTTCTTGCACAGCGCGAGGCCGATACCGGTGCCGGTGTAGACGTCGCGTCCGTGTAGGCGCTGGAAGATCACGAAGACCTTGTCGGAGAACTCTTCGGGGATGCCGATGCCGTTGTCGGTCACGGTCAGCATCCACGGGGCGTCGGGATCGTCGGCGCTGCGCTCACAATTGACGACGATGCGTGGCGCGACGCCGTCACGCCGGAACTTCACCGCATTGCCGATCAGGTTCTGCCACACCATCGTCAGCAGCGTGGGATCGCCGAGGATCCGGGGCAGTGGCTGCCCCTCGCGGACGACCTGGGCCCCGGACTCGGCGATCGCGGTGTCGAGGTTGGCGATCGCGTCATCGAGCGTGGCACCGAGGTCGACGTCGGCGCTCGCCGCATTGAGCCGGCCCACCCGGGAGAACGTGAGCAGGTCGTTGATCAGGATCTGCATCCGCTTGGCGCCGTCGACGGCGAACGCGATGTATTCCGTTCCGCGTTCGTCGAGCTTGTCGCCGTAGCGCTTTTCGATGAGCTGGCAGAACGACGCCACCTTGCGCAGCGGTTCCTGGAGGTCGTGCGACGCGACATAGGCGAACTGCTCGAGTTCGGCGTTGGACCGCTGCAGCTCGAGCGCCTGCTCGGCCAGCATGGTTCGTGCCTCGGTGGCGGCTTCGAGCTCTTCGACGATCCGTTGTCGCATGTCCTCGACGTCGGCGGCGATGGCGCGAATGTCCCTGGGGCCTTCCGGCACGATCCGACTGGAGAAGTCGCCCTGGGTGATCCTCCGACAGGCAGCGGCCAAGGCCTCGAGAGGCCGGGTGACCGCCCTCCTGATCACCAGCGCGGACAGGACGGCCGCGACGACCACCGCCCCGACGACCGAGATCAGCACGGCATTGCGCCAGCCTTTCACGGCCGCAAGCTCGGCATCGGCGGCCTCACGCTCTTGTTGCAGCCGTTGCAGCTGAGTGTCGAAAAGCTGGCGCAGGCTGTCGAACGAGGTCTTGCCGCGGGCGACCGTCGCGCCGTCCATCACCGACGGCACACCGGGCTTGACGTCGGCGATGAGCGGTTCGGCATAGGCGGTACGCCACGCCGCCGCTGCGCTCTCGATGGCGTCCAGGTCGTCGAGCACCTTCTTGCGATCCCCGGCTTCATCCCGGATCTGTTGCGCCGCAGCCGTTTCGGCTTTCTGCCCGGCAACGTAGGGCTCGAGGAACTGGGGGTTGGCGGAGATCGCATACCCGCGCAACGACGTCTCCTGGTCACGTAGTGCGGCCTGCAGCTTGTAGGCGCCGAGCCGCATCGGAGCGATGTCTCCGGTGATCTCCTGCGACACGGCGTCCGTCCGATTCACCAGCAGCGCACCCGCGACGGCGCCGGCGAGGACGACCGCGCCCATGACGGCCAGCACGAGGTTCTGCCAGCCCTGGACCGTGGGCTGCCACTTCATCCGGTCGCCGTCCGCTCGACCCGCACGACGGCGATGTCGTCGCTGATACCGCCGACGGACTGCGCGCGACGCTCGACATCGTCGATCAAGGCTTCGACGAATTGAGCGCCGGGCAGATGTGCATACGACCGCGCCACTTCCAGGAGACCCGACTCCATGAGGCGTTCGGTACCCCGTCCGGATCGGCCCTCGATCAAGCCGTCGGTGAGGAGTACGAGGCCGTGTCGCGGCGGCAGTTCCATGATGTTCAGCGGCCACTCGTATCCGTTGAGGCCCAGCGCAGGACCCACCGAAGGCTCCAGCCACTCCACCGAATCCGGGCCGTGCAACAGCATGGCGGGGTGGCCGGCGGACACCGCGTTGAAGCTCAGATCGTCGGGGGATATCGCCACCGAGAGAACCGTCGCGAAAATACTGGTGCCGGGGCGCTCGGTGCTCAGGATCCGCTCCAACTGACGCATCCGCTCGTTGCCGCGCAATCCCGCGAATGTCAGCGCGCGCCAGCCGATGCGCAGCGCGACCCCGAGCGCGGCCTCGTTGGGACCGTGCCCGGCCACATCGCCGACCATGACGTGCACGGTGCGATCGGGGGTTTGGACGAAGTCGTAGAAGTCACCACCGAGAAGCGCGAACTGCCTACTCGGCCGGTATCGCGCGACGATGTCTACGCCCGGATCGTCGAGTAACAACGGTGACGGCAGCAGCCCGCGTTCGAGGCGCGCGTTCTCGGTCGCGCGCAGCTCGCTGGCGTGCAGTTCGTGCGCAGTCAGCTCGGCGCGCTTACGTTCGACCGCGTACAGCAGCGCGCGGTGCAGCGTGTCGGGCTCAACCCGGCCCTTGACCAGGTAGTCCTGCGCTCCCGCGGCAACGGCGGAGACGCCGAAGTGTTCGTCGTTCAGGCCGGTGAGCACGACGATGGGCATCGTCGCGTCTTGTTTGGCGACCTGATCCAGCGCCTTTATTCCGTTCGCATCGGGGAGGTTGAGGTCCAGCAATATGCAGTCCGGGCGGGATGCGGCCAGTTGGCGCTCGGCTTCCTCGATCGAGGGCGCCCACACGACCTTGATGTCGGCGCCCGCATCGGCGATGAGTTCCTCGACCAGAATGGCGTCACCCCGGTCGTCCTCGACGAGCAGCACCGAGAACGGCCGCTCATCGGCGGCCTGATCAGCGGCGGTGCCCCTCACAGGGTTATATATCGAACTCACTGGCAACCACGTTTCCCACGCGCGTCACCGTGGCCGCTGTGACCGCTTCTTTAGTGACATCGGAAAGAATAGACGCTATACAGTCCGGGGTCCCCGCCTGAACCCCGTTTGGCTGCGAATCAACGGCAGCGTCGCGGAGGTGGCGAATCCGGGCGGCGCCTGGCAGACGGCGGTGACCGCGTTGAGGACCTGCATGCCGGTGGCGACGCTGGCCGACCGTACGTGCTCTTCGATGGTGGCGTTGCGGGTGAAGCTCGCCAGCGACATGAAGTGGGTGCGCATCGACGGGTCGCCCTCGATGGTCAACGTCCAGCCGTGCTGGGGTTTGGGCCAGTGCGAGGGGTACTCGCCGCCCACTGTCCACAGCGTTTCGATCTCGATGAGTGTTTCGCCGTCGCGGTGACCGGACCAATTCCAGCGCTGTCCGGCCGTGGTCCCGGCGGCCAGCAGGTGGTCGAAGATCTGGTGATCCTCTGCGGCGGGAATGGCCTCCACGGTGGCCGAGACACCGTCGATGTCGGCGTTCAGCGCGTCGGCCAGAAACCAGACCTGCTCGGTGAAGATCGAGCTGTTGAAAGCCAGGAAGTCGGTCGCGGTTGGGCTTATCGACTCGACCGGCTGACCAAATGCCATGTTGTCGAACGTGATTCCGGTGCTTTCGTACACCGACCAGTCGGCGCGCTCCTGCAGGGTGATCCTCTCGATCGTTCGGCTCATGCCCGAAAGCGCCAGCGGCAGGACACCGGAGAGGTTTCCCGGGTTGATGCCGCTGCCGTGCACGGACGTGCCGCCCTTCTCGCAGGCGGCACGGACGCGGTCGCGATCGGCAGCGTCAATCCGCGCGGGGTGGAACAGAAATGCCGTGGTCACAACGTTTTTCCCGGTTTCGAGGAGCCGGCAGACGTCGTCGAGGTGCGCGGTGCGCGGCGTGTAGAGCACGCAGTCGGCGTCCAGTCTGAGGATCTGGTCGACGTCGGTCGTCGCGGTCACGCCGATCGGTTCACGGCCGACGAGAGTGCCGATGTCGACGCCATTCTTCTCATCGGAGTAGACCAGCGCGCCGACGAGGGAGAGATCGTCTCGGTGGTCGAGGATCGCGGCGATCATCTCGCTGCCCACCGTGCCGGTTCCCCATTGAATTACCCGATGCACGGTCGGACCGTAGCAGCCTAGGGTCGGCGCAGGGTGACGATCGTGACATCGTCGTCGGTTTCGGCCGTCGCCATTGCCGTTGCGATATCTGTCGCCGTCGATTCAATTGCGCGGCTGAGCGTTTCGGCGAGCCGCGCGATACCGTCGTCGATCGGCTCGTTCCGGCGTTCGACGAGGCCGTCGGAGAACATCACCAATCCCTGCCCGGCCTCGATGGTGAACGCGCTTGGTTCGTACGTCATGCCAACCGCGCCGATCGGCGGGGAAAGCAACACCGGCGCCGGATCGGCAACGCCGTCGCGGTGTGTCAGGAACGGAATGAGATGACCGGCGCACGCGGCTTCGACATCCCCGGTATCCAGATCGACTCGCGCGACGATCACGGTGACGAACGCGCGGGGCACCATGTGCACGCAGAACTCGTTGAGCAGGTTGAGCGCCTCGGCGGGCGCGGCGCCGGTGAACAGATACGCGCGCAAGGTGTTTCGCACCTGCGCCATGGTCCCCGCCGCAGCCATGCCGTGGCCTGCGACGTCCCCGATCAGCACGATTAACCGGCCGTCGCGGAGTTCGAACGCGTCGTACCAGTCGCCGCCGACGCGCCCTCCGACGGCGGGTTCATAGTGCGCCGACAACTGCCAGCCTTCGAGCGTCGGAATCGATGTGGGCAACAGGCTGCGCTGCAGGGTTTCCGCGACGCGCAGTGCGCCCCGGGTCCGGCGGTAGAGCGCCTCGACGAGGTGTCGCCGCAGCGACTCGGCCGAGTCCACCTCGGTCGTCTGCCACGGTTCGCAGCATCTCTTCACGATTTCGCGCCAGCGGTCGAACGACTTGCGCGGGCTGAGACGAACGTCATCACCTTCGCCCACTGCGATCGCCTTGTTGTGGGGGTCGCCGCCCCAATCCACCGATCGCACGACCTCACCGCGGAACCAGATCGCGTACTGCCCGTCGGGCAGGTTGATCACGAGCGCGCCCGAGGTCACGGCCGAATCGACATCGAGATCGGGCAGCTCCCGGGACAGGGACTCGCTGCTCGCGATGTTGTCGCCCGCGTCCAGGGCCCACGCCACGACATCGGCCACAGCGTGCGGCGATGGAACGGATCCCAGCATCCGATACTCGCCACCGATGTTGACGACGGCGCCGTCGGCGGGCACGAGATCGAGCAGGTTCGGGGCTCCGAGCAGCACCTCGGACAGCGATTCCCCGTCGTCGAGGGTGGCGGAGGTGAGCTTGCCCAGGACGGCCTGCGCAGCCAGCCGCCTGTGCAATTGCTCGTCTTCGAACTGGTCGACCAGTCGCAGCGAGAGGGTGGAGCCGAGGAATTCGGCAGCGGCCCTGGACCCGAACGGCGGTAGATGCGGACCGGCGTAGTGGTGGCAGGCGATCAGCCCCCACAACCGCCCGTGCCGCAGCAGCGAGATCGACATCGATGCCTGCACGCCCATGTTCTGCAGGTACTCGATGTGGATCGGCGAGACGCTGCGTAGCGTCGCATGCGTCAGGTCGGTGGGCACGCCCCGATCCGGATCGACTGTCGGCACCAACGGTGCCGGTGTGTAGCCGACGTCGTCGATGAGCCGTAGCCAGTTCTTCTCGTAGAGGGCACGCGCCTGTGAGGGAATGTCGGTGGACGGGTAATGCAGTCCGAGGAACGAGTTCAGCTCGTCGAGTTTGGCTTCGGCGACAACCTCGCCGTTGTAGTCCTCGTCGTAGCGGTACACCATGACGCGGTCGAAGCCGGTGAGTTCGCGGACCGCGCGCGCGGTGGCGTCATAGAGCTCGGTCAGCGTGGCGGCACGGTTGAGCTCGTCGACCGAGCCGCGGACTGCCTGATAGGTGTTGGGGAACGCGAAAGGCCTTTCACCGTAAGCGGTCTCGATTTCGACCAGCAGCACGCCACCAAGCTCACGGTGCAAGATCACGTCGAACGCGAGTTTGTCGCCGGCGACGTCGATCACGGACTCGATCGGGTTGCGTTGGTGCAGATCGCCCGAGGCAGACGCCGCCCGCTCGACCCGCGCGGCCTGGTCGGTTCCGATCAGAGACGAGAGGTGCCGACCGACGACGTCGTCCACGGCGCGACCGAGCAATTCCGCGGCGTTGGCACTGACCTGGCGCACCTCGAAGTCGGACTCACGCACGACGGCCAGGACGCCGCGCGGCTGAACGCTGCCGGGGATATGGATCGGTTCCCGTGCACAGTTGTCGAGATCGACGGGCATACCGACCGGCACGAAGTCCTCGGGCGCAGCGCCGTTCGGATCAGCGACAGACAACGCGCGGGCTCCCAAAAGGTCGAATCGGACAGGCCCGCTGCTGGACCATTCAAGTATGCACTGCCCGGCTTTCGCTGCCGCGTCGGCGAGATGCCTCGGATGTAGCGACCGACGGCGATGCCCAGCAGCTACGGACCGATGAGCGCGGCTGCGCTTCAACCGGGGAACTTGTGGCGGTGGCGGAGGGATTTGAACCCTCGGACGGGGGTTACCCGTCACACGCTTTCGAGGCGTGCTCCTTAGGCCGCTCGGACACGCCACCGCGTGGCAGCTTACCGACGAGAGTGCCGAGTGCCCAAACCGTCCCTTAATGTCACTTCCGGCGGCGTCATCATTTGACGGCACTGGGTCGGAGAAGTCGAGCTTTCGAGACCGAATCGACGCGTGGCCGCCACGCGTGGTCGGCGCCCAACGGGGTATGCAGGCGCTAGAAAGGTGGCGATGAAGACCATTACGCTCGCAGCCCTGGCGTTTTCCGGGGCGATCGCGTCACTCGTTCACGCGCCGAGCGCGATCGCCGGCCCTGAGTCCGACTACTGCCAAAGCCTCGCCCGTGCGGGATATCCGGGCGATTGCGCTACGTTGACCAGCCTCGCGAAGGATGTTTGCACTCAATACGATCGCGGCCTTGATCTGGACACCATCGTGCAACGCCTCGACGCCACGACGAAGAACGAAGGTTTGTCGAACTACATCATGGCCGGCGCTCCGCTGTACTTCTGCCCGAAGTACGCCAGCAACAGCTGAGTCACCGCTGCCGGGCGAAGAACGCCTCCAGCGGCGCCGCACACTCGGCGGCCAGCACGCCACCGCGAACGTCGGGCCGGTGTGTCAGCCGACGATCGCGCACCACGTCCCACAGCGAGCCGACCGCCCCCGTCTTCGGCTCCCACGCCCCGAACACCAGGCGCGCCACCCGCGCCATCACCAGCGCCCCCGCGCACATCGTGCACGGCTCGACGGTCACCGCCAGCGTCGTCCCTTCCAGCCGCCAGCCGTCGCCCAACACCGCCGCCGCAGCGCGGAGCGCCAGGATTTCCGCGTGCGCGGTGGGATCACCGGTCTCCTCGCGCGCATTCACCGCCCGGGCCAGCTCCGTGCCGTCGGCCGCGAAAACGACCGCACCGATCGGGACATCGCGGGGTCCGGCGGCAGCCGCCGCATCCAGAGCCGCCAGGACGAGGTCCTCGTCGGTCACCGGCCGAGGCGCTCGAGCACCGCCGCGAGTTCGTCCGCGAAGCCCATCTCCCGCGCGATCCGCCCCAATTGCTCGTCGGCGTACAGGTCGGACTCGTCGAGAATCACGCCCAGCACGGCCTCGGGCAGACCGACGTCGGCGAGCAGCCCCAAATCGCCCTCCTCGAACGGCTCCTCAGGGTCCAGATCGTCCTCGCTGATGTCGTTGTCCAACTTCTCGAGGACCTCTGCGGCGATGTCGTAGTCCAGCGCGGCCGTAGCATCCGACAGCAGCAACCGCGTCCCCGCCGGCGCCGGCCGCACGATCACGAAGAACTCGTCGTCGACGTCGAGCAACCCGAAAACAGCCCCTGCGCTGCGGATTTCACGAAGCTCGGTTTCGGCTGCGGACAGGCTGTTCAACGCCGCCGAACGCATCGCGGCGCAGCGCCACTTACCCTCCTCGCGGACCACAGCCACACCGAAGCCATCCGGTCGATCGGCGGCCTGCTTCGGCGACGCGGCGCGCTGTGCTCCCATGGGGCCATACGCTAGTCCCCGACCAGGGACTTGACCAGGAACCGGCAGCCGGGCCGACGCCTGCGGCCACCGGAGGATGCCTAGGCTGATGGCGTGACGAAAACGCCGGTTTGCGTGGTTGGTCTCGGCCTCATCGGCGGATCTGTGATGCGTGCCGCCGCGGCCGCCGGGCGCGAGGTTTTCGGCTACAACCGCTCGATCGAGGCCGTCTCGGCCGCTACTGCCGACGGCTTCGACGCCACCGAGAACCTCGACGAGGCACTGACCCGCGCCGCCGACCGCAACGCCCTGGTCGTGCTCGCCGTGCCGGTGCCGGCGCTGTCACTGATGCTGAGCCGCATCCGCGATCTGGCCCCGGGCTGCCCCCTCACCGACGTCACCAGCGTCAAGTCGTGCGTCCTCGATGAAGTCCGCAACGTCGGTCTGCTCGACCGTTTCGTCGGCGGACATCCGATGACTGGCACCGCGCAGTCCGGTTGGACCGCGGGCGACGTCAAGCTGTTCGACGGGGCGCCCTGGGTCGTCGGCGTCGACGATCACGTCGACCCCACCATCTGGACCATGGTGATGAACCTGGCCCTGGATTGCGGCGCTGTCGTCGTGCCTGCCCGGTCCGACGAGCACGACGCCGCCGCCGCGACGATCTCGCACCTGCCGCACCTACTGGCCGAGGCGCTCGCGACGACGGCTGGCGAGGTGCCACTGGCCTTCGCACTGGCCGCAGGCTCCTTCCGCGACGGGACGCGGGTGGCGGCGACCGCGCCCGACCTCGTCCGCGCCATGTGTGAGGCCAACGCCGACCAGCTGCTGCCGGCCCTCGACCGGACTCTCGGCTTGCTCAACCAGGCCCGCGGCGCGCTCGCCGCGAAGAAGCCCCTGACCGAACTCGTCGAGGCGGGTCACGCCGCGCGCGTGCGCTACGACAGCTTCGGCCGACCCGAGATCGTCACCGTCGTCATCGGCGAGGACCGCTGGCGCGAGGAACTCGCGGCCGAGGGTCGCGCCGGCGGGGTGATCAGATCCGCTCTGCCAGGCCTGGATAGTCGAGGATGAAACCGGTTGAGTCGACGGTGACCGTGGTCTCGGCGACCGGCGAGTGCAGCTTGATGCCGTCGCCTGCCGCGCTGCTGTAGCTGATGGTCGCGGCCTCGACCGACAATTCCGGGAGCCGCACATACACGACCGGCAGTGCAACGGACTCGCTGCGTTCGAACAGCCCCGTGCGCCTGATGGGCAGGGCGTTGAAGAACGGGCTGAAGATCAGGTCGACGTCCAGCGCACCGTCGTACGCGGAGCGCTTCGTCTCGCCGGTGTGATGCTGGACGAGCCACATGTTCTCCTCGTCGCGCGCGATGGACAGCTGCCGCTCGCGCTCGGCGAGGGTGACGGTCAGTGAGAGCCGCTTCGTCGCGCCCGCCTCGTCGGTCACCAAGTCGTAGGAGGCGGAGAACGCCGGGTGCGAGCCGGTGGCGGCGGCGACGATCCGGCCATAGGCCTTGATGCGGTTGCCGGTGAGCTGCACTCGCACCGACTCCATCCGAGGAACGTCGTGCGCACGCCAGGTCAGAATCGACGGCCAAACATCTTGCTCCTCTGAGCGGACTGCATCACTCACTCATCTACCGTAATTGACGGCCCTCACCCGTTCGTGACGAACCGGGGGTCACGTTTCGACGGTGACCGCGACTCCAGCGCCACCTCGTCGCCGAGCAACGGTTGCGGCATGCCCCGAAATTTCAGCAGGCGGCCCGACCCCGGCACCGAAACCCATACCAAGAACGCCAGCAGGGCATCGAGGATCAGCGCGAGCGCCGTCACCAGCAACGCGCCCACCAGCGCCAGATAGAACTCGCGCACCTTGATCCCGTCGATCAGATACCGTCCGAGGCCGCCCAGGCTGGCGTAGGCCGCCACCGTCGCGGTCGCGACGATCTGCAACGTCGCCGTCCGTAGACCGCCGAGGATGAGCGGCAACGCGATGGGTGTTTCCACGCGCAGCAGGATTCGCTTCTCTGTCATGCCCATCGACCGCGCGGCGTCGACCACCTGGGGGTCGACGTTCGCAATGCCCGAGTAGGTTCCGGCGAGCAGCGGCGGGATCCCCAGCAGCATGAGCGCGACGGTCGGCGGAATCAGACCGAGACCCCAGAGCAGAACTCCCAGCAGGAGCACGCCGAGCGTGGGCAGCGCGCGCAGCGCATTGACCCCCGTGACGACGAGGAAGGTGCCCCGTCCGGTGTGCCCGATGAGCATCCCGAGCGGGACGGCAATGAGCGCCGAGAAGAAGACCGCGACGAACGTGTACTGCAGATGCTCGAGGATGCGCGCGGTCAGCCCGGCCGGCCCGCCCCAGTTGGCCGCCGTGAAGATGTAGGCCAACGCCTCCTGCAGGAACGTCATAGGGCTCATCCGGTCACCGCCTTGACCCGGCTCGGGCGGCCCTCGCGTGTCCAGGGCGTCAACGCCTTGCCGGCCAGCATGATCAGCGTGTCGACGACAACCGCCAACACGAAGATCGCGATGATGCCCGCGACGATCTGGTCGCTCTTGTTGGCCTGGTACCCCTCGGTGAACCAGGTGCCGAGGCCGCCGATGCCGATCACCGAACCGACCGACACCATCGAGATATTGGTGACGGCGACGACGCGGAGGCTGGCGATGAGCACTGGAATAGCCAGCGGCAGCTCAACTTTCAGCATCCGCACCAGCGGCTTGTAGCCGACGGCGGTGGCGGCGTCGAGCACCGCCGGTGACACCGCGTCCAACGCCTCCGGTACCGCACGCACCAACAGCGCGACGGTGTAGAGCGTCAGCGCGACGATGACGTTCGCCTCGTCGAGGATGCGCGTCGGGATGATCAGCGGCAGTACGACGAACAACGCCAGCGACGGGATGGTGAAGATGATGCTGGCGGTCAGCGTGGTGATCCGTCTCAAGGCAGTGGTCCGTTGCACGAATGCGCCGAGCGGCACCGCGATGATCAACCCCAACAGGATCGGGACCAAGGACAACCGCAGGTGGATCAGCGTCAACGTCCACAGGTCGTCGAGGTGGGTGAGCAGATAGCGCATCTAGCCCAACTCCGGAACGCGGCGCTGCTCGGAGAGCGCCTCGAGCACGTCGTCGGCGCGTACACCGCCGATCAGCTTGCCCTCCTCGTCGACCGCGACGCCCAGCCCGCTCGGCGACGACAGCGCGGCGTCGAGCGCATGTCGCAAAGTGTGGTCCGGCCGGAAGAACGAGCCGCCGCCGACGGTGCAGTCGTAGAGCTCTTTGCCGTTGCGGTGCAACTCGACACCCTCTGCGTTGATCCACGCGTAGGGCTTGCCGTCCTTGATCACCAGGGCCCACTCGCCCTGCCCCAACGACGCGCTGTTGATGTCGGTTTCGGCGACATGGGTGATCTCGTGCAGCGGCAGCCCTGTCGCATTGAAGAACTGCAGCGCCCGGTATCCGCGATCGGCTCCGACGAATGCCGCGACATCTTCGTTGGCGGGGTTGGACAAGACGAACGCGGGGTCGGCGTATTGCAGGAGCACACCACCGCGTCCGAACACCGCGACCTTGTCGCCGAGCTTGACCGCCTCGTCGATGTCGTGGGTGACGAACACGATCGTCTTGTGCAATTCGCTTTGCAGCCGCAGGATTTCGGTTTGTAGATCGTCGCGAACCACCGGGTCGACGGCGCTGAACGGCTCGTCCATCAACAGGATCGGAGGATCGGCGGCCAGCGCCCGCGCCACCCCGACGCGCTGCTGCTGACCACCCGACAGCTGCGCCGGATACCGGTCGGCGAGCTTGGGATCGAGGCCGACGCGTTCCATCACCTCCAGCGCGGATTTCCTTGCGCTGCGCCGTGATTCGCCCCGCAGCACGGGCACCGTGGCGACGTTGTCGACGACGCGAAGATGCGGCATCAGGCCGGCGCTCTGGATGACGTAGCCGATACCGAGGCGCAGCTGCACCGGATCGACCGTGGTGACGTCCTTACCGTCGACCGTCAACGTGCCCGACGTCGGGTCGATCATCCGGTTGATCATCCGCATCGACGTCGTCTTGCCGCAGCCTGAGGGTCCGACGAAAACCGTGAGCGTCCCCTCGGGCACCTCGAGCGTCAGATCGTCGACCGCGACCGTGCCGTCGGGATACGTTTTCGTGACGTTCTCGAAAGTGATCATCCGTGCCTTCTACTCTTCGCGCGAGCGCTCATCGTCCGGCTTCTGGCACTGGCTGATCGAAGCCGTTGTCCTTGATCCACTTCGCCGCCGCCTCGTCGGGGTCGACGCCCTGGTTGCCCTCCACCGAGGTGTTGAGCTCGATCAGTGCTTCGGTGGTCAGTTTGGCGCTCACCGCGTCCAGCACGGTCTTGAGTTCGTTCGACATCTTCTGCGACGCGACCAGCGGAACGACGTTCGCCGCCAGGAACACGTTTTCCGGATCTTCGAGCACTACCAGCTTGTTCTGCTCGATCGACGGCGACGTGCTGAAGATGTTGGCCGCGGTGATCGTGCCGCCGGTCAGGGCCTTCACCGTCGCCGGACCGCCGCCGTCGCTGATCGACACGAAGTTGGCCGGCGCGATGTCCAAACCGTATTTGTCCTTCAAGCCCACCAGACCGGTGACGCGGGTCTGAAACTCCGACGGTGCGCCGACTTTCACCTCTGGGGAGCGCTTCGCGAGGTCGGCGATGGTCTTCAGATTCCACTTCTGCGCGGTCGCCTCGGTGACCGCGAGGGTGTCCTTGTCCTCGGCGGGTGACGGATACAGGATCGACAGGTCGCCGGGTAACGCCTTGAGCAGCGCCAGCAGCACCGCGTCGGGCGTCGTCGCCGTCGCCTCCGCGTCGAAGTACTGCAGCAGATTGCCGGTGTATTCGGGGATCAGATCGATGGAATGGTCTTGCACCGCAGGGATATAGGTTTCACGACTGCCGATGCCGAACTGGCGGCGAATGGTGAAGCCGTTGGCTTCCAACGCCTGGGCGTAGATCTCCGCGATGATCTTGCTCTCGGTGAAGTCGGCCGATCCGACGGCGATCGATTTCAGGTCTCCGGATATCTCTCCGCCGCCCAGCGGATTGGAGCTGCCACACGCCGAGGACATCGATGCGATCAATGCCAGTAATGCCGCCAGGATGGCCAGATTCCATCTACGTGGGCTCGACTTCGGCAATGGCACTGACAGTGGCAACTTCCAGCCCTCTCGGCCTCTAGGCATCTCCGGACACTATCGACATGCACGGGGCAACGCCGCGCTTTAGCTCAGCGTGAGTACCCATACTGGTTTCATTCGACTCGGGAAAGGGCAAGATGGACTCATGACCACCGATCCGACACCCGACCTGCCGACGTCACCGGCATCGTCCGGAAAGGGGTTGCCCCCGGATCCGGTCGCTACCCCCGGCGAATACCTGGTCAAGCCCGAATCCGCGGTGAAATTCACCCGCGCAGCCGCGCTGTGGTCGGCATTGATCACCGGGTTCGTGATCCTGATCGTGCTGCTGGTGTTCATCATGCAGAACACCAACTCCACGACCATCAACTTCTTCGGCTGGGAGTGGAATCTGCCTGTGGGCGTGGCGATTCTGTTGGCGGCGGTATGCGGCGGCCTACTGACGGTGGCGGTCGGCACCGCCAGAATCGTTCAGCTGCGCCGTGCGGCCAAAAAGAACCTCAAGTCGCAACCCTTCTGAGTCACCGCGCCAGCGTCTCCAGACCCGCGCTGATCAGCGGCCCGACGGCCTCTGCCACTTGATCGGTGTCGTCGGCGACGCCGCCGCCTTCCCGGCCGCGATAGGCGATACCCGCGGAGATGATCGCCAGCTTGAAGTACGCCAGCGCCATGTAGAACTCCCAATGGTCCAACGCGACGCCGGCCGCCACGGAGTAGCGCTGCGCGAGTTCATCGGCCGACGGGATCAGCGGCGATGACCAGGCCGCGTCCGCGTGCACCAGGTTGAACATCGGGTGGCGGTACACGCACATCAGCGCGGCATCGCTGATCGGATCGCCGAGGGTCGACATCTCCCAGTCGAGCACGGCGAGCACCTTCGTGGCGTCGTGCGCGTCGAGCATCGTGTTGTCGATGCGGTAGTCGCCGTGCACGATCGCACTCCGGCTCTGTGACGGAATCGCTTCTGCCAGAGCCGAATGCAAGCGCTTGACGTCGGCATCGCACGGATCGTCTTCCACCCGCACGAGATCCCACTGCCCGCCCCAGCGTCGCACCTGACGTTCGAGATAGCCGCTTGCTTTGCCGAAGTCGCCGAGGCCGACGCCCTCAGGGTCGACCGAATGCAGATCGGCGAGCACCTTGATCAGTGCATCGACACAACCGTTGATGGTGTTCTCGTCGCCGAGCGCCTCGAGTTGTTTGGTGTGCCGAACGACGCGGCCGTCCACGTACTCGACCATCTGGAACGGCGCACCCAGCACCGAGTCGTCGTTGCGCATCGTGACGGCGCGGGCCACCGGGACCGGGGTGTCGGCCAGCGCAGCCACCACCCGGTATTCGCGGGCCATGTCGTGTGCCGACGGCGTGAGCCCGTGCAGCGGCGGCCGGCGAAGCACCCACTTGGACGCGTCGTCGTACACCAGGAAGGTCAGGTTGGACCGTCCGCCCGAGATGAACTCGCCGCGCAACTCGCCCTCGCGGGGGATGTCCTCCGAGCGCAGGTGACGGTCCAGAGCGTCGAGGTCAAGGCCCTCCAGCGATATGGTCACCGGACTTGTCTACCACTGCTGGTTTCGGGGCAGCAGGTCCCACACATGCTCGGTCGAGTTGACCCCCGCCATGAAGAACGTGTTCTGCCGCGACGACCAGAGCAGCCGCGTGACGCCGGCGTAGTCCACCTGGACGCACAGCAGCCGCTCGGTCTTCATCACGGTGTGGGCCACTGCGTTGATGACGCCGCCGTGGGTGAATACCGCAACCGTGTCCTCATGATCGGCGGCCGCGACGATGTCGCCGACACCGGCTCGCACCCGCTCGATGAACGCGGGCTGGTCCACTCCGCTGGGCAGGTTTCCGCTGGCCAGGCGCTTCATGTCTGCTTCGGAGATCTGCTCGACGGGGGTGTAGTGCGACAGGTCGCGGTCGTATTCGACGAGCCGGTCGTCGAGATCGATGGTCAATCCCAGAGCGTCGGCGACGGGCTGTGCGGTCTGCCGGGCGCGGATCTGCGGGCTGCTGACGATGCGGCTGATCGGGAAGCGCCCAAGCGCATCAGGCAGCCGCTTGGCCTGCTCGATGCCCTCTTCGGACAGTTCAGGGTCGGAGCCTTGTCCCGGCTCGCTGCGGTGCGGCAACGCGTGCCGGATGAGTAGCAACTGCACCGTGTCACCATAAGTGCATGGGCTCCGACAGCAACTATGTAGCCGAACTATTCGACCTCACTGACCGGGTGGTATTGGTCACCGGCGGCAGCCGCGGGCTGGGCCGGGAGATGGCCTTTGCGGCCGCCCGGTGCGGCGCGGACGTGATCATCGCGAGCCGTAAGTACGACGCGTGCGCGGCCACGGCGGAGGAGATCACCGCCGCCACGGGTCGCGCCGCACTGGCATACCAGGTGCACGTCGGACGATGGGATGAGCTCGACGGGCTGGTCGACGCGGCATACGACCGCTTCGGCAAGGTCGACGTGCTCATCAACAACGCGGGTATGTCACCGCTTTACGAGTCGCTGGGTTCGGTGACCGAGAAGCTGTTCGATTCGGTCGTCAACCTCAACCTCAAGGGTCCGTTTCGACTGTCGACGCTCGTCGGTGAGCGCATGGTCGCCGCCGGTGGTGGCTCGATCATCAACGTCAGCTCCAGCGGGTCGCGCAGACCGCGGCCCGAGCAGCTGCCCTACTCCGCGGCCAAGGCCGGACTCAATGCGCTGACCGAGGGGTTGGCGCTGGCGTTCGGCCCGACCGTGCGCGTCAACACGTTGATGCCCGGCCCGTTCCTCACCGATGTCAGCAAGGCGTGGGACATTCCGGCGACGGAGAAGGGTGCGCAGCATTTCGCGCTCAAGCGTCTCGGTCAGCCTGCCGAGATCATCGGCGCTGCACTGTTTCTGGCGTCCGACGCGTCGAGCTATACGAGCGGGTCGATCATCAGGGTCGACGGCGGAATTCCCTAACCATCTGGCGCCGAACGTGGGTTACCCGCACATTTTTCGGCGAAAAAGTGTGCGTTAAGTCCACACTCGGCGGCAGCATTCCCCAGCTAAGCGACAGCCGTCGCGATGTCGGCGCTCAGCGGCGCGATGGCCGCGAGGATCTGCTCCACGGTCTCGGCGGGCACACCCGCCGCGCCTAGGCTGGCGGCCAGATGCCCCGCAACCAGCCCGAAGTGGTGCATGGTGATGCCACGGCCCTGGTGCACCTGCCGCATCGGCGCACCCGTGTAGGGATCGGGTCCGCCGAGCGCTGCGGCGAAGAACTCGACCTGCTTGCCTTTGAGCCTGGCCATGTTGGTGCCGACGAAGAAGTGGGCGAGTTCGTCGTCGGCGAGGACGCGGTCATAGAAGTCGGCGACGACGACCTCCAGTGCCTCATGTCCGCCGATCTGGCTGTAAATCGTTGACATGGGGCGAGTACAGCAACTCGCCGTTGCGCAGCCGTTTTCCCCGGGTTGCACTGGCGCTAATTCTGTCTCACACAGTGCTACGGCGTGACGATGTTGAACCCCGGATCCGGTCGGTCCAGGGATTCGGTGAGCTGCTGTAGCACCGTGGCGTCGCCGACGAGCTCGAAACCTGGTGAGGTCAGGTCACCGGCAGCCAGCGCGAGCAACCGGATCTTGCTCGCCACCTTCACGGTGGCACCCGCGGTGGCCTCCTCGGCATTCACCTTGCGGTACACCAGAACTCCGTTGCGCAGCGTCAGCCGGTAGTTGGTGTCCGAATCCAGGAACGTCACATCCAGTGCGAGGTCGAGGTCCCAAGCTCTCGGTCCGTTGACGCTGATCGCCAAGGCATCGAAGATCTGCTCCGGCGACAGCTGCGCCATCAATGTCTCCGGAGCGACCTGGGTCGGAGTACCGAAGTTGCCGTCGGCCAACTCGGTGGCACCGGCCAAGAAAAAGTTGCGCCACGGACCGTTCTCGGACCCGTAGGCCAGCTGCTGCAGCGTCTCAACGTACAGCTGGCGCGCGGCGGTGTGATTCTCGTCGGTGAACATCGCGTGATCCAATAGAGTTGCCGCCCAGCGGAAATCCCCCTTGTCGAACGCCTGCTGCGCGATCTTCACGACGTTGTCCAAACCGCCCATGGCTTCGACGTAGCGTGGACCGATGGCCTCCGGTGGATGCGCCCACAGTCGACCCGGATTGCCGTCGAACCAACCCATGTAGCGCTGGTACACCGCCTTGACGTTGTGGCTGACCGACCCGTAGTAGCCGTGCGTATGCCAGGCCTTCTGAAGCGCGGGAGGCATCTCGAAGGTTTCCGCGATCTCGATTCCGGTGTAACCCTGGTTCAGTTGCCGCAACGTCTGGTCATGCAGGTAGGCATACATATCCCGCTGCAACGCAAGGAATTCGACAATCGCTTCGCGACCCCACGTCGGCCAGTGGTGCGAGGCGAACACGACGTCGGTGCGGTCGGCGAACGTATCGATCGCCTCGGTCAGGTACCCGGCCCATCCGTGCGGGTCACGCACCAGCGCACCACGCAACGTCAGCAGGTTGTGCAGGTTGTGGGTCGCATTCTCGGCCATGCACAGCGCGCGGAATTTCGGGAAATAGAAGTGCATTTCGGCAGGCGCCTCGGTGCCAGGCGCCATCTGGAACTCGATTTCGACGCCGTCGATCGTATGGGCTTCGCCGGTGGTGGTGATGTCGATGGTGGGCACGATGATCGCGACCTCACCGGTCGAGGGCGTCTGCCCCAGGCCGCAGCCCACCTGCCCCTGCGGACCGCGATCGAGTGCGGCCCCGTACATGTACCCGGCGCGGCGTGCCATCGCGGTGCCCGCGTACACATTTTCCTGCACGGCGTGCTCGGTGAAGCCCTCCGGCGCAAGCACCGCAACCTTGCTGGCGTCCACGTCGGCCTGCGACGTCACACCCAGCACGCCGCCGAAGTGGTCGACGTGGCTGTGGGTGTAGATCACCGCGACCACTTGGCGGTCCCCGCGATGCCGGCGATACAGCGCCAATGCCGCCGCTGCAGTCTCCGTGGACACCAGCGGGTCGATGACGATGATTCCGGTGTCGCCCTCGATGAAGCTGATGTTCGACAAGTCCAGCCCGCGGACCTGATAGATGCCCTCGACCACCTCGTAGAGGCCTTGTTTGGCGCACAGCTGGCTCTGCCGCCAGAGACTGGGATGCACCGTGGCCGGCGCATCACCGTTCAGGAACGCGTAGACGTCGTTGTCCCACACCGTTCTTCCGTCGGCGGCCTTGACGACGCAGGGTTCGAGGGCGCCGATGAATCCGCGGTCGGCGGCTTCGAAGTCGGCGGTGTCGTCGAAAGGCAGCTTGCCCAGGTGCTCGCGATGCGCGGACTCGATGACGGCGGTGGGTGGCGTCTGCTCCATGGGTTTCTCCTATGTCAAGCCGCTGCCAGTTGGCAAGGCTTTTGGCGGTTGTTGTGGTCGGTGTGCAGGTGGCCGAAGACGACACGGGCCAGACGGCGTTTGAGGCAGCGCAGGGCTTCGGGTGTGGAGTCACCCTCGGTGAGGCGGTGCCGGTAGTAGGTCTGTCCGAGTCCATCGAGGCGGACCTGGGTGACCGCAATGCGGTGCAAGGCGGCGTTGAGTTGACGGTTGCCCGAGCGGGTCATTCGGACCCGGCTGCGGGTATTGCCCGACCACACCGGAACCGGCGCCACCCCGGCGTGACGGGCGAAAGCCGCCTCACTCTTGAATCGGGTCACCCCGGCGGTCTCGCCGACGAGCTTGGCCGCGGTCAGTTCCCCGCAGCCGGGCATGGCCAGCAGGACCGGAGCCACGATCCGAACGCGGGCGCCGATGCGTTTGGCCAACGCGTTGATCGTCTCGGTGAGCCGGGTGATGTCTGCCAACTCGTCACGCGCCAACTCCGCGACGATCCCGGTCTGGGTGTGCAGCCAGTCGCCGAGGATCCTGCGATGCTTAGTCAGACTCAACGACCGCGGCTTGGGGGCACGCTCGGGATCGAGTTCATGGACTCGCCACAACAACCGGTTGATTGTCGCTGTCCGTTGCGCCACAAGGACTTCCCGGCGATCCACCAGGAGCTTCAACTCCCGCGACACCTCGTCATGAGAGGCGACCGGTAGATCCGGTTCGCGCAGGAATCCCCGCGCGACCGCCAGCGCGTCGATCGGATCGGACTTACCGCGGGTACGCGCCGAGGCCCTCGTCTGGGCCATCAACTTCGGCGGCACCCGCACCACCTTCTGCCCCAAACCCAACAGGTCGCCCCGGCCGTGACAGCCGCGACGGTCTTCTCCCCGACCTTGCGGCCCGCCTCGTCGACGGCCACGAAGGTGTGCGTGCGCTTGTGTACATCGGCTCCAACAACAACCATGATGGTTGCCTCCATTCACTGTGAGGTGACGGTTGGGCCGGTCGGCGGACATACCTCAGTGGGGGCGGTGCCACGCTCCTATCAAGTCACGCCGGCCGGTCCTTCACACCTGATGCCGACAAAACGCATGCACGCCAACCCGAAGGCGGCAGCCACGATACGAGCCAGACACCAGGTGCAAAGGATCCAACCACCGCGTAGCGGCGACCTCACCCTGACACTGACGCCACGATATTCATCCGTCAGGAGTGGCGGGCGCGATCTTCGTAGTCGCGACGTTCGGGTTTGTCGACGGCGTCCATGAAGATCCGGTCGGCGTGCAGCGCGCGGCTGACCGCTTCGTTGACGCCGAGCGGTAGTCGCCGTGTCAGCCCGATCAAGACCGCCGTCGCCCGCGTAACCGTCAGGTGTGGTTTCGGTTTTTCGATGAGCGCGACGATTCCTTTCGCGATGTCCTCGGGTTGGGCATTCTTCAAACCGGACGCGCTCGCGACGCCGTCGATCATCGAGGTGTTCGTCAACGTCGGCATCACGACGGAGGCGGTCACCCCGGTGCCGCGCAACTCCTGCCGTGCGGTGTCGGTGTAGCCGAGTACCGCGAACTTGGTGGCGCAATAGGTGGCGATGCCGGGCACGGGATTCACCGCACCGACCGACGCGATGTTGATGATGTGTCCCCTGCCGCGCTTTACCATTCGCTCGGCGGCAAGCTTGGTACCCAGGATCACGCCGAACAGGTTGATGTCGATGGTGCGCGCGGTGACCTCGTCGGGTTCGTCGAGGAACCTGCCCGCCGGGCAGATCCCGGCGTTGTTCACGAGCACATCGACGGGACCGAGTTCACGCTCGACGTCGTCGAGGAACGTGGTGAACGACTGACGATCGGTGACATCCAGGCGAGCGTAGAAACCGAGGTCGACGTCAGCGCCGGCCTCCTTGACCGTCGCCTCGTCGACGTCGCCGATCGCCACCTTGGCGCCGAGTCCGTGCAGCATTTTCGCGGTGGCCAGACCGATACCGCGTGCGCCGCCGGTGACGACGATGACTTTCCCGTTGATTGCGGATGCCTGCGCCATGGCTGCCCCTCTCCTGCCGAGAAGCGCAGACTAACCCTCACCGCAGCATGGCCGAGGCGACTCTGCTGACCTCGTCAGCACTGTGCCCGGCAGCCACGGTGGCGTCCACGTAGCGCCGGAACACCTCGAGTACACCGGCATCGACACCGGCGTCGTGTGAGGCACCGATGAGGTGACGCAGGGACGCCGCTGTCGAAGCGACGGGGGCGCTGCTGTCGTCGTGCCGATCGTTGGCGATGCGTTCGGCGAACTCGTCGAAGATCGGGCCGAGAATGTCGACGATGCCCTTGGCGTGCGGCAAAAACTCCTCCGGTGTGATCCCGTTGGACCCTGCCACCGTCAACGCATGCAGGAACCCGCTGACCGACGTCCAGAACACGTCGAGCAAGGACATGTCGAACGCGGCCGCGCGCCCGTAGTCCTCCCCCAACCACGTCGGTGTGCCCAGCGCGGCGAAGACGTCCCGGTAGGTCTGGAATGTGCCCTTCGGTCCCGCGAAAAGGACACTGCCGCTTGGTGTTCCGATGGTCTGAGTCGGCGTCATAATCGCTCCGTCGAGGTATCGTCCACCGAGATCCGCGACGCGTTTGGCGGTGTCGTGGGCCCGGTCCGGGGTGTCGGAGCTCAGGCCGACGAGGACTTGCCCGGCGACTGCGGCGCCCGCCTGGCTCACCAGGTCGTCGACGACGTCATGGTCGACGACGTTGATCAGCGTGATGTCGCTGGCGGCGACAGCCTCGGCGGGCGTGGTCTGCCACACCGCCCCATGGGCACGCGCCGCGTCGGCTTTCGACTCGGTGCGGTTCCACACCGTGGTGCGGTAGTTCGCGTCGAGCAGGGCGCCCGAAAGCGCTTGTCCCATAGGGCCGAGACCCAACACGGTCACCGACGTCATGACTTGATGCTTTCGACGAAACGCGCAAGCCCGTCGCTGCCGTGGCCCGCATCGATCTGCCGGTGGATCATGCGCTGCACCACGTCGACGACTTCGGTGCTGATGCCCTGCGCACGGCTCGCTTCCACGATGTCGCCGATATCGGAGAACTCGAGGCTCTGTTGGCCGGGCACCGAATAGTCACCGCCATCGATGACGTCGGCGTATTCAGTGATCGAGGGGACCACCGCGTGCAGCCAATCGACGGCGCGCGCCGCGAACTCCTTGGCCGGTACCCCCGACGCGCCGACCATCGCCGCTCCGTGGAAGAACCCGGCGAACATCACGTACATGGAGGACAGCAGGGCCAGGTCGTATAGCGACGCCATACCCGCATCATCTCCGAAATACTCAGCGGTTCCCCAGGATTGGAACAGAGCCCGGTGATCTTCGTAAAGCCTTTGTGACCCGCTGTAGAGCACTCCGGCCGCCGGTGTGCCGATCATCTCCGGTGTGGCCATGATGCCGCCGTCGAGGTAGTCGGCGCCGATGCCGGCGGCCCAGCGGGCGAGTTCGCGGGCACCGTCGGGCGACGTGGTGGTCAGGTTGAGGATGCTCTTGCCGGCAAGTCGATCGGCAATCGGATCGAGTACCTCGTGCACCGACGCGTGGTCGAACAGACACACCACGGTCAGGTCGGCGTCTACCGCGTCGCCCGGTGCGTTCGCGACGACGGCACCCGCGCCGGCAAGGTGCGCGGTCTTGGCAGCGGTACGGTTCCACACGATCGTCGGATGGCCCGAGCGGAGAACGGCTTCGGCCAGAGCTGAGCCCATCTCGCCGAGACCGAGAAAGCTCACGGTTGGCATGGCACCATCGTTGAGGTGACGCGGAGTTTTCGACAAGTACCCACTAAAAAGTGGGATACTTACCTTTCGGTAAGCATTGGAGGTGACCTGTGGCTTCGCTAGGCAAATACACGTGCGGCCTGGACGCAGCGATGGCCGTGGTGGACGGAAAGTGGAAGCCACTGATCCTGTGGGAACTCCAGGCGGGGCCGACACGGTTCAACGCGTTGCACCGCAGCCTGCCCGGCATCTCACAGAAGATGCTGACCCAGCACCTCAAGGAGTTGCAGCGCCACGGCGTTGTTCACCGCGAGAGTTATCACGAGGTGCCGCCCCGAGTGGAGTACTCGATGACCCCGGCCGGCGTCGAATTGCTGGAAGCGCTTAACCCGCTTGGTGATTGGGCCACCAAGCACATCAAGCTGATCTGCGCCGCCGACGCCGGGTAATCAGCCCTCCTGCTCGGCCAGCCACCGTTCAGCGCGACGCTTCGATGCCCGTGACAGCCACGCATCCTGAATCAGCTCGGTCAGTTCGACCTTGCCGATCTCCGCTAACCGGCTGGCGCGCACCAGAACTGAGGGATGACCGTCGAAGCGGTCGGTGGTGAAGAACAGCGAGCGCGGGTCCTGGATGAGCGCCAGCTTGTCGACCTCCGACTCGACCCAGATCATGATGACGTCGGCGTAGCGCTCACCGGTCTCGGGATCTTCGGCATCGGGCTGAGGCGTGCGGAAGAACACGAACGACTTACCGCCCACCTGGTAGATCGAATTCCCCTTGGGCCCCTCGATGCGGGTCGTGTGCGGCATCGACGCGGCGATCTCGTGTACGTCGGCGACACGAGCCGGCCGGTCACGCATGACGTTCCAAGCGGTGCAGCACGACGTCGGACAACGCACCATCGTGCACCGTCGCGGTCATGTACGTACAGAACTCCTGCCGACGGCGGTCGGTCGGCGAGCCCGGATTCAATAATCGCAGGCCTGTTTTCGCGGTGGTGTCCCATGGGATGTGGCTATGACCGAAGACCAGCACATCGGTGTCGGGGTACAGCTTGGCCATCCTTGCATCGCGGCCGCCCGACGCGCCGGTCTCGTGCGTGACGGTGAACCGCACCCCGGCGAGCGTGATGTCGGCGCGTTCCGGAAGCCGTCCGCGTAACTCCGCGCCGTCGTTGTTGCCCCAGCAGGCGATCAGCCGTTCGGCGCGGGCGTCGAGTGTGTCCAGCAGTTGCGGCTCGACCCAATCGCCCGCGTGAATCACCACGTCAGCTGCGTCGACCTCGTCCCACACCCGCGCCGGCAGGTCGCGGGCACGCTTCGGGACGTGGGTATCGGCGATGAGCAGAAGCCGCATCGCCCCAATCTAGCGGCCCGACCGCGGCTGCCATCCGGGCGGCGGATCTTCAGGGCGTTGTAGTGAATGGCCAAAACGGTATCGGCCAAAGGGCATCGGCAGCGACGAGAAAGAACGCTAGTGCCAAGACCCAGAACAACGCATAGGGGAGAGCACCCACGAAGCGCCTGAACTTTGGTGGCACGTATCGCGCCAGCGTGTGAAGGCTGTAGCTCGCGACCGCTCCGATGACCGCGGGTAACACGGCCAAGCCAACACCAACTATCGCCTGCCGCTTCGTAGGTGATGCAATGTACCCAGCGCCAACCGCATAGAGATACGCGAACAGAGCGGCAATGCCAGTTCCGAGAGCACCCGCGAACGCGTCGCGATAAAAGTCCACCTGTTTCAACCAACCGAACGGCGTCTGCCAAAAGCGCCTCACTGGGTGGGGTTGGGGAGTCAATGCGGATTCTTCTGGCGCAGGCTGAGGAGGTTCCACGATTCCTGCCGCGGGCTGAAGTACGGGTTTGATGGTTCGAACCCGGGCGAGCGACGGCTTGTTCTTCGGCTGCACGCGTGTAAGCAATTTCGTTCCTCTCTCGCCATCGAATCTCGCATTCGGACGACACAGGCTACTTTGGCCATCATTCCGTGTCTGGCGGGTTCGATAGCGTGTTGCCATGTGGGAGTTTTCAGTGGTCGCGACGACTTTGAGCGTCATCGCCATCGCGTTCACCGCGCGCAACTACTGGTGGACCCGGTACGCGGCTGTGCGGGAGAACCAAGCAAAATTGCGAGCCGATCTAAAGGACCGTCTGCACCCGTTTGATTTTTGGCGCCTCGAGAAAACCTTGAATCAATTGCACAGCCGAAGTCCGTCTACTTCTATTGAAGAAGACCTGCGCAAGTTAGGTGAGTACATCAGCTTCCATAAGGACGAGTTCGTCGCTCCCACCCCCGATCAACTCCAGATCTTGGCGGACACCATCGAAACGACGAGACGAATGTATGACGCTACGAGGCAACCGCCAACGAGCGACCGAGTCTTGGACGCCGCATACGAGGCAAACGAGCGCGAGGAGTTAACCAAGCAGTTCAAGCGACTTCGCGCCGAGGTGCGCGTTGTACTCCTGGGTCTCACCCAAATCCAGAAGAAGGTGCTTAGCACCCGGCAGCAGATCAGGTTGTTCAAGGAGCTGCGAAACTAGCCGCACCGCCCCAATCTAGCGGCCCGACCGCGGCTGCCATCCCGGCGGCGGATCTTCACCCACCCGACCGTCGACGGCCTCGCGGAGCAGGTCGGCGTGCCCGGTGTGCCTGGCGTACTCCTCGATGAAGTCGCATACCACCCGACGCAGGCTGGCATGGTTGCCGTCATCGTCGGAGACGTGGACCAGCTGATCGAGTCCGCCGCGGGCCAACGCCGCGTCGAGGCGGGTGCGCGAGCGCGCCACCGCGTCCTCCCACAGTGCGTACAACGTCTCCGGCGGGTCGGCGGCCGCCGACGTGAACTCCCAGTCGTCGGTGCCGTCCCACAGCGTCGCCCACGGCTCGCCGACCGGTTCGCCGGTGAGCTTCTGGGTGAAGATGTAGTCCTCGTTGATGGCCATGTGCTTGAGCAGACCGCCGAGGGTGATCGCCGAGGCCCCGATGCGCGTCTGCAGTCCGGCCGCGTCGAGCTCGTCGGTCTTCCAGCGAAACGTCGCCCGCTGCCGATCGAGTGCACCGATCAGTTGCTCGACGTCGGTGCCGGCCAGCGGCGGTTCCCACGGGGTGTCCGTCATACCACCACGGTAAGCACCTTGAGTGCGCCCGAAGGGATTCGAACCCCTAACCTTCTGATCCGTAGTCAGATGCTCTATCCGTTGAGCTACGGGCGCATGCATATTCAGTTGTTGGCGGAGGCGAGAGGATTTGAACCTCCGGCCCGGTTTAAGCCGGGCAACTCATTAGCAGTGAGTCCCATTCGGCCGCTCTGGCACGCCTCCCGACGTTTACCGCCGATCCGACAGAGTACACAGGCCCGACGGCACCAAGCAAAGCAGATCAAGGGCGCACTGGGCGTCCCCATAAACTGATCGCGTGACCGCCCGTCTGCGACCCGAGCTTGCCGATCTACCGGCCTATACCCCCGGTAAGACCGTGCCGGGCGCGATCAAGATCGCGAGCAACGAGACGGTGCACGGGCCCCTGCCCAGCGTGCGGGCCGCGATCGAGAAGGCCACCGACAACATCAACCGGTACCCCGACAACGGCTACGTCGAACTCAAGGAGCGGTTGGCCAAGGCCATAGGTGATGGGGCCTTCTCGCCGGAACACATCTCCGTCGGCTGCGGATCCGTGAGCCTGTGCCAGCAGTTGATCCAGATCACCTCCACCGTCGGTGACGAAGTGCTGTTCGGCTGGCGCAGCTTCGAGATCTACCCGCTACAGGTCCGCACGGCGGGCGCCACCCCCGTGCAGGTGCCGCTGACCGCCCACACCTACGACCTCGACGCGATGCTGGCCGCGGTCACCGACCGCACCCGGCTGATCTTCGTGTGCAACCCGAACAACCCCACCAGCACCGTCGTCGACCCCGAGAAACTGGCCAGGTTCGTCGAAGCCGTGCCGTCGGACATTCTCATCGCCATCGACGAGGCATACGTCGAATACATTCGCGACGGTCTGCTGCCGGACAGCTTGGGGCTGGTGCGCGCCCACCGCAATGTCGTTGTGCTACGGACGTTCTCGAAGGCGTACGGACTGGCCGGGTTGCGCATCGGCTACGCCGTCGCCGACCCCGACGTCATCACCGCGCTCGGCAAGGTCTACGTCCCTTTCACTGCGACCAGCGTCTCGCAGGCCGCGGCCATCGCCTGCCTGGACGCCGCCGACGAGTTGCTGGCCCGCACCGATGCCGTCGTCGCCGAACGCGCACGGGTGACGGCAGCGCTCCTCGACGCCGGCTACACCGTGCCGCCGTCGCAGGCCAACTTCGTCTGGCTGCCGCTGCCCGGCCGCGCACAGGAGTACGCCCGCGCCGCCGCCGACAGCCGGATCATCGTGCGGCCTTACGGTGACGACGGCGTACGCGTCACCGTCGCCGCGCAGGACGAGAACGACATGTTCCTCGAGTTCGCCCGCCACTGGATCGGAGAAGCATGAGCGAGGCACGCAAGAAGTTCACCGAGTTCACCGAACGCACGGATCGGATCTCCGACGCCGAACTCGACGAGTTCTGGGCCACGCTGGCACCGGCGACCATCGACTTCATGATCGGCGAGTGGGCGGGCGGGGAGTTCGACACCGGTCACCGCGCCAACGGCTTCATGAAGCGCCTGAACTGGTTCGGCAAGACGTTCGTGTCGGCGACCGACGCCAAGCCACTGGTGTGCCTGGACGCCGACGGCAACAAGTTCTCCAACACCGAGGCGATGAACGGCGAGGCCAGCCTCTGGATGGAGGAGTTCCGCGGCGAGCTCGTCGCCTCGATGGTTTACGACGGCAGGCCGGTGCACGACCACTTCAAGGTCGTCGACGACAACGCCGTCATGGGGATCATGAACGGCAAGGGCGCCCTCGACGGAGACAAGTTTCTGTACTTCTACCTGGAACGCGTCTAACCCGGCCGGCGGCCGGTGAACGCCAGCAGCCTGTCCAACGATCCGGCGTCGTCCGGAATGTCGACCGGATCGTCGAAGCCCGCGCGGGTGCGACCCTGCGGGGTGATGACCTTGGTCGCCAGCCCCATGACGTAGTCGGTCAGCGAATCGGGCGTATTCACCTCGCGGCCGACGGCCGCAGCGTAATCCCAAGCGTGGACCAGAAATTCGAGTGACAGGATGCCTGCCATCACCGTCGCGGGCGCCTCGCTATTCCCGAAGGGCACCGTGCCGTCGAGTCCGCGCCGTTTCCACGCGTCCAGCGCGGGCCGTCCGGCGAGGACCACCTGCCGCTCCACCGAGTCCGTCCGGTCCCGCTCGGGGAATTCCGCACCCGCCGCACCGCCGAGCACGGTGATCGAATTCATCAGGTGATCCGTTAGGCCTGCCACGTCGAACTCGCGGCACGGTGTCTGCTTTTCGAGGTCGTCGGCGGCGATGCCGTGCAGCACGTGCTGCAGCACGGCGAAGGTGGCTTCTGCACTCTCCAGTTCGTCCGCAGGCGGTGAATCCGGTCCGGCACGCAGATCGTCCGTCATGGCTCCCACGCTACGTCGCGCTTGCGCCTATCGTTGCCCAGATGAAGACGTACGTGCGGGTGGGCGCATCGGCCCTGATCGTGGTGGGCCTGGCCGCCGGGTGCTCACGCACCACCGAGGGCACCGTCGCCATGACGACCGAGCCTGGGCCCCCGATCTCGTCAGAAGACACCGAGACGGGTCAGCCGACGATTCCGGGCCTGCCGGACATCGAGCTTCCCGACATTCCGGGCTTGCCCGGGTTTCCGGGTAACGACGTCCCCGACGTGCCCGCCCCGGCGAACGCGCAGACGATGACGTGCGACGAGTACACCGGCCTCGACGAGGCCACCCAGAAGGCCGTCGTCAAGGCCATCCTCAATGAGGACGGCGTGACCGACGAAGCCGCGGAGCTGACGGCGATGCTCATGGCCGGCGCCATGTGCCAGTTCATGCCCGACCTCACGGTCAGCGAGGTGGTGTCGGGCTCCCCACCGTGAGTGGCTAGCCTGCACCCATGGGCGACACCTACGAATCCGTCACCGTCGACATCAAGGATTACGTCGCGCAGGTGACGCTGATCGGCCCCGGCAAGGGCAACGCCATGGGCCCGGCCTTCTGGGCCGAGATGCCCGAGGTGTTCGCCAAGCTCGACGCCGACCGCGACGTGCGCGCGATCGTCCTGACGGGTTCAGGCACGAATTTCAGCTACGGACTCGACCTGATGGCGATGGGCGGCATGCTGTCCGGCGTCATGTCCGACGGGGCGACGGCGCGTCCGCGCGCGGAACTGCACGCCACGATCCTGCGCATGCAGGGCGCCATCAACGCCGTCGCCGACTGCCGCACCCCGACCATCGCGTCGGTGCACGGCTGGTGCATCGGCGGCGGCGTCGACCTGATCTCGGCCGTCGACATGCGCTACGCCAGCGCCGACGCCAAGTTCTCGGTGCGCGAGGTCAAGATCGCGATCGTCGCCGACGTGGGCAGCCTGGCCCGCCTGCCGCTGATCCTGTCCGACGGGCACCTGCGCGAGCTGGCGCTGACGGGTAAGGACATCAACGCGGCCCGTGCCGAGAAGATCGGTCTTGTCAACGACGTGTATGACGACGCCGAGGCGTCGCTGGCCGCTGCACATGCGACCGCCGCCGAGATCGCCGAGAATCCGCCGCTGGTCGTCAGCGGTGTCAAGGACGTGCTCGATCAGCAGCGCATCGCCAGGGTCTCGGAGAGCCTGCGCTATGTCGCGGTGTGGAACTCGGCGTTTCTGCCGTCGAAGGATCTGGGCGAAGGGATCACGGCGACGTTCGAGAAGCGGCCGCCCAACTTCACCGGGGAATAGGGGTCCAGCCGAACTCCGCCTTCGCCTTCGCATTCGACAGCGGCAGCCACGTCGTGCCGAATGCCGTCGCCGGATACGACGCGACGAGGCCCACCAGCTTGTGCGAGATCGGCAGCGGCCGCGGCCGGCCCAGCTTCGCCGACAACTCCCGCACGTAGTCACCGAACGACTGCGGCCGGTCGTCGACGATGTTGTAGACCTCACCGCCTCGGCCCTTCGTGACGGCGTCTGCGGTGGTCTTCGCGACATCGTCGATGTGTATCCACGAGACCACGCCGTCGCCCGTCAGCGCCGGCATTGCCCACCACTTGGCCAGCTTGACGAAGAGTTCGTCATGCGGCACATCTGGCCCGTAAAAGATGCCGTAGCGCAACACAATTCCCTCTGTATCGCTGAGCTCGCCGGAGGTCAGCGCAGTCTGCTCCATACCGCGCAGCGCGGCCAGCATGGCGTCACCGCCCGGCGGCGGCGGACCCGGATAGAGATCGGTTTCGTCCACCACGCGAGGTCCGGACCTCGGATAGCCGTAGGCGAACACCACCGACTCCGCGACAACGCGGCGTACTCCCGCCCGCTGCGCGGCTCGTACGAGATTCGGCGCGCCGACACCCCAGAGTTCGCGTGCCGGTTCGAAGTCCTTGGGGCGCTTGGGGCCCCACTTCGGCAGGGTCGTTAGCAGCGAGATCACCACCTCCGGTCCGACGTCCGCGACGACCTTGTCGATCTCGTCGGCGTCGAGCACGTCGGCAACCACCGGCTTGCCGCCCGTCGCTGCGATCTGCGACGTCTTCAACGACGTCCGGGTCACACCGATCACCTCGTGCCCGCGAGAGTTCAACTCCCGCAACAACGGAAGACCGGGCACGCTCGTCGCACCGGCAACCAGTACCCGCATCAGCGCACGCCCTTCTCCGTGCGGATGGCGGCGCGCAACGCGATGGCGAGTATCACCGTCGTGAACACCAGGCCCCCTGCCTCCATCCACCCGATCAGGTCACCGGCGCCGTGGTGGGGGTCGATGATGTGGCTCAGCGAGTGCAACGCCCAGTGCAGTGTCGCGAAGGCCAGGGCAGGAACCCGCCACGACACCCGGCGCACCGCGGCGAGCAGCAGCAGACCCTGGGGGATCTCGAACGTCGCGTTGTCGAAGATGTAGTGATCGTTGCGCACGCCGAAGGTGCCGAGCGTGTCGAAGAACGGACCCGGGAAGAACAGCATGAACAGCCCGATACCCAGGGCATAGATCCCGAAGACGATCAGCGTCACCTCGACGAAGCCGCCTCTTGTGCGGGTGGGAGTCGTCGTCATACGTTTCTCCTATGTCAAGCCGCTGCCGGTTGGCAAGGCTTTTGCCGGTTGTTGTGGTCGGTGTGGAGATGGTTGAAAACGACGCGGGCCAGGCGGCGTTTGAGGCAGCGCAGGGCTTCGGGCGTGGAGTCACCCTCGGCGAGGCGGTGCCGGTAATAGGTCTGTCCGAGTCCATCGAGGCGGATCTGGGTGACCGCGATTCGGTGCAGTGCCGCGTTGAGTTGACGGTTGCCCGAGCGGGTCAGCCGGACCCGTCCGCGGGTGTTACCCGACCACACTGGAACCGGCGCTACTCCGGCATGACGGGCGAAGGCCGCCTCGCTCTTGAATCGCGCCACCCCGGCGGTCTCACCGACCAGTTTGGCCGCGGTCAGTTCCCCGCAGCCGGGCATGTCCAGCAAGACCGGGGCCACCACGCGGACACGTTCGCCGATTCGTTTGGCCAGCGCGTTGATCATCTGGGTGAGTCGGGTGATGTCGGCCAACTCGTCGCGGGCCAGCTCGGCCACGATCCCGGTTTGGAAGTTCAGCCAGTCGCTCAGGAGCCTTCGGTGCTTGGCCAGATCTAACGAGCGCGGTTTGGGTGCACGCTCGGGATCGAGTTCATGGATCCGCCACAACAGTCGATTGATGGTCGCCGTGCGTTGTGCCACAAGGACTTCGCGGCGATCCACCAACAGCTTCACCTCCCGCGACACCTCGTCATGAGAAGCGACCGGAAGGTCTGGTTCACGCAGAAACCCCCGCGCCACCGCCAGTGCGTCGATCGGATCAGACTTGCCGCGGGTGCGCGCTGAGGCCCGAGTCTGGGCCATCAACTTCGGCGGCACCCGCACCACCTTCTGCCCCAAACCCAACAGGTCTCGTTCTAGGCGCGCCGACAGATGGCGGCAGTCCTCGATCGCCCAGACGACCTCGGCCCCGAACTGTTCACGGGCCCACATCACCGCCTCGGCATGCCCGGCGGTGATCGCTTTGACGGTCTTCTCGGCGAGCTTGCGACCCGCCTCATCGACCGCGACGAAGGTATGGGTGCGCTTGTGTACATCGGCTCCAACAACAACCATGGTGGTTGCCTCCATTCACTGAGAGGTGACGGTTGGGCCGGTCGGCGGACATACCTCAGTGGGGGCGGTGCCACGCTCCTATCAAGTCACGCCGGCCGGTCCTTCACACCTGATGCCGGCAAAACGCATGCTCGCCAACCCGAAGGCGGCACCCACGCTATGAGCCAGACACCAGGTGTAAAGGATCCAACCACCGCAAGAAGCGGTGACCCCACCCTGACACTGACGTCACGCTAATACGTGACTGGTCTCAAGATGGGTGCCACTTTGATGACTACTTCGGGTACCACTTCTGGTCCGGAGCTGCTGGTCGAAATCGACAGGACGGCGCCGACTTCACTGCATTACCAGCTCGCCAACGGCCTGCGCGACGCGATCCGCACGGGCCGCCTGACGCCGCACACCCGGCTGCCCTCGAGCCGCGTGCTCGCCGCCGACCTCAACGTGTCGCGTCGGCTCGTCGTGGATGCCTATAGCCAACTGGTCGCAGAAGGCTTCCTGCTCAGCACGCGCGGCTCGGGGACCCGTGTCGCCACCGTCGACGTGGCGACCGCCCCCACCTACAGATCCGCGGAACCACCGCGCTTCGACGTCGATTTCTTTCCCGGATCGCCTGACCTGTCCAGCTTTCCACGGCACTCGTGGCTGCGGGCGCTGCGGCAGGGGCTGGCCGGTCTCGAGTCCGAAGCCTTTGGCTACGTCACGCCGCAGGGTCTGCTCGAGACACGCATTGCGATCGCGGACTATCTGCGTCGCACCCGCGGGGTGCTGGCCGATCCGCAACACATCGTCATCTCCTCCGGCGTGACACAGGCCATCGCGCTGCTGGGCCAAACGCTGCGGACCACTCCGCTGGCGATGGAGGATCCCGGATTTTGGCAACATCGAATGATACTGCGGCACAACGGTGTCGAGCCGATTCCTGTCCCCATCGATGGCGAGGGACTCGATGTCGATGCCCTCGCGAGCAGCGGTGCGGAAGTGGTGCTGACCACTCCGGCGCACCAGTCACCGACGGGCGTCGTGCTATCGGCACCACGGCGGACCGCGCTGATGGAGTGGGCCCGTGCCGGTCATCTGGTAATCGAGGACGACTACGACGCCGAGTACCGTTACGACCGTGCGCCCGTGGGGTCATTGCAGGGCATCGCGCCCGATCGCGTGGTGTACGTGGGGTCGACGAGTAAGACGCTGGCTCCCGGTCTGCGCATCGGCTGGATGGTGTTGCCGCCACACCTGGCCAAGGCGGTCATCTCGTCGAAATGGCTTGCCGACACTGGAGGTTCGGTGATGGATCAGGTCGCCTTCGCCCAGTTCCTGACATCGGGTGAGTACGACCGGCACCTGCGGCAGATGCGCAGGCGCTATCACACCCGCCGGACCGCGCTGCTAGACGCGCTGGCACGGCACCTGCCCGACGCGACAGTGCTGGGTGCCGCGGCCGGCGTCCATCTCACCGTCCGGTTTCCCGACGCCTTTCCCCTGGACGACCTGGTCGCGCACGCCAAGAAGGTCCGTGTCAGGGTCGAGCCGGTGGCACGCTGTTATGCCGAACCCGTTACGGCGCCACCGGGATTGCTGCTCGGCTACGCGAACCTCACGGAGTCACAGATCGAACGCGGCGTGCGCGAATTGGCTCGGGCGCTTCGTTAGCTGCCGCCACCACCGCAGCCACCACCACCGCCGCAGCCACCACCGCCACATCCGGCACCGCCACAACCGCCGTTGTCGAAGCCACCGGTGCCGATATAGCCCGTTCCGGCGGCGCCGGTCGACCCGGCCGCCCACATATTGCGGCGCTGCCTGGCTCTCATCGCCTTACGGTTACGCGGGCTGTGCAGTTCCATATAGCTTCGGCGATATTTGTCCTCGGCCGAACCGCGATGGCTGATGCGGCTGCTCCACATCAGCCAACTCACCACCACAACAAATAACAAGGCCAGCACCGAGATTCCGATCACGGCCCCCACCGTTGCGCTCATGGACGAAGATTACTGCCGTGTTCGGCACTCGCCCAGTGTGGAAACGCTATGGGATTGTTAAGGTCTCGACTCGACTCGATACCACACATTTGTAACTTGCGACGCGGCCGGTGGTGGAATGTTCGATTGCCAGATGGCGGTGGCGGAGGGATTTGAACCCCCGGACGGTTTTAGCCGTCTCTCGCTTTCAAGGCGAGTGCATTAGGCCGCTCTGCCACGCCACCGTCGACAAGCGTACTGGTGGACGGTTACGGCTCAGACGCGGCCGAGCTTCGCCGGCGGCGCCGCAGTCTTGAGCGCGACGCTGATGCGCCTGCAGTTCTCCCCCATTGCCGCGATCTGCGGACGCGACAATCGGCCGAGGAAGTGCACTCGCACGCCCTCGCCGTACGTCGCCATTGCCTCGCGTACCGCGGATCGGCCCTCGTCGGTGATGGTGGCGAGCACGCCGCGACCGTCTTCGGGACTCGCACCGCGCCGCACCAGCCCCTGCAATTCCAGGCGGCGGATCTGTCGCGTGACGCGGCTGGGCAACGACATGAGAGCGTCTGCCAGATCTCCCATCCGTGATGACCCCGTCGCCGACTTGTCCAAGATGTCGAGTAACCGCACATCGTTGAGGGTCAGTTGATGTTCGTCCAAAAGCGACCTGTTGAGGGTCGCGTACATCCGTAGCGCCGAGTCGAGGAAGTGTTGCCACGACCTCTGTTCGGCGATGTCCAATCCAGGCATATCACTGGCTGTACGCCCCCCTATGATGCTCTCCATCCGGCAATGGTAAATCCCCAATGCGTTGCTGGGGCAGGAACATACAGACGCGTTATCGCAGGCTAGTAGGCTTATTTGAATGCATTCGATCGTGGTAGCCAGCAAAGGTCAGTTGACCTGGCAAGAAGTTACTGACATTGCACCCGGCGAAGACGAGATCTTGATCAAGATCAGCGCCGCGGGGGTCAACCGAGCCGACCTGTTGCAGGCCGCGGGCAAGTATCCGCCGCCACCGGGAGCCAGCGAGACCCTCGGGCTGGAGGTGTCAGGGACCATCGCCGCGCTGGGTGATGGGGTCACCGGCTGGGACGTCGGACAGCCGGTCTGTGCCCTGCTGGCGGGCGGAGGGTACGCCGAGTACGTCGCGGTCCCCGCGCCGCAGGTGATGCCCATCCCGGAGTCGGTGCCACTGCAGCACGCGGCTGCGCTGCCCGAGGTCGCGTGCACGGTGTGGTCGAACCTCGTGATGACCGCGGGCCTGTCGGCGGGTCAGCTCGTACTCGTCCATGGCGGCGCCAGCGGCATCGGCACCCACGCGATCCAGGTCGGCGTCGCACTCGGTTGCCGGGTTGCGGTGACGGCCGGAGCGAAGAACAAGCAGGATCTGTGCGCCGAGCTCGGCGCCGAGATTGTCATCGGATACCGCGACGAGGATTTCGTCGAACGTGTGCGCGCGGAAACCGACGGCGCCGGCGCCGACGTGATTCTCGACATCATGGGAGCCGCCTATCTCGACCGCAATGTCGACGCGCTCGCCCCCGACGGCCGCCTGGTGATCATCGGTATGCAGGGCGGAGTCAAAGGCGAATTGAACATCGGGAAACTCCTCGGCAAGCGTGCCGGGGTGATCGCGACCGCGCTACGGTCGCGTCCGGTGAGCGGTCCCGCCAGCAAGGGCGAGATCGTGACCGAGGTCGTCGCCAACGTGTGGCCGCTGATCGCCGCCGGCGAGGTACGTCCGATCATCGGCGCCGAGTTCGGAATCGAGCAGGCCGGCGAAGCGCACGAGTTGCTGGAGTCCGGCGATGTGTCGGGGAAAATCCTTCTGCGCGTGGCAGATTGACGTTGGTTACCGTCAACCCAGCGACGCCAGCGCGCGGACGAGCTGGTCCACTTCGGCGGTCGTCGTGTAATGGGCCAGGCCGACGGTGACAGCACCGCCGATGTCGTTGACGCCGATCACGTCGAGCACCCGCGAGCCCGCGTTCGCGATAGCCAGGATGCCATTGTCGGCCAGCCGCTGCACCACCCGCTCGGCAGGCACGTCGCTGACCGCGAAACTGAGGACAGGGATCCGTATTTCGGGTTGCCCGATCACCATGACCGCGGGCAGCGACCGCAAGGACATTTGCAGGTAGTCGAACAGCCGGCTCATGTACGACGACGCCGATTGCATTGAGGTCGCTAGTCTTTCACGACGGGTACCCTGCGCCGACTCGTCGAGGGACGCCAGGTATTCGACGCTGGCGACGACGCCGGCGAGCAGGCCGAACTGATGCGACCCGACCTCCAGCCGGGCCGGACCACGGGCGTACGGGTTCAGTGAGACCGAGGCGAACGAATCGATGATCGACGGATCGCGGAACACCAGTGCACCGATCGGGGGCCCACCCCAGGCGAGGGCGTTCACGGCGACCACGTCCGCATCGATCTCGTCGATGTCGATCAGGCGATAGGGCGCGGCGGCAGAGTGGTCGACCACCACCAGGCCACCGTTGTCGTGCACCAGCTTGGTGACCGGCCGCAAATCGGTGACGGTGCCCAACGTCGACGAGGCCGACGTGATGGCGACCAGCCGGGTGGGCGCAGTGATGAGGCCCTCCCACTGCCAGCTCGGCAGTTCGCCGGTCTCGATGTCGACCTCGCCCCACTTGACCTTGGCGCCATAGCGATTGGCGGCTCGCAGCCACGGGGCGATGTTGGCTTCGTCATCCAGCCGGGTGACCACCATCTCGTAGCCGAGACCCACGCGGGCGGCGGAGGCGTCAGCCAGGTTGGTGAGCAGTACGGCACGGTCCGAGCCGAGCACCACACCGTCGGGGTCCGCGCCGACGAGATCGGCCACCGCCTGGCGGGCGGCCGTGAGCACCGCGGCGCTGCGTTGAGCCGACGGATGTGGTCCGGTCGACGTCGGCATCGAACCCCGGAAGGCGGTGGAGACCGCCCTCGCGACGGCATCGGGAATGAGCATGCCGTGCTGTGCGTCGAAGTGCACCCAACCGTCGCCCAGAGACGGGTGCAGTCCGCGCACCCGGGCGACGTCGTATGCCATGCCAGCCCACCTTAAGCGTCCTTGAATTGCACTACCGGACACGATCTCGCACGATGCCCGGCTTACCACCCGTTGCTACCCAGCCGGGCCCGAAACGGGTCACCTGGCGAGCCATACTAGTGCAGCGGCATCGGGGTTCGGAGTGCTCATAGCACTTTCGTGACCAAGGGTGCGGGAGCACGGAATGAATCCATTCACAGGGCCCGGACTGCGGGTTCGCCAAGACTGACGGGCTAGTGTCGCTACGTACGTCAGATCGTGGCGATAGGTCCGCGACGACGAGGCGAAACCGCAGCGACCACTGGCGCGGAGAGGAACATGACAGCCAACAACGACGACGACGGCATCGAGATCATCGGCGAGGATCCGCGCGCCGGCGCGCAGGACGATGACGGGAAATCGCTGACCGACCTGGTCGAGCAGCCCGCGAAGGTGATGCGGATCGGCACGATGATCAAGCAGCTGCTGGAGGAGGTGCGTGCGGCACCGCTGGACGATGCGAGCCGCACCCGGCTGCGCGAGATCCACCGGACCAGCATCGCTGAGCTCGAGGAAGGCCTGGCGCCCGAGCTGCGCGAAGAGCTGGAGCGCCTGACGCTGCCGTTCACCGAGGACGGGGTCCCGTCCGACGCCGAGCTTCGCATCGCGCAGGCACAGTTGGTGGGCTGGCTGGAAGGCCTGTTCCACGGCATCCAGACGGCGCTGTTCGCCCAGCAGATGGCGGCGCGCCAGCAGCTGGAGCAGATGCGGGGCCAGGGTGCGCTGCCACCAGGAATGGCTGGACCGCGCGGCGGCGCCGGGACCGGCCAGTACCTCTAGGAGCCCTGCACGTGGCCCCACACATCTCGACGCGCAACGCCTGGGTGGAGTTCCCGATCTTCGACGCCAAGTCGCGGTCCTTGAAGAAGGCGTTCCTCGGGAAGGCCGGCGGCGCGATCGGCCGCAACGAGTCCAACGTCGTCGTCATCGAGGCGCTGCGCGACATCACGATGTCGCTGGAACTCGGCGATCGCGTCGGGCTAGTCGGACACAACGGCGCGGGGAAGTCGACGCTGCTGCGGCTGCTGTCCGGGATCTATGAACCCACCCGCGGCGTCGCGACGGTGACCGGCCGGGTGGCGCCGGTGTTCGATCTCGGGGTCGGCATGGATCCCGAGATCACCGGGTTCGAGAACATCATCATCCGCGGACTGTTCCTCGGGCAGACACGTAAGCAGATGCTGGCCAAGGTCGACGAGATCGCGGACTTCACCGAGCTGGGCGACTACCTGTCCATGCCGTTGCGTACCTACTCGACCGGTATGCGGGTACGCCTGGCGATGGGCGTGGTGACAAGCATCGACCCCGAGATCCTGTTGCTCGACGAGGGCATCGGAGCGGTGGACGCCGACTTCCTGAAGAAGGCGCAGTCGCGGCTGCAGAGCCTTGTCGAGCGCTCGGGCATCCTGGTGTTTGCGAGCCACTCGAACGAATTCCTGGCCCGGCTGTGCAAGACCGCGATGTGGATCGACCACGGCACCATCAAGATGACCGGCGGGATCGAGGAGGTCGTGCGCGCGTACGAGGGCGAGGACGCCGCCCGTCATGTGCGCGAAGTCCTCGACGAACACCGCGCGGATTGGCCGGCGACGGCGATGAGCGCCCCGCGCGAAGAGCAGACAACAAAGTCCGATGAGTGACACGGTGTGCGCCGTCGTGGTCACGCACCGGCGTCCCGACGAACTAGCCAAGTCGCTGGAAGCGGTGTCGACCCAGAGTCGCACGCCGGACCACTTGATCGTCATCGACAACGACAACGATCCGCATGTCGGTGAACTCGTTGCCGGACAACCGCTTCCGACTACTTACATTGGGTCCCGGCGGAACCTCGGCGGCGCCGGAGGTTTCGCGCTGGGAATGCTGCACGCGCTGACGCTCGGTAGCGACTGGGTGTGGCTGGCCGACGACGACGGGCGGCCCGCCGACTCCGAAGTGCTCGGGACACTTCTGGCATGTGCCGAGAAGTACGGGCTGGCCCAGGTGTCACCGATGGTGTGCGACATGAATGACCCTGGGCGCCTGGCATTTCCATTGCGCCGCGGGTTGGTGTGGCGACGCCGGGTCTCAGAGCTGCGCACCGAGACATCTACCGATCTGCTTGAGGGCATTGCGTCGCTGTTCAACGGCGCACTGTTCCGCGCGTCCACGCTGGAGGCCACCGGCGTACCGGATCTGCGGCTGTTCGTGCGCGGCGACGAGACAGAACTGCACCGTCGCCTGGTGCGGACGGGGCTCCCGTTCGGCACCTGTCTGGACGCGGTCTATCTGCACCCGCAGGGCGGTGACGAGTTCAAGCCGATCCTGGGCGGACGGATGCACACGCAGTACCCCGACGACAAAACCAAGCGGTTCTTCACCTATCGCAACCGTGGATACCTGCAGTCGCAGCCGGGCCTGCGGAAGCTGGTGTTCCAGGAGTGGGTTCGGTTCGGCTGGTACTTCCTGGTGTCCCGGCGCGACCCCGCAGGTTTGATGGAATGGATTCGGTTGCGGCGCATGGGTCGTAGGGAGAGGTTCGGGAGGCCTGCACAGTGACGTTCACCGACGCCGCCGCACAGTCGAAGACGTTTGGCCGCGCCTGGGGTGACCTGGTCGCGGGCTTCAGCAAGCGTGAGCTCTGGTTTCATCTGGGCTGGCAGGACATCAAACAGCGCTACCGCCGGTCGGTGCTCGGGCCGTTCTGGATCACGATTGCGACGGGTGCCACCGCGGTCGCGATGGGGCTGTTGTACTCCAAGTTGTTCAAGCTTCCGCTCGAAGAGCATCTGCCCTATGTGACTCTGGGCCTCATCGTCTGGAACCTCATCAACGCGTCGATTCTCGAAGGCGCGGAGGTCTTCATCGCGAACGAGGGCCTCATCAAACAGCTTCCGACGCCGCTGTCCGTTCACGTGTACCGATTGGTGTGGCGGCAGATCATCCTGTTCGGCCACAACATGATCATCTTCGTGATCATCGCGTTCATCTATCCCAAACCGTGGACTTGGCCCGACCTGGCGGTCATCCCGGCCTTGTTCCTGATCATCTTGAACTGCGTGTGGGTATCGCTGTGCTTCGGCATTCTGGCGACCCGGTACCGCGATATCAGCCCGCTACTGGTCAGCCTGGTCCAGTTGTTGTTCTTCATGACGCCGATCATCTGGAACGAGTCGACGCTGCAACAGCAGGGGGCGGGTGACTACGCCCGGATCGTCGAGTTGAATCCGCTGCTGCACTATCTGGACATTGTGCGGGCGCCACTGCTCGGCGCGGATCAAGAGGTGCACCACTGGGTCGTGGTCATTGTGCTGACCATCATCGGGTGGACGCTCGCCGCGTTTGCGATGCGTCAATATCGGTCGCGCGTCGCGTACTGGGTCTAGCTTTCGGGGGCGGGCCGAGCGGTCGTGCTCGGCAGTTATCCCCAATGGCGGTTTTGTCCACAGGTTGGGTTGAGCTGGTGGTTCGGGGGCGTGGGCGCGGTTAGTGTCGAATGCATGTTCGATCAACTCGTCGAGGCAGCCACCCGCAGCCGGGGTGTCGCGGCAGTGGGCGCATGGGCCCGGGTCGAGAACGCCGCCTGCGCGCGCCGGCTGTTCGCCTGCGCTGATGAACTCGAACGGATGCTGGCCGCCGACGGGTCCGACCATCGCGAGCAGTGGTGTCTGGACAACTGGGGCGCGGTCGCGGCGTCGATCGCCGCCGCCCAGAACGTGTCGTTGGGGGTGGCCTCGCATCAACTGCTGATCGCCGACGCGCTGCGCCAGCGCCTCCCGCGGGTGAGCGAGGTGTTCGCCGCCGGGGCGATCACCTACCGGCTGGTGTCGGCGATCGTGGCGCGGACCCGGTTGATCTGTGATCCGGATGCGATGGCCAAAGTCGATACCGAGATCGCCGCCCAGGTCCAAGACTGGGGATCGTTGTCGGCGCACAAGACCGACACTCAGATCGACTACTGGGTCGATCGCTATGACCCCGCGGCGGTGCGGCGCACCGAATACTCCGCGCGCGGCTGCGGTGTCGATATCCACGACCCCGGCGACGGGTCAGGTGTGGCGTTCATCGAGGGCCGGCTCATCGTCACCGATGCCGAGGCGCTGGACCAACGCCTCGAGGCAATGGCGCGGGCGGTGTGCGAGAACGATCCCCGCACGCTGGAGCAGCGCCGTTCCGCGGCCCTGGGCGCGTTGGGGCACAAAGCTGACCGGCTGGTGTGTGGATGCGAGAACCCCGACTGCGACGCCAGAAACGCTGTACCGAGTGCGGTCGTCGTGCACGTCATCGCGCACGAGGAGTCGCTCACTGATGACACCCCGGTGCAGTTGGACGGCGACGAACCCGTTGACCCCGACCAAAAACCGTGGCAGGAGATGACCTGGCGAGAACTGCTGGCCCCCCGCCCACCCGAACCCAAGGTCATCGCCCATACCCCACCGGCCGCCATCATGGGTCGCGGGATGCTGCCCGCCCCCGTGTTGGCGGCCAAGATCGCCGGTTCGGCGAAGATCGTCCCGATCGTGCATCCCGGCAACAAACCCCCCGAGCCGCGCTACCTCCCGTCGGCGGTGTTGGCCACCTTTGTGCGGTGTCGGGATATGACGTGCCGCTTCCCGGGCTGTGATCACCCCGCCTATGGCTGCGACATCGACCACACCATCGCCTACCCGGTCGGCCCGACCCAGGCGTCCAACCTCAAATGCCTATGCCGAAAACACCACCTGCTCAAAACCTTCTGGGACTGGCAGGACCAGCAGTTCCCCGATGGCACCGTGCAGTGGACCTCACCGCAGGGCCAGACCTACACCACCTATCCCGGTAGTCGACTACTGTTCCCCACCCTGTGCCGACCCACCGCACCGGTCACCGTCACGCCCTCGACCGCCACCACCGACCCGGCCGCCCGTGGGCTGGCCATGCCCCGGCGCACCACCACCCGAGCCCAGAACCGCACCCAAGCCATCACCGACGAACGCCGACTCAATCAAATTCTGGTCGACGCTGAGACCGAAGAACGGATGCGCAATCGCCAACAAGGCGACGATCCAGACCGGAGTCCCGGAAGTGCTTGCGACGACGGCTACTTCCCCACCCGGCCACGACCGCCAAGAGACGACGACCCAGCGCCGTTCTGAGGGCGACCACGGGCCGCAGCTATTTCCGGAAGACCACCCAGCGCATCATGGTGTACATGTACACCGCCTCGCAGGCGCCCGCTCCGAGGCGTGCGATGCGGTAGTCCACACCCAGCACGGTCAGCAGGCTGGACACGCCGAGGATGAACGCGAAGTAATTCACCGCCACCACGACGACGTAGATGGCGAACTGCGGCCCGACGGGCGCGTGCGAGGAGAAGTTGAAGATTCGGTTGAGGACGTAACTCAATGCGAACGCGCACGTGTACGCCACTGTCACCGCGATCGGCACCGGCACCGCCAACACCCCGTGCAGCAGGTACAGCAGCACCAGATCGACGCCGAACGTGAAGCTGTTGATCAGACAGAACCCGAGAAACGTCGGCGCAACAAGGGAACTCAGCCCGAACGGCAGGAGGGCGACCACCTTGTCACAGAACCGGTGGAACCGTTCGACCACTCCCGTTCTGGCAGGAGTCGCCGACTCGACCGTCACATGTCCACGCTGACATGCACGAGTGTCCAGCGGTTGAGCAGCGGGCGAATTCCCGAGGTCGTGTAGCGACCCGTCAGGCTACGCCGAACGGCGACAGCAGACTTGCTGTTCGCCACCAGATCAACACCAAGAACAACAGCAGCAGTCCCACCAAGGCGCCGCCCTGCACAGCGGTGCGGTTCGTCCGCGGCGCGTACGCGTACGCCGTTGCGATAGCCGCACCTGTGACGAGCCCGCCGAGATGGCCCTGCCAGCTGATGTTGGGCACCACGAACGTGATGACCAAGTTGATCGCGATGAGCCCGATAACCCATCGAGTGTCCATGTTCAGCTTTTTGCCGATCACGAATGTCGCGCCGAAGAGGCCGAACACCGCACCAGAAGCGCCAGCGGTCTGGCCGTTGAGCGTCGACAGCAGATACACCACGACCGACCCACCGAGCGCGCTCATCAGGTAGAGCGAAGTGAACCGTAACCGGCCCAGCGCGACCTCCAGCGGTGGTCCGATCACATACAACGCCCACATGTTGAAGGCGATGTGCATCGGGCCGTAATGCAGGAATGCCGATGTCAACAGTCGATACCACTCCCCGTCGGCCACCGCCGGGGAGAACAGCACCAGCGCGCGCTCCAGTTCGGACGACATCGTCTGCAGCACGAACATCACGACGTTGATGCCGATCAACACATAGGTGACCAGCGGCGTGGCCGCCGGCACACCGCCGAACTGTGTGCGGGCCTGCCGGACCGTCTTGGCGCCCTCGCCAACACATTCGGCGCACTGGTGCCCGACGGCTGCGTCGCGCATGCACTCGGGGCAGATGTAGCGGTTGCAGCGGTTGCACCGCACATACGTCGCGCGGTCAGGATGCCGATAGCAGGTCGGCGCCTGCGGCGGGGTGGTCATGCCTACAGCGTGCCGAACAATTCGATCCAGTTGCCATCGGGATCGGCGACGAACATCCAGCCCATGCCCGGGACCGGCTCGAACTCGGTGAGCGGCTCCACCACCTCATACGGCGACTCGGCGAACGTCTTCGACAACCCGGTCAGATCCTTGACCCCGATCGTGAAGTAACGGACCCCGGCCGCCGCGCGCCCACCACCGGGCGTCGCGGGTAACGGCGGCGGCGTCGTGAACGTCACCAGCTTCAAGACGCTGCCACCCAGCGAGTAGCGGCGCTGCGAACCGCCGGGAAACTCGATCTCACCCTGGAATTCGAGCTCGAGGAAACCCTCATAAAAGGCGACCATCGCCTCGAGATTCGTCGTCACCAGACCGACCTCGATGCCCGGCGAGAGCAGATCCAGTTTCACGTGCGCCTCGCTTCTCGAGAAGTGTTGTCCACCAGCAGGTCTGCTGGAGACTGGTCCCAATGATCCAGGTTGACGACCACTTCGAGCGATCGCCGCCGGACCGGACCGTGGCGGCCTTTGGGCCAACCGACGACCACATGTCCGGCCATCATCCAATCCTCCGGCACACCGACGGCATCTCGCAGCAGCTGCTCACCGCCATAGGAGGCCCAGCTCGTCAGGCACGCACCCAGCCCCTGGGCGCGTGCGGCCAACAGGAAGTTCTGCATCGCAGGAAAGATCGAACCACCCAGCAGCAGTTCGGACGCCGTCGGGAAGCGCTTCTGGGTGAACAGCACCGAGGTGAACTCCCCCGCCCGGTCGTGGAGCTCGTAGGTCGCACGGTTGTCGCGTGCACGCCTGCTGTCGTCGTCAGGGGCGGGCCTGCTCATCCCGTAGACCGGCTCGATCACCTCGAGCGCCCGCGCCGCCGCCGTCGCCACCGCCGAACGCTGCTGCGGCGACCGCAGCACTATGAACCGCCACGCCTGGGCATTGGCGCCCGACGGCGCCCAGGTCGCCGCCTGCAGGCATCGGACGAGGGTGACGTCGTCTACGGGTTCGTCGGTGAAGCGCCGGATCGTCCTGGCTGTGGCCATCACTTCCCACACGTCGTCACTCGCATCCGGCATGCGCACGAACCTACTGCCCCATCGCGTAACGATTAGGTCTCTATCGAAATCACGATCAATTAAGAATGTCCGCCTAAACATGAGGAATTTCAAGATCTGTGCGGCCATCTGGTCGCGGGCTTATCGAATTTGGCCGAAATTGCGGCATAAATCACGTCCTCGATGTGTAACGCCGTCGGCGCAGGCAGAGGGCGCTATCGATCCATCAGATGACGCGTCATTTGTTTCGCTACCGTGGAATTCGGGAACGGGGGCAACAGCGACAATTCGCAATTCAAAGGGAAGAAGACATATGAAGTTCACTAATATCTCAGCTCGTCTCGTCGGCGCGTGCGCAGCAGGATCGCTGCTCGGTGGTCTGGCCGTTGCGACCATCGCCGCACCGTCAGCCATGGCAACTCCTGCCGGCTGCAGCGCCAGCGAGCTGTCGGGCACCGTCAGCTCGGCGACCGGTTCGGCACAGGCGTACCTCGCCAGCCATCCGGGCGCCAACGCGGCGGTGACAACCGCGTTCAGCCAGCCCCGCGACCAGGCGGCCGCAACCCTGCGCGGGTACTTCACCGCCAACCCGGGTGAGTACAACGACCTGCGCGGAATCCTGTCGCCGATCGGCGACAAGCAGAGCCAGTGCAACGTCGCGGTACTTCCGCCGGACCTCGCATCGGCATACAGCCAGTTCATGGCCGGCTGAGCCGACCACATCACGAAGCGGAAGCCCGTCGTCACAGCCCTGCTGTGACGGCGGGTTTTCGGCCCGGAAGTAACACTTTCCGTCGACGCTTAGACTCACTTGTTATGAGGCCGACGAGAACTTCAGCGCTCGCGGCGGCGCTGCTGGTCACCGCCGGCGTTTCCGCTGCTTACGCCAATGCGCAACCCAGCACGGAGCCGGCTCCGGTGCCCGCCCCGTCCGAAACGCCCGCACCGGACGGGCAGCCTTCCGCGGAGGCGGCCCCGCCCGGCCCGAAGACGACCATCGACGCCGACGGCACCTACGCGATCGGGAAAGACATCGTCCCGGGCGTGTACTCGTCCGCGGGCCCCATTCCCGACGGCGCAGCGTGCTACTGGAAGCGGACCGCCGGCGATGAACTACTCGACAACGCGCTCACCAAGAAGCCGGCGGTGGTGCAGATCCTCGCGAACGACTCGACGTTCACGACCAACGACTGCCAGACCTGGGCGCTGACCCCCAATGCCCCACTGCCGCGACAGGCCGGCCCCGCGGACGTACTGAGTCAACTCGCCCCGCTCATCGGAACCGGCATCTTGAACGGCGGTACGTCGGGTCCGCCCGCGGCGAGGTCGGCACCGGCCGCAGAGGCACCGGCTGCAGAAGCACCGGCCGCAGAAGTGCCCATCACAGAGGCTCCGACCGAGCACATGCCCGCGACGGGCGCAGCACCCGGACCGGGGTGACCGCCGACGGCCGAATCCGCGTACCGGCGGACCTCGACGCCGTCACCGCGATAGGCGACGAAGACCACTCGGACGTCGACCCGGCATCGATCGAACGGATCTGGGCGGCGGCGCGGTACTGGTATCAGGCGGGCATGCACCCCGCGATCCAGCTGTGTCTGCGGCACAACGGCAAAGTCGTCCTGAACCGCGCCATCGGCCACGGCTGGCGAAACGGGCCGTCGGACCCGCCCGACGCCGAAAAGGTTCCCGTCACAACGGATACACCGTTCTGCGCGTACTCGGCGGCGAAGGCCATGACGACGACCGTCGTGCACATGTTGGTGGAGCGAGGCGAATTCGCGCTCGACGACCGCGTCTGCGACTACCTGCCCACCTACACCAGCCATGGCAAGGACCGCACCACCATCCGGCACGTGATGACGCACAGCGCGGGTGTGCCGATCTACCGCGGCCCACGCGTGGACCTCAAGCGCATCGACGACAGCGAGTACACCCGCGAACAGCTCGGCGCGCTGAAACCGCTGCACCGGCCCGGGCTCGTGCACATCTACCACGGGCTCACGTGGGGTCCGCTGGTGCGCGAGATCGTCTCGGCTGCCACCGGCAGGAACATCCGCGAGATCCTCGCCACCGAGATCCTCGACCCACTCGGGTTCCGCTGGACCAATTACGGCGTTGCGCCCCAGGATGTTCCGCTGGTGGCACCCAGCCACGCCACCGGGAAACCCATGCCCGCCCCGATGGAAAAGGTGTTCAAGCTTGCCGTCGGCGGATCGATGCACAAGATCATCCCGTTCTCTAACTCGGAGCGGTATCTCACCAGCGTGCTGCCGTCCTCCAATACCGTGTCGACGGCCAACGAGCTATCGCGGTTCGCCGAGATCTTGCGCCGCGGCGGCGAACTCGACGGAGTGCGGGTGCTGTGGCCGGAGACCCTCAAAGCCGCAACAACCGAGTGCAGGCGGCTACGCCCGGATGTCGCCACCGGTCTGGTGCCCGCACGCTGGGGAACGGGATACCTGTTGGGCTCCAACAGGTTCGGTCCGTTCGGCCGCAACGCGCCCGCCGCCTTCGGCAATCTCGGCCTGAGCAACATCGCGGTATGGGCCGACCCCGAACGCCGGCTGGCAGCGGGTCTCATCAGCAGCGGCAAACCCGGTGCGCATCGGGAGGCCAACCGCTACCCGGCGCTGATGGACCTCATCGCCTCCGAGATGCCGCGCGGCTGATCAGACGGTGGGCTGGTTGTCCCGCACCCCGCGGTAGATTCCGCGCCGCACGATCAACGACATCAGGATCCGCTCGAACGACCATGCGGGGAACCGAAACGGTTTTCCGTTCGGCGCAAACACCTCGAGGCCGTCGGACTGGATACCGAGGATCGAACCCCAGCGTCTGCTCGCCGGACGGAAGGAGCGCAGCGGCCGATCGGCAAACTCGGCCATGATGTTTCGCGCGAGCAGACCGTCGGCGCGGTTGCGCGCCGAACTCCGCAGGGGATCAGTGGCGGCGACGTCGCCGATGGCGAAAACACCACGGTGACCGGGCACCCGGAGCTCAGGGGTGACGCGCACGAACCCGTGCTCGTCGAGCAACTCCGCGGGCAGCCAGTCGGTGTTGGGCCGAACCCGGCCGATCGCCCACAGCACGGCGTCCGCGGATGCGGCCGATTGTCCGGTGCTGAATTCGACTGGCCCACTTGTGATGTCGTCGAACTCGAAGCCTTCGGGAATGACCGCGCGGTGGCCGGAATGCAACTGCACCCCGGCCTCGACCAGTCTCTTGCGCACCTGCTCCCAAGCCCGGTCGTGATGGTGTTCCAGCGCCCGCTCGCCGGGGAAGTACAACGCGACCGATTTTCCCGGCCACGTTCTGGCCACGTTGTACGCACTGCTCACCGCGGCCGCACCGCCACCGATGACGATCACCGATTCGGCAGCGGCCATGCGGTCGTGTGCGGAGCGCAGCCCGCTGACGATCTCATCGGCTGTCTGCAGATCGGGCCTACGCCAGAAGCCGTTCGTGACTCCCGTCGAGATCACCAGCGCGTCATACGGTTCGGCGGCGGCGATGCCGTCGGGACTGTTCAGGAAGACCTTGCCGGCTTCGAGGTCCACGCCGGTGAGCGTCCCCTGTACGGTGCGCACCCGGTCGAGACCGCGGAACCTGTCGAACGGGATCCAGTTATGCCGTGCCCACTCTGCGGGCCGGGACAGCCGCCAACCCAGCTCCTGCCCGCTGACCAGGCCCGGCTTGGACGAGATGCCGATGACCTCGGCGTGCTTGGCAAGTTTGATCGCGGTCAGCACACCGCTGTCGCCGAGCCCGGCGATGACCACGCGTCGCATCCGGTCACCATAGCCGGGCTAGGTATTTTCGTGCGACAGGGCGTCAGCGGAGCTTTTCGCCGTAGACGCGCTCAACGGTCATCGTCATCAGCACCCGGCGGTCGGACACCATCACCGACCGGTACTCCTCCCAGTCCGGATGCTCACCAGCTGCCTTGCGGTAGTAGTCGACGAGCGCCTGCACCTCGGGGCCGTTCTCGTCGGCGCCGGGCCCGGTCAGCGTCACCGATCCCTCGGCGGTGGCCCAGGCCCATCCGTCGGAACTCGTGACCTCGATCGCGGCGCGCGGATCCCGGCGCAGATTGGCGGTCTTGGCGCGACCCTCGGTCATCGACACGTAGATGACGTCGGCGTCGCGGTCGTAGAACGGTGTCACCGGGGACAGCTGCGGAAGGCCGTTGGCCTTGATCGTGGCCAGTACTCCGAGTCGGCTGTCGGCGAGCAGCGTGCGGGGGTCAAAGGTCATGTGTGGGGCAACCCGATCCGGCGCGGCGACTATTCCGATGGGGCGTCGATGCGGACCCGGTACATCTTGGGCCAGTACTTGCCGGTGATCAGGTACTCGTCGCCGTCGATGTGGGCAATGCCGTTCAGCACCTTCTGACGGTCGCGGCCGGCGTTTGTAGCCAGCTCGCTGGCATCCACGACGGTGTTCACCTCGCCGGTCCCGGGGTCGATCCGCACGATCGTGTCGGACGTCCAGACGTTGGCCCACACCTGGCCGTCGACGCATTCCAGCTCATTGAGGTTTCTCAGCGGGTCGCCGTCGCGCGTGACCGCAACCGAACCCGTCTCGGCGAACGTCTCCGGATCGTGGAAGAACAGCCGGTCGGACCCGTCGCTGCGGACCAGCCGATCCCCGTCGGCGCACAGCCCCCAGCCCTCGCCGTTGACCGGGACCTCGCGCAGCGGGGTCATGGTGTTCTTGTCCCACTCGACGGCCACCTTGTTCTGCCAGGTGAGTTCCCAGATCCGGTCGCCGACGACTGTGATGCCCTCGCCGTAGTAGTTTTTTGGCGCTGCGGCAGCGCGCAGGACCGCGCCCGTTTCCGGGTCGAGTTCGCGCACCTGTGAGGCGCCCGCGACACCCGTGCCCTCGTAAAGCTTGGGACCGTCGAACTCCAAGCCCTGAGTCCAGGCCGTCGTATCGTGTGGCATCTCGGCGAGCACCTCGGGCTTGATCGTCGGCACCGGGCCCTTCGCCGTGGTGGTCTCGCTGGGTGTCGATTCGCTTCCGCAGCCGGCGACCAGCACGCTCACCGCGGCTGCCCAGATGACCGCGCGCCGGCCCCGCCATCGGTCACTGTTTCCCATAGCTCCCATAGATACCCGTCCTCACGGTGTGACGGCGTCGATCGCCCGGTAGATCCGCTTCTCGCTGACCGGCCGTGGGGTGCCGAGCTGCTGTGCCCACAGGCTGACCCGCAGCTCCTCGATCTGCCGGGCGATGTCGCGGATGTCGTCGGCGCCCGCGCGGGTGGGCGACAGCGCACCGATCAGGTCGTCGAGCGCGTCCTGGACATCGTGCACGCGCTGCATCCGTTCGCGGTCCGCGCCGACGGCGTGCGGCAGCCGCTCGAGTCGACGGTTGATGGCGGTGAGGTAGCGGGTGAGGTCGACCAGCCGGCCGGCCCCGGTCGCGGTGACGAAGCCCTTCGGCATGAGCCTGGCGAGCTGGTCGCGTATGTCGGCGATCGCGTCGGCCTGCGTCGGCGGCGGCGCGGCGGGCAGCGCGAGGTCGACGTCGTGGGCCGCGGCGAGCACCTTCTCGACCTGGCCGAGGATCGCCTGCGTGGTGGGTACGAGTTGTTCGGCGACGCGGTCACGCAGCGCATTGAATTCGGCGCGGGTCCACACGGGTACCGGCGCAAGCCAGCCGGTCGCCGCGTCGGCGCAGTCGTCGAGCAGCGCCGCGAGCAACCCGTCGGGGTTTGCGCCCAGTACCAGCCGGGCACGTGGATCCAGTTGGCGCTCAAGGCTCTTCACCGGCGAGGGGGTGGCCAGTCGCAGCAGCCTTCGGATACCAGGCACCATCGCGGCCGCCTGCTCGGCTTCGGTCGGGAACACGCGGATGTCGACCGCGGCTCCCGCGTCGACCAGTGCGGGGAAGCCACGCACGGCGTGCGCGCCGCTGGCGCGTTCGACGGTGCGGGGTAGCTCGTCGAGATCGTCGGGCCACGTCCGCAGTCCGGTCCGTTCCAGCTCTCCTGCAACCGCTTCGGCGACGGCACGGCGAATCGGCGCGGCCAACTGGGTCTGCAGGGCCTCGAGATCCTTTCCGCGCGCGACCTCCTTGCCGTCGGACTCGACGGCGAAGGTGACCCGAAGGTGCGGCGGCAGCTTGTCGAGGTCGAATGCGTCGATCGGCACGAGCACTCGGGTCAGCCGGTGCAGTTCACGCTGCAGGGCCTGCAGAATCGGTTCGCCGTCCGGCGCGATCGAGGCGAGCACGGCGCGCGCGGTATCCGGTGCGGGAACAAAGTTGCGGCGCAGGTCCTTTGGCAGTGACTTGATCAGTGCGGTGATGAGTTCCTCGCGCAGCGCCGGTACCTGCCAGCTGAATTCGTCACCGCCGAGCCGGGCCAGTACCTCGACGGGCACGTGCACGGTCACCCCGTCGTCCTCGGCGCCCGGTTCGAAGCGATACGTCAGCGGCAGTGACAGCTCGTCGGCCTGCCAGGTGTCCGGCCCCTCGGCGGCCGGGTCGTCCTTGCGCAGCAGATCGTCACGGGTCAGCGTGAGCAGGTCGGGGGTTTGGTGCCGCTGCTTCTTCCACCACGCGTCGAAGTGCTTCGCCGACACGGCGTCTGCGGGCACACGCGCGTCGTAGAACGCATAGATCTCGTCGTCACCGACCAGCAGGTCGCGCCTGCGCGCCTTGTCCTCGAGTTCCTCCAGTTTGTCGCGCAGCCGCGCATTGTCGCGGAAGAAGTGGTGGCGTGTCTGCCAGTCGCCCTCGACCAGCGCGTGCCGGATGAACAGTTCGCGTGCGACCTCAGGCTCCACCGTCGCGTAGCCGACCCGGCGTCGTGGCACCAGCGGCAGTCCGAACAGCGTCACGCGTTCGTAGGCCATCACGGCGCCGCGCTGTGCGTCCCAGTGCGGCTCACTGTAGGTGCGTATGAGGAGATCCGACCCGAGCCTTTCGATGTCCTCCGGCTGGATCCGTGCTGCGATTCTGCCGTACAGCCGGCTGGTCTCGACGAGGTCGGCGACGACGATCCACCGTGGCGGACGCTTCGTCAGCACCGAACCGGGAGCGAGGACGAACTTGACGTTGCGCGCACCCTGAAAATCGCGAGACTCGCCCTCGCGCAATCCGATATGTGACAGCAGACCGGCAAGCAGCGCCGCGTGCACCCGGGACGGATCAGCAGGTTCGGGATCGTCGGACTCCCTGATGCCGAGATCCCGGGCAATGCTGCGCAGCTGCCCCCTCAGGTCCTGCCATTCGCGGATGCGCAGATAGTGCAGGAACTCTTCGCGGCACATCCGGCGAAACGCGTTGCCCGAACGTTCCTTTCGTTGCTCACCGAGATAGCGCCACAGATTCAGGTAGGACACGAAATCCGAGTGCTCATCGGCGAACCGGGCGTGCTTCTGACGTGCGGTCTCCTCGCGGTCGGCCGGGCGCTCACGCGGATCGGGGATCGACAGCGCGGCGGCGAGCACGAGAATCTCGCGCACGCAGCCCTCTTCGTCGGCCTGCAGGATCATTCGCCCGAGGCGCGGGTCGACGGGCAGCTGTGCCAGGCGACTGCCGATATCGGTGATAGCGCCGTTGGCATCGAAGGCGCCGAGCTCCTGCAGCAACGCGATGCCGTCGCGGATGCTGCGCCGGTCGGGCGGGTCGAGGAAGGGAAACGTCTCGATATCACCGAGATTCAGCGCCGCCATCTGCAGAATGACCGCGGCCAAGTTGGTCCGCAGAATCTCCGGATCCGTGTATCGCGGACGCGACTCGAAATCTTCCTCGGAGTAGAGGCGAATGCACACACCGGGTGCGGTGCGGCCCGATCGGCCGGCGCGCTGGGCGGCCGACGCCTGCGAGATCGGCTCGATCGGCAACCGCTGCACCTTGGTCCTTCGGCTGTACCGCGAGATCCGGGCGGTGCCGGGATCGACGACATAGCGGATGCCCGGCACCGTCAGCGAGGTCTCGGCGACGTTGGTGGCCAACACGATTCGCCGCGCGCTCTGACTGGGCTGAAAGACCCGCTGCTGTTCGGCGGTGGGCAGCCTGGCGTAGAGCGGCAGCACCTCGGTGTTCTTCAGAGGACGTAAAGCCTCTGCGGTGTCGCGGATCTCACGCTCACCCGATAGAAACACCAGGACGTCACCCGGTGGTTCGGCGGATAGTTCGTCGACGGCGTCGACGATCGCCTCGGTCTGGTCGCGTAATTCGGTACGCACGACCTCGTGGTCGGGATCGTCTGGGTCGTCGCTGTCGTCGGCAACCGCCGGCACTTCCAAAGGCCGATAACGGATCTCGACCGGATATGTCCGCCCCGACACCTCCACGATGGGAGCACCCGAGAAGTGCGCCGCGAACCGTTGGGGCTCGATCGTCGCGGAGGTGACGATCACCTTGAGGTCGGGCCGTCGCGGCAGCAGCTCACGGAGATAGCCGAGCAGAAAGTCGATGTTGAGGCTGCGCTCGTGCGCCTCGTCAAGGATGAGCGTGTCGTAGCGCAGCAGTCGGCGGTCGCGCTGGATCTCGGCGAGCAGGATGCCGTCGGTCATCAGCTTCACCAGGGTGCGGTCACTGGCCTGATCGGTGAACCGCACGGTGTAGCCGACAGCGTCGCCCAGTGGTGTGCCCAATTCGTCGGCGATGCGTTGTCCGACCGTGCGTGCGGCGAGGCGGCGCGGTTGCGTGTGGCCGATCGTGCCGCGGATACCGCGGCCGAGTTCGAGGCAGATCTTCGGCAGCTGCGTCGTCTTCCCCGAACCCGTCTCCCCGGCGACGATGACGACCTGGTGGTCGGTGATCGCCTTGGCGATCTCGTCGCGGCGCTCGCTGACCGGAAGGTCGGGATAGGTGATCGCCGGCACCGCGGCCAGCCGGGTCGCGATCAGGCCTTCGCCGGCGGTGATCTGATCGGCGATCCCGCGCAGTTTGTCGGGCCCGGCGCCGCGAAGGTTCTTGAGACGCCGGCCAAGGCGTGCCGCGTCGCGGATCGTCAGGCCATCGAGGCGCTGGCGGAGCTCAGCGGCTGACAGCTCGGGCACTCGCGCCAGGATAAGTCAGGCCGGTCGCGGCACTGCAGCTAGTGTCGATTGACCGATCCACATCGGCACCGCACGGCGCGCATCGGAAGTGCCGTCGATCGACACCGATCCGTCCAGTACGGCCCGCTGCCACGACTGGTCGCCGCGCCAGATCTGCGTCAGCGCCCGCAGGCTTGTCGACACCGTCGCCGCGACGTCACATCCCGGATCGAAGTCGCAGACCTCCGCCTCACCGTCCGCGACCATCAGCCACCACGACGAGGACTTGGGCGGCGCACCCGACAGCCGGAACGCGACCACGGTCCGCGCTCTCGGCCATTCATCGAGCGGAATCGTGCGGCGGATGTCCCACATCAGCACACTCGGGTCGAGATCCTTTTCGACGAGATCGCTGAACCAGCGCACGCTCCACATCCCGAGGGCTTCGACAACGGCGACGAGTTCGCGGCCGCATTCGGTCAACGTATACACCGTGCGGTTGCCAACCTCGGACCGCTGCACGACGCCGGCGCGGGTCAAGGTTTGCAGTCGCTTGGACAGCAGCGACGGCGACATTTTCGGCACGCCGCGACGCAGATCATTGAAATGCGTGCTGCCCGCAAGCAGCTCGCGGACCACCAACATCGTCCATCGCTCGTCGAGTAGCTCCATGGCTTTCGCTACGGGACAAAACTGACCGTATCCAGACATGCGCACCCTCCCCGTGACGGTCCAGCAAACGTATTACCAGTAGACCGCTGATCGATGCCGCTGGCTACTACAGATTCGGGACCACCATCGGTACAGATCCGTGACTAGAGCGCGCGTGCCCGTTTGGCCGAGCATTTCCTCAACCGCAACTTCAGCGAAAGGAAATGACATGAACAGCTCAGCCCGCCTCCTCGCGGTCCCAACACTCGCGGTGGGACTGGTGCTCGGATCGGCCGCAGTCGCCACGGCCCTACCGGCGTGGGACATCGGAATATACGACCGCTGCATACAGAACATTCCGGACGATGTGCTGCTCGACAACAGAGGCACCGACGCAGTTCATGAATGCTGCTGGAAGTCGGGTGGCAGCTGGGACAGCAAGACCAACAAGTGCGTGGCCCCTCCGGCGGAGGGGCAGAGCGGCCGGGCGCCATTATCGCAGGTGCCAACGCATGTCCTGACACCGTCGCAGCCGGAGCAGGTGCCGGGTGGAGTGTTGACTCCGGAGGCTTAAGGCTTGTCGGGTGACCAGTAGGCAAGCATCTCCGCGAACGTCTGGAACGCCGGGACGGACACCCCGTACGTCGCCTCGAGATGGATGCTGATCGGGAACCCCAGCTCGCCGACCCCGTCGACCACCCGCTTGTACAAATCGACCATCAGCAGCCGCTTCTCCGACGGCTCGGTGGCGGCCAACTGTTTGACGAACTCCTGCTCGGCGGCGACGGCAGCGTTGCCCTGGTCCTGGATCAACCAGTTGATGAGGCCGATGTTGGACTCGACCTTCGGCACGAAGCCGAACGAGAGCAGGATCTCGGGCCGATGGTCGGTCTCCCTCGCGAAGTGGCGCAGGAACCCGACGATCGCGTCGGAGTACAGCAGCTGGGTCATGCCGTACGTCGCGCCCTGGTCGCACTTGAAGTTGAAGCGACCGTGTTCGCCCTCGCGGGTCGGGATCAGGATGACTCCGCGGTTGGGCACCAGGTCGTCGTAGATCGACAGGGCGTCCGTCGGCGCGACCCCGGACCCTTCGCCGTCGTTCATGGTGCGCGGCACACCGACGAAGGCGATGCCGTCGAATCCCGCCGAGCTCAGCTTGGTCAGCCGCTGACGCAGCGCCGCCTTGTCCAGGAACGCCGTCACCTGGGTGCACAGGCCGTTCATCGCGCTCAGCTCGGGCCTGATCTCGTTCCAGAAGTCGAGGACGTCCATCTTCGGCTTCATCTCGATCGGCCGGTCGTCGTCCTCTTCGATCATTCCGGGAATCATCACGTGCCGGATCCGGCCGTGCAGGCCGGTCTCCGCGGCGCACCTCAGCACCTTCTGCGCTTCCTCGAGCGCCCGCTCATGCCCGTTTTCGACGTTCGGCGGGACGAGCTCGAGCGCGATGGTATTCAGCGTCACCGAACTGCTCCCTGATCGAATCTCCAACGTCCCGCGGCGCGGCGGGTCCCCGATGACCGCACGCATTTGCCGGGGACCTCACCCTACAGACCGGGCCTGTCACCGTCCGTAGGCTGGGTGGCGTGAGCGTTGCACCCGACACAGGCTCCGATACGCCGATCGCCCTGGCCGACCGCTTCGCGCGCGAGTTGCCCGAGCTGGCCGTCCGCTGGCAGGCCGAAGCCGCCCCCGAGCCTCGTCTCCTTGTTCTCAACGATCCGTTGGCCACCCAGCTCGGCCTCGACGCCCGCTGGCTGCGTGGGCCCGAGGGGGTGCGGTTTCTCACCGGCAACCTGGTCCCCGACGGCGCCGCGCCGGTGGCCCAGGCCTACTCCGGACATCAGTTCGGCGGCTATGTTCCCCGCCTCGGCGACGGCCGGGCACTACTGCTGGGCGAACTCGCCGCCGTCGACGGCGGCTACCGCGACCTCCACCTCAAAGGTTCGGGCAGAACGCCGTTCGCCCGTGGTGGAGACGGTCTCGCGGCGGTCGGACCCATGCTGCGCGAATACCTCATCAGCGAGGGGATGCACGCCCTCGGTATCCCGACGACCCGTTCGCTGGCTGTGGTCGCGACGGGTCGCGCGGTACAACGCGAAACTCCGCTGCCCGGCGCGGTGCTGGCCCGCGTCGCAAGCAGCCATCTGCGCGTCGGCACCTTCCAATACGTGGCGGCCGGCGGTGACGAGGTCCTGCTGCGGCGACTGGCCGACTACGCCATTGCCCGTCACTATCCGGATGCGGCCAACGCCGACAATCCCTACCTCGCGCTGTTCGGCGGCGTGGGTGCGGCCCAGGCGGCCCTGATCGCGCAATGGATGCTCGTCGGTTTCGTGCACGGCGTGATGAACACGGACAACATGACGATCTCCGGCGAAACCATCGACTACGGGCCGTGCGCGTTTATGGAGGCCTACGACCCAGAGGCGGTGTTCAGCTCGATCGACTCCTGGGGCCGCTACGCCTACGGAAATCAGCCGTCGATCGCGGGCTGGAACCTTGCCCGGTTCGCCGAGACGTTGCTGCCGCTGATCGATGGCGATCAGGACCGCGCGGTGCAGCTCGCCCAGGAGAGCCTCACCGGTTTCGGGGTGGAGCTCCAGGCGGCGCTGGCGACGGGGATGCGCGCCAAGGTCGGGCTGGCCAAAGACATCCCTGAGGACGTGGCGACTCCGCTGATCAACGACGTACTCGCGCTGCTCGCGGAAAGCCACGTCGACTTCACCTCGTTCTTCCGCAACCTCGGCCGAGCGGCCCGCGGCGACACCGAGCCGGCGCGCGGCATGTTCATGAACCTCGCCGGGTTCGACGAATGGCTCTCGCGGTGGCGGGCGCTGAACCCGGACGCTGAGCTGATGGATCGGGTCAATCCGATATACATTCCGCGCAATCACCTCGTCGAGGAGGCGCTGGCTGCGGCGACCGACGGCGACCTGACTGCGCTGGAGCGCCTCCTGGAGGCGGTGAGCGCACCGTACGACGAACGTGCCGGCCTGGAGCGCTACGCCGAACCCGCGCCTGAGGACTTCGGTAAGTACCGAACCTTCTGCGGGACGTGACCTACGCGATGTCGGGTTCCAGCGCTGCGACGTCGCCCCGTAGTGCGGGCCCTACCCCGCCGCACCGGCGGGCACGTTGCGGAAGCTGATCGCCAGCCGGTTATAGGCGTTCATCAGACTGATCGCGATCGTCAAGTCCACCAGTTCCTTGTCGCCGAAGTGCGCCGACACGGCTTTGTAGTCGCTGTCGGGGACACCCGTGGTCGACACGCGGGTAACGGTCTCCGCCCATGCCAGGGCGGCCTTTTCGCGTTCGTCGAACAGCTGTTCCGCCTCGTGCCACACCGGCACCAGCGCGATCTTCTCGTTGGACACCCCGAGTTCGCGCAACTCGCGGGAATGCATATCGATGCAGTAGGCGCAGCCGTTGATCAGCGAGACCCTCAGGTTCACCGCGGCCAACAGCTCCGGGGCAAGACCCGATTGACTGACGTAGGCATTTGTGCCGGCAAGCACTTTCACGCCGCGGGGAGCAACTTCTGCGTAATTGATTCGTTGACTCATGACACCCAGCCTGGCAACCGGAGCGCGAAAGCGGACCCTGGAAAACCCGTAGTCTTCGACCAGCCGGCTTTACGTAGCCTTGCGCCTAACCCTCGATGAACGTCGTCCACCGCTAGGCCTTTGCGGCCGCTTCGAGAATCCACTCCTCTAACCTGGTGTCGAAGAGCGTGGCCCCGTCAGTGGGGACCAGGGTGCGTTCCTCGAGGGCGATGCCCCAATAGCGCGCCTCGGGGTCGGCGATGACCGTGCGGGTGTCGCCGCGTGCAGTCAGCGAGGTGCTGATGGCGCCGGCAAGCGTGAATGCCTCCGGCCCAGCGATTTCGACGATGCCGTTCACCGGCTCGTTGACCGCGGTGATCGCAACGCCCTCGGCGACGTCGACGCCGGCCATCGGCTGGAACAGCGCGGTGGGCGTCCGCACCACGTCACCTTCGGTCGCTGAGTCGGCGAGCGTCTTGATGAACTCGAAGAACTGCGTCGCGCGGACGATCGAGAACGGGGTGGGCCCCTCGCTGATGAGCTTCTCCTGCAACAGCTTTGCCTGGAAGTAGCCGCTCTGCGGGGCGAGCCGATCGGTGCCGACCACCGACAGCGCGACGTGATGCCGCACCCCGGCGGCCTTCTCTGCGGTGAGCAGGTTGGTGGTCGCCGTGCGGAAGAAGTCCAGGGCCGCGTCATCGAGCGTCGGTGAGTTCGATACGTCGACGACGACGTCGGCGCCTGTGAGGACCGCTGCCAGACCCTCACCGGTGAGCGTGTTCACTCCGGTTGACGGGGCGGCGGCCACGGCGTCGTGACCGTGCTCCTCCAGTGTGTGCACCAGCTTGGAGCCCACGAATCCAGTGCCTCCGATGACGACGATTCTCATGATTCGCCTTCCTGTTGGGTCGTTCCTGTCGCCAGGTATGACCGCCCAGGCATGGCTTCTGTGACAGGCGGGCTTCTGTGACAGCCCGGTTCAGCGCACGAGCGGCGCCAGGTGGGTTCTGGCGTAGGTGGCGACCGCATCGTCGTCGGTCACGTCGAGCACGCCGGTGCTGACCTGAACCAGCGAGACGGCCAACCGGATGTGCAGTTCGGAAACGGCGAGCAGGTCGTCGTCCGGCATCGTCGCGCCCGCCGCGCGCAGCGCCTTGGCCATCGAGGTGGCCGCACTGCTCAGGAAGGCTCTCGCCTCGTCGAACATTCCCGTCACCGCGGTGAAGTCGCCGTCCAACTGCAGGAACCGGCGCATCACCGGTTCACCGGTGAGTAGCCGGACCCCTTCGCGGAATGTCGCAACCGCGGCGTCGGCGGGTCCGCTGTCGATCGCCACGGTCTGCAGCCGCGCCATCGCGAAATCGAAAGTCTGCCTGCCCAGTTCGGTGACCAATGCCTCCCGGCTGGGGAAGCGCCGGTACAGGGTGCTGCGGCTGACACCCGCTTGCCGCGCGATGACTTCCATGCTCAGCCGGCCCACGCCGACGAGCGCCACCTCCTCGGCGGCGGCCTTCAGAATCGCAGCCTCCTGCTCGGTGGGGCTGGCGTTGGTGCGGCGCATCCAGTCAGCCTAATCAGCGAACGGGGCAGCCAGTCGGCGGCGCGAACGAATCCAGCGCAACCGACCGATGCACATGGACCAGTTTCTCGTATTCGATTCGATTGCGCGCCAACGGGATCAGCAACAGCTTGTCGGGAAGTACCCGCCACGCCAGCTGCAGTACACGGGTGTACAACGCGAACTCGAGGTCGTGGCGCGACTCCCACCGGAAGCCGGTCAGCTCGCGGATCCCTGGATGCAGGATGCCGAAGGAACACACCTTGAGCACGTGGCCCGCGACCGGTCGCAACACCAGCCACGGCGGCGTCAGCAGCCGGCGCAACGGCGCGGGGAGCACCAGGGTCGGCAGGGGCAGCCGGGTCAGATCGAGAGTGACCCTCTGCAGGAATGCGTTGGCCTGCAGTTCATCCCGGACCATCGATTCGTAGTAGTCCTCGGCTTCGGCATAGGTCGCAGGCAACTTCGAGTTCTTGCCCGGCAACTCGAGCGCCGAGAAGGCGTCGAGCAGTTGGGCGTAGGCGAGTTCACGTTCGGCGTCGGACAGCACGATTCCGGTACACGGCGTGAAGGAGTTGAGCACCACGAACATTCCGCTGACCGCAATCCAGTTCCACAGTTTGGGGTCGAGCGCGCTGTAGCGCACGTCGGCGAAGTCGCCGGTGCCCTTACCTCGCACCTCGCGGTGCATCGTTTTGAGTCGGTCGGCCTCGGCGACCTTGTCGGTGGCGTCGCCCCAGATGGCGAGTAGGGCCGAAAACCCGCTGCGCACACCACGATCAGCGAAGTTGGCGGCAAAACGCCCGGTCTTGTCGACCGCCGCCGCCACCGGCACCAGGGCAACCTCGTCGAATGCGGCAGCGCCGAAGAAGCCCCCGAGGGTGCTCCCGCTGTGTTTACGGAACTCGACCAGAACCTTCGGCCGTACCGATCCGGTGTCGTGCGTCGCGGAAGTCTCGGCAGCTGCGGTCATGGCGCCCTCCGAAGTATCGGTTGACACAAAGACTAGCTATTTGTGTCAACATGTCAATGACCGCCGCTAAGACTCGCCTTCCAGCGTCAGCACCGCGATGTCGGGCGGTGCGCCGATCCGGACGGGCGGCCCCCAGAACCCCGCCCCGCGGGTGACGTACAACTGGGTGTCGTCAACGATCGACAGGCCCGCCAGTGACGGCTGCACCATTTCGACCACGTAGTGAAAGGGCCACATCTGCCCGCCGTGGGTGTGCCCGGACAGCTGCAGGTCGACTCCGCGGGCGGCGGCCTCGGACACCATGACCGGTTGGTGCGCGAGCAGGATCGTCGGTCGTGAGTCGTCGACGCCCGCAAGGGCGCTGTCGAAGTCGGGCGGGTCGTCGCGTTGCTCGCCCGCGATGTCGTTGATGCCCGCGAGGTCGAAGGCGGCGCCGCCGCGGCGGATCGCGGTGTTCTCGTTGCGCAGCGTCTGGACCCCGAACCGCTCCAGCTCGTTCAGCCATTCGGCGGTGTCCTCAATGAAGTACTCGTGGTTGCCGGTGACGAAGAATGTGCCCTCCGGTGCGGCCAGATCCTGAAACGGTGCGGCCGCGGGCCCGAGTTCGGCCACGGTGCCGTCCACCAGATCCCCGACGATCGCGACCAGGTCGACCTGCGCGGCGTTGATGGTGTCGACGATGCGCTCGGTGTGCGCCCGCCCCACCAGCGGCCCGAGATGGATATCGGACACCAACGCGATGCGGAACCCGCCGAACGCGGGATCCAACCGCCGCAGTCGCACCGGAACCTGCAGCAGGTCAGGCGGTCCCAGCGCGGTGGCCGTGCCGACGCCGACGAGGCCGACCGACGCCGCCCCGGCGGCGACCGCACTCGCTCGCGCGAGGAACATCCGGCGATTCAGCGCATGGCGATCGGGCTCGGCAGGCTCTTCGGGTGGTTTTGGTGCTTGCGGTTGTCGCTTGGCCCAGCCGCGCAACGCCAGCCGCACCGGCTCGAGGGCGAGCAATGTGAGGAACAAATAGACGAGCACCCCGAACCACAGGTAGCCCGGCCACGCGTACCAGCCGGCCTTGGAGACGTCGGTGAACCGCGGCACGACGAGCGCCGCCAGCAGCAGCACCCCCAGCCCGACGAGCACCGCCGTCAGGGTCCGTCGGGTGCGGCCCGGCCGGGTGGTGTCCTTGACGGACCGCTTCCACACATAGACGTTCATGAGCGCCAGGACCGCGCTGAGCACCACGATGAACATCGGCCGCCAGCTTATGCATAAGCTGCATTGCGCCTGCTCAGAGCGGACCGTGTAGGAAGCGACAATGGAGCGACCGACCAGCTGACGATTTGGGGGCATGTGTCTAAGCAGGACTACGACGACGAGCTGCGCTCCGAGCAGACCTACGTCGACGGGTTGTACACACGGCTGGACGCCGAACGCGCGCGGGTGAAGGGCAAGTACAGCGACGCGCTCGGAGCCCCGGTGGACCGCATGGACGGCGGCACGCTCGTGGCACGCGACGTCGAGGTGCGAGCATTGGCCAAACAGGCCGCTCGCCTCGAGGTTGCCGACGGCGGGCTGTGCTTCGGCCGGCTCGACAGCGTCACCGGCGAGCGGTCGTACATCGGCCGCATCGGCATTCTCGACGAAGACAAGGAGCCGCTGCTGCTCGATTGGCGCGCGCCCGCGGCTCGCGCGTTCTACATCGCGACCGCCGCGACGCCGGAGGACATGCGCCTGCGCCGCCAGTTCCACACCCGCGGGCGACGGATCGTCGACTTCACCGACGAAGTGCTCGGCCGTCCCACCGGCGACGAACGTGGGGATGCGGCACTGTTGGCCGCGATCAACGCGCCGCGCGGCGAGGGCATGCGCGACATCGTCGCGACGATCCAGGCCGAGCAGGACGAGATCATTCGCAGCGATCATCTCGGCGTGATGGTGATCGAGGGCGGACCCGGCACCGGCAAGACTGTGGTGGCGCTGCACCGCGTGGCCTATCTGCTGTACACCCAGCGCAAGCGCATGGAACGCCACGGTGTCCTCGTGATCGGCCCCAACCCGGCGTTTCTCGACCACATCGGCCGGGTGCTCCCGTCGCTGGGCGAGTCCGATGTCGTGTTCATGACGGTCGGTGACCTCGTACCCGGTCTGCGCACCACCGCCGAGGAGGCCGACGAGGTCGCGCGGCTCAAAGGCTCTTTGAAGATGCTCGACGTGCTGGCCGCCGCCGTCGCGGATCGGCAACGGCTGCCTAAGGATCCGCTCCCGATCGAGCTGTCGGACGTCACGGTGCGCATCGACGCCGAGACCGCGGAGTGGGCCCGCGAGGAGGCACGGACGAGCGACCGGCCGCACAACGAAGCTCGCGAGGTGTTCACCGAGATCGTCACGTACGTCCTCACCGAGCGCGCGATCGCGCGGATCGGCAAGGGCTGGCTCACCCGCGACGACCGCGATGCGTGGGAACAGCTGCGCACCAACCTGATCGACGAGCTCGCCGACAACGCCGCGTTCACCGCCGCGCTCGACGAACTCTGGCCGAAGCTCACGCCGCAGACTCTGCTGTCCGAGCTGTACTCGTCGCGCGAACGTCTACGCGCCGCGAAGGCGGACGAGGTGCTGTACCGCGCCGACGGCGACGCCTGGACCATCGCCGATGTGCCACTGCTCGACGAACTCGTCGACCTGCTTGGCCGCGACAAGACCGCCGACGACACCGCCGCGCGGGAACGCAACGCCGAAGCCGCGTACGCCGCCGGCGTGCTCGACCTGCTCGTCAGCCGCGAGGATCTGATGGACGACGAGGACCATCTGCTCGCCCAGGACCTGCTCTACGCCGAGGATCTGGCCGAACGCTTCATCGAGCGCGATACCCGGGAACTCACCGAACGCGCTGCCGCAGAACGGGATTGGACCTACGGGCACGTCGTGGTCGACGAGGCGCAGGAACTGTCCGAGATGGACTGGCGGGTGCTGATGCGCCGCTGTCCGAACCGTTCGTTCACCGTGGTCGGCGATCTGGCCCAGCGCCGGTCGGCGGCCGGCGCGACGACCTGGGACACGATGCTCGAACCGTATGTGCCAGGCCGGTGGGTCTACCGTTCCCTTTCGGTGAACTACCGCACGCCCGCAGAGATCATGGCCGTCGCCGCCGCGCTGCTCGCGGAGTTCGCACCCGACATCCGACCTCCGGACTCGGTGCGCGCGTGCGGGGTCATGCCGTGGTCACGGCAGGTCACCGATGACGAGATGGCCTCGGCCATCGACGAATTCGTTGACGTGGAGGCGCAGCGGGAGGGCACCAGTGTGGTGATCGGGCCACCGGATGTGCCCGGTGCGGTGCCGCCGTCGGAGACCAAGGGTCTGGAGTTCGACGCCGTGTTGGTGGTCGACCCGGACCGGATCCTGACCATGGGACCGCGGGGCGCGGCCGAGCTGTATGTCGCGCTGACCCGAGCCACCCAGCGTCTCGGTGTGCTGCACCGTGCGCCGCTGCCGACGGCGCTGAGCGGACTCGCCTGAATCTATTTCCAGGCGAACACGGGTTGTTCGAGCTCGTCGACCGGATCGGTGCGGCCCTCGAGGCAGAGCCAGCGCAGCTGCAGCAGGACCGCGCCGGTGGGTGCGTGGATCAGGTCGTTGCCCAACGGGATCTGCACGACGGGGCGCGGGCTCTCGGGGATGGTGATGAACCGCGGCGAATCGTCGCGCTGCAATTGATGCAGCCCGACACGGTAGACCGCCACCACCTCGTCGGGTGCGGGACGCAGGTCCAGCCGGCCGCCGCCCCAGATGACCACCGGCGTGATCACGTAGCCGGACCGCGTCGGGTAGTCGTCGAGCAGACCCAGCACCGACGAGTGCGGCAGCGTGACACCGACCTCCTCGTCCAGCTCGCGTAACGCCGCGTCGACGGCATCCTCGCCCGGGTCCAGCCGGCCACCGGGCAGCGCCCACTGCGCGGGGTGCGACGTCAGCCGCGACGTCCTTCGGCAGAGCAGAAACGCGGCGCCGCCAGAGACGTCGACCATGCGGCCATCGAGGCCCTCCTCCGGCATCAGCCGACCGTCAATCCAGTCGTCGACGTTCGCGGGATCGACCCGATCCTCCCCGAGTTCGGACTCGACCAGGACCACCGCGACGGCGGCGTGCCGCTTCGTCGGATCGGTCACGGCGCGGCGCCGGTGCCCGGCGAGTTGGGCACGCACCTGTTCGCGGAGTGCGTCGTCGTAGGTCACGGTCACCGCTCGACCATATGCAGGCGCATGCCGGCGAAAACGATTGGTCCCGGTAAATATGTATGTGCTATGCATATATGCGTGCCGCATTCGCGATACGACCATCTCGACGAGCTGCTGACGCGCCTTCATGTCGTACGTCAGCGGCCGAGTTGGCGTCGGCGGCTCCTCGAGGGAGACCCGGTCGCGAACGTGTCAACGCTGCGCGTGCTGCGGGCCGTCGAGAACTCCGGCGACGGGGCCTCGGTCAGCGACGTCGCCGAGTACATGGCCGTCGAGCATTCGACCGCCAGCCGCACGGTTGGCGCCGTCGTCGCCGCCGGGCTGCTGACAAAGGCGTTCGCCACCGACGACCAACGCCGTTGCGTGCTGGTGCTGACCGATCTCGGCCGCAGCGCACTCGCGACTGTGACGGAGCGGCGACGCGAGTTGGTCGCCAAGACGATCGCGGACTGGCCCGACTCCGACGTCGATACCCTCGTCGCCCTGTTGGAGCGACTGACCGACCGTTTCGAGAACTCGGTGAGCCGATGACCGCTGAAGTCACCGCCCCGACCGGGCCCCGCAGCGCGCTGCGGCTGATGTTCGACCCGGTCTTCGGCGCGCTCTTCTGGGGAAAGATGATCTCGGTCGTCGCCGTGTGGACGCACGGCATCGTCGCGGCGATCGTGATGTACGACGCGACGCGATCCGCACTCATGGTGGGTCTCGTCGGCGTCGTCCAGTTCGCGCCGCAGCTGATCCTCAGTCCGACCAGCGGTAAATGGGCCGACACCGGAAACCCTGCTCGGCAGATCCTGCTCGGCCGGGTGCTGTGTGTCGCCGGCTCCGGTTTCACCGCAGCATGGCTGTTCGTCGAGCCCTCGCAGCAGGGCGTGTCCGTGGCCGCGCCCGTGCTCCTCGGGACGCTGCTCGTCGGCTTCGGGTTCGTCGTCGGTGGTCCGGCGATGCAGTCCATCGTGCCGGATCTGATTCGCGACGGTGAGCTCTCAACGGCCATGGCGCTCAACAGCATTCCCATGACGATCGGACGCATCGTCGGTCCCGCGTCCGGCGCCTATCTCGCTGCCCATCTGGGGGCGGCGGCCGGCTTCGGTGTCAGCGCCGCGTTACACCTGGTGTTTGCGGTCTGCCTTCTCATCGTGCGTTTTCCGGCGCCGCCAGTACGGTTGGACGGCACGGACTACCGCGTCCGGGTCGCCCTGAAATACGTGTGGCGCGACCGCCCACTGCTGCTGGCGTTGATCGCGGTGGGGGCGGTCGGATTCGCCTCCGACTCATCGATCACGTTGGCCCCATCGATGGCCGATGAACTGGGCGGCGACGCACGTCTGATCGGGGTGCTGTCGGCGAGCTTCGGCATCGGCGCGGCACTGGGGATGGCGGCGCTGGCGATCATGGGCGGCCGGATGGCGTCGGCGAACGTGTCGGCGATCGGATTGGCGGGGCTGGGTGCGGGCTGCGGCGTGCTCGTGGCCGCGCCGGAACCTGCGCTCGCGATCGGCGGGTTCGCGCTGGCGGGCCTGGGCTTCGGCTGGGCGATGACCGGGCTGAGCACCGTCGTGCAGGAGCGCGCCCCCGAGGAGTTGCGGGGCCGGATCATGGCGCTCTGGCTCGTGGGCTTCCTCGGGTCACGACCGCTCGCCGCCGCGCTGCTCGGCGGAACCGCCGACGCGTTCAGCGTGCACGCGGCCTTCGCCGTGGCCGCCGTGCTGTGCCTCCTGGTTGCGCTGTGGTGCCGACCGTCGAACATCACCGGCCCGCTGCCCGTCCGGGCTTGATGCCGCGTGGCATACACATCCGGCGACCGCGCCGACGCCAGCATGCTCACCGGAGTCTCGGAAACGGCACTGCTGACGCTGAACGGCAGGGCATATCAAGCCCGCCACCCGGACGCCATCATCGACGACCCGATGGCGATCCGGCTCGTCGATGCGATCGACTTCGACTTCGACAAGTTCGGCCGCCGCAAGGGTCAGGAGATGGCCCTGCGGTCACTCGCCTTCGATCGAGCCGCGACGCGCTACCTTTCTCGGCATCCGAACGCCACCGTGGTCGCCCTCGCCGAAGGCCTGCAGACGAGTTTCTGGCGCCTCAGTAGTGCGTTACCCGATTACGGATTCCGTTGGATCACGGTCGATTTCCAGCCGATCATCGACCTTCGCCAGCGGCTGCTGCCGGCGTCTGAGCGCATCACCACCCTCGCGCAGTCCGCGCTGGACTACTCCTGGATGGACACCGTCGACTCGAGCGACGGTGTCTTCATCACCGCGGAGGGCTTGCTGATGTATCTGCAACCGGCCGAGGCGATGTCCCTGATCACCGAGTGTGCTCGGCGGTTTCCCGGCGGTCAGATGATCTTCGACCTCCCGCCAGTCATGGTGAAGCGCTTGGCGCCGAAGGGCATGCGCTCCTCACGGCGCTACCGCGTCCCCCCGATGCCGTTCAGCCTGTCCCCCAAGCAACTGGCCGATCTGGCCAACACGGTGCCGGGTATCCGAGCCGTCCACGACCTGCCGATGCCCAAGGGGCGAGGCTTTGTGTTCGAGAAGTTGTTCCCGGCCTTCTGGCAGTGGAAGCCGACGAAACAACACCGCGGCGCCTACACGCTGCTCGAATTCGGCTGACCGACGGCCGTAGGGCAGGCTGGTCCTCGAGATGATCCTGACTGCCCCGCGCCTCGACGACCCCGACGAGCTGTTCACCACGTTCGCGGCGTGGGCCGAGGCGCAGGGCACCGTGCTCTACCCCGCACAGGAGGAAGCGCTGATCGAATTGGTCAGCGGCGCGAACGTGGTGCTGGCGACGCCGACCGGTTCGGGCAAGTCATTGGTGGCGACGGGCGCGCTGTACGCGGCGCTGGCGGCGACGCGGCGCAGCTACTACACCGCGCCGATCAAGGCGTTGGTGAGCGAGAAGTTCTTCGCGCTGTGCGACGTGTTCGGTGCGGAGAACGTCGGCATGCTCACCGGCGATGCCGCCGTCAACGCGGGCGCACCGATCATCACCTGCACCGCGGAAGTGCTGGCCAACATCTCCTTGCGCGAAGGCGCTTCTGCCGACATCGGCTTGGTGGTGATGGACGAGTTCCACTTCTACGGCGACCCCGACCGGGGGTGGGCCTGGCAGGTTCCGCTGCTGGAGTTGCCGAAGGCCCAATTCCTGCTGATGTCAGCCACACTCGGCGATGTCACGTTCCTGCGCGAGGATCTGACCCGGCGCACCGGCAGGCCGACGGCGCTGGTGGCCAACGCGGTCCGGCCGGTCCCGCTGCACCACTACTACGCCACCACGCCGATGCACGAGACGATCGGCGACCTACTGCAAACGAAGCAGGCGCCGATCTACGTGGTGCATTTCACCCAGGCATCGGCGCTGGAGCGCGCGCAGGCACTGATGAGCGTCAATGTGTGCACCAAGGAGGAGAAGAAGGCGATCGCCGAATTGATCGGTGGCTTTCGGTTCTCCTCCGCGTTCGGGACGACGTTGTCGCGGTTGGTCCGGCACGGAATCGGTGTACACCACGCCGGGATGCTGCCCAAGTACCGACGCCTTGTCGAGCAGTTGGCACAGGCCGGCTTGCTCAAAGTCATTTGCGGCACGGACACTCTCGGCGTCGGCATCAACGTCCCGATCCGGACCGTCGTGTTCTCCGCGTTGTCGAAGTACGACGGGACGCGCACCCGGCTGCTCAACGCCCGCGAGTTTCATCAGATCGCGGGACGGGCCGGACGGGCGGGCTACGACACTGCGGGCACCGTCGTCGTCCAGGCGCCCGACCACGAGGTGGAGAACCTCAAACAGTTCGCGAAGGTGGCCGACGACCCGAAGAAGCGGCGAAAGCTGGTGCGCCGCAAGGTGCCCGAGGGCATGGTGCCGTGGAGCGAGAAGACGATGACGAAGTTGGTGGACGCCACCCCGGAACCGCTCACCAGCAACATGCGGGTGTCGACGGCGATGATCCTCGATGTCGTCGACCGCCCAGGTGACCCGTTCGCCGCGATGCGCAGGCTATTGACTGAGAACCACGAGCCACGCAAGCGCCAGCTGCGGCACATCCGCGAGGCGGTGGGTATCGCCCGGTCGCTGCTGCAGGCGGGTGTCGTGGAGCGGCTTGCCGAACCCGAGCCCGATGGGCGCCGTTACCGGCTGACCGTGGATCTGCCCCCGGACTTCGCGTTGAACCAACCGTTGTCGACGTTCGCGCTGGCGGCGGTCGAGGTGCTCGATGCGGAGTCGGAAACATACGCACTGGATGTGGTTTCGGTCATCGAGGCGACGCTGGAGGACCCGCGCCAGATCATGGCCGCCCAGTTGAAGAAGGCTCGGGGTGAGGCGATCGCGGCGATGAAGGCCGAGGGCATCGAGTACGACGAGCGGATGGAACTGCTCGACGACGTCACCTATCCGCGGCCGCTGGAGGAACTGCTCGGGTACACGTTCGAGGTGTATCTGCGGACCAACCCGTGGGCCGCCGATGGTCAGCTGTCGCCCAAGGCGGTCGTGCGCGAGATGTGGGAGCGGGCGTTCACGTTCCGTGAGTACGTCAGCGTGTACGGGTTGACCCGCGCGGAGGGCGCGGTGCTGCGCTACCTGTCGGATGCGTTCAAGGCGCTGCGGTCGGGTGTGCCTGCCTCGGCGCGGACCGAAGAGCTCACCGACATCGTCGAGTGGCTCGGCGAGCTTGTACGCCAAGTCGATTCGAGTCTGCTGGACGAATGGGAGGAGCTCACCAACCCCGACCAGCCGTTGGAGGCGCCGGTCGCGGTGCCGGCCCGGCCGCGCCCGTTGACGGGGAACGAGCGGGCGTTCACCGCGATGGTGCGCAATGCGCTGTTCCGCCGGGTCGAGTTGTTCGCGCGGCGGCGGTGGGATGAACTCGGCGAGTTGGACTCCGGCTCGGGATGGACGTCGGACCGCTGGCAGGACGTGGGCGACGAGTACTTCGCCGAGCACGACGAGATCTTTACGAGAGCCGACGCGCGCGGTCCCACGCTGTTGATCATCGACCGTGAGCCCGGCGTGTGGCGGGTGCGTCAGATCCTCGACGACCCTGCAGGCGACCACGATTGGGGCTTTTCAGCGGAGGTGGACCTGGAGGCGTCCGACGAGGAGGGCGCGGCCGTCCTTCGCGTGATCGACGCGGGGCGGATGGACTAGGGATACGCTCGGCGCGTGACGACGTTCGCGCTGGTCCACGGCGCATGGCATGACGCGTGGTGCTGGGAACGCGTGGCGCCGCTCTTGGAGCGGGCCGGGCATGAGGTACTTGCGCCACAGCTGCCGAGTGATGACGGGACTGCGGACTTCGATGCGTACGCCGATCTCGTGTGCGACGCCCTTGGCGGGTGCGACGACGACGTCGTGGTGGTCGCTCATTCGTTGGCCGGCGCCACGGGAGCGTTGATTCCGGACCGCCGCCCGGTGCGGCATTTGGTGTATCTGTGCGCGGCCGTTCCGGCGGCCGGACTCAGTCTCCTCGATCAGTGGCAGGCGGAACCCGACATGGTCAGCCCGGAGTTCGGCAGCGGATGGCTGCAGGGGTTGACCGAGCCCGACGACCAATTGCGCACGACGTGGGTCGATCTCGAGTTCGCCCGCAACGTGTTCTACGCGGACTGCGACGACGCGACCGCAACTGCGGCGATCGATCATCTTCGGCCCCAATCGGGATACCCGTGGACGTTGCCGTGCTCGCTGTCGGAGCACCCGTCGGTGGGTTGTACGTCAGTGGTGTGCAACGAGGACCTGGTCGTCAACCCCTCCTGGTCCAAGCGGGTGGCTCGCAGAATCGATGCCGACATCGTCGAGCTGCCCGGCAGTCATTCGCCGTTTCTGTCCCAGCCGTCGGCGGTCGCAGACGTGCTGTTGCGGGTCGGTTGAGCGACATCGGCGACGAGTAGGCGGTATCCGAGGTCGAGGTGCCAGGAGCCGTCGGCCAGATCAGCGCGAAGGCGCGAAAGGCCCTCCCCTAGTTGGCGGTTGGTGGTGTGGGTTGGAAGGGGGTGTAGCACCACCATTGGGCGCGTTCGCCGGTGGGTCCGCGGTAGGGCGCGGCGTCGGGTGGGGGTCGGGTGGGTGGGCGGGCGAGTGATCCCGGGCTGAGGGTTCGGCCATGGCTGTCGGTGACGGTGATGTTGGGGGCGGGTCCGGTGATGGTGATGACGCCGCGGTGGTGGGCGCGGTGGTGGTAGGGGCACAGTAGGACGAGGTTGTCCAGGTCGGTGGGGCCGCCGTCTTCCCAGTGCTGGATGTGGTGGGCGTGCAGTCCGCGGGTGGCTCCGCAGCCGGGCACCGCACACGTGGGGTGGCGGTGTTCTAGGGCGCGGCGTAGCCGGCGGCCGATGGTGCGGGTGGAACGTCCGGCACCGAGGGGTTGTCCGTCGCGGTGGAACCACACCTCACAGGTGGCGTCACAGGTGAGGTATCGGCGGTCGGCGTCGGTGAGCAACGGCCCCAGGTGCAGGGCAGCCACCTGTTCTTTGATGTCGAGGTGCACCACGACGGTGGTGTGCTGGCCGTGGGGGCGGCGGGTAGCGTCGGCGTCCCAGCCGGCTTCGACCAGGCTCATGAACGCCTCACCCTTGGTGGGAAACGGCGACGCTACCGCGGCGGGCAGGGTGTCGGTGTCGTGGTCGCGTTTCCACGCGGCGACCGCAGCATCCAGATGGGACTGCACGGCCGCGTCGAAGGTTGCGGCGTCCAGGTGCGACAGGGTGAATGTCCAGGTGGTGGTCTGCTCGTCGCTGTGGATGGTGGTGATCGTGGGCCGCGGCGGCGGCTCGGGTTCCCGTTCTGGTGGGGTGTCGCGCCAGGGGTCGGGTTCAGATGGCAGGGGTGGTTCGGCCTTGAGGGCGGTGTTGAGTTGGCTGACGGTGGCGACCTCGGCCAACGTCACGTAGTGCCCATCAGAACCCTCGCCGGCTTTCTCGGCGATGATGCCGACTTGATCCAGCGACAACCGGCCTTCGCGCAGGCCCGCCATGCACAGCGGAAACTGTCGGGCCCGGTGCGCAATCGCGGCGATCTTCCCGGCGTTTCTGGTCGAGGAGCCGGTCTTCCACGCCACCAAAGCCGACAGCGAGCGACACCCGGTCATGCCGACCAGGTTGTCGTGGTCCATCTCGGCCACGATGTCCACGATGCGCGCGTCGATGGCGTTGCGCTGACCCATCAACTCACCCAGCTCGCCGAACAACACCTCCAGCCGGTCCTTCGGACGCACGACCGCCGCGTCGGAGGCGGCGATCGAGGACATGACCCCATCAAAACAGAGGGGTCCGACAAGTCCTGGGCCGCAACAAATTAACGACAACGCCGCTTAGTGGACCTAGTGATCGATACCTTTGTGGCCCGAGCGGATCAATGCGTTGCGAGGACGTAAGAACCCGGGCTGCTGCAGCTTACGGATTGCACGCACAGCCCCAGAAGGCACTACTCGGTTGAAGAACTCGTCGGCGTCGAACGCCGCCCGCACGTCGTCGACGTAGGAACGCGGGAGACCGAACTTGATCCTGCCCTGGCTGACCTCGACGAGGTCTGCCCGGCGGACCGCCTCCACCAGTGCCGCGTGGGGGCGGTTGGATCCATAACCGAAAAGTCGATGATGCTCGGCGACGATGAGCGCCAACTCATCTGACCAACTTTCGCGGCCGGTCTCCTTCAGCCAGGCGTCCTGCGCCTCGATGGATGGCACGAGATAGTCGATCGTGTCGAATGCCGCCAGATCGTGGAATGCGGACGCGATGGCCAGCTTGTCATCGCGGTTGCCTTCGTCAGGCGTGAGCGCCCGCGCGAAGTTGATGACGCGGTACACGTGCGCCTTGTAACTATCGAAGCCGGCGTCATCACCATGCGCGAAGTGGCGATGCGACTCGAGGATCTCCTCAGCCAGGGCTGAGCTGTGGAGAATCTCCGGCGTCGTCACTTGCGAGTCACCGCTGACGGCACCGCCCACGCGCTGCCCTGCTCGCGATCCAGCACCGTCTCGCTCTTGTTCTTCAGCGCGAAGATGTAGACCAGCAGGCTCACGCCGATTATCACCGTCACATAGATGATGAACAAGGTGATGTGATCGGGCTTGGCGGCCTGATACAGCATGGGGGCCGTGCCGCCGAACGCCGAATTCGCCAGCGCGTAGCCCAAACCCACTCCGAGCGCCCGGATCTCGGCGGGGAACAGTTCCGCTTTCACGATCGCGTTCACCGACGTGTAGCCGGTGATGATGATGTAGCCGACGGCCAGGATGAGGAACGCCGTGATCGCCGATGTCGTCTCCGGCAGGAACGTCAGCAGAAAGTAGGTGTAGATCACGCCGGACACCCCGAAGAAGACCAGCAGGGGTTTACGTCCGACCCGGTCGCTGAGCAGTCCACCCAGCGGCTGCAAGAGCATCAGGAAGATCAGGCCCAGCAGGTTGACCCACGTCGCCGTCATCGCACGGTCAGATCCGAAGGTGGACTTGACGATTGCGGGTGCGTTGACGCTGTAGGTATAGAACGCGACCGTGCCGCCCGCGGTGATGAGGAAGACGAGCAGCAGCGGCCGCCAGTGCGTGGTGAACAACGTCTTCAGCGAGCCGGCGTCGCGGTCCTTGCCCTCGCGGATGGCCTCCAGATGCGTCTCGCTCAGCGACTCGTCCATCGAGCGGCGGATCCACAGCACCACCAGCGCTGCGATGCCGCCGATGAAGAAGCCGATGCGCCAACCCCAGTCGTGCATCGCGTCGTCGTCGAGGAACTGCAACGCGATCAGCAAGGTGAACTGCGCCAGCACGTGCCCACCGACGAGGGTCACGTATTGGAACGACGACAGGAAACCGCGCCGGTTGGCAGTCGCCGCCTCCGACATGTAGGTCGCCGACGTCCCGTACTCACCGCCGGTGGCGAACCCCTGCACCAGCCGGGCCAGCACCAGGATCACCGCCGCCCAGTACCCGATGGTCTCGCGCGTTGGCATGATCGCCACGACGAACGAGCACGTCGACATCACCGTGATGCTGAACATCAGTGCCGCCTTACGGCCGCGACGGTCGGCGAACCGACCGAAGAACCACGATCCCACCGGGCGCATCACGAACGTCACCGCAAAGATGGCGTAGATGTACACCGTCGAGTTGGTGTCGGCCTTGTCGAAGAACTGGGCCTCGAAATAAGACGCGAACACCGTGTAGACGTAAACGTCATACCATTCGACGAGGTTGCCCGCCGAGCCCTTGACGGTGTTGAGAACTGCCCTTCGAGTGCTGGTGGGGGCGCGTGTCGGGCCGGTTTGGGTGGACGCCGTACTCATGCCGGGGACGCTAGCCCTACGGCCGCCAAGATCGGAAGGGGTTTGCGCTTCGCGGACATAAGCGCTTACCTAGTCCTGTGGTTCCTGAACTGAATCGTCGCCGCGTCATGCAGATCGCCGGCATCGGCGCGCTCGCGGCCACCGTGTCCGTGCCCGCCGCGCACGCTGACCCGCCAGCCGCCAAGTACCTCTTCGAGGACAACTTCGACGGTGAGGCGGGTTCGGCCCCGGACTTCTCGAAATGGGAGCCCGCGTACGAACGCGAGACCATGGAGGACCCCACCTTCTGGGAGTTGCCTGAGAACGTCGGCCAGTACCGCGACGACCGGCGCAACCTCTTTGTCGACGGCAACTCCAACCTCGTCCTCCGTGCGGCCAAGGACGGCGACACGTACTACAGCGGCAAACTGTTCGGCAGGTACCGCGGGCCCATCAACACCACCTGGGAGGCCCGGGTCAAGTTCGACTGCCTGACCCCCGGGTGCTGGCCGGCCTGGTACCTGGCCAACAACAGTCCGACCAACGGCGGCGAAGTCGACATCATCGAGTGGTACGGCAACGGCAGCTGGGCCCCCGGAACCACCGTCCACGCCAACCTCAACGGCGGTGAGCACGTCAGCCACACCATCGCACCCGACAGCGCGTGGCACCGGTGGCGCGCACAGTGGACGGAGTCAGGCATCAGCTTCTGGCTGGACCACACACCCGGTGCGGCACCGTACTTCACCGTCACGCCCGACAGCTTGCCCAATTACCAGTTCAACACGCCCGGCTACACGCTGTTCCCGATCTTGGGGCTTGCGGTCGCCGGTTCCGGCGGCGGGGATCCCAGTGGCGGCACCTACCCCGCTGAGATGCTCGTCGACTGGGTTCGCGTCTGGTAACACGTTGGGCGCCAGCGTGATTCCTCGCTTCGCTGTCGGCGAGGGTTACGCGGTGTACCGAGGACCGACGACCGCGGGAACCCTGCATCGTCACGCCGCATTCCAGATCATGATCGGGATGAGCGACGACGTCGGCGTCGTGGACGGAGGCGACGTCACCCATCGTGGTGCCGCGCTCGTGGTGTCGCCCATGCAGCGGCACTGTCTGCTCGCGACAGCGGACGTACTCACCTACTTCGTTGAACCGCACTGCGCGTTCGCCGATGGGCTGCGTGGGCGCTACGGCAACGGGATCTGCGCGGCACCCGAACTGCAGAACCTGGGCGAGGACGACGTCCGCCCGGCGGGTCATCGTGGGTCCGACGACCTGGACCCACGCCTAGTCGCAGCACTGAACACGTTGGCGGGCAGCGACATTGCGCTCTCCGATCTGGCCGCCGAAGTCGGGCTCTCACCCCAGCGTCTTCGCGCGCTGGCCCGTCAACAGTTGGGGATGCCGTTGGCCCGCTGGCGGGTGTGGACGCGGCTCCGACGTGCCGCCGAGGCGCTGCAACGGGGTCTGTCATTGGCTGACGCGGCCACCGAGGCGGGCTTCGCGGACCAGGCCCACCTCACGCGGCAGATGCGCGAAATGATGGGACTCACGCCGGCAGCACTGCTTCCGATCGGCGCAGTCACTCCTTGAGCGCGACATAGACGGAGATCGAACCGCTCACCGTCGGTACGACCTCCGCCTCGCGGACGTCTTTGAATCCGCACTCGGACAACAGCTTCGGCACCACGCCGTCGGCATTCGGCTGGGTGTCCTCCTTACCGTCGGCCAGCTGCACGATGCGGAATGCCGTGCGCATCAGCGTCGTACGCTGCAGCCCGAAGTCGGCGATCACCACTTTCCCGCCGGGCTTCAACACCTCGTATATCGACGCCAGCACGGCTCGCTTCATCCGGAGCGGGCATTGGTGGAGCACCAAGCTGGATACCACCGTATCCACCGAGTTAGCGCCCACCGCGTCCACCAACGCGTCGCCCATGCTCACGCGCCAGTCCACCGCGACGCCGGCCGCGTCCGCCTTGTCACGCGCCAGCGCAAGCACTTCGCGGTCAGGGTCCAGCCCGATGATCTGTGCACGCGGTTCCACGCGGCCCAGCAACACGGCCAACGATCCGGTGCCGCAACCGACATCGGCGATCACGTCGCCGGGCCGGGGCGCGACGTACATGGCGGCCAGCGACCGCCACAGTCGTTCACGTGTCAATGCGACGACGGGGTCGTAGAACCGCGTCGCCCCGAACCGTCCGGTAGCCGGGGTGAAGGCCTGCTCGCTCATAGGCCCCAGTTTCAACGGCCGCCCCGAACTGGTCTTGAACAAAACGCTTGTCCTGCTGCGGGCGGGGAATACAACGCCCCGACGGGGCCTTGAGCACTGAGACGACGGGAGTGGTTCATGAAGTTCGGAATCTCCACATTCGTGACCGACGACGGCATTGACCCCGTATCGCTCGCACAGGTGGTCGAGGAGCGGGGTTTCGAGTCGCTCGTAATCGCCGAGCACACCCACATTCCGGCGAGCCGGGAGTCCGCGTACCCGATGGGCGGCGAGTTGCCGTCGATCTACTACCGGACGCTCGACCCGTTCGTCACGCTGGCCGCTGCCGCGGCCGTCACCTCGAGAATCGAGCTGTTCACCGGGATTGCGCTGCTCATTCAGCGCGATCCGATCGTGACTGCGAAGGAAGCCGCGAGCATCGACCTGATCTCCGGCGGTCGGTTCGTGTTCGGCGTCGGCGCGGGGTGGAACATCGAGGAGTTACGCCACCACGGCACGGACCCCAAGACGCGTGGGGCGCTGCTCGACGAACGCATCGAGGCCATCAAGGCGCTGTGGACCACCGAGCCCGCGGAGTATCACGGCAAGTACGTCGACTTCGATTCGTCGTACCTGCGGCCCAAGCCGGTCCAGAAGCCCTATCCGCCCATCTACATCGGCGGCGACTCCGATGCGACCGTCAAGCGCATCATCCGGCACGACGCCGGCTGGATCTCCAATCCGCTTCCCGTCGACCACCTGGCCAGACGCATCGAGCAGATCCGGGCCGGTGGGGGCCGCGATGCGCCCCTGGCTCAATTCGGCACACCCGCCGATCCCGAATACTGGCGCGCGATGGAAGACCTCGGATATGGACAGGTGGCGCTGCTCCTGCCCACCAAACCGCGCGAGGAGTCGCTGCGGATACTCGACGAGTTCGCCGAGAAAGTCGCCCAGTACCGCGGCTGACGCCGTTGCGGCTCAACCGTTTTGGGCGGCGACCCTGGCACGTTCCTTCATCGAGGCGACCACACCGCCGTCGTTTAGGATGTCGGTGCCGGTGAGATAGCCGGCTTTGTCGCTGACGCAGAACGCCAGCAGGTCGGCCATCTCCTCGGCCTTGCCCCAGCGCGGGACCGCGGCGTCGGCGACCATCGCTCCGGCGCCTGCCTGCTCCTCGAGCCTGCCCATCTCGGTGTCGACGGACCCCGGAGAGACCGAGACGATGCGCAGACCCTTGCCGTTGAACCGCTCGCACTGCGATGCGCTGTACCACCGGACGAAGCTCTTGCTGATCGCATAGGCGATACCGGATCGCGCCTCGTCGCCGGCGATGTCGCAGGCAGGCAGTACCGCCGCCATGAAGGCTGCTTCGTCGGTCAGGGCTTTCGGAAACTCCGCGACCGGAATGAGCTCGTCGGGCAGGATGTGGGCCGCCATCGATGCGACGTTGACGATCGCCGCGCCCTCGGGCGCCGTCTCGTAGAAGACCTCGTCGACGTTGACCGTCCCCACCGCGTTGGTCCGCATGACGTAGTCGGCGTCGCCCATGCTGGGGCTGACTCCCGCCGTGTGGATGACGGAGGCGAGGGTCCCGAGGCTGGTTGCCGTTTCAAACAGCCGGGTGACCGCCGACCGGTCGGTGACGTCGCAGTTGACGGCGGTAACGGTGATTCCGAGACCCTTCAGCGTCTCGGCGGCGGCGTCCAGACGTTCCTGCCTGACGTCGCAGAGCACCAAGGTGTGGTCTGGGCCGACGATTTTTGCCGTGGCCAGGCCCATGCCGCCCGCGCCGCCCGTGATTACCGCCACTCGAGTCATATCTGGACCGTATACGGATCGCGTCGACGTTACATATCCCGGGTCGGATGTCACAGTGCCGTCAGAGCGTTTAGCCATCCCGTAAGGTGGTTACGTCTACTAATTAGCCGGACGAGTCGCGATGCTGGAGTGATGCAGATGCCTTCGATCAAGACCACTGTCGCCGCGATTTCCTTCGCAGGCGGGCTTGCTGCGGCGAGCCTCGGCTTTGGTGCCGGGCTCGCTATTGCCCAGCCGCCTCCGTGCTCGATCCCCCAGGGCGAGATACCGCCACCCCATGCCCCGCCGAAGCCGACCCAGGTCTGGCTTGGCGAACCCGTGGTGTGGACGTCCGGCTGGGGCGGTCGCTGGGGCGTGTGCAAGAACGGCCAGATGCTCACGCTGTCGTCGAACATCGTCACCGGCGGCGGATAAACCGATCAAGTCCCGTCGCGCTCCGCGGCGTCGCGAAGTATCTGCTGCAAGCGCTCCATCGGGGTGCCGGGCTCGAGGCGCAACTGTGAACCGTCCTCCGTTGTCGTGCCACCGGCCTGCGCTGGCGGCGGTGATGCGGCCGGGACCTCAGGCGCTGGCGGAGGCGGCGGTGGTGCGACCTGCGCGGCGCCGATCTTCTGATTCAGACGGGGCAGTGCCTCGTTGCGTAGTGCCTGCCGTTGCGGATCCGGATCGGTGTTGCCCGCAAAGCACCCCTGCGGAGCTTCCTCAACCACGGTTCGCGCACCGATGAAGTACGCGACCGCGGTGCGGCCGTCGAGCACGGCAGCCGCCCGGTCGCCTAACGTCTCGCGGACGAGTTCGAGATTGACCCGCACCGAACAGGATTCACCGGTCGGGCTGCGCGACAGACTTTCGCTGAACTGGCGGTCCGCCTCCTCCAGCCTGTTGTCGAGCACCGCGAGACTGCCTGCGGCGAAATACGCTTTGGCCGGTTCGATGACATTGAGCACGGTCAGCGAGTCGACGGCCCGGCGTAACCCTGCGTTGTCCCGCTCGGTGAACGCCGTGACGGCCGACTCCCCCGCGATCACCACCGAGAGCGACTTGACGATCACCATGACGAGAAGCAGCGCGATCGGCGCGGAGAACACCAGCAATCGCCGTCGCAGCCGCAGCCGCGCGGAACCGCTCCGCCACCAGGTCACGTGGCCACCTCCGCGCTGACGACTCGGTTGCGCCGGAGGTCGCGCAGCACGAGGTAGAGCTCGATCAGGATGAGGATCGCGGCGCCGACGGCCGGTAACCAGTACGTCTCGGTGCCTGTTTCGGTTGAGGTGAGTGCGGTGGTCGGCGCATCCGTTGCGCCGTCCGGCAGCTCCGCGGACAGAGGTGCGGCGTCGGGCCGCGCGACGTAGGGGACACCGAGTTGATCGGCGACACCTCGTAGCGCGGCCTCGTCGACGGAAGTGCCGTAACCGAGCACAGCGCCACCGTCGACCGATCCGGCAGGCGGTGCGAATTCCCTTGGCGGGAGCTCGGACTCAGGTGCGCCTGCGCCCAGATAGAAGACGAGCGTCGTGGCCCGTGGATATTGCTGGACCGCGCTGATCAATTGGTACCTCAACACGGTGCCCGCCGCGCCGGCGTTGGTCTGGGTGGCGGTGTCGGGCCCGTTCGCATAGGGGACCAAGGTGTCCAGGACCGGACGTAGGCTCCATGTGTCAGCCGACAGCGGCCAGTCCAGCGACGGAGCCGACGCGAATCCGATGACCGCGAAGCGTCCGCGCGGATAGCGGTCGACCAATACCTCGAGGTCGTCGCGCGCGACGTCCATCCGGGTGCGGCCGTCGAGGTCGCGAACCGCCATGTCCGGTGATCGGTCGACGACGAGGAACACGTTCGGTTCCAGGTCGCCCGCGCTGCGTGTCGTGCTCTCGTCGTCGACCGGGATCACCACACGAGTCGCTGCCACGACGAGCAGCAGAGCCGCGGCGCTGATGAGGAGCCACCGCCATAGCGCCGTCCGGTTGCGCCCGGAGGCTCGCCACCGCCGCAACGCGAGAATCTGCGCGACGATCAGCAGCACCGCCATGGCGACCAAGAGCAGTGTCGGCAGGACCGGATGCAGCGTCATGGTCGCACCACCAGCGGCCACAGCACCAATGCGGTGAGCGCTAACAGCGCCAATACCAGTGGTATATCGGGCGTTTCGACAGCGCTGACGGCGGCATTCTGAGACTCAGTCGACGGTGGGGGGTGATCCCTGATCTCGGCGAGGTCGGCGTTCGTATCCGAGTTAACCGGGAACGAGCGGCCGCCGCTCTCACGCGCCAGTGCGTCCAGTGCTCCGTTGTCCATCTCGGTGAACATAAGGTTGACCTGCACACCGGCTTCCTGCGCCAGATCGCGGACCCCGTCGGGGGTGAACAGCGCGGGGCGGGGGTCGCCGGGGGAGCGTAGCGACCCGGGTCCGACGTAGATGAGCGAACGCCGCGGTGCGTTCGACTGGTCAACCGACGGAAAGCCCGTCAGGCACATCGCCAGCACATCTTCGACACCGCCGGCGTAGTTCGTGTAGTCCAGAGCGGGAGCCCACGCAGCGGCATCGCCCGACCCACCGGCGTAGGCATTGAATCGACCTGCCGCGTATTGATAGTCGCGCGTCATCGGCACGATTCGCCGGTCGGCGGTGGTCAACCCGATGCGCTGCGTGCTGAAGTTCGCGACTTCGGTCGCGAAGCGTCGCAGCGTTGCCCGGACATCGGAGTCGGTTGGCGGACCGCCCATGCACAGCATGATGTCCTCGGGCTGGGCCTCCTGGGATTGCCTTGCGGCCGAGGGCAATCCAATCGGTCGGGCGGCAGCGACCACGGCCGCTCCGAAGATCACCGTCAGCAACGTGATGGCGACGAAGGCCGACAGCGTGCGCAGCCGCGCTGCGCGTCGGTACTCCGGCAGGCGGGTCAGCCGGTCGACGTTCGCCAGTAGACGCAGCCGCCGCCGCTCGGTACGCGTCGGCCTCAACAGCACCGCCGAGATACAGCTCGCCAATCCGAGACATCCGGCGATCGCCACGACCCACCACGTCAGTTCCATGTGCGGATCAACTCCTCGGCGGAGTCACTCACGAATGCGACGTCGACGTTCGAATCGGCGTTGAACTGAGCGTCGATCAGGTCCGCCAAAACCGGTGCCGCCACGGCCAACTCGCCAATAGCGATGGCGTGGACTTGCATGTATTCAGCACGCACACCGGTGGCAGCGTGCAGAAACGCCCGCAGCTCGCGGCTGACCGCCGCAGCGGCGGGAGCCGACGCCAGTTCACCCGCGCGATAGCGCTCACCGATTGCGCGCACGGCGTGGGCGGACCGTCGCTTGACCAGCTCGCTGCGCGCCGTTCCGATGACGGGCAGGCCGCGCAACCGACGGCCCGGCATCGTGAACACGAACACCCCGGCGTACCAACCGATCAGGGTCAACGACAAAAGGACCGCGAGCCACAGCCACCACGACGAGTACGGCGTGGGTCCGAGGACGAACCGGACCAGCTCACCTGACACGGGCGAACGCTCCGGTCATCGATGTCAGTCCGGCTCGGATGCGCGTACTGCCGGTAAACCTCGCGTGTGGCACGCCGTGCCTCGTCAAGAACGTCGAAAGGTGTTCCCGTCGGGCGAATTCGGCCTTGCGGTACGCCTCGACGACATCCGGTCCGAGCGCCGCGCCGCCCATGACGACCCGGCCGCCGGCAACGTCGTAACCGTCGCCCTCGTCGTCGACGGACCCGACCGCCGCCATGTCGGCGACCATGGCCCACAGCACGTCATGCCGCGCCGTCAGTTGGGTCAGTGTCTCGCCGAGTCCGTCGCTGATTTCCGGCTCGTCGGATACGACGAAGATCAACAGCGGGTGTCGATAGTGCTTCGCCACCCAATTCAGCTGTGTCACAACATTGCTGGGCGCTGGTGCGGTCCTGGTGTGGTGATCGAACCGGTGCAGCATGCTCTCGATGTGTGTCTCACCGCGCCGCAGTCGGATGTCGACGCATCCACGAACGTCGCCGAACACCATGCCGATCTCGTCGGACCGCCGCAAGGTGATCAGCCCGATTGCACCGATGACATGGGCTGCGATGTCACGCTTACGCTCGCCGGATGGCGCCTGAGCTACGGTATTCCGGCCGGCGTCGGCGACCACGAGAATCTTATGGTGCTTCTCGGAGACGAAACGTTTGATCAGGACGTGGCCCGACCGTGCGGTGGCCTTCCAATCGATGTCGCGGACGTCGTCGCCCGGCACATAGGGTCGTAGGTCGTCGAATTCGAGGCTGCGGGTGTGAACCAGCGCGTACCGCCCACCGTCCAAGAGTCCGGTCGTATCGCGCCCGAAGAACTGCTTGGTGCGGTCGAGATGCTTGCCCATGACCTCACGGCACCCGCACCGCTGCCAGCACCGCATCGACCACTACGTCGGGCGTGATCTGCAGGCTGGCCGCCTCGAAACCGAGGATCAGGCGGTGGCGCAGGACGCGGTGCGCCAGCGCGGCGACATCATCGGGCACGACGTGGTTGCGGCCCCGGACCACGGCGAGGGCGCGGGCGGTACGGCAGAACGCGATCGTCGCTCTGGGGCTCGCTCCGTATTCGATCAACCGGGCGATGTTAGCCGGCAGATACTGCTCCGGCTCCCGCGTCACGCTCACGAGCCGACTGGCGTAGGCGATCAGTTCGCGGTCCATGTACACGGTTCCCACGAGGGCCTGAACACGCCGGATGTCGTCGATCCCGACGACCGGAGGCGTTCGGTAGTTCTTCTCGTACAGGCCGGCGTCCATCCGCATCACGACTTCGACCTCGTCGTCGACGGAGGGATACCGGACGAGTTCCTTCAACATGAATCGGTCGGTCTGCGCCTCCGAGAGCGGATAGGTGCCTTCCTGCTCGACCGGGTTCTGGGTGGCGATCACCAGAAACGGTTCGGGGATCGGGTATTCCACACCTGCGATGGTGGTCTGGCGTTCTTCCATCGCCTCGAGCATCGCGCTCTGGGTTTTTGCGCTGGATCGGTTGATCTCGTCGAGCAGGACGATGTTGGCGTGCACCGGCCCCAGTTGGGTGGCGAAGGAGTTGGTGGCCGCCTCGTAGATCTGCGTGCCGATGATGTCGCTGGGCAATAGGTCGGGGGTGCACTGAATGCGCCGGAACCCCGCCTGGATCGACTCGGCGATGACGCGGGCGGCCGTGGTCTTGGCCAGGCCGGGCACGCTCTCGATCAACAGGTGCCCGCCGGCCAGCAATGTGATCAGCAACGACTCCCGCAGGTCGTGCTGGCCGACCACCTTGGCCGAGAAGGCCGAGGACACCGCCGCGACGACGCGTTCGGCGTCGGCGAGATCGCGCTGGTCAAGCCGCGGTGGTGACGCGGTCATAGGTACCTTCCGTATCGAGACAAGTCCCGGTAGGTGTACCCAGCCACCGCCAACTCATGCTTGCTAGGAGGGCGGAATCAGCACCGTGTAGAGCTCGGCGATCCTGCCGTCCTTGATCACGGCGGCATCGAAGCCGGACATGCCGGTTTGTCCGGTGGTCGGGTCGACGAGGTTCCAGGCCAGGTATCCGAAGTCGGGCAGCACGTGCACCGGGCCGGCCGCCGCGAACTGTTGGTCTCCCAATTGATTCTGTAGCGCAACGCATTTCGCTTCCAAGGCGTCACGTCCGGTGGACACGCCCTCGGCGTCGGTCCATCGGACGTCGGGTGCGTAGGTGCGCTCGATCGCGGGGCGCCGCGTTTTCTCGTCGCGTTCGTTGAACACCGCGAGCAGGTTGGCCAGCATCAGGGTTTCGATCGGGTCAGACACCGTATTAGCCTACGTGCTTGCTGATCGCGGGTCATTTTCTGCCGAAGTACAGCTCCTGGGTCGCGATGCAGACCAGTTGCCCTGAGCGGTTGTACATCGTCGACGTCGATAGTCCACGGCCCGCGACACCGCTCGGCGAAAACTGGTCGGACAGCACCCAATCCGAGAGGTCGACCGGCCGGTGAAACCACAGCGCATGGTCGATGAGCGCGTTGAAGGCACTCAGTGGCGTCTGCCGCCGCCGGGTAAGCGCCACCTCGACCATCGTCGTACCCGACAGGTACGTCAACAGACAGCTGCCCAGCACCGGATCGGCGGACACAGAACCGTTGGGCCGCCACCACATTCGCATACGCGGTGGCAGCTCGGGCAACTCGATCGCCAGCCGTGGTGGGGCGTCGACGTAGCGCAGATCGAACGGTTGCGGCCGGACCCAATGGCCGCCCAGCTCGTCGGCGTAGTCCGCCAGCTGCTCCTGAATGGGTGGCAGCGATTCAGGGGCGGCGACGTCGGGCATCGGCTGGTGATAGTCGACTGACTCGATGGGCTCGCTGAACGACGCGAGCGCTTCCAGCAGGATCAGTCCGTTCTGACGCGCCGTGATCTGGCGGGTCGACAGCGCGCCGCCGTCACGCGCCACGTCGACGTGGATGTCGACGGGGGACCGCGCGTCGCCGGCCCGGATGTAGTAGACGTGCACGCTGTGCGGGGTTCGGCCGGGAGCGGTGAGGCTCGCCGCCATGAGCGCCTGACCCGCGATGTGTCCACCGACGATGTGGTGAGCCGGATTGTCTAGCTGCGTCGCGAGGAAGTGGTGTTCGTCGACCCGTTCGACTTCAAGGGTGGCGACAACGTCGGCCAGGCTCGGCGGTCGGTATGTCACCTGCGCATCATGCCGTAGCCGTTTTCGCCGTTCGGATCGCGGGTAAGGGTCCGTCATGACATCTCCGGAGCCTGCGAACGAAACCGACGAAGTCCTCACCACGCCCGCCACCCCGGGAGCGGCAGCACTGCCGACGGAGGCTGACGAAGACGACGAGTCCACCCAGGAATGAGTTCTGATGCGTCGCTGACCGCGGAGGACCTCGAGTTTCTGCGCCGTCCGCTGCACGGTTTTCTGACCGTCGCCAACGGTCCGGTTCCGCCGCAGCCCCGACCGGTGTGGTTCGAGGCCACCGCCGAGGGGACAATCCAATTGTTCACGGGGCCAGACACTTTGAAAGTGCGGCGGGTGCGCGACGACCCACGCGCCTCGATCGTCGTTGCCGCCCCCGTTGGTGAACGCGAGCGATGGGTGTCTGTCGCCGGCCGCGCCAGCGTGGAAACCGACGGCGGACGGGACCTGGCCGCCCGACTGGCCGCGCGCTACTGGGACCTGAACGACCCCGTGCGCGCGAAGGACCTCGACGACATCCTGGCCGAGGACCAAGTTCGGTTCGTCATCCACCCGGAGAAAGTCAGTCGCTACTCGTACTGACCTGCCAGGCCAGCGGCTGGCCGTCCTTGGTCAGCACGTGGCGCCGCCACTAAACCGGCGCGATGCGCTGCGCCCAGGGCAGCGCCTGCTCGAGCTGGGCCGCCAGCCGGATGAGCAGCGCCTCACCTGCCAGCGGGGCGACGAACTGAACACCCAGCGGCAGACCGGCCGCGGTCCAGTGCAGCGGCAGCGAGATCGCGGGTCGCCCGGTGATGTTCGCCAGCTGGGTGTACGGCACCCAGCCGAGATTCTTGTCCACCATGTCGTCGACGATTCCGGTGAACCGCAGCATGCTGGCGGTCCGGGTCTTGAGCAGCAGGTCGGCACCCTTCTGCAGCGCGGCCGGGAGGTCGAATTCGCCGGTCTTCGGGGGCGGGGTCGCCAGTGAGGGCGTCATCAAGAGGTCGTACGACTCGAAGAAGGTCGTCAGCCGGCGGGTGTGTTCGTGGCGCTTCTGGACCGCGTCGACATAGTCCACGCTGCTGGTCGCACGGCCGATCGCCGCCAGGATCAGGGTGTCACGCTCGAACGCGTCGTCGCCCGCGCCTGACACGCGTTTGGCCTCGGCGAGTTCCCACGCGGTGTTGACGAACCACGCGAGCAGGAACTCCCTGGCGAGAGCGGCATCGTCGAAGGGGGCCTCGGGCAGCTCCTCGACGTGGTGGCCCAACGCGCTCAGCGCGGCGACGGTGGACTCGACGGCCGCGTACGCCTCGGGATGCGGCGACGGCGTGATGGCACACGGCACCCGCACACCGATGCGCAGCTTCGGAGGCTCCGCGCCGACGTTCGACGCGAGGGGCGAATCCGGCAATCCGGGCACGAAAGGTCCGCCCGGTTCGCCGCCGACGATCACGTCGAGCATCGCGGCGGTGTCGCGCACGGTGCGCGAGACGACGCCCTGCACCGCCGCGCCGTGCATGGCCTCGCCCGTCGCCGGACCGAACGGCGTCAGACCACGGCCAGGCTTCAATCCGACGAGCCCGCAGCATGCGGCCGGGATCCGGATCGATCCGCCGCCGTCGCTCGCCCCGGCACACGGCACGATGCCCGCCGCGACCGCCGCCGCCGCCCCGCCCGACGAGCCACCCGGCGAGCGCTGCAGATCCCACGGATTGTTGGTGGGCCCCCACGCGACCGGTTCGGTGATCCCCTTTGCGCCGAACTCGGGGGTGTTGGTCTTGCCGAAGATGACCAGGCCCGCGTCGATCCAGCGTTGGACGACGGTGGCATGCTCGGCGGCGGGCACGGACATCAGCGCGCGTGAACCAGCCGAGGTCGGCAGACCGGCGTAGTCCTGCCCGAGGTCCTTGATCAGAAACGGGACGCCGGCGAACGGTCCGGTGAGCTCCGCGGTCGGCGCAGCGGGCACGTCACGCACGATCGCGTTGATCCGCGGGTTCACCGCGGCGGCCCGCTCCCGCGCCAGCGTCAGCAGTTCGGCCGCGGACACCTGCTTGTCGGCGACCAGTTTCGCCAGCCCGGTGGCGTCGTACGTCCGGTACTCCTCGAAGTTCATTCACTGACCGTATGTCGCGTGGTTATCGTGCAGCCATGAGCCTGGTCACCTACGAGTTGGACGATCACATCGCCACGATCACACTCAATCGTCCAGAGGCACGCAACGCCATCAACGGCGCGCTACGCCAAGACCTGAACGCCGCCTGGGACCGGTTCCGTGACGACGAGGACGCGTGGGTGGGCATCCTGACCGCCAACGGCAGTGTGTTCTGCGCCGGCGGCGACCTCAAGGACGGCGAGGGATCGGTGGGCACCTTCGGCGGCACGTTCTGGGAGAAGCCGACGATCAACTCGTTCGAGAGCGGGATGGAACTGTTCAAGCCGACCATCGCGGCCGTCAACGGGCCGTGCGTCGGTTACGGGGTGACCGGAATTCTGTTCTGCGACTTCGTCATCGCCTCCACGACGGCCACGTTCTCGTTCCCCGAGGTGACGCTTGGGACCCCCACCATCGTCGGCGCGATCCGGCTGCCCGAGCGGCTGCGATGGGCCGATGCCATGGAGCTGCTGCTGACCGGTGCGCCGATGTCGGCCGAACGTGCCAAAGAGGTCGGCCTGGTGTGGAAGCTTGTCGAGCCCGACGAGCTGCAGGCGCAGGCACGTGCCTGGGCGCAGACGCTGACGAAGGCCGCGCCGCTGGCCCAGCGCGCCACCAAGGAGGTGGCGTGGCGCACCGCGAACATGGGGTGGATCGAGTCGGTCCGCTTCGGCGAGACGATGCGCAAGGTCGCCGCCGCGACCGAGGATGTCGCCGAGGGAATTCGGGCGTGGCAGCAGAAGCGCCCGCCACAGTGGCGGGGCCGCTGATCAGACAACAGCGGCGCGCAGCGTCAGCAGAGTGATCTCGCTCGGCGCGAATACCCGAAACGGCGGACCCCAGAAGCCCGTCCCGCGGCTCGTGTACAGCTGCGTCCGCTCACCGTGGCGACTCAGACCCTGCACCACCGGTTGGTCCAGTCGGACAAGGTAATTGAACGGCCAGATCTGGCCGCCATGGGTGTGCCCCGACACCTGCAAGTCGACGCCCGCACGCACGGCGCGCCCGACCTGCTTGGGCTGATGGGCGAGAAGGAGGACCGGCAGCGTCGGGTCGGCACCCGCCAGTGCGGCATCCAGATTTGCGCCGTGCCCGTTCACACCGGAGGCTTTCGCGGTGGCGTCGTCCACCCCGGCGACGACCAGGCGGTCACCACCGCGTTCGACGACGATGTGCCGATTGTGCAACGCGTCCCACCCGATGCGCTCCATGTAGTCCAGCCAGCCCTGCGCCTCGCTGAAATACTCGTGGTTGCCGGTGACGTAGACCCGCGCCGATGTGGCATCCACCGCCGCCAGCGGGCTCGCCTGGTTTTCGCGTACCTCGACGGTTCCGTCGGCGATGTCACCGACGTGGCACACGACGTCGGCGCCGAGTTCATTGACCCGCGCGACCACGGCAGCCGACCAGCGCGCCCGGTCGATCGGCCCGTAATGGGTGTCGGTGATGAGCGCGACGCGCAGTCCGTCCAGACCTCGGCCGAGCCTGGCGATGGCAACGTCGACTTCTCGCACCCGAGGGACTCGCATGGCCTCGGCGTAGCCCCACGCCACCAGAACCAGCGTCACGACGAGTACGCCGCCCGCGACCCACCTCGACCGTGCCGGATCCCCGACTCCCCCGGCGAGCAGCAGCAGGCCCGCCACCTGGCCCAGCACCGACCAGACGAACAGCACCCACGTCGCACCCAGCAGCGCATCGCCTGCGACGGCGGCCCGGTCGGAATGCCGGCGGCCATGGCCGAGCACCATCAGCGTCGGCAGAGCGCCGGCCGCGGCGACAAAGAGCAGCGTGCCCGCCACGAAGACGGCGGGAGGCCACGCCGTCCCCGCCCCCAGCAGGGTCCACCACGGCACGGCGAATAGCAGCACCACGATGGTCAAAACCACCGCCAGCCGGCCGAGCTTGCGGGACCGCCGTGGCGGGTCGTCGATCGTTTCGACTACCTCAGCGGGATTGTCTGTCATCACCGACGACGTTACCGATGGATTCGCGGGCTCGCCGCCGGCCGGCGGTCAGGCGAAGTGCGCTTTCCGAATCTGTGCGTGCACCCCGACCGTCTTGTCGACCACTTGGCTGACGGCGAAGTTCGCCGCCGCGGAGAGATATGCGTAGGCCGTCGGACGATCCATGCCGCGATCGTTCTCCAGGAAGTTCAGTGCGTTGATCACGGCGCGACGCATCGCGACGTCCAGGTCGCTTCCCTGTTCATTGGCCGCGCCGTCTGGGTCGGACAGCCCGATCGGAATCCACGAATCCTGGTTCTCCGCAAAGGGGTACATGAAGGCAACCGACGGTGCATCGGCGGTGCCCTTCTTGCACACCGTGAGGCGGAACGTTCCCCGCAACGATCCCTCCATGGCGGTCAGCGCGACTTCGCCGTCGCCCATCGCCATGTGCGGATCGCCGACGTAGAAGAGCGCCCCCTCGGCGAAGACCGGCAGATAGAACGCCGACCCCGGCCCCAGCAGGCCGATGTCGATGTTCCCGCCGCCCAGCGTCGGCGGTACCGAGTTCGCATTCGGCGAGGTCAACCCCGGAGCGTCCGCGTACGCGACGCCCATCATTCCCATGAAGGGCCGCAATGGAAACCGCACTGCCGCCGCGTCACCGAACGGCATCACACCGTTGCCTTCTTCGACTGCGGTGAACACCGACACGTTGCCGTATCTGGCGGGATCCTTGGATTTGCGCCCGTCGGTTGCCGCGGGCGGCATCACCTCGTCCAACCTGACGCCCGCGGGCGCTTCGCCCTTCGCGGACAACGCAAGCGCCCCTTTACCGTGCCGGCTGGAGACCACGCCATAGGGCACCCGGGGAACCGCCTCCAGCGTCTCGACCTTCAGGACATCACCCGGCTGTGCGCCTTCGACGAAGATCGGGCCCGTGACGATGTGCGGTCCGTCGACATCGAAATTGCGTGGGGTGCGCCGGTATCCGGCAGCGATATCGATCGCGTCCTTCAGGACGTCTCTTTCGCGTACGCCGTGACCGCCGAAGTACTCGACCGGGTTTCGACCCTGGTCCTCGAGTATGCCTTCGTGCGAAACAGCGTCGATGGTGACCGTCTGCCCTGACCGCATCTGCAGCACCGACTGCGCGTGCACCGTGGGAACGTAACCCCACAGCACCTGGTCGGGCTCCGAACCGAGGTAGTGATCGCCCGGCATGGGGCCGCCACCGGGCTGCAGGATCTCACCGGCGCTCGCCGATGCTCCGCCATCCGCGCCCGGGGACGATGCGCATGCGGCGAGGCCTGCTCCCGCGCTCAGTGCGGCCACCGCCTGAACGAACCGTCGGCGCCCTATCCCCCGCATGATCGTTTCGGCGGCTAGTTCAGCATCACTGTTCATTCTGTGGGCATTCCCGCATCCGATTTCGGACACATTGCCTGGGCGTAACACTTCTCGACCCTGGACTAGTCTTTCGGGCGTGCTCGATGCCCTCTGGACCGCCGCGACCCGGCATCCGTTCCTCGACGCGGTGCGCGACGGCACCATCGGCGACGCGGACTTCGACCGGTGGCTGGCGCAGGACGCACTGTTTGTCGCCGACCTGCTGACCTTTCAGGCGCGGCTGCTCGCGCGGGCGCCGCGCCCGGCTCAGGGGGTGCTCGCGGGGGGATGTGTGGCCCTGGTCGACGAGCTGGACTGGTTCGAGGTGAAGTCGGCCGAGCGGGGCGTCACCCCGGCGCAGCCCCTGGCGGCGACGGCCGCCTACCGCGAACTGCTGCTGCGGCTCGACACGATGCCTGTCGACGCGGCACTGACGGCCCTCTGGGTCATCGAGCGGGTGTACCTAGTCGCGTGGTCATCGGCGGTCTCGAGCACTTCACCCCTGCGTGAGTTCGTGGAGCACTGGACCGCGCCCGGCTTCGCCGCATACGTGGACGCGCTCGGGGAACTGGCAACCCCCGAAGGCCACGACGACGTGGTCGCCGAGGTGCTGACGCGTGAGGTGGCGTTCTGGGATATGGCACTGGCATGAGCCTCTCCACTCAGCTGTGGTCCGCCAACGGCGAGCTGGCCGCCGCCGCGCTGGCGCATCCGTTCGTCCGCGGGCTGGGCGACGGCTCGCTGGATCGAGACGTCTTCGCGGGTTACGTCGCACAGGACGCGTTTTTCCTCGAATCCTTCGCCCGCGCTTACGCTTTGGCGCTGGCTCGCAGCACCGATACCCCCACGCTGATCGCATTGGCCGGCTTGATCTCCGGAGTAGCCGATGAGTTGGGTCTGCACAACTCATACGCCGCGCGCTGGGGTATCGACATGGCCGGTGTCGAACCGTCACCGGCGACGCTGGCGTACACCGACTTCCTGCTCGCCACCGCCGCGACGTCCGGCCTGGGTGTGACACTGGCGGCGATGACACCGTGCATGCGCCTCTACGCCTGGCTCGGGACATCGTTGGATGCAGAGGCGGCGGGACCGTACGCGGAGTGGGTGCAGACCTATTCCGATCCCGGCTTCGAGAGCTTGGCGTCCCAGCTGGAGGGGCTACTCGACCAGCACGCCGATGACAGCCCTGCCGTCAGGCAGGCGTACCGACGGGCAATGGACCTGGAGGTGGCGTTCTTCGAGTCGGCACTGTCACGCTGAAATCCGTGAGCTACTGGCTTGTGTTCAAAGGTGCCGCGTCGGCCATCCTGCGCAGCTCCTTGCGGTCGGCGTCGGCGCCGCCGAGCGAGGGCAGGCTGAAGCTGGTGTACATCACGCGTCGTTCGCGCTGCACCGGCGGCGCAGCCATGTGCAGCGTGCACGAGCAGTGCACCGTGACGTCGCCGGTCTCGGTGGCCAGGTCGACGACCGGAAGATCGAGGCCAGGTTGGAGGCTGGGCGCAGGCCAGACGAGGGCTCGATGTGAACCGGCGACGACGCGGAGCTGACCCGACATCGCGTCGGCGCCGGTGACCGAGATACCGACGGTGAGTCCGCAGCAGTCGTAGCTGTGCCTGCCAAGCGAACAGTCCTTGTGCCACGGGATGTCCGAAATCCCCTGGACGACGCCGATGGGTTTGTAGAGCGCTTCGAGTCGGTTGCCGTCCCATCCGCCGGCGACGTGGCCGTCACCCGTCAACGAAGCGATGCGGGTCAGGCGTTCGTCGGCGACCAGTTCGGCAGCGAGCGGAGATTCCTTGTGGAACCGCTGCATTCGCACCAGCGCACGAGATCCGTCCTTGAGGCCGGCCCACCATGACCGGCCGTCGCCATCGGCGTAACGCGTTGCGGCGACGTCCATTTCGGCGGACACGGCGGCCATCTCGTCTTCGCTGTACAGACCTTTGATGTGGAGGAAGCCGGCTTGTTCGAGGAACCAGGCCATGTCGGCGGCGGGATCGGCGGGGGTGAACGAACGGCTGAGGTCGAGCGGTCCGCCGGCGCGATCCTCGAATTCGATCGCGCCGGTGCGATGGGGTGTCGTGCCGTCGAGTGTGGCCCGGACCAGGAGCCACCAATTCAGGACGTCGGAGAGGTGTCCCGTCATATCGAGGGAGCCGCTGGCCAACCAGCCCATCGGGGTGACCTTGTCGGCGACGAGTGCGTCGAGCTGCTCGGCGTCGACCCGGATGGCGGAGCCGGTTCCCGGACCCCGTGTGACGGCGACGCGGGCATCGTCGGCGCGCAGCGTCCAGGATCGCCCGTCGACGGTGAGGGTGAGTGGCCGCGGCTGCATCTCCCGCAGCGAAGGACCCAGCCGATCTGTCGCTTCGGCGAACAGCTGAGGCAGTGTGACGTCGAGGAATTCGGCGGGCTCGATGGATGCGGGCTCGCCGTCGACCCTCATTCGCCTGTCGACCGTCATGTGCGTGACCAGCTTAGGCAGGTTGCGGGGGCGCAATCGCAGGATTCCGGGATCAGGGTGCCTGCGCGTTAGTGTGCTTTGGTCGGCTCCGATCAAGCCGACGGAAGAGTTGAGCCAGTACATGACTGCACCAGCAGAAACGTCGCCGATCGAAGCGCGGGTCGGCCACTACTACCAAATGGACGGCACCTACCTGGTCGGCCGCGAGAAGGTGCGTGAATACGCCCGCGCGGTGCAGGACTATCACCCCGCGCACTGGGACGTCGCCGCCGCCGCTGAGCTGGGTTATTCGGACGTCGTCGCGCCGGTCACGTTCACGTCGACGCCCGGTATGAAGTGCAACCGACGCATGTTCGAGTCGATCGTCGTCGGATACGACACGTACCTGCAGACCGAAGAGGTCTTCGAGCAACACCGCCCGATCGTGGCCGGCGACGAATTGACCATCGACGTCGAGCTGACGTCGGTGCGCAGGACGGCGGGCCGGGATTTCATCACCGTCACCAACACGTTCACCGATACCGCAGGCGAGCGCGTGCACACGCTGCACACGACCGTCGTCGGGGTCACCGCCGAGGACATCGACGCGGGGGTCAAGACGGCTGTGCAGAACGCGATGATGCACGACATGAACATCCTGGACATCCCCAGTGTGGATGGCGAGTACGAGAAAGAACTCCGCCCCGAGGGCGAGATTCGGATCGCCGACGGAGGCTTCACCCGCACGCCGGGGACGCCGTCGTTCGACGACGTGAAGGTCGGCGACCAGCTGCCCGTGCACCACACCCGGCTGTCTCGCGGCGACTTGGTGAACTATGCCGGCGTGGCGGGTGACGCCAATCCGATCCATTGGGACGAGACCATCGCGAAGCTGGCCGGACTGCCCGACGTGATCGCCCACGGAATGCTGACCATGGGTTTGGGTGCCGGCTTCCATTCCGCTTGGTCGGGAGATCCCGGCGCGGTGACGCGCTACACGGTTCGGCTGTCTGCGCCGGCCGTTGTGTCCGCCACCGGGGGTACGGACATCGAGTTCAGCGGTCGCGTCAAGTCGTTGGACCCGGCGACGCGCAGCGGTGTGGTGATCGTTGCCGCGAAGTCGGACGGCAAGAAGATCTTCGGTATGGCGACCATGGACGTCCGCTTCCGCTGATCGGCGGTCACTCGCTGCCGGCGTTCGCGGTGGCCAGGCCCGCCTTCACCTTTCGGGACAGTTCATCGGCGAGGATCTCCTTTTCGCCGTTGAGCAGCCCGGTGACGGCCAGCGCGGCGACCTGCGCCGGATCGGTCTTCTGCTCTGGCGGGATGTAACTGACCATGTCGGTGTCCATGTAGCCGACGTGCAGGGCGGCCACGTGAATCCCCTTGGGAGCCAGCTCTGTTCGCATCGCATCGGTGAGAGCCCACGCCGCAGCCTTGGCCGCTGAGTAGGCGCCGGAGGTCGGTGGGTGGGTCCACGACAGGACCGACAGAACGTTGAGGACGCCGCCGCCGCCGTTGCGCTCGATGATCGGGACGAACTCCCGGCTGACGTTCAGCGTTCCGAAGTAGTGCGTTTCCATTTCCGCGCGGATGTCGTCGATGGGTCCGTCGAGCAACGTGGCCCGCGTCGAAATGCCGGCGTTGTTCACCAGCACGGTGACGTCGTCGGCGACGGCCGCCGCACGCCGGATGGACTCCGGATCGGTGACGTCGAGTTGAATTGGCACCACGCCCGGCAGATCGACGGTTTCCGGCCGCCTCGCCGCTGCGTACACCTTCGCTCCACGCGCTACGAGTTCTGCGGCCAGTTGCCGACCCAGACCTCGATTGGCGCCGGTCACCAATGCGATCACGTTCTGCGTCATCGACGTCTCCCTTCCTATGGCGATCACACCGATCGCTCGACTGCAAGAACACACAATGCTCGACTTCGCGTCCCGGCTGGGAGGCAGCGCCTTACAGCTACGAGCAGATCAGACATGGCCGACGAGGCGCGCGGCGCTTCACGATGGGGAAATGCAATACCACGGACACGTCGTGCGTAGCGCCGCAGCCCTCGCCGCGGCCATGGGGATAGGCCGGTTCGCGTACACGCCCATCCTGCCGCTGATGACCGCGCAGGCGGGCATCACGACGCATACCTCCGCGACCCTGGCGACGGCCAACTATGCCGGCTACCTCGCGGGCGCACTGGCCGGATCCATCTGGCCTCGACTTGCCCGTTCCGTCGCTGTCTGCCGCGCTTCCCTGGTCGTACTCGTCGCCAGTCTGGTCGGAATGCCGTTGATCGCCAGCACAATCGAATGGACTTTGCTGCGCGCGTTGGCCGGCGTCGCCAGTGCGCTGGTCTTCGTGATCGCCGTCAACACCTTGCTGGAACACCTGCATGAGCGGCCCGCCCATCTCGCCGGCTGGGCACTGGGCGGGGTCGGCGGCGGTATCGCGTTGTCGGCAGTCGTCGTGCTGACAAGCGGTCAGTGGCGGTTGGCGTGGTGGACTTCGGCCGCAGCGGCGGCGGTGCTGGCCGCCGTCGCCTGGACCATGCATCCCGCACCAGAAGGGGCGACGCCGGAGTCGTCAGACCGGCCCGGGCGCCGTCCACCGCATCGTGCCTTCGCGCTGCTCGCGGCGAGCTACACCCTCGAAGGGATCGGGTACATCATCGCGGGCACGTTCCTGGTCGCCGCGGTCGCACAGGATGCGCCCCACTGGCTCGGTGGCGGGGCGTGGTTGGTGGTCGGCTTGGCGACAGTGCCGTCGGCGGCGCTATGGGCTGCACTCAGCTCTCGCTGGTCACACCCCGGTCTGCTCGCGACAGCGCTGTGCGTGCAGGCCACCGGCATCGCCGTGGCCGGCCTGTTCGGCGGGGTGACCGCAGCACTGGTCGGCGCGGTGCTCTTCGGTGGGACATTCATCGGTGTCAGCACGCTGTCACTGGCGGCCGGGCGTCTGCTGCGCTATCCGCGGGCTGTCGCGTTGCTGACGGCCGGTTATTCAGTCGGTCAGATCGCCGGACCCGCCGCGGTGAGCCCGTTGCTCCACAACGGTTTTCGTACCGCGATGCTCGTCGCTGCGGTGGTGGTGTCAGCCGCCGCTCTCGTCGCCGGGCTGATGCGGATCGTCGGCAGGCAACCACACGGATGGGTCACCGAGTCCGAAGTCGCCGACACCTCGGGTGAATTCGTCGATCAGGGCGTGAATCGCGGGGTTGTCCTCACCCCGCCGCCACACCAGTGACCACGTCCACAACGGTGACGGGTTCACCACCGGTCGACGCACCAGATCTTTCGGCACCGCTTCGTCCTGGCCTTTGGGATTGTTCAGGACCGCGCGGCGCAACCCTCGCGCATGCTCGAAGAACGTCGCTCCGGTGACACCGCCGTCGTCGGTGCGCATGACACGGGCGCCGGTCGCGGAGGCGAACTGCTCTGCGTAGCGATTCCACGACGACCAACTGGCGGCATCGGAGTCGACGAGCACCACGGTGTCACCGGCTTCGACGGGGGACTCGTCGGAACCGGCGGCGAGCGCATAGAGCCGGTCGACCCCGAGGAGTCGCGCCTCGAGCGACAGCTTCTCGAGGTCGCTGTTCTGGACCCAACAGATCGCGAGGTCGAGGCTGCCCTCCGCGACCCGTGCCGCCTGGGCGTGTGACGGCATCACCCAGGTATCCACCCGCAGCTCAGCCACTCCTGCCGCACGCTGCGCCCAGTCGACCGGGCACCAGTTCACGTAGCCGACACGGACAGGCTGTGATACTCCGAGACCCATTGCCCGCCTGCGTAATTCGTCGGCATCGCTGACCAACTCCCGCGCATCCGGAAGCAAAGCCGCGCCCGCAGGTGTGAGAACGACCGATCTTCGGTCCCTTTCGAAGAGGGTCACCTTGAGGTCTTTTTCCAGGGCTTTGATCTGTTGAGACAGCGACGGACCCGCGATGCGCAGACGCTGAGCCGCTCGGCCAAAGTTCAGTTCCTCGGCGACGGCGACGAAGTAGCGCAGCTGCCGCAGCTCCATCGGGTCAGCCTAATAGCCTCGGCCTCCCAGCAGGGAGGTGATTCGTCGCGTCTGCCAGGCATAGCCGCCCTATCTCGGCACGTTGAGCCGGGCATCGCAAGGAAAGGAACAACAATGAACACTTCGACACGGGTCGCCGTCATCACCGGCGCCTCCCAGGGGATCGGCGCCGGACTGGTTCAGGGTTACCGGAAACTGGGCTACGCGGTCGTCGCCAACTCGCGGACCATCGGCGAGAGTGACGATCCGATGGTGCTCACAGTCGCGGGTGACATCTCTTCCCCCGGTGTCGGCCAGCGCGTGATCGATGCCGCGATGCAGCGGTTCGGCCGGGTCGACACCGTCGTCAACAACGCGGGCATCTTCATTCCCAAACCGTTCACCGAATACACCGACAGTGACTTCGACGCCATCACCGGCGTGAATCTGCGCGGCTTCTTCGAGGTCACTGGTGCCGCGCTGGCAGTGATGCCGACCGGCGGCCACATCGTCAACATCTCCACCAGCCTGGTCGACCAGGCCAACTCGCAGGCGCCGTCGGCGCTGGCGTCGCTGACCAAGGGCGGGCTGAACGCCGCCACCAAGGCGCTGGCCGTCGAATATGCCGGTCGTGGCATCCGGTCCAATGCGGTCGCGCTCGGCATCATCGACACACCGATGCACGACCCGTCCACGCACGCGGCGCTTGCCACACTCAACCCGACGGGACGGCTCGGTGACATCGACGACGTCGTCGACGCCGTTCTCTACCTGGAGACGGCCGGCTTCGTCACCGGCGAGATCCTGCATGTCGATGGTGGTCAAAGTGCTGGGCGCTGAGGAGATCCTGCGCGCGGTACTGGACCCGTGGAGGGACGGAATCGACGCGCACGATCCAGACCGGGTGGCCGGCGTCTTCGCTGATGACGCCATCTTTCAGGGGCTGCGGCCGTACAGCGTCGGGCCGCAGGGGGTGTTCGAGTACTACGACGCGCAGCCGCCCGGCATGACGGTGCAGTACCGGATCCTGGAGTCCCGCCGGCTCGGCGCTGATGTGGCGCTCGGCTACCTCGCCGCGGACTTCGCTTTCCGGGACCGCGACACCGTGCACCTCAACATCGGGGTCGTCGTCATCCGCACGAGCAAGGACTGGCACATCGCGTCGTATCAGGCGAGCCCGGCAACCCGTGGGTAGCACCCGCCGAAACGGGTACGGACTGCTACATGAGCAGTGGGCGACCTCGAGTTCTCATCATCGGCGGCGGGTTCGGGGGGTTGTTCTGCGCCCGTCGCCTCGGCCGGGTCGACGTGGACGTCACCCTGCTGGACCGCGCAGCGTGCCATGTGTTCCAGCCGTTGCTCTACCAGTGCGCGACCGGAACGTTGAGCATCGGCCAGATCAGTCGATCGCTGCGTGAAGAACTGTCACGCCACCGCAACGTCAAGACACTGCTCGGCGAGGCCATCCGGCTAGATCCCGAGGCGCGGCGCGTCACGGCCCGTCGGCCCGACGAGTCGAAGTTCGACGTCGACTACGACTACCTGGTGATCGCCGCGGGCATGCGTCAGTCGTATTTCGGGAACGAGGAGTTCGCCGCCTGGGCGCCCGGTATGAAGACACTCGACGATGCGCTCAGCATCCGGCGTCGAGTCTTCGCCGCCTTCGAGATCGCCGAGACCCTGCCGCCAGGCCAAGAGCGGGAGCAGTGGCTCACGTTCGCCGTCACCGGCGCCGGCCCCACCGGCGTCGAATTGGCCGGACAGATACGGGAACTCGCGACCCGCTCACTGGCTAACGAATTCCACAGCATCGAGCCGGAGGACGCCAGGGTGCTGCTGTTCGACGGCGGCGACAGGGTGCTCAAGAGCTTTGCGCCGGCGCTGTCCGAACGGGCGTCGCGGATACTGGAGGAGTTGGGGGTCGAGCTGCACTTCGGCGTGCACGTATCCGACGTCCGGCGCGACGGCGTCACGGTGAGCCCGAAAGACGGTGGTCCCAAACAGGATTACGCCACCCGAACGGTGCTGTGGACCGCCGGCGTCGAGGCTGTGCCGTTCGCGAAGCACGTCGCGAAGGAATTGGACGCCGCCACCGATCGGTCGGGCCGCATCACCGTAGACCCCGATCTGTCGGTGCCGGGGCATCCCGAGGTATTCGTCATCGGTGATCTGGCGGGTCGCGACGGGTTGCCGGGGGTCGCGGAGAACGCGATGCAGGGTGGCTGGCATGCTGCGGCCTGCATTCGGCGTGATGTCGCTCAACGCAAGCGCAAGGATTTCCGTTACCGCGATCTCGGGTCGGCGGCGTACATCAGCCGCGGTCATGCGGTGGTGCAGGCGGGACCGGTCAAGCTCGCGGGCATGATGGGTTGGCTCGGCTGGGGCTTCATCCACATCGCGTTTCTCACCGGCGTGCGCAACCGTTTCAGCACGGTCGCGACATGGATGGCGACGATTGCGCGCGCCAACCGCAGCGACCGCTCGTTCATCCTCGGTGGATCCGGCCATCCGGAGGAGCCCTACACCTGGGAGTCGCCCGTACACCAGGGCAACCGTTCGGCAGACTAGCGGCCCCGGCCAAGCGGGAACGCTAGAGTGCGTAGATGACTGATATCACCACGAAAGCGGCTGCGGCATCGCAGAACTGGCCGTCGTTGCGGGTCGATGACTGGACTGCCACGCGTGAGACCCTGCACATGTGGACACAGATCGTCGGCAAGATACGCCTCGCCCAGGCACCGCTGGTCAACCACTGGTGGCAGGTCACCCTGTACGTGAGTCCGCGAGGCCTGACCACCTCGGCGATTCCCTACGAAGCCGGCGTCTTCGACATCGAGTTCGACTTCATCGAGCACCGGCTGCACATCCGTTGCAGTGACGGCGGCCTCCGTCAGATCGCGCTCGAACCCAAGTCGGTCGCCGCCTTCTATGCCGAAGTGATGGCTGCGCTCGACGAACTCGGCATCGCTGTGCAGCTTCGGGCGAGCCCCAACGAAGTCGATCCCGCGATCCCGTTCGCCGACGACCACACGCACGCCTCCTATGACGCCCAGGCGGCGCACCTGTTCTGGCGTCAACTCGTGTCCGCTGACCGCGTGCTGCACGAGTTCCGCTCGCACTTCCTTGGGAAAGTCAGCCCCGTGCACTTCTTCTGGGGCGCAATGGATCTGGCGTGCACCCGGTTCTCCGGTCGCACCGCGCCCGAGCATCCGGGCGGTGCGCCGAACTGCGGGGACTGGGTGATGGTCGAGGGCTATTCGCACGAGCTGAGCAGCTGCGGCTTCTGGGCAGGCGGCGGTGAAGAAGGCGCTTTCTACGCATACGCATATCCCGAGCCTGAGGGTTTCGCCGACTATCCCGTGAAGCCCTCGCAGGCCTTCTACAGCAAGGACTACAAGCAGTTTCTGTTGCCCTATGAGGCGGTACGCACCGCCGCCGACCCGGACCGCACCCTGCTGGAGTTTCTGCATGCGACCTATCGGGCGGCCGCTGATTTGGGCGATTGGGACCGGGCCGCGCTCGAGGTCGATCCGCTCCGGTGGCGCGACAAGCAGTGACGTCGGCGCCCCGCGGCGTTGCACGCTTCTGAGCTCCTGGCGGTTAACCAACTCATCTGTCGCTCCTTGTCGTGGGATTGGACGTGATTGTCGCGCTTCGGGTGGGATCGGGATAACAAAAAGGGACTGGAAGGTGACGAAATATGCTCGGGCTCTCGATTTTCCGTCGCTCCCGTCAACATTTGGGCCCCGTGTCAGTTGCTCGTGGCGGCCAGGAGAATGGTCTTTCCCCGCAGACGTCCTGCGTCGGAGTCCTCATGCACGGCCGCGGACTGTTCTAGTGGCCGGCGGTCCGCGACCTCGATGCGCAGCTGTCGTTCGTCGACGCGACCGACCAGCCCCGCCAACTGCGCGGCGTCACTGCGGACGAATACTCGCTGCGAGCGGACTCCGCGGCCAGGGTTCTGCGGCCCGAAAACCATGGTGCCCACGTGGAAGCCGCCGTCGGCGATCGCGCCGATCAACGCTTCGGTCTGCTCGTCGGTTGTGCTGACGAGGTTGAGCACCACGTCGAACGGTGCCCCCTCGATCTCGACCGGCGACGAGCTGTAGTCGATGTAGTCGATCGTTCGGGCGGCACCCAAACCGCGTAGCCGCACGGCGTCACGCTCTTTGGCGGTTGCGGTCACGACGGCGCCGGCCTGCTTGGCCAACTGGATCGCGTAGCCACCCACCGCGCCGGCAGCGCCATTGATCAGGATCGTCTGTCCGGCCGTCACACCGGCGACGTCGAAGAGGGCCTGCCACGCTGTCAACGCAGCCTCGGGCAACGCTGCCGCATCGGTCAGGTCCACCGAACGCGGCGCGGCCGCCAGCGACTCGGCCGGCACGAGGGTGTACTCAGCGGCCGCGCCGTCAGCGTCCAGCGGCAGAAACGCGACTACCGCGTCGCCGACCTTCCATCCCTGGACTCCGTCGCCGAGTTCCGCGATCGTGCCCGCGACGTCCACACCCGGGATGTGCGGGAAGCTGATCTCGTACACGTCGGACAGGTAGCCGCCGCGGATACCGGCGTCCACCGGGTTGAACGAAGTCGCCGCCACCTTCACCAGAACCTGCCCCGGCCCAGGTACCGGCCGCGGGGCCTCCTCGTACCGCAGCACATCGCTGCCGCCGTAGCGGTGGTATCGCACAGCCTTCATGTTCTCCTCCTCCAGTAGTGCTTCGATTTCGAAGCATTCAAGTGGAGTAACTACTTCGATGTCGAAGTAATTCCGCGATGCCGGTCTCGGGTGGTCCAGCAACGCGCCTAGGGAACGCGCCTAGGGAAGGAGTAGCAGCGCAGAAGTGATGAGCATGACGACAGCGGTGCCGCCGTGGACTCCCAAGGCGATCGATTTGGCGCCGCCGTTGCGGAGCGCGATGGTCGCGTCGGCGATCGGAATGATGGTCGCTGCCAATATCAGCCAGCCGAGAAGGTGGGTCGCACCGCCGACCATCAGGACGATGACGAACAGACCCGATGCGATGTCGCGCACGCCCTTGGCGCGCAAGTAGGCGTGAACCGACGTCTGCTCTGAATCGGGCAGCACACCGTAGCCGGCGGCCGCAACGCGCGGCGCGACGATGAAGCGTGCGCCGATGAAGATGATGCCCGCTGCGATGAGTCCGGCGAGTGTATAGCCGATGGCGATGGCGGTCACGGGATCATCAGCACTACGCAGAGGGCAGCCACCGCCAGGCCTTGCAGCGCTGCACGGGCATCGATGACGCGATCCCACTTTGTCTGCAGCACACGTCCATTCGACAATGTTGCGCCGGCATCGACGGCCGCTGTCAGTTGTCGATTGATCGGCGCGCTCACCTGTGTGTAGAGCGCTATCCAGGCCAAGAGCAGCAGCAGAGCGGCGCCCGCCGCGATCGTCTGCGACCAATGTCCACTGACGGCGGCCAGCATCGCGCTCGTCGCGGAGGCCACGACACCGAGCACTCCGGGCACACGCATGCGCCGGTCCCCATATCGGTGCACTCGTCCCATGATCGCGACCAGCGCACCGTCGTCGAGCGACGCCAGGGCAGGTCGAAGCACAATCGCGCAGAACACGTCGGTGCCGTATACGACTGCGGTCCCGAGCACCGCGAGCAGTGCGGCGATCCTGGCGAGCTCCAAAGCCATGTCACAGCACCCTTCGGGAGTAGGTGCTAGCAACGCTAACCCCGTTGGATCTCGCTGTCAATAGCGGTGCTATCTATTCTAGCGGTGCTAGAGTTCGGCATGGCCATTGATGACCGCCGCGAACGTGAGCGCGCCGCCCGGCGGCGGCTGATCGTCACGACGGCCCGCAGGCTGGCCGAGGACGAGGGCTGGGATGCCGTGACCACACGTCGGCTGTCGACTGAGATCGAGTACAGCCAGCCTGTCCTCTACAAGCACTTCACCGGCATGGAACAGATCGCCGATGCCATCGCCATCGAGGGGTTCGGCGAGCTCGCCGAGGTGATCAGGGTCGCTCGCCGCGGTGCAGGCGCGGCGGCCGAGGCGTTGCACACCAGCGCCCGCGCCTACCTCGACTTCGCCCGCGACAACCCCGCCGTTTACGACGCGATGTTCACCCGCACCACCGCGCTACGCTTCGCCGCCGACGACACACCTCCCGAGCTGGAGGCAGCCTTTGCCGAACTGCGTCAGGCGGTCAGCCTCGTCACCGACGAACAGGATGCCGACGCGCTCACCGAGGTCTTCTGGGCGACGTTGCACGGGCTGGTCACCCTCGGCCGTACCGGACGACTACGCCCGGGCAACGAATCGGAGCGGCTGGATCTGCTCGTCACCCAATTCACCCGCCGCTGAGAAAGCCGAACACGCGGCGTTACTTATTGCTTCGATGTTGAAACACTAGGATGACGCCATGGCGAGCGGTCTGAAGCCTGCGCAAATGCGTACTTACTTCGCACTGACCGAGGCGGTCAGCCTGCTTCAGCACGCGGTGCAGGAACAGTTGCAGGCCGAGGGCGGCCTCAGCTATGTGCAGTTCGAGGTCTTGGCCAAACTGGTCGACGCCAAGCGTCCGCTCACCATGACTGAGCTCGCCGACGGTGTGGTCTACAGCCGCAGCGGCCTGACGCATCAGGCAGGACTGCTGGAGACGGCGGGACTGATCGTCCGCAAAGGCAGCCCCGATGACAAACGTGCCACCGTCGTTGACATCACCAAGGCGGGTCGTGCGCTGGTCGCCAAGGTTCTTCCCGGTCACATCGACGTGGTCCGCGACCTGCTGTACGGCGCACTCTCCGACGGCGACGTGCACATACTCGGTGACCTCATGAGTCGCGTGCGCGATCACATGCGTGAACGGCCACCCCGTTCGGCCGCACCGCGAAGACGCGCCCCCTAACGAACGGCGGGTGCGCCCGTCGCAATTTGACCAACCCCTGCGAGCTTCTGGATGACGCGAATCTCGTCGTCATTGTGGGCTCGTCCATCGGGGTGGATCAGATCGCTGAACCACGTGTCAGGGAGCTCGGTGTACGGCTGCTGCCACGAATCCCAGGGCAGATAGGTCTGCGTGCGTCCGGCGACGAACCCCCAGTTATAGGCGCCGACGTTGCGCCGCTTGGCGATCGGAAGAATTCCTTCGACCGTGCTCCCCAAGTTCCGCGCCAGGTACTCGGTGCAGATGATCGGGCGCCCCAGCGGGGTGAGTTCGTCGATGCGGGCGTCGAATTCAGCGGGTTCGGCGTAGCTGTGGAAACTGATGATGTCGGAGTGCTCGAGCTGCAGGCCGGCTATCTTGCTGCGGCTTCCCGGATCTTTCCAGTGGCCCTGCCACACGCCACTGGTCAATGGCTGAATCGGGTTGACGGCGCGCACCCATTGGAAGACATGCGGGAGGAAGGCGGCGACCAGTTCCATCTTGTCCTGGTGCTCGACATCGCTGTAGTCCTTCGACGGGTTGTCCGGCTCGTTCCAGACGTCCCAGCCGAGCACGCGAGGATCGTTCGCGAACATGCCCACGACGCCGGTGACATAGCTTTGCAGCACGCGGGTGTAGGCCGGGTCCCGAAGACGATGGGCGCCCGGGCTCTGAACCCATCCGGAGTTGTGCACCCCCTTGATGGGTGCGCGTTGACGGCCCGCCTTCGGTAAGGGATCCCAGCACGAGTCGAACAAAACGAAGAGCGGCTTGATCTGGTGCCTCGCTGCGATGGCCACGAATTCGGAAAGCCGGCTGCTGAACCCGGCCCGATCGGTCGCCCACAACTGGTCGTGCAGGAACACCCGCATGGTGTTCATCCCGATGCGCCGGGCCACGCTCAACTCGCCCGCGATGCGGCGCGCGTCGTAGGTGCCCGCCTGGAACATCTCCAGCTGGTTGACGGCGGTCGACGTGACATAGTTCGCGCCAAGCAACCAGCCTTGCTGCGCGTACCAGGCGTTCGCGCGATCTGCCGACCATCGACTCGCCGCAGCGGAGGCGACGGGAATCTTGGTCAGCGCCGCGGCCGCTGCCAGGTACAACGGGAGCTTGAGAGCAGTTCGCCGGTGCACCAGACGACCATAATGTCGCGGATCAAAATGTTTGCTGTCGTGTCTCATGTTGCAACGCAACAGGTTTCAAATCGTTATCTAGCAGCCGAGCGGGGTCGAAAATCTAGGTCCACAGTTTGGCGCGGCTGAAGTCGACCGATTGGGTCGGACGGTCGCCGAAGCGCCACAACTCCCGACGCCGTCCCCGCAGTAGCAGGCCGAAGGATCCGGCGTCGGGACTGTCCGGTGCGGTGGTGGTATCGCTGGTGTAGAAAATGCGCAACTCGGCGTCGGATTTGTGATCTTTGGGCAGCCCGGTGGCAGGGTTCAGCTTGCTCGCGACGGGATCGAGTGCCTCCCGAATGGCTTCCTGAGACACGGTGTGGGGGAAGCCGTATTTCGTGCCGCTGGCAGTCGACGACACCAGGGTGATCGCAGGATGGATGCGTTCGACGAGTTCCAAGTTGACGCCGTGCTTCGACGCATGGTGCGAAACTTTGAAAACGTCGGCCGACAGCAGGTCTCGGTTCCCCGTCGCGGCCGCGATCGCCCTGGCCTGCGCGCTGCCCGATGCCGCCAGGAACGGGAAGTCGGTCGCCACGAACGACCAGGACAACGTCTGGGCGTCGCCGCCGAGGATCAGCGTCGCCGAGGCCGGGTTGGCCGCCCAGTTGGACTGTCCGCCGAGCGAGGCGAGGTCGGCCAGCGCGCGGGCGGGATGCTCGATCCGCAACGAGATCGAGGAGTCGTTGATCTCGACTCCGTAAGTGTCGAAACGGTTTCGCAGGTGAATCGAGGGGCTCAGCACTGTCACCGCGACCTGGCCGAAGAAACGATGCATTCCGCTGGTCGGCTGGGTGTAAACGATGTTCGTGCGGGTACCGATCTCTCGAAGCATGTTCTGGTAGGACGCGGCGGTGTGGAAGAACCCGGGCTCCCACACCTCGGCTACGTGCTCACCGCGGGCCTGAAAGAGTTGGGCCATACCTGCGATGTGATCGTGGTGTGGATGGGTCGCGACCACGAGCGCGATGGTGGCGTCCGCCGGGTTGGCGAATGAAATGAGGCCCACCTGTTCCAGCGTGTCGAGAAGATCGATGACCTTGTCGGTGACACCGGCATCGACGACGATCACCCGGCGGATGCCGTCGGGTCCCAGGGGCAACACAATCACTTGAGCGTCGGCATCTCCGACGCTCAGGCAGAAGTAGACGAGGTCATTGTCTCGGACCGCATCGACGAAGTCGGCCGCGGTCAGTCGGTGGTCCTCCAGCGGCAGCGGTTTCATCGAGGCCCGCTCAGATCGTCGGACGGGCCGTCGCCGGCCCCCCTGGCATTTGGGCGACCTGTTCTGTCACACCCGAATATTCGTCGTCGGCGGCGAGGGTCATGTCATCCACCGGCGGCCGGACCTCGCCCAGCGCTGCCACGGCGACGGCGACCTTGGCCATCGTCCGCGCCTGCGAGGTGATGTCTCGCAGAGCTTCCCAGTCGCTCGGCGACTCCGCAGAGAAACCGTGCACCCAGAATGTGTCGCCGATCCGTAAGGGCCGCAGCATATCTCCGGCCTGGGAGCGGAGCCTGTCGACGACAGCCTGGAGATCATCGGCGTCGAACCAGGCGGCTTCGGGCTGGTCCGGAAACCGGAGCCCGAACTCGTCGACAACAGGCCATGCAGCGAAGACGACCCCGATGGTGTTCCCGACCCGCTCGTCAACGGTCACATAACGATCCGCCTCCGACGGCGGGGTCAACGGCGGCGGCGCGGCCAGACCCTCCGGTCTCTCGACCGTCTCGCCCTCGCCCGGGTGCCAGAGTTGAGCCGGCTCCCGGCGGACGGGTTCTGAAACCTCCACCCGCTGCTGAATCACCATCAGCCACCCCCGCTGTCGGTAATAGGATTATCCGCAGTACCGGCGCTACATATCGCCTCGAATCGTCCCAGGGGAGCGGGAGGTTGCGCAATGCCGGGTGCGTACGAGAAACACTTTGTGGCATCGAAAGACGGCACGAAGTTGGGCTTTCGTCAGCTCGGTCACGGCCCCGGCATAGTGCTGCAGCATGGCGGAGCGCTGGGCTCTCAGCACTACATGAAACTGGCAGGCGCTCTTGCTGAAGAGTTCACCGTCTACCTGCCCGACCGGCGCGGCCGCGGGATGAGCGGACCGTACGGTCCGCACTACTGCATCGAACGTGAGGACGAAGACCTCGCAGCCATCATCGCCGCCACCGGCGCGGAGAATGTCTTCGGCGCCGCTGACGGTGGCCTGTTCGCGCTACATGCCTCGATGTCCGTTCCGGCGATACGCAAAGTCGCTGTCTTCGAACCGGTCCTGTTCGTCGGACAGCCGGACCTCGACAAGTTCAAGACCACCATCGACCGTGGGCAGCGTCTCGTGGACAGCGGCGACATCGCCGACGCGATGGCGAGTCTGGCCAAGGGTGCCGCCGACGGCGACCCCCGGGTACAGCAGGTCGCCGCGCCGCTTCGTCTGTTGGGCACGATCATGACTCAGCCGCTGATCTGCCGGGCGATCCTGTGGGCCGACGCCAAGAGGGTCACCGGCGACGACGCCTCGCTGCGTGACTTGATCATCGCGTGGAAAGAGGAGTTGAACGTCGTCAAGTCGACCGAAGGCACCCTCGACGACTACCAGAACGTGACCGCCGACGTTCTACTTCTCTGCGGCACAGGCGCTCCCACACTTTTCACCGGCACCCTCGACGCGTTGCAAAGCGTGTTGCCCGCGGCGACGCGCATCGAACTTCCGGGGCTCAATCACGGCGGCGCACAAGATTCCGGCGGCAATCCCCGAGTCATCGCTGATCAGTTGCGGCGATTCTTCGCCTAGAATGCAACCGCGACCGAGCGAGATGTCCGGAATCCGGCGCTTGTTGGCCACATAAGAACTGGCGCATATGTTTCGGTGGGGGCACCGTGGCGGTATGACCGATCACGTAACCACCGACACGGCACAGTGGGGCTTGCCCGATTCAACAGTCTGCGCTGCGGCGGTCGAGCTGGCCTCCGACGTCTCGCCAGACTTCCTGCACAACCATTGCGTGCGCAGCTATCTGTTCGCTCGGGAACTGGCGGCTGCTGACGGATTGCGCGGCGGCGTCGACTATGACGAAGAGGTCGTGTTCCTCGCGTCGGTTCTGCATGACCTCGGCCTCACGAAGTACGGAGCCGGCGATCAGCGATTCGAAGTCGAAGGCGCCGATGCCGCAGCGCGGTTCCTCCGTGAGCAGGGCCTCACCGACGACCGAGTGACGACGGTGTGGCAGTCGATTGCGCTGCACACCAGCATCGGCTTGGGGCACCGTTTCGGTACCGAACAAGCCGTCTGCCACAGCGGGATTGACCTCGATGTCGCAGGCTCACAGCGGGACCGTCTACCCAAGGGTTTCGCTGATCGCGTCCTCGCGGCATGGGCCAGACACAACCTCGGCTTCGCGATCACCCAGGCTATCGCCCGCGGCACTCAAGCCAATCCGATGAAGGCTCCGCCGTTTTCATTCCCCGCCCATGTCCACCAGCTCGTCAATGACGCGCACCGACTCACGTTCGCGGAGGTGGTGACGAACGCCGGTTGGGGCGATGAGTTCGCGCAACCGGGATAGACGAAGCCGGCGCGTTCAGCCGCGCGTCCCGGTGAGTCCGACGACCGCCAGACGGGCTGCGTTGTCGGCGATCTCGTCGACTGACGCCTTCGTCCGCGCGCCGTCGCGCCATTCGGTCGTCGAATTGCACATCCCGATGATCAGTAATGCCAGCGATGTGGGCGGGCCGTCGAAGAACACGCCTGCGCGCTGACCGTCCTGGATGACGTCGGCGATCCGGTGAATGTATGCCGAGATCCCGTCCTGCAGCGGTTTGGCGCGATCGCCACTCAACTTGTTGAGTTCGTTGAACTGGATACGGAACCGGCTCGGGTCAGACGACACCACCCGGACGTGATTGCGCACGAGCTCGGCCAGTTTCACTTCCGGCGAGCTGTCGGAGTCGAAGATGGGGCCCGCCGATGACGTCATCGCCTCCCCCGCCTCGGCGATCAGCTCATAGAGAATGTCGTCTTTGGCACGGAAGTAGTGGTAGACCGCTTGGCGCCGGAAGCCGAGTTCGTCGGCGATCTGCGCCAGATTGGTCTCGCGGTATCCCTGCTGAGCGAACAGCGTTGTGGCCACCTCGAGAATCTGATTCCGACGCGCCGCTTCCCTGGGCTCGACCACGGTGTCGACGCTAGCGCGAAAGCGTCTCGACTGGGCTGAAGCTGCCCCGGCCGGTGCCGAGCGTGCGCGCGTTCTCCGCGCGGCGCCACGCCCGGTGCCGATCATCGATTCGGCGCGCGATAGCCGGAACATGTTGACACGCCGTCTCTCTGATGAAGTTCGGCACGAAGCGCGCCAGCGGAGCGTAACGCCACGGCCCGACCGGCGGGAACCCTGACTTCGTGTAGGACGCGGGCGTGTAGAAGTACGCGTGACCTAGCTGGGCGCGGTAGTTGAGCTCGGCGGCCAGCCGCTTCACACCTCTGGAGTCCGCCGGGGGCTTGTAGGTGTCCATGAACGACCAGCACAGAGCGCGACTGTCGTCGTCGTCGCTGGTGCGTTGCGCCAGCGCGATCAACCGCATCGCTCGATAACCGTCCTCGATCGACTCCGGGTACCACGGCGGGTCGACGCCCATCACGTAGCCGATGTAGCGCTGCAGGTGCATGAGCGCCACGATGTCGTCGTCGCTGGTGCGGTAGCCCAGACGTTTCAGGTCATGACCGGGAATCACCGAGCCGGCCATCAGCGTGCTGAACATGTTGAACTGACTGATGGGCACCCCGAACCGGGCACGGTCCCACTCTGCGTGACCGACGATCCGGGACCGGATCATGCAGTGCAGCAGCCGCACTCGCAGCGACGTCAGGTAACCGGGGTTACCGCGTCGCATGCCGTCGGGTTCGCTGGTGTCCGTCCAGTGCTTGCAGGTCTCCCAGAATCTGTTGAGGGCGGAGTTGCCGGTGTAGGCGCCGGTCAGGATGAGCGGCTTGGTCACCGATGGCGTTCGGTAGCCCGAGAACGTCGCCATGCCGAAGTAGGGGTAGAGCTCTTTCCCGTACCGCCGAAAGACGCTTGCGCCGCGGTCGAGAAGGTCCCAGTCCAGCCAATCCGGTTCGGTGTTGATCTGGTCGAACAACGCGATCAGCGCCGTTGACGGATCCGTGACGGCGTCGACTCCGTGCTCGAGGGCGGTGTTGAACTCCTCGCGCGCCGCGCGGACCGATCCGCGGCTGCGGGCATCCGCGTACCACGCGTCGCCGAGCCGGTCGCCGGCATCGAGGCTGCGACCCATCGCATCGGCTAGGTCATCATCGAGCGTCACGTCGACACCCGCGAGCTTGGACAAGCGTGCGGTCAGGGCGCCGGCGAAGGGCTTGTCCTTGACGTCGAAGTACACGAACTCGCCAGGGAAACGCTGGGTGGCAAGCGGGGCGGGGCTGGTCGGCTCGACTGTCATCTCGACTCCTGATCGGTACTGGCTGATGCTGCGACGGTATCGCCTTGCTTGCGCGCAAGCAAGCGGGTTCACCGGCAACGTGGTGGAGGTCACGACCTCTCGGTGAATCGGCCGAGCGGAGTCGACGTCCCCCGAAGGGCCCGCGGCGAGCGGTTAAGGTCGGACAATGTCGGTCGCCAGCGAAGAACGCGCGGCACTGGTCCATACCCTGCGGACGGTCGGCCCCGACGCACCGACCTTGTGCCCGGGGTGGACAACTCGACAGCTCGTCGCGCACCTAATCGCCCGCGAGCGGCGACCGGACGCTCTGTTGGGCATCGGCGTGCCGCGGTTCGCCGAGCGACGAACATCGCATCGAAACGCAGATCGCCGCCGGCCACAGCTGGCCTGAGTTGGTCGATCGATTGGCGTCCGGCCCGCCCCCCTACTCGCCGCTGCGCTGGCTCGACCGCGTCGCCAACATCCACGAAATGTTTGTCCATCACGAAGACGTTCGTCGCGCCGCCGGCGGGTGGACACCTCGAGCGCTCGATGACGGCACCGTCGGAGCGCTCCGGCGCCTGACGCGTTTTTTCGCGCCAGTCCTCATGCCGGGCGTGCCCGCACGGGTCGCACTCCTCGAGACGGACGGTGCCGTGCTCGCGCGGTTCGGGACAGGCCCTGGGGTCACGGTCACCGGCGCCCCCGGCGAGTTGCTGCTATTCGCCTTCGGCCGCAACGACATACGCGTCGAATTCAGCGGTAATGCCGAGGTCGTCGACGCGGTGCGACATGCCGAGCGACGATTCTGACCGTGCGGGATGAACGGCAGCGTGAGGACGTTCCATGAGCGACAGACGGTCTGAACCACCCGATCGCATTCTGAGGCCCGGCGAAACCTGCTGGCGCACCGCCCGCTCGGATCGCTTCAGCCGCATCGTCGACGGTGCCGATTACCTCGCCGATGTGAAGTCGGCGATGCTGCGCGCCAGGCGCCGCATCATGCTGATCGGCTGGGATTTCGATTACCGGACCGCCTTCGAGGCCGACAAGAAATCGCTGCCCGGCCCCAATCACCTCGGGACCTTCCTGCACTGGCTGGTATGGCGGCGGCCGGACCTGCGGGTCTATCTGCTCAAGTCGAATCTGCGGTTGCTGCCCGCCTTCGACGGATTCTGGTTCGGTATTGCACCGGTCGGCCTGCTCAATGTGATCACCCCACCCCGCATGCACTTTGCGGTCGACGGCGCACACCCGCCCGGCGCGGTCCACCATCAGAAGATCGTCGTCGCCGATGATGCCATCGCATTCTGCGGCGGCATCGACCTCACTCTTGGACGCTGGGACACGCGGATGCACCTGGGTGACGACCCGCGCAGGAAAGGAGCGGGGCAACCCTATGGACCGCGGCACGAAGTGGCGACGGTCTGTGACGGTGACGCGGCAGGCGCCCTCGCCGAGCAGGCGCGCGACCGTTGGCACGCCGCCACCGGCGAGCTACTCGAGCCGATCGCGGCACGGCGCGATATCTGGCCGCCCGCTGTCGTGGGGCTGTTGCGTGACGTCGACATCGGCATTGCACGAACGCTGCCCGCGTTATCGGAACGCGAGGAGGTCAGAGAGGTCGAGGCACTCAATCTGGCCGCTGTCGCTGCTGCCAAGGACGTCATCTATTTGGAGAACCAGTATCTGGCTGCACGCAGGTTGGCCCGGGCGCTCGCCGCGCAACTGGTGAAACCCGAAGGGCCGGAGATCATCATCATCCTGCCGCGAAGTTCTGAGAGCAGGCTGGAGCAGCAATCGATGGACAGCGCGAGGCAGCGCCTGCTTCGGCTGCTGTGGGACGCGGACACTCACGGTCGCCTGGGTGTGTACTGGCCGGTGGCCGCCGGCGGTGTTCCGGTCTACGTCCACTCCAAGGTGATGGTGATCGATGACCGCCTGCTGCGGATCGGGTCGTCCAATCTCAACAATCGGTCGTTGGGCTTCGACAGCGAATGTGACGTGGCTCTGGAAGCGGTGCCTGGTGTGAGCGGCCACGAGGTGATCGCCGGTGAGATCACCTACGCGAGAGACGATCTGCTGGCGGAACATCTCGGCGTCTCCGTCGAAGATCTCCGTGCCGAAATCACCAGCCGCGGCTCACTTCTCGCCGCTGTCGATTCGTTGCGCACCGTGGGCCGGTCGCTCCGCAAGTTCACCCCCACCATGACATCAGCCGACGCAGGTCCCTTTGCCGAGAACGATCTGATGGACCCCCCAAGCGTCCCGGAGTCGATAGCTCAAGGCGTCTTCAGCTTGGTCACCGGAGCGGCGTTGTGGCCGCTGACCAGGCTGGCGCCCCAGGCCGTCTCGACCGTGCGCTCGCTTTCCGACGCCGCAACCGCACTGCGAAGCGTCGCGGAGTCCCTGCGAGACGACCCCGACGAGTGATCGGCGGCGAGATGCGGAATAGCGAGCACGTGCCCTCCGTTGCGCCCACAAGAGTCGCAACCACACGGAGGTCGTCATGCAGATCGGAATCATCGGGGCGGGTCATATCGGCGGCACATTGGTGCGACGGTTTCGCGAACTCGGCTTCGACGTGAACGTGGCGAATTCGCGCTCTCCGGAAACCCTCGCCGACCTGGAGAAGGAGACCGGCGCGACGGCGGTGTGGGCCAAGGACGCGGCGGCCGATGCCGACCTCGTCGTGATCAGCATTCCGCAAAGGAACGTTCCCGACCTTGCCGACGGAATCGTTGACGCCCGCAGACCGGGCGCCCCGGTGATCGAGACGAACAATTACTACCCGCAACAGCGAGACGGCGAGATCGCGGCGATCGAGGATGGTCAGGTCGAAAGCGCCTGGGTCGCAGAGGAAATCGGCGCGCCGGTGTACAAGGTGTTCAACGGGATCTGGTGGAAGCACCTGCTCGAGCGCGGCCGTCCGACCGGCTCACCTCACCGAATCGCACTGCCCATCGCGGGAGAGGACGGCCCCGGCCGCGAGTTGATTCACGGCATCGTCGATCGCCTCGGCTTCGAGCCGGTGAACGCCGGTCCGGTATCCGAGTCGTGGCGTCAGCAACCGGGAACACCGGTGTACGGCAAAGACTTCAACGCCGACGACACCCGCAAGGCACTCGCCGAGGCGACGCGGGAACGTACGCCTGAGTGGAGCGCACGCACTGGCGTGAGCTGACCCCAGCAGCCGTCGGCAGCAGGGCCCGCGCGTCAACGGTGCCGACGTACCGGCCCGGCCCGAAGCGGCGGCGTCGAGTCGCGCGTCGGTGCCTCACCGGAATCATGATGTCTGACAGTGATGTTCACTGGGCCAGAGGTGACCGTAGGTTGCTGCGGTGCGGCGGCCGGGGCGTGGGTGCGCAGCCTCGAGTAGGCGGCCAGCACCTGTTGCAAACGGGTGTCGGCTCCCTGTGCCGACATGGGGTCGCGCGTGTCGGGGTGAGTCGCGAGCAACCGGGCACGAAACGCACGGACGATTTCGGCCTGCGACGCGCCGGGCGACACTCCCAGCACGGCGTACGGATCTTCGGTGTTCACCGCATTCTCCTGCATGAGAAAGCGCCTGAAGCGGGGCCGGGGGTTCCCGGCCCCGCCACTCAGATTGGGCGTTGGTGTCGTAGCCGCCGCGCGTGTCAATGCCATGTCGATGGCAGGTCGCCGTGACCGGCGTCTGTCGGTCTGTGCGATTCGACGTTCATGAGACCTGGGCGGCTTGGCTGAACTTGTTCGAAATTGTTCGGAGACTTCGGAAAAGCATCACCTCCCTGATAGTCCTGACACATTGAGAAACACCGTCGCACCCGGGGTGCGGAGGCGATCTCTGGGTAGGCCACACGCGCGCCTGCCCTCGTTGTCTTGGTGCCACCGCGCACCCGCCCGCCGAGAGACCGAGGCCCGGGCGCGGGTCAGTGGCCGCCGCCACCGCGGTGCCTATCGGAACTCGCCGAAGCGCGGGCCTCTCACGGGTTATCGCGTCGTTCGGGTCCGCGCTCTGCTCCTCGAGAATGCGTATCCACTCAGCCTCGACGACCGCTTCGGCTTCGACGAGTGGCTCGACTGTCCATGCAATGCTCGTTGGCACGTCGCTCACCACCCGATGTCACGCGTTGACGGACTTCTTCTCGTCGCGGGTGGAGATCTGGATCCTTCGCGGCTTCGCCCTCTCCGCCACCGGGATGGTCAGCCGGAGAACACCGCCGCTGTAGTCGGCCTCGATCCGTTCGGTGTCGAGCGTTTCGCCAAGAAACAGCTGCCTACTGAAGACACCTCGTGGGCGTTCCGCCGCAACCATTTCGCGCTCGCTGTCGAGAGCGGGGCGTTTGGCGTGCACGGTGAGCACGTTGCGTTCGACGTCGAGATCCAGCGAGTCGGGGTCGACGCCGGGAAGGTCCAATTCGACGACGAACGTGTCACCCTCGCGCCACGCGTCCATCGGCATCACGGCGGGGCGGGCGGCGGTGCCCAGCACCTGCTGGGCGAGGCGATCGACGTCGCGGAATGGATCGGTGCGCATCAACATGTCTACCCTCCTCGGCCGATAGATCTATGGCTTGTGCCATAAATTTCTTATAGCACCCGATGCAGCAGTGTGCAAGGATGTTTGGGGAGATTTTTGGACGGAGGGTTTATGCGCGAGGAGTCGGCGGACCGATCGGCGCGCGGCGTGTACGGCATCTCAGTCGCCGCGGAGTTGACCGGAATCGACCCGCAGACGCTGCGGCTCTACGAGCGCCGCGGACTACTCACGCCCGCACGGACCGACGGCGGGACGCGACGGTACAGCGACGACGACGTCGTCCGACTGGAGCGCATCAGCCTGCTCGTCGGTGCGGGCGTCAATCTCGCCGGTGTCGCCCAGATTCTGGATCTGGAGCACCGAAACTCGTTGTTGGAAAGCGACAATGGGCATCTTCGGTCGGAGAACACCAGGCTGCGCGAACAGACCCGGACCACCCGTGACCGGCAGGGATGACGGGACCTAGTTGCAGCCCCTGGTGTCGAGGAGCGAGCATGGCCCCACGGGACCGCGATTGTCCGGCGGCGGGTTCGGTCCGTCCCAGATCATCGGGCCCACGTTGCCCTGGCCCCAGTTGACGATGTAGAAGGTGTGGCAGATGTTCCAGTCCCAGTTGGGCGGACCGGGAGAATTGAAGGGACCACCCGGTCCTCCGCCTGGGTCGTCACCGGGGCACCACGTGCGTGGTTCTGACGGCGGGGCCGCCAGGGCGGGGGCCGCGCTCAGCCCCAAGGCCGCGAGCGCTGCGAAAGTTGTTGTCAGAACTGCACTTACTCGATTCATCGTGAACTCCTGTCGCCGCGGTGTTGCAGATGTGATGCCAAGCCGAATGTCTCGACAAGGGTCAGCCAATCGGTCCCCGAGACCTCGTAGTCGGCGCGCGCGGCAACAGTGGGCACACCACCGGGCCATGCGAACCGGAAGTCCAAACCCATTGCGGTGTCGCGGCATCCAACCGTCAGCGGTTCCATACCGGGAATGGTGATGCGCATCCCGGGTGACGTGGACCAGTAATCGGTCGCCGCATCGCTCATCGCATTCCCGAGGGTGGGGAACCAATGCCGCCCTTGCATCGGGCGGAACACCACCGGCTGTGCGCTCACCTGCCGGGGTGAGACGGAGGCGATGACCGCTGCGGTGGTCGGATCGATCACTCGGATCGAGTTGACGCCTATGTCGATGGCCAGCCGGGCTGTGCTGAGGGAACGGGTGAACTGCCACTGCTTACGGATCGAGAACGAGCTGATTTCCTGTAGTTTCAGCGAATTCGTGAACAGCAGGCAGCGGGTTGGTTCGTCGGCGCTTGGCCGTCGGACATCCAGTCCGCTGCGGTTGCTGACGATGGCGAGCAGCGCGTCGAAGTCCTCTGCCGACAACCAGGCGTCGACGTCAATCGGCAAGCCATAGCCCGCGTCGGGCGCATCGAGCCGAGTGCCGGCAGCGACACGTCGGTCTCGACCACCGAGAACGAATCGCTTTGAGCCGCAGTGTAAGTGCAGCGCCGTGCCCATCGTGTGGCCACCGGTCACACCCCAGGTCCCCAGTTGCGCGTCGGTGAAGGGATACACGTCGCCGGGCCGGGTGGTGACTGTAAGGGCGTCGCTCGTGGCGGAGACCACGATCTTCTTGTCTCGAGACCAACGGGTCCAGCCGTAGACACCGCCGAAGAGGAGAACAAGCAGGCTCAGCTGCAGTCCGTGCGTTGACGCTCGTTGGATCCACTCCGACCCATCCTCGGTGAGCGACTGCATGCCGAAGAACAGGGCCCAGAGCGCTCCCGTGAAGGCGAAAACCCCGACGATCGTGAACAGATATGCCTTGGCGGGGTTGTTCTGCCAGGCGGGGGTGGTGAAGGAGGCGACCTTGGATCCCCAGAAGGGTGGCTGCGCGACGAACTGGCGCGCCGCGCCTGAATTGTTGTTGGCGTTCATGTCGTGCCTCCCCTACCGCGTTTCTGTCTTGTCGCGAGTAGAGCAGCGCCACCTGGCTACCGATCCCAAGAATTCAACGCCGTCGATGCGGCTATGTCCAGGCGCGTTCATGCCAGCGCCACGCCGAGTCCGCAAGGAAGTTGCTCAGCGAGCGCGGCGGACGACCCAGCAGTCGTTCGACGTCACCGGTAATCGGTTGATTGCGGCCGAACCTGGTCAACGTGTACACGGCGGCCATGAATCCGATCGTGTCCCAGCCGACTCCACGGTGGCGCAACCGCCGCGCGAAAGCAATGAGGCTCGGATCGGTGTAGCGGATCGGGCGGCCCAGCGCGACCGTCAGCTCGGTGGCGACCTGTTTCATGGTCAGCGGGGCAGGGCCGGTCAGGTGATACACCACGTTGCGGTGGGCGGTCGTGTCGGCGAGAACCTCGGCGGCCACCTCGGCGGCGTCACGGGCGTCGATGAACGTCGTCGCACCCCGGCCGGCCGGAATGAACAGCTCCCCCGTGTCCACGATGTCGGTGCCGTGGGTGGAGATGGCTCGGTGCAGGTTCTGCATGAAGAAGCTGCACCGCAATACGGTGTACGCCATCGACGAACTCCGGAGCGCGTCCTCCACCTTGTAGTGCGGGATGAATTTGGCCCGGTCGGCGCCGAATACCGACACATAGACGACGTGGCGGCACCCGGCCCGCTCGGCGGCATGAATGAAGGGGATGATCGCCCGCCGAGCGGCGCGATTGCCGGGCAGGGGGAACAACAGGAACAACGCGTCGACGTCGGCGAGCGCCCCGGCCCATGTCGTCTGATCAAAGAAATCCAGGTAAACGCGTTCCGGAGTGCGGTATGCGGCCAGGTCCTCGTGATGTCGGCTGCCGACCCGCCACGCTCGGTCGTAGTGCGCGTCGAGCACGTCGACCAGTTCGTGGCCGACGTTGCCCGTCGGCCCGGTCACCAGCAGCATTCCAGGCCGAGCCGTCAGACCGTCCACACCGTTGTCTCCGCGACCGACCGTCGCGAAGGAACGGGACACATGACGGCGTTCGCCGGTGTGGGGCCGAGCCGAATGAGCGTCTGGGGATGGGCTTCAGCGTCGAACAGCTCGCACGCGAGCGCCAACCTTTCCCGCATGTCACTGATGGGTTCGGTCAATGCGCACGAGGCCAGCCCCATCACTGTCGCTGACAGCAGAAGATGGCTGAGCGCCTCTCCCGCGCGCAACCGCATGGTGTCGTCGTCGGTCTCGGTGGCAAGGACCAGCAGCGTACCGTCGACGGCACCGGGGCGCGGGCCGTCATCGACGTCGCCTCCGTATCGCAAGCGAATTGCGCCTTCCGGCAACCGCATCCAGTGCAGTTTGGGCACCACGCTCATCTGCACACCGTATCGGGCGGCCCGGATGAGCAGCAGCTCCAGTGTTGACGGTGGTAGGGGGGACGCCGCGTAATCGCGGCGGTCCGACCTGCGTCGCGGGATGGCGGTCGCGAGTTCGACGACAGCGTCGGTCGGGGCGCGGTCGATCAGCTCGAACGAAGCCACATGCCCGTCGTCGGGAAACCGGCGGGTGCGCGCCTGCCATCCCGCTGCGGCCAAGCTCACCGCACAATGATTCAGAATCGAGCCACACCCCAGCAGAACGTCGCGCCGGCCCGCATCGCTGTCGAGACCCGCACGGCCCCAATCGGCGGCCAGGTGTAATCCTGAGCCGTCGACCTCCCAACGCCAGGGCTGCGAGTTGCGCGCCGACGGCGCCCACGCGGCGAGTTCGAGTACTCGTTGCAGCGTGGCGGTGTCGGGAAAGTCGCTTGGCAACGCCGTCTCCATCGTGACGTCCGGTGCGGGTCTGTATGGTCTCACACTCGGCGGGGCTTCAGCGGCGTTTGCGTCCCTGGCATCACCCACGATGGGCCGTCGCGCAACCACGTTCGGGCGAGGCGTAACGGGAACGCTTGCCTTTCAGCGGAATTCGTTGCCAAAAGACACGTGCCGGTTGGGTTCTCGGGACTGGTCTAGGGTTTCGGGGTTCTCGAAGTAGTCCGGATCCCGGTTGGCCGAAGCGACACCCGCCAGAACCCTGGCGATCGTGCCGTCGGCCGATTCGTCGGCTAGCGGCGTGGCGTCGTGGTGATGTGCACGTGGTCGTAGTGCCCGTAGCCCGATCCGGCCGGCCCGGACGGCGTGTAGTAGGTGCCGCGCCAGATCACATCCTGGAGCCCGAACCGCCCCGCATTGGCCATCGCGAACGCCATGATCTCGTCCCCGAGCGCGATGCCCTCGGGGGTTTCGGCGTTGGGAATCATGATGTCGATCGCCAGGCCGCTCGGATGCCACGGCTTCGAGTCAGGCCGGACACCGCCGATCTCGGCGATCTGGGGAAACCGTTGGCTGACGGCGCGGGCCGCGAGGATGGTGTTGGGCTGCAACCCGGCCTCGTACGCGACGCCGACCGGCAGTGCGTCGGGGTTGTCGGGAATGGCCGCAGGCGGAGGGACAACCGCGGCCGGAGGCGGGGCGGGCATCATGTTGAGCATCGGATCCGCCGGAGGGGGCACAGCCGCCGGGGGCGGCGGCGGCAGGGCGGCCGCGACGTCGACCGCCGCCTGCTGAGCGGGCGTCAACGCCTCGTACTGCGCCTCCGCGGCGATGATCTGTCGCTGCAGTTCTTTCCACTTCGCCTGCAGGTCGGCGTGCACCGCGGCGGAGCGCTCGGCCGCCACACGGGTCTCAGCGGCCGATGTCTCCGACGCCTTCGCAGCGGCGGCCGCGCGCTCACGCGCGACTTGATAAGCCTTCATCTGATCGGCCGCCTGTGCGGTGATGACCCGCTGCAGCGACAGCCCGTCGATCAGCTCTTGCGGGGAGCCTGCGGTCAGCACTGCCGTCATCTGCCCGGTGCGTCCGCTCATATACGTCATTGCCGCCACTTTGTCGGCTGCGGCCTGGTTGGCGGCGAGCTGAGAATTCGCGGCATCGAGGGCTGCCAGGTTGGCGCGATGGCGGTCTTCGGCCGCGGTCTGGGCCGCCAATTTGTCCTCGGCGTCATGTTGGGCGTTGGTGACGGCTTCACGAGTCTGAATGGCCTGGCTGGACAATTCTTCGAGCTTGGCCAGCGCGTCAGCCGCCGGGTCTGCCTGCACTCCCGCGATCGACATCGCCAGCACTAGGACCGCGGCCGCAAATCCGCCCACTGTTCGCCGAAGAGGGTGGCGCGCCGGACTCATACGGACAGTCACGATCCTTCGTTGCAAGCCCCCCGGCTACAAGCGTCTCGGACAGGGTATGAACTGGCACCGTCGATGTCCACTCCCGGTATTCGTTCGCGGCCGTGAACAGAGCTGTCGGTCACCACGGGTAGACGGCGCCGGTGTCGCCGACTAATTCTGCCGTGGGTCCGTCGTCGCCGATCAGGGCCATCGCCACCGCCACCTTCGCGCCGTGTCCTGTCGAATGGTCTCCCGCAGCGAAAACTTCACTCGTCCGGACGGAACCAGGATCGCCATCGTGTGCGAGCGGGTGACGTGAGCGCTGCCGATTTGCGGTGAACCGGCACGATGGAACGGATGGACGTCTTGGTGGTCGGCGCCGGACCGGCCGGAATGGCTTTGGCGGGCGCGTGCCGCCGCGTCGGGTTGACCACGGGGTTGCTCGACCCGGCCCCGCAGCGGCCGTGGCTGGCGACCTACGGGATGTGGAGCCGAGAACTCCCGGCCGATCTGCCCGCGTCCGTCGTCGCGGCGCGGGCCGCCGGTCGCGCGATCGCGGTGACCGAACACGATCTGGGCTGGGAGTACGCCGTCTTGGACGTGCCCGCGCTGCACTCCCACCTCAGCGATCGGCTGACCGGGGTGGATGTTCGGGTCGGGCGAGCGGTGGGGTCGCCGGAGCGCGGGGTGGTCGCGCTGGCCGACGGCTCACGCATCCGGGCCTCGGTCGTCGTCGATGCAGCCGGGCGGTGGCGGCCACTGGCCGCTACCGAGAAGCGCGGCATCCCGGCCGAGCAGACGGCGTACGGGCTCGTCCTCGACGAGGGCGCGGTGGCGTCACTGGTCGACGCTGGGGCGGCGCTGTTCATGGATTGGCGCGCCGACCACGGAGAAAGCGGTTGGCCGACGTTTCTCTACGCGATTCCACTGGGCGGGGGCAGGGTGCTCGTGGAAGAGACCTCGCTGGCACGGCGACCCGGGCTGCCGCTGTCGACGCTGCGGCGGCGGCTGCACGCCCGGCTTGAACGCCGAGGTGTCTCCATCCCGAAAGACGTTCGCGACGAGAAGGTTTCGTTCCCAGTGGACGATCTACGCCACGACGGGAAAGGGGTGCTGGGTTTCGGCGCGGCCGCACCGCTCATCCACCCTGCAACCGGATACAGCCTGGCCGCGTCGTTTCGCCTCGCGCCGCAGGTGGCTGACGCGATAGCCGCAAACCTTCCCGACCCGGGCCGGGCGCTGGCGGCCGCCCACCGAACCGTGTGGTCGCCGTCGGCAAAGGCAATTCACCGTTTCCGGCGGATCGGGTTGGAGGCGCTTCTGAGCATGCCGCCCGACGAGGTCCCCGGTTTCTTCGAAACATTCTTCGCCCTCCCCGAACGGCACCGGTGGACGTATCTCACTGCGCGCGACGACGTGGGCGGAACGGCGTCGGCGATGAATTGCCTTTACTGGGCGTCCAACTGGGGGTTGCGCCGCCACCTCGTCGCGTCGGCCGTGCGCCGCCCTCTACGGAGCAACGACGTCACGGCGTGACCTCACCTCGGTGGACCTAGTGCGGTGACGGGCTGGCCAGCGCGGCTCAAACAGCGACCGCGGTGCCACAGACGCCGCAGACCTCGAACTGCCGGCGTTTCCAGCGCGCAACCGGGACGAAGAACAACGTCAATTGTTTGAACTCTCGCATCCGCGCCCACTGCGTTGTGTTGTGGCAGCGCGGACAGGCGCGAACCTGTCCGGCGCCAAGGTGCTTCTGCTTGGTGCCGTAACCGAAGATGAAGAACAACACAACACCACCGTAGGCGTACCGGCGCCACCAACCCGCTAGGCGAGCGAACCGTTGGTTGAGCCAGCTGCTTCCAGCAGTTCGGTGAACGCGCTGACGAACGCCTCGGTGAGTTCGTGCGCGTCACGAAAGATGTTCTTGTCGGCCAACGCTGCGACGCTCAGCTGGTCGGCATAGCTCCATACCGTCATGTTCAGCCCAGCGCCGGCAGCGAGCGGTCCCACCGAATAGAACTCGGTCACCACCGCGCCGGCGGTGCTGACCCGTTCGCGAGGCCCGGGGACGTTGGACACGATCAGATTGAACAGCTGATTGGGAGCCTCGCGCCCTGACATCCAGCGAAACGTCGCCCGTGTGACGGCCGGCGGCACGAACTCCAGCCACTGACCCACCAGAGTGGGGCCGAGCAGCTGGTGATCCTCCTTGGCGATGAATGTGGAAGTACGGATAAGCCGCAGCTGCTCCATCGCGTCCTCGGCCTGAACTGGAAGCGAGACCAACAACGTGGCCAACGCGTTGCCACTGATCCTGTCCGGCGACGTGTCCGTGGCGGTGGGAACCGACGCGATGAGCGGCCGGTCGGTGGGTTCACCGTGGTCGAGTAACACGCGCCTCAATGCGCCAGCCGTCGTCGTCAACACCAGGTCGTTGATCGTCACGTCCAGCCTCTTGCTGAGGGTCACCACTTCGTCCAGCGGGACGCCGGCGCTCGCAAAAACCCTTGCGGCCGAGAGCTTTTGATTGAAGAAGGTGGGCGGCGGCTTGAACTTGGCGGCCAGTTCCGGATGGCGGTCACGCTGCCTGACACGTGACTGCAGCCGGTAGGCGCCGATCAGTCCTGCCCGCACCGCCGCAGGCAACGCCCGCAGCCGCGCGAAGTGATCCCGCACCGCGAATCGCACGACTTCGACAGACGGCGGCGGACCCGAGGTCGGGCTGGTGCGGCTCGGCTCCGATTCGGTGTCGAATCCCTTCATTGCCCGCGCCATGAGATTGGCGGAGGCGACGCCATCGGCGAGGACGTGATGCACCTTGCCGATGACCGCGACCCGCTGATCTGCCAAGCCTTCGGCGTAGAAGAACTGCCACAGCGGGCGGCTGCGGTCGAGGGGTGTCCCGGCGATGGTGCCGATCACGGCGTCGAGCTCGTATCGGCCGCCGGGCGCTGGGACCTGCACGGGCTGCAGGTGATAGTCGAGGTCGAGTTCGGCGTCCTCTCGCCAGATCGGGCGATGCAGACGCCAGGGGGTCTTCACCAACTGATAGTGCAACGGCTCCAGAACGTCGAGGCTGGTGCGGAAGACATCGCAGAACGCGTCAAACGTCGCCTCGCCTTCGAAGCCCGTGGTGTCGACGATGGCCACCTTCAGGGTGTGCTGATGCACGTTCGGCGTCTCGCTGCTCAACAACAACAAGTCCCACCCGCTGAGTCGCTTCACCGCCGCTCCTCCCCTCGCCCGGAGGCCTTGCGCCACTACCTGGCGGTGCGCTCGGCGACGCGCGGCGATGGAAGTCGGCGGTGGACCGATTCGATCGCCCGCCGAAGTCCGGGGACGAAAACAGCCGGCTGCAAGGTGCACCCCGCGTGGCCGGCCTCGACCGTCACCATCTCGGCGTCAGGTATGTGAGTTGCCAGCCACTTCTGCCGCTGGACGCCGAATGCTCGATCTTTGGCAGTCACCAGAACCGATGTGGGGACATCGATATCGCCGACCCATGTCGTCGAATCGAACCGGACCACCTCGGCGATCGCGCGGGTGATGCCCCCCGGCGAGGTGGCGCGGAACTGACTCAACACCCACTGATGATCGGGGAGCAGTCCACCCGTCACCGCTGCCGAGGGCCCGCAGCGGCGGGGCGTCGGGCCGAGTGCCTCGATCAGCGAGGCGAACAAGCCGGTGGCCAACCGTTCGTAGCGAGCGCGGCTAACGGCTGCCGCAGCGGCGCACAGCACCAGTCCGTCAACCCGCTCGCGATGTCGTTTCCACACCAGTTGCGCGACGAGCGACCCCATCGAGTAGCCGACCGGCACGAAACTGCGGATGCCCAGGGCATCGGCGACTGCCGCGACGTCGTCAGCACAGTCCTCGAGCAGGACGCGGGGCGCCGAGATACCTTGCCCGTGGCAGCGCTGGTCGAACACCACGACGCGGCCGAACTCACGCACCACGTCCAAGGCGGGGTACCACGTCATGAGCCCCGTGCAGGCCAGCGAATGCAGCAGCAGGTGCGCCGGGCCGTCCGATGGCCCCGAGTCATAGACATACGTGCTGCCCCGATTGGGCAGATCAATGACCCGCCCTTCCGGAATCCGACCGACCGGTGCCAGCGCGGGCACCTTCGGCAGCCGCGGCAGCGTAAGACCTCGAAGAGGCCGGGAGCCATTGATGGCTCCATTCAAACACTCTGGAGAAGCCGAACCGGGTTCATCGGCCGCGAAATCGGAGAAGCAGCCTGGTCCAGACGGCCTGCGCGTTCACACCGAGGGGGCTCGCCGAGGTGTTGGGCTGGCGCTGCTGGCGGCAGCGGTGGTCGTAGGCAGGTTTACCGCCGGACAATTGAGCGATCCCGTGTTGGCGGTGGCGCTCGCATTCGCTGGTGGCGCGGTGCTGGCGTCACTAGCCGACACGCTGATGCCCGAAGCGTTCGAACATGGCCGGCCACTCAACGCGTTCGCCACCGCGGGCGGATTCTTCCTGTCCTTCATCCTCGCCGGCTGAATCCGGTGAACCGCCGCGCCTCGTTGTCATGCGATCGGGGATCTCCGGCGAACGAATTTACGCGCGACGCAGTTTCGTCGACCTTGCTTGCGGGCATCTGCGTGGCGAGGCCCGGAGCGCTGGGTCACCGACAAGGCGTGAGGACGTGAGGCTGTGACAGGACCCGACCGCAGCTCGCCAGGACCGTCGATCATCGGCGTCTTGGTGGGGCGCCGCCGTCGATGAACGACCAGGCCGAAATGACGCGTGGGCCGTCGTGGCTCAAGTGGTGGATCGGGGCGATTGGTGGGCTGCTGGCCGGCCTGTTGGTGAGTCGATGGCGGAATCGGTCGCCCAGAGACTCGGTCACCGGGCTGGGCGCCACGTCCGTCGAGAGAACGCTGACCGCACCTGCCCACCCCGCACCTGACCGTGATCTTCCCGAACCCGACGCCAATGAAGACACCAAAGATGCCCCTGACCCCGAAGACCCCTCCAAGCCAGATTCACCCACCGATCTCAAGAAGCGTTCGGTGTTGTTCGTGCTCCGCAAAACAGCACGAGAGTTCAGCACCGATCAGTGCACCGACCTGGCCGCAGCCCTGACGTATTACGCCGTGCTCTCGCTGTTCCCCGCCTTGGTGGTCGTGGTCTCCCTTCTCGGCGTGTTCGGTCAGGGGCAGCGCACTACCGAGGCGGTCTTGCAAATCGTGGACGACCTCGGCCCGGCCTCAGCGGTTGACACGCTGCGCGCCCCGATTCAGCAATTGGTCGAGTCCCCGTCTGCCGGTTTCGCGCTGATCGTCGGTATCGCCGGCGCGTTGTGGTCGGCGTCGGGTTACATCGGCGCCTTCGGTCGCGCCATGAACCGCATATATGAAGTGGAAGAAGGCCGACCGGTCTGGAAGTTGCGGCCGATTCAGTTGGCGGTGACCCTGGTCGGGCTCGTCGCCGTGGCCGTGGTGGCGTTCATGCTCGCGGTCAGCGGACCGCTCGCCCAAGCGGTCGGCGACGCCATCGGAGCAGGCGAGGTCGCGCTGACGGCCTGGAACATCGGGCGCTGGCCGATCGTCCTGATCTTCGTGATCTTGGCGGTCGCCGTCTTGTATTACTCCTCCCCCAACGTCAAGCAACCAAAGTTCCGGTGGATCAGCATCGGGGCCGGGGTGGCGATACTGGTCTGGGTTCTGGCGTCGGTCGGGTTCGGCTTCTATGTCGCCAACTTCGGCAGCTACAACAAGACCTATGGTGCGCTGGCCGGCGTCATCGTCTTCCTACTCTGGTTGTGGATCACCAATTTGGCATTGCTCTTCGGAGCTGAACTGGACGCGGAACTCGAACGCGGCCGCCAACTGCAGGCAGGCATCCGTGCCGAACGCGACTTGCAATTGCCGCCCCGCGACAGCCGGGTCGCCCTTAAGAATCAGGCCAAAGAAGAACAGGACGTCGAACGTGGCCGGGCCTTACGTGAATCCCGCGGCCAAGACGACCGATAGGCCCGACCATCCACGTCCGCAAGCTCACGCGGGGCGACTCGAAACGGTCAGCGAGACGAGCTCTGCGTATTCACCCAGCGCCACTGTCGGGTGGAGCATTCCTGGGCATCGGGAACGCGATCCCGCACTGCCGCAACCACACCCGGCCACCACTGCTCGTCGTAGTCGTCCCCGGAGAGCCATCCGCCCGGCGCCACCTTCGGTAGCCAGCCGTCAATGTCGGCGAGCACGCTGTCGTACTCGTGGCGGGCGTCGAGGTGAACCCAGGCCAGGGACCCGTCGGCGAAGAGCGCGGCGGCCGCCGGTGACGAGCTGACCAAGAGGTGTACTCGGTCGGCGAAACCACACGCGATGACGTTGCGGTGCAACTGCCCGGCCAGAGTGCCGCCCCCATCGGCGACGGCGGCGGCATGAGAGTCCTTGTCCGCGGTACCCTCGCGTCCGCTGCCGCGGCAGTAGTCGACGCCGACCACGGTGAAGTCGCGATTCGCCTCGCGCACCACCTCGGCCAGTGAACACAGACTGCGACCCAGGTAGGAGCCGACCTCGACGAACGTGCTGCCGTCCGCGAAGGTGGTCACCGCCTCCTCCTGCAGGTCACGCCAGCCGAACCAGCCGTGGATCTGCGACCAGTGCGATATCGGTGCCGTGAGGTCTTCGGCCTGTGGATTCACGTGTCAGATCCTTTCGGCAGGACCCGAGGGTACCGTCAGTTCCCAAACTCGTTGTCACTGCGCGGTTCTTGCGGAGCGCTCACGCAGAGCGTCACACATGTGTTCACTGTTTTGTCTTATCTCGTGCTGTCTTTATCGACGCTTCGTGAGGGACCGACCCCTTGTCTCCTGCGTCGTTCAGGCGGTCGCGTGGCGATACTCGACAGGCAGTCGTCACCAGCATGAGTCAGTACAGTCGAAATCATCATGGTAAAGAAGCCCAGCATTCGGCGATTGGCGCTCGTTCTAATGGTGTTGGTAACGAGCGTTGCCCTCGGATCGGCTACCGCCGTGGCCGACGAACTCGGTGACTATCGGTGGGAACGTCGCCCTCTGCTGGTGTTCGCGCCGACAGACAGCGATCCTCGGGTCGTTGAAACGCTTGGGCGAATCGAGGCCAGTCGATGCGACTTTGTCAGCCGTGACATGGTGCTTGGCCTGGTGGTCACCGAGGGCAACAGCACGCTAGATGGCCAAGCCATCAACGCCGATGAGTCACAACGGCTTAGAGACCGGCATGCGATCGGCGAGAACGCCTTCAGCGTGGTGTTGATCGGAAAGGATGGCGGCGAAAAGCTGCGCGTCAACGAGGTACCGGACCTCTCCGTAATCTTTGCCGTGATCGATGGCATGCCCATGCGAAGCCGCGAGATGAACGCCAACCCGAGTCGGTGTTGATGTCAGCGCGGCGCGGGTACCGACGTGGGCGAGTCAGCGTGTTGTTCGCCTGCTTGGCGTTTCTGACGGTGTCATGCGGAAGCACTGGGCGAACAGTCGATGCAGACGAGACGACGAACGTGGCGCAGACTCCCCAATCGTCCCCGCAAGCACCCCGGCCAGAAGCACCTGGCGCCGTTCTGGTCGACCTCGACGACGCCGGCGAGGTGGCCACCTGGACCACGGTCAACGACCCCGTGATGGGCGGCATGTCCACCTCGAGAATCGCGTTCGCCGATGGTGGTCTCGTGTTCTCCGGCAACATCTCGCTGCAGAACAACGGCGGATTCGCCTCGGCCCGCAGTCCGCAGGATCCCGATATCGGCTTACGAGCAGCGGGCGCGAAGTCGCTGCGCGTGCACGCGGTGGGCGACGGTAAGACCTACCTATTGAAGGTGGGCACTGCGGGGCAGCCATGGTCCTACGTCCAGCGCTTCGCGACCGAGGCCGCCGTTCAGCGGATCTACGATCTGCCCGTTGAGGGCTTCGAGCCGGTTGGCATGCGACTCGATCCCGCACCCGACGCGCCGCAGACTTTGGACCCGTCACGCATCAGCCAGGTGTCGCTCTACATTCTCGACAAGCAGCAGGGCCCCTTCGAACTCACTGTCAGCAAGATCGACGCCACCTCCTGATTACCCCTCCCACAACATGTTCCATGGCGACTGCGTCGTCGGAGGCCGACGTGGGAGCGGTAATCCGCGCCGCTGACCGCATTCGGCCCGCCATCGGGACAGCGGTGGCGGGCCGAATGGTGGATGACGGGATCAGCGATGACGGTCGACGTTCTCCAAAATGGTGGGCAGCAAGCGCAGGGATATTCATGTGGGATGGCGCATAAGTGTACTAACGGCGTAAACAGTTCTGCGCATTGTGCTAACCGGGCGCGGGTCCGCTGCGCGCTGCGGTGCCGGCGGTCGTGAACGCGTGAACTAGCTTCGGCCCACTGCGATTCGAGACACAGGGATGGGCTTTGCAGCCAGTGCCCCGCCAGAAAAGGTGGCCCGATACTCGGAAGGGGACACATCGACGATCCTGCGGAAGTGCAGCCGCAGGTTCGATCCGGTTCCGAGGCCGACCTGATCCGCGATCTGGTCGACGGACAGCCGCGTGCTCTCCAGAAGCTCTCGGGCGGCGTCGACCCGAGCGCGCAAGATCCACTGCAACGGAGTGCTGCCGGTCTCTTCGGCGAAGCGACGCAGGAACGTACGCGGCGACATTCGCGCGTGCGCCGCGAGATCATCGATAGTAAGCGGCTGGTCGAGCCGCGCCATGACCCATTCGCGGGTCGCGGCCAGAGTGTCACCGCGGGGCGCGGAGCTGTTCTTCGGCAGATACTGGGCTTGCCCTCCGCTTCGATGGGGCGCAGTCACGAGGCCGCGGGCAATCTCGTTCGCCGCGGTGACACCGAGGTCGCGTCGCACGATGTGCAGGCACAGGTCGAGTCCGGCGGCGGCACCCGCCGAGGTGAGGACGGGTCCTTCGTCGACGAAGAGCACGTTCGGCTCGACCGTGATCTCGGGGTATCGCTCCGCCAGCTGCTCGGCCGCGTCCCAGTGCGTCGTCGCACGGAGACCGTCAAGCAGGCCGGCATCGGCGAGGGCGAAGGCGCCGTAGCAGATCGACGCGATCCGCACGCCGCGCGATGCCGCGCTCCGAAGTGCTTCGTGCACCTTTGTCGGTACCTGTCGACCCGCCGGTGCGTAGCCCGGGACGATGATCGTGTCGGCTCCGGCCAGCGCCTCCAAGCCGCGAGAGACGGCGTACCCGAAGCCCCCGTGAGCCGGCACCGTTCCAGCATCAACCCCGCAGAGCGAAACGTCATAGGGAAACCCCGTCTCGGGATGGAACACCTCCGCCGGGATGCCGACGTCCAGGGGAAGAGCACCGTCGAGCACGAGGACCACAACGTGATGGGGTCGGCTCACCACAGGAACGCCTCGCTGTCACTATCCTCGCGCATATTGGCAATCTTGCCACTGGAGCATGCATCGCCGATACCGAACACTGAGAGGACATCCGTTCGGGCGCGGTCGCGCCGACACTCCAGATGGGGAGTTCTGATCATTGCTGACACCATGAAGGCCGTCGTCCTCGCCCGTTTCGGCGGTGCGGACGCTTTCGAACTGCGCGCCGTCCCCGTACCGAATGTCCAACCCCGCCAGGTGCGGGTGCGCGTCCATGCGACCGCCGTCAACCCGCTCGACTTTCAGATCCGTCGCGGAGACTACGCAGACTACGTCCCTCTCCCTGCGATCATCGGACACGACATCTCCGGCGTGATCGAGGAAGTCGGTTCTCACGTGACCGAGTTCCGCGTTGGCGACGAGGTCTACTACACACCCCAGATCTTTGGCGGCGCCGGTTCGTATGCCGAACAACACGTTGCCGACGTCGATCTGGTCGGCCGGAAGCCGGAGAATCTCAGCCACCTCGAGGCGGCCAGCCTGACACTCGTCGGCGGGACAGTGTGGGAGGCCCTCGTGACGCGAGCTCAGCTCACCGTGGGTGAGACCATCCTCATCCACGGCGGTGCGGGGGGCGTCGGCTCGATCGCGATCCAGATCGCGAAGGCGATGGGCGCACGGGTCATCACCACCGCGAAAGCGGCCGACCATGACATCGTGCGCTCGCTCGGAGCGGATGCGACGATTGACTTCACGACGATCGACTACGTGGACGCCGTTTCTGAGATGACGCGAGGCCAGGGAGTCGACGTCGTCTTCGATACCATCGGCGGCGACGCGCTCACGAGAAGTCCACTGACGCTTGCAGACTCCGGTCGCGTCGTCAGTATCGTCGACATCGCGCAGCCGCAGAATCTCATCGAGGCGTGGGGCAAGAACGCCGCCTATCATTTCGTCTTCACTCGGCAGAACCGCGGCAAGCTGGACGCACTCACCAACCTGATCGAGCGCGGTCTCGTGAAACCGGTCATCGGCGCGACCCTGCCGCTCGCGAGGATGGGCGAGGCTCATGAGCTCCTGGAAAATCGACGGTCGTACACACTTCACGGAAAGGTCGCGATCGACGTGGCAGGCGACACTGTCGCCCTGCCCGCTCGCGCCTAGTGGGCCGACGTTGCACAATCGACCCCTGTGTCGGCGGACGGAGACCTCCGCCCAGCGGTTCATTTCAAACGAGTTCGACGAGTGTGTCCGTGTTGTCGGCCACTGCTCCGAACGTTGCGTGGACACGGATCTGTCGGTCGACAGATCCGTATGTCGCACAGACGATTCCGCAGGCTTGGGTGTCGATTCGGCTGGAGATCACCGGCGAGCGTTGCATGAGCGCGACACCGGTTTCGACGATGTGTGCTGCGGCGACCGACTCGACTGAGTCGGCGGGTGTACCGCGGCTTACGACAGACAGGAGCGCGTGTTCGACGGCGGGGCGCATCGCCCCGTCGGGCATTTCGGCGGTTTCCCATGCGCGTAATGCTGCATGCATGGCCGGGCAGTCGTCGTGGCCGAGGGCAACGATCAGCGGAACCTCAAGCGTCTCAACGGCGTACTCGATGCTGCCCAGCACGCTGGTGTCGAGGAGATGCCCCCAGGTACTGATGTCGATCAGCGAACCCGAGGGCTGGCTGAACACCTCTTCGTTGGAGAAGTGGATGTCGGAGCATCGGAAGACCGCGGCGATGGGTTGATTTGGTAGCTGCCCGAACAAACTTCGGTTGCCCGCGCGTAGTTGCTCCCAGGCGAGAAGTGGGGTGGTCATGGTGGTGTCCTTTCCTTTGTTGTCAGTTGAAATACTCGGGGCGGCTGACATAGGTTTCTGTCACGAACATCACGCCCGATGAAGCGTCCAGAAGCGGACGCAGACCGGCGAGCAGTGCCTCGACTTTGCTGTCGGGCACCACGGTGATGATCAGTTCGAGGGTGGCCTGCTGGTTGAACAACAGTCGGCCTTGGTGGAAACCGTGATGACCAAGACCGGAGACACCCGACAGGCTGGTGTAGCCGGTGGCGCCGACGCTACCGATGAGTTCTCGGACGGCCGGCGCATCGTTTCCGGTCACGACGACCTCTATCTTCGTCATTTTGGTGAGAACAGGTGTCATCCGATCATCTCCTCGTTGTAAACGGTTTCACGACAATGGGTTTCGGCCCAGTCCTGCCAGCCGGCTCGAGTCCAGCGTTGCCAAGGGTCGGTGGCTTGTTCGCGGGCGGCCAAGCAGACCCAGTCGTTACCGAACATCTGTTGCAGAATGGGACTGCGCGCGACGACCACGTCGATGCGTTCAAGAGGTGCCTGCACGATCGCGAGTAACCGTTGCGGCTCGTGCACAAGGCGGTCCTGATGTGCGACCGACTGCCACGGAAGGCCCAGGCGTAAGTCGCCGACGTGGCCGGCGACGACTCCGGCGTTTCCGACGACGTTGTGCACAGTCTTGGTGCCTGCGCCGAATACATCGGGGGCGACGGTGGAGAAGTAGTACTGGCAGTTGATCCATTGAGCCACCACGAGTGGCGCGGTGAGGATCGTTTCCAGTGCAGTGCCGTCGGGGTCGATGGCGGCGTCGTAGGAGTGCAGGAAGGTGCGTCGTTGTAGGTCGATGCCGCGGGTCAGTTCCCTTGGCGCGATGATGAATGCGGCGTTTCCCGCCAGCGCCCATTCGGGGTAGACCTGGGCCCAGTCCACCGATCGGCGTCCGACGTGTCGTCCCGCGGCGCGCGGTGACATGCTGCGGGCGCCGGGCAGTGTGGTGCAGCGTTCGGCGGCCAGGGCACGGCCGGCGCGGGCGAGGTCGGCTTCGAGACGGTCGATATCGGCGCGGTGGCTGGGGGGAATGAGGTGGGTGTCCAGCACGGTGACCCGATCGGTGGCCGTGTCATGTAGAGCCGCCACGACGCGGGTGTGTTCGGGTATGGCGATGCCCATCGAGCGCAATTCGCTGCGCACATCGGCCTGGTTGAGGATCAGCGCGGCGGTGCGCGCGTTAGGACCGCCGCCTTGACCGCCACAGGCGCCGCAGTCCAGCGACGCCTGGTAAGGATTGTTCTCGGTGACGCTGTGGTGGCCGCACAACACGATCAGGCGACCGAACTCTGCTGTCAGTCCGATGGTTTTGAGGGTCACTTGCGCGAAAAGAACCCGTTCGGCGAGCGACATAGATTCCACGTTCAGTTGAGTCTTTGCGGAGGGCGCTATTGCGTTACGCAGCGTGCGCCGTAGGTTGCCGACGGCGGTGGGGGTCAGGGTTTTGGCGACCGACAGTGGGGCCGCGATCCAGCCGGCGGCTTCGGCGAGAACATAGGGCGCTGCCAGCGACTCCTTTGCGGCGTGAAAAGCTGATTCGACCCCGGCCAGGTCCCTGGTTCCCGTTACTTGGCGGGCGGCTTCGCTGTTGGCTCTGGGTGCCGGTTGCTCGGCCACGTGATGCCTGGGCGCGATCAGCACCGGGCACAGGTCGGCCGGTTCTCCACCCAACAGATCGCTGAATCGGATGGCCACGGCGAAGAAGCCGGCGAACCCGAAGGTCTGATATCCGCCGCACGCTTCGAGGCGCCGACGCAGTCCCTCCGAGCGGGTGTCTATACAGGTGACGAAGTGCGTATGTGCGGGGGGCGAGGCGGGCGGCCGATGCGATTGCAGCTTGCCCAGTAGCTGGTCGCGGTAATGGTCCTCGAAGGCGCTCTGCCACACGATGACTCGAACAGGAACCGGTGCTGCGGACAGAATTCGCGCGGCTGTGACGATCTCGTTGTCCGTCGCCTCAGTGATGCCCCACACGCGCAGCAGGTGCTCGACGCGCTGCCTGGCGGTTGGCGTCGCTTGCCCCGGGGGCGCTGTCGCACCTTGCCAATTGTGGTCCTGCATAAGCGCCGCTTCGTAACTCAACCGCATCGCCTGGTACTGCAACAGGTCGATGCCGACGCCTCGGTCACCGCACCATTGCACATGCGCAGCCCAGCCGGGCAGTCGCGTCAAATGGGCTTGCAGATAGGTGATCCGGGCGTCGTCGTCGACTCCGAGGGCGTCCAGTGCTTGTAGCGCGGCGTCGTCGGGCCGTTCGGCGACGCAGCGCAGCGCGGCGCGCGCGGACCGCGGCAGAGTCCGGTCGCCGGGCGCGAGGGTGCGCCACGCCGCGTAGAAGCCAAGTTCTCGCCCGGGCATCGGCCAGCTTGCGTGGCCCAGGAACGCCGCCGACCACTTCGAGGTGAGCGCGTCGACGGTGTCGGCCACGTCGGGGGCGAGTTCCTCAGCGCGCAGGCGGTAGCGCCGGATCGGGTCTGGGCACGGCTGGCCGTGCAGCAGATCGGCCCGCAGCAGATCGGTGGCGGTGAGGGTGCGCTCGGCCAGTCGCAGATCGGGTTCCTCGGCCAGGATCGGGTAACGACGCAGCAGCGCCTTGTCCAGATCGGTGTCGGTGATCCGTCCGCGGCGGTACAGGGAGCGAAAGGTGCTTTCCGGCAGAGTGCCGGGCGTTCCGTATAAGTCGCCCGCCCGCCGGATGGCCTGTTCGAACGGCATGTCCTGCAGACCTGCGAGAGGGTTGACGGCGATGAACGTGCTCAGCGGGTAGTGGGTGGGTAGCACACGTGCAGACAGCCGGATATCGCTGCGAAGCCGGGCGCGGCGGGAATCGGTTGAGGTCGAGGCGGTTTCGGTCATCGGCGCGCTCCTGATGTGGTGGGGTTGATGGTTCCAACGCTGAGGGCATTGGTGTAGACGAGGCGGTGCGCAGGGTTGGCCGGAGAAGACATCCGCACACCCGCAAGGGCAGCGAGCAGGATCACCGCCGTCCCGACGACCGCCCACACGACGGGTGGCGGAACTGTGGCGGCGGGCAGTGCCGGGGCGAGAAAAGCGCTGACCGCGTTGATGATTGCGACATAGGCGAAGGCGGCAAGCAGCAGAAAAGCCGCGGCACTGAGCGCGCCGGTGACGTCGGGCCGGCGTTGCAGCCAACCCCAGGTGACGGCGGCCCCGGTCACCCACGCGAACAACAGCAGGGCCTGTTCGGCGTGGTGAGGGGTCCCGCTGGGAACCAGCAGCGTAGCGACGTACAGCGTGATCGCCGGCAAGGCGAGCGCGCAGACCGCGGACAGCCATCGGCGACGTCCGGTCATCCGGGGCGCGGCCGGCAGTGCGGCGTGCCGACGGCCACGCGCGATCGCCGAACCAGAGGACAAGAACAGGGTGGCCTTGTAGAAGCCGTGGGCAATCAGGTGTAACACCGTGGCCGCCCACAGACCCAGTCCGCAGGTCAACATCATGAAACCCATCTGGGCCATCGTCGAATAGGCAAGTGCGCCTTTGATGTCCGGCTTGACAAGCATGATGGCCGCGCCGACGGCCATGGTGGCGGCTCCGGCAGTGACGATGAGGACGGCCGCTAACGCGGGACTGGGCAGCGGGCTCAGTCTGACCAACAGAATTCCGCCGGCGTTGACGACCCCGGCGTGCAGCAGCGCAGATACCGGTGTGGGCGCGGCCAAGGTGGCCGGCAGCCAGCGGTGAAAGGGGATCTGCGCCGAGCGCGATAAGGCAGCGATCACGATCAGGATGGCGACGACCCCCGCTACCGGCCCCCCAATCTGGGCGGTGACACCGTCGCTCAGGGCGACAGAGCCTGTGGAAAGACTGATCAGTGCAACAGCCACCCACAGTGCCGCATCACCGATCAAGAATGTCGTGGTGGCACGGCGGACGCCGTCGCGTGCGCTAGGGAGCTCCCGGTAGGTTCCCAACAGCAGGCACAGCGCGACGCCGGCCACCGTCCAACCAACTGCGATGCCCACCAGCGTGGAAGCGCTGACCAACACTGCAGACGCGGCGGTGAGAAGACTGGCCCCGCCGGTGAACCACCCGGCTCGTAGATCCCCCGCCAGGTAACGGATTGCGAACGCCTGCGCCACGGTGCTCACACCGAAGATCAACAAGAACATGACGGCGGCGAGTCGGTCGGCGGTGATGATCGCTACGCCTGCGCCTACCGAGGCGACCTCGCCCCGCGCTGCACCAAAAGTCAGCAATGCGGCGAGGACAAAACCACACCCCGCCGCCGAAGCGCCCAGACGCGCGGTCAACACCGGCGCCCGCCGGCCCAACACCACCGACGTCACGGCCATCAGCAGAGGTGCCGCCACCAGTGCGGCCAATGCCGCCGACTCAGTCCACATCCACATGCGAAATAAATTACGTGTAATGTGGTGCATGTGTCAACGTTCGCGATAAAGTCGACGTGTCGAGGCGGGTCGCCGGATCCGTCGCTCTACAAGTTGCCTACGCTGCAACTCCTGACGATCGCCCGGTGAGCTACTCGGTCCCTAAACGAATTGTATTTCGTGTGTTAGTCTTCCTATGTAGGTGGTGACAGGTGAAGATGGTTTGCACAGGAGACCCATCGGACGTCGATTGGCTTCTGGGCTCCCCGTCAAATCGACTGCCAAGGGCAGTTCCTAACGAAAGGTGCATGTACTGATGACCGACGCGGTAGTCGTTCCGGTGTGGGGCTGGGTCGCGCTGACGGTGGCGATCGGCCTGATGCTGGCAATCGACTTGTTCACGCACCGCGACAACCACGTGATCGGATTTCGCGAGGCCGCTGCGTGGTCGGCGATCTGGATCGCCGCCGGATTGGGCTTCGGCGCGATCGTGTGGTGGGCCTACGGCGGCGAGGTCGCAGGCACCTACTACGCCGGCTACCTCATCGAGAAGGCGCTCTCGGTCGACAATGTGTTCGTCTTCGCGCTGATCTTCACCTACTTCGCTGTCCCTGACCGCTATCAACACAAGGTTCTGTTCTGGGGCGTTGTCGGGGCACTGCTGTTTCGGCTCGTCTTCATCTTCGTCGGTGCCGAGCTGCTGACGGCGTTCTTCTGGACCGCTTACCTTTTCGGCGCATTCTTGCTCTATACCGCCTACAAGATGGCGTTCCAGCACGATGAAGATCTTGAACCGGACAAGAACCTGCTGGTGCGGCTGGTGCGCCGAGTGCTGCCAACCGACCCGAATTATCACGGAGACCGCTTCTTCACCCGCGTCAACGGAAAGCGCGTTGCCACACTGTTATTCGTCGTGCTCATCGCTGTCGAGGCCACCGATCTGATCTTCGCCTTGGATTCTGTGGCCGCGGTGTTGGCGATTACTACCAGCACTTTCATCGTATGGACCGCCAACGCCTTCGCCGTGTTGGGGCTGCGCAGTCTGTACTTCTGTCTTTCCGGACTGCTGCGCAGATTCACCCACCTGCACTACGGCTTGGCCGTCCTGCTCGCGTTCGCTGGCGTCAAACTCATTCTCTCCGAGACACCGGTGGGCAAGCTGCCCATCCCGTTGACCCTGGGCGTCATCGTCGTCACTCTCACAGCCTCGATTGTGTGGAGCCTGCTGGCCACCCGCACCGAGCCCACGGATGACCACCACGCGGCGGCCGATGACACGGTGCGGGCACCGCGCGACACCACCTGATCCACTACACGGCAGCCTCGCCGACCTGATCGTCGTACGGGTCGGCGAGGTGCTACCGGCGAGGCTTCGATACTCGCCCAAACCCGTTGGGCATATCGCCCTGCATGGGCTCATCACCGGGATCGCTTTGTCACTCGTCGGTGCCGCGCCGCAGCGCCCACCGTCGACGCCCCACTGACGGCGCTGAGCATCGCCGTCACCGCCCTGCTGGAGAATCAACCAGGACCTCTATCCTGCGGCTGATTGCCGAAATCCTCTCGGCGCAAACCACTCCCGAAGCTGTCGGCTCCTCACCGCCGCCGCAGGGTCAGTGCCAGTTGTGTGCCCTCGGGGAGCTGCCCCGTCGGGAGTAAAGCAATCCAGCCGCCACGGCCGAGCACAATTTCGATCAGCTCATCGACCACGTCGTCGATGACGTCGGGGTGGTCGACGTCGTCCGCTGGTATCAGGCTGTCACCGTCTGGCGCGAGACGCGCAGGGTAGAAGAAGTCCTCCTCCACAGCGAGCATTTCGGGTCTTTCCCAGCGGGCGGCCATCCATGCGGAGCCGATATCGCGCAACACGAGGCCTTCATTGGCGCGTCGTTCGATGAGCTCGAGAGCTTCCTGCGTGCGGGACCGGAGATACCCGCTGAGCACCGGCCGAATGAGGTCACTAAGCGTGGCAGCCGAGGTGTTGAGGTGATTGCCGGTGATGAGTCCGGCGAGCCGCGACATGTTGCGCGACATCCGGCGAAATTTCGAGCCGGTCGGCTCGGCGGCAATCAGCACCAGCGGCATGGGGTTCAGCCGTAACGCGGCACCCAACGCGCGGTCGACCCTCCGCAGGAAGTCGTCGTAGCGCTCGGAATCTCGCCCGCCATGCTTGCTGTAGGTGCGGCGGTACACAGGGAAGGCGTTGCCCGGGGCGGGCCTCAACACAGTTCCGTTCCCGTGCAATAGTCGCGCCTCGTCGAGCGACAGCAGAAGCACCGTGTGGCGTGGGGAATGCTGCAGGCTGCGCACAAGATCTCGGGTGGCGAACGTTGGATCGATGACGCACCGATCGACGACCGGGACAGGAAGCGTCACCCGACACTGATGGGCGGGGCTGGCAAAAAGGGCTACCGCGCGGTCGCAACGTTCGCCGGCAGCCCGAGAAATCATGTCTGACAATGCGTCCAGAATTGGATGGCGGTCCTCGATCGCCTCGTCTCGCAGTCGCTGCTCCGCGTCGGCGGTCAGGCGCAATAGCTTTGCCAGGTCATTCTTTTCGAGCCGAGGCCCCGGTGTGGTGTTGGCCAACAGCGAGATGCTGGGATAGGCGCGCATCGCCTGCAGGACGGTCACGGTATCGGCGTTCAGCTGGGCCGCTACGCCGCCTCGGAAGCTGCGCAGCGCCGGTGACGGATCGGCCGAGATCGTGGTGTTGGGGGTGTCATCGGTCAGACTCACGGGTTTCCCATCTGATTGGCGCCGTCACAAACAGCGCTGACAGTTGGTGTGGTCTTCCTCGTCCGCCGTGCAGCACACGTGATGCGGACTCCTGCGCCGGATCGGGGTGGCCCGAGTCGTGGTGACGACGGAGGACGTTGAAGAGGTACTCCCCTCGCAAGAAGAATGCCGAAATGTCTTTCGTATGTCAAGGACGGATGAGAGTGCCCCCGGCACGGCGATCGTTGAGGCCACACAGCCCGGTCGACAGCCTCAGTTGAGTGCCTCGATGAGTTCTCCCACGGTGTGGGCCGCTTCGACCGGGTGGCGCAGGCGTCCCCACGAATTGACGGTGTAATGATTTCGACGGCCGACCTTTGTCTTCTCGAGGTAGCCGCCGGCAACAAGATCGGCGAGGATGGCCTGTACGGAGCGCTCAGTGATACCGATGCGCAGTCCCAGTTCTCGCGCGGTCAGCGAACCACTGTGGGCCAAGCACAGCAGCACGTGAGCGTGGTTGGTCAAGAACGTCCACCCGCGCTCTGGAGCAGGGGCTGAGACCGTGGACTTGCGGGGGCGCCCCCCTTCGGAGCGCGTGCGCTTATCGGCGGTTCGAGCGCGCGACTGCGTCCGTGCAGTGCTGGTTGCTGTACCGGCCATCGGCAAACCGTACCACGCTTTTCGCGTATCGTGTTTCGCAAAATTACATGCCGAGACCGACGATCTGGCACGAGAGTGCAAGGAGACAATTCGCAATACGTGTCTGTGTGTTTGTCAAGGTGCACAACGTATTTGACGCCGGAACAGCCGACGTGCGTCAAACGCTGCCGACACTGCAATTTCGTCCTGAGGCCATAGGTTCCGGCGTGCTATCCGGATCTCATGACCAGCGGCCGTTCGGGCATTGTTGGCGCGAGGGGTCGGCCGTGCTCCAGTGCCTCCCCACAACAGGCGGAGCGGTTAGCCAGGCCGATTATCCAGTCGCACAAGCATATTCCTACCCCCAACGACCGGACCACCGGCCGATTGTCTGGTCGAACAGAGATGCCGTGGCTCGCCGAGCGGACCGGCGCAGGCTGCGTTTCGGGATGCCGCGACTCGGGTGCCACATCGGGCCGCCATCGACGGGGTACGCAGCGAGCGGGTACGCACAACAGCTGAGCGGGGGTTTACCAGAGCTCACCCGGCACGTTTGGGGAATTCCTCGGCGCGACATGATCCCCACGGCGACGCCGACGATGAACACGCGCGCGAAGCTGCCGATCGTTCGCCGAAGAACGGACGAGATTGTGACGTCTCGCATCGAAGTCACGACGCGGTGAGGTCCGCGGAATAGGTTTCTTTGACATGGGCGACAATTACGCGAGGTGGCTCGGAACGGCCGTGCTGATGGTCGGACTCTCGGCCGCCGCACTTGCGGGAGCGGGCGTCGTGACCGCCGAGGAGTCCTCCGCGTCGGGTGACAATTCGACGAAAAGCTCAACTGAATCTTCCGACGCAACTGGCCGTTCGTCTGCCACCGCGACCGACGAGCCATCGAAGCGGGAGTCCGACATCAGCGAGGATGGCGTCGGAACCGTGGGCAGGGGTTCATCCGGCGGCTCAACCTCTGCGCCGCCGCCAAAGGTGGACGAGGAGATTACGGAGACGCCCGCCGGGCAGACGGAGTCCGACGATCCTCCCGCGCTGCCCGAACCGGTCGAGCCCACCGAACCGGTCGAGCCCGTCGAACCGAGCGAGCCCGTCGAACCGATCGAGCCCGTCGAACCGATCGCCCCTGCAGAATCCGTACCGGCGAACAGCCGGTCCGACGACGAGACCGCGGCTCTGAACCCCGAGACCGCCCACGTCGTGGTGTTGGATGATGTGTCGCCGGAGCCTGATCACGGCGACACCGGCCAACAGGACCCCAGCAACGTTATCCCCGGCGAATTGGCTGCAGTGCGGCTCGACGCGGACGCATCATTTGACGTTGCCGCGGTCCAGCCGCTCGACTTTGTGGCGGCCGACGCAACGCCGGTCAACGCAACGGCGATGACGTCGACGCCGATGCTGTTCGGTGCCACGGTCAGCCCCACCGCGACCGCGTCGCCGATCACGTCGCTGGTGACCGCTATCAGCACGCTGATCTTCAACCTCTACGCGCTGGCGGCACGCGTATTGAGCGGGCCGCCGCAGCTTCCACCAGGCAGCACGGTCACCGTGCGCAGCACGACGCTGAGGATCGACTGCGGCGACGGCTACGACGTGCCCGCCGATTGGTACATCCCGGCCGGCGCGAACGAGGATCCGCCGGAGCGGCTGATCTACCTGCAGCACGGCTTTCTGGGCAGCGGGGCGTGGTACAGCTACACCGCGGCCAATCTCGCCGAGCAGACCAACAGCATCGTCGTCGTGACATCGTTGAGCTCGAACCCGCTGTCGTGTGACGGCTGCGCACTCAACGGTGACCCGATGCGCCGAGCGATAGCCAATCTCTTCCTCGACGACAACCCCGCACTTGCCGACAGCGCGCGCCGCGCCGGTTACACCGGAGCGATGCCGCAGCGAGTCGTGCTGGCCGGGCATTCGGCCGGCGGCGGCCTGGCCGTCGCGGTCGCGGGCTACATGATCGATAACGGCACAGTGGGCAAACTGGCCGGAGTCTTGATGTATGACGGTGTACCGGCCGGCAACGAGATTCCCGATACGTTGAGTCGATTGCCCGCTGACATTCCCGTTTACAACTTGGCGGCAAAGCCCTACTCGTGGAACAGGGACGGCTTGGCAAGCAGTCAGCTCGTGGCCGCGCGCCCAGGCGAGTTCGTCGGCGTCGAAGTCGTCGGCGGGCTGCACTCGGATTCGGTGCAAGGCGGCAACCCGCTCATTCAGTTTGGGGTCTACCTGTTCACCGGGTTCTCCTCTGCGCGCAACGTCGAGGCGGTGCAGACACTGGCCGCGGGATGGGTGAACGACATGTTCACCGGAACACAGGATTCCGGCCTCTACGGCCTGCCCGGCCAGACCATCACCATCCCCACCAGCAGAGGGACCGCCTCAGCCATCGTCCTGCCCGTGCCGGCGGCATCGCCGTCTGCGCTCGGGTCGGAGCAGTTCATCGCCTCGTGACTTGGCGCTCGTCGTCGCCGAGATCGCTCAAATGCGCTTCAGCCCAACGCGTGCCGAGCGGTGCGGGGTTGTTCCCGCTGCCGATCGGGTTAATCAGCGATCTGCTCGCGATCCCGGAGCCCGACCGGCAACGGTTCGCCAAGATCGGCATCGTCATCGGCTTCGAGACCGCGGTCAATCTCAACGGCAACGCGGTGTCGGTGATGCTGGACGAGCACGATCCCTGGCGTCAGCTGGTGGCCGACCCCGGCCTGGCCGAAGATTCAGTCGAAGAGACCCTGCGTTCGAACTGGGCAAGCCGGTTCGTCACGATCTGATCGCGCCTCAGCGGCTCGCGGTCAACGAGCATCGAAACCCCCGACCGGCCGGGACCGACGCACACCGTATAACTCAAGTCGGTTCCATGCGCGGCCTCATTCAAGGTGAAACACCCTGTCGCAGCTGTCTTTTCAGGATCACCCGCCGCCCACGCGAAAACGCTCGGCGGCGTGCAATCGACATATGCGATCGCGTCGACCACGTACCGATCAGCGGATGGGAATTCGTCCCGATGAAGCGCGCACCCCTCTTCGGGCGACCGCCCTCGATCCACTCGACCGCCTGCAACTCGTTACTGAACCGAGGCATCAAGCCGATATCGGACACCAGCGATCAGACCCGCTGCGTCGACGCCGCGATGCGGACGTCGACGGTCACCGTCGGCCAGTCCATGGCCGCAACGTAGCGGTCGTCTGGACCGAGCATCTGCCCTCACTGCAATCCCCGGGCAGTGTCAGCGCGGCGTCGATGGCACCCTCGCTGTTCAATGTGCCCACTGCAGTCGCGGGTCGGTGCGAGATCTCGCATCGTTGTCGAAATCCTGAAGATCGGCTTGGGCTCTCGGCCCCGCCAGCGAAGCTGCTTCGTCGGACACACCATGTCTCGAGATGAGAAACAGCCGTCTGCTTTTTGCATCTTAACCGCTGGTCAGCGGACTAGCTTGAGAATCGAGGAGGTGTCGCTGGCGTAGCACACGTCGCAACATCTGCTCGGCCTATTGACGTGGGTCCAGTCGCCTCGCCAGCCTGATGCCATGGCAGAGGCGCATCCCGAAGGTCGACGTTGCACTCGGTCGGTGCTGCACGCGCGATGTCATGGGTGAGACCACCCACGTCGACGTGTGGACACCTTCCGGGTTCGCCGCGTCCGACCGGGTACGCCATGGCTGAGGATCGCTCGTCCCGGGCCGACGCGCCACTACGGTTCGGCATAGGCGTATCTCGGCTCCACCCCACGCTCCAGCGAAAAGCCATTCATCGACCACCACACGATTCGTGACCCGCCTCGTCGCGCAGTGGGAATGCAGCCGCGGCGGTCTTGATCAGCAAGAAAGGACACCGGTTAAGCAGCGATGACAGCAGATCACAACAACACTGGCGTGCTTGCGTCGATGCGGCCGTTCGGCACCGCCGTGCAGATGAACATCGGCGCCGCGATTCGCACCAGGCGGCGCGGAGTAAAGGGGTGGACGGGGGCGGTCAATACCGCCTACGACCCCCTTGATCCGGCCACCGCCGCCGAACCCTTCGCCGCTTACCGTGCTCTGCACAGCGGTGGGCGCGTCCACTACAACCCGAATAGGGCAACGTGGATCGTCTCCCGCCTCGACGATGTACGAGCCGCCCTGCGAGACACCGACAGAATCAATAGCAGCCAAGGCGTCACCCGGGTGCGCATGGCCGCCGACTTGGTTGTGGTCACGGACGGCGAGCAGCACAGTCGACTGCGCAAGCAAGTTCAGCCCGCATTCACCAAACGCGCTCTGGAGAGCTGGCAGGCGATCACCGGCCGCCTCGCGACTGAACTTGTCGACAACGTTGTCGCCAATCCGGGCTGCGACGTGGTCGAGGAGCTTGCCATCCCTATGCCGCTGCGCGTGATCGCCGGCATTCTGGGCATCCCGGAGACCGATATCGCTGATTTCCGTCGATGGTCCGAGGGCGCAGTGCAACTCATCAATTTCACCCCCACTCCGAGCGGCGTGATCAGTGTCGCCAAGTCCGTGAACGCTGCTCTGGCGCTACGCCGCTATTTCCTCAAACAACTCGCGAGCGGCCACCTCAAGGGGTCGGGCACCGTGCTGGGACGCCTGCTCGAGCACAGTACCGACGGCAACCTGACGGACGAACAATTGTTCTTCATCGCCGTACTGCTTCTCATCGCTGGGAATGAGACCACCACCAACCTCCTCGGTGGCATGTTCGAGGCTTTTGCCCGAAACCCCGAAGAGTACGACAAGATTCGGGCCAATCCGGATCTCATCCCGATGGCCATCGAAGAGCTCCTCCGTTTCACCAGCCCGATCCAGAACCTGTACAGGTACACCTGCGCCGACTACGCGATTGGCGACGTCACCATCCCCAGCGGATCACGAGTCCTGTTGTCCTTCGGCGCTGCCAACCGTGACCCGCTGGTCTTCGACGATCCCGATGCCTTCATCGCCGACCGCAATCCACGCATGCACGTCGCCTTCGGGTACGGGGCCCACATGTGCCTCGGCGCACCGCTGGCCCGCATGGAAGCCGAAGCCGTCCTGGGGGAGCTCGTCAGTCGTGTCGAGAGGATTTCCACAGAGGGGCCCGTAACGTGGTCGACCAACAGCTCGTTGCGAGGGCCGACCAAATTGCCTGTCCACCTTCAGAAATGCTGATGGTGGGCTGCGCGGCGGGCCCCAACGCGGCGGCTCACGTGACGGCACAGGTAAGGAATTGCGAGACCGCCGACATCGCGATCGATTGGGACTTTGACGGATGATGAACGAGCACAAGTGGAGCGAGAGCGACGTTCCGGATCAATCGGGTCGAGTTGCCGTCGTCACGGGATCCAATACGGGCCTCGGGTTGGACACCGCGCGGGTGCTTGCGGCACGCGGCGCGCAGGTGGTGTTGGCTGTGCGCAATGCGGACAAAGGCAAAGCGGCCGCTGACCAGATTCGCCGGTCGGTGCCGGAGGTGCAGGTAGCGGTGCAGCAGCTCGATCTGGGGTCACTCGAGGCGGTTCGGGCCGCGTCGGCCGAACTGCGTGCCGCCCATCCGCGGATCGACCTACTCATCAACAACGCCGCGGTGGCGTTCCCGCCCAAGACGACGACACCTGACGGCTTCGAGTTGCAATTCGCCACCAACCACCTCGGCCACTTTGCGCTGACGGGACTCCTGCTGGAGAACATGCTCGGCGTTGACGGGGCGCGGGTGGTGGTGGTGGCAAGTTTGGACCACAAGCTCGGCGGCGCAATTCATTTCGATGATCTCCAGTGGGAGCGCCGGTACAGTGGTGCGCTCGCCTACGCCCAGTCCAAGCTGGCGAATTTGATGTTCTGCTATGAGTTGCATCGACGCTTGAGTAGATCGGGCGCGCCCCTGATAGCGGTTACCGCTCACCCCGGGTACACGAAGTCTGACCTCTTCAGGAACATGTGGAAACCGGTCCAGGCCATGATGAAGTTCTCCGACCGTTTCATCGGTCAGGATCCCGCGAAAGGTGCACTGCCACAGCTGTACGCCGCGACGATGCCTGACGTGCGCGGTGGTCAGTACTGGGGACCAGGCGGGTTCCTCGAGATGGCGGGTCGCCCCACACTGGTGCGGTCGAGCAAGAGGTCGTACGACCAGCAGACGCAACAACGTTTGTGGACAGTGTCCGAGGAGTTGACCGGTGTCACGTATCCGATCTGACCACTATCACCCTGACCTGAGGGGCATCGCGCGAGTGCTCCCCCGGTCGCCCTTCAACAAAGTAACGCTGCCGGCAATGCGTGCCCTGACCCGATTTGCGCCGGCAACCTCAGAGGGTGTGGAAGTCCTCGCGATCACGCACAGCGCCGGGGTCCGGCTCTATCGACCCGAACGCGAGTGCACGCACGGCGGCGCACTGCTGTGGATCCACGGCGGCGGATACGTCATCGGAACGGCAGCCCAAGACGATGCGCTGTGCCGACGGTTCGTCCGCCGCGTCGGCGTTCCGGTCGCGTCCGTCGACTACCGACTCGCTCCGAAAGATCCTTATCCGGCCGCACTGGAGGATTGTTATTCGGCGCTGACCTGGTTGGCTCGCCAGCCCGGGGTGGTTCACGACCGGATAGCGATCGGCGGCGCCAGCGCGGGTGGAGGTTTGGCAGCGGCGCTTGCGCTGCTGGCCCGCGATCGCGGCGAGGTGACACCGTTGTTCCAGTTGTTGGTCTATCCGATGGTCGACGATCGACCGTCCAGTCGCCCAGGTCTGGAGAGCCCGCACTATCGGCTATGGAGCGAAAAGAGCGATCGGCTGGGCTGGCAGGCGTACCTGAAAGGGGCCGATCGCCATTCGGCGGTCCCGGCACGACACGACGACCACTCCAATCTCGCGCCTGCATGGGTGGGCGTGGGAACGGTGGATCCGCTATATGGCCAGGACGTCGAGTACGCGCATCGGCTGCGTGCCGCAGGCGTGCCGTGTCAGCTCGACGTCGTCGACGGAGCGTTCCACGGATTCGACATCACCTCCTCCAAAACTCCAGTGGCGCAGAGCTTTTTCGATCGGCAGTGCGAAGCACTGCTGGCAGCGTTTGCAAGCTGATTCGGGCGGGAGCCGGGGCCGGCATCTGGCGATCAACGTGGACTGGAGCGCGGCGATCGGTTACGGCATGTACCGCAGGGGCCAGTCCAGCCGATTATCCGCGGCGTTCACCTCCCTGTTCGGGTTGGCCGCGTCGCTGGGTTTGGGCGCCCTGCAAATCGGTGACGGAAATGGACTTCAACGGATGGGTCTGCGCGGTAGCCACCCCGGTACTGGTGATGATCATCGCCGTGTTGACCCTGGCCTTCATGTTGTCGGCGGTCTCCGGGATCGCACGCGGGATCCAGTGGCTGTCGAACATCAACATGGTGCTGGCACTTGTGCTTGCGGTGTTCGTGTTGGTCAACGGCCTAAACCTGTTGATCCTCAACCTATTCCCAGTGTGCTTGGTGACTACGTCCGCGACTGCGTCGACATGCGCGCACAGGATGACGCCAACGGCGATGCCGAGTTCGCCGCGTAGCTGTCCGTACATCGACGGATCAGACGTTGGCAAGCTTCTACGAGAGAAGTACCGAGCGGTCACCCCGCAGAGTCCCCATCTGACCTAGAACCCCGCCCAGATGCGCGCGGCGGCCGCGGCAGGAACCGCGGTATCCGGTTGACCACCTGGGCGTAATCCGGTCGTCGCTGCAAGCTGCGCTCCTCCATCATGGGGATGCTTGCGCCGAGAAACATGGCGAGCATGGCGATCGCGCCGATGCCGAGCCACCACCAGTGCGCGGGAGCGGCGGCGATGCCGAACAGGGCAAGCGACAGCCAGAAGGTGAACTCCCCGAAGTAGTTTGGATGTCGCGACCAGCTCCACAATCCTCGGTCCATCACCTCGCCCGGCCGGGCAGCCGCGACAAAGCGGTGCATCTGCAGGTCGGCGACAAATTCGATCGCGACGGCCGCGATGCCCACCACGAAGGCCGTCCACGCCAGCCACCGCAAGCCGGGTCCCGGTTGGGTCACCGCGATGTAGACCGGGATCATGCCCAGGAAAACCTGGGCCGTGGGGATGAGATGGATGGCGAACAGGTCGACGAAAAACTCCCAGCGGCCTGCGCTCGCCTTGAACTTGGGGTAGCGCCAATCTTCATGGTGCAAACCGGGAAAGGCGTAGATCCAATTCCCGGTGAGCCGAATCGCCCACAGCACAATGACGATTGCGATCAGCACCGTCCGCAGGGGGTCGGGGTTGGGGGCGACGAGCCACCAGTAGAGCAGCAACAGCGGCGGTATCACGCTCCAGTAGGCGTCGTAGAAGCTGGAGTTTCGGAAGGCCCGGCTGAACACGAAGATCACGACGGTTCCGAGCACGTCGGCAATCAGAGCGTCCAACCAGGCCGCGCCGGCGGCAGGTCCGGCGATCAACCATGCCGCGCCGACTGCGACCGCGGTCAGGTAGGCGATGGCGACGATGCTCAGCGACCGCGCTTTGGACGAGCGTCCGGTGCTCATTGAACGCTCAAGCAATCCTGTGCGGCGCAGATCAGGGCCTCGATGATGGCTCGCCGCTTCGCCTCTTGTACGGTCGACACCGCAGCGAGCTTAGTCGTGGACGAGGCCGGGAACGCGCGTATGTGATCCGGCGGCCGCCGTCAGACTTGCAACGCGTCTAGACCGGTGCTGCCGTGCGGGTCGACACAATGGACAACTCCCGCAGACGCCTTCTGGTACGCGAGACCGCGGACGGCAGCATCCCCTGCATAAGCGTGTAGTTATCTTGAGCGCTGCGGTTCCCTCCCAGGTGCCGCTGCAGGCGCGCCATTAATCCCGAATTCGCAATGCCTTACGCCCAGAGATCCCAGTATCGTTACGGCCGATGCCAGGTCGCTTCCCACCGGACGGTCCGCCGCTGGCCTAGCCTCTGTAGAGGTGCAACGAAGATTGACGGGACACGCCTGACTACTTTGACAAGACTTCGGCGTGTCGCGGAAGCTTGTTAATCTATCTTGCATACCCGCAGGTCAAGGTGCCAGCTGTTGGTTTGGAAGCGCTGGAGCGCTGCCGCTACGTGACGCCCCCGTTGACGATGATGGGCTGCTGGCCGTCGCCAATGATCTACGCAGGAGCCTAGTTGCCGTCAGGCAGCTTTATCGCCTTGCGGCCGTTACTGAGGATGTGATCGCTGAGCGGCGGCGGGAAGCCGCGGCGACACCGCGCGCGCCGCGTACCCGATCACCACGCCGGGCCCACCGCTGGCAGCGATTGCGAGTTGGTCGACGGCCCGAATGGTCGAAGGGATGAGATCAGCGCCGGTCAGCCGGGGTGGCTGCTATGGGCCACACCTCGGAGATCGAGCTGTGCAGCCGCTGCTGAGCGAGCTGGTGCAGCATCTGGGGTAAGGCGCCGGATGGCACCTGCCCGTCGAGGTCGGCGACTGCTTTCAGCACGGTGCCGGCCACCTGCCGCTTTGGCAGGATCCCGTCGAATTCTTCCATCAACTGTTGGGCAACACTGTCCACCGACTCCAAGCCGTTCAAATATGTGGTCATCATTCCCTCCTATTCGAGTCGGATGTTCTTCCTCCATCTTGACCGCAGAACCGCGAACCGACCTGACGGTTATTGGTCGACGCGATGGCGTCCTGGTGGCCATCGTCGTCTCGGGCTGAGGGTGCGCCCACGACGGCCCCCAGCCGATCGAACAACCACCCGGCAGCCTATTTCGACCTCGACGACACATCCGGGCGCTGAAGTCGGCAGAGTCCGGTGGGCTTGATTCGTTGTCATTTCCGTGTCGCCGGTTCGAGGCGCAACTCGACTAACGGCAGGTCGGTGTTGGTGTCACTGATTGTGCTGCCGAGGGTTGTCTCGATCACGGACTTGAACCGTGCCCACGCGCGCGGATGTCGACGGATGTAGGCGGCGAGCGCGAGGTCTGCTTCCTGCTGCTCGAGGACCCGTGCAGTGGCAGGGACCGGCGCGTGGCTGCGAATGTAGACCCGCACCCGCGGGTTGGCCTTGAGGTTGCGGAACCATTGCGCTTTCTCGCCGAAGCCGGAAGGGACGACGAAGGTGTCGGGCGTGGGATGGTCGAAGGCTTCCAGGACGACATAGCGGGCTGCACCGGATTTGCGCCCGATGTGTTCGAGCATCAGTACCCGTGAGCCCAGCAGTGCCCCAGCGCGGGCCTTGTATATCCAGATCGGTGCGCGCACGAGCCGGCGGGATTGCAGTAGGCGCGCGCCTGCGTTGGCGATCGTGTTGGCCACACTAATCGACGACGGACGTGTTGTGAACATGATGTGCCTCCATTTCATTTGGGCTCGGCATGTCATGGCTCCCTGGTAGTTCCGCTGCGATCTGTCTGTCGGTGCCGAATCGCCTAGCTATCCGTTGAAGAGGTGGGCTTGGCCAGCTCGACACCACCGTGAGTGCCTGCACTGCTAGATCCTCCTAACGTTCGTTGCCGTTATGGTGCGTCGAGCGCCGAAAGTTTTTATCTCGGTGAGTCATTCGCGTTCAGGTGGGTCGGGATCCGATCGTGACGTCTACATGTTGGCGCTGATCACCGCGAACGAACACCAGCTCGACCTGTTGCCCGGGTCGTGTCTGGCGCAGCGCGCTCAACAGGTCCTCGACACTGCCGACCGACTGACCCGCTATCTCCACGATCACATCGCCCGACTTGATACCTGCGCGGGCGGCCGGTGCGCCCTCGTCGACCAAGAGTGCGACCGCGCCGCGGTCGACCTGGACGTCGAGTCGCCGTCGTATCGGGTCGGTCAGCCGGCCGGCGGATACGCCCAAGTAGGGATGCGTGGCCGTGCCGTCGGCCGATAGTTGCTCGGCCACGTCCAGCACGGTGGCCGAGGGTATCGCGAATCCGATGGATACCGCTCCGGCCGCGGGCGGAATGTAGGCCTCGTTGATGCCCACTACCCGCCCTTGGGTGTCCAGCAGTGCGCCGCCGGAGTTGCCCGGTGAGATCGATGCGTCGGTTTGAATGAGGTCAACCAGTGAATAAGTCTGCGCGGCCGAGCCCGGGACATCGCGGTGCAGCCCGGAAATGATGCCGGCGCTCACCGAATTCTGAAACCCTAACGGGCTGCCGATGGCCAGGACCCGCTCGCCCGGGCGCGGGAGGTCCTTGCGGAACTGCGCTACCGGTAGATCACCACGTTCGGTGCGCACCACCGCGACATCGGTGACCTCGTCGGCGCCGAGCACCTCCCCGGGCGATCGTGTGCCGTCGGCCAAGACGATCGACACGTTGCGTTGTTGACCGACCACATGGGCGTTGGTGACGACAACGTCGGGCTGCAACACCACACCACTGCCTTGACCACCGTCGGTTAGCACGGTAACCACGCTGGGGCTGACCCGTTCGACCACCTCGACAAAGCCGGTCGTCGCCCCCGACGACTCCTCGGCCAGCGGAGTCGTGGTGGCGGTTGGGCTCCCGCTTGACGGATTGCTGACCTGTTCCGGCGGGTTGAAGCACCCTGCCGACACGAGCGTGACCGCAACCGCCAGCGCCGGGATTCCGGCGCGCCTGGTGCGCGTTTCGGCCGTCATCCGGCTTCTCGCTGAAAAGGCGCAGTGTCGTGCGCGCCGAGCAACTGTCGGGCACGCTCGACCACGGCAGCATCCGCGACGACGTCATAGTGCCGGGGCCGCAGCGCGCTGGAGGCTTGGAAGTCGCGTCGGCCACCCCGCAACGCATGACACACGAGACTCGCGACGGCTCCGGCCGCGGCGCCGAGCACGACTCCGTAAAGGGCCAGCACGAGCCCGGTGATGATCGGGTGGAGCAGGTCGAACAGACCTAAGATCCAGCCGATCAAGGCGCCCGCCAGGGCTCCGCCGGCCGCGCCTTGCGCGGCGGCGACGCCGCGGTTTAGCCGACCTTTGACCTCCTCAACGAATTGCAGCTCCGATCCGATAATGGCGATGCGTTCAATGTCGAACGGCTGACTGGCGAGTTGGTCGACTGCGTTTTCGGCATCGCGGTATCGGGTGAAACTTTTGACAACCTGCCGTGGGTGCTCCTGCGGTGCCACCGTCGAACCTGCTTGTGTTGGTTGTTCAACCATTGCTTTCTCCTTCCGAGTCTCTATTCCCGACGTACTGTCGCCCAGCGGTCTGTCGCTCAGCTGTGTCGAGCCGCGATTCGCATCGGTCGTGAGTTGCGCCATGGGAATCCACCAGCGCGCCGCTCTGTCGCAGAGTGCAAGATGCTGCGCGCGCATCCAGTGCCGTGGATATCCATGCACTGCGCGGATCGACACGAGGCGCCGGGTCACAGCACGTTGACACCTGTATCACCAGGGAGCTATCCGCGTACCACAACTACTGCACCACTAGTCCCTGTGCGAATGCTGAGGACTAGATGTGATTGATCGAATCTTCTGCTTTGATGTTCTCAGGCTGCTGAAACATGTTGTACGCCTTGCAATTAACGGCAGAAGCGGTTTGCGTGAGTGTCGGTCAGTGCCCCACCGATGTGGGTGTAGATCGAATCGGAAAGCGAATCCATTTCTCCGGCTACCAGTCTCGCCGATTCTCCGACTACCAGTCTCGTCGACCCGATTGATCAGGACGGCGAACGACCCGAGTACGCGCTCGTCGACGCGCGGTTCCACGACGATCAGCGCCTCGGCCAGTCGGCGGCTAGCGGCACTCGGCGGGTCAGCAATCCCGCCAGCCAGGTCGGGTTCGCCGCAGCGAGCGCCTGCGCACCGGCTCACGATTTCACCATCGAGACCAACTGCTGACGGTCGTCGGCCAGTCGGGGGTTGAAACCACGCAGCCCGGGTAAGCGGTCAGGTGTGATCGTGCGACGGATCGCCTTGTTCGCGGGGGTTGTGGCGTTAATCGTCGCAACGGCGGGTCTACTTGTTCCTCTTTCGGTTTCTCCTGAAGGGGAGTCTTCTGTCGGGTGCGGAAGCGCCATAGCTCCCGACCTGTCTGCCGCCCGTGCCAACGACGACGGAAGCGCCGCCAACATCCCTGTTCCCGGCGGGATCGTGGTCGACACGAAGTTCACTCGGCTGTGTCAATTGGACCTCGAGGATCGCCGGATCTGGACGATCACCCTGGCTGCCGTCGGAGCCCTCGCTGTCATCGGGGCCCTCGTGCTCGGCGCATTATCCAATCGACGAACGCCCACGCCATAACGATGCCGCATCGGATCTGGTGCGAGAGAAATGCCGCTCCATGGTGCGTACCACAAACTCAATCGCCCGTCACGCGGAACCTTAAGAGAGCAGATGCAGATGACGAACCCAACATATGGGCACACCCAATCAACAACACATTTCGCCCCACTACTTGGCGGCCCAGCACCTGTAGACCGAATGTCGGGCTGCGGATTCCCGGTGGAGCATGTCCGGATCGTGGGTGATGGTGTCCGTACGTCGAGCACGTCACCGAAAGTGATGACGAAGGGCAAGGCCGCCCTCGCCGGTTCGGCCAGCGGCGCCTGGTTCGGCGTGCTCGTCGGGCTGCTCTTCGCCATCGTCGTCGTAGGCCCGCTGTGGCTGTGGATGGTGCTGGTCGCCGTCGTGGTCGGCGCCATCTGGGGTGCGATCTTCGGTTTCGCGTCGCACTGGTCCACGCGCGGTCGACGCGACTTCTCCAGCGTGCAGACCCTCCGAGCCCAGCGTTACGACGTCTACGTCGCCGCCGAGCATGCCGCCGAGGCGGCCCGCTACGTCGAATCCGCAACCACCGGCGAACAACCCTCATAGGCGCACGTCACGGTAAAAACGATTCATGTCTACCGAGGGCAGATGCTCCGGATCCGCAGGATCGTGACCCGGAAACCCTTGACCGCGAACTCGATGAGTTTTGCGGCGAGCTTCGCATGATCATCCCCGGAGTAACGGTGCTGATGTCCGGCTTTGAACCGAAAACAGCAGGGCGTCTACTTTGTGGCGTTCCTGTCCACGACGCTGGCGGTAATCTTTCTGCTCGGCGAGCCCGCCTACCGCCGGCTGCGTGGGAAGTCTTACGACAAAGGCCCGATTGGTCAAGACGGCCGGTCGGCAGATGACAACCGCGATGGTTCTGCTCGCTGCGGGCATGGGTTCGGTGGACTTTCTCATCACCGACCTGATATTCGGCCCAACCGGCTCGACACCAGTCACCATCATCGTGCTGATCGTCATCGCAACGACCTGGTTCGGGCTGCCTTTATGGCGCCGAATGCGTAGCGGAATCCCGACGCGACCGATGTCGCGTTAGCATCATCCGAGCCGGCCGACAACGTAGTCTTCGGCAGCTTTCTGATTCGGGTTGGAAAACATCTTCTCGGTGTCGTCCATCTCCACGAGCTTGCCGAGCGCGCCGGTGTCCTTGATGTTGACGAACCCGGTGCAGTCGCTCACCCGCGCCGCCTGCTGCATATTGTGCCTGACGATGACGATGGTTAAATCTAACCTTCTTCAGCTCGTTGATCAGTTCTCGATTGCCAGTGTCGAGACCGGAACCAGCGCCGAGCACGGCTCGTTCAACAGGACCACGCATATGGGCACTCCGCCCAATAGATTGTGCGACGGCGGATTAGGTGACTTGGTAGATGGTCAAGCTACTTCTGGGTGGGGCACGCCTCGATGGGAACCAGGAACTCCAGCTCCCCGCGCTTCTCGAATCGGAACGTAACGTCCACCGACTTCCCGGGTGTGACGTTGCCCTTCATGCCTTCCAGGGTCACGGTGAACGGCTCGTCCGGTGCGGCAGGGTCGTCAAGGTTTTCCACGGGCTGGCCCGCCGCGATGGTTGATTTGGGCGGAATCTCCACCGTCGCAGTCGGCGAGATCCGAACCATGTCGGCGGCGTCTGTCGTGATCCCAAGCAGTCGCTCTGATTCCGCGGGTCTAATGTTGGACACCGTGAAACGGAGGTTCGCACTTTCTCCGACCTGAATCGCGCACGAGCCTGGCAGAAACTTGGGCACGATGAACGCGTTCTCGACTGATGTTGGCTCGGTATCGGTGCCCGATCCGCGGTTCGACGAGTTGTAGTCGGCATCGTTTCCGCAACCGGCGGCTAGCGTCGTCAGTAGCGCGACACCAACTGTCGCAGATCGTCCTAGCCTCGCTGGATACACCATAAGTTGCGGGTAACCCGATCTGAACCGGACTAATCCCACAGCATTTCGGCAACCCAGATCTGACCAGACCAATCGTCAAATTGCGTGCCCCGATGGTGGTAGAGCCGACAGCGTCCAGGAACCAGGACCGCCGCGGTGACCCTGCTCGGTGAGGAACTGACGTTCAGCGTGGACCATGGGTATGACTTGTCCGAGGATTCCCATGCACAGGTCGGGCAACTTAGCCGGTATCTGCCCACGAAACCCATCGAACGCGGCGCCGGGATTGGGGACCGTCACCGAGCGCGAACTCGCGATGCATACCGAGTCTCCCCAACGGTTATCGTCCTGGACATCCCGGCGCTCGGCGAGCTACCTCGTCGAGCTACTGGGCTTGGCTTTCCTTATTTGAACGAGGCGATATGAAAATTTGTCGCCGAATCGCTTGGCCGAAAGTGTCCAGGCGTCGAACGGTTCTACGTCCACAAACGGGACGCACTGTCTATCGGCACGAGCGTTCGCGTTCGTGACATTCGCGGTGAGCCTCCGAGACCGTTGGCCGCCGAGATGGTGTCTGCAGAACGTGCGACTCTCAGCGAAAGGCGTTGCGGGGGTTGGAGCGTGACCGATTTCCGTTTGCAAAATGCGGCATCAGGACGGAAGCCAGTCCTATTAAATCTTCACTCTCGACCTGGAAGTTCACAATCCCAGTCTGAAGGTGCGATAACTCTTGTGCGATGGCTCAGCGTCGCGCACACTGTGGTCGCCCGATCAGCAGAAGCGCATAAGAAACAGACGGCGTCGATAGGCCCGACTTCTTCATATGAACGCGCGATCATGTTCGGCGACGGGTTCGCCGGCAGCAGTCGCGAAGTCGTCCAGTGCAGCGGCCAGTTGATCGCGTTGAGTGGAAGCCAACTTGCGGAGAATCCGCCGGATCGCGGTCCGGCGGTGACGAATGACGCGCTCGATCAATGCGCTTCCGTCGGCGGTAAGCGTTAGTTCCAGTTGGCGGCGATCTGACGGGTCGTCGCGGCGGTCGACTATGCCGAGCTTAAGTAGTCGATCGCAAATACGGCTAGCGTTGGACGGGGCCACTCCCAGGCCGACGGCGACGCCCCCCAGATTCAACGGACCGCGGGTCGCGAGCATCATCATCACGCGCAATTGTGGGACGGTGACAACATCGTCGACTTCGGCGATCGAAGCTGCGGTGATGCCCACCAAAGCCCGCGACGCGCGGAGTACCGACTCCACCTGATCCGCCGATACCCGGCTGTTGTTGTGCTCAGCCATAACCCTCCAATCGACAAGAACCGCCTAATTGTTATCACACCGCAACCATTGCGTGTTTGCAACCACTGCAGTCCGGCAACTACTCGAGTATGCAAGCTCTGACCGTGCAACCCAAGACGGCCGAATCGCTAGGCGTCGAGGACGTGGCGGACCCGCGCCGCCCACCCGACGAGCTACTGGTCGACGGCTTGGCTATCGGCGTCTGCGGCACCGATAAGGAGATCGTCAGCGGGGAATACGGGTGTCCGCCCAAAGGACGTGACCGGTTGATCTTGGGCCATGAGTCCCTGGGCCGAGTCGCCGAGGCGCCTGCTCACAGCGGATTCAGGGAAGGCGACCTCGTCGTCGGGGTCGTACGCCGACCAGATCCGGTGCCATGCGCGGCTTGCCGCCACGGGGAGTTCGACATGTGTCGCAACGGTCGCTACACCGAGAGGGGGATCAAGGAACGCGACGGGTACGGCAGCCAACGCTGGACCGTCGAGACCGAGTTCGCGGTGGCGATCGACCCAGCTCTTGAAGCGGTGGGGGTTCTGATGGAACCCACCACGGTGGTAGCCAAAGCTTGGGAACAGGTGCACCGGGTAGGTCAGCGAGGATACTTCGATCCACGGCGCGCCCTGATCACGGGCGCGGGTCCCATTGGCTTGCTTGCCGCCCTGCTCGGAATTCAGCACGGACTGGATACTCACGTACTCGATCGGGTCACCAACGGACCGAAACCGGCCATCGTGGAGGCACTCGGCGCCACCTACCACGCCGACGACATCGACGACGTCACCGCGAAACTGAACCCGGACGTGATCATCGAGGCCACCGGCGCTGCGCCTGTTGTCTTCGGCGCGATCGCCGGCACCGCCACGTGCGGCATCGTCTGCCTAACGGGGGTGTCACCCGCGGGTCGCCGACTACGCATCGACGCCGGCTCGCTCAACCGCGAACTCGTGCTGGAAAACGACGCCGTCTTCGGCTCAGTCAACGCCAATCTGCGTCATTACCGCCAAGCCGCCGTCGCCTTGGCATCTGCAGACAAGGACTGGTTGGCGAGTCTCATCACACGACGTGTTCCGCTCCATCGCGCAGCCGAGGCCTTCACCGAGCAACCCGACGACGTTAAGGTCATCATCACCCTCGATAGCGATCGATGACCGTGGCCCCCATCGAGGACTACGCGCTACTCGGCGATCTGCACACCGCTGCGCTCGTCGGTCGAGACGGCGCGATCGACTGGCTGTGTCTGCCCCGATTCGACTCCCCGTCCTGTTTCGGCGCCTTGCTCGATGGACCGGACGCGGGCCACTGGTTGTTGGCACCGGTGGGCGCACGGTCGGCCGATCGGCGGACGTACCTGGACGACACGCTGATCCTGCACACCGAGTGGGACACCGACGATGGTCGGGTTCGACTAATCGACTTCATGCCACCACGGGGCGAGTCGGCCGACGTCGTACGCATCGTCGAGGGTATACGCGGACGGGTGATGATGACGATGTCGCTGCGGCTGCGCTTCGACTACGGCCATGTCGTGCCGTGGGTGCGTCGCCGGAGTGACGGTCTCTTGGCGATAGCCGGTCCCGACGCGGTATGGCTGCGCACGCCGGTCGAGACTCGGGGCGAACATCTGACCACTGTGGCCGACTTCAACGTGGAAGCCGGGCAAAGGATCTCGTTCGTGCTGACCCACCGACCGTCCCATCTTTCGGCGTCAAAACCCGTCGATGCCGAGCGAGCACTGCGTGAGACCGAGGAGTGGTGGCGGCGATGGATGGGGCAGTGTCGTTACACCGGCCGGTGGCAACCGGAGGTACGTCGGGCACTGTTACTGCTCAAGGCCCTGACCTACGCGCCTACCGGAGGCATCGTCGCCGCCGCCACTACCTCGTTGCCTGAACAGATGGGCGGACCGCGGAACTGGGACTACCGATACTGCTGGCTACGCGATGCCACCTTCACGCTGCAGGCGCTGCTCGGTACCGGTTTCGTCGACGAGGCTCATGCGTGGCGCGAGTGGCTCGTGCGGGCGGTGGCGGGTGACCCAGGGGACCTGCAGATCATGTATGGGCTCGACGGCCGGCGAAGACTGCCGGAATTCGAACTGCCGTGGCTTGCGGGTTATGAAGGATCGCGACCGGTGCGCGTCGGCAACGCCGCTTCTGGGCAGAGACAGCTCGACGTGTGGGGTGAAGTGCTCGACGGCCTGCACCTCGCCCGCGCTTCGGGCCTCCCCACCGACGACACTGCGTGGGACGTTCAGCTTGCGCTCCTGGACTTCCTGGAAGGTCATTGGGACGAGCCCGACTACAGCCTCTGGGAAGTTCGGGGCCCTGCGCGACAGTTCGTTCATTCAAAGGTCATGGCGTGGGCCGGGGTCGACCGAGCGGTTCGCACCGTGGAGCATCATCGCCTGCCAGGGCCGTTGACCAGATGGCGCGAGTTGCGCGATGAGATTCACCGCAGTATCTGCACGCACGGCATCGACCCGGCCCGTGGCTGCTTCACACAGTCGTACGGCTCGAAGCACCTTGACGCCGCACTGTTGCTGCTACCTCGCGTCGGCTTCCTGCCCTGGACGGATCGTCGAATAATCAACACCGTCAAGGCGGTTCGCGAGGAGTTGAGCTGGAACGGGCTGCTGCTCCGCTATGATCCTGAGAAGAGCGATGACGGACTACCCGGCTCAGAGGGTGCGTTTCTGGCCTGTAGCTTCTGGCTGGTTGATGCCCTCTGCGGCATTGGTCAGGGTGATCGGGCGGCCGCACTCTACGAGGAGCTGCTCGAACTGCGCAACGACGTCGGAATGCTCAGCGAGGAATACGACCCCACTGCGCGACGTCATCTGGGCAACACGCCCCAGGCGTTCAGTCTGGTCGGCTTGATCAACAGCGCCAGACAACTCAGTGGCCATGAGACGACGACGAGTGCCCGCAGCAGCGCGCAACACCTCGATGCCCTCTAACGATCTCCAGCTCACCTCAGCAATAGCCCGCACACCCTCGGGGTTTCTCAGCTACTTCTTAGTACGCAATGATTGCGCCTACGCAATTAAATGTTTAGAACGGAAGTACGCCACTGTGACCGATGGGAGGCAGTCGTGAGTCAGCGACCCACGAACGATCCGACCGATGGACGACGCGTTCTGGATGTCGCAGAGGGAATTCTCATCGCGCTACGTCACTGCAGTGCAGAGCAAGCCTTTGACGAGCTTGTCACGACTTCCACGCGGCGAAACGTACCGCTCTTCGCGCTGGCCCAAGCGCTGATTAACCTGGCGGCAGGCCGCTGTGAAACAGAACCGGACCATGCCGCCCGAGCGGTGCGATCGCAGTGGGCTGATGCGTTTGATGGGCGCTCCGAAGTGAAGGAATTGGCTCCCCCTGAAAGCCACCCGAGTCCTGTGAACGCTGTCACAACACTTCGCTCGTCTTCTCACCACAGTGTCGGCGAGGCACGAGTAGAGGTCCTGGATGGGAGACCGCTCGCAGCCCTGAATGGGAACGAGATTTTTCGGGAGATTGCGCAACTGCGTCTTAAGTTGACCAGCCAGCCCGTCATCGAGCAGGCGAAGGGAATGCTTATGCAGTCGTTTGGCCTGAAGGCCGACGACGCATTCAACGTCTTGAAATCGCTGTCACAGGACTGCAACGTCAAACTGCGCGATGTATCTCGACGCATTGTCGACGACTGCACCTCCGATGCGCCTCGACCGGAATACCACACCGCCGAGGATTACCTGCACTTTGTCCGGCGGGATTTGCGATCTTCCGTGGTATGAATGTCGGTGTCGCTCAGGCGATACTGATCGTCCACCCGACACGAAGATGTCCGGTGAATTCTCGAACGATCATTGTCGGCGAGCTCCGGCCCCCGGGTATCGAGCACGATTCATGTCTACGCGCCATCCATTGGCATGGAAGGGGACGCCTTCTTCGATCAGCAGCGCGCGGGCGCGGCCACCATGGCAGGTGGCGGGGGTCCCGTCGGCGCGGACGACTCGCCACCACGGCACATTGGCGTCGAGCAGACTCACTGCGCGGCCGACCTGACGGGGGCCGACTCCGATCCTGCTGCCGATGTCTCCGTAAGTCGTGACGGAGCCAAGAGGAATGGTTTGGACGTCTTCACAGACGTCATCGACGATGCTCACCTGGTCCTCATCCGGCGGGCGGGTAGGTGAGGTTGCCGCCATCGACATGGGCGAAGTCGCTCAACGTCGCTCGGGTCGTGGTCGATGCGGACATGATGTGGCGGACCTCGGCTCCGGCGACGATCAGCGCATCGGTGATCAGTCTGCGGTGACAGCGCCAGGGGACCGCCTCGCTGCACATGATCGCCGGACGGAGGTGGTCGCTGAGCTGGAGCAGCTCGCTCAGCCCATCGGCGAACTCGGTGCTTTGCATGTAGTCGGCGTAGTCACGGAACGCCTTGACTCGCCACCCTCCGTTCGGGCTTTCGACACCAGCCGGGGTATGGCGCCGACCACCCAGCTTCTGAAGCCACCGGTAGTCAATGTCGGTCGGCATCTCCTCGATTATCGCCGCTTGGTTCCACTGCGGGAACTTTCGCGACGCCGGATAGGAGCGCACATCGACCAGAACGGTGATCGCGGTGGCGCGCAACATGGTCACTACGTCCTCGAAGGCGCGTGTTGAATGACCGATCGTCCAGACACGAATGGCCAATATCAAACCCTCCCTTTTGGTCGAGGTGATCGAACGCATCAGCGATTTTTCCGGGCGACGGCTTGATTCACCAGTGGGCGCGGCGCGCTTCTGGCGATGTCACGATCACTGACGGACCAGCAGCACTGAACCGTTGGCGTAGCCCAGTACTGGATGGTAAGCCGGCCAGACGAGTCGAGCGACGTGCTCGGCATCTGCACTACCCACCACCGCTAATTGGATTGAATCACTGCGGATGTCGTTGCGTCGTGTCGCACCTCGGCGCACAGCAACGGTTTGCACATGAACGTCCGGATAGCGTCGCACCCAGCTATCGACTCGCATATCGATCAGAAGAACCGGCGCTCTGCGCAGCCGCCCCTCCTCCATCGCGCGGTGCACGACCGCGTCATTGTCGGCGTCGTCGTTTTGCACAGCAGCGATCCAACCGATGTCTGATTCCGCTGTGCCGCCGGACCGGACGATCGCTACCGGGCAGTGCGCATGCCTCGCTAGGGCCGCCGCGGTCGAACCGAGCGGCATTCGTGCGCAGGGTCCTTTTCTCTCCGAGCCGACACAGATCAGTGACGCTCCACGGGATTCGTTTACGAGCACACAATCGGGACGGCCGCGCCGGATGACAGTTTCGACTTGTATCGGCTTTCCCATGTGGTCAATGGCCATCTCCGCGCGGTCTAAGGTTGCTTCGGCACGTACGACGTCCCATGGACGGCCCTTAACAGCCACGCGCGATGTGTAAGTGGCGGGGCGGACGTATACGAGGCGTAGGGGCACGCCGCGGCTGACCGCCTCTGCCACCGCCCAAGCGGCGGTGTCGATCGCGGCCTGAGAGCCGTTAATGCCAACGACCACTGCTTGAGTTTGGGCTTGCTCCGTCATGGCTATTGTCCTAGCTCCGATCTGTTCTGGAAGTGGGCGCTGTAGTCACCACTGCCCACGACGGTCTGACGGGCAGGCAATGTCGGCTATACGGGCGCTACTGGTTCAGCCGGAAGGGTTGGCCTGCAACACTTTCGAGAGGCAGACTGCGAGCGTCGTCGTGGGTCGTCGGGATATCTACATTCGGCGTCTGACCGTTGAGAAGCGGGACCGCTTCGGCGGGCGTGGTGCCTACTGTGGCCCCCTGCTGTTGCGGGGTGGCTTTCTCAAGGAAACGGAGCAGTTCCACGGGGAACGGAAGTACCAGGGTGGAGTTCTTCTCGGCGGCGACCTCGACGACGGTTTGCAAGAGTCGCAGTTGCAGCGCGGCTGGGTGCTCGGCCATCACCTCGGCCGCCTCAGCCAGCTTGTCGGATGCCTGCAGTTCGCCGTCGGCGGTGATGATCCGTGCCCGTCGCTCGCGCTCGGCTTCGGCTTGGCGCGACATTGAGCGCTTCATCGTATCCGGCAGCACCACGTCCTTGATTTCAACGCGGTCAATGTGGATCCCCCAGCCCAGCGCGGGGCTGTCGATCATCAATTCCAGGCCCTGGTTGAGACCTTCGCGATTGGACAGGAGGTCGTCGAGCTCGCTCTTGCCGATGATCGAACGCAGCGATGTTTGTGCGAGCTGTCCTACTGCGGACATGTAGTCCTGCACGTCCACAGACGCGCGCTGCGGATCGGCGACATTGAAATAGATGACGGCGTCGACCCGGACGGTGACGTTGTCGCGGGTGATGCCGTCTTGGGCGGGTATCGGCATTGTGATGATCTGCATGTTCACTTTGTCGAGGCGATCGGAGATTGGAATCAACCACGTGAGCCCCGGTCCGCGAACGCCGGATTGCACCCGTCCGAATCGATAGACAACGCCCCGCTCATATTGTTTGATGACGCGAAAATGCGATCCCAGCCAGAGAACGACAAGCCCGCAGACCGCGGCCACTGCATAGAGGACAATCATTTTCTCTCCAGTTCCGCCCGGGCTTTGGCTGTTGGTACTCGTTCGCGAGCTCGGACTGCTATTTGTGGAAACACCAACACCTCTTGACTAGGCGACTCGACGTGCTCGGGTTCCCGATCGAGACGGCCAGGCCCCTCTTCCGTATATGAGCCGTAGGAGGGCGCCGTGACCGTGGTTGACTGCGCGAGGAATACGCCCACGTCCTCGACCGGACCAGAGTGACCCGAAACTAGGCCGGTTCGTTCGGCGGCGGCGTTGTCTGCGCGCGCGGTGCGCGGCAGCGGTTGGCGCCGCAGGATTCGGACTTCGGTCGCGCTGAGCATGCGTGGTCCCCGCAGCGCCAACCACGAAAGCGCGACCGCAGCTATCAGCATTCGGGTCCTGGCCGGCTTACGCTGATTCGTCACCGACTGCGGCTCTACGCTGTCGAAGAGACGAAACAGTTCCGGGCTCCCCCGATAGAACCGGCGCTCGATGTCGCGCAGCGCTGCGAACTCATTGTCACTGAGCACTCCGCACCTCCGGAAATATTTCTACAACGCTGCCGTTACCGCGTTGACAGTCCAGACGGCGCGGCACTCTGCCCTCGGACTGCCAACGCTGGCGCGCCAGCACTGCGCGGCGGCGACCCTGCGCCTCCCGAGGTCCGATCCCCAACAGTTCGTCGGGGCTTGACACGTCATCGGGTTTCGATGCTGTCATCACGGCCGCGTATGCGCGCGCTGGTTTGGTATAGGGGGGAACGACCAGGAGAACTAGCTTGCCGAACCCTTCACCGATCACCGTCAGCGTGTTGGTGGATGATTGCGCAGAGCCTTCCAGGAGGATGCTGCGACCCATAACCTCCATGCGCAATGATGCTGGCGTCCAATACGTCTCATCGAAGATCACGTGGTCGATCTGGCCGAGCCGCCGCGTGAGGGCCGTCAGCAGAGGCGGAAGTTCAGTGAGTAGTTGATCGGTGCGGGGCCACCACGCACCCTGCACGAACCCGGAGGATCGGTGTGCGGGCTTCAATCTAAATCGCAGACCTCGCTCGACGCTGGGACGTGTCAGGGGTGCATTGCCGTGCAGAGTTGCGCGGACATACGTTGCCTCCTACCGGGAAAAAGTTGGTTGAAGCCTTGGGATCGAGCTGGCCAGTTTCGCGTACGCGGAGCAGCTTTGGGTGCTCGACGGCCTCACGCGCGCTTCCGCCTTGCCCGTTGTCTGCGTCGTTGGGGTTGTGACGGGGCGCGTCATCGCAGCCGTCCTGCGTGGGGCACGTGCGTCGAGGTCGATCCCAGGCGGTGAGTTCCGGTCGCCGTCATCAGCATTCGATGTGACCGAGGGCATGACGTGGCCTTGTACTGGCTGCAGTGCCCTATTGAGTCGGTGGGCGGCATGGGCGGTTTGGGTCAGCGGGCCGAGCGCCAGGCTAGGTATCGCGTGCGGGGAGTTGTCATCGATCGTGTGCTCGCTGTTGGTCCGCAGATCCTGTGCGAGGGCTTTGATTTGCACCTCGACGGGCACCAATCGGGTCCGATTTCTCGAGCGGACGGGGATTTCGATGACCAACTGCAAGCTTGTGTAGCCGTTGGGTTTCGACCACGAGAAGACGGTATTGCAACGCCCCAACTCGGCCATCTCCGGTAGTCCGGCGCCTCCGCCGTAGACATCGCCGACGATCACGGCTGCCTACCTCTCTCGTTGGGACGGTCAATATAAAGGAATTCTATCATTTAAAAATGTGCCTGATAAGGGTGCGAGATAAGTTGTCGCATGCTCAACCCCAGGATTCGTCGGGCCGCTGGATCTACCGATCGCGTTGGTGCGAGGCGCCGCTACGCCGCCTTCAACGGCCGCGTCCTTCACAACGACATCCGTGCTGAGCGGTCGGCGAAGATCCTGTTGAATCAGCTGGGATCACACCTGATGGTGATGTGCGACTCGTGGTAGTCGGCACTCATTCGTGCGGGCATGAGCGGCGCGCGCTTGCCGCCCATCTTTTCCCGCAGCACATCGTGTTTGACTGGGACTATCGACCATATGTACACAACCCAGTCGCCAGCACGCGAAAATTCCAGCGTCCGAATTGTTCGCGCGATGCGCCGCCGCCCACATCGGGCAATGACTCGGCAGAACTCGATGCTTCTGTCTGGCCGGCGCCGTAACCACCGACGCCGCAAGACAGCGGTCGTCGAGACGGACCTCGTTCAGCGATCCCGGTTTCTAGTCGGAAGCTTTTCTGCTAAACCTGAGAAGCGTATTATGAATGATAGTAATCATCTATAATCGGAGGTCGTCATGAAGACGGACCCGGACCGCGAGGGTCAACCCGGGTCGGCCAGTGGGGGCACCGCCACAGTGTCGTCGTCTTTGGTGACGGTCTCCGATCTGGCCCGCTCGATCAACTTCTATTGCGATGTGTTTTCGTGCCAGGTGGTGCTGCAGGAGCAGGACACCGCACTACTGTTGACAACGGGCGGTTTTCAGATCTATCTGCGTTCGGAAGCACCGCCCCGGCGGCGGCGTATCGGCGCCACGGGCGTCCAGTACCTTATGTGGGCGACCGACAACCGAGCAGAACTGCTGCGGATATCGCAGCGTCTATTCGCCTATGATGTCGCGACTTTTACCTACACCGAAAATGGGGTTACTTTCGTCGAGGGATGTGACCCCGACGGCGGACGGGTCATCGTGACACACCCAAGTCCGAGCCAGCTCCCGAGAGAGGTGATCGGCTCGCGACTGCGGGGACGACTGCGCTCTCTTCGGCGACGCTTGCGCACCAGAGACCTCGCGGCCTAGGCCACCCGCACCGGATTCGTTGACCCTCAAGGTAGTTGAGGAATGCGAGCGCCGATACGCGGGAGCGCTCGACATGCGCGGTGTTGCCCAGGATGGTGTCCCCGGAGATCATCGAGCCCTTTGACAGGATGCAGAGAGCCCTCCAGCGGTGGCCGCACCTCAACCACTCCGTTATTGCCGAGGCCCCAACCGAGCAATGCAGAGTTCGGGTTCGACGAAGGGCTCGAGCCTGGCGGACACTGACACCTCGTCGTGGTCGGCATGTCCACCCGCGGCCCGGTTGACCAAGCCCTGCAGCAACCCCAGGTGTAGGCCGCAACCCACCTCGGGGTGGGCTCGAGACAAATCGCGCACTGGGCAGGCGTGTAGACGAATGACCCGCTCGGCCCCGAAAACCTGCTCGCTATCAGCCGACAGCGATGCCGATGGTTCTGATTCAGCGGCCAGTTCGGCGTCAAACCCCATACGGTCGAACACCTCAGTCGCCAGCACGGCACCTCTATCCAACAGGTCACCGGCCCGCGCCGCGTCCGTACCACCTTGACCCCCAACAGCTTCAGGCCGCGAAGTCGCGATCCGTTCGGCCCACTGCACTCCCGCGCGCTGAGCACGCCGAGCGCGTGTTTCTACCGTCTCGCCGAGCTCCATCGCAAGGATCTCGGCGAGTATGCGATAGTCCAGGCGCTCCGCTACGGCGCGGTATCCGGTGCGTGGGCGACCCCTGCCGTCCCGGTTCATCCGGATGCGCTCGATCGCTCCCTCGTCGCACAACGCATCGAGGTGGAATCGCACGGTGGTGACATGCAACTTCATGAGCGAAGCAAGCTCGACCGCATCGATCGCACCGCCGCGCTCGCGCACCATCTGAAGCGTTCGTTCACGTTGCCGATTGCGCGGCAGGCGATTTCGTCGCCGACGCGAACCGGCCGCAGTGTCTGTTTCGTCGTCCACCTGACGCCTTGAAGACTCTTTAACGGATATACTTCATTTATATTAGCAGGGGTCTAGGGATTCGGACGTCCATGGACAGGCGGGCTGCCTTCCTCTGCGAGGGAGGTGACCGAATGGGACGCACCCACGCGGTGCGGGTGCGGCGCGTGTATGAGGATCGAGCACGCGGCGACGGCGCCCGGGTACTGGTGGACCGGGTCTGGCCGCGCGGAATGACCAAGGCGAAGGCCGATTTGGACGAATGGTGCAAACAGATCGCGCCGTCCACTGAACTGCGTAAGTGGTACAACCATGCTCCGGAGCGGTTCGAAGAGTTCACTTGCCGCTACCAGGCGGAGTTGACCACCCCGGCGCGCGCCGAGGCCCTCGCGCACCTACGCGACCTCGCGCAAGCCGGACCGCTGACACTGCTGACAGCGAGCAAAGCCGTCGATATCAGTGAGGCCACCGTGCTCGCAGCGATTCTGCAGTAAGCGGGGTCTCTCCGCCCAACCCCGATGAACCCGCTCGCCGCGGCTCAGATGCGGACGTCGACGAGCGCGAAGAATTCCTGGCGCGCTCGGGGATCTTCACTCAGGGCACCCAGCAGCGTGGAGGTGATGGTCGTCGATCCGGCGGCCTGCACCCCCCGCAGGGTCATGCAGGTGTGCCCGGCCTCGATGACCACGCCGACACCACGAGGCTGCAACTGAGCGTCAAGCCAAAAGGAATGCCGCGGCGGCGACTTCCGCGGCGGATAGATTCCGCTCTGAGGGGTGCACGAGTTGCAGTGCGGCGCTGGATTGCAGTGGAGTCCTTCCGGAAGACAAGGCGATCCCTCCGCCACCGGTGGCAGCCGTAGGCAGCGCCGGGGTGCGCGGAGGGAGGAACCTGGTGGATTCGACTATCCGACAGGCGTATCGGTGCCGGAGGGGGTCGGCCGACGCCAGGCGGCGTCGTACACAAAGGCCAGACGGCCCAAGGTCAGCGCGGCGAGCAAGAGGCCGAAGTCGCGCAGAGCGATGTCGTAGAAGCCGGGATAGCTCACGAGGTTGACGATGATGCCGGCCAGCCATGCCGCGACGATGTAAGCGGCATAGCGCGGCTTGATCGCCACGGCGATGCCGGCCACGATCTCGATCACCCCCACGCACAGCATCACTTGATGCGCGCTGATTGGACTGAGATCCACGATCCACGGGGCCAGATAGCCCTCCCAGTTGGTGAGCACGTTGGTGAACTTGTCGAGCCCAAACACGATCGGCAGCACCGTGAATCCGATCCGCAGCAGCAGGAACGCCGCGTAAGCCGGGTCGGAGCGGGCGCGCAGCAGCACCTCGGAGGAGGTGTGGGCGGCTGAACCGGGTAGCGCTGAAGCGGTCATCGCAATCTCCTTTGTAAAACCAATACTGGCTAATTTTAGAATCTGCCGCTCAGGCCCATTTGTCAATACTTTTTGGTGTTAGAGTTGGATTATGTCCATCACCCGCCCCGGCGACCTGGCCGCACTGAGCGGTCTGAGTCACCTGGACGACCCGTTGCGGCGCAAGCTGTACGAGTACGTGGCCGAGGCCGACGGGCCGGTTTCTCGCGAACAGGCCGCGGCCGATGCGTCGATCGGACGCACTCTCGCGGCCTACCACCTGGACAAGTTGGCCGAGGCGGGCCTCTTGACGATCAGCTACCAGCGCCCCGCCGGCCGCGGGGGGCCGGGGGCCGGACGCCCGGCCAAGCTCTACACCCGCGCCACCCAGGAGCTCACAATCACCGTTCCCCCCCGGGACTACGAACTGCTGGCGACACTGCTGGTCGCATCGGTCGAGCAGGACCCCAGTGGAGCAGTGCGAACAGCCGTGAACGAGTCCGCCGCGCAGGCGGGCCGCCGCGCGGGCCGCGAGTCCGGCGGCAACGTCGCTGGGGCGCTGCGCAATTGCGGCTACCTGCCGCGGGTCGGCGACGGCCGCATCATCCTCCGAAACTGTCCGTTCCACGTCGTCGCTCAGGATCACCGAGATGTCGTGTGTGGGCTGAATCTGCGCCTCGTCGAAGGAATCATCGCCGGCTGCGGGGACCCCCGCGCGCACGCCGAACTCGAGCCGGACCCTGACCGCTGCTGCGTGGTGGTGCACGATGTGCACCCGCCACACGCACGCCTGTCACCACCACAGCCATCGTCGCTGCGCGGCCGGACCGACCCCGAGTCGACGACGAGTGAAGAGAGGTCACCATGACGTCGAAGATCTCGTTGAGTCCGCTACCCAGGACCGATCGCCCAGTCGGCGTGGCCTTCGAGCAGGGTGGGCGGCGGCGATGACACGTCTGGAGCGCCTACAGACCGAGCGAGGGCAAAGCCCCTGGCTGGACAACCTCACCCGTCCGTACCTGCACGACGGGACATTGGCCGCTTACGTGGCCGACGGGATACGCGGGGTGACGGCCAATCCGACGATCTTGGCGAAAGCCATTGAGGCGTCCGATCTTTACGACACGCAGTTCGTCGGCCTCACTACCTCGGGTCATTCGGCCGAAGACGCGTACTGGGAACTCGCCGTGCGCGACGTCATCGACGCCCTGGCGGTGCTGCGTCCCACTTTCGATCGCTCACACGGCAGTGACGGTTTCGTATCCGTCGAAGTCGCGCCGGAGCTCGCGCACGACACCGCCGCTACGATCGCCGCGGCCACCAACCTGCACGAGCGAATCGCCCGCCCCAATTTGCTGGTGAAGATCCCCGCCACCGCCGAAGGCATCCCGGCGATCGCGACATTGATCGGCAAAGGTCTGAGCATCAACATCACTCTCATCTTCTCCCTGTCCCGCTACGAGCAAGTGATCGAGGCCTACCTATCTGGTCTGGAAACCCTTGCTGGGCGCGGCGGCGTGCTGCCCGCGGTCCGCAGCGTGGCGTCGTTCTTCGTCAGCCGCGTCGACACACACGTCGACCAGCGTTTGGACCTGATCGGCGACGCGTACGCGGCGGCGCTGCGCGGACGTGCCGGCGTCGCGCAGGCACGCCTGGCCTACCAGATCTTTCGGGACCGGTTCAGCGGTCCGCGGTGGGAGAAACTGGCGACCCTGGGGGCCAACCCGCAACGGCCACTGTGGGCATCCACCTCGACGAAGAACCCTGACTATCCCGACACCCTCTACGTCGACAGCCTCATCGGACCCGACACGATCAATACGATGGCCGAATCCACGATCGCCGCATTCGAGGACCACGGCATCGTCGAGGCGACCCTCGATACCCATCTAGATGAGGCGACCCGCGTGATGGATGACCTGCGCACGATCGGTATCGACATGGACGACGTCGGCCGCAGCCTCGAAGAACAAGGCGTCGACGGATTTCATCAGTCGTTCTCCGAGCTGCTGGTCACCTTGCGCAACAAAGCACACCAGCTCGCGAAGCAATGACCGCGGGGATCCCGCTGCGAGGCAACCGAACTCGATACCGCCCTCTCAACGAATAGGAGGCCCAGATGAGTGCACGGCAGACGTTTGTCATCGTGGGCGCCGGGCTGGCCGGCGCCAAGGCCGCTGAGGCGCTGCGCTCCAACCGATTTGATGGGAAGGTCATCTTGATCGGGGATGAGACCTACCGCCCGTACGACCGTCCACCCCTGTCGAAGGGCTACCTTCTGGGCAGCACCGAGCGGGAGAAGATCTACATCCATCCGGCGCAGTGGCACCTCGAGAACGACATCGACCTGCGTCTAGGTACCCGAGTCACCGAGATCGACTGCGTGTCCCACAAAGTAAGCACAGCGCAGGGCTGGACGCTCGACTACGACAAGCTGCTCCTGACGACGGGCTCCAGACCCCGGCGACTGCAGGTGCCCGGCGCCCAACTCCCCGGTGTCCAGTACCTGCGCAGGGTTGCCGACAGCGACGCACTGCGGGCGGCGTTCGCCGCCGCGCAGCAGGTGGCCGTCATCGGGGCGGGCTGGATCGGTTTGGAGACCGCCGCCGCCGCCCGGGAGGCCGGGTGTCACGTCACCCTTCTCGAGCGGGGGAAGCTACCGCTGCTGGGCGTGCTCGGCGCGGAAGTTGCCGAGACGTGTGCGGCGCTGCACCGCGCGCATGATGTCGAGCTGCGGCCCAATGCCGAAGTCGCCGAAATCATCGGCGACGGCGACAAGGCGGCCGGCGTGCGCCTCGCCGGCGGCGACGTCGTGCCGGCCGACGCAGTCGTGATCGGCGTGGGCGCCACCCCCAACACCGAACTGGCCGACGCGGCAGGCCTGCCGCTCGACAATGGCATCGTCGTCGATGAGCACCTGGTCACCGCCGACTCCGACGTGTTCGCCGCCGGGGACGTGGCCAACTCGTACTACCCCATGCTGGGCACTCACCTGCGCCTCGAGCACTGGTCGGCCGCCATCAACCAAGGACCGGTCGCGGCGGCGAACATGATGGGCACACTTACCTCCTATGACCACGTGCCCTACTTCTTCTCCGACCAATACGACTGTGGGATGGAGTATTCCGGCTATGTCGGGCCAGACGGCTACGACGAGGTCGTCTTCCGCGGCGACGTCGCCAGCGGTGATTTCATCGCCTTCTGGCTGCGCGAACGGCGGGTCCTGGCCGGCATGAACGTCAACACGTGGGGTGTCACCGACGCGATCGAGGCGCTCGTGCGCTCCGGCGCCCACGTCGATGCCGCGAAGCTCGCCGACCCCGACGTGCCTCTAATGGGCCTGGCCGGCAAGGCGACTCACGTTCGATAGCACAACAGCTTCCCCGGACAATGAGAACGTCGCATTCGGAAAAGGTGGATGCCGCGGCGCGCCGGCTCAGTGACCGGACAACCGGTTCGTGACGGCGAAGTCGTGGGTGGCTGCAGGCGAATTCGGTCCGCGGCCGATGTGTGCTTCGGCGCGCATCCGCTGCGACATGTGCGGGTAATGCAATTCGAAAGCTGGCCGCTCAGAACGGATCCGAGGCAGCTCGATGAAGTTGTGCCGCGGAGGCGGGGAACTGGTCGCCCACTCCAGCGAGTTGCCGTAGCCCCAAGGATCATCGACGGTGCACGGCTCGCCGTAGCGGTAACTCTTAAAGATATTCCACACGAACGGCAGCATGGATACCCCGAGGGTGAACGCGCCGATCGTCGAAACGATGTTCAAGGTGGTGAAGCCGTCGGTTGGTAGATAGTCGGCGTAACGGCGCGGCATACCTTCGTTACCCAGCCAGTGCTGCACCAAGAAGGTGGTGTGGAAGCCGATGAACGTCAGCCAGAAGTGCAGCTTGCCCAACCGCTCGTCGAGCAGGCGGCCCGTCATCTTCGGGAACCAGAAGTAGATGCCAGCGTAGGTGGCGAACACGATGGTGCCAAACAGCACGTAGTGGAAGTGAGCGACCAGGAAGTAGGTGTCGGTGACATGGAAGTCCAGTGGCGGGCTGGCCAACATGACCCCGGACAAGCCGCCCAGCAGGAAGGTGAGCATGAATCCCACCGAGAACAACATCGGTGTCTCAAATGTCAACTGGCCGTGCCACATCGTGCCGATCCAGTTGAAGAACTTGATGCCGGTAGGCACCGCGATCAGATACGACATGAATGAGAAGAAAGGTAGGAGAACGGCGCCGGTGGCGAACATGTGGTGGGCCCAAACAGCGGTGGACAGCGCCGCTATGGACACGGTCGCGTAGACCATCGTGGTGTAGCCGAAGACCGGTTTGCGGCTGAACACCGGAACGATCTCGGTGACGATGCCGAAGAACGGGATCGCCACGATGTAGACCTCGGGATGGCCGAAAAACCAGAAGAGGTGCTGCCACAAGATCACACCGCCGTTGGCCGGGTCATAGATATGAGCGCCGAGGTGGCGGTCGGCGGCCAGGCCGAACAGCGCGGCAGTCAGCAGCGGAAACGCGATCAAAATCATGATCATCGTTATCAAAATGTTCCAGGTAAAGATCGGCATCCGGAACATCGTCATCCCCGGCGCGCGCATGCACGCCACCGTGGTGATCATGTTGACGGCGCCCAGAATCGTCCCGAGCCCTGCGACGATCAGGCCCATGATCCAAAGGTCGCCGCCAGCGCCTGGCGAGTGGATGGCATCGCTCAGCGGCGTGTACGCCGTCCAGCCGAAATCCGCGGCGCCCCCGGGAGTGAGGAAGCCCGACACCGTGACCAGCGCGCCGAACAGAAACAGCCAGTAGCTCAGCGCGTTGAGGCGCGGGAATGCGACATCGGGTGCGCCGATCTGTAGCGGCAGAACACAGTTGGCGAAACCGAATACGATCGGGGTGGCATACAGCAGCAGCATGATGGTGCCGTGCATTGTGAACAGCTGGTTGTACTGCTCGTTCGAAAAGAACTGCAAACTCGGCGCCGCAAGCTCGGTTCGCATGAACAGCGCCATCAATCCGCCGACCATGAAGAAGCCGATCGAGGTGACGACGTACATCATCCCGAGCAGCTTGGGGTCAGTCGTCGTCACCAACCTGTAGACGAACGTGCCCCTAAACCCACGACGTTGCGGGAACGGCCGGGTCGCAATCAGTTCAGCTACGGCGCTCACGGCGTGCTCTCAGTGTGAGTTTCCGCGGTGGGTCCGGCCGGGCTCTCCGCTTGCGCGACAACGTCGCTGCCGCTTTTCGCGCTCCCATCCGCCATGGGCCGTCCATCCTTAACCTATTTTGGAGGACTGTACTCCTCTAATATCGTTTGGTCCACCAACCCGTTTTCCAGGCCACCCCTGCCAATCCGGCTGGGGCACAGACAATTCCGCTCTCGCCATGCTGGTCTTGGCGACCGCCCACTCGGGCAGAGTCCGTCTGCTCGCACTCGTCTGATGCCGAGCCAATCGAGCTTTCGGCGACGCAAGGGTGGCGGTGAGCATCTTGGGTGCGATGTCAGAGCAGACCGAAAAGGTCGGGCTCGGTGATTCGGATGATCCGGATCCGCCACAGATGTTCGGTCTGGTTGCCTTCCAGGTAGCGCCAGTCATAGGCGCCGGGCCGGTCGCGCGCGAACTCCTCGCGCAGGTGCTTGGGGTCGTGACTGTTGACGAGCACGAACGACTCGCCCGCTGCCAGTGCGTCAAAGCGCGCGAAAATCATCGGGTGCCGTTGCGGTTTGGGTATGTGGCGCACGTCCAACTCGTCGGTATCAGCAGGGGCGCGCAGTTCGTCGTAGATAGTCATAGCCTCATCCTATTCCTACAAGTGGTAATTAGAGTAAGTTAGTTGGCATGACATACGTAATCGGGCAGCCGTGCGTGGACATCAAGGACCGAGCCTGCGTGGACGAGTGCCCAGTCGACTGCATCTACGAGGGAGCTCGGATGCTCTACATCCACCCCGACGAGTGCGTCGATTGCGGTGCCTGCGAACCGGTATGCCCGGTAGAAGCGATTTACTACGAAGACGACCTACCCGAGTCGCTACAGCCTTATCAGGATGAGAACGTCAAGTTTTTCACCGACACCCTGCCGGGACAGACCAATCCGCTGGGGTCGCCGGGAGGAGCCGCAAAACTCGGTCCGGTCGAAGCCGATACGCCGATGGTGGCGGCTCTGCCGCCGCAGGGCCACTGATGCGCACCGACGCGACCGCGCATCCGTCGGAGAAGGGGCCGCCGGGCCGCCGAGATGTCATCCTGGCGCTGCTGCGGTCCTCGGCGGAGCCGTGCAGTATTGCCAGCATCGCCGATGAGCTCGAGGTGCACCCCAACACTGTTCGGTTTCACCTCGATGCGCTGGCGCGCGCTGGCCGCGTCGAACAAGTCCTCGGTGACTCCGCCGGTCGCGGCCGACCCCCAATCCTGTTTCGCGCCAGCCGCCGGATGGACCCCGCAGGGCCGACCAACTATCGGCTACTTGCCGGCATCCTCACCGACCATCTGGCCCGCGAACCCGACGCCGCCGCCGTCGCCACCCGGCTGGGACGTGCGACGAGCCCGAGGCTGTTGGAGTCATCCGGCCAGCGTCGGGCACCGTCGAAAACCCGCGCGGTCAACGAACTGGTGGAGTTACTGGCGGAGCTAGGGTTTGAGCCCGAACCCGCGTACAGTCCGCGCACGCGCGAGATCCGATTGCGACACTGCCCTTTCCAAAATCTGGCCGAAGAACACGGCGAGGTGATCTGCTCGTTGCACCTGGGCTTGATGCAGGGCGCGTTGAGCGCGATGCGCGCCCCGGTCACCGTGGGTCGGCTCGACCCGTTCGTCGAGCCCGACTTGTGTGTGGCACACCTGGCTGCCGCGTCGTCGGGTGATCAGGCATCGTCGTGACCGAGATCGCTATCCGGGTGGCGGCCGCTGCCACGCTGATGTGGCTGGGAATGGTTTTGGCGATCTCCTTTCTGGAAGCACCGCTGAAGTTTCGCGCCGAAGGTCTCGAGTTGGCGGTGGGTCTGGCGATCGGGCGCGTCGTGTTCCGTGCCCTCAACAGCGTCGAGTTGATCTGGGCGGTGGTCATCGCGACATGCCTAATCCTCGGCGGGCCTTCGAGCCCGCTGGTCGCGGTGGCTGCGGGGATCGCCGTGCTGCTGACCGTTCAACTCCTGTTTGTGCGGCCCCGGCTCAACCGGCGATCGGCGTACGTACTGGGCGGCCACGAGGCGCCCCGCTCCCGGGCGCACCACGCCTACATCGGGTTGGAGGTGCTCAAGGCGGCCGCCCTGGTCGTCCTGGGCGCTGCCCTGCTGGCGGCATGACCAACCCGACAACGACACAAGGAAGGAGAAGTCACATGAGCGTTCATCAGCCAGAACTCGAGGCGCTCGGCGATCATGACTACCTCGTGCGGTTTGTGCGGGACGAGGACACCGTAGTTGTGCGCGTGTACGCCGACCCTGCCGTGGTTGCACAGATCGCTGAGAACGAGCAGCGCGTCGTCGAGGCAACAGCGGCCTACCTAATTGACCGTCAGAGCGCCGACGACTTGCCTGAGCAGGTCGACCTCGACGCGGTCGCCGCGGCGTACGAGGGATATATCGCCGACCTACACCGGCAGCTGAGCCGGACGTCGAGCCACTGAGGATCGCGATAGCCACCATGGACAAAATCTCGCTGACCGTGCTTAGCCGACAGCAGCTGGCCGCCGCGCACGACAGCCCCAGCGGCCGCAGCGCGCACACCGTCTACGGCGGACATCAACATTCGTTGCGCCAAACCGTAATTGCCCTGACCGCGGGCACGCGTCTCGACGATCACGACAGTCCTGGCGAGGCCACGTTGCAGGTGCTACACGGACGAGTCCAGCTGACCAGCGCCAACACCCGTTGGGATGGTCGCCTCGGCGATCACCTCGTGATCCCCCCGACCCGCCACGGACTACACGCGCTTGACGACAGCGTCGTGCTGCTCACCGTCGCCAAATCCCTTCAGCGCTAGCGCGAATCCATCTATGACGACGACCTGCCCGGGCTATGAAGCTTGGCGACCACACTCACGGCCGCCGACGCCGACCTACGTGCGCGCTGTCGGAATCCGACAAAGCGTCGCGGCCTCGTTGTCTGGCTACGGCAATCGTTGCGCGGGAGATCCAGGCCACGATGAAAAGCATCGGATGGTCGAGCTGTGGAGGTGGGTGATGGTCACCAGCGTGCGGATGGATGCCACCGCTGCTGATCACACCGGTAGCAGTCGGTACAGTGCCGGACGTAGGCGAGTCGCCGAAGGGTGCCGTCGATGAACCCCCACCGTCCCCACGATCAACGCGCGACGGCTCACCATCGGGCTGGCGCAGCCGCGATGGACACCTTCATGGTGCGGCTGCCTCGGTGGCCTGTTGTGCTGCGGCTGGCCGGTCGCGATCCACTGGTGCGCACGACTGATCGGATCGAGGCGCTGGTGTTGGTGCTGGCTGTCGTGGTGTCGCTGCTCGCGCTCCCGATCACAGCGGCCGTGGGCACCGCGGTCTATGACTCGAGCCGTCACCTCTACGCCGAGCAGGCCCATACCCGCCACACGGTGACCGCGACGGTCACCGACGTCCCTGCCTCCCAACAAATCTTGCGAACAGGTACCACCACCGTTGCCGCCCGATGGACGACCGGCGACGCCGAACACACCGGCACGGTCGAGGCGCAATCAACAACCCAGACCGGTGACTCCATTGAGATCTGGGTCGACAACACCGGAGCGCAGGTCCCCGCACCACTGCCGACCACACGCGCCGCCGTTGAGGCGGCAATGGGCGCGCTCGTGATCTGGATTAGCGTGGCCGCCATCGCAGCGACCCTGTTCACCGTCACCCGGGCCGTTTGTGACCGTATCCGTTTCGCCGGATGGCAACACGATCTCGACAACTTGGTCGACAACAGCGGTGGACATCATCCCGGCCGCACGTCGGAACGGTGACGCCGTGATTGCACCGCCCTCCACCGGCCCTGCATCCGGCCTGCCAAGAACCGCGACCAGCGCCAACGATTCATCCACAGCCGGCCAAGCGCTGGGCGGCGACGACAGACATCGCGCGACGGATCCGCGCACGGCCCAATCACGCTGGCGCGCTGTGCATACCGAACACGCCGTGCACGAGATGAATTGCCGGCCGCATCGGCCCAGTAGATCCCGAATACCCACCCTCGACCGAAAGGCAACGACATGACCGACACGACACCCATACCGCCGACGACGACCGATGCCGGCATCCCGGTGCAAAGTGACGAGCACTCATTGACCGTCGGACCCGACGGGCCGATCCTGCTGCACGATCACTATCTGATCGAACAGATGGCGGCGTTCAACCGCGAGCGCGTCCCCGAGCGCCAACCACATGCCAAGGGCAGCGGGGCCTTTGGGCGCTTCGATGTCACCAATGACGTCAGTGCGTTCACCAAGGCAGCGGTGTTTGCGCCCGGCACCACCACTGAGACGGTGATCCGGTTCTCCACTGTGGCCGGTGAGCGCGGCAGCCCAGACACCTGGCGCGACGTGCGCGGTTGGGCGCTGAAGTTCTACAGCACAGAGGGGAACTACGACATCGTCGGCAACAACACTCCGGTGTTCTTCCTGCGCGACCCGCTCAAGTTCGGCCATTTCATCCGCTCGCAGAAGCGCCGCGCCGACAGCAACCTGCGCGACCACGACATGCAGTGGGATTTCTGGACGCTCTCACCAGAGTCCGCCCACCAGGTCACCTACCTGATGGGCGATCGCGGTATCCCGTCGACGTGGCGGCACATGAACCTCTACGGCTCCCACACCTACATGTGGATCAACGCCGCCGGCGAAAGATCCTGGGTCAAATACCATTTCATCACCGATCAGGGCGTGCAGAACCTGACTCAGGCCGAGGCCGACGAGCTGGTCAAACTCGATACCGATCACCACACCCGTGACCTGTTCGAGTCGATCGATCGTGGCGAGCGCCCGTCCTGGACGCTGAAGGTGCAGATCATGGGATTCGACGAGGCCAAGGCCTACCGGTTCAACCCGTTCGACCTGACCAAGGTGTGGCCGCACGCCGACTACCCGCTGATCGAGGTCGGCAAGCTGACGCTGGATCGCAATCCCACCGACAATCACAGCCAGATCGAGCAGGGCGCTTGGGAGCCGTCCAACATGGTGCCCGGAATCGCGCCCAGCCCGGACAAGATGCTGTTGGGCCGGATGTTCGCCTACGCCGATGCCCACCGCTACCGCATCGGAGCCAACTACAACCAACTCCCGGTCAACGCACCCACGTCGCCGGTGCACTGCTACAGCACCGCCGGTCACATGCGTTACCAGCTGGCCACCGATCCGGTGTACGCGCCCAACTCCAAGGGCGGGCCCACCGCCGACACCGCCCGCTACGGCGATGCAGGGGGTTGGCACACCGATGGTGACATGGTGCGCACCGCCTACACGCTGCGCGCCGCCGACGACGACTGGGGCCAGGCCGGCACCCTTGTCCGCGATGTGATGGACGAGGCCGAGCGGGACCGATTGGTGGACAACGTCGTTGGTCATCTTCGGGCCGGCGTCAGCGAACCGGTACTGCAACGCGCCTTCGACTACTGGCGCAACATCGACCGTGACCTCGGCGATCGGATCGAAAAGGGTGTCCTGCAATGAGTCCAGCCATCGCGAGGGCATCGCTGGCCGCAACGGCGTTCATCACGGTGATCCCCGGCATCCTCGGACAGCCAGTATCTAACTCGAGGCGAGGTGAAGGAGGACGCATATGCGTGTCGTAGTGGACCGTGACCGCTGTGAAGGCAATGCCGTGTGCGTGAGAATTGCGCCTGAGGTGTTCACACTCGACGATGACGATTACGCCGTGGTCACTGCCGACCCCGTCCCGGGCGGCCAGCAGGCGCTCGCCGAGGAAGCCATCGCCGAGTGCCCGCGCGCGGCCCTGTCGCGCAAAGATTAGGCGGCGCCAGGTCACATTCTGATGGAAAGTCCGACACCAACACTCCGTCGGTAATTCGAGTCGAGACCCGACCGTAGCCACCGTCGCCTGCCGAAACGGTGCCGGGCCTGAGGAGAAGCGGCCGACAAATTGAGCTGCAGACGACTGGTGGCGGACCCCTGTCCAGGGCGGCCCGCCCACCCTAGGTGGACCGATTAAAACCTGTGGATGGTTAGCAGCTCAGCGTCACGTATGCCGTCTTGTTCATTACAGTCGTGGCGATGTTCGGCCCAGACGTGCCAAGCACGTTTTCCGGCACACCGGAGTCGGACGCGAGTATGTTCGGCCCGGCGCCGACGAACACGCGTGTGCCACAACATCGAAAATTCGGCATCGTTTTCGGGCCTGAATGATGTTGCGGCATCCTGGTTGTCGGCGGGCGCCCGCTCAACTGGCGGGTTTCGACCGAGACTCCAGCTTGTTCAACAGCAGAACCGCCGCGCTCGTGCTGTCGAAACTCGACAAAGCCAGGCAGCGAGATTGTTCAGTGCGGGCAGGTCCCAGACCTACACCTCGCAGGACGATGGAAAGAGTCGATCGCTGCTGCCGGGGAGCCCATAGTCCCCCACCAAGTCGACGGCTGCAGGTAAAGCAACGAGAGCAGTCAACGAATATGTCAAAGGAGTACGAAGTGGTGGATTCGAATGAGCCCTGGGTTGGCTGGGCGGCAGTCACCGTGGGTGTGGGCGCGGCCGTAGCGGACTTCGCGGCGAGCTCTACGCAGGTGGCGTGACAACAGGCCCGAGTTAGTGGCGCGTGCGCAACACTGGATTGCCGCGACGTCACAGCAGCGTCCGAAGTATGCTGTCCCCCTCACTTTTGGCGAAAGAGATTGCCGTAGAGATGGTTTCGGCAACAACGTGCTATAGCCAGTTGCCCTCATTATGCAAATGTTCAATCAAAAAGGAGTCATTGATGTCTAGCCACTACACCGTTCCGAGTTTGTCCGACAAACAGGGAGCTGAGGTCGCCGCGATGCTGCAAACACAGCTGAGCCGATACAACGACTTGCACCTGACCCTCAAGCACGTGCACTGGAACGTTATCGGTCCGAACTTCATCGCGGTACACCAGATGATCGATCCCCAGGTGGCCCTTGTACGGGGCTACGCCGACGAAGTCGCCGAACGCATCGCGACGCTAGGCGGATCGCCGCGGGGCACTGCGGACGCGATCATGAACGAGCACGGCTGGACTGAGTACCCGCATGATCGAGACTGTGCCGACGTCCATCTGGCCGCGCTCGAGCGAGTCTACAGCGGGGTCATCGCCGAGACGCGCGAAAACGTCAAGCGCTTAGAGGATTTGGACGTCGTTACCCAAGATGTGCTGATCGGGCATGCGGCCGAGCTGGAGAAATTTCAGTGGTTCCTACGAGCTCACCTGGAAACCGCCGACGGCTTCATCAGTCGGTTAGCTCGGGGGGCCTAAACGGCCGCCGCAGAACGAAATTGCAAATGCACGGCGCGTGACTTGTTGCGAGCATTGACAAAGGATCCAGACCGATGACCCACGATGTCGAGAAACGATTTGACCGGCCCCCCACATTCCGAGCAGCCGCGCGGTATGCAGGGGCGTTCGTCGCAGTGGCCGCGGTGGCATTCGCCGTCTACGCATTCACCGCGCGGGAATCGGTGATCGCGGCCTCACTGATCCCGGCAATTCTGCTGGCCGGCGGGATCGGCGCATTCGTGAAGACCTACCGGGTGTGGAAACACCAGGGCGCGTGGCCGGCATGGCAGGGCGCCGGATGGTTCCTGCTCGTGCTGATGCTGGTCACTCTGTCAATCCCTGGTGCTGCGATGTACGCCGCGTAGAAGCAAGATCAACTCGCGTCCGCGCCCGAAGCGACATACAATCCTCGCCGATGCCGCCAGGCCACGATCTCGCGGCGTCGGCGCGCAAAGCGCGCACCTTCCGCCGCCGTATGATGGTCAACGCTATACCGAGGGATCGCGATACTGTTCGGCGCGGGGGTAGGCGGTTTCTGATGGCGCCGAGTTCGGGCACGCGTTCGCACTCGGCGAAGACGCCGTCACACTCGCACTGTCGACACAGGTGGTCCTCGGGGCACTGTCGTTTCCCGACGGCTGCTCGACACTGCGGCGCGCATGATCTGACGGCTGTTCGTAGGCCGGCTGCACAACACTGGCTCCGCGGTTTCAGCGCTCGTCCGCCAATAGCGTGGACAATGGGCGATCGCTGCGGGCCGATGCCGTGCCCTGAATGGCCTATCGTCGCGTTGTGAACGCACCGGACTCGCTAATGCTCGGCGTCGGCAGCCGTCGCAATCTGGCGCTGTCAGGGCCCGTTCAGGATTCACCAACCGGCGGCAGCGTGATTCCGTTTCGTATCCGCCGTGTATGTCACCACCGCAGCAGCGCAGCGACTCCGGCTGCGTCGGCCAGCTCGCCGGCGGCCGCGCCCTCGATAGGAGTGATCAATGCTGCGGTGTCGAGGGCGCGCTCGACCAGCCGTTCGGTCAACCGGGGTTCCGGTCGCGGCTGCTGGCTGCCGGGGCCGACCTCGTCACCGCCGTAGAGCGCGTCGTCGGCACCGACAGCTCCCGTGTACCGCACCTGTGGGTCATACACCAAGTGCGCGACCCTGCCGGCGTTCAAGGCGGCGGCCACTTCGGACAATCCCAGGGCTGCCATTCCCGCGCCTGCGGCGTCGCCGATTCGCGCCAGCAGCCGTTTTTCACGGTCCTTGTGTTCTTCGTGGACCTGCTCGGTGACCGCGTCGGCCAGAGCGGCGTCATCAAGGCCGTACAAGTTCCGGGGGTCAGCGATGATGTTGTCGCGCAGCGCTTGCGGGAACAATGAAATCATCGTTTCGGTCCACCGTTCGCCGCCGCTGACCAGGATTGAATCCCAGCCGAGCTTTTCGGCAAGTTCGACTGCACGCACGCTTACCCGTTCTAAGAATCGCTGTGTGCGTTGTCTTTCCCGAGATTGACGCTGTTCACGCATCGGCGTGTGGAACTGCCCCTTCGGGCCGCCACCGATTTGGCCAGCGCGCTCGTGCGGCGCCTGGACATATTGCTGCTGCAGCCGGTCGACCGTCGTCACCGAGCCGAGCCGCCACTCCAGCAGACGGGCCTCTTCGGCGGTGACGAGGACGACCCCGGCCGGGCTGCCTTCGTCGACGAGTTCCAGTAGCGGGTGGATGAACGGGCCGTCGTCTAACACCATCCGGGTGGGTACCGGCATCGCGCTCTCCAGTCGCACGGTCCAGTCAGCACCTAGCGCGGCGAAGGCGATGCGGCCTCGCCCAGATGCGATGGGGCTTGTCAGGATATCCAACTGCGGCCAGAGCCGCTCTAATTGGGCGGCGATCTCGTTGCTTCGATCGCCGCCACTGCCTTGGCTGATCCGGTGCTGCAGCTCGGCGAATCTGTTTCGAAGGTCGATTGCGGCGGCCCGCAGATTCGGGTCTTGATGAGGGTCAGCGTTTACGTAGACCGACAACACGCCGAGCGGGTCGGTGCGCCGGGAGAGGTCTCGCAGACCAATATCGTCAAGGCGGTCAATCATGACCATGATGTGTCACCTGTTTCTTTCATCGGTGTGTGTCGAGTCGCTAGCTGGATGCTCTGATCGGACACGTCGCACACGTTCGCGCGACTGCGTTGGTGTTTGGCCGGCCGCGGAGCCGACAGATCGCGTGACAATTTGTGTGTTCCAACATATTTGATCGCCCACAGGGGTTCACTCAAGGATTCACGCAGCTCGGTCGCCGTTATACGGCCCGGCTTTCGAGTGGGGCGCCCGCTGCGCGGGCGAAGCCGATGTGGGGTGTTTGTTCAATCTGCCCCGGGACGCCGGCTCGACTTTCAGCACCGTGACCGCGATCGGTGCTGTTCCGGGCAGGGTGCAGGTGCGGTGTTCACCGGGCCGTGCGCCGGCTACGGCGCGGCCTATCGGGGATCGCAACGGGTAGATCTTGTTGTCGTGGTCTCCGGCTCCATAGCCGCCGAGGACGAAGGTGTCGATGTGGCCGGAGTCGTCGTAGTAGACGGTGATCGCCATGTCGGGCGCGGCGATGCGGTCATCTGTCGAATCGTCCACGACGATCGCGTCGGTGAGTAGCGTTTCAATGGCACCGATGCGCGATTGCCGCGCTCGATAGTCGTCGCGATTTTCGTCGGTATCCATGTAGTCGTCGGGGACTTCGATGCCTGGACGGCCTCGCAGCGTCGCGAGTTCCTTCTTCAGGCGGATTCGGGCCTGTCGTGTCATTGAAATATGTTTCTTTATGGGCATTTCGGTATCTCGTTCTGCGTGGGTGCCGTGAGGACGGGTGCCCGTTGTTTGGGCTTGCGGCAGCTGTGTCAGCCGGCCGTCGTGTCGGCGGCTACGTTTGGCCACTGTCGGTCGTCGCGACCTTGAGGGTCTCGGCCATACTGCTGCTACCTCAATGGTCGTCGACATTGGCCCACGAACAGTTGCCTCTCGTCGACAATCATTGGCACGCCCGTTGTTGTGCTCCGACAACGCATATCGTGGCCGCTACGAGGTGAGGGCTCGGGGTTCGCCAACCGCCAACGAGCTGGTGAAATCCACCCGCGTGCTGTGTTCCCCATCATGTTCCCTTTCATGGCAGGTGGCCTGCCACCGACTCGTACTAAATCGCCGTGCACAAAGCGGTGGTTCTTCAGGAGCGCTGGGCCCTGGCCAGTGTTGACATCCTTTCCGACCCGGGTTGGCGTAAGGCCGTTCGGCCGGAATCAAGCCGCGCTCGGTATCTCGCGGGTTGGCTAACGCAGCGATCGGCGCAGCGGATCGAACGCCCGCAGGATCTCGGGTTGTTTGCCGGTGGTGATCTGTTCGGCCAACAACCGGCCGGTCACCGGGCCCTGCGCTAGCCCCCACATGCCGTGGCCACCAGCTACATACACGCCCCGGGAAATTTCACCAATTAGGGCGCGACCGTCCGGGGTGACCGGGCGCGGACCTACCCAGACGTCGCTGCGTTCCGCCCAGCGCACACCTTCAAGCAGGGGGCCGGCTGACGCGACGATGGCGCGCACCCGCTGCGGTATCACCGGTTCGTGCGGGTCGCGGAATTCCATGGTGCCCGAGACCCGCATGGCCCCTCGGTACGGCGTGCACGCCACCCGCACGTCCGGCAGATAGATGGGGGTGGGCATCGGGCGGTCCACTGGCACGGTGAACGAGTAGCCGCGACCGGCCTGCACCGGAACCGACACTCGATTACCGGCCAGCCGCGACAGCCACGCCCCGGTCGCGATCACGGCAGCATCGGCGGTCAGCGACGGCCCGCTGGATAATTGCACCTCTACGGAGTTGCCTGAGCTGAACACGCCTCTGACTTCCTCGGTGCGCAGCGTTGCGCCTCGCTCCTGTACGGCTTGGCCTAGGGCATGGACAAATCGGCCCGGATCGATGAATCGCTGGCCGTTGATGTTGAGTCCAGCGGTGATGCCCGGTGACGCTAACGGCACCTGTTCACGCAGCGCCGCCCCCGATAGTGCCGTGACATACATTGACTGCCCGGCATTTTGGAGCTGCCGCAGCTCCCCCATTATCTGTTCGGCGTCATCAATGGTGCGAAACAATGCGGTGATCGGGGTATCGGTGATGGGCGCATCGACACCGTTGGCGGTAAGCACGTCATAGGCTTCGATGGCCTCCTCGTTGAGTGGCACGTTGGCCTGCACCGCCTTATTCCACGATGATCTCCGACAGTTGGCGGCGAACTGAATCAAGAAGACCGCGAACGCTGAATCGGCGGTCAACGGGATGTGTAGCGGCGCGCTCGGGTTGCCGAGGGACCGCAGCGCATAGCGCAGCACGGCCGACGAGTTCAGCGGGATAGTCAAACTCGGCGCGATCCATAGCGTTCCCCCACGAGGCGCCGGCCGCCACGCCAGCGCGGTCCACCACGGTGACTTCGACACCACGTTCCTGCAAGAACCACGCCGTGGATAGCCCGACGATGCCTGCACCGACGACGATCGCCGACCGTGGCCCCCCATCAATGCGTTCGACGCGCAGCATCACAAATCCTCCGTAGTTTCACCTGGCCTGTCTAATTCCATGGTCGTGTGGATGACCGCCGCGACGCTTGCCCGAATTCGACAACCCCCCGAGAGGGCGTTGTCGCTAACCGACAATTCGAGCCGGGGACTAAGACCGTGCATAGGACCGAAATTAGGTGGCGAAGGTATTTCGCTGAAGACCAGAAACTGGGCCGACACGAAAATCTTCCTGTCAAAGAGTGTGCAAATAATGAGGCGAGTGGCATTTTATTTTTTCTCACGTATGGTAGATAGCAGTGGTTGCCACTTCGTATAAAGGAGCGACAATGGCTAATAAATCTGCAGGAAAAGACCTTCGGAAACCCGCGCTGTCCCTTAAAGAACGTCGGGCTATCAAGCGCGCCAGGGCGATAGAGGCGACACCGCCGCGTTCGCGTAAGCGCAAGGGTTGACGCTGACCCTGGAGTTTTTCGTGCGCCTTTGGAATGGCACGAAATCCTAGAAATACATGACCACGTGGGTGATCGACCGCCGCTCGTATCGAGTCGATTTAATCCGACTCGTGGCGATGGGCGGATTCGCGATCGGCAGTCAACAACACGCCCGCTGATCGTAATTTGCATTTCGAAACCGCGGCTTTCACGAGCCGGGCCCAGCGCTATTCGGTGTCGGTAGCTGCCAGTTCGATCATCATGGCCAGCCGCTTTCTCGCATCGCCTAAGGGCAGACTAGTGATCTCAGCCATCTTGCGCAGGCGATAACGCACGGTGTTTTCGTGTACCCCCAATTGTTTACCGGCCTCGGCTGGGTCGCCTTGAGCCTCCAGCCAGGCCTGCAGAGTAAGCACGTAGTCGGATGCGTTGGCGCGGTCATGGCGGCGTAGATCGGCCACCGGTCCCCGGTCCGGAGACCGACCTGAGCGCGCCGCCGTGCGCAACCGCTGCAGAAGGATTTCATCCCAGGATTCGTCGTAGGCAGGGGGCGTGACTCGAGAAGACACCTCGTGAAGCGCCAGACACTCATCGGCCTCCAGACGGGCGGCGGCGAGGTCGCCCACCTCGGCCGTACCGCTGATACCGGCCAACACCGTCGCCCCTTCGGGCAATGCCGCCCGCAAACCGGTGATCCATTGGCGCGCCAGCGACGATTGCTCACCGGGCAGCAACGTGTAGACGGTGTTGCCGGCCAAGGCGCTGCGGCCCGGCCGTGACCAACCAAATCCGGTGGTGGCACGCTCGAAAGCCAACAGCAAGGCGGCATCACGGTCTGATCCGATGAACGCCTGCAGGGCAATCACCCGTAATCGGCCATGCGCCAAACCCAGCCTGCTGGCTAGCGTGTCGCCATCAGCGGCGCCCTCCAGCAACCGGATCACCAGCTCGGATTCGACCTGTCGTTCAAGGTCGGCACTGGCGCGAGACCGCAACACGTGCAGGGCCACCGTGTGCGCGCCATCAGTCAGGGCGGTGCGCGCGGCGACATCCAGTGGTGCCGGGCACGCTACCCAGACCGAGCCGATGAGTTCTCGGCCCGAGCGCACCGCCACCACCATGCGCCCGGTCGACCCGAGTCCGGCGTCCTCGCCGACAAACAACGGCTCATCAGAAACCGCCAGGTGCGCAAAGACGCCACGGTCCTCGAAGAATTCACGCAACGGCTCTGGTGTCTGTCGTTCCAAGATCGTCGCCACCCGTGCCGAGTCAGCGTGCTGCTGCTGCCTCGAATACGCCAACACCCGCAACAGTCGATCATGGATAACGACCGCACCGCCGATGGCGTGCGCCAGGCTGTCGGCAAGTGCAAATAAATCGGTGGGGCCACGACCAGATTCTGTTTCGCGGCCCTCCAAAACCAGCCCATAGACCACGGCGGCCAAATCACTCCACGACACAGCCTCGTCGACCACCATCACCGCGCCGGCTTCGACGTCATCGTCGAACTTGGTCGGCTTCTCAGCACCGCGCATCAGCACCACGACCGCGCGCGCCGATGCCGCCCACCGCACCGCTTCCCTGACCGATCCAGCACCAATGGCCAGCAATACATCGCCCACCACAGCGCGGTGCTCGGCCGGTTCGTGGATCACCACGCTACTCAGCTCAGTGGACCTGGGCACCGACGACCAACGCAGACGCACGCCATAACCACCGAGCACGTTCACCAAGCGGTCCAGAGTGATCACGACCCGCTCCCATCCCGAACTGATAATCGTAACCACGGATCGGCCCCGCCGAACGACGAACGCTTCGCGATCGATCCTGGTTGAAATGTATGCGGTGCCCGAGGTCACGACGCGCTCGACGGCTCCTGACAGGTGATAGCCGGATAGCTAAACTATGCGCAATCCCCGGCTGATGGCTCAAGCAGTATCCGATCGTTGTTTGAAAATGACCGGGACCGATCAATGCGCATCGGTCGAATGACTCAGTGCCAAACTCATCGATGAGCCGGCGAGCGTCGCCGTGGCCGCGCACACATCGCCTCCGTCGCCGACCTTGTGGGCTGTTTGAAGCACCAGGGCGGACTGGGCCTCGGCCCGGATCAGCGTTGAGCGTGCCAAGACACCGTGCGTTACCGGCGGTTCGGCACGATCACGAACGATCCGTCTCGGGTGACCATGACCGCTGTCGAGATTCGACAAAGCACGGCGGCGTCGTTGTCTGGGCCGGGCAAGACCTGAGCCGCCAATCGCGACCACCATGAAAATGGACAAGCTATAGATGCGATTGGTGCAGGAGAGCTCATGGACAGCCATGATCGGCTACCGCGGTCAGCGGCCGCACCGGTACGCGTCGCGTTGGGGCCGTCGCCTATCGCCGAGAGCCGCGAACCCGCGTCTGCCACTGCGCCATCCCCGCCTGTGTCTACGCGCCAACGGCTCACGCCCCATTCAAGCTCGAACTCGACTCGCCAACAGAATATTTCGATGCTCGTCCCCCGCCCGCACGATCAACCAATCAGCATCCGGGCGACACCCGAAGAGGCCCTGGAGACATCCGGGGTTCGTCTACCACACTGGTCCATCTTCGGGCTGGTGAGCCGTAATCCTTTGGTATGGCGCAGCGATCGGATTGAGGCACTGGTATTGGCGCTCGCCATCACGGTGTCGCTGCTGGCCATACCGCTTGCCAGTGCGGTGTAAACCACCGTCGCTCCCTCATCGAGCTAATCGATTCACGACCAAAAACAAAGGGGAACTCACTTATGTCCGCACCCACCGTGTACTTCGCTCAACCACGCCGGTTGACGATCGCATATCCCCGCTTGCGATTGAAGCCCGCACACAGCTCTGCGGGTTTCGTACAGGGCGGGTGGTGGCCTCGAAGCGACCGACTGTACATCGAACTTCCGCTGCTGCTCGCAGCCTTACCGTCTCGGTCCGGTGTCATCGAGCGGGTGATCTACGACGAGAACAATTGGGCTCCCGCAGCATTGAGGCAGGAGTTTCAGGGACACAGCGTGATCCTTGAGCCCAGCACCACCTCGCCCAACTCACTGACCTTGAGCGGCAAGCGGTTCGGAACGCTCGTACTGCTGGTGGTGCCCCACGACACCGACCAGGCCACGGCCACCACTGCCGTGACGATGGCGGCCGACCCCGACAACGTCTCGAGCGCCGAGGATTTACTGCAGATCGCGAAACCGACGAGACGGCGGCGCCGCCGCGCACTAGTGACACAGCCGCGCTGCGGGTCCGACGACGCAGCAGTACCCCGTCGAGGACATAACCGCAGCGAATCTGCCATCGCATGAGAAATTCGACACGCTCAGTGACACTCATCGTCGGCGACCGCAGGCCGCGGATGCGTGCCAACAGTCCCTGCGTCACTCCGGTCAGACCAGCTATTCGGCCGCAGACATCGCCGGAACCGTCGTCACCGCACCCATGTCGCGTCGACGAGCTCGCTCATACACAGCACACCGCCGGCTGTCAGCTCGCCGACGGGTGCATCGTCGCAGTCAACGACGGGCAACGCCGCAAAACCTCCTCCGATTAGCCCGATTCGACGTCAAGAAATTTTCCACCTGGCTGGCCATTCGCGTGCACGCACTTGACGTCAACTCGCTGTCTGGGCGGTGCGGACGGCACCAATAAGTGCGTTTGTTCGATCCCGACAACGGCGCACTATCGCGTTGTCGGGTTCCAGCAAACCGATCGCCCGTCGTCCGCTCCACCATGGAGACAACAACGAAAGTTCAGATGTGGAGGTTTGGTAATGAGCGGCGGCGAGCGCATGGACGGCGGCCCCCGGTCGGCGATCGTGATCGGCGCGGGCATCGTCGGGCTGTCGACGGCATGGTTCCTACAAGAGCGCGGCGTCGACGTCACCGTCGTGGACCGCAGCGGCGTGGCAGCTGGCGCGTCTTGGGGCAACGCCGGCTGGATCTCACCGTCACTAGCCCTTCCGCTCAACGCGCCGGCGGGCTTGCGCGCTGGGCTGCGCTCGTTGGTCGATCCGTCCTCCCCGCTGCACATCCCGATGACCGCCGACACGGCGCTCGGGGCCTTCCTGATGCAGTTCGCCGCCAGTTGTCGCCATTCGTCGTGGAAACGCGCGGTGCGCGCCAACGTGCCGCTCAACGAGGAAGCCATCGAAGCCTTCGACGTGCTGGTCGCCAACGGCGTCGACGCACCGGTGACCGACGCCCCCATCACCGCGCTGTTTCGCAACACCGAACATGCCGAACGCATGCTGCGTGACCTTCGCCAACTCGAAAATGCCGGGCAGACACTGTCTGTCACCGGACTGGCGGGCGAGGCGCTACGCGAGCAAGCGCCGCTGGCGTCCCCAAAAATCACCGCCGCGCTCAACATCAACGGTCAGCGCTTCATCGATCCAGGCCGGTTCGTGCAGGCGCTGGGGCGAGCGGTCGTCGACAGGGGCGCAACGATGCGCACGCTGGAAGTCAGCGACGTGCTGTCCGCAAGCACCGGCGTCCAGGTATACCCGCGCAGCGGTAAGTGGCTGACCGCCGACGCCGCGGTGATCGCTACCGGCGCATGGCTGCCCCAGCTGGCAGACAACCGGATACGCGTGCCCGTGCAGGCCGGTCGCGGCTACTCGTTCACCGTGCCCGTGGACCGTCCCATTCCCGGGCCGATCTACCTACCCGACGTGCGGGTGGCGTGTACGCCCTACCACGGGGCACTGCGTGTCTCGGGAGCGATGGAATTCCGCGACCCGCACGAACCGGCGGTACCCGAGAGGGTTGGCGCACTCGTCGCCTCCGCCAGCCCACTGCTGGAAGGAGTACGGTGGGCCGAACGCAGCGACATCTGGGTCGGCCCCCGCCCAGTCACCCCCGACGGGCGGGCCTTGATCGGCGAAATCTCGCGAGACGTCTTTGTGGCCGGTGGCCACGGCATGTGGGGATTGGCACACGGGCCGATCACCGGTCGCCTGCTGGCCGAACAGATCACCACCGGCAAGCAACCCGAAGCCTTGCGCGCCTTCGACCCGCTGCGCAGAACCGGGCGCTAGACCTCCGCCACCCTCCTTAGTCCACACGCCCGTAAAACCCATCACGGGCGCCCCGGTCGTCAGGGGCGGAGCCCACGCCACCGACCGCCCCTGACGACACCCCGACTTCAAATAGAAGGACACCGCGAAAATGACTACAACCGAACGTCTTTGGATGACACCCCAGGCTCACAGTGAGCTGCAGGCAGAACTTGCCGCCCTGCGTTCACGTCCCAACATCGAAGTTCCTGAAGACTTTATGGACTACGACGACAACCTCGGCGCGAAGTACGCGGCACGACAAGCCCGCATCCGTCGAATTCAAGACTTGCTGGCCAATGCCGTGGTCGGTGAAGACCCGCCCGATGACGGTATCGCCGAACCGGGAATGGTTTTGACCGTCCGCTACGACGACACCGGCGAGATCGAAACCTTTTTGCTCGGCGTGCGCGGCGTCGACGCCGGCGACATCGACGTGTACTCAGTCCAATCGCCACTGGGCAGCGCGATCGCTGGCGCACTAGTTGGTGAACAGCGCACCTACTCCATCCCTAGCGGGGTTAACCTGCCCGTCACGCTGCTCAAGGCGGTGCCCTATGGAATGCGTACGCCCAAATCGTCAGGGGCACAATCTGCCTCACCGCAACGCATCAGCGGCCCTGCCCGACCCACCCGGGTAACAGCACAGGTCAACACGAAGTAACTGCAACTACGAACTTTAAAGGAACCGACATGACCAGTACGACACGCGTGTGGATCTCAGCGCAAGCGCACGAGCGCCTCCACCGCGAACTGGACACCCTGCGTTTTCTGTTCTCCGCCGGAATCGCCGACGACGGCACCGACGAGAATGCCACCGTAGTGCGACGTGCGTGGGAGCGGCGAATTCAACAGATACATGACCTCCTGATAAACGCCGCCGTCGGGGACGACCCACCCGACGACGGTTTGGCCGAACCGGGCATGGTGGTTACGATTCGCCGTCACGCTACCGGCGACACCGAAACGTTCCTACTCGGCGTTCACGACGCCGAATACCTAGACATGCCCGTCTATTCCATCGAATGCCCGTTGGGCGCCGCCATCGCGGGAGCACGCGCCGGTGAACGCCGCACCTTCGAACTGCCCAGTGGCAGCCCCCTGGCCGTCACCCTTCTCAAAGCGGTGCCCTACGGCCTCCACATTGCCGACGTGGACCAGCCCGCACAAAACGTCGAAGTTAAGCGCACAACAACGAAAGGCAGCACATGTTGACGATTACCGAGAACATAAGCGACACATCGACGCGTCGGCCAGCAATAGCGAGCTTGCGAATGCAGCTGAAACCCGCACACCGGTCGTGCGGCTTCGTTCAGGGCGCCTGGTGGCCTCGATCGAGCGAACTCGGGAACGAACTGCCTGCCCTGCTGGGGGCACTCTCGCTACGGTTCGGCGCGATCGACAGCGTGCTTTACCACGAAAATGACTGGTCACCAGCACCTTTGAGCACTACGCATCAAGGCGATCAAGTTATCCTCAGCGCCCACCAAGGCTGGCCGAACGTCATCTCGGTACTCGGACCCCGGTTCGGAAGGCTCGACCTGCTGGTCGTACCCCCGTACACCGAACCCACGCACGCCTACGACGTGGTGACCAAAGCGGTCAGCGTCAACGACACCTCGACACCCGACCAACTACTCGGTATCACACGCGGCAGTGATCATCGGCTGCTCTCTCCCACCGCGCTTGAAAGATGGGAAGCCGACGGAGGAGCAGTGCCACTTGCATCGCCAATACAACCTCAGATGCAGGACGCATGAGCACTTGACTACGCCCGAGGAACCTGTGGCGCGACGCCCCATCCGCAGGGCTCCCGGTCATGGACCATGACAAATTCTCGGAAGCGATGAGCGTGAACCCTCGACAGAGTTTGTCCGCCAACAACACTCGCTGTGGACCTGTGTTCCGACAATCACCGGAGGCATGACATGTCAGCAACCCGTCAGAGAATTTCCAGTACACGCCCCGTCGGCATGGCACGGCCAGCCGGCGGCGTCATTGATACGTCGGCTTTACGCCCCCTGCCCGCAACCAACAAGTACATCGCCAGCACTCACAGCCTCGCTCCTATCGCTATCCAGCGGTGGGAAGCCGAGGGAGGTGCGCTCGACCCTCCAGGCCACGCTTAGCACCACCAACACAACCGCCGAGCCACTCAGCTGTGACCTGGTCGCCCACAGCCGGCCCCGTCAGCCATATTTCAAACCACGCCGAAGGAACCACCCATGCCTAGTGCTGCTGCTTGCGCTACCCGGACCCGAGCGGTCGCAATACAATTAGCTTCTACCCTCGAAGGGGATTGCGACCAGGAGCTAACCCGGCTCGACCAGCGTGATGGCGGATTGATGACCGCGGGAGCTCCCGCCAAGTCCCACCAGATTTACCCGGAATGCGGATCGAGCGCCAGCAGACGCTTGACGTTACGCGAGTGTACTCCGACGTGACGCTCGACGACGTCATCGTCTCCGACGACGCACTGTTTGCATCAGGCGATGCGGCCCAGACTGAGATCGCACGGTCGTCTCACGTCAACGCAGTGTTGGCCTGCGCGGAACTTACCGGCGTCGGCAAGAAACTTCTAGAGATGACACTGGAGTATGCCGCCCAACGAGTGCAGTTCGGGCGACCCGTGGGCAGCTACCAGGCCGTTAAACACAAGTGCGCGGACATCCGCATGTGGGTGCAATCAGCCACCGCCGCAACGTATTACGCAGCGATGGCCATCGATGCACAGACATCCGATCATGCTCGGGCCGTCAGTGTTGCCAAGGTCTGTGCGTCCGACGCGATCACCCGTGTCGCTGGCGAGGCCCTGCAGCTACACGGCGGTGTCGGATTCACCTGGGAGCACGATCTACACCTCAATCTGCGCCGCGCACGTACCAACGCACTCCTCTATGGCGACGCCACACATCATCGGGAGTTGCTACTGCAATTCGTCTGTCCGCAGCCCGCCGATAATGACCAACTACGTCAATACGTAACTTCTGACGCGCGCCCGAGTAGTGCCTCTGTCCGCGGTACCAGCGAAAGGTACGGTACGGTTGCGCCCGACAAAGCACGTCGGGCGTCAAGTCGTTGAGCGGCCTATCGATCAGTTCACCCGTCTCGTCACGAACCGTGACGGACGGCTGCACCTCTGTGTTTGTGCATGGCATCAGTTCTCATCCATCGGCGGTAGTCATGCCTTCGAGAATGAGTCGCACAGTGCTATCCGCGCCAACCCCCAGATCGAATCGGGATGCAGCCGAGATCAAACCTCCACACGAAAGTCGAACGGTATAAACCTCTTTGGGTTGACCGCGTCAATAGTTTCTATTGACAGCGTCAACAGTTCTTTTGTTGCAAGATGCAACGGTTAAAAGGCCGCGGATGCAGCGGATTTCCATGTCACTCATCTGTAACTGCCTACACGACAGTATCTTTCACCTGCCGTGTTGGTTGCCAGTCGGCATCGTCTTGTCAGTCCTGATTTCGCGTTGCGCGGGTGTCCGCGCACCTGACCGACGTCTATCGGCGCGCCAGCCAGCACCGATTTCCGGCGCGACAACACGTGAGACGAGCCTGCGAAGCCTCGTCGCCATCTGCGCGCGTCGAGCGAACCGCGATTAGACATCACTGACAACGGAGCCCCAAAGCCAACCACCCGACGACCGAAACACAACTTACCTGCGGGAACCTCGAACACAGCGCTCAGTGGATTGGCAACCGCGTGTCTTCACACAGACACGGCGGATGCGCCATCGCTCCGCCGCCACCCGTGAGAATTTCGCACGTTCGGTGCGATGAACCTCCAACGACACGGCTTGTCTCACACTTCGCGACCAATTGGTCATTCGGTGGTCACTTTAGATGGGATTTGGTCATGAAGTATGAGAAATCACACCGGCAGTTTTCCTGCCAGCACGAGTGCCGCCTTAAGCCTTCGCCATGTTCGCGAAACGCGACAAATGTAGTTGGTGCGCAACGGTAATCGTCTTTGTCGGACCGCTGCGGTGCTTGGCGATGATCAAGTCGGCCTCGCCACCACGCGGGTCGTCGCGCTCGAACGCGTCGGGCCGGTGCAGCAGAATCACCATGTCCGCATCTTGCTCGATCGATCCCGATTCGCGTAGATCGGCCAGCATTGGCTTCTTGTCGGTGCGTTGTTCCGGACCACGGTTCAGCTGGCTCATCGCGACCACGGGAACTTCGAGCTCCTTGGCCAAAAGCTTGATCTGACGCGAGAATTCGGACACTTCCTGTTGACGCGACTCGACCTTTTTGCCTGACGTCATCAGCTGCAGGTAGTCGAGGACGATGAGCTTCAGGTCCGCCTTCTGCTTGAGCCGACGCGCTTTGGCCCTGATCTCCATCATCGTCAGGTTCGGTGAGTCGTCGATATACAGTGGCGCCTCGCTGATCTCGCTCATCCGTCGCGCGAGCCGAGTCCAGTCGTCGTCGTTCATCCGACCCAAGCGCATGTCTGCCAGCTTGATCTTCGCCTCGGCCGACAGCAGACGCATCACAATCTCGGATTTACTCATCTCCAGCGAGAAGATGACGCTCGCCATGTGGTGCTTGATGGAGCACGACCGCAAAAAATCGAGTCCAAGAGTCGAGTTGTGCGTCGGCACCATGGCGCGCCCTGCCAGATACATGTGGTCGTCGTTATCGACCTGGACACAGCGCACCGGAACGCTGTCCACGGGACGCACATCGACAATGAACCTTGAGTTCGACCGCGCGATTCCACGACCTGCTCGGCGTTCTTTGTGCAACAGGCTCTTTCGCGTCAGTCCAAAGACATCATCTTCGGTCGAGAAGTTGAGGATGTACGCGATCGACGTATCCGCACGGCGGCCGTTGACCGGCTTCCGGGAGGTTTGGCATCGATAGCCGAGGCTGACGATCAATTCCGCGACGTCGGCCGCCAGTCGGCGATCAGTGACACAGAACTGGACCGCGCCGCTCGCGGTGACGGTGCCGTCCGTGTCAAGTAATCCCGCCAACAGTGCTCGCCGCTGCGATTCCGACGCACGCAAGTACTCGATCGGTATGTGCTTATTGCCCAAAACGCCGACGGTGCGCAGCCGCGCTTGCAGCGTCCCTACCGCGTTGCGGCATTCCTGGCACAACCTCAATCCGCACGACGGCCCGCCGCAACGACCGCAGGTGGGCGCCGGTACCCGGTCCGACATAAACCGTGCGCGTCCTCCGCAGGTCCGGCCGCAGGTACGTACCTGGCTCGTCCGCGGAACGAACGGTGAACCGCAGACAACACAGTTGCGCGCGGCGACGTCCTCAAACTCGGGCAGGCGTAATTGATAGCGCAATTTTGCAGCCCTCGATTGGTGCGCGACGAAGCCCTCGGCCTCGATACGCATAATGACTTCCGCGTCTTCCGTGGTGATCTGGGCAGAGGCGGTCGTGCCGTCACCCAGCCACGCACCCAACGTGTATGGCGGGACGAGCAGATCACGTTCCGGAGCCTGCAACGGCGCAGCGTTGACGACTGAGTGGTTGAGCCTGCGATCGGCGGTCCGGCACCGCAGCGTCTGGGCGATCTCGCGCGTCGTGCGGACCTCGGCGAATGTGCGCTGATTCTTGGTGCGGTTGTACCCGACGGCGGCGGCTTGAGCTGACTTGCGTGACGTTCGCGTATCTGTGAGCCACTGGTGCTCGGCGTCGGCGACGATCACGGTTCCGTCCGAGAACTCGACCTCGAAGCAGGGCCGCCCGAACATCACCTCTGTTGCCGCGACCACCCGTGTCGGGTTTCCGTCGGCTCCGATCAGCTGATCGCCGACGGCGACCGCACCCATCGTCGTCCAGCCTGTCGGAGTCGGCAGCGGCGTATCGAGCTTGAGGGCCTTCCCCATACCAGGACGTGCCGCGATGACGACCATCTGCCCGGGATGCAGACCGTTGGTCAGATCGTCGAGTTCCACGAAGCCCGTCGGCACCCCGCGTGACATCCCGCCTTGCGAGGCGATCGCGTCGATCTCATCCATCGTCGGCTGCAGCAATTGCTCCAGCGGCACGAAGTCCTCTGAGGTATTGCGACCCTCGGTCACGTCGTAGATCTCGGCCTGCGCGCGGTCCACAATGTCCGCCACATCGGCACCATCGGCGCCGGCATAGCCGTACTGCACGACGCGCGTGCCCGCCTCCACGAGCCGACGCAGCAGTGCCTTCTCCGCGACGATGCCCGCGTAGAACCCCGCGTTCGCGGCCGTCGGCACCGTCGAGATGAGCGTGTGCAGATAAGGTGCTCCACCGATCCGGCGCAGTAACCCGCGGCGGTCGAGCTCCGCCGCGACCGTCACCGCGTCGGCCGGCTCACCACGGCCGTACAGGTCCAGGATCGCGTCATACACGTTCTGGTGCGCCGGCCGGTAGAAGTCACCCGGCCGCAGCTTCTCCAGCACGTCGGCGATCGCGTCCTTGCTCAGCAGCATGCCGCCCAGGACCGCCTGCTCGGCAGCGGCGTCCTGCGGAGGCTGGCGGCCGAATTCCTCACTGGATGGAGGGGTGTCCATGTCCGAATGGCCAAGGTCGTCCACGACAGCCACGGAGCTACACCTCCCCTGAACTAGGTCGAACTGACGTTCGATCAAACGCTACCGCGGCACAGTGACAAGCGTCGGACATCCGCCCCCAATCGGTCGCCCTGATGGACTCGCGACGGCCAACGCTAGACGTTGCTGGGAGCGATGCAAGTGCCCCCTGTTCATGGACCTGTGGATGGGCTGTGGATAGGTCTGGACAGCCATGTTGAGTCGTTGGGGAGAACCTGTGTATAACTTGCTTTTTTCAGCGCATCCGTGCAGATAGCCGCACCATAAACCGCATGGAATTCTGTGGATGGGAATTCGCACGGCGTGTCGCTATAGGTTGCGGTCTCGGGCGTGTTGTGTTTCCGATCGGGGCCATGCAGGTTAACAGCCGGTTAGCTTCGCTGTGACCTAAACACCTTGACGAGTTCGCCAGCACCTGCCTGCGCGCACAGCAATGGCCGGGTGAAGATCTATTCGATCCTCACCCGGCCGTATTTGCGCTGACGTTACTGTCCGGCGACGACGCTCAACGACACCGAGGCGTCGACCTCGGGATGTAGCCGCACCGTGATCGGATGCGTGCCGGTGGACTTGATGTGCGCCTTGGGCAACTGCACGGTGCGCTTGTCCAGATTCGGGCCGCCGGCCTTCTTGATGGCAGCGACCACGTCGGAGCCCGTGACCGAGCCGAACAGCTTGCCGCTGTCGCCGGCGGCCTTCACCGACAGCTCGACCGCGCCCAGACCCTCGAGTGCCGTCTTCAACTCGCGTGCGTGCTCGAGCCCTTGCACGGCCTTGGCCTCGCGGGCCCGGCGGATCTCCTCGGCCTGGCGCTCGGCGCCACGCGATGCCACGACGGCCATGCCGCGGGGCAGCAGGAAGTTGCGGCCGTAGCCGTCCTTGACCTCGACGATGTCACCGGAAGTACCCAGGTGCTCCACCTCGGTGGTGAGAATGAGTTTCATGTCTTGTTTCCCTCTGCCTATCGCGTCGAGGAGCTGAACGGCAGCAGCGCCACCTCGCGGGCGTTCTTCACCGCGATGGCGATGTCGCGTTGGTGCTGAACGCAGTTGCCTGTTACGCGGCGGGCACGGATCTTGCCGCGCTCGCTGATGTAGGTCCGCAGCAGTGCGGTGTCCTTGTAATCGATGATCTGGTTCTTGCCCTTCTTCGAGCAGAACACGCACTTGCGGGTCTTGACCGGCTTCTCGGGAGCCGGACGCCTCTTGGTCGAGGACTTGGCCATGTGTCTATCTCTTTCTGGAATTGCTGATCAGTGATAAGTCAGAAGGGGGGTTCGTCGTCGCTGCCGCTGAACGAGCCCGACGCGGGCGCGCTGCCCCACGGATCGTCTTGCCGGCCGTCGGAACCACCGGCACCGCCGGCACCGCCAGTAGCCGCACTACGCGAACCACCACCGCCACCGCTGCCGAACCCGCCGCCGCCACCGCCGCTGCGGCTGGCCTTGTTGACCTTGGCCGTGGCGTACTTCAGTGACGGGCCGATCTCGTCGACCTCGAGCTCCACCACGGTGCGCTTCTCACCCTCACGGGTTTCGAAGGAGCGCTGCTTGAGCCGCCCTTGCACGATCACGCGCGAGCCGCGAGTCAGGCTCTCGGCCACGTTCTCGGCCGCCTCACGCCAGATGTTGCAGCGGAGGAACAACGCCTCGCCGTCTTTCCATTCATTGGTCTGACGGTCGAAGATGCGCGGCGTCGACGCCACGGTGAAGTTGGCGACGGCTGCGCCTGACGGCGTGAACCGAAGCTCGGGATCTGCCGTCAGGTTTCCGATGACCGTGATGATGGTGTCACCAGCCACGAGTTCCTCCTGGATTGGGTTGTCGGCGCGAAGTCAGTCGCAGGCGAGCCTACGGAGCCGCTCCGACGTACGGCAGCCTTTAGTGCTTGTCGGTCCGCATGACCTTGGTCCGCAGGACGGACTCGTTCAGGTTGAGCTGGCGGTCCAGTTCGGACACCGTTGCGGACTCGGCCTTCACATCGACGACGGCATAGATGCCCTCGGCGTGCTTGGCGATCTCGTATGCCAGTCGGCGCTTGCCCCAGATGTCGACCTTGTCGACAGTGCCGCCGTCCTTGCGGATGACATTGAGGAACGTCTCCAGCGACGGAGCAACCGTGCGCTCGTCGAGAGTGGGGTCGAGGATGACCATGATTTCGTATGGACGCATGAGAACCACACCACCTCCTACGGTCTTGTTCGGCCACGGTCGTTCCGTGACAGGAGGGTTACCTGCGTCGGCAACCGGCCCAGGCTACAGGAATGCCCGCTGATCTGCGAAATCGCACTGCTCGGCGGCTTACGCTTCCCCCGTGTTCTCCGAGACGCGGTATGCAATGAACGGAGACTTGCACGTCGCGTACCGCGCCTCGGCGCCTGGCGATCGCGACATCGTCTTCCTCTCCAATTGGTTAACCCACTGCGAGGTCGTGCCCGAGATGCCGCTGCTGCACGGCTGGATCGAGGCCATGACCTCCTTGGGCCGACTGATCTTCTTCGACCAACCGGGAACGGGGGCGTCCGACCCCGTCGCCCAGGGTGCTCACCCCTCCCTTGAGCAGTGGACCGACAGCGTCATCGCAGTGCTCGACGACCTCGACAGCACCGAGGCGGTCCTGATTGCCGTCGACGGCGCCTTCTCCACCGGTGCGCTGTTCGCGGCGACGCATCCGTCGCGCACGACAGCACTGATCTCGCTCGAGGGATATGCGGACGTGCTCATCGACGACGACCGCACAGACGGGCGCACGGAGATGCTGTCCCTGTGGGGAACGGGCGAGTTGCAGCGTGCAATCAACCCGGACATGCCGTGGAACGAGGAGATCCGGGCGTCGTGGGCGCGTATGGAGCGTCTCGCGGCGAGCCCCGGAACCGCCGCGGTCATGCTGCCTTTCGTTGCGGAGATGAATGTCCGAGCGGTCCTTCCGAGTGTGCGCGTGCCGACACTCGTCGTGCAGCACGCCGACGACCCGTACATCACTCCCACGATGGGACGCGACATCGCTAACCGCATATCGGATGCGAAATACGTTGAGCTGCCGGGCCGCAACATGTATCACTTCGTCCAGCCGTGGCGTGAGTCGTTTCAAGAAATCGCCGAGTTTCTGACCGGTCACCAGCCAGACGTGGCAGACGACCGTGTGCTTGCCACCGTGCTGTTCACCGACATCGTGGACTCGACGCGGCGCGCCGCCGAGATGGGCGACCGCGACTGGCATGCGCTGCTCGACGCGCACGACGCCGTCGTCCGTTCGCAACTGGCACGCTTCCGCGGCCGCGAGGTGAACTCGACCGGCGACGGCTTCCTGGCCACCTTCGACGGCCCGCAGCGAGCGATCCGCTGCGCCATGGCAATTCGCGACTCGGTGCAAGCACTCGGCATCGAGGTGCGTGCAGGGTTGCACACCGGGGAGGTCGAAATCCGCGGCGACGACATCGGCGGCATCGCCGTACACATCGGCGCCCGCGTCAGCGCACTCGCCGGCGCCAACGACGTCGTCGTCTCTAGCACCCTGCACGACCTTGTCATCGGCTCGGGGCTTGAGTTCGACGACCACGGCACCCATCAACTCAAAGGCGTGCCCGGCGAATGGCGGCTATTCGCCGTCGCGTCGACGTGACGTGTATGTGAACTCAGCCGGGTCCGAGCCTACGGCCGAGCGCCCGACCCAACTCCTGTGGGGCGTCGCCGCTGGGCCCCGAGAGGAACGGCGAGAACAGGTGAAAGTCGTGCCAAAGACCGTCGTAGGCGCGGTGCTCGATGTCCACGCCACCCGCGCGCGCCCGCTTTTCGAGCTCGCGTGCGTCCGAGGCGAGGATGTCGTCACCGCCCGAGTGCATGACAATCGGCGGCAGCCCGGCGAGGTCGGCGAACATCGGCGAGATCGTCGGCTCGGCCGGATCCTGACCAGACGGCAGATAGGCGTCAGCGAAACGGATCAAGAGGTCAGCGGTCAGCGCAGCGTCCCGCGGCGCCGGACCACGTCGTACATGGGCGCCCGGGGTGAGGTCGGGCCAGGGACAGATGAGACCGAGCACGGCCGGCAGAGCCTCGCCGGTTTCGCGCAGACGCAGCGCGACGGCGAGCGTCAACCCGGCGCCGGCGGAGTCACCGGCGATCGCGATGCGGCTCGGATCGACACCCTGCGCGACGAGCTCGCGATAAGCAGCGAGCCCGTCGTCGACCGCGGCGGGGTACGGGTGTTCCGGCCCCATCCGGTAGTCGAGCGAGATCACCCGCGCATCCGCTGCGGTACCGATCGCGGCGACGAGCGCGCGATGCGAGCGTGCGCTTCCGACTGCGTACCCGCCGCCGTGCGCGTAGAGCAGCACGCGCGATTCGGCGACCCCGGGCGGCCGGATGTCCTCTGCCCGAACGCCACCAATGGTCGTTGGCGTCACCATCGTCCCCTTCGGCGGTGGCGGATAGGCGAGCGCGAGCGTCATGCGCCTGCGAATCGTCGACCACGACGCGGTCGGCGAAAACAGCCAGCGACAGAGGACGCGGGCGCCAGGACGCATCGCGGCGGGTGACAGACCGACCTTCATCGCCCAAGGCTAGGCGTCTGCGTCACGCAACGTTGTCTTTTTCCCAGCTCACTGGCACGGCGCAGGCACTGCGCTGGACAATTCCATCGCCCACGCTTCGTAGGCTTCCGGGGTCGGGTGAATCCCATCCTCGACCCATTGGTTTTCATCGGCCTGTTGCGTGTACAACGGTCGCATGTCAATGAATTCGGCGCCCGCCGCGTTGGCCTCTTCGATCAGCACGCTGTCGAACGCCTCGCGCTGCGCAGGGAGGTCCTCCCCGTAGGTCTGCCCCTCGGGCGACCGAAACCATTCGTTCTGCGCCAGCACGATCACGCGCGCACCACTGGCCGTCGCCGCATCGAGTACCGACTTCACGTTCTTCCGATAGTCCTCGATCGTCACGCCGTTGACGATGTCGTTGGCGCCGGCCTGGAAAGTGATCAACGTCGGTGCGAACGAGTCGATCTGGGGCACCTCGTCGGTCAGCACCTGCTCGGCCGTGTAGCCGCTGATGCCTCCATTCTGCAGCTCTACCTGGCAGCCTTCACCGCGCCACCGCTCGGCCAGCAGCGCTGGGAAAGCACCCGTCTGCTCGTCCGGCGCGCCGACGCCCTGGCTCAGCGAATCGCCCAACGCGAGATAGCGCACGGTGTCGTCGTCCGGCACGGCGGATGTCGTGCCACCTTCCGGCTGCTGTGCCGTCGGCGACGACGGTGCCGGGCTCTCGGACTTGCCGCAGCTGACCAGCGCGGCGGCCAGGCAGGCCACCGCAAGCAGGCGTCGCGTCCGCCGGGTCACCCGTCGAGAATAGCTTCGAGTGCCGTTGCGCCGCCCCTGCTTCGGCTTAGACTCGGCCTGTTCTCCGTCGGCCCACCCTGATTGGAGATGTGACCATGTCCGATCTGCCATTCGACTGCGACCTCGTATTGAAGGGCGGAATCACCAGCGGCGTCGTCTACCCCACCGCCATCGTCGAGCTTGCCCGCGACCACCGCTTCCACAACATCGGCGGCGCTTCGGCAGGAGCGATCGCCGCCGTCGCCGCTGCGGCAGCCGAATACGGGCGCCAGACCGGCGGCGGCGGGTTCGACGAACTGAACGCGATTCCCGACCAACTGGCGCAGGAGGACACGCCATCCCGCCAGACGATGCTGCAGCGACTCTTCGTGGCGCAGCCCGAAACCCGCGAGTACTTCGACCTGTTCTGGCAGCAGAAGAAGCTGGAGGGAGGGCTGTTCACACGCGCCAAAGCTGTACTTCCGACCCTCCTCCGACACAGCCCGACCTTTCCAAAGTTCAAGGTGGCCAATGTCTTTGCCGTCGTCCTTCCGCTGGCGGCGATCGTATGGGCGGTGCTCGCGTGCTCACCGGGAACAATTGCGTTCGCCGTGCTGACAGTGCTCGTCGGCGTGGTCACCTACCTGGTCGCTCGCGTGGTCGCGGGCGTCATCAACATGGTCCGTGACGCGCAGCAGGCCGTCGCCGCCAACATGCACGGCCTGGTCAACGGGCGGTCGGTCGGCGACCAGATGGGACTCACCGACTGGCTGCACGAACGAATCGAGCGACTGGCGGGCGGCGATCGTCAATCACCGCTGACCTACGGCGACCTCGCGCGCCACGACATCGGCCTCGTCACGCTGACGACCAACCTCTCGCAGACCTCGAGCGAGACCTTTCCCTTCTCGGACCTGACATGGGCGTTCCGGCCCGCCGACATCCGCACGCTGTTCCCCGAGCAGGTCGCTTCCCATCTCGAACGTCGGGGGCAGGCCGCGACCGAACCCTCGGACCAGCGCACGGCACTCGAAAAGGCGGGACTGCTGCAGCTGCCGCCGGCACCGGAGCTGCCGGTGATCCTCGGTGCGCGGATCAGTTTGTCGTTCCCCGTGGTGATCTCGGCGATTCCGCTATGGCGATTGACGCCGATTCGGCGCGGGGGCCAGTGGGTCACCGAGTACCGCGAGGTGTGGCTGTCCGACGGTGGCATCTGCTCGAACATGCCCGTCCACCTCTTCGACCATCCACTGCCGTCGCGCCCGACCTACGCCATCAACCTCGGCTCCGGTGCGACAGACGACGACGCGGAACCCGGCGATGACCATTCGGTGATGGCCCGCGCACACCGCAACGTGTGGCGCCCGATCCGGACCGGATCCGGTGCAGGAGCTCCCATCTCCGACATCGATTCCACCGCCCAGCTGCTGGGCGCGGTAATCACCACGATGCAGAACTGGTCGGACTACTCGGCGACCAGATCGCTCGGCATACGTGATCGTGTCTGCACCATTCGGCTGAGCTCGAAAGAGGGCGGCATGAACCTCGACATGGCGAGTACGACGATCAAGGGCCTGGCTCCGCGCGGACAGGCAGCCGGAGAGAACCTGGGCTGGATGGTGCGAGGGACCATCCCGGAGCACGCCGATCCCGATCAATCCGATCAAGCAGCGACGCAGTGGACCAGACACCGGTGGACGCGGCTGCGCTCGACGGCACTCGGCGCGGGTAGCTACTCCGACGACGTCGAGTCCGGCTGGGCGAAACCCGCTGTGCCCCAACAAGGACCGCACGCCAACAACTTCACCTACGCTGAACTGGCTGCCAACGCGAAGACGCTGCAGTACCTGCCCTACCGATCGGATTGGAGCGCGACCGCCGGCATCGCCCTCACGGCTGGCATCGACGCGCTCGCCGCCGTCGATTTCGGCACCGCCAACGTAGTGAGTAAGCCGCCGTTCCGACCACTCATATTGAGCACGCGCGGAGAGCCCGTCACCGAACTCAACGAGCGCACTCAGCGCGACGAACTGCCCACCAGCTGATCGGGATCAGGATCGGGATCGGGCTGCGGCGCGCCCACCCGCACCCTGTCCCGATCCGGGCGTAGCCAGTCGGGCAGCCATCGGGGCGGGGCGTCGGGCGCGCGGTCGAAGACTCCTCCCGCCGGGTCATCGACCTCACCGCCGAAGCGCACCAGATCCTTGTCGGGTCGATAGATCTGATGAATCACCAACGCACACAAGCCGATCACCGCGAGATCCCGGAGTACCACCACGACGGTGAACGGTTGCTCTGGCAGGCCCTTGTTCTGCTGGCCGTAGAGGTAGAGCATCCGCGGAATCCAGACCAGCGCGTCTATCGTCATCCACGCAAGCAGGACGCGCCGGTGCGGCAGGGCGAGCACCGCCAGCGGCACCAGCCACAGCGAGAACTGCGGGCTCCACACCTTGTTCGTCAACAGGAACGCCGCGACCACCAGAAACGCGATCTGCGCCACCCGCGGCCGCTGTTTGGCCGTCAACGCGATATAAGCGATTGCGACGCAACATGATACGAACAGCAGCGCCGACACGGTGTTCAGCACCGTCGGCGGCTCCCACACTCCCAGATCCGGATCGAAACCACCCCAGCCGGTGAACGACCTGATCACGTTGTAGATCGAATCCATGTCGTCACCGCGACGGCTGTTGAGCCGGAAGAACTCTGACCATCCCCTCGGGAACAGCACCATGATCGGCAGGTTCACCAGCACCCAGGTGACCACGGCGGCGAGTGCCGTCTTAGCCACGTCACGTCCCTTGCCGGTGCGCACTGCCAACACCAGCAGCGGCGCGAGGAGCAGCAGCGGATACAGCTTCGCCGCCACGCCCAGGCCGATCAGCACGCCGGCCAGCACCGGCTTTCGTCGCGCCCACGCGAGCATCGCCCCCGTCGCGAAAGCCGTTGCGAGCGCGTCGAAGTTGGTGAAGATCTGGAAGATCACGATCGGCGAGGCCGCCACCAGGGCCGCATCCCACACCCTGCGCGGGCCGGCTAGTCGCGACGTCGCCCACACCGTCGCCAGCCACGCCAGCGCCAGTCCGAAGGCCGCGATGTTGAAGAACATCACCACCTCGGCCAGGATCGGCAGCGACACCAGCTTTGCCAACGCGGTGTACGACTTCGCCAGCGCCATCGACCCGTATTGGTACAGCCCGGTCAACACCGGATACTCCATGTACCGCACCGCGACATCGCCGTCGTACCTGATCTTCGGCTTACCCTCACCGTCCTTTTCAGTCCAACTGGACTTGTACGGGAACTTGCCGAGGTTCAACAGTTCAGCGGTGTACAGCGGGACGGTGTCGGAGTAGCAGAGCTGGTAGTACGCCCGCTGGTTGTCCCAGTTGGCGACGCGTTGGTCAGGCGGGCCGGTGCCGGTGGTCTGCAGGCACGCCGCCTTGGTCGAGTACCCGAGCGCGAGCAACACCAGCGCGATGAGCAGCATGGCGCGCAACGGGGTGAAGAACCGTTGGCGGCCGATGAGTGCGTGCCTGCCGACCGGGCCGCCGATCATTCCGGACAGGGCGGCGCCCAGGGTGTCCGTGCGGCTGGGCATGTCCCGGTTGTCGAGGCTCCGCCGGTCTTCTGCCGGCCGAGCCGGCGATTCAAACCCTGCCGGCCGAGCCGGCGATGCCATCGGTGGCTCGCCGTCGTCGCGGTCTGGCACGTCGGTCACGGAGGCGGAGGCGGTGCACCCGGCACGCCGGGGGGCGGCGGTGGCGCACCAGGCGCGACCGGCGCACCGGGCGCGACGGGCACAGGCTGAGGCGCGCCGGGTGCGACGGGCGCAGGCGGGCCGACGGGCACAGTCGTGGGTGGGCCCCACGGGATCGTGACCCCGGGCGCCAGCTCGATCGTCGGCTGAATCACGGTGGTCTGCGGCACGGGCGGGACGTCCGGCGGCGGGCTCGACGGCGGCGGCGCCGGGGCTTGCGGCACACCGGCGTAGCCGCCGATCTCCTCGGGCTTCGGGAACGTCTCGTTGTCGGTTCCGTCCAGCGCGCCGTCCATCGTCGCTTTCCAGATGTCCGACGGCAGACCCGAACCGTAGACCGGCGAGCCGTAACTGTTCTCCAGTGGTTTGGTGCCTTCGGTGGTGCCGACCCAGACCGCCGTCGACAACGACGGTGTGAAGCCGACCATCCACGCGTCACGGTTGGCGCCGGTGTCCCCCAGCTGGTTAGTACCCGTCTTCGCGGCCGACGGACGTCCGCCGGCCAGCGCGTGGCCGTTGGAGTACGCGGCGATCGGCTGCATGGCCGAGATGACGTTTTCGGCGACCTTCTTGTCGATGCGCTGCTCGCCCTCGTTGTCCTGCTGCGACGCATCGAACAACACCTCGCCCGCGGCGTTGACGACCTTCTGCACGAAGTGCGGTTTGTGATACACGCCGGACGCCGCGATGGTCGCGTACGCCGACGCCATATCGATGACCCGGCTCTGGTACTGGCCCAACACGATGCCGTTGTTGGGCGGTCCGCCCTGGCCGTCCTCGGACAGCGTGTGGTCGACGCCGGGGAAGCTCTCGGCGATGCCCGCCTCGTGAGCGGCCTTCGCGACGTCAGCGGGCCCGTTCTCCAACTTGAGCATCAGCCGGTAGTAGCTGGTGTTCAGTGAGCGCTTCAGAGCTTCGGCGATGTTGCAGGTGCCGCAGCCGCCGCCTTCGACGTTGTTGATCGTGATGCCGTTCATCGACACCGGGGAACTGTCGACCTGCGTGCCCAAGCCCATTCCCTGCTGCAGTGCGGCGATCAACGCGAACACCTTGAACGACGAGCCCGTCGGCAGACCGGCCTGGGCGAAGTCGAATCCGTTGGCGTCGGTTCCGCCGTAGTAGGCCTCGACCCCGCCCGTCTTCGGATTGATCGACACGATCGCGGTGCGCATGTCGGGGTCCTGCCCCTCGAGGTACTCGGCCGCGGCCTCCTCGGCGGCCCGCTGCGCCTGCGGGTTGATCGTGGTGGTGATCTGCAGACCCTCGGTGTTCAGGGTCTGTTCGTCGATGTCGAACAGCTCGAGCAGTTCGCGCTGCACCTGCCGTTCGATGAGTCCGTTGGGGCCCGTCGTCTGGTTCTGCGACCGCGCCTGCTCAGGGGGCACGGTCACCGGAAAGACCTGCTCCGCACGCTCTTGCGGTGAGAGCGCACCGATGGTCACCATGCCGTCGAGCACCCAGTTCCAGCGCTCCACCGCACCCTCGGGGTTGACGGCCGGATCCAGGCCGGACGGCTGCTGGATGAGCGCGGCCAACAGCGCGCCCTCGGCGACCGAGAGCTGTTCGACGGGTTTGTCGAAGTACGCCCTCGACGCCGCAGCGATGCCGTATGAGCCGCGGCCGAAATAGATGATGTTCAGATATGACTGCAGCACTTGGTCTTTGGACCACTCGCCGGCCATCTTCGTCGAGATGACCACCTCTTTTGCTTTGCGGATCAGGCCGCCGACACCCGAGCGCTCGTCACCGACCAACGCGTTCTTCACGTACTGCTGCGTGATGGTCGAACCACCCTGCAGGTCGCCACCGAACAAGTTGTTCTTCATGGCCCTGATGAAGCCGGTGAACGAGAAACCCGGGTTGGAGTAGAAGTCGCGGTCCTCGGCGGCCATCACCGCGTTGCGCACCTGCACGGGTATCTGGTCGATGTTGACGTCGACGCGGTTGCCTTCCGGCGGAACGATTTTCGCGAGCTCGCTGCCGTCACTGGCCAGGATCGTCGACACCTGATTGGTGCGGATGTCGCCCGGCTTGGGCACCTCCACGATCATGTACGCCATCGCGAAGGTGATGATCGGCAGCACGATCATCGCGACCACCGCGACGAGGGCTCCGCGCCGGACCCACTTCCAGTTGATCTGGGGACGCTGACGCGGCGGCCCACCCCCCGGACCCTCCGGCGGCCCCCCACCGCCAGGTGGGCGGCGCGGCGGTAGCGGCGGCGGCTGCTTGGGCGCCGGTGTGCCGTCGAGCGCGGCCTTCACCACGTCGATGGGGTCGCGCCACTGCGGCGGCGGTGCTTCACGCACCGGCGGCAGGATGGCGGTTCTCCTGTCGTCGGGCGGAAGGCTGCGCGTCCGCGGCGGCGGCGGTCCCTCGGCCTGCGGTCGATGGCGTCCAGCGTCGTCGGAGTGACGTGCCACGCCCTCGGAATGCTTCGGCCCCGGGTCGCTCACGCCGTCAGCCATCCGCCCGGCACGGGCGTCGTTGGCTGACCGGTCGTGGCGCCCTTCGCTATTCACTGGCCGTGCGCGCACGACTGCGCGCCGTCTGGGTCCGCCTCGGTGTGCGCGACCCCTTCGGTGGCGGGATGGCGCCGAGTACGTACGACTTGACCAAGTGATTCCAGCTGCAGGTGCGGCATACCTCCACCACGTGTACGGAGAACTCGTCGTAACGGGTCGCCAACAGAACCAGCTCCTCGGCCGTACGCGCCGAACCGGACACAGCGCCAAGATGGTCGCCGAACACCCAGGACACCAGGGTGAGCTGTTCCTTGCGGCAGATCGGGCACGTCACCGAACTGGGCTTCCCGTGGAACTTCGCGGCTCGCAGCAGATAGGGATTGGCGTCGCAGACCTCGGAGACGCCGGTGCGTCCCGAATAGACCTCCGCCAGCAGGGACCGTCGCCGAAGGGCGTAGTCCACCACCTGTCGCTGCAATCGCACGGAGACCAGAGTACGTCGACCGCGCGGCGACGGAGGCGCGACGGCGCCGGGGACCTGATCTCAAGGGTGGTTGATCTGGACATTCGATTCTCAAGAAAAGGTCAATGCTGGACGGTGCGACTTTGCACTCGAGCGTGAGTCCGCGTTGAGATCGCCTGGGCTTATCCGCTGACCTCGACGGGATCGAACTTTACGATCTACAGACGTGGCGAGGCGGCAGAGACCGGGAATGCGGGCGAAGGACAGCGACCGCAGTCATACCTGCCAGATTCTCGACACCGCACTGGCCGAAGGCCAACTCTCCATGGAAGAGCATCGGCAACGGATCGCCACCGCAACCAAGGCCGCGACGCTCGGGGAGCTGCAGGGCTTGCTGACGGATCTTCAACTGCAGAACGCTCCGGTGAAACCTCCGCAGCGGTCGCGCACACCCCGCTGGGTGATCCAGGCTGGGGTCGCCGCCGCTGTCCTGTTGGTGCTGGGCGTCGTCATCAGCTGGGGGTTGTTCGACAACGACCCACCGGACCGGGGCGAGGCACCGGCCGCGGTGACCGACAGCCGGGGTGGTGACCCCGACGCCGTGACCACCGCGACGCCCAGTGGACCTCGATTGCTTCACTCAGTCGGCGGGATCAACGGCCTGTTCGAGCAGATGCGCGGGAAGTTCGGCGACACCACGGGCTACGAACTGTCGGTGTACACCGACTACGCGGAACTGATCCGCCTGGATCCCGACGACGAACGCTTCGAGGCGCGGTACCGGTACGAAGCCGGAACGTGGAAGGGTCCATACACGAACCCCAGTTCCGGCGCCGACACCGTCGACTTGAGCGCGTTCGACGCGGCAGCGGTCCTCGGGGTCATCCGTGGCATTCCTCAGACGTTTGACCTCAAGCCGATGAACATCATCAGAACCTGGTTCACCGTCGAGCCCGCCGACGACCCGTCCGCACCCGAGGCGGTGACGGTGCGCATCAACGTCTCCACGAGCTTCGGCACCGGATTCATCGACCTCGACGGGGCCGGAAACGTCAAAAAGATCGACCAACCTCTCTGAAGGTTTGCCCCTACGATCATCGACGTGGCTGCGCGGCACACACCACGGATGCGGGCGAGGGACACCGACCGTAACGACACCTGCCAGATCCTCGACAGCGCACTCGCCGAGGGGCAACTCTCCATGGAAGAGCATCGCCATCGGGTCGCCCTCGCGACCAAGGCCGGCACACTCGGCGAACTCCAGGACCTGATCACCGACCTGCAGCCGACGAGCGCGCCCGTGACGCCGCGCCCGCGTCGAACGTTCGGGATGAGTGGCAAGGGCCAACTGCTGGTCGCGGCCGCCGTGAGCGGGGTACTGGCGATAGTCATCGTGGTCGGCGTGGTCATCGCCAATAGTTCAGACCCGGATACCGGGAAGCCGAGCGTCGCAGCGCCCCCAGCGCCGGCAGGTCCGGCCGCGCCGAAGAAGCCCGCGGACCCCGGAGCCGCACCCGACGGCGTGGAGCCGACGGTGCTGAGCCTGCCGAAACAGTTGCACACATTGGGTGGCATGACGGGCCTACTCGACCAGATGCGCGCGCGGTTCGGCGACACCACGGGCATCGAGCTCGCGATTTTTCCCGACCGCGCCATGCTTTTCCGCCCGGACCCCAACGACGATCAGTCAAAACTGCTGTACACGTTCGACAACGGCTGGGGGGATCCCACCAGCAGACCGAGGGACGACGAAGACAACCCCACCGACCTCGGCGCCTTCGATGTGGAGGCGGTGGTGGAGGCTCTACGCGCCGCGCCGGAGATGGTCGGTGTCCAGCCCTCCGATGTCTCAGAGATCGTCGTGGACATCGATGAGGTGCCGGGTCCCGATGGCGCCCCCGCGCTGGAATTGCTGGTGCAGGTGTCCAGCACGTCCGGCGCGGACGGATACATCTATCTCGACAGCGCGGGCAACACCAAGCGCGTCGAGTACCCCGGCTGACATTTACGATCGTCGTCGTGGCGAACCGGCAAACAGCAGGAACGCGGGCCAAAGACAGCGACCGCAACGACACCTGCCAGATTCTCGACAGCGCGCTCGCCGACGGGCAGCTGTCGATGGAAGAGCACCGCACCCGTGTCGCCCTGGCGACGCAGTCGGAGACGCTCGGCGACCTGCAGTCGCTGATCTCCGACCTGCAGACCGGCAATGCACCCGTTCAGTTACCCGACCTCAAGCGGCAGTCCAAGATGCCGTCGGGCGGCGGAGGGTGGGGAATCCGCCTGGCCGTGGCCGGCGTGCTGGTCGCGCTCGGCATCGGCATCGGCTGGGGCCTCTACGGCAACACCACCTCGCCGCTGAGCTTCACCTCCGATCCGGGTGCTAAGTCCGACGGCATCCCGGGGAAGGTTTTGACGCCGCCCAAGCAGCTCCAGTCGCTCGGTGGTCTCAACGGGCTGCTCGAGCAGATGCGCCAGCAGTTCGGCGACACCATGGGATACGACATGGTGATCTATCCGGAGTACGCGGTGCTGTACCGGCCCGACCCCAGCGATGAGCGCCGCAAGCTGAGCTACACCTATCGCGGCGGGTTCGACGATCCGACCACCTCGGCCAAGAGCGAAGATGACGTCCTGGTGGACCTGGGTGCGTTCGACGTCGAAACTGCGGTCGGCATCCTGCGCGGCGCCGCCGAGACCGTCGGCCTGAACCCCGCCGACGTGAAGAAGGACAGCACCTACCTGACCATCGACCCGGCGAAAGATCCGACGGCCCCCGGCGAACTGACGCTGCGCGCAAACGTGTCGAGTGACTTCGGCAGCGGTTCGGTCACCTTCGCGGGCGACGGCACGGTCAAACGCATCGACGACGTCACCTGACCGCCGGGTTCGCGAGGCACCGCGGCGTAACCCTGCGTTGGCGCTGAATATATCGGCGCGATACTATTGGCGGAGGTGTTGGACCGCCGTAACGGAAAGCAAAGGGGGCGATCTGATGTTGGAGCTCGCCATCCTGGGCCTTCTGCTCGAATCTCCCATGCACGGCTACGAGCTGCGTAAACGTCTGACCGGTCTGCTCGGCGCGTTCCGGGCGTTTTCCTACGGCTCGCTGTACCCCGCGCTGCGGCGCATGCAGGCCGACGGACTGATCGTGGAGGACGCCGCCCCGGAAGGCATCCCCAAGATGCGCCGCGCGCGACGCGTCTACCGGCTCAGCGAAGCAGGCATCCAACGATTCACCGAACTGGTTGCCGACACCGGCCCCCAGAACTTCTCCGACGACGGATTTGGCGTTCACCTCGCCTTCTTCAACCGCACACCCGCCGAAGCGCGGATGCGGATTCTGGAGGGCCGCCGTCGTCAAGTGGAGGAGCGCCGCGAGGGCCTGCGCGAAGCAGTGGCGCGGGCCAGCAGCTCGATCGACCGCTACACCCGGCAGCTTCACCAGCTCGGGTTGGAGTCCAGCGAGCGCGAAGTGAAATGGCTCAACGAACTGATTGCGGCGGAACGGACCGCGCAGCAACGGGCTGAACAGCCGTAATTACGACCGGGTTGTAGGACAGGGACAGAAGGGAAGAAGCCGTCATGACTTCTAAATCAGACGTGCGCGTCGCGATCGTCGGCGTGGGAAACTGCGCGTCGTCGCTGGTACAGGGCGTGCAGTACTACAAGGACGCCGACGAGAACGCCACGGTTCCCGGCCTGATGCATGTGCGGCTCGGCCCGTACCACGTGCGCGACGTGAAGTTCGTCGCCGCGTTCGACGTCGACGCCAAGAAGGTCGGCTTCGACCTTTCCGAAGCCATCTTCGCGTCGGAGAACAACACCATCAAGATCGCCGACGTGCCGCCCACCAATGTGGTCGTGCAGCGCGGCCCGACGCTCGACGGCATCGGTAAGTACTACGCCGACACCATCGAGGTGTCTGACACCGAGCCGGCCGACGTCGTCAAGATCCTCAAGGACAACGCCGTCGATGTGCTGGTGTCCTACCTGCCCGTCGGCTCGGAAGAGGCCGACAAGTTCTACGCGCAGTGCTGCATCGACGCCGGGGTGGCGTTCGTGAACGCGCTGCCCGTCTTCATCGCCTCCGACCCGGTGTGGGCCAAGAAGTTCGAGGACGCGGGCGTGCCGATCGTCGGCGACGACATCAAGAGCCAGGTCGGCGCGACGATCACCCACCGCGTGATGGCCAAGCTGTTCGAGGACCGCGGCGTGCAGCTGGACCGCACGATGCAGCTCAACGTCGGCGGCAACATGGACTTCCTCAACATGCTCGAGCGCGAGCGCCTCGAGTCGAAGAAGATCTCGAAGACCCAGGCGGTCACCTCGAATCTGCAGCGCGAGTTCAAGACCAAGGACGTCCACATCGGCCCGTCCGATCACGTCGGCTGGCTCGACGACCGCAAGTGGGCGTACGTGCGGCTGGAGGGTCGCGCGTTCGGTGATGTGCCGCTGAACCTGGAGTACAAGCTCGAGGTGTGGGACTCGCCGAACTCGGCGGGCGTCATCATCGACGCGGTGCGTGCCGCCAAGATCGCCAAGGACCGCGGCATCGGCGGACCCGTCGTCGCCGCGTCGGCGTACCTGATGAAGAGCCCGCCGAAGCAGCTGCCCGACGACATTGCTCGCGCGCAGCTCGAAGATTTCATCGAGGGCTGATTCTTCCCGGCGATTTGTGTGCGTTTTGGAGCGGTGAGCGCTCCTGAACGTGCACAAATCGCCGTCAGTTAGGGTCAGCTAATGACCGACATCAGCGCTGATGACGAGCTCGCCTCCCTTTCGGAGTTCACCTTCCTCAAGGAGAACGCCAAGCAGGCCGGTGTGACAGGCTCGCTGCCGTCCGTCGAGCGCATCGACACCGCCGCCATCAGCGCGCTGAAGTTCGGCGATGCCGCGCCACGGGTCGTGTTCCTGCATGGCGGCGGACAGAACGCGCACACCTGGGACACCGTGATCATCGGCCTCGGCGAGCCGGCCCTGTCGATCGATCTGCCGGGGCACGGGCGCTCGGCATGGCGCGAGGACGGCGACTACGGGCCCAAGCTGAATGCCACCGCCATAGAACCCGTCGTGCGTGCGTTCGCGTCGGACGCCGACCTGGTCGTCGGAATGTCGCTGGGTGGGCTCACGGCACTGCGACTGGCGGTCACCGCACCCGAACTCGTCCGCGAGCTGGTTCTCGTCGACGTGACGCCGTCGGCGCCCGAGCGGCACACCGAGATGACCGACGAGCAGAAGGGCACCGTCGCGCTGGTTCAGGGCGAGAAGTCGTTCCCGAGCTTCGACGCGATGCTCGAGGTCACCGTTGCGGCCGCACCGCATCGGGACCGGGAGTCGTTGCGGCGCGGTGTTTTCCACAACGCCAGACGGCTCGATGACGGCACCTGGACATGGCGCTACGACTCGATCCGGGGCGATAAGGGCTACTCAGGTTTTCAGGGGTTGTGGGACGACGTCCCCAAACTCACCACGCCGACGACGTTGGTGCGGGGCGCGAACTCGTTCTTCGTCAACGATGACGATGCCGCCGAATTCGCCCGCATCGCACCGGGATTCCAGAACGTGCACATCGTCGAGGACTCCGGACACTCGGTGCAGAGCGATCAGCCGGTGCGCCTCGTCGAGATCTTGCGCGGGTTGCTCGACTAGGCGCGTCGCCGAATGTAACGGGGTGGCGGGAATTCGCGCGATTCCTCGCCGTGCCGTTACAACCGCCGCGCTCGATCGTTTGATTTCCGTTCATCTGTTGCTTGCCGACTGCTACACCTGTTGTCGTAGGTTTTCGCGCGTCTGGCCGCAGCCCTGGCCGGGCAGCCCAACAGAAGGAACCGCAGCCATGGCGCTCGTGCCTCTCAATCTGCTCGTCACCCACAACGGCAAGTCCAAGCGTCAGCACATCACCTGCGTCTACAAATGCGGCGACGCATGCTCCAAGCCGGTCCCCAACACCAGCGACAACGAGTACTTCGGCGACATCGTCAAAGCCTTGTCGCGCCGCTCGATGCTGCGGGCCGGCGGCATCGCGGTGCTGGCCGTGGGTGCCGGTTCGGCATTGGCCGCCTGTGGAAGCGACGAACAGCCGGCCGCCACACCGACCTCGTCGTCCACGGCCCCCGCCGAGCCGCCCCCGGGCATGAGGTTCACCTCGGTTGCGCCCAACAGCGAGGACGCCGTCGTCATCGCCGACGGCTACCAGCAGGCGGTCGTCATCAGCTGGGGCGACCCCGTGCTGCCCGGTGCGCCCAAGTTCGACGTGGCAGGGCAGACCGGTGCCGCCCAGCGGGCACAATTCGGCTTCAACAACGACTTCGCCGGTCTGCTGCCGATCCCGGGTCAGCAGAATCGCTTCCTGCTGGTGACCAACTTCGAGTACGTCGACCCCATGTTCATGTTCCCCGGCTACGACAAGGACAAGCCGACCCGTGAGCAGTTCGACGTCGAGATCGCCGCCGTCGGCATGGGTGTCGTCGAGGTCGAGCGCACGCCACAGGGCCTCAAGCCCGTGATGGGCCGTTACAACCGGCGGATCACCGCCGACACCCCGATGACGCTCACCGGTCCCGCCGCGGGCACCGACTTCGTCAAGACCGCCGCCGACCCGGCCGGGCGCACCGTCGCAGGCACCTTTGCCAACTGTGCGGGCGGCGTCACCCCCTGGGGCACAGTGCTTTCCGGCGAGGAGAACTTCCAGGACTATTTCGGCGCCGCCGAGGGATCGCCCGCCCCTGCCCCGGTGGACGCCGACCGCCTCGACCGCTACGGCATCTCCGCCGAACCGTCGACACTGCTCTGGGAGACGTTTGACCAACGCTTCGACCTGGTGGCCACGCCCAACGAGCCCAACCGTTTCGGCTACATCGTCGAGCTCAACCCGTGGGATCCGGCCTCGGCGCCGGTGAAGCACTCGGCGATGGGCCGGCTCAAGCACGAGGGCGCCAACATCTACGTCACCGGCGACGGCACCGTGGTCGCGTACACCGGCGACGACGAACGCTTCGACTACATGTACAAATTCGTCTCGAGCAAGAAGATGCGCCCCGGTACCGATCCGGCCGCCATCGCCTACAACATGACGCTGCTCGATGAGGGCACGCTCTACGTCGCGAAGCTCTCCAGTGACATCCCGGCCAACGAGATCGACGGCTCGGGCAAGCTGCCGTCGAAGGGGTCGTTCAGCGGCGCGGGCACCTGGCTGCCGCTGGTGCGCTCCGGCCCCGACGGGCAGGCCGAGTCGCTGGTCGACGGCTTCTCGCCGCAGGAGGTCGCGGTCTTCACCCGGATGGCCGCCGACAAAGCGGGCGCCACCAAGATGGACCGGCCCGAGGACTTCGAGGCCAACCCGAAGACCGGCAAGGTCTACGTCGCGCTGACCAACAACAACGAGCGCGGCGCCCCCGGGGAGGCCCCACCCGATGCGGCCAACCCGCGCAACGACAACAAGAGCGGCCAGGTCCTCGAGATCACCGACAACCACGCGGGCACCGACTTCACCTGGGATCTGCTGCTGGTGTGCGGCGACCCCGCCGCGGCGGACACCTACTTCGGCGGGTTCGACAAGACGAAGGTCAGCCCCATCTCCTGCCCGGACAACCTGGCGTTCGACAGCCACGGCAACCTGTGGATATCGACCGACGGCAACGCGCTCGACTCCAACGACGGGCTGTTCGCAGTCGCGCTCGAAGGTCCTGGCCGCGGTGAGACCAAGCAGTTCCTCACCGTGCCACTCGGCGCGGAGGCGTGCGGCCCGGTCGTCACCGACGATCTGGTGACGGTGTGTGTGCAGCATCCCGGCGAGTACGACGACAACAGCATCGACGACCCCGTGTCACGCTGGCCCGAAGGCGGCAACGGGACGGCACGGCCGTCGGTGGTCGCGGTATGGCGGACCGACGGGAACATCGGCGTCTAGGCGAACGTACGGTTGGAGATGTGAGCTTCCCTTCCCAGAGACAAGTCCGTGTCGGCGTTCAACTGCAACCCCAACATGCACCGCAGTACAGCCACCTCCGCGATGCGGTGCGCCGCTGTGAAGACATCGGTGTCGACGTCGCGTTCAACTGGGATCACTTCTTCCCGCTGTACGGCGACCCCGATGGTGCGCACTACGAATGCTGGACGATGCTCGGCGCATGGGCCGAGCAGACGACCCGGCTGGAAATCGGTGCGCTGGTTACCTGCAACTCGTACCGCAATCCCGAGTTGCTCGCCGATATGGCGCGCACCGTCGACAACATCAGCGACGGCCGGCTGATTCTGGGTATCGGTTCCGGCTGGAAGCAGAAGGACTACGACGAATACGGCTATGAATTCGGTACCGCGGGCAGCCGCCTCGACGACCTCGCGGGCGCGCTGCCGCGGATCACATCCCGGCTTGCCAAACTCAATCCGGCACCGACGCGCGACATTCCGATCCTCATCGGTGGCGGTGGTGAAAAGAAGACATTGCGCCTGGTCGCCCAGTACGGCGACATCTGGCACAGCTTCGCCGACAGCGCCGAGTACCCACGCAAGGCCGAGGTGCTCGACGGCCATTGCGCCGAGGTCGGGCGCGATCCCGCTGAAATCGAGAGGTCAGCGGGTGTCGCGGGCGACGACGAGGACGCGCTGCTCAAGGAGGCCGACGCATTGGCGGGGCTCGGAGTGACCCTGCTGACCGTCGGCGTCAACGGCCCCGACTACGATCTGACGCGGGCGGAGGCTTTGTGTCGCTGGCGCGCGAGTCGCACCGGCTAATTACTGAAGCTGCGTAACTGCTCCGGGTCGGGTATATGCCGTGAGAGGCTTGTACCGCCATGCCCAAGAAGTATGGATTCAAAGAGAAGGACCTCGTGGTGGCGCACGTGGTCAACCTGATTCTGACCGGCAAACTCCGGTCCGGAGATCGAGTGGACCGCAACGAGATTGCGCACGAACTCGGTGTTTCACGGGTGCCCATTCAGGAAGCCGTCGTACAACTCGAGCACGACGGCATCCTATCGACGCAATATCACCGCGGCGCTTACGTGGAGACGTTCGACGAATCCGTCGTCCGCGAGCACCACGAAATCTATGGGATGCTCAGCGGTGTCGCGTCGGCACGCGCCGCCGAAGCCCGCAACCCGGCGCACCTCCACCAGCTCAGTACCTTGCTGGACACGATGCGCGCCAACATCGACTCGCGCGCCTTCCAGGACGCGGCGTTTCAATTCCGCGTCCTGATCAACGAGGAGTACTCGGGCCCACGGCTACTCGCCGTCATCCGGGGGTCGCAGTCGTTCCTGCCGCGGGCATTCTGGCCGGCTTACCAAGACAATCACCGGGATCTGCTGCGGTTTCTGGAGGCGGACTACGACGCCGTACGCGCCGGCGACGGCCCGGCCGCGCGTGCCGCCAACAACGGGCGAGCCGCGCTCATGGCGCAGATCATGCTCACCGAACTGGTGCGCCGCGGTGTGCTGCCGCCCCAGGGCGTGGCGCACGTTGAGTTCTGATCGAGCTGAAGGCGGTGCGTCCGGGCCGGAGGTCGATACCTTGCAGGGATGAGCTTCTGTAGGACACTCGCCGTGGCGCTCATCGCACTGCTGGTCGGCAGCATCGGGATGGCCGCCCCCGCGGCGGCCCAGATCGACCAGTGCGCGCCGCCCGGCATCACCAGCGCCAGCGCGCTACCGACCAACCTCGCGGCCGCCGCCACCGGACCCGACGAGGACCGGTACACCACCGCGACAGTGCAGCCGCTGGACTCCATCGACGTCACATCGCTCGGACTGAGCGTGCCGGGCACGCTCACCGTCGGCACATTGTCGGACGCACCGCCGAGCATCTGCATCGACTCGGCGGGTCAGTTCACTGGCTTCGACAACGAGCTACTGCGGACCATCGCCGAAAAGCTGGGTCTGAGAATCAATTTCGTCGGCACCGAGTTCTCCGGCCTGCTGGCACAGGTGGCGTCGCGACGCTTCGACGTCGGGTCGTCGTCCATCACCACCACCGACGCGCGCCGCCGCACAGTCGGTTTCACCAACGGCTACGACTTCGGCTACTTCTCGCTCGTCGTGCCGACCGGATCGCCGATCACCGGATTCGACAAGCTCGCCGCCGGGCAGCGCATCGGCGTCGTGCAAGGCACCGTCCAGGAGGCGTACGTCATCGACACGCTCGGCCTGGATCCCGTCAAATTCCCGGACTACAACACCGTCTACGCCAGCCTGAAGACCCGGCAGATCGACGCCTGGGTGGCGCCGTCACAGCAAGCGTCGGGCACGGTGCAACCGGGCGATCCCGCCGAGATCATCGAAAACACCTTCAGCTTGGACAACTTCGTCGCGTGGGCGGTCGCGAACGACAACCCGCCGCTCATCAACGCGCTGAATTCCGGGCTCGACGCGATCATCGCCGACGGCACCTGGTCGCGGCTCTACACCGATTGGGTGCCGCGCGCGCTGCCGCCCGGATGGAAACCGGGCTCCAAGGCTGCGCCCGCACCGCAGCTGCCCGACTTCACCGCGATCGCCGCCGAGAACCAGGAGGCGCCTACGGCTGCGTCCGAGCCCAAGTCGACCCTGTCCCAACTGGCTGCGGCGTTCGGCAACTGGGAGTTGTACAAACAGGCCATTCCCGATCTGTTCAAGACCGGCCTGCCCAACACCCTGATTCTGACGGTCAGCGCGGCCGTGATCGGTTTGACGCTCGGCATGGCACTGGCGGTGGCGGGCATCTCCCGGCATCGCTGGCTCCGTTGGCCGGCGCGGGTGTACACCGACATCTTCCGCGGACTGCCCGAAGTGGTGATCATCCTGCTGATCGGACTCGGGCTCGGCCCGGTGGTCGGCGGGCTCACCGGAAACAACCCGTATCCGCTGGGCATCGCCGCCCTTGGGCTGATGGCCGCCGCGTACGTCGGGGAGATCTTCCGGTCAGGCATCCAGAGCGTCGAGTCCGGGCAGATGGAAGCATCACGCGCGCTGGGCTTCTCGTATCCGTCGTCGATGCGCCTGGTGGTGATCCCGCAGGGCATCCGCAGGGTGCTGCCCGCCTTGATGAACCAGTTCATCTCGCTGCTGAAGGCGTCGTCGCTGGTGTACTTCCTCGGGCTGATCGCCACCCAGCGCGAGCTGTTCCAGGTCGGCCGAGACCTCAACGCGCAGACCGGCAACCTGTCGCCACTGGTCGCCGCCGGAATCTTCTACCTGCTGCTCACGGTCCCGCTGACACATTTGGTCAACTACATCGACGGCCGATTGCGGCGCGGCAACAAACCCACCGCGGAAGACGACCCGCTGGAGCTGTCGCGAAGTCAGGAGATGATCTGATGACCAGCCCCGCTGAGCCGGTATCGTTGAGCGCCAACGATATTCACCTGTCGTTCGGTCCCAACGCGGTGCTGCGCGGTGTGGACATCGACGTCCCCGCGGGCACCACCACGGCGGTCATCGGGCCATCGGGGTCGGGCAAGTCGACATTGTTGCGGACGCTGAACCGGTTGTACGAGCCCGATCGCGGCGACATCCTGCTCGACGGCCGGTCGGTACTGGCCGACAATCCGGACCAGTTGCGGCAGCGCATCGGAATGGTCTTCCAGCAGTTCAACCTCTTTCCGCACCGCAGCGTGCTGGACAACGTGACGCTGGCGCCGCGCAAGCTCAAGCGGCTCGACGCCGAGCAGGCGCGCGAACTCGGGTTGGCCCAACTGGACCGCGTCGGACTGAGGCACAAGGCCGGGGTGCGCCCGTCGACCCTGTCCGGCGGGCAGCAACAGCGGGTGGCGATCGCGCGGGCGCTGGCGATGGCGCCGCAGGTGATGTTCTTCGACGAAGCCACCTCCGCGCTCGACCCCGAGTTGGTGAAGGGCGTCCTGGCGCTCATCGCCGAGCTCGGCGCCGATGGCATGACGATGATCGTCGTCACCCACGAGATGGGGTTCGCCCAATCGGCGTCGGACTCCGTGGTGTTCATGGACCACGGGAAGGTCGTCGAGTCCGGCTCACCCGACCAAGTGTTCGGGGCCGCCGAGACGGACCGGCTCCAACGCTTCCTTTCGCAAGTTCTCTGAGCTTTTACGTGCTCGTCACACAACTTGGCAGCCTCAGACAGGTTAGACTGCCGAAATTATGGTGGAGACCGAACCGCAGGTCGCTGAGCTGGCCGGAGAGCTGCAGCGCGTCCTCTCCCGCGTGTTCTCCGTGCTCCGCCGGAGCGATCCCAGTCGGGATGCCGCCACCGGCGATCTGACTCTTGCCCAGTTGTCGATTCTGCTGACCCTGCTGGAGCAGGGACCGATCAGGATGACCGAGCTCGCCGCGCACGAACGGGTGCGCACACCCACGACGACGGTCGCGATCCGCCGGCTGGAGAAACTCGGGCTGGTGAAGCGCTCCCGCGACCCCTCCGACCTACGGGCGGTCCTGGTCGACATCACCCCCGAGGGCCTGGCCCAGCATCAGGAAGCGCTGGCCAATCGGCGGGCCTTCCTGGCCAAGCTGCTCGAAAAGCTCGGACCCGAAGACCTCGAGACGCTGACCAAGGCGCTGGTCCCGCTCGAGCGCATCGCCGAATAACCCCTCAGCCCAACCAGTCCAGCACCGCCGCGGCGGTCCATGACTGCTGCATGCTGCCCAACGGTTCTCCGGTGAACGGTTCGTAGTACTCGGCGAAGGTGCCGTCGCTGACCTGCCGCAGCCCTTCGCGCCGAAGGATCAGCGACCGTTCGGCCCAGCCGCGACGCGCGAAGCACCACGAGAACAGCCACGTCGTCACCGGCCAGACCGGCCCACGCCAGTACTCGCGGGGGCGGAAGTCGCGCGACACCGGCGACGTCGTCGGAATCAGCGCGAACTTCAGGTCCGGATGCCCGCAGAAGCGCGGCCCTTCCAACAGCCGCAGCAAGGCACGCTCCTTGTCGTGCCGCAGCCCGCCACACAGCAGCGGCGCGAACTGCGCGACCGTCTCGGTGGCTATCCACTTCTCGGCCCGCACGTCGTAATCCCTTGCCGCGCCGTTACGTTCGTCGGCGGTTTCGACGACGCCCCTGCGGAACCGTTCGGCCCAGGCGTACAGGTCCCGCACGTCGGAGCGTGGCCGCTTGTAGTCCTCGCCGATCTCGGCCAGCACATCGCACGCCACGGCGAGGATCGCCGATACGAACACGTCCTCGACGGCGAAGCTCATCACCTTGGGTAGCAGCTCGTCGTCGTAACGAGCCGACTTCATCTCCTCGAGCAGCCAGAGATAGCGGTCGTACTCGATGTCCGACGGCCGTTGGCTGGCGTCGGTGACGATCGCGTTGTCCGCACGCTGGTATTCAGGCAGCCGGCCGGGGACGACATTGGCGTAGGCGCTGTCCCACCGCGGCGAGTTGTCCATGCCGGACTCCCAGCCGTGGTACATCGTGACCCGGCCGCGCGATCTGGGGTCGCGGGCCTCAGCGAGCCAGCGGTGCCACCGGACCAGGTCGTCCCACCGGCGGTCGAGAAACGCCTCGGCGACGGCGCGGGTCGACCGGCCACGACTGCGGGCGTGGTCAAGGATGCGCTGGACCGCGATCGCGTGCACCGGCGGCTGCGTGATGCCCGATGTGTGGCGGTTACGTGGGGCGTTGGCGGCAAGCGCTGACGTGGCCCACCTCGCCGGTCCTGGGAAGTATCCGTCCACGCCGTTGGCGAAGACGATGTGCGGGATCATGCCGTTGGCCCACTGCGCCGACAGCAGGGTGTCGAGCTCGACGACGGCGCGTTCGACACTCAGCGGAGCCAGCCCGATCGCCACGAAAGCGGCGTCCCAGCTCCACATATGCGGATACAGCAGCGGCGCCGCCGTGGTCATGGTGCCCAGGTCGTTGCCACGCAAAAGATACGCGGCGCGGGCCGCCAGTTGCGTCGGCGCGAAGCCGGAATCGTGGGCCATCGTGTCAATGATGCGACGGCCGGGCACGAGTTGCAGGTCGGTAGGGTGACTTCGTGTCGAATGTCGCCGCCGACGCGGCCCGGATGCCGAATGTCGCCGCCGGCGCGGCTCCGAAGCCGACGGCGATGATCACCGGGGCCTCGCGCGGGCTCGGTGCGGCCATCGCCCGCGCACTCGCACCCACCCACACGTTGTTCCTCGCGGGGCGGCCGTCGGCGGAACTCGACGCGGTCGCCGCCGAGTACGGGGCCACCACCTGGCCGGTCGATTTCGGTGACCTCGACGCCATCGAGGTCGCCGTCGAACCGATCGTCGAGCTGGACGTCCTGATCCACAATGCGGGCGTCGCGTACCCGGCCACCGTTCCGGATTCGACAGTCGACGAGTGGCGCTCCACCATGATCGTGAATGTCGTTGGTCCGGCGGCACTTACGCTGCCGCTGCTGCCTGCACTGCGCGCAGCCAGAGGCCACGTCGTCTTCGTGAACTCCGGGGCGGGCATCAACGCGTCTCCCGGCCTGGCGTCCTACACCGCGAGCAAATTCGCACTACGCGGGTTCGCGGACTCCCTGCGCAACGACGAGCCGTCGCTGCGGGTGACCTCGGTGCACCCGGGCCGGATCGCGACCGAGATGCAGGAAGGTCTGGTCGCCTACGAGGGCGGTGAGTACGACCCCTCGAAGTACCTGAGCCCCGAAACTGTCGCGAAAGTCATAGCCGACGCGGTCAACGCGCCGCCCGACGCGCACATCCACGAGGTGATCGTCCGACCCCGATAGCGATTTCGGTGTCGACAGTCGCGGTGAGCGCGACCGGCTACACCGAAATCGCGTTTCGGATGATGGCGGTCACACGATCGGGATATTCAGTTAGGTCCAGCCAGGTGAAGCGCAGCACCTGCCACCCCATCAGCATGATGTTGTTCTGACGCAATCGGTCCGCGTGGAAGTCTTCGGTAGCGCTGTGGAACGCAAGCCCGTCAACTTCTATCGCCACCTTCTGTCTAGGGAACCCGACGTCAACCTTGTAGCCACCGAGGGGGTAATTCGTCCGCCAACCGGTGATGCCCGCTTCGCGCAGGCATCTGACGAGAAGGCGTTCGGCGACAGACCGTGCGCCATCAGAAGCCGCCTGCAGGCGTATTCGCGCTGCCGGCGCCCCGTAACGACCCTTGTTCCGCAAGTGCGCGTCCCACAGCTCGCACAGCTGGACATCCTGTTGAAGGGCCTTGTCCATGATCTTCACCCCACCGCGCTGCCTGACTGCTGCCTCGATGACCGTCAACGGCAGTGCGGTTACACGCAGGCCACGCCGCTCGACAATGTCGGCGAGGGACAAGTCGCGCCTGCGCATGACCGAACCTGGCTTCGATCGCCCACTTCCGTTCCGTGGCAATGTCACTTCGACGCGATCCGGCGCGAAGTTGGTAAGACCGTGCCACCATGCGGCCGCCAGGCCGCTCGCTACTGCAAGGTCGCCGTAGGCCCATACCGTGGCGCGGACTCGCGCAGCGTCGGTGAAGGGCCGGTCGTCTGAGAAGTAGACGCCAGGCGCGCATCTCCGAAACTGACCGGACTGCACTCGCCGATTGACGGCGTGCTTGCTCAGTCCCACATCGCGAGCCTGTCGCAGTGTCAACACACCGTCGTGTCGACGCAGATACTCGTTGAGCACTTCGACAAGGACGCAGCGATGGTCCGCCGGGTTCCCTAGCCAGCGATTTCGGTGTCAACAGTCGCGGTGAGCGCGACCGACTACACCGAAATCGCAATCAGGCGACGATGTTGACCAGCCGACCCGCCACCACGATCACCTTTTTCGGCGTCTTGCCGTCGAGAAACTCCTGCACCTTGGCATCGGCGAGCGCTGCGGCCTCCAGCGCATCGGCATCGGCGTCGGCGGGCACAGTGATGCGTCCGCGGACCTTGCCGTTGACCTGTACCGGCAGTTCGACGGTGTCCTCGACGAGGTACTGCGGGTCGGCCACCGGGAACGGCCCGTGCGCCAGCGAGGTGTCGTGGCCCAGCCGCCGCCACAGCTCTTCGGCGAGATGCGGCGCCAACGGCGCGACCATCAGCACCAACGGCTCCAATGCCGCCCGCGCCGTCACCCCCTGCTTGGTCAAGTGGTTGGTGTACTCGATCAGTTTGGCCGCGGCGGTGTTGTTGCGCAGGTTTGTGTAGTCGTCGGATACTCCGGCGATCGTGCGGTGCAACACCCGCAGGGTGTCGTCGTCCAACGCCTCGTGGGCAGCCGACCGCTCGGCGCCGGTCTGCTCGTCGACCACCAACCGCCACACCCGTTGCAGGAAGCGGTAGGCGCCGACGACATCCTTTGTCGCCCATGGCCGCGACGCCTCCAACGGGCCCATCGACATCTCGTAGACCCGCAGCGTGTCCGCGCCGTAGTCGTCGCAGATCTCGTCGGGCGACACCGAGTTCTTCAGGCTCTTCCCGATCTTGCCGAACTCCTGGAAGACCTCGATCTCACCGTCGGGTGCGCGCCAGTAGAACTTTCCGTCGCGTTCGACGACCTCGGCGGCAGGCACGTACGAACCGCGCGCGTCCGTGTAGGCGAACGCCTGGATGTAGCCCTGGTTGACCAGCCGGCGGTAGGGCTCGCGCGACGACACATGGCCGAGGTCGTAGAGCACCTTGTGCCAGAAGCGGCAGTACAGCAGATGCAGCACCGCGTGCTCGACGCCACCCACGTACAGGTCGACGCCCCCGGGATCGTCCGGCCCGTGCTCGGCCGGGCGCGGTCCCATCCAGTACGCCTCGTTCTCCTTGGCGCACAACTCTTCCTTGTTGAGCGGGTCGGTGTAGCGCAACTCGTACCAGGAGCTCGCCGCCCACTGCGGCATGACGTTGGTGTCGCGGGTGTAGGGCTGCAGGCCGTCGCCGAGATCCATCTCGACGTGCACCCATTCGGTCGCCTTGCCCAGCGGCGGCGACGGCTCGCTGTCGGCATCGTCGGGATCGAACTGCACCGGGGCGTAATCCGGAATGTCGGGCAGCTCTACGGGCAGCGCGGATTCGGGCAACGGATGTGCCCGGCCGTCGGCGTCGTAGACGATCGGGAACGGCTCGCCCCAATACCGTTGCCGCGCGAACAACCAGTCGCGCAGCTTGTACTCGACGCGGGCCTGCCCGCGCCCGTCGGCGACCAGCCGATTGGTGATGGCCTCCTTCGCCGATGCGACGGACAGCCCGTTCAGATAGTCCGAGTTGACCAGCTCGCCGTCGCCGGAGTAGGCCTGCAGCGAAATGTCGCCGCCGGCAATCACTTCGGTGATCGGCAGGCCGAACGTCGTGGCGAATTCCCAGTCGCGCTGATCGTGACCGGGCACCGCCATGATGGCCCCGGTGCCGTATCCCAGCAGCACGTAGTCGGCGATGAACACCGGAACCTGTTGGCCGTTGGCCGGATTCGTCGCATACGCGCCGAGGAACACGCCGGTCTTGGTCTTGTTCTCCTGACGCTCCAGATCCGACTTGGCTCCGACGGTCGCGCGGTAGGCCGCGACCGCCTCGGCGGGGGTCGCCGCATCGAACGTCCAGCGTGGGTCGGCGTCGGCCGGCCACTGGCCGGCCACAAGCCTGTCGACCAACTCGTGTTCAGGCGCCAGCACCAGGTACGTCGCGCCGAACAACGTGTCGGGCCTGGTGGTGAACACCTCGATGTCGCCGGCGTCGGTCGCGAACTGGACCGCCGCACCGGTGGACCGGCCGATCCAGTTGCGCTGCATGGTCTTGACCTTGTCCGGCCAGTCCAGCAGGTCGAGATCGTCAAGCAGCCGGTCAGAGTAAGCGGTGATGCGCATCATCCACTGCCGCAGGCGTTTCCGGAACACCGGGAAGTTGCCGCGGTCACTTCGCCCGTCGGAGGTGACCTCCTCGTTGGCCAGCACCGTGCCCAGACCCGGGCACCAGTTGACCAGCGAGTCCGCCCGGTACACCAGTCGGTACGAGTCGACGACATCGGCGCGCTCACCGGCGCTCAACTCCGACCAAACCCGGCCATCATCCAACGTCCGGCTACCCGAATCGAATTCGGCGATCAGCTCGGCGATCGGCCGCGCTTTGTCCACCGACGGGTCGAACCAGGCGTTGTAGATCTGCAGGAAGATCCACTGCGTCCACTTGTAGAAGTCGACGTCGGTGGTCGAGAAGCTTCGCCGTGCATCGTGCCCCAGCCCCAGCCTGCCCAGCTGGCGGCGGAAGTTGACGATGTTGGCCTCGGTCCTGGTGCGCGGATGCGTCCCAGTCTGAATCGCGTACTGCTCGGCGGGTAGACCGAAGGCATCGAAACCCAACGCGTGCAACACATTACGCCCGGTCATCCGGTAGTAGCGGGCATAGACGTCGGTGGCGATGTAGCCGAGCGGATGTCCGACGTGCAGGCCCTCCCCCGACGGGTACGGAAACATGTCCTGCACGAACATCTTGTCGGCGGGGACAGGGCCGCGATCAGGCTCGGCCAGCGAGCCCACCGGGTTGGGCACATTGAACGTCCCGGAGTCCGCCCAGCGCTGCTGCCAGGCACGCTCGATCTGCCCGGCCAGCTCCGCGGTATAGCGGTGCTGCGGGACATCAGTGCCGGCGTCGGGCGATTCAGTCACGTGAACAGGGTATAAGCCCGCCGATCGTGCTCTCGCCGGCCACAGGTTGGTCTCGGTTACGTCACCGGTCGGTCAGAGCTTGATCCCAGGTCGGTTCCGGCCCTGGTGACCGTCGCTTCGCCGTGGATACAGTCGGCGCCTGACCACATGGCTGACGAGCCCGACAGTGAAAGGACCGACGGCGATGAACGACAACGCCCGACGCTGGAGGACTCCGGCTACCGGTGTGGCTGCGGCCACCGTCGGCGTCCTCTTCTTCGCCGGCGTCCCCGCCGCGGCCCAGCCACTGCAGCCGGTCGCGCCGCAGCCCGGTCCCGCCGTGGTGTCGCAGACCGCGGCGACACCCAACGCCGCCCTCACCCCCGCCGTTCCCAACACGGCGTTGACCGTCCCCGCCGCACCCAACGCCGCGCTGGCGGTCCCGTCGACACCGAATCCCGCGGTCGCACCGGCGATGGCCAACCCCGCCCTGACCCCGGCGACGCCGGTCGCCGCCGCGGCCGCGCCCGGCGGCGTCACGGCCCCGCAGGTCGCCGCCCCGGCGGCGGTACCGATCACCCCCGCCAACGCGGGCAAGCTGTCGGACTTCTTCCAGTCCAAGGGCGTGGCGATGGAACCTCAGGTCAGCCAGAACTTCAAGGCCCTCAACATCGTGCTGCCGATGCCGAGGGGCTGGGCACACGTGCCGGATCCGAATGTGCCCGACGCGTTCGCCGTGATCGCCGACCGCGTGGGCGGCAATGGCCTGTACTCCTCGAACGCCCAGGTCGTGGTGTACAAGCTGGTCGGCGACTTCGACCCGCGCGAGGCGATCAGCCACGGGTTCGTCGACAGCCAGCAGCTTCCCGCCTGGCGGTCCACCAACGGGTCGATCGCCGAGGTCGCCGGGCTGCCGACGTCGACCATCGAAGGCACCTACCGCGACAACTCCATGACGCTGGACACGTCGCGCCGACACATCATCGCCACCGCGGGTCCGGACAAGTACCTGGTGTCGCTGGCGGTGACCACTAGCGTGGACCAGGTCGTCGCGGCGGCCGACGCCACCGACGCGATCGTGCGGGGCTTCAAGGTCGGCGTCCCCGGCGCAACCCCGCCCCCGGGAACCCCGCCCCCGGGCGCACCCGCTCCCGCACCGCAGGGTCAGCCGGCTGCGCCCGCCCCCGCGGCTCCGGCCATTGGACTAACTGGATAACAGGGCCTGTTCCCCCGGGCGAAGCCTGGCGCCCGGGGGGACGCCCTGAACCCAAGAACCGCCGCCTCGTATTCTGTGGCGCATGTTCATCGTCGCGGTGTTGTGCCTGTGCGCCGCAGTCGCGATCGCAGGTCTCGGTGTTTGGCTGCTGACTCGGCCACGGACGGCGGATCCGATCCAATCTGTGCTCCGCGGGGTGGCCCCGACCCAGCTCGCCGCCGCGGCGATGCTGGCCTCCGCAGGCACCGTGGCGCTCTCAAGCCACCCCGACACCGCGCTCGTCGTGGTCGTCGTCTGCGTAATCGGTGCCGTGAGCACGGTCGCGGCCGGCTGCTGGCAGGCGGCCAAGGTCATCGCGAGCCGAGAGGCGGCCGCTGCGGGCGGTGCGGACGGTTGTGGTGGTGCCTGCGCGACATGCACGCTGTCATGCGGCTGAACGGTTGGCGCGCAGCGCTTTTCAGTTGCGGCTGATATCGATTGGGTGCGTCGCGAGTAGCGACAGCGGCAGCGGCTGACGGCGCAGGACCCGAGCCCACAAGTCCATCCGGGGCTCGGCGAGTACGTCGGTTGGCAACGCGGACAGCACAATCCAGTCGTCGCGCTCGATCTCACCCTCCAGCTGACCGATGGTCCACCCCGAGTAACCGGCGAAAATCCGCACCCCTTCGACCACCGGTGCGATCGAATCGGGTTCGGCGTCGAGATCCACCATCACCATGCGGCCCTGCACGTGACGCAACCCGGGCAGGCCGGCCGGGTCCATACCGACCCGCAGGGTCGCCAGGCACAGTGCGGCGTCGCGCTTGACGGGGCCCCCGATGAACATCGTCTTCGGTTTGGTGGCCAGCTTCGCCCATTGCGGCAGCACGTTGTAGACCGCGGTCTCGCTGGGCCGGTTCAGCACCACACCCAGCGTGCCGCCGTCGTTGTGCTCGACGATGTAGATGACACTGCGCCGGAACGTCGGCTCGAGCAGGTCGGTGTTGGCGAGCAGGAGTGTGCCCGCGCGGACCCGGTGTTTCGCAGGCGCTATGAAGTCCTCCGGGTCCTCTGAGTGCGCCATCACACCATCATCGCATCAGCAACCAGCGAACGTGGCGAACAAAGCCGGTCCGGCGGGATATTTGTACTGTGGGTCGGGGGGCCGCCGAACATCGATCGCCGCAAGCCGCCCCGGCGATGCAGCAGGGACGGGATTGTCGTGGTCGAGGCACGTTCGCCGCTCGCCCTGTGGCAATCGGTACGCGCCCTTCCCGAGTTTCGACGCCTGCTCGAGCTTCGGCTCGTCAGTCAGTTCGGTGACGGGCTGTTCGCCGCCGGCCTGGCGGGCGGGCTGCTGTTCAGCACTGAACGGGCCGCGACGCCGTGGGCCATCGCCGGTTCATTCGCGGTGCTCTATCTGCCGTACTCGCTGCTCGGCCCGTTCGCGGGCGCGCTGCTGGACCGCTGGGACCGGCGCCTGGTGCTCATCGGCGCCAACATCGGACGCCTGCTCATGGTCTTGGTCGTCGCATCGCTGCTCGCGGCCAGCGCTCACGATCTGGCGATTCTGGTGGCCGCGCTGATCGTCAACGGCTTCACCCGATTCGTCTCCTCGGGTCTGTCGGCGGCACTGCCGCACGTGGTGCCGCGAGAGCAGGTGGTGTCGATGAACTCGGTCGCCACCGCGGCCGGCGGGGCCGCCGCCTTCCTCGGCGCCATCTTCATGCTCCTGCCGCGCTGGCTCTTCGGGGCAAACGACGTCGGCGCCTCGACGATCATCTTCATCGTCGCGGTGCCGGTGGCGTTTGCGCTGTGGCTGTCGTGGCGCTTCCCCCCGCATCTGCTCGGTCCCGACGACAGCAAACGCGCGGTCCACGGATCGATCGTGTACGCGGTGGCCACCGGTTGGGGACACGGCGCCCGCACCGTCGCGGCGGTGCCGTCGGTGGCCGCGACGCTCGCGGGGCTGGCCGCGCACCGCATGGTGCTCGGCATCAACAGCCTGCTGGTGCTTGTGCTCGTCCGGCACGCCGACGTCGATGTGCCGGACGTCGCGGGTCTGGGGACGACGGCATTGTTCTTCGCGGCCGTCGGCATCGGACAGTTCCTGGCAGCCGCGGTCATGCCGGTCGCCGTCGCACGGTGGGGCCGGTACGCGACAGCCAACGGGGCCTTGGCGATCGCCGCGGTGATTCAGATACTGGGCTCCGGCCTGCAGCTGGCGGTGATGATGGTGTGCGGCTTCTTCATCGGACTGGCCGGCCAGGTGGTCAAGCTCTGCGCGGACAGCGCGATGCAGCTGGACGTCGACGACGCGCTACGCGGCCACGTGTTCACCGTCCAGGACGCGCTGTTCTGGATCGCATTCATCCTCGCCGTGACGGCGTGCGCCGCGGTGATTCCTCCCGGCGGCCACCAACCGGCGCTCGTCCTCGCAGGTGCCGGCATCTACCTGCTCGGATTGGCCGCGCACGCCACGCTCGGGCGGAGCCGACGCCAAGGCTAAGGTGACGGCATGGCTGGTGCCGAGCCGATGGTCGCTGACCTGCGCGCCGAGAGCGACGAACTCGACGCGCTGGTGGCCGACCTTCCCGCCGCACGTTGGAGTGAGTCCACACCGTCGCCCGGATGGACCATCGCCCACCAGATCGCGCACCTGTTGTGGACCGATCGCGTCGCACTCACCGCCGTCACGGACGAAGCCGGATTCGCCGCCGTGTTGGAGGAGGCGTCGAAGGATCCATCGGGATTCGTCGATGCGGGCGCCGAAGAGCTGGCGTTGACGCCGCCGGACGAACTGCTGGCCGATTGGCGCCGCACCCGCAGCCGTCTGCACGACGAGCTGTTGACAGTGGCTGACGGACGCAAGCTGCCGTGGTTCGGTCCGCCGATGAGCGCCCCGTCGATGGCGACCGCACGGCTGATGGAGACGTGGGCGCACGGTCTCGACGTCGCCGACGCACTCGGTGTCGACCGGCCCGCCACCGCGCGCCTGAAGTCGATCGCCCACATCGGCGTGCGGACCCGCGATTTCGCCTTCGCCGTCAACGGCCTTGCGCCACCGGCAGATCCGTTCCTCGTCCAGCTGTCCGCTCCGGACGGGTCGACGTGGTCGTGGGGGCCGGACGACGCGGCGCAACGAGTCACCGGCTCGGCGCAGGACTTCTGCATGCTGGTCACGCAGCGCCGGCCACGGTCGCAGCTCGATGTGACGGCCACCGGTGCGGACGCCGAGCGGTGGCTCGGCATCGCGCAGGCGTTCGCCGGGCCACCCGGACCGGGGCGGGCCTGATCAGAGCTCGTCAGCCCCATCGGCCTTGCCGTCGGCGTCACCGTCGCTCAGCTTGATATCCCACCGCCCGTCGCCGTCGGTGTCGACGAAGGCGTGCTCGGCGCTCACCGCGCGGTCGGCCAGCCCGTCGCCGTTGACGTCGAGCAGCCGGTCGTCGACCTGGCCGTCCGCATCGACGTCGACCACCGCACCCCCCGAGTGCTCCACGCCGTCGAGCCCGAACCACCTCAACGACCCGCCCCGGTCCAGGCTCACCACCCACGTGCCGGTGCCGTCGTCGGTGAAGTAGGCCGCGTCGGACAGGTGATCGCGCACCAGGTGATCGGCCACACCGTCGGCATCCAGATCCGCCATCGCATCGTCGAGCAGACCGTCCCCGTCGAAGTCCAGACCGACGGCGTCGAGCGCACCATCACTGTTCAGGTCGATATCCGGGGCAGCGCTCCAGATGGTGGCCGACCCGTCACCGTCGCCGAGGCAGTACTCCATACCGATCAGACGGTGTGGTCGCCTCGCGCGTTCCACCATGTGGTCAATTCCTCGACGGCTTCGTCATGCGACAGCGGGCCACGGTCGAGTCGGAGCTCCTTGAGATACCGCCACGCCTCGCCGACCTGTGGCCCGGCCGGGATGTCGAGCAGCCGCATGATCTCGTTGCCGTCCAGATCGGGCCGGACGCGCGCCAGATCCTCCTTCTCGGCCAGCTCGGCGATGCGCGCCTCGAGATCGTCATAGGCCGCCTGCAGGCGCGCCGCGCGCCGCTTGTTGCGGGTCGTGCAGTCGGCGCGAACCAGCTTGTGCAGTCTCGGCAACAACGGGCCGGCGTCGGTGACATAGCGCCGCACTGCCGAATCACTCCACCTGCCGGTCCCCTTGCCGTCGGCGTAACCGTGGAACCGCAGGTGCAGGTACACCAGCTGCGAGACGTCCTCGATCATCTGCTTGGAATACTTCAGCGCGCGCATCCGCTTACGCGCCATCTTCGCGCCCACCACCTCGTGATGGTGAAAGCTCACCCCGCCGTCGGCTTCGTGCCTGCGCGTGGCCGGCTTGCCGATGTCGTGTAGCAGCGCCGCCCAGCGCAGCACCAGATCCGGGCCGTCTGATTCCAGGTCGATCGCCTGACGCAGCACCGTCAACGAATGCCAGTAGACGTCTTTGTGCTGATGGTGTTCGTCGATCGCCATCCGCATGCCGCCGACCTCCGGCAGCACGACGTCGCCGAGCCCGGTCTGCACCATCAGGTCGATACCGGCGACCGGGTCCGCGCCCAGCAGCAGCTTGTCCAGTTCGGCGGCCACGCGCTCGGCGGAGATGCGTTGCAACTGAGGCGCCATCTCGATCAGCGCCTCCACCACCCTCGGCGCAACGGTGAACCCGAGCTGCGAGACGAACCGGGCCGCGCGCAGCATCCGCAGCGGGTCGTCACCGAACGAGATCTCCGGCGCCGCAGGGGTATCCAGAACCTTGGCCTGCACCGCCGCCAGGCCGCCGAGGGGATCGTAAAACTCGCCGGGACCGTCGGCGGTGATGCGCACGGCCATCGCGTTCGACGTGAAATCGCGACGCACCAGATCGTCCTCGAGGCGGTCGCCGAACCGCACCTCAGGATTGCGTGACACCTGGTCGTAGGTGTCGGCACGGAACGTGGTGATCTCCAGGCGGTCGTCGCCCTTGCCCACCCCGACCGTTCCGAACTCGATGCCGGTGTCCCACATCGCGTCGGCCCACCCGCGCAGCATCGCCTGCAGCTGCTCCGGCCGCGCATCGGTGGTGAAGTCGAGGTCGTTGCCCAGACGGCCCAGCAAGGCATCGCGCACACTGCCGCCGACGAGGAAGAGTTCGTGCCCCGCGTCAGCGAACACCCGGCCCAGCTCGCGCAGGACGTCGCCATGCCGGTTCAGCGCAACTTGCGCCGCGGCAAGCAGTTCAGCATCAGCACCCGATCCGGCCACGTTCGGACACCCTAATAGCAACGGGTCCATCACGACCGGTGAGTGTGGCGGGAGCGATACTTCGTGGCAGCTACTATCGCTTGGGTGTCGGACGGCGAACATGCAAGACCACGACGGCGCCGCGGGCGACGTCGCGGCCGCCGCGCGGCAGGTCCTCCCGAGGCCGGTCCCCAGCCAGCCGACCACCACAACAACTCGTCCGTCAACGGCTCAAAAGACCAGGTAAACGCCCAGCCCAAGCCGCAGAAGTCACGTCCGCGCCGACCACCGGACCGGCTGCGCACAGTCCACGAGACCTCAGCGGGCGGGCTCGTCATCGACGGCATCGACGGTCCCAAAGACGGCCAGGTAGCCGCCCTCATCGGGCGCACCGACCGGCGCGGCCGGATGCTCTGGTCGCTGCCGAAAGGCCATATCGAACTCGGTGAGACCGCCGAGCAGACTGCCATTCGCGAGGTCGCCGAAGAGACCGGAATCCAGGGCAGCGTGCTGGCCGCGCTGGGCAGCATCGACTACTGGTTTGTCACCGAGGGGCGCCGAGTGCACAAAACCGTGCACCATTACCTGATGCGATTCCTTGAAGGAGAGCTGTCCGACGAGGACGTCGAGGTCAGCGAGGTGGCCTGGGTGCCGCTGAAGGAGCTGCCGTCGCGGCTGGCCTACGCCGACGAACGTCGGCTCGCCGAGGTCGCCGGTGAGCTCATCGACCGATTGCACGCGGACGGGCCCGCCGCGTTGCCGCCGCTGCCACGGACCTCGCCGCGGCGACGGGCCCAGACGCACTCGCACACCCGCAACCGTCGTCCCGACGATAAGACAACTCGGCGGACGAACGGCTGCGGCCAAGGGCCGTGAGCGCCCCGCGCAGGACCCTCGCCGGGCCCACGCCTGGCGGGCTGGGCCCACACCCGATGGGCCCACGCGCGCAGCGCAGGGGAGGTCGGGGAGTGACGCGCCTGCTCGTCGCGATCGGGCTGGTGGCACTGTTCGTCGTACCGTTCGCACTCCCCCGCGCCGCCGCCGGTGAACCCGGTTCGACGCCGTTCCTGACGGTACGCATCGACCGCGTCACCCCCGAGGTCGTCACCACGACCAGCGAACCCGTCGTGACTGTAGCCGGCACCGTGGAGAACGTCGGCGACCGTCCCGTGCGTGACGTGATGGTGCGCCTCGAGGACGCCGCGGCCGTCACGTCGTCAGCGGGGCTGCGCACCAACCTCGCAGGCAACGTCGATCAGTTCGAACCCGTGGCCCAATTCGTCACTCTTGCACCAGAACTGGCGCGCGGGCGCGCTGTCCCGTTCACTCTGTCCTACCCGCTGCGGTCCGCGGAGCAACCGTCGCTCGGCATCGAGCGGCCCGGTGTCTACCCAGTGATGGTCAACGTCAACGGGACGCCCGACTACGGGTCGCCCGCACGCCTCGACGACGCCCGGTTCCTGCTGCCGGTACTCGGCGTCCCGCCCGATCCTGCCTCCGACACCGACGACGCGCTGACGGCGGTGGTCCCGCCGGACACCTCCAAACCGGTCGGCCTGACCCTGTTGTGGCCCATCGCCGACCGGCCGCGGCTGGCTGCGGGCGCACCCGGTGGCACCACACCGATCCGATTCATCGACGACGACCTCGCGACGTCCCTGGCACCCGGCGGACGGCTCGATACCCTGCTTTCGGCCATCGAATTCGCCACCGGCCCGCAGGTCGATCCCGACGGGAACGTCCGCCTCGCAACGTGTCTGGCCGTCGACCCCGACTTGCTCGTCACCGTCAACGCCATGACGGGCGGCTACGTCGTCAACGATGGTCCCGACGCCGGGCCGGGCACCCCGACGCACCCCGGCGCCGGCCAGGACGCCGCCGTGGCCTGGCTCAACCGGCTCCGCGGCATCGCACAGCGCATGTGCGTCGTATCGACCACCTACGCGCAGGCCGACCTCGACGCGCTGCACCGGGTCGGTGATTCCGGGCTGTCCACCATCGCCGTGAAATCCGCGGGCGACATCGTCGACCAAATCCTCGGGATCGCGTCGGTCCGAGGCGCCAGCCTCATCGGCGACGGACCCCTCACCGGGCCGGCGGTGCAACTGCTGTCCGCACTGGGCCCACGCCCGCAGGGCAGCGGCGAGCAGACCGTCGCGATCGGCGCCGCCGAGGTCGCGGCATCGGATGCCGACAGCGCAAACGGCACCGCGCCAGAACCCGCCGATACGCGGCCGGTGCGATACGCGCCGAACGTCGTCGCGGCGCCGTTCGACCCCGCGGTGGGCGCCGCGCTGGCCGGGGCGGGCGCCGAACCGGTCACACCGTCATACGTCGACCCTTCGCTGGACGTTCCCCTGCACCACGGTTCGGACGTGGCGCGCAGACAAGACGCCGTCGGCGCGATGATGTGGCGGGCACTGCAGCCCGACATCGAGCCCCGCACCGAGATCCTGATGCCGCCGATGGCGTGGAGCCCCCAGCCGGCGGACGCACAGGCGATCCTCACCGCGGCGGCCACCATGATCAACGCCGGGATGGCGCGGCCGCGCCCGCTTACCCAGGTGATCACCGACGGCAATGCCGTACCGCCGCAGCGCATCGCGCCGCTGCCCGACGCCAACCTCGGAGATTCGCGCGGGCGGTTCGACGACGCCGTGGTGTCGGGCATCGCGGCGGTAACGGCCCGGCTGTGGGGTCTGACGACCGCATTGACCACCGACGAACGCACGGGCCTCACCGGCTACGGCTACACGGCGCCGCTGCGCGAGGACTCGCTGCGCGCGCTGAGCCAGTCGGTGCGACCGGATGCGCGCAACGGCCTTGCGCAGCAACGGCTTACGACAGTGAGCCGCACGGTCGAAGACCTTTTCAACGCGGTAACCATCGTCAACCCCGGCGGCTCCTACACGCTGGCGACCGAACGCAGCCCCCTCCCACTCGCCGTCCGCAACAACCTGCCCGTGCCGATCCGGGTGCGGTTGGACGTTGACGCGCCGCCGGGCATGACCGTGACCGACATCGGCGAGATCGTGGCGCCGCCCGGTTTCCTGCCGCTCAAGGTTCCGATCGAGGTGCACTTCACCCAGCGCGTCGCCGTCGACGTGGCACTGCGCACCGCCGACGGTCTGCCGCTCGGCGAACCCGTGCGACTTTCAGTGCACTCCAACGCGTACGGCAAGGTGCTCTTCTTCATCACGCTGACCGGCGGGGCGATCCTCGCGCTGCTCGTCGGCAGACGGCTCTGGCACCGATTCCGCGGCCAGCCCGACCGCGCCGACCTCGACAGACCCGATCCCCTCGAGGTCGCGATGCGCTTCGACGAGGACACGGTTGCTCAGACCGGGGAGAAATGAGTACCGTCCCGGGCTCTCCGAGCGTGGGCCCAGGCCCGCGCGGCCGCCCCGGGCCGCCCCCTCCCCGCGTTGACCTAAGTGGCCCCCCGCCGCCACGGTCCCGCACCGGGCCGCCGCGGCCGTTCGGTGCCCGCAACCCGGTGCCCGGTCCCCCACCGCCGCCGCCCCGCAGGCGTTCGGCCCCACCGCCACGGCTGCCCCGCAGCCCCGCACCCAGGCGCCGCGCCGGACGCCCCGAATTGTCCGACGCCGCGGTCGTTTCGCGCTCGTGGGGCATGGCATTCGCGACCCTGATCAGTCGCCTCACCGGGTTCGCCCGCATCGTGCTGATCGCCACCATCCTCGGTGCCGCGCTGTCCAGTGCGTTCTCGGTGGCCTATCAACTTCCGAACCTCATCGCCGCGCTGGTGCTGGAGGCGACGTTCACCGCGATCTTCGTGCCCGTGCTCGCGCGCGCCGAACGCGACGACCCCGACGGCGGGACGGCGTTCGTGCGCCGGCTGGTCACCCTGGCGACCACGCTGCTGCTGCTCACCACCGCGCTGGCCATCGTGTCGGCGCCGCTGCTGGTCGAGCTGATGCTCGGCGCCGACCCTCTGGTGAACCGCGACCTCACCAAGGCGTTCGCATATCTGCTGCTGCCGCAGGTGCTGTTCTACGGGCTTTCTTCGGTGTTCATGGCGATCCTCAACACCCGCAACGTGTTCGGGCCGCCCGCGTGGGCTCCGGTGTGCAACAACGTCGTCGCGATCGCCACGCTTGGCCTCTATCTCGTTGTGCCCGGCGAGCTTTCGGTGGATCCGGTCCAGATGGGCAACGCGAAGCTGCTTGTCCTTGGCATCGGCATGACGCTGGGGACGGTGACTCAGGTGGTGGTGCTCCTCGTCGCGTTGCGGCGCGAGCGGGTCAGCCTGCGTCCGTTGTGGGGCATCGATGCCCGGTTGAAGCAGTTCGGTGCGATGGCGTCGGCGATGGTGCTCTACGTCCTGATCAGTCAGATCGGACTGATCGTCGGCAACCGAATCGCCAGTGGCGCTGCGGCTTCCGGCCCGGCGATCTACAACTACACCTGGCTCGTCCTGATGCTGCCGTTCGGCATGATCGGGGTGACGGTGTTGACGGTGGTGATGCCGCGGCTGAGCCGCAACGCCGCGGCGAACGACAATCCGGCGGTGCTGGCCGACCTGTCGTTGGCCACCCGGCTGACGATGGTGACGCTCATCCCGATCGTGGCGATGATGACCGTCGGCGGTCCGGCCATCGGCAGCGCGCTGTTCGCCTACGGGAACTTCGGCGACGTCGACGCCGGCTACCTCGGCATGGCGATCTCGCTGTCCGCGTTCACGTTGATCCCATATGCCCTGGTGTTGCTTCAGCTTCGGGTGTTCTACGCCCGGGAGCAGCCGTGGACGCCGATCGCACTGATCGTCGTGATCACCGTCGTCAAGATCGCGGCGTCGGTGGCCGCGCCGCACCTCACCGACGATCCTGATCTGGTCGCCGGCTATCTCGGCCTGGCCAACGGGCTGGGGTTCCTCGCCGGCGCGACAGTCGGCTTCTTCCTGCTGCGCGCGAACCTCAACCCACCCGGCGGACGACTCATCGGCCTGCAGGTGGTCCGCACCATCCTCGTCACGATCTGCGCGTCGCTGATCGCCGGTCTGATCGCCCACGTCGTCGACCAACTGTTCGGCCTCGAGTCGCTGACCACCAACTGGGGTGGCGCGGGGTCGTTGCTGCGGCTGCTGGTGCTCGGCCTGATCATGGCGCCGACGATCGCCGGTGTGCTTCTCGCCGCCAAGGTACCCGAAGCAGAGGCCGCCCTCGGTGCGGTGCGTCGTCGCCTGGGCCGCACCCGACCCGCGCCAGCGACACCGGCGAGGGTGGCCTCACCACCGAGAATGCTGCCCGACCAGCCTCCGCCGGGCACTCCCCTCACGTACGCTCGTCAAAGGAATTCGTCCGCGTCAATACGACGCCCGGCCCCGCCGGTCGTAGGGCGCGAACCCTCGGGGGAGGTTGTCAGGCATGAAATGGGGAAAGGACCAGCGGTGAGCAACGAACCCGCAGGCGGCTCCGCGCCCGACAACACCGCCACGGCGAAGATCCCGGTACCGCCGCCCCCGACCGACCACGAATCACCGGTGGCCGCCGACGACTTCCAGCCCGACGTGCCGACTCCCGATATCCCCAGCGCCCCGTCGCCCGCCGATTTCAAGGCGACCGTGCAGGAGCCCGTCGACTTCGGCGCAACGGCCCGCCTGTCGACGGCGGAACCCAACGGCACCGCGCCGATCCCGGCATCCGGCCGGCCGCCGTCGGACTACGGCGGCGATCCGACCCGCGAATCGCTGCCCTTCGACGTGCCTCGCGAGCCGCCGATCGAGGCGGCGACGTCCGATGAGGATGTCCATCTGATCCCCGGCGCGGTCATCGGCGGCGGCCGATACCGGCTGCTCGTCTTCCACGGCGGGCCCCCGACGCTGCAGTTCTGGCAGGCACTGGACACCGCGCTCGATCGCCAGGTGGCGCTGACGTTCGTCGACCCGGACGCGACGCTGCCCGACGAGCAGCTGCAGAAGATCCTGGCCGCCACACTCAAGCTGAGCCGCTTGGACATGCCCGGTGTCGCCCGGGTGCTCGACGTGGCGAACACCGGTTCCGGTGGTCTGGTGGTTTCGGAGTGGATCCGGGGCGGGTCCCTGGCGGAGGTGGCCGAGACGTCGCCCTCCCCGATTGGTGGCGCGCGGGCGATTCAATCCCTGGCGGCTGCCGCTGAGGCCGCGCATCGCGCGGGTGTGGCGATGTCGATCGATCACCCCAGCCGCATACGGGTGAGCATCGAGGGCGACGTCGCGCTGGCGTTCCCGGCGACGCTGCCCGATGCCACCCCGGAAGATGACATCCGCGGTATCGGCGCGGCGCTGTACGCGCTGCTGGTCAACAAGTGGCCGTTGCGCGAGGAAGGCGTGCGCAGCGGATTGGAATCCGCCGAACTCGATCCCGCGGGACAGCCCGTCGAACCGCGCTCCGTCGACCGTCAGATTCCGTTCCAGATCTCGGCGGCGGCGGCCCGCGCGGTGCAGGAGGGCGGCGGGATTCGTAGTGCGCCGACGCTGCTGAACCTGCTACAGCAGGCCACCGCGGTCGCCGATCGCACCGAGCTCATCGAGCCGGTCGACGAGCCGGTCGCTGCGCCGGCGCCGCAACGGTTCCGCGAGCGAGACCCCGAGGATCCCGACGCGCAAGCCCGCCGCCGCAAGGCTCTGCTGATCGGGCTCAGCGTCGGCGGCGCGATCATCATCGTCGCGCTGGTGGTGCTCGGCACCGTGCTGACCCGGATCTTCGGCGACGTCGGCGATGGACTCGGCGGTGACGAACTGGGGCTCAATGCGCCGGGTACGTCGGAGGCCGGCGAGGTTGGCGCCGGGGAAGACGTGAAACCCGTTTCGGCAACGGTCTTTTCGCCCGAGGGCGAGGCGGACGCGCCCGCCGAGGCCCGCCTCGCAATCGACGGCAACCCGACCACCGTGTGGCCGATCGACACGTACACCGACCCGGTGCCGTTCCCGAACTTCAAGAACGGTGTCGGTCTGATTCTGCAGCTGCCCGAGCCCACCAAGATCGGCGAGGTCGACATCGATCTCAACAGCACGGGCACGGCCGTGGAGATCCGGTCGGCACAGTCGCAGACGCCGGCCTCGCTGGCCGACACGACCGTGCTCAAGTCGGCCACCAGCCTGCAGCCCGGGCAGAACACCATCAAGCTCGACAACGCCGAGCCGACGTCCTACCTGCTGGTCTGGGTGTCGACCCTGGGCACCGTCGATGGCGAGAACCGTTCGGACATCGCGGAGATCACCCTCAAGGCGGCGGGCTAACCGAACTATCCCCAGCCTGGCAAAGATGTGTCGGAGGGGCCCGTGCGCGCCGTTTAGTGTTCGGCTGTGGGGACCTTCGGCGAACAGGAACGCACCGATGGAGAGTTGCTCGCCGCGCACGTCGCGGGTGAGCAATACGCGTTCGAGGAGCTGTTCCGCCGCCATCACCGCCAGCTGTATCGGCTCGCCCAGCTGACCAGTCGCAACCCGGAGGACGCCGCCGACGCGCTGCAGGACGCGATGCTGTCTGCGCACCGCACCGCTCCGGCCTTCCGCTACGACGCCGCCGTCAGCAGTTGGCTGTATCGCATCGTGGTCAACGCCTGCTTGGATCGGTTGCGCCGCAACAAGACCCGCCCGACCACCACACTGCTCGACGACACCTGCCACGCCGGCGATCCCATGCCGCACGTGGACACTGCGATCGTGGTCGAGCGCGCCCTGATGCGGCTGCCCGTCGAACAACGGGCGGCCGTGGTCGCGGTCGACATGCAGGGCTACTCCGTGGTCGAGACGGCGCGGATGCTCGGTGTCGCCGAGGGGACCGTGAAGAGCCGCTGTTCGCGCGCCCGGCGCAAGCTCGCCGAGACGCTGGACTATTTCGCGCTCGATGGAACCGCGGCGGCCTCGTCGTCGTCTAATCCCCCGGTGATGGAGACTGGCTGACGTCAGGGCAACCGGCGGGAGCACGCGATGGACAACGGCACCGAGGACGACCTCGATCCCGCGGTGGTCGAGCGTGTCCGTCGCGATCTCGCCCAGCTGGGGTCGGACGAGGCTTCGGCGCCCGACGTGCCGCCGCAGGTGACGCAGCGCGTCCTCGCCGCCCTGCGCGTCGAACCCGCCCACACGGTCGCGCGGGCGCCGTTGCGACGGCTGCAGGTCATCGGGCTCGTCGTCGGCCTCGGCGCCGCGGTGGCCGCCGTCATCGTCGGGGCCGTGATGGTGAACCGCCCCGAGCCACCCACGTTTCCCGCGGGCCCGACCGCCAACATGATCACCGTCGACCGGGCCGCCGCGATTCCGCTGCCGCATTCGCAGATCATCGAGCTGCTGTCACGGACCCCGGACTTCGGGCCGCTGACAGACCCCCGGCGCCGCGGTTCCTGCCTCGGCGGACTGGGCTATTCCCCGGGAACGACGGTGCTGGGTGCCCGGCCACTGGACATGCGGGGACAGCCCGGGGTGTTGCTGCTGCTTCCCAGCGATTCACCCGACGATGTCGTGGCCGTCGTCGTCGAGCCGGGTTGCAGCGGAGCTCACACCGGCCTGTTGGCGAAGTCCTTGGTCAGTCGGACGTAATCTGTCCACCAGACCGGGCGGGAACACCCACGCCTAGGCTGGTGTTACACCCGTGCCGGTTGCGAATCGGCAGAAAGGTCGAAAGGCGCCCATGACCTCCAATCCCACGGTTCATGACCTGATCGTCATCGGATCCGGGCCCGCGGGCTACACCGCAGCCATTTACGCGGCGCGCGCCCAGCTGGCCCCGCTGGTATTCGAAGGCATCCAGTTCGGCGGCGCGCTGATGACCACCACCGAGGTGGAGAACTACCCCGGCTTCCGCGACGGCATCACCGGGCCGGAATTGATGGACCAGATGCGCGAACAGGCGCTGCGCTTCGGCGCCGATCTGCGGATGGAGGACGTCGACTCCGTTTCGCTGGAGGGCCCCATCAAGACCGTCACCGTCGGTGACGAGACCTATCAGGCGCGCGCGGTCATTCTCGCGATGGGCGCACAAGCCCGCCACCTGGGAGTACCCGGTGAGGAAGCCCTGATCGGCATGGGCGTCAGCACCTGCGCCACGTGCGACGGCTTCTTCTTCCGCGACGAGGACATCGTCGTGGTCGGCGGCGGCGACTCCGCAATGGAGGAGGCGACGTTCCTCACCCGCTTCGCCCGCAGCGTGACGATCGTGCACCGCCGCGAGGAGTTCCGCGCATCGCGCATCATGCTGGAGCGCGCTCGCGCCAACGAGAAGATCACCTTCCTGACCAACACCCAGGTGATCTCGATCGAGGGCGATCCCAAGGTCAGCGGTGTGCGGCTGCGCAACACCGTCACCGGCGAGGAATCCAAGCTCGACGTGACCGGCGTGTTCGTCGCCGTCGGCCACGATCCGCGCTCGGAGTTGGTGCGCGGACAGGTCGACCTCGACGACGACGGCTACGTGCAGGTCAAGCAGCACAGCACCGCAACCTCTGTGGAAGGCGTTTTCGCCGCGGGCGACCTCGTCGATCACATCTACCGACAGGCCATCACCGCAGCGGGCACGGGCTGTTCGGCGTCCATCGACGCAGAGCGTTGGCTCGCCGAAATCGGCTCTGCCCCAAGCGATGAAGCAACCGCCACCCCCGTACGTTAGGAGTTGTACCCATGACTGAGACCTCGGCCGGAAAAGCCACCGTAACCGTCACCGACGATTCGTTCTCCAGCGATGTGCTGTCGAGCAGTACCCCTGTGCTGGTGGACTTCTGGGCCACCTGGTGCGGTCCGTGCAAGATGATCGCCCCCGTTCTCGAGGAGATCGCCGGTGAGAAGGCCGGTCAGTTGACCGTCGCCAAGCTCGACGTCGACGCGAATCCCGCGACCGCCCGCGATTTTCAGGTGGTTTCGATTCCGACGTTGATCCTGTTCAAGGACGGTGCGCCGGTGAAGCGCATCGTCGGCGCAAAAGGCAAGGCAGCCTTGTTGCGCGAACTCGCTGACGTGGTGTAACGATCCCCTAGCTTCGTCCCCTAGCTTCGCTGTGGGCCCAATTTCGGGCCCGGCGGATACCCGCCTGGCGTTTTCTCGATTCCCAGAACCGTCTGAGACAATGCTGTCTAGCTTTATTACGTCGTGTCGGCGTTGTGCGGTCGCCGGCATCCGTGACCGAAAGGCCGCCTATGTCGAGTCTGCGTCGCGGTGACCGCGGAAGTGCGGTCACCGAGATCCGGGCTGCTTTGACGTCCTTGGGCATGGTCGAAAATCCCGACGACGACATCACCACCGGCCGGCACGTCGCGCTCGACGTGTTCGACGACGAACTCGACCATGCGGTGCGCGCCTTCCAACAGCACCGCGGCCTGTTGGTCGACGGCATTGTCGGCGAAGCGACTTACCGCGCGTTGAAAGAGGCTTCCTACCGCCTGGGCGCACGCACGCTCAACCATCAGTTCGGTGCTCCGATGTTCGGCGACGACGTTGCGACACTTCAGGCGCGGTTGCAGGATCTCGGCTTTTACACCGACATGGTCGACGGACATTTCGGGCTGCACACGCACAACGCGCTGATGTCGTACCAACGCGAGTACGGGCTGTATCCGGACGGCATCTGTGGCCCAGAAACGTTGCGCTCCTTGTACTTTCTGGGTTCACGTGTCACCGGCGGCTCTCCGCACGCGATCCGCGAAGAGGAGCTCGTCCGTAGCTCCGGTCCGCGGCTGTCAGGTAAGAGGATCATCATCGATCCGGGTCGCGGGGGCGACGATCACGGCCTGATCATGCAGAGCCCCGACGGTCCGATCAGCGAGGCCGACATCCTGTGGGATCTGGCGAGCCGGCTCGAGGGCCGCATGACCGCGATCGGTATGGAGACGTTCCTGTCTCGCCCCGTCAACCGTTCGCCGTTCGACGCCGCACGGGCCATGACCGCCAACACGGTGGGCGCCGACCTCATGATCAGCCTGCGCTGCGCCACCCAGCCGAGCCCTGCGGCCAACGGTGTCGCATCGTTCCACTTCGGCAACTCACACGGTTCGGTGTCCACCATCGGACGCAACCTCGCCGACTTCATTCAGCGAGAAGTTGTGGCGCGCACCGGATTACGTGACTGCCGCACCCACGGGCGAACGTGGGATCTGCTGCGGCTGACCCGCATGCCCACGGTGCAGGTCGACGTCGGCTACGTGACCAATCCGCGCGACCGCGGACTGCTGGTCTCGAGCCATACCCGGGACTCGATCGCCGAAGGCATCCTCGCCGCGGTCAAGCGCCTGTACTTGCTCGGCAAGAACGATCGCCCTACTGGCACATTCACTTTCGCCGAACTGCTGGCGCACGAACTCTCCGTCGACCAGGCCGGACGCGTCAGCCCGAGCTAGCTTTGGCGCGCCCCCTAGCAGGGGCTGGCGCCCGCTCCCACCGGCTGTTGCAGCTGGGCGCTTTCCAGCAGGCGCTCCAGAGCCGCCTCGACATCGGCCTTCCAGCCCAATCCCTGTTCCAACTCCAGCCGTAGCCGCGGAAAGTACGGATGCGGCGAGACAACCACGAAGCCGGCGTCCTGCAGCACGTCGACATCGAGCACACACTGGTCGACCGAACAGTCGCCCAGCACGTCGATGATCGGCCGCAGGACGGGCGACACCGCCTGCGGGTCGGTCAGATCGGACGCATCGGCGGTATGACCGAACGCTTCGAGCGCGCGCACGCCACGACGTACGAGATCACCAACCACCGCAGCGATCAGAGTGCGCGGTAGGGCATCCGCGCCATCCCCGGGCTCCACCCCCAGGGTCGTGAGCAGAACGGCGTCGGCACTGACCGGACCGGACGGGAAATAGCGGGCCCGCGGAATCGCGCGCGGCGGCGCATAGAACGCGTAGCCCAGGCAGGCCTCGTCGCCGGTCGGCACGGCGTCGTCCCCCATCGAATCGGGACACTGCACCGCTATCTGCCCGCACACGCCCCATTCGAGCATGACCATCGACAGCCACGCTTCCTTCTCGAACTCGGGGTCCCACAGCTGGTTTCCACCCGCTTGCGAACCCTGCAGGGTCGACGGATCGACCTCCCAGAACACGCAACGACGCGCGTGCTTGGGCAGCTGCTCGAACGCTTCGAGCCGCATGGGCGTGATACGTGGCGGCACTAGCCTCTCCGGGTTTTGCACGGTGTCGATGTGCACGGATGCCACTCCAGGATAGAAGGGCGCGGCGCAGATGACGCCAAATCTGCGCGGAGAACCTCGGGCGGCCGCGGCGTTGTCCAAAGCTGTTGATACACAGTCATTTCCACTCAGGGCCGACGGGCACGGATACTCTCCCCAGGGTACGTGTCACAGTGACGTAACTGCCGCGGGTTAGGGGTCAGCGGTTGGACGCGCTCATTAGTTCAACTATGCGTTGTAGGTCCTCGACCGACCCGAACTCCACCACGATCTTGCCTTTGCGTTTGCCGAGAGCGACCGTGACGCGGGTATCGAAGGCCGTCGACAGCCGCTCAGCAACATCCTGCAGCCCCGGCATGTGGATCGGCTTGCGCCGGGGCGCCGCGGGCGTCGCCGGGCCGGCACTGTTGGCCAGCGTGACGGCCTCCTCCGTCGCGCGCACCGAAAGCCCCTCGGCGACGATGCGTGCGGCTAGCTCCTCCTGCTGCTCTGCCCCGCCCTCGAGCGAGAGCAGAGCGCGGGCGTGCCCGGCCGACAGCACGCCGGCCGCCACCCGACGCTGCACCGCGATCGGCAGCCGCAACAACCGAATCATGTTGGTGATGAGCGGACGCGAACGGCCGATGCGCGCGGCAAGTTCATCGTGGGTGACGCCGAACTCGTCGAGCAGCTGCTGATACGCGGCCGCCTCTTCCAACGGGTTCAGTTGGACGCGATGGATGTTCTCCAGCAAGGCGTCGCGGAGCATGTTGTCGTCGCCGGTCTCCCGGACGATCGCCGGGATGGTCGCCAGCCCCGCCTCCTGCGCGGCCCGCCACCGCCGCTCCCCCATCACGAGCTGATACTTCGGCGTGGCCTCGCCGGGCAGCGCGCGCACGACGATGGGCTGCATGAGGCCGAACTCGCGTATCGAATGCACCAGTTCGGCGAGGGCTTCCTCATCGAAGACCTGGCGGGGTTGCTTCGGATTGGGCTCGATCGCCGACGGATCGATTTCGCGGTAGACCGCCCCCGACACGTTGACCGGTCCACCGATCACCACATCGGCAGCGGCGTCCCCCATCCGGCCGAGCGACGATTCCCCATCGGACGGACCGGTCGGAATGAGCGACGCCAGCCCGCGGCCCAGACCGCTGCGCTTGCCTTTGGGTTGAGTCATCCAGATCTCCTCATCGGTCGCTGATCCTCTTCGCGCAAGCGCTCATCGGCGGCTAATCCTCTTCGCGCAAGCGCTCATCGGTGGCTAATCCTCTTCGCGCAAGCGCTCATCGGCGTTCCGCGATCTCACGGCTGGCATCCAAATAACTCATCGCACCTCGTGAGCCGGGGTCGTAGTCGAGGATCGTCATGCCGTACCCGGGCGCTTCCGACACCTTGACGCTGCGTGGGATCACGGTCCGCAGCACCTTGTCGCCGAAGTGGGCGCGCACGTCGTCGGCTACCTGATCCGCCAGCCGCGTGCGCCCGTCGTACATCGTCAGGATCACGGTGGTGACGTTGAGCTCCGGATTGAGGTGGGCCTTGACCATCTCGATGTTGCGCAACAGCTGACCCACACCCTCGAGCGCGTAGTACTCGCACTGGATAGGGATCAGCACCTCCGGCGCCGCCACGAGAGCGTTGATGGTGAGCAACCCCAACGACGGCGGGCAGTCAATGAAGACGTAGTCGAAGTTGTGGTTCTTGAGACTGGCGAGTGCACCGCGCAGCCGCCCTTCGCGCGCCACCATGCTTACCAACTCGATCTCGGCGCCGGCCAGATCGATGGTGGCCGGCAGGCAGTACAGCCGCTCGCTGTGCGGGCTGCGTTGCAGGGCGGCCTCCAGCGGGATCTCCCCGATCAGTACTTCGTACGACGACGGTGTGCCCTCGCGGTGCTCCACGCCGAGCGCGGTGCTGGCATTGCCCTGAGGGTCGAGATCGATCACCAGAACTTGCAGCCCTTGCAGCGCGAGTGCGGCGGCGATGTTGACGGCCGTGGTCGTCTTTCCGACACCGCCCTTCTGGTTCGCGATGGTGAAGACGCGTTGCCGTTGCGGACGCGGAAGCCCGCCCTTGGCGGCGGCGTGCAGCAGACGCACGGCGCGTTCGGCTTCAGCCCCGATCGGCGTATCCACCGCGGGCGGATCCGGCCACGGCTCGGCCTGCGCGGGCGTCCCTTCCCATGTTTCACGTGAAACATCGGGTGCGTTTGTTTCACGTGAAACATCGCGATTCGGCAGCGGCCCGGCATCCGGCCGCGGCGACGCCGGAACGGAACTCATGCTCGGCTCCCGTCCTCCGGCGTGTGGTCGGCCGGGTTCCGCCGGCGCGCCACCACGACGGTCGCGGGAGGATCCAAGACGTCCGCGCAGCATTTCATCACCCTCACATCGATGGCTCCCAGAGACGCCAGCACACGCCGGTGTTCCCGGGCCTCTTCTTCGGCACGCTCTCCTTTGATGGCCAACATCTCGCCACCCGGACGCAGCAGAGGCATGCTCCACTTCGCGACCTTGTCCAGTGACGCCACCGCCCTGGAGGCCACCGCGTCCACTTCCCCCACTTCTTCTCGCACAGCCCGCTCCTCTGCCCTGCCGCGCACCACCGTCACGTCGATCTCGAGTTCGTCGATGACCTCGCGAAGGAAATCGCTGCGGCGCAGCAGGGGTTCGATCAGCGTCACCCGAAGATCGGGGCGAGCCAACGCCAACGGTATCCCGGGCAGGCCCGCGCCACTACCGATGTCGGCAACCCGGGCGTTCTGAGGCAGCAACTCGGCGATCGCGGCGCTGTTTAGGAGGTGGCGGTCCCACAGTCGGTCGACCTCGCGGGGCCCGATCAATCCGCGTTCGACACCGGCGCCGGCCAGGATCGCGGCGTACCGCCGTGCGCCGTCCAGACCGGGGCCGAACAAGGCGTCGGCGGCTTGTGGCGCTGCCGACGCCTCGTCATGTTTCACGTGAAACATCCTCCGGATCATCGCGGGGCCGACTGTCCCGTCGGGACGAACTACACGGATGTAACTCTTGGTCAGTCGGCCAGAATGACGACGCGGCGCGACGGCTCAACGCCCTCGCTCTCGCTGTGCACACCGTCGACCGCGGCGACCGCGTCGTGCACGATCTTGCGCTCGAACGGCGTCATCGGCGACAGTTCCTCGCGCTCACCCGACTCCAGCACCCGCCGCGCGACCTTGTCGCCCAGTGCCGCCAACTCGTCGCGACGGCGCCGGCGCCAGCGCGCGATGTCGAGCATCAGTCGGCTCCGTTCGCCGGTTTTCTGATGCACCGCCAACCGCGTCAACTCCTGCAGCGCGTCTAGCGCCTCGCCCTTGCGGCCGACGAGCTTGTTGAGATCGCTGCCGCCGTCGATGCTCACGATGGCGCGGTCACCCTCGACGTCCAGATCGATGTCGCCGTCGAAGTCCAGCAGATCCAACAACTCCTCGAGGTAGTCGCCGGCGATCTCGCCTTCGGCGACCAACCGCTCCTCGAGGTCCTCCGAACCTGTGCGGTCTTCGGCGACTTCGTCGCCGGCCAACTCCTCGCTGCGCTCGGTCGTGTCAGCGTCGGTCATGTTTGTGTCTCTCCCTCATCTACGGTCTGCACCGGTCGTCTTCGGGTTGGCCCGCAGCCACGCGGCCGCGGGTACCCCAGCGCTTCTCACCGTGGGCCGGTCAGCGCTTACGTTTCTTGGGCCGTGCTCCTGGCCGCGGGGTCGCGCCCGGCCGCGGCGTTCGGCTGCCGGTGCCCGACGCGGTCTTGCCCGGACTCGTCCCGGTCGCCTTGGCGTCGGACGATCCGTTCTCCGCAGCCTTGCCGTCCATCTCCATGCCGTCGCTCGTGGTGATCTCGGTCGGTTCGGCGGCGACCTTGGACTGCTTCTTAGGCTTGGCGCCGGGCGGCGGTGCGTTCTGTGCGCGCCGTTCCTTGGCTGCGAGCTTCTTCGCCTCTTCTTCTTTCTCGATCATTCCGAACACGTAGTGCTGCTGTCCGAACGTCCAGATGTTGTTGGCGAGCCAGTACATGATGATCGCCAGCGGCAGGAACGGGCCGCCGGCGACCACGCCGAGCGGGAAGACGTAGAGCGCCAGCTTGTTCATCATCGCCGTCTGTGGATTGGCCGCCGCCTCGGGACTCTGGCGGGCCACCGATGCGCGGCTGTTGAAGTACGTGGCGATGCCGGCCAGGATCATCATCGGCACGCCGACTCCGATGACCGCGACACGGTTGAATTCGGTGAACGCCTCCAGGCCGTGCTGCTGGATCATCGTGGCACCCAGCGGCGCACCCAACAGGTTCGCATCCAGGAAGTGCCGGACGTCCTCAGCGCTGAACACGTAGTTGCCGAGTTGAGCGTTCTCCTCCACCGACAGCCCAAGCCGGCCGATGCCCGTCTGAGTCCGGTTGAAGGACATCAGCACGTGGTACAGACCGAGGAACACCGGCAGCTGGGCGAGCATCGGCAGACAGCCGAGAATCGGATTGAAGCCGTGCTCGCGCTGGAGCTTCTGCATCTCCAACGCCATCCGCTGGCGATCCTTGCCGTACTTCTTCTGCAGCGCCTTGATTTGCGGCTGCAGTTCCTGCATCTGTCGCGTGGTGCGGATCTGCTTGACGAACGGCTTGTACAGAATCGCGCGCAGAGTGAAGACCAGGAACATCACCGACAGTCCCCAGGCGAAGAAGTTCGTCGGCCCGAGAATGAAGGCGAACGCCTTGTACCAGACCCACATGATCGCCGACACCGGGTAGTAGATGATGTCGAGGCTGAACCAGTTAAACACGCGTCTCGCTCTCTGCTCGCGATGTGTGGGTACCCCGCACATCGTCGGCTGCATCCGGACCTATCCGGTGGCCGCCTGTGCCGGCGCACGAGTCATGCGCGTCGCCGCCACGTTCCGGTATCGGGTCCCATCCTCCCTTATGCCACGGCCCGCATTTCAGCAACCGCACCACCGCCAGCCATCCACCCTTGACGGCGCCGTACTCCGTGAGCGCGTCGACCGCGTACTGACTGCACGTGGGCATGAAGCGACAGGATGCCGGTCGCAGCGGAGACACCATGTGCCGGTACAGCTGGATCGCGTAGATCAGCGCCCGCGCAATCGATCGCGTCATCGCGGCGCCCCGCTCTTGGAGAGCGCACGACCCAACGCCGTCCGCAACTCTTGTTCGAGTCGCGCCGAGACTGCGGACCGGCTGCCCGGTAAAGCCCGGATCACCACACGGTCGGTCGGCTGAAGATCCTCGATCACGGTGCGCGCAACGTGACGTAGCCGTCGGGCCACTCGGTGCCGTTCCACGGCGTTGCCCACGGACTTGGAGACGACGAGTCCGATGCGGGGTCCGTCATCATCAATGTCATGGCGCATCGTGTGCACGACAAGGTCGGGTTGCACCGCCCGCACCCCTTGACTGACCGTGGCACCGAACTCGGACGACCGCGTCATCCGGTACCGCGCCGGAAGCACTGCTGGATCCCGAGTCGGGTTACGCAGTCAGCTTGCGGCGACCCTTGGAACGCCGGCCCGACACGATGGCCCGGCCTGCCCGGGTACGCATCCGCAGGCGGAATCCGTGCACGCGTGCGCGGCGCCGGTTGTTCGGCTGAAAAGTCCGCTTGCCCTTGGCCACGGCTGTCTCTCCTCGTTTCCGTCGGCATCAACGCCCGCACCGGTACTCACGTCATGCCGGTGGACCGCGGTTGCCCGTTGGTAAGCTCGTCCGTCTCGCTTAGCCGGCGCGGTCCCCACAACATCTGGGTCGCAGCCGTGCCGCCACGTGCGGGCGACTGTTCGAGGGTACTGACGAGATTTCCCTAGGTCAAACCACCCTATCCCCCGCCATGACCGGACTGAAAATCTTTACAAACGCCTCAACCGTCACGGCGCTCCAGCGCCGCGAAAGTAACCCAAACGCAATGTTGCAGAACGGTTGGCACCCGCGAAGAAAACTGTTAGCTTCTGCCAGTGTCGTTTCGATAACGAAACGACGACAGACAACGAAGCGGGGATGCCCACCAAGTCGCGAGCCCACAGATTGCACCACTGCTGTGACGAGCCCCGGCCAGCGGCGTTCCAGCCCGTAGACAACCGAACGAAGACGACTGTCCTGTTTCCACAACCTGTGGATAACCATGTGGACAGTTCGTCATCGTTCCTTTGGCCTTCCCTGAAACGGCCGCGAGGGGGTACGCGTCATTGACTGCTGACCCCGATCCACCATTCGTGGCCGTATGGAACACGGTCGTTGCCGAGCTCAACGGCGACATCGAAGCGGTCGGAGTGGCGAACGGTGATGCGGGCCCGGTGCTCACGCCTCAGCAAAGGGCGTGGCTGAAGCTGGTCAAGCCGCTGGTCATCACCGAGGGATTTGCCCTCCTGTCGGTTCCGACGCCCTTCGTGCAGAACGAGATCGAACGTCATCTCCGCGAGCCGATCATCAGTGCCCTGAGCCGACAGCTTGGTCAACGAGTGGAACTCGGCGTTCGCATCGCCGCTCCGGAAAACGACGAACCAGACGAGTCCCACAACGGGTTGGCCGCCGCGGTCGCCGACCTCGACGACGACATCGACGAAGACCAGGCGGCACTGGCAAGCGCCGAGGAAAGCTGGCCCAGCTATTTCTCCAACCGGGTCCAGAATTCCACGGACGAGGATGCCACCGCCGTCAACCTGAACCGCCGCTATACCTTCGACACCTTCGTCATCGGTGCGTCCAACAGGTTTGCTCACGCCGCGTCGCTTGCCATCGCCGAGGCACCGGCCCGCGCCTACAACCCACTCTTCATCTGGGGCGAATCCGGCCTCGGCAAAACTCATCTTCTACACGCCGCAGGAAACTACGCCCAGCGTCTCTTCCCCGGGATGCGCGTCAAGTACGTCTCGACCGAGGAATTCACCAACGACTTCATCAACTCGTTGCGCGACGATCGCAAGGCCTCGTTCAAACGCAGTTACCGCGATATCGACGTGCTGCTGGTGGATGACATCCAGTTCATTGAGGGCAAGGAAGGTATCCAGGAGGAGTTCTTCCACACCTTCAACACCCTGCACAACGCGAACAAGCAGATCGTCATCTCATCGGACCGGCCGCCCAAACAGCTGGCGACCCTCGAAGATCGCCTGCGAACCCGGTTCGAGTGGGGGCTGATCACCGACGTTCAGCCTCCTGAACTGGAGACCCGCATCGCGATTCTGCGCAAGAAGGCGCAGATGGACCGCCTCGACGTGCCCGGTGATGTCCTCGAGCTGATCGCCAGCAGCATCGAGCGCAATATCCGCGAACTCGAGGGTGCGCTCATTCGTGTCACCGCGTTCGCGTCGCTGAACAAGACGACGATCGACAAGTCACTGGCCGAGATCGTGTTGCGCGATCTGATTTCCGACGCGAGCACGATGCAGATCAGCACCGCCGCGATCATGGCCGCGACCGCCGAGTACTTCGAAACCACCGTCGAGGAACTGCGTGGTCCCGGTAAGACGCGCGCGCTCGCGCAGTCCCGACAGATCGCGATGTATTTGTGCCGCGAGCTCACCGACCTGTCGCTGCCGAAGATCGGCCAGGCGTTCGGACGTGACCACACGACCGTGATGTACGCCGAGAAGAAAATCCGCGGCGAGATGGCGGAACGTCGCGAGGTCTTCGATCACGTCAAGGAACTGACGACCCGCATCCGTCAACGCTCCAAGCGCTGAACCCTCTTCGGCTCCCCCTTCACGCGCGACCAACCCGGTTGGTCTTTCGCCGAATCACGCCTGGGCGCCCAAAACTTTTCAAAAAACTTCCGCACCGTCGGTATCACTTGTCACAGGCCGGCACTGTGCACACCGATGTGGACAACTTGGGATCAACCTTCGAATGACCGGGCACTTGCTTCACAGGCGCGGTCGTTTCCACAGCCGTCGAACATTCACCTCACAACGATCCACAGGAACCCCACACCGGTGCACCGGCGGCACGCAGCACCGACACCCGTTCATCCCCAGCGTCCACAGGCCCTAATACTGTTGCTTGTATATCTACCTAGAAAGTTCTTAGAAGAAGCCTGCTGGGGAACACTTGGAATCCGGCTCTGCGAGCCGGTTCACCGAACCCGATGTCGGCGCGATCGATTAGCTTTCAAGTTGGGGCCGAAAGCTCTACGGTGGTTCAGCGACAGCCGTTACGGTCGTCCCTACGTCTCGTTTCGCGGCGTGTTGAGACACCAGGAAATCGCTGCTTAGCGCTTGTTGTGCTTTTGATCGAAGGGACTGTATGGACGTGGCGACAACAACCGTTGGTGTCACCGATTTGAAGTTCCGTCTGGTGCGTGAAGACTTCGCCGACGCCGTGGCTTGGGTAGCTCGTAATCTGCCGAACCGGCCGACGGTCCCGGTTCTGGCGGGTGTGTTGCTCACCGGTTCTGAAGACGGTTTGACGATCTCGGGATTCGACTACGAGGTATCGGCGGAAGTGCAGGTGGCGGCTGAAATCGCTTCGCCTGGAAGCGTTTTGGTGTCCGGGCGGCTGTTGTCCGACATCACCCGCGCGTTGCCGGCCAAGCCGGTGGATGTCAGCGTCGAGGGCACTCGGGTGTCACTGACCTGCGGAAGCGCACGGTTCTCGCTGCCGACCATGGCGGTCGAGGATTACCCGACGCTGCCGACCCTTCCCGACGAGACCGGTGTCGTCTCGGCCGACCTGTTCGCCGAGGCGATCGGTCAGGTGGCTGTGGCCGCAGGGCGTGACGACACGTTGCCGATGCTCACCGGCATTCGCGTTGAGATTTCAGGCGAGAACGTCATTTTGGCGGCGACCGACCGCTTCCGGCTCGCGGTTCGCGAGCTGACGTGGTCGACGGCATCGGCCGACATGGAGGCCGCGGTGTTGGTTCCGGCCAAGACGTTGGCCGAGGCGGCGAAGGCCGGTGCCGACGGTTCGGATGTGCACCTGGCGTTGGGTGCGGGTGCCGAAGTCGGCAAGGAAGGCTTGTTGGGTATCCGCAGCAACGGCAAGCGCAGCACCACGCGCCTGCTCGACGCGGAGTTCCCCAAGTTCCGTCAATTGCTCCCGACCGAGCACACCGCGATCGCAACGATCGGCGTCGCCGAGCTCACCGAAGCCATCAAACGTGTGGCGCTGGTCGCCGATCGCGGCGCGCAGGTGCGGATGGAGTTCGCCGACGACGTGCTGCGGTTGTCCGCCGGCGCGGACGACGTCGGACGCGCGGAAGAGGATCTGCCTGTCACCTTCGCGGGTGAGCCGTTGACCATCGCGTTCAACCCGACGTATCTCACCGACGGGTTGAGTTCGTTGCATTCCGAACGCGTGACATTTGGTTTCACGACACCCAGCCGCCCCGCAGTGTTGCGGCCGGCGGGTGAAGATGACGGCAGCGTCGGCGACACGGGGCCGTTCCCCGCGGCGCAAACCGATTATGTCTACCTTCTGATGCCGGTTCGGCTTCCTGGCTGACCGGCCCGACGCCACGACGGGGGCGCACATGCAATTGGGTCTGGTCGGCCTGGGCAAGATGGGCTTCAACATGCGCGAACGCCTGCGCGAGGGCGGGCACGAGGTCATCGGCTTCGATCCGCGCCCGGAGGTCACCGACGTGCCGACGTTGGCGGCGCTCGCGGAAGCCCTCGACGCGCCGCGCATCGTCTGGGTGATGGTGCCGTCCGGGCCCATCACCGACGAGACCATCGTGTCGCTCGCCGACGTGTTGAGCCCCGGTGATCTGGTGATCGACGGCGGCAACTCCCGCTACACCGAGGACGGACCTCACGCGAAGCTGTTGGACGACAAGGGAATCGCGTTCATCGACGCCGGTGTGTCCGGGGGCGTCTGGGGTTTGACCGAGGGCTACGGCCTCATGGTGGGCGGCAGCAAGGAAGACGTCGCGCGGGCCATGCCGATCTTCGAAACCCTGCGTCCGCCCGGCGAACAGGCGGACGGATTCGTCCACGCCGGACCCGTCGGTGCAGGCCACTACGCCAAGATGGTGCACAACGGCATCGAATACGGGCTGATGATGGCCTACGCCGAAGGCTACGAACTGTTGGCCGCCGAAGAGCTGATCGAAGACACCCAGGCGGTCATTCAGGCCTGGACCAACGGCACGGTGGTGCGGTCGTGGCTGCAACAGCTGCTGGCCAAGGCGCTGAAGGAAGATCCGAAATTCACGGACATCACCGGTTACACCGAGGACTCCGGTGAGGGTCGCTGGACGGTGGAGGAGGCCATCAGCCACCGAGTGCCGATGCCGGTGATCGCGGCGTCGCTGTTCGCCCGGTTCGCTTCGCGCCAAGAGGACTCCCCCACCATGAAGGCAGTGTCGGCGCTGCGCAACCAGTTCGGCGGCCATGCCGTGCAGAGGATCAGCGAGTCTGGATAGTTGTACGTCAGAAACCTTGCGCTTACCGATTTCCGGTCCTGGGCACGGATCGAGATCGACCTCGATCCCGGCCGAACCGTATTCGTGGGGTCCAATGGTTTCGGAAAAACGAATCTGATTGAGGCGCTGTGGTATTCGTCGACCTTGGGGTCACATCGGGTCGGCACTGACGCGCCGCTGATCCGGGCCGGCGCCCAACGCGCAGTGATCTCGACGATCGTGGTGAACGACGGGCGCGAACTCGCGGTCGACCTGGAGATCAACCCGGGCCGTGCCAACAAGGCACGGCTGAACCGCTCCCCCGTCCGTAGCGCCCGCGAAATTCTCGGCGCCCTGCGGGCGGTGTTGTTCGCCCCCGAGGATCTGGCGTTGGTGCGCGGCGATCCGGGAGAACGACGGAGATACCTCGACGAGCTGGCCACCACCCGGCGTCCGCGAGTGGCCGGTATCCGCGCCGATTACGACAAAGTGCTCAAACAACGGACGGCGCTGTTGAAGTCGGCGGCCGGCGCGAGGTACCGGGGCGATCGCGGCGTGCTCGACACCCTGGACGTGTGGGACGGACACCTCGCCGCCCACGGTGCACAACTCATCGCCGCGCGGGTCGATCTGGTGAACCAACTGGCCCCCGAGGTGGAGAAGTCCTATCAACTGTTGGCGCCCGCATCACGGCCGGCGGCCATCCGGTACCGCAGCGGCGTGGAGGTGATCGAAAGCGAGGCCCACGCCGGAACCGGAAGCGCTGAATTGTTCGAGGCTGCCCTGCTTGACGAGCTGGCGCGTCGCCGCGACGCCGAACTGGAACGTGGCGTTTGTCTGGTGGGTCCGCACCGCGACGATCTGGAGTTGCGACTCGGCGACCAATTGGCGAAAGGCTTTGCGAGCCATGGTGAATCGTGGTCGATGGCGTTGGCGCTGCGGCTCGCGGCGTACGAACTGTTACGCGCGGAAGGCAGCGACCCGGTACTGCTCCTCGACGACGTCTTCGCCGAACTCGACACCGCGCGCAGGCAGGCGCTCGCCAACGTCGCAGCGTCCGCCGAACAGGTGTTGGTCACCGCTGCCGTCCACGAGGACATCCCGCAGGACTGGGATGCGACCAGGATCGAAATCGTCATGACCGACGACGACAGCGGCCGGATTTCGGAAGTACGAGACAGAACTGGTGGGGGCGGGAGTGACCGGAATGAGTGACGACGTGGAACCGCCGGCGCACCTGGCGCATCTAAAGGGTATGGATCTGGTCAGGCGGACCCTCGAGGAAGCCCGGGGCGCCGCCCGCAGTCAAGGAAAGGATGTCGGCCGCGGCCGGAGCACCCAGCCGCGCAAAAAGGTCGCGGGCACCAGTCGGCGACGGTGGTCGGGTCCGGGCCCGGATTCGCGCGACCCGCAGCTGCTCGGATCCCTCACCCGTGACCTCGCCCGCAACCGCGGCTGGTCGGATCGGGTGGCCGAGGGTTCGGTGTTCGGTCGGTGGTCGGTGGTCGTCGGTGAGCAGATCGCGGCCCACGCGACGCCGACGTCGCTACAGGACGGTGTGCTCACGGTTTCGGCGGAGTCGACGGCCTGGGCCACCCAGCTGAGGATGGTGCAGGCGCAACTTCTCGCGAAGATCGCGGCGGCGGTCGGCGACGGCGTGGTGAATTCGATGAAAATCGTCGGTCCGGTCGGTCCCTCCTGGCGCAAGGGGCGATATCACATCGCCGGGCGAGGACCTCGCGACACGTACGGATAAGAGCGATCTTTCTGTTGCCTGAGAGCCGCCAGAACACAGAAAGCAGCGTTCTCAAGCGTCATGACGCACCTCGGAGCGAGAAATTCAGCAGACGGCGCAAATAGGTATGTGAAAACGCCGCCTCAGAATCGGTCCAGACGGTAGTTGACGGTAGACTGATCGAGGATCCGCGAGAGTCGTCATCTCTCGCTTGAAAACCCCAAGGAGACGCGTCCAACGTGGCTGCCCAGAAGAAGAGTGCACCGAAAGAATACGGTGCCGATTCGATCAAGGTTCTCGAAGGCTTGGAGGCGGTCCGCAAACGCCCCGGCATGTACATCGGTTCCACGGGTGAGCGCGGTCTGCACCACCTGGTCTGGGAGGTGGTGGACAACGCCGTCGACGAGGCGATGGCCGGCTTCGCGACCAAGGTCGACGTGAGACTGCTCGAGAACGGCGGCGTCCAGGTCACCGACGACGGCCGCGGCATCCCCGTCGCCATGCACTCGACGGGCATCCCCACCGTCGACGTCGTCATGACCGTCCTGCACGCGGGCGGAAAGTTCGAAGAGGGCGCCTACCAGGTGTCCGGTGGTCTGCACGGCGTGGGTGTCTCCGTGGTGAACGCGCTGTCGACCCGCCTCGAGGCCGACATCTTGAAGGACGGCTACGAGTGGTTCCAGACCTATGACCGCTCGGTTCCGGGCAGTCTCAAGCAGGGTGAGAAAACGAAGAAAACCGGCACGACGATCCGGTTCTGGGCCGACCCCGACATCTTCGAGACCACCAGCTATGACTTCGAGACGATCGCGCGGCGGCTGCAGGAAATGGCTTTCCTGAACAAGGGACTGACCATCGAGTTGACCGATGAGCGGGTCACGGCCGAGGAGGTCGTCGACGAGGTCGTCAGCGACCAGGCCGAAGCGCCGAAGTCGGCGGAGGAAAAGGCCGCCGAGGCCGCCGCTCCCCACAAGGTCAAGCACCGCACCTTCCACTACCCCGGCGGTCTGGTCGATTTCGTCAAGCACATCAACCGGACGAAGTCCCCGATCCAGCAGAGCGTGATCGACTTCGAGGGCAAGGGTGAAGGCCACGAGGTCGAGATCGCGATGCAGTGGAACGCCGGCTACTCCGAGTCGGTGCACACGTTCGCCAACACCATCAACACCCACGAGGGTGGCACCCACGAAGAGGGCTTCCGCGCGGCGTTGACCTCCGTGGTGAACAAGTACGCCAAGGACAAGAAGCTCCTCAAGGACAAAGATCCCAACCTGACCGGTGACGACATCCGCGAAGGTCTGGCGGCCGTGATCTCGGTGAAGGTGGGCCAACCGCAGTTCGAGGGTCAGACGAAGACCAAGCTCGGGAACACCGAGGTGAAGTCGTTCGTGCAGAAGATCTGTAACGAGGAACTGCAACACTGGTTCGACGCCAACCCGGCCGAAGCGAAAATCGTTGTGAACAAAGCGGTGTCGTCGGCCCAGGCGCGGATGGCCGCACGCAAGGCACGCGAGTTGGTGCGCCGCAAGAGCGCCACCGACATCGGCGGACTGCCGGGCAAGCTCGCGGACTGCCGGTCCACAGATCCGAAGAAGTCGGAACTGTATGTGGTGGAGGGTGATTCCGCGGGTGGCTCGGCCAAGAGCGGCCGCGACTCGATGTTCCAGGCGATCCTTCCGCTGCGCGGCAAGATCATCAACGTCGAGAAGGCGCGCATCGACCGCGTGCTGAAGAACACCGAAGTCCAAGCCATCATCACCGCGTTGGGCACCGGCATCCACGACGAGTTCGACATCGCCAAGCTGCGCTATCACAAGATCGTGCTGATGGCCGACGCCGACGTCGACGGCCAGCACATCTCGACGCTGCTGCTGACGCTGCTGTTCCGGTTCATGAAGCCGCTGGTCGAAAACGGCCACATCTTCCTGGCGCAGCCCCCGTTGTACAAGCTGAAGTGGCAACGCAGCGAGCCGGAATTCGCCTACTCCGACCGTGAGCGCGACGGATTGCTCGAAGCCGGCAAGAAGGCGGGCAAGAAGATCAACGTCGACGACGGCATCCAGCGCTACAAGGGTCTGGGCGAGATGGATGCCAAGGAGTTGTGGGAGACCACCATGGATCCGTCGGTGCGGGTGCTGCGCCAGGTGACCCTGGACGACGCGGCCGCCGCCGACGAACTGTTCTCGATCCTGATGGGCGAAGACGTCGAAGCGCGCCGCAGCTTTATCACACGTAACGCCAAAGACGTTCGCTTCCTGGATGTTTAGCGAAGTTATCACCACGGTTTAGGGCTGAAACACATGACTGATACCACCTTGCCACCAGGCGGCGAAGCGGGCGACCGCATCGAGCCGGTCGACATCCAGCACGAGATGCAGCGCAGCTACATCGACTACGCCATGAGCGTCATCGTCGGGCGTGCGCTGCCAGAGGTGCGCGACGGCCTCAAGCCGGTGCACCGCCGCGTGCTGTACGCGATGTTCGACTCCGGCTTCCGCCCGGATCGCGGCCACGCGAAATCCGCACGCTCCGTTGCCGAGACGATGGGCAACTACCATCCGCACGGCGACTCGTCGATCTACGACACGTTGGTCCGGATGGCCCAGCCGTGGTCGCTGCGCTACCCGTTGGTCGACGGGCAGGGCAACTTCGGCTCGCCCGGCAACGATCCCCCGGCCGCCATGCGCTACACAGAGGCGCGGCTCACGCCGCTGGCGATGGAGATGTTGCGTGAAATCGACGAGGAGACAGTCGATTTCGTCCCGAACTACGACGGCCGCGTACAGGAGCCGACGGTTCTGCCCAGCCGGTTCCCCAACCTGCTGGCCAACGGCTCGGGCGGCATCGCGGTCGGCATGGCCACCAACATGCCGCCGCACAACCTGCGCGAGCTGGGCGACGCCGTGTTCTGGTGCCTGGAGAACTTCGAAGCCGACGAAGAAGCGACCCTCGAGGCGGTCTGCGAACGCGTCAAGGGTCCCGACTTCCCCACCTACGGCCTGATCGTCGGATCGCAGGGCATCTCCGACACGTACCGGACCGGCCGGGGGTCGGTTCGCATGCGCGGAGTCTGCGAGATCGAAGAGGACAGCCGGGGACGCACCGGGATCGTCATCACCGAGCTGCCGTATCAGGTCAACCACGACAACTTCATCACCTCGATCGCCGAACAGGTGCGCGACGGCAAGCTCGCCGGCATCTCAAACATCGAGGATCAGTCCAGCGACCGCGTCGGACTGCGAATTGTGGTGGAGCTCAAGCGAGATGCTGTCGCGAAGGTGGTGCTGAACAACCTCTACAAGCACACCCAGCTGCAGACCAGCTTCGGCGCCAACATGCTGTCCATCGTCGACGGCGTGCCGCGCACGCTGCGGCTCGACCAGTTGATCCGGCATTACGTCAATCATCAACTCGACGTCATCGTGCGGCGCACCACCTACCGGCTACGCAAAGCCAACGAGCGGGCGCACATTCTGCGCGGCCTGGTCAAGGCGCTCGATGCGCTGGACGAGGTCATTGCGCTGATCCGGGCGTCGGAGACCGTCGAGGTCGCCCGCCAGGGCCTGATCGAGTTGCTCGACATCGACGAGATCCAGGCTCAGGCCATCCTCGACATGCAGCTGCGCCGGCTCGCCGCCCTGGAGCGCCAGCGCATCGTCGACGATCTGGCGAAGATCGAGGCCGAGATCGCCGACCTCGAGGACATCCTGGCCAAGCCGGAGCGTCAGCGCGCCATCGTCCGCGACGAGCTCAAGGAGCTCGTCGAGAAGTACGGCGACGACCGCCGGACGCGCATCATCGCCGCGGACGGCGACGTCGCCGACGAGGACCTGATCGCGCGCGAAGAGGTCGTCGTCACCATCACCGAAACCGGCTACGCCAAGCGGACGAAGTCCGACCTCTACCGCAGCCAGAAGCGCGGCGGCAAGGGTGTGCAGGGCGCGGGGCTGAAGCAGGACGACATCGTCAACCACTTCTTCGTATGCTCCACGCACGACTGGATCCTGTTCTTCACCACTCAGGGCCGGGTCTATCGCGCGAAGGCGTACGACCTGCCCGAGGCGTCGCGTACGGCGCGCGGCCAGCACGTCGCCAACCTGCTGGCATTCCAGCCGGAGGAGCGCATCGCGCAGGTCATTCAGATCAAGACGTACGAGGATGCGCCGTATCTGGTGCTGGCCACGCGCAACGGTCTGGTGAAGAAGTCCAAGCTCACCGACTTCGACTCCAACCGCACCGGCGGCATCGTCGCGGTCAACCTGCGTGACGGTGACGAATTGGTCGGCGCGGTGCTGTGCTCGGCGGAAGCCGACCTGCTGCTGGTCTCCGCCAAGGGGCAGTCGATCCGCTTCTCAGCAACCGATGAGGCACTGCGTCCGATGGGCCGCGCCACCTCCGGTGTGCAGGGCATGCGGTTCAACACCGACGACGAGCTGCTGTCGCTGAACGTCGTGCGCGACGACACGTATCTGCTGGTCGCGACCGCGGGCGGATATGCCAAGCGCACCGCCATCGAGGAGTATCCGGTCCAGGGCCGCGGTGGCAAAGGGGTGTTGACGATCCAGTTCGACAAGCGACGTGGCAGTCTGGTCGGAGCGTTGATCGTCGATGACGACACAGAGTTGTACGCCATCACCTCGGGCGGGGGTGTCATCCGGACGGCGGCTCGCCAGGTGCGCAAGGCCGGGCGGCAGACCAAGGGCGTTCGGTTGATGAACCTGGGTGAGGGCACGACACTGATAGCCATCGCGCGCAACGCGGAGGAAGGCGACAGCACCGACGAGGTCAACACCGACGTCGGCGAGTAGCTCAGCAGGCGTGACCTGTAGTGGCCAGTTAGGAGCCGTAGGTGACTTCACCGAACGAGCCCGGGTATCCCCGCGCGACTGATGGGGGTGGCAACGGCTCCGGCACGGGTCCCGACGGCGGCTCGGTGAGCGGACCGACGCCACGGGGCCCGGTGACCAGTGGATCCGGGCCGGAACGTGTCGCCGACGCGACCGAGGTCCCGCCCTGGCAGCGGGGCCGGCCGGCCGGGCCGACGAACCGGGCGTCCGATGCCCCTGGACGGCCGGATTCGCCCGCCCGTCCCGATGTACCGCGGCATGGCAATGGCGGCGCGACGGGCCAGACCTCCGGAATCGATGCGCGACTGAACCGTTTCTTGGCCGGCGGCTCGTCGGCAGGGCCCGAGGAGGCCGACGCGTCGGGCTGGGCAGACCCACCCGAGCCGGCGCCGCGACCCGAGCCGACCTCGCGACCCGAGCCGGCGCCGCGACCCGAGCCCCGTCCGGAGCCGACGTCACGGCCCGAGCCCCGTCCGGAACCTCCTCGGACCGAGCAGCCCCGGACCGAGCAGCAGCCGCGTCCCGAGCAGTACGCCAGTGAGATTCCCGAGCTGTCGGGCGCAGCGCCTAGGTCGGGACCGCGCAAGCCGGGCGGTCCGGAACGTCCTGAGCGTCCGGGGCAGGAGCCGGCGGGGCGTCCCGCTCGCCCAGGCGGGCGGCTTCAGGCGGCGGCCAGCCGCCACCAGGGTCCGGTGCGCGCGAGCATGCAGATCCGCCGGGTGGACCCGTGGAGTGTGCTGAAGGTCTCCGCGGTGTTGTCGGTTGCGCTGTTCTTCGTGTGGATGATCGCGGTCGCGTTCTTGTACCTGGTACTCGGCGGTATGGGTGTGTGGAGCAAGCTGAACAGCAACGTCGGCGACCTGCTGACCAGTGCGAGCGGTAGCTCCGGCGGCGAGCTCGTCTCCAGCGGAACGATATTCGGCGGCGCGGCACTGATCGGGTTGGTCAACATCGTGCTGCTGACGGCGATGGCGACCATCGGTGCCTTCATCTACAACCTGACCACCGACATCGTCGGCGGTGTGGAAGTCACCCTCGCCGACAGGGACTGAGCGTTCGCGGTTTGGGCGGGAGCTTACGATTGCGGTAGTCTCGTCGCTCGGCCGTACCGGCACAAACGGGGCTATAGCTCAGGCGGTTAGAGCGCTTCGCTGATAACGAAGAGGTCGGAGGTTCGAGTCCTCCTAGCCCCACGGAAAGGTTCACACCATGAGGGTTGTGGTGCTGCTCGCCACGGCGGTCGCCGCGGTTGCCGCCGTCGCGATCTGGCGGTCACGGCACGCCGTGGAGGTGTGGCACGCAGCGGCCGACGTGCCGGCCTGAAGTTTCCCCGAGGGGCCTTAGCTCAGTTGGTAGAGCGCTGCCTTTGCAAGGCAGATGTCAGGAGTTCGAATCTCCTAGGCTCCACTCAGACACTCGATACCCCACGCGCGCAAGCAATTAAGGCCTCGGCGTGACTGGCACACTCGGCTGCAGCGTCGGCGGCTCCTCCGTTGGTGGACGCCGCAGGATCGAGAACGCCACCGCTCCCCCGGCCAGCACCCCGACTCCGAGGACGGCGAGCAGCAGCGGGCGCCTACGGCGACGGCCGCGCGCCTTTTGCAGCGCCTCCGGCAGGTTGGCCACCACCTCCTGGGCGGCGGCGAGTTCGGACGCGATGGTGTCTTGCGCGGCCGCCAGCTCTTGGCGGAGCTGATCCTTGAGCCGGCTGCGGCGATAGACATCGCCGATCCACGCGGCGGATGACTGTGCTCCGTCTACGCCGAGGCCCAACGCTCCCCTGGTGACGTCGACCGGACCCACTGCCGAATATTTGAGGCCGCGGGACAACCGCTGCCCGGGGGTCAGGCGGATCTCGGTCTTCGCGCGCATAGTGCACCTCTCTGGCGGCCAACGGGAGTCGATACCAGACTGCCACGCAGCGCTAGCCAGCGGTGCCCGTTGAGCGTTCATGGCGGCGTGGCACACTGGCATCCCGTGACGAGCCCCATACAGACAGCGACCGCGACGCTGCACACCAATCGTGGTGACATCAAAATCGCGCTGTTCGGAAATCACGCACCCAAGACCGTCGCCAACTTCGTGGGACTGGCGCAGGGCACGAAGGACTACAGCACCGGTAACGCCTCAGGCGGATCGTCGGGCCCGTTCTACGACGGCATGGTCTTCCACCGGGTCATCGACGGGTTCATGATCCAAGGCGGCGATCCGGAGGGCAGCGGCCGCGGCGGCCCCGGCTACGAGTTCGCCGATGAGTTTCACCCCGAGTTGCAGTTCGACAAGCCGTACCTGCTCGCCATGGCGAACCGGGGTCCGGGGACCAACGGCTCGCAGTTTTTCATCACGGTCGGCAAGACGCCGCACCTGAATCGCAAGCACACCATCTTCGGTGAGGTCGTGGACCCGGAGTCGCAGAAGGTGGTCGACGCGATCGCGACGACAGCTACCGATCAGCGCGACCGGCCGACCGATCCAGTGGTCGTGGAGTCCATCACCATCGCCTGAGTTTCAGGAGCCGGCGAAGCCGGCCGCGGTCAGCGCGTCCAGCACGTGCAGTGGGTCTGTGCCCAGATCCCATCGGGTGAACACAAGTAGCCGGTCATCGACGGTGTCGATCTCCAGCAGCCGCGTCTTTCGCCCGATGCGGCGGAACTCGGTGATCCGGATGAGCTTGATATCGGCGTGCCGCAGCTCGGTTTCTCCCATCAGACCGCGGCTGACGAGGACGTCATTCTTGATTGCCAGCTTGGGTCGCGCACGCCACGACAAGCTTGCAAACACAATTAACCCGACCGCGGCAATGCCAACCAGGACACGTCCCGGCGGGTCTGTGATCAGCGTCACAGCGCCCACAGCCAAGATAAGGCCGCCTACGCCGAGGGCCGCGATGCCGAGCGTGGGTGGACTCCACTCAGTTTGCTGCACGGCTCGCTAACACCCTTTTACCGTTGCTAATGACGTTATCCACAAGTGCTATCCCCAATGGGGATGAATAACAACGGTGTGATCTGGTGACCGGGAGGTTGCTAAACGGGTAACGCGCGGAAGCGTGGATGAATTCATACCGCTCGTTGTATTACTCAGCGCCAGCGCATGGTGAGCAAGAGCCCACTGATCATGAAGGCAAACGCGATCGCGTAGTTCCACGGGCCGAGATCCGCGAGGAAGGGGATCGCGGAGGACGCCAGCTGGAACACCAGCAGCCAGATCAGACCGATGAGCATCAGGCCGACGAAGAACACCACGAACCAGGTGCTGGACGGTCCGGCCTTCACCTTGACCGGGGTCCGGCTCACCGGGCTGATCGTGAAGTCGTTCTTCTTGCGAACCTTGGACTTGGGCATGCGTACCTTCGGGACAGACGGCGTCACACGGTGCGACGATGTACCTAGCCTATCGCAGGCACCACCTCCAGGAGACACGCCAATGGCGCCCAGGTCGAAGTCCGTGTGGCGGTTCGGCGTGCCCGTGGTCTGCCTCCTGGCCGGGCTTCTGCTGGCTGCGACCCACAATGTGTCCGACGGTGGCGAGATCAGACGCAGCGATGCGCCCCGGTTGGTCGACCTCGTGCGCGAAGCACAACAGTCGGTGGATCGACTGACCGCAGAACGTGACTCGCTGGCGAGCACCCTGGACACCCATCACGGCGGCTCGCCAGGGGCAGACGCGGCATTGGCCGCGATCACCAAGCGGTCGGCCCAACTGGCCGTCGAGGCCGGCCTGGAACCGATGCGCGGGCCCGGCCTGGTGGTGACGCTGAACGACGCGCAGCGCGACGCTGAGGGCCGCTTCCCCCGCGACGCAACCCCGGACGACCTCGTCGTGCACCAGCAGGACATCGACGCCGTGCTCAACGCGCTGTGGAGTGCGGGCGCCGAAGGCATCCAGATGCAGGACCAGCGGATCATCGGCACCTCGGCGCCGCGTTGTGTGGGCAACACGCTGCTCCTCAACGGACGGACCTACAGCCCGCCGTACGTCATCACCGCGATCGGCGACGCGGAAGTCATGCAGGACGCCCTGGCCGCCGCGCCGTTGGTCACGCTGTACCGCCAGTACGTGGTCCGGTTCGGGCTCGGCTACACCGAGGAGCCACGGACGCAGGTCGACCTGGTGGGCTACCGCGAGCCGGTGCGGATGAAGTTCGCCAAGCCCGCGGGACCCGTCGGCTACTGACCCGGCGAAAGACCGGTAACCTGGCCTTATGCGTGTCCTCGTCGTCGACAACTACGACAGCTTCGTGTTCAACCTCGTCCAGTACCTGGGCCAGCTCGGGGTGGACGCCGAAGTCTGGCGCAACGACGACGACCGGCTGGGCACCGAGGACGACATCGCCAAGGTGGCGGCGACGTACGACGGGGTGCTCCTCTCCCCCGGCCCCGGTACCCCCGAACGTGCGGGCGCGTCGATCCCCCTCGTGAAGGCCTGCGCGGCGGCCGCGACGCCGCTGCTCGGCGTGTGCCTGGGCCACCAAGCGATCGGCGTGGCGTTCGGTGGCACCGTCGACCGTGCGCCCGAACTGCTGCATGGCAAGACCAGCACGGTGCACCACTCCAATAGCGGTGTGCTGCAAGGTCTTCCGGATCCTTTCACCGCCACGCGCTATCACTCGCTGACCATTCTCCCCGAGACGATGCCGGCCGAACTCGAAGTGATCGCCCGCACCGAGGGTGGCGTGGTCATGGGCGTGCGGCACGTCGAATTGCCCATTCACGGTGTGCAATTCCACCCCGAGTCGATCCTGACCGAGGGCGGGCACCGCATGCTGGCCAACTGGTTGGGCTACTGCGGCGCCGCGCCGTCCGAGACCCTCGTCCGTCGGCTGGAGGACGAAGTTGCGACCGCCGTCGCCGCCGCTACGACGCGAAGCTCAGCGTGATCCGGCTGTCGTAGTTCACAGCGGTCCCCGCGGACGGGCTCTGGGTCACCACGGCGTTGGTGCGCTGACCGCTGTTCTGCACGTCGCCGCCGCGGTCCAGCACGCCCGTCCAGCCGAGGGCACGCATTCGCGGCTCGGCGTCGGTCCAGAACTGGCCGCGTAGGTCCGGCATGATGAACTGGTTGCCGCGCGAGACCTGCAGCTGGATCACCGTATCGACCGGAACGGTTTGTCCCGCAGGCGGATTGGTGCCGATCAATTGACCGGCCGGAAGGGTGCTGTCCACCTGAACCGGGACGGTAGTGGTGAAGCCCGACGCGGTGAGGATCTGTACCGCGCTGTCCTGCGATTGGTCTTTCACGTCAGGGACGGGACGCGTCTCGGGGCCCGCGCCCAGCACGATCGTGATCTCGTTGGTGATCGCCGACGTCTGGTTGACCGGCGGATTGGTGCCGAGCACCTTGTCCTTCATCTCCGGTGTCGACGGCGACGACGACGGCCTGAAGTTCTCGAAGCCCGCGTCGGCGAGCTTCTCGACGGCGTCGTCGTAGCTGAGGTTCCTGACGTCGGGGATCTCACGCTGCTCGGGGCCGGTGGACACATTGATGGTGATCTCGTCGCCGGCGTCGACCGACGCGTTGGCGGCTGGGTCGGTGCCGATGACATGGTCGGGAGGCACGTTGGAGTCGGGCTTCTGCAGCGTGCGGGTTCTGAACCCGCGGTTCTGCAACTCGGCGATCGCGTCGGCGGACACCTTGCCGCTGACGTCGGGCACCTGGACGGCGCGGGTGCTGCCGCCGAAGGTGTTGATCGCCAGCGTCACCAGTACGGTTAGCACGGCGAGCACTGCCACCGCGATCAGCCAGCGGCCGACCGAGCCGCGCCGCTCCCGCTCGATGTACCGGGGCTGCGCTCGCCCGACGGGGTCGATCGGCTCGGTCTGGTGGTCGCCCGGCGCGGCTGACATCAACGAGCTGCGCTCGGCGTCGGTGAACACCTTGGGTGCGTCGGGCTGCTCGCCGCTGTGCACCTTCACCAGATCGGTGCGCATCTCCGCCGCCGTCTGGTACCGGTTGTCAGGGTTCTTTGCGAGGGCCTTGAGGACGACGGCGTCCAACTCGGGGGAGATGCCTTCGTGGCGCTGTGACGGGGGTATCGGGTCCTCGCGGACGTGTTGATAGGCCACGGCGACCGGTGAATCACCGACGAAAGGTGGTTCGCCGGTAAGGATTTCGTACAGGACGCAGCCCAGCGAGTACACGTCGGAGCGGGCGTCGACCTTCTCGCCGCGCGCCTGCTCGGGGGACAGGTACTGCGCGGTGCCGATCACGGCGGCGGTCTGGGTGACGTTGTTGGCGTCAGCGAGCGCGCGCGCGATGCCGAAGTCCATCACCTTCACCGCGCCGGTGTTGCTGATCATGATATTTGCGGGCTTGACGTCGCGGTGAATGATCCCGTGCTGGTGGCTGAAGTTCAGCGCCTGGCACGCATCGGCGATCACCTCGATGGCCCGACGCGGCTCCATCGGCCCCTCGGTGTGCACGATGTCGCGCAGCGTGACGCCCTCGACATACTCCATCACGATGTAGGGGAGCGGGCCGTTGGGCGTCTCCGCCTCACCGGTGTCGTAGACCGCGACAATGGCGGGGTGGTTCAGCGCGGCGGCGTTCTGCGCCTCCCGTCGGAACCGGAGATAGAAGCTCGGATCGCGGGCGAGGTCTGCGCGCAGCACCTTGACGGCGACGTCGCGGTGCAACCGCTGATCGCGCGCCAAATGGACTTCGGACATGCCGCCGAAGCCCAGGATGTCGCCGAGTTCGTACCGGTCGGACAGGTGTTGCGGGGTTGTCATTGCAATGTCTGTTCTGGCGTTGATGAGGACCGTGTGCCCTGCGGCTCGGAGAGCGGAGGCATCACCTGCACCGTTGCCGGGGACGCGATCGCATTGAGTCGGGTTACCCCGAATTCTGCCCCACCATCGCCGACACCTGCCTGCCCGGGCCGTTCCGGCATCGCTGTCGGCGAGAAGGGCGTGGTCTCGGTGATCGTGTCGGTGATCGTCGGCGGCGGTGTCTGCTCCTGGTCCTTGCGGTCCTGAGCGTTGAGCACGATCAGAATCGCGATGACGATGGCCAGCGCACCGAGCACGCCGGCCGCCCACAGCAGCGCCCGCTGGCCCGAGGAGAACGTGCCGCGAGACGGCGCCGGGGGAGGGCGATGGCTTCCGGTGGCCGGACGGGGCCGGGCGGCGGTGACCGGGGAACGCGTGCTCAGATCCGCGGCGGCGCGAGCCTGGGCGGCCGAGGGCACGGCCGCGGGGGTGGCCCGGCCGAGTGTCGGCGCCTGGTTCGGCCGCGGGGGACGCCGCCCCGAGCGGACCGCGGCGACCGCGTCGGCGAACAGCCCGCCGGACCGATACCGCATACCCGGATTCTTGACCAGGGTGATCTCGATCAGCTCGCGCACGTTGGGCGGCAGATCGGCGGGCAGCGGCGGAGGCGTCTCCTTGATGTGCTTCATCGCGACGGTCAGCGCGCCGTCCCCGGTGAAGGGCCGCTTGCCCGAAACAGACTCGTAGCCAACGACTCCCAGTGAGTACACGTCGCTGGCCGCGGTGGCGTCATGGCCGAGCGCCTGCTCGGGGGCGATGTACTGGGCAGTGCCCATCACCATGCCGGTCTGGGTGACCGGGGCGGCGTCGACGGCCTTCGCGATGCCGAAGTCGGTGAGTTTCACCTGACCGGTCGGCGTGATCAGGATGTTGCCCGGCTTGACGTCACGATGTACCAGCCCCGCGGTATGGGCGACCTGCAGCGCCCGGCCGGTCTGCTCGAGCATGTCCAGCGCATGGCGCAGCGAGAGCCGGCCGGTCCGCTTGAGCACCGAGTTCAGTGGCTCGCCGTTGACGAGTTCCATCACCAGGTAGGCGGTCCGGCCCTCACCGTCCATGTCGGTTTCGCCGTAGTCGTACACGCTGGCGATACCGGGGTGGTTGAGCATCGCCACGGTGCGCGCCTCGGCGCGGAACCGTTCGACGAACTCCGCGTCCTCGGAGTACTCGGCCTTGAGGACCTTGACCGCGACGCGGCGGCCCAGCCGGGAGTCGATACCTTCCCAGACCTGGCCCATGCCGCCGGTGGCGATGAGCCGCTGCAGCCGGTAACGGCCGGACAGCGTCACTCCAACGCGCGGGCTCATGTTCCCTCCCGCAGAGCTGCGGCGATGGTGGCGCGCCCGATCGGCGCGGCCAGCGCCCCTCCGGTGGCGGACAAGCGGTCGCCCCCGTCCTCGACCAGCACGGCGACGGCGACCTTGGGTGCCTGCGCCGGGGCGAATGCGATGTACCAGGCATGCGGTGGGGTGTTGCGCGGATCGGTACCGTGCTCCGCCGTGCCGGTCTTCGAAGCGATCTGCACGCCGGCGATGGCTCCCTTCTGCTGCGTGACCTGCTCAGCGGCGACCATCAGATCCGTCAGTGTATCGGCGACCTCCTGCGACACCGCCCGCCGCTCTTCCTGCGGCGCCGCTGAACCGATATTGGCAAGGTCGGGTCCCTTAAGGCTATCGACCAGGTACGGACGCATCGTCACCCCGTCGTTCGCGATGGTCGCGGCCACCAATGCGTTCTGCAACGGCGTCACCGCGACGTCCTTCTGCCCGATGCTCGACATGCCCAGCGCGGCGTCGTCGGGAATCGGTCCCACGGTCGACTCGGCGACCTGCAGCGGAATCATCGGGGGCGGGGTGTCCATCCCGAAGGACTGCGCCGCGGATCGCACGGCATCCGTTCCCGCGTCCAAGCCGAGCTCGACGAATGCCGTGTTGCACGACTTTGCGAAGGCCTGACGCAGCGTGGTCGTCGGGCCGGGACCACACGTGGAGCCGTCGAAGTTCTCCAGGGTCGCGGTGCTGTCCGGCAACGGGATTCGCGCCGCGGTCGTCACCTGGGTGTTCTCGTTCGCGCCGGTTTCGAGTGCCGCCGCGGTGGTGATGACCTTGAATGTCGATCCGGGCGGATAGGTTTCGGAGATCGCGCGGTTCAGCAGCGGTGCTTCGGGATCGTCGCGCAGCCGTTGCCAGGCGGCCGACTGTTCCTCCAGGTTATGGGTGGCCAGCAGATTGGGATCGTAGGACGGCGACGACACCATTGCGAGGATCTTGCCGGTGGACGGCTCGAGTGCTACCACCGAGCCCTTGCACGGGCCGTCGCAGCCGTCCTTCATCGCGTCCCAGGCCGCTTGTTGCACTTGGGGTTTGATGGTGGTGTCGACGTTCCCGCCGCGCGGGTCACGGCCGGTGAAGAAGTCGGCGAGCCGCCGCCCGAACAGGCGTTGATCCGACCCGTTGAGCACGGTGTCCTCGGCGCGCTCGAGTCCGGTGCTCGAGTACTGCAGTGAGTAGAACCCGGTGACGGGCGCGTAGGCGTACGGATTGGGATACACGCGAAGGAAGCGGAACCGGCCGTTGGTCGACACCGAATACGCCAGCAGCTGGCCGCCCGCCGAGATCTGGCCGCGCTGACGCGAGTACTCGTCGAGCAGCACCCGCTGGTTGCGCGGATCCGACCGCAGGCCGTCCGCGGTGAACACCTGGGTGAGTGTGGCGTTGGCCAGCAGCAGCACGACGAGGACCATGACCGAGACGGCGATGCGGCGCAGTGAGGTGTTCATACCTTCTCGATCACCTCGGTGCTCACCGCCGCGATCGGGGTCGCGGACTGCGGGCTGGTGACGATGGGGCGCCGCGCGGAATGGGATATCCGGACCAGGATCGCCAGCAGCAGATAGTTGGCCAGCAGTGACGACCCGCCGTAGGACATCCACGGTGTGGTGAGACCGGTCAACGGGATCAGCTTCGTCACGCCGCCCACGACGATGAACAGCTGGATCGCCAGCGTGGATGCCAACCCGGCGGCCAGCAGCTTGCCGAAGCTGTCGCGCACCGCGATCGCCGTGCGAAGGCCGCGGATGATCAGGATGGTGTAGAGCATCAGGACGGCTGCTAGGCCCACCAGACCGAGTTCCTCACCGATGGCTGCGATGATGAAATCGGTCGACGCGGCCGGCACCGTGCCAGGCTGCCCGTTGCCCAGACCGGTACCGAAGATCCCGCCCGTGGCGAAGCTGAACATCGCCTGCACCATCTGGTAGCCGGCGCCCTCGGGGTCGGCGAACGGGTCCAGCCAGTTTTGTACGCGAACCTGGACGTGACCGAAAAGGTGATATGCCGCAACGCTTCCCGCGGCGAACAGTGCCAGGCCGATGACCACCCAGCTCAGCCGGTCGGTTGCGATGTAAACCATCACCAGGAAGGACGCGAACAGCAGGAGCGAGGTGCCCAGGTCCTTCTCGAAGATCATCACGCCGATCGACGCGATCCATGCCGCCAGCAGTGGCGCGAGGTCGCGGGGCCGGGGCAGGTCCATGCCGAGGAAGTGCTTGCCCGCGCTGGTGAACACGCTGCGCTTGGACACGAGGACCGAGGCGAAGAAGACGAGCAGCAGGATCTTCGAGAACTCGGCCGGCTGAATGGAGAAGCCCGGCAACCGAATCCAGATCTTCGCGCCATTCTGCTCGGACATCGAGCTGGGCAGGACCGCCGGGATGATCAGCAGGACCAGACCGGTGAGCCCACACACGTAGCCGTAGCGCGCGAGCATGCGATGGTCCCGCAGAAAGATCACGATGAGCGAGAAGCCGACGACGCCCAGGAGGGTCCACAGCATTTGCTGGTCGGCGGTACCGCCGAGGCCGCGCTGGATCTGCACGCCTTCGGCGAGGTCCAGACGGTGAATCATCACCAGCCCCAACCCATTCAGCAGCGCGACGACGGGGAGGAGCAGGGGGTCGGCGTACGGCGCGAACCGTCGCACCGCGAGATGCGCACCGGCGAACAGCGCCAGATACGCGACGGCGTACTGCGCCAGATCCCAACGCAGGCCCTGTTCCTGATTGGCCTCGACGAGCAGCAGCGCGACCGTGGTGATGACCGCGGCGAAGCCGAGCAGGAACAACTCGGCGTTGCGCCTGTTCGGAAGCGGGGGAGTGACGGCCACCGGTGACTGCGGCTGGGTGGTCATGACAATTCCCGGCAGTCCGTCCCGGGTACCTGCGGTGGCGGGGGGAGCGCGGTGACGGTCGGAGACGGTGGGGGTGGAGGGGTGGGAGGTGGGGCAGGGGACGACGTTTCGGGCGACTGGGGAGTGTCCGATCCGGGAGCGGTAGGCGGCTTCGAGACCGTCCGCGGGGTTTCCGGCGCCGGTGTCGAGCTGCGTTCGCTCGGCTGGCCTGCGGTCGTGCTAGTTGGTGGATTGTTAGGCAGCCCAGGAGAATTCGACGGATCCGGCGAATGCGGGACAGCCGTGGTGCGCGGTGACGGCGACGGAGTGGTGGGCGGCGGCGGGCAGACCGGCAACACCGAACCCTGGGCGAGCTTGTTGATCTGGCCGATGGCGTCGTCTTCGGAACCGGTGGGCAGACCCGCTTCCACCTGAGCCCGGTCGGCCTGCTTCAGGTCTGTGACGCGAAAAAGCTGGCAGCCTGACGGCGATTGGCCCGGTGCGATGAGGTTGAGATCGTTGCGGGCGGTCAGGCAACCGTGCCGGTAGGTCTCCTGCATCGCGACGCCGAGGATCGACCCGGGTATGCCGCGCATGATCGACACGGTGCCGTCGTGCGCGGCGACGTAATAGTTGCTGCGCACGACCTCGCGGCCGATGACCAGACCGGCTACGACCACCAAAATCAAAAGCGCGGCGGCGATGAACATTCGCCGCCGCGATCTCGGTGCACGAACCGGCTCCTCTGGAGGGGGTTCCACCCGCTTGGCCACATTGCGGCGCGGGTTGAATGCCGACGCGCGGCCCGCTGCCGTGTTGGGCGGCGCGGTCTGATCGTCATCACCGGAGACCGCGCCGGCGAGAATCGGCTGGGTCTGGCCGTAGTCGTAGTCGACGACGTCGGCCACCACGACCGTCACGTTGTCGGGTCCGCCGCCCCGCAGGGCCAATTCGATTAGGCGGTCCGCACTTTCGGCCGTGTCGGGGATCTGCAGCGCTTCGAGGATGGTGTCGTGGCTGACCGGATCGGACAGCCCGTCGGAGCACAGCAGGTAACGGTCCCCGGCCCTGGCCTCGCGCATGATCAGGGTGGGCTCGACCTCGTGACCGGTGAGCGCCCGCATGATCAGCGACCGCTGCGGATGGCTGTGCGCCTCCTCGAGGGTGATGCGGCCCTCGTCGACCAGTGTCTGGACGAAAGTGTCGTCCTTGGTGATCTGGGTCAGTTCACCGTCGCGCAGCAGATAGCCGCGGGAGTCGCCGATGTGGACAAGGCCAAGACGATTGCCCGCGAACAGGATCGCGGTCAACGTGGTGCCCATGCCTTCGAGCTCGGGGTCCGCCTCGACCTGCGCGGCGATGGCGGAGTTCCCCTCCCGGACCGCGGTGTCGAGCTTGCTCAGCAGGTCGCCGCCGGGCTCGTCGTCGTCGAGATGGGCCAGCGCCGCGATCACCAGCTGCGAGGCGACCTCGCCGGCCGCGTGACCACCCATGCCGTCGGCCAGCGCGAGCAGCCGCGCACCCGCGTAAACGGAGTCCTCGTTGTTAGCGCGGACCAGGCCGCGGTCGCTGCGCGCGGCGTATCGAAGCACCAGTGTCACGGGCGCAGCTCAATTACCGTCTTGCCGATTCGAACCGGCGTCCCCATCGAAACGCGTACCGCAGTCGTCACCTTGGCCCTGTCGAGGTATGTGCCGTTGGTCGATCCTAGGTCTTCTACGTACCATTCCGAACCTCGACGGGACAGCCTTGCGTGCCGTGTCGAGGCGTAATCGTCGGTGAGAACCAGAGTTGAGTCGTCGGCGCGGCCGATCAGCACCGGCTGGGTGCCCAAGGTGATGCGCGTTCCCGCGAGCGCTCCCTCGGTGACCACCAGCTGCCGTGCCACGTTCCGGCGGCCGCGGTTGGGCAGCAGCGAGCCCCGCAACGGCAGTCCCCGTCGCACCATGACTGCTCCGGTCGGTGCATAGATGTCGGTCCTCAGGATCCGCAGCACCGACCAGATGAACAACCACAGAAGCAACAGGAAGCCGACGCGTGTCAGTTGCAGTACCAACCCCTGCATCTGACGTCCTCTCCGTCCCCATTCGTTTCCGTCGCATCGACAACCAAATCGAAGTCGCCACCTTCGGCAACGTCACGATACTTGGACGGCCAGCTGCATGGGGAGAAGCCGACAGCTTCTCCCGGTTGAGGGCCGGCCGCATCGGCCGAGCCTCAGTGCACGCGAACGACGATCTCCGAATGGCCCAGCCGGATGACATCGCCGTCGGCGAGCTGCCACTCCTGGACCGGTGCGTTGTTGACCGTCGTGCCGTTGGTCGAGTTGAGGTCGGCGAGCAGGGCGACCTGGCCGTCCCAGCGGATCTCCAGGTGCCGGCGGGAGACGCCGGTGTCGGGCAGGCGGAACTGAGCGTCCTGTCCGCGACCGATCACGTTCGCGCCTTCACGCAGCTGATAGGTCCGGCCGCTGCCGTCGTCGAGCTGCAGCGTGACGGTGGCGCCGGCAGCGGGGTAGTCACTCTGCCCGTAGCCGTAGCCGCCGCCCGCGGGCTGGCCGTAGTCGTATCCGCCCTGGGCTTCGCCGTAGCCGGGCTCGGCGTAGCCGGCACCGCCCTGGTCGTAGCGCCCGTAGTCGGGCTGGCCTCCGTAGCCCTGGTCCTGACGGCCGTAGGCCTGCCCGCCGTAGCCGCCCTGATCGGGATAGCCGCCTTGGTCGGGGTAACCGCCCTGATCGGGATAGGACGGGCGGCCGTAGCCACCGTCGTCGGGCCGCGATGGCGCAGGCGGACGGCCGTAGTCGTAATCACTCGCGGGCGGCTGGTAGCCCTGCTGCTGGCCACCTGGGGGCGGGCCGTAGCCGCCGGGTGCGGGTGCTTGACGGTAGCCCTGATCCGGGTAGCCGCCGCCGCCCTGGGGTGGGCCGTAGCCGGCAGGCGGCCGCTGCTCGTATGACGGCGGTGGGTAGCCCCCCTGGTCCGGGTAGCCGCCCTGGTCGGGGTAGCCGCCCTGGTCGGGATATCCACCTTGGTCGGGATAGCCGCCCTGGCGCGGTGGGTAGCCCGCGTCGCGCTGGGGCGGGTAGCCGCCCTGCTCCTGCGGCGGGTAGGGGCCGCGGGGATCCTGTCCGCGGTCGTCTGGCCGGCCGTATCGGTCGTCGTAGTACTCGTCGCCGGGCCGCCCCTGAGCCTGGCCGCCATATTGCGTCGGGTTGTCGCTCATCGGTACTCCTGATTCTGCGTTGGACGAAAGGTCTCGGGGTGGTGAGGCGGGATCGCCACTGGTGGAGTCGGGATTGACCGCCCCCCGCGCGCGAAATTGTCCGGTGTGCAGGCTGGATGATTGTTCGAACCTGACGACCACATCACCATACGTTTGCCATCCCTGCTCATGGATGTATCCCTCCAAGTGCTTGGCAAAAGTCGTTGGTGTGAGGTCCGGGTCGGCACTCACCTTCTGATAGTCAGGCACACTGAGGGTAATGACGTAGTCGTTTGGCGCCAAAACTCGCCCGGCGGCCAATTCACGCGCACCGGTCTCTGCCTCGCGCCGAAGCATCGCCTCGACCTCTTGCGGAACGATCGATCCGCCGAATACCCGGGCGAATGCGTCGCCAACGGTCGACTCGAGCTTTCGCTCAAAACGGTCGACCAGACCCATATCACCGCCTACCTCATTTGTTGTCGGTCGCCTTGCCGGTGACCGGGGTGCGCACCCTGCTGTTCACACGCGTGTCGCCTGGCCACCACCCTTGTCTGCATGGTATCGGCCCGGCACGTCGGCGCGTGACCAATGGAATTCTGAGAATTGAAACCCAGCAGGTCAGCGGCGTTTGTCCGGAAGACGTCCCGGCCCCCAGCACCGCATCGGCACGGTTGGGGAGCACGGTGTTGTGCGTGATAGTCTTCCCCGGTTGTTGGGGCGAGTGGCGGAATGGCAGACGCGCTGGCTTCAGGTGCCAGTGTCCTTCGGGACGTGGGGGTTCAAGTCCCCCTTCGCCCACAATTCTTGAACCGACTCAGACGAGCACTCCGCGCAGGACCAGCTCGCTGAGCGCTGCCGCTGCGGCATCGATGTCGTTGACGTGACGCACGCAGACGGCGTACCAGGCACCGCCGGCGATGACGTCCATGACGGTGTCGGCGTCGATCCCGGGGCGGGCCGTTCCCTCGGCGACCGCGGCGTCGATCCGGCCGGCCAGCTGGTTGCGGGCCGCGGCCTCCAGGCGGTCGCTGATGACGCGGCGCATCCTGCGGTCGGACCGTAAGTCGTTGAGCAGACCGGGAAGTGCCTCACGTACGGCCGGATCCTCGTACATGGCCAGGGCCCCGCGGCACAGCCGGGTGATCTCGGTGACGAAGTCGTCCGCGGGAGGTTCGGGCCCGAGGTCGGGAAACAGCGCTTCGTGCACGAGCTGCGCCTTGGAACTCCACCGCCGGTACACGGCCGGACGGCTCACCTGCGCCGTGGAGGCGATCAGGTCGATGGTCGTCGCCGTATAGCCGCGGTCGACGAGCAGGCGCCGGGTCGCGGCGAGCACCGCCGCGTCGATCGACGGGTCGCGGCGTGAACCTTGACGCCGGTGGCGGCGTTCGACGGTCTCCATGAATCGCGCCCTGCCTTCACCCGTTTGTCGTTACAGTGTGTCACAACAAGACCGTGGCGAACGTGGGTTACCCGCACGCATTCCAGCCGTTAGGTGTGCGGGTAACCCACGTTCGGCGGAAGCAGCGGAGGGCGAATGTGACCACCGGACAAAAGAACCTGCTGGCGGGTACCGGCGAGGACGGCCGACATCTGTACACCTGCCCGCTGTGTGAAGCCATGTGCGGCTTGGAGATTCAGGTTGAAAACGGGCAGGTCGCCGGCATCCGCGGCAACCGCGACGACGTCTGGAGCCGCGGCCACATCTGCCCCAAGGGCGCCAGCCTGGGCGTGGTCCACCACGACCCCGACCGGATCCGCCGGCCGATGATCAAAGTCGACGGCCAGTGGCAGGAGGTCAGCTGGGACGCCGCCTTCCGCCGCTGCACCGAGCTGCTCGCACCGGTGATCGAGAAGCACGGCATCGGCGCGGTGACCTGCTACACCGGAAACCCGCTCGCGCACTCGTTCTCCCTCGGCCGCTACACCGGCGTGCTGCTCGGCATGTCGGGCATTCCGCTGTCCTACTCGCCCGGAACCGTCGACCAGTGGCCGAAGAACCTCTCGTCGCACCTGATGTACGGGGGATGGTGGACGTTCCCGGTGCCCGACATCGAGCGCACCGATCTGCTGGTGGTGATGGGCGCCAACCCGGCCGCCTCCCAGGGCTCGCTGCTGGCCGCACCCGACGTCATGGGCATCATCGACGGAATTCGCAAGCGCGGCAAGGTGATTGTGATCGACCCCGTCCGCACCCAGACCGCTGCGCGGGCCAGCGAGTGGCTGCCGATCACACCTGGTACCGACGCCGCGTTGCTGATGGGTGTCACCCACACGCTGTTCGACGAAGACCTGGTCGCCCTCGGAGACCTCGCGCCTCACATCGACGGACTCGACCAGTTGCGGGAGGTTGCCGCGGACTGGTCCCCGGAGCGGGTCGCCGGTGTCACAGGCATCGAGGCGCAGCGCATCAGGGAGCTCGCGCGCGAGCTCGTCAGCACCGAACGAGCCGTCGTGTACGGCCGAATCGGGACGTGCAACCAGGAATTCGGCAGCCTGGCCAGCTGGCTCGTCGACGTCGTCAACATCCTCACCGGACACTTCGACAAGCCGGGCGGCTCGATGTTCCCGCGCGCCACCGCGTGGTCGGTGACCGTGCAGCCGATCCCCGGCCTCGAAGACGGCGCCGCCGAATTCGGCCGCTTTCGCACCCGCGTGCGCGGCGCCAAAGAGGTATTGGGACAGGTACCGGTGTCGTGCCTGGCCGAGGAGATCGCGACGCCGGGGGAGGGGCAGATCAAGGCCCTCATCACGGTCGCAGGCAATCCGGTGCTGTCCACTCCGGCCGGCCACAAACTCGATGAGGTGTTGCCGCAACTGGACGCGATGATCTCCGTCGACCTGTGGCTGAACGAAACGACACGGCACGCCGACGTCATCCTGCCCGGCCTGTCGCCGCTGGAGCAGCCCCACCACGACGACCTGATCCTCAACTTCGCGGTCAACAGCATCGCCAACTACTCGGCGCCGGTCTTCGAGCCCGACCAACCGGACCGCCCCCACGAGTGGGAAATCCTGGTCAGGCTCACCGGGCTGTGCACCGGCGTGCCCGCCGAGGACGTCGACGTCGCCGCGATCGACGACGGCTTCTTCGACTACATGGCGTTCACCCAGGGCCTTGACGGCGCGGAGATCCGCAAGCACTACAAACACGGCGGCCCCGAACGCATCCTGGACCTCACCCTGCGCACCGGCCCGTTCGGTGACAGGTACGGCGAAAACCCAGACGGCCTGACGCTGGAAAGGTTGAAAGCCGAACCCAACGGCATCAACTTCGGCCCGATGGTGCCGCAGGTCCCCGACATCCTGGGGACCGCCGACAAGAAGATCCGGCTGGCGCCGCAGTATCTGCTCGACGACCTGCCCCGTCTGGCCCGGCGTCTCGACCGCGCGCCCGACGAGCTGGTGCTCGTGAGCCGACGTCATCTGCGATCCAACAACTCCTGGCTGCACAACGTCGGTCCGCTGATGAAGGGCAAAGACCGGTGCACGCTGCTGATGCACACCGATGACGCTGTAAAGCACGGTGTCGTGACCGGCGACGTGGTCACGGTGACGTCGGAGGGAGGCAGCATCGAGGTGCCCATCGAGGTGACCGCCGCGATCATGCCGGGCGTGGTCTCGATGCCGCATGGCTGGGGCCACGGCAAATCGGGCACCCGGATGTCGATCGCCAACGATTCCCCAGGCGTGAACACCAATGTCCTGTCCCCACCGAACTTCTTCGATGAGCCGTCGGGCAACGGGGCGCTGAACGGCATCCCGGTGAAGGTGACCGCAGCGGCGACCTGAAAGTATCGACGCGTGGGCAAGAACGAACGTTCAAAAATCGTCATGAGCGACGAGGAGATCGCCGAGTTCATCGAGCGCAGCCGCACCGCGACGATGGCGACCGTGCTCCCCAACGGACGGCCGCATCTGGTGGCGATGTGGTACGCCGTGCTCGACGGAGAGATCTGGTTCGAGACGAAGGCCAAGTCGCAGAAGGCGGTCAACCTGCGACGCGACCCGACGATCACCGTCATGATCGAGGACGGGCAGAGTTACACCACGCTCCGCGGGGTGTCGATCGACGGCACCGCGGAAATCATCGATGATCCGGAAACCAATCTGCGCGTTGGCATCAGCGTGTGGGAGCGCTATACCGGTCCGTACACCGACGAGATGCGTCCGTTCGTCGATCAGATGATGAACAACCGGATCTGCGTGCGAGTGGTACCCGGCCGGATGCGCAGTTGGGATCACCGCAAGCTCGGCATGGGCGACATGCCCGTCGGCGGCAGCACCGCCCAGTATCTTTAGGGGAGAGATGGACCCGAACAAGAAACCGGCACAACTGAATTCGCCGCTCGTCACGAAGGTGATGAAGTATGCCGGCAAGGCGCATGTGTGGGTGTACCGGAAGTCTGGCGGGAAGATCGGCGCCAACTGGCGCATCGGTGCGGGGCTGAAGAAACCGGTGCCCACGTTGCTGCTCGAGCACACCGGCCGCAAATCCGGCAAGACGTTCGTCTCGCCGCTGGTGTTCATCGAGGACGGTCAGGACGTGATCGTGGTGGCGTCGAAGGGTGGTAGCGACACCCACCCGCAGTGGTACCACAATCTGGTGGCGATCCCGGACGCCTATATCGAGATCGGCACCGATCGCCGCGCCGTGCGCGCCGAGACCGCGTCGCCGGAAGAAAAGGCGAGGCTCTGGCCGAAGCTGGTCGATGCCTACGCCGACTTCGACACGTACCAGAGCTGGGCCGACCGCGATATCCCCGTGATCGTGCTCAAGCCCCGCTGAGCCTGATGCGATCTATCTCACAGTCCTGAATGTTGGCTAGCCCGGAGTGTCGGGTAGCCAACCGGCAGGTGCACCCCAGCGCCGACCAAAACCGTCAACGCTTAAGGGGCGATTACTGATGGCTAATGCCACTGAAACGACATTGATCAACCAACTACGAACCGTTCTCGACCTCACTCATACCGAAATTCAGGTCGCCGAGACCCGAATTGCGCAGGCACGAACCGACGCTGTCCGTGATGAGTTGACCAAGAACGCCAACAACGGCCGTATCCGCGCGGAGGCCATCGAGAAGGCCATTCGTGACCTCGGCGGATTTCCCGACACCATCGGCCCGTTCCTCGGTCGCGCCGCCGCCGCCGTGAAGGCGCTCACCGAGCAGGCCCAGCCGTTCGACGAGGCGTTGCTCGGCGATCTCGCGTTGGAGGATCAGCTGCTGGACCGTTCGCGCTACATCAAGGCGCTCGCGGTCTCGGCCAAGAACACCGACGTCCAGGCCCTTGCCGATCGCTTGATCACTGCGCACTCGGCGACGGTCAACTGGCTCACCACGGTGCTGGCCGAGGACGCCCTCGGCGGGCCGGCGGCCCTGCGTCGGACGCCGCTGCAAGCGGCTGCGGGCACCGCGGTGAAGATCGTGAATCTCCCCGGTCAGTGGTCGGCACAATCCGCCGAGCGCGTCGCCGAGCTGGTGCGTTCCACCGGCCCGGCCGTCGACGACCTGGTCCGTCGCGCGCAGCGCGCCGGTGAGGTCGCGCTCAAGGCGATCGGTGCCTCGCGTGACGCGGCGCTGCAGAGCGCCGAGGCCGTGGTCCGTGACGAAGGCGCAGAGAAGACCGCCGACGCGCTGCACAACGCGCGCGCCGCGGGCGGCATTCTCGATGCCGAGGAGCTGCCGATCGCCGATTACGACGAGCTGAACCTCAACGAGGCCGTCGCCGCTGTGAAGGACCTCGAGGCACCGTCTGACATCCGGACGATCATCGCCTACGAGGAAATGAACAAGAACCGTCAGAAGCTGGTGTCGGCAGCGCAGACGCGCGTTGCCGAGATCGCGCAGGAGGTTGTCGGCCTCAGCTAGCCGACGATCCATCGCTCAACCGAACACCCCGCGACTGAGAAGTCGCGGGGTGTTCGCGCTGCCCAGCACGGCATGCTAGGACAGACGAGGTCGAGATGAGGGGGCAGTGTGGCGTTGAGTCCGGGCATGACGGTGGCCGGCTACACCATCGAGGCGGTACTGGGTGCGGGCGGAATGGGCACGGTCTACAAGGCCCGAAACCCCGCCCTGCCCCGCAGCGACGCGCTGAAGGTGCTCTCCGAGGGCTTGTCTCGAGACGACCATTTCCGCGCCCGGTTCCTCCGCGAGGCCGATCTGGCGGCGACGCTCGATCACCCCAACATCGTCACCGTCTACACCCGGGGTGAGACCGAGGACGGCCAGCTCTGGATCGCGATGCAGTACGTCGACGGCAGCGACGCGGAGAAGGAAACCCGCGCACGCCGGATGACGCCGCCGCGCGCCGTCCACATCGTGGGCGAGGTCGCCAAAGCACTCGATTATGCGCACCGTCGTCAGCTGCTGCACCGGGACGTCAAGCCGGCCAACTTTCTGCTCTCCTCCGACGACGAGCGAGTCTTCTTGGCGGACTTCGGAATCGCCCGCGCACTCGACGACGCGACGAACCTGACCGCCACGGGCATGGTCGTGGCCACCATTGCCTACGCCGCGCCGGAAAGTCTCTCGGGCTACACGGTCGACGGCCGCGCCGACATCTATTCACTCGGCTGCTCGTTGTTCGACCTTCTCACCCAGCGCTCGCCGTTCGGCAATTCCGGAGGCATGGCGGCGACGATGGCCGCGCACTTGAACGACCCGCCCCCGCGCGCCACCGATCTGGTGCCTGCGCTGCCTGCGGCCATCGACCACGTGATCGCCAGGGCTATGGCCAAGAACCCCGATGACCGCTATCAGTCGGCGCGTGACTTCGCCGCCGCCGCCGAACGAGCGATCGACGAGCAGACGGTCGCGCTGCGTCCGGCCCCGACGAGGCAGGCGCCTCGGCCGTGGCCGGACCCGCCGCGGGCGGCGCCGCCGACGGGACCACCGCCCTACGCCCGTCCCGCCGTACGGCCCAATGCTCAGCTCACCGGGCCGAGTTTCCCCGGCGGCCAGCAGGCCTACCGGCCCCAACCACAGCCAAGCGCCCCTCCGTCAGTCGTGCCGCAGGGGCGCCCCGACAGGTTCGGGGGTAAGGGACGCATATTGGGCATTGGCGCGGCGGCCGCGGCAGCCATCGCGGTGATCGTGGTGCTCGTCCTGGCCCTCTCCGGCGGCGACCATTCCGGGTCGACGGCAGCCTCTACGGAGACAACGGCGGCGCGCACCACCACTTCACGTGCTCCGGCGACGTCGGAACCCGCCCCGGCTCCCCCCGCGCAGGCCAACATCCCCGACGACGCGCTGCCCGGACTTCTTTTATCGGCCAACGACGTCAGCGGGCGGATGAACAAGCCCGGAATGACGGCGATGCCAACGGAATACGCACCGCTCGCCGGCTCGGTCACACCACCCAACTGCACCGGGGCGTGGGGCCCCGCCTATCAAGCCACCTACGACGGATCCGGCTTCACGTCCATGGTGATCCAGGGCGTGTTCTCAGATCCGACGCACAAGCTGGTGCAGGCGGTCACGGCCTTCCCAGATGCCAACGCCGCCAAGATGTTCTACGACCGGCAGGCCGCCGACTGGAACGCCTGCAAGGACAGTCACATCAGGTTCGAGTACCAGGGCGCGTCGACGGAGGCCGATCTCGGCGCGCCGTCGACCACCGCGGGCGTCATGACGATGAAGCTCACTCCGACTACGTCGGCGACGGCGGGGCAGCAGTGCGAACGCAATATGGCGTTGCGCGCCAATGTCATTGTCGACGTGCGCGCTTGCTCACCAACGGTCGGAAGCTCAGGGTTGTCGATTGCCAGCGCCATCGCCGACAAGATCAAGTAGGCGGCTACGGATGCGGCGGATTGAAGCCGGGGTTCGAGAGCGCCGTCGCCGTGGCGCTGCCGATCGGACCGGATTCGTCGACGAGGGTGGCGACGCCGGTCGCCACCCCGGCGTGGCTGTAGTGGGTCAGCGCGGCCAGGCCGAGGTACGGACCTTCGGGTAGCCGGCTCAGCGTCAACGTGTAGTCGGCGTTGATGAACTGCAAACCTTGTGCGCCGTAATGGGTTAGCGAGCTCGCCATGTCGCCGGCCATCGCGGCGCGGGTGAACGCGGTGAGCGGTTCGCCTGCGACGAGTGGGCGGATGTCGCGTACCCAGATGTACTTCGGGCCGGCGTGTTCCCACGCGGACAGACCGAAGCCGGGCCCGGGCGTGTGGTCTTCCTTGCCGTAGGTCCACACCAGCGTGGTCAGCCCGCGCGGAATCGGGTCGGGTGTCGGCGGGATCGGCGGCATGTTCACCGGCGAGCTCCAGATTTCGTCCGCCGGTTGTTCGCCACGGCGCAGGAACAATCCGGTGGCGCGGGCGACAACGGTCTCACCCTGGGTGACGACGGCGTCGACCAACTTCAGGCGCCGTCCCTGCCGCGCCACGCTGGTGTCAACGCGCACGGGTGCGAGCGCCGCGGGACGGAACAGGTCGACGGTCAGGCGTGCCGGCTGGAGATCCGGTTCGCCCGCATCGCGTTCGAGAACGTGGCCGAGCAGCCCGCCGAGGTAGTTGCCGCTGATCGTCTGACCCCACGGTCCGCGTGCGATCGACGCCGGGACGAACCGGTCACCGTCGAGGGTGAAGAACGCCGTCGGGGTGCCGCCGCGCTGCGCTGTGTCGGCAGCACTGTCCTGAGTCGTCATCGGATCTGACGATATCGGCCCTGGTTGGCTAGGCGTCGACCACGTCGTCGAACTCGGGGTGCTTCTCGACGTACGACCGAACCATTGAGCACACCGGCACGATCCGCAGGCCTTCATCCTTGGTCTGCTGCAGCGCCTCGCCGATCAGGATGGACGCCAGGCCGCGGCCTTGGAATGCGTCGTCCACCTCGGTATGCGGGAACGTGCGCTGGCCGTCGCTGTCGGAGATCTCGGTGAAACCGGCCACGGTGCCGTCCACCGAAATGGTGAAGCGGTCGGCCTCCTTGTTGACGGTGGTCGTCGCGCCGGTCTTGTCGGTTGCCATGCCTCCTCTATACCCGGAGGGCGCAAGATGGAGTCATGTGTGATGAAGGCGGCACCGCCGCAGAGGCGTTGGCGTCCACACCGCGGCAGGCGGAGGGCACGGCGGTTGATCCGATCACGCTCGAACCGGTCGACGAGATCACCATCACCACGCTGGTGGACAACAGCTACGACGCGCTGATGGGCGACGTCGGGCCGGCCCGTCGCAGGGGGATGGGGACCGTGCCCCCGGTCGAGGCGCCGCAGTTCGAGGGCGGCAAGGCCTCGCCGGGACTGATCGCCGAGCACGGCTTCTCCGCGCTGGTGACGACGCGCCGCGGGAACCGAACACACACAGTGCTTTTCGACACCGGTATCTCGCCGGATGGTATGGCGACCAACTTCGAACGCATGGGTCTGGATGCGTCGGCCATCGAGGTCGTTGTGCTCAGTCACGGCCATCCCGATCACGACGGAGGATTTCCCGGGTTGGTCCGGCTGCGTGGTCGAAGCGGGTTGCCGCTGGCCGTGCATCCCCTGGTGTTCAGCAGGCGCCGGTTCGCGCTGCCGAACGCAACGCCGATGGAGCTGCCGACGCTGAGCCGCGCGGCGATCGAGGCCGAGGGTTTCGAGGTGATCGAGCGGCGGCAGCCGTCGCTGCTGTTGGACGGCTCGGTGCTGATCACCGGCGAGGTCGACCGCACGACGGAGTTCGAGCGCGGACTGCCCAACCACGAGGCGTGGCGCGACGGCCGCTGGGAGCCCGACCCGCTGCTACTGGACGAGCAGGCGCTGGTGGTGAACGTCCGTGGCAAGGGGCTGGTCGTTCTCACCGGCTGCGGGCATGCGGGCGCGGTGAACATCGCGCGGCACGCCCTTCGGCTGACGGGGGTAGACCGTCTGCATGCGCTGCTCGGCGGGTTCCACCTCACGGGCAAGGTCTTCGAGCCGATCATCGGACCGACCGTCGATGCGTTTGTGGAGTTGAGCCCCGACACCCTGGTGCCCGCGCACTGCACGGGATGGAAGGCCCAGCACCGGCTGGCGGCGGCGCTGCCCGACGCGTTCGTGCCCAACGCGGTGGGCACCGCATTCACGTTTGCCGCGGCTTAGAGCGTCTGGTTCGGCCGCGGCCGCAGCGTCGCGTGCGGTAAGGGAGGAGCCGGCAGCCGGGTGGTCGCGCCGGTGTAGCCCGCGACGGAACCGAACCGGCTGTCGTGGTCCTGCCACTGCCGGCGGTAGGTCGCGATGTCGTCGTGGCTCCGGCCGACGAAGTTCCACCACATGACCAGCTGCTCGGGAAACGGTGTGCCGCCGAGCAATAGGACGCGGGCAGGCCCGCCGCCACGGTTGACGATGCTCAGCTGGTCGCAGCCGACAGCCTGGAACGCGAGGTCTGCGACGTCCAGTGTGGTCCCGGCGACGTCGACGCTGCCCTGGTCGAGCAGCACGCCGTGTTCAAAGGTGCGGTCGACGTCCAGCGTGAGCTCGGCGCCGGGGTCGAGGTCGAGTTGCGCGCCGAGCAGCGGCGTGAAGGTGTTCACGGGTGAGCGCGCGTCGGCGAGCTCGCCGAGGAAGACCCGTATGGTGCTGTCGCCGAGGGACTGCGGCGGCGGGGCGTAGTGCGCGAAGTCGCGGTCGGTGTCGCGATCCGCATCAGGCAGCGCGACCCACAGTTGTACCCCGTGCAGGACGGTGGACGCCGGCCCCGAGATCACCGAGATCTCGGAGTGGCAGATGCCTGCGCCCGCGGTCATCAGGTTCAGCTCACCGGGCCGCACGATCGCGTGCACGCCTGCGCTATCCCGGTGCTCGATCTCGCCGGTGAACAGCCAGCTGACGGTCTGCAGCCCGGTGTGCGGATGCGGAGGAACGTCCATGCCGCCGGGATTCCCGCGGAGGTCGTGCGGACCGTAATGGTCGGCGAAGCACCACGCACCGATGAGCGAGCGTTCGCGCTGCGGGAGGGTGCGCCGGACCCGGATCGCGCGCGGTCCACCGAGCGGAACCTCGCGCGGATGGAGTACTCCGGTGAATGGCGATGGCGCACAGGCGACTTCGGCGGGGGCCGGGTCGGTGTTGCTCACCAGACCAGAGTAGGCCGCACCTCAGCCGCTGCCCAGTTAGGCAGCTGGATTGGCTTGCCTCACAACAGGAACAGTGCGGTGCAGACCGATCTGGATGGCCGAGCCTATCTGGCTGCAGGGGGCGCACAGGCCGGCGCTCGGGTATCCGCATGCCGGACAAATGGTGAAACGTCCACTACTTATGTCGGCGCTGGTGCCCATATCGTCCTTCTCCCGGTCCGGGACCCTCGTCGCGCGCACGACCAGCGAAGCAGTCGTCCGAACAGCGTCCCCCAATTGCTACCTGTATGTACCCGGCAGCGACGTCATCAAACCGAGATTTTTGTCGAGGGCGTCAGCCGAGGCCATTCGGGCTGGTCATCGCCGATCGGAGCACCGCGAAGTCGTGATCGTCGATGGTGAACACCCCTGCTCGGAACTTGTAGCCCCACCGCGAGGTGTCCTCGATGAAGTTGAGCTTTTCGAGCAGGGGCCGGATGGGGATCTCGGTGCATTCGAGGAAGTCGACGTTGCGGCGCCACGGCTGGAGGTCCGGCGTCACTTCGGTTTGATACGGCTCGTCGTCGACGACTTGCCCGATCGCGGTGAAGGCCTGCAGTGGATCGCCCTCCGGATAGTCCGTCTTCGGCGAGTAGAAGATGATCCAGTCGCCGCGTGCCATCTTGCGCAACATGTGCGGCCTGCCGTGATTGGCCTGCGTGAAGCGCCCGCGCACCCCGCGCTCGACGTGGCCACGGCTGACCGTGTTTATCCAGTTCGTCATGACTTGCACGCTAAGTGCGGGTGCTGACAGATCCGGTACTGGTTTGCGCTGCCTGTGGATAACTGCGGTGACACACTGTGCCGGTGACCACGACCAACGACATCTACGAGCGCCTCGGCGTACTCGAGCAGCTTGTCAAGCACCTCTACGAGCAGACGGGCGTGCCGATGCCCAACCCTGCGGCGATCGCCCGTAACGAAGCGCCGCCTCGTGTCCGCGAACTGGTCGCGGCCGGGAACAAGATCGGCGCCATCAAGGCCTACCGGGAAGAGATGAACGTCGATCTGGCCACCGCTACCCGCGCTGTCGAGGCGCTGTACGCCTAGAACGGGCTGCTGTTGGACTGCCAGCGTGCCTCTTCCGGGCGCGGCCCGTACTTGCGGGCGTAGGCCTCGTGCATGGCGGCGTCCCTCTTGCGCTTGATCTGGTCGACGAGGTTGGGGTCCAGATTGTGCTGCGCGAGCCGGTGTCTGCGCCACACCTTGTTCAGCGCCAGCGACATCAGGATCGCCCAGATGTAGATCGGCGCCGTCATCTCCATATGCACATACAGCGAAGCGGGCAGCAGCCAGAACGGACCGAGCACCAGCAGCGGCGGGATCGCCATGCGGATCATGTGTCGGCGGACTGCGCCGTGGTCGGCGAGATCGTGAGCCACCCACTCGCGCATGGAGTCCGGCAGCCGCTTCCCGTAGCAGTACGCGATGTACTGCAGAGGGCCAGGCTTCTTCATCGGGGTCATCGGGATTCCTTCCCTTCGTCGAGCGCGCCCGCCGCCAGCGCCGCGGCGTTGACCCGGGTCAGTACGTCGTGCAGCCGCTCGAGCTCGTCGAGCCCGACCCCGAGCCGCTCCACGACCGCCGGCGGAATCTTCAGGGCTCGCCGGCGCAGCTGAATCCCCGCTTTTGTCAGGCCGACGTCGGTCGCGCGTTCATCGGCCGCGCTGCGCGTGCGGGTGATCAACCCCAGCGCTTCCAGCCGCTTCAGCATCGGTGAGAGGGTCGCCGAATCCAGTTGTAGCGCAGTGGCAATCGCCTTGACCGACATCGGCCGATCGACATCGGACTTGTGGTTGTCCCACAGCGCGAGCATCACGAGGTACTGCGGATGGGTGAGGCCCAGCGGTTCGAGCAGCGGGCGGTACACGGCCAGCACCGCGCGGTTGGTCACCGCCAGCGCGAAGCACACCTGCCGTTCGAGGGCCAGGGGATCGAGGTCCGCGTCGACGACCGTCATGCCCCCACCATACGCCTATAGATAGGGCACTAACTAATAGGGTGCGACATATCACAGCTTGTTAGCATCACCACGCCATGTCTGACGAGCCGATCCGCGCCGACCATGCGGAGTTGTTGCAGCGCCGTGCCCTGACCGAGGACGCTGCACGCCCGGACGCCGTCGAGCGCAGGCGCGCCCGCAACGGCCGCACCGCCAGGGAAAACATCGCCGACCTCGTCGACGCGGACTCGTTCGTCGAATACGGCCGCTTCGCGATCGCCGCCCAGCGCCACCGTCGCGACCTCGCCGACCTGATCGCCCGCACCCCCGGCGACGGACTCGTGGCGGGTACGGCCCGCGTCAACGGCCACCTCTTCGGCGCCGAGCACGCCGCCTGCGCCGTGCTGTCGTATGACTACACGGTTCTCGCGGGTACCCAGGGCGCGCTGGGCCACCGCAAGAAGGACCGCCTCTTCGAACTCATCGCGCGCATGCGACTACCGACCGTCTTCTTCGCCGAGGGCGGCGGTGGGCGCCCCGGCGACACCGACTACCCCACCGTCTCCGCGCTCGACGCCCGCGCATTCAAGCTGTGGGCGGCGCTGTCGGGTCTGGTGCCGCGCATCGCGGTCGTCAAGGGCCGCTGCTTCGCGGGCAACGCTGTCATCGCCGGCAGCTCGGACCTGATCGTCGCCACCGAGGACACCTCGCTGGGAATGGGCGGGCCGGCGATGATCGCGGGCGGCGGACTCGGCGACGTCCACCCCGACGAGGTCGGCCCGATCAGCATGCAGGAGCCCAACGGCGTGGTCGACGTCGTCGTCGCCGACGAGGCCGAAGCCGTGGCCGTGACCAAACGCCTGCTCTCCTACTTCCAGGGCCCGACGGCGCCGGGCGCCGCGGGCGACCAAACAGCGCTGCGCACAATGGTTCCCGAGCGGGCCCGTCGCGCGTTTCCAGTGGCGCCGGTCATCGAGACGCTGGCCGACGAAGGGTCGGTGACGTTCCTTCGGCCACGCTTCGCCGCCGAGATGGTCACGGCGTTGGCACGCATCAACGGTCGCGCGGTGGGTGTCCTGGCGAACAACAGCATGGTGATGGCCGGCGCCATCACGGCAGCCGCATCGGACAAGGCAGCGCGCTTCATGCAACTGTGCGATGCGTTCGGACTGCCCGTCGTCTCGTTGATCGACTGCCCGGGCTACATGGTGGGCCCGGCGGCCGAGGCCGAAGCGCTGGTGCGCCGTGCGTCGCGCATGCTGGTCGCCGGGGCCGCGCTGAGCGTGCCCCTCGTGGCCGTCGTGCTGCGCCGCGGCTATGGCCTCGGCGCTCAGGCGATGCTGGGCGGCAGCCTGCACGAACCGGTGCTCACAATGGCTTGGGCGGGAGCACATCTCGGGCCGATGGGCCTCGAAGGTGCGGTCCGGTTGGGGCTCCGCAAGGAACTCGAGGCGATCGCCGACGAAGAGGAACGAGAAGCACGGGTGCGCCAGGCCACCGCGGCGGCCCAGGAGAATGCCAAGGCGCTCAACGCCGCTCAGCTCTTCGAGATCGACGACGTCATCGACCCGGCTGACACTCGCAGGCTCATCATCGACACGCTGAACGCCGCCACCATGCATGAACCGCGCCGGACGGATCGACGTTTCGTCGACACCTGGTGATCGCCCCCTGCCGACCCCACGAACGCGGCAGCGGGAGATCAGCGGTCAGGCGATTTCCGCGTAGTAATAGCGGCGGGGCCGCACCACTTCTCCGTTGCGCTCGGCGAGTGACTTCAGCTGGCGCAGGGCAAACGTCCGGCCGCGCCCGCTCTCGGGAATGACGATGCCCGCCCACAGACCTTCTGCCCGCGGCAGCTCGCACGCTTCACGGGCGCAGAGCCAGCGTCTGGGGCATGCCCTGCAGATCGCCTTCGCCTCTTCGTCGGCTGACGTCGTCCACCGCTCGGGGTCCCGCGTGCAGGCGCCGACGGGTGTCTCGTCCCAGTGTGTTGAGTTCATCCGAACCCCTCCTTGTCCGCTCTGCGGCTGCTGCACCGCGATGTCGCCAAGCTAGCGTAGAAACCGTAGCGATGCAACAGTTAGCGCTACGACTAGGTTGTTGGCGCGGTGTTTGGCGCCCGCGGAGCGATGCGCGCCTGCCTTGCAGAACACGATCTGATCAGCGTAGAAACACGTTACGATCGCTGGACCGGACCGTCGCAAAACCGTAGCGGCAGGGCGGTGCGGGTGGTCTTGAAGACATAGCTTTGCCACAGATCCACGCGCACCACGCGGCCCCAAGTCGTAGCGGTGCGTCCGGCGGCCGATAGGATTGCGTCGCCGCTCCGCCCCGTGAGTTCTCGAGGAATGCCCGTTGATGACCGACCCGGAGTCGATCGAGGTGCTCGACGAGGGGATGCGGCGTGCCGGTGCGGCCGCGGCGGCCCGTCGTCGCGAACTCGACATCAGCCAGCGCAGCCTGGCGACCGACGGGATCATCAACGCCGGCGCGCTCATCGCGTTCGAGAAGGGCCGCAGCTGGCCGCGCGAACGCACTCGAGCAAAGCTTGAAGAGGTGCTGCAATGGCCGCCGGGGACCATCGCGCGGCTGCGGCGGGGCGAGCCTGCCGCGGCCGAGCCGCGCGTCGAGACACGCGCCGACACCGGCGACGACATTCCCTTGATTGCACAGGCTCTCGTCACTGCGGTCAACACCTTCGCCACCGCGGTTGAGGCCCTGCCACCCGTCGACGATCCGGAGTTCACGCCCCGCGCGACGAAGATACTCGCGGACTTGCGTCAGCTCGAGGCCGTCGCCGCTCGGGCGGCCCGCATCAGCAAGGTGTCACCGGCATTGATCAAGGCGTTGAGCGCGGTGCGCACCCGCTACGACGAACTCATGCTCCGGGCCGCCCGCGCGCCGCAAGCCACCGTCGGCCAGCGGCTGTACGCCGCGCGGCGCGGCGCGAACCTGACCATCTTCGAAACTGCCCAAGCGGCAGGGGTTTCCGAAGAGGACGTGATAGCCGCGGAGGCGGAAGAGCCCGTGTCAGCGGCGGCCGTCCAGGAAATCGAATCGTTGATCGAACAGCTGTGAGGCAGCGTCAGTAGCGTTCGCGGTTTCGGTCGTCGTGGGTGGGGTAGAAGTCGGCCAGTGCCGCGGCGATCTCGATGAAGCGCCGCCTCGTCGCCGGTGACATCTCGCCCGTGCGGTCGATCACGCCGCCCGGCCGCAGATGCCCGTCGAAGGGCACCTCGACAACCCGCTGTCCCTGACTCGAGAACTGTTGCGCCAGAATCGAACGCGTCCGCTTGTCGGCGTGCCCGTCGGAGTCGTTGAGAACGATCACCGTGCGCTGCAGCAGACTGTTGAGCCCGCGGGCCGCCAGCCAGTCCAGTGTCTGGCCGGCCGCCGCCGCACCGTCGACCCACGGCGATGAGACCACGACCAACGCGTCGAGGTCCCGCAGCACCTCCTGGGTGACCGGGGTGTCCATGGTGGAGCTGCAATCGACGATCGAGATGGTGAAGTACCGGTCGAGCCGCGAGGTCGCCTCTCGGTAGATTGCCGGATCCAGGACCCGTCGACGCGCGGGCGTTCCCTCGCCGGCGAGGACGAACAGCCCCGCTGCGTTGTTGCCGATGCGGCTGCGGACGTCGGCGAAGGTCTCCAGGTGTTGGTCGGCCGCCAGCTCCCAATAGGAGCCCTGCGCCCGGGGGTCGACGCGGCTGCCGAGCTTGCCGAACGCGGTGTCGGCGTCGATGGCCACCGCGCGGTCGTCCTGGCGCAGTTCGGCGAAGACCGATCCGATGCTGGCCGACACCGTCGTCTTCCCGACGCCGCCCTTGCCCATCACGCCGACCTTGAAGTGGCCGCGCAGTCCCGACCTGACCTTGGCCTCGAGTTGGGCTTGGCGGATCTCATCGGGGCTCTGGCCGAGGTTCACCAGACCGAATGTGGCCTTGTACAGCGCCAGACGCCACCCGCCGCCCGGCGGGGTGCGCCGCTGCGGCACGAGCTCGTCGGCGCGGATCCGGTCCGCGTATGAACCGCTCGGCGCCTGCGCTCCTGGCGTTGCGTGGCCGTAGCCGGGAGTCCACTGCGGCCCGGGCGGACCGCCAGGGGCCGGCGGCCGTGGGCCGTGCGGCGGCTGACGATCCGGCTGCGGGGGCTGCGTGTTCCACGGCGCGGTGTCGCCGCGGGTGGGCGGCAGAGGCCCCGTCTCGCGTGGCGTTCCCGGCGGCGGGCCGTACCGGGGATCGGGTTGACGGAAATTGCCGCCTGGCCGCTCGGGCTCTCTGAAATGTGGGGGTGCGCTCGCCTCTGCCGTCGGCGCGAGCGGTGCCCGGCTGACTTCCGTCGTCTTCCAGAGGCTCTCCTCCTCGGTGTTCCTGGTGTCGGACGGTGACGATGGAGGGATGTAGTCGACGGGAGGGCGCGGCGCCGCCGCCCCCCACGCGGGTGGGGCGGCCGGCCGTGACGGTGGTGTCGGTTCCGGGTCGGCTGACGGTTCGAAATCGGTGTCTTCGGGACCGGTCCATCCGAGCTTTCTCCGCAATTCGTCATCGCGGTCGGTCACTGAGTGTCTCCTCGGAATGTCGTGTCATGCGTGTGGCGGCCCCTTCCAAGTATCAACCAATCCGCGATTTGCAGCGAAGACGCGTCGACGACCGGATTTATTGACGCGGCTAGCAAATCCGACTATCCGCTCAGCGATCCCCATGCGGCGGTGTCCGGAGGCGCCGTCGGGTACGCATCGGGCCGGCGTCGACGAGTCGTGTCCGGCCCCGGACACCGGCAGAGTTCGGACTCCGTTCCAAGCGGGTTGCCGGTTCGCCATGACGCGTCAGAACTGTCTGGAGATGCTGCTATCCACTGTGCAACCATTGCTGAACGGGTCTGAGAGGGCCCCCGTGCAAGCCGTCGCCGAGCCAGAAATTGGTGACATCGGCGCCCCCGGACCGCTGGTACGCTTCACCCAGCGCAGGGGATTGGCAGAAGGGGTCGAATGGCATGCGTGTGGTTCGTGGCAAATGGTCGGTGGTTGGTGGCCAGTGACGCCCGGCAAGCAGGCGTCCGCTGACACGCCCGACACATCGCTGCGCCATGCGGTCGGCTCGGACCTCCTGGATTTCGGCCAGGTGATCATCGCGGGCATGAGGTCGACGACCGGCGAGGGTGAGCCCGACGACGGCGCGCAGTTCGACAAGGGACGCAAAAAATTCAGCATGGCCGGCCAGACGCTAGGGTCGGCGGCCGCCGACGATCGGTGGGACAGCGCCGCAGCGCGCGCCTACGCCGACCAGAACACCCGGCAACAAGTGCGAACCGAAACGATGGCCGATGCCGATCAGGCCGTCTTCTCCGTTCTGGTCCGCGAAGCCGTTCAAATCAAGCTGCGTCGGGACACTCTTGACGACCAGTCGGACATTCTCGCCAAGACGAGCCACGCTTCCCTCCCCCTGCAGTTCATCCCGCGCTACGGCGAGGCCGCCAGGCTGGCCCTCGAGTCCACTGCACTCTCGGGCGCGCTTCTCACCAGCGCTCAGGCGCTGCAGGACTTGCACTCCGACGTGTCGGCCAACGCCGCAGAGCTTTCCCAGGCGGTCGGCCGATACGCCGGAGTCGCCGACGATGCCGGGCCGGCGCCGACTGGGCTCGCGGCTCCGATGCTCGATAGCGTGCATCCGCAAGAAACCGAGTTCGGAGAAGGGGTCCATGTCGGGGGATGACGTGCGCGTGACAACGGCGCACCTTGACGAACTCGCCGGCCGACAGGTGCGGGCCGCCGCAGAAACCAGATCCGCGGCCATTCTCGTCGACGGCGTGGACGCCGCGGTGCGATCCACCCACGGCGTCATCGCGTCGGCGACCGCGGGCGCCGTCAGCGACATCGTCGCGGCGCGTCGCGCCGCGGGCATGAAGATCGCCGCGATCTCCGACGACCTCGGGCACAAATTGCACGAAGCCGCTCGGCGCTACGACCACGCCGACGACGCGATGGGCCGCGTGCTGGATGGGCAGGTGGAGCCACGATGAGCAGCAATGCGCAGGCGGCGCATCCCGATGCCACGCACATCGACGACGTGGTCGGCGTCGAGGTGACGATCGACGGGATGCTCGTCATCGCCGATCGCCTTGGGCACTCGGAGTTTCCGACGGCGCTGGGCATCCGGCTCAACATCCCTCAGCCCGAACTGCGCGAAATCGTCTGGGAGCAGGTCGCGCGTGACCTGACTGCGCAGGGTGTGCTGGACGTGTTCGGCCGACCCCACCCCGAGGTGGCGGCCATGGTCGACACGCTCAGTCGGTCCGATCGGACCCTGGAGGGACGCTGGTGGCGTCGCGACGTCGGCGGCAAGATGATCCGTTTCGTGGTGTGCCGCAAGGGAGATCGACATGTCATCGCGGCGCGCGACGGCGACATGATCGTCTTGCAGCGCGTCGCCCCTCAGGTCGGCCTGGCGGGCATGGTGACCACGGTCCTCGGGGCAGCGAACCCCGCCGATGTCGAACCGTTGACCGGTGTCGCGAGTCAGCTGGGCGAATGCCGTGACGCGAACCAGTTGCTGAAGTACGGCATCGCACCCACGTCGGCGCGTGCCTACGCCGACATCATCGCGAACCCGGAGAGCTGGGTCGAGATCACCGCGGTCGAACGCCACCCCGGTGGCACGTTCACACAGGCCGATGTCGCGGCCGGGGTGCTCGATTCCCGGCAGGGCCGAATCGTGTCGATACCGCGTCGCGTGAGCGGCGAGCTGTACGGCAGCTTTCTGCCGGGCACGACGGAGAACCTTGCGCGCGCGCTCGACGGTTTGATCGGATTCCTGCCCTCCGGTAAGTGGTTCGACCAGACCTCGACCGACCAAGCCGGTGGAGCCGAAGCGCAGTGAGGAAAGCACCACATGGCGGCTGAGCATCAGCCATACGATCCCGACGAGCGCGACGACCTGGACGCGCTCGATTTCTCCCGTCCTGACCACGGCGAGGACGACGCCGTACCGGTGCCGATCTTCACCGTGACCAATCCACCGGGCTCCGTGACCGTCACGACGTACATGGATGGCCGCGTCAAGCAGATCGAATTGTCTTCGAGGACCACCGATATGACCGAACCCGAGCTCGCCGACGAAATCGTCGTCATCGCGGGCCTTGCCACGCAGGAAGCGAAGTCGGCCCAGTACTCGTTGATGCTCGAGGGCATGCGCGGGCAGGGCAACGACGATGCGGCGACCCGCGACTTCCTCACCCGCGACCTGGGCCTGCCGTCGCCCGAGGAAGCAAGAGCGGCACGGGCGCAGATCTTCGCGACCCGGTACGGGGGCGACGATGACTGAACACCTAATTAACCTCTTCAGCAGCGCGGTCGGGATGCTGCCCAGCTCACCCGCGCGATCGTTCGAGATCTTCTCCGAGATCACCGCGATGGACGAAACCGCTTGCGACGCATGGGTGGGACGGATCCGCTGCGGTGACGCCGACCGCGTGACGCTGTTCCGCGCCTGGTACTCAAGCGCGAACTTCGGGCAGTTGGCCGGATCCGCCGAGATCTCGATGAACAGCATCAACGCCCGCGTGCCGATCGGCGGCCAGTTCGGCGACATCACCTACCCGGTCAACTCGCCATTGGCCATCACGATGGGCTTCGCCGTCCACGAGGCTGCGGTCGGCAACTTCGCCGACGCCATAGAGGCGCTGGAAGACGTTCCGTCAAACGGTGCGGAGCATTTGGTGTCCTGGGTGAAGGCGGTGATCTACGGCGCCGCCGGACGCTGGACCCACGTCATCGACGAGGTCAAGGGTGCCGGTGCCTGGCCGGACAAATTCCTCGCGGCCGCCGCCGGTGTCGCCCACGGCGTGGCCGCGGCGAACTTGGGTCTGTTCACCGAGGCCGAACGACGTCTGACCGAGTCGAATTCGTCTCCTGCCGGTGAGGCATGTGCGCCCGCCATTGCGTGGTACCTGGCGATGACGCGACGCGGACAGGGCAACGAAGAGTCGGCAATAGGACTGCTCGAGTGGCTGCAGGCAACCCACCCCGAGCCGAAAGTCGCCGCGGCGCTCAAGGATCCGAACTTCCGGCTGGAGACCACCACCGCCGAGAAGATCGCTGCGCGCAAGGATCCGTGGGACGCGTCCAGCGTCGAGGCGGACAATTCGGGCCGCGAGAAGCTGCTCGCCGACGCAGAAGCCGAGTTGGACCGGCAGATCGGGCTCACCCGCGTCAAGGAACAGATCGAGGCGTATCGCGCGGCAACGCAAATGGCCAGGATCCGGGCGGCCCGCGGCATGAAGGTCGCGCAGGCTTCCAAGCACATGATCTTCGCGGGCCCGCCCGGTACCGGTAAGACGACCATCGCCCGGGTGGTGGCCAACATCCTGGCGGGGCTCGGCGTCATCGGCGAACCGAAGCTGGTCGAGTCCTCACGCAAGGATTTCGTCGCCGAGTACGAGGGTCAGTCCGCGGTGAAGACCAGCCGCACCATCGACCGCGCCATCGGCGGCGTGCTGTTCATCGACGAGGCGTACACGCTCGTGCAAGAGCGCGACGGCCGGGCGGACCCGTTCGGCACCGAAGCGCTGGACACGCTGCTTGCCCGCATGGAGAACGACCGAGACCGGCTGGTCGTGATCATCGCCGGATACAGCAACGACATCGACCGGCTGCTCGAATCCAACGACGGCTTACGTTCACGCTTCGCGACACGAATCGAGTTCGACTCCTATCTGCCGAGTGAGATCGTGGAAATCGCGAAAGTGATTGCCCAGAACAATGATTCGAGCCTCGACGACGAGGCCGCCAAGCGGGTGCTCGAAGCCGCGACGCTACTGAGTCAGCGGGCGCTCAACGGGAAGCCGGCGCTGGACATCGCGGGCAACGGTCGTTACGCCCGCCAGCTGGTCGAGGCCGGTGAGCAGAACCGCGACATGCGCCTGGCCCGGTCGTTGGACTTCGAGAGCCTCGGGGTCGACGAGCTGAGCCAGATCAGCGGCGATGACATGGCGGCCGCCATCGCCGCTGTGCACGCCCGATTGAGCATCGGCGAGTAAGCATGGCGAGTTTCCGGCTCACCACCAAGGTGCAGGTCAGCGGCTGGCGCTTCCTGCTGCGCAGGGTGGAGCACGCGATCGTGCGACGGGACACCCGCATGTTCGACGACCCGCTGCAGTTCTACAGCCGCGCGGTCTCGGCAGGCATCGTGATCGCCGTCCTGATCTGCCTGGGGGCGGCGCTGCTGGCCTACTTCAAGCCGCTTGGAAAGCGGGGCGCTGACACGCTTCTCGTCGACCGCACCACCAACCAGCTCTACGTCGTCATCCCAGGCTCCGACCAGTTGCGGCCCGTCTACAACCTGACATCGGCGCGACTGGTGCTCGGCAACGCAGGCACCCCGGTCGCGGTGAAGTCAGACGAGTTGGACCGGATGCACAAGGGGCAGCCGATCGGCATTCCGGGTGCGCCCTATGCCACGCCGGTCGGCGGCGCCAGCTCGACCTGGACCTTGTGCGACACCGTGGCCAAGCCCGAGAGCGTGGCACCGGAGATGGAGACATCGGTTGTCGTGCAACCCCTTTACCTCGACTCCTCGGTCGGCCCGATGCGCCCCGACGAGGGCCTGTTGGTGTCCTACGAGAACGATAACTGGCTGGTGACCGAGACCGGGCGGCACGCCATCGATCTGTCTGACCGCGCGGTGACGTCGGCGGTGGGCGTCCCCGTCACCTCCAAGGCGACGCCGATCTCGGAGGGTGTCTTCAACGCGCTGCCCAACGCCGGGCCGTTGCGGCTGCCTGCGATCGCGCGCTTCGGCGAGCCCAATACCGTTGGCCTGCCACCGAATCTGGTGATCGGTTCGGTGTTCATGGCGCTGACCGAAGACGGAGAACAGCATTTCGTGGTATTGCCCGACGGCGTGGCGCGGATCAACGGCACCACCGCGGCGGCACTGCGCGCCACCAACTCGTTCGGCCTGGTGACACCACCGTCCGTCGAGGCCAGCACGGTCGCCAAGATCGCCGAGCAGGTCTACGGCTCACCGCTACCGGACGAGCCGCTGGAGATCCTGCTGCGCGAGGATGCGCCGACGCTGTGCTGGTCATGGCAGCGCGAGCCGGGCGACCAGGCGCCCAAGACCACCGTCATCGCGGGGCGTCACCTGCCGATCGCACCGTCGGCCATGAACACCGGCATCGACCAGATCGGTGGCGATGCAAAGGTTTACATCGACGGCGGTAAGTATATTCGGCTGCAATCGCCGGACCCACGCTACGGCGAGAGCCTCTACTACATCGACCCGCAGGGTGTGCGTTACGGGCTGCCCGACGAGGAGACGGGAAGCAACATCGGCCTCAGTGCGCCGGTGACCGCGCCGTGGCAGGTGGTCAGCCTGTTGGTCGACGGTCCTGTGCTGTCCAAGCAGGCGGCGCTGATCGAACACGACACCCTGCCGCCAAACCCCAACCCGCGCAAGGTCCCCGACGGCACCAACGCCGGCGCGCAACCCGTCACCGCGAACACCGGAGGCGGCCGGTGACCACCAAGAAGTTCACGCCGATCATCAAACGCGGGCCACGGCTTACACCCGGTGAGATCAACGTGACCCCGCCCGACGACCTCGGCGTCGAGATCCCGCCGTCGGGCATTCAGAAGGCGCTGCCTTGGGTCATGGGCGGCGGCATGCTCGGCATGATCGCGATCATGATCTTCACCGGCATCCGGCAGCTCTCGCCGTACATGCTGATGATGCCGCTGATGATGGTGATGGCCACCGTCGGCTTCATGGCGGGCGGCGGTCCGGGCGGCAAGAAGGTGCCCGAGATCAACGCCGACCGCAAGGAATACCTGCGGTACCTCGCGGGTCTCCGGACCCGCGTGACGTCTTCGGCGACCGCTCAGGTGACGTTCTTCAACTATCACGCACCGCATCCCGACGATCTGCTGTCGATCATCGGGACCAACCGGCAATGGTCACGTCCGACCAATGCCGACTTCTTCTCGGCGGTGCGCATCGGCCTCGGTACCGAGCCTGCGGTGGACCGGCTGCTCAAGCCCGCCGTCGGCGGCGAGCTGGCCGGACCGCAGGGCGCCCCGGCACCGCATCTGGAACCAGTCAGCCACATGTGGGTCACCAAGTTCCTGCGCACCCACGGTTTGATCCACGATTGCCCGAAACTGGTGCAGCTGCGCACCTTTCCGACCATCGCGGTCGGCGGCGACCCGGACGCAGCCGCCGGTCTGCTCACGGCGATGATCTGCCATCTCGCGGTGTTTCATCCGCCGGACCTGTTGCAGATCCGGGTGCTCACCGACAACCCGGAGGATCCGAATTGGGCCTGGCTCAAATGGCTTCCGCATGTACAGCACCAGACGGACACCGACGCCGCCGGTCCGACGAGGCTGGTGTTCACGCGACCGGACGGGTTGAGCGACCTGACCGCTCGCGGCCCGCACACGCCCGACGCCACCCCGAGCGGACCGTACGTCGTCGTCGTCGACCTCTCGGGCGGCAGGGCCGGCTTCCCGATTGACGGCCGGGCCGGCGTCACCGTCCTCACGCTCGGCAACCATCGCGGCTCGGCCTACCGAATTCGCGTCGACGCCGACGGCACCGCCGATGACCGGTTGCCCAACCAGACGTTCCGGTTGGTGACCTCGGCGACCGACAAGATGACTCCGGAGCAGGCGAACCGCATCGCGCGCAAGCTCGCCGGATGGTCCATCACGGGAACCATCATCGACAAGAGTGTGCGTGTACAGAAGAAGGTTGCCACCGAATGGCACCAGCTCGTCGGCGCGCACACGATCGAAGACGTCACGCCCAGCAGGTGGCGGATGTTCGCCGACGCGGACCGGGACCGGCTGCGTATCCCGTTCGGTCACGAACTGAAGACGGGCGACATCATGTATCTCGACATCAAGGAGGGCGCGGAGTTCGGTGCCGGCCCGCACGGGATGCTGATCGGTACAACGGGTTCCGGCAAGTCAGAGTTCCTGCGCACACTGATCCTGTCGCTGGCGGCCACCCACCATCCGGATCAGATCAACCTGCTGCTCACCGACTTCAAGGGTGGCTCGACGTTCCTGGGCATGGAGCGGTTGCCGCATACCGCCGCGGTCGTCACCAACATGGAGGAAGAAGCCGAGCTCGTCAGCCGCATGGGTGAGGTGCTCACCGGTGAGCTGGACCGTAGGCAGTCGATCCTGCGGCAGGCCGGCATCCAGGTTGGCGCCGCGGGTGCGCTGTCAGGCGTCGCCGAGTATGAGAAGCACCGGGAGCGCGGCGCTGACTTGCCGCCGCTGCCAACCCTTTTCGTGGTCGTCGACGAGTTCGCCGAGCTACTGCAGAACCACCCGGACTTCATCGGGCTGTTCGACCGGATCTGCCGCGTTGGCCGGTCGCTGCGGGTGCACCTGTTGCTCGCCACGCAGTCGCTGAACACCGGCGGCGTGCGTATCGACAAGCTCGAACCCAACCTCACGTACCGTATCGCGCTGCGCACCACGAGTTCGGCCGAATCCAAGGCAGTGATCGGAACGCCTGAGGCGCAATACATCACGAACAAGGAGAGCGGCGTCGGGTTCCTGCGGGTCGGCATGGAAGACCCCGTCAAATTCCACAGCGTGTACACCGGCGTCAACTATGTGCCGACCACGTCGGTACAGGACAACGGTGAAGTCACGCCGCGTGTTCAGACTGCGGACCGGATACGCGTCCGCCAGTTCACCGCCGCGCCGATCTTCGATACGGCGGTGACATCATGACAACGGCACCGGAACAGCGGGTACTGCGCGAGGTCATCATCGACCAGCTCGACATCGGCGAGACCCGTGCCTACCGGATGTGGTTGCCGCCGTTGTCGGATCCGACCCCGGTGAACGAGCTCATCGAACGCGATCATCATTGGCAGCCGCTGCGATTCGGCTTGGGAATCATGGACGAACCGCGTCGGCACCGCCAGGAGGTCTGGGGCGTCGACGTCTCGGCGGCCGGCGGCAACATCGCCGTGGGTGGCGCGCCTCAGACGGGCAAGTCCACGTTCCTGCAGACTCTCGTGCTCTCCGCGGCGGCCACGCATACTCCGCGCCAGGTGCAGTTCTATTGCATCGACCTCGGCGGCGGCGGCCTGATGTACCTGGAGGACCTGCCGCACGTCGGCGGTGTGGCGACGCGAGCGGAACCAGACAAGGTGAACCGGGTCGTCGCCGAGATGAAAGCCGTTCTGCGCCAACGAGAAGCGCTGTTCAAGCAGCTGCGGGTGGGGTCCATGGCGGCGTATCGGCAGATGCGTGCAGATCCGAACCACCCCGCCGCCGCCGACCCATTCGGTGACGTGTTCATGGTCATCGACGGCTGGCCAGCATTCGTCGCGGAGTTCCCCGACCTCGAGCCCACGGTGCAGGACATCGCCGGGCAGGGTCTCCAGTTCGGTGTGCACACGGTGATCTCGACCCCGCGCTGGACCGAGCTGAAATCACGCATCCGCGACTACCTCGGCACCAAGATCGAATTCCGGCTCGGCGACGTTAACGAGACTCAGATCGACCGCATCACCCGCGAGATCCCGCAAAATCGGCCAGGTCGCGCTGTGTCTATGGAGAAGCACCACCTGATGATGGGCGTCCCCCGGCTCGACGGCGTGCACAGCGACCACGAACTCGTCACGGCGATGTCCAACGCGGTGGAGGCCATCAGCGAGCAGAACACCGAACAGGCACCCAAGGTGCGGGTGCTGCCCGAGCGCATCTACCTGCACGAGCTGGATCCGAACCCCCCCGGCCCCGACAGCGACTACCGCACGCGGTGGACGGTGCCGCTCGGCGTGCGCGAGGCGGACCTGTCGGTGGCGTATAACCACATGCACCTGACGCCGCACCTGCTGATCTTCGGCGCTCCGAAGTCGGGCAAGACCCAGATCGCGCACGCGGTGGCCCAGGCCATCTGCAGGCGCAACGACCCATCCCAGGTGCGGTTCATGCTGGCCGACTATCGCTCGGGGCTGCTCGATGCGGTACCGCATAGCCACCTGCTGGATGCGGGGGCGGTGAACCGCAACCAGTCAGCGCTGGAAGTGTCGATCCAGGCACTCGCCGGCAACCTGCAGAAGCGGATGCCTCCGCCGGACCTGACCACCTCGCAGTTGCGGTCGCGGTCATGGTGGAAGGGCCCGGACGTGGTGCTGCTGGTTGACGACTGGCACATGATCGTCGCGGCCAGCGGGATGGTCCCGCCGATGGCACCATTGTTTCCGTTGCTGCCCGCGGCGGCGGACATCGGCCTGCACATCATCGTGACCTGCCAGATGAGCCAGGCGCATCGGGCCACGATGGACAAGTTCGTGGGTGCCGCCTACGGCGCCGGTACCCCCACGCTGTTCCTGTCTGGGGAGAAGGTGGACTTCCCCTCACGCGAGATCAAGGTGCAGCGGCGGCCTCCTGGCCAGGCCTTTCTGGTCTCACCGGATGCCAAAGAGGTCATCCAGGCGGCCTATGTGGATCCACCCGAAGAAGAAGTGTTCTGAGCACCCCTCAGACGTGGTTAGTATTAATCGGAGACGTCCTAGCAAACATAGATTTCAGTGCGAGCGACGGGGTCGGGGGAAGATTCCAGACGCACCGGCTATGCAGCTAGGCCCTTTCATAAATGAATATTCAGGCAATTCATCTATATGTAGGGAGATAGCGCAATGCAACCCTTGGAGCACAACCCGGGAGCTGTCGGCATCGGCACACAGGTAGTCGCAAACGGTGTTCGCGGTCTGGCCGCTGGCACCGTCGCCGCCGCTGCGGTTTCCGCACTGGTGCCCGCCGGTGCCGACGAGGTCTCCGCCCAGGCGGCCGCGGTCTTCGCCAAGGAGGGTGTCGAGGCCCTGGCGTTGAATACGTTTGCTCAGGAAGAGCTATCCCGCGCAGGGGCGGCCTACGTAGAGATCGCGGGAGTTTACGAAGCGGTCGACAGCGCCAACGCCGCCACCTTCTGACATCTCGCTGGCCGACTTCGTAGGCGAGGAATCAATATCTGATGGAGTGGCATGGAATGCCGCCGGAGGTGAACACTGCGCGGCTGATGCTGGGTGCCGGGCCGGCACCCATGCTCCAGGCTGCCGCGGGGTGGGAAGCCCTGGCGATATCCCTCGAGACTCAGGCCGATGAACTGGCCGCGAGTCTGGCTGCCCTGACATCGGTATGGAGTGGTTCAGCCAGTGAGCGGGCCGTCTCCTCGACCATGCCGATGGTCACCTGGCTGAGGACGGTGTCCGCGCAGGCGATGAAGCGGGCGATGCAGGCCATCGCGCAGGCCAACGCCTACACCACCGCGATGGCGACCACGCCTCCGCTGGCGGAGATCGAGCAGAACCACATCACCCACGCGGTGCTCGAGGCCACCAACTTCTTCTGGGTCAACACCATCCCGATCGCATTGAACGAGATCGATTACTTCGTGCGGATGTGGAATCAGGCCGCCGGGGCGATGGACGTCTACCAGGCCGAAACCCTGCTGAACCTGATGTTCGAGCTGATCGCGCCGCCGAAGCCGGTCGTGATGCCCGGCGTCGGCGAGAGCGGGGCGGCCGCGGCGCTGGCATCGGCGGCGGCCATGGCGCCCGCGGCCGCGATTCGCAACGCCGCGATCGCGCAGGTCAGCGCGCAGGGCAAGGCCGAGTCGGTCGCCCTTATCGCCGGCCAGGCCGCCGGACAGGCCAGCATGGCCGAGCAGCGCGCGCAAGGCTCCGTTCAGCGCGCGGACAACGAGGTTCAGCAGACCGGCCAACAGAGCCAACTACCGCAGCAGGGCATGCAGATGGGCATGCAGATGGCGTCGCAAATCGGATCGGCTGTCGGTCAGATTCCGCAGCAGGCCAGCCAGATGATCATGCAGCCGATGCAGCAGCTGACGCAGCCACTGCAGCAGGTGTCATCGCTGTTCAGCAGCCTGGGCGGCGCTGACAAGGCCCAAATTGGCCTGATCGGTGCCAGTCCGCTGTCCAATCATCCATTGGCCGGCGGCTCGGGTGCGGGCTCGGGTGCCGGGCTGGTCCGTGCGGCGTCGCTGCCCGGCGCGGGTGGCACAGCGCCACGAACCCCGTTGTTGGCCAACCTGATCGGCGAGAGCAAGCCCTTGGTGTCGACCGGTGCCGCCGCGGGTGCGGGCGGTATGGGTCTGGCGCCCGTCGGAGCAGGCGGGGGGATGGGCCCGATGGGAGCGATGGGCCAACGTGGGAAGAGCGGCGGGTCCAAGCAGGGGTTGACGGCGCCGTCCGTGCTGCCCCAAGACCTCAGCGAAGACGAAGAAGACGACTGGTAACCACAGACTTCCCGGTCCCGTGACCGGAAAGACTCGCCATCGCGTGGTGAGGACACAGGAAAGAGAAAAGGAAGCACACAATGCCAGCAGGAATGGAAACCGATGCTGCTGTCCTCGCCAAAGAGGCCGGCAACTTCGAACGAATCTCGGGTGAGCTCCAGGCCATCATGAGTCAGGTCGACGCCACCGCGAATGGCCTTCGGCCGGCGTGGCAGGGCGATTCAGGTACTGCCGCCCAGGCGGCGCTGGTCCGCTACCAGGAGGCGGCCCAGACCCAGCGCACGTTGTTGGACGAAATCAGCATGAATATCCACAGTTCGGGCACGGACTACACGGCCACTGACACCGATCAAGCTTCGGTGGTGCAGACCGCAATGACCAATATGGGCATCTGACCCAGATCAATCGCAGAGGAAGGACAGAGGATGAGCTCTACTGGACAGCAGGTATGGAATTTCGGCGCGATTGAGGGCGGGGCCGGCGAGGTCGGAGGCGCCGCCGCGCGAGTGCACGGGCTACTCGATGAGGGTAAGGCGTCGCTGGCGGCGCTCCAGTCGGTCTGGGGCGGCAGCGGTTCCGAGGCTTACCTAGCCGTGCAGACGCGCTGGGACAACACGTCTCTTGAGTTGAACACAGCGCTCCAACAACTGGGCCATGCCATCAGTGAGGCTGGCATGACCATGGCCCAAACCGAAGCGGCCGTTACCGCAAAGTTCGTCTAGCACGACGGCGCACGCAGGTGGGCGAGGGTGCCGCCCAAAGGGGCCCGTCAACCCCGCCCACCGCGTGCGCCGTGACTTCTAGCAATGAGAGGTACTCATGTCGGCAGATTATGACCGGCTTTTCCACGCTTCAGGGTCCTCGGTGGACGCTATGCCGACAGCCGACGACGCGGATCGCGATGTCGCCGTCACCGGCCCTGGCCGTAGCGAAGTGACACCGCCGGCGATGCCCGTCGATCCGAACAAGACTCAGGCCGCCGCCGCGCCGGCACCGCGCCAGACTGAGGTCACGACGCAGATGCCGGCCGCACGCCCGGCCGCGCCGCAGCGCCCGCAGCCCAACGGGATGATGCGGACACCGAAGGCGACCGGACCGGCAGGTGCCCGCTTCGAACAACAGCGGCCGGCGCCGATACCCGCCCCACGGCCGGCACCTGCACCCGCGCCGTCGCAGCACTTCGCCGAAAGCCCTTCCGACATGGATTTGGTGCGTCGCGTGGGCCAGCCCGCGCAGACGTCGGCGGCGACGATCGGCAACCATCGCGCCATCGATGCGCTGTCGCACGTCGGCGTGAAGTCCGCGGTGAAGATGCCTTCGCAGCGCGGCTGGCGGCACCTGCTGTACCTGCTGACGCGTATCAATCTCGGGTTGTCACCCGACGAGCTCTACGAGATGGATCTGCACACCCGGATCCGCCGAAATGCGCGCGACTCGTATCAGATTGGCGTCTTCGGGTTGAAGGGCGGTGTCGGCAAGACCGCCATCACCGTCTCGCTGGGTTCTGCGCTGAGCAAGGTGCGCGGCGACCGGATCTTGGCCATCGACGCGGACCCGGACGGCGGCAACCTCGCCGATCGCGCGGGACGGCAGTCGGCGGCGACGATCGCAGATCTGCTGTCGGACAAGGAACTTGCGCGGTACAACGACATTCGCGCGTATACGAGCATGAACGGCTCGAACCTCGAGGTCCTGTCGTCCGACGATTACAGCGCCGCGCGCCGAGAGTTCGACGACGAGGACTGGAAAGAAGCGACGAGCATCGTCTCGCGTTACTACAACCTGGTGTTGGCCGACTGCGGCGCCGGGCTGTTCCAGCCCGCTGCTCGCGGCGTGCTTTCGACGGTTTCCGGTCTGGTGATCGTGGCGAGCGCCTCGATCGACGGTGCACGTCAGGCCGCGATCACCATGGACTGGTTGCGGCAGAACGGATATCAGGATCTGCTGGGCCGCTCGTGCGTGGTGATCAACCACGTGGTGCCGGGCAAGCCAAACATCGATATCGAGGATCTGGTGCAGCAGTTCGAGCGCCATGTCCCGCCGGGGCGAGTCATAGTGTTGCCGTACGACAAGCACATCGCGGCAGGCACCGAGATCCAACTCGACCTGCTCGGTAAGGACTTCCGGCGCCGGGTCATCGAGTTGGCCGCGGCCTTGTCCGACGACTTCGACAGGCTCGAACGGCGTTGACCTCCACCGCCGCCGCAGCACCGGCGTCGGGTGTGACGCCTGGCCGCCCGTCGACCACACGCGTGACGATCCTGACCGGTCGGCGGATGACCGACCTGGTGCTGCCGGCGTCGGCACCGATCGAAACGTACATCGATGAGACGGTTTCGGTGCTGGCCGAGCTACTCGAGGACACGCCGAAGGATGTCCTCGCCGGGTTCGACTTCTCGGTGCAGGGGGTGTGGGCGTTCGCGCGCCCGGGCGCACCGCCGCTGAGATTCAACGAGTCGTTGGATGACGCGGGTGTGGTCGACGGGTCGCTGCTGACGCTGGTTTCCGTCAGCCGGACCGAACGTTATCGGCCCCTGGTCGAGGACGTGATAGACGCTATCGCGGTACTTGACGAGTCGCCCGAGTTCGATCGCACCGCATTGAATCGGTTTGTCGGCCTGGCGATTCCATTCACCGCGCTGGCGGTGTCGGTGATGTCGTTGGTGGTATGGAGCCGCAGCGGTCACGCGTGGTGGTGGGCGGTGGCGCTGGCCGTCCTCGGGCTGGGACTGTTGGGCGGCAGCATGCTGGCGACCAACCGGTACCAGAACATCAACATGTCGGAGAGTCTGCTGGTCGCGTCGATACCCACACTGGCGGCAGCGGCGGCGCTCGCCGTCCCGCTGCCGATCGGCTACGGCGGGCTCGGCGCGCCGCAAGCCGCGGGTGCGGCCGCGGTGGTGTTGTTGTTGACGCTGGCGACCCGAGGCGGACCGCGCAAAAGGGCCGAGCTGGCTTCGTTCTTGGCGGTCGCGTCCATCGCGGGGTCCGCGGCGGCTGTCGCGTTCGGTTATGGATGGCAATACTGGGTGCCCGCCGGCGCAATTGCATTCGGCCTGATCGTCGTGACCAACGCGGCCAAGCTGACCGTTGCGGTGGCTCGGATCGCGCTGCCGCCGATTCCCGCACCCGGCGAAACCGTCGGCAGCGAGGAACTTCTCGACCCGGTCGCCGCTCCCATCGGCGACGAGTCACCGACGTGGCAGGCGATAATCGAGTCTGTGCCGGACTCCGCTGCGCGGCTGCACGAGCGCAGCCAGTTGGCGACGCGGTTGCTTATCGGGTTCGTCACCGCGGGTGCGCTGGTGTTGGCGATCGGCGCGATCACCGTTGTGGTGCAGGGACATTTCTTCGTCCACAGCATGATCGTCGCGGGCCTCGTCACGTCGATCTGCGGCTTCAGGTCTCGGCTCTACGCCGAACGCTGGTGTGCGTGGGCGTTGTTGGCGGCGGTTGTCGTGATTCCGACGGGCTTGATGGTGAAGCTGTCGTTGTGGGATCCCGACCGCGCGTGGCTGGTGCTCGCTCTGTATGTGGCGTTGGGAATCGTCACGCTGATCGTCATCGGAGCGGCCAGCAGCGTGCAGCGGGTGTCGCCGGTGACCAAGCGAATCCTCGAATTGGTCGACGGTGCCGCGATTGCGGCGATCATCCCGTTGCTGTTGTGGATCGCCAGCGTGTACGACCTCCTGCGAAATTTGAGGTTCTGATTGCGAGGGGAGCGAGCGATGAGCGGTAACCTACCCGGGTTCGATCCCGAGGTGCTGCGCACTGCGACAGTGGCTTTCGGTGATGCAGCCGACGGTCTGAGCCGCATTCGGGCCGACGAGGTCGTCGGTGATGCCGCCGCGTCGCTGGGTCAGTTGCTCACCGCCGAGTCATGCCGCAGGGCGCAGGAGGGCATCACCGCGGCGCTTACCGAGGCGATCGAGAGTGTGCGGGAGTACAGCGAAAGGCTGGATGACGCTGTGCGTGCCTATTCTCGTCAGGATCAACAGGTCGCCGACGACATCGGCAACGTCGACATCCCGAGCTGACATCATCACAGAGGCACCCCGGCACTGTCCTTGAATGCTGCGAAGAACGCGTTGTTCCCGTCTTCGAATCCCTTTGTGCCGATGTAATTCTGCAAATCAAGGTAGTACGTGCGCATGGCGTTGATGGAGAACGTGTTCTCGACCGCAGCGGGTGACATCAGGCGGCCGTCCTGGACGTACTTGCTGACGATCGCGGGGTTGGGATCTGCCGGCACCAGGATGGTCGCGACCCGCACCGCCATTTCGCTGGTTGCCGGGCCGCTGGATGGTGTCGGGATGTCGCTGTCCGCCAGTTCGATCGCGCCATACGCGGCGCCCAGCAGTGAACCCGCTGCCTTGAGGGCGGCAACAGACTCGTCGCTGTCCGGTGGGGCCGCAGCCGCGGCCTCCTCGTACTGCTCGGTGGCGGCGTGTGACGCCTCAACGGCTGTGCGTCCGGCCTCGGGGTCGGCGACGAAGACCGACAGCAGGTTTCGTAATGCCAACGGGTCGTCCGCCATCTGGGCGCGGAGGGAGTCGAACGCGCTCTGGCGACCGCCGACAAGTTGGCCCAGGTGGGGCGCCAGCGCGGTGGCGTAGTCGCGGACCAGCTGTGGATTCATTTGTGCTGCCGCAACTTTCGTGAGACCGAGGAACCCGGAGTCCAGCGCCATCAAGTTGCCATGGTTGGTGATGAGGTACCCGGCCAACGGTGCGGCACCTTGGTTCGCAGCGCCGTCGTCCTCGCCGATCCAGATGAAGCGCGCCCCGGCAGCCGCGCCGTCGTCATCCCATTCGTGCGTCGTCACGGCGTTGAGGACGTCGTCGCCCCGGTCGCTGGTGAGCATGCTGAGCATTTCCGACGGAGAATCTGGTGGCAGCTCCGGAGTGGAAGTGCCGCAGGCAGACACGGCGACGAGAGCTGCTGCGAGGACGCCGAGAGGCCTGATCATCCGCCTGGCTCGAATATGGGGAAACCATCGGCGGTCTCGTCGTCGATGACAGCGTATGTCTCGAGCAGTCGCTGGATCATCAGCGTGTATGCCTGCGGGACACTGCGGAAAGCTTCCGACAGATTGGGCGGGGGCGTCGTCACCCCGTCGTCGGAGATCTCCCAACCTTGGCCCCGCAATTCGCCGACCATGTCCAGCAGCGCCGTACGCGCCGAGTTGAGCTGCCCTCCGCCGGAGGCCAGAACGCCTTGCAGGGTGTGCAGTCTGTCGCGCAGCGCTTCCTGAACGGTGAGGTTCTGCTCACCGCGGGCGATCGCCGCGTCGGCCGCTCCCCCTGTCCAACCGTCACGCAGTTCGGCGAGCGATTCGCGCTGCATCGTGATCAGGTTGTCGAGCTGTGAGGCCATGGCGCCCACGTCGGCGGCAGCCGATACCAGACGCTCCGGCTGTGACGCCTCGACGGCTGAGATGGAAGTGGCCACGAACTGATTATCGCGGGTAAGTAGATGCACTATTTGCAGTTCTTGGAATGCGGCGGCAAACGGTGCGAGAAGGGCTCGCAGATCTACGTACAGTGAGCGAGTGTTGCTGCTGATTCTCCAGGTGGCGCTGCTGGTGTTCATCGCGTCCGGCGTGCTCGCGATCGCGATTGTGTACGTCGTTCGCAGGCGCAAGGTGAGTTATCGGCACAAGATCGATCCAACGCTGGGCACGCTGGGGGAGATGGGCATGGTGCCGCCGACGCCGCTACCGGAGTGGGCGCTCTGGGACGAATCGCAACAGGACGGTCCCGACGATAGGTCCGCGTCGCGCTAGACGGTCGCTTCGGTCGCGATGGCGTCGGACATCAGCACGCTCAGGTGTTGCCAGTAGATCCAGTCGGCAATTGCGGCGCGCTGGTCAGCCGGGTCGACGGTGGTGTGGGCGCGGTACAGGGCTAGTTCCTGCGCATGCTCGGCATAGGTGACGAACGCCTCGATTTGCACGACAGCGCGCTCGGGCGCATTGCTCAGGAGCGGACGGAACACCTCGAACCACAATTGCGCTCGTTTGTCCTCGGGCGCATTGGCATCGGCCTGAGCCGGCGGCAGGAGATCGGGTAGTCCGGTGCTGCTGACCGCGGCGAGCTTGACCGCGGCGTCGGGGGCAATCACCTGGAGGCGGTGCCGACCTTCCATGGTTCCGCTCTCGGGGATGTCGTCGGGGCGCAGAACGATCTTGGGCGCTCCAGGGTCGAACCCCTTGAACTGGTCCTCGGTGGCGATGACGGCGCGAAGGTCGGTGTTGTGGTGTTGAGCCCAACCATGAAGGGCGAGAATCGGATACGTCGTCCAGGTGCCGCGGACCGTCGCGGGGATGCTCTCGTCGGCGGTGGCCATGGTGACTTGTTCGGGCAGGTTCACACCGTCGGGGATGTAGCCGAGGCCGTAGTTGTTGGCGACGACGATGGAGCCGTCCTTCGCGAGGCCGGTGAGCCAGACGAAGCCGACGTCGGTGATGCCGACGTTGAGGGCGGCGGCGATACGTTGGGCGAGCACGGCGGGATCGTTGCCGGGCGAACGACGGCGCAGGGCCCCGGCGGTGGCTGCTGCGGCGGCGGCCTCGCGGTGGGCGCGGGCGGCCGAAACCGGCACGGGCGCAGGGGCTCCCACAGTGGTGGCACCGGCGGCCGCGGTGGGGGGCGGGACGGCTGGCGCGACGGGGCCAGCGGGTGCGACGGGTGCGGCGGGCGGTGGTGTGGCCGGCTGGCCGAGTGGTACGGGCGGTGCGGCTGGAGCACCGGGACTCGGCGCGGGCGCGATGGGCGCTGAAGTCCCGCCGGTCGGACCCGAGGCGGCTGGAGGAGGCGGCGCGGTGGACGCAGGTGCGTCGGGAAGGGCCGGGGAAGCGAGAGGCTGCGGTGTAGGCGCCGAGCCCATCGGTACGGACGGTTGTGTCGGTTGGATGGGTGGCATTTGTGCCGCGGCGCGGGCCGCCGATTCGGCCATGGCGCGGTTGAATTCGGTCAGCTGCTGAGCAGGAGTGGTAGGTGCGGCGCTGGCGGCCGGCGCGCTGGGTGTGGGTGTCGCGGACGGCACCGAAGGACTCGAGGGGCTCGACACCGGGCTGGATGGCGATCCGATACTGGGCGCCGACGGCGCACTGGGAGCGCTTGGCGCGCCTGGTATTCCGGGAAAACCAGGCATGCTGGGAGCTGGTCCCGGAGGTGCTTCGGCGGGCGGTGGCGTGACAGGCGTTGGAGCAGAGGGAGATTCGACTGGCTCTCGGCCGGGCATGTTTGGCGGCGGTGATTCCGGCTGGGACCCGGCCGGCGGCAAAGGGGAAGTAGTCGATTCGATAGGATCGCGATCATAAGCAGTCGAATTCTGGGGAGGCGCGGGCGCACCTTGCTGCGGCGTAAGGGGCGGAGCGCTTGATAGCTCACCATTCAGCGGGCCATTTGAATTCGGAGGCGAAACAGGCGCTTCTCTTGGTGCGTTTTGGCCGAACCATAATGCTTCGGCGTCGGACTGCTTCGGTATCTCCGGCATGACGGCCGGCTCCCCGGAGATACGGGAACCCGCGAGAGAAACAATTCCGGTGAGCTCCGCGTGCATGCGATCCACAAATTCCCGTATCGCCGAGTCTTTGACTTCTTCGGGAACCTTTTCGTTGTTCAATAAATCTTGGATCGCCTGGTTCGCCGCCTCAACGAGGTCGATTATCTCTCGCTTAGCGTTGCCCACTTCGTCGCCACTAGCGTGAAAGAGCTTGGCCGATTCGTCGAGTTTTTGCTCGATGGCTTCGAGATCAGCGATCCGTCGATCAAGAGCGCCCGACGCTGCACGCGCAGCCCCACCGGCCCAGAGGCCAACACCGCCGAACAACTGCGTACGCTGCTGTAGCGCGTCCCCGAGTTGAGTTTTGATGTTGTTCGAGACAGCGCTGAAGGCATCCCCGCAGCTGTGAAGTACATCCTCGTCTACATCCGGCCAGGCTGGTGGATTCGTCATGCCGTAGGGATCAGATGGTTTACCCAGACCCACTGTTATGCCCCAGCCGCTTTGCACGCTTGGTAGATCAGCGAAGTAAGACGACCAGACGTACTCTGCAGGTACGCATCCGCTGATACGTAAGTGGGCAACGCTTGCGCGTACGCCCGACGATATTGTGCGGCAAGAGTTGCGAAGTCCTGAATCACAGGATTAGAGCTGGACAGCGCCAATTCTTCGAGCGCATCGGCTTGGCTGTTCATTACCGGGATGACGGCGTCCATAACGGCTCGTTGTTCAGGAGTCCAATCGCTGGCGGAGATCGCCGAATCGATCGCCTGCCACGCTTTCGTCTCCGACTCGAACTTGTCCGTTAGTCGGTCCCATTCGGGGCAACCAGGGTCGGGCGACTCCATGAACCGCCTAGGATCAGCGGGATCGCTTAGTGGCGCGACGGCCGACGGCGGAGACGGCGAGGGGATGAGCGGACCCCGCGCTTGAGCCGAGCCGTAAGTAATTGCGGCACAGGTGTAGACGAGGGTCGCAGTCGCGCCCATGAAGACGCCAGCCAGATAATTGGATTCGGGCGTATACGTGGCGATTGTTTCGCTATACGCGCGTGCGTAAGCGATGAACTGTTCGTAAACTTCGCGCATTACGCGGTGCGGCGTGAGTTGCGCTAGAGCTACGGTTTGGTCTGCCGCTGCGGTGGCCGCCTTCCCGACCTCCTCGTACTGTGCGCGCTGCTCTGGACTCCAATCTGTGGAGGGAATAGCCGGATCACGCTTGTTCCAGCCCCTTCGCTGGACAGCGACGAATGTGTCGTTGATGGGACCCCAAGCAGCGCAACTCGGATCTTCGGTGATGATGTTCGCGGGGCCCTTGTCGTCGGCGCTCGCCAATCCGAAGGTCTCGCCTGTGGGTGACGGACCGTCGTCTGCATCATCCTTCGTGACCGAAATTGTCACTGCCGCAGTCACTCCGATGACCACAAGCAAGGCAATCGCGCCGAGCCCCCACTTCCAGCCATTGCCGCGCTTCTTCGGCACCGGTCCGACGCCCCACGGCTGCTGCGGACCCGGATAGCCTTGTGGCGGATAGGGATTCCCAGGCGGCGGCGGACCGCCAGGCGGAGGCGGAGGTGGCGGCCCGCCAGGCGGCGGGAAACTCACAGCGCGATCTCCGGGCCGGACTCAGCAGGACGTGTGGGCGCGGGCTTCGACGCAGCCGGTGCCGGCGGTGTGGGCTCTGGCGCACCTACGTCCGGCACCCGCTCACCACCCGAACTCGAAGCCCCAGGTGCCGCTTCGGATCGCGGCTCCGTCTTCTCCTCGTCGGGCCGCTCCTCGCGCGCCTCTTCCGGCATCAGCGTCTCGTCCTCGGCAACCTTCTCGTCACCCCCGCCGGACTGCGCCATCTGAGCCGCCTGCTGCACAGCGGTCTGAACGCCCTGCATCATCGCCTGTGGGATCGCGGCGGCCATGCCCGCCAACTGCATTGGAATCTGCGCGGCCTGCTGAGCCAGCTGCATCGGCATCTGCATCAGCTGGCCCATCTGATCGGACTGTCCCGGGCCCGCGGCCGGGGCGCCCGCCGCGCCCGAACCAACCGATCCCGCCCCACCTCCGCCCGCTGTTTGGCCGCCCCCGCCAGCACCATCCACGTCCTCGAGGATCCCCAACTGCTTGAGGATCTCCTCGGCGATCCGTCGATCGGCGGCGTCATAGCTATCCGCGGCCTCCATGACGTTCTGGGCAAAGCGGACCAGCTCGTCTTTGGCGATCGGCATCTGAGCCAGCACCGGATCGACGACCTCGGACACCCGGCCCGCGATCGCCGTCGACAGGGCATCTGCTCCAGAAGGGCTGAACGAGGCGGGCGGTTCCGGGAGCAATCCCGCGATGGTCTCCAACTTGCCGCCGGACTGACGGACCAGCGCGGTATCGACCCGCAAATCCTCAGTCACGCTTACTCCCCATGGCAATCGGCTTCGCGCTGAGTGCTTGGCAAGCCCCCTGCGCCATCACGACGAAAATGCTACCGGAACTGCAATATCGCCACGTGCACCAATTCCGCCGACCCGACCTCGACGAATGGGCGTAGCGGCATCGCCATCTACGAGGATGTCGCCCGCAGAAAGAGCTTCCGCCGGCTTCGCAAAGGAAAACAACTGTGACTGCCCAAACAACCACCCCTATATCGCCGAGCAAATGTGCGGCCGCCGACGAGTGTGGAGTTTCCTCACGCGAACGGCACCCACAGCGTGCGGGTAACCCACGTTCGGCGGAGGTAGCCGATAAAGAGGCGCTAGCTAGCCGCCGAGTGCGGCGATCAGATCCTTGATCCGCGAGGTCTCTTCCTCGGTCGCGGGCTCCTCCACCTCGACGGCCTCGATCAGGTCCTTGCGCAGACCCACACCGTTCGCCGCCTCCTTGGTGGACAGCTTCGCCCGCCCGCGCGCCACATACAGCCGCTGACCCAGCGTCGCGCTGGGCCCATTGGCCGCCGCTTCCATCAGATCGTCGTAGCGCCCGCGCACAGCGCTCAGCGCGACGACCACCGACGGCGTCGCGCGACTACGCCCGGCCGCGTCGGTCAGCGAGCCGATGAGCTTGCGCAGCCCCACCAGAATCACCCCGGCGCGATCTGCGAACTCCGGATCTTGAGCGTCCGGCAGGGCGTCGATTGCCACGTCGTACATGTGCATCGCCGCGTCGGACATGCCGACAATTACTGGAGCTTCGCCGTCATTGGGTGCTGAATCAGCCACAGCCACTCGCTTCTTCCACGGATCGAGACGGACGAAACCGTAGCCCGTCGGGACCGTCTGTACAACCGCTAGGAAACCAGCAAACAGCGGGCCGACGGACGTCGATTCCGGGCGGTTCAATTCCGTCGGACATGGGTAGGTTTGAACCTTGTATGGACTTGAGCAACCACGACCCAGCCGAAGGTAGCCACGTCGAGAACGGCGTGGTGGAACATCCGACCGCAGAAGACTTCGAACACGCCCGCGCGCTGCCTGAGGACCGCACCTGGTTCAAGCACGCGGTCTTCTACGAAGTCCTCGTGCGCGCCTTCCACGACTCCAACGCCGACGGCAGCGGTGACCTACGCGGTCTGACCGAGCGGCTGGACTACCTGAAATGGCTTGGCGTCGACTGCCTTTGGCTGCCGCCCTTCTACGACTCCCCGTTGCGTGACGGCGGCTACGACATCCGCGACTTCTACAAGGTGTTGCCCGAGTTCGGCACAGTCGATGACTTCGTCGAGCTGCTCGACGCGGCACACCGCCGCGGCATTCGTGTCATCACCGACCTGGTCATGAACCACACATCCGATTCACACGAGTGGTTTCAGGAGTCCCGACGCAACCCCGACGGCCCCTACGGCGACTACTACGTCTGGAGCGACACCAGCGAGAAGTACCAGGACGCCCGCATCATCTTCGTCGACACCGAGGAGTCCAACTGGACTTACGACCCGGTGCGACGCCAGTTCTACTGGCACCGCTTCTTCTCACACCAGCCCGACCTCAACTACGACAACCCTGCCGTGCAGGAAGCCATGATCGACGTCCTGCGCTTCTGGCTGGATCTCGGCATCGACGGCTTCCGCCTGGACGCCGTGCCCTACCTCTTCGAGCGAGAGGGCACCAACTGCGAGAACCTGCCTGAGACGCACGGCTTCCTGCGCCACTGCCGCAAGGTCATCGACGACGAGTTCCCCGGCCGCGTCCTGCTCGCCGAGGCCAACCAATGGCCGGCCGACGTGGTCGAGTACTTCGGCGATCCGAAAACCGGCGGCGACGAATGCCACATGGCGTTCCACTTCCCGCTGATGCCAAGGATTTTCATGGCGGTGCGGCGTGAGTCGCGCTTCCCGATCTCCGAGATCATGGCCCAGACGCCCGATATTCCGGAGATGGCGCAGTGGGGCATCTTCCTGCGTAACCACGACGAGCTGACACTCGAGATGGTCACCGACGAAGAACGTGACTACATGTACTCCGAGTACGCAAAGGATCCTCGGATGAAGGCCAACGTCGGCATCCGACGAAGGCTCGCGCCGCTACTGGAGAACGACCGCAACCAGATGCAGTTGTTCACCGCGCTGTTGCTGTCACTGCCCGGTTCGCCGGTGCTGTACTACGGCGACGAGATCGGTATGGGCGACATCATCTGGCTCGGCGACCGCGACGGCGTCCGCACGCCGATGCAGTGGACACCCGACCGCAATGCGGGGTTTTCCACCGCCAATCCGGGCCGGCTCTATCTGCCGCCCAACCAGGACCCGATCTACGGTTACCAGTCGGTGAATGTCGAAGCGCAGCGAGACAGTTCGACGTCGCTGCTCAACTGGACCCGCACCATGCTGGCCGTGCGGCGACGCCACGACGCATTCGCGATCGGCGCATTCCGCGAGCTTGGCGGCTCGAATCCGTCGGTGCTGACGTACGTTCGGGAGATGGAAGACGAGGAACAGGGTGGCACCGTGTTGTGTGTCAACAACCTGTCGCGCTTCCCGCAGCCCATCGAGCTGAATCTTCAGCACTGGAACGGGTACACCCCCATTGAAATGACTGGGCACGTCGAGTTCCCACGCATCGGACAGCTGCCGTACCTACTCACACTGCCCGGCCATGGGTTCTACTGGTTCGCACTGCGCGAACCCGAACCGGAACCTGGAGCTGCGCCGTGAACCTGCCCTTCGCCGAATGGCTGCCGCATCAGCGCTGGTACGCCGGCCGCAGCCGCGAACTCGCGTCCGCCGAGCCCGCTGTCCGCGTCCCGTTGCGCGACGACATGGAACTCGTCCTGCTCGACGTGTCGTACACCGACGGCGGCTCGGAGCGTTACCAGGTCATCGTTCAGTGGAACCACGAGCCCATCGAGGAGTTCGCGGATGCGGCCACCATCGGGACAGACGGCGACCGCACCGCGTATGACGCTCTCTACGACCCGGAGGCCGGACAGTACCTGCTGTCGCTGATCGACGCGTCCGCGACCGTCGGGGAGGCGGATGCGGCGGTGCGCTTCCAGAAGGAGCCCGACGCCACGCTGCCGCTCGACATCGCGCCGAGACTGATGGGTGCCGAGCAGAGCAACACCAGCGTGGTGTTCGAGCAGGAAGCCGTCCTGAAGATCTTCCGTCGCATCACACCCGGCACCAACCCGGACATCGAACTCAACCGGGTCCTGGCGCGAGCGGGCAATCACCATGTGGCACAGCTGCTGGGCTCCTTCGAGACGACGTGCGACGGCGAGCCCTGCGCGCTGGGGATGGTCACCGCGTTCGCGGCCAACTCCGCCGAGGGTTGGGACATGGCGCTGGCGAGCACCCGCGATCTGTTCGCCGAGGGCGATCTTTACGCCGACGAGGTCGGCGGCGACTTCGCCGGTGAGTCCTTCCGTCTCGGTGAAGCTGTCGCCTCGGTGCACGCGACGCTCGCCGAGAAGCTCGACACCGAATCGACTCTCTTTCCGGCCGACACCATGCTGGAGCGTCTAGCGGCGGTGGCCAGCGCGGTGCCTGAACTCCGGGAATACGTGGAACTGATCGAGGAGCGCTACCGCAAGCTCGCCGAGGAGTCGATCGTCGTGCAACGCATTCACGGCGACCTCCACCTTGGCCAGGTGCTGCGGACTCCGGAGAGCTGGTTGGTGATCGATTTCGAAGGCGAGCCGGGACAACCGCTGGACGAGCGCCGGCGGCCCGATTCGCCGTTGCGCGACGTGGCCGGAATGCTGCGGTCGTACGAGTACGCCGCGTACCAGCGGCTGATGGACCATTCCAGCGACTCCCGGGACGACGACCTGGATCGACAGCTGGCCGCGCGGGCCCGCGAGTGGGTGGACCGCAACGCCGGCTCGTTCTGCGAGGGTTACGCCGAGGTATCAGGCGCGGATCCCCGCGAGGCCGGACCGCTGCTGCTGGCCTACGAACTCGACAAGGCGGTGTACGAGGCGGGCTACGAAGCGCGGCACCGGCCGAGCTGGCTGCCGATCCCACTGAAGTCGATCGCCCGGCTCGTCGGATGACGAAAGATATTGCGCTGCTGCCTGATATCTGACTATCGAGGGGAGTGCCACCATGGCGAAGTACTCACTCAACGACGACGCGGTGGCCAAGGCGCGGGACCTGATCGACGCGCGCCAGTACGTGCTCGACAGCGACTGGGGAGACGTGCAACCCCGCGCCGACGACCAGAACTCCTACCTCGAATCGCACTCCTGGGAGGACTACGCCCGGTGGCATCTCGGGCTCACCGAGGGCGCAACCGACGGCACCAAGGCGCGGTACGCGTTCGTCTATGGTGACCTGCGGAGACTGCACCGCACAGGCCTGATCGCCTGCGTCTACCGGGCGTCCGAATGGCGACACAAGGACATCGAGATCGCCGCGCACCAGCTATTGCAATATCTGGACGCCAAGACCGGGCTGAAGCCCACCCGACCTATTGACGGAGCATGAGACTCACAGGAGGTGAGTCGGCAACCGCGGCCGCCGCTAGGTGCCGCCGACCCCCGGCCCTAACTCCGGCCCCCCCGGCCAGCGGCGGAAGAGAAATCTCTCCGCCAATGCGGCGACCACGGTTGCTATAGTTCGCGACCGTACCATACGAATTAGTACGATTCGGGCTATTACGCCGCAAGATTGCTGGCGCACAACACTTCTGCGAGTTGGCGGATTTGCCGCTCAGGCGAACACAACGTCCGAAGGGCCCGCGGCTGACGCCCTGAGCAATCTACTGACCCGGTAGTCAGCGGCTGCCGCGAGCCGTAGCATCCGAGTTTGTCACTGCGGCTGACACATCACGGCGACCGCCGACCGTGGGGTCCTGACTATCCGAGGAGACGAAAATAGTGCGGTCTATCCACGCCGGCATGGCGATGTGCGCGGTCGTGATTTTGGCCGGGTGCGGAGCGGCCGTCGAGGAGAGCACAAGCCCGACCTCCTCCCCCGGAACGGCGACATCATCCGCCCCGTCTTCACCCACCACAAACACCACGCCACCCCCTCCGACGTTGGTCCCCGCGGCGGCCGGTCCCGACCTACTGCTCAAACGCAGCGAACTCAGCGAGATCATCAGTGCCACCGACCTTGCCGAAACCGAGGCCTACACCGGGCCGCAGAAGTCCAACGTGAAGATCGAGCCGTGGCCGTGCCGATCCCGGGCACTCGTCGGAGAGACCGGGGTGTTGGTCAACAAGCCGACCCTGGTGGGCAATGCCAACCGCGGCGCGAACGGCCAAGCCGTGACGCAGATGGTTGCCATCTTCGAGAAACCTGGCGACATCACCAATCAGGGTGGTGCGATGTGGCTGATCGAGGACGAATGGCGCGACTGCCCCGACGGCGACATCTTCTTCATCGAACTCGACCCGGCCAACAACCAACGTTGGGTGCCCTATCCGATCACCACCGGCCCTGATCGCATCGGCACGACCTTCAAGCGCGACGGGTTGCCCCGCAACTGTCACCACGTCGTCGCACACCGGGGCAACGTGATGGCCGAAGTCCTCGTCTGCGGCGACGGGGACAACACAGCGCCGGCCAACACCGTCGCCGACCGAATTCTGGCCAAGGTGCCGACATAGCTGTTCAGTGAACTGATCGAGCGCGTCGGCGCTTCCGCGAGCCGCTAAGGTACCCCCATATGGGGTTCTACCCGCAGGGAACGCCGGTCGGCGCACTCCGCACTCGCCGCACAGGGGCATCAGCGCGTCGGGTCTCCGGTGCAGTTGCGCTGGCAGCGGCCATGATCGCCACGGCGTGCACCACGGTCATCGATGGAGCGGCGCACCGGTCGGCGGGCGGGCCGCCGCCTGGAGCCGTGGACGTCAGCCTGCTCGACACCGGTAACTACCCCACGCGGTCCGCCCCTCCCCTCGGAGCTGCCGGCACCCCGGAAAGGGGCGGGCTGGTCGAAGGCGCGCGAATGGCCGAGCACGTCGTCGGGCCGTGGGACGTCGATATGGCACTCACAAAATCGGCGAGGCCGACCACCGTGTTGCACAATCCCGCAGCGCTTCAGCAGCTCTTGACCGAGGACATCGCCTTTGCGGCGGGCAAACACAACTATGTAACGGGGTTCTCCTCGGCCCGACGTACGGAGCCCGATCGCTTCAGCCTGGTCAACGCGGTGCTGCGCTTCGCCGATCCCCCATCAGCGGCGGCCGCGGCCACCGAATTCGCTGACCTGACTTTGCAGCCCGGCATCAACGACAACTTGCCCCAGGCGCAGCCGGTGACCATCCCCAATCATCCCGGCACCCGCGCCTCCATCTACGAGACCACCCCGCCCGGTTCGACCACCCCGAACATCAATGTCGACGCCTACACCGCCCACGGCCCCTTTGTACTGATCCAGTCCGCCAGCACCCCTGACGGGGTCGGTCCCACCGCCGATATGGTCGCAAAGACACTGGATCAGCAGATCCCGGCCATCGACACATTCGTGCCCACCCCGGTATCGGAGCTTGGCGGCCTCGCCGTCGACGACGGCGGGCTTTTGGCGCGTACCATCCCATTCATCGGCGATGCGATCCCCGTCGGTGCGAACCTGGTGTACGGGCCGCATGCCGCTCTGCATTTCCAGACCTCCCCGCTGACATCAGCGCAGCTGTTCACTGACACGGGCATGGACCCGTGGGCCAGGGGTAAAGCCACTGTGTATCAGGTTCGCGACGGTGAGGCAGCGGCAAAGATGTTCGAGCAGTTCACGTCCGAACCGCAGGCCTCCGGAGACAAACCGGCGGCGGCTGTGCCGAATATGCCGGATTCGCGCTGCTTCCAGCATGAGGAGCCACTAAGCAAATACGTAGTGTGCTTCGCCGCCGTTGACCGGTATGTCATCGAAGCCGGGTCGGCCCAGATCGCCGATGCACACCAGTTGAGCGCCGCGCAGTACACCATGCTGGTGGCCTCATGAACCCGGCCGTGCACGCCTCCTCCACACCCACTGCGCGACAGCCGTTCTGCCCGTTCACAGACACGCCCTACGGACCGTAACGAGGGAACAATCAGATGGCACTGGACGTGGGATCGGTGGTGGCCGGTTACCGCATTGAAGCCGTTCTCGGCAGGGGAGGCATGGGGACGGTCTTCCGCGCGGCCCATCCCACCCTGCCACGCTCCGACGCCCTCAAGGTCTTGTCGTCGGACCTGACAGCCGACAGTCACTTTCGCGAGCGATTCCTCCGTGAGGCCGATCTGGCTGCGACTCTTGATCATCCGCACATCGTGTCGGTCTACAACCGGGGCGAAACCGAGGACGGACATCTTTGGATCGCGATGCAATACGTTGCAGGCAGCGACGCCTACCATGAACTGAAAGCGGGCCGCATGACCCCGGCGCGCGCGCTGCGCATCACCGCCGCGGTCGCCGATGCTCTGGACTACGCGCATCAGCACGGCCTGCTGCACCGCGATGTGAAACCCGCGAACTTCCTGCTCGCCGCCAACGATCAGCGAATCTTCCTGGCCGACTTCGGAATCGCCAAGAGAAACGACGACGCCGCCGGCCTGACGCAAACCGGAATGGTACTGGCCTCGATCGCCTACGCCGCACCGGAAACACTGATCGGCGAAGCCGCTGATCATCGGGCCGACATCTACGCCCTGGGCTGCAGTCTGTACACAATGCTCACCGGTCAAACTCCGTTCGCGCGCCCCGGCGCCGAGGTGGGGGCCACCATCACCGGCCATTTGACCGCGCCGCCACCCAGGGTCACCGACCGGATACCCGAACTGCCGCCTGCCATCGATGCGGTCATCGCCAAGGCAATGGCCAAGGACCCCGCACAGCGCTACCAAACCGGCAGGGAGCTCGCTGAGGCCGCCGCCGCCGCACTCGACGACAGCACGGTGCAACTGAGGGCCACGCCGCCGCCGCCCGCCCCCACCGAGTGGGCTCCGCCACCACCGACGGGTGCGCAGCCACCCGGCCCGCCGGCATACTTCGACCCCGCCCGACCGCCCAACGCCGCCATCACTTACCCGAGTGGGTGGCAGATGGCCGAGAACCACGCTGGACAGGCCCGCGGGCCCAAACGCCGACGCACCCGCACTCTCATCGCTGCCGGTCTGGCTGCCGTTGTCCTCGTCGCGGCTGTGATCGGCGTGGTGCTGTGGAATCAAGGGCCCGACGAACCCGCCTACCAGGCCCAGACTTTCACTCATCAACACGGCGTCACCGAGCTCTCCTCTCGGCCGCAAAAGGTAGCGGCAATCGGACCCGGCGACGGCGACGCCGTGCTGTCGCTGGGAGTCCAACCTGTCGTGATCGGCTCATCTACCAATGCGCTGCCCAGCTGGGAACAGTCCGCGGTCACCGGCACACCGACCGTGCTGACGGGCTTCACCAACACCGCCGCGGTCGCCGACGCCCGTCCCGACGTCATCATTGCGACCGGAACGCTCGACGACGCCACGTACAACAAACTCGCCGCCATCGCGCCGACGCTGACCAGACCCGCGGATCAAACCGCCGAATCATGGACGTGGCAGAGCCAGCTGATCTGGATCGGCGACATTCTCGGCTATGAGGACAAAGCCAAGGAACTCATCGGTGACATCCGTTCCCAACAGGATGACTTGAAGAACCAGAATCCTTCGTGGAACGGAAAATCTGTTGTAGCTCTTGTCAATTCAGACACGTCCGTCTTGGAGGTGCTCACGCCCTCCACCGCCGCCGACTATCTCGAGGCGCTCGGGCTGCGCTACAGCCAAGACTTCACCCATAGGGCCACCGATACCGGCGACACCCGGCCCATGCCCGACCCTGCCGGCGTCTACAACATCGAAACAGACGTCCTGGTGGTCATCCGCACCGACGGCAAGGCTGGCGGAGGCGGATTCGACGGTCTGCCAGGGCCCTTCGCCGGATATCAGGGAACGATGGTCGTCGTGGACGATCCGAACACCATCGCTGCGCTGACCGGGCCCGGGGGTTATCTCGCAAGCCAGTATCTCGATGCGAATTTTGCGCCGGCACTGGCCCGCGAATTGAGATAGTCGCTCTACGCCGCGGGCGCGATCTTCTCGGCGATTTCGTTCGCGATCGAAAATCCCGCGCTACCGACCGTCGGCGAGCAGGCCCGCACATCAACGATCACGTTGGAGCGCAGGGCCATATTGCGTTCACACTGCTGACCTTCAGTCCGCGCCGTGGTCGGAACCAGTAACAGGGTCATGATGCCCGCAGCCACCGACGGCATACCAAGATCAGCTTCGGTAACCCCGCCGCCCTCGTACCTGATATGGGTGGATTTGCAGGCGTTCCAGTCGGCGACCTGCCGGTCGTAAAACGCCTTCGCGGCGCCCGCGTCGGGAAACGAGACGACAGCCTGCACCATCTGAATCGGGGGCTGGAAAAAGCCCTGGATGGCAAGGCCGGTGTAACGAGACCCTTGGTATGTCGCCTCGTACGCCGGGCCCCACGCACCGGTGCAATGCGGCGGAGTGACCGAACCGGGCAACAGTTTGGCGAGCGGGGGATCGGCAGTCATGCCGGTGGTGTTCATGCGCTGATTGATCAGGTCAGCGGGAAGCAGTAGTCCAGGCAGCGCGGCAGCATCGACCACGGGAGGAGGTGGTGGGGGAGCGGGCGCCGGCGTGAAGCGGGGCGTGGCGGCTGCGGTCGTGCTGGGACCGGCGGGCATCGGCGTCGAGGTCGTCGCGGTGGCATCAGTCGACGAGCTGTCCTCGCCGCCGGTGAACACCACCAGGGCCACGATCACGGCGCCGACCACGGCGGCCGCACCGCCGATGACCCACCACCGCCGGCGACCGAGAAATCCAGTGCTGCCCGATGGGGGTTGCTGTCGGTAACCGATAGCGGGTGGCGGTTGTTGCGGGTAAAGGAACCGCCCGGCGTCCAGCGTGTCTTCCTCGTGGATACTGCGCGGAGCAATTGGGGTGGTCTCACCAACGTCGCGCGGCAGATCGTCGTTGCTCACCGTCTATCCCTTTCGTTCATCTGACCAGGGTGTTTCACGCGCCAGCCGCGAACGGCCTCGCGTCAGTCGAGGCCTGCCGCTGATGCTAAGGCATCTCCGATACACCTCTGTGCGCCAAAAGGACGCCCGATTGCTCGGGCCCGCCACGCTTCTGCCAGTAAGCGGGTTCGCTGTTTGACCGGGTGCCGCGTCGGGCAACATGGCAGTCATGGCACGCGACGTATCCGACGAAAATCCCCTGACGCCCGAAGAGCAGCTCGACTCCGACGAGGTGCGAAACGACGACGGCGACGAGGTCGTTGACCCGCCGGAGAAGTGGATCGAGGCCAAAGAGGACGAAACGCTCGACGAGCGTCTGGCCGACGAGGTGCCCGATGTCGGGCCCGATGATGTCGATCCACGCGACGCCGATGACACCGAGCAGGAAACCGTCTCGATGTCCGACGACGAACTCGACCGGATCGACCCCGAAGAGCACGGCATCGACCGCGGTCAGATCGACGGCACTCCCGAAGACGGTGACTCGTTCTTCAACGTCGAGCGGTGACTACGTCTCGCTGACCGTCGCCGACCTCAGCACCAGCACCGACCTGGCGTCGACGGTGACTTTCGCTCCTGCATCGTGGGTCTTCGGTTCCTCGCCATTGGTGGCCGCGGTGTCGATCACCGGCTCCCACGAGGTGCCGAACCGTTCCTCAGGCAGGACGAACTCGAGCGCCTCGTAGTGGGCATTGAAGAACATCACGAACGAGTCATCCGTCACCCGCTGACCCCTCGGATCGAGGTCGGGGATGCCCTGCCCATTGAGGTACACCGCAATCGATTTGGCGAACCCGGAATCCCAGTCCTCGTCGCTCATCTCCGATCCGTCCGGTGCGAACCACGCGATGTCGGGTAGTCCGTCGCCGCCGCGCTGGCGCACGGGGCGGCCGGAGAAGAACCGTCGGCGCCGGAACACGGGGTGCGCGGCGCGTATCGCTGAAACGCTGCGGGTGAACTCGATCAGTTCGGTATCGGCGTTCTCCCAGTCGATCCAGGACAATTCGTTGTCCTGGCAGTAGACGTTGTTGTTGCCCTGCTGCGTGCGGCCGAGCTCGTCGCCATGCGCGATCATCGGAACGCCCTGCGAGAGCAGCAGCGTGGTCAGGAAGTTGCGCTGCTGCCGCGACCGGAGCGCGTTGATCTCGGGATCATCGGTCGGTCCCTCGACACCGCAGTTCCACGACCTGTTGTGACTCTCGCCGTCGTTGTTGTCCTCACCGTTGGCGTCGTTGTGTTTCTCGTTGTAGGACACCAGGTCCCGCAGCGTGAACCCGTCGTGGGCAATGACGAAGTTGATCGATGCCACCGGTCGACGAGCGGTGTCCTCGTACAGATCGGCCGATCCGGTCAACCGGGAGGCGAATTCGTCGAGGGTGGCCGGCTCTCCGCGCCAGTAGTCGCGCACGGTGTCACGGTATTTGCCGTTCCACTCTGTCCACTGCGGCGGGAAATTACCGACCTGGTATCCGCCGGGTCCGACGTCCCACGGCTCGGCGATCAGCTTGACCTGGCTGACGATCGGATCCTGTTGTACGAGTTCGAAGAACGTCGACAGTCGGTCCACGTCGTAGAACTCGCGGGCCAGTGTCGACGCCAGGTCGAAGCGGAACCCGTCGACGTGCATCTCGGTCACCCAGTACCGCAGCGAGTCCATGATCAGCTGCAGCGAGTGCGGATGGCCGACGTTGAGGCTGTTGCCCGTACCGGTGTAGTCCATGTAGTAGCGCTTGTCGTCGTCGACGAGGCGGTAGTACGCGGCGTTGTCGATGCCCCGCATGGACAGCGTCGGCCCCATGTGATTGCCCTCGGCGGTGTGGTTGTAGACGACGTCGAGGATCACCTCGATGCCCTCCTCGTGCAGGGCACGCACCATCGCCTTGAACTCCTGCACCTGCCCACCGGGGTTCGGGCTCGAGCTGTATTTCGGGTCGGGCGCCAGGAACCCGATGGTGTTGTAGCCCCAGTAGTTGGACAGACCCTTGTCGATCAGCGTGGAATCGTTTGCGAAGTGATGCACGGGCATCAGCTCGATCGCGTTGACGCCCAATGTTTTCAGGTGATCGATGATCACCGGGTGCGCCACCGCGGCGTACGTACCGCGAAGCTGTTCCGGGATGTCCGGATGGGTCTGCGTGAGTCCCTTGACGTGCGCCTCGTAGATGACGGTGTCGGCGTATTCGTGGCTGGGCGGGCGGTCTACGCCCCAGTCGAAGTACGGGTTGATGACGACGCATTTGGGCATGCTGGCCGCCGAATCGTCGTCGTTGCGGCTGTCAGGGTCGCCGAAGTTGTAGCTGAACAACGACTGATTCCAGTCGAACGCACCCTGAATGGCCTTGGCGTAGGGATCCAGCAACAGCTTGTTGGGGTTACAGCGGTGGCCGGCGGCGGGGTCGTAGGGCCCGTGTACGCGGTAGCCGTAGCGCTGCCCGGGTTCGATGGTCGGGACGAAACCGTGCCAGACGAAGCCGTCCACCTCGGGCAGCGTGATGCAGGCCGTCTGTTCGCCGTCAGCGTCGAACAGGCACAGTTCGACGCGCTCGGCGGCCTCGCTGAACAGCGCAAAGTTCGTGCCCGTGCCGTCGTAGGTCGCCCCGAGTGGATAGGCCTTGCCTGGCCAGATCTCAAGAGGGGTGTTGACCTGCGGATTGGCGGGTTGACTCAAGTTGCAGCTCCAAAATCAGTACGGATACGAACGAAGGCGACGTTAGGGGATGCCCAATGCGAAAGCATTGCAACCAATGACTCCGTCACACGAATACCGCACATTGCTGCTGGCCGTTGACAGTGGTGTGGCAACTATCACGCTCAGCCGCCCCGAGCGGCGCAATGCCGTCGGTGACGGAATGCGGGAGGAGCTCGCCGACGCCTACCGGACCTGTGACCGCGACGACGGAGTCCGCGCCGTCGTGCTGACGGGCGCACCCCCGGCGTTCTGCGCGGGTGCCGATTTGGCTGCGGGTGAGGACACCTTCGCCAGCCCGGGGTCGGGGTTCAGCGCGGCCGGTATCGACGTGCCCGCCTTCACGCTGTCCAAGCCGGTGATCGCGGCGGTGAACGGCCACGCGATCGGATTGGGTCTGACGTTGGCGTTGCAGTGCGACCTGCGGTTCTTCGCCGCCGATGCGCGGTACGGCATCGTGCAGGTGCGGCGCGGGGTCGTCGGCGACGCCTACTCACACTGGGTTCTGCCGCGGCTCGTCGGGATCGCCAACGCCGCCGAAATCCTCTTGACCGGTACGACATTCGACGGTCACCGGGCAGTCGAACTCGGGCTGGGCAGCCGGGTGCTCGATGCAGATGACGTGCTCCCTGCCGCCCTGGAGGTGGCGCATGACATCGCGACGAATACCGCGCCGATGTCGGTGGCAGCCAGCAAGCGTCTGCTGTGGGATTCCTTCGACCTCGACCGTGCCGCCGTCGGTCGCCGCGAAACCGAGATCCACCTCGCGGTGATGGGCCACGACGACGCCAGGGAAGGTGTGCGAGCCCACCTGGAAAACCGGGCGCCCGAATGGACGGGACGCCCGGTCGATCCGACTAGCTGATCTCGACCCCGGCGGCGCGCATGTCCTCGATCGCCTTGGCTGTCGACTCGGGCGCGACGCCGGCCGTCAGGTCCAGCAGCACTCGGGTGGCGAAGCCCGCCTCCACGGCATCCGCGGCAGTCGCTCGCACGCAGTAATCCGTCGCGATACCGACGATGTCGACCTCCTCGACACCGCGCTGCCGTAGCCAGTCGGCCAGCAGGGTGCCGTCGTCGTCGGCGCCCTCGAAGCCGCTGTAGGCGGCGGCGAACTGACCCTTGCGGAACACAGCCTCGACCTCGCCGGTCTCCAGGTGGGGATGGAAGTCCGCGCCAGAGGTCGACACCACGCAGTGCCGCGGCCACGAGTGCGCGTAGTCCGGATTGTCGGAGAAGTGTTCACCGGGATCGATGTGAAAGTCCTTGGTCGCCACCACATGTGCGTAGCCGTGATCACCGGCCAGCAGCTCGCTGATGCCGCTGGCGACTTCGGCGCCGCGCGTCACCTCCAGCGAACCGCCTTCGCAGAAGTCGTTCTGAACGTCGGTGATGATCAGCGCCCGCATAGCCAGAACTTACCCGCCGAACAACAGGTACAGCCCGGTGAAGGTGTAGCCCACCATCACCAGCATCATCGCGAGCTGACCGGGTCAACTGGTGCGTCTTGGGCAGCAGGTGCAGCGCCCGGTCATGGGCGGCGATGACACCTGCCACGTGGCCGACGACGACGAAGCCGACCTTCACCGTCGCCAGCAGCGAAGGATGAAGCGACAGAATGTAATTCACGTCGGCGTCCACTCCCAGCAGCAGGTAGACGGTCTGCTGCCCCCGCTCGACGAGATAGGTCAGGTAGTGCGCGAACACGTACCCGACGACTATCGGGATGAGCGAATGCGCCATCTGCCCAGGTAGCAGCCGGCGCTGCTCGCGATCGACCCCACCGGTCGCCCTGGCCGCCAGCCAGAACGTCGCCGCGACCACGCCGGCGAAGACGAACAGGGCCGCGGTGTTGATCAGCGTGGCGGCCGTCACGGAACCCGCCGTCTCGTCGATGAACGTGCGCCACTGGGGCCGTGCGGAGAAGCTGTCGAATGCCGTCGAGCCCAGCAGCACCGACAGCACCGCGACAATGCCCGGCCGTATCGGCAGCGACGGCAAGTGATCGAAAGGGTTGCCGATCGCGATGCGGCCATTGCGGTTGCGCCGCAACGCGGACAACCGCGACACCACGATGCCGTACACCTCGAACGGGTCTGCGCGTGCGCACCACCGCGCGCCACATACGAAGGCCCCGGCGAGCGTGACGATGAGATAGATCAGCAACCAAATACGGATCGCTGCAAGCGATCCCGGATCTGGACTGGCCAGTTCGAGCCAGACGAACGCGAAGAGGCCGAATGCGGCGGGCCAGTAGCCCAGCGCCGCCGGATAGTCACGCAGCGACTTTCCGCCGAGCAACCGATGCACCGTGCGTACCGGCGACAGCGCCCGCCACACCGGGCCGAACAGCACCGACAGCGCCACCAGCCCGACCCACATCAACACGTAGAACACGCCGGGCAGCGGACTCTCGGCGTTCTGCGGACCGAAGAACGCGACGAGCCCCACCCACACCGCGAGGGCCAGGCCTGCGATGCCGACCACCCAACGGGTGGCCGGCGCGTCCACCGCCGCAGTCACCCACGGCGGCAGTTCGCGGCCGGGTTTCTCGGAACCGAATCGTGGCTTGCGCCATGCCAATGCGACGACGGCGAAGGTGAACGTCAGTGCCCACGCCGCGCCGATCAGCGCGTACGTGAAGGGGATCGGAAGGTCGGCCGACCCGCCCAGCCCATGGGCGACTACGGATACCGACCCGTCCGCGTTCACTGCACGGTGATGGTGGCGACGGTCTTCTTCAGCTCGTGCAGCTCGACGTCGACCTTTCCGGGTACGGCGACGGTGAACTGGAACGACTGACCGGGCTTGGCCTCGATCTTGTACGAGTGCTCGGGATTCGAGTGCACGTGCAGTTCATCGGCGGCGTCGCTGTCGACCCTGAAGACAATCGGTTCGTTGACCGAGGCCTCCAACTGGGCGTTCGTGGGGGTCACGTTGCCGCCCTGGATCTTGACGTCCACGACGAGGCGGTCGGGCGGCGCCTGTTGATCCTGCATGTCCGACGGGTTGACCGTCGAAGCCGACGCGGCAGCACCACTGTCGCTTGGACTTTCGCTGCCGCCGCAGCCGGCTACGAGGAGAGCGGCGGCCACCGCAAGAGTCGTCGCAAAACGCAGTTTCACGGTTTCCCTTCGATATTCGGTGAGCCCGCCCCCTCGTCACCCTTTCGCCGGTTACGCACTGCGATGTACACCACGACACCGGCGACCACGACGGCCGGTGCGAACGCGGGCACAGCCAGCCAGAACGAGTGATCAGCCAGGATCACGACATCGGGTTCGATGGTCATGCCTGCGCCGAGGGCTCCAGCTCCGCCTCGCTGCCCGAGGGTTCGTTGTTGTTGATCCGGCCCGCGCCCCAGGCGATACCCGCGATCATCGCCAGCGTGCAGAACAGCACCACTAAACAACCGACAAGCCAAAGGGATTGAGGGATGTCGGGGCTGCGCTCGCGCTGCAGGATGGTGATCTCGGCGACGATCGGGCGCTGGAATTGCGGGTCAGCAGGCACCTCTTCCGCCCCGATGCCGGGATCACCCGCGAGGTAGATAGGAACGGCCGCAAGTGTTCTGCCGTCGTGCACACGCAGCAGGGTCTTCCAGTCGCCCGACACCGGCATCGCCTCAGTAGAGACGTAGTGACCGGGACCGACCTTCTCGAGATGGTCGATGAACTGGCCGCGTTGGTTCTCCAGCCTGCCCTGCCAACCCAGGACCGACACCCAGTTCGGGTTGTCGCTGATCACGTTCGGCGGGTTGAACCGCACGTCAGCGGTCACGTGGCGCTGGCCGTTGACCGGTGGCGCCTCCGTGAGTGTCGCCGTGACGGTCGCCTCCGGCGGCACGTCATAACGCAAGCCGTTGGCCGCTGCCCCGCCGATGACGAGCACCGTCAAAGCGACGATCCCGACGCCGACGGCACGGCGTGGCAACCGCTGTCCGGTGAGCACCATGCCGAGCATGGCTCCGCACGCACCGGTCATGATGGCCACCGGTACTGCCATGGCGAGGCCCTCTGGCCAGATGCTGGTCGGCCATGGGTAGTCGTACACCGCATTGATCCATAGCGACTCCAGCCACAGGCCTATGGTGCCGATACCCAGGCCGCTCACCGCACCGAATAGGATCGGCCGCTTCATCAACGGTGTCAGCGCGAGGATCTCGACCACCAGGGCGGGGCCGAGGTAGAGCGCGAACCAGTTGACCGGCGCGTCGAGCACGGGCGCAACGAGGAAGGCGACGATGCCGCGCAGCCCGATGGCGACCACGGCGGCGATGAGAGCCGCGCCGCGCCCCAGGAAGATCCTGGCGCCGACGAGTGCCAACCCGGCCGCGGCAGCAATGAGCATCGGCTGGAAGACCTGACGGAACTGCGGCACGCCGAAGTCGAACTCGATCTGATAGACCGACGCACCGACGAGCACACCGGCGAACGCCAGGTACTGCACGAACTTCAGCCCGATGCCGTCACGCGGCGCGTCGGCTCCGACCGAGCGCTTGCCTTCGGTCTCGAGATACGACGCCGCGATGGTCGAAAAGCCGGCACCTCCGATCATCATCAGGTGGGTGGGACCCCACAGCGTGACGTCCTGGCCGAAAATCCGGTGCCACATGTCGTCCAGCGGGAATCCCAGCAATGCGTAGAACCCGCAACCCGCCATCACGATGCCGCCGACCGGGGCGTACCAATTGTCGGTGATGCGGACCGCTGCGGGGCCGGGGCGCTCCTCCGCGCCCCTGGGCAGCACCACCGCCGTGGCGCCGGCCACGAAAATGCCGAACAAACCGATCAGAATGAAGTAGTGCGCGGGGTTGGCCAACGCACCGTTGTCACGGCCGTTGCCGATGTGCAGGCTCACGTCCCAGATGAAGCCGAACAGTGCGCAGATGATCGACGAGATGAACAGCGCGATCGGCAGCGCCACCCAGGACGGACGCTTGAACCGTCGACCCGACCAGTCGGCCAGCGACGCCAACCACTCGATCTTGTGTTGACGGTGCATCCAGCCGATCCACACCAACACGGCGGCCACAACGGCACCGACCGCCGTCAGGATGATGATCTCGCTGATGGCGGCCCCGCCGCCCTCGGTGCCCTGAGCAAGAAACTGCGTTGTCATCCCACCCTCCGAGTGCCGATCCCAAACTTACCCGTCGGTAATATTGCCAGAACCACCCGACCTGAAACCAGGGGTATCGGGTATTCGTTTGTCATGGCGAGAGGACCACCTTCACCATGCCGTCTTCCTTCTTTTGGAACGTCTCGTACGCGTCGGGCGCCGCCGACAGCGGCAGCCGGTGAGTGGCGAACTGCTCGACGCCCAGCGGGTCTTCATCTGTGAGCAGCGGCATGATGTCCGGGATCCACCTCTTGACGTTGGCCTGACCCATCCGCAGCCGAATCTGCTTGTCGAACAGCGTCATCAGGTTGATGGGGTCCGCCGCGCCCCCGTATACGCCGGACAGTGAGATCGTGCCGCCGCGCCGCACCAGATCGATCGCCATGTTGAACGCGGCGAGGCGGTCAACGCCCGCGTGCTTCATCACGGCGCGGCCGACCGGTGACGGCAGCAGGTTGCTGGCATTCTGCGCGACCGTCGCGACCGGCGAACCGTGCGCCTCCATGCCGACTGCGTCGATCACCGCGTCCGCCCCCCGGCCCGAGGTGTAGCTCTGCACCACCTCTTTGGCGTCGGCGCTGCGCAGGTCGACGACCTCCGAGCAGTACGGCCGGGCGCGGTCCAGCCGTTCGGTGACCAGATCGACACCGATCACTGTGGCGCTCTTGCGATATGACGCGATGCGGCAGGCCATCGATCCGATGGGCCCGAGTCCCAGCACCACGAGCGTGCCGCCATCGGGCACGTCTGCGTACTCGACGCCCTGCCACGCGGTGGGCAGCACGTCGGAGAGATAGACGTAGCGTTCGTCGGGCCCGTCGTCGGGCACTTTGATGTGGGTGTACTGCGCCTGCGGTACGCGCAGGTACTCGGCCTGGCCGCCGGCGACCTCGCCGTAGAGCTTCGAGAAGCCGAACAGCGCCGCGCCGGTGCCCTGGTCGCGGTTCTGCGTCGTCTCACACTGGCTCTGCAGACCGTGGTCACACATGAAGCAGCTGCCACAGCTGATGTTGAACGGGATCACGACGCGGTCGCCCACGCTGAGGGTGTCGACTTCGCGGCCCACCTCTTCGACCACACCCATCGCCTCGTGTCCAAGGATGTCGCCCGGGGTCATGAATGCACCGAGCACTTCGTAGAGGTGCAGATCGGACCCGCAGATGTTGGTGCTCGTCACGCGAATGATCGCGTCGTTGGGTTCCTTGATCGTCGGGTCGGGCACATTGTCGACGGACACCTTCCGTCGCCCCTGCCACGTCACTGCTCGCATCGCATCCTCCTGGAGTTTGATGGGCTACGTGTCAACTGCCCGATCGGGGACGGCCCAAACCTCTACCTACGCGGCGGACGCAGGACTTTCATCGCCAGACGCATGACCGGTGCCGGAATCTGATCCTTCGCTTCGAGTGCGGCGCTGGCCACCCGGGTCCGCACCGGTGTGCCTCGACCCAACACGCGGTTGAGCGGTCCGCCGGTGGGTTCGAGGTCGAAGTGCAGCGGGGGCTTGCCGTCAGCGGCGCCGAGCGCATTGGAGATGACGATGCGCTGAATCTCGCTGGTGCCTTCGAAGATGGTGTACAGCTTGGCATCCCGATACCACTTCTCGACGGGATGATCTTTGATGTAACCCCAGCCACCCATGGTCTGGATTGCGCGTTCGGTGGTCTTGACGGCCACCTCGCTGGCGGCGAGCTTCGCCATGGACCCCTCGCCGCGTTCGAACGGGACACCGCTGCCGGCCATCCAGGAGGCCCGCCAGGTGAGCAGCCGAGCGGCGTCGATTGCGGTCGCGAGGTCGGCGAGCGGGAACGCGATGCCCTGGTGGTCGATGATCGGCGCCCCGAACGCCTCCCGGCGGTTGGCGTACTCGGTGGCGTATTCCATTGCTGCCCTGGCGATTCCGAGAGCCTGCGCGGCGACCATCGGCCGCGTCTGCTCGAACGTGCCGAGAGTGGCGGAGCCGGACTTCTTGCCGCCGGCCACGACTTCCCGGGCCTTGGCGAGCTTGTATTCGAGTTTGTCGGCTCCGCCGAGCAGGTTGGCGGCCGGGACGCGGACGTCGGTGAACTTGAGCTCGGCGGTGTGCGAGGCGCGGCACCCCAGCTTGTCGAGCTTGCGAACCATCTCCAGACCGGGCGCGCCGCCGGGCACGATGAACAACGCCTGCCCCTTGTGGCCGAGCTCTTGGTCGACGACGGCGTTGACGACGTGGACGTTGGCGATGCCGCCGTTGCCGATCCACATCTTGTGGCCGTTGATGATCCAGTCGGCGTTCGGTCCCGAACCGTCGCGGTGGGCCGTGGTGCGCAGGTTGCGAACGTCGCTGCCGCCTTCGGGTTCGGAGATCGCCAGCGCGGCGAGCTTCAGATCGCCGGGCGTTCCGAAGCATTCGGGCGCCCACTCCAACATTTGTTCCGGCGACGCCGCCTGGCCGATGGCCGATAGCGCGAGCGCGGGCATCACGACGGCCAGGCCGATCCCGGCGCAGCCCCAGAACAGCTCTTCCATGAACATCGGCAGGGAAAGCCCGGTGGGATCACCGATGAGATCCCGATAGAACAGCGGACTGTAGAAGCCGCGGGCCGCCGCCTCTTCCAGGACGGGCCACGGAAACTCCTGGCGCTGGTCGTACTCCGCTGCAACCGGGCGCACGACCTCTTCGGCAAATTCGTGGGTGCGGCGAGCGAGGTCGTGCTGCGCCGCGGTCGGGGTGAGGTCGAATGTCACAGGCCTTCGATTAGCCACCCGTAGCTCATTCGAAACACTTGTTCACTGAACAGGGACAAGCCCCCGGGATGTCCGGGGGGAGACATCGCGGGGGCTTGTCGGGGTGAGGGCCTAGATGCCGTCTACTTCACGTCGACGTAGACCGTCTTGCTGAGCAACTTGGTGCTCAGATCGTCACCGGGACCACTGTGGTCGGTGCGGCTGTACGTCTGCCCCGGCCGCACCGCGACAACGCTGGCTTGTTCGAGCGGCGCGTTACCGAGGCGGTTGACGACGACCTGGTAGCCCTGCGCCTCCAGCTTGCTGATGGTGTCCTGCGCGTTCCCGGGTCCCGTCGGCGCCGCCAGAGCCGGCGCGGCCAGTCCGAGAAATGCGGCAGTGAGTGCACTCGCAGCGACTGTGGCGAATCCAAACTTCTTCATCTTCCGAGCCCTCTTCCTTCTTGCTTTTCGTATTCCGAGCCGTGGCGAATGTCGCGGTTCGAGCTGCAGCTGATCTTGTAAACCTGGTGGTCAGGGATTTAATTCCGGTGGCAGCAATTGGTTGCCGAATGGCAGGAATTGCGCTGCAGAAACCGCGAGTTGCCCACGATCGCCGAGCGCAATTGGACCAACCGGTGCTGTGTCAGCACACTGGAAGCCGATGAAGCTCGCCGGTCTGCGGCTGCGCCAACGCGACGGGGTGACGTGCGGCCCGTCGGTCGCGGTGATGGCCGGTGCGCTGCTCGATCCCGCCCGTCATGCAGCGTTGGCCGAACCGGAATCCGGGGCCGCGCTGTTCGCGGCCGAGCAGCTTCGCGTGCACGCCGACGTGAATCGGATCTGGCCGCGACGGCTCGGCACGACGCCGTGGGGAATGGCGCGCGCGCTCACAACCATGGGAGCTACGGCAGGGGTCTGTTACCGGTGGCGGTTGTTTCGGGGCCGTCGCGACAAGCTCGTGGATGTCCTGGCGGCGGCCGGCCGTGATCGGCCGGTGGCGATGCTCGTCGGACGCGGGATTCCGAGGCACTGGGTGCTGATCGTCGCGGTGGCCGGCGAGAGGCTGACTTGTTACGAACCGTCGTCTGGGGAGTTGCGCACGGTCGACGTCGCCGCGGTACGGGAGTCGCGCCTGACGGGCCTGGGCTTCCCGCGTCCGTTCGCGTTCGTGCTACCGCGTTCGAACGTATGATCGAACGGTGGGCGAGCTCCAGTCGATCGGCTACAACGGGCAACCCGTGCAGCAGGCCTTCCGGCGGGTCGACCCGCCGGTGGCGGTGCTCGTCGACCTCGCCACGGTCTTCCCGCGCGAGCCGCACCGGACGGGCGGCTACAACCCGGCCGGATTGCAGATGCACTCGATCGTTGAGGGCAGGCTGTCGTGCTGGGCCACCTGCGAGCAGGGCTTCTGGTGGGGCCTGGTCACCTACGAGATCGCCTATGGCGCGCGCCGTAAGGCGGTGACACATTGGATCCCCGCCTGGACGCTGAAGCGCAAGGCGAACTAGCGACGGAGCCGACTTTCACGGCTGCCAGCTCTAGGGGCCCTCGTCCTCCTCGGGCAGCAGGTACTTCTCCGGGTGGTGGTAGTTGTTCACTCTGGCTTGACCGGTATCGAGGTGCGGCGGCGGAATCCATTGGGTGCGACCGTCTTTGCGCTTCCGCGTCACCCAGCCGCCTTTCTCGATGAGGCGATTGTCGGGCCCGCACGCCATCGTCATCTTGGTGATGTCGGTGCGTCCGTTCTCGGCTGCCCAACCTTCGACGTGGTGCGCCTGGCACCAGTAGCCCGGTGTGGTGCAGCCAGGCCGCGTGCAACCGCGATCGAGTGCGTGCAGCACGATCCGCTGGCCCGGTGAAGCAAAGCGCTTGGTGTGTCCGAGGTACAACGGCTCGCGGGTGTGCTTGTCGTAGATCACCAGATAGTGATGAGCGTGGCTGGCGAGCCGGATGACATCGCGCATCGGCATCATCGATCCGCCACCGGTGACACCCTGTCCCGCAGCGGATTCGAGATCTTGCAGCGTGGTGGAAACGATGATGCTCGTCGGCAAACCGTTGTGCTTGCCGAGCTCGCCGGATGCCAGAACCGCACGGCCCATCGCCTTCAACGCGTCGTGATTGCGTTGGGCTTGCGACCGCACATCGCCGTGAACCCGCTCCTCACGTGGTTCGCCGTCGACGCAAGGCTGTTCATCGTCCGCATTGCACATGCCGGGCGCCGCCAGTTTGGCGAACACCGCATCGATGGTGGCCCGCGCCTCCGGATCGAGTGACCCGCTGATCTTGCTCATGCCGTCGATGTCCTGTTTGTGGATCGTGAAACCGCGTCGGCGGGCGCGCTCGGCTTCGTTGGGCGGGTCGCCGTCCTGATTCGCCAGGTGCGCCAGCCGATCGGCGGCCTGGCGAAACTCCGTCGGGCCGAGTCCGCCTGCGATACCGGCCAGATGGGACTCCACCTCGTCTCGCAGATCGGCCGGAACATAGGAGGGCAGCTTCTCGAAGAACTCTTTGACGATCTTGACGTGTTCGGGGCCGATGGCACCGCGCTGCTGGGCCATGGTGACATTGGGCAGCCTTGGCGGCAGCGGTTCTCCGGTCATGGCCTGCCGGGGTCCGAGCAGTTCGGCATTCTTGATCCGCCGTCGCGCCTCCTTCTCGGTGATACGCAACGCGGTGGCCAGTGCGCCGGTCCAGTTTTTGGCGCCGATGGCGGCCGGCTCGCACCGGCTGCGCAGCGCCTGTATCAGGCGATGCTCGACTGTCGGCTGACGACGCCGATCCACCTCGAGCTCGCCAAGCAGGTGGAGCAGCTCGGGCACGGTCAACGCGTCGAGCGACAACTCCGTCACCTCGTCGCGCGCCGCTCGAAGGCGCTCGACAGCGGCCTGCGCCGCGCCCACGGCCCTAGGCCGACATCCGAGTCATGAGGAGCCGGCCGCGCAGGCTCCGCTGCAGTGCGACCAACTTCTGGTCCAGTTTGTCGAGCCGCGCGAGTAAGGCCTGGCCGTCGGTCCGCGACAGCGTCTCCACGGGGAACACCCCGACCGCCTTGCATCCCGCTTCTATTGCATCGAGCGCTTCGATGAGCGCTTCTCTATCCGAACGCATGTTCGAATCATAGCGTCGGGTTCTGACACGTGACGAAAGTTGTCCTCAGGCGTTCAGGCCTCGTGTCCCGGCTCCAGATCACGCACATCGGCGAAGGTCACCAGCTGCTCGAACTCGTCGGGGGCATCGCCGGCGACCGGCTCGAGCAGATGCCCGACGTGATCGCCCAGAGCGTGACGTCCGAGCACCTCGCCCACGAACCAGCCCGCCGCGTCATCGAGGATCGGCAGGCCATGCGGACCCTCGTGCCACGATGTCCGCGCGAACTTGTCCGTGCGATCGCCGGTCTCACTGCCGAACAGCCGGGCCAATTCGCGATGTGTGCGCGGCAGAAGATGGACGGCCAGATGCGTCGCATCCTGCGCAACCCGGTACGTGTGGTTCTTGTCCGACAGTCCGACCAGAAAGCGCGGTGGCCCGATACTGACCTGGCTGGTGAATCCCACCAGACAGCCGGCTCGCTGGTCGCCCGCGCGGGTGGTGACCACGTACATCGGATAGTCGAGCTTTGAGACCAGCTTCTCGAAGGCTTCCATCGCTATCCCGTCGCTAGGCTTTTGCTATGGCTAGAACGTACGCAACCGCCGACGCCGTCGATCTGCCGCAGCTGCTCGATTTCGTCCGGCCACGACATCGCATGGTGCTCACCACATTTCGATCGGACGGATCGTTGCAGAGTTCGCCGGTGACCGGCGGCGTCGACGATCACGGTCGCATCGTCATCGCGACCTACCCGCAACGGGCCAAGTCGGCCAACCTGAAACGCACCCCGAGGGCCAGCGTCACCGTGTTGTCCGACGAATTCAACGGCGCCTACGTGCAAGTCGACGGCGACGCCGAGGTCATCGAACTGCCCGATGCCGTCGAGCCGCTGGTCGACTACTTCCGCGCCGTCGCCGGAGAACATCCCGACTGGGATGAATACCGAAAGGCGATGGTCGACCAGGGCAAGTGCTTGATCCGCGTCACGCCAACGCGGTGGGGTCCGGTGGCGACCGGCGGCTTCCCGCCGGAGCAAGCGCAGTAGCACTCAGCCGTCGAGGTCGAGCACCAGCGAGCCGGCCGGGTCGGCGCGGAACTCTCCGGTGCCTGACGCCGACGAGAGCTCACCGGTGCCCAACACGGCGCGCAGGGCCGCCGTCGCGACACCGTCGGCGAACTCACCGTCGTGCAGGAGAACCAATCCGCCGCGCCGGCCGCCGATGGTTCCGGTGATGTGCTCGATTCCGACGTAGGTTGCAGACTTGTCCGGCGCGTAGGACATCAGCCATTTGGTGGTCGAGGTGCCGTCGATGTCCCCGGAGTAGCGCTTCTTGACCAACGCCTCGGTGAGCTTGGTCTCCTCGTCGCTGTCCTCGAACGGTTTCTCGTCCCAACCGGCGATCTCGAATTCCGCCTTGATTTGTGTGGTCATCGAGGGGGAATACCCTCCCAGATGGCTTGGGAATCGAAAGGCCGGAGAGCGCGCAGCGCGGCGTATGTGGTAGTCAGAGCAGTACGCACGCGTTGCGTCCGATAGCTAGTCAAACTATAGTCTGGACACATGTCCAGAGAGGTTCGGAGTATTTGAGTGACACGATTTGTCCTGCTCATCGGCCCTGGACGTGTCCGCCTCCGCGCATCGGCATGAGCTGAATATGCGCATCGCATTGCTTTCATACCGGAGCAAGACCCATTGCGGAGGGCAGGGGGTCTATGTCCGCCACCTGTCCCGCGGCCTCGTCGAGCTGGGTCATGACGTCGAGGTCTTCTCGGGTCAGCCCTACCCCGGTGGCCTCGATCCCCGGGTACGCCTGACCAAGGTGCCGAGCCTGGATCTCTACCGCGAGCCGGACCCGTTCCGCATTCCGTGGCCCAGCGAGATCAAGACGAGCATCGATCTGCGCGAGCTGCTGACGACCTGGACTGCGGGTTTCCCCGAGCCTAAGACGTTCAGCCTGCGCGCCGCCCGCGCACTGGCCGAGCGGCTCGACGACTTCGACGTGGTCCACGACAATCAGTGCCTCGGCACCGGCCTGCTGAAGATCGCCGACCTCGGCATGCCGGTGGTCGCCACCGTGCACCACCCGATCACCCGCGACCGGGTGCTGGACGTGTCGGCGGCACCGTGGTGGCGCAAGCCCCTGGTGCGCCGCTGGTACGGCTTCGCCGAGATGCAGAAGGATGTTGCGAGGCGCATCCCCGAGCTGCTGACCGTCTCGTCGACGTCGGCCGCCGATATCGCCGAGGACTTCGGGGTGTCGCCGGATCAGCTGCATGTCGTACCGCTCGGCGTGGACACCGAACTGTTCAAGCCGTCCGAGCGGCGGGTGCGCAACCGCATCATCGCGATCGCCAGCGCCGACGTCCCGCTCAAGGGCGTCGCACACTTACTGAACGCCGTCGCGAGGCTGCGCGTGGAACGTGATCTCGAACTGCAGCTCGTCGCCAAGCTCGAACCCAACGGACCGACTGAGAAGCTGATCGCCGAACTCGGCATCTCCGACATCGTGCACAGCTCTAGCGGGGTAACCGACATTGAGCTCGCCGACCTGCTGGCGTCCGCTGAAATCGCCTGCATCCCTTCGCTTTACGAGGGCTTCTCGCTACCGGCGGTGGAGGCGATGGCCAGCGGCACACCGATCGTCGCCAGCCGCGCGGGGGCGCTGCCCGAGGTCGTCGGCGCCGACGGTGATTGCGCCCGGTTGGTCACTCCGGCCGATGTCGACGAGTTGACCAGCGTGCTCGCCGAACTCCTCGACTCGCCGCTGGAACTGCGCCGCCTCGGGGCCAATGGCCGCCAGCGCGCGCTGGATGTCTTCAGTTGGGAATCCGTTGCCGCGCAGACGGTTGCGGTATACGAACAAGCACGTGAGCGAGTCGCCAAATGCTGACCGTGGACTACGACCGGCTCGGTGTCGGCGCGGGTACGAAGGTGATCGACGTCGGCTGCGGTGCCGGCAGGCACACCTTCGAGGCGTACCGCCGCGGCGCTGACGTCATCGGATTCGACCAGAGCGTCGAGGACCTCAACGACGTCGACGAGATTCTGCAGGCCATGAAGGACAAGGGTGAGGCCCCTGCTTCGGCCACCGCCCAGGCGGTCAAAGGTGATGCGCTCGATCTGCCTTATGCCGATGGAACTTTCGACTGTGTGATCGCCTCAGAGATCCTCGAGCATGTGCCCGAGGACGACCGGGCGATCTCGGAGCTGGTCCGCGTGCTCAAACCGGGTGGCTCGCTGGCGATCACGGTGCCGCGCTGGCTGCCTGAGAAGGTGTGCTGGATCCTGTCCGACGAGTATCACGCCAACGAGGGCGGGCACATCCGGATCTACAAGGCCGACGTGTTGCGCGACAAGGTGCTCGCCCATGGCCTGCGGCTCACCGGCACGCACCACGCGCATGCGCTGCACGCACCGTACTGGTGGCTGAAATGTGCTGTCGGAACCGAGAAGTCGGATCATCCCGCGGTGACCGCGTACCACAAGCTGCTGGTGTGGGACATGATGAGCCGGCCCTGGCTCACGCGCACCGCGGAATCGGTGCTCAACCCGCTGATCGGCAAGAGCGTCGCGATGTACTTCGAGAAGCCGGTGGTGTGACGTTGACTCGTGACATCCCTGGAGTGCCCGGCGTCCTGACGCCTGCGCAGTGCCGCCAAACCGCCCAGTCGATCGCAGACACCCAGGAGTCCTCGGGCGCGATTCCGTGGTTCGAGGGCGGCCACACCGACCCGTGGGATCACGTGGAAAACGCGATGGCACTGACGGCGGCCGGACTCCTGGAACCCGCGCGCGGCGCGTTCGAATGGTGCCGTAGGACGCAGCGTCCCGATGGCTCCTGGCCCATCCAATTCCGCAACGGCGTCGTCGAGGACTCCAACAGCGACAGCAATTTCTGTGCTTACATCGCGACCGGAGTGTGGCACCACGTGCTAATCACCGGCGATCGCCGATTCGCCGAGAAGATGTGGCCAGTGGTTGCCAAGGCTGTCGACTTCGTGCTCGACATGCAGCTCAGCGGTGGCGAAATCTCCTGGGCCAGAAGCCCGAACGGGCTAGAACCCGAAGCGTTGCTCACCGGATGCTCGAGCATCTATCACAGCCTCCGTTGCGCACTGGCGCTCGCGGACTACTTCGGGGACCCGCAGCCGGAGTGGGAGCTCGCGGTCGGTCGTCTCGGCCACGTGATCGCCGAGCATCCGGACGCCTTTGTGACCAAGGACCGCTGGTCGATGGAGTGGTACTACCCGGTGCTGGGTGGCGCCATGCGCGGTGCCGCCGCGCGGACACGCATAGACGAACGGTGGGACGACTTCGTGGTGGCCGGTCTCGGCATCCGCTGCGTCGACGACCGGCCGTGGGTCACCGGGGCCGAAACATGCGAGCTGGTAATGGCTTTGGACGCGATTGGCGATACGGCCCGCGCACACGAGCAATTCGCGGCGATGCACCACCTGCGCGAGGAGGACGGCTCCTACTGGACCGGCCTCGTCTACGCCGACGGGAAACGGTGGCCGGTGGAACGCACCACGTGGACCGGCGCGGCGATGATCCTCGCCGCCGACGCGCTGTCGTGCACGACACCGGCCAACGGCATCTTCCGCGGCGCGGATCTGCCGCGCGGCCTCGTGGGCGAGTACGACTGCGAGTGCGCGACCAGCGACCGCTAGCACGGGTAGTGCGACGGGCTCAGTGCGCTTAACGGGTTGATCACCAGCACTACGTGCGTCCGATCAACCCGTTAGGCCGAGGACCGCGCGGCTGATCCAGTCCGCCAGCCGTTACAGGGCCTCGCCGGGCACACCGGACACGCGCTCCAGCACCCGCATCGACCCGGTCGCCGAGACCTCGCGGAAATCGCCGGTGTCCAGCGCGCGGCGGTAGACGTGATACGGCGCCTGGCCGCCGTCGTCGGGGTTCGGGAACACGTCGTGAATGATCAGCGCGCCGCCGACGAGCACCCACCGCACCCAGCCGTCGAAGTCGCGCTGGGCGGCCTCCTCGGTGTGACCGCCGTCGATGAACAACAGCCGCAACGGGGTTCGCCATCCTCGGGCCACCGTCGTCGACCGGCCGACCATCGCGACGACATGATCGTCTACCCCCGCGGCGTCGAGCGTGTGACGCAGCGTCGGCAGCGTGTCGAACAATCCGGTGACAGGGTCGACCATCGACTCGTCGTGGTATTCCCAGCCCGGCTGGTGCTCTTCGGAACCATGGTGGTGGTCGATGGTGAAGACCACACCGCCGCTCTGCTGCGCCGCGGCACCGAGCAAAACCGTCGATCTGCCGCAGTAGGTGCCGATCTCCACGCCGACACCGTCGCCCAGGTAGCGGACGGCGGTGTCGTACAGCGTGCGCCCCTCGTCGGCGGGCATGAAGCCGGTCACCTCGTCGGCGAGCGCGAACAGGCGGGCAGCGGCCTCGGGCAGGGCGGTGTCGCCGCCCTCGGGGAGCGCGTTATCAGCGCCCTCGGAGAGGGCAGTGTCTGTAGTGCTCATGGTGGCTAACCTACCGTTGCTGGTCATGGGCAGTTGTAGTAGCGTCCGGACATGTGTCCGACACGACCCTGGAGTCGACTCGGCGCCGTCTGACCGCCAAGCAGGCCGACACCGTCGATCGCCTGGGAAGAGCCGCGGTCGAGCTCCTCAACAGGGATGGTTTCACCGGCTTGACCGTGCGCCGCGTGGCTTCCGAGGCCGGAGTCGGGGCGGCCACCGCCTATACGTATTTCTCGTCCAAAGAGCACCTGGTCGCCGAGGTCTTCTGGCGCCGTCTCGCCGCCGCGCCGCTGGCGAGCCACGATACCGATGACCCGGCGACGCGGGTCACCGAGGTGCTCCGGCACATCGCCCTGCTGGTCGCCGACGAACCCGAATTCGCTTGTGCGGTAACCAATGCGCTGCTCGGCCGGGATCCCGACGTCGAGGTGCTGAGGCTGCGCATCGGGCGCGACATCCGTGACCGGCTGACCGCTGCGCTCGGACCCGCCGTCGATCCCGACGTCGTCGACTCGCTGGAAATGTTGTACTCCGGTGCGCTGGTGCGCGCCGGAATGGGTTACGCGTCCTACGCCGAGATCGCGCAGCGGTTGGAGAAGTCTGCGCGGCTGATGCTCGGCTAGTGAGGGCCGAGGATCGCCGTCGATGCGACGATCGCCGGCTCGACGATGCCCTGTATATCGTGGCCCGCCTCGACGAACAGGGCGGTCAGTTCGCGCAGACCACCGAGCACGATCAGCGCCAGCGGCCGGGAGATCGGTGCGATCTGCGCGCGATGGAATCCGGGACTGTCGCTGAGATCGACCAGCATGTCGGTCAGGTGTTCCATCGCAATGCGGTGCAGCGGCTGAGCCACCGCGCCCAGCGCGGGAAGCTCGCGGATCCAGGCAAGGGTGATCTCCGGCCGCGCCGCGATGTGCCCGACGTACGCGTCGACGGCCTGGCGGATCTGCTCCTGCCAGTCCGCCTCCGGGTCGACGGCGTTGCGAATGTTGGTGATCAGGGTCTCGTTGTTCCGGCGCAGCAGCTCGATCAGGCAGTCTTCCTTGCTGGCGAACTGCGCGTAGAAGGTGCGCTTCGAGGTGCGGGCGTGCCGGACGATGTCTGCGACGGTGGTGTCTCGGAAACCGCGCTCGACGATCGACGCCGCCATGCCGTCGAGTAAGCGGTCGCGAAACGGATCGGCCATCTCTTCGGATTGCGAATCACGCTGGCCGAGCGCTGTCGTCACGTCGCCTCCCTCCGGACTCTTGCACATTGCTGGTACTAACCGGTACCGTACTACACGAACCTGCGGTACACCGTAGTACCAGTCCGCCGCAGTTCCAGGACTCTAGCGTCCTGGCGAGATGGCTGGGAGTGCACCATGAGCAATGGCCCCACGCGCAATGGGACCGCGATCCTCGACAAGGCCGCCGCTGCGCCGCGCGCGGTCAAACTGCCACCCGGTTCACGGCTGCCGAAGCTGGTGCAGGGCATTGGCTACGCGATCAACCGGAATTGGACGTACAGGCAGATCGCCCGCCGCCACGGCGACGTGTTCAGAATGAACCTGCCGGTGTTCGGCCCGACGGTCATCGTGGCCAACCCGGAGTTGGCGAAGCAGTTGTTCATGGCCGGCACCGACGACGTCGGCAATGTCCAGCCCAACTTGTCGAGGGTGCTGGGCGACGGGTCGTTGTTCGCGCTCGACGGTGCCGACCATCGGCTCCGCCGCAAACTGCTCACCCCTCCGTTTCACGGCAAGAGCATCAAGAACTTCGAGAAGATCTTCGAAGAGGAGACCCTGCGCGAAACCGCCAATTGGCCAGAGGGCCAGGCGTTTCCGACGATGGAACCGATGCTGAGGATCACACTCGACTCGATCCTGCGCGCGGTGTTCGGCGCCGACGGTGAACAGCTCGCCGACCTCAAGCGCATCATTCCGCCGTGGGTCACCCTCGCGTCACGATTGGTCGTGCTGCCGACGCCGAACCGAACCTTCGGGCGGTTCAGCCCCTGGGGCAGGCTCGCCGAATACCGGCGCCGGTACGACCAGATCATCGACAAGCTGATCGACCGTGTCAGGGCCGACCCGAACTTCGGCAGCCGCGACGACGTGCTCGCACTTCTGTTGCGCAGCACCTACGAGGACGGCTCGGCGATGTCGCGCAGCGATATCGGTGACGAGCTGTTGACGCTGCTGGCCGCCGGGCACGAAACGACCGCCTCCACCCTTGGTTGGGCGTTCGAACGCATCAGCCGTCATCCCAAGGTGTTGTCACAGCTGGTCGCCGAGGCGGCCACCGACGACAACGAATACCGGCAGGCCACCATCCTGGAGGTACAGCGTGCCCGCACGGTCATCGACTTCGCAGGTCGGCACGTGTATGCGCCGACCTTCGAGCTCGGCGAGTGGGTGATCCCCAGCGGGTATTCGATCGTGGTCGCCCTGGCGCAGGTGCACGACCGCGCAGAGGATTTCGCGGAACCGGCGATGTTCGATCCGACGCGCTTCATCGGCACGCGGCCGACGTTCGCGTTCATGCCGTTCGGCGGCGGTACCCGCCGGTGCATCGGCGCCGCCTTCGCCAACGTCGAAATGGATGTGGTGTTGCGAACGGTATTGCGGCACTTCGAGATCGATACGACCTCGGCTCCCGATGAAAAGGCACACTCGCGCGGTGTTGCCTTCACCCCGAAAGACGGCGGGCGCATCATCGTGCACCGTCGCGAGACCCCGCTGGGCTAGGAGAGCAATGACGGATACAACCATGAGCGACACCAGCAATGTTGAAGCCACCGAGGCCCCGCCGGCCAAGATGCCACCGGCGGTGCGGCTGCCGAAGGTGGTGCAAGGGGTGCTGCTCGCCGGCTTTCGGCGCTACTTCCTGCGCACCACACTGCAGCGCCTTGGCCCCGTCTTCGCCATCAATGTCCCGTTCTTCGGCCGCAGCGTGGTGGTCTCCGATCCCGCGTTGGCCCGCCAGGTGTTCCTGGCGAGCGCCGACGACCTGATCAATGTGAAGCCGAACCTCAGCAGGATCTTCGGCCCCGGTTCGGTGTTCGCACTCGACAACAAAGAGCACCGGGCGCGTCGCAAGCTGCTGGCTCCGCCGTTCCACGGGCAGAGCATCAGGAACTACGAGAAGGTCATCGAAGAGGAAACCCTGCGCGAGACGTCGACCTGGCCCGAGGGGCGCGAGTTCGCGACGCTCGAGCCGATGAACAGGATCACGCTGAATGTCATCCTGCGCACCGTGTTCGGCGCCGACGGAGCCCAACTGGACTACTTGCGCGCAATAATCCCGCCGTGGGCCAAGCTGGCGTCGCGGATGGCCACGCTGCCCGAGCCTCCGTTCCGCACCGGGCGGTACAGTCCGTGGGGCCGGCTGACCCAGTTCCGCACGGACTTCGACCGCACGGTGTTCGCGCTGATCGAAAAGGCCGAGAACGATCCGCGATTGGAAGACCGCACCGACATCCTGGCGCTGCTCCTGCGCACCACGTACGAGGACGGCACCCCGATGTCGCACCAGGACATCTCGGACGAACTGCTGACCCTGCTGGGCGCCGGCCACGAGACGACCGCGTCGACCCTGGGCTGGGCGTTCGAGCGCTTGCGCCGTCACCCCGACGTGCTCGCCAAGCTGGTCGAGGAGAACGACGAGGGCGGCAACGAGTATCGCCAGGCCACAATCGTTGAGCTGCAACGGAACCGGACCGTCATCGACTTCTCCGGTCGCCACGTCGTGGCGCCGCACTTCGATCTCGGCGAATGGCGGGTTCCGCACGGCTACACGGTGATGGTCTCGATCGGCAACGTGCACGCCAACCCCGACGCCTTCCCGAACCCCGAGCGTTTCGACCCCAACCGATTCCTGGGCACTAGGACCCCGACGGCGTGGATACCGTTCGGCGGCGGCACCCGCCGCTGCATCGGGGCCGCGTTCGCCAACGTCGAAATGGACGTCGTGCTGCGAACCATTCTGCGGCACTTCGTCATTGAGACCGACGATGCCCCCGAGGAGAAGATCCACTTCCGCGGCATCGCGTTCACTCCGAAAGACGGTGGGCTCGTCACCGTGCACCGGCGCTGACGCGCGTGGGCTAGTTTCGTCCCATGAGTCTGGTCGAGATGATCAACGGCGGCATGGAAGCCACCATCCCCGCCGCGCACAAGCTGGGGATCAAGGCCGTCGAGGCGCGCCGCGGTTATGCCGCAGCCACCGTGCCATTGGCGGGCAACGGCAATCACTTCGGCGTCGTGTACGCCGGAGTCGAGTTCACCGTCGCCGAAATCCTCGGCGGTATCATCGCGATCGCGAGCTTCGATGCCGCCAAGTACTACCCGCTGGTGAAGAAACTCGACATCGAGTTCACCGCGGCGGCGCGCAGTGACCTACGCGCCGAAGCGAGCCTGGGCGAGGACGAATTACGTCGCGTCGAAGCCGAAGCCGCCGAAAATGGAAAGGCCGACTTCATGCTGGACGCGGTCGTCCGTGATGAAGCCGGCCAGACCGTGGCGCTCACCCGCGGGCTCTATCAACTGCGAGCCCACGGGAAGTAGGCCTAGACTCCCCTGGGCTACGCCCGTGGGCCCACCGCGCGTTTGGGCAGCTTCCAGCCGGCCCGCGGGAAGTGGCAGGTATAGCCGTTCGGGTAGCGCTCCAGGTAATCCTGGTGCTCCGGTTCGGCCTCCCAGAAGTCGCTTGCCGGAGTCACTTCCGTGACGACCTTGCCGGGCCACAGCCCCGAGGCGTCGACGTCGGCGATGGTGTCCAGCGCGACGGCCTTCTGCTCATCGTCGAGGTAGAAGATCGCTGAGCGGTAGCTCGTGCCGACGTCGTTGCCCTGACGGTTCTTCGTGGTCGGATCGTGGATCTGGAAGAAGAACTCGAGCAGCGCACGGTAGTCGGTCTGCGTCGGGTCGTAGACGATCTCGATGGCCTCGGCATGACCGGGGTGGTTGCGGTACGTCGCATTGGCGTTCTCGCCGCCGGTGTAGCCGACGCGTGTGTCGATGACACCGGGCTGCTTGCGGATCAGATCCTCCATACCCCAGAAGCAGCCGCCGGCCAGGATCGCCTTCTTGACACCGTCAGATGCGCGATTCGCCTCCGGCTTCTCGCTCGTCGTCACGCCTGTGCCTCCTTCTTCTCGAAGAGCCTCTTGTAGTCGCCATAACCCTCGGCGTCCAGATCGTTGAGGTGGATGAACCTCAGCGAAGCCGAGTTGATGCAGTAGCGCAACCCACCCTCGGATCGCGGGCCGTCGTTGAACACGTGCCCGAGATGGCTGTCGCCCTGTGCCGACCTGACCTCGGTGCGCTTCATGAACAGCGTGCGGTCAACTTTCTCGACCACGTTCGCGTCCTCGATCGGCCGGGTGAAGCTCGGCCAGCCGGTGCCACTCTCGAACTTGTCGACCGAGGCGAACAACGGCTCGCCAGACACCACGTCCACGTAGATGCCGGGCTCGTGGTTGTCCCAGTACTCACCGGTGAACGGCCGCTCGGTGCCGTTCTCCTGGGTGACGTGATACTGCTCCGGCGACAACGCACTGACCGCGGCGGGATTCTTGTTGTATTGCACGCTCATGTAACGACTAACGACGCGGGTAACGGCGCTGTTCCGTGCGGAGATTACCGAAGTGTGATGCGTTCATTCCCGATCCTCGCCGCTGTCGCGATCGCTGTCTGGGGCGCACCCGCGGCGGCTGCGGAGACGACGGTGCTGCCGGAACGGCAGGGACCCGCAGGCGTCGTCTTCGTCGACAATCCGGCGATCGTGGACGCCCATCCGATGCCCGCCGACTCGTTCAGCCGCGTCGCTGGCGACCAGGCCGTGGACGTGCACTTCACGACCGGAACACCGGAGTGTTACGGCGTCCATGCCACCGTCACCGAGACCGCCGAGACCGTCAGCGTCGAGTTGCTTTCCGGCGCGCTGCCCGAGGCGGCCGGCCGTGCCTGCATCATGATCGCGGTATCCGGCACCGTCGAGGTGCCGCTGGCCGGCCCGCTCGGTGACCGGCGGGTTCTCAGCGTGTCCTGACTGCTCGACAAACCTCAGTAGAACGTGTTCTAGTTCTGGTGTGACTGGCAGCACTTTCAGCCGCGATGAGTTGGTCGCGGCGTTCGAGCAATTCGAAGCGACGGTCGATCGCGCGGCGCAGACCCGCGACTGGGATCCCTGGGTTGAGCAGTACACACCCGACGTCCTCTACGTCGAGCACGCGGCGGGCACCATGCGCGGCCGGGACGAGGTGCGCCCCTGGATCTGGCAGACGATGGAGAGCTTCCCCGGCAGCTACATGACGTCGTTCCCGGCGCTCTGGAAGGTGTTCGACGAGGCGACCGGCCGGGTCATCTGCGAGCTCGACAACCCGATGCGTGACCCCGGCGACGGCACGATCATCACGGCCACCAACATCTCGATCATCACGTACGCGGGCGACGGGCTGTGGCGCCGTCAGGAGGACATCTACAACCCGTTGCGGTTCGTGAGGGCCGCGGTGAAGTGGTGCCGTAAGGCGGAGGAACTGGGCACCCTGCCCGACGAAGCGGCCGAATGGATGAAGCAGTTCGGCGGGCAGCAGGGCGGACAGAAGTGACCGCACTGGTCATCGGCGCCAACGGCTATCTCGGCTCGCACGTCACCCGTCAGCTGGTCGACAAGGGCGAAGACGTGCGCGTGATGGTGCGCGACGGTGCCAACACGATCGGCATCGACGATCTCGACGTCACGCGGTTCGTCGGCGACATCTGGGACAACGAGACCCTGCGCGAAGCGATGGCCGGTGTCGACGACGTCTACTACTGCGTCGTCGACACCCGCGGCTGGCTGCGCGACCCCGCGCCGCTGTTCCACACCAACGTCGACGGCACCCGCAACGTGCTGGAGATCGCGAAAGATGCCGGGCTGCACCGGTTTGTCTTCACCAGCAGTTACGTCACCGTCGGACGTAAACGCGGTCGGGTCGCCACCGAGGACGACATGATCGTCGACAGGGGTGGAATGTCGCCGACCTCTCGGCTCCGAGGCCTGACACCGTACGTCCGCTCCCGGGTGCAGGCCGAGGAACTCGTGCTCCAGTACGCGCGCGAACACGATCTGCCCGCCGTCGCGATGTGTGTGTCGACGACGTACGGCGCCGGCGACTGGGGCATGACCCCGCACGGCCAGATCATCGCCGGTACCGCGTTCGGCAAGCTGCCGTTCGTGATGGACAAGATCGAGCTCGAGGCCGTCGGCATCGACGACGCGGCGCGGGCGCTCATCCTGGCCGCCGAAAAGGGCCGGAACGGTGAGCGCTATCTGATCTCGGAGAAGATGATCAGCAACGCCGAAGTGGTGCGCATCGCCGCCGAGGCCGCCGGGGTGCCCGCACCGACCAAGTCGATTCCGCTGCCGGTGTCGTACGCGATGGCCGTGCTCGGCAGCGCGAAGGCCAAGCTGCGCGGCACCGACGAACAACTGTCGATGGGTTCGCTGCGTCTCATGCGTGCGGAGGCGCCGGTGGCGTGTGACAAAGCCAAGCGCGAATTGGGTTGGGAGCCGCGACCCGTCGAGGAGTCGATCAGGGAAGCGGCCCGCTTCTGGGTCGGGCTGCGCGAGGCCCGGCGCAAGGCCAAATCGCCGTCGGACGGCAGCACAGGCTAACGTGAAGGCCGCCCTTCAAGATCGACGGCGGTGTACATGGCAGGCGGTGCGGAAAATCCCCTGCGCGGCCGACATGACGAGTGCGAGGCGCTGGACCGTCTAGTCAAGGCTGCCGGCAGGGGCGAGAGCCAGGTCGTCGTGCTGCGAGGCGAGGCGGGCGTGGGCAAGACCGCACTGCTGGACTACGTCGCCGAGCGCGCCGCCGGGTTCCACGTCGCCCGCGCAGCCGGTGTCGAGGCCGAAGTCGAACTCGCCTTCGCTGGCCTGCACCAACTGTGCGCCCCGATGCTGGACCGTTTGGATGCCCTGCCCGCGCCGCAGCGCGACGCGCTTGCCACCGCGTTCGGCCAGAGTGCTGGACCGCCGCCGGACCGCTTCCTGGTCGGTCTCGCCACGCTGAGCCTGCTCGCCGAACTCACCGCGGACCGACCGCTGATCTGCATCGTCGACGACGCCCAATGGCTGGACCAGGTTTCGGCGCAGACGCTCGCGTTCGTCGCGCGCCGTCTGCTCGCCGAGCCCGTCGCCTTGGTGTTCGCGGTGCGCAACACCACCGTCGCCGACGAGTTGACGGGGCTGCCCGACATGGAGATCCACGGTCTGTCCGACGGCGACTCGCGCGCCCTGCTGGACACCGTGATTCGCGGCCGCCTCGACGATCGGGTGCGCGAACGGATCATCGCCGAGGCGCGCGGCAATCCGCTGGCGCTGCTGGAGCTGCCGCGCGATCCGGCCGCGGCCGAGGGTGGCTACGGACGTCCCGACGCGCGCGCCCCATCGAGCCATCTAGAGCAGAGCTTTGTGCGACGGGTCAAGTCGCTGCCCGCGCCGACGCAGAAGCTGTTGCTCGCCGCTGCGGCGGAACCCGTCGGCGACAAAGCCCTCCTGATACGAGCGGCGCGTCGGCTGGGAATCACCCCGGACGACGCCGCACACGCGGAGGCCGATGGACTGATCGAGATCGGCACCCGGGTCCGGTTCCGCCACCCGCTGATGCGCTCGGCCGCCTACCTCGCCGCCGACATCGACGATCGGCGACAGGCGCACCGCGCCCTCGCGGAAGAGACCGATCCGAACTCCGACCCCGACCGTCGCGCCTGGCACGGCGCCAACGCCGCGTTCGGCACCGACGACGGTGTGGCCGACGAACTCGAAAGGTCCGCCGACCGTGCCGCCGCCAGGGGCGGTGTCGCCGCCGCGGCGGCGTTCCTGGAACGGGCGACCGAGCTGACGTCGGACCCGGCACAACGAGGAGCCAGGGCGCTGGCCGCCGCCGAGGCCAAGTTCGCGGCCACGTCCTCCGAAGCGGCGTTCGGCCTGCTGGCGATCGCGGAGATGAGCCCCCTTGATGCGCTGCAGCGCGCGCGTGCTCAGCGACTGCGTGCGCGGATCGCCTTCGTGGAGAGTCGCGGCGGCGTGGACGGTGCCGCGCCGGTGGCCGACACCGCGCTCGGCTTGCTCGATGCCGCCCGGGGTCTGGAAGGGCTCGAGGACGGGCTCGCGAGAGAGACCTATCTGGACGCCCTCGGCGCCGCGATGTACGCGGGCAGGTTGTGCCCGTACGGCGGGCCGATCGTCGTCGCCGAACCGGCCCGCCACGCACCTCCGGGACCGCAGCCGCCGCGCCCGCACGATCTGCTGCTGGACGGTTTGGCAATGCGGTTCACCGACGGCCACGCCGCGAGCCTGCCGACGTTGCGCACCGCCGTGACGAAGGTCCTCGAGGCAGCGCAGCACACCGACGACGATGTGATGCGATCGTTCTGGCAGGGCTTTCCCATCGCGCTCGAGTGCGCGGCGGGGGAATTGTGGGACGACGACATGTGGCACAACGTCGGCACCACCGCGGTTCGCCTGGCACGCGAATCGGGTGCGCTCGCGATGCTCCCGCTGGCGCTGGCGACACGGGCGGGCAGCCACGTGTTCGCGGGCGAGTTCGAGGCGGCCGCGGCGCTGATCGAGGAGGCCAATACGATCTCCGCCGCAACGGGATTGGCGCCGGTGCGGTACCACGCGATCTCGCTCACCGTCTGGCGCGGCGCGGAGACCGAGTCGTTGCGACTGCTCGAGGCCACCACGAAGCTCGCGGAGTCACGCGGCGAGGGCCGAGTCACGGGGCTGGTCGGATGCTTCACCGCGATCCTCAACAACGGGCTCGGCCGCTATCAAGAAGCGCTCACCGCGGCGAAGCAGGCGTGCGAGCACGAGGACCTGGGCCCGTACCGGATGGCGCTCGCCGAACTCATCGAGGCGGGTGTCCGGTGCGGCGACCGGGAAGCGGCCGCCCGCGGAGTCGCGCTGATGGAGACCCAGGCCGTCGCCGACACAGATTGGGCACTCGGCACATTGGCCCGCTGCCGGGCTCTCGTCGCCGACGACCAGACCGCTGAGATGCTCTACCGCGAGGCAATCGAACGGCTCGGTCGCACCCGGATGAAGGTCTATCTCGCTCGTTCGCATCTCGTGTTCGGGGAGTGGCTGCGCCGTATGAATCGGCGGGTCGACGCCCGCGAGCATCTGGGCACCGCGCACGACATGTTCGTCCGCATGGGGTCGGAGAGCTACGCCGAGCGGGCCCGCCGCGAGCTGCTCGTCACCGGCGAGAAGACCCAGAAGCGTGCGATCGGCACGGGCGACGGGCTGACGGCGCAGGAGGGGCAGATCGCTCAGCTGGCCGGCGCCGGCCTGACCAATCAGGAGATCGGGGCGCAGCTGTTCATCAGCGCCCACACCGTCGAATGGCACCTGCGCAAGGTGTTCGCCAAGCTCGGTATCAAATCCCGTCGGCAGCTACGGTGGCGACCCGAGCTCACCTAGCCACACCATGCAATGACTACGGACTTTCAAGGGTCCCGTGGTCCAACTCGGTCGACAGACTGAGTTGGTGGAACTTGCGAATCAGAACGTCCTGGTCACAGGCGGCACGGCCGGGATCGGGTGGGAGGCCGCTCGCCTGATGGCGGCCGAGGGTGCCGAGGTCATCATCTCCGGACGCGACCTCGCCCGTGGTGCGGCGGCGGCGGCGCGGATCGGTGACAACGCGCGCTTCGTACCTGCCGACCTGTCCGACATCGATTCGGTGCACACACTCATCGATCAGGTGGGCCCCGTCGACATCGTCGTGAACAACGCCGCGAACTTCACCGGCGCCGCCACCGTCGACCAGGACCTCGCCGCGTTCGAATCGATTTTCGACACCAACGTTCGCGGTGCGTACTTCCTGATCGCAGGCCTGGTCCCGGCAATGCTCGAACGCGGCAGCGGCAGCATCGTCAACGTCACCTCCATGGTCGCGTCCAAAGGCGTTCCAGGGGCGTCCGCGTACAGCGCCTCCAAAGCGGCGCTCGAGTCGTTGACCCGCACCTGGGCCGCCGAGTTCGGCAAGCACGGGGTGCGCGTCAACAGTGTCGCGCCCGGGCCGACCCGCACCGAAGGGGTGGCCGCCGAATGGGGCGAGACCAACGAGGAACTCGGCCGGGTGCTCCCGCTGGGCCGTACTGCGCATGCCGCCGAAATCGCCGAGGCAGTGCTGTTCCTGGCCTCGCCGCGGGCCAGCTTCATCACCGGTTCGACGCTGCACGCCGACGGCGGCGGCGCGGCGGTTTGACCGCCCTGTCCGCGGAAGGAATGAGCATGTCGCACCAAAGCCTCGAAGACGCCGCAGTGACATTCTTGTCGTGCCGGGATCGCCTGTTCGGCATCGCGTTTCGGATCCTGAACGACAGCGCCGCAGCGGAAGACATCGTCCAGGACGCGTGGGTGCGGTGGCAGACCTGCGATCGCAGCGTCGTTCTCGACCCGCCGGCGTTCCTGGCCACCACCACGAAGCGGCTCTGCATCAACGCCGTGCAGTCGGCACGTGCGCGTCACGAAACCCACGCGGGCTCGTGGCTGCCCGATCCGGCGGATCCCCTCGCGGACCCGCAACGCCGTATCGAGCAGTGCGAGGCACTGGAACTCGCCGCGCTGACCCTGCTCGAACGGCTGTCGCCGCCCGAGCGCGCGGCCTACGTGCTGCGCGAGGCGTTCGACTATTCGTACGCCGAGATCGCCGGGATCGTGGAGGTGACGCAGGCGAACGCGCGCCAACTCGTCAGCCGTGCGCGCAAACGCCTTGTCGCAGAACGCCGTGAGGAGCCCACGGGTGCCGAGCGGAAGCGGATGGTGGTGGCGCTGACGGCGGCCGCGCAAACGGGTGACCTGGCGACACTGGAGACGGTGTTCACCGAGGACCTCGCGATGGCCGCCTAGGCGAGGTGGAACAACGCCATGGCGTTGGCGTCGAGGATGGCGTGCGCTTCGCCGGGATCGGCGACCTCCATCACGTACTCGACCGCGCGCACGAACGTAGCACCGTCCTCGTACGGGAAATCGGTGCCCAGCATTATCCGGTCGGCACCGAAAGTGTCTATGGCACAACGCAATGCGGGTTCGTGGCAGTGGCTCACCGTGTCGAACCACAGCCGGTGTACCGCCTGGCTGGGTGGCTCCGGAGTGTCGGGCGCCTCCCACGCTAGGTGATCGTCGGCCCTGCGGGTGAGCATCGGCAGCGCGCCTCCCAGGTGTGAGCAGATGATCTTCACGCCGGGATACCGTTGCAGGTGGCCGGAAGTGATCAGCTGCAGCGCGGCGATGGTGTCCTCGAAGGGCGCGCCTGCCATCCACGTGATGTGGTGTTCGGTCACCAGCGGGGAGCAGGCGCCGTTGCCCGCCGGATGCAGGTACAGCACGGCACCGCGGGCATCGAGTTCGGCGAAAATCGGCTCGAAGTCCGGATCGGTGATCGCGCGGTCCAGCACGCTGGTGTTCATCGTGACGCCGACCATGCCCAATTCATCTGTGGCACGACCTATTTCGGCGATCGCGGCATCGACGTCCGGCATAGGTAAGGCTGCAAAGGCGCGGAAGCGGTCGGGATGTGCGGTGACGACTGCGGCGTACTCGTCGTTGACGTAGCGGGCCGCCGCGACGGCCCGCTCGGTGTCGAGGCCGTAGGGCAACTGCGGGGCGGCCGACAGCACCTGAACGTCGATCCCCGCGCGATCCATCAACCGCAGCCGCGCATCGAGCTCGGCGCCATCGCCTGCGCCGATACCTCGCTGGGTCGCGGTGTCGGTCTTACCGAGAGCGGCGACCCGGTCGAGATATTGGTCGGTCCAGTAGTGGGCGTGAACGTCGATCCGCATGTATGTCAACGTTATTCGTTGAACGCCACGCCGTACAGTGTTCAGCGGCTAGCGAGTTGGATTGCGCCGCGGTTAGCCTCGCAAGCGTGAGCGAGAAACTGCACGTCGACCTTTCCGGTGCACCGCAGACCATGCTGGCCACCCTGTATGCCAAAGCACTGGACGCCGACCTGGCCAAGCCGATACTCGGCGATCGGTTGGCCAAGGAGATCGTCGACCGCATCGACTACGACTGGTCGGAGACCTCGATCACGAAAGCCAATTCGCCGTCGGTGACCACCCGCAGTGCCCATTTCGACAATTGGGCCAGGCAATTTCTCGCGGTCCATTCCGACGCCACCGTCGTGCACCTGGGCTGCGGATTGGATGCGCGCGCGTTCCGGCTCGATTCAGGTCCCGGCGTCGAGTGGTACGACGTCGACTATCCCGAGGTCGCCGATCTGCGTCGTCAACTCTTCCCGCGCCGGGACAACTACCACGTCATCGCCGCCTCGGTGACCGACCCGACGTGGTTTTCCGAGGTGCGCTCGGACCGGCCGACACTGATGATCGCCGAGGGACTGACCATGTATCTCACCGAGTCCGACGGTGTCGCATTGTTGCGCCGCGTCGTCGACACCTTCCCCAACGGGGAGTTGCAGTTCGACGCGTTCAACCGGCTCGGCATCAAATCGCAGTGGATGAACGCGGTGGTCCGACGGTCCGGTTCGACGCTGTACTGGGGGATCAACCGGCCCGAGGACATCGTCGACGCGGTCCCCGGCGTGCGGTTACTGGCGTGGGAGTCACCGTTCGACTCCGCGTCGTTCCAGGACGTCGCGTGGCCGTACCTCGTGATGGCGCGTGTGATGTCGATGGTGCCGGCGCTGCGCTACATGGCGCAGTATCACCGCTACGCGTTCTGAGCTGCTCAGTACCCGTACATGTGGCGGCGCGTGTTGTGGCTGGTGCCCGGACCGGCAGCGGTCGGCGCCTTGACGGTCGGGGTGGCCACGATGCTCGGCTGCCAATTGTTGTGCACCGGTGCGGCGTCGGCGTTGGCCGCCGTTCCCAGCGCGAACGCGCCGATCAGTCCGGCGGGGACGACGATGTAGGTGGCGATGTAGCGCGTGAAGACGTGCATGTGGTTTCTCCCGATGTCCTTGACCTGTTGCGCATAACGATGCCTCGCACCGGTCCACGCGTCTGTCCGGTGATCGGACCGCCTACCGGATGAACCCGGTGTCCCCCGATCGGTGGAATCAGACCGACTTGAGTTCGGCGATGACCTCGCCATAGAGCCGGGCCTTGATCGCCCCGAATACCGCGCCGGCTTTCGGAGCGAGCTCCTCGGCCCGCGCGATCGCGACCTCGAGCACTTCGCCTTCACCCGCGGTAGCGGCGACGATGCCGGCCGACCGGGCGTCCTCCCCGCCATAGCGTCGCGCGGTCGTCATCGCCTCGTGAGCGGTCGCGACGGGTAGTCGCGAGCGGATCAGGGCGTTCATGCCGGGGGTGAACGGGATGCCGAGGTCGACCTCTGGAAGGCAGAAGAACCCCCGGTCGGCCCGCATGACGATGTGGTCGTGGGCCAGTGCGAGCATTGCGCCGCCTGCGAACGCGTGGCCCTGTACGGCGGCGACGATCGGCGCGGAAAAGGCCAGGACCCGGGCGAGCATCAGGTGAACGTCCACCAGGATCGTTTCGGAGGCGTCCGGGTTGGCCGCCATGAAATCCAGATCCAGCCCGTTGGAGTAGAACTTGCCGAGGCCGGTCGTCACGACGGCTTTGGCGCCCTCGGCGGCTTCGACCTCGTCGAGCGCTGTGTTGATCGCGGCGAGTCGATCGGGGTGAAAGCGGTTCTCGTCGTCGCCAAGCGTGAGCACGAAAACCGCACCGTTGCGGTCGAGGCCGGTCATCTGCCGATTACACCACTCGCGCTTGCTGTCAGAATCGGACGGTGGCCGACCCGACGCCTGGAAGGAATTAGACGATGCCTGCGCCGCAGTCCCCCCGCGATGAGCCGGGCCTGCCCATCGTGATCGTGCGGTTCGGCAGGGTGGACGAGGTGCTGCGCCCCGGTGAGGGCCCGGTGTTCATCGGCAGGGAGCTCCCCGCGCAGCTGCGCATCGACGACACGCGCATCTCCCGAACGCACGCGCGGATCGAGTCGACGGGCGCGCAGTGGGTGGTCGTCGACGAAGCCAGCACCAACGGCGTGTTCCTCAACGGCGAACGGGTCTCCGACGTGCCCGTGACGGACGGTATGACGCTGCACCTGGGTCACCCCGAGGGCATCGCGGTGCGGTTCTCGTTCATCGACCCCGACGCGGGCACGATGATGGCCACCGGCGTGATGCCGGCACGCACCACTGACGACACCGTCGCGCAGCCGGAGAAGGCCGCCGCCGGGTCCGCGGCCGAAGCGCAGGACGGCCCGGACATCGCCCGGGCCGGTGCGGCGGTGACCGCGCGCCGCGAAGAGCTCGGTTACTCGGCACGCCGCCTGAGCGACGAGAGCGGCGTCAGCGTGGGCGAGCTGGCGGATTTCGAACGCGGGCACACCTGGCCGCCCCAGGGCACCCGCGAGAAGATCGAACGGGCCCTGCGCTGGCCGTCGGGAACGATTCCCCTCGTGGCCCGCGGGGGCGAGATCCCCGACGACGACGACACCGGAACGCTGTCGGACTCCGTGCAGCTGGAGGTGATGCTCGACTACGCCAAGATCGCCCTCGACGGGATGGCCGCGCGCATGGCGGCCCTGCCGCCGGTCGACGACCCGGAGTTCGGCGTCCAGGTCGCTGAGCTGCTCGCGCAGCTGCGCCGGCTGCACGCCACCACGGCCAACGCCGCGCGCAGCGCGCCAGCGCTCGAGATCCTGCTGGCGCTGTCCGACGTGCGCCGCACCTACAGCGACCTGATGTGCCACGCCGCGACCGCCCCCGCCGCCACGCTGGGTCAGCGCCTGTATGCCGCGCGGCACCGAGCCCTGCTCAGCGTGGAGGAAACCGCAGCTGCCTGCGCCGTCGACGTCGATGCCGTGAACGCGGTCGAGGCAGAACGGGCGGTGTCGGCCGAGGTGTCCGCGGCGCTGGAAAGTGTCCTCGTCCGCATCACCAACCGCTGAGCGAACGGACCCAGATGCCACTTCGTCGCCACCGGGTGCGAGGACGCCATCCGCGGCCGTACGTGATACTGCTGAGCGTGAATGCGGCTGGGGGAATCCGTATAGATGAGCATCGAGGGGCCCGCCAGTGCTGACCAACGGCTCGATGGTGGGCGGCTACCGCATCGAGCGGGAACTGGGCGCCGGCGGAATGGGCTCGGTCTACCTGGCCGCACATCCGACCTTGCCCCGGCGCGACGCGCTCAAGGTGTTGTCCCGAGAACTCTCGCGTGACCCCGACTTCCGGACGCGCTTCACGCGCGAAGCCGACGTGGCCGCATCGCTGGATCACCCGCAGATCGTGTCGGTGTACGACCGGGGCCAGACCGACGACGGACAGCTGTGGATCGCGATGCAGTTCGTCGACGGTACCGACGCCGACGCCGCACTGCGTGACGGCAAGATGACCCCGCCTCGTGCTGTGCACATCGTCTCCGAGGTCGCCAAGGCACTGGATTTCGCGCACAGCCGTAACGTCGTGCACCGCGATATCAAACCGGCCAACTTTCTGCTGTCGGGACCTGCCGACGCCAACGAGCGGGTGCTACTCGGCGATTTCGGCATCGCCCGCGCGCTGGACGACGTCGGGTTGACCGCCACCGGGTCGGTCATGGCCACCATCGCCTACGCCGCCCCAGAGGTGTTGTCGGGCATGCAGTTCGACGGCCGTGCTGACATCTACTCACTTGGCTGCACCCTGTATCGGCTGCTGACCGGCAAGACACCGTATTCGGGAGCCAATGGGCCGGCGGCCACGATGATGGCCCACTTGCAGCAACCGCCACCGCGGGTCACCGATGTGGTGCCGTCGCTGCCGCCGGCGCTCGACCAGGTGATCGCCGTCGCGATGGCCAAGGATCCGAGGCAGCGGTTCGGTTCGGCCAGTGCGTTGGCGGCCGCCGCCGGGGCGGCGCTGTATGACCCACGTGCACAACAGAACCCGACGTTGCTGGCGCCGGTATCTGGCGCAGAGGTCAGCTCGTACCCGCGCGCAGACTCCGGCACGCCCTGGATGCCCGGCGGACCGCCACCGGGTCAGTCGGGACCGGGCTTTGGGCCGTCCACTCCGGTGCCTGTCGCACCGCGGCGCCGTCGGCGCGCGGTGGTCATCGGTGCGGCAGCCGCGGTGGCGATGTTGGTCGCCGCCACCGTGACGGTGGTGGCGTGGCCGTCCGACGAGGCGACGTCCACCAGCAACCCGCAGGCCGGATTGCCATCGGGGGATGTCCCGACCACCGTCGGAGGGCCGCCGGCCACCGACGTGCCGGTTTCGGGACTACGCTCGATCTTGTTGACCGGCAATGAGATTCCGGGCAACACCGGCGAGACCGCGGTGGTCCTCGAATCAGACGGCACCGAACTCCTCAACGACTCGGCAACCATCGACAATCAGCAGTGCCTGGGTGCATGGGCGCCGGCACAACAGCCGGTCTACAGCCAGACGCGCATCGCCGGGGTCGCGGTGCAAACGCTACGTGCGCTGTACCGAAAGATCACCCAGGAAAGCGTCATCCAGGCGGTGGTGTCGTTCCCCGATCCGAGCGGCGCCGGCATCTCGCTGCAGTTGCAGCGGCAGGACTGGGAGGCCTGCGCGGGCAAGACGGTCACCATCACCCCGGCGGGCGAGCCGCCGCTGCAGTGGACGTTCGGGCAGCCCACCAACAACGCAGGCGCATTCGTGTTGGACGCGACCTCCAGTGCCGGCGACGCGGTCTGCCAGCACGGCATATCGACCCGTGGCAACGTGCTGATCGACATCCGTCAATGCCGACCGCCGGGCACCGGCGATGTCGGGGCCTTGATCACCGCCACCGCCAACAAGGTGCCCCGGCAACAGTGACTACCGGAACCTATCGAAAACTGTTCTCAGCGAGGAGGTTTGCCGTCAATGGCGTCACGTAAAGTATCCGCGGTCATCGGAGCGATGCTTGTCACGGTTCTCATGGGCGCAGCGTGCTCACGCGGCGAGGCTCCCGTCGCCCAGGAGAGCACCACGGAGTCGACGCAGACGTCGGTTGCGGCCACCACCACGACCACGACCACCGCACCGTCCGACGACGACCAGGTGCGCGAGACGGTCATGGCCTTTCAGCAGGCGTACAACACGCAGAACTGGGACGCCTATCTTGAGCTGATGTGCCCGTCGTGGCGGGCCCAGTACACCGGCCCGGTCATGGACATGACGAAGAAAACCCGTATCGATCAAGGTTTGACGACCATGACCGTGAACAGCGTGCAGATCCTCGGGGACGAAGCGACGGCGAACGTCGATGCCCAGAACGAACTGCTGGGCCGCAAGACCCTCGACTTGAAGCTGGTCCGCGAGGACGGATGGCGCGTCTGCATGCCCAGCGGTGTGCGGTAGTGCGAATCGCGTTGGCGGCGTTGACGGTCGCGCTGCTGCTGGGCGCGTGTGCTAGCACCGTCGACGGCACCGCGGTGCAGTCGACGGCACCAACGGTCGATCCGTCGGCGCTCGACCCCGGCTCCTATCCGACTACACCGCGGCCGCCCCTGGGACAGGCTGGCACCGATGAGGCGGGACAGCTTGTCGAGGGCAGGCGGATGGCCGGCTTCGTGGTCGGGCCGTGGCAGGTCGACCCCGCGCTCACCCAGATCGGGGCGTCACCGGCAAAGGTCCTGCAGCGCCGCAACGAAGTCGTGCAGGTGGTTTGGCCGGCGATGCTGGCCAGGTTCCCCTCGCTGCCGCTGGTCGCCGGCTTCGTCAGTGAACGGACGTCAGCCAATCCGGGCGACGCGACGCTGCTGCGCAATGCGGTTCTGCAGTATCCGTTTCCGCAGACCGCAACGGAGGCGGCCGAAGGGTTGGCCTCTGGGGCGTTGAACATCGTCGACGGTGGCGCCAGCGCGGCCATGACGGAACCGATCCGCCCGGTGCCGATTCCGGGTCACCCCGAGGCGACCGGCGCGCTGATGAAGCGTCTCGAGGGCACGGCCACCGTGGACGAGCTGACTGTCGTCAGTTCCCGTGGGCCGTACGCACTGATCCAGGTGGTCCAGTTCGCCACGCCGGAACGGGCCGCCGAACTGGCGGGCCGCGTCCTCGATCTGCAGGGCCCCCTGATCGACACATTCGTGCGCACCGAGCCGGCGCCGCTGGCGGCGCTGCCGCAGGACCCGACGGGTCTGCTGGCCCGCACCGTATCGATCAAGCCCGGGCAGGGTGACACGATGTCGGACGCCGACTATGACCCGGCAGGGGCAATACAGTTGGAGGACAACCCGATTGAGGCGGGCACGGCGATGCAGGACGCCGGGGTCGACACCGTGGCGATCAGCCAGACGACGGTATACCAGGCGCGCGACGCCGCCGCCTCGCAGCAGCTCGCGCAGGTACTGGGTGACGACGTCGTGGCGCGCCAGGCGGGCCAAGCCGCCGCCGAGGTGCCGGGCCTCGCGGGCAGCCGTTGTCTGCGCACGGAAGACGCGGAATCACTGCTAGCGAGGCACTGGTGCGTGGGCACCAACGACCGGTACACGTTCAAAGCGGTTGCCCGCGACCTGAACAACGCCCATCAGCAGATCGCGGCCCAGTATCTGATGCTGGGCGGATAGCCAGCGCTCAGTTCGGGATCTTCTCCAAGATCCGGTTGGCGATCGTCACGTTCTGCTCGGCCAGGTTGCTGCCCATGATCTGCACATCGACCAGTACGTTGTTCTTCGCCGCGATGGCACGGGTGACGGCGACCGGCGAATTGTCGTTGACGTTGCGCAATGACGTGACGCCACCTCCGGCGTCGACCGGCTCGCCCAGCGTGAACGCCGCCTGCTGGCCCTGCACAATCATCTTCCACACGAACTGCTTGTTCGCGCAGCGGCGCCACTGCTCGACGTAGTTGGCCAGGGCGCGCTGCGCGGCCGCCGCGCTGTCGAAGGTGACCACCGACTCGCCGAGCATCAGCGATGGGGTCGGCGACTGGACTTGGCTGGCGCCGTGGAACTTCCGGTAGCCGGTGCCTTCGTAGGCGGGCGGCGCGCCGCCGCTGAAGGAGCTGGCGCAGTTCTCCGGCTCGTACACCTGCTGGCTGGGATCCGGTACCGCCACACCCGTGGAGTTCGGCCCCTCGATCAACTGCGGATTGTCCATGATGGTCTTGAGCTCCTCGAGGCTCGGCAGCAACTCCGGGAGCTTGGCGGCGGCGACGGGCGCCGGCGTCGGCGGTGGCGGCGGGGTGCTCGACGTCGACGTGGCCGACGCCTCGGCAGTGGACTCCTCGGTGGGGGCCGCTGACTCGCCGCCGCAGGCCGTCCCGATTGCGAGGACAGCTGCCGACGACAACGCGAGCGCGACTCGCGTCCGTCCGCGCACACTCCCCGAACTCGCCCACTGGTGCTGACGCATCAAGTCGCCCTTTCTGTTCCATGACCGGTCTTCCAGCATCGCATGGCGAAGGACGTGGTCCGGACACCAATTTCGCAGCCGCGACACAGAACCCCGCTGGCACGTCCTGCCAGAATCAAGAGGTGACCCAAACGATCAACGGCCGGATCTCCAATTGGTACCCGCAACTTCCGGCCGTGCGTGCCGCGCTGCCGGGCAATCGCGACGCCGATGTGTGCATCGTCGGTGCCGGCTACACCGGGCTGTGGACGGCGTACTACCTGAAGCGGGCCGATCCGTCGCTGCGCATCGTGGTGCTCGAGGCACGGTTCGCCGGGTTCGGCGCGTCGGGCCGCAACGGCGGTTGGCTGTCCGGCCTGGTGCCCGGTGACCGACACCGGATGGCGAAGCTCTACGGACGCGACCGTGTGCTGGCCTGGCAGCAGGCCCTCAACGAGTCGGTCGACGAAGTCATCGACGTCGCGGGCCGCGAAGGTATCGAGGCCGGCATCGTCAAGGGCGGAACGCTGCACGTCGCGCGCAACCGCGCGCAGGCGTCGAGGTTGGCGGCCGAAGTCTCCGAGGAACTCAGCTGGAAGGTCGACGGCATCGCAGAGTTGACGAAAGATGAATTGGCACAACGTATTCAGATCGACGGCGTCGTGTCGGCCTACCACAACCCGCACTGCGCACGCGTCCAGCCGGCCCAGCTTGTGCGAGGGCTGGCCGACACCGTCGAGCGGCTTGGGGTCGATCTCTACGAGCGGTCGCCGGTCAACGAGCTGCGCGCGGGACGGGTGGGGACCGTGCTGGGCAAGGTGCGCGCACCCGTCGTGCTGCGCGCGACCGAAGGCTTCACAGCGTCGCTGCCGGGGCTGAAGCGGCGCTGGTTGCCGATGAACAGTTCGATGATCGCGACCGAGCCGCTCCCGCAGGATATTTGGGAGACCATCGGCTGGGAGGGCCGCGAGACGCTCGGCGACACCGCGCACGGCTTCTTCTACGCCCAGCGCACCGTGGACGACCGCATCGCCATCGGCGGCCGCAGCGTGCCGTATCGCTTCGGTTCGCGCACCGACATCGACGGTAGTGTCCCCGAGCGCACCATCGACCATCTCACCTCGGTACTGCATTCGGCGCTACCGCAGACCCGCGGTGTCCCCGTCGCACACGCCTGGTGCGGTGTGCTTGCCGTGCCGCGGGACTGGGAGGCCTCCGTGACGTTCGACAAGGCAACGGGATTGGGCGCGGCGGGGGGTTACGTCGGCCACGGCGTCACCGCCACCAACCTGGCCGGACGCACCCTGGCCGACCTGGTGCTCGGACGGCAGACGGCGCTCACCGACCTGCCGTGGGTCGGGCACCGATCGCGTGACTGGGAACCCGAGCCGTTGCGATGGCTGGGCGTGCGCGGCATGTACACGGCCTACAAGGCCGCCGACTGGCACGAGTCTCACGGGCGCAAGACGACGTCACCGATCGCCGTCGTGGCTGACAAGATCGCCGGCAGGCCCCACTAACGTTCGGCGCGCTCCTTCAGCCGCTGCAGGGTCAACTTGATGTGCTTGGCGTTGGCCGTGTCGCGGTCACGTACGCCCGTCGCGATGCCCGCCGGTGTGCGAAACCAACCGGGCCGCTTGTCCCAGGTGCGCTCGGTGACGGTGCAGCCGCTGTCGGTCGCGGTGATGTCATAGCGCCAGTGCGCGACGGGGATGACAAGACTCTTCACGTCGAACGCGAACGCGCGCCCCGGCTCGGCGTCGGTCACGGTGCAGGTCGTCGTCCATTTCTTGCTGCCCTGCTGGTTGCGGCCCTTGAAGACGGCCCCCGGTGCGACGCGGTCGCCCCTGTGCCAAACCATCTCGGTGGCCTCCTCAGCCAGCGTCGCCAGCGTGGGAAGGTCGGTGATCAGCGCGTATACCGTCGCCGGCTCGGCCGCGATGTCTGTTGAGGCCTCAGCGGAGGCGGGACCGTGTGCACTCATGTCGCGAATCGTAGCCAGCGATACCGGAATCCTGAGCGGTACTGCCACGTTGGTCCTGTCATGAGCGATCGCCCCGTACTCCAGCCAACCGCTGCCCATCCGATCACCGTCGAACCGACGGGCAAGCACGTCACCGTTCGCATCAACGGCGAGGTCGTCGCCGACACCGACCATGCGCTGACCCTGCAGGAGTCGACGTATCCCGCCGTGCAGTACATCCCGAAGGCCGACGTCGTGCAGTCCGCGCTGCGCGACAGCGACACCGAGACGTACTGCCCGTTCAAGGGCGTGGCGAGCTATCACCACGTCGTCACCGGATCCGGCGACACCGTCGAGGACGCGATCTGGACGTACCTCGAGCCCTACCCCGCGGTGGGCGCGATCGCCGGACATGTGGCTTTCTACCCGGACAAGGCTGTCGTCTCCGTCACCTAGTCTGAGGCGGTGCGAAGCGTCGAGTGCAGTGTCGTTCTCGCGGGCCCGGCCGGGCCGGGGTTGACGCTGTCACCGCTGCGCCGCGGCCGCGCCGACCCGTGCTATCACGACGCCCGCGACGGGGCGATCTGGCGCACCAGCCTCATGCGCAGCGGACCGGTCACCGCGCGTCTCACCAAATCAGCGCGCGACACCGTTGACTGCGAGGCATGGGGCGGCGGCGCACGGGAATTCGCCGAATCGCTACCTACCCAACTCGGACGCGACGACGACTCGTCGGGCTTCCAACCGGTCGAGCCGACCATCGCCGCCGCGCATCGGCGGGTTCCGCATCTGCGGCTGGGCCGCACCGACCGCGTACTGGAAGCGCTCATCCCGGCGGTGCTCGAACAACGGGTTTACGGCAAGGACGCCCGTGCGGCGTGGAGAAAACTCGTCACGAAATACGGCGCACCCGCACCCGGGCCGGCCCCCGCACACATGCGGGTGTCACCACCGGCCGAGGTGTGGCGGCGCATCCCCTCCTGGGAGTTTCACCTCGCCAACGTCGACCCCGGCCGTGCCCGCACGATCGTCGGGTGCGCGCAGCGGGCCGACTCGCTGGAGCGCCTGGCGGCCCGCCCGACGGAGCAGGCCCGTATCGCGCTCATGTCGCTACCCGGCGTCGGCGAGTGGACCGCGGCCGAGACGGCGCAGCGCGCCTTCGGCGATGCCGACGCGTTGTCGGTCGGCGACTACCACCTGGCCAAGATGGTCGGCTGGAGTCTGCTCGGCCATCCCATCGACGACCCCGCGATGGTCGAGCTGCTCGAGCCGCTGCGCCCGCACCGCCACCGGGCGGTTCGCCTGCTGCAAGTCAGTGGTCTGGCGTCAAATCCGCGGTTCGGCCCGAGGATGCCGATTCCAAAGCTTGCCGATATGTGACGTGTGTTCCACGCACGGTTTTGTCCGGTAGCCCGCGGGTACACGTCGCGAGACGGTCAATCATGCGAAGGAGCTACTGATGACTACGTTCACCATTCCCGGCCTCTCCGAGAAGCAGGGCGCCGAGGTGGCCGAAATTCTGCAGAAGGCGCTCAGCGCGTACAACGATCTGCATCTGACCTTGAAGCACATCCACTGGAACGTCGTCGGGCCGAACTTCATCGGCGTGCACGAGATGATCGACCCACAGGTCGAACTCGTTCGCGGGTACGCCGACGACGTCGCCGAGCGCATCGCCGCACTCGGCAAGTCGCCCCAAGGTACGCCGGGCGCCATCATCAAGGACCGCACGTGGGACGACTACTCGGTAGGCCGCGACACGGTGCAGGCGCACCTGGCCGCCTTGGACCTCGTCTACACCGGCGTGATCGAGGACTTGCGTAAGGGCATCGACCGCCTCGACGACCTCGACCTGGTGTCCCAGGACCTGTTCATCAGCCAGGCGGGCGAGCTGGAGAAGTTCCAGTGGTTCGTTCGGGCGCACTTGGAGAACTCGGGCGGTCAGCTGTCCAACGCGGGCGCCAAGACCGAGAAGGCGGCCGCCAGCCGCGCCAAGAAGAAGGCCGCAGCCAAGTAGCGGCCTGTTCCAAACTCGCCGCCGCACGGTGCTGTGCGGCGGCGAGTTGGCGTTGACGGGTCCGAAACCTCAACGCGGACAGGTGATTAGCAAAAGTAACGAGTTCCACGACGACACGCGGCGATTGCGGCCAATTCTTGCCGAACGTTTGCGTCGCACCCATAATCAGCCGGTGATCTTGATGAGTCGTGTTCGCGGGATGGCCGCGGCACTCTTCTCCGTTCTGTCGTTGGTTTCGGCTCCGGTGGCTGTTGCCCAGCCCGCCGGCTCGCCGGGACAAGGTGCGCATATCACCGGTATCGAGCATGTGAACGAACGCTGGGACAAGGTCTCGGTGTACTCGCCCTCGATGAACAAGGTGATCGTCAACGACGTGTTCAAGTCGCCGACGTCGAACTCGCCGACCTTCTACCTGTTGCCCGGTATCGACGGGGGCGACAATCTGGATCCGGGCGGCAACTGGGCCCCGGGCACCAAGAGCTGGTTCGGAATGACCGATGTCCAAGGCTTTTTCGCCGAGAAGAACGTCAACGTCGTCTCCCCGCTCGGTGGCGCGTTCAGCTGGTACACCAACTGGGTCGCCGACGCCGGCAAGCAGTACCAGACCTACATGACCTCCGAACTGCCACCGTTGATCAACGCCGAGTACAACACCAACGGCGTGAACGCGGTCGGTGGCCTGTCGAGCACCGGGGGCACCGCGGTCGACTACGCAATCCAGGCGCCGGGCGTCTATCGGGCGGTCGGCTCCTATAGCGGTCTGCTGAACCCGGCCGATCAACCGCAGCAGGTCAGCATGTCACTGTTGGGCGGTGGCGCCAGCGCAGACGCGATGTGGGGCCCGCCGGGCGGACCGCTGTGGATTGCCCATGACCCCTCCAAGAACGTCGCCAAGCTGCAGGGCGTCGCGGTGTATGCAGCGGCCTCGGCCAGCGGCGGGGTCGGTGCCGTCGACCGGCTGCCCGAGGGCTTTGGGCCCAACTTCACCGGTGGACTGATCGAACGCATTGTCGCCGACAGTACGCGCGTGTTCGCCGATGCCGCTGCCGCAGCAGGCATTCCGATCACCTACATCGTTCGGCCTGAAGGCTCCCACACGTGGGGTCTGTTCGAGTCCGAGATGCAGGAGTCCTGGAACACCACCATCGGACCGGCCCTGGGCGTGTAGTCGGTCTACGTTGCGGCTGTGGTGAGTTCGCGGTGTGCTGCTGCCAGCCGTAGGGCGGCGGTGATCATCGACCCGACGACGATCACCGCGCCGACCACCGGGATGGCGGCCGGTGCCGCAGCGGCCACGATGGCGGCGAGGCAGCGTTCGGTCTTGCCGAAGGGCCCGCCGTTGCGCCGTGTCGCGCCCGCCCCTGCGGCGGCGAGTGAGGCGAAGGTCGGCAGCGTCGCCGCCAGCGCGGCGGCAAGGACCCAGATCACCGGCCAGGACAGCCAGTTCATGCCGGGGCCGCCCTGAGATGCCGCCCAGACCGCGAGTCCGGCGAACATCAGCAGATCCGAGGCACGGTCGCCGATTTCATTCAGTGCGAACCCCCACGGACGGCAGACCTTCCTGGCCCGCGCGACCGCGCCGTCGAGGTTCGCCCCGGCCAGCCGGACACCGAGCCACAACACCGCCAGTGGCCACCAGCCGGCCGCGATGCTGACTGCCGCCGCTGCTGCGCCGAAAATGCCGACCGCGGTGAAGAAATCCGGTGAGGTGCCCTGAATCTCGGCGCGCTGCAGGAAGATCCGAAGCCGTTGGGTGTACCAGGGCTTCAGTGCGTAGAGTCCGTCCATCGCTACGCCGCGCTCGCCATGGATGCACGCTGCGGTTCCCGCTGAGCGACCGCGAGGCGGTCCTGCACGAGTCGCAGCGTGCCTGTATTGGTCCGCGTGCGACGCCCGTTGCGCAATGCCAAGACCTCGCGCCGCAAATCCTGCGCGGCGATAGCGGCCGGGTCCATCGGCTCACCGATCCGAACCTCCATCGGGCTGGGTGTCAGGCGCCCACCCTTGGGCAGCACGTCGGCGGTGCCCAGCAGCGCAACCGGGATGACCGGCACACCGCATTCCTTTGCCAAATGGATGGCGCCGGAACGGAACTCGCCGATGTTGCCGTCGGTGCTGCGGGTGCCCTCCGGATAGATCACGACAGTTCGACCCGCCGCGAGCGCGGGTTTGACCGCTGCGACCAGCGCGGCATACGACGAGCCGCCCGAACGTCGCACCGGAAGGCCACCTGCGAGGTTGGTCAGCACGAACCGGCGCACCGGAACGTCGAACCAGTAGTCGGCGGCCGCGACGAACACCGGCTTCGCCTTGGGCGGCAGCGCGGCGAGGAGAACAGCCGTGTCGGCGTGAGAGCTGTGGTTGGCGACGAGGATGCAGCCACCTTCGTGACGCCAGCGGCCGATCACCGTCAGTCCGCCGGAGCAGCCGACAACGGTCCGCCACAGGTAGTGCCGGAACGCGGCGGCGATTCGGCCCGTGCGCATCAACCGGTGGATGGCGACGAGGAGCAGTCCGACGACGCACGCGGCCTCGATCCAGGGCACGGTGGCCGGCGCGGCGTTCAACAAGATGGCGAGGTTGTTGAACAGCTCGGGGGTGTGGCCCTGCATTGCCGAACGGTGCAGGTAATCGCCCAGGCCGGGCATGTACCAGGGGTTGAGTGCGCGAAGCGTGTTCATCGGGTATCTCCTCTCCTTCTCGTCGGTTGGCCGAACGATCTGCCTGACCGTTGATGGGGAGAGTTAACGAACACGCACTTGGAGGTTTCTAAAGACTTCCAAGGGCCCCTGAACAGGGGGGAATTCGGGTGACCTGCGGCTACGTGGTGGCTGACTCCTCGAGGGCGTCGTCGCGCACCGGGCGGTCGGCCAGTTCCTCATTCCTGCCGAACAGGAACGGGTAGGCGATGCCTGCGATGGCGGCACCGACCAGCGGCGCCAACCAGAACGCCCAGAGCTGCATCGGTGCCAGGACCACCTCGATGATCAGGACCGCGGCCAGGGAGTAGCCGCCCGGTGAGTGCTCGCCGAAACCGTTGGCGGCCATGTTGCCAGTGGCCGTCGTGGCCAAATCGTGCCGCGACGGACGTCAACGGCACCGCACCGTGATCTGAGCTTCGCCGTTCACGCGTCGACGGGATTGCAGCGATTGACGATCAGCGGGTCGGTCTTGGTGAACGGGAATGCCGGGAGATCGTCGATGTGCATGTTGAATGTCGCGGCCAGCACTTCGCGCGAGTACGCGCTCGCCGATGCGCGGTACCCGATGTCACCGGGCATGGGCTGGTCGAAGAAGATCGCGAAATGAATGTCGGGGGCGTCCACCACCTCGATGTGGTGCGGGTAGGCGCGCGGGATGAAGTAGACGTCGCCCTCCTTGAGGTAGTAGGTGTCGACCGAGCCGTCGGGGTCCATCACGGTCATCCGACCGTTTCCCTTGTGGACGTAGCCCATTTCGGCGGTGATGGGATGCCAGTGCGGTTCACGCATACCGTCCTCGCGGATGCGCAGCGAGTACATCGACAAATCCTTCAGCGCCGGCCAGTACTGGGACCGCGCCAGCCGGGCAGAACCGACTGCGACACCGATGGCCGGACTCTGCGCCTCGACGGCGAACTTGTGCGGATCGTCGAACCGAGCAGTTGACGGAACGTCCGGATCGCCTGCGCGCGCGGCGAATTTACGATCGGTGGTGTCCCGGCGCATCTTCGTGAAGTCAGCGGCGGGCAGGTCATAGGTGTTGCCGAGTACGGCGTCCGTCATCGCACCGAAAGACGCTGCCAGACCGAAGTCTTCGGGCCGCTCGCTGCGAAACGCGAGAATGAACTCGGCAGGCTCCTCTCCGATGTTCTCGATGTGATGCAGTGACCCGGAGTCGATGTGGAACATCTCGCCTGCCCCGACGGTGAAGCTGGAGAACTTGCTGTAGCTGTCGAGCACCGACACCAGCGAGGTGCCGGATATGCAGTAAGTGAGCTCGTTGCAATTGGCATGCCAGTGTGGTGTGCGCATTGCGCCGGGATTGACGACGATCCGTTTGATCGACATGCCGGACAGGATCGGAAACGTGTCGGCGGTGACTCGCGTGATGGACCCGAGGTCGTTCTGCTCGACGACTTCGCCGGCGGTCAATGAGGTGGCGTGAAGGCTCGAGCTCTGGGGTGTGGAAGACATATCCACATGCTTGCGTCGAAATCGGAGTTTTGTGGAGGTCTTCTCGAACTTTCGCTACAAACCGCGGATTTCGTGGCTAGGCGTAGGCGGTGAGGCGCGCGACGATCGCCACCTCGCCGTCGGGCCCGATGGCTTTCGCCTCGCCGATGCCGCTACGCCGGCCTACTCGTAAAGCCGTTCCGACATAACGTGATTCGGGGCCGCCTTCCCGAGTGCTGAAGAACTGTCGGATGAAATTCACCCGCAGCGATGCGGTACGCAGTGGCCGATAGTCGCGGCCTGCGTTGACTGCCGCCGACGCCACCAGTTCGAGTGCCATCGCCGACACCCCGCCGTGCACGATGCCGAGGCTGTTGTTGAGTACCGGATCAGGCAACTGCTGGAGGGCTTTGGCCGAACCACCACTCTCGGCGACTCGAACCGCCATCCGGTCGGCCAGGGAACCGGGCGGCAGGGGACCCGTTGGTCCGTCGGGAAATTCGCCGATGTGCGCCGGCGCGCTGATGAAGAAGGACCGCACCGTGGCGGTGGCCAGCGTGATGCCGCGATGGGACAACTCGCACAGGCCAAGCCCGACGTCGCTCTTGGCGGCGAACGGCTTCGACGTCGCCGTGACCGGCTCGCCTGGGTCTTCGGCGATGACGTCGACCGCGTCGGGGCGGACGTCGAACGACAGCTCACTGGACACCGTCCACTCGCCTGGGCCTCGGCGGCGGTGGTTGACCAGACCGCCGACGTGGTCGACCAGCATGGCCAGCGGCGCGATCGTGAGGGTGCCGGTGAGCGGGTTGACCATCTCGCCTGCCGGTATCGACGCCACGCAGCCGTCGGGACCATCTTCGGACGTGACGATGCCGAAGCGGCCCAGTGGGGTGTTCAACGGGTGAGACATCGCTGTCCAGCGTGACGGCTAGGGGGTGGCTATATACCCCCTAGGGGTATAGACTGCCGTCATGACCGAGGTAGACCACACGCAACATCAGGCCCACGCGGGTCACGAAGGCCACGACGCGCATGCCGGGCACGGCGGGCACGTCGCGGCGTTCCGGCGGCTGTTCTGGGTGATGCTCGTGATCGCCGTCCCGACGGTCGCGCTGTCACCGATGTTCGCGATGATCCTGGGCTACGCCGTGCCGACGTTCCCCGGAGCCCAGTGGGTGTCCCCGGTGCTGGGCACGGTGATGTACGTGTGGGGCGGCAAGCCGTTCCTGACGGGTGCGGTCAGCGAGATCCGTTCGCGCGCACCGGGAATGATGCTGTTGATCGGCCTCGCCATCACGGTGGCGTTCGTGTCGTCGTGGGGTGCCAGCCTCGGTGTGTTGCATCACCAGCTCGACTTCTGGTGGGAGCTGGCGCTGCTGATCGTGATCATGCTGCTGGGCCATTGGATCGAGATGCGATCGCTGGCGCAGACCACTTCGGCGTTGGACTCACTGGCGGCATTGCTGCCGGACGAGGCGGAACGCGTGGTGGGTGGGACAACAGAGACGGTCGCGCCGTCCGAGCTACGCGTGGGTGATGTCGTGCTGGTCCGGCCCGGTGGCAGTGTTCCCGCCGACGGCGACATCGTCGACGGATCCGCGGACGTCGACGAGTCGATGGTGACCGGCGAATCGCGTCCGGTGCGGCGCGGCGTCGGCGACCACGTGATCGCGGGGACGGTCGCCACCGATTCCGGACTGCGCGTCACGGTCAGTGCGGTCGGCGACGACACGGCGCTGGCCGGAATTCAGCGCCTGGTCACCGAGGCGCAGAACTCGTCGTCGCGCGCGCAGCGGCTGGCGGACAAGGCGGCCGGCTGGCTGTTCTGGTTCGCGCTGGGCGCCGCCGTCGTCACCGCGGTCGTCTGGAGCCTGATCGGCCTGCCGGACGAGGCGGTGGTGCGCACCATCACGGTGCTGGTGATCGCCTGCCCGCACGCGCTGGGCCTGGCGATCCCGCTGGTGGTGTCGATCGCGACCGAGCGCGCGGCCCGCGGCGGTGTCCTGATCAAGGACCGGCTGGCACTGGAGAGCATGCGCACCGTCGGCGCGGTGCTGTTCGACAAGACCGGGACGCTGACCAAGGGAGAGCCGACCGTCACCGCGATCGCGACGACCGGCCGCGGCGACGATGAGGTGCTGGCATTGGCCGCCGCCGCGGAGGCCGACTCCGAGCACCCGCTGGCCCGCGCGATCGTCGAGGCCGCCCGCAGGCGCGGTTTGACGGTTCCGCGGTCGTCGGATTTCAGCTCGTCGCCCGCGGTCGGAGTGGCGGCGATGGTGGATGGGCACCGGGTCCGCGTCGGCGGGCCGCGGCTACTGGCCGAGGCCGGTCGTGATGAGTTGTCCGCGGTGGTGCCGTGGCGCGACGACGGTGCGATCGTGCTGCACGTGCTGGTCGACGACGACGTTGTCGGGGCACTCAAGCTCGCCGACGAAGTGCGTACGGAGTCCCGCGAGGCTGTCGACGCGCTGCACAAGCTGGGCATCGAGGTGGTGATGATCACAGGCGACGCCGAGTCGGTGGCGCGCTCGGTGGCCGACGAACTGGGCATCGACAGGGTCTTCGCGGGCGTCCGACCTGGGGATAAGGCGGCCAAGGTCGCGGAGTTGCAGGACGAGGGGCTAAGCGTCGCGTTCGTCGGCGACGGTGTCAACGACGCCCCGGCGCTGGCACAGGCCGACGTCGGCATCGCGATCGGCGCGGGCACCGACGTGGCGATCGCATCGGCGGGGGTCATCCTCGCGAGCTCTGACCCGCGGTCGGTGCTCTCGGTGATCGTGCTGTCCAAGGCGACCTATCGCAAGATGAAGCAAAACCTTTGGTGGGCAGCGGGATACAACCTGCTTTCGGTGCCGCTCGCGGCGGGCATTTTGGCGCCTATCGGGATTGTGCTGCCGATGTCGGTGGGTGCGATCTTGATGTCTGCGTCGACCGTGGTGGTGGCCGCCAACGCCCAACTGCTGCGCCGACTGGACCTCCGGCCGCAGGCCAGCGTGCGGTCTGTTCTCTAAGAATCTGGCTAGGCTTTCTGCAAACCAGTTCGGCAGGATAATGCCAGATAAACTCCGCGTACTATGGTTACAGCAAACTCCAGACGGAAGGGTCCGCACGCGACGCGGCACTTCGCATTCTGGCTGGCGCGCCCGCTTGATCTCGAAATAGAAAGGGCGGCAATGTCTCTCGCCAAGATTCAGCGCCGGATTCGCCCGTGCGACGAAATGGCCGGATCACTCTACTTAGGCCCGCCTAAGTTGGCATGTCAACCCGAGTTTGTCATATCGTTTTGTCCACTTGTGGCGAGTGGGAATTGGGCCGTCGTTCAGTGCTGCACGAAGGAACCGCCCTCGCTGAAACGGCCAGCGGCCGTCCTCGAATTGGTTGGCCGGCGGAATCCTCGCTCGGCGTTCGGAAAAGGGTAGGTGGGAATGGCGCCCAGCAGTCAAGGGCTGTACAACCCCGCGTTCGAGCATGACGCGTGTGGCGTGGCCATGGTCGCGGACATGCACGGCCGCCGCAGCCGAACCATCGTCGACGCCGCGATCACCGCCCTGGTGAACCTCGAGCACCGCGGCGCCCAGGGCGCCGAACCCCACACCGGTGACGGTGCGGGCATCCTGCTGCAGGTCCCCGACGAGTTTCTGCGTGCAGTGCTGAAGGACCAGGGAGCCTCCTTCGAGCTGCCCGAGTACGGCAGCTATGCCACCGGCATCGCCTTCCTGCCTCAGTCGTCCAAGGACGCCGCCGCCGCCTGCGAAGCCGTGGAGAAGATCGCCGAGGCCGAGGGTCTCGAGGTATTGGGGTGGCGCGACCTGCCCACCGACGACTCGTCTCTGGGGGCCCTGGCCCGCGACGCCATGCCGACGTTCCGGCAGGTCTTCATGGCCGGCGCCTCGGGCATGGACCTGGAGCGCCGCGCCTACGTCGTGCGCAAACGCGCTGAGCACGAACTCGGCACCAAAGGCCCGGGACAGGACGGACCGGGACGCGAAACCGTTTATTTCCCAAGCCTTTCCGGTCAGACCTTCGTCTACAAGGGCATGCTGACGACCCCGCAGCTCAAGGCGTTCTACCTCGACCTGCAGGACGACCGGCTCACCAGCGCGCTCGGCATCGTGCACTCGCGGTTCTCGACCAACACGTTCCCCTCGTGGCCGCTGGCCCACCCGTTCCGGCGGATCGCCCACAACGGCGAGATCAACACCGTCACCGGCAACGAGAACTGGATGCGGGCCCGCGAGGCCCTGATCAACACCGACGTGTTCGGCGAGAACGGGCTCGACAAGATCGTCCCGGTCTGCACGCCAGGCGCTTCGGACACCGCGCGCTTCGACGAGGTTCTCGAGCTGCTGCATCTCGGCGGCCGCAGCCTGCCGCACGCGGTGCTGATGATGATTCCCGAGGCGTGGGAGCGCAACGAGTCGATGGATCCTGCCCGGCGGGCGTTTTACGAGTACCACGCCTCCCTGATGGAGCCGTGGGACGGCCCCGCGTCGATGACCTTTACCGACGGCACCGTGATCGGCGCCGTGCTGGATCGCAACGGCCTGCGGCCGTCGCGCATCGAGGTCACCAAGGACGGCCTCGTGGTGATGGCGTCGGAAACCGGCGTGCTGAACCTCGACCCGTCGACCGTCGTGAAGAAGATGCGCTTGCAGCCCGGCCGAATGTTCCTCGTCGACACCGCGCAGGGCCGCATCGTCGACGACGAGGAGATCAAGGCCGAACTCGCCGCCGAGCACCCGTACCAGGAGTGGCTGGACGCCGGCCTCTTCAAGATCGAAGACCTGCCCGCCGGCGACTACGTGCGGATGCCTCACCACCGGGTCGTGTTGCGGCAGCAGGCCTTCGGCTACACGTACGAAGAGCTGAACCTGCTGGTCGCCCCGATGGCGCGCACCGGAGCCGAGCCGCTGGGCTCGATGGGCACCGACACGCCCGTCGCCGTGTTGTCCCAGCGACCCCGAATGCTCTACGACTACTTCCAGCAGCTGTTCGCCCAGGTCACCAACCCACCGCTGGACGCCATCCGCGAAGAGGTGGTGACCAGCCTGCAGGGCACGGTCGGCCCCGAGGGCGACGTGCTCAACCCCAATGCCGACTCCTGCCGCCAGATCGTGTTGACGCAGCCGATCCTGCGCAACGCCGAACTGTCCAAGCTGATGTGCGTCGACCCCGACCACGAGATCCGCGGCCACAAGCACGGCATGCGCGCGGCCGTCATTCGATGTCTCTATCCGGTGAACCGTGGCGGACAGGGGCTCAAGGAGGCGCTCGACAACGTCCGGGCCAAGGTATCGGCGGCCATCCGTGACGGTGCGCGCATCATCGTGCTGTCCGACCGCGAGTCCAACGAGCAGATGGCGCCCATCCCGTCACTGCTCAGCGTGTCCGCCGTGCACCACCACCTCGTCCGCGACCGCACCCGCACCCAGGTCGGGCTCGTCGTCGAGGCGGGCGACGCCCGCGAGGTGCACCACATGGCCTGCCTGGTCGGCTTCGGCGCGGCCGCGATCAACCCGTACATGGCGTTCGAGTCGATCGAAGACATGGTCGACCGCGGCGTGATCTCCGGCATCTCCAGCGACCAGGCCAAAGCCAACTACGTCAAGGCGGCGGGCAAGGGCGTGCTGAAGGTGATGTCCAAGATGGGCATCTCCACGCTGGCGTCCTACACCGGCGCGCAGCTGTTCCAGGCCATTGGCATCAGCCAGCAGCTGCTCGACGAGTACTTCACCGGGCTGACGTGCCCCGTCGGTGGCATTGACCTCGACGACATCGCCGACGACGTCGCCACCCGGCATGCGCTCGCGTATCTGGACCGCCCCGACGAGTGGGCACACCGCGAGCTCGAGGTCGGCGGCGAGTACCAATGGCGCCGCGAGGGCGAGTACCACCTGTTCAACCCGGACACGGTGTTCAAGCTGCAGCACTCCACCCGCACCGGCCAGTACTCGATTTTCAAGGAGTACACGCAGCTGATCGACGATCAGAGCGAGCGGATGGCGTCGCTGCGTGGCCTGCTGAAGTTCAAGGACGGGCAGCGTCCGGCCGTGCCGCTCGACGAGGTCGAGCCGGCCAGCGAGATCGTCAAGCGGTTCTCCACCGGTGCGATGAGCTACGGGTCGATTTCCGCCGAGGCTCACGAGACGCTGGCGATCGCGATGAACCGCCTTGGCGGACGGTCGAATTCGGGCGAGGGCGGCGAGGCCGTTCAGCGCTTCGAGCCCGACGAGAACGGAGACTGGCGCCGCAGCGCCATCAAGCAGGTGGCATCCGGCCGCTTCGGGGTCACCAGCCACTACCTGAGTAACTGCACGGACATCCAGATCAAGATGGCCCAGGGGGCGAAACCCGGTGAGGGTGGCCAGCTTCCGGGCAACAAGGTCTATCCGTGGGTGGCCGAGGTGCGGCACTCGACACCGGGCGTGGGGCTGATCTCGCCGCCCCCGCACCACGACATCTACTCGATCGAGGATCTGGCGCAGCTGATCCACGACCTGAAGAACTCCAACCCGCAGGCACGCGTGCACGTGAAGCTGGTGAGCGAGAACGGTGTCGGCACCGTCGCGGCGGGTGTGTCGAAGGCGCACGCCGACGTCGTGTTGATCTCTGGCCACGACGGCGGCACCGGCGCGACGCCGCTGACGTCCATGAAGCACGCGGGTGCGCCATGGGAGCTCGGCCTGGCCGAGACCCAGCAGACGTTGCTGCTCAACGGACTTCGTGACCGCATCGTCGTGCAGGTCGACGGCCAGCTGAAGACCGGCCGCGACGTCGTCATCGCCGCGCTGCTCGGCGCCGAGGAATTCGGTTTCGCCACCGCACCTCTGGTGGTGTCAGGCTGCATCATGATGCGGGTCTGCCACCTCGACACCTGCCCTGTCGGTGTGGCGACTCAGAATCCGGTGCTGCGCCAACGGTTCAACGGCAAGCCGGAGTTCGTCGAGAACTTCTTCATGTTCATCGCCGAAGAGGTGCGGGAGATGATGGCCCAGTTGGGCTTCCGTACCGTCAACGAGATGGTCGGCCAGGTAGGCGCCTTGGACACCACCAAGGCCGCCGAGCACTGGAAGGCCTACAAGCTGGACCTGACACCGGTGCTGCACGAGCCCGAGTCGGCGTTCATGAACCAGGATCTGTACTGCAGCTCACGCCAGGACCACGGACTGGACAAGGCACTGGATCAGCAGCTCATCGTGATGTGCCGTGAGGCACTCGATTCGGGTTCACCGGTCCGGTTCTCGACAACGATCGCGAACGTCAACCGCACCGTCGGTACGATGTTGGGCCACGAGGTGACGAAAGCTTATGGTGGCCAGGGACTCCCGGACGGCACCATCGACATCACGTTCGAGGGCTCGGCGGGTAACAGCTTCGGCGCCTTCGTGCCCAAGGGCATCACACTGCGCGTGTACGGCGATGCCAACGACTACGTCGGCAAGGGCCTTTCCGGCGGCAGGATCGTGGTGCGTCCGTCCGACAAGGCACCCGCCGAGTATGTCGCCGAGGACAACATCATCGCGGGCAACGTGATCCTGTTCGGCGCCACCAGCGGTCAGGCATTCATCCGCGGACAGGTGGGCGAACGGTTCGCCGTGCGCAACTCCGGCGCCCACGCGGTCGTGGAGGGTGTCGGTGACCACGGATGCGAGTACATGACCGGCGGCAGAATCGCGATTCTCGGTCCCACTGGCCGCAACTTCGCGGCGGGTATGTCGGGCGGCATCACCTATGTCTACGACCCGGACGGCAACCTGCCGGACAACCTCAACTCCGAGATGGTGGAACTGGAATGCCTCGACGACGAGGACCTCGAGTGGCTGCGCGACATGCTCCAAGCGCATGTCGATGCCACTGATTCCGCTGTCGGACAGCGTATTTTGAGCGACTGGGACAACACCGTGAAGCACTTCACCAAGGTCATGCCCCGCGACTTCAAGCGGGTGCTCGAGGCGATCGCCGAGGCCGAGCGAACCGGCGAGAACGTCGATGAAGCGATCATGGCGGCCGCCGGTGCCTGATCCCCGTGGTTTTCTGAAGTACACGACGCGCGAGACCCCGCAGCGGCGGCCGGTCCCGCTGCGGCTTCGCGACTGGAAAGAGGTCTACGAGGACTTCTCCCACGACACCCTGCGCGAGCAGGCGACGCGCTGCATGGATTGCGGTATCCCCTTCTGCCACAACGGATGCCCCCTGGGAAACCTGATCCCGGAATGGAACGACCTGGTCCGCAACGACCGTTGGCGTGACGCGATCGAACGGCTGCACGCAACCAACAACTTCCCCGAGTTCACCGGGCGGCTGTGCCCGGCGCCGTGTGAAGGCTCCTGCGTGCTCGGCATCAACCAGGATCCGGTGACCATCAAGCAGGTCGAGGTCGAAATCATCGACAACGCCTTCGACAACGGCTGGGTTGTTCCGCTGCCACCGGACAAGCTCACCGGCAAGAAGGTCGCCGTCGTCGGCTCCGGCCCGGCCGGGCTGGCCGCTGCGCAGCAGCTCACCCGCGCGGGTCATTCGGTGACGGTATTCGAGCGCGAGGACCGCATCGGCGGCCTGCTGCGCTACGGCATCCCCGAATTCAAGATGGAGAAGCGCCACATCGACCGTCGTTTGGAACAGATGTCGGCCGAGGGCACGCATTTCCGGCCCGGCGTCAACGTCGGCGTCGACATCACCGTCGCACAGCTGCGGCTGAACTACGACGCCGTGGTGCTCGCCGGCGGCGCGACGGCCTGGCGTGACCTGCCGATCCCGGGTCGGGAACTCGACGGCATCCATCAGGCGATGGAGTTCCTACCGTGGGCCAACCGTGTCCAGCAGGGCGATGACGTCCTGGGCGAGGACGGCGAGCCGCCGATCACCGCCAAGGGCAAAAAGGTGATCATCATCGGCGGCGGCGACACCGGTGCCGACTGCCTGGGCACCTCGCACCGCCAAGGTGCGGAGAGCGTGCACCAGTTCGAGATCATGCCGCGCCCGCCGGAGCAGCGTGCCGACAGCACGCCGTGGCCCGTGTACCCGCTGATGTTCCGCGTGAGCTCGGCGCACGAGGAGGGCGGCGAGCGCGTCTACTCGGTCAACACCGAAGAGTTCCTCGGCGCCGACGGCCGGGTCACGCATCTGCGCGGTCACGAGGTCGAGATGAAGGCCGGCAAGTTCGAGAAGGTCGACGGCAGCGACTTCGAGCTCGAGGCCGATCTGGTGCTGCTGGCTATGGGCTTCGTCGGTCCCGAGCGTGAGGGGCTGCTGACCGAGCTCGGTGTCGAGTTCACCGAACGGGGCAACGTCGCGCGTGACAAGGATTTTGCGACAACGGTGCCCGGCGTCTTCGTTGCCGGCGACATGGGCCGCGGCCAGTCGCTCATCGTGTGGGCGATCGCCGAGGGGCGGGCCGCGGCCGCCGGTGTGGACCGCTACCTGATGGGCGACACCGCGCTGCCCGCGCCGATCAAGCCGACGGCGGTTCCGCAGCGCTAGTCCGACGACACGCCCTGCAATACGCGTGTTCTGGGCCCGGCTCGCGGGACAGTTGTTCCGATGCCAGGGCGGTACCGCCTCCCTTACGCCGGCACCGAACTGACCCGGCGGCACTTCATCGCGGCCCTGTCCGTCGCCACGCTGTCGGGAGTCGGCCTCAGCCGGTGCAGCTTCGGCGCACAACGAGAGGTTGTCGCCGCATCTGAACAGGTCGCCGCGACCTCACCGGAGCTGTTGCCGCCGCCGCCGCGCGCGGCGCGCATTCAGCTGCCCGGCGGTGTCCTGAGCAGCCTGCCCGGTGCGGGAGATCTGTTGGCCCTGACGGTCGACGATGGGGTGAACAGCGACGTGGTGCGGGCGTACACCCAGTTCGCCAAGGACACCGGCGTGCGGCTGACGTACTTCGTCAACGGCATCTATCCGGCGTGGATGGACCACGTCGACCTGTTGCGGCCGATGGTCGACGACGGCCAGATACAACTGGCCAACCACACGTGGTCACATCCGAACATGACGAGACTTCCGTTAGTCGCTGTGGCAGAGGAGTTACGGCACAATCACGACTTCCTGTGGAAGACCTACGGTGTCGACGTCCGGCCCTACTTCCGTTCGCCCTACGGTGCGCGCAACGCACACGTCGACAAGGTGGCCGGCGATCTCGGCTACACGACCGACACGCTGTGGTCGGGGACTCTCGAGGACCAGAACGTGATCCCCGAGGCCGAGATCGTGAAGATGGCACAGGCCTACTTCACGCCGCAGGCGATCGTCATCGGCCATCTCAACCACCTGCCGGTGACGAATGTCTACGGCCAACTCGTCGACATCATCCGTGCGCGAAGGCTTCGTACGGTGACCCTCGATGACGTCTTTCTGCGGTCCGTTTAGGCCTAGAAATCGAGTCACAAAAACAACATCAGCCACATCAGAAACATCAGATGATTTTTCGGCGCGCCTCGCACCGTTTGCCAACTCGCCGGTATCTAATGACTTCATGAGGGCATTGCGCTAGGGTAAGGCCCCGAGCAGCTATCGGTATCGACGCAGGAGTTATGACTGTGTACCTCAACCCGCTATCTCGGTCACGGGTGAATCGAATCGCCTGGTCACTGTTCCGTCATCCCCTGAAGAGCCGCGAGTTCCCGGCCAAGGCCGAGCGCCTGATCACCGCCGACGAACTGGTCCGCTTCGGCGTCTAGCGAATTCCGTTACCGCCCGGCGGCCGCGCCCCCGGTGTCGTGATTCACCCTTTGCCGAATCGTTATCTTTCCGTTATCGCCGCTAATCTTTGCTACTCAGCAGTCCCGACGCCCTGATCTCGTTGGCGAGCGGCTCGAGAACGGCGGGGTCATACGGCGGTGGTAGGTAGATGATCGCCAAGTCCAGACCCTCCGCGCCCAGCGCCGCGGCTTCCTCGACGACCCTGCCGTAATCACGGTCCTCGCCCAATCGGACATGAGCCGACAGCATGATCTCCGTGGGATCCCGGCCGATATCCGCGCAGTGCCCGGCGAGCACATCGCGCTTGCGGGCGAATTCCTGCGGCGGACCGCCGACGAAGTTCCAGTGCTGCGCGTAGCGGGCGGTGATCTTCAGGGTGCGCTTCTCGCCGCTGCCGCCGATGCAGATCGGCGGGTGCGGTTGCTGGGGGCCCTTGGGCTCGTTGCGAGCATCCTTGAGCTGATAGAACGTTCCGTCGAACGTCGTCGTCTCCTTGGACAGCAGGCTCGTCAGCACCTCGCACGCCTCCTCGAACCGATCGAAGCGTTCCTTGATCGAGCCGAGTTCGATCCCGTAGGCCCCGGACTCCTCTTCGTTCCACCCGGCGCCGATGCCGAGTTCCAGGCGGCCGTCGGAGACGATGTCCAGTGCCGCAGCCATATTCGCGAGCACGGCGGGGTGACGGTAGTGGATGCCGGTGACGAGCACACCCACGCGCAGCCGCTGTGTTGCCTGGGCCAGCGCGGTCAACGTGACCCAGCCCTCCAGGCACGGCCCCGTCGAGTCGGAGAAGATCGGATAGAAGTGGTCGAAGGTCCAGCCGGACTCGTAGACCTCGATGTCGTCGGCGGCCTTCCAGACGGCAAGCATGTCGGACCACGTGGTGTTCTGCGGGGAAGTCTTGAATGCGAATCTCACGTAGACCCAGCGTAGTCCGGATTCCTGGGGGTCAACCGTCAGTCCGATTCGCCGGCTCCGGCCTTTTATTCGACTTCGCCGGCTCCGGCCTTTTATTCGACTTCGCCGAATCGGCCGTCTATTCGGTTTCACCGAATTCGCCGAACCAGTGCGCCAGCTTGCCCCGTCGGCTCACCGCGCGCAGCCGGCGTTCGGCCGCGGCCCTGGTCTTGGTGGTGGTGACGATCAGCAGTTCGTCGCCGATCGCGATGCGGGTATCGGGCTGCGGGACGAACGTGTGGCCGTCGCGGATGATCAAGGTGATCACGCTCGGGTCGGGCAACCGCAGCTCCAGGACCGTCACGTTGTGCAGCCGGGACGGATCCTGCACGGTCATCGTCAGCAGCTCCGCGTCGAGCACATCCAGCGGTGCCGCCTCGACCTGGAGCTCACGGGTGGCTTCCTTCGGGATGAGACCCAAACGGTGCGCGAGGAAGTGCAGGCTCGGCCCCTGCACCAGGGTGTAGACCACCACCAGGATGAACACGATGTTGAGGATGCGGATGCTGTCCGGCACGCCTCCGACGATCGGGAACGTCGCGAGCACGATCGGCACCGCACCGCGCAGACCCGCCCACGAGATGAACACCTGCTCGCGCCACGGAATCCGGAACCAGATCAAAGAGACAAACACCGACACGGGCCTGGCGATCAGGAGCAGGACGAGACCGATGACGATCCCCGCCGCCAACTCGGCACCCAGATCGCTGGGATCGACGAGCAGTCCGAGCAGGACGAACAGGCCGATCTGCGCCAGCCAGCCGAGCCCTTCGGCGAACGACCGCGTAGCCGCGCGGTGGGGCAGCCCGGTGTTGGCAAGCACGACAGCCGCCAGATACGCGGCCAGGAATCCGCTGGCATGGGCGCTTCCGGCGGCGGCGAACGCGACCATGCCGAAACCGAAGGTCGCCAACGGATACAGCCCGGATGCGGGAAGTGCGATGTGGCGCAGCGCGATTGAGCCCAGAAATCCGCAGCCCAACCCAATCGCCGCACCCGCCACCAACTCGTAGACGATGTCAATCAGCGCGTGCCCGGCGGACAGTTCCAGCGGCGTCACGCTGAACATCAGGACGAGAATGACGGCCGGGGCGTCGTTGAAACCGGACTCGGCCTCGAGGAGCCCCGCCACGCGGCGGGGCAGCGGGACTACCCGCAACACCGAGAACACGGCGGCCGCGTCGGTGACCGACACGACGGCGCCCAGCAGCAGGGCCAACTGCCAGTCGATGCCGAGCAGCAGATGGGCTCCCGCGGCGGTGACCGCCATACTGACGCCGACGCCGACGGTCGCCAATGCGCCGGCGGGCGCCAACACCTTGCGCACGTCGGAGAACCGGGTCGTGAGACCGCCTTCGACGAGGATGATCGCCAGCGCGACGGTGCCGAGGTGGTCGGCGAGCAGGTAGTTGTCGAACTGCAGACCGAGCCCGTCCTCGCCGACGATCACCCCGACGCCGAGGAACAGCAGCAGGCTGGGCAGCCCGACCCGGCTCGCCGCCCGGGTGGCGACGATGCTGGCCAACAGCACCAGCCCACCGGCGAGCAGCATCAGATACAGCTGCTCCAAGGTCATTCGAATCGCTTTCGGAAAGGTGCCAATGAGCTTTGACGTGCAGTAAACACCTACCACGGCCGCGAAGCGCCGTGGTCAGGTGCGACGATGAACCGATGTTCCGATTGACGCGGCGAAAATCCGAGGAGTCGGGCCGCGTCGATGAACGACCGAAGATGCGCATCGGCATCGCGGGTGCCGGGGCGATCGGTCGCTCCGTCGCCCAGGAACTGCTCGGCTACGGCCACAAGGTGTTGCTGATCGAGCACAACGTTCGCCACTACGAACCGCACACTGTGCCGGACGCGGACTGGCTGCTGGCCGACGCGTGCGAGCTGACCTCACTCGAGGACGCGGGGATCCAGACCTGCGACGTGGTGATCGCCGCGACCGGCGACGACAAGGTGAACCTGACGGCCTCGCTGCTGGCCAAGACCGAGTTCGGTGTCGACCGAGTGGTGGCGCGCGTCAACGACATGCGTAATGCGTGGCTGTTCACCGAGTCATGGGGTGTGGACGTCGCCGTCTCGGCACCCGCGGCCCTGGTCGCCGCGATCGAGGGCGCCATCGACATCGGCCATGTCGTGCGGCTGATGGAACTGCGCCAGGGACAGGTGAGCCTGGCGAAACTGACGCTGCCCGACGGCGATCCACTGGTCGGTCAGCGGATGCGCGATCTGCCGCTGCTGGAGAACGCCGCGCTGGCGATCGTGATCCGGGAGAGCGGGATCGTGTTCCCGAAGCCGGACGACGTGCTCGAGGCCGGTGACGAGATGCTGTTCTTCGCGGGCGGCGCCCAGAATCAGGTGTCCGCGTTGGTCCAGGGCGCAACGGAGCGGCGCGGCGGGCGATGAGTTCCGGCCGTGCCGGCGGTCTGTACGGACATGATCGATATGACTTCAGCCTGCCGACGCACAGCCCAGGTGTTGGCGAACGTGACCGACGATCAGCTGGGCGCATCCACCCCGTGCGAGAAGCTGCCCGTCGAGGAACTGGTCGCGCACATCGGGGGCCTGGCGCTGGCGTTCACCGCGGCCGCGCGCAAGGACTTCGGACCACTGACCGACACACCGCCGACCTTCGACGGAGCGCTCGAGGATGACTGGCGCACCGTATACCCACAGCGCCTGTCGGAGCTGGCCACGGCATTCGGTGAACCCGATGCCTGGCAGGGCATGAGCCGGGCCGGCGGCGTCGACTTTCCCGGTGACGTGGCGGGGATGGTCGCTCTGACGGAGGTGGTGGTACACGGTTGGGATCTGGCCAAGGCCACCGGTCAGCCATATGACATCGACGCCGCCACGGCCGACGCGGTGGTGCCGCACGTCGCACAGTTCGCGGCGGAAGAGCCCGTCGAGGGGCTGTTCGACCGTGCAGTGGCCGTTCCCGACGATGCTCCGGTGCTGGACCGGATCGTCGGGCTGACGGGTCGTGACCCTGCGTGGAGTGGGCGCTGAGCACGCTCGGTGTCAGTGCGGCTGACGGGCCACATGGGTGCGAGCGTGGCGGATCGCTTCATCGAGCGAGTCCAGCAGATGGTTCTCGTGACGAAGGGTCTCGAAGACACCGACGTTGGTCAGCAAGTCCATGTGCTCGTCCCGAACGCCCTTGATGATCACCGTGATGCCGCGAGCTTCCAGCTCGGTGCAGATCTGCGCGAGCGTGTGCGCGCCGGTGGCATCCAGCATGCCCAGCTGAGACATCCGGATGATCACCACGGATGTATGGGGATGATCGGCGTCGACGATCGCGCTCGAGATACGTTCAGCCACGCCGAAAAACATTGCGCCATCAAGTCGCAGAAGAGCGATCTGTTCATCGCCGGGGCGGTAGACATCCGGAAGGTCCTCGCGGACGACGCTGCTGCGCCGCGCCACGGCACGTAACGCGAAGAATGCCGCGACGACGATGCCGATCTCGACGGCCTCCACCAGATCGAAGCACACCGTGATTGCGGCGGTGAGGATGAACGTCAATGCGTCCGACCGGGTGGATCGCAGGATCTTGCGGACAGTGCCCGCCGAGATCATCCGGAACGAGGTCACCATGAGTACACCTGCCAACGCGGACAACGGGATTGCCGACACCGGTCCCGTCGCGAGATATACGACAGCGAGCAATACGAGCGAATGCACGATCGCCGAGACTCGCGTGCGCGCGCCGGAGCGGACGTTGACGGCGGTACGCGCGATGGCACCGGTCGCGGGCATACCGCCGAACGCACCCGAGGCGACCGAAGCCAAGCCCTGGCCGACCAACTCGCGGTCGGGATCGTAGGGACCCGTGGGTGCCATGGTCGCGGCGACCCGTGCGGACAAGAGTGATTCGATTGCCGCCAGCGCAGCGATCGCCAATGCGGCACCCACCAGCGTGCGCATGGCGGCCCCGTCAGCATGTGGCAGTACGGGTGTGGGCAGGCGCGAAGGCAGTTCGCCGATGCTGGCCACCGAGATGCCGAACGCCGCGACGGCCAACGTCACGACAACCACGGCTGTGAGCGATTCCGGAATACCGCGGTGCAGGCGGGGCAGTATCACCATCGAAACGGCGACAACCCCAACGACACCAAGGGTTTTCGCCGCGGATGCCCATTCGATGTGACTGACGGCGGCCCACGCGGCGCTCAGTGTGCGGCTACCGGCCGGAATGCCTTGCCCGAGCGCGGCGGGTATCTGTTGCAGGAAAATGATCGCCGCGATGCCGAGCGTGAATCCCTCGATGACGGGCCACGGGATGAAGGTGACCGCCCGGCCGAGGCCGGTCAGGCCGGCGGCGAGGACGAGTATGCCGGCGAGCACCGTCACCAGCGCGACGCTGGCCAGGCCAAATTGGGCGACGACGGGTGCCAAGACCACAGCCATCGCACCCGTCGGCCCCGAAACCTGCACGTGCGAACCGCCGAAGACTGCGGCGACCAGGCCGGCCACCACCGCCGTGATCAACCCGGCGGCCGCGCCGACTCCGGAGCTGATGCCGAATGCCAGCGCCAGCGGCAGCGCGACGACACCGACGGTGACGCCGGCCAGGATGTCACGGCGCCACGACGACCCCAGTTCCGCATAGTCGCGTCGGTTAGGCAACAGGCGGGCGAGATCGCCGACTGCGGCGATCACTGGTCACGACCAAGGGGCGGGAGTCTCTGCAGCGCTTCCCACTGGTCGCGGTGCGCACCGAGGACATCGGTGAGGAAACTCCTCGCGATGACGAGCAGTTCGGAGATCTTGGGATGCGCGAGCTCGTAGTACACCGCGTTGCCGACGCGCTGCGCGGTGACAACGTGGTGCCGCTTGAGTACGGCGAGGTGCTGGGACAACAGGGTCGGTTCCAGCTCGGTGTCGGCGAGGATCTCACCGACCGACGTGGCTCGGTCGCTGGCCGACAAGATCTCGAGCACCCGAATGCGCGCCGGATGGGCGAGCGCCTTGAACAAGTTGGCCTTGATTTCGTAGAGCGGTAGCTCGGGACCACTTGAGAAGGGATGCGGCATTCCTACAACCTAGCCAATTGATGGATTGAACGAATTCGCAATCGATGGTATCGAGGTCCACGCCGTGGACGCAAACCGCGGGTTCGACGCCGGCCCTGACCGGGCACACTGAAACCATGGATCCGGTCATCGCCCTGCGCCAGATTGCCTACTACAAGGACCGGGCGCGGGAGGACCCCCGCCGGGTGATGGCCTACCGGAACGCCGCCGACATCGTCGAGGCGTTGACGGATGCCGAGCGTGATCGTCACGGCGCGGCCAACAGCTGGCAGTCGCTGTCGGGCATCGGGCCCAAGACCGCGAAGGTCATCGCGCAGGCCTGGGCTGGCGGCGAACCCGACGTGCTTGTCGAATTACGCTCGAACGCAGTCGATCTCGGGGGCGGCGATCTCCGCACCGCCCTGCGCGGCGATCTGCATGTGCACTCGAACTGGTCCGACGGTTCGGCGCCGATCGAGGAGATGATGCTGGCGGCAATGGAATTGGGCCATGAGTACTGCGCGCTGACCGATCACTCGCCGCGGCTGCGCGTGGCCAACGGGCTCTCACCCGAGCGACTACGCGAACAACTGGACGTGATCGACGAGATCCGCGAGTTGGTCGCGCCGATGCGCATTCTGACCGGAATCGAGGTCGACATCCTCGACGACGGGTCGCTCGACCAGGAGGACGAACTGCTCGAGCGCCTCGACGTCGTGGTGGCCAGCGTGCATTCCAAGCTGTCCATGGATTCGACCGCGATGACCCGTCGCATGCTCAAGGCCGTGGCCAATCCGCATACCGATGTTCTGGGCCACTGCACCGGACGGTTGGTGACCGGCGGTCGAGGTGTGCGGCCCGAATCGAAGTTCGACGCCGAGAAGGTCTTCACCGCGTGTTACGACAACGGCACGGCCGTCGAGATCAACTCGCGGCCCGAGCGTCGGGATCCGCCGACCCGCCTGCTGAACCTCGCGCTCGAGATCGGCTGCGTCTTCTCCATCGACACCGACTCGCACGCGCCGGGACAGCTTGAGTTTCTGGGCTACGGTGCACAGCGTGCGCTGGACGCGGGGGTGCCGGCCGAGCGGATCGTCAATACGTGGCCGGCCGACAAGCTGTTGGACTGGACCAGCTCGTAGGCCTTCCTCAGGTGGACGTGGTGAACGGATTGTGTTCTGCCAGTAGCTTTTCCATTCGCGCCTCGTCCAGCCGAACTCGAATGGTGGCGGCTTCTTCCTGATCTCGAATGACCTTCGCCAGGGTGAACGCGCTGGTGACCAGGAACAGGACCGTCATGGCGAGGAACATCCGTTGCCACATGTCCAGGGGCAGGAAGACGATCCCGCCGAGTACGCCAAGGAGGCTGACGCCGAACGCGATGGCGGCCTGCAGAAAGAACGCGGCGGTGTTATTCGACGGAGCATTCAAAGTGTTCATGGGTTTCAGCCTGGCGTGACGGCGGCACCGGCGGCTGAGTGAGATTACTCAATTCGTAAGTCCCGGTCAGTCCGGCAGGTGCGGCATCTCGAGCCCCGGATCGCGCCCGAGCAGGACGCCGCGCATCACGGCGGCGTTGCCGTAGCGCTTCCGCACCTGGTCGACGGCGTCGTCCAACGCGATGACGTCGTGGGCGGGTGCGGGCGGGAACGGCAGCTCCAGTTGCTGTGCGCCGTCGCGGTCGATGTTGGACACGGCGAAACCCACGAGGGTCAGGCCGCGTTCGGCGATCAGCGGGGCGGCCGACGTGACGAGCGTGCGTGCGGCGTCGAGAATCATGTCGGTCGACGCGGTTGCCCGCGGCATGGTGTGGGACCGGGTCGCGCGACTGAAGTCGTCGAAACGCAGGCGCAGCACCACAGTTCGTCCGGTGCGGCCGGCCTTGCGCATGCGGCGGGTGATCCGGTCGACGAGGTTGACGACGACGGCATCGACCTCCGCGTCCGACATCGTGTTGCCACGCCTGCCCAGGGCGCGCTGCGCACCCACCGAACGGCGTCGCACACCCGTCACGACCCGCCGGCGGTCGATGTTGCGGGACAACGCGAACAGCCGATAGCCCATCGCCCCGCCCAACAACGACGACAGCGTCGACTCCGACAACTCGGCGACGTCAGCGACGGTCTCGATGCCGTGTGCGTGCAACTTTTCAGCGGTCTTGGCGCCGACCCCCCAGAGCCGTCGCACCGGCAGCGGATGCAGGAAGGCGAGCTCACGGTCCGGCGGAACGAGTAGCAGGCCGTCGGGTTTGGCCTCCTGGCTGGCGACCTTGGCCAGGAACTTGGTGCGGGCGATGCCGACGGTGATCGGCAGCCCCACCCGCTCGCGCACCGCCGTGCGTAGTTGCGCGCCGATCTCCACCGGGGTGCCGGAGACCCGAAGTAGGCCGGAGACATCGAGGAACGCCTCGTCCACACTCAGCGGCTCGACGATGGGCGAGGTGTCGTGGAACACCTCGAATACCGCGTGACTGGCTTCGGAATACGCCGACATCCGCGGCGGCACGACGATCGCGTGCGGGCACAGGCCGCGCGCCTGCCGCCCGCCCATCGCAGTGCGAACTCCGTAGGCCTTGGCCTCGTAGCTGGCGGCGAGCACAACGCCGCCACCGACGATCACCGGCCTGCCGCGCAGCGCGGGGTCGTCACGCTGCTCGACCGATGCGTAGAAGGAGTCGAGATCAGCGTGCAGGATCGTCGCCGACGGCTGAGCCGTCGATCCGACTCGGGACACGAACATATGTTCGCATCGCGGTACGACTATTGGGGGGTCTTGCCGTAGATGCTGGTGATCCAGACGTGGACAACGGTGTCGAGCGCGGAGTCTTCGGCGATCGACGGGCGTTGGCCCGTGTACGAGGCGAACATGGTCCGCTCGTTCATCAAGTTGAGGGCGGCGGCGAGGTCCTGGGCAGGCACGGTGTCCGGGGCTGCGCCGCGGGCACGTTCGGCGTTGATGACAGCAGCGGTGCGGTCGACCCATTTCTGCATGAAGGTCGACCAGAGTTCGCGCAATTCCGCATTGGTCGCGGTGGCCCCGACGCCGGCGAGCACCACGGCCAGGTGAGTGCGCAGAGGCTCGAAGAAGGCGTAAATGCTGTCGTGCCAAGCGCGCGCCGGGTTGCCGGCGTAGTCGTCGGCCCGACCCTCGAAGGTGGCGTCGGCCTCGGCGAGAATCCTTTCGAACAGCGTCAGCAGTACCGCGTCCTTGGACGGGAAGTAGAAGTAGAACGTCGGCCGGGACAGACCCGCTCCCTTGGCGAGGTCGTCGACCGAGATGTCGGCCAACGGGCGATCCTCGAGCAGACTCTCCAGTGTTGTAAGAATCGCCAGCTCACGGTCGTCCCCGGACGGTCGGGTCGAACGACGGGCGCGTGTGGCGCGCGGTCGGCTGGCGGTGGTCACAAGGCCTGAGTCTACACAGTGTCGATATTCTCAACACACTGTTGACTATCTCGACACACCGTTGATACGCTCCGGTACCATGAGCGAACACCTCGACGTCGTCATCGTGGGAGCCGGCATCTCCGGCATCAGCGCCGCCTGGCACCTGCAGGACCGCTGCCCGACCAAGAGCTACGCGATCCTGGAGCGTCGCGACAACCTCGGCGGCACCTGGGACCTGTTCAAGTACCCCGGCATCCGCTCGGACTCCGACATGTTCACCCTCGGCTTCCGGTTCAAGCCGTGGACGTCGGACAAGGCCATCGCCGACGGGCCGTCGATCATGTCGTATCTGAAGGAGACGGTCGCCGAGTACGGCATCGACAAGCACATCCGTTACGGCCACCGGGTCCTCGGCGCGGACTGGTCGGACGCCGACAACTGCTGGACCGTCCGCGTCGAGACCGACGGCCAGGAGCGTGAGATCACCGCCTCCTTCCTGTTCGCGGCCAGTGGCTATTACAACTACGACCAGGGTTACTCGCCGGAGTTCGCGGGGGGCGACGACTTCGAGGGCACGATCATCCACCCGCAGCACTGGCCCGAGGACCTCGACTACACGGGCAAGAAGATCGTCGTCATCGGCAGTGGCGCGACCGCGGTGACTCTGATTCCGGCCCTTGCCAATTCAGGCGCAGGGCATGTCACGATGCTGCAGCGCTCGCCGACATACATCGGTGCGCTGCCCGACGTGGATCCGTTCACCGTCCAGACGAACAAGATGCTGCCGACCAAGGTGGCGTACGTCCTCAATCGTTGGAAGAGCATTCTGTTCCAGTTCGCGCAGTACCGAATCAGCAGGCGATTCCCGAACTTCATGCGCAAGCAACTGATGACGATGGCGCAGCGGCGACTCCCCGAGGGTTACGACGTCCAGAAGCACTTCGGTCCGCGGTACAACCCGTGGGACGAGCGACTGTGCCTGGCGCCCAACGGCGATCTGTTCAAGACGATCAAGAAGGGCAAGGCCGACGTCGTCACCGACACGATCGAGCGTTTCACCAAGACCGGCATCAGGCTGACGTCGGGGGACGAGCTGGAAGCCGACATCATCGTCACCGCAACGGGTTTGAACCTGCAGCTCTTCGGAGGCGCAGAGATCAGTCGCAACGGGGTGCCGATCGAGCTGAACGAGACCATGGCCTACAAGGGCACGATGTTGACGCACATGCCCAACATGGCGTTCACCATCGGCTACACGAACGCGTCATGGACATTGAAGGCCGACCTGGTGTCCGAGTTCTTCTGCCGGGTCATCAATTACATGGATGCCAAGGGTTTTGACACCGTCGAACCTCAGCATCCCGGAGACCGTGTCGACGAGGCTCCGCTGATGGACTTCACTCCCGGCTACGTGTTGCGCGCGTTGGATTACCTGCCCAAGTCCGGACACATCGCGCCGTGGCGTCTCAAGCAGAACTACTTGCTGGATCTGCGGCTGATCCGTCGCGGCAAGGTCGACGACGAGGCGCTGAAGTTCTCCAAACACCGTGCGCGGGTGACGGCCTCGGCCTAGTCATCCAGCGCTAGCCGGCGACGACGACGATCCCGTCGTCGTCGCTGTAGACGATGTGGCCCGGGGTGAACGCCACGCCACCGAACTCAACGGTGACATCGCGCTGACCGGCGCCGTCCTTGCTGCTCTTGCGAGGGTTGGTACCCAGTGCCTTGACGCCGATGTCGAGCGTGCGCAGCGTCGCGGCATCGCGGACCGAACCGTTGATGATGATTCCGGCCCAGCCGTTGTCGAGGGCCAGGCCGGCGATGACGTCACCGACGAGCGCGGCGTGCAGCGAACCCCCGCCGTCGATGACGAGCACACCGCCGTTACCCGGTTGGGACAGTACGGATTTCAACAAGGCGTTGTCCTCGAAGCACTGCACCGTGGTGATCGGTCCGGCGAACTCGGATCGTCCGCCGAACTGGCGGAACTGCAGATCACAGCTGCGGACATCCGGGCCGATATCGTCGACGAGGTCTGCGGTGGGACGGAAATCGATGCTCACTCGTCGATGCTAGCGATCACGATGTCGCGGACGAATTGCGCCAAACCCGGCTCGACGTCGTCGTAGTAGCGGGTGAACCGTTCGTCGGCCACATACATCTCGACAAGGTTGCGGTGCATCTCGCCGCCGAAGTCGTAGAACCTCTCGATCGCGGCACGATGCCGGGCGACCAGTTCGTGGGCCACCGGGGACCCCGGTTGGACGCCGTCGCGCTTGGCCTCGGCCAGCGCCTGCAACAACGCGTCACCTTCTGCCTTGATGTCGATCCAGTCCTGCTTGGTGAACGCCGCGGCCCGCTGCTGCGACTGTTTCCACGCGTCGGTCTGCCGCCAACGCTGTTCAGCCTCGACGGCGTACTCCTCCCCGAACGCGGTGGTGCCGAAGATCTCGATCTGTTCCTCCGCGGTCAGCTGAATACCGCTGCGGTGCGCGTCCATCAGTTCCTCCACTGCCTTGATCGTGTGTTGCAGCCGGTCGGCCTGTTCCAGCAGCAGCCGGTGCTGCCGCCGGAGGTGTTCGAGCACATCGGCATCGCCGTCGTCCAGCAGGAGTGTGCGGATGTCCTCGAGTTGCAGCCCGACGGAGCGGTACACCAACACCAGGTGCAGCCGTTCGATATCGGCATTGGTGTAACCGCGGTACCCCGCCGGGGTGCGGACGCTCGGCACCACCAGACCGATGTGGTCGTAATGGTGCAGGGTGCGTACCGAGACGCCGGTGAGTGCGGCTACCGCTCCAACGGTCTTCGCGTCCATGACGCCACTATCGGCCCTGACGTCGCGTGAGGGTCAAGTGAATTCGGTTCAGCCCTCGTCAGAGCCGCGACGCACGATCAGCACCACGAGGATGGCCAGCACACCGGCAGCGATGGCCGCAGCGATCGGCAGCCGGGAGGGCTCGGGTCCGATGAACGGCACCGGCGCGGGTCCGGCCACCGGGTTGCTCGCGGTGGCGACAGTGGCCTTGGCCTTGGCCGCGGCTTCACGCGCGGCCGCGGTGAGGTCGCCGTTGGTATCCGCCAGCTTCGGTGGCACCGGCGTAGCGGGAGCCTTCGTGTCCGGGGCCTTCTTCGCGGCTTTCTTGGCCGGGACAGCCTTCTTCGCCGGGGCGGCTTTCTTCGCAGCCTTCGCCGGGGCCTTCTTGGCAGGTGCCTTCTTCGCGGCCTTGGCGGGAGCCTTTTTGGCCGGCGCCGGTGTTGCCGGTGGGGGCGGTGCTGCGGGTGGCTGCGCTGCGGGTGGCGGTGTGGCCGCAGGCGGCGTGGACTGGGCCCCTTCGTCTGGTCGGTCCTGCTCGTCGGCCATCGGCTGCTCCTTTGCAGTGTCTTGTCTGCGCACGTCCGGCGTCAGCGCGGGTACCGGCAGTGGCCCCCATCATGCCAGGTCGGCTATAGCGCTAACCGGTGGCGGCCAGACCGGCCGCGAGAGCGAGCGCCACGGCCATCACCGCCAATTCGACCAGCGCGCGGGATCGCGACAGGACGGCGGTGCTTCGGTGCGTCCGTGCCGCGGGCACCCAGATCGTGCGGTTACGCCAGCCCATCAGCATCAGCACCGCCGCCACCGCCACCTTGGCCGTCAGCAGCCGGCCGTAGCCGGTGGAGTACACCTCGGCGGGCGACCCGAGCCGGTCGACCGCCGCCACCGCGCCGCCGAGCAGCAGCGCTAGCACACACCACAGGGACAACTGGGAGAACCGCGGCAGGACACGTGCCCACTGACCTCGATGGTCGACCGTCAGCACCAGGCCCGCCAGCAAACCGCACCACAGCGCGGCCGCCAGCGTGTGAACGGTCAGCGCCAGCCCGCCGAGCGCGCTTTCGAAGAAGTGACCGGTGATCAGGCGGCTCGTCAGGCCGACCGCGGAAAGACCGGCCACCACGGCATTGACCGCCGCGGTACGCGGCGCCGCGACGGTTGCCACGCACAGCGCTGCGGCGGCCGCAACAGCGAGCGTCCCTGCGCGCCCCGCCGCGGTGTCCACCGCGAAGCTGACCGTCGTCGGTGCGCCCAGTCGCCAGACCGGGACCGCGGTGGCTTGGGCGGCCGCGGCGATCAGCAGGCCGAGTTCGGCCACCAGCCACACCGCGCCCGCGGCGGACAACGGCACGGTGGCGCGACCGACGAGTTCGCGGCGGTGGCGCTCGTCGTCGACTGTCGGCACGACCGCGAGTCCGAGACAGACGACCACCGCGCAGTCGGCAACCGCACGCACGAGCGTCACCGGCAGTGAGGTCTGCGGGTACGCCAACGCCCATGCCACCACCGACGCGGCGACCACCACCAGTGTCCCGCCCGCGAGCGCCGCGGAACGTCTCACGTCCGGCGCCGCGCCGCCCACAGAACACCGGCACCGACGATCAGTACGGCGCCGACGTAGAAGGGCCACACCGGAACTCCGCCGTCGTCCTCGGATGTACCGGACAAATCAGCGGCCGGTGGCGCGGCACCGGCAGGCGGTCCGGCGACACCGCTACCCGCCGCGGTCAGCTGAAACGACCACGAGCCCGACACGACATGGCCATCGGCCGATGTGGCGCGATAGTTCACCGTGTATCTGCCCGAGGGGCCGAGCGGACGGACCCCGACGCTGATGACGGTGCCGTCGACCGCCGGCTCGCCGGTGGACCACACGTTGCCGTCGGGACCGACCACCGTCATCGCCGCGAACCGGGGTTGCATCTCCTCGTTGAATGTCGCGCTGACCCGGGCCGGTGCGTGTGGCAGTGAGGCATTTTCGACGGGGTCGGACGCGATTCGGGCGGCGTGCGCGGCAGCGACACCGGCACTGCCCAGTGTTCCCGCCGCCAAGCCGAGTACGAGAACTATGACGGCGGCAAGCTGCTTGGCAGCGCGCATGTCAGACCAGGCCGAGCCGGGCCATCAAGTCGGCGTCGATGCCGTCGAGTTGCTTGGCGATGGCGGCATGGGCTGAACGCCGCTGCGCGAGTGGCATGTTCTCCGCCGCAGCGACGGCGGCCGACAGATCACCGAGGCGATCGGTGATCGCCGCGACGAACTGTTTCGTTTCGGCGTCCTTGGGCTTCTTCTCGGCGACCATCCGCAGCGACTGCTCGGCGCCGGCGATCCGCGCCGAGAGTTCACCGCCGTGGCCGGAGAACTGACCGAGCTGGCTCAGCGGAACACCTAGGCGGGCAGCGCGACGCTCGTCGGCGTAACCACGCGCAGCGATAGAGGCCCGGTACACCAATGGAACCGCCACCGGTGCGAGCAGCCGGGTGATCGTGAGGAAGCGGCGAATTCTGGTGGGCGAGAACAACTTACCTTCGCGCGCGGCCTTCAGCTGCATGTCCGCGACCTTGAGCGCGGCCCGGTCGGTGTCGCGCTGGGCCCTGAGCTGAGCCTTGAGGGCGCGCGTTTCCGACCGGTGCTCGGCCTTGATGCGGCGAGCTTCGTTCTTGGCCGCCAGTCTGGCCTCGAGTTTCGCCTTCGCCTTGATGGCGCGGGCCTCGGCCTTTCGGGTGGCGCGGGTTTTGCGCTTGAACAGGCTCATCCCAGCAGTCTCCCGGTCGCGTTGTCGATGCCGCACAACACTATCTCCCGGTGCGTGTCACCCGTGGCCCTGGCCCGAGGGAATGCCGATTCGGTCGAGGGCAAACCGGCCAACGTACCTGTGCGACAATCGCTTGACAGCAAATCCGCAGCGGCGATGCGTGTGATGGGTGGTGCAGAAGTGGGTTCGCGTGTGGGCATCGCCGCGGCCGGCTTCCTCGTGGCTTACGGGCTGTTGGTCGTCGGTGCCGGCAATACTCCCGCGAATGCGACCCCGGCGCCCGGCTCGGTCGCGGCCGACGACGGAGATGGCGCCAGGACCGAATCCGGGCAACACGGGGGAGCGCCGTCGGCGGTGCGGCCGGGCCGCCGAGACCACGCGTCGCCGGGCACCGGATCTCGCGGCGACGAGCCAGACGGTCGTAAGCCGCGTGAACGCAGATTCGGCAGCGGACGCGTGCCCCATCAGACGCCGCAGACCGAGGACGACGAAAAGCGAAACGAAGGCGAACCCGTCGACGGCGAGGACGGCGGAGGCGTCGAAACGCCACCCAAAGAGCCCCCCTGGGAAGAACCGCCGGGCGAGGAAGATCCAGACGACTGCTGGCCCTGGCCACCCGACCCGCAGCCCCCCGTTGACGGTGGCGGCGCGGGCCCACCCATCCGGCCGCCGGCGGGCCGGCCGCATGCGCCGCCGATGCAACTGCCGCCGCATCTGCTGCCCGAGCACACGCCGTCGCAGCCGGGCGTGGTCGACGCCGAACCCGGCATCGGCATTGCCGTGCCGCAACTTCCGGTCGCGCCGATCGCCCTGCCGATCGTCGTGGCGCCCCCGATGGGAATCCCTCGTGGCGCAGCTCCGCGCGGGTTACCTACGGAGCCGGTCCCGGCCTCGCCGCGCGGACCCGCGGCCGAGCCGCCCGCCGGGCGGCAGGCGCCGCCGGCCGAGACGGCCAGCAACGTCGCAGCCCCACCCGCGTCATACCGAGCCGGGTACACCGAGTACCTACGCAATGCAGGGATTTCACAGGTTGCCCTCGTGGCGGCACCCGGTCTCGTCGGCATGGTGCTTCTCACCGGTGTCGGTGGCCTCGTCGGTTACCGACAGGCAAAGGCGGGGCACGCGGTACGCGCCGGAGGCGCCGCAAGATTTGTGGACTGAACTGACGGGGAACCGCTGCTTCGGCGACCCGAACAGCGCATAGTGGATTCGTCGAAAGGGGGAACGTATGCCTGCCAGCCGCAACGTCACCCGCGCAGTGAGTGCGGTTCTGGACCTCGCTCCGCGCCACGGGGAGGTGTCGCTCACCCGACTAGTCGATGCGGTCAGCAAGGACAGGGGGCGTCCGATCGAGCTGAAAACAGCCGATTTGCCGCCGGGTGTGTGCGGGCAATGGCGTCAATACGCCGATCGCGACGTGTTTCTGATTCAAAAGGGTCTGCCGGCGTGGGACCGCACCCTCGCACATGAGCTCGGCCACCTGGTCCTCGGGCACGACGGCATGCCGGTCGTCGAGGCCGCCCTGGAGAACACTGAAATTGCCAGCTCGGAGTTGATCGGCTACATGCTGAACCAGCGCACCGGATGTATGGGACCCAATGGCGAGGACGCGGAGCAGGAAGCCGAGGACTTCGCGGCGCTGCTGCTGTATCGGTTGGGGCGGTTGCCCTCCGATCGCGCTTCCATCGTCCAGGTCCGGCTCGGAGAGGCGTTTGGTTGATCGTCTGGGTGATCGCCGGTCTGCTCGGATTGGCCACCGGTTTACGTATCGGATGGGCGCTGGTCAACAAGCAATCACTGGTGAGCACCGCGATGATCCTCGCGCTGGGAAGCCTCGGGTTGGTCGCCGCGCTGAACTGGCAGCCCCTGACGCTCCTCGTCGACACCGTGCTGCGGTGGCCGAACATCTCGATGGGTCTGTCGCAGGTGGCGCTCGTGATGTGCGCGGCGGGCAGCTGCGTGATGATCACCACGGTGGCGTCCGGGCGTAAGCCGGCCACGATCCGCAGGATCGCGATCGCGCAGTACGGCGTCGCGGTCGTCATCGCGGTGGTGAGCCTGGTGGCGTTCTTCTCGGCGGGGCAGCAGCCGGAGATGGCGCCCGAGGAGTACCTGCAGCGGACCCTGGCCGCGGACGGCAACTCGCTGCCCTGGCTGTTGCCGCTGCTGTACGTACTGCTGGCGCTGACGCTGGTGTCGTGGGCCGGACTGCGATACTCGAACCGCAGCCGTCGCGGCAGGGCGTTGTTCGTGTTCACGATCGGCATCGTGCTGATCGTCTTCGCGTCGGGCTTCTTCTTCTTCCGGGCCGTGCACCGGACCGGACCCGTGGGGGTGGGCGCCGCGGCGACCCTGCTCGGATGCGCGATGTTGGTGGTCGCCGCGGGCTCGCTGCTGCCGAGCATCGAGGACTGGTTCGGTGCGCGCCGCGAACTCCGGGCGATCCAGCCGCTGCTGGACGAGCTGGGACGCCGGCATCCGGACGTCGGTATCGGCGTGCGTCCCCGCGGTCCGCTCGCGTTCCGGGTGGCTGAACGGATGTCGTTGATCTCGGATGCGTTGTTTCTGGAGGCGACGGCTGCGGATGTCACGCGAAAGCGGGTCGGCGCGACCGGTGCGCTCGTCGATCGTGACGCCGAGGAGGGCGACGGCGACATCGACGGGGAGGACGCCGAGATGGAGCCGCCACCCGTGCCACCAGAAGAGCAGGCGCACGCCGTCGCGCTGTGGATCTACGCCGGCCGCGAGGGTGCACGGAAGAACGGGGACCTGAAGTTCCCCGGTCTGAGATGGTTGCGGCAGCCCAGCGTCTACTCGGATCGCGAGTGGATCCTCGAGATTGCCACGCAGTACCGCACGCTCGTGAGGTCAGAGAAGACCGCTACGTAATGACTTCGCCGGCGACCGCAATGCCGGTGATGGCGGGCTAATCGTCCAGATGCTCCTGGCGACGCAGCTCATCGACCTTTTGGACGATGTCCTGCTGGGCCTCAACCGACAGGCCGACAGTGCGCGCCGCAATGCGACGGACACCTTCATCCCGCATGTTCGCCAGCCAGGTGAGCTCCTTGTCGAGCTTCTCGTAGTACTCGTCGTCGGTGAAGTATGCCGGCTTGATACGGAAGAAGTTGGCAAGGGCAGCCATGGTCGCTGCAGAGGGGTTGGTTCGGTTGCCAGAGCGCAGCTGGGACAGGTATGGAGCCGACATCGTCACGCCCTCGGACTTGAGCGCAGCGATCACCTCGGCGGAAGTATGCGGACCGCGCCCGGGCGGGTAGACCGTGTCGAAAAGTCTGTTTAGACGGGCGGCGAACGTCTTGCTCATCGGTATTGACCTCCACATGCGTAGACGAGCGGACTATTTGGCGGCGTATTTGCTGATCATCGTAGCGAGTGTTGTGCCCAAACCCAAGTGCAAACTAGGAAAGTTAACCCACCTTCCGCGATCTCAGGGCTCTCTCACCAGTGGCGACATTGTCAGAGTACGCAAGAACGGCGCCCACATGGTGCGGTCGGGCAAATAAGTTCGACATCGTCTGAATTGCCGCACTCGGGGTATTGCCCCGATTGCCACAGTAATCCCGATCTTCACCACCGGCAACGTCCACAGCCACTCGCAATGGTGGATCGAAGATTTGCTGTTTGTATGCAAATAGCGGGTTCGCATCCGTACGGGCAATAGTTGCCGGCGGCGCGAACCTGCGCTAGGGGGAATTGCGTGAGGACGTCGCCGTCGATGCGGCCGCTGGTGCCGAATCCTGCCTCCGGGCGAAGCGAATGAGCGCCACGGTGCCGACGACGACGACCACCGACCCGGTGACCGCCACCGCGACCCAGCGCAGCCCGAGCGCGCCGTCGAACAGCAGCCAGAGGCCGAAAACCAGGAACAGCACGCTGGCGAGCCGGTGCAGGAAGCCCTCGGGCAGGCGCTTGTGCAGCAGGACGCCCGCCGCGATCGCGACGCCGTCGGCGAGCACCATTCCGACGGTGGCCCCGATCCAGACGCCCAGCCAGTTGTGATCGCTGGCGAGGGTGACGGTGGCCAGCATCGTCTTGTCGCCGAGCTCGGCGAGGACGAATGAGGAGACGATGGCGAAGATGACAAAACGTGGCTCGGCGATGCGGACCTCATCGTCGTCGTCACCGGTGCGGCCCTCGCGCCACGTCCAGATCGCGAACAACAGGAACGCGATGGCCCCGGCGAAGGCGATCGGTCGTTCGGGAAGTGTCAGGCCGAGAAAATGGCCGATCGCCACCGACAGTCCGTGCACGAGCGTGGCGGCGACCGCGACGCCCGACAACACCACCCACCATCGATGGCGCAGTGCGTAGGTCATGGTGATCAGCTGCGACTTGTCGCCGAGTTCGGCCACGAACACGACCGCGAGGCTGATGAGAATTGCGGTAACCATGGGTTGGGTGAGACCTTTCGACCAAAAAACGGTCGAAGGTCTCGCCCACCACCCCTCGTGCTGAGGTGCGGTTCGTCGGCCGGGCTTTCGCCAGTATGTCGACACGACGATTGGGGGCTACTCCCCTTCGCTGATGATTCGACTGTAGCGACGGTTGTGGCGGCACGCCAGTCCGCGCAATGATTTCGGGTAGCCGAATCGACCGTTCAGGTTTGCGGGTTCGGCTGCCTTCGAAAACCCTTACGCGGCAAGGAGCATGGCAAGGATCGCGGTGTCGGGGTGGCTGATCGGGTCGACACCGACCCTGCTCACCATCGACGTGACGGTGCCGTCGGCTTCCGCCTCGACCCAGGCCGCGCGATGTTCGAGACCCAGATGGGGAAGACCGGGCAGCAGTACGCAGCCCGATGCCGCACCCGAGCACTCCGGCAGCGACGGCATGGTCTCGGACGGTGGATGCAGCATCAACAGGGCCGGTGGCTGATGCTCTGCGAAATACCCTGGCGGAACCGCCGATTCGCCGACGACCGTACCCTCGGCGACAACGAGGCCGACGGTGTTGGGCTCCGGTTCATCGGGTAGCTCTTCGCGTGCACCGAAAATCGTTGTGGTGGAGAGTAATCCAGGAAGCGATGCCACGCGGACAGCGACCATGAGTAGCTGTGCCCACTCCTTGGTGGAATCCGGCCAGCGGCCCGAGATCACGAAGCCCTTGAGTGATCCGCGCGAATGAAACGGGGCGATCTCTATCGCCCGACCGGATTCCATCTCCATCTCGCCTCCGCACCATCGTTGTTCGGTAAAGCCCGACACGACTGTGGGTCGATCAGACCAGAATGCGCAGGTTCTCACTGGCGCGCAAGCGGACACGCATCATTGGTCGCGGCGGCCTGATCCCCGGACCGTGTAGACGACGCGATAGGTGCCTGCCGCGGACACCCATCCCAGTTCGTGGGAGTCGACGGCGCCCGGCGCTGTGGGATTGTCCGACCGGGCTTGGAATATCGCGTTCGGGCCGGTGCCGTACACCTCGCCGACTCGTTTGACGAGCCAACGGGTGGACCGGCGAGGGTCGCGGAACAAGCGCAGCTGGCCGGCGCGGGGTACGCCGCCGCGCCATGCCACCAAACCGTCGCCCGGTCGCAATGCCGGGCGCATCGAGTCCTCGACCACCCTGAACAAACGCAATGGCCAACGGGGTGGAGGATGGTTTCGCGGCACCCTCGAAGGGTAGGTTAGGGCCATGCTGCATCGACTCATGAACAACGCCACCCCTGCCCACGCCCACTGCGACCTGTACTGCGGTGTTTACGATCCGGCCCAGGCCAGGATCGAGGCGCTTTCGTGCCTGAAGACGATCCAGAAGTACCACGACTCGGACGATGACCATTTCAAGGCCCGCGCGATCATCATCAAGGAGCGCCAGGCCGAAGAGGTCAAGCATCACCTGATGGTGCTGTGGGCCGACTTCTTCACCAAGGACCACTTCGAGCAGTTCCCCAACCTGCACCAGCTGTTCTGGGACGGCGTGCACGGCGCTGGTGACGTCAAGAAGTCTCTCGACGCCGCCGTCGCCGAGAAGCTGCTCAAGACGATCGACGAGATCGCCGACATCTTCTGGCAGACCGACAAGGGCAAGCAGATGGGCGTCTACCCGCCCGCCTAGTAAATGGACACGAGGACGGGCCTGCTCATCGCGAGCAGGCCCGTTTTTTCGTGCCTAGTGAGTTGCGTCCCGGGAGACGTCGATCAGTACAGGACGATCAGGGCGAGCACGCCCAACAGGACCAGCGCGATCACACCGGCCCGCATGCAGGCCATCAACTGGCCGCGGGTGTACGTGTTCGCCGAGGAATGCCACTCAGAAGGCGGTACCGCGGACCCCGGACCCATCGGATGCGACGACGTCATTAACAGCTCCTGACCTGCACGATCGATACCCTCCCCGGTGAGATCGGTCACAATACCCATGTTGTGACCGCGATCATAACCCCTGCTGTTCCTCGGAAGAAATCGGCGCGGAGAGGCGTTTAGAACTGCAGGTGGGGGGTACAAAATAATCGACAGCCGTCAAGAAGCGAATGGTTAGTCTGGCGAGGTATTTCGCTCAGGCCCGCTCCGGCTGTTGATTGTCGTCTTGATCACATCCCAGTTTATCCACACTGATCTTGAGCAACCGCACAGATTCACCGGCTCAGACTCCTATTGCCCTGATCTTGGGCCTGTGGATGAACCTGTGGAAACTGTGGATAGCCGGGAATTGCTGGCCTGGGTGGACCCGCCGTCGTATGCGAGCATTGGCGGATGGACTCCGACGCGGTCCCGCAGGCCGACATCGCCACCGTTCCGGCGACCTTCGACGAATCGGTGATCTTGCTCGACGTTCGCGAAGACGACGAATGGCAGCGCGGCCACGCGCCAGGCGCCCGGCACATCCCGATGGGGCAGATTCCGGCCCGCGTCGCCGAGATCGACCCCTCGGCCACGTTGTACGTCGTGTGTGGGGTCGGGGGCCGCTCGCAGCGGGTCGCCGAATACCTGGCGCAGAACGGGTACGCGCCCATCAATGTCAGCGGTGGCATGCACGCTTGGGCCGACGCCGGACGACCGGTGGTCACCGACGACGGTGGTGCGGGCGCCGTCTGAGCAGCCGTCGACAATCGCTGGCTAGGCTGGTCGGATGATCCAGGTCTGTTCCACGTGCGGAACGCGCTGGAACGTGCGTGACCGCCGACGGGACTGGTGCCCGCGCTGCAACGGCACGCTGCTCGCGCCGACGGGTCCAGACTCCGCTGCGCTGGGGACGACCCCACCGGCAGGTAGGGGGTGGGGGCCGACTGCCGGCCTCGGTACCCCGCCGTCAGCTAGGAGACTGCCGCAGGGCTATCGCTGGATCGCGGTCCGTCCAGGATCGGCGCCCCCACCGCGCCGGACTCGTCGCCCCCTCGGTCCGACGCCGCGCTACGCGTTCATCCCGCGTTGGGGCCTCGTCGACCGTTTCGATTCGATCGACCAGCAGCAGGCCCCGCAGCGCCCGGGCCCCTCCGCCGGGATGGTGCGAACCACTCTGGTCGTGACCATGGCCGTGCTCGGTGCGGCGGCGCTCGCGCATCTGGTGCGCTACGCATTGCTCATCGTCAACCGCAGCAGGTTGCTGAACCCGTGGGTGGCGGGTGGCGTGACGTGGATCGGCGTCGTGCTCAGTGTCATCGCGATGTTCATGGTGGTCGCCAGCGCGGTAGTGCTGACGAATTGGCTCATCGGCCGCAGAGCCGCCGCCTACGCCTACCGGGGGCAGCCGGACCCGCGGTCGCTGTGGTCGCTCCGTGCGGGTTGCTTGGTGCCCGTCGTCAACCTGGCCTGGGCGCCGGTGTTCGTCATCGAGCTGGCGGGCGTCGAGGAGCGGTTCACCTGGCTGCGCAGACCCATCGCGGTGTGGTGGCTGGTGTGGGTCGCCAGCACCACGGTGTCGGTGTTCTCCATCGCGACGAGCTTCGCCACCGAGGCCCAGGCCATCGCCAACAACACGGTGACGACCACCGTGGCGTATCTGCTGGCCCTGGCGGCCGTTTTGCTCGCCATGAAAGTGTTCGACGGGTTCGAGCGCCAACCCGTCGAGAAGCCGTCCAAGCGCTGGGTGATCGTGCCCGACGCCGCCGTGAACACCGAGGTGCGACGCGACACCGAACGCGAGAATGCCGCTGCGGTTGAGTCCGAAGGCCAAAACCCGGCAGCATAGGTACCTATGAACTCGGGCGACGGCACGCTCGCCGGCCATCCGTTCGTCGTGGCGCACCGCGGTGCGTCCGGTGAACTCCCCGAGCACACCCTGGCTGCCTACGAGTTGGCGCTGAAGGAAGGGGCCGACGGCGTCGAATGCGATGTGCGGCTGACCCGCGACGGTCACCTGGTCTGCGTGCACGACCGCAGGGTGGACCGGACGTCCAACGGAAGCGGACTGGTCAGCGAGATGACGCTGGCTCAGCTGCGCGAATTGGATTACGGCGCTTGGCATCCCAGTCGGGAAGACGACGGTGCGACCGGTGACACGGGACTGCTGACGCTCGACGACCTCGTCAAGCTTGTGCTGGACTGGAACCGCCCGGTGAAGCTCTTCATCGAGACCAAACATCCCGTGCGCTACGGCGCGTTGGTCGAAAGCAAGGTCCTCGCACTGCTGCATCGCTACGGCGTCGCAGCGCCGGCCTCGGCCGATCTGTCCCGCGCCGTGGTGATGTCGTTCTCGGCGGCAGCGGTGTGGCGCATCCGGCGCGCGGCGCCGATGCTGCCGACCGTACTACTCGGCGATACGTCGCGTTTTCTCGGCGGCAGCGCCGCGACGACCGTCGGCGCGACCGCGGTGGGCCCGTCGATATCGACGCTGCGTGAGCACCCCGAACTGGTGGATCGCGCCGCCGCACAGGGCCGAGCGTTGTACTGCTGGACCGTCGACCACTACGAGGACGTGCGCTACTGCCGAGACGTCGGCGTCGCGTGGGTGGCGACGAACCACCCGGGTCGCACCAAGGACTGGCTGCAGAACGGACTGACCGGGGTGCAGAGCGACTAGAGCGCGCCGCGTGGGCGTTGTCGCGCGTAACCGCACGGCGAGGAATCAGCCTGAATCGCGCCATGACGTTACAACCGCCAAGAAGGCCGCCCGTCAGGGCTGCGCGTCGATGACCTCCGGTGGTACCGGCGCGTCGGTTTTCAGCGCGGCGAACAATTGATCGGCGACCTCGCTGTTCCACACCACGATCGATCCCGAATCGCCCTCGGTGAACTCGCCGATCGGCACCGTCGTCGTGGTGACGTCCCCCCGCAGCGCCCAACCGAGCCGCGCCAGGTCCCAGATGTGGTCCTCCTGGCCGACGGTGACCGCCCCCGATGCGGCGTGGGCCATCGGATACCAGCGCAGCGGGTTCAGCCACACCGCGGGACTGGCGGCGCGGTGCAGCAGGGCGGACATGAACTCGCGCTGATTCACCATGCGGTCCAGATCTGCGCGCGGCGTGGCGCGCGTACGGACATAGCCGAGCGCGGTGCGGCCGTCGAGCTCCTGACAGCCCGCGGGCAGGTTGATCCCCGCCAGCGGATCGTCGATCGGCTCGGCGGGACACATGGTCACCCCGCCCACCGCGTCGACCATGACGGCGAACCCGTCGAAACCGATCTCGGCGTAGTGGTCCAAGCGGAGCCCGGTGGCCTGTTCCACGGTCTGCGCCAGCAGGGGCGCCCCGCCTTCCAGGAATGCCGCGTTGATCTTGTCGCTGCCGTAGCCGGGGATGTCCACGTACGAGTCGCGCGGGATCGAAACCATCGTGGTCGGCGTGCTCGATCCGAGACCGGGGATGTGGACCAGCAGAATCGTGTCGGTGCGGCCGCCGCCGAGATCGCCGCCGGTGGCCAACTCTGCCTGTTGTTCGGGTGTCAGCGCCTGTCGACTGTCCGACCCCACGAGTAGCCATGTCGTACCTGATCCCGCCGTGGGTCGGTCCGGGTAGTCGGCCAGTGCCGGGGTGCGGTGCAGCGACGAGTCGATCCAGACCCCACCGCCCACGACCGCGACGACGAACAGCAGCAGAAGAACAAGCAGCATCCGGCCCCAATGACGTTTGCGCCGAGGCTTTTTCGGTGCCGGCGGCGACGGCGGCGCAGGTGGGCGGGCCTGCGGTGCCGGCCGACGCGCCCGTGGCGGTGGTGGTGGTGGCGGCCGGTGCGGCGGAGGCCTCCGTTGCAGAGGAGGCGGCGGTGGCGGCGGGCGTCGATGTCGAGGGTCCGGCGGGGTCGGTGGCTTCGGTGGCGGCGGCGGCCGGTAGTTGGGATCGCGCCGGATCACCTGCGGCGGCTCCCGGTATTGGTACGGGTCGAAACCCGGGGGCTGCTGCCGGTTGTCGTCCACAGCAAGAAATGTACGTCGGCCGAACCCTACTGCAGCCAGTTCAGATGGCCTGCCGCCAATGCGTATCCGACGAATGCGACCGCGTCGATCAGCGCGTGCGCGACGATCAGCGGCCACAACCGTCCGGTGCGCAGGTACACGTAGCCGAACACCAGGCCCATCGCCACGTTGCCGAGCCCGGCGCCGAAACCCTGATACAGGTGGTACAGACCGCGCAACAGGCTCGTGATGATCACCGCGGCCAGCGGGCTGATTTGCAGCTGGCGCAGTCGGGTGAGCAGGAACCCGACGACGATCACTTCCTCGGCCCAGCCGTTCGCGAACGCGACGAGCAGTAGCACGGGGATGCGCCACCAGGTGTCGTACAGCTCCGCGGGTTCCACCGAGGCGTTCATGCCCAGCACTCGTGACAGCAAGTAGAACCCCAGTCCGGGCAGCCCGATCAGCAGTGCCAGGCCGATGCCGCCAAGGAGGTCGGGACGCCACTGGATTCTGCCCAGCCCGATCTGGGCAGGACCAATACCGCTGCGCCACAACAGGTATAGGCCCAGAGCGCCCCACGCCAGCAACTGGAAAACCCACGAGAGGTTCAGTCCCAGGTCGATCAGGTCGAAAGGCGACCGGCGCGGATTGAGCGCCACGACCTGTCCGGACAGCCCGAGCAGGACCGCCTCGATCAGGTTGAGCAGGGCGGTGTACGCCGACAGTCCGAAGGTGACCGCCAATACGACGACGATCTCGATGCGCAACCCACGGCGCTGCGGGTCTGTCAGGTCGTCGGGGGCGCCGGCGGTCACCGGGTCAGGCTAGCGGCCCGGCTGCGGCTCAGAGCCGGCGCGCGCGCAAGCCGTTGAGGAACGGGCAGCCCATCAGAACGCGGAGCGCCTGGGACAGACCGCTGACGTCGTCGACCGGCTTCGCGAAGGGCAGCCGAACGTCGTGGTCGCCGTCATCGCCCTCGATGCGCAGCTGGACACCGTAGCGATCCAGGCCGAGGGGACGGACGCGTCCGCGGCGCAGCGAGCTGGGCAGTCGGCTGGCCAACCGGTCGACCACCTCGCGGTGCGCGGACTCCATGTGCTGCAGCCAGCACGACTCCATCGCGCAGAACGGGTCGGGACGTGCACCCAGCAGCGCGCTCAACCCGACGGATTCGGCCCCGGTGGAGTCGGCGACGACAACGGAGTCGATCTCGAGCCTCATCAACGCGTAGCGGGTGTCCTTCTCGGAGTCGGCGGTTCCCGAGTTCACCTGGAGCAAGGCGGGATTCGGATCCTCGGCGGCGATGAGGTCGAGCAGCGCGGAGACCTCGTCGGAGGGGACGTCGTGCAGGCGGCCGCGGATCCACACCAGCGACCGCACCGGTTCGCGTAGCGGTAGCGGGGCGTAGTCGGTCATCTCCAGCACCGCCTGAACACCGGCCGCACCCGCCGAAACCACCATGTGAGCGACGGCGCCGTCGACCGGAACGGTGATGGCGAACGAACCGTCGTCGAGCAGGTGGTGCACCGGAGATTCGGCGGGTTCCAGCCCTTCGACCGCCAGCATCGCCCCGCCGGCCCGTGCGAACGCGCTGCGGATGCGCTCGGCCGTCGTCGGTGTGGCTTTGGTCTCCAGCTCTGTCATGGCCAACCTCTCGTAGATAAGGTGAGCCTAACTTAACTAAGCCTCGCCTGGTCGCGCAAGGCTTACGTGCAGCGGAACGGGATTACCGAGGGGAACCGATAGGGTTGGACCGTGACCCGTATCGCGTATCTCGGACCCGAAGGGACCTTCACCGAGGCGGCCTTGCGCGGCATGGTCGGGGCTCACCTGGTTCCGTTGACCGAGTTCGAATGGTTTCCGACGAGCAGCCCGGCGGCCGCGCTGGAGATGGTGCGATCCGCAGACGCCGCCTTCGCGTGCGTGCCGATCGAGAACTCGATCGACGGCTCCGTGCTCCCGACACTGGACAGTCTGGCGACCGGTTCGCCACTGCAGATCTTCGCCGAATACACCCTCGACATCGCATTCACGATCGCGGCGCGCAGCGGAGTGGCCGACCCCGCCACGATCGCCGCGTTTCCGGTGGCGCGCGCCCAGGTCGCGAAGTGGGTCGCGAAGAACTATCCCGACGCTGAATTCCAGGCGGCGAACTCCAACGCCGCGGCGGCCGTCGACGTCGCCGAAGGACGCGCCGATGCCGCCGTCACCACCGCGCTCGCCGCGCAACGCCACGGTCTGGACGTGCTCGCCTCCGGCGTCATCGACGAACCGAACGCCCGCACCCGATTCGTGCTGGCAGGACCGGTCGGCCCACCACCGCGGCGGACCAACGCCGACCGCACATCGGTGGTGCTCCGGCTCGCGAACGTTCCCGGGGCACTCGCGTCGGCGCTCGGGGAGTTCGCCGTCCGCGACATCGACCTGACCCGCATCGAATCACGGCCGACCCGAACCGAACTGGGTACCTACATCTTCTTCCTCGACTGCGTCGGGCACGTCGATGATGCGCCGGTCGCCGAGGCACTCAAGGCGCTGGTCGAACGTTGTGTGGATGTGCGATATCTCGGTTCGTGGCCGATGGGCCCGGCCACCCGGACGCCGGTGCGGGAGGACCAAGAGCGGGAGGGCGAAGGGTGAGTGGACGGCTGGTGCTGGTCCGGCACGGACAGTCACACGCCAACGTCGAGCGTCGGCTCGACACCAGGCCGCCGGGGGCGGAACTGACCGATCTCGGTCGCGACCAGGCCCGGACATTCGCGCGCGGACTCCCCGACAAACCCGGCCTCGTCGCGCATTCGATCGCGGTGCGGGCCTCGCAGACCGCGCGTGAAATCGCCGACGAACTCGGCGTGGACACCCACGAGCTGGAGGGGATCCACGAGGTTCAGGTGGGTCACCTCGAAGATCGTCACGACGACGCGGCCATCGAGGAGTTCAACAACATCTACAAGCGATGGCACGAGGGCCATGTCGACCTGCCGCTGCCCGCCGGGGAGACGGCCAGCCAGGTGCTCGAGCGCTACCTGCCGGTCGTCACCCAGTTGCGCATCCGCTACCTCGACGACGACTCGTTCTCCGGCGACATCGTCGTGGTCAGCCACGGCGCCGCGATCCGGCTGGCCTCGGCCGTGCTGGCCGGCGTGGACAGCAGCTTCGTCCTCGACCACCATCTGGGCAATACGGAGGCGGTGGTGCTGGCGCCGATCACCGATGGACGCTGGAGCTGTGTGCAGTGGGGGACGATACTGCCGCCGTTCTATCCCGAGCCCGACGTCGATCCCGTTCAGGACGCGCTCGAGTCGGCCGACCCGATGGGCTGACAGCCTCAGATCGCCGTCGCGATGGAGGCGTCGCGGCCGCACGTGCAGCCGACCGCCTCGCAGTCGATCGCGAAACCGTGCACCACTTCAGGAGTTCGGCAGTCCGGCTCGGTGCATTCGGTACGGGCCAGTGCGTGGTGGATGACGGTGCCATGGCAGTGCTCGACCCCCGCCACACAGGCACGGCATCGGCTGCTCATGTGCCCAGTTTCTCGCGCGAGTGCACGCATGTGCTCCAACAGCGCGGCGTGTCGGCGGGCTAACCCCAGCCGAGTTCGTGCAGGCGGTCGTCGTCGATGCCGAAGTGGTGCGCGATCTCGTGGATGACGGTGATGGCCACCTCGTCGACGACCTCCGCCTCGGTGTCGCAGAAGTCCAGCAGCGCGCCGCGGTAGATCGTGATGGTGTCCGGCAGCGATCCCGCGGCATACCAACTGTCCCGCTCGGTCAGCGCGACCCCCTCGTAGAGCCCCAACAGGTCGGGTTCGTCGGCGTTGCGGTCCTCGACGAGGACGACGACGTTGTCGATCGCCTTCGTCAGCTCTTGGGGGATCAGGTCGAGCGCGTCGGAGACCAGCTCGTCAAACCGTTGCGGGCTCATCCGCACGGTCACGCGGCTACGGCACCGGCGCTGGTGGCGGAGGAGGCACTGCCGGTGGCGGTGGTGCCGGCGCGGGCGCCGGGGGTGGTGGCGGCGGTGGCGGCGCACCCGGTGGCGGTGGCGGTGGCGGCGCGCCCGGTGGTGGGGGCGGCGGCGGTGGCGCACCCGGTGGTGGGGGCGGTGCGTTGAGGAAGGTGTTGCCCGGTGCGGCCGGGTCTGTGGTCGGCTCAGGAGTTTCGGTGGCCTGCGCGGAGCCCGGCATGTGCTGGGTCTGGTTGCCGTAGTCGGAGTCGTCGGTGGTCGACGAGGACGACGAGGACGAGGAGGACGAGGAGGACGACTCCTCGGGCTCGTCGGGCATGGGGATCGGCGGAAAGTTCAGCCGCTCCTCGGGGATGTCCGGCGGCGGCACCGGCGGCTGACCGTTGATCATCAACGGGCCCTTGGCACTGTTGAGAAGCGTTGACCAGCCGCCGTTTCCGAGGGTCGCCCCGATACTGCACGAGACCTGGCGGCTGCCCGCCGACCACGTCGGCAGCGAGATCGTGCTGTAGATGAGGGTCAGGGTGGTGCTGCGAAGTTGGATGGGCGCCAGGTAGGCGTCGGTCATCCGGGTGCACGCGTCCTTGATGAAGCTGTCCTGCTCGGACTCGGGGGGCAGGCCGGCGGGGAACTTCTCGGCCAGGTTCACCGCGCCGGTGACCTCCATCGCGTGCGGCGCTGCGCAGTCGATCGGAATGTCGGTGGGCTGATTGGTCGACGGGTCGATGCCCAGGCACGTGCCCGCGGGCCACACCTTGGATTGGTCGATGTCGGCGACCTTGCCCTTGAACGCCAACTGTTGGTTGTTGGGGCCGGGCAGCTGCATCCCGCAAAGCATTCGCCGCTCGCCGGACTGCTTCCACGCCTTGTCGCCGGACCACAGCATGCTGATGGTGAAGCGGCTGTTCGGGTCGAAGTCGGTGCCCAGGTAGTGCTTGACCGCGGCCGAGCACTGTTCCTGGCTGATCTGCTGGATCCGTGCGGTCGACGGCGGGGCCGCGTCGGGCCCGTACTCGCTGCCGGGGAACGTCCGCATGTCCACCGATTCGGCGACCTCGAAGCGGTGCTCGTCCTTGCAGTCGACGATCTCCGCGGCATCGGGCGTGCGGTCGGGCCAGTTGAGGCAGTCGCCGGCCTTCGCGTGCTTGAAGGTGTCGTTGCCGCGGGGGCCCAGTGAAATGGTGCTGGCCGTCAGGCCCGAGCTTTCGGTCTGCGGAATCGCGGTGATCAAACCGGCGATGAGCAGGCCGCCGAGCGCGGTCAGCAGCAGTGCGCGGCGGGTCGAGGCCGCCTGCAGGCTGCGCCACCAAGGCGCCCGCGACGAGGGTCGGCCTGCCTCGTCGTCGTGCGGGTATTCCAGGGTGGGTGCGTCAGACATCTGCTCCATTGTGACAGGCGTGTCGGGCCCTGTGACAAGTGATGCAGTTGTAACGTTACGAGGTTGTGGCTGGGGCACCGACCTCGGCTGTTCCCCACCGGTTGCCAAAAGTAGTGTTGCGCCCGTGATCGACCTCAAACTGCTGCGGAACAACCCGGACGTGGTGCGCGCATCGCAACGCGCCCGCGGAGAAGATCCTGGCCTCGTCGATGCCCTCCTCGACGCGGATGCCGCGCGGCGCTCCGCGGTGTCGTCCGGCGACAATCTGCGCGCCGAGCAGAAGACGGCCAGTAAGAAGGTCGGCAAGGCCTCGCCGGACGAGCGGCCCGCGCTGCTGGCGGCGGCCAAGGAACTGGCCGACAAAGTCAAGGCCGCCGAAGCCGAGCAGAGCCAGGCCGAAGCGGCGTTCACCGCGGCGCACATGGCCATCGCGAACGTGATCATCGACGGTGTCCCCGCCGGTGGTGAGGACGACTTCGTGGTGCTGGACACCGTCGGCGAACCCCGCGCCATCGACAACCCGAAGGACCACGTCGAGCTCGGCGAATCGCTGGGGCTCATCGACCTCGAGCGCGGGGCGAAAGTCTCCGGCGCGCGGTTCTACTTCCTGACCGGTGCGGGAGCTCTGCTCCAGCTCGGCCTGTTGCAGCTGGCCGCGCGACTGGCCCAGGACAACGGTTTCACGCTGATGATCCCGCCGGTGCTGGTGCGCCCGGAGATCATGGCGGGCACCGGTTTTCTCGGTGCGCACGCCGAGGAGGTCTACCACCTGGAGTCCGACGATCTGTACCTCGTCGGTACCTCCGAGGTGGCCTTGGCCGGCTATCACTCCGACGAGATCCTCGACCTGTCCGACGGTCCGCTGCGCTATGCCGGGTGGTCGTCGTGCTTTCGTCGCGAGGCGGGCAGTCACGGTAAGGACACCCGCGGCATCATCCGGGTGCACCAGTTCGACAAGGTCGAGGGCTTCATCTACTGCAAGCCCGACGAGGCCGAGGCCGAACACCAGCGGCTGCTCGGCTGGGAGCGCGAGATGCTGGCGAAGATCGATGTCCCGTATCGCGTAATCGATATCGCCGCAGGGGATTTGGGCTCATCGGCCGCGCGTAAGTTCGACTGCGAGGCGTGGGTCCCGACGCAGCAGACGTACCGAGAGCTGACCTCGACGTCGAACTGCACGACGTTCCAGGCGCGACGTCTTTCGGTGCGCTATCGCGACGAGAACGGCAAGCCCCAGACCGCTGCCACCCTCAACGGCACGCTGGCCACGACACGGTGGCTGGTGGCCATCCTGGAGAATCACCAGCAGCCCGACGGAAGCGTGCGGGTGCCAGAAGCTTTGGTGCCCTTCGTCGGAACCGAAGTGCTCGAGCCCAAGTCCTAGCGTTCCAAACTGTGCGTGAGGACGTAGGCGGTCAGTACGTCGACCAGGGCGCGCCGGTCCCTGGACGTGTCCAGTGGTTGTGACGAAATAATCTGTGCCACAACAATTCCGCGCAGGCACGCCCAGATGTGGTTGCCGATTTCCTTCGCGTGCTTCGGATCCAGGCCCTCGCCGAGGTGCCTGCCGAGTTCGGTGAGCTGACGCATCGTGTCCGCCAGCCGCATGTTGACCGCATCGCTTCTGCCCGAACGCGTGGCGATCAGGATCTCGATGGCCGCCATCGACGTCGGGCTCGAGAACGCCGACCATGCCGCGTCGACGACCACCTGGGTGCGTTGTTCGATAGCGAGCTCCGCGGTCGTGGCGGGTACTGCGGCGAGAATTTCGGTGAGCTGACGGAAACCCTCGTCGACGACCGCGATGAGAAGTCCGTTCAGATCGCCGAAGTGGTACTGCACCACTCCCCACGTCACCCCGGCGCGCTCGGTTATGCGACGGACGCTGGGGGCGGCGAAGCCCTCGTCGAGGATGTAGCGGACGGTCTCGTCGATCACCATCTGCCGGGTCCGCTCGGCGCGCAGCTGGTTACCCCCTGGGGGACGCCGCGGTTGGACTGCACCTGCCATGGACAGACTTCACCACATGACACCGCGGATGTGATCCAGCGGCCGGAAGTCGTGAGCGGCGAGGATTCCGGCGGGTGCCCTGCACACCGCTTCGATGGCGTTGATCGGTCGCGCCGCGGTGGCGATCACGCCGCCCTGGTTGTGGTCAGTGCCGCCGAGGCCGACATGGGTGTTGATCTCGACACCGGGGTCGCCTTCCACGACAACGCGATGCACTCCCGGGCGACCGTCCGGCGGGACGGCCCAGTGCGGGGCGGCGACTTCGGTCAACCGGTTCACGTGTTCCATGGTGATGACGACCTTGCCGTCCCGAACGCCTTCGACACCGAAGCGCACCGCGGCGACCTTGCCGACCTCGACGTCCATCATCGTGCACGAGATCGGTTCGGGCGTAACCCATTTCTCGTGCCGCTCGCGCACCTCGTCGAGCTCCACACCGAGATCCGCGGCCAGGCTGCGCACCTGGATACCCCACATCGACGCGAGCACGCCCGGCATGAAGAGGATCGGTTGGTGCTCGGGGTCGGTACCGAAACCGAAGGTGACGCCGGTGAACTCGGCGTCGTCGTAGGTGGCGTAGTCGCAGATCTCCTGAACCGTGATCGAGTCGGCGCGACCGGCCAGGCTCAGCGCCGTGTACACGAGCGTATCGCCGGAGAAACCGGGATCGATGCCATTGATGTACAGCGTCGAATTACCCTGCCGGCAGGCTTCTTCGAGAGGTTTCCGTAGCCATTCGTCGGTGAACTCCGGCGCGACCAGCCAGACGAACGACGATCCGACGACGTTGGTTCCCGCGCGCAGGAAGCGCGCGATGTCGTCCATCGCCTCCGCCGGGCGGGTCTCGGCCTGCGACGTGTAGACCACGCAATCGGCGCCGAGCGCCAACAGTGCGTCGATGTCGTCGGTGGCCATCACACCGGTCGGTTCGGCGCGCCCGCACAACTCCGCCGCGTCCCGGCCGATCTTGTCGGGGCTAGCCGCGTGCAGGCCCACCAACTCGAGGTCCGGACGTTCAATGATCGTGCGCAGTGCATGTATGCCGACATTGCCGGTGGAGAACTGGATGATGCGCCGCGTCATTTCGCTGTGTCCTTCAGAGCAGATCGGTGATGGTCTTGAGCCCTGCGTCGTACAGCACGCCGGGCAGCATTCCGCCGTCGATCTCGATCGTGGTTCCGTTGACGAAATCGGCTGTGCCGGAGGCGAGGAAGACGCAGGTGCGTCCGACCTCGGCCGGCTCGCCGCCGCGGCGCATCGGGACGTTGACGAAATACTTGGCCCCGGTGGGATCGTCCTTGGGCAGAACGAACGACCGGAAGTTCTCGGTGATCGTCGGGCCGAGGGCGACGCAGTTGACCCGGACCGCGGGACCCCACTCCTGGGCTAGTGAGCGGGTCATCTGGTTCAGCCCCGCCTTCGCGGCCCCGTAGGACACCAGGGTCGGCGAACCGGCGGGATGGCCGGCTCCGCTGGAGACGTTGATGATGCAGCCGGTTCCGTCCTGGGTCTTCATCTGTCGGTACGCGCGAATCGCGAACCACAGCGGGCTGATGAGATTCATCTGAACGGCGAACGCGTGAAAGAGAGCGCTCCGCTCGTAGTCGTCGTCGCTGGCCGGGGCGCCTTGGATACGCGACACCAACGCCGGAACCTCGTCGACCGACGGCGACGGTACGGTGCCACCCGCGTTGTTGACCAGGATGTCCAGCCGGCCGAAGCGATCGACGACGCGCTGAACGAATGCGTCGATCGCCGTGTAATCGGCTTGGTCACAGACCATTTGGTCGGATCGCGCCGCCCAGTCGGGGTTGTCTTCCGTACCAGGCATCGCGTCGAGTGCCGACCGCGAGCAGCCGACCACCGTCGCCCCGGCCCGCAACAGCTCGTGTGCGATGCCGACGCCGACGCCGCGGCTGGTGCCGGTGACGATGGCCACCTTGCCTCTCAGTACGCCATCGAGTTCGCCCACCTTCGTCTCCATTCCCGCGGAGTTCGACCCCGGAAAGACATTACAGATGTAATGTTTTTGCGCAAGGGCGAGTCGAGGGAGAAACCAATGGCGCAGCCATCGGACAAGAGGTACCGCGTCGCGGTGTGGGCCACCGGCGGGGTCGGGCGCTACGGGATCCGGACGATCATGGACCGGCCCAACCTCGAACTCGCCGGTGCGTGGGTGCATTCGGAGGCCAAGGACGGCCAGGATGTCGGGGTGCTGGCGGGCATCGATCCGGTCGGCGTCACGGCCACTCGTGACGCGGATGCGCTGCTGGCCTCGGGCGTGGATTGCGTGATGTACGCGGCGCCCGCCGGCCCGCGACCGGCTGAGGCGCTCGCCGACTTCTGCCGCGTCCTGTCGTCGGGCACCAACGTCGTCACCACGTCGCTGCCCGGTCTCGTCTACGAAAAGGGTTCGCTCTCAAAGCGCTTTCTCGACCCGATCCGCGAGGCGACGGCCGCCGGTCGCAGCTCGATCTTCTCGTCGGGCATCGAACCCGGCTTCGGTTGCGACCTCTTCCCGATCGCGCTGATGACGATGTCGCACAAGGTGTATGCGGTACGCGGTATCGAGATCACGAACTACTCGGAGTATCCCGTCGAGTGGGACGTCCGCGAGTTGTTCGGGTTCGGTCAGCCGCTCGACTATCAGGGCGGTTTGAAGCAGCCGGGGGTCCTGAGGTGGGGTTGGGGCGCGGCGATCACAATGGTCGCCGACGCACTCGGTGTCGAGTTCGACGAGATCCGTGAGACGTGTGAATTCCTTCCGACCCCGCGCGATCTGCATACCGCGTGCGGTCTCATCCCGGCGGGCACGGTCGGCGCCACGTACGCCAAGTGCATCGGGGTCGTCGACGGCGAGGAGGTCGTCAGCCTCGAGCATGTCGACCGGATGGCCGACGATCTGGCCCCGGACTGGCCGACGGGTCGAACCGGAGCCACCGACGGTATCTGGCGGGTGCTGATCGACGGTGAGCCGTCGTTCGACGGGGAGTTCGAAGTGGGTCACCGCGACGGCGAAAGCGCAAGCGATCACGGACTACTCGCCACCGGCATGCGCGCGGTCAACGCGATTCCCTGGGTGTGCGAGGCCGCGCCCGGCATTGTCGACGCGCTGCACCTGCCCCTCACCTCGGCGATCGGTGCATTGCATCCGCATCGCGACGGCGTGCCAGCGTTCTAGCGCTCCAGCAGTTCGTCGAGCTTGGCCAGGAACTCCGTCGGCCGCTGCGGCGTGAACGCCGGGTTGGTGCGCGCACCGGCGACATCGAGGGTGATGAGCGTGGATTTGATCGGTCGCCAGACGTCTAGCGGCAGCCACCGACTCAGGCTCGAACTGCCCCACAGCCGGAACCGCTCGTTGAGGAAGCTCAGTGATTCGGCCTTGTACCCGCGAACATCGCGCAGCAGGATGATCTTCGAGGTGCCCGACGGGAAGTGGTAGCGGCGCAGGGTGATCGCCTCGCGGTCCAGCTGGATGAGGCCGTCGTCGTAGTACTGGCGCGGCCCTGTCACGACTGCGCTCCCTCGCGGGCCGAGCGCAGTTCGTGTCCCTTGGTCGTCAAGCATCGGCCGTTCTCGAGGTTCCACTGCCAACCGTGCAGGTTGCACGTCAATGTGGAGCCCTCGACCACGCCGAACTTCGACAGGTCGGCCTTCAAATGTGGACAACGTCGTTGAATCTCCCATCCGTCCAACGTGATCGACGCTGTGTCGTCGTGCGCCTCGGCGAACCAGCCGTCGGCATAGGCGATGCGCTCGTCGGTCAGGCACTTGAAGAACGTGTAGAGGTGCTCGTTGTAGCCGCCGACCCGCCACGCCGTGAACCTGGTGGACAGGAAAATGGTGTTGACCCAGTCGGGCTCGTTGTCCCGCAATACCGTACGTACGAGTTCCGGCGCGATGGCGAAGCCGTACCGGAACTTCTCGTCTGGAATAGCCTCGCGCACAGCACGTTTGGGGAAATCGATCACCACCGTCTCGGGGCCGAGCCGCAGTTCCACCGGATAGCCGATGCCGTCGCAGATCTGGTCGCTCTGCAGCATGATCGGCTCGAAGAGCGCGCGCAGCGGCTCGAGCAAGGGTTCGCCGGCCGCGGGGGCCCAGGTGGCCTTCTCCGCGGCCAGCACCGGTGCCATCCGTTCGGCGAAGTCGGCGATGTAGGCCGCCTTACCGGTGGTGAAGATGGCCAGCACCTCGTCTTCGGGCAGCGGGTGGACAAGCGAATTCATCTGTGCGCCAGTGAAATCCGCTTTCGTCCCGGGCATCATCAGCAGACCGCCGTCGTGGCCGTTGGCTCGCATCTGGTCCAGGAACACCACCTGGTCGGGAAAGATGTTGGCGGGGTCGCCATGGTCGTCGTTGAGGTCACGCAGCGCGGGGTCGAGGAAGCACGGCGGGCCTGCAGACGGGATCACCCACGTCGCCCCGACCTGTGCGATGTATTGGCGGCACCGGTCCATCTGCCGCTGCCGCTTCTGGGTGCCGAACGCCTCCTTGGCGCGGGCGGGCATGTCGTAGACCATCGGGTACCAGATGGCCCCGGAGTACTGCAGCATGTGGACGTCGACGGCGCCGAAGTCGGCGTGCACCACGTCGAGGTCCACCGGTCGGGCGTCGTTCATGTTGAAGCAGACCGTCTCGCCGTCGTCGAGCACCAGGCCAGAGTCTCCGATGGGACCGTCCGCAGGTGCGCGCAGCGAGATGATCATCACGTCGAGGTCGCCCTTGGGGCCGCTGACCCGGTGCTTGACCGAATCCGTCGTTTCGAAGAACCGGTGGAATCCGAGCTTTTCCAGTTCGCGGCGCAGGTCCGGCACGGGGAAGTCGGGCAGCAGGACCACGGCGTCCTTGTTGACGTGGGCGCTCAGGTTCTTCGCGTCGAAGTGGTCGGCGTGCAGATGCGACACGTACAGGTAATCGCAGTCACCGAGGGCACCCCAGTCCAGCTGGCTGTTGTCGGGGAACGGGAACCATGACGCGAAGTACGCCGGGTTGACCCACGGATCACACAAGACGCTTCCGGCGTTCGTATCTATCCGGAACCCTGCATGTCCAACGCTGGTGACCTGCACTAATACCCTTTCTGACTACCGCATGTGCGGCATCAAGACTAGCCGGACGCAAACGGGTGCCGCAGATACGCGGGTTCGGTGAGACGCGTTACGCGACTAGGCTGCCGTATGTGGAGCCGGTTTACGGAACAGTCATCCAACTCGCCAGGATGCTCTGGCGCTTTCAGGGTCTGACGTTCACCGTCACCGGCGTCGAGCACCTGCCGGCCGAAGGCGGCGCGGTCATCGCCATCAACCACACCGGCTATCTGGACTTCACGTTCGCCGGCCTGCCCGCCTACCGGCAGAAGCGCGGCCGCAAGGTGCGGTTCATGGCGAAGAAGGAAGTCTTCGACAACAAGATCACCGGCCCGATCATGCGCAGCCTGCGCCACATCGAGGTGGACCGTGACAGCGGCGCCGCGTCCTTCGACGAGGCGTGCCGCAAGCTCAAGGAAGGCGAGTTGGTCGGCGTCTACCCGGAGGCCACGATTAGCCGCAGCTTCGAGATCAAAGAGTTCAAGTCCGGCGCGGCGCGCATGGCGATCGCCGCCGACGTGCCGATCGTCCCGCACATCGTCTGGGGCGCACAGCGCATCTGGACCAAGGGACACCCCAAGAACATGCGACGTCCCAAGGTGCCGATCGCCGTGGCGGTGGGGGAGCCGATCTATCCGACGCTGCCGCCTGCCGAACTGACCGCGCTGCTGCATTCGCGGATGCAACATCTGCTCGAACGGGTCCAGGACGACTACGGGCCGTACCCACCGGGTGAGTTCTGGGTTCCGCACCGCCTCGGTGGCGGAGCGCCGACGCTGGCCGAGGCGAACCGGATGGACGCCGAGGAGGCTGTCCAGAAGGCGCAGGCGAAGGCGGCCCGTCGCGCACAGGGGGGCCCCACGGGAGCGCCGGAGTAGCGCGATGGAGCCGGTTTTCCGCATGCTCGAGATCGCCTGCTCAGCGGGCGTCGCGGTTTCCGGGAGCCGCATCACCTACCGCGGACTCGAGAACTACCCCAAGCACGGCGGTGCGGTTGTCGCCATCAACCACACCAGCTATATCGACTGGATGCCCGCCGCGCTGTCCGCCTACCAGGTGCGGCGCCGGCTGCGCTTCATGATCAAGTCGGAGATGCAGGAGGTGAAGGTCGTCAACTTCCTGATCAAGCACTCGGGCACCATCCCTGTCGACCGCAAGGCCGGCGCCGGTGCTTACGCGGTCGCCGTCGAGCAGCTGCGGGCCGGCGAGCTCGTCGCCGTCTACCCGGAGGCCACCATCAGCCGCAGCTTCGAGCTGAAGGACTTCAAGAGCGGGGCTGCGCGCATGGCGGTGGAGGCTCAGGTACCGATCGTTCCGCTCATCGTCTGGGGTGCGCAGCGACGCTGGACGAAAGGCCATCCGCGCAAGCTGGGCCGCGCCAAGATTCCGATGACCGTCGAGGTCGGTACGCCGATACCACCGGCGGAGACGATCGAGCTGACCGACACCGCGATGCGCAACGCGATGACCGACCTCCTCCACCAGGTGCAGGAATCCTACGAACACCCGCCCGGGGCCTACTGGGTGCCGCGGCGGCTGGGCGGCTCGGCTCCCACGATGGAGGAAGCGAAGGCGTTGGACGAGGCCGAATTGGCCGAGCGCGCTCGTAAGCAGGCTGAGCGGCAGTCTCGGTGACCCTGCCCCGCCTGGTTGCCTCCGATGTGGACGGCACGCTGCTCACCGATGACGACGTCGACGCCATCTCCGACCGCACTCGCGCCGCGGTCCTGGCGGCCGTGGACTCAGGAACCCAGTTCGTGCTCGCGACGGGACGTCCGCCGCGCTGGATCTCACCGGTCGTCGATGCCCTGGGTTTTGCGCCGATGGCGGTGTGCGCCAACGGTGCGGTGATCTATGACCCGTCGACGGATCGCATCGTATCGGCGCGCACCCTGTCCGCTGACCTGCTCGGCGAGCTCGCCGAGATCGCGACGCGAGTCATTCCCGGCGCCGGCCTGGCCGTCGAGCGGGTGGGCCGCAGTGCACACGACGCCGCCACCCCGCAGTTCGTCAGCTCGCCGGGTTACGAGCACGCGTGGCTGAACCCCGACAACACCGAGGTGTCGATCGACGACCTGCTGAGTGCGCCCGCGATCAAGCTGCTGATCCGCAAGGTGGGGGTGCGCAGTGCGGACATGGCCGAGGAGTTGGCGAAACATGTTGGTCTGCAAGGCGATATCACCTATTCGACCAACAACGGTCTGATCGAGATCATGCCGCTGGGTATCAGCAAGGCGACCGGAATCGCCGAGGTGGCAGAACCATTGGGCATCACGGCCGAAGAGGTGGTCACTTTCGGTGATATGCCCAACGATGTGCCGATGCTGGCATGGGCCGGGCTCGGGGTCGCGATGGGCAACGCGCATCCGGAGGCCCTCGCGGCGGCCGACGAGGTCACCGCGACGAACGCCGACGACGGGGTGGCGCGGGTGCTCGAGCGCTGGTGGTGGTGACTCAGGCGGGGCTGATGGGCGGCGTGAACCGCTCCAGCTGAATCGGAGTCTTGGCGGTATCGGCCTTGGGCAGTTCGGTGGGTACGCCGTCGATGACGCGGGTGACGGTTCCGTTCTGGCGGTCGAAGTTCAGCGTGCCGTGCTGGAAGTTCTGCACGATCCACTGCGGCTCGTGGATTTCGCCGCTCGTCGGCAGGCCCAGGGCGCCGCGCTCGAAGCCGAGTGAGCCCCACGCCTTGTAGATCTCGCCGGTGACCGGTTCGGCTCCGCTGGTCGGCGACCAGTAGATCGCGCCGCGCTCGAAGTTCGCGTACCGCGTCGGGCCCTCACCCGACGCCTCCGGTGACCGCGGTGCGCCGAGTGCACCGTTCGGGCCGCCCGTCGACTCCCAGCGCATGAAGATCGCACCGCCGCGCAGCGTGTCCGCGAGATCGGCCGGACCCGGGGGCCTGTTGAATCGTGCTGCGATGTCCCGGATCTGGCCCATCGCGGCATACGCAGCATTGCCCGGGCATTCGGTGATGCCGACATCGCGGTGGGTGAAGATCGTGGGCAGCCTCGGGGTGGCGCCGAACGGGAACTTGGAGAACGAGCCGCCGGCAGAGGCGAGTATCACCGTGCCCTTGGGGTCGAGGTGATCGAGTCCGAGGCGCCATCCGAGCAGTCGGCCCGTGTTCTCCAACTGAACCTGTGTCGGCGCCGCCTGGTCGAAGTTGCCCAGCATCGCCACACCCCAGGTGTCGCGGTTGAAACCACCGGTGTGGGCGCCCTCGACGGGCTTGTCGATGCCGCCCGCGCGGCCTTCGAAGACCTGGCCGTACTTGTCGACCATCGCGTTGTAGGCGATGTCGCACCAGCCCAGCGTGCGGGTGTGGTACTCGTAGATCGACCGGATGATGCCGGCCGAATCCGCTGGCGCGTAGTCGTTACTGCCTGCGGTGTGGTGGACGATTCCGGCTCGGATCCCTCTGTCGTACACAGGGTTTCCGCATCGCATTCCCTCGTCGGCGCCCCACCCCGCGCGGTTGATGATCTGTGGCGGCGATCCCGGCGCCGTGACCGCCGAGGGCCGCGGCAACGTATCCACCGGCGCCTCCGGTGGGCTGATCAGCACCGCGTTGATGTTCTGGGGCAACGGCTGCTCGACGTTGGCAGGCACGTAGCCCAGCTCGGGCCGATTGTCGGCGGGCTTGGGCGGCTTCGGCGCCTGCGCAGGCCGGGTGACCGCGATCTGCACTGTCGTCGTGCGGCCGACGAAGACCGGTTCGGTGCCGTCGGGGGCGCCCGGCGCCGGGGTGTCGGGTCCGAGGCCCTCCATGGCTTCCGCCTTGTACCAGGGGCCCCAGCTGCCGTCGGGCTTCTTGGCGCGGATCCGGGCCGACGTGCCGGCCAGGTCGCCCTTCTTTTCCGCGGTCAGCGCGACCAGTGAGAAGGGGGTGGCCTGGTGGATCTCGCGAATCGTCTCCCCGCCGCCGAGACCGGTCAGCGGCTGCTGGGCGAGCTGTGGGGCACGGGCTTGCGGGTCGTCATCGCCGACACCGGGGATGCCGTAGATCGCCATCGGAAGGACGACTGCCGTCGCCGCAACGGCGGTGAACAGCATCGACGGCAGCGGGCGGCGATACAGCACGGACTGATGTTACGTATGTGTCAGTTGTTACCAATGATTCGACACGCGCCGGCGGGTACCAAATCTGGCGCCGAATCCACACGCAACGGCACCGCAGAGCCCGGGGGAAGGCTTCTGCGGTGCCGTTCGGTGACAGGTCTTAAGCGCCGGCGCCCGTCGAGGCTCCTGCCGCTGCGGCCGGGGCGGCCGGAGCCGCGGCCGCGGGGGCCGCACCTGCGACTGCCGGGGCACCCGCAGGCTTGACCGCCGACATGATCGCGGGCATCACCATGCCCTTGAGGAGGTCGATCGCCTGACCGGCGCCGAGCTGGTTGGCCATGCTCGACAGGTCGCCGATGATGCCGCTGCTGCCGCCGCCGGTGCTCGCCGGCATGGTCGCCAGCGACGGGTCGCCCAGGATCGGGTACATGCCCGCGCCGGGATCCAGCCCGATCGGCGCCGAGATCGGCACCTCGCCGGGGGCGGGCAGGGCGCTGGTCGCGAGCGGTGCCAGCGCCGGATCGGTGAGCGACGCGGCGGGCGTGGTCAGGCCGCCGGCGTCAGCCGTGGGACTGGTCAGACCCGGGCTGGACAGCGACGGGCTTGTCAGTGCGGGGTTGGCCAGCGCCGGATCGGTCAACGACGGACCGGTCGCGGTGAGACCGGGGACGGTCGCGCTCGGGACATCAAGACCGGGTGTGGTCAGTCCCGGCGTGGTCAACCCCGGCGTGGTCAGCCCTGGCGTGGTCAGGCCCGGCGAGGTCAGGCCCGGTGTGGTGAGGCCGGGGGTGGTGAGCGCAGGCGAGGTCAGGCCCGGTGAGGTCAGCGTCGTCGGCGTGCTCGCGCCGGTACCCGTCAGCACACCCGTGGGCATGGGCGGCAGGTTGATGCCGAACTGCGAGAGACCCTGTGACAGCGCCGACATCAGTTCGTTGGGCAGGTCGGTGATCGTCGCGGCCTGGACGAACTCGCGCTTCTGGGGCTGCGGATCGATGCTCGCGGACAATTCGGATACGGCGACTACAGCGGCTGGACTCGCGACTGCCAGGGCGGCGACTGCGCTCATGGCTGTCGAGAGCCTGCGTCGACGTCGGTTCGGCACGGAAGTCTCCTCAATATATGGACTACGTCTGGCTATGTGTTCGTACGCGTTCGACGGTACTGGTGTGACTAATGAGACTGAAGTGACGATACGGAATTGTGAGCCAATCTTGACCTGAGCACTCTGTCGCAATTCGGGCGCACGGCGGCCGTCGGATACCCTTGCTGCCGATGACAGCTCGTTTCGATCTCCTTGTCGTCGGTTCCGGATTCTTCGGCCTGACGGTCGCCGAGCGCGTGGCATCGCAGCTGAACAAGCGTGTCCTGGTGCTCGAGCGCCGACCGCACATCGGCGGCAATGCCTACTCGGAAGCCGAACCGCAGACCGGCATCGAGATCCACAAGTACGGCGCGCACCTTTTCCACACCTCGAACCAACGGGTGTGGGAGTACGTGCGCCAGTTCACCGACTTCACCGGCTATCAGCACCGCGTCTTCGCGATGCACAACGGGCAGGCCTACCAGTTCCCGATGGGGTTGGGCCTGGTGTCGCAGTTCTTCGGCAAGTACTTCACGCCGGATGAGGCACGGCAGCTGATTTCCGAGCAGGCCGCCGAGATCGAGACCGACGACGCGCAGAACCTCGAAGAGAAGGCCATCTCGCTGATCGGTCGCCCGCTCTACGAGGCCTTCGTCAAGGGCTACACCGCCAAGCAGTGGCAGACCGACCCCAGGGAACTGCCCGCGGCCAACATCACCCGGCTGCCGGTGCGCTACACGTTCGACAACCGCTACTTCAACGACACCTTCGAGGGCCTTCCTGTCGAGGGCTACACTGCGTGGCTGGAGAACATGGCCGCCGACGACCGGATCGAGGTGCGGCTGAACACCGACTGGTTCGACGTGCGCGACGAACTGCGTGCCGCGAACCCCGACGCACCGGTTGTCTATACCGGCCCGCTGGACCGGTACTTCGATTATGTGGAAGGCCGGCTGGGTTGGCGCACACTCGATTTCGAACTCGAGGTACTGAGCGACTGCGGGGATTTCCAAGGCACCCCCGTCATGAACTACAACGACCTGGACGTGCCATACACCCGGATCCACGAGTTCCGGCACTTCCATCCCGAGCGGAAGTATCCGGACGACAAGACCGTGATCATGCGGGAGTTCTCGCGCTTCGCCGATGACGACGACGAGCCGTACTACCCGATCAACACCGAGACCGATCGCTCCCTACTCGCGGCCTACCGGGCGCGGGCCAAGGCCGAGACGGCCTCGGCGACGGTGCTGTTCGGCGGACGCCTGGGCACCTATCAGTACCTCGACATGCACATGGCGATTGCCAGCGCATTGAATATGTATGACAACACGCTCGCGCCGCACCTGCGTGACGGCGCGCCCCTTGCCGAACCTGGCACAGAAAGCAGTAGCGCATGAGTGACATCCCGTCCGGCGCGCTCGACGCCGGAGACACCAAGGCGGTCAGCCTGTTGGCGCGCGTCATCCTGCCGCGTCCCGGTGAACCGCTCGACGTCCGCAAGCTCTACCTCGACGAGTCGGACACCAACGCCCGTCGCGCCCATGCGCAGACGCGCACCACGCTGGAGATTGGCGCGGAATCCGAGGTGTCCTTCGCGACGTACTTCAACGCCTTCCCGGCCAGCTATTGGCGGCGCTGGTCGACGCTGGAGTCGGTGGTGTTGCGCGTCGAGCTCACCGGCAGCGGGCGCGTCGACGTCTACCGCTCCAAGGCGACCGGCGCCAGGATCACCGTCGGCGGTGAACCGATCGCCAGCGGTGACTCCGGCAGTCCGGCGGTCGTCGAGTTCGAGATCGACCTGTCACCGTTCGAGGACGGCGGGTGGATCTGGTTCGACATCACCACCGACACGAACTCCACGCTGCACGGTGCGGGCTGGTACGCACCGGACGTCGCACCGGGACGCGCCAACGTCGCAGTGGGAATCCCGACCTTCAACCGCCCGGCGGACTGCGTCAACGCACTGACCGCGCTGACGTCGGATCCGTTGGTGGACAAGGTGATCAGCGCGGTGATCGTGTCCGACCAGGGCACCAGCAAGGTCAAGGACCACCCGGGGTTCGAGGCGGCCGCCGCCGCACTGGGCAACCGGCTCTCGGTGCACAACCAGCCCAACCTCGGAGGCTCCGGCGGCTACAGCCGGGTGATGTACGAGGCGCTGAAGAACACCGACTGCGAACAGATCCTGTTCATGGACGACGACATCCGCGTCGAGCCGGATTCGATCCTGCGGGCCCTGGCGCTGAACCGGTTCGCCAAGACACCGACGCTGGTCGGCGGCCAGATGCTCAACCTGCAGGAGCCGAGCCATCTGCACGTGATGGGCGAGATGGTCGATGCCGAGAACTTCATGTGGACCAACGCGGTCAACACCGAGTACGACCACAACTTCGCGAAGTACGCGCTGAGCGACGAAGAGGAATACCGCAGCCGACTGCTGCACCGCCGCATCGACGTCGACTACAACGGCTGGTGGATGTGCATGATCCCGCGGCAGGTCGCCGAGGAACTCGGCCAGCCGCTGCCGTTGTTCATCAAGTGGGACGACGCCGACTACGGCCTGCGGGCCGGCGAGCACGGCTATCCGACCGTCACGCTGCCCGGCGCCGCGATCTGGCACATGGCGTGGAGTGACAAGGACGACGCCATCGACTGGCAGGCGTACTTCCATCTGCGCAACCGGCTCGTCGTCGCGGCCATGCACTGGGACGGCAATGTCAGCGGGCTGATTGCCAGCCACTTCAAGGCGACCATCAAACATCTGATGTGCCTTGAGTATTCGACTGTCGCCATTCAGAACAAGGCGATGGACGACTTCCTGGCCGGGCCCGAGCACATCTTCTCGATCCTCGAGTCCGCGCTGCCCGAGGTGCGCGCGATGCGCCAGGAGTACCCGGACGCCGTGGTGTTGCCGAGCGCGACGTCCCTACCGACTCCATCGGACAAGAAATGGCGCAAGAAGGTGGCGATCCCCACCAACCCGTTGTCGATCTCGTGGCGGCTGACCCGCGGGGTGCTGCACCAGCTCAAGGCGCACGACCCCGAGCACCACCGCCGTCCGCAGGTCAACGTCGCCACCCAGGACGCCCGGTGGTTCTCGCTGTGCAAGGTCGACGGCGTCACCGTCACCACCGCCGACGGCCGCGGTGTTGTCTACCGGCAACGCGATCGCGCGACGGCCGCTGAGCTGCTTCGCGAATCGCTCAAACGGCAGGCGGAGCTCGCCCGCAAGTTCAATCGGATGCGCAGGGTGTACCGCGATGCGCTGCCGGTGCTCACGAGTAAGCAGAAATGGGAGACCGTCCTGCTCCCGTCGGCCGATGGCTGAAGCCCCGCACGGCGAGGACGCCGTGTTGGTCGCCGTCCAGTCTGCGCTCGCCGATCGCCCCGGCGTGTTGACGGGCGCGCGTGCCCTGTCGCACTTCGGCGAGCACAGCATCGGGTGGCTCGCGGTCGCGGCGCTCGGCGCGCTGCTGCGGCCCGCGCGGCGAAAAGCATTCCTGACCGCCGGGGTGGGCGCGTTCGGAGCCCACGCGGCCGCCGTGGTGATCAAGCGCGTCGTGCGGCGCGAACGGCCCGACCACCCGGCGATCGCCGTCAACGTGGGCACCCCGAGCCGGCTGAGTTTCCCTTCGGCGCACGCGACGTCAACCACCGCGGCGTCGATCCTGTTGGGGCGGGCCACCGGCCTGCCCTTGCCTGCGATCCTGGTGCCGCCAATGGCGTTGTCGCGGTTGGTGCTCGGTGTGCACTACCCGAGTGACGTGCTGACCGGCGTGGCGGTCGGCGCGGCCGTCGCGAAGGCGGTCACCATGGTCACAGAGCGGGCCGAAGGAGTCTGATGAGCATCTCGAGCGAGAGCAGTGCAGAGAGCACCCCGCAGGTGAATCACGAGCCGGTGCCCGAGAAGGGCCCACCGCGCAACCTCGTCACCGGGATCATCAAGGCACTTCGGCCGCGGCAGTGGGTCAAGAACGTCCTGGTGTTCGCCGCACCGGTGGCCGCACTGGGCGATGCGCGGTACGCCTACGACTACCGCGAAGTCCTGGTTCAGGTGCTGTTGGCGTTCGTGGTCTTCAGCCTCGCCGCGTCGTGCGTGTACCTCGTGAACGACGCGAGGGACGTCGAGGCCGATCGGGCGCACCCGACGAAGCGGTTCCGCCCCATCGCCGCAGGCGTCGTTCCGGAGTGGTTGGCCTACACCCTGGCGGTCGCGCTCGGTGTCGCCTCGCTGGCGATCTCCTGGCTGGTGACGCCGAACCTGGCGCTGGTGATCGCGATCTACATCGTCATTCAGCTGGCGTACTGCTTCGGCCTCAAGCACCAGCCCGTCATCGACATCTGCATCGTCTCCTCGGGCTTCTTGATCCGTGCCATCGCCGGTGGTGTCGCCGCGGATGTGCCGCTGTCGCAATGGTTCCTGCTGATGATGGCTTTCGGCTCGCTGTTCATGGCGGCGGGCAAGCGCTACGCCGAACTCCAGCTCGCCGAACGTACCGGGGCCAAGATCCGCAAGTCGCTGGAGAGTTACACCAGTTCATACCTGCGCTTCGTGTGGACGTTGTCGGCGACGGCGCTGGTGTTGTGTTACGGCCTGTGGGCGTTCGAGCGCGACGACACCGGCGGCACGTCCTGGTTCGTGGTGTCGATGATCCCGTTCGTCATCGCGATTTTGCGGTACGCGGTCGACGTCGACGGTGGCATGGCCGGCGAGCCCGAGGAGATCGCGTTGAAGGACCGGGTTCTGCAGCTGCTGGCCCTGGCGTGGATCGGAACCATCGGTGCCGCCATCTTCCTCAGTTGACAAGGTGAGTTTCTCGGTCGCCGGCCGGAGCCGCTTCATGGACGGTCTCGGCGATCGCTTGTCGCGCGCGCCCGCCTTTCCCTACGACATCACAGTGCGAATCAGTCTGTGGGCGAGCGTGATCGTCGTCGCGGCTCTGTTCGGTTGGGGTGCGTGGCAGCGGCGCTGGATCGCCGACGACGGCCTCATCGTTCTGCGGACCGTGCGAAACCTTCTGGCGGGCAACGGTCCGGTGTTCAACGCCGGCGAGCGTGTCGAGGCGAACACGTCGACGGTGTGGACCTATCTGATCTATGTCGCCGCGTGGGTCGGCGGGCCTGTCCAGCTGGAGTACGTGGCGCTGTACCTGGCGTTGGCGCTCAGTGTGTTGGGTGTCGTGTTCACCATGCTGGGCACCGCCCGGCTGTACGCGCCGAGCCTGCGAGGTCGACGCGCGTTGATGCTGCCCGCGGGTGCGCTGGTCTACATCGCTGTTCCGCCGGCCCGTGACTTCGCCACCTCGGGGCTGGAAAACGGTTTGGTGTTGGCATATCTCGGCCTGCTGTGGTGGATGATGGTGTGCTGGTCGCAGGGGCTGCGCGCACCCGGTCCGGCGAATGCGGCGCCGGTGTTCCGCGGCGGCCCACCGACCATTCGCAGACAGCCGGTCGGACCGGCGCCGGACGCACGCACGGTCAGCGGATTCTTCGACGGTGCACTGGCTTTCGTCGCAGGCATGAGCGTGCTGATTCGGCCCGAGTTGGCGTTGATCGGCGGGCTGGCTCTGGTGATGATGCTGATCGCCGCGCGCGATTGGCGACGCCGAGGGCTGATCGTCCTCGCGGGCGGTCTGGTACCGGTCGCGTATGAGATCTTCCGAATGGGCTACTACGGCTTGATATTTCCCGGCACCGCACTGGCCAAGGACGCCTCCGGTTCCAAGTGGTCGCAGGGCTTCGTGTACCTGTCCAACTTCAACAGTCCCTACCTGCTGTGGGCGCCCGCCATCTTGCTGATCGGCTTGGCGGCCGTGGTGATGGTGACGCGCGGCCGCCCGTGGGGTATTCGTCATGCGACCGCCCCCGGCCAGGGATGGCTGGCTCGGACGGTGCAGAGCCCGCAGGCCGTGGTGGCTTTCATGCTCGTCAGCGGATTGTTGCAGGCGCTCTACTGGATCCGCCAGGGCGGCGATTTCATGCACGGTCGAGTCCTGTTGACCCCGTTGTTCTGTCTGCTCGCACCCATCGCGGTGATTCCGTTGGTGCTGCCTGATGGGCGCCGAATGGCCCGTGGCGCAGGCTATTTGTTCGTCGGAGCCACGAGCCTGCTGTGGGTGTCGATCGCCGGTTGGTCGCTGTGGGTGGCCAATTCGAGCGGAATGGGACCTGACGCGACCCGCGTGACCTACAGCGGCATCGTCGACGAACGTCGGTTCTACGCCCAGGCCACGGGCAACGCGCATCCGCTGACCGCAGCCGACTACCTCGATTATCCCCGCATGCGTGCGGTGATGACCGCGATCGACAACACGCCCGACGGTGCCCTGCTGCTGCCGTCCGGCAACTACGACCAGTGGGATGTCGTGCCCGCCATCCCGCCGCCGCCGGACGCACCACCGGACGTCAAGAATCGAACCGGCCCGCACACAGTGTTTTTCACCAATCTCGGCATGCTGGGCATGAACGTCGGACTCGATGTCCGGGTGATCGACCAGATCGGGCTTGCCAATCCGCTTGCCGCGCACACCGCGCGTCTGGAAGACGGCCGCATCGGTCACGACAAGAACCTGTTCCCGGACTGGGCGGTGGCCGAGGGTCCGTTCCTCAAGACCAGGCCCTTCATCCCGGCGTACCTCGACGAGGACTGGATCGCGCAGGCCGAGGCCGCGTTGGAGTGCCCGGCGACCGACGCGATGCTCAACGCCATCAGGGGCGAGATGGGGCCGCGCCGGTTCCTGTCGAATCTGATGCATGCGTATTCGTTGACGCAGTATCGGATTGACCGAGTGCCGCTCTACGAGCTGCAGCGCTGCGGGCTCGAGGTGCCGGAGCCGACTCGCGACCCGTACACCGGCATGCCCGCCACCGGGCCATAGCCGCGGACGGCCGGCGGTAACGCGATAGGCGACTCCGGCGATACACAAGCGCGTTGGGAACTGGCGCTTGATTCACGAAGGATGGTACGACCTGTGCGAACCTGGCTTCGCCGTGCGATCGCGGCGGGCGCCGCGGTCCTGACGATGCCGATGATCGCCGTTGTGTCCAATGTCACACCGCCCGCGGGCGCGTTCTCTCGCGAGGGCCTGCCCGTCGAGTACCTCGACGTGTATTCGACGGCGATGGGCCGCAACATCCGCGTGCAGTTCCAGCCCGCGACAGGCGCGCCGACGACCGGTCCCTCGAAGGCCGTCTATCTGCTCGACGGCATGCGTGCACGCGACGACTACAACGGCTGGGACATCGAAACCCCGGCTTTTGAATGGTTTTTGGACTCCGGTGTCGCGACCGTGATGCCGGTCGGCGGGCAGTCCAGCTTTTATACCGACTGGTATTCGCCGTCGAGCTTCAACAGTCAGCCCTTCACCTATAAATGGGAAACCTTTCTCACCAGTGAGCTTCCGTCGTGGCTGGCGGCCAACAAACAGATCTCCCCGACCGGCAACGGCGTGGTCGGGTTGTCGATGTCGGGCGGGCCCGCACTGATCCTGTCCGCGTACCACCCGGCGCAATTCCGTTACGCCGCATCGCTTTCCGGCTTCCTGAACCCGTCGGCCCTGTTCATGCAGCAGGCGATCCGTGTCGCGATGCTCGACGCTGGCGGCTACAACGTCGACAACATGTGGGGCGCGCCGTGGGACAACGCGTGGAAGCGCAACGACCCGATCAGACAGGTTTCTCGCATCGTCGCCAATGGCACGCGACTGTGGGTTTACTGCGCACCCGGCGGCACGACCCCGCTGGACGTGAACGCGGATCCGAACCAGGCGTTCAGCGCGAACAGTCTTGAATCAATGGCTCTCAAGAGCAATTTGGACTTCCAAAAGGCCTACGTGGCGGCCGGGGGCACCAACGCGACTTTCCAGTTTCCGCCGGCGGGAAATCACGCGTGGCCGTACTGGGGAGCGCAGCTGCAAGCCCTGAAACCAGACCTGATCGCAACCCTCAAAGGCTGAGGAGCGACCAGGGACGATACACGCCGAATAGAGGTACCACAGCAAGTTGTGGTTGACTGCACGAGCAACGCGGCGGGGTCCGTCGGACAAGTTCCGCGTGCGGCATACGACAGATGGGATAGATGAAGCATGAAGTTCGTTGGCAAGATCCGTGGCGCGTGGGTGCGCCGGCTCGCGGCTGTGGCGATGGCCGCAGCAGTGTTGCCCGCCCTCGTCAGCGCCGTCGGAGGCTCGGCGACTGCGGGCGCTTTCTCTCGTCCGGGTCTGCCGGTCGAGTACCTCATGGTTCCGTCCGCAGGGATGGGCCGTGACATCAAAGTTCAGTTTCAAAACGGTGGGCCGAACGCTCCTGGCGTCTACTTGCTAGACGGCCTTCGCGCCCGCGACGACTTCAACGGCTGGGACATCGAGACTGCTGCCTTCGAGTGGTACGTCGATTCCGGCCTCGCGGTGATCATGCCGGTCGGCGGACAGTCCAGCTTCTACAGCGACTGGTACAGCCCGGCCTGCGGTAAGGCGGGTTGCTCCACCTACAAGTGGGAGACGTTCCTCACCCAGGAGCTGCCCTCCTACCTGGCCGCGAACAAGGGTGTGAATCCGAACCGCAATGCGGCAGTCGGTCTGTCGATGGCCGGTTCGGCCGCGATGACGCTGGCGATCTACTACCCGCAGCAGTTCCAGTACGCGGCTTCGCTTTCTGGCTTCCTGAACCTTTCCGAAGGTTGGTGGCCGATGCTGGTCAACATGTCGATGGGCGACGCGGGCGGTTACGACGCCGACGACATGTGGGGCAAGACCGAAGATCCGAACAATGCGTGGGAGCGCAACGACCCGATGGTCAACATCGGCCAGCTGGTTGCCAACGGCACCCGCATCTGGGTGTTCTGCGGTAACGGCAAGCCCGCCGATATCAACGGCACCGGCATACCGGCCGGCGACAACTTCAACGCGGAGTTCCTCGAGAAGTTCACCCTGCGGACGAACAAGACGTTCCAGGAGAACTACATCGCTGCGGGCGGTAAGAACGGCGTGTTCAACTTCCCGGAGTCCGGTACTCACAGCTGGGAGTACTGGGGTCAGCAGCTCAACCAGATGAAGCCGGACATCCAGCGCGTGCTGGGTGCCGTGCCGCAGCCAAGCACTCCAGTCGGTGGCGCTGCCCCGGCCGAGGGTGCGACTGAGGCTCAGCCGGCGTCGGCTGTATCCGGCGGTTAATTGACCGCTTCGTCGGAAACGACATGACTGGCGGCGGCGATCCTTCGGGGTCGCCGCCGTCGGCCATTTCCGGGGCATCTCCTCGTGCAGGTGTGGTTGACTGCTCGCGCGGGGACTGCGAGACGAACGTGGAATGGGGCTGTTGATGCATGTCGTGATCCGGACGTTGTTGACCGTGGTGCTGGCTGCCGGCCTCTGGGGTGCCGGCACGTCATTGGCGCCGTCGGCCAAGGCCGACGTCGAAATGCTGATGGTCCCCTCGGCGGCAATGGGCCGCGATATCCCCGTCGCGTTCTCCGGCGGCGGGCCGCACGCCGTCGTCCTGCTCGACGCCTTCAACGCGGCCCCCGACGTCAGCAACTGGGTCACGGCGGGTAACGCGATGGCGACCCTCGGCGGGCAGGGCATCTCGGTCGCCGCACCCGCCGGTGGCGCCTGGAGCATGTACACCAACTGGGAGCAGGACGGCAGCAAGCAGTGGGAGACGTTCCTGGCGACCGAGCTGCCGAACTGGCTGGCCGCCAACAAGGGCCTCGCACCCGGCGGGCACGGCATCGTCGGGGCGTCCCAGGGTGGATACGGCGCGATGGCGATGGCGACGTTCCACCCGGACCGGTACCGCTTCGCGGGATCGCTGTCCGGTTTCCTGGCTCCTGAGCGCACCGGCGTCGACGGCGCCATCACCGCCGGCCTGCAGCAGTTCGGCGGTGTCGACATCCGCAACATGTGGGGCTTGCCACAGCTGGGCCGGTGGAAATGGCATTCACCGAACGTCCACGTGCAGCTGCTTTCGGACAACAACACCCGGCTGTGGGTGTACTCCCCGACGACCGGTGGCTGCGATGTGCCCGCGATGATCGGCTACTGCGATATCGCCGCGGGCACGAACAAGGAGTTCTACCAGCACTATCGTTCGGTCGGCGGTAAGAACGGCCACTTCGACTTCCCGGCCAGCGGCGGCAATGACTGGGGTGCCTGGAGCGGGCAGCTCGCCGCGATGTCTGGCGAACTGGTCGCCACCATCAAATAGCGCGTATCAGGTAGGCAGCAACCGAGCGCGGCACGCCATGCGCTCTCAGTTTCTTCTGTGTTTCAGCCGGTACCTTGGAAACGTGCAGCTTTCGGTACGGCGGCGGGTCGCTTCGACCGGATGGTTGGCAACTTCAGCAACAACACTGCTGGTGGCGACGGTCCCCGCGTTGATGACCGGATGTTCGGGCAACGACGTGATGGCCACCATCGGCATGCCGACCTCCGAAACGGAAACCGCGCACGGTGACGCGGGCGCGGCGCCTCCGGGACCCCAGCAGGCGGGCGGACAGTCCAACGCTCTGGTCGTGACGGCAAAGCAACGCGAATACCTCGATGCGCTCACCGCCGCCGGCGTGAAGCCGTCGAGCAATCTGGCCGCCCTGTCGATCGGGTCCTATGTCTGCCAGGCCAGGGCCGCAAAACAGAATGACCACGCGGTGTGGGACTTCGTGCGGCCGGTGGTGCGCGGCGACGTCGACGGCGACGGGCTATCGTCGGCTGCGCCGTCGGCGGCCGACATCGACACCGCGACCGCCGAGTACATTCGCATCGCGACCGAGCGACTCTGCTAGTAGTCGCCGACGGCGCGCACCAGACCACAGCACGCGAGGAGTAACAGAGAACCCATGTCCAAGACCACTCGGCGGAAACGTCACCGCATTCTGGGGCTCGTCGCGGCGGTGGCGGTCTCACTCGTGGTGGTACTGGTCGTGGTGCTGGTCTGGGTGTGGCAGCGATCACCTGACACCCCGCTCCCGGGCGCGCAGCCACCCACATCGGTTCCCGGCGGCATTCCGCCGACGGGTAGGAAACCGCGTCCCGAATTCCAGGACGCCAGCTGCCCCGACGTGCAGATGATCTCTGTCCCCGGCACCTGGGAGTCGTCGCCTCAGCTCGACCCGTTCAACCCGACGCAGTTCCCCATCGCGCTGCTCCTCAACGTCACGAATCCGCTGCGTCAGCAGTTCGACGCGGGCCGGCTGGAGATCTACACGGTTCCCTACACCGCGCAGTTCCACAATCCGTTCGCCGCGGACAAGCAGATGTCCTACGACCAGAGCCGCGCCGAGGGCTTCGACGCGACGGTGCGGGCCATGACGGACATGAACAACCGCTGCCCGTTGACCAGTTACGTGCTGGTCGGTTTCTCGCAGGGCGCGGTGATCGCCGGTGACATCGCCAGCGATATCGGCAACGGCCGCGGCCCGGTCGACGAGGATCTGGTGCTCGGGGCGGTGCTGATCGCCGACGGTCGTCGTCAGCCCGGCGTCGGTCAGGACGTCGGCCCCAACGCGCCGGGCCAGGGTGCGGAGATCACCCTGGACGAGGTCCCGATGCTGGGTGAGCTGGGTCTGGACATGACCGGTCCGCGTTCGGGCGGTTTCGGGATGCTCAACAACCGCGTCTTCGAGATATGTGCCGCGGGCGACCTGATCTGTTCGGCGCCCGAGTCGGCCTTCAACATCACCCAGTTGCCTCGGACGCTCGAGGTGCTCAGCGGCGGCGCCGGCCAGCCGATCCACGCGATGTACAACACGCCGCAATTCTGGAATCTCGATGGTGCCTCTGCCCCGCAGTGGACACTGGGTTGGGCGCAGAGTGTGATCGATAACGCCCCGCGCCCGAAACATGGCTGACCTGTAACCGCGGAGATTTGGACTGCGTCCACCGGTCGCCTAACATTAAGAGAAAACTAAGAGCGGTGAGGGACGCGAAGCCGAAACGCGCAGGGTAGGACCCACGCGGCGGCGCGCCCGTCCATATTGAGGTGCTAGCGGCTTCAAAAACGAGGCTTCGACAGGAGAGTGAGAATGGGGTTCCACAACCCGTTCCTGAAAGACGGACTGATCAAGTTCCCCGACAACGGCAGCGTGGTCAAGCACGTCGAGAAGTGGGCCAAGGTCCGTGGCGACAAGGTCGCCTACCGATTCCTCGACTTCTCCGTCGAACGCGACGGTGTGGCGCGCGAGCTGAACTGGGCGGATTTCGGCGCACGTAACCGCGCGATCGCCGCTCGTTTGCAGCAGGTCACCCAGCCGGGCGACCGCGTGGCGATCCTGTGCCCGCAGAACCTCGAGTACGTGGTCGCGATGTACGGCACGCTGTACTCGGGCCGCATCGCGGTGCCACTGTTCGACCCCAACGAGCCCGGTCACGTCGGGCGATTGCACGCCGTCCTGGACGACTGCCACCCGTCGGCCATCCTCACCACCACCGAGGCCGCGGAGGGTGTGCGCAAGTTCTTCCGCACCAGGCCCGCCAAGGAGCGCCCGCGCGTCATCGCCGTCGACGCAGTGCCCGACGAGGTCGGCGGCACCTGGGAGCAGGTGCCCGTCACCGCCGACACGATCGCCTACCTGCAGTACACCTCCGGGTCGACCCGCGTCCCGACCGGCGTGCAGATCACCCACCTCAACCTGGCCACCAACATCGTCCAGATCATCGAGGCACTCGACGGCGAGGAAGGTGACCGCGGCCTGTCGTGGCTGCCGTTCTTCCACGACATGGGGTTGATCACGGCGATGCTGGCGCCGATGCTCGGGCACTACATCACGTTCATGACCCCGGCCGCGTTCGTTCGCAGGCCCGGCCGCTGGATTCGGGAGATGTCACGCAAGCCAGAGGACACCGGTGGGGTGATCTCGGTGGCTCCGAACTTCGCTTTCGATCACGCCGCCGCGCGCGGGGTGCCCAAGGACGATGAGCCGCCGCTGGACCTGTCGGTCGTCAAATGCATCCTCAACGGCAGCGAGCCGATCTCGGCCGCGACCGTGCAGAGGTTCAATGACGCGTTCGCGCCGTACGGTTTCAAGCCACAGGCCATCAAGCCGTCTTACGGACTGGCCGAAGCGACGTTGTTCGTCTCGACCACGCCGATGGGTGACCACCCCCGGATCGTCTCCGTCGACCGCGCCGCGCTGAACACCGGCACCTTCGTCGAGGTCGCCCCCGATTCGCCGACCGCCGTGGCGCAGGCCGGTGCGGGCAAGGTGGGCATCGCGGAGTGGGCCGTGATCGTCGACGGCGAATCCGCCACCGAGCTCCCCGACGGACAGATCGGTGAGGTCTGGATCAGCGGCCAGAACATGGGCACCGGCTACTGGGGCAAGGAAGAAGAGACTCGCCAGACCTTCCAGAACATCCTGAAGTCGCGGACCAGCCCGTCGCACGCCGAGGGCGCGACAGACGACGCGACGTGGGTGCGCACCGGTGACCTCGGCGCGTTCCACGACGGCGAGCTGTTCATCACCGGCCGCGTGAAGGATCTGGTCATCATCGACGGCCGTAACCACTATCCGCAGGACCTGGAGTACTCCGCGCAGGAGGCGACCAAGGCGCTGCGCGTGGGATACGTGGCGGCGTTCTCGGTGCCGGCCAACCAGCTTCCCGACGAGGTGTTTGAAAACGCGCATGCCGGTCTCAAGCGCGATCCCGACGATTCGTCGGAGCAGTTGGTGATCGTCGGCGAACGCGCGCCCGGCGCGCACAAGCTGGACATGGGGCCGATCGCCGACGACATCCGCACCGCCATCGCCATGCGTCACGGTGTCACCGTGCGCGACGTGCTGCTCACCGCGGCAGGTGCGATTCCGCGCACCTCCAGCGGCAAGATCGGCCGGCGGGCCTGCCGCGCGGCGTATCTGGACGGCAGTCTGCGCGCGGGCAAGATCCCCAATGATTTCCCCGACGAAAAAGACTGACGGCTGACCTCCTGAACATGGCTGACACACAAGACGATTCGCAGCAGCAACCCGAGACCCCGTCTCCCGACTTCGAGGCCGCGGCTGCGCGCACTGACATCTCGGTGCCCGAGCTGCGCGAGTGGATGCGCAACTGGGTGGCCAACGCGACGAACACGTCGCCGGACTCCGTCAACGAGTCGGCGCCGCTGATCGAGTTGGGCATGGCCTCCCGCGACGCCGTCGCGATGGCCAGCGATATCGAGGACTACACGGGCGTCGTCGTCACCGCGACCATGGCGTTCCGGCATCCCACCATCGAGTCGCTCGCGACGGTCATCGTCGAGGGTGAGCCCGAGCCGGAGTTCACCGGCGATGAGGACTGGTCACGCACCGTCGACGAGGGCCGCACCAACATCGCGATCATCGGCATCGGCACGCGCTTCCCCGGTGACCTCAACACTCCGGACGAGATGTGGCGCGCGCTGCTCGAGGGCCGCGACGCGATCAGCGATCTGCCCGAGGGCCGGTGGTCGGAATTCACCAGCGAGCCCCGCATCGCCGAGCGGGTGAAGAAGGCACGTACCCGCGGCGGTTACCTCTCGGACATCAAGGGCTTCGACGCCGAGTTCTTCGCGTTGTCGAAGATGGAGGCCGACAACATCGATCCGCAGCAGCGGATGGCGCTCGAATTGACGTGGGAGGCGTTGGAGCACGCCAGGATTCCCGCGTCCAGCCTGCGCGGCGAGAATGTCGGCGTCTTCATCGGCAGCTCGGTCAACGACTACATGTTCATGTCGGTGGCCGACCCCTCGGTGGCGCACCCGTACGCCATCACCGGTAACTCGAGCGCGGTCATCGCGAACCGGGTGTCCTACTTCTACGATTTCCGCGGGCCGTCGATGGCCATCGACACCGCGTGCTCGTCGTCGCTCGTCGCCGTGAACGAGGGCATCAAGGCCCTGCGCGCCGGGGACGCCGACGTCGTGGTGGCCGGCGGTGTCAATGCACTGATCACGCCGTTGGTGACGCTGGGCTTCGACGAGGTCGGCGGCGTGCTGGCGCCGGACGGCCGGATCAAGTCCTTCTCGCAGGACGCCGACGGCTACGCCCGCTCCGAGGGCGGCGGCATGGTCGTGCTCAAGCGTCTCGAGGACGCCCGCCGCGACGGTGACGACATCCTCGCGGTCATCGCCGGCGGCGCCGTCAACCACGACGGCCGTTCGAACGGCATGCTCGCACCGAATCCCGATGCGCAGGAAGCGGTTCTGCGCAAGGCCTATAAGGACGCCGGTATCGATCCGAGGACGGTCGACTACGTCGAGGCCCACGGCACCGGCACCATCCTCGGCGACCCGATCGAGGCCGACGCGCTGGGCCGCGTCATCGGCCGCGGCCGGCCGGTGGACAAGCCCGCGCTGCTCGGTGCGGTGAAATCGAATGTGGGCCACCTGGAATCGGCCGCGGGTGCGGCGAGTCTGGCCAAGATGGCGCTGGCGCTGAAATACGACAAGCTGCCGCCGTCGATCAACTACACCGGGCCCAACCCCTACATCGACTTCGAGCGCGAGCGTCTCAAGGTCAACGACGTCGTCTCCGACTGGCCGCGCTACAGCGGCATCGCCATCGCCGGTGTCTCCGGCTTCGGCTTCGGCGGAGCCAACGCGCACCTGGTGCTGCGCCAGGTGTTGCCGACCGATCTCATCGAGCCCGAGCCCGAGGAGGCGCCCGTCGCCGTCACCGCGGCGCCGGAGAAGCCCGCGGTGTACGTCGGCGGGGTGCTGGTCGAGGACGACGACGAGGACAACGACTACGGCGATGTCGAGCGCGATCCCGAGTTCTACGGTGCGACAACCGAAGCCGAGCATGAGCTGCCCGGTCTGACCGACGAGGCGCTGCGTCTGTTGGAGATCGTGCGCGAGGAACTCGAAGCCGAGCAGGCCGAGAACCCCGTCAAGCCGATCGTGCCACTGGCGGTTTCGGGGTTCCTGACGTCGCGTAAGAAGGCGACGGCGGCCGAGCTCGCGGACTGGATCGAGAGCCCCGCCGGTCAGGGCACGTCGCTGGAGGCCATTGGCCGTTCGCTGTCGCGGCGCAACCACGGGCGTTCGCGCGCAGTGATTCTCGCGCACGACCACGACGAGGCGGTCAAGGGTCTGCGCGCCATCGCCGACGGCAAGCCGAACCCGTTGGTGGTCAGCTCCGACGGTCCAGTGACCAACGGCCCGGTGTGGGTGCTCGCCGGTTTCGGCGCGCAGCACCGCAAGATGGGCAAGAGCCTGTACCTGCGCAACGAGACGTTCGCCGAGTGGATCAACAAGGTCGACGCCTATGTGCAGGACGAGCGCGGTTACTCGGTGGTCGAGCTGATCCTCGACGACTCGAAGGACTACGGCATCGAGACCACCCAGACCGTGATCTTCGCGATCCAGGTGGCGCTCGGTGAGCTGCTGAAGGCGCACGGCGCGAAACCCGGTGCGGTGGTGGGCCAGTCGCTCGGCGAGGCCGCCGCGGCGTACTTCTCCGGCGGGCTCTCGCTGGAGGACGCGACGCGCACCATCTGCTCGCGCGCTCACCTGATGGGCGAGGGCGAGGCCATGCTGTTCGGCGAGTACATCCGTCTGATGGCGCTTGTCGAGTACTCGACCGACGAGATCAAGACCGTCTTCTCCGACTTCCCCGATCTCGAGGTCTGCGTGTACGCCGCGCCGACCCAGACCGTCATCGGCGGTCCGCCGGAGCAGGTCGACGCGATCATCGCGCGCGCCGAGTCCGAGGGCCGGTTCGCGCGCAAGTTCCAGACCAAGGGCGCCAGCCACACCCAGCAGATGGATCCGCTGCTCGGAGAACTCGCCGCCGAGATCCAGGGCATCGAGCCGCACCCGCTGCAGACGGCCTACTTCTCGACTGTGCACGAGGGTCAGCTGATCCGCGCCGGTGGCGAGCCGATCCACGACGTGGATTACTGGAAGAAGGGTCTGCGGCACAGTGTGTACTTCACGCACGGCATCCGCAACGCCGTCGACAACGGGCACACCACGTTCCTGGAGCTGGCCCCGAACCCGGTGGCGCTCATGCAGGTTGGGCTGACGACGGCGAGCGCCGGTCTGCACGACGCCCAACTGATCGCGACCCTGGCCCGCAAGCAGGACGAGGTCGACTCGATGACCACGGCCATGGCGCACCTGTTCGTCTACGGCCACGATCTGGACTTCCGCACGCTCTTTGAACGCGGTGACTACGCCGCGATCCCGCCCACCCGCTTCAAACGCAAGCCGCACTGGCTCGACGTGCACTTCGCCGGTGACAGCGCCGCGATACTGCCCGGCGGTCACGTCGCGACACCGGACGGCAGGCACGTCTGGGAGTACGCGCCTCGCGGTGCCACCGACCTGGTGACACTAGTGAAAACCGCTGCAGCACAGGTGCTTCCGGATGCCAAGATCACGGCGTTCGAGCAACGCGCGGTCCCCGCCGACGATGCGCGGCTGGTCACCACGCTGACCCGCCACCCCGGCGGCGCGACGGTGCAGGTGCATGCGCGCTCCGATAATGGGGCTGAGTCTTCCTTCACTCTCGTGTACGACGCCGTCGTCACCCGTGGGGGCCAGACGGCCGCACTGCCCGTCGCAAGCGGCGCAGCTACTGTCGCGGAGCAGGTCTCGACGGCGCAGCCTGTCGAGGAAGAGCAGGACGACGTCGCGATCCTGCAGGACAACCTCACCGCAGGCGCAGGCCTGGCCGCGAGCTTCGCGAAGTGGTCACCGGACACCGGTGAGACCATCGGTCAGCGGCTCGGCGCGATCGTCGGCGGCGCAATGGGTTACGAGCCCGAGGACCTTCCGTGGGAGGTGCCGCTGATCGAGCTCGGCCTCGACTCGTTGATGGCCGTGCGGATCAAGAACCGCGTCGAGTACGACTTCGACCTGCCGCCGATCCAGTTGACCGCGGTGCGCGACGCCAACCTGTACGCGGTGGAGAAGCTGATCCAGTATGCGATCGAGCACCGCGACGAGGTCGACCAGCTCGCCGAGTCGCAGAAGGGGCAGACCGCCGAGGAGATCGCCGCCGCGCAGGCGGAGTTGATGGGCGGCGCCACGACGGTCGCCGAGCTGGAGGCCAAGCTGGCCGAGGCCGGGCATCCCATCGCCACGGAAGCCACCGAGGCTGCCGAAGCCACGCAGACGGGGGCCGCGGAAGCCATCGCCACGGATGCCGTGGAATCCCAGGTGGCACCGACCATCCCGCCGCCGCCGACCGACCCTCGCGGCCCGTCGGCGTCCGGACCGTCGCAGTCGACGGTGGCCGCCGCGTCCAAAGTGCTGACCCAGGAGGCGGTGACCGAGGCGCTCGGCTCGGACGTGCCGCCGCGCGACGCCGCCGAACGAGTGACGTTCGCAACGTGGGCGATCGTGACCGGTAAGTCCCCGGGCGGCATTTTCAACGAGCTCCCGACCGTCGACGACGACACCGCGGCCAAGATCGCCGAACGCCTCACCGAGCGCGTCGACGAGGGCACCGTCACCGCCGACGACGTGCGTGGCGCCGGGACGATCGAAGAGCTGTCCACCACCGTCAGGGATTACCTGGAGGGCGGCAAGGTCGACGGCTTCGTGCGCACCCTGCGGGCCCCGCAAGAGGGGTCAGACGACATCCCGGTGTTCGTGTTCCACGCCGCCGGCGGATCGACGGTGGTGTACGAGCCGCTGCTGAAGCGGCTGCCCGCAACCACTCCGATGTATGGCATCGAGCGCGTGGAGGGCTCGATCGAGGAGCGCGCCAGCGAATATGTGCCCAAGCTGCTGGAGATCAACGGCGACCGTCCGTTCGTGCTGGCCGGCTGGTCACTGGGTGGTGTGCTGGCCTACGCGTGCGCGATCGGGCTGAAGAAGGCGGGCGCCGACGTGCGCTTCGTCGGCCTCATCGACGCGGTGCGGCCCGGGGAACCGATCCTGCAGACCAAGGAGGAAACCCGCAAGCGCTGGGACCGCTATGCACGGTTCGCCGAGCGCACCTTCAATGTCGAGGTGCCCGAGATCCCGTACGAGGAGCTCGAGGCGCTCGACGACGAGGGTCAGGTGAGATTCGTGCTGGACGTCGTGAGCCAGAGCGGGGTGCAGATCCCCGGCGGCATCATCGAGCACCAGCGCACGTCGTACCTGGATCAGCGGGCCATCGACCTCGCGGAGATCCAGCCCTACGACGGCCACGTGACGTTGTACATGGCCGACCGCTACCACGACGACGCGATCTACTTCGAGCCCGCGTACGCCACCCGCAAACCGGACGGCGGCTGGGGCGAGTTCGTGTCGGAGCTGGAGGTGGTGCCCATCGGGGGCGAGCACATCCAGGCCATCGACGAGCCGTACATTGCCAAGGTCGGCGCACACATGAGCGAGGCGCTCAACCGCATCGAGTCTCAGGAGAAGTAGGCGAGTGACCAACAAAACCACCGCGGAGCTGCTGGCCGATCTTCACGAGAAGCTGGAGTTGGCGAAGGAACCCGGTGGAGAGAAGGCCATCGCCAAGCGTGAGCGCAAGGGCATCCCGAGCGCCCGCGCCCGCATCCACTCGCTGGTGGATCCGGGCAGCTTCCTCGAGATCGGCGCACTCTGCAAGACGCCGGGGGACCCCAACGCGCTGTACGGCGACGGCGTCGTCACCGGCCACGCCACCATCAACGGCAGGCCGGTCGGCGTGTTCAGCCACGACCAGACGGTGTTCCAGGGTTCGGTCGGCGAGATGTTCGGCCGCAAGGTCGCCAAGCTCATGGAGTGGGTGGCGATGGTCGGCTGCCCGATCATCGGCATCAACGACTCCGCGGGTGCGCGGATCCAGGACGCGGTGACGTCGCTGGCGTGGTACGCCGAGCTCGGCCGCAGGCACGAGATGCTGCGCGGCCTGGTGCCCGAGATCTCGCTGATCTTCGGCGCGTGCGCGGGCGGCGCGGTGTACTCGCCGATCCAGACCGACCTCGTGGTGGCGGTGCGCGATCAGGGCTACATGTTCATCACCGGTCCCGACGTGATCAAGGACGTCACAGGTGAGGACGTCACACTCGACGAACTCGGCGGCGCCGACAATCAGGCGCGCTACGGCAACATCCACCAGGTGGTGGAGTCGGAGGAGGCGGCGTTCCAGTACGTCCGCGACTATCTGAGCTTCTTGCCCTCCAACACTTTTGACGATCCGCCGATCGTCAACCCGGGTATGGAACCCGACCTCACCCCGCACGACTACGAGCTCGACTCGATCGTGCCGGACGCGGACAACCAGGCCTACGACATGATGGAGATCCTGCTACGGATCTTCGACGACGGCGACGTGTTCGAGGTCGGCGCGCAACGCGGGCAGGCGATGATCACGGCCTTTGCGCGCGTGGACGGTCGTCCGGTCGGCGTCATCGCCAACCAGCCCATGTACCTTTCGGGCTCGATCGACACCGAAGCCTCGGACAAGGCGACGGCGTTCATTCGGTTCTGCGACTCCTACAACACCCCTTTGGTTTTCGTGGTCGACACTCCTGGCGCGTTGCCCGGTGTCGAACAGGAGAAGGGCGGCATCATCAAGCGCGGCGGCCGGTTCTTCAACGCGCTCGTGGAGGCCGACGTGCCGAAGATGACCGTCATCGTCCGCAAGGCCTACGGCGGCGGGTACGCGGTGATGGGCTCCAAGCAGCTGGCGGCGGACCTCAACTTCGCCTGGCCGACCGCGCGCATCGCGGTGATCGGCGCCGAGGGCGCGGCCCAGCTGTTGGTGAAACGCTTCCCGGATCCCACTGCGCCCGAGGTACAGAAGATCCGCGCCGATTTCATCGAGGGCTACAACCTCAACATGGCAACGCCGTGGATCGCCGCCGAGCGTGGCTACATCGACGCGGTGATCCAGCCGCACGAAACCCGGTTGCTGCTGCGCAAGTCGCTGCGCCTGCTGCGGCAGAAGCAGATCACCCGGGTGCAGCGAAAGCACGGCCTGACACCGATCTAGCCGCGATAATCGGCTGGTGTCCAACCACTTCACGGGGCTCAGCCTCGGCCCGCCCCTCGGTGATCAGCGTCTCGATCTGTGCGACCTGTACGCGTTCCAGTCGCCTGCCGACCCGGCGCGCACCGTGCTGATCCTGAACGCGAATCCGAACGCCGACGCGCTGCACCCCGACGCCATCTACCGGCTCGCCGTCGACAACGACGGCGACCTGCAGAACGACATCGCCTTCAGCTACGTCTTCTCCACACCGCGGGAGGGACGGCAGAGCGTCGACGTCTACCTCGCACACGGTGACGACGCGAAGGAACCAGAAGCCGTCGGCGAGAAGATCTTCGACGCAGTCGAGGTGTCGTTCGGCAAGACCCCCGACATACACCAGTCGGGTGGGTTCACGTTCTTCGCGGGTGCGCGCAGCGATGCGTTCTTCTTCGACTTCGACGGCATCAAGAACCTGTTCGACACGTCGGGGACGCGCAACTTCACCGCACCCCACCTCGCCGAGCTCGGCGGCAAGTCGCCGTGGACCGGTCAGGACTCCAACACGACCGCCAACGTGTTCTCCACCGTGCTCGAACTGCCCACCGAATACCTCGGCGCCGATCCCGACATCCGTATCTGGGGCCGCTGCAGCCTGCGGGAGAACGGCACGCTCAACCACGTCGATCGGGCCGGCCACCCGTCGGTCAGCAGCTTCTTCAACACCGACGACACCAAGCTGGAGTACAACGCCAGCGAGCCGGTCCGCGACCGCGAACGCTGGATCGAGCAGTTCATCCACCTGATGGGCCATACCGGCGGCTACTCGCGCGAGCAGGCTATCGCCGCGATCGACCGGGAGGGCACGCTGCCCGACATGTTGACGTTCAACCCGGCCAAACCCGCGAAGTACCCGAACGGCCGCACGTTCACCGACGACGTCATCGACTATCGCCTGGCCTTCCTGACCAAGGGTGAGTGCCCGCCCAGCGGGTTGAGCCCGCATACGGACACCCTGTCGGAGTTCCCTTACCTCGGCACACCTCACTGACGGTCCCGCAGACAACTACTATTCGGCCATGCCGCTCGCGGACGGACAGGAGCTCGCCGGGTACACCATCGTGCGCTCACTCGGCGCCGGTGGGATGGGCGAGGTGTACCTGGCCCAGCATCCCCGGCTGCCGCGCTATGACGCGCTGAAGGTGCTCTCGGCCACCGTCTGCGCCGACAGTGAGTACCGGCAGCGGTTCAACCGGGAGGCCGACATCGCGGCCACGCTGTGGCACCAGCACATCGTGGAGGTGCATGACCGCGGCGATGTCGACGGCCAGCTGTGGATCTCGATGGACTACGTCGACGGCACCGACGCGCACCGACTGCTGTCGGAGAGCTACCCGAACGGGATGCCTCCCGACGACGTCGTGCGCATCATCACCGCCGTCGCGGACGCCCTCGACTACGCGCACGACCGCGGGCTGCTGCACCGCGACGTCAAGCCCGCCAACATCCTGCTGGCCAACTACGGGACCAACAACGAGCGGATCATGCTGGCCGATTTCGGGATCGCCAGACGGATCGGGGACGGGGCGACCACGAATCTGACGGCCACCAACATGACCGTGGGCACCGTCGCGTACGCCGCTCCGGAGCAGCTCATGGGCGAGGGCATCGACGGCCGGGCCGACCAGTATGCGCTGGCGGCAACCGCCTTTCAGCTGCTGACGGGGACGCCACCGTTTCAGCATGAGAATCCCGCGGTCGTCATCAGCCAGCACCTGACCGGCGACATACCCGCGATCGGTGCCCGCAGGCCCGAATTGTCCAACCTCGGACCGGCTTTCGAGAAGGCGCTCGCGAAGTCGCCGAAGGACCGGTTCGCCAAGTGTGTCGATTTCGCCCGTGCGCTCGCCCATCGAACCGACGCCACCATCTCCGGTTCCGGCCCGGTGTGGCACTCCGGTCCGGCGGCCGTGGCCGCCCACTCGGAGCCGACGATGTCCGCGCACGCCGCGACGGGCGCATCGGGACCCAGACATGCCAGACCGGCGGCGGCCCCTTCCCGGCGTCGATGGGTGCTGCCGGCGGCCATCGCGGTGGTGCTGATCGCCCTGGCTGCAGGCGCTTTCGTGCTGTTCGATCGTGGCCGAGATCGCCCGGCGGAGGCCAAGGCACCGCCGACGACCGCGTCGGCACCGGCGCCCGCGTCGCCGGGGGGCGTGGCCCTGCCGGTGGTGGTCGTGGGGGCGGAGTGCGGCACGCTCGGTGAGGCCGGGCTCACCGAGACCGGCGCTCCCGCGTACTGTGCGCACCTGCCGACCACCGGCGCGTCGATCTGGTCGATGTATCCCGGTGAGATCTCCAGTCCCACAGTCACTCCCGGGCCCGACGCTGTTGCACTTCCCTCGGAGAGCCAGCAGCCGGTACTGGTGTGCATGGAGCAGACCGGACAATCACACGTCGACTGTCACAGCGACATTCTCGAGGTCGACGACTCCGCGACGCCGACCGAGTCGCCGTAGCTCAGATCGGCGGAAGTTCCAGCCAGTCATCGACCATGAACGCGTCGCCGCGCGCGACCACCGTCGCGCCGCCGTGTCCCGGATAGTGCGCGGGGATCACCGCGGCGCGCCGCCGTGCCGCTTCGGTCAGCACGCGTTTACGGGTCGCCGCCGCCGCATTGAAGTCCTCGTCCCACGCACACGGATCGTTGGGCCGGTGCAACTGCATCGGGCAATGGGTCAGGTCGCCGACGAACACCGCGGGCTTACCCGCGTCCAGCCACACCACCGAAGCGCCCGGCGTGTGTCCCGGTGCGGGACGCAGCCACAGCGAATCGCTGAGCCGGTGGTCGCCGGACCACATCTCGATCTGCCCGTCCACCGGAGACACGCTGTCCGCGAACACCGTACGGACATGCTGCTGCGTCGCTTCCGCTTCGGGTGACTCGGGCTTCGACGTCTGCGCCGGACCATCGGGGCAGAAGTGCCGGTAGTCGGCTTCGGGTACCAGGTAGCGCGCGTTGGGGAACGTCGGCACCCACGCCTCGCCGTCGCGCCTGGTGTTCCAGCCGACGTGGTCGAAGTGCAGATGGGTGTTCACGACGACGTCGATGTCGGCGGGCTCGAAGCCCGCACCTCCCAGCGCACCGAGGAAATCGGTCTGCAGATGATCCAGCACCGACATCAGCGGGCGGGCCTTGTCGTTGCCCGCGCCGGTATCGATGAGCACGGTCTGGCCGTCGACCTGAATGACCCAGATCTGCATGGCGATTCGCCAGCCGTCCTCATTCCAGTAGGTCGGCTGGAACTCCGTGTCTTCGCGCCAGACATCCGGCGGCGTGAAGGGGAACACCTCGGTCGGCAGATTGTCGACCTGGGTCTCGATGACTCGTGTGAGCGTTGCGCCGCCGAGGCGAACCCGGTCCGACGTCATGGCTTGATCCTGATGTGCCCGGGTGAGTACAGCCCGCTGTGGGTGGTGGTGCCGAACTGAAGCTGCGCGACTTCCGCTTCGACAATGGTGTCGAACTTGCGCAGTGAGCCCCAGTCGCGGCCCCAGTCGTTCGACAGGTACGTCGCCATCACGTGGGCGCGCAGCAAGAGGTCGCTGATGCCGAGCAGCCCGCCGTTGAGGCCGTCCTGCCAGGTGTCGGTGTCCTTGCGCTTCGCGTTGTAATCCGGCGTGATCCGGTACTTGGGAACCTCGGTGACGCCGTTGGCGTGCAGCATCGGCTCCTGGCACGGGAACGCCAACCCGACCGCCCAGTCCATCAGGACCGGCTGATCAGAGCCGACGTACTCCTGCACCGACCGCAGTTCCGGCACCCGAGGCGGGGTGACGGCGATCCAGTCGCCGGTAGTCAGCGAAACGTCTTCGGCCACGACGCGTACCGCAACTGCGTCGGCGGGAATCTGTTCCCGGGGGAACCGCAGATTGCGCCATGACGGTGCCGGTCCGAGGTCGTAGGGCACCAACCGGCCGGCGGGAACGGGGTTGCCGTCCGGGCCGCGCAGCGCGTACTCGAGTTCGACGGTCTGACCCTCGGTCCGCCCGTTGAACACGCTGTCGCCGGTGATGGTGCCCGCCGCAGTGATGACCACGAGGGGGTGAGCATCCTCGCGCGGCGGCAGCTCGTACCATGCCGACGTCAGCCGGCTCTGCTGCTGGGGGCCCTGAACGTAGCTGCCGGCCAACGGAACCCGTGCCGGGTCGAGGCCGTAGGGCAGTGGGACCGTCGATCGGTTGACACCCGGCGTCTTGCGCTTCGTCGGCTGATCCCAGTCGTAGTCGGTGCCGGGCATCGGCAGGTTCATCCGGATCGTCTCGGCGACAATCTTTTCCGGCACACCGTTGGGCGTGAATCCGGTCGCGCCGACACCGCCCAGCGGGCCCAGCGGACCGTAGTCGCCCGGTAGCGCCTTTAGGTAGCCGTCGTTCGGGTCGGGTTCCACCAGCACGTCGTCGGCCAGACCGCACCCGCCGGTGAAGGCGCGCAGGTTCGCCCACGCATTGGAATACGTCGGGTACTGACGCACCACACCCGCGAGCATCGAGCCGACGAACACCAGCACCATGAATCCCGCCGCAACGGGAATCGGTGCGGCCGTGATGGCCCTCGTCACACGGTCCTCACCCCAGCGCCGGTCCGCGAAGTGCAGGAACGCGGCCCATATCGCGGCGAGGGCGAACAGCGCGAAGAAGATGGTGCTGACGGTGACCGGACCGATCTTCGGCATCGCGTTGTTGAACGGAACACCGTAACTCGACACGTACCACCACCCGTTGGTGGTCGCGAAACACAATGCCAGCAGGAACAATACCGCTGCGACGACCGCCATCCGGTTGCGCGACCAGCGCAGCACCGACCGCGAAACCAGCACCGTCGCCAATGCCGCCATCGCGGCGCCCACCGCGGCGAACAGACCGAAGTGATGCACCCACTTGGTCGGCGCGAACTGCAGGAAGAAGATCGTGCCGAAGATCGTGCCGATCAGTCGCCACGCGGGACCGCGGGCCACACCGGGAACCCGCTTGCGCCGCAACAGGATGAACAACGAGGCGAACAGGGCCAGCGCGGTGATCAGGAACCCGAACCGGCGCGACAACGAGCCGTCGACGGTCGGCAGAATGAGGTAGTAGTAGCGCAGGTTCTCGGTCCACCACTCCTGCGCGGGCCCGACGGACGTGCGAATTCTGGTGGCTTCCATCACCGTTGCGATCGTCTGGTCGGCGAAGACGACGGTCAGGATCACCGTTCCCGCGGCCAGCATCGGCAACACCAGCGGCCAGGTGCCGACGAGGCGGTGTCTGCGCACGAGGATCCGCAGGATCGGCCGCCCGCCCGCCAGCAGCGCGGCGACCGCGATGAGCCCGGTGGGCTGGATGCCCAGGGTGAACGCGGCGGTCAGGGTGGCCAGAGCCGCCGGTGTCATCCGCCCCGAGGCGATGGCCCGCTCGATCAGGACGTAGGTGATGAGCGCGCCGGTGGCGATCTGGCCTTCCGGCCGCAGGCCGTTGTTGAACGGCATCCACGCTGCCAGCAGAACCAGGCCCGCCGCCCACACCGCCGCGCGGCTCGACGCCACCGCGGGGCCCAGCCTCGGCAACACCTCGCGGGACAGCAAGAGCCAGCACACGATTCCGCACACCAGGTCGGGAAGCCGGATCCAGATACTCGAATCGCTGACGCTGGTCATCAGCGCCAGCAGGTTGTAATACCAGCCGAACGGATCCTCGGGGCTGCCGAACCATCGGAAGTAGTTCGACATGTAGCCGGCGTGGCCCGCGATGCGCGCCATCTGCAGCTGGTAGCCGTCGTCGGACGAGTTCGCGCCGATGATGTGCCACAGCATGAAGCCGCCGACCACCACCACATCGGTGGCGCTGAAGGTGCGCCACCGCGACGGGATGACACGTCGCATCCGCCGGCCGTCGACCTGGTCCAACTTCCACAGCGCGACCAGCGCGATGATCGTCGCGACCATCGCCAGCACCATCGCCGAGAGCTTCAAAGCCGTTGGGTGCGTGGTGAACCGGGTGTCGATCACCGCCGACACCGAGAGCCCCGGCGGCGCCGGTCCCGTCAGGTCGGTGAAGACGCCGACGATCTGCGGCCGCAGGTTCGGATCGACGAAGCCGGTGTACTGCTCCGTCCCATCGGCTTTCCGCAGCCCGACGAACGTCGCGAACGTGCCAGCCTCCGACGACGTGATCTCGATGCGCTGGCACTCCGGGGATAGGACCCTTGCCCGCGGCACGCTGGCCACCACGACGTTGCGGTCGGTGATGTCCACCCGCTGCGCGGAGACCGTGACGAACAGGCCCTGCAGCGCAGCCTGCTTACCGTCCTTCGGCGCCGTTCCCAACACCATGCCGCCGCGCGGCGGCATCGCACGGATGACCTCGCAGGGCACCGTCGCCGTCATCGACACCGGGGTCAGCGAGATCAGCGGCGCCGTGACGTTGTTCATCTGTCCGGCCTGCGGCCAGTTGAGCGTCGCCGTGGTCTGCACCACCGGCAGCAGCGGTGTCGCCACGGACAGGACGAAGCCGATGAGCCCGGCGATCATCGCCACCCAACGCGCCGTCTGTACGCCCCTCTGGTCCCGAAGCTCAGTCATGGTCCCGTTCATGGCAGCGCCCTGATCGGTCCGTTGCGACTCCAGCCGAAGACGCGTTGCGTGCCCTGTTCGACGTTGGCGTTCGGCGCCCGCGATGCCGGTACCACCCGCTGGTAGCGCTCGATGGAACCCCAGTCGCGGTACCAGTCGTCACGCAGGTAGCTCGGGACGGCCGTGGTGCGCAGCAGCGCCTGGATGAACAGGAACGGTCCGCCGTCCTGCGCGGACTGCCACATGTTCGACGACGACACGATCTGCTTGAAGTTGGGCTGAATGCGGTACTCCGGAAGCTCTGCGACGCCGAGGTGTTCGGAGAACGGACGCTGGCAGGGGAAGTTCGCCGCCGTCGCGATGTCCAGCATCACCGGCGTTTCCGATCCGAGCAGTTGTTGGGCGGTTTCGAGCACGGGCACCCGCGGCGGGGTGAAGGCGAACCACTGGTCATCGGAGAGGTTGGGGTCGTCGGCGACGATGCGCGCGACGTTGGCCTCCGGCGGCGCCCATGCGAGCGGGAAACGCAGGTTGCGCCAAGCCTTTTGGGGGAAGATGTCGATGGGCTGCACATCGCCGAGGGCCTGATAGCTGCCGTCGGGGCGATGCACACCCCACTGCAGTTTCAGCGACTGCCCGTAATTGAAGGAGCCGTCCTCCTCGTAGTACCAGATGGCGCCTGCGGCGGCGACGGTCACCAACGGCCGGTCCGGGGTCCGCGGCGGCAACTGGTACCACGCCGACGTGACCTTGGCCGCAAGGGTGTTCTCGTCGTAGCTGCCCATCACCGGGGTGCGCTTGGGATCCAGGCCGAACGGCAGGAAGACGTTGGATCCGTTGACGCCGACGGGTCCGTAGCCGCCGCCGGTGCCCGCCGCGTAGCCGATGCCGACATTCGGTTCGTTGGGGGAGCCGTCGGAGTTCACCAGACCGGGGTTGGCGGTGACGGGCTCGGCGGGCTCGAGGGTGTCGCTGACGCCGTTCGGAGTGAAGCCCACCGGATCCTCGCCGCCGAGCGGCCCGTACTCACCGAACCGCTGGCCCGGAACCGGCTGCAGCATCCCGGCATTGGTGTCCGGTTCGACGAGCACGTCGTCGGCCATGGCGCAGCTGGTGGAGGACAGGCCGGACGTCAGGGCGGCGACGTTGGCCTTCGCGGTGGTGTAGACGGGGTAGCGCTGGGCGGCGCCCTTGGCCAGTGAGCCGACTTCGAGCACCACCATGATGACGGCGACGACCAGCAGCGGCGTCGATGCCAACGCCCGGTTGCGGCCGGTGCTGGCGACCTCGGTGTGACCGGTGTAGTCCATGCGGAAGTGCAGCCAGCCGGCGAGCAGGCCCGTCAGAATCGCCAGCACCAGGAAGATGGTCAGCACGGGGAATCCGGCGATCACCGGCTGCTTGTCGAACCACGGCACCCCGTAGTTACCGACGTAGAACCAGCCGTTGATACCCGAAGTCGCCCAGGCCAATACGAACAGCAGCGCTGTCACGTACAGCGCGATGTTGCGTCGGCTGTGCAGTCCGACCCTGGCGAACGAGAACGCCGTGACGGCGCCGAGTGCACCGGCCAGCGCGGCGAACGCTCCGAACTGCACCGCCCACTTCGTCGGTGTGAACGTCAGTAGCAGCAGGCCGATGGCCGTCGTCCCGATCAGCCGCCACACCGGTCCGCGCGCCATACCGGGCACCGCACTCCTGCGCAGCAGGACCGCGAGCATGCCGAACAGGCACAGCAGCAGCACCAGCACCGCGAAGCGACGTGTCAGCGAGGAGTCGACGCTGTCCTCGACAGTCAGGAAGTAGTAGCGCAGGAAGTCCTGATACCAGGCGATCGTGGGTCCGACGACGTATTTGATGCGTGCCGACTCGGCGACGGTGGCCAGGGTCTGGTCGCGGAACACGATGACGAAGAGCAGGGCGGCCGACGAGAGCAGGGTGGCCAGCGGTGCGAGGACTCCGTCGAGCGCGCGACGGTCGCGGATGATGCGTGCGACGGCGCGAGCGCCGACGAGCAGCGGCGCGACCGCGATCAGGCCCTGCGGCGCCAGCGTCACCGAGAACGCGGCCACCACGATGGCGACCGCGTAGGGCAGCAGCCGTCGGGTGCCGATCGCGTACTCGACCAGTGCCCAGGCCGCGATGACACCGAACGCGATGAGCGGTTCGGGACGCAGCCCGTTGTTGAACGGCAGCCAGGCCGCCAGGAACACCGCTCCCGCTGTCCATACGGTGACGCGGTTCGCAGCAAGGCGCGCGCCCAGCCGGGGTAGCACCCAGCGGCTCAGGATCAGCCAGGCGCCGATGCCGGCCAGCGTCGCGGGGATGCGCATCCACACGCTCGCGGTGCTGATCGCCGCGAGGTGCGCGAGCACCGACTGATACCAGTCGAAGGGCGCTTCGGTGGCGCCGAAGAAGCGGTAGTAGTTCGCGGTGTAGCCGGCCTCGGTGGACACCCTGGCGATGGTCAGGTTGTAGCCGTCGTCCGAGGACAGTGCGCCGATGATGTGCCAGAGCAGCAGCGTCCCAACGACGCCGATGTCGGCGAGCCAGGTGGCCCAGCCCACCCGCCAGAATCGCCGCCATGCGTGGGCGACCCTGCGGCTCCGGCGGCGGTCGAGGACGGCCATCGCCACCATCGACGCGATCACACAGACCACCCCGAGCACCATCACGGCCAGCTTGAGCGTTGTCGGCGAGGTGATGAAACGGGTGTCGATGTCGATGCGGCCCGACAGCCCCGCCTGCGCGGCCACCTCGAGATCGGTGAAGACGCCGGCGACCTGTGGCTTCTTCTCGGCCGACAGGGTGCCCGCCGCGCCGGGGATGCCGATGAAGTCGGCGCCGACCTCGCCGGGGTTGGCCCAGAGGTGCAGCGTGCTGCACGCGCCGGACTCCACGGCAGGTCGGGGTGCCACCGCGGCGACGGAGTCACGCACCGCGACCACCACGACATCTTCGGTGGCGCGGACGAACAGGCCGTTGCGGCTGGAGTCGATACCGGCGGGCGGCACGGTCGACACGACCAGGCCGCCCTCTTCGGGCAGCGTGGCGACGGCCTGGCAGGGGATCGAGATGTCGAGGGCCAGGGGTGCGCCGGACACCAGCGGTGCGGTGATGTCGGTGATCAGCCCGTCGGGGCTGGACGTCTGGGGCCACAGAATGGTGGCGGTGGTCTGTTTGACCGGCAGCAGCGGAACCAGCCCGCACAGCAGCAGCCCGGCGATGCCTGCGACGACCGCGATCAGGCGCGCGAACCGGTAGGTCCGCTCTTGTTCGTCGCGTGGCACGAGGCTCGATGGTATGCGACGGGGCTGTCCGCGCCGACCATGCGGGGCCGTGCGCAGCTTGATATTGACCGGCGGGCCGATGCGCCCCTCGTGACGGCCCTTGTAACGGCATGGCGCGATTCGGTTCGAATTTCCGCCACGTGGTTACTCCGGCGGGCCGCGACCCGTCACGTCGGACGCCGTTGTCGTCAGGACAGTCGCAGCGGCGCCGGGCTCCACAGCCCGCTACGCTTGGCCTTTCCGAGTTCCAGCCGCGCGGGCTCGGCGTTCGGGTACCACGGCGTGAGCTGCTGCAGCGCACCCCAGTCGCGGAACCAGTCGTCCTTCAGGTAGCTGGGCACCGTGGTGGCCCGCACCAGCAGTTCCGTGATGCCCAGCGGACCGCCGCCGAGGTAGTCCATGACCGGCGAGTTGGCCTCGGCGCCGAACCGGTCGGGCAGGATGCGCCACTTGGGCACCTCGGTGAGGCCGTACTGATGGGCGAAGGGGCGCTGGCACGGGAACGCGAGGCCCACCAGCCAGTCCAGCAGCACCGGATCCTGGGTGCCGACGACATCCTGCAGTGTGCGCAGCTGCGGTATTCGCGGCGGGGTGACGGCGATCCAGTGCTGCGGGTTGAGGTCGTCGTCGTTGGCGACCAGCCGCACCTGGGTGGCGTCGGTGGGAATCGCGGCCATCGGGGCGCGCAGGTTGCGCCAGGCCGGCACCGCGCCGACGTCGGCGAACCCGACGCCGCCGCCCGGCTCGTCGGCCGCCGCCTGTTCGTCGTTCGCCCACTGCAGGGTGACCTCGCCCGGGTCGAAGCGGCCGGCGGCGGCGACCACCAGCAGCGGGCCCGCGTCATCGCGATCTTCGGGCAGCCGGTACCACGCGGAGCGAAGCTCGGCCGGCTGCTGGGTGCCGCTGCGCCAGCTGCCCATCACGGGTGTGGTGGCCGGGTCGAGACCGTAGGGCAGGCGCGCCCGGGATCCGTTGACGCCCGCCGCGGCGGTGGTGCCGCCCTCGGTGCCCGCCTCGCCTGCGGTGTCCTCGGCTTCAGGGGTGTCGGCGAAGTTGGTGGCGGTGCCGGGACCGCTCGCGGATTCGTCGGCCGATACGTCGGACGGAATTCCGTTGGGCCCGAAGCCTTCTGCGGTCAGCGCTCCCAGAGCATCGCCGACGGGGGTGTCGACGGGCTCCAGCATGGCGGCGTTTGGGTCTTCTTCGACGAGCACGTCCTCGGCCATCCCGCAGGACTTGCCCGCCACCGCTTCGAGGTTGGATCGGCCGACGCTCCAGGCCGGATACTGGTCTACCATCGCCAGCGTCAGCGAGAGCACCTCGAACACGACCAGCACCCATGTCGCAATCGCCAACGGCGACTGGATGATCCGCTGCCACCGGGTCGGCGGGCCAGGCGGTGATTCATCGCGCCCGGAGAAGTGGAACCACGCCGCGAGTAGCAGCGCGAGGACCGAGAAGCCCAGCAACATGGTGGTGAAGCCGAACTTCCACTCGGGGAACTGGTTGGACCACGGCACCCCGAAGTTGGAGACGTACCACCACCCGTTGACGGTCGCGAACGACAACGCCATCACGAACAGCACCGCTGCCGCGAACACCGAGCGGTTGCGGCGCGAGCGCATCGCGACCGCGGTGACGGCGACCGCGGCAAGCGCGCCGAGCGACCCAGCCAACCCGGCGAACACGCCGAAGTGATGCGTCCACTTGGTCGGAGTGAACATCAGCGCCAGGAACGAGATCACCGTGATGCCGATGATGCGGCGGCCGGGCCCGAGCGCGGTCCCCGGAATCCGGTACTTGCGCAACGACATCGCCACCGACACCGCGAGCGTCAACAGCAGGGTGAGCACCGCGAACCGGCGGGCCACCGAGCCGTCCGGGCTGGTCGTGAACAGTCGCTCGTAGCGGATGTGCTCGTCGAACCAGCTCAGGCTGGGGCCCACGGCCGACTTGAACGTGCTGGCCTGCAGTTCGCCGGCCAACGTCTGGTCGCGGAAGATCAGGAAGATCGTCACGGTGCCTGCCGCGAGGATCGGGGCGAGCAGCGCCAGGTACCCGAATCGCGAAGTATGAGCGGCCACAATGGTTTTCAGGGGCCCAACCGCGACGAGCAGCGCGCCGACCGCGGCGATGCCCGTCGGTCCGGAGAACAGCGTGAGTGCACCGATGATGATGGCGATGGCCACCGGGAGCACCCTGCTGGTGGCCACGCCCCGTTCGACCGAGCACCAGGTGAGCAGGATGCCGAGCGCGATGATCGGTTCAGGACGCAGGCCGTTGTTCAGCGGCAGCCAGAACGCGAGGAACATTCCCGCCGCGGTCCACGCCGCGGCCTGGCTGGTCTTGACGGCGTGGCCCAGTCGCGGCAGCACCTCGCGACTGATCACCCACCAGCACGCCAGCGCCATCGCGAGAGTGGGCAGCCGCATCCAGACGCTGTTGGTGCTGACGTGCGCCCACAGGGCCAGCAGGTCGTAGTACCAGCCGAACGGCGCCTCGGGGGTGCCGAACCATCGGTAGTAGTTGGCCATGTAACCGGCGTGTTCGGACACCCGCGCCATCGTGAGGATGTAGCCGTCGTCGGCGGTGTTGGCTCCGACGAAGTGCCACCACACCAGCACCGCGGTGACCACACCGTCCAACGGCTTGACCGACCACCAGCGCGGCGGCAGGAAGCGCTTGACCGATCGGCCGTCGGCGGTGTCCAGCACGTGCAGGGCGCCGAGCGAGACGATCGTCAACGCCACCCCGACGATGATCGTGAGCAGCTTCAGCAGCGTCGGCGAACTGCTGTAGCGGGTGTCCAGCGTCGCCGAGAACTGCAGGCCGGGCGGCGCCGGGCCGGACAGATCGGTGAAGACGCCGACGATCTGCGGGCGGAAGTCGTACCCGCCGCGCTCACCGCGCAGGGGCGCGCCGGGATCATCGGAGTCGGGCCCCTTCTTAAGGCCGACGAATTCGCCGGTCACCTTGTCGGCCTGAGCGGTGAACGTGAGCTTCTGGCACGCCGGGCTGAGCACCTGGTTCAGCGGTGCGCTGACCACCGGGGTGTTGCGGACGATGACGAGCAGGTCGTTGTTGACCCGTTCGATCAGCAGACCGCGGTCGATCGCCTTGGGTGCCTGCTTGGGCACCGTGGACAACAACACGGTGCGGCTGCGGTTCTCCTGACCGGCAAGGCCGGCCGCCGCGCTGCACGGCACCGTGATCGTCAGATCGGTGGCTACGTAGCCGATCAGCGGCGCGTCGACGCTTTGCAGCACCCCGTTCTGCGGCCAGTTGAGCTGCGCGGTGGTCTGCGTCACCGGCAGCAGCGGGGTGGCGATCGCCAGCGCCGCTCCGACCAATCCGGCGACGATGGCGATAAGCCGTGCAGTCCGGTGGTTACTCCCGGCGGCGATCACGGGGGTTGATCCTAGTTGGGCAGCCGAATGGCCAGCACGAACGGCCCGATGTCGGACACATCGAAGCGCGGATCGTCGAACAGGGCCTTGTCGAGTGCGACGTGGTAGCGCCGGACGTTGGGCTGGTTGGGGTAGACGTCCGACGCCAGTCGCAACGTGTAGGTGTCAGCCGCACCGGACGGGCCGCCCCGGCGCATCAGGAAGACGTCGGGCGCCTTCCACGGCAGTGCGTCAAGGTTGTCGATGAACTGGTCGGCGTCGGTCAGCGTGGCCCAGCCCTCGATGGTGTCCGCGCGCTTCTCGAATTGGGCAAGCGGGTTCGCGTAGTGCGACGTCAGCCCCTGGAAGCCGTAATAGGGGTAGTACGACAGGAAGCTGTAGTCCGCCGTGAGTACGACGGTCTCGTGGCGCGGCCGACCCGTCACCTCGCCGATCCTGGCGTCGATCTCGCGGTAGTAGCGCTCGGCTCCGGGGGGCCGACGGTCGGCGCGCTGGCCGTAGCCGTCGGTGTCGGTGTAGGCGACGACGATGTCGGGGCGCAGCACGTCGGGGATGTCCTGTGCGAAGGTCAGCGCGCCGAGGGTGCCGAGCGTCGCCGCCGCGGCGACGACCCGCTTGGCGGTTTCGGGTTGATACCTGTGCGCGATCGCCAAGCTGACTTCGATGAAGCCGAAGGCGCCCGCCGCGGCCAGCAGCACCGTCAGCGCCGGCTGCAGCCGGAACGACAGCAGGGTGGTGCCGGCCAGCGTGGTGAGCATCGACAGCAGCGACCACGCGTAGACGGCGAGCACGCCGACGGCCAGCGCACCCGCGCGGGTCGACGAGCGGGCGCGCCACACCAGCCACAGCGTGCCGAGCATGCAGAGCATGCCGAGCAGGGTGAAGCGCAGCATCGGGAATTCGAGATTGGCGCCCGCTTCCGGCAGGTAGTGCATCGCCGTACCGGACTCGGCGGGCTCGCCCCTGGATGCGGCCAGCAGCCACGGGCCAAGGCCGATCAGCCACATGGCCGCCGAGATCGCTGCGATGACAAGCAGTCTCAGCAGTGGATCGACGGAACGGCGAACCGCGGCGAGGGTGAACGCCATGATCGCCAGCGTGAACGCGGCGTAGCCGAGCAGCAGCGAGTAGAACAGCGCTGCGACACCGAGAAACACACCCGTTGCGATGACGGCCGCCCACCCGCCCTTACGATGACCGCCCCGCAGCCCCGACCACGCGAGCACGAAGACCGGTGGCAGCAACACGGTGATGACGGCGGCGTACGGCTCGGCGGGCGAATACGCGAGCGTGGCCGCGGCGGTCGCGGTCGTCACGATGAGCGCGTACTCGAAGCGGATCATGGCGGCCCACAACACGAATGCCAGCACGATCGCGATGGTGATCGAGATGATGGACCACGGCTTGAACATCTCCCACGCGGGGGTGCCGCTCAGCGCCGCCATCCGGCCACCGATCCAGAACCAGCCCGGCGGATAGAACGGCGGCAGACCGTAGTAGGTCATGTCGTGCAGGCCGGGGCTGTCGGCGAGGCGTGTCAGGTACTCGGTGCGGAACTGCTGGTCGACGGAGATGCCGAACAGGTACAGCTTCGTCGCACCCAACGGCATCGCCAGCGTCACGACCGAGAACGCCGACAGGAACAGCAGCGTCGAGAGCCGGGCCAGGACGCGTCGACCTCGCCGCCACAGTAGCCCGGACGCGAACAGACCAGCCAGACAGGCGAATTGGCCGACGGTGGTCAGGGCGTGCAGCTGGTTCGACGAGTTGTAGGCCGGCCATTCCACGCGCGCGATCGCGACGAGGGACACCGCGGCCACGGTCACCGCGATGATGACCGCCACGGCCATCTGGCCCAGCGTGGCCAGCGCGCCCCGCATGGCTAGATCGGCAGCTTGCGCATGATCGCGCGCGGAATGTGCCGGATCACCATCATCACGTACCGAAACGCTCCCGGCGCCCACACCAGATCCTTGCCCTTGGCCGATGCCGCGACCGCCAGTTCGGCGACGTCTTCCTTGTCGACCGTGAACGGCGCTTCCTTGGCGCCGGTGGCCTTCCAGTACGCGATCGTCGTGCCGGTACGCACCTGGCCGGGCCTGATCACCAGCACTCGAACACCGAACTCGCGCAGTGCTTCTCCCAGTCCGAGATAGAAGCCGTCCAGGCCGGCCTTGGTCGATCCGTAGACGAAGTTCGAACGCCGTACCCGCTCTCCGGCGGCCGAACTCATTGCGATGATGCGGCCGAAACCCTGCGCACGCATCTTCTCGCCGAGGAGTACACCGACCGAAACCGCGGCGGTGTAGTTGATCTCGGCGATCTGCACGGCCTTGCGCTGGTTCTGCCACAGTTCCTCGGCGTCGCCGAGCAGGCCGAACGCCACGATGGCCACGTCGACGTCGCCTCCGGCGAAGGCGGCGTCGATGACCTTGGGGTGGCTGTCGGTGTCGACGCCGTCGAAGTCGATCCACTCGACGGATTTCGCGCCGGCGGCCTCCATCTGGGCGATGGCGTCGTCACGCTTGGGGTGGCCCGGGAGGTCGGCGAGCACGACGCGGGCCTTGGCGTTGCGCAGGAAGCGCTCGCAGATCGCCAGCCCGATCTCGGAGGTACCGCCGAGCAGCAGGATGGTCTGGGGATTACCGGTGGCATCAAGAACCATGTTTAGAGCAGCTCCAAGCGTCGGGCCATATCGGATGCGAAGACGCCGTTCGGATCTGCCTTGCGGCGCACCGCGATCCACTCGTCGATGAGGGGATACATCTGGTGGAATCTCTCCGCGCTGACGCGGGAGTCCTTCGCGGTGTAGACCCGCCCGCCGAATTCCATGACACGGTCGTCGAGCTCGTTGAGGAACTCGTTGACTCCGGCCTTGTTGGGAAAGTCCATCGCGACGTTCCAACCGGCCATCGGGAAGCTCAGCGGCGCACGGTTTCCCGGTCCGAACAGTTTGAACACGTTCAGGGCCGAGTAGTGCCCGCGCGTCTGAATCCAGCGGATGATCGCCTTGAACTCGTCGAGCGCATCGGGCGGCACCAGGAATTGATGCTGCGCGAAACCTGCTGGGCCGTAGGCGTTGTTCCATCCGCTGACCAGGTCGAGCATGTGGTAGAACTGCGACAGGTTCATGATCTTGCCGCTGTAGGTGCCACCGAGCCGGTAGTAGACCTCGCCGATCGCCATGAACGACAGCTTGTTCATCGCGCTGACGGGGAAGACGTTGGGCACCGTCAGCAGTTGTGGCGCATCGAATTTCAGCGGGTTCTTGGCCAGCTTGGGGGGCAGCTGGTCCAGCGTTGCGAGGCTTCCCCGGCTGACGGCGGCGCGGCCGAGTTTGGGTGGCGGGCTGATGAGGTCGAACCAGGCGCTGGAGTAGGTGTAGCGGTCCTCGCTGCCGTCGAGATGCACGGCGATGGTCTCGTCGAGGTCTTTGGTCGCCACACCGTCGGCGATGAAGTACGCGGTCTCGGTGCGCGTCATCACGATGCTGGCGCGCACGATGATGCCCGTCAGGCCGTTGCCGCCGACGGTGGCCCAGAACAGCTCGCTCTCCGGCCCGTCGGGCGTGAGCGTGCGTACTTCGCCGTCGGCCATCAGCAGGTCCATCCAGAGCACGTGGTTGCCGAAGCTGCCCGCGCTGTGATGGTTCTTGCCGTGGATGTCGGAGGCGATGGCTCCACCGACGGTGACCTGCCGGGTGCCGGGCAGTACCGGAACCCACAGCCCAAAGGGCAGCGCCGCCTTCATCAGCTGATCGAGGCTCACTCCGGCATCGACGTCCGCCAGCGCCGTGTCGGCGCTGATCGAATGGATGCGGTTCAGCGCGGTCATGTCGACGACGAGGCCGCCGCCGTTGCACGCCTGATCGCCGTACGACCGGCCCAGCCCGCGCGCGAGAACCCCGCGACGCAGGAATGCCGGGCTCGACGCACCGGGATCGTTGGCCTCACGGACCGCCGTGGCGATCAGCTCGACGTCGGGTGTTGACAGCACCTGCGCGACCGACGGTGCGGTGCGCCCGAACCCGGTCAGGGCGCGCGAGGTCGTCGGAAGGTTGTCAAACATCGTGACGAGGGTACCGTGCGGCCCGGTTCGGCCCGGCCGGCTGCGCTGAGTGGATTGGGGTGCGTCAGCGCAGCCGGAAGATCACGGCGCGCTGCACCACGAAGTTGATGACCGTCGCCGTGCCCTGCGCGATGACGAACGCCACCACGACCGCGGTCGGTGTGTAGTCCAGTAGGCGAAGGAACAGGTGGTTCAGTCCGACCTGGACGACGAATGTCGTGATGTAGAGCGCCCATACCGCGACCAGCCGGGCTCTGCTGGGCGGAGCCTGGAACGTCCACCGCCGGTTCAACAGGTATGCCGTCGTGGTGCCCGCGATCCAGCCGATGACTTTGGCCAGATCGGGTTGTAGGCCTGCACCCTTGTAGAGGAGGACGTACAGGCCGAAGTCGACGATCGCGCTGAAGCCGCCGGTGACGATGAAGCGCCAGATCTGGGTCGCGAGACTCAGGTCTGGGCGCATCGGGGGCTCGGTCACCCGGGCAGCTTAGCCACCCACTCCGCTGGCGTTGAGCACGGCGCGTAACGCGTCGATGGCGGCGGGGAAGGCGTGGTCGGCCGGAGTGCCGAAGCCGATGACGAGGCCGTCGGGGCGCGGGACCTCGCGGCCGGCCTGTGGATGACGCATGATGGACAGCCCCTGGAGTCCGATGCCGGCCTCGCCGGCTCGTTGCAGCACTTCCTGTTCGGCGCCGTCGGGCAGCGTCAGGGTCAGGTTCAGTCCGGCGTCCAGTCCGCGGATTTCGATGTCGGCGTGCGACAACGCCTGCACGACGACGTCGCGGCGTCGCCGGTAGCGCATGCGCATACGGCGGATGTGTTTGTCGTAGCCGCCGCTGATGAGAAACTCGGCCATCGTCAGTTGGGCGATGCCGTCGACGTAGAACTGGGAGCCGCCTTCGGCCTCGATGACGGGGTCGATGAGGTCGGTGGGCAGCACCATCCAGCCGAGCCGGAGCACCGGTGACAGGCTCTTGCTCGCGGACCCGAGGTACACGACGCGTTCGGGGCTGAGCGCCTGCAGCGCGCCGACCGGTTGGCGGTCGTAGCGGAACTCGCCGTCGTAGTCGTCGTCCAGGACGTAGCCGTCGGTGCGCTGGGCCCACTCGACGACCGCGGTGCGCCGCGAGGGATGCAGCGGCATTCCGTAGGGATTGTGGTGGGCGGGGGTGAGGAGGACAGCGGGCACGTCGAGGTTGTCTAGCTCGGCCACCATCGCGCCGTGGTCGTCGAGACCGATTGGGACAGTGGAGATTCCCATCGCGGCGAGCGCGTCGCGGAATACGAATAGGCCGTACGCCTCGACGGCGATCGGGCGGTGGGTTCCGAAGACGCGGCCCATGAGTTCCACGGCATGCCGCACGCCGGCGCAGATGAGGATCGATTCCGGTGAGGTTCGGACTCCGCGCACCCGTGCGAGGTAGTCGGCGAGTGCGTCGCGCAGTTCGGGCCGGCCGCGCGGGTCGCCCCTGCGCAGCGCCTCGGTCGGGGCGTTGGTGAGCGCGCGCCGGGTGGCGGCAGCCCACTCGCTGCGCGGGAACTCCGCGACGTCCGGATTGCCCGGCATCAGGTTGTGCGTCGGCGTCACGTTCGTGCCGCGGGGGCGGGCGGGCCGCTGGGCGCCGCTGGTGTTGACCACCCAGGTACCCGCCCCCTGCCGCGACGCGAGCCATCCTTCGGCGACGAGCTCGGCGTATGCCTCGGCGACCGTGTTGCGGGCCAATCCGAGATCGACGGCCAGGGACCGGGACGGCGGGAGCATGGTTCCCGCGGCGAGGCGGCCGGACCGAACGGCGTCGCGTAGCGCGGTGAGCAGCAGTTCCCTGGCGCCGCGGACGCCGGGTGTGATGGTCTCGCGGAGATCCAGGTACAGGTCACGACGACCGGGATTGGCCCACAAAGTCACGGCTGAAGTTAACCATGAAGATGGGATTTTGCCCACTAGCGTTGTGGGCATGACAACGACATTGGAAACTTCAGGGTCCCTGGAACGAATCAAGATCTACAAGACGTCGCCGGAGTTGTACGAGGCGATGATGGCGTTGAGCAATGCGGCGGCCAAGGACGTCGACGTCGAGCTCGGCGAGCTCATCAAGATCCGGGCGTCGCAGATCAACCACTGCGCCTTCTGTCTCGACATGCACACGCGGGATGCGCGCAAGCATGGCGTCAGTACGCAGAAGCTCGACGTGCTTGCCGCGTGGGAAGAGGCGGGGCCGCTGTTCTCCGAACGCGAGCGGGCCGCGTTGGCGCTGACCGAGGCGATCACCGAGCTCGGTGACGGCCATGTGCCCGACGAGGTGTACCAGCGTGCGGCGGGGGTGTTCTCCGACCGCGAGCTGGGTCAGGTGATCGCGATGGCGGTGACCATCAACGCGTGGAACCGCATCAACGTCGCCGCCCGCGTTCAGCCGCCCACGCGGTAATACGGTCGAGGGGTGCAGACCCGGTCCGGTGCAGAGATCCGCGTCGATGGTGACGTGGTCTACAAGCTGCACCGGCCGGGAACCGACCCGCGTCAGTTGACCATGCGGTTGCGGGTCGCCGCGGAGTCGGCGGCCCTGCTGTCACCGTTGCGGGCGGTACCCGAAGCCGTCGGTGACCGGTGGCGCACCGAGTGGCCGTATGTGGAAACCGTTGTGCCGCAACCTGAATTTTTGCCGTGGGCCGAGGCGGGTGGGCTGCTGGCCCGCCTGCACCGTGAGGAGCCGGTGGGGCGGATCCCGCCGCACGGTTGGCCGCAGCGGTTGCGCCGCGCGATGGATGAATTACGGGATCATCGCGACGCCACGGTGCTCCGCGCGGCGGCCGTTCTACCGGACGCGGTGTGGCGTGCGGGATCTGCGGCACGGCCGTTGTCGGTAGTGCATGGCGATTTCCACCTGGGCCAGCTCGGTAGAAGGGATGCCGGGTCGCCGTGGCTGTTGATCGATGTCGACGATCTCGGGCTCGGCGACCCGGCGTGGGACCTGGCTCGGCCCGCGGGTTTCTGGGCGGCGGGCCTGATCCCCGATGACGATTGGGGCGCGTTCGTCGACGCGTATCGCGATGCCGACGGTCCGGCCTTGCCGGAGGGTGACCCGTGGCCGGTTCTCGAGCCATTCGCCAGGGCCGCGGTGGTGCAGGCCGCCGCCCACCATCGCGATGACGAGTTGCTGATGGCGGCCTGCACACGGATGGCCAGCTCAGTTGGCTAGCCGGGTTGGCTAGCTGGAGAAGAACAGCCGACCGAAGCCCTGCTTGCGGTAGTGCTTGTTGCCGCGATGACCCCAGCCGGGGCCGTAGTCATAGCCGCCGTAGCCCTGCTGCCCGCCGTAACCCTGATGCGGGGGTGCTGGCGGCGGCGGAGCGGACTGGACGAACCGGTTTTCCATCTGCGTAAGCGACTCGAGCTCACCGAAGTCCAGGAAGATGCCGCGGCAGGTGTCGCATTGCTCCAGGTGGATGCCGTTGCGTTCGTAGGTCTTCATGATGCCGGCGCACTTGGGACACAGCAGCGTGGTACCTGCGCCAGCTGACGGCGGAGGCTTCGGGGGTTCATATGGCGGGATGCTCATATCGCGATAACGCTAGAGCAACCTGGGAAGTGCCTGGGAGCCTGAAGGCGGTGTGTCTGCGCTCAGAACGGTGCTGGGTCGTGGTCGCTTGGGGGTCGGGGCCGGAACGGAAGGTATGTGTCGTCGCCAGCGCTTCCGGGGTCTTGGCCCGTGTCCTGATTGCGCATCCGTTCGAGGGCTCCGGCGTGGATGAGGGCCTGGTTGGATCGGCGTTCGTCGGTGATGGCTTGGGTGCGGTTCTGGCGGCGGGTCTGGGTGCGCCGCGGCATGGCCAGCCCACGGGCGGCCGGGTCGGTGGTGGCGGTCGAGGGCGTGACGGTGACCGGTGCGGTGGGTCGGCACAGGGTGGGGAACAGCAGTCGACTACCGGGATAGGTGGTGTAGGTCTGGCCCTGCGGTGAGGTCCACTGCACGGTGCCGTCGGGGAACTGCTGGTCGTGCCAGTCCCAGAATGTTTTGAGCAGGTGGTGTTTTCGGCATAGGCATTTGAGGTTGGACGCCTGGGTCGGCCCGGTGGGGTAGGCGATGGTGTGGTCGATGTCGCAGCCATAGGCGGGGTGATCACACCCCGGGAACCGGCACGTCATATCCCGACACCGCACAAAGGTGGCCAACACCGCCGACGGGAGGTAGCGCGGCTCGGGGGGTTTGTCGCCGGGATGCACGATCGGGACGATCTTCGCCGAACCGGCGATCTTGGCCGCCAACACGGGGGCGGGCAGCATCCCGCGACCCATGATGGCCGCCGGTGGGGTGTGGGCGATGACCTTGGGTTCGGGTGGGCGGGGGGCCAGCAGTTCTCGCCAGGTCATCTCCTGCCACGGTTTTTGGTCGGGGTCAACGGGTTCGTGCCCGTCCAACTGCACCGGGGTGCCATCGGTGAGCGACTCCTCGTGCGCGATGACGTGCACGACGACCGCACTCGGTGTGGCGTTTCTGGCGTCGCAGTCGGGGTTGTCGCATCCACACACCAGGCGGTCAGCTTTGTGCCCGAGCGCGCCCAGGGCCGCGGCGCGGCGTTGGTCCAGGGTGCGCGGATCGTTCTCGCACACGGTGCGCGCGATCGCGTCTAACCGTTGGTCGAGGGCTTCGGCGTCGGTGACGATGAGCCGGCCCTCGATGAACGCCACACCTGATCCGTCCTGCGGGTCGTGGATGTCGACACCGCAGCTGCGCGCGGAGTATTCGGTGCGCCGTACCGCGGCGGGGTCATAGCGGTCGACCCAGTAGTCGATCTGAGTGTCGGTCTTGGCCGCCGAGAGCGATCCCCAGTCTTGGACCTGGGCGGCGATCTCGGTGTCGACTTTGGCCATCGCGTCCGGATCACTGATCAGGCGGGTGCGGGCCACGATCGCTGACACCAGCCGGTAGGTGATCGCTCCGGCGGCGAACACCTCGCTCACGCGTGGTAGGCGCTGGCGTAGGGCGTCGGCGATCAGCAGTTGATGTGAGGCCACCCCCAGCGACACGTTCTGCGCGGCGGCGATCGACGCCGCGACCGCGCCCCAGTTGTCCAGACACCACTGCTCGCGATGGTCGGACCCGTCGGCGGCCAGCATCCGTTCGAGTTCATCAGCGCAGGCGAACAGCCGGCGCGCGCAGGCGGCGTTCTCGACCCGCGCCCACGCGCCCACCGCCGCGACACCCCGGCTGCGGGTGGCTGCCTCGACGAGTTGATCGAACATGTATTCGACACTAACCGCGTCCACTGACTCAAACTTCTTGGCAAGGTCGCGTTGTGCATACGCGGCTGATGTTGAGGAGGTTGAGTGGGTCATGGTCAGATCGCGACGAACAAAGATTGCTGCCGAGGAGAAGACCCGGTTGGTGCTGGCTGTTCTAGCCGGTGAGATGACCTGTGCTGAGGCGGCCCGGCGGTGTGGGGTGGCCTCGACTCAGGTGACGAAGTGGAAGCATCAGTTCCTTGAGGCTGGGGCCCAACGCTTGCAGGAGGTGCCCAGCGGCGCCGCGCATGGCGCGGGTAGCCCTGAGCAGCGTCGGCTGCGGATGGAAAACGAGCAGCTCAAACTCGCGCTGGCCGAAGCCACGGTGCAGCTGCGGATCTGGCAGCGCGGTGCAGCTTTGGCCGATCAGGTCCCTTCCAGGACCTCGAAACCCTAAGAGAAGCAGCAGGTCTGCCGGTTTCGAGGTTCGCGCCATTGGCCGGCATCGCCGAGCGGACCTATCGCCGCCGGCTGGCCCGACTGCGCGCTGGTGACCCGGCCAAGGGGCCTTGGCCGGCGCCGGTCGTCGACCGGATCGAAGCGATCGCGGCGAAGTACGCCGAGGCGTGGCCGGCCTGGGGCTACCGCAAGATCGCCGCACTGATGCGCGCTGATGGTCACGACGTAACCAACTCGTCGGTGCAACGCGCGCTGCGGCGTGGCCTGCTGTTACCCCAGGGCTTTCGGGCCGATCGAAAGTCTTGGGCTGCGTTGCGCCGCCGGGTATTTCACGATCCGCCGACTGAGCGCAACCGGGTGTGGCAGACCGACTTCTCCGAGTTCGAGACCGCCCACGGCGGGATCTGGCGAATTAGTGCCGTCATCGACTACGTCACCAAATACTGCCTGGCCATCACCGTCACGCCCACCAGCCGCGGCCGCGACGCCGTGCACTGCATTCGGTTGGCCGTCGAGGAAGCCACCCGCATCTTGAACCTCACCGACCTGCGAGTCGACCGCGGCGAAATGGAGGTCCTTGACGCCGAGGACAACGTCATCGGCCACGCCCTGCACCGATTGCGATCGTGTCCGACAACGGTCCCTGCTACCGGGGTAAAGACTTCCACACCCTGTTCACCGGCCATGATCCGCTCCTGCGCCACATCCGCACACGCATCAAATCACCACAAACCAACGGCGTCATCGAGCGATTCTTCGAAACCCTGAAATACGAGCATCTCTTCCGCGGCTACATCGGCGACGGCGACGCACTCGACATGGAAACCCATCGATTCCGCATCATCTACAACACCATCCGACCACACCAAGCCCTGGCCGACCGCACCCCAAAACAGGCCTACCTCGACAGCAAAACCCTGCCACCTTCTTGACTCAAGACACGCGCCCACGACTCCGAACCACCAGCTCAACCCAACCTGTGGACAAAACCGCCATTGGGGATAACCCCGTCGGGCAGGTAGGGGACAACGTCAGGGCTCAGACCTCGATTCGGGAGCCGACGATGACCGTCCGACTCAGCGGCAGCCCGAAGTGCGCGGCCGCATCGGCGGTGATGTGCGACGTGGCGATGAACAGTCGCTTGCGCCACGCCGGCATCGTCGGCGCGTCGCCCATGCACAGGTCGAGCTTCGACAGGAAGTACGAGGCGTTCTCCAGATCAAAGGGACCCTCGGTGTCGTCGGAACTCAGCAGCGCAAGCGCGCGCGGGACGATCGGCCGCTCCATGTATCCGAAACGCGCTGCCACATGGACGATCCCGTCACTGGCATAGCCGAGGTCGTCGTGAGTCATCCGCTCGGAGTCGGGCAGTCGCGGCACATTCTCGGTCACGACCGACAGAACGATGACGTGCTCGGCCAGCACATGGTTGTGCTCGACAATGGCGCGCATCGCCAACGGCGCGGTCTCGCGGCCCCGATCGAGGAAGATCGCCGTGCCGGGAATGCGAACCAGCGGCGGATCCCGATGCACCAGCTCGTCGACGAACTCCCGTAACGACCCTTCGGCCGTTTCCCTTGCGCGCGTGACGATTCGGCGACCCGTCTGCCATGTCGTCATCACGGTGAACGCCACAACGGCGATGGTCAGCGGAAGCCATGCGCCGTGCACCAGCTTGGTGAGGTTGGCCGCGAAGAACATCAGATCGACCACGAGCAACAGGCCGCCGCCGACCAGTACGCTCCACAGCGGCCATCCCCAGCGGGTCCGCGCGTAGTAGAAGAACAGCGTGGTGGTGATCGTGATCGTTCCGGTCACCGCCATGCCGAACGCGTACGCCAACGCCGCCGAACTGCGGAACGCGAACACGAGGATCAATACCGCGACCATCAGTACGGCGTTGATCCACGGCACATAGATCTGGCCGATGGTCGACGCGGACGTGTGCTCGATACGCAGCCTTGGCAGGTAACCCAGCCGCGCGGCCTGCGACGCCACCGAGAACGCGCCGGTGATCACCGCCTGCGACGCGATCACCGTCGCCGCTGTTGCCAAGAGCACCATGGGAATTCGCGCCCACTCCGGCGTCAGCAGAAAGAACGGCGCGGCCACTGTGGACTCGTCGCCCAACACCAGCGCGCCCTGACCGAAGTAGTTCAGTGTGCATGCGGGCAGCACCAGACCCAGCCAGCCGTAGGTGATCGCGCGTCGGCCGAAATGACCCATGTCGGCGTACAACGCCTCGGCGCCGGTGACCGAGAGCACGATCGCGGCGAGTGCGAAGAACGCGATGTGGAAGTGGCCGGCCATGAACTCCAGCGCGTACGTCGGCGACAACGCCTTGAGAATCTCGGGATTGTCGACGATCCCGTGCACCCCGCAGGCGCCGATCGCCGTGAACCACAGGATCATCACCGGGCCGAAGAAGCGGCCGACCGTCGCGGTGCCGCGGCTCTGCACCGCGAACAGTCCCACGATGATCACGGCGGTGATCGGCACGACGAAGTCTCTGAATTCGGGATCGATCACCGCGATGCCCTCGACGGCCGACAGCACCGAGATCGCAGGCGTGATCATGCTGTCGCCGAAGAACAGCGCGGCGCCGAACAGCCCCGCCGCGGCGAGTACCGCCGAGGTGCGTCGGCCCCGGCGACCGGTCCAGCGCCGCAGCAGCGTGATGAGCGCCATGATGCCGCCCTCGCCGTTGTTGTCGGCGCGCATGACCAACGTGACGTAGGTGAGGGTGACGATGATCATCACCGACCAGAAGATGAGCGAGACCACGCCATAGACGTGGCTGTCGGCGACCGGAACGGGATGCGGGTCGTTCGGGTTGAACACCGTCTGGAGCGTGTAGATCGGGCTGGTGCCGATGTCGCCGAAGACCACACCCAGCGCGGCGATGATCACGCCCAGCCGCAGCGCCTGGGTGCCGGCTGGTCGGTCCACACCTGGGAGAATACGGTGGTGGGCGATATGGCCGACGGTGATCTCGCAGACCTGGACGCGCTGTATGCCGCGAAACTCCAGGACTTCACCGCGCTGCGCGCCAAGCTCGCCGCCGACGCGAAGAAGCGTGGCGACGCCGAAGCCGCCAAGCAGATCGCGGCGGCGCGCAAGCCCACCACCGCAGCTCACGTCGTCAACGTGCTCGTGCTCAACGATCCCGCGGTGAGGGGTCGGCTCACCGGCCTGGGGGAGAGACTGCGTGCCGCCCATGCCGGCATGGACGGCACCGTCATCCGGGAGCTGACCGCCGAGCAGCGTCGCCTCATCGACGAATTGGCGCGCGCCGCATTCGAGACATCCGAGCTCAACGCGACGGCCACGCTGCGCGACGACGTCACCGCCACCCTGCAGGCGGCGATCGCCGATCCCGAGGTCGCCGCGCGCCTCGGCCGCCTGACCAAAGCCGAGCAGTGGTCAGGTTTCGGTGAGTTCGGCGACACCGCAATCGTTTTCAAGCCGACTCGCAAGAAAGAGCCCAAAGCCGAGCCGGCTCCACCTGCCGCTAAGAAGGGCGACGACAAGGCCGCCGAAGAACGCCGCAGGCGACAGCAGGCACGCGCCGAACTGGCCGCCGCCGAACGCGCCAAGGCCGAAGCCGACGACGCACTGAACGAACTGCAATCCGACCTGGCGACCGCCCGGCTACGCCGCGACGACGCACGCCGACGGCTGCAGGACGCCGAAAGTGCGCTCACCGCAGCCGAAGACGCCTACCAACAGGCGAAGCAGGCCAGCCGGGACGCCGCAAACGTCGTGAAGGAAGCGAAGAAAGCTACGCGCGGCAGCTGATCTCCATGCTGTCGGCGTCTCGCGCGGGAAAGGTCACGCTGACGTAGCCGTTCGCCGGCTCGCGCACGTACTCGAGATACGGTGCCAGCTCGGCCATCGAGGTGTTGTCCGCAACCACGAGCGTGCCCGGCGACAGTCGCGGTTCGAGGAGTTCGAGCACCGGCACGTAGAGCTCTTTCCAGCCATCGAGAAGCACGAAATCCACTGGCCCGTACAGTTTCTCGAGCGTGGACAGCGCGTCGCCCTCCAACACCTCGATGAGGTCGTCGAGACCGACCTCGGCGAACGTCTTCTTCGCGGCCGCCACCTTCGCGGCGCTGAGCTCGGTGGTGACGACGCGGCCGCTGCCGTTGTCGCGAACCGCCGACGCGAGGTGGATCGCCGAGATTCCGAGCGACATGCCGAACTCGACGACGGTCGTCGGCCGGGCCGCGCGCACCAACGAATACAGCAGCCGACCCGCATCTTGGGTGACCGGCAGGTAGTAGTCGCTGAACGCGTCCGCCCGCTCCTGGGCCGTGGCCGACGCCAGCCTCGAGAAGTCGGTGCTGCCGTCGCGCATCGCGGCGAATTGCGCGGCCGACTCGGCGAACATGCGATCGAGGGCGGCGGCGACTTTCGGGTCTGCAAGTGTGGACGTCACACCTACGAACGTATCCATCCGATCTGAGCGGTTCCTGAGCGGCCGCGTGCCAGGATGAGAACGAGGGCCATGACCGGTATCGACAGGTCGACACAGCGCGTGATCGCGGTGATCGCGCTCATGATCGTTGCCGCCGTGGCGCTGCGCGGCTACATCCCCGGCGGCGGCGAACCGATCTCCGAGCGCGAACGGCCGCCGAGCAATCCGGCGGCGCTGATCGTGGTCATCGTGATGGTGTGTGCCGCGGTGGCGATCATCGGGTTCGCGATCATCGCCCGGCTGCGCGATCGCACGCCGCGGCCCGCGGCGCGGGGAGATCTGCCCCAGGCATTGCGTACCAGGGGTCGGCCCAGCCTGCGGTTCACCCTGATCGTGGCGGGCCTGGTCCTCGGCTGGCTGCTGCTGGTGCTGTTGTTGACGCGGCTCGGCGGGCCTCCCGAACCCGCATCTGACGCGCCGACGGCCCCGGAGACCAGTACGCAGGCGCCGGACACCACCACCAGACCGGCCCCCGTCGACGACGAAGCTGAACCGGACACCGATGTGATCGGGTACCTGATCCCGCCGATGCTGATCCTGATGGTGCTGGTGGTCGTCGGGACGGCGGTCGTGTCGAAGCGGCAACGAAGCAGCGCAGTGCAGTACCTGGGCGACGACGACATCCCCGCCGCCGCCGAGGCTCCGGCGGCGGGTGCTTCCCTCGTCCGCGCGGCGGAAGTCGGGCTTGCCGAGATCGGCGACCGCACCAGGGAACCGCGTGAGGCGATCATCGCCTGCTATGCCGCGATGGAACGCGAGCTGACCCGCGTGCCGGGTGCGGTCCCACAGGACTGCGACACCCCCTCCGAGGTGCTGGCCCGGGCCGTGCACAACCGTGCCCTGCGGGCCGACAGCGCGACCGAACTCGTCGAGTTGTTCGAGGAGGCGAGGTTCTCCCCGCATGTGATGACCGAAGAGCATCGTGACGCGGCCGTGAGCGTACTGGAGCGTGTGCTCGCCGAACTCCCGGATGGCGCCGCGAGGAGCAGCGCATGAAAAAGATTGTCGCAGCTGGAGTCCTGCTGGTGGCAGGTGCCGAGCTGCTGGCGCTCGCCGGACCCGATCGGGGGTTGATCCTCATCATGTCTGGCATCGCCGTCGCCTGCGCGCTGCTGGGCCTGCGCTGGTATCTGGTACGCGAAACCGCTCTCATTGACGAGGAGCAATACATCGATGATGCGGCAGAGTCGTTGCGCCGCTGGCTGTCTCGCACCGAGACGCTGATCGGTCAATCGGACGCCACCCGAAGGGACTGGGACCGTCACCTGCGGCCGACGTTGGCCCGGCAATTCGAGATGGCCACCGGTCAGAAGCGGTCCAAGAACCGCGCCGCCTACAACGCCACCGGACTGATGTTGTTCGGCGCCGACCTCTGGGTGTGGGTCGATCCGGAGAACGTGGCACGAAGTGGCCTCGACGAACCAGGGCCCGGGCGAACGGCATTGGACGAAATACTGCAACGGCTGGAGCGGGTGTGACCGAACATGCTGGCAGGACCACCACGGCGAACTGCGAGTCGGTTCTCGACGAAATCGGCCGGGTGGTGGTCGGAAAGCGCGGTGCGCTCACCCTGATTCTCACCACCGTGCTGGCAGGCGGTCACGTGCTGATCGAGGATCTGCCCGGGCTCGGCAAGACGTTGATCGCACGGTCGTTCGCCGCCGCCCTGGGCCTGGATTTCAAACGGGTGCAGTTCACCCCGGACCTGTTGCCCGCCGACCTGCTGGGGTCGACGGTGTACGACATGCAGTCGGGCCGTTTCGAGTTCCGGTCCGGACCCATATTCACGAACCTGCTTCTCGCAGACGAAATCAACCGCACCCCGCCCAAAACCCAGGCGGCGCTGCTCGAGGCAATGGCCGAGGGGCAGGTCAGCATCGACGGCGTCACCCATCAGCTGCCCGCCCCGTTCATCGTGCTGGCCACGGACAACCCGATCGAGTACGAAGGCACCTATCCCTTGCCGGAGGCGCAGCTGGACCGGTTCACGATCCGGCTCGAACTGCGCTACCTCTCCGAGCAGGAGGAGGCCTCGATGCTGCGCAGGCGCATCGACCGGGGCGCTGCCGAACCCACCGTGCACCAGATCGTCGATGCCCACGAACTGCTCGCGATGCGGGAGTCGGTGGAAGAGGTCACCGTCCACGACGATGTACTCCGCTACGTGGTGTCCCTGGCCGCCGCGACGCGTCAGCATCCGCAGGTCGCGGTCGGCGCGAGCCCCCGGGCGGAACTGGACCTCGTCCAGCTCGCTCGTGCACGGGCATTGCTGCTCGGCCGCGACTACGTGATCCCCGAGGACGTCAAATCCCTCGCGGTACCGTCGATCGCGCACCGTATCAGCCTGCGTCCGGAGATGTGGGTGCGCCGGGTGCACGGCAGCGACGTGGTGGAGGAGCTGCTGCGGCGGCTTCCGGTGCCACGGACCAACGGATGATCGGCTGTGATCGAGACCCGTTCTACTGAGGCTCAATTACGTTGGCGCCCATCGTCACTCACACTCGCGATCCTCACCTGCGTCGCAGTGCTGCTGGCAGTGGCGGTGATCGCCTCGCTCTGGCAGCTCGTGGCGTTCGCTGCACCGCTGTTGGGGGTGGTGTGCTCGGTCGGCTGGCAGCGCCCTGTTCCCAGGGTCGTGGTGCATGCCGATCCGGGTGTGCACCGCTGCTTCGAATCAGAGACCGCACAGGTGCGGGTCTGGGCGACCGCCGATCCTGAGACCGATTACGACGCGCTTGCCCTCGCGGTCGAGGTCGTACCCGGGATGCGAATTGACGAGGCGGAAAACGGCTCTCGCGAATGCCACACCGTCTCCGCCGCGAGATGGGGCCGGTACCCGATCCTGGGTAGCGTGACGGTGCGTGCGAGAGGCGGGCTGCTGCGGGGCTCAGCCGTCGTGGATGCCGCCGACATCTACGTGTTCCCGATGGCGCCGCCGCAGCCGACATCGATTCCGCGCACCGACCTGCTCGACCGACTGGGTACCCACCTCACCCGGCACATCGGGCCCGGCGTGGAGTACGCGGACGTCCGCCGGTACGTGCCCGGTGATCACCTGCGGACGGTCAACTGGCAGGTGAGCGCACGCCGCGGCAGCCTGCACGTCACGCAGCGACTGACCGACCGCGCCGCCGACGTCGTGGTGCTGGTGGACAACTATCCGCAGCCCGCCGGGCCGGCCACCGAAGCCACCGACCGCACCGTGCGGGGTGCCGTTCAGGTCGTGCAGAGCGCGCTGCGCAGCGGTGACCGAGCCGGGGTCGTCGCGCTCGGGGACCGTCGGCCGCGCTGGCTCGGCGCCGACATCGGTCGGCGGCAGTTCTACCGGGTGCTCGACGCGGTGCTCGCCGTTGACGGTGGTTACGACACGACACCCGGCACGCTGGCGCCGCGCGCGGCGGTTCCGCCGGGGGCGATCGTCGTCGCGTTCTCGACGTTGCTCGACACCGAGTTCGCGTTGGCGCTGATCGACCTTCGCAGGCGCGGCCACACCGTGGTCGCCGTCGACGTCCTCGAAGGTGCACCGTTCGAGAAGGAATGCGACAGCGTCGTCGCCAGGATGTGGTCGCTGCAGCGGTCATTCATGTATCGCGACATGGGCACAGTCGGGGTCGACATCGTCACCTGGCGCGCCGTCGACACGCTCGACACGGTCATGCAGTTGGTACCCGATCACCGGCGTTCGGTGCGGGGACGGCGATGAACCGCGCGTTGTCGACGGCCTTCGGCTTGGTGATGGTCGCCGCAGCCGCGGTGCAAGCCGATGACGCGGCCTTGATTGCGGCGGCATTGTCCACGCTTGGGATATTGGTGGGCAACGTCTTTCGTCCGGCCGCCACCCTGGCGGTACTGCTGGCCGCCACCGCTCTGGTGCTCAACGAATCGCCGGCCATGCTTGCCTCGCTTTCGGGCCTCTGCGCGGCCTGCTACCTGGTGCTCCGGCACACCGCGGCCATCACCGCGCCGACCGTCATTGGTGCCGTGGGGTTTACGGCGGTGGGCCTGGCGGCGGTGACACTGCCGCTGGAGCTTGCGTGGGCTCCGCTGCTGGCGCCTCTGGTGATGGTCGCACTGGTGGCCCTGGTGACGCGACCGTTCTGGGCGCAGCGGCAGTCCTGATCGCGTTATCTTTGTCTGGCACAACCCCTGTGGGTTGGTAAGCGAAATGCTCAGCGGGACGCTTAAATTCGGGAGAAGTCACCATGCCGTCAGATGTCCGCAAGGCCGTCACCGGTGCATCGATCGGTAACGCCGTCGAATGGTTCGACTTCGCGATCTACGGATTTCTGGCGACCTTCATCGCGGCGAACTTCTTCCCGGCCGGCGACGAGACGGCGGCGCTGCTGAAAACGTTTGCGATCTTCGCGGCTGCCTTCTTCATGCGTCCGCTGGGCGGCTTCGTGTTCGGCCCCCTCGGCGATCGGATCGGGCGGCAGCGTGTGCTCGCCGTGGTCATCCTGCTGATGTCGGGCGCGACCGTGGCCATCGGCCTGCTTCCGACGTACGCCTCGATCGGTGTCGCGGCCCCGCTGCTGCTGTTCTTCCTGCGCTGTCTGCAAGGGTTCTCGGCCGGCGGCGAATACGGTGGCGGCGCTGTCTACCTGGCCGAGTTCGCGTCGGAGAAACGCCGGGGCGTGACGATCACGTTCATGGCGTGGTCGGGGGTCCTCGGGTTTCTCCTCGGATCCGTGACCGTGACGCTGCTGCAGGCACTGCTGCCCGCCGACGCGATGAACAGCTACGGCTGGCGGATTCCGTTCCTCATCGCGGGGCCGCTCGGCCTCATCGGCCTGTATATCCGGCTGCGCCTCGACGACACCCCACAGTTCGCTGAACTCAGCAAGACCAACCAGGTCGCCACGTCGCCGCTGCGTGAAGCGGTGACGACGTCGTGGCGGTCCATCCTGCAGGTGATCGGCCTGTTCATCGTGTTCAACGTCGGGTACTACGTGGTGTTCACATTCCTGCAGACCTACCTGATCGTGACGCTGAAGTTCTCCAAGACCGAGGCGTTCACGTCGATGACCCTGGCGACGTTCGTCGCGCTGGTGCTCATCCTTCCGCTCGCGGCGTTGTCCGACCGTATCGGTCGCAAGCCGCTCCTGATCGCCGGGTCGGTGGCCTTTGTGCTCCTGTCCTACCCGTTGTTCCTGCTGCTGAATTCCGGGTCGCTGGCCGCCGCGATCGCCGCCCATTGCCTGCTGGCGGCCATCGAGTCGATCTACGTGTCGACCGCGGTGTCCGCCGGTGTCGAGCTGTTCGCCACGAGCGTGCGCTACAGCGGGTTCTCGATCGGCTACAACATCTGCGTCGCAGGATTCGGCGGCACGACGCCGTATGTCGTCACCTGGCTCACGGTGCAAACCGGTGACAACACGGCACCGCCGATCTACCTGATCGCCGCGGCGGTCATCTCACTCGCAGCGGTTCTGACACTGCGAGAGACGGCCGCGCGGCCGCTTCCGCAGACCAGCGACCGCAGCCTCGCGACAGCGTTAGAGTGAGTATGTGCCGCAACAATCCGATCCTCCATCGCGGCCTCGACTGACTTCTCGAGGTGCCGCGACACGGAGCCGGATCGTCCTTGCGGCCGCCGAACTGATGCACGTTCAGGGCGTCGCGGCGACGACGATAGACGATGTCCTCGCGGCGAGCTCGACAAGCAAATCCCAGTTCTACCAACACTTTGAGGACAAGGGCGAGCTGGTCTACGAGGTCATCACGCAGCGGGCCGACGAAGTGTTGTCGTGGCAGCGGCTGCGTCTGGAGAAGGTGGACTCGTTCCGCGGGCTGTATCAGTGGCGCGACGCCATGGTGCAGCGGTGCGCCTTGCGCAGCGGCTTCTGGGGATGCGAACTCGGTTCTCTGGCTGCGGAATTAGCCGATTCCGACGATAAGGCCAGGGCCTCACTTTCCGAGCACTTCACGGAATGGCAGACGCTACTCAGAGAGGCTCTGGAGCGTATGCGTGACAGCGGCGTCTTGCGTGCGGAGGCGGAGACCGGTTCTCTTGCAACAGGTTTGCTCGCCGCCGTCGAAGGCGGCTACCTACTGTCGCAGACCGGCCGCGACCCGCGACTGATGCAGGCGGCGCTGGACATGGCGATAGGCCATGTGGCGTCGTTCGCGGCCGCCGCCGAAACAGTGCGCTGACGGCGACCGCGAACGTCGAAGGTGAAACCGCGGCTAGCGGTGCCGACCAGGGGTTGCCTCTGGCGCGGGAGGTGCGATCACCGACGGGGAGAAGGGGTTGGGGCCGCCGGGTTCCAGGCGCGGCGCCTTCTCCGTCGGCTCGACCGGTGCGGTGGTGGCCGGGGTGGTGGTCGTGGTCGTCGTGGTGGTGGTCTCGGGCGCCTGCTCTTCTTCTTGGGCGCACGATGCGGTGAGCACGACCATCGCGGTGACTGCGGCGCCACCGGCGACCGCCGCGATACGCCGGCCGAGAACTGACTTCATGGCTGATGTCCTATCTGTGAGGTAACTGAACTATATCGTCCAAAAAGCGCGCGGGCCTGACGGATGTCAGCTGCCCGTGCGGGGGTGCGTCGCTGTGGGCGCGGGCGGAGCGATCACCGTCGGGGAGAAGGGGTTGGGGCCGCCGGGTTCCAGGCGCGGCGCCTTCTCCGTTGGTGAGGCCGGTGCCGTGGTGCTAGTGGTGGTTGTCGTCGTGGTGGTCTCGGGCGCCTGCTCTTCTTCTTGGGCGCACGATGCGGTGAGCACGACCATCGCGGTGACCGCGGCGCCACCGGCGACCGCCGTCAAGCGCCGACCGAGAACTGACTGCATGGTTAAGTCCTATCTGTATGGTAACTGAACTATATCGTCCAAAAAAGCGTGAAGTCAACGTCTCAAGCCTGGTCAGCGGGCATGAGCAGGTCATCCGGTAGACGACAAGGTCCAGTTAGTCCAAAATGTCGCTGGCTGCCTGTCAAGCGACGTCCCCGTTACTGTGGGGACATGAAGCTTCGGGTGTTGCCCTACGTCACGGTCGAGGTTGACGATCGGCTGCGGCGTCGGCTGAGGGCCAAGGGTGAGCGGGTGCGCCTCAACATGCGCGCTTACCTGCTCAGTGCGGCCGATGACGTCGACGCGGCCAGCGACAAAGTCCGCGGATTGTGCGACCGGGCCGTGGACCGGGTCGATGCCGCGGTCGCAGGGGTCAACGACAGGATTGCGCCGTCAGCGGCACCGCACGATGGGCGGCCCGCTGCCGGACGCCCGCACCTGGTCGCCGTGCGCGAAGCCGGTTAGACGGTGCGGGTACTGCCCGCGCGCCCACCGACGAAGAAGCCTCCGGCGATCACCACCAGGCCGACGATCGCGACCGGAATGGCCCAGGTGCGCCGTTGCGACACCGCCGACGAGCACAGTGCCGCGTAATCCGTGTGCGGAATGACCTCGTTGAGGATCGGCAGATTCACCGGGTTGTTGTTGTCCGCCTCACGGGCGGCCGAGTCGTCGGCGGCGATGGCGTTGCCGCAGCCGATGCTCTGGCCCTCGGGTCCGGCCACCGAGACGGGCATGAGCAGACCGATGACACCGACGAGCAGCACGACCGCCCCTGCCAGCAAAACCAACCGTCGCAGATTCATGCTCGGTTTAATGCCCACTCGACCGGAGGCCAAACCTCGATGAAGTACAGGGCGGCGCGGTCGGCAAATGGGTACAACGCCCCATATGTTGTCCTTGTCGGATGTGCCGGCAGTGGTCCGTAACGTTTTAGAGGAGCTGATCCCCTTTGGTAGGCCATGGGCTGGCGGTGCTGTTCGCCTTCCTCGCAGCGCTGTTCCTCGCCGTCGGCATCGTGGTCCGGCAGCGAGCCACAATGGATGTCCCAGAGGACAAGGGCGTCAGCCCCACCATGGTCCTGACGCTGATCCGCCGTCCGCTGTGGTGGGCCGGGACCGCCGCGGCGGTCGCCGGCTTCGCGTTCCAGGCTGTCGCGCTGGCCTTCGGGTCACTTCTGCTGGTCCAGCCGATCCTCGTCTCGGCGCTGTTGTTCGCGCTCCCGCTGAGCGCGCGGCTGGCCAATCGCCGGGTCACGCGCGGTGAGTGGCTGTGGGCGCTGCTGCTCACCGCCTCCCTGGCAGTGTTCGTGTTGTTGGCCAAGACCAGTGCCGGTGACTACGAGGCCTCGGTACCGCTCACGTTGATCGTCGCCGTGGTGTGCGTCGTGGCGGTGTCGCTTTGTGTGTTCGTCGCGATCCGCAATCCCGGGTGGCGACGGGCGGTCCTGCTCGCGGTGGCGGTGGGTGTGCTCTTCGGCGTCGTCGCGATGCTCACCAAGCTCGTGATGTACATGCTGACCGAGGACGGGGCGCGGACCGTCTTCACCTCGCCGGGGGTCTATCTGCTCGTGGTGGTCGGCGTCATCGCGGTGTTGTTGCAGCAGTCGGCATTTCACGCGGGTTCTTTGCAGATGTCGGTGCCGACGATGCTGGTGCTCGAACCGCTCGTCGCCGTGGTGCTGGGCGCCGTGGTGCTCGGCGAGCACATGGACGTCAACGGCGTCAAAGCCGTCGCGATCACCGTCGCGCTACTCGCGATGCTGGCCGCGACCGTGGCACTCGGACGCGAAGAGGGTGCGCTGGAAGAAGAACTCGAGGCCGCTATCGCGAAGCGGGAGCACTGAGCATCCCCTCGGTTGTAGGCAGCCGGAACGACATCTGCACCGACGTCCCGTCGTCCGTTCCGACGACATCGACGTGATCGCTGACGGAGCTGATGAGCAGTAAGCCCCTGCCGCGGGTCCCGGGGTCGTCGGGCGGCGTCTTCCACGAACCCGAATCGACGACGCTGACGCGGACCTGGCCGTCGCGCACCTCGGCCTCCACGCGCATGCGCCCCGGATCCTGTCCCCGATACGCATGCTCGACGCAGTTGGTGCAGGCTTCGTTGACCACCAGGATGATGTCGTCCGCGAGCGGTGACTCGACATGGTTGGTGCGCAACCATTCCGCCAACCGGTGCCGGACGTCGCTCAACTGCCTCGGCGCCGCGTCGTCGTCGATCAGTAAGGCCGACGGCGGGCATCGGTACACGACGATCGCGACGTCGTCGTCGTAGCCCCGTTCCGGAGCGAGCCGGCGCAGTATCTCGTCGGCCACCGCTTCGACCGGCAGGTCAGCGGTCTCGGACACCACCTCGGCGGCGCGGTCGATCTGATCGTCGATCGCTTCGTCACGCCGCTCGACAAGGCCGTCGGTGTACAGCAGCAGGGTCGAACCGGCCGCCAACGAGCGCGAGGCCTGCGGTCGGGGCTCGTCCCGGTGCACCGCGAGCGGCACCGAGTGACCATCGGTGAGCAGCTCCGGGCGCTCCGCACCGCTGTCGAACACCGGCGGTACGTGGCCGGCACTGCTATAGCGCAACGTATGGGAGTCCAGGTCGGCGACAGCGACGAACACCGTGGCGCAGAACGCATCTGGGATCAACTCGGCCACCGAGTCGAGCTGTTCGAGCACCCTGGCGGGTTCAGCGCCGGTGAGCAGCAGGGCGCGCGTCGACGCGCGCAACTGGCCCATGACCGCCGCGGCGGCCAGACCGCGGCCCACACAGTCGCCGACGATGATGCCGATACGGTTTTCGCCGACCGGAAGCACGTCGTAGAAGTCGCCGCCGATCTCCAACGGAGGAACCGCGGGCTCGTACCGCACGGCGCAGCCGACGGGCAGCGTGGTTGCGGGCAGCAGCGAACGCTGGAGGGTCAGCGAGGTTTCACGCGCGATCTCGAACTGTCGCACATGCTGCATGGCCAGACTGATGTGGCCGAACAACGCCATGACGAGCTGACGGTCCTCATCGCTGACCCGGCGCGGAACGCGGTGCTCGAGGCATACGACGACGTCGCGCGCGCCCGAGGTCACCGCCACGAACCCGCGCGTCGTCCCCGCGCTGGGCGCGGCTCCGACCGGCGTGACCGTCAAAGGCAACCAGTCGCGGGCATCGTCGAGGGTGCGCCGCCAATCCTCGTCGAGATCACGCCAATTCGAAACAGCGGGCTCGCCTGCGGTGTGGACGACCGGATCGCCGTCGCCCTGTGGCCACACGACGGCGATCAGGCGTTGCGTGTCGAGCCGAGAGCGGGACTGGGTCAGCGCGGCCGACAACACCTCGTCCACGTCTCGGGCCACGCTGACCGCGGTGGCCAACCGTGCCACCGCTCGTTCTCGCTCCGCCACGGCGCGGGTCGCGGTGATGTCACGGATGGTGCCGACGTAGGCGTGATGATCGTGGCGTTGCTCCCTGACCGCGTTGATGCTGATCGCCACCCATCGAACGGTTCCGTCGCGATGACGGATCGCGGTATCGGTGGCGAAGGAACCTTGTTCTCTGAGTAAGGACAGCCGCTGATTCGTCGCGGTCTCGTCGGTCACCCACGGGTAGGGGTGGTGGTACGGCAGGTCGTCCTGACCGTAACCGGTGATGCCGACGAACGCATCGTTGATCTCGACGATGGCCCCGGTGTGATCGGCGACGAAGAAACCCTCCTGCAGCGAATTCACCACTGCATCGCGGAACTCGTCGCGGTCGGCCAGATCCTCCGCCCGGGCACGCTGCTGTTCGTAACGCCTTGTGCCGTCCAGGAATCCACGGGTAGCCACATCATGTGCCGCCAGTGCCTGCAACAGGAACTGCAGCGGGGCGTCGGGATCGATCGACATGTCCTGCTTGATCTCCACGACGAATCGAGCGTGGTTCTCGATGATTTCGAGCATGCTCATCCGGTCGCTCAACGCGCGCCTACCGAGTTCGTGTCCAACCGCCAGACTGGCCTCGGACCCCGACCGGACGTACTCGGTCAGCGCCGCGGCGTACTGCGCATAGAAGTCCTCGGCAGCCGGATCGTCGCTCATGAGGTACCTCGATGACGGGCCGCCAGCACCAGCGCATCGTCGGTCTCCCTACCGTAGCGGCCCACGAGTTGTTCGGCGATTGTCGTTGCGTGGGCGGCGAAGTCGATGTCGTCGAGGTGTTGTTCGGCGATGCCGTCGCTCGACATGACCAGCAGGTCGCCGGGGGAGATCGGCACCTGAGCGGTGGTGAGGGTCTGCGGTATCCGGTATCCGACGATGCCCCCCACCAGTAGCGCAGAGGAACGAACTGCGATTCCGCTCGGGTGCTTGGCAACGAGATCGGCCGCGACGTTACCGATACCGATCCAACTCAGCTCGTTGGCATCGAAGTCGATGCTGGCCAATGTCATTGCTACACCGCGGGTGTCGATCAGAGCGAGATGGCAGCGCTGCATCAACACATCCAGCGGGTCGGCGCGGCCCTGGTCCACGACCTCGGCGGCCAACTGCGCGGCCGCAGCCGCCGCCTCGCCGTGGCCCAGACCGTCGATCACCCCGAACAGTGCGGCACCGTCGCCGATGTCGAATGCCACCGGATGATCGCCGCACACCACCTCCCCGGGTCGGGGGCGGCGAACCGCGGCCCATTCGATGGGCCCGAACTTGCCATGCCTAAACATTGTCGGGTATCCACTTCCACATCTCGATGACGGTGCCGCGGCCCAACTCCGACTCGATCTGCAGTCGATCCATCAGCCTGCGCGCACCGGGCAGTCCGAGCCCGAGTCCGCGTCCGGTGGAGTATCCGTCGTCAAGTGCGCGTTCGACGTCGGCTATGCCGGGACCGTCGTCCTCGGCTCTCACCACCAACGCCTGCCTGCCGTCGCGGAGCTGAACTCCGACGCGGACCTCGCCTCGACCGGCGTAACTCGTTATGTTGCGCGCAATTTCGGAGATCGCCGTCGCAATCATCGTGACGTCGGTCAGCGAGAATCCGAGCTGCCTCGCGAGTTCGTGCCCCGCTTGCCGCGCGGTGACGATGTCGTCGGAGTCGTTGATGTCGACCACGAAGTCAGTCGGCATGGACATTTCCGGGGTCGCGTCCGATCGCCGGTTTCCGATCCTCGAGCTTCCGATTCGGCAGATTCCGATTGAGGAGAGCAAGGCCCTCTTCCAGATCCAGCGCGGTGTGCATGTCGTCGAACGTGAGTCCCAACTGGACCATGGCGAACGCCACCTCGGGCTGCAGGCCCACGATCACCGTGTCCGCACCGCGCAGCCGGGTCATATGCGCGATCGTTCGAAGTGACCGGGCTGCAAACGAATCCATGACATCGATCGCGGTCACGTCGACGATGATGCCGTGCGCACGGTATCGGCTGACCCGCTCCATCAGGTCATGGCGAAGCTGTTCGGTGTCGGAGTCCGAGAGCGCGGCCTGCACCGAGGCGATCAGGATCGTGCCCTGCTTGAGGATGGGAACTGCCATGAAGAACCTGCGCCGTGCCTCGCGTTACCCGGGTTGCTCGCCGGTGCGGGTCACCTCGTAGCCGAGCAGCCGTTCGGCCTCCTCGATACCACCCTGCAGGTCGCCGACGGCGTTCATCTTCGACAGGTCGAGACCGATCGTCACGAGGGTCAGCGCGATCTCCGACGACAGACCGGTGATGATCACGCTGGCGCCCATCAGGCCCGACGCGTCGACGGTCTGCACGAGGTGGTTGGCCACCGTGGAGTCGATGGTGGGCACGCCGGTGATGTCGATGACAACGACCTTGGCGCGGTTGGCGCGGATCGCCCGCAGCAGCTGTTCGGTCACCTGGCGGGCGCGCTGGCTGTCGAGCACACCGATGATCGGCAGAATCAGCAGCTGCTCGCGCACCTGCAGCACCGGTGTCGACAGCTCGCGGATCGCTTCCTGCTGCTGGCGAATGATGCGCTCGCGTTCCTGCACGAATCCGACGGCCACGGTGTTGGCGATGCGGTTCGCGGCGGGCTCGTACGCGTCGAGCACGCGGTTGAGCAGTTCGAAGTCGGTTTGGTACTTCTCGAACAGCGAGCGGGCCAGCACGTCGCGCAGCAGCAGCACGATGCCGACGACCTCGTTGGTCTCCACACCGCGCGGGATGATGCGCTCGGACAGATCGCGTGCGTAGTCCTGCAGCGCTTCCACACTGCCCGTCTCGAGCACTTCGACGTAGCTGTCGTACACCGTGGTCGCCTCCGAGAAGATCTCCTCGGGCGACATCGCGGTCAGCAGCTCCGCTTCGGTGATCCTGCGTGCCCACTCCTCGCGCAGCGCGGTGCGGTTCTGTCTGAGGTGCTCCACCAGTTGCGGTAACAGGCCTTCGGTCGAGACGCTCGCGGTGGCCACATCTGTCGGATCGGACATCGAAGAAACCTCCCGGCTTTCCGCTGCTGTTTCGACCCTAGCTTGCGGGTCTGGGGCTGCGGTGTGGAAGCAACGATCTATCGTTCGGCGACAAGAGGTTAAGCTCGGCCCACTGCCGTGACCAGTTGCGGCGCTGACTAAAGGAAAGCTGTGCCCGCCAAGGATCTGATCACCACCTCGGTCAGCTACGACGACGACGTCGCTGTGCTTGCGGTCAGCGGCGAAATAGATCTGGCCACCATCCCGGCGTTCGAGGCGGCCATCGCGGACGCGCTCGCCCAGCGGCCCAAGGCGCTGATCGTCGACCTCTCTGCGGTGGACTTCCTCGCGTCGGCGGGGCTGCAGGCGTTGGTGGCCACTCACGAGAAGATCGGAGGGTCGGCAGGATTCGCGGTTGTCGCCGATGGGCCCGCCACGAGTCGGCCCATCCAGCTAACCGGTTTGGACCAGGTTCTGTCGCTCTCATCGTCGGTCGCCGAAGCGAAGGCTTCGGTTGCTGGCTAATCGCGATCGCCAACGGAGAATTCGTCGGGCGGCCTGCTCGGCGTTCGGCTAAAGTTCCGAATGCCGGTTTGATCTTGGTAGCAGCTGGCATTAGTCGGGACAGTAAGGACTGTGACATGAGGTCAGTTTTGGGTCGCCGCGTGGCGGCCATCGCCGGCGGCGCTGCAGTCACCGCGATGGTTGTGCTCACCGCATCGTGCTCCAGCGAAGAAGAGGCACCGAGCGAGACCACCGAGACCACCACCTCGGAGACGACCACGACGTCGGCCGCGCCGGTCGAGCCGACGGAGAAGGCGCCGCGCCTGGAGCCCGGTGGCCCCAACCCGTTCTCCCCGTCGGTGATCGCACCGCCGGCCCCGTCGGCAACCCACCCCCGAACCGGCTAGCACCGGCTGGGCGGACTTCTCGTAAGTACGCTGGTTGGAGTGAAGGCGCGGCATATCGGCGTGCTGGCGTTGGTTGCCGCCAGCGTGATGGTGCTCGTTTCCGATCTGCGACTGGCATCGTCGCGCCCCGGCACAGAGGGCGGCGATGCCATCGCAGGGCCGTACTCGTACCTGCTGGCCAGCTCCACCGATCTGGGGCCGTCGCACAACGACAACGCCCAGTTGACGCTCGCGCTGCATGATCCGACGCGCCCCGACGGCGTTTTCGATTGGGCGCACAGTCAGGGCCTGGACGTCAGGTGGAAGCCGGGCCAGGCCTGGGCGGTGCTCGAAGGGGCGGCGGAGAAGGTGGCCGACGCATTCGACGTCGAGGTCCACGACTACCGCGGTAAGCGCGGTCAGGTGTTCTACGCATCGCCGCAACAGCCCGCGATTCCCGATGCGCTGACCTCCGAGGTCGCCGAGCTGGGACGGATCCTGGGCTACCTGCCGCACCACACGTCGCAGACGCGGATGTTTCCGCTCGACGTGCCGGACAAGGGACTGAAGCCCAGCGCACTGTTGAACACCTACAACGCGTCGCGGCTGGCCGCCGACGGCTATACGGGCAAGGGTGCCACGATCGTGTTCTTCGCCTTCGACGGTTTCGACCAGTCCGATCTGGACGCGTTCGCCACCACGTACGGGCTGCCCCAGTTCACCCCGGAAGTCGTCGGTGGCGAGCTCGACGACCCGCGCGGCGAGACGACGATGGATCTCGAAGTGGCCCACGCGGTCGCGCCGGATGCGCGCAAGGTCGTGTTCAGCGCCCAGTCGACGATCTCCGGCGACGGCACGTTCGAGAAGATCGGCGAGTTGTTCGCCGAAGCCGATCGCCGGTATCCCGGTGCGATCTGGAGCTTTTCGATCGGATGGGGTTGCGACAAACTCATCACTGCCGCCGATCTCGCACCGGCGCGGGAAGCGCTCGCGGCGGCACAGGCGAACGGCACGACGGCGTTCAACGCGAGCGGCGATCTCGCCGGGCTGGAGTGCAAAGGCGGCGACGACTGGTCGTCTCCGCCCGGCGAGGCTGATATAGGGCTGGACTCACTGGCGTCACTGCCGGAGATGACCGATGTCGGCGGCACGACGCTGTCCACCGACGCCGACGGCAGGTGGCTCGCCGAGCAGGCCTGGTACGACGTCCCGCTATCGGTCGGCAGCGGAGGCGGGGTGTCCAACCTGTTCGAGCGCCCGGAATGGCAACGGGCCGTGATGCCCGACCGCGATCCCGACCGCAGGCTGACGCCCGACGTCGCGGCCGTCGCCGACCCCTTCACCGGCGTGCGCATCATCTTCAAGGGAACCGAACTGGTCGGTGGCGGGACATCGCAGTCCGCGCCGATCTGGGCGGGGCTTGCCGCGGTGATGAACCAGTACCTGCTCGCCAACGGCGGGCAGCTGATCGGTGCCTTCAATCCGCTGCTCTACCGGATCGCCGAGGGTGCACCGCTGCCCGCGTTCCGTGACGTGACACTCGGCGCCAACGCCGTCGCCGAGGCCGGACCGGGTTACGACCTCATCACCGGGCTCGGTACCCCCGATGTCGACAACCTCGTACGCAATCTGCTGATCCTCCAAGAGGCGGCCGAATGACGACTCCCGACGATTCCGTCCCGACTACGGAATGCCGCATCTGCAAGACCGACGTACCGGAGGGCGAGTACTGCGGACTATGCGGATGCCACCTGGAACCGCGGCCCGGCGAGGGCCCGGACTGGTTGCGCGTCAAGAACTTCGGGGCGGCGCCGAACGAGCACCTGCTGCAGCTGTCGTTGGCCAGTTCGCTGTTCCCCCAGGTGGCGCAGCGCTCCCGAACAGCGTTCCGGCTGGGTCTGGTGGTGCTGCTGGTGTGCCTCGTCGCATTCACGCTGCTGCGTCTGCCCGCCGCGCTGATCACCGTCGGCACGCTGGGCCTGCCCGTGCTGTACCTCATCTATCTCCGCGAGTCGGATGCCTTCCGCGACTTCCCGGTCAGCACTCTGGTGCTCACCGCGGTGCTCGGTGTTGGATTTGGGGTGGGATGGGTCCTGCTGACGGGTGCGATGGTCGCCCGCTCGTACGAGGTCGGTCTGGGCTCCGCCATCACGGGCATGCCGATGCTCCGCGTGGGTATCGGCATTCCGCTGGGCGGGGTGATCCTGATGCTGTTGCCGGCCGTCATCGTGAGGGTGTTCCGACCATCCTCACGAGAAGCGTTGGACGGCTTCAGGATCGGAATGCTAGGCGCTTTCGCCTTCATGGCCGCGGCGGCGATGACGCGGTCGGCTCCGCTGTTCGGGACAGGGGCCATCAGCAAGCGCCCGCTGGAGAGCCTGCTCGTCGAGGCGGGCATCAGGGGCATCTCGATACCGTTGATCACCGCGGCCGCTGGTGGATTGATCGGTGCGGCACTGTGGTTCACCCGCCCGGCAAGTAAGAAGGATCAGCACCCCGGCATGGTGCGGCTGGTTCTCGTCGGCCTCGCGGCGGCGATCCTCGCCGTCTATCTCGGGCTGGGCCTGATCGACGTCGCCCGCGTCCCGCAGTTGTTGATGCTGGTGCTCTATCTGGCACTGGCGCTGGTCGCCATGCTGGTGTTGCGTATCGGTTTGCATCTGGCGCTGCTGCACGAGGTGCACGACGAGATCCAGTCCGATGAGCCGCTGCTGTGTACGCACTGCGGACATGTGGTGCCGGATATGGCTTTCTGCCCCGCGTGCGGGGTGGCGACGCGGGCATCGTCACGGGCGTCACGCGAAGACCGGCGCGACGCCCGTCCGGTGCGTGAAGGTCCCGACACACCGTGACCACGGCGACGAATTTCTTTCCCGGATATGCGGTTCCGGCCGGCACCTACGAGGCACCCCAGCCGCATCGCACGTCGCGCACACGCTTGGTGCTCATATGGTTCGCCACCATCGCCGTCGTGGCGGGGGCGCTGGTCGGGCTGTCGGCGATGATCAGCAAGCCCCCCGTGCGCTATATGTGCCCGCCGGAGTGCGGCAGGCCGCCGACGGGTACGCCGGTCACGATCAACCCTCGTTTCACTGCCGCCGACGGCACGTTCTCGGTGTCGCATCCCGCGCCCAGTTCGGCTTACCGCATCACCACCGAGCCGAACAAGGTGATCGCCGAGTTCCTCGGCGGTGATGGCGGCAGCATGCAGTTCTTCAGTGTGCCCGTCGCCGGCCGGTCAGCTGAACAGATCGCCAAAGAACTGGTGGGCAAGAGGTTTCCCGACACCCGGACCGCGTATGAGATTCCCAACGCGATGGTCGGCTACCAGCGCGGGTTCGGCGAGATCGTCGACTGGTGGCCGCAGGGCGCCAATAGCAATTACCAGCGGATGCGGGTGCTGATCATGGTCGCCATCAAGAACGACCTCGCTCTCGTGGCCTCGGCGGTGGGGCCCTACCACGAATTCGGACCCGACTTCGGGTTCGGCAAGCCCTCCGGCGCCAACACCCAAATCGCCTTGGATATGGGCAAATACGTCAACAGCTTCAGCTGGCAGGGCGACCCGCCGCGCTAGTGGGTGGACGCCGTCGTCCGATGGGACGCCACTGTCCCGTGGTGCGGTGTGGCGCCGGAGAACATGAACTGCCACGCCGCCAGCAGTGCGACCGTTGCGAGGACCAGCGTGGTGGCCAGGTGCGCGAACAGCTGCCTGGCGGTCGTGGCGTTCACGACCGAACGCGGGTGCACGGAGCGTCCGGCGAGCGGGCGGTCGAAACGTGTTGCGCTCATGAGTCACCTCCTTTCAAGCGGTCGACCCCGTCAATCCTCTGGCAGCACTACGCCGCCTGGTCCAGGCTGTAGCCCCTGGCCTCGGCGACGTCGGACAGCAGGCCGCGCAGCCGATGCCGCGCACGGTGCACGCGTGTCATGACGGTCCCGGCCGGTGCGTCGGTGATCTCGGCGATCTCGTTGATGCGCAGACCGACGACATCGGCGTAGTACAGCGCGGTGCGCAGCTTCTCGGGCAGCTGACGCATCGCGGTCTGGATGTCGTCGTCGCCGATGAGGTCGAGCACCTCGTCCTCGGCGGACTTCAGGCCGCCCGAGGAGTGGCGGGCCTGGGCCACCAGCTGTCCGTCGGTGAACTCGTCGGTCAGCCACTGGGCTGGGCGTCGCTGTTGCTTCCGGTACGAACTGATATGGCTATTGACCAAGATCCGGTACAGCCAGCCGCCGAGATTCGTGCCGTCGCGGAAGCCGTGGAACCCGGCGAACGCTTTGGCAGCCGTCTCCTGGAGCAGGTCCTCCGCATCGGCGGGATCGCGCGTCAACTTCAGCGCGTGGCGGTAGAAATCGTGAATCAGTGGCAGTGCGTCCCGCTCGAAGCGGGCGGTCAGCAGCGCATCGTTTTCAGGCACGTAGGGGACTTTTCCGTGTCAACGACGCAGTGTCTGCACGGCTGGCACCCATCAGAGGTGGGAAAAACCTACTGCCTGACTACCGGTTAGCCCCCATAGGATCACCAAAGTGACGGGCAGCCATGGCACGCGGTTCTCCCGCGGCGCCGGACGTACCGTCGCGATTGTCGTGGCGCTGGCTCTGGCGGGTGCCATCAGCCTTGCGGCCGACATCGTCGCGTTCGGCGGGCGCTCCGACACATCGCAGGCCGATGCGGCAATCGTCCTCGGTGCGGCGGTCGACGACGATGCACCGTCGCCGGTGTTTTCCGAACGTCTGCGGCACGCGGCCGAGCTCTTCGAATCAGGACAGGTCAAGTGGATCGTCGTGACGGGTGGTGTCGGGCGGGGCGACACGCTCGCCGAATCCGAGGCCGGCCGCGAATGGCTGATCGGGGCCGGGATTCCGGCCGATCGCATCCTCATCGAGACACAGTCCCGAACCACCAAGCAGAATCTGGTCTTCGCCCGGCCGCTGCTCACCGAACATGACATCAATCGCGTGCTGATCGTCAGCGATCCGTTGCATATGCGCCGCGCGATGCGGATGGCCGACGACCTGCGACTTGATGCGCACCCGTCGCCCACGCCAACCAGTCGCTTCCAAACCCTCGGCACGCAGCTGCCGATGCTGTTGCGCGAGATGTACTTCAGCGTGCATTACTACGCGACGCGTCAGTGAGCTATACCGACGCCCGCACCTTGGCCGCCGCCTGCTCCGGCATGGGCTCATAGCGAGCGAAGGATCGCGTGAAGGATCCGGCGCCGTGCGCGAGCGATCGGAGGTCGATCGCGTATCGGGTCAACTCGACCTCGGGTATCTCGGCCTTCACGACGGTGCGGTCCTCGCCGACTTTGTCCGTGCCGACCACGCGCCCGCGCCGGCCCGCCAGGTCGCTCATCACGGCGCCGACGAAATCGTCGGGCACCACGACCGAGACCTCGTCGACCGGTTCGAGCAGGTTAACTTTGGTCGCCGAGGCCGCCTCACGCAGCGCCAGCCCACCTGCCATCTGGAACGCGAAGTCGGAGGAGTCGACGCTGTGCGCCTTGCCGTCGAACAGCGTCACCCTGATGTCGACGACCGGATAGCCCGAGCCCGCCCCGTTGAGAAGTCCCTTCTCCATCTGAGCGCGCACACCCTTTTCCACGCTCGGAATGAACTGGCGTGGAACGGAACCGCCGACGACCTTGTCGACGAACTCGAAACCAGACCCTTCCGGCAGCGGCTCGACCTCGATGTCGCATACCGCGAACTGGCCGTGGCCGCCGGACTGCTTGACGTGCCGTCCATGTCCTTTGGCCTTGCCGCCCAGCGTTTCTCGAAGCGGCACCCGTAACTCGACGGTGTCGACGGCGACACCGTAGCGGCGTGCCAGCGCGTCGAGCACCACGCCGGAATGCGCCTCGCCCATGGTCCACAGCACGATCTGATGTGTCTCGGGGTTCTGTTCGATGCGCAGGGTCGGATCCTCGGCCGCAAGGCGCTGCAACCCGACCGCAAGCTTGTCCTCGTCGGTCTTGGCGTGTGGTTGAATGGCCATGGGCAACAACGGTTCCGGCATGGTCCATGGTTTGAGCACCAACGGTTCCGCCTTCGCGGACAGCGTGTCGCCCGTCTCGGCGCGCGACAGCCGTCCGATGGCGCAGATGTCACCGGCTACCACCTGCGGTGCGGGCCGCTGTTGCTTGCCGAGTGGGAATGACAGCGTGCCGATGCGTTCGTCCTCGTCATGATCGGCGTGGCCGGCCGTCCAGCGCTGGTCGGCGTGGGTGGGGGAGGAGCCGTTGCCGCCGTAGAACGACGAGAAGTGGCCGGACACATGCACGGTCGCGTCGGGCGAGATGGTCCCGGAGAACACCCGCACCAGGCTGACGCGGCCCAGATACGGATCCGACGTGGTCTTGACGACCTCGGCGAGCAGGGGGCCGGCCGGATCACACGGCAAGCTGTTGCGGGACTTGCCCTGCGGGGTGAACACCTCGGGGAGCTGGTGTTCGGGCGGGGACGGGAACCCGCTGGTGATGACCTCCAGCAGTTCGAGGGTGCCCACGCCGGTCGTGCTGCACACGGGGACGACCGGAAAGAACGACCCGCGCGCGACAGCCTTCTCGAGGTCTTCGATCAGCACCGACTGGTCGATCTCCTCGCCGCCGAGGTAGCGCTCCATCAGGGTCTCGTCCTCGGACTCCTCGATGATTCCCTCGATCAGGTTGCCGCGCATCTCCTCGATCGCGTCGCCGTAGGAGGCGTCGGGTTCATGGGACGTGGTGCGCTTGCCGTCGGCGTATTCGAAGTGGGTCTGGGAGAGCAACCCGATGAGGCCGGTGCAGGGTCCGCCGGCGGTGCCGGCAATTGAACCAAAGTCGGCGGGCAGGTACAGCGGCAACACCTTGTCGCCGAAGGCCTGCTGCGCCGCCGTCAGCGTGTTCTCGTAGTTGGCCCGGGCGTGGTCGAGTTTCGTGATGAGAACGGCCCGCGGCATCCCGACCTGGCTACACTCCAGCCACAGCGACTTGGTCGGCTCGTCGATCTCCTCGTTGGACGCGATGACGAACAGCGCGCAGTCCGCGGCTCGCAGCCCGGCGCGCAGTTCGCCGACGAAGTCGGCGTAGCCGGGTGTGTCGATCAGGTTGACCTTGACGCCGTCGTGCTCCAGTGACGCCAGGGCGAGACCGACCGAGCGCTGCTGCGAGATCTCGGCCTCGTCGCAATCGCAGACGGTGGTCCCGTCGACGACCGATCCCGGTCTGTTGAGCACTCCGGCGGCGACCAGTAACGCCTCGACGAGTGTTGTCTTGCCGCCACCCGATGGGCCCACCAGCACCACGTTGCGGATGGCGGCCGGACTGTCCGCGGTGGGAGCAGCTCCGGCTTGGGAAGTTGTCGTCTTGTCGGCCATGACGTTCCCTCCAGGTTCGTTAAACCAGAATTCTCCGAACCGTCACCGAGCACAAGGGAATGACACAACTCGTGGGGTGTGCAGCGACTTGGTGACGAGGCCGTAGCCGTGTTCACCGTTGCGCAGCGGCATTCACGCCTGCCACGCTGACCACCGCGCGACGGCGATCGTGACGACGGGACCGTCGAGCGCAAGCCTTTGGTACTGAACGTATTTGCGCCGCAGCAGCGCATAGCCGCTGGCCATCTCGTCACCGCTGTGGTGGACCTCGGCGACGCCGTCGGCCCGCACCCACCACAGCTGGGTCCAGTCTTCGTCGTAGTTGTCGACGAGCACGCTCACCCGGGGGTTGGCCTCGATGTTGGTCAGCCGCTGCAACCGTTTGGTGGACTTACGTTTGGCGTCGACAGCGGTGTAGATGACTGGTTGTTCGCGGTCGGTGTTGACCGCGAACACCACGGGCACAACGTGTGGCGCGCCGTCCGGCCCGACGGTGGCGAGCATCGCGACGGGCGATTGCGCGAACAGGGCCGCAGCGTCGATTTCGGCCATGGGATTCAGACTATTCCGAACCCTCGATGCACGCCTGCGTGGTCGGAAGGACCTCGGCGCAGCTGCTCGCGGTCGCCCGTGCGAGGAGCGCATACAGATCGTGCTGCTCCGAATCGCTCAGCGGGGCGAGCACACGTTGTTCGACGACCCAGAGCACCTTCTCGATCTCGGTGAGCGTGCGTGTGCCCGCCGCGGTCAGCATCACGGTGTGCCGCCGGCGGTCTTCGGCCGAGCGCCTGCGCTCGATGAGGCCGTCGGACTCGAGTTCGTTCAGCAGGCCCACCACGTTCGTCGCGTCGATTCCGAGCATGGCGGTCAGGTCGGACTGATTCTGTTCGCCGAGGTCGCGCAGCAGGGTCAGGGCGACGACGTGCCGCGCGCGGAGACCGAAGGCGATCAACTCCACTTCGGCCTCGGTCTGCATCCGCCGCGCCAGGTGCACCAGCAGCGGCGCGGACAGTTCTGGCACGTCATCAGCCTACGGGAATACGCCGATGATCTATTTGGTATAGATAGCTTGTAATACACTAACTATCAATGAGGAAGGAACTGATGAACCAGTTGCTACACATCGACTCCTCGGTCCAGGGCGACCAGTCCGTCAGCCGTCGTCTCACCGCCCGTGCCGTCCAGCGGTGGCGCGACACCCACCCGGAGGGCTCTGTCGTGTATCGCGATCTGGCGAGTAATCCGATTCCGCACCTCGGGGACGTGACGTCACCGGCGCTGACCGCCGAACTGATCGGCGAGATCAAGCGTGCCGACACGGTTGTGCTCGGACTCCCGCTGTACAACTTCGGCCCGCCGAGCACGGTCAAGGCGTGGGTGGATCACATCGTCGCGCCCGGGCTGTCGATAGACGCCGAAACGGGGGCGGGTCTGCTCGGCGATACCGAGTTCGTCGTGCTCGAAAGTCGGGGCGGCGGCTACGGTCCGGGCACACCTCGAGAGGGTTGGGATCACGCTGAATCTTGGTTGCCCCATGCGGTGTCGATGACGGGCCTGTCGCCTCGCCTCATCGTCGCCGAACTCACGATGGCGGATGTCAATCCAGCGATGGCTGAGCTCAAACCGCTTGCGGCCGCGAGCCTGAACCAGGCGTTCGAGGCGATCGACGCACTGTGGGAAGTCGGTGAGAACGCCGCCTGAGGCCCAGCTGGTGGTCGATAGTTATGGGCGTGAGTTCCGGAGTTGCTGCAAGAAGTCGGACTTCGGGCGATGACCACCGAGGAGATCTCCAACCGTAGCGGGGTCAGCAAGGCGACCATCTACAAGTGGTGGTCCAACAAGCACGCGGTGGCCGTCGAGGCGTTCCTGACGGAGATGATGGCCGAGGCGCCCGATCCGGACACGGGGTCCGCCCGCGAGGATTTCCGACGCGTGGTCCGCGGGCTTGGCCACTTCTACGGCGGCGGTAGCGGGCGAGTATTCGCGCAGCTGATCGGCGAGGCGCAGTTCGACCCGCTGGTGAACGCGGAACTACACACCCACCTGGTCGCGCCGCGGCGGGCGCTGATGAGAACGGTCTGGGCGCGCGGAGTGGCGCGCGGCGAACTGCGGCCGGACATGGACCCGGACGCGGCGATCGACCAGCTGATCGGGCCCATGCTCTACCGCCTGCTGCTCGCGCACACACCGCTGGACGACGCATCCGCCGACGCCATGGTCGAAGGGGCGATGTGCGGATTCGCCGTCTGACGGCTGTGACGTAGAGCACGACTGATTCCCGGACTGATCCGAGCGAACGAACACCGGCGGTGCGACGGTCGTTGAAACGCCGGGAAACGCGCAAGTGACCGCGGAGCCAGGCACCGCCGCGGTACAGGCCGGCCAGCTCCAATACCCGTTCTTCGGGTATGGAGTTCCGGGCATCGTGTTCCATCACCGCGGGCATCAGAGCTGACAGGTTGCGGTGTCAGCGTGGTCCGCGCGGCTGGGGCGCAACGCTGATGGGTGACCGCGTCACCGGTGTGCGCGTCACCCCGATCTCGGGCGGCCGGGTGCTGCGCGGCCGCGGGTTCTGTGGCCGCACCGTCTGCGCCGGGCGGGGGTCGATGGGCCCGGCCGACGTCTCAGGCGCTGGCGGCGGCGGCACCACGCTACTGGTCGTACGTTCGGTCGACACCGCCGTCGTGGTCGACGGCGCCTCGGTCGGCGTCGTGGTGTCCACCTCCGGGCCGGGACTCCGAACGATCAACAGAACTGCCGAGACCACGAGCGCCGCCGCGGCAGCTCCGACGGCGATCCACACGGCCAATGTCTGCCTGCGGCGGTACCAGGGCTCCGGCGCGGGTTCGAAGTACCAGGTGTCCGCGTCGAAGGCGTCGAACGTCCCCGGGGCACGGTCGTGCAGCGCCGGCTCGTAGTCGTCGGCCGGAGCCGACTCCAGCAGCGTCTCGTCGCCGTCCGAGATCTCGACATCCGAGGGCGCTTCGGGCAGGTCGCCGATCAGGTAATCGAAATCCCCCGAGGCTTCGCGTTCAGCCACACACTGATGCTATCGCTGTTACCTGCGCATATGCGCGGCAACCGAAGTCGTGTGAACACGCACACGGTCTGGCGTGATCACGGTAGGGTCGAGCGCCGCATATGCAATCGTTTCACGCCGCGTCGCACAGCCGTCATGTCCGCGCCACTGCGCCGCTTCCCGGCCATCGGAAGGTTCGGCAATGAAATTCTCACGCCTCACGGCGGCCGCGGCCGCATCGGTCCTGCTGCTCACCGGTCTGATCGGCTGCGCACCTCCGGAGAAGAACAACGCGGAAGAGCAGACAGAATCCGGGGTCAATGCGCGGGAGGCCACGTCGGCCGAGGATTTCGGCGGCATGGACGGTCTGGTCGAGGCTGCCAAGAAGGAGGGTGAGCTGAATGTGATTGCGCTGCCGCCGACTTGGGCCAACTACGCTGCCATCATCAAGGCATTCGAGGACAAGTACGGGATCAAGGTGAACTCCTTACAGCCCGACGCGTCGAGCCAGGAGGAGATCAACGCCGCGAACCAGCAGCGGGGCCGCAGCACCGCGCCCGACGTGTTCGACCTCGGCCAGTCGGTGGCGCTGGCCAATACCGCGATGTTCGCGCCCTACAAGGTGGCGGTATGGGACGACATCCCGATGGCCTATAAGGAGCGCGACGGGGCCTGGGTCAACGACTACGGCGGCTACATGTCGATCGGTTTCGACTCTGCCACAGTGCCGCCGGTCACCTCGGTCAACGATCTGCTCAAGCCCGAATACAACGGCAAGGTCGCACTCAACGGCGATCCGACGCAGGCCGGTGCCGCGTTCTCCGGTGTGCTGATGGTCGCGCTGTCGCAGGGCGGTTCGGCCGACGACATCGCACCGGGTGTGGAGTTCTTCCGCAAGCTCAACGAGGCGGGCAACTTCCTGCCGGTCGACCCGACCCCGGCGACCATCGAGTCCGGCCAGACCCCGGTGGTCATCGACTGGAACTATCTCAACTCCGTCGAGACGAAGAAGCTCCCGTCGTGGCAGGTGCTGGTTCCGCCGGACCACGCGGTCGCGGGCTACTACTACCAGGCGATCAACAAGGACGCCCCGCATCCCGCGGCCGCGCGGCTGTGGCAGGAGTTCCTGTTCAGCGACGAAGGCCAGAACCTTTACGCGGCAGGTGGTGTGCGTCCGGTGCGTGCGGACAACATGATGGCGGACGGCTCCCTGGATCAGGCGGTCGCAGCTTCCATCCCGGTGATCGACGGCCCGGTCACCGTGCCGAGCCCCGAGCAGACCGACAAGGCCACTGCGTATCTCGCCGATAACTGGGCTGAAGCGATCGGCTGACGTGCCGGGCGGAACTCAACTGCGCAACCGACTCACAGAGGCCCTGCCGCTGCTGCCGTTCTTCGCGGTCGTCATGGTGTTCCTGGTGATCCCGACGGTGACGGTGATCGTCAACGCGTTCGTCGTGGACGGCGCGTTCTCCCTCAGCCGCATCGGCGCGCTCTTCTCGTCGACAGCGCTCGGGGCGCTGTGGGCGAGCGTGCTGTTGTCGGCCAGCACGGCGATCATCGGCGCGGTGCTCGGAGCGGTGCTGGCGAGGCTGATCGTGAGCAGCCCGCCCACGTCGATGGTGCGCAGGGCGGTGATCTCGCTGTGCAGCGTGTTGGCTCAGTTCGGTGGTGTGGCACTGGCTTTCGCGTTCCTGGCGACGATCGGCATCAACGGAGTGCTGACCGTGTGGGTGCAGGAGGTCTTCGGCTGGAACCTGTCCGGCTCGGGATGGCTCTACGGCCTGGCGGGACTGACACTCGTGTACACGTACTTCCAGATCCCCCTGATGGTGATCGTCTTCCTGCCCGCGCTCGAAGGCCTGCGCGAGCAATGGCGCGAAGCCGCCGTCAGTCTCGGCGCGTCGAAGTGGCAGTACTTCCGTGAGGTGGCCGTACCCCTGTTGACGCCGGCCTTCCTCGGATCGGCATTGTTGTTGTTCGCCAACGCCTTTGCCGCCTACGCGACCGCCGCCGCGTTGGTGAGCCAGGGCAGCCCGATCGTGCCCCTGCTGATTCGGTCCGCCTTGACCAGTGAGGTGGTGCTCGGTCAGTCTGGGTTCGCCTACGCGCTCGCGCTCGAGATGATCGTCGTCGTCGCGGTGGTGATGACGGCCTACAACGTCCTGGTGCGGCGTACGGCGCGGTGGCTGCGATGAAACGTCCAGCCCGCGCCGCGCTCTGGGTGTCGTTCGGCCTGTTCTTCCTGTTCCCCCTCTACGCCATGGCGGATTTCTCCACCCGCCGACTCGTCGACGACGGGCGCACATGGCAGGCATGGACGAACCTCGTCACCGACGACGCGCTGTATCGGGCGATCGTGGTCTCACTGCTGCTTGCCGTGTTCACAGTCATTGCGACGCTGGTGATCCTGGTCCCGACGATGATCTGGGTGCGACTGCGCTCGCCGTGGGCCAAGGGCGTTGTGGAGTTCTTGTGCCTGCTGCCGCTGACGATCCCGACGTTGGTGATCGTGGTCGGGCTACGCAATGTGTACCTGTGGGTGGCGTACTTCTTGGGTGAATCCCCACTGACGCTGACGTTCGTCTACGTGGTGCTGGTGCTGCCCTTCGCCTACCGCGCGCTCGACGCGGCGCTGTCGTCGATCGACCTGCAGACGCTCACCGAAGCGGCGCGGTCGCTGGGCGCGGGATGGGGGACGACGATCCTGCGAATCGTGGTGCCCAACATCTGGTCTGGGGTCCTTTCCGCCGCCTTCATCTCGATCGCGGTGGTGCTCGGCGAATACACGATCGCGTCGCTGTCCGGATTCGAGACGCTGCAGGTGCAGATCGTCGCGATCGGTAAGACCGACGGTCCGACGTCGGTGGCCGCCTCGCTGGCGGTGTTGTTGTTCGGCTTCGTGCTGCTCCTTGTCCTGTCGCTGGTGACACGCGGGCGCAGACGAGTCCAAGGAGTGACCGCATGAATGCGAAAACGCAAGGTACGGCCGTCGATCTGACCGGCCTGACACGCGTGTACGGCGACGTGAAGGCCCTCGACGGGCTGAGCCTGCACATCGAACCGTCCGAACTCGTTGCGCTGCTTGGTCCGTCGGGCTGCGGTAAGACCACCGCGCTGCGGATCCTCGCGGGCCTCGACGACGCCACGTCGGGCACGGTGTCCGTCGGCGGTCGCGATGTCAGCCGCGTCCCTGCCAACAAGCGCGACATGGGCATGGTGTTCCAGGCGTACAGCCTCTTCCCGCATCTGACCGTGCTCGACAACGTCGCATTCGGGTTGAAGATGCGCGGTAAAGACAAGCGCGAGAGGATATCTCGGGCCGCCGATATGCTCGACCTGGTCGGCTTGGGTGCGCACAAGGCAAAGTACGCGCACGAGTTGTCGGGCGGCCAGCAGCAACGGGTCGCGTTGGCGCGCGCGCTGGCGATCCAGCCGCGGGTGCTGCTGCTCGACGAGCCGCTCTCGGCGCTGGACGCCAAGGTGCGCGCGCAGTTGCGCGACGAGATACGGCGGGTGCAACTCGAGGTCGGCATCACGACGCTGTTCGTCACCCACGATCAGGAGGAGGCGCTCGCCGTCGCCGACCGTGTGGGTGTCATGAATCAGGGCAGGCTCGAACAGCTGGCCGCGCCCGCCGACCTGTACGCCACCCCGGCGACGCCGTTCGTCGCGGAGTTCGTGGGGTTGAACAACAAAGTGCCTGTGCAGGTTTCGGGTGGCCGCGCACAGCTGCTCGGCACCACGGTGCCGACGCTGCCCGGTTCGATCACGTCGGGCCCCGGACTGGCGATGGTGCGCCCGGAGGCCGTCACCGTCACCGCCGGGCCGGCCAGTGGCGCTGCAACGCCCAAGGTCAGCTCGATCGCGTTCCTGGGGCCGATCTCGCGCGTCTACGTCGCGATGCCGGACGGTTCGGTGATCAACGCCCAGATATCGGGCGCGGCGGCCAGGGCGCTGACCCCTGGCGATTCGGTCACGGTCGGGGTCGAGCCGGGCGGTGTGCTGGTGGTCGCCGCGTGAGGGTCAGACGTCCTTGACGGGTTCGATTCCGAGGTCGCGGTAGGTGACCAGCGCGGCGAACGGTACGTCGCGTTTCGCGAAGCGCTTGGCCGCGACGTCGCCGCGATCCACCATCGGGATCACGCCGGCGACGACGGCGCCGACGGCGACGACGCGCTCGAGTGCGATCTCGGTGGAACCGCCGGTGCTGATCACGTCGTCCACGAGCAGCACCCGGGTTCCGGGCTGAAGCCTGGTCCCCTCGATCCACTGCTCGCGACCGCGCGACTTCTGTTCCTTGCGTACGGAGAACCAGGCCTTACCGGTGACCATCGCGACACCGATGGCGATCGAGTCGGCGCCCATGGTGAGCCCGCCGACCGCGTCGAACTCGATCCCGTTCAGCGCGGCCAGGTCGGCGATGGCGCGGCTGACGATCGTCAGGCGTTCCCCGTTGTCGATGGCGTACTTGCCGTCGATGTAGTCATGGCTGAGCTGGCCGCTGGCCAGCTTGAAGGGTTCCTCGCGGTGCTCGTAACCGCGGGTTCGGATCAGCTCGAACGCTGCTGGCCAGGTCTCGGGGCGTGCGCTCGCATCTGCCATACGGCGATCGTATTTCAGTGCCCCCGGGCGCGATGTGTCAGCTCGACGGTCGCCGAACGCAATTGATCGTGCGAGTCGATCGGCTTGGCATAGCCGATCCGCGTGTAGGCGATGCCGCGTTCGGTCGTCAGCCGCAGATCGAGGCCGTAGCGGTCGGCACCGGTGCAGGTCGCCGCGATGGTGTCCGGATATCCGCCGAGCGCCTTGGCCATCGCGGCCAGCGAGTCGGCGTGATCGGCGTTCAGATGAGCGATCGCCCCCGCCGCGTGCGGCTGCACCGGATCCGGCGAGGCCGCGGAGTAGTCCTCGCCGGTGGTCGACTCCATTCGCCCGTAGCCGCCGACCCAGCGCACCCGCTGCACGCGCAGCACCCAGAGCGTGAAGTCGCTGTAATCGATGTAGTACTTGGCGGCCGCGACCGCAGCCAGATGTGCGTCGCGGGCCCCGGCCAACTCGTCGTCCGTCGGGGCTTCGACCACGCCGGCCAGGGTCACGCGGCCGCTGGCCAGTGGATCGGACTCCGAGCTCGGCGCGACGATCGCGATGCTGGCCCTCGGGTCGCCCGCGAGATTGCGACCGTGCTCGGCAAGGTTCGAAACGCACAAGACCGGTGCGCCGCCGAGCAATCCGTACGTCACGAACGACGCCCACGGATCGCCGGCGGCGGTCAGCGTGGCAAGCGTGCCCGTATTGGTCGACGCCGCGATCGTGCGGGCTTCCTCGGCTGCGGACGGGCGGGTGGAATTCGCCACTTCGGTGAGCGGGGGAGGGACCGAGGGGGCATCGCCCGGGTCGCCGTGATCGCGGTTCGCCACGAACGAACGATACTAGGGCTCAGTCCTTCTGCAGACCCGCGGTGATATCGGCGACGGCGTCGATACGGTCCCTGTCCAGCTCGATCGACCTGGACGCGGCGTCGGTGGCCTTTCCAAGAGCCTCGTTGAGCCGCTGCTCGACTGTCGGTGCACCCAACCGCAGCAGACCGTCCGCGATGAAGGTCCCGGTGAGGTGGTGGTGGCCGTTGAGCGTCACCTCGACGGTTTCGGCGTCGTCGGTGGCGGTGAACGTCTCGTTCTTCATCTTGTGCAGCTGCTCGTCCATCAGCGACTGCAGCCGTTGCGCCTGCTGCAGCACAACGGCCACGTCGGGGTGCATGTCGTCGGTCACTCGTCGTCGTCCTGCTCGTCGTCGTGTTCGCGCGGCCTGCCGTCCTGCACTTCGCGGCGGCGGCGGTTACCGACGACACCTTCGGTCCACGGGCGGTCCTCAACGTACAGATCCTCGTCGGGTGCCGTGCGCGGATCGCGACGCTTCTCCTTGCCCTGCTGTGCGCCATGCCCGTGCATGGGTGCCATGCCGCCCATGCCGCCGGCCATGCCACCGCCGGCGGCCGCGGCTGCCGCCGGCGCCGTCGCGACCGGCATGGGTGGGGCGGGTGCGACGGTCTCGGCCGAGACGGCGGGTGAGAGTGGTGCCGATCCGCCGCCGCCGGCTCCACCACCTGAGCCGCCGCCCGATCCACCACCTGCCGCAGGGCGCAGGCTCGGGTCGGTGGGTGCCCTCGGCGTGCCCGTCTGGAGTCCTGAGCCTTCCGATCCGCTTGGGCTGCTTCCGGAAGGGGCTCCGCCCGAGGGTGATTCACCGCCGGATGGCGATCCTCCTCCGGAGCCGCCACCCTGCCTCGCACCTGCTTGCTGCGGTGACGTGCCCATCGACTCGCCCATCTTCTGGGCCATTGCCGCGGGATCGCCGGCGGGCTGATCGCCGCCACCACCAGCACCGTCGCCGCCACCGCCGCCCGCGGGGGCGAGGCGGTCGGCCGGTTTGAACGGCGGGTCCGCCGGCCGCACCGGTGTGAACGTCGCCTCGCTGGCGTATTGCTGGCGTACCTCGTCGGACTGCGCCTGCAGCTCTTCCAACCGCCGGCGGGCCAGATCGATCTGTCTTTGAATGCCGGTGTGCGGCCCGGGCGCGCCTGCGAGCTCTTTTATGCGCGCTTCCAGCGCGACGTATTCGTCGTAAATGGGAACGTGCGCGGTCTTTGCCTTGTCATGTGCGTTGAAGATTTTCGATGCGGCCTCGGCCAGGTCCTGCCACGCCTCCGACAGTTGCGTCAGCCAGTTACCGAACGCAATCATTCGCGCGTAGGCCGCGTCGGCGGCGTCGCCCTCCCAGTCGCCGGGCGGGGGTTTCGGCTTGTTGCCTTTGACCCGGTTGGACGCCGCCGACCAGTACAGCATCGCGTTCTTCAGCGAAGCGCCGGTGTCCGGTGCGCTCAGTTCGATTTGCGTCTGTATGACGTTGCGGTATCCGCTGGCGTCGAGGAGCCTCGGGGTGCCTGCGGGAGAGGAGATTTCGGGCGCTGGTGTCGGCGGAGAAGGAATGGTGATGGCGCTGATGGCCGCGGCCCGTTCGGGATCGTCGAGCGCGATGCCGTACTCGTCGTCGACCTTCTGGTAGGCCTGCGCGGCGATCTCGAGCATCTCGGCGATCCGTTGATTCTCGACCTTCGCCCACTCCTCGAACTCCTTGAGCGACTGCGCGTTCTGGTTGAGGTTGGCGATCGCGTCGGCCGTGGAGGGCACCGCGTCCGGCGGCGCTACGGGATCCTCGGCGGGGTTGTGCCAGTTCTGGCCCTTCATCTCCGCGGCCTGGCTGGTGAGCGAACCGGGGTTGACCCGCTGGACCGACATTTCTCAGCTCTCCAGCACCATCTGGTAGCGGCTCTCTTCACGCGGGTTGATCAGCCGGATTGGCAGCTGACGATGGCGTGGTGTCTGGATGAAATTGTCGCGCAACACAACTCGTCCGATACCGGGGTGTGGGCCAAGATATGTGGTCGCGTTCGGCCACGCGACCTTTGCCTCCTGGCCGATGTGGCCGTTGACGGAAGCCGCGAACTCCGCGAACTGCGGGAGCAGGGTGATGACCGCTCCTGCGGCAGCCGATCGCACGACGAACTGCGTGAACAATCGAGCGTCGCCCACGTTGATGCTCACGTCGATGTCGTCGAACGGCATGTATACCGGATAGCGGTCGGCGGTCTCGCCGACGAGCACCCCGGCAGAACCGACGGGCAGTTCGTAGTGGCGGTCGTTGACGGGGCTGATGCCGAGCAACGCGGCCCGCTGTCCGCCGAACAGGCACGAAAACCCGCGCGGGGTAGTCGGATTCGCCAGCGTCGTCAACAACACGGTGGCGGTGGGAGCCGCCCCCGGCCGAATGCGGACCCGCGTGATCGTGTGGTCGGCGCGCGCCGACCACCAGACGTCGGGACCGCCGGGTGCGGTGTACGCGGCGGTGAAGGTGCTGCGTCCCTTGATCGCCGACCAGGTCTCGCGCTCGAAGCTGATCTCGGTCGCGCGGTCAAAGTCGTCGAAGCTGCGGCTGGGCTGGGCATCGATACCGTTGCTGGACAACTGATCTGCAATCCGCGTGGTCGACGCCACCAGATACCGCGCCAGCCCCGAAACGCCGGAGTCGCGCCGCTGTGCGGATTTTCGGGTGTGCTCAGGATCGGCCCTCAGCACGATCCAGGTGCGTCGATTGGCCGGGGCCGGGTAGGGTCCGACGACCTGCTCGTACAGCGCCACCAGGCTCGACGGCGCGGTCTTTCCCACTCGATAGCCCGCCGACACCACGTCGGCTTCGAGATCGGGACAGTGCGCCGCGAGCAGCCGCTCGACAAGCCGGGTGTCGACGACATCGTCGGTGAAGGCCTCGCCGTTGACGATCACCGTCGGAGTGAACGGCCGCGGGACGAGTTCCATTGCCGCGATCAGGTAGCCGTCCTGCCAGCGGACCGCGACATGATCGCCGGGCATGACGGTGGCGCCGACGGCCGGTTCGGACGGCCTCTCGGGAACTCTGCGGTGGCGCCGCCGCCACGCGAACACCGCCGCGATCCAGCCGGTGAGCCGTCGGCCACGAATGGTCAAAACCGCTGCGAGAGCGATGATCACCGCCAGGGTGATCCCGACCCAGAGCAGGTCGAGCTGGATGAACAAGAGGATGACGGCCGGTATCAGCACCGCCGCCCAGATGGCGTGGCCGGTTGTCAGGCGCAGCCCGAACAAGGACCTGAAGCCGCTCATCGGCGCCTCAGCGCGCGCCGGGCAAGGGCGCCGAGTCCGAGCGCCAGGGCCAGACCGAAGCCGATGACGACGACTGCGGTGATCGGTCCCCGGTCCGGCGGCGGAATGTTCACCGGTGGCGGGACTTCCTTGACCTGATAGGGCACCTGCTGCGGTCCTGCGGGCACGTCCCACGTCAACGCGGCGACCGGATCGATGACGCCGGCACCGACGTAGTTGTCGACGCCTCCGCCCGGATGTCGTGCGGTTGCGGTGATCCGGTTCATGATCTGAGCGGGCGTCAGAACGGGGAAGCGTTGTTTGAGCAGCGCGGCCAGCCCGGACACGTAGGCGGCGGCGAACGAGGTGCCGCTGATCGGAATCGGACCGTCTTGACCAGTCAGCGCGTTGACCGGCCGTCCGTCGTAGCCGAGCGCGACGAGATTCTCCGCGGGGGCCGCGGCACCCACCCACGGTCCGGACATCGAAAAGGTGCTCGGTTGACCGTTCGGGGCGACGCCGCCGACGGTCAGCACCAGCGGCGAGTACCACGCTGGGCTGACGATCGTCTGCACCTGCTTCCAGCCGCGCGGGTCCGCGGGTATCGACGGATCGGGTGGTGGGTTCTGGCTGCAGTCCTGGCCGGTGTTGCCCGCCGCGACGATGATGACCGCGCCCTTGACATTGACCGCGTAGTTGATCGCGGCGCCCAGCCCCGCCTCGTCGATCAGCCTCGTCACCTTGTAGCAGGCGGCCTCGCTGATGTTGATGACCTGTGCGCCGAGGTTGGCCGCGTGCACGACCGCGCGGGCCAGGCTGCGCAGCGAACCGGCCGTCTGCGTCGAGTTCGGGTCATTGGGGTCGGTGCGCGCGCCAACGGTTTGGAAGGCTTCCGAGGTCTGCCGCAGCGACAGGATGCGGGCGTCGGGCGCGACCCCGATGAAGCCGTCCGTCGGCGCCGGCCTGCCTGCGATGATCGATGCCGTCAGCGTGCCGTGGGAATCGCAGTCCGACATCCCGTCACCGGCCTGGTCGACGAAGTCGCCGCCGGGTTCTGCGGGGACGCGCGGTGAGCCGTTGACCCCGGTGTCGATGACCGCGACGGTGATGCCCGCACCCGTGGCGAACTTCTGTGCCTCAGCTAGGCGCAGGTAGTCGTTCGCCCAGGGCTTGTCGGCGAAATTCGCGTTGGGAAACGCCGTCGGGGCGGAGCAGACGCGGCGTTGTTCCATGGGCTGGTCGGGCCCCGTCGCGTCGGGTGGCATCGCCGCCGGATCGATCTTGGGGGGCTCGATAGCCGCTGCCGGAGGAGCGCTGATCAGTGCCAGCAACAGCACCGTCAGCAGCACACCAATACGGTGCACTCGTTACGCACCTCCCCCGATTCTCGACCAGGTGGCATTATGCCGGTGCACCCACAGCAAACCCTCTACGGGCCCCAGGGCAGCACAAACCATCTCGCCGAGCGAACTGCCTGATTGCACGCAGCCAATCTTAAAGGGCGGCGAAGGGGGTCAGGTCCGCAATCTTGGCTCAGCGCACGTGAGGGGCCTCACCTCAGATCAGGCGTCCTAGGCGTCTAAGTCCTGCTGCACCAATCCCGCGACGGTGGCGAGCACGTCCGCGTCGTCACAGTCGACGGTCACCTCGGCGCCGTTGCCTGCGCCCAACGTCATGATCATCAGCGCAGATCCTGCGTCGACGGGCTCGCCGCCGTCCATCGAGAGCGTGACGGGCACTCCGGCCTTGACCACTTCCTCGGCGATGATCGCTGCGGGGCGGGCGTGTAGACCGATGGCCGATCCGACGATGACGGTCTTGCTGGGCATGGTTCTCCTTCAATGGTGGGTGGAATCAGACGGCCGCGAGCGCGGGCGCCTCTTCGGTTTGCGTGTTGGGCTTGATGAACTGCTTGGCGGCGACGACGGCGAGTGCGCCCGCCACGGTGCCCGCGGCGAGGGCGACGAGGAACCAGAGCAGGTTCCCGATCGCGAAGAAGACGAAGATTCCGCCGTGCGGAGCCTTCAGTGTGACGTCGAACGCCATGATCAACGCACCGGTGATGGCGCCGCCGAACATCATCGACGGGATCACCCTCAGTGGATCGGCCGCGGCGAACGGGATCGCGCCTTCAGAGATGAAGGAGGCGCCGAGAAGCCAAGCGGCCCGGCCGTTTTCCCGCTCCGGTTCGGTGAAAAGCGTGGGCCGGACCGCCGAGGCCAGCGCCATCGCGAGCGGAGGAACCATACCCGCGGCCATCACCGCGGCCATGATGCGCAACGAGGCGGGGTCGGCGACGTTGAGCCCCGCGGTGGCGAACGCGTAGGCCGCCTTGTTGACCGGGCCGCCGAGGTCGAAGCACATCATCAGGCCGAGGATGACGCCGAGGATGATGACGGAGCTGCCGGTCATGCCGCCGAGCCAGTTGGTCAGGCCCGACGTGATGGCGGCCAACGGGCGGCCGAGCAGCAGGAACATCAGCAGGCCGACGACCAGTGAGGCGAACAGCGGGATGATCACGACCGGCATCAGACCCCGCAGCCATCGCGGTGCGGCGATCCGGCTGATCCACAGTGCGGTGAAGCCGGCGATGAGGCCGCCGACGATACCGCCGATGAAGCCGCCGCCGACGAACACGGCGACCGCGCCCGCGGTGAAGCCGGGGGCGATGCCCGGCCGGTCGGCGATCGCGAACGAGATGTAGCCGGCCAGCGCGGGCACCAGGAACATGAAGGCCAGCCCGCCGAGGGTGAACAGCACCGCGCCGAGGTATTGGAGCAGGCCGCCGGAGGGCAGGTTGGTCAAGGTGTTCTCGGTGGCGATATGGCTGCCCAGCGAGTTCATGCCGAACGACAGTGGTTCGGCCCCGTCCGGTGTGTTCGCGATGTCGTATCCGGCGAGCAGGAATCCGAGTGCGATCAGCAGGCCGCCCGCGGCGACGAACGGGATCATGTAGCTCACGCCGGTGAGCAGGATCTGCCGCGTGCGGGTGCCCCAGCCGACGTTGCCGGCCCGGGCTGCGCCGCTCGGCGCCGACGGACCGGCGCCTCCATCGACGCGGGCGGCGTTCGGATCGTCCGCGGCGGCAAGGGCTTCGGCCACCATCTTGTCCGGTTCGTTGATTGCCCGCTTCACCCCGGAGGCGACGACGGGCTTACCGGCGAAGCGCTGCTTGTCCTTGACGCCGACATCGGTGGCGAAGATAACGGCGTCGGCCGCCGCGATCGTCTCCGCGTCCAGCGGGGTGCTGCCGGAGGAGCCCTGCGTCTCGACGTGCAGCGTGGCGCCGGCCTTCTTGGCCGCCGCGACCAGCGAGTCGGCGGCCATGTAGGTATGCGCGATACCGGTGGGGCAGGCGGTCACCGCGAGCAGCGTCCTGGCTTGCGTGGGAGCGGATTCTTTTGCAGGAGATGGCTTTTCGGGGTTCAGCACACCGTCGACGAGCGTGACCACCTCGTCGGGGGTGGATGCTTGCCGCAACGACTCCACGAAGTCCTTGCGCACCAGTGCGCGGGCGAGGCTGGACAGCAGCTTCATGTGCTCAGCACCGCCGGACTCCGGGGCGGCGATCAGGAACGCCAGGTCGGCGGGTCCGTCCGGCGCGCCGAAATCGACGGGCGGGTTCAGCCGCGCGAAACCGATCGAAGCGGTGTCGACGTGCGGTGAGCGGCAGTGCGGGATCGCGATACCGCCGGGCAGGCCGGTGGCCGACTGCTCCTCACGCGCCATCGCCGCGGCGAAGAGGCCGTCGGCGTCTGTGGAGCGCCCGGAATCGGCGAGGCGCTGGACGAGCCTGCGTATCACCGACTGCTTGTCTTCTCCTGCGTCGGCATCGAGCAGGACCAGGTCGGTGTTGATGATCGAGACGTCGGTCATGGCATTACCTTCGGTTCGTTGGCGGGGACTACTGGTGTCACGTGGACGGCATCGAGGTCGAGATCGGCGGGCCGTGGCTGAGCCGAGCCGGGTAGAGCGGCCGCGGCGCTGCCGTAGGCGACGGCCATCCGCAGGCGCTCCGGCGGTGTCGCGCCAGCGACTTCGGCGCGGACGTATCCGGCGAGGGCGGCATCACCGGCGCCGACGGTGCTGCGCGGGGTGATCGGCGGCGGGGTGGCGAACCAGCCGCCGTTGTCGTCGACGAGGACGGCTCCCGCGGCGCCGAGGGTGGCGAGCACCGCGCCGACGCCCCGATCGATCAACCGTCGGGCTGCGGATATCACCGGTTCCGGATCGCCCTGGGCGACAGCGGCTTCCAGTGCCATAGGCGAGAGGCCCAGCACACTGGCGAGTTCCTCGGCGTTGGGTTTGATGAGGTTGGGAGCGGCCACGTCGAACGACTGGACAAGGGCCGTCAGCGGAGCCTCGGAGGTGTCGACGGCGACCCGGCAGCCGAAGGTGGCGAGGCGCGCCACGACGTCGGCATACCAATCGTCGGGGACACCGGGCGGCAGTGAACCCGACAACACCACCCACGATGCGGATTCCGCCGCGGCGACCACAGACTGGGTGAGGATGCCGACGGTGGCCGCGTCCAGCGCAGCACCCGGTTCGTTGAGTTTGGTTGTCGTTCCGTCGAGTTCGGTGATCGTGAGGTTGGTCCGCACCGGCATCTCCGTCGGTACACAACGAAACGGCACCGCGGCGTTGTGCAGAGCGGTGATCAACGGATCCGCCGCGGGCGCGGGAAGAAGCGCGACCGCCTCGACACTGGCCGCCGTCAACGCACGCGCGACGTTGACGCCCTTGCCGCCCGCTTCGGTGGTGACCGAGGTGACCCGGTGCACACTGCCGCGCGTCAGCGGTGTGGTGAGGGTGACGGTGCGGTCGATGCTCGGGTTGGGCGTGACGGTGACGATCATGCGACCACCACCTCGACGCCGTGGTCGGTGAGCTGTGCGCGATCAGCGCCGGTGATCTCAGCGTCGGTGATCAGGGTGTCGACACTGGACAGCGGCGCGAAACTGACGAAGTCTTCGCGGCCGATCTTGGAGGAGTCCGCCACCGCCACTACATAATTCGCCGCGGTCACCATCGCGCGCTTCACCGCGGCCTCGTCGCTGTCCGGCGTGGACAGACCGTGTCGGACGCTGATGCCGTTGGTCCCGATGAACGCCATGTCCACGCGGAGCGTGTCCAGTACTCGCAGCGTCTGTTCGCCGACCGCGGCCTGCGTGACACCGCGCACCCTGCCGCCGAGCAGTTGCAGCGAGACCGAGGGCATGGCGGCCAGGCGCGCGGCGACGGGTATCGAGTTGGTCACCACGACCAGTTCGCGATCGGTGGGCAGGTGGGCGGCGATGCGCGCAGTGGTGGTGCCCGCGTCCAGCAGGACGGTGGAGCCGTGTTGGGGGAGGAGTTCGGCGGCGGCGGCCGCGATGGCGTCCTTGTGTTCGGCGCGGGTGGCCTCTCGTTCGCCCACGCCGGCCTCGACGAGATGCAGAGCGCGCACCGGAACCGCGCCGCCGTGCACGCGCCGCAGGACCCCGGCCCTCTCGAGTGCGGCGAGGTCACGCCGCACCGTCTCGGTGGTGACGTCGTGGGCCTGCGCCAGTTCGGCGACCGAGGCGCGGCCGTTGGCAATCACCAGCGAGGCGATCGCTTGCTGACGCTCTTCGGCGTACATGGGGCTCCGTATGTGTGGGTATCCGTGCTTCTGAATGTTGATTTAATTGGTTTTACTACTGTTTGTGTTGACTTGTCAACCATTTCTTGTAATCTGGTTCACATGACCGCTTCATCCACGAACACGTCACTGTTGCCCGGCACGGCCCTTCGTGGCGTCCCGGTGGTGCCCGGCGTGGCCTACGCACCGGTGATCCGGCCGGGTCGGCTGCCCACGTCCATCGACGACGCGGGCGATGTGGCCGAACCGGACCGTCCCGCGGAGGCCGCCCGTTTCGACGCCGCCGCATCGGCGGTCGCGACCCGGCTGCGTGACCGCGCGGCCCATGCGACCGGCGCCGCCTCGGAGGTGCTGGCCGCCACCGCGACCCTGGCGCAGGACCGAGCATGGCTGGCCGCCGCCGAGAAGCGCATCGCCACCGGCGCGCCCGCGGTACGCGCGGTGATCGGCGCGGTGGACCAGTTCGCCGAGATGTTCACCAAACTCGGCGGGCTCATGGCCGAACGGGTGACAGACCTGCGCGACATCCGCGACCGCGTGATCGCAGAACTGAACGGGTTGCCCGAACCGGGCGTGCCGATGCCCGCGGCGCCGTCGATCCTCTGCGCCGACGACCTCGCCCCGGCCGACACCGCAGGTCTGGACCCGACGCTCGTCGTCGCGCTGGCCACGACCCTGGGTGGGCCCACCAGCCACACGGCGATCATCGCGCGCCAGCTCGGTATCCCGTGCGTCGTCGCCGTCGAGGGCCTGGACGCCGTCGAGGCCGGAACGATGGTGCTCGTCGACGGCACCGCGGGGACCGTCATCGTCACGCCGGACTCAGCGTCCGCGGACCAGGCGGTCGAGGCGGCGCGGCAAGACGCCGAACGCGCCGCGGGCTGGTCCGGACCCGGTGCCACCTCCGACGGTCACGCGGTCGCGGTCCTTGCCAACGTGCAGGACGGCGCCGCCGCGCGGGCCGCCAGGGACACCGCGGCGGAGGGCATCGGGTTGTTCCGCACCGAACTGTGCTTCCTCAATCGGGAAACCGAGCCGACCGTCGATGAGCAGACCGACATCTACGCCGAGGTGCTCGACGCATTCGCCGGGCACAAGGTGGTGGTCAGGACACTGGACGCGGGTTCGGACAAGCCGCTGAAGTTCGCCGAACATCCCAACGAGGCCAACCCCGCGCTCGGTGTGCGCGGCATCCGCGTCGCGGGCATCAACCCGGCGCTGCTGGACCGTCAACTCGAGGCCATTGCCGCTGCTGCCAAGCGCACCGGCAACCCGCCGTGGGTGATGGCACCGATGATCGCGACGGCACAGGAGGCCGAACACTTTGCCGCGCAGGTCCGTTCGCACGGGTTGACACCGGGCGTGATGATCGAGGTGCCGGCTGCCGCACTGCTGGCCGACCGCATTCTCGAACACGTGGACTTCCTGTCGATCGGCACCAACGATCTGGCGCAGTACACGATGGCCGCCGACCGTATGTCGGCCGAACTCGCTGCGCTCACCGACCCGTGGCAGCCCGCGGTGCTGACCCTGGTGGCCATGGCGGCGAGGGCGGGCGCCTCGGTGGGCAAGCCTGTCGGTGTGTGCGGGGAAGCCGCCGCGGATCCCCTGCTCGCCTGCGTGCTCGCGGGCTTGGGTGTGACGTCGTTGTCGGCCGCCGCCGCGGCCGTACAGGGTGTGGGCGCCAAACTCGCTCAGGTGTCACTGCAGCAGTGCCGCGACGCGGCCGACGCCGTGCTCGCGGCGAGCACCGCGGCGCAAGCGCGGGCAGCGGCGCTGAGCGCTCTGGAATAACACGGAATAATCCGGACTACGGTCCGGTTAGTCGTGGCATGCCTGCTATCGCCGCTGACACCCTGACACTGCCGCGGATCGCCGCGGCCGAACCGTCCGACACCGAACGTCCCGTCCGGTCGGTCACCACCGGTCCACGCGGCTACGAAGGTGAGGGTTTCCCTGTCGTGCGGGCGTTCGCCGGCGTCAACAGCGCCGACCTCGATCCGTTCGTCCACATGGACCAGATGGGCGAGGTGGAGTACGAGCCGGGCGAGCCCAGAGGCACCGATTGGCATCCGCACCGCGGGTTCGAGACCGTCACCTACATGCTGGACGGGCGCTTCGCCCACCAGGATTCGCATGGCGGCGGCGGATTGATCACCGACGGTGCCACGCAGTGGATGACCGCGGGCTCGGGAATCCTGCACATCGAGACGCCGCCGGCCGAACTGGTCGAGAGCGGCGGCCTGTTCCACGGCATCCAGCTATGGGTGAATCTGCCGCGCAAGGACAAGTTCGCCACGCCCAGGTATCAGGCCATCGAGGGGACCCAGGCCAAACTGCTGTCCTCCGATGACGGTGGGGCCCTGGTCCGCCTCATCGCGGGCGATATCGCTGAACATCAGGGCCCCGGCGCCACGCACACTCCGATCACCATGGCGCACAGCACGATCCAGCCGGGAGCCAGGTTGAACCTCCCGTGGAACCGCGACTTCAACGCGCTCGTCTATGTGCTCTCGGGACGCGGCGCGGTCGGACCGGTCGGTCATCCCATTCACCAGGGCCAGTTGGCCGTGCTCGGACCGGGCGACCGGATCACCGTGAGCGCCGACGCGGGCCAAGATGCGCACCGCCCCGCACTCGAGGTTCTGCTGCTCGGCGGCAAGCCGATCCGGGAGCCGGTGTTCCAGTACGGACCGTTCGTGATGAACACCAAGACGGAACTCATCGAGGCGCTCGAGGATTACAACAACGGCAAGTTCGGCGCCATCCCGCCGGACGCACTCATGCCGCACCGGGTTTGACGCCGAGATCGTCGTGGTCGCTGGAATCGCTTCTCGGATAGAGGAGCTCCAGCTCCCCGATGTGCGCGGCGGCGGTCACCAACGGCAGCGCCGCCGCAACCGCCAATTCGTCGTCGGAGGCGTCGGCGCGCAGCGCGATCACCAAGTCGTCGCTGATCGGGTCCAGCGCCGTCCCGGCTGAACCGCCGGTGACGTGACGGCACACCGCTTTGGTGTGACTCTCGAGCACTGCGCGGGTACGCGGGTACACACCGTGCGGTGGTGGGACGACGTCGGCGATCAATTCGGCGGCAGCGCGCAACCGGACCGCGCGGTTGGCCCGCCGTACGATCGGAGCCCGGACGTCGGCGGCCCCGCCGCTCTCCGAAAGATACTGTCGCACAGCGTCGTCCACGGTGCGTGAAGCCTCGAGGGCGTCGTGACTGAGCGCGATCACCTTGTCGGTGGCCTCCTCGGACGCACCGCGGGTGACCCGCAGTACGGCCGCCGTGAGAAACGACGCGCCGACGGCGAAGGACGCGTCGATGACCTTCGACACCCGGGTGCGCACGCCGCGCGGCCACAGCAGGACCGAAACGACGATGCCCACTCCGGCGCCGATGATGACGTCCTGGATGCGGATCAGCCCGACGCTCCACCCCGTCGGCCTGATCAGGTTGAAGATGATCAGCACCATCATGGTGAACGCCGCCTGACCGGCGATGAACGACGCGACCTCGGGCACGAAAGCCGAACCGAACGCCACCACCGGCAGCAGGACCCACATGACGATCGGGTCGACCCCGACCAGTTCGATGACGACCACACCCAGGAGGAAGCCGAGCGTGGTCCCCGCGACCGCACGCACGACGCGCGTGCCGGTCGACAGCGCACTGCTGCGCAGCACCGACATGGCGCCCAACACGACCCAGAAGCCGTTCTGCAGTGGGAACACCTGGGTGACGGCGACAGCAAGGGCCAGGCCGAGACCGGTACGCAGACTGCTGCGCAGCACCACCGCCCTGGTGGCGACCAGTCCCTTGGTGATCGCCGCCACCGCCGCCGTCTCCGGCATCACCCAGTCGGCGGTTCCCGTGGGCGGCAGGCGTCGGCCGAGGACCCGCGCCCAGACCGGACGCGCGTCGGCCTCGGCGGCGTTGCGGATGATTCGGCCGGTCACACCGACGGTGGCCGAGAAGGTGCGTCGCCCCAACAGCTTTCGCCCGACATCCACGGCGGCCGCGTCGTCGGGCACTCCGAGTATCTCGAGGATGTCCTCGCGATAGCGGCCCTGCGCGATCGATCGCAGTTCGGCCAGTGCGGAGTTGAGATCCGTGCCTCGGGCCGCGCGAGCCGAGGGTTCGGGAACACTGAGTACGGCAGCGCAATCCCGCAGCACGCGGACCAACGGTGGCTTGAGGTCACCGAGTTGGCGGCCGGTGTCGTCGGTGATGCGGTCCGCCAGGAAGCCGAGGTCGTCGACGACCCGCACCAGCGCCCGGCTGCCCGCGGTGAGCCCGACCGGCCGGAAGTCGGCGCCCAGGAAGCTCTCCCACAGCGAATTCATCGCTCGGGTCGCGTCTTTGGCGCTTCCGCTGCCCTCCAAGGTGTCGGCCAGCCGGGTGCACACCAGTGCCGAATGACGGCGCAACTCGTCGTGATGGCGCGGCGGGAGGAGGAACAGGGCGGCGGGCACGCACACCGCCAGCGCGACGACCCAACCGAGCAGACGATCGCCGATCGGGCCGACCGGTGTGCAGGCGGGCAGTACGAACGTCAGAAGGGTGGCCCGCTGGCCGGCGGCGACGATCTCGCTGAGCACACCGGAAAACGTCACCACCACAGCGAGGACGAACATCACTGCGACACTGATCCACGGATGGTCGGCCACCAGCGTCCCGAGGGTGATCAGGACGAAGCCGTTGAGGCCGAGCCCGAAGTAGGCGAGTGCCCGGGCCGGACGGTTTCCGGGGAAGTCCACCATGATGAGCAGTGCCACCGAGCCGAAGATGCTGAACAGCGCTGTCTGCGAATCGCCGACCGCGAACCCGACCGCCGCCGCAACCGGCAACACGAGCGCCGCGCGCACGGCACGCCGCAGCGCGTCGAACTCGGGATCGCGCTGCCGGAGCCTATCGACCGCGCGACGCCACAGGTTCGTCATGTCAGTGGGCAAGCGTCTTGATGCCGACGACGAGCAGCCCGAGGGCGACGAGCCCGGCGACCGATATCGCCTGCTGCCACCCCGGCAACCGGGTGCGTCGCATCGCGAGAAACGCGATGACACCCAGCTCGCCCACCAGCGTCCACATTCCGATCCACATCGCGGTGTCGGTGTCGAGGACGTCGAACACCGCGAGCAGCAAGACGATCACCGGGGGAACGGCGGCCCAAAGAATCTGACCTGACGCCTGAAGTAGCTGGATCCAGTGCCGCCCGCGAGGTGCCTTACCGAACACCGCCATCTGCGCCACGAAGTGCGACAGCAGGCTGGCGGCCCACAGACCGCCGGTCGCCACCGCGACGTCGAGAATCCTCGCCAAGGCGTTGGTTTCCTCATCGCTGTACCGCGCCAGAATCGCCAGCGTCGCCAGACATGAGATCGCCCCGTACAAACGCTCCCGCAGCATCGCTAGGACATGCTGGACGTGCTCGACATCGACCGGCTCGGTGGCGGGTGCTGCGTCAGTCACTATCGGGCACCGATGCGAACCCGTCGTTGTCGAGCTTGCCGCGAATCTGTCCGGCGATCCACGCCAATGCATCCGGGTCGGGGGGCAGGGCGGACTGCTCGTAACCGACGAGCACATACACCGACCATGCGGCGAAGACCTCCGCTTGCCGTTTGATCTGCAGGATCTCCAACGCCGAGGAGTACATGATCTCGAATCGCTGCCGGTCGACCATGGCCTGCACCTCGCGCACGTGCGGATCCAGGGAGCTCCATACCCGAATCGCCGCCTCCGCGCCGTAGGGCAGGCCCAGTGCGACCTCGATCAGGGTGTCGATGCGACGGCGCGGGTCCGTCTCGCCGCGCACCGCCTGAATGACCAGCACGGTCCGCTCCTGCACCCAGTGCGCGACCAGTTCCTTGGTGTAAGTCGGCCAATTGGTGAAGTAGTGGTAGAAGGAACCGGTCGTGACACCGAGACGGTGACAGACCTCTGCAAGCTTGAGCCCCCCATAGCCGAGATCGGACAGCACATCGAGACCGGTCTCGAAGTAGGCCTTCCGAGAAACGACGCTGGCCATGGGACGGCACCCTAGTGCTCGGACAATCGAATCTCTACGTCGACCTTCGGTGTTGCGACTCCCATTTCTTTGCTGAAATGACGATCTTGGGAGCCCCGCAGGTAATACCGCGCAGTCCCACCAGTGGGCTGTGGCACAATTTGACTGTGCCGCAACACACCGCGAGTAGGGGTCCGGGTCGCCCGCCTGCAGCGAAGGCCGCCGAAACGCGGGAGCGCATCATAGGAGCCGCGCGCGAGGTCTTCAGCGAACTTGGGTACGACGCCGCCACGTTTCAGGCGATCGCCATCCGCGCGGGTTTGACCCGTCCGGCGATCAACCACTACTTCGCGAGTAAGCGGGTGCTGTGGGCCCAGGTTGTCGAGCAAACAGATGCGCTCGTAGTTAGCGCGGGCCAGGCGCGCGCGAAGTCCGAAACGAACCTGCTGAATCGGTTGTCCGCGTTCTTCACCGCGGCGATCCAGGCCGATTCCGAAGACCGTTCGGCGGCAGCCTTTCTCGTGACCTCGGTGCTGGAGTCGCAGCGGCATCCGGAACTGAGCGGCGACGAGCACGATTCGTTGCGCAATTCACGCGAGTTCATCGCGTGGGCGGTCGACGACGCAATCAAGACAGGTGAGCTCACTACCGACACGGACGTCAGCGACCTCGTCGAGATGCTGGTCGCGATGATGTGGGGTATCGGGTTCTACGCGGGATTCGTCGGCGGTCACGACGAGCTCTCCGGGGTCGTGAAGAAGTTCGAGCTGCTGCTCGCCAACAAGCTCTGGCAACTGAGCGACTGAGTGTTGCATCTCGCACAGTTCGTATAGCTCGGCTAACTGTTTGTCTGTATCTGGCTAGCATGGCGCCATGGGCTCATTGCGCACGCACGACGACACCTGGGATATCGCGACCAGCGTCGGGTCGACGGCAGTCATGGTGGCGGCGGCCCGAGCCGGTGAGACCGCCAAGGCCGATCCCCTGATCCGCGATCCCTATGCCGAGATGCTGGTCGACGGCGTCGGCCCGGGCGTATGGGACATCGTGCGCAGCGAGGAGTTCGCCGCCAAGGTCGCCGAGGCCGATGCCGAGGTCGGCGCGATCTTCGAGCACATGGGCAACTACCAGGCCGTGCGCACCCACTTCTTCGATGCGTTCTTCGCTTCCGCCACCGGAGGTGGCGATTCCACAGACGCCGCGACCGCAGGCATCCGCCAGGTCGTGATCCTGGCGTCGGGCCTGGACTCGCGGGCCTATCGGCTGGACTGGCCGGCCGACACCGTCGTCTACGAGATCGACCAGCCCAAGGTCCTCGAGTACAAGGCCGCGAGAATGGCTGAGCACGGCGTGCTGCCGTCGGCCAAGCGCAATGCGGTGGCCATCGACCTTCGGCTGGATTGGCCGAATGCCTTGCGCGAAGCCGGGTTCGATGCCGATGCTCCGACCGCATGGCTGGCCGAGGGCCTGTTGATGTACCTGCCTGCGCAAGCCCAGGACCGGTTGTTCGAGCAGATCACCGCGCTCAGTGCCCCTGGCAGCCGCGTGGCCGCAGAGACCGTCGGCCACCGATCCGACGACCGGCGGGCCGAGTTCCGGGAGAAGTTCGATCGCATCGCCGCGCAGTTCGGGATGCAGGACGCGCCCGACGTCGCCGAGCTGATGTACAACGACCCCGACCGCGCTGACGTGGCCGAGTGGCTCAGCGCGCACGGATGGCAGGCATCTTCTGTGACCTCTGCCGACGAGATGCGCCGGCTCGACCGGTGGGTGTTGCCGCCCGAGCAATCCGATGAACCCGCCTTCTCGTCGTTCGTCACCGGCGAGAAGTCGGGCTGACCGCCCGAACGGAGGACGGGAGGGGCAGAAAGTTGCCCCTTCAGCGCTGCCCAACCGGTTGGTTAGTATCGGGTGTTCCCAGGGTCAGGAAGGACACCCACCATGACCACCGAATTCGCCGCCGCTGAGGCCAAGGCCACCCCAGACATCCCCGGCACCGTCCGCAAGCTGCGGGAGACGTTCGCGTCCGGCCGGACCCGCAGCGTCGAGTGGCGCAGGCAGCAGCTGCTGGCGCTGGAGAAAATGATGAACGACAACGAGGGCGCCATCATGGAGGCCCTCGACAAAGACCTGGGCCGAGGCCCGTTCGAAGCCTGGCTGGCCGATATCGCCAGCACGGCGGGCGAGGCCAAGGATGCGGCGAAGAACGTCAAGAAGTGGATGCGCCGCAAGTACCGGCTGCTGGAGATGTCGCAGCTGCCCGGCCGCGGCTGGGTTGAATACGAGCCGTACGGCACCGTCCTGGTCATCGGCGCGTGGAACTTCCCGTTCGTCCTGACGCTCGGCCCCGCCGTCGGCGCCATCGCAGCGGGCAATACCGTGCTCATGAAACCGTCCGAGGTGTGCCCGGCGTCGTCGGCCCTGATGGCCGAGCTGGTGCCGCGGTATCTCGACAATGACGCGATCGCCGTCATCGAGGGCGACGCCGGCTGCAGCCAGGAACTCATCGCGCAGGGCTTCGACCACATCTGCTTCACCGGCGGCACCGAGATCGGCCGCAAGGTCTATGAGGCCGCCGCACCCCATCTGACACCGGTCACCCTCGAGCTCGGGGGAAAGAGCCCGGTGATCGTGGCCGCTGATGCGGACATCGAGGTCGCCGCCAAGCGCATCGCCTGGACCAAGCTGATCAACTCAGGTCAGATCTGCATCGCGCCGGACTACGTGCTCGCCGACGCCAAGATCCGCGACGAGCTCGTCGACAAGATCAAGGACGCCGTCGCGACATTCGAGGCGGACAACCCCGGCGGTAAGCGCATCGTGAATGAGCGCCACTTCGCCCGGCTCACCGCATCGCTGGCGGCCACCAAGGGCACTGTCGTCGCGGGCGGGGGTTCGGACGCGTCGACGATCAAGATCCAGCCCACCGTTGTGGTCGACCCCGACCCCGCCGAATCACTGATGACCGACGAGATCTTCGGCCCGATCCTGCCGATCATGACCGTGCAATCCCTCGACGACGCAATCAGTTTCGTGAATTCCCGGCCTAAGCCGCTGGCCGCTTACCTGTTCACGAAGACCAAGAGCATTCGCGAACGGGTGATCAAAGAGGTCGCGGCCGGCGGCATGGTGGTCAACCACCTGCTGTTCCATTTCGCCACCAACAAGCTCCCGTTCGGTGGTGTCGGCCCGTCGGGTATGGGCGCCTATCACGGCAAGTTCGGCTTCGAGCAGTTCAGCCACAAGAAGACCGTGATGACCAAGCCGACCCGACCCGATGTCGGCGCGTTCATCTACCCCCCGTATACAGAGAAGGCTTTGAAGCTCGCGAAACGGTTGTTCTGAGAAAGGAACCCCATGCCAGGAGTGCAGGATCGTGTCATCGTCGTCACCGGTGCCGGAGGCGGGCTCGGGCGAGAATATGCGTTGACCCTTGCCAGGGAGGGCGCCAGCGTCGTCGTCAACGATCTCGGCGGTTCGCGTGACGGCACCGGCGCCGGCCACAACATGGCCGACGAGGTCGTCAAGGAGATCAAGGACGCGGGCGGGCGCGCCGTGGCGAACTACGACTCGGTGGCCGAACAAGAGGGCGCCGAGAACATCATCAAGACCGCGATCGACGAGTTCGGCAAGGTCGACGGTGTGGTGAGCAACGCGGGCATCCTGCGCGACGGCACGTTCCACAAGATGGAGTTCGCGAACTGGGACGCCGTGCTCAAGGTGCACCTCTACGGCGGCTACAACGTGATCCGCGCGGCATGGCCGCACTTCCGCGAGAACAACTTTGGCCGCGTCGTCGTGGCCACCTCGACCAGCGGGCTCTTCGGCAACTTCGGTCAGGCCAACTACGGTGCGGCCAAGCTCGGCCTCGTCGGGCTGATCAACACGCTGGCCCAGGAGGGCGCGAAGTACAACATCAAGACGAACGCCGTGGCGCCCATCGCGGCCACCCGGATGACGCAGGACATCCTGCCGCCCGAGGTCTTCGAGAAGCTCACCCCCGAGTACGTCGCCCCGGTGGTCGCGTACCTGTGCACAGAGGAACTGCCCGAGACCGCATCGGTGTTCATCGTCGGCGGCGGCAAAGTGCAACGGGCAGCGCTGTTCCAGAACGAGGGCGTGACGTTCTCCGAGGTGCCTTCGGTCGAAGACGTGGCCGGTAAGTGGAGCGAGATCACCGATCTGTCGGCGGCGCAGCGCGCCACGTTCTCACTCGGCTAGAAAGTGAAGGCGCTTGTCGCGCAGGAGCTTTCCGGTCCATCGGGGTTGGCCTACGTAGACGTAGACGAGGTTGTCCCCAGCGACGAGGTCGTGGTCGTCGACGTCGGTGCTGCCGGCGTGAGCTTCCCCGACCTGCTACTGCTGCGCGGCGAGTACCAGCTGCGGCTGGAGCCCCCGTTCATTCCCGGGATGGAGGCGGCGGGGGTAGTGGTGTCCGCGCCGTACGAATCGGAGTTCAAGCCCGGCCAGCGGGTGACCGCGCTGACGATGTTGGGTGCCTGGGCGCAACGCGTCGCCGTGCCGCCTGCCAACCTGCGGCCGACCCCCGACGATCTCGATGATGCTGAAGCCGTTGCGCTCCTGGGCAATTACCAGACGATGTACTTCGCGCTCGCCAAACGCGGAGCCCTGCGGGCCGGCGAAACAGTGCTGGTCCTCGGATCGGCCGGTGGTGTGGGCACGGCGGCTGTCCAGGTGGCGAAGGCGCTGGGCGCCAAGGTGATTGCGATGGTGCACCGGCCACACGGCACCGAGTTCGTGAAGTCACTGGGCGCCGACGTGGTGCTGCCGCTGACCGATGGGTGGTTGCAGACGGTCAAGGACCATACCGACGGCCGCGGTGTCGACCTGGTGGTCGATCCGGTCGGCGGTGAGGTGTTCGACGACGCGATCCGCGCGCTGGCCACCGAGGGCAGGCTCCTGGTACTCGGATTCGCCTCGGGCGGTGGGATTCCCATGGTCAAGGTGAACCGGCTGCTGTTGCGCAACGTCTCGGTCATCGGCGTGGGATACGGCGAGTACGTCAACCGCACCCCGGGCGCGCAGTCGCTCTTCGAGTTCGGCGTGGCCGAGCTGGTCCGGGCCGGTCTGCGACCTCCGCCGCCGGTGCGATTCCCGTTGGCCAACGGCGCCGAGGCACTGCAGAGCCTGGCCGACGGCGGTGTGCTGGGCAAGGTCGTGCTGGAACCGTGATGCCGAAGGCGTTGGCGTTCGACACGTTCGGCACCGTCGTCGACTGGCGTTCGAGCATCATCGCCGAGCTCGAGACATTCGGCGAAAGCCATGGCGTACAGGCAGATTGGGCTGCCATGGCCGACGGTTGGCGCAAAGGCTATTTGCCCGCGATGGATCGGGTGCGCCGCGGCGAGCTGCCGTGGACCAAGATCGACGTCCTGCACCGGATGATCCTCGACGAGCTACTGCGTGAGGCGGGCATCACCTCGGTCAGCGATGCCGACGTCGACCATCTCAACCGCGCGTGGCACCGGCTGGACCCGTGGCCCGACAGCGTCGGGGGCCTCACTCGGCTGAAGGAACGCTTCGTCATCACGACGCTGTCGAACGGCAACATGTCGCTGCTGACCAACATGGCCAAGCGCGCGGGGCTGCCGTGGGACTGCGTGATCTCCGCCGAGTTGTTCCATCACTACAAACCTGATCCCGAGGCATACCTCGGGTGCGCCGGCCTACTCGACGTTGCTCCCGGTGAGCTGATGCTGGTCGCAGCGCATCCCGGCGACCTGCGGGCCGCGCGCGATGCGGGGCTGATGACCGCCTATGTCACCCGTCCGCTCGAATACGGTCCCAACCAGCGAGCACACAAGGTCACCGACGGTGAATTCGACTTCACGGCAACGGATTTTCTCGACCTCGCCGACCAACTCGACACCTGATCACCGCGGCGTAGCGTGGAGGGGTGACCGATCAATTGCACACCGATCTCCCGCAGGCACTCCGCAGGGCGCTGGATCTTTTGTCGGATCCGCCCGCGAATCCCGACGTCAGCAAGGGCTATCTGGACCTGCTGACCGATGAGCTCGCGACGGGCACACCAAAGAACACCGGCCTGATTCAAGCCGCGTGGGCTTCGGGGATCGGCTCGATGCTCTACGACAACGCGCAGGCGCTGGCCCGCAGGGTGGCCGGCGTGTGGCGGCTTCCGGTCGAGTGGTTGAACATCCCGTCCGGCGGGGTGGCCCTGGACGTCGGCAGTGGTCCCGGCAATGTGACCGCACAACTGGGCGAGGCGGCAGGCCCGGAAGGCCTCGCGCTCGGTCTCGACATCTCCGAGCCGATGCTGGCCCGCGCGGTCGAAGCCCAAGCGGGCCCGAACGTCGGCTTCATGCGCGCGGACGCGCAGCGGCTTCCCCTGCGCGACGAGACGGTCGACGCGACCACGTCGCTGGCCGTGCTGCAGCTGATACCTGATCCGGCGCAGACGCTCGCCGAGATGGCCAGGGTGCTCAAGCCCGGCGGGCGGATGGCCATCATGGTGCCGACCGCCGGGAACCTCGGACCGCTGCTGCGTCTGCTGCCTGAGGGCCAGGCCAACTTCTTCGCCGAGGACGAGCTCGCCGACATCCTCGAGGGCCTCGGTATGGAAGGCGTACGGTCCAAGACCCTCGCAACATTCCAGTGGGTGCGCGCCAGAAAGCCCTGACCCGTTAAGTTCGTGTCGTGAGCACCGTCGGCATCATCCTCGTAGCGCTCGCCATCGCCGTCGGCATCGTCGGCATCGTGGTGCCGCTGCTGCCCGGCACGCTGCTGGTGTTCGCCGCGATCGCGGTCTGGGCCGTCGTCGAGAACAACCTCACGGGCTGGGTGACGCTCGGGGTGGTCACCGCGCTGCTCGGCGCGGCCACCCTGATCAAGTACACCTGGCCGGTCAAGCGGATGCGGGCCAACGACGTGCGCACGCTGAGCCTGGCGGCGGGTGCGGTGCTGGGCATCATCGGCTTCTTCGTGATCCCGGTGATCGGCCTGGTGATCGGCTTCGTGTTGGGCGTCTATCTGGCCGAGTTGTCCACCCGCGGCGACCAGCGGGCGGCGTGGACGTCGACCAAGCACGCCGTGAAGGGTGTCGCGCTGTCGATGGGTGTCGAACTCGCCGGGGCCCTGTTCGCCACGGTTGCGTGGGTGTTCGGGGTCTACCTAACCCAGTAGCGAGCGGCGCAACCGATCCAGTTGTGTCCCCGTAACACCCAGAGCCTCAAGGTAATTACCCAACGAGCCGTATTGGTCGTCGATGGTTTTCCTGGACGCGTCGAGGTACACCTCACGCACGCCCAGCACCTCTTCGGTGAGCCGGGCCTCCGCGAAGGTCACGATCTCGTCGGTGGTGTCCTCGGACCGATTGCGGATCGACTCGAGGATGCTCTCCCGAAGCCGGGGCACCGCGGCGTTACTGCGCAGGAAATCCGCCATGATCGCGTCGCGGTCGACGCCGACGGCCTCGAGCACGGTCGCGACGGTGAAACCGGTGCGGTCCTTGCCCGCGAAGCAATGCGTGATGACCGGCCGTTCCTCGGTCAGCATCGAAATGACCTGCCGCACAGCCAGTTGTGCGCCGGCCAGGGTCGGGAAGCGCTCGTATTCCTCGGTCATGAACCGGCCCGCGGCGACCGCGACGTCCTCGTCGTCGGGCTTTTCCGTCATCATCCGCTCGAAGCTCTGCTCGTGCGGCGCCTCGGCACCCGGTTTGGACAGTTCGTGGAACGGCAGCCGGTGAACCACGACGCCGCCGGGTACCCGGCCCTGTCCGCGACGTTCGACCTCACGGTCGGAGCGAAGGTCGGCGACGTCGGTGATGCCGAATCGGAGCAGCGCCTCCTGACCCGAATCGTCGAGCCCGCTCAACTCGCTGGACCGGAAGAACCTGCCCGGCCGGATGCCCGCCTCTTCGGCGATGTCACGGAAGTTCCATGCCCCTGACAGGGCGTCAGGGTTCGGGGTCACCGAGAAGACCCAGCGGTGACCGCCGCGGCGAAAGCCGACTTCTCCCTGCCGAGTTCGGCCCGCGCGATGGTCCGCATGTGGACCTCGTCCGGGCCGTCGAACAGGCGCATGGCCCGGTGCCAGCCGTAGAGCCGAGCCAGCACGGTGTCGTCGCTGACGCCCGCCGCGCCGTGCACCTGGATCGCGCGGTCGATGACGTTGCACGCCATCTGCGGGGCGACCGCCTTGATCATCGCGACCTCGTTGCGCGCCTCCTTGTTGCCCTTCTCGTCGATCACCCACGCTGCCTTGTGGCACAACAGCCGCGCCTGGTCGATCTCGTTGCGTGACAACGCCACCTGCTGTTGGACCACGCCCTGCTCGGCCAACGGCTTACCGAACGCGATGCGATTGTTCACCCGGTCGACCATCAGTGCCAGCGCCCGCTCGGCCACCCCGATGGCACGCATGCAGTGATGGATGCGGCCAGGCCCCAAGCGGGCCTGAGCAATCGCGAAACCGCTGCCCTCCTCGTGGAGCAGATTCGTCACCGGCACCCGTACGTTGTCGAAGCTGACCTCGCAGTGGCCGTGCTGGTCCTGCCACCCGAAAACCGGCAGCGACCGCTCGATCGACACACCCGGCGTATCGACGGGGACAAGAATCATCGACTGCTGCTGATGGCTGGCGGCATCAGGGTTGGTGCGGCCCATCACGATGAGGAGCTTGCAGCGGGGATCGGCTGCCCCGGATATCCACCATTTGCGGCCGTTGATCACGTAGTCGCCGCCGTCGCGCAGCATCGTGGTCTGGATGTTGCGGGCGTCGCTGGAGGCCACCGCGGGCTCCGTCATCGCGAACGCACTGCGGATCTCTCCGTTCAGCAGCGGCTCGAGCCACTGCTTGCTCTGCTCGGAGTTGGCGAACAGGTGCAGAGTTTCCATGTTGCCGGTGTCGGGGGCCGCGCAGTTGGTCACCTCGGGAGCGATCTCCATGCTCCAGCCGGTGAGCTCGGCCAGCGGCGCGTATTCGAGGTTCGTCAGCCCCGACTCGGCGGGCAGGAACAGGTTCCACAGCCCGCGTTCCTTGGCCAGCTTCTTGAGGTCCTCGATCACGGGCGGAACGGTGTGGTCGTCCGGGCCCTTCTCGTGCCGGTAGGCCTCGTAGTCCTTCTCCGCGGGAAAGACGTACTCGATCATGAAATCGGAGAGCCGCTTGTGGTAGTCCTGCCCTTTGGCCGACATCGCGAAGTCCATGACAGTCACGATATGACACCCGTAAAAAACGGGAATCGCGGCAGTCCATGACACGTATAACAGGGCATGACCGAAAGCCGTCCGCCGCTCCCGCCCTTCACGCACGAGACCGCCGTCCAGAAGGTGCAAGCCGCTGAGGACGCCTGGAACACCCGCGACCCGGAGCGGGTCAGCTTGGCGTACACCCCGGACTCGCAGTGGCGCAACCGTGGCGTGCATGTCGTCGGGCGCGCCGCGATCGTCGCGTTCCTTACCCAGAAGTGGCAACGCGAACTCGACTACGTCCTGCGCAAGAGCCTGTGGGACTTCCACGGCAATCGGATCGCGGTGCGGTTTCAGTACGAATGCCGCGACGCAGGCGGCCAGTGGTATCGCAGCTATGGCAATGAATTGTGGGAGTTCGATTCAGACGGTCTGATGGCGCGCCGGGAGGCCAGCATCAACGACGTGAGGATCCAGGAGGCGGAGCGCCGGTACTTCGGTCCGCGACTGGAGTCCGAGCACGGGGTCGACATCCCGCTGTGGTGAGAGGACCGGCGGGGGTCTCTTGTGGAGGGTGGTCTTGAGTTAGTCGCCCGACGGGACGTCGATGACGAACCCTTCGCCGGCGGGGTAGCTGTGATGGCGGGGCATCACGATGACCGGAGGACGGGCGATGACGTTCGGGGTCGCGACGATGCCCGGTCGCGGCTCGGGGTGGTACGAGTACGTGCCCGCGTTGGCCATCCCGGCCAGGCCGAGGGCGGCGCCACCGAGAATGCCGGCGGAGACGACGGGAAGAGCGATGAAGCGGGCGAAGATTCGGGTGGTGGTCACGGGAGTTTCTTTCCTGTCTGGTCGAGGTCTTCGGTTTTCCCTTGCCGGCTGTTCCGGCGTTGGGATAACTATTGCCCGCTGCGACCCTGCAGTCTGTCCGCTGATCGACCTTTGACCTGGGGGAATCCGATGTCCCCTGATCGGGGGACGCCGGCCGATAGAACCGGCAGAGCGAAGAACCAGGGGATGTGGCGGATCGTTTTGGTGTTCATTGCAATCCTCCTGTGTCACTTGATGTTTGGTACTTCTTGCCGGCTTGTTCCGGCGATGACTCAAAGAGTGCTTGCCCGCCGCGGATCTGTATGTCGCGTAAAAGAACGGCGGCGCGGATAAACCGGGTGTCATTCATTCGGATGAACAAGGCAGGTGGCTGTGCGAAGCTGGCAGCTGTGTCGACGGGCCTGACCAGCGAAAAAGTGCGAGTCGTGGTGGGTGACGACCATCCGATGTTTCGCGACGGAGTCGTCCGTGCGCTGATATCCAGCGGGTCGATCGAGGTGGTCGCCGAGGCTGACGACGGTGTTTCGGCGCTCGAGGCGATCCGTACGCATAAGCCGCAGGTTGCGCTGCTGGATTACCGCATGCCGGGGATGGACGGCGCCGAAGTCGCCGCCGCGGTGGTCCGCGACGAACTGCCGACCCGCGTCCTGCTGATCTCGGCGCACGACGAGTCGGCGATCGTCTTCCGTGCGCTACAGGAGGGTGCGGCCGGATTCCTGCCCAAGGAGTCGAGCCGCTCCGAACTCGTGAACGCGGTGCTGGACTGCGCGAAGGGCCGTGACGTCGTGGCACCCAGCCTCGCCGCCGGCCTGGCCGGTGAGATACGTAAACGCGCCGAACCCGAGGGACCGGTGCTCAGTCCGCGTGAACGCGAAGTACTCAAGCTGATCGCCGCGGGCAGCAGCATCCCCGCGATGGCCAAGGAATTGTTCCTCGCGCCGTCGACCGTCAAGACCCACGTGCAGCGCCTCTACGAGAAACTCGGCGTCAACGACCGCGCCGCCGCCGTGGCCGAGGCGATGCGCCGCAAACTGCTGGAATAGCTTTGCTCGACCGCATCGCCCGATACCTCGCCGCAGAACCCGTGCGCGTCAGCGCGTTCCTCCGGCTGCCGCTGATCGCGCTGATCGGGCTGCTGGTGTGGACGTGGGACGTCGACCACTGGCTGCCCGGCGTGTATGAGGTGGTGCTGGGGATCTACGCGGCCGCCGCCGTGGTGTGGCTCGTCGTGGTGCTGCGCGGTCCGGTGCCGCGCTGGGCGGACTGGACCTCGACGACCTTCGATGTCCTCGTCGCCGTGCTGCTGTGCCTGGTTTCCGGGGGAGCGACGGCGGCCCTGCTGCCGGTCTTCTTCCTGCTGCCGGTCGCGATCGCCTTCCAGGACCGGCCGTGGCGTACCGCGATCCTCGGCACCGGCACGGCGCTGTGCTATCTCGGGGTGTGGATCGTGTACTCCAAGCGCGACGACACCGTCGGCATGCCGGACATCGTCTACTCGCACTTCGGGTTTCTGCTCTGGGCGGCGGCGGCCACCACAGCGCTGTGTCTGGTTCTGGTGTCGCGACGAGCGCGTGTGACGAGGCTGCAGGAGGTCCGTCGGCAGCTGGTGTCCGAGGCGATGCAGGCCGATGAACGGCACAACCGGGAAGTCGCCGAGCATCTGCACGACGGCCCGCTGCAGACGTTGTTGGCGGCCCGCCTCGACCTCGACGAGGTTCGCGAGCGCACCGGCGATCCTGCGCTGGAGGCCGTGCACGCCGCGCTGCAGCAGACGGCCGCCGCGCTGCGGTCCACGGTGACCGAGCTGCACCCGCAGGTGCTTGCTCAGCTCGGGCTGACGGAGGCCGTGCGAGAACTGCTGCGGCAGTTCCAGGCTCGCTCCGATTGCACCGTGGAGGCCGACCTGGCGGACGTCGGAAAGCCCGAGTCGCAGCAGCTGCTGTACCGGGCGGCGCGAGAACTGCTCAACAACATCGGCAAGCACGCGCGCGCGAGCAATGTCCGGGTGAGTCTGTCGCGGCGCCGCGACAGGGTGGTGTTGACCATCACCGACGACGGGACGGGCTTCGACCCTGCGAGTGTCGAAAGCTATGTCGCCGACGGACATATCGGGCTCGGGTCGCTGCTGGCGCGGTTCGATGCGATGGGCGGTTCGATGGAGATCGACTCCGTGGCCGGTCACGGCACGCAGGTGATCGCGACATCGCCGCCGGAGCCGATCGACTGAAAAAACGTTGGCGCGCAATGCAGCCCCAGCGGTAGCGTCCGACGGATGAAGTGGCGAATCAGCGTGATCGCGATCGTCGTCGTGGTCGCCGCGCTGGTGGTGAACGCATTCCTCGTAGCCAGGGCGACACGTCAGGCCCAGCCGTTCGACGGCGGGCGGGTCATCGAACTCGACGGCCCGGACCTCAACGTCAAGGAGTTCGGCCCGCCTGGCGATCGCGCGGTCGTTTTGTTGCACGGCTATTCGGCGTCGGTCCAGTGGTGGGATCGCGTCGCGGCGGCGTTGCCCGCGCAACGCGTGGTCGCCATCGATCTCGTCGGCCACGGCGGGTCAGAGGCTCCCCGCAACGCCGAGAGTTACCGGATCGAAAGCCAGGCCAACGCCGTGCGCAACGCGCTCGATGCGCTCGAGGTGCGCCACGCCGTACTGGTGGGACATTCGATGGGCGGGTCCGTGGCGCTGGCTCTCGCCGGGCAGGATCCCGAACGTGTTGAGCGAGTTGTGATCTCCGATACCCCCGCCGAAATGAGCCTCGCAGAGATGCCCGCGTTGGCCGGGTTGGCTTGCGCCCCGATCATTGGGCAGGCCATCGACAGGCTGCGCCCCGTGGATGCGATCAGCGACAGCGCGTTGCAGACGGGCTTCGCCACCGATTTCGCGGTGCCGCCGCTGGCTCACCGATCGCTGGAGCAGTTGACACATTCGGGGCTGTGTCATGCCCGCGGCCAGGACGGGGCGCCCGCGGCGGTGGACCGCATCGCCCGCCTCGAGCAGCCGGTGCTGGTCGTCTGGGGTGAGCGCGACGAGCTGACGCCCACGGCGGCGAACGTCGAGCGCTACCGCGGGGCGGGGCTGACGCCGGTCGTCATCCCAGGATCGGGGCACAGCCCGATGGTCGAGGCGCCAGGCGAATTCGTGAACGCCATAACCGAATTCATCCAATAGGTTGGTCCCTCGCGAATTGTGCGCCACCATGAAGCGATGGAGCCTACGCAATGGCAGCCTCCGCATGACCCTGCACAACCGTATCCACAGTATGGACCGGCCAACCACGGGTGGCCTTCGCCGCCGCCGCAGTGGTCGCCGTACGGCCCTCCCGCCGGGCCGTCAGCGGTGTGGGCCGTCCTGCTCTGGTGCGTGGCCGCCGTCAGCCTGATCGGCTCGCTGATCTTCGGTGGTATCGCGTATGCGGGCTACTGGTCCAGCGGCTATCTCGATTCCTATGGTGTGACGACCACTGCAACCGTCACCGATGTGGAGGTCTTCACCGACACCGTCACCGTCGAGTTCACCACCGACGGTGGCACACCCGTCAGCGCCGAGATCGTTTGGTTCACGGGCAACAACCCCGATGTCGGTGACGAAGTCGAGATCACGTACGACCCTTCTGACCCGTCGTACGCCATCGAGGCGGGTGGTGATTCGGAAATCGTCATGGCGATCGTCTTCATCATTGGCGCATTCTTGGGACTGGTCGTGATGGTGGGTGCGGTCATCGGCGCGGTGATCGTTCACCGGAGAAGAGGTAAGGCTCACGGGTAGGCCATCGCTTTCAACGTTGTGCAGCGAAAGTTCGAATGAATCCCTGCATTTCGTTGATTTCGATGACCGAACCGTGCCGATCGCGCTCAGTTCGTCAGGCCGCGCGCGATGACCAGTCGCTGAATCTGGTTGGTGCCCTCGAAGATCTGCATGATCTTGGCCTCTCGCATGTACCGCTCGACGCGATAGTCGCGCGTGTACCCGGCGCCACCGAACACCTGCACGGCATCGGTGGTCACCTTCATCGCCGCGTCCGTGGCGACCAACTTGGCCACACTGGCCTGCGCCGAGTACGGGAGGTTCAGATCGCGACGACGCGCGGCATCGAGGTACGTCGCCCGTGCGCTGACCACCGCCGCACTCATGTCCGCCAACAGGAATCCCAGCCCCTGATGGTCGATGATCTTGCGGCCGAACGTCGTTCGCTCGTTCGCATAACGCACCGCTTCGTCCAGCGCCGCCTGCGCCAGGCCGGTGGCCACCGCGGCGATGCCGAGCCGGCCCGAGTCCAGCGCGCTGAACGCGATCTGCAGCCCCTGGCCATCGGCACCGATACGGCGGTCCGCGCCGATGCGCGCGTTGTCGTAGAACGCAGAGGTGGTCGGGACCGCATGCAGTCCCATCTTCTCCTCGGGCTTGCCGAAGCTGAGCCCGGGCAGATCGCCGGGTACCAGGAAACACGAGATGCCCCTTGACCCTTCGCCGGTCCGCGCGAACAACGTGTAGAAGTCGGCGACCCCGCCGTGGGTGATCCAGGACTTGGAACCGTTGAGCACGTAGCCAGGCGCCGTCGCGTCATCGGAAGACACAGCGGCGCACCGCAGGGCCGCAGCATCGGAGCCGGCCTGCGGCTCCGACAGGCTGTAGGCCCCGATCTGGCTGCCGGACAGCATGTCCGGAAGCCAGCGTTGCTTCTGTTCCTCGGTACCGAACATCAGCAACGGATGCGACGACAGGCTGTGCACGCTGACCGCCACCGCCACGGCCGCCCACCGCGCCGCCAGTTCCTCGAGCACCTGCAGGTACACCTCGAACGGTTGCCCGCCGCCGCCCCACTCCTCGGGCTGCGGAAGGCTCAACAATCCCGCCGCGCCGAGGGCGGGGAACACGCCGTCGGGGTAGGTCTCGTCCTTCTCATGGGTGTCGACCACCGGATCGAGAACCTTGTCGGCGATCTCACGGGTGAGCGCGATCAGGTCACGGGCATCGTCGGTGGGCAACAACCTGTCGACCGGCATGAGTGCAGACTCTAGTGGCCGGCGGAAACCGATTCCGAGAGCGCGGCGTTGATGGCGTCCACCCGGTCCTTGGCGTCGCCGAACAGCATCTGGGTGTTCTCCCGGAAGAACAGCGGGTTCTGCACGCCCGCGTAGCCCGATGCCATCGACCGCTTGAACACGATGACGTTGTTGGCGTTCCAGACCGTGAGCACCGGCATACCGGCGATCGGGCTGCTCGGGTCCTCGGAGGCCGCCGGGTTGACGGTGTCGTTGGCGCCGATGACCAGTACGACGTCGGTGTCGCTGAAGTCGTCGTTGATCTCGTCCATCTCCAGCACGATGTCGTAGGGCACCTTGGCCTCGGCCAGCAGCACGTTCATGTGGCCGGGCAGGCGTCCCGCGACGGGGTGGATACCGAACCGGACATTGACGCCGCGGTCGCGCAGCTTGCGGGTCAGGTCCGCGACGCCGTACTGGGCTTGGGCGACGGCCATGCCGTAGCCGGGCGTGATGATCACGGAGTGCGCCGAGGCGAGCAGGTCGGCCGCGCTGTCGGCGTCGATCTCGCGGTGGGTGCCGTAGTCCTTGTCATCCGCCGGGCCGGCTTCGATACCGAAGCCGCCGGCGATCACCGAGATGAACGACCGGTTCATGGCCTTGCACATGATGTAGGACAGGTAGGCACCGGAGGAGCCGACCAGCGCGCCGGTCACGATGAGCAGATCGTTGGACAGCAGGAAGCCCGACGCCGCCGCGGCCCAGCCCGAATAGCTGTTGAGCATCGACACCACGACGGGCATGTCGCCGCCGCCGATCGACGCGACCAGATGCCAACCGAGCAGCAGAGCCAGCACCGTGACGACGATCAGCAGCCACAGCTGGGGGTCGATGACGAACCACACGGTGAGCGCGGCGAACACCACCAGGGCGCCGACGTTGAGCACGTTCTTGCCGGGCAGCATCATCGGCGCGGACTTGATCCGGGCCGACAATTTCAGGTTGGCGACGATCGAGCCGGTGAACGTCACCGCTCCGATGAAGACTCCGATGACGACCTCGGCGGAGTGAATGCCCAGCATTCCTTCGGTGCCGAGCTGCATCGCTTCAGCGCCGGTGGCATCACCCTCGACGTGCAGGTAGCCGTTCCAGCCGACCAGCACGGCGGCCAGGCCGACGAAGCTGTGCAGCAACGCGATGAGCTCGGGCATGCCGGTCATCTCGACGACCTTGGCGCGCCACAGACCGATCGCGGCACCGATGACCATCGCGCCGACGAGCAGGCCGAGGCCCAGCGGTTCGATGTGCCGCGCCAGCGCGAGCGCGATCGTCGCGAGTAGCGCGACGGCCATCCCGGCGATGCCGAAACTGTTACCGGCCCTTGATGTCTCGTGCCTGGACAGCCCGGCCAGCGCCAGGATGAACAACAGCGCGGCGACGACGTAGGCTGCGGTCGCGGCAGTCTCTATGGTGAACATGCGCTTAGCTCCTCGAGAACATCGCCAGCATGCGGCGGGTCACCGCGAAGCCACCGAAGACGTTGATGCTGGCCAGCAGGATCGCCAGGAATGCAAGGACGGTGATGACTGTGCCATTTCCCCTGTCACCGTGGCCGATCTGCAGCAGTGCGCCGACGACGATGATGCCCGAGATCGCGTTGGTCACCGACATCAGCGGCGTGTGCAGCGCGTGGTGCACGTTGCCGATCACGTAGTAGCCGATGACGATCGCCAGCGCGAACACCGTCAGGTGTACCTGCAGCGCGGCGGGGGACAGTGCGATGAGGGCGAACAGCACCGCGGCGGCGGCGAAGGTGATGCCCAGCCGGCGTCGGGTCGACATCGGAGTCTTGGCGGGTTTGTGCTCGACCGGGGCGGCAGCGGCAGCCGCGGGCGCCGCGGACACCTGCACCGGTGGCGGCGGCCACGTCGTCTCACCGTCGCGGACCACGGTGACCGACCGCTGAACGACATCGTCGAAGTCCAGGGTGAGCTGTCCGTCCTTCTCCGGGGTGAGCAGCTTGAGCAGGTTCACCAGGTTGGTGCCGTAGAGCTGCGAGGCGGTGGCGGGCAGACGCCCCGCCAGATCGGTGTAGCCGATGATCGTCACGCCGTGGTCGGTGACGATCGCCTGATCCTTGACGGTGCCCTCGACGTTGCCGCCGTTGGCGGCGGCCATGTCGACGAGCACACTGCCCGGCTTCATCGACGCGACCATGTCGGCGGTGATGATGCGCGGCGCGGGCTTACCAGGGATCAGCGCGGTGGTGATGATGATGTCGACCTCTTTGGCCAACTCGGCGTACAGCGCGGCCTCGCGGGCTTTGTAGTCGTCGCCCATCTCCTTGGCGTAGCCGGTCGCCGAGACCTCGGCCGCCTCCGGATCGACGGGCATGTACTCCCCGCCGAGGGAGCGCACCTGATCGGCGACCTCGGGCCGCGGGTCGGTGGCCTTGACGACCGCACCGAGGCTGCCGGCCGCGCCGACGGCGGCCAGGCCGGCGACACCCGCGCCGACCACGAGCACCTTGGCCGGCGGCACCTTGCCCGCCGCGGTCACCTGCCCGGTGAAGAACCTGCCGAAGCTGTGCGCGGCCTCGACGACCGCGCGGTACCCCGCGATGTTCGCCATCGACGACAGCACGTCCAGGGACTGCGCTCGCGAGATACGTGGCACGGCGTCCATCGCCAGCACGGTGATGGGGCGGGCGGACAGCTTCTCGACCAGTTCCGGGTTCAGCGCCGGGGAGATCAGGCTGACCAGTGTCGCGCCGTCACGTACCTTGGCGATCTCATCGTCGGAGGGGGCGTTGACCTTGAGGACGACGTCGGCCGCCCAGGGGTCACCCACACTGGCGCCGGCCTCCACGTAGGCCGCATCGGCAAAGCTGGAGGCAGCGCCTGCGCCCGACTCGACGACGACCGTGTAGCCCAGTTTGAGCAGTTGTCCGACGGTTTGCGGCGTAGCGGCAACCCGCGTCTCACCCGCCAGGGATTCGCGCGGTATCCCGATAATCATCCGAAAAGTCTCCCATCCGCCTCTTGGCGACGTTGTGCCCCTCCGCCGGTAAGCGGCTTACCCCGATTCGCAGCTGAGGCGAGCTCCCGAGGTCCACGTACAGTTCGCGGTGATGACCGAGTCCCGACCGCCCGCCGCTGCGCTGCTGGTTCGCGCCGGCGGGGTGCGCGGGCTGGTGTACACGGCGCTGCCGGTCACCACGTTCGCGGTGACGAACTCGGTGACCGGCTTGCGTCCGGCGCTCATCGCCGCGATCACCGTCGCGTCGCTGATTCTGGCGTGGCAGCTGTTCCGGAGGGAGTCCACCCGGCCTGCGATATTGGGGTTCGCGGGCATCGCGGTGTGCGCGGCGTTCGCCTTGATCACCGGCAGGGCCAAGGACTTCTATCTGCCCGGCATCTGGATGTATCTCGGGTTGGCGTTCGCCTTCACCACCTCGATCGTGATCCGCAGACCAATCGTCGGTGTGGGGTGGGCATGGATGACGGGTCGCGACGACACGTGGCGTCGCGTTCCGAAGGTTCGACTGGCGTTCGACATCGCCACCGCCGTGATGGCGACGGCATCGTGGTCACGATTTCTGGTGCAGAACTACCTGTATGACACGGATCAGGAGGGGCTACTGGCGGCGGCGCGTATCGCGATGGGCTGGCCGATATTCGTGGTCACCTCGTCGGTGATCTATCTCGCCGTCCGGGTGAGCATCCGGGCTCTCCCTCGCGCGAGCGAGGCGTAGACGGGGGTTAGACGGGGGGATAGGCAGGCGGCGGATATACGCCACGCAGAATCCAGGCGAACCAGTTCGCGCCGTACTCCAGCTCGTCGCTCGCGTCATAATCGGGATTGGGATCCACGTCATCACCTCTCGTGTCGCGGCTGGTTCTCGCCCGAGTCTAGACCTGCCGCCGAACTGGCGACACCCTCAACGCATAAACTAGCCAACCAGTTGATTGATACCCCGGATCCGCTCCGGGCCTGCATATAGTGAGTCGCCATGCCAGCCTCGTCACCGGAAGCCTCGAACGGGATGTCACGTCGCGAGGAATTGCTGGCCGTCGCCACCAAGCTGTTCGCCGCTCGTGGGTATCACGGCACCCGGATGGACGACGTCGCCGACGCCGTCGGCCTGAACAAGGCCACGGTGTACCACTACTACGCCAGCAAAGCGCTGATCCTCTACGACATCTACAAGGGCGCTGCCGACTTCACCGTCGATGCCCTGCACGACGACCCGACCGCGTCGGCCCGGGAGACCATCTACCACTTCACCCGTCGGCTGCTGGTCGGCATCGCCAGCGACATCGAGCGCGCGGCGGTTTACTTTCAGGAAGGCCCCTACATCACGGAGTGGTTCACCGAGGAGCAGGTCGCCTACATCAGGGAGAAGGAAACCCAGGTCTACGAGCACGTGCGTGACGTCATCGACCGGGGCATCGCCAGCGGCGAGTTCTACGACTGCGACAGCCACGTTCTGGCCCTCGGCTACATCGGGATGACGCTGGGGTCCTACCGCTGGCTGCGGCCGCACGGTCGGCGCACCGCCCAGGAGATCGCCGTCGAGTTCAGTACCGCGCTGTTGCGCGGATTGATCCGCGACGAAACGGTGCGAGAGTCCGAGCCGCTGGGTGTGAACATCAGCGCAGCCAACTAGCCGGTGAGTCAGATGAGATCGAACTTGCTGTCGCGACGGGATCTCGATTTCCTGCTCTACGAGTGGCTGCGGGTCGACGAACTGACCAAGCGTGACCGCTTCGCCGAGCACTCCCGCGAGACGTTCGACGCGGTGCTCGAGCTGTGTGAGCAGTTGGCGACGCGGTATTTCGCACCGCACAACAAGAAGAGCGACGCCAACGAGCCACAGTTCGACGGTGAGAAGGTGACCGTCATCGGTGAGGTCAAGGAGGCGCTGGACGCATTCGCCCAGGCCGATCTCGTGGGCATGGGCATGGACCACGACCTGGGCGGCGCTCAGTTGCCGATGACCGTCGCCCAGGCGGCGTTCGCCTGGATTGCGGCCGCCAACGTCAGCACCTCGGGTTACGTCATGCTCACCATGGCCAACGCGAACCTGCTCGCGAAGTTCGGCACCCCCGAGCAGATCGAGACCTTCGTCAAACCCATGCTGGCCGGGCGGTTCTCGGGAACGATGGCGCTGTCCGAGACACAGGCCGGTTCGTCGCTCGCCGACATCCTCACCCGGGCCGAACCGCAGCCCGACGGCACGTACCGGCTGTTCGGTTCGAAGATGTGGATCTCCGGCGCCGAGCACGAGCTGACCGAGAACATCGTCAATCTGGTGCTGGCCAAGATCCCGGGCGGACCGGCGGGCACCAAGGGCATCTCGCTGTTCATCGTCCCGAAATATCTTGTCAATGACGATGGTTCGATCGGCGAGCGCAACAACGTCGTCATCGCCGGGCTGAACCACAAGATGGGGCAGCGGGGTATCACCAACACCGTCCTGAACTTCGACGGCGCCGTCGGTTATCTCGTCGGCGAGCCGCACCGCGGCATCACCTACATGTTCACGATGATGAACGAGGCACGCCTCGGCGTAGGTATGGGTGCGGTGGCACTGGGCTACACCGGCTACCTCAAGTCGGTGGACTACGCCCGCGAACGCCCGCAGGGCAGACCGGTGACGGCCAAGGACCCGACGACGCCGCAGATCCCGATCATCGAACACGCCGATGTCAAGCGAATGCTGTTGGCGCAGAAGGCGTATGTCGAGGGCGGGATGGCGTTGCTGCTGTACTGCGCCAAGCTCGTCGACGTGCAGCACAGCGCCGAAACCGACGCCGAGCGCGATGCGGCGACGCTGCTGCTCGACATCCTCACGCCGGTTGGGAAGAGCTGGCCGTCGCAGTGGTGCCTGGAGGCCAACAACCTCGCGATTCAGGTACACGGTGGCTACGGCTATACCCGCGAATACGACGTCGAACAGCACTACCGCGACAACCGGCTGAACGCCATTCACGAGGGCACCCATGGCATTCAGAGCCTCGACCTGCTGGGCCGCAAGGTGACCCAGCGCGGCGGCGCCGGCCTCGCGGCGCTCGGGGCGGCGATTGCGCAGACAGTCGACGCCGCGAACGCCGCGGGCGGGGATGCCGCGCAACTGGCACCTCGGCTCAGTGCAACCTGGGAGCGCCTGGTCGAGGTGACCGCCGCAATGTTCGCGTCCGGCGACATCGACGCCGCGCTGGCCAACAGCGTCGCGTACCTCGAGGCGTTCGGCCACATCCTGGTCGCCTGGATCTGGCTCGAGCAGGTGGTCGCCTGCAACGGCCGCACCGGCGACTTCTACGACGGCAAACGGCAAGCTGCGCGGTACTTCTTCCGGAGCGAACTGCCCAAGACGGGTCCTCAACTCGATCTGCTTGCCGCATTGGACCGCACCTCGCTGGACATGCGCGACAGCTGGTTCTGACTGGATTTCCCACGGCGGAGTAGGCCGGATCACACAGTCGTGCCGTTTGATCCCCCGGGGTAGTCGGGAAGCCCATACAAATATGCAATCGACACTTGACTCACTTACCGAATGGCTGCTGACGAAGGGCCTGCACATCGCGCTGGTGCTGGTGTTCGCGATCATCGCCACGCGGGTGATCCGGTTGATCGCGCGTCGTATCAGCAAGCGATGGGACAGCGGCGACGCCGCCGACTCGGTGCTGCGACCCGAGAGCGTCAAACACCGCCGGGCGGTTGCCTCGGTGATCTCGTCGGTCGCCATCGCCGTGCTCTACGTCGTCGTCGCCGTCGACATCGCCAATCAACTCGGGCTGCCGATCGGCTCGCTGGTGGCGCCCGCGGCGGTGCTCGGTGCCGCGCTCGGTTTCGGCGCCCAGCGCATCGTGCAGGATCTGCTCAGCGGCTTCTTCCTGATCACCGAGAAGCAGTACGGGTTCGGCGATCTGGTCGCGCTGACCGTGACGGCGGGTGGTGAGGCCCGCGGCACGGTCGAGGACGTGACGCTGCGTGTCACGAAACTCCGCACCAGCGACGGTGAGGTATTCACCGTGCCGAACGGCCAGATCGTCAAATCGCTCAACCTGTCCAAGGATTGGGCGCGCGCAGTGGTCGACGTCCCGGTCCCGACGTCGGCCGACATCAACATCGTCAACGACGCGCTGCGGGAGGTGTCGACCATGGCCATGCACGACGACGGCCTGCCCGAGCTGCTGCTCGACGAGCCGCAACTGATGGGTGTCGAGAGCATCGAGAAGGACACCGTGAACCTGCGCGTGGTGGCACGCACGCTGCCCGGCAAGCAATTCGAGGTGAGTCGTCGTCTGCGCGCCCTGATCGTCTCGGAGCTGCGGCGCGCGGGCGTCGCGGATGCCGAAGCCGCGGCTAGTCGAACCGGATGATCTGCCGCACGGCCTTGCCGTCGGCGAGTTGATCCATGCCGGAGTTGATGTCGTCGAGCGTGATCGTCGCCGACACCAACGACTCGACCGGTAGCCGGCCCGCCCGCCACAGACCGACGAAGTGCGGGATCTCGCGCGCGGGCACGGCAGATCCGAGATAGCTGCCGATCAGCGACCGCCCCTCTGCGACAAAGCCCAACGGCGACAAGTTGACTCGCGCATCCGGGCGGGGGAGTCCGACACAGACGGTGCGGCCGCCCGCAGCGGTGAGGTCCACGGCGGTCTCCACCGCCTGCGGATGCCCGACCGCCTCGATCACGACGGCGGCCTTGAGCCCGGCCTCGCGCGCTTCGTCGGCCGTGTACGCCTCGTGGGCGCCCATGGTGCGGGCCAGCTCGAGCTTGGCGGGTAGCTGATCGACACCGATGACGCGGACATCGTCGTGCGAGAGAGCGGTCAGCACCGCAGCCATGCCCACCCCGCCGAGGCCCACGACGATCACGGTTTCACCCGGTCGTGGCCGTCCGGCGTTGATCACCGCGCCGCCGCCGGTCAGCACCGCGCAGCCGAGCAGCGCCGCGACCTCCGCGGGTACGTCGGCGGGCACCGGGACGACCGAACGGTGATCGACGACGGCGTGCGTGGCGAAGCCCGAGACGCCGAGGTGATGATGGACCGGCTGACCGTCGCGGGAGAGCCTGCGTTCACCGGTCATCAGGGTGCCGGCCGTATTGGCGACGGTCCCGGGAATGCACGGGGTGAGCCCGTTGGTGGCGCACGCCTCGCAGGCACCGCACCGCGGCAGGAAGGTCATCACCAGGCGCTGACCGACGGCCGAGTTCGAACCCCCGGGTCCGACCTCCTCGACGACGCCCGCCGCCTCGTGTCCCAACAGCATCGGCACGGGCCGGACTCTGCTGCCGTCGACGACGGACAGGTCGGAATGGCACATTCCGGCGGCTTCGATGCGGACGAGCAGTTCACCCTCGCCCGGGGGAGCCAGGTCGAGGTCGTGCACTACCAGCGGCCTGGTTTCGGCGTACGGCCTTTCGAGCCCGATCTGTTCGAGTACGGCGCCGCTTATCCTCATGACTACAGCCTGCCCGCACTGACGCTGAGTCGACAATCCGCCGGCGAATTCGCATTACGCTGCTGGTGATGCTGGAAAGGTCCGAGATCCGGTTTCTGCCCGTCGGCGGACGCCGGGTGGCGTACGAGGTGCGCGGCAGCGGTCCACCGCTGGTCGCACCGGCATGGTGGGTCAGTCACCTCGAACTCGACTGGCAGAACCCCGATTTCCGTCGATTCTGGGACGGAATCGCCGAGGGATACACCTTGATCCGGTACGACCGGCTCGGAGTCGGCATGTCGGACCACACGCTGCACGACTCCGACCTGACTCTCGACAGCGAGGTCGCGACGTTGCGCGCGCTCGTCGACGAGCTCGGGCTCGAACGCGTCTCGCTCATCGGCGGCTCGTCCGGGAGCTGCACGGCGGTCGCGTTTGCCGCGGCGTCTCCCGATCGTGTCGAGCGGATGGTGTTGTACGGGTCGTACCCGGATGGAACGGCGATCACGGCGCCTGGGGTCGGCGACGCGATACTGGCAGCGATACAAGCGCATTGGGGCTTGGGATCACGCGTGCTCGGCGACATCTTCCTCGGCGGGGCCAACGCTGATGAGCAGGAGCATTTCGGTCGGCTGCAGCGTGATTCTGCGACGGCCGAGACCGCGGCAGCGGTGTTGGCTCTCGTCTACCGGCTCGATGTTCGAGACCGGCTTCCGCTCGTCCGCGCGCCGACGTGGGTGGTGCATCGCCGTGACGACCGTGCCGTGCCGTACCGACTCGGGCGCGAGGTCGCGGCGGCGATTCCGGGCGCGACATTCATCCCGCTGAAAGGAAGCGCGCACTTCCCGTGGCATGGTGACGCCGATTCCGTTGTTCGCGCATGTCGCGAAGCACTAGGAGCGGCACCGGCGCTGCCGCACGCGACGAGTGCGCAGGAGCAGGTCCTGTCGGCTCGTGAGCGCGAAATCCTCGCGTGCATTGCGCGTGGTCTCAGCGATCGCGAAATCGCGGAACACCTCGTGCTCAGCTCGCACACCGTCCACCGTCACGTCGCGAACATCCGCCGCAAGCTGGGCCGCACTTCTCGAACTGCCGCCGTCGCCGAAGCCGCGCGTCTCGGAATCTTGTGACGTGGCCGCAACGGGCCATCTGCAGAAGATGGCCGCATCGGGCGATGCGCGCGCCCGGTGGCCGCGCCTAGCTTTGCGGAATGACCGACATCGCCAGCATCAATTCGACTGCGCGGGAGAACCAGCCGTCCGCCGCGTGGCTGCGGATCTTCGCCCTCGTGTACGACCCGTTCCTCTGGCTGGGTGAAACCGCAGGCATGCGTCGACGGCGTGCAGCCTTGCTCGCCGACGCCTACGGTCGCGTCGTTGAGATCGGCTCCGGGACCGGGCTGAACATCGCGCACTATCCCGAGGCGGTCACCGAGCTGCTGCTGACCGAACCCGAGCCGGGAATGCGCAAAAAGCTCTCGCGTCGGACAGACCAAAATCGTTGTGCCACAGAAATTGTCGATGCTCCAGCAGAGCGACTACCATTCGCCGACGCATCAGTGGATACCGTCGTTTCCACGCTCGCCCTGTGCACGGTCGACGACCCCGAAGCTGCGCTGCACGAGATTGCGCGCGTACTCCGGCCCGGCGGCCAGCTGCTGTTCATCGAACATGTGCGGGCGGGCTCGCGGTTGCTGGCGGCGGTCCAGGACAAGCTGGCCGGACCGTGGCGCCACTTCGCAGGTGGCTGCCGCTGCAACCGCGACACCGTCGGGCGGATGCGCGCCTGCGGCTTCACCGTCGCGGCCCAACACGTGGTGTGGCGCGGCATGCCGGCGATCGTCCACCCCCTTGCCATGGGTCGTGCGACACGAGATCACGGGCGCCCGCAGACTGTGAGGTAGCGGCGGCGCCTGCGAGACTGCTGCCATGAACGAGCGGGAGCTCACCGGTGCCGACTTTCCGGTGCACTGGCCGGTGTCGACGAGATGGACCGACAACGACATGTTCGGCCACCTCAACAACGCGGTGTACTACGCACTGTTCGACACGGCGATCAACGGCTGGATCAACACGAATTGCGACATCGACCCGACGGATGTGCCCTGGTTGGGTGTCGTCGCTGAATCGGGATGTAAGTACTTCGCCGAATTACGGTTCCCTGAACCACTTTTCGTCGGGTTGGCAGTGGCCCGGCTGGGCACCAGCAGCGTGACATACCGAATGGGGTTGTGGCAGGCGGGTGGGCCCGACGCACCCGTCGCTGCGGTCGGCCACTGGGTGCATGTGTACGTCGACCGGGCGAGCCGCCGACCCATGCCGATCCCGGCGGTGATCCGCTCGCTGCTCGAAAAGGCGTGCGTCGACTAGTCGATATGCTCGTGCAATGCCGTTTGTGAGCAAGACCGTCGAGGTCACCGCCCCCGCCGAGGCGATCATGGGGATCGTCGCGGACTTCGAGTCGTATCCGGTGTGGAACGAGGAGATCAAGGGCTGCTGGGTGCTGGCGCGCTACGACGACGGCCGGCCCAGCCAGCTGCGTCTCGACGTTGTCGTCCAGGGGCAGTCGGGCACCTTCATCACCGCGGTCTACTACCCCGACCAGAATCAGATCCAGACGGTGCTGCAGCAGGGTGAGTTCTTCGAGAAGCAGGAGCAGAAGTTCGCGGTCGTCCCGATGGGGGCGACGTCGCTGCTGACGGTGGACCTCGACGTCGAGACCAAACTGCCGATCCCCGCGCAGTTCGTGAAGAAGGCGATCGGCGACACGCTCGATTACCTGGCGGACAATCTGAAGGCCCGCGCCGAGGAACTCACCGCTTCATAGCGGGCCCGAGTGTGGGCTCGTTGCACGCAAATGAGGTGGATTGCGTGCGGGTAATCCACGTTCGCGCCAAGAGCTCAGCCCCACAACTTCGTCTCGTCGAGCCGGGCGATCAGCCGCTGCGCGCCGTCGTCGAACTCGCCGCCGGTCAGCCTGACCACCGTGTCGACATCGCCGGTGCGCAGCGCCGCGATCATCGCGCGGTGTCCGGCGATCGCGGAAATCCCCCACTGCGGGCTCGCCGCATAGATGTGGCCTGGCAGGTATCGCGCTACATGTAGGAGGAACCACGCGAGCTTGATGCGGCCGGTGGATCGGTTGAACGCCCGGTGGAACGCGAACTCCGCGGACGCGATCGCGTCGGGCTCATGGTGGTCGACGGCCTCGGCCAGCGCTTCGTTGAGATGCTCCAGCTCGTCGATCTGCGCCGGGGTGATCCGCTCGGCCGCCGTCGCCGCCAACTCCCTGGCGATCGTGGCCTGCAGCCAGAAGATGTCCTCCACATCGCCGCGGGTCAGGGGGACCACGACGTGACCGCGGTGCGGTTCGAGCTGAACCATGCCCTCACCGCGTAGCGTGCGCAGCGCCTCGCGGACCGGCGTGATGCTGACGCCCAGCTCAGCGGCGGTCTCATCCAGTCGGATGAAGGTCCCCGGCCGCAGGACGCCGGTCATGATGTCGGTGCGCAGCCGGGCCGCCACCTGTTCGGACAGCTGCTCGCGTCGCACCTCGCGTCGGGGCTTCGCCCGGGCTTTCGGGGGTGCGTTCACTGGCTCTCCGGTCCGTCTGGCGTGGGGTTGAACCCGAGCCGCCGAGGCCATACTGTGACCGGGGCAACACAGGATTTGATCACATATAACCTCGTTCAAATATCAACGCAGCGCAACCGGGGCGGAGGGCCTCAGTTTGCGAGGGGAGGGATACTCGCCGTTGACCTCGTCTTCGTCCCCGCCGGACCCGACTGAGCAGCCGTTCCTCGCACGACGGCAGAACTGGACGAACCAGCTCGCGCGGCACGCCTTGATGCAGCCCGGCGAAACCGCCCTGCGTTTCCTCGGCCGCACCACGACCTGGGGCGAACTCGATCGCCGCGTCATCGCCCTCGCGGGCGCTCTGAGCAGGCGCGGAGTCCAATTCGGTGACCGCGTGCTGATCCTGATGCTCAACCGCACCGAGTTCATCGAGTCATTCCTTGCGATCAACAAGCTCGGCGCCATCGCCGTACCGGTCAACTTCCGGATGACCCCGCCCGAGATCGCCTTCCTGGTCAGCGATTGCCAGGCCAAGGTCGTCGTCACCGAAGCGGTGCTCGCCAGTGTGGCGGCGGCGGTCCGCGACATCGACCCAACCCTGACGACCGTGGTGGTCGCGGGTGGAACCAGCGGTGATGGTCTCATCGGCTACGACGAGGTGATGGCCGAAGAGGACGTGGCGGCCGTCCGCGACGTGGTGGACATCCCCGACGACTCGGCCGCGCTGATCATGTACACCTCGGGTACCACCGGCAGGCCCAAGGGTGCGGTGCTCACCCACGCCAACATTGCCGGGCAGGCGATGACGTCCCTGTTCACCAACGGTGCCGATCTCAACAACGACGTCGGCTTCGTCGGTGTCCCGCTGTTCCACATCGCGGGCATCGGAAACATGATCATCGGCCTGCTGCTCGGCAGGCCGACGGTGCTCTATCCCCTGGGCGCATTCGATCCAGGCGCCTTGCTGGACGTCCTTGAAACCGAACAGGTGACCGGCGTCTTCCTGGTGCCCGCACAATGGCAGGCGGTGGTCGCCGAACAGCGCGTGCGGCCTCGGGCCCTGAAGTTGCGGGTGCTGTCGTGGGGTGCGGCACCGGCCTCAGATACATTGCTGCGCAGCATGTCTGAGACCTTCCCCGGAACACAGATCCTCGCCGCCTTCGGTCAGACCGAAATGTCGCCGGTGACGTGCATGCTGCTGGGTGACGACGCGATCCGAAAGTTGGGCTCGGTCGGCAAGGTGATTCCGACGGTGTCCGCGCGCGTCGTCGACGAGGACATGAACGACGTCGACATCGGTCAGGTGGGCGAAATCGTCTACCGCGCACCCACGCTGATGGCCGGCTACTGGAACAATCCCGAGGCCACCGCGGACGCCTTCGCGGGCGGCTGGTTCCATTCCGGTGATCTCGTACGCCAAGACGAAGAGGGCTACATCTGGGTCGTGGACCGCAAGAAGGACATGATCATCTCCGGCGGCGAGAACATCTACTGCGCAGAGGTCGAGAACGTCCTTGCCGCTCATCCGTCGATCGCGGAGGCGGCGGTGATCGGTCGCGCGGACGACAGATGGGGTGAAGTACCGGTGGCCGTCATCGCGCTGAACGCCAAAGGAGATCTCGGACTCGCGGACCTCGAAGGCTTCCTGACCGAACGCCTTGCGCGGTACAAGCATCCGAAGGCGCTGGAGATCGTCGACGCGCTCCCTCGCAATCCCGCTGGCAAAGTACTCAAAACGGAACTGCGGGTGCGTTTCGGCGCCGCCGCGCCGATTGACGCAGGCGAAAGTACCACTCTGCCAACGGTTTCTGCTGGTGCACAAGAGAATTAGGGAATTGGAACGAGTTTGCTAACGGTTAAGGGCACAATCTTCCAGATGCCATGCACCGCGGGGACGGCATCGGGTACAGTCCTGTGGTCCGTCTTACTACTGACGAGTAGGGAGACACTGGTCACAGTCAGCGGGTTGGGGCAAGGAGGCCGCGTGCGACAGGGTCTGCCGTTGAACGACGACGGCCGCGGTCAGCTCGTTGGAGCGCGTCGGTGACGGCGCAGGGCACCGACATCGTCGGCTACGTCCGCGACCAGGTACGTCCGGGTCTGACCGCCGTTGGCGGATTCGTCCGCATGACGGTCCTCACGACGAAAGCCACCTTCAAATCGCCGTTCCAGTGGCGCGAGTTCATCCTGCAGAGCTGGTTCCTGATGCGGGTGGCATTCCTGCCGACCGTCGCGGTGTCGATCCCGCTGACCGTGCTCCTCATCTTCACGCTCAACATCCTGCTGACCGAGTTCGGTGCGGCCGACATTTCCGGCGCGGGCGCCGCACTGGCCGCCGTCACCCAGCTCGGCCCCCTCGTCACCGTGCTCGTGGTGGCCGGCGCCGGTTCCACCGCCATCTGCGCTGACCTGGGCGCGCGCACCATCCGCGAGGAGATCGACGCGCTCGAGGTGCTCGGCATCGACCCGATCCACCGATTGGTGGTGCCTCGCGTGATCGCCTCGACGTTTGTGGCGCTGCTGCTGAACGGCGCGGTGATCACCATCGGCCTGGTCGGCGGCTTCATCTTCGGCGTGTATCTGCAGAACGTCTCGGCCGGCGCCTATGTCTCCACCCTCACCCTGGTCACGGGCCTGCCCGAGGTGCTGATCTCGGTCGTCAAGGCGATGACGTTCGGCTTGATCGCGGGCCTGGTCGGCTGTTACCGCGGCCTCACGGTTGCCGGTGGCGCCAAGGGTGTGGGCACCGCGGTCAACGAGACGCTGGTGCTCTGCGTGATCGCGCTGTTCGCGGTCAACGTCGTGCTGACCACGATCGGTGTTCGATTCGGAACGGGGAGCTGACGTGTCGACTACCCAGGTCCTGCGTTCTCGGTTTCCGCGGGCGTTTTCCGGCGGGGCGGGTGTCGTCACCGCCCCGGCACGGTTCCTCGACAGCGTCGGGCACGTGGCGTGGTTCGTCGTCACCGCGATCGGGTCGATCGGCCACGCGTTGCGCTACTACCGCAAGGAGACGTTGCGGCTGATCGCCGAGATCGGCATGGGCACCGGCGCGATGGCCGTCATCGGTGGCACCGTGGCGATCGTCGGGTTTGTCACGCTGTCGGGTTCGTCGCTGGTCGCCATTCAAGGCTTCGCATCGCTCGGCAATATCGGTGTCGAGGCGTTCACCGGCTTCTTCGCCGCACTGATCAACGTCCGCATCGCCGCTCCCGTCGTCGCGGGCCAGGCGCTGGCCGCCACGGTTGGCGCCGGCGCGACCGCGGAACTGGGCGCCATGCGGATCAGCGAGGAAATCGACGCCCTCGAGGTGATGGGCATCAAGTCGATCTCCTACCTGGTGTCGACGCGCATCATGGCCGGCTTCATCGTGATCATCCCGCTGTACGCGATGGCCATCATCATGAGCTTCCTGTCGGCGCAGGTGACCACAACCGTCTTCTACGGACAGTCGATCGGCACCTACGAGCACTACTTCCGGACGTTCCTGCGCGCCGACGATGTCATGTGGTCGTTCGTGCAGGCGATCATCATCTCGGTCATCGTGATGCTCAACCACTGCTACTACGGCTACTTCGCCAGTGGTGGGCCAGTGGGTGTCGGCGAGGCCGTCGGCCGGTCGATGCGCGCCTCTCTGGTCGCGATCGTCTGTGTGGTCCTGTTCGCCTCGTTGGCGCTCTACGGCGTCGACCCGAACTTCAACCTGACGGTGTAGCCCATGACCGCGCCCTTGAACACGTCCCGCACCCCGCCGTACAAGCTGGCGGGTCTGGTTTTGGCGCTGCTGACGATCGCCGCCGTGGTGCTGGTGTACTTCCAGTTTCGTGGCGACTTCCTGCCGCGCGAACAGCTGACGATGATTTCGGCGCGCTCCGGGCTGTCGATGGACCCCGGCGCGAAGGTCACCTACAACGGGGTCGAGATCGGCCGCGTGGCCACGGTTGACGCAGTTGACGTCGGAGGCGAACCGAAGGCCAAGATCGTCCTGGACGTCGACCCCAAGTACATCAAGCTGATCCCGCAGAATGTGGACGCGGACATCAGCGCAACCACCGTGTTCGGCAACAAGTACATCTCGTTCACATCGCCGAAAGACCCGTCATCGCAACGGATCACATCGTCCGACGTGATCGACGTGACCCACGTGACCACCGAGTTCAACACATTGTTCGAGACGGTCGTTTCGCTGTCGTCGCAAGTGGATCCGATCAAGCTGAACCAGACGCTGGCGGCCACCGCCGAGGCGCTGGACGGTTTGGGTGACCGCTTCGGCCAGTCGATCATCAACGGCAACGCGATCCTCGACGACATCAACCCGCAGATGCCCCAGATCCGTCGGGACAATCAGCTGCTGGCTGACCTCGGCGAGGTCTACTCGGAGGCGGCACCGGATCTGTTCGACGGTCTGCAGAACGCGGTCACCACGGCCCGCACGCTCAACCAGGAGCAGGGCACCATCGACCAGGCGCTGATGGCCGCGGTCGGCTTCGGCAACACCGGCGCCGACGTCTTCGAGCGTGGCGGTCCGTATCTGGTCCGCGGCGCGGAGGATTTGATCCGTCCGTCGGAGATCCTGGACGAGTACAGCCCGGCCCTGTTCTGCACGATTCGCAACTTCCACGATGTCGAACCCAAGGTGGCGGCGTCGCTGGGCGGCAACGGCTACTCGCTGCGTACGCTATCGGCACTCATGGGCCTTGGTGCCGGCAATCCTTATGTCTATCCGGACAACCTGCCGCGCGTGAACGCCAGGGGCGGTCCCGAGGGTAAACCTGGCTGCTGGCAACCGATTACGCGTGACCTGTGGCCGGCGCCACACCTCGTGATGGATACAGGCGCGTCGATCGCGCCGTACAACCACTTCGAGTTGGGCCAGCCGCTCCTGATCGAGTACGTCTGGGGTCGCCAGGTGGGGGAGAACACGATCAACCCATGAAAATCACCGGTACAGCCATCAAGCTCGGCGCCTTCTCGCTGGTGCTGTTGCTGTTCACCGCGATCATCATCGTGGTGTTCGGGCAGATGCGTTTCGACCGCACCACCGGCTACTCGGCGGTGTTCTCCAATGCCAGCGGCCTCCGGGCCGGGCAGTTCGTCCGCGCGTCCGGTGTGGAGGTCGGCAAGGTCTCCAAGGTCGAGCTCATCAACGACGGCTCGCAGGTCCGGGTCGACTTCGACGTCGACCGGTCGCTGCCGCTGTTCGACGGCACCACCGCCTCGATCCGCTACCTGAATCTCATCGGCGACCGGTACATGGAGCTCAAGCGCGGCGGGAGCGACAGGCGGCTGCCCAGTGGGGGCACGATTCCGGTCACCCAGACCGAACCCGCGCTCGACCTCGACGCGTTGATCGGCGGCTTCCGCCCGGTGTTCCGGGCCCTCGATCCGGACAAGGTCAACACCATCGCCGAGTCGATCATCACGATCTTCCAGGGCCAAGGCGGCACCATCAACGACATCCTCGACCAGACCGCGTCGCTGACGTCGGCACTGGCCGACCGCGACCAGGCGATCGGAGAGGTGATCAAGAACCTCAACACCGTGCTCGACACCACGGTCAAGCATCAGCAGCAGTTCGACGAGACGGTGCAAAATTTCCAGACGCTGATCACGGGCTTGAACGATCGGCGCGACCCGATCGCCTCCTCGGTGGCCGACATCAGCGACGCCGCGGGAACCATCGCGGATCTGCTGGCGGACAACCGCCCCCTGCTGCAGAGCACGGTCGGTCATTTGGAGGCCGTTCAGCAGCCGCTGGTCGACCAGAGAGACAAGCTCAACGATATTCTCACCAGACTCCCGACTGCGTTCAAGATCATCGGGCGAGCTGGTGGCATCTACGGCGACTTCTTCAACTTCTATTCGTGCGACATCTCGATCCGGATGAACGGGCTGCAGCCCGGCGGTCCTGTCCGCACCGTCAAACTCTTCAGCCAGCCGTCGGGTAGGTGCACGCCGCAATGAGAACTCTGGAGGGATCGAACCGGGTCCGTAACGGGTTGATGGGCATTCTCGTCCTCATCCTGGTGATCGGCGTCGGACAGAGCTTCGCCAGCGTGCCGATGCTGTTCGCGACGCCCACGTACTATGCGGAGTTCTCGGACACCGGTGGCCTCAACAGCGGCGACAAGGTGCGCATTGCCGGTGTGGACGTCGGTCTGGTGCGCAACTTCGAGATCGTCGGCGACAAGGTCCGGATCGGATACTCGCTCGACGGGACACAGATCGGCACAGAGAGCCGGGCGGCCATCCGCACCGACACCATCCTGGGCCGCCGCAATATCGAGATCGAGCCACGCGGCTCGAAACCGTTGAAGGCCAACGCAACTCTGCCGCTGGGCCAGACCACGACGCCGTATCAGATCTACGACGCGTTCTTCGACGTGACCGAAGCATCCTCGGGCTGGGACACCCAGACCGTGAAGAGATCGCTGAACGTGCTGTCCGAGACCATCGACCAGACGTACCCGCATCTGAGCGCCGCACTCGACGGGGTGGCCCGGTTTTCCGACACCATCGGCAAGCGCGACGACCAGATCAAGCAGCTGCTGGCCAACGCCAACAAGATCGCTGGCATCCTCGGCAACCGCAGCGAACAGATCAACAAGCTCTTCGTCAACGCCCAGCAGCTGCTCGCCGCGATCAACGAGCGTCAGTACGCGGTCAGCATGCTGCTCGAACGTGTCGCCTCGTTCTCCGAACAGGTCAAGGGATTCGTCGACGACAACCCGAACTTGAACCGGGTGCTCGAACAGCTGCGCGTCGTCAGCGACGTGCTGTCGGAGCGACGCTTCGACCTGATGGACACGCTGACCACCGTCGCCAGCTTCGTGGCGTCACTCGGTGAAGCCGTCGCATCGGGTCCCTACTTCAAGGTCATGCTGGTCAACCTGCTGCCCGGCCAGATCCTCCAGCCGTTCGTCGATGCCGCGTTCAAGAAGCGCGGGATCGACCCCGAGAAGTTCTGGGGCGACGCGGGTCTGCCCGCATGGCGGTTCCCGGACCCGAACGGCGCCCGCTTCCCGAACGGCGCCCCTGCGCCCGGACCGGCAGTGCTGGAAGGCACGCCCGAACACCCCGGACCCGGTGTGCTGAAGGGTGCGCCGTGCTCGTACACGCCCGGACCGGGCGGCATCCCAACCGCCGCCAACCCGCTGCCGTGTGCGGGTCTGACCGTCGGGCCGTTCGGCAACAACCCGTACGGACCGAATTACGGACCACCGGACGTCGTCACGTCGGACCCGAACGTGCACGGTCCGCAGCCGTCACCCGGTGTGCCCGCGGCCGCGATCCCAGGCCAGATTTCGCCGGATATGCCCGGTGAGCCTGCCCCGCTGCCGCCGGCTCCGCCCGGGGCCCGCACGGTCCCGGTCGGCCCGCAGCCTCCGCTGCCGCCGGACTTCACACCGGGTATCGCGCCGTTGCCGCCGGCTCTGACCGGACCGCCTCCGCCGCCGGGACCCGGCCCTGACGCGGGGCCCGCGGGCACGCCGCCGCTGCCGGGCAACCCGCCGTTCCTTCCACCACTTTCACAAGGCCAGTAGGGGGTGTAACCGATGGCAACGATATTCAACGTACGAAACATGCAGCTGCCGAAGGTATCCCGTGCTGCGGTGATCATCGGCACAATCATCGTGATCCTCGCGCTGGTGGCCGCCATCGTCGGGTGGAACCTGTACAAGAAGCTGACCACCAACACCGTCGTCGCCTATTTCCCGGAGACGCTGGCGCTGTATCCCGGCGACAAGATCCAGATCATGGGCGTCAAGGTCGGCACGATCGAATCGATCGACCCGGCCGGCGACAAGATGAAGGTGACCTTCAACTACGACAACAAGTTCAAGGTGCCCGCCAACGCCACGGCGTCGATCCTGAACCCCAGCCTGGTCGCATCGCGCACCATCCAGTTGTCACCGCCCTACACCGGCGGACCGGTGATGGAGGACGGCGCGGTCATCGACATCGACCGCACGCAGGTGCCGGTGGAGTACGACGAACTGCGTGACTCGATCAACCGAATCCTGACCGACCTCGGTCCGACGCCGGAACAGCCCAAGGGCCCGTTCGGCGACATCATCGAATCGGCGGCCGACGGTTTTGCCGGCAAGGGTGAGCAGCTCAACAAGACGCTGAACGGCTTGTCCGAGGCGCTCTTCACGCTCAACGAGGGTCGCGGTGACTTCTTCGCCGTGGTCAAGAGTCTCGCGCTGTTCGTCAATGCGCTGTACAAGAGCGATCAGCAGTTCGTCGCGCTGAACGACGACCTCGCGACGTTCACCAACGCGTTCACCAACACCGACCGCGAAGTCGCCAACGCGCTCCAGGACCTCAATACGCTGCTGGCGACCACGCGCAGCTTCCTCGACGAGAACGCCGAAGTGCTGACGCACGACGTGAACAACCTCGCGGACGTGACCAACGCGATCCTGCAGCCGGATGCGAAGGACGGTTTGGAAACCGCGCTGCACGTGTTCCCGAACCTTGGCGCCAACCTGATGAACATCGTCTCCCCCGTCACCGGCGGTGTGAATAGCTTCCCGGTGATCAACAACTTCGCCAACCCGCTCCAGTTCATCTGCAGCTCGATTCAGGCAGGTAGCCGGTTGGGGTATCAGGAATCGGCCGAGATGTGCGCGCAGTATCTCGCCCCGATCCTGGACGCCATCAAGTTCAACTACCTGCCGTTCGGCATCAACCAGACCACGACGGCGATGACGCTGCCCAAGCACATCGCCTACTCCGAGCCCAGGCTTCAGCCGCCGCCGGGATACAAGGACACCACCGTGCCGGGCATTTGGTCGCGGGACACGTTGTTCTCGCACGGCAACCACGAGCCAGGCTGGGTGACCGCGCCAGGTATGCAGGGCGTCGATGTGCAGCCCCTCACCAAGAACATGATGTTCCCCGAATGCCTCGCGGAGCTGATGGGTGGGCCTGATTGCGTGATCCCGCCCGCGCCGCCGACCTTCGGTGGTCCGCACCAGGCCGGTCCGCCGAACGCGTACACCGAGAACACCCCGCTGCCGCCGCCGTGGTACCCGCAGCCCGGGCCGCCGCCAGGCCCCGCACCGGGCGTGATCCCAGGCGATCCGGGTGGCGCGGCCATGACAGGTCCGCTGCCCGCACCGGGACCCGGCCCAGGACCGGCCCCCGCGGCGCCGCTACCGGCGCCGGCGGGACCGCCACTACCCGCTGAGGCAGGCTGATGATGACCCGTCGCAGATGGAGTCGAGTAGCGCTACGCGCAGTGGCGCTGATGGCGATCGCGCTGACGCTGAGCTCGTGCGGCGTCTGGCCGTGGCGCGGTATCTCCAACGTCGAGCTGCCGGGCGGTCCCGGCACCGGTTCGGACCGGATGACGATCTACGTCCAGATGCCGGATACGTTGGCGCTCAACGTCAATAGCCGGGTCCGGGTGGCCGATGTGTTCGTGGGTCGGGTCAGGGCGATCGAGCTGAAGAACTGGGTGGCGACGCTGACGCTGGACATGGAGCCCAATCTCGGGCTGCCGTCCAACGCGTTGGCACGGATCGGCCAGACCAGCCTGCTGGGCAGCCAGCATGTCGAGCTGGAGCCGCCACCCGATCCGTCAGGCACGCCGCTGAAGTCCGGCGACACGATTCCGTTGAAGAACAGCACGGCTTTCCCGAGCACCGAGCGGGTGTTGGCGAGCATCGCCACGATCCTGCGCGGCGGCGGCGTGTCGAACCTCGAGACGATCCAGACTGAGATCTTCAACGTGCTGAACGGCCGAGCCGATCAGATCCGTGCGTTCCTCAACAAGCTCGACACGTTCACCGATGAGCTGAACAAGCAGACCCAGGACATCACGCGTGCCATCGATTCGACCAACCGGTTGCTGTCGATCGTGGCGGATCGTAACGACACGCTGGACCAGGTGCTGACCGAATTCCCGCCGCTGATCAAGCATTTCGCCGAAACGCGCGACCTGTTCGCCGACGCGGTGGAGGCGCTGGGCCGGGTCAGCGTGGCGGCGGACAACGCCCTGGCGCCGGCGAGCGAAAACCTGAACACCAACTTGGCGAACCTGCAGCGGCCGCTGAAGCAACTGGGCCGGGCGTCGCCGTACGTCATCGGTGCGCTCAAGTTGATGCTCACGGCGCCGTTCTCGATCGAGAACGTGCCGAAGGTCATCCGCGGCGACTACCTCAATGCGTCGTTGACGGTGGACCTGACGCTCTCGGCTCTCGACAACGCCGCCTTGTCCGGCACGGGTGTCTCGGGCATGCTGCGCGCGCTCGAGCAGTCCTGGGGCCGGGACCCGGCGACGATGATCCCGGATGTCCGGTTCACGCCGAACCCGCACAACGCACCAGGCGGGCCACTGGTGGAAAGGGGTGAGTGAGCAGTGCTGACGAGGTTCATCAAGTTTCAGCTGGTGCTGTTCACCATCCTGACGGTCGTCGCTGTGGTGGTGCTGGGGTGGTATTACCTGCGGATCCCGAGCCTGGTGGGCATCGGGCAGTACGAGCTGAAGGCCCAACTGCCGCGGTCCGGCGGCCTGTATGCCACTGCCAACGTCACCTACCGAGGCACTCAGATCGGCAAGGTCACCAGCGTGGTGCCCACCGAGACCGGCGCGCTGGCGACGATGAGCATCGATGACCGGTACAAGATCCCGGCGGATGCGTCGGCGAACGTGCACTCGGTGTCGGCGATCGGCGAGCAGTACCTGGACCTGGTTTCGACGGGTAACCCGGGCCAGTATCTCAGCCCAGGGACGGTCATCACCGACAGCAAGGTGCCCAGCGAGGTCGGTCCCGCACTGGATGCGGCCAACGAGGGCCTTGCGGTGCTGCCCAAGGAGAAGATCGACGCTCTGCTCACCGAGACGTCGAATGCCGTAGGCGGTTTGGGCCCCGCGCTGCAACGACTGGTCGATTCGACCGCCAATGTGGCGCAAGGATTCAGGGACAATCTGCCTCAGGTCAACGACATCATCACCAACGCGGCACCGATCCTGGACAGCCAGGTGCAGTCCGGCGACAACATCGAGGCGTGGTCGCGGAACCTGAACGTCATCGCCGCGCAGACGGCTGAGCAGGACGCCGCCCTGCGCAGCGGTATCCAGGACGCCGCTCCGACGCTTGATCAGGTGAACGCGGTGTTCAGCGATGTGCGTGACTCGCTGCCCCAGACGCTGGCCAATCTCGCGATCGTCATCGACATGCTCAAGCGCTACAACAAGGGTCTGGAACAGACTTTCGTGATGTTGCCGCAGGGAGCGGCGGCCGCCCAGGCGGGAACCCTCTTCGAGGGCCTCGGTCAACTGCCGCTTGTGCTGGCGATCAACCAACCGCCGCCGTGTCTCACCGGCTTCCTGCCCGCATCCGAATGGCGCTCGCCAGCGGATACGTCCATGGCGCCGCTGCCGAAGGGCACCTATTGCAAGATCCCCAAGGACTACCAGGGCAACGTGGTCCGCGGCGCACGCAACTACCCGTGCGTCGACGTGCCGGGTAAGCGCGCGGCCACGCCGATGGAGTGCCGCAGCCCCGAACCGTACGTCCCTCTGGGCACCAACCCGTGGTACGGCGATCCGAATCAGATCCTGTCCTGCCCGGCACCGGGTGCGCGCTGCGATCAGGGCGTCAACCCGGGACGTGGTGTCATTCCGGCCCCGTCGGTCAACAACGGCATGAACCCGGCGCCCGCAGATCAACTCCCTCCGCCGCAGTCGACGGCACCGATCAGCGACCCGCTCAGCCCTCCTGGCCAGGGCACCGTCACCTGCAGTGGACAACAGCCCAACCCGTGCATCTACACTCCGGCACCAGGGCCGCCCGGTTCCACGGCGGTGTACAGCCCGGCCAGCGGCCAAGTCGTGGGACCTGACGGCGTCAGGTACAACGTCACAAATTCGAGTAACCCAGGAGACGACGGATGGAAGGAGATGCTGGCACCAGCCAGCTGAACCCCACCGATGCTGATGAGGCGCTCGACGAGTCGTTAGCAGTATCCCCCCCAGAATCACCAGAATCCGATGCCGAAGAAGTCGCCGACGATCACCGCCCCGCGCGGCTCGGGCGGGGCTGGGTTGCCGCGATCTGCGCCGGACTGCTGGTGCTCGCCGGGGCCGGCGCGGTGGCAGGCTTTCTCCTGCTGAAGGCGAACCAGCAGAGCGAGAAGGCTGCGCGCGAGGAAGCCGCCGCCCTGCAGGCAGCCCGGGATTGTGTGGCCGCGACGCATGCGCCCGATGTGACGGCGATGAGCGCGGCACAGTCGAAGATCATCGAATGTTCGACGGGTGATTTCGGTGCACAGGCCAGCCTGTACAGCGGGGTCCTGGTCGACGCCTACCAGGCCGCCAACGTGACGGTGCAGGTGTCCGACATGCGCGCCGCGGTGGAACGGCACAATGACGACGGATCCTTCGAGGTCCTGGTCGCGGTGCGGGTGAAGGTGACCAACTCCGAGGCCGCCGACCAGGAGCAGGGCTACCGGCTGCGGCTGCAGATGGCGCCGGCCGACGGCACCTACAAGATCGCACAACTGGACCAGGTCACCTCGTGACGGCTGTACTGGACACTGTGGATACGTCGCAGACCGAGGTGGAGGCCGGAACGCCGCTGGCGTCCTGGCCGGCACGGGCGGGTGCGATCGCCATCGACGTCCTCCTCGGCGTTGCGGTGATCGCGACCATGGCGGTGTCGGCGTGGAGCGCACCGTGGCTCGGCTGGTTGTGGTGGGTGTACGTAGCGACGGCGGCGTGTGTGATCGTCGCGATGGCGGTCAACCGGCTGCTGCTGCCGACGATCACCGGCTGGAGCCTGGGCCGAGCGGTCTTCGGCATCGCGGTTCGCACCCAAGACGGTGCCGCTCCCGGCGTGCTACGCCTGGTCGGCCGTGATCTGGTACACCTACTGGACACCGCGGCGCTGTTCGTCGGCTGGTTGTGGCCGCTGTGGGACGGCAGGCGCCGCACGTTCGCCGACCTGTTGCTCCGCACCGAGGTACACGCCGTCGAATCCCCTGCCGAACGGCCACAACGTGATACGCGCAGACCGGCGGCAATCGCGCTGATCGTGGCGACGGTGCTGTGCGCCGCGGCCGTCGGCTTGGGGTATCTCGTGGTGTACCGACCGGAACGGGCGGTCGACGTCGCCCGTCAGCAGATCGCCGAGCAGGGCCCCCGGATCGTCGAACAGATGCTCAGCTATAACAGCGAGTCACTGCAACAGGACTTCTCGCGTGCGCAGTCGCTGACGACGGACAGCTATCGCGATCAGTTGATCGCGCAACAGCAGCTCGTGCAACAGTCGGGTGCTACGTCAAACGAGTACTTCGCGGTCAGCAGCGCGGTGCTATCGGCGACGGCGGAGCAGGCCTCGATGTTGATCGCGCTGCAGGGGCAGCGCGGCACCGATCCGAAGGACTTGAAGTTCATCACCGCGACATTGCGGGTGGAGTTCGAGAAGACAGCTGACGGCCAGTGGAAGGTCGCCAATCTCATCGTGCTGAAAAAGCCGCAGATGAATGCGCCGGGCCAATGAGTCCGCGGCGCAAAATCGAGGCCGACGAGCCCGACTTCTTCGAGGTGAAGCCGGACCCGCCGCGGCGATGGGGCCTGCCGCTGATCGCCGCGCTGGCATCGGTGTTGATCGCTGCGGCGCTCACGGCGGGCACCCTGATGCTCGTCAGCCACCGGGCCGACGTCCGCACGACCGCCAACAACGCCCAGGTGCTGGACTACGTGCAGTCGTTCATGACGTCCTACACCACGCTGGATCCGTTCAACGCCAATGCCTACACCGACCGGATCCTGGCGCAGGGCACCGGCGAGTTCGCGAGCATGTTCTCCGAGAAGCAGAACGAGATCCTGATCCAGGTCGCGCAGGCCGAACCGACCACGGGTTCCGTGGTCGCCGCGGGCGTACAGCGGTGGAACGACAACGGAAGCGCCGACGTGCTGGTCGCGACGAAGATCACGTCCAAGTCGCCGGACGGAAAGTCGACGATCGAAAGCGGAAACCGTTGGGTCGCAACCGCCATCAAGGAAGGACAACAGTGGAAGATCAGCCAGCTGATCCAGGTGATCTGACCACCGAAGCGGATGTACCGGCCGAACCACGCCGCCGCGGCCGGTTCTCGCTACGGCGCCGCCCGAAAACGACTGAGCTCCAGACGGTTACCGAGACTCCCGCCGAGCCCGTCGATGCGGACGAGCCCGCCGAGGCGCCGCGCACCCCCGTGGGTAAGAAGCGGCGCACCCCCAAAGTGGAAGCGGCGGAAGACGATTCCGAAGGCGTGCAGACACCGGAACCCGTGGCGGATACCGAGCTGCCCGAGTCGGAGGATGACGCCGAACTGGCCGACGCATCCGACGACGACCGGATTCTGATGCCGCACCGTCCCGCCGGGAAGCGACTGCTCATCGCGGCCTCCGCCGCGGCAGCGCTCTTCGTTGCGGCCGGCGCCTTCGCGGGTGCCACCGTCCAGCCCTATCTGGCCGAACGCGCGACGGTCGACACGAAGCTCGACGTCGCCCGCACCGCGGCCAGTGCGATCTCCACGCTGTGGACGTACACCCCCGACAACATGGAAGCGCTTCCGGACCGCGCCGATGTCTTCCTCGGTGGCGACTTCGCCGACGAATACCGCAAGTACATCGACGCGATCGTCGCACCCAACAAGCAGGCCCAGGTCACCAACACTACCCAGGTGATGGGTGCCGCCGTGGAATCGCTGTCCGCCGATGAAGCCACCGCGATCGTGTACACCAACTCGGTGGCGACCAGCCCGGTGACGAAAAACATTCCCTCGCTGCGGTATCTGTCCTACCGGCTGACGATGGAGCGCGAGCACGCGAAGTGGTTGATCACCAAGATGTCCACCGTGACATCGTTTGACCTGACGCCGCAGTTGTAGGTCGGGCCATCGAAGACCGTGGCCGTCGAATCACCGGTGTCCGATCGGCTCACCCACGTCGCGCTGCTGTTGCTGACCTTCGCGACGGGCCTCGTCGACGCGGTCAGTGTGCTCGAACTCGGTCATGTGTTCGTGGCGAACATGACGGGAAACGTCATCTTCCTCGGCCTCTGGCTGGCCCCGCGCACGGTCGTGGACGTGACCGCCGCGTTGGTCGCGCTCGTCTGCTTCGTGGCCGGCGCGGTGTTCGGCGGACGGTTGGCCCGGCACCTCGACCGCGAAGTGCACCGCTGGCTCGGGATCACGCTCGCACTGGAAGTCGTGATGCTCGTGACGCTGTCGATCCTCGCCGGTACGGGGGTTCTCGATTACCACGACCACACGAAGCTGTTCCTGATCGCGGGGTTGGCCATCGCGTTCGGCATCCAGAATTCCACCGCGCGGCAGTTCGGTATCCAAGAACTGTCCACCACGGTGCTGACGACGACGATCTCCGGTCTCGGCTTCGACAGCGGGCTGGCGGGCGGCACAGGTGATCGCGAAAGGCTCCGCTACGCCGTGGTGTTCACCATTCTCGCCGGTGCGACACTGGGTGCGACGTTGACTCGGTTCGCGGTTGCACCCGTGATCACCCTGGCAGCCGCTCTGGTGGCGACCAGCGCGGCCATCTTCTGGTTCGGGCCCCGGCGCCACCCGGGCGGCCATGAGTAGCGCAGCGCGCGGCGGTGTGCTGATCCTTCCGGGAGGCAAGCCGCAAAGCGACGAAACTTCCCGCGCACGGCAGCTCGCCAACCTGAGGATGGACTGGTTGGCGCTGGCACTTCGGCGCAGGCTCGGCGGCGGTGTCCGGCTGCACCGTGTGCAGTACCGCCTGCGCGGTTGGAACGGCGCTCGGCGAGATCCAGTGCACGATGCCCAGGTCGAGCTCGACCGCATGCTCACCGATGTCGACCCGCGCCGGGTCGTTCTCGTCGGCCATTCGATGGGCGGACGGGTCGCCGCGCATCTGAGCGCCGGTTCCGACATCGGCGGCGTGGTGGCACTGGCCCCGTGGTGGCCGCGAGACGATGCCGACCTGGTGCCCGTCGGTTGCCGGCTCCTGGTCGTCCACGGCACCGGCGATACGCGGACCGATCCCCGTGCGTCGCGCGAGCAGACCCTGCGGGCGAAGGATCGCGGCGTCGACGCCGAATGGGTCGGCATTCCCAACGCCGGACATAACCTACTCAGCGACTGGAGTCAGTGGCATCGGTTGACGGCGCAGTTTGTCGCACGACAAATTTCCTAGCGTTTGCAAGGACTCGCGCAAATGGGTGTTTAACCGTATTGACCGGCGGAAATTCCGCTTTGCGGAGGTGGAGCCCGTGATTCGAATAATAGGTGTGGTTGGTGCACTGGTCGGTGCGGCCGTACTGTCCGCGCCCACGGCGGCTGCGGACGAGGAAGCGTACTTGGCGAAGCTGCAGGACAGATACGCATTCCTGACCCCGCAGCAGTTGCTCGCCGAGGGCGAAAGGGTGTGCGCCGCCGAACGCGCAGGCGTGTTGTCACCCGGCAAGACCACGATGGTGATCAACGATCTGGGGGTCGGAAACAACACGGCGCTCGAGATCGTCAGCGCCGCCGAGTGGGAGCTTTGTTGAGCTGATGGCGTGAGCGCCGGCAGTGACTAGTCTCGGCGTATGCCAACAGCACTCGTCACCGGCGCTTCACGGGGTATCGGCAAGGGGATCGTCGAGCATCTGGCCTCCCGCGGCTGGGATGTCATCGCGGGCGTCCGCAGTCAGCAGGACGCGGACGCGGTAACCAAACTCGACCCGCAGCGGGTGTCGTCGGTGATCCTCGATGTCACCTCCGCCGACGACATCGCCGCGCTCGACCAATCGCTGCCCGAACAGCTGGACGCCGTCGTGAACAACGCGGGCATCGCCGTCGGCGGCGCGATGGAGACCCTGAGTCCCCACGAGTGGCGAAAGCAGCTGGAGATCAACGTCATCGGGGCGCTGGCGGTCACCCAGGCGGTCCTGCCTCGGCTTCGGAGATCCCGTGGACGTGTCGTGTTCATCTCGAGCGTCAACGGCAGATTGTCCATGCCGCTGGTCGGGGCGTACGCGGCAAGCAAGTTCGCGCTGGAGGCGGCCGCCGATGCGCTGCGGATGGAGCTGAACCCCTGGAAGATCCGCGTCATCGTCGTCGAGCCGGCACAGACCGACACCGACATGTGGCGTACCGCCGACACGATGGTCGCAGACCTGGAGGCCGGCCTGACCCCGGAGCATCGCGGTCTCTACGCCAAGCACATCGCGGGCTTCAAGAAGATGATCCCGGTGTCGCAGAAGATCGCGGTGCCGACGCAAAAGGTGTCCGCGGTCGTCGAGGAGGCGCTCACCGCGAAGCGGCCACGCGCCCGCTACATCGTCGGACTGGTGCCCAAAGCGCAGGTGGCGTTGATGAGCGTGATGCCGACCAAGATTCGCGATATCGCGCTGCGGAAGGTCTCCGGCCAGCCCTGAGATGCGGACCTTCGTCAAGCGCAATCCCAGCGCGCCTGCGGGCTTCTTCGCGTGTGAAGCCGCTGGGCTGCAATGGCTTTCATCCGCCGACGGCGGGGTGCCGTGTGCCGAGGTCGTCGACTACGACGACGGGGCCCTCACCTTGGGACGGCTCGATACCGCAGCGCCCGACCGTGACACCGCCCGCGAGTTCGGTAGGCGCTTGGCGTGCACGCACGACGCGGGCGCCGATGTGTTCGGCGCCGGGCCACCGGGATGGACGGGGCCGGGTTTCTTCGGGCCGCTGCACCATCCACTGCCGATGTCGCTGACCGCACACGACTCGTGGGGCACCTGCTACGCCCGTGAACGGTTGATACCCATGTCGGAGCGTGCCGCGGAGCGGCTCAGCTCGTCGGTGCGGCGTGATCTCGATGCGGTGATCGCGCACTGTGAGAACGGGCGATTCGACGACGACGATCCGCCCGCCCGTCTACACGGTGATCTGTGGAGCGGCAACGTGATGTGGACGCCGGACGGCGTCGTCCTGATCGACCCCGCGGCCCACGGCGGCCATCGCGAGACCGATCTCGCGATGCTCGCGCTGTTCGGTTGTCCGCACTTCGAGGCGGTCATCGACGGCTACGAGTCACAGCGGAGGTTGACCGAGGGGTGGCGCGACCGGGTCGGCCTGCACCAGTTGTATCCGCTGCTGGCCCACGTCGTGCTGTTCGGCGGCAGCTATGCGGAGCAGACCGGGCAGGCGGCGCGCAGCGCGCTCAATGCCCTGCGTTAGTTGAACGCCAACCAGCTCGGCAGTGCTCGTTCTCGTGAGTCGCACAGCACCTGACGGGTGTCGCAATTGCCGTCCGGGACACCGGCCCCCGACCACATGCCGCCGGTGTCGCGACGCAACACGATCGCCGATGAGCCGCCGCCGTCGAGCAGCACGGCCGTATCGCTGCCGAGGCCACGGAACAGATCCTGCATCTGGTCGGGTGTGTAACTGCCGCCCTGGAAGACGTACATCTCGTCCTTGGTCCTGGAATATGCGAGGGCGGTGCGGGCAGCGCTCGGGCCGCCGTCGTTGAGCTGACCCATGTCACCCGGCGCCAACAGCCCGATGCCCGCGACCGCGACGAAGCGAACATCCTTGTCGAGCAGGTCCTGAATCACCGGCGTCGCGGCGTCGTAGTCGTCGGGACTTTTCGGCGGCACCACGTAGGGTGCGCCTGCGACGGGAAGGATCATGGTGGACAACGCTTTCCAGTTCTCGTTGCCACCCGACAGACCTTGTTTACCCGCATATGCGAGAGTTCCGGTCACCGCTGCGTTGGCGCGCCCCTGCCCGCGGGTGTTGTCGACGTAGGCGCCCAGCGGGGAACTGCAGCCGGTCGACTTCCATGAGCCGCCCTGCTGCCCGCGGACGTCGAAGAAGTTGGCGTTGATCGCAATGGTGGGCTGGCCCAGCGCCTGCCATGCCTGCAGCGGCGAGAAGATCTCGGATGCCTGCCGGAGGCCCTCGCCGGTGCGCGCGCGTGGATCACGCTCGCAGCGGCCCTGATAACCGCTGTGGGAGTCGACGAGTAGCCGCGGGGCGAGCCGTTGCGACGCCGACTTGATGATCATCAAGTGGCCGCCGTTGCTCATCTCGTACCAGTTGCCGCCGACGTTGAGCATCGGCGCGGGATGGCCGCTGCCGAAGTTGTAGACGAGGTAGGACCCGCGGGTGTTGGCGATGGCGCCGGCGAGGAGATCGCGGCCGCTGGCCGCGCCCGCGTTCGGGGCCGCGGCTGTCGTCGACAGCCCAGCACACAGCATCAGCGCCGCGGCGCAGACCGCGAAGCGCCGACGAATGGTGACCGAGATCGACAAAGCGGGGCCTCCCGAAGACATAGCGACGAAACCACATTAACCCCGGTAGCAACACTGTCAACTTTCGTAACAAGTGCATCACAATAGGATTTCGCCCCGGCACTGGCGTTGTCGGCTACGTGTCCGAACGGGCCCGCGTTAGTTCCCCGAAGAACCGGGTAATCGCACCGCATGCCCACTGTCTCGCGAACGTTCTCGGTCAGCCCGTCGCCGCACCAGGTGATCGAGTACCTCAAGGACTTTGCACATGCCGTCGAGTGGGATCCGGGCACGCAGAAATGCACGCGCAACGACAGCGGACCCATCGGTGAAGGCGCGTCATGGCACAACGTATCGAAGATCGCAGGCATCACCGCAGAACTGACCTACACCCTCGAAAAAATGAGCGACAGCAACCTGGTGTTCGTCGGCAAGAACAAGTCGTCGACATCCACCGAGGACATCCATGTCGACGCTGCCAACACGGGTTCGGTGATCACCTACCGCAACGATCTCGAAATGCACGGGCCGATAGCACTTTTGAACCCGCTGCTGAAATTGTACTTCGAAAAACTGGCCAATGACACCGAGAAGCAATTGACGTCGGTACTGAACCGGCTACCTATGAAGGAGAAAAAATGATCGGCACCATTCTCAGCGCGCTCGTCGTCGGACTGATCGTCGGAGCGCTGGCACGTCTCATCATGCCCGGCAAGCAGAGCATCGGCGTGATCATGACCATCGTCCTCGGTGCGCTCGGGTCCTTCGTCGGCTCCTGGCTGACCTACCAGCTCGGGTACCAGAACTCCAACGGTGGCTGGGAGATCATCCCGTTCCTCGTCGGCATCATCGTCGCCATCGTGTTGATCGCGATCTATGTCGGTATCACCGGGCGGCGGGGTACCAAGACCACGCAGGTCCGCTAGCGCGGAGGGGCCAGGCGGTACACGGCGTCGGCGTAATCGTCGGTGATGTAGACCGCGCCGTCCGGTCCGGTCACCGCGGCCACCGGACGGCCCCACCGCGAGCCGTCGTCTGACTGGAACCCGCCGACGAGTGTCTGCTGATCGCCCAAGACGCCGTTGCGCCAGGGAAAGAACGACACCTCGGGCTCACGGGGCGGCTCACGGTTCCACGATCCGTGGACGCCGACGAGTGCGCCGCTGGCATACGGCGCGGGCAGTACGTCGTCTGTGAAGCTCATGCCGAGTGGGGCGGCGTGAGCGCCGAGGCTCTGTTCGATCGGCGGCAGTGACGCGCAGTCCATGCGGTCGCCGTCGGCATTGGTCTGCACGTCACGAATCAACGGCAGATTGGCCGGACCGCCGTCGGGATTGCAGTAGGGCCAACCCAATTCGCGTCCCGGCGTCAGCCGGGCCACCGATTCCGGTGGATGCTCGTCGACGTATTCCGGATCGACCTCGCCGGTGCGTGGATCGGCGACGTTGTCGCGGTTGTTGACCGCGGTCCACACCGAACCGTCGGGTGCGATGGCCAGTCCGGTGCCGTTGCGGACGCCGGTTGCGAACGCTTCCGCGGGCCCGCCGCCGGGAGGAACTCGCATGATGGTCGCGCGCGGGGGATTCGCGTCGCGATCGTCGGCCGATACGTTGCCAGTGGACCCGATCGAGAAGTAGACGGCGCCATCTGGGCCCACCGCAACACTTTTGAGTGCGTGTGAGTAGGCGCCCCGTAGGTCCGGACTCTTCGCATCGGGCAGACCGCCGGCGACGGTTCGCGGGTTGGTCGCCTCACCGTCGGCGTACTCGTAGACGTCGACCTGGTCGCTTTCCGCGACGTACAAGGAATTTCCGGCGAAGGTCAACCCGTGCGGCTGGTCGAGTCCGTCGAGTAGCACCTCTTGTGTCGGGCTGCCGCTTCCAGGGCGCAGGGCGACGACTTCGCCGGCACTGGGAACGGATACCAAGAGGGCGCCGTCGGGGGCCCACGCCGCGAGCCTCGGCTTTGGCATGCGGGCCCACACCGACAACGTCCACCCCGCCGGAACCAGCGCCTCGCGAGGCTCGTCGAACGGTGCCTGCGCCAGATCGAGAGCGACCTGCACCGCCACGGGGGTCAGTCCCGGGGCAGGCTGCGCGGTCGGGGCGGCCGAAGTCGGTGCGGGGCTGTCTGGTGCCGGGGCCGGTGCTGTGGAGCACGCGGCGAGCAGCACCACGCCGACGATGCAGACTCCAATTCTGTTATGCTGCAGCCAAACCCGCATGCATCTCCCAGATCAGTATTTCAGCGGATTCGGTGGCGGTGACGCGCTGGCCGCCCGAAGCGGTGAATCTCACGGCGTCGCCCTCGTGCAACGGCCCCGCGCCCTCGAGGGTGACGTCGCCGCGGGGTACGAACAGGTGCAGGTACGGCGCCGACGGCAGTTCGACGCTCTCACCGGCCTGCAGCCGCGCGCCGTGCAGCGCCGCATACTTGTTGCGGATCGTGATGGCGGCCTGGTCGCTGTGGTCGGGCATGCCCGAGGCGATGGTCACCAGCCCGCCGCGCAACAGCTCGTCGTCGATCTCGAGCTGCTGGTATCCGGGTTCGATACCGGACTCGTCGGGAACCACCCACATCTGCACGAAATGCACAGGGTCAGAGTGGGATTGCTGGCCGGTCAGTGTCCAGGAGTCGTTCTTCTCCGAATGCAGGATGCCGCGCCCCGCCGACATGCGTTGCGCCAGGCCGGGATAGATCACGCCGGAGTGTCCGGTCGAGTCCTGGTGTACGAGCGATCCGCGCAGCACCCAGGTCACGATCTCCATATCGCGGTGCGGGTGGGTATCAAAGCCGGTCCCCGGCTTCACGATGTCGTCGTTGTTGACCAGCAGCAGGCCGTGGTGGGTGTTCTCGGGCTCGTAGTGGCTGCCGAACGAGAACGAGTGCTTGGAGTCCAGCCATGCGATCTTGGTCTTGGCGCGATCGTCGGCACGACGGATGTCTATGGTCGGGGCCACGTCGATGCGCGATCCGCGTTCGCTACTCGCTCGGCTCATCACCGATCCTCTCGCTCCGGGCCCAGCCTAGGTGCGGCCACTGGACACGACAACATGGATGATGTGTCATGTATTCCATGTGGCTGACCGACGAGCAACAGGAGATCTGGCGCGACTATCTGGCGATGGCGAGCCAACTGCAGACGGCGATGCACCGCCAGCTCCAGCAGGACTGCGAGCTGTCGCTCTCGGACTACGACGTGTTGGTCGCCCTGTCCGAGCGCGGGCCACTGCGGATCAACGAACTCGGCGATGTCTTGGCGTGGGAGCAGAGCCGGTTGTCGCACCAATTGCGCCGGATGCGTGGTCGGGGTCTGGTCGCGCGTCAGGGCAGTGACGACGACCGCCGCGGCGCCACCGTCGACCTCACCGACGCCGGACGTGCGGCGCTCGAGGTGGCCGCGCCGGGGCACGTCGAGTTGGTGCGCTCCGCGATGTTCGACGGAATGCCGGAAGCGCAGTTGCGCGCCTTCGGCGCAGTGGCCAGGGTCGTTTCCGAGCGGCTGGCTACCAGTCCGACTCGTCGAACGTGATGACGCCGCGGATGTTGTTGCCGTCGAGCATGTCCTGGTAGCCCTGGTTGATGTCCTCGAGACGGTAGGTCCTGGTGATCATGTCGTCGATGTTGAGCAGGCCCGCCTTGTACAGCCCGGTGAGCTTGGGCGTTTCGACGTGCGAGCTGCCACCTCCGAAGATGTTGCCCTTCAACGTCTTCTGCAACATGGTGAACAGGAACATGTTGAGCTTGACGTCGGTGTCCATCATCGAACCCATGCCGGTCAGCACGCAGGTGCCGGTCTTGGCGGTGAGGATCATCGCCTCTTCGATGTACTCGCCATTCATGTCGCCGACCGCGATGATCGTCTTGTCGGCCATCAAGCCGTGTGTCACGTCGATCATGGGGGCGATCGCCTCGGCCATCGACGGGTAGACGTGCGTTGCGCCGAACTTGATCGCCTGGTCGCGCTTCCACTCGTTGGGATCGATGGCGATGACGTTGCGGGCGCCCGAGATCACCGCACCCTGCAGTGCGCTCATGCCGATGCCGCCGACGCCGATGATGGCGACGGTGTCGCCGGGTTGGACGTCGGCGACGTTGGTGGCCGACCCGAAGCCCGTCGGCACTGCACAACCCATGATTGCGGCGGTCTCGAACGGGATGTCCTTGTCGATTTTGACGACGGAGTCTTTGTGGACCGTCATGTACGGGGCGAAGGTGCCGAGCAGGTTCATCGGCGAGACCTCGGTGGTACCGGCGTGCACGCGCGAGGTGCCGTCGGCGATCGCCTTGCCGCCGAGTAGCACCGCGCCGCGGTCGCACAGTGAGCGATAGCCTTTGAGGCACGGCGGACACTCGCCGCAGGCCGGGATGAACGCGAGGATGACGTGGTCACCCTCCTCGATGCCTGTCACGTTGCGGCCGACCTTGGTGACGACGCCGGCGCCCTCGTGGCCGCCGAGCGCGGGCAGTGCGATCGGGGTGGCGCCGGTGGTCAGGTGGTAGTCGGAGTGGCACATCCCCGCGGCGTGGACACGGATCTGCACCTCGTCGTCGACGGGGTCGCCGATCTCGATCTCGTCGACGCGGAACGGCGTGTTGAGCTCCCACAGCAGAGCGCCCTTGGTCTTCATGACCCATGAGGATAGAACACGTTACAGAAATGCCGCGAATCAGCCATATGAGCTGCGCCTTCGCGCGCTACCCCCTATCGTCGAGCGGCCAGTTATGCGCGAAATAAGGTTCCGGTACGAACATCCGCGTATCTGTGGATAACAACTCGGATCTCGCGCTGATCTGTCGGAGCGGGTTGAGATCTTTCGCCCATGGAGGGAATCGACGGGCCGTTTCTGGGCAGCGAGGCGATCGCCGGCGGACGGGTCACCAGGCGGGCGCTGCAGCGCCAATTCGCGCGGGTGTATCGCGACGTCTACCTGCCGAAGGCGCAGCCGATCACACCCGTCGTCCGCGCGAAGGCAGCGTGGTTGTGGGCACGCCGTGACGCCACACTGGGTGGGCTTTCCGCCGCGGCGATGCTCGGTTCGAAATGGATTGGCCCCGAGGAACCGGCTGATCTGTTCCGCCTAGGTGACGCCGTCGACGGAATCAACATTCATCGCGACCAACTCAATGCGGAGGAAGTGTGCATAGTCGGCGGCATCCCAACTACCACTCCCGCCAGGACGGCATTCGATCTCGCACGCAGAGACACACTTGAGCGTGCCATCATGAGGCTCGACGCTCTGGCGAACGCAACTCGGCTGAAGTGTCCCGATGTCGTAGAAGTCATCGAACGCCATGCGGGTGCACGGGGCATCGTGCAACTACGCCGCGCCGTGGAACTGATGGACGCCGGTGCGGAGTCACCGCAGGAAACACGGACGCGACTGCTGCTGATCGCCGCTGGATTCCCGCGACCTACGACCCAGATCCTCGTCTACAACGAGTTCGGAGACCTTGTCGGTCGTATCGACCTGGGCTGGCCGGAATGGAAGGTGGGTGTTGAGTACGACGGTCCCCAACACTGGGCGACCTCGGAAGCCCACGCTCGAACCATCGAGCGGATCGCCGATCTCGAGGCGGAGGGCTGGACCATCGTCCGACTCAGCCGCGACATCCTCCGCTATCGCCGTGGCGTCTTCCTCGCTCGAGTGCAGAAAGCCATGGGGACTGCGGGCTGGCCTTTTGTCGACGAGATCAGACTTGACGCACAGATGCCGGTGGATCTTGTGCCATAAGTCTGATCTCGAGCCCAAAGCGGCGTCAGAGCGTGGCGGGCAAGCCCCACTTCTCGAACGACTCCATATGGAAGGCAACCACATGGGTGATGCCTTCGTCGGTCGTGGCGAGCACATGCATCTGGAACGGCTCGTGCACGCCGGTCTCGCGGTTGAGCATGTACATCGCTCCGGCCGGCTGGCCGTTGGCCACAGTGGGGAGTAACCGCATATCGCCGGGCAACTCGGCCGGGCAGTGCGTCTTCGAGAGCAGGACGATGTTCTCCGGACCCTGGTACCAGCCGTCGAACGGCGGCATCTCCCAGACGGCGTCGGCGGTGAACAGCTCGACGAGCTTGTCCATGTCATAGGTCTCGAACGCGTCGATGTAGCGCGCCAGTAGATCCTGGGCTTCCTTTGACTCCGGGACCTGCAGATGGTCGTCCTCGCTGGGCCCGACGGCATCGAGTTGCGCACGGGCGCGCTGCAGCAGGCTGTTGACCGCCGCCGTCGAGGAGCCGATGGCGTCGGCGACCTCCGCGGCCTTCCACTGCAGCACCTCACGCATCACGAGCACCGCGCGTTGGCGGGCGGACAGGTGCTGCAGCGCCGCGACGAACGCGAGCCGCACCGATTCACGCGAGCCGACGATGTTCGACGGGTCGGTCGAATCGTCGGGAATGGGTTCCAGCCACGGCACCTCGTCGCGCGCGACGATGTCGTCAACCGGATCGGAGCTGGGCGCGCCGAGCCCCGTCGGCAGCGGCCGGCGCTGACGGCTGTCCAACGCCGTCAGACACGTGTTGGTGGCGATCCGGTACAGCCAGGTACGCACGGATGATTTGCCCTGGAACCCCTTGTACGACTTCCATGCCCGCAAGTAGGTTTCCTGCACCAGATCCTCGGCGTCATGTAGCGACCCGGTCATCCGATAGCAGTGCGCGAGCAGCTCGCGGCGATAGCGCTGCGCGTCGGCCAAGAAGGCGTCTTCTGCGCTGTCGTCGTCCAGATTGTGGGCCAGGACCGTCACCTCGCCGAGCTTAGTCACCATGGGTGACAACCGTCACCGGCGTGCGATTGGGCAGCCCGATACTCTCCCTGGGTGGCAACTACCCGCACCGAACGCAGCTTCCAGGGCATCGGCGGCGTCCGCATCGTCTACGACGTATGGACCCCGGAGGTGGCCCCGCGCGGTGTCGTCGTCCTCTGCCACGGTTACGCCGAACACGCCCGCCGCTACGACCACGTCGCCGAGCGATTCGGCGAGGCGGGGCTGATCACCTACGCGCTGGACCTGCGCGGGCACGGTCGCTCCGGCGGCAAGCGGGTGTACCTGCGCAACATCGACGAGTACACCGGCGACTTCCGCACCCTGGTCGGCATCGCCAGCACCGACCACCCCAAGCTGTCGCGGATCGTGCTCGGCCACAGCATGGGCGGTGGTGTCGTGTTCGCCTACGGAGTCGAGCACCCCGACGAATACACCGCGATGGTGCTGTCGGGGCCTGCCGTCGACGCCCAGGACGCCGTCTCGTCGTTCATGATCCGCGTGGCCAAGGTGGTCGGCAGCATTCTGCCGGGCCTGCCCGTCGAGGACCTCCCGACCGAAGCGGTATCCCGCGACCCAGAGGTGGTTGCGGCATACATGGCCGATCCGCTGGTCCATCACGGCAAGCTGCCCGCGGGTATCGGCAAGGCGCTCATCAAGGTCGGCGAGACCATGCCGCAGCGCGCCTCGGCGCTCACCGCGCCCTTGCTTGTCGTGCACGGAGAGCAGGACAAGCTGATCCCGGTCGCCGGCAGCCGTCACCTACTGGAATGCGTCGCATCGACCGACGCTCACCTGAAGGTGTACCCCGGGCTCTACCACGAGGTGTTCAACGAGCCCGAGAAGGCGTTGGTGCTCGACGACGTCACCTCGTGGATCGAGGCCAAGCTGTGAAAGCCCTTGCGGGCCTGTTACTTTCGCTGGCACTTTTGGTGTCGGCATGCGGATCCGACGGCGAACCGTCTGGCTGGGTCGACCAAGACGTGACGTTCTCTGCCGACGGCCTGACCATTCACGGCACGTACCGCCACGAGCGCGGCGGCGCACAGCGACCTGCGGCCCTGCTGATCTCCGAGAGCGGCAACACCGACCGCAACGGCGACAACGCGGTCGCGGGCCCCGTCGGCAACATGCGGCAACTCGCCGAACTGTTGTCCGACAAAGGCGTAGCGAGCCTGCGGTACGACAAAATCGGCACCGGGAAGACGGGTCTCGGACCGTATTCGCAGCGGCCCCAGGATGTCGTCAGCGCCGTCTACACCACCGGCGCGAAGGCCGCGGTGAGCTACCTCGCCGAGCAGTCCGCTACCGACACGTCGCGCATCTCGGTATACGCGGTGGGAGAAGGCACTGTCCACGCGATGGCTCTGGCGACCGACGCGAACGTCGGCGCACCGAAGATCCACTCGCTGGCCCTGTTTCAGCCGTTACCCGGCAGGTATCTGGACATCATCACCAACCGGGTGCGCGCCAGCGCCTCTCCGGAGGCGCTGACCACCTGGCTGGCCGCCGTGGACGAGGTCCGCACCAAGGGGACGGTGCCCCCGAACCTTCCGGAGGGACTGGGCGCGCTCGTCAATCCCGGCAACGTCAAGGCGGTGATCGAGGCCGACAAGATCGACCCGCTCACGCTGGCCGCCAAGGTGCCCGCAGGCACGCCCGTCCTGCTCACGTGTTCAGACGCCGACAAGCAGGCGACGTGCGAATCGATCCGGCCGCTCGCCGATGCGCTCGAACACACGGCGCTGACCGTCGTCGAACTCGAGGGCGTCAGCCATGTGCTGCGCGACGATCCGACCGACAACGTCGCCAACTACTCCAAGCAGGATCCACTTTCTCCACAGCTTGTCGAAGCGCTCGACGCGTTTGTCGGCAAGTAGACCTAATCTGGCGCTCATGACGTGCAAGCGAGTAGTGAAGGCGGATCGCGCATGACTGACGACAAGATGCTGGCACGCATCGCCGCTCTGCTGCGCCAGGCCGAGGGGACGGACAACACGCACGAGGCCGACGCGTTCATGGCGGCGGCACAGCGGCTGGCCACCGCGACGTCGATCGACCTGGCGGTCGCGCGGTCGCATGCATCCAACCGCACCAAGGCGCAGATGCCGGTGCAGCGCACCATCACGATCGGCAACGCGGGCACCCGCGGCCTGCGCACCTATGTCCAGCTGTTCACCGTGATCGCGATGGCCAACGACGTGAAGTGCGACGTCGCGTCGAATTCGACGTTCGTGTACGCGTACGGGTTCGGTGAGGACATCGACGCCAGCCATGCGCTGTACGCCAGCCTGGTGATGCAGATGGTGCGCGCGTCGGAGGCCTACATCGCCTCCGGTGCGCACCGGCCGACGCCCACGATCACCGCGCGCATCAACTTCCAGCTCGCCTTCGGCGCGCGCATCGGCAAGCGGCTGTCCGAGGCGCGCGAAGAGGCGCAGCGGGAGGCCACCGGAGGACGCTGGCGCAGGAAGGCCCCCAGCACGGCTATCGCGTTGCGGAACAAGGACATCGAGCTCAAGGACTTCTACCAACAGACCTCGGCGGCGCGGGGCACGTGGCGACCCACCAGCGCGACGGCGGGGTATTCGTCCGCGGCGCGACGCGCGGGTGATCGCGCGGGCCGCAAGGCGCGGCTGGGTAGCAGTGGGGAGCTCTCCGGTGCCCGCACGGCCCTGGAGACGTGAGCGATCAGAGACACCCAGCGGGCGAAGGTCTACGCCGCAGAGGAATTCGTCCGGACGTTGTTCGACCGGGCGGCTGAGCACGGCAACCGGGTGATCGACTTCTTCGGGACGCAGTTGACCCTGCCACCCGAGGGCCGGTTCGCGTCGGTGGAGTCGGTGCAGCGCTACGTCGACGACGTGCTCGGCATGACGCCGGTCCGTGAGTCGTGGCCCGGCCCGGGAGCGTTGACGGTGCGTGCCCGGCGTGGCGTCAGCGCGGCGCACTACGAGCGTGCCGACGACGGCGCGCGCATCGCGGTGCCGGAGAAACGCACGACGTGGGCGCTGCGCGAACTGGTGGTCCTGCACGAGATCGCCCACCACCTCTGCGCCGCCGAACCGCCGCACGGACCCGAGTTCGTCGCGACGTTCTGTGAACTCGCCGGCGTGGTCATGGGTCCGGAAGTCGCTCACGTGCTGCGCGTGGTGTACGCGAAAGAGGGTGTCCGATAACGTGTCCCGTGTGACCGAGCCTGATCCCCGCCCGGACCCCAAGGCGCTCGATCAGCTCTTCAACGCTGTTCTGCGCACCGAGGACGAGGCGCTGACCGCGGCGCGGGAGTCGGCGGACGCGGCGGGGATGCCCGCCATCGAGGTGTCGGCGCAACACGGGAAGCTGCTGTACCTGCTCGCCACGGCGGCGCGCGCAACCCGGGTTTTGGAGATCGGCACGCTGGCCGGCTACAGCACCATCAACCTCGCCCGCGCCGTTGGGCCGTCCGGTCGCGTCGTCACGCTGGAGTACGAACCCACCCACGCCGAGGTGGCTCGCCAGAACCTGGCCCGCGCGGGTGTCGAGGACCGGGTGGAGGTGATCGTGGGCGCCGCCCTGGATACCTTGCCAGTCCTGGCCGAGCGCGGCGAGGCCTTCGATCTGTCGTTCATCGACGCGGACAAAGAGAACAACGTCGCCTACGTCGAGTGGGCGATCAAGCTGGGGCGGCCGGGCTCAATCATCTTGGTAGACAACATCGCACGGTTCGGGCGGGTGCTCGAACCTGCGACCGATGACCATCAGGCCCGCGCCGTGCGCGACATGCTGGAGATGATGGGTGCGCATCCGCGTCTGGACACCGCGGCAATCCAGACGGTGGGCACCAAGGGCTGGGACGGCTTCGCGGTCGCGGTGGTCAGCTAGCAAGTGATCGCGCACAGTCGCGCAGCGCGCTGACGATTCGTCGCTCGTTCGCGTCGAAGCGGTCGCTGGGTGCCGGCACCGAGATCGCAACGATGTGCCCGCCGGTGGTCCTGGCGGCGATACCGGCCGCGGAGATCCCGGCGGTGTGCTCGTCGCGGTCGAACGCGATGTCGCTCAGCCCCGCGGACGGGTCGGTCAGCAGCTCGAGCGCGGCCTTGCCGTTGGCCGTGGTCTCCAGCGGGAACCGCACACCCACCGCCGAAACCGCCCGCAGCCGGTGCGCGGACTGCACCTGGTCGATGAACAACATCTGCTGACCCCGCAGCACGGACAGGTCCACCGTTTCGCCGGTCGTGCGCGCCAACCTGTCCAGCGTCGGCCGGAACTGCGTCGCGAGGCTCGCGTCGTCGGCACCGCCCAGCCCGAGCAGTCGTTCGCCAAGGCTGATCCTGCCCTCGTCGTCGATGCTCGCGAAACCGATCTCGACCAGTCCGACCATCAACCGTCGCACGGTGGATTTGGCCAGGCCGAGCCGCCCGCCCAGGTCGACCAGCCGAAGCTGGCCTGGTGACGCGGCGATCTCGTCCAGGGCGGCCGCCGCGCGGCGTAACACCTGAATTCCGTCTGAACGCCCGGATTCAGATGGCTGATTCTCTTCCGCAGGAGCCATTCCACCACTATATTGATCCGCAATGCGGCTCACAATGATTCGCAATGTGAATCTAGGAGGGCGAAGTGGTGGCACTACCGGCGGGGCGGCACTTCGCCCGGGGAGGCGACGGGTACGAGGACGCCCGACGGTCGACGGTATGGAATCAACGCGTGCCGGATCGCTATCCGGCGATGATCGTGCAGGCTCACGACGACGACGACGTCATCGCCGCACTCGCCTATGCGAAAGCCCACGATCTTCAGGTCGGGATCCGGTCAGGCGGACACAGCTGGGCGGCCAACCATCTGCGCGACGGCGGTCTGCTGCTCGATATGCACGGGTTCGACCAGGCCACCATCGACAAGGGCAAGATGCTCGCCGTGGCCGGCCCCGGCAAAGGTGGCAGCATCCTGGCGGCCGAACTCGAGGAGCAGGGCCTGTTCTTCCCCGCGGGCCACTGCAAGGGCGTGTGCATCGGCGGGTACCTGCTCCAGGGCGGATACGGCTGGAACAGTCGCGTCTACGGACCGGCGTGCGAAAGCGTGATCGGTCTGGACGTGATCACCGCCGACGGCGAGAAGCTCTACGTCGACGCGGAGAACCATCCCGACCTGTATTGGTCGGCACGAGGTGCCGGTCCAGGGTTCTTCGCGGTCGTCACGGCCTTTCACCTCAAGCTGTACCCGAAGCCGGCCGTCTGCGGCATGAGCCTGTACGCCTATCCATTCGACTGCGCAGAGGAGGTGTTCACGTGGGCGCGTGACATCAGTGCCGACGTGGACCGCAGGGTGGAACTGCAGATCGTCGCCACCAGAACCGTGCGGGACGCCGGGATCGACGGGCCCGCGATCGTGCTCGCGTCGCCGGTGTTCGCCGACACCGAGGCCGAAGCCGAGGAAGCGCTCGCCCTGTTGGGCACCTGCCCGGCCATCGATAAGGCACTGGTCAAAGTGCCCTACGCGCCAACGGATCTGCCCACTTGGTACACCGCGGTGATGGGCAACTATCTAGACGACCACCGCTACTCCGCAGACAACATGTGGACCTCGGCACCGGCGGCGGACCTGATGCCCGGCATTCGTCGGATCCTCGACACCCTCCCGCCGCACCCCGCGCATTTCCTGTGGCTCAACTGGGGGCCGTCACCGGCCCGGCAGGACATGGCCTACAGCGTCGAGGCCGAGATCTACCTGGCGCTCTACGGCGGCTGGATGGACGAGGCCGACGACGACAAGTACGCCAACTGGCCGCGCGACAACATGGCCGAGATGGCGCATCTGGCCACTGGAATCCAGTTGGCCGACGAGAATCTCGGACAGCGTCCCGCGAAGTTCGCCACCGACGAGGCCATGGCACGGCTGGACAACGCCCGAGCCGAATACGACCCCGACGGCCGCTTCTACCCATGGATGGGACGGGTGTGATGAGCGCCTACCTCGGTTACCGCGATGCCGACGGTGACACCCCGTGGGGCACGTACTTCAATCCCGAAATGGCCGAACTGCCAAGACATGTGGTCGTCGCGCTGGAGCACGGACCCCAGGCCGACCAGACGCTGCTCGGATTCGATTCCGCGGGAACGATTCTCGATGAGGGCTACCAGCAGACCGAGAACGGATACGGTCAGCTGCGCGGCGGCGGTTTCCAGGTGTCGGTGCGCACCGAGATGCCCGGCGTCACGCCCGCCATGTGGGACTGGTGGTTCGGCTGGCACGGCAGTGAGACGACGCGCTACAAACTGTGGCATCCGCGCGCGCATGCGTCGGCGCGCTGGTCCGACGACGGCGGTGACGGCAGCTGGGTCGGCCGGACGTCGTTGATCGAGGAGTACCTCGGATCGTCGTACGCGAAGGCCGCGATCCAGTTCGTCGAACCGCAGGTGATCGGCCTGGAACCGACCCGCCTCGGCTCAGACGTCGCGGTGTGCGCACGGCTGGGATCGGCGGAGGTGCCCGTCGACATCGGCTGGTTCGTCCATCACATACGGTCCACCGCCGACGGCGCGGAGATGCGGTCCCGATTCTGGATGGGCGGACCCCACATCGGCCTGCGGAAGGGAAATATGTTGGCTGACGCGGTGATTCGGCCCGTCGCCGCCCACCAGTTGCCCGATCCGCGCGATCTTCTCGTGCACTGCGCCCAGGAGATGAACCACCTGGCCGGCTTCCTGCCCGCGGTGTATGCCCAATTCGCGGGTGCATGACATTCCGGTGTGTTATTGACACAGGTATGCCCAGGACACGAGCCATCAGCGCAATCGGAGCATGTGCCACGTTGCTCGCGGCACCAGTAGCCCAGGCGGCACCCAGACCCGCGCCGCCGCTGCTGTACGGGTGGTACAACGTGTCCGTCGACTTCGCGCAGCAGACCTTCAACGGTCAGCCGACACCCATGCAGTCCAAGACTTTCCTCGTCGAATACACCGCCAACTGCGACGTGAACGGCTGCGTGGTGACAATGGACAACTCGGACGATCTGTCCCGCGACCCCGGCGCCCCACCGGTTTTCGAGTACCGATGGAACAACGACCGCTGGGAAACCAGCAGCGACTATCCGTACCTGTGCGAACGCATGAATCCCGACAGCGCAGTGCAATCCGTGCGGTCGGACTACCTGATCCCGCGGCCCGATGGCAGCTTCTTCGGTCAGCGAACCATCACCGTCGAGGGCGCCGGATGCCCGGGTGAGGGGCCAGGAGTGCACTCGCTGCCGATCTCGGTGACGCCCGCCGATCCGCCGCCACCGCCCCCGCGCTAGCGAGCTCTCGTTTAGTACTTCGCCATTGGGGCACAGACCGCCAATGGACTTTCGCTTCCGGCAGCGCATGCCGACCGTCGAACGGCATATTCCTGCGCCGCCTGAGGTGGTGTGGAACGTTCTTGTCGACCTCGACCTGTGGCCGAAGTGGGGCCCATCGATCCAGCGGGCCGAGCTGGCGGAGGCCGGGCCGATGAAGTTGGGTTCGCGAGGCAAAGTGTGGACGGCGATCGGAGTCGCGCTTCCGTTCACGATCACCGAATTCGAAGAGAACCGCTGCTGGGCGTGGGAGGTGGCCGGCGTACGCGCCACGCGGCATGAAGTGTGGCCGACCGACGGTGGAACACGGTTGGCGTTCGCAGTCCGGTGGTGGGCGCCGGCCTACCTGTCGGTGTGCGCGGTCGCGCTGCAGCGGATCGACGGGCTAGCTACAGACCGCGCCGCCGGCGGCTGAGCCGACGAGCTTGGTGTACTTGGCCAGCACACCGGTCTTGTAGACGGGCGGCAGTGGCTGGAAGCCGGCCTTGCGCGAATCGAATTCGTCCTTGTCGACCAACACGTCGAGCGTGCCGTTCGCGACGTCGAGGCGGATCTTGTCGCCGTCCTTGATGAACGCGATGGGCCCGCCGTCGACCGCCTCCGGCGCGATGTGTCCCACACACAGGCCCGTGGTGCCGCCGGAGAACCGGCCGTCGGTCATCAAGAGCACGTCCTTGCCGAGGCCCGCACCCTTGATGGCGCCGGTGATGGCCAGCATCTCGCGCATGCCGGGCCCACCCTTGGGTCCCTCGTAGCGGATGACCACGACGTCGCCGTTGGTGATCGTGCCGTCCTCGAGCGCATCGAGCGCGGCCCGCTCGCGCTCGAAAACCCTTGCAGTGCCCTCGAACACGTCGGAGTCGAAGCCGGCCGACTTGACCACCGCACCTTCGGGTGCCAGCGATCCGTGCAGGATCGTGATGCCGCCGGTCGGGTGGATCGGGTTGTTCATCGCGCGCAACACCTTGCCGTCCGGGTCCGGCGGCTCGATGTGGGCCAGGTTCTCGGCCATGGTCTCACCGGTCACCGTCAGGCAATCCCCGTGCAGCAGACCGGCATCCAGCAGCGCCTTCATGACGACCGGCACGCCGCCGATCTCGTCGACGTGCTTCATCACGTGGCGACCGAACGGCTTGACGTCGGCGAGATGCGGGACCTTCTGTCCGATGCGGGTGAAGTCCGCCAGTGTGAGTTTGACCCCGGCTTCCGACGCGATCGCCAGCAGGTGCAGAACCGCATTGGTGGATCCACCGAACGCCATCACCACGGCGATGGCGTTCTCGAACGCCTCGATCGTGAGTATGTCGCTGGTGGTGATACCGCGACGCAGCATCTCCACGACGGCCTCACCCGAACGACGGGCATATTCGTCGCGGCGCGAGTCGATCGCCACCGGCGACGCGCTGCCTGGCAGCGACATGCCGAGTGCCTCGGCGGCCGACGCCATGGTGTTGGCGGTGTACATACCGCCGCACGCGCCCTCACCGGGACAGATCGCACGCTCGATGATGTCGACGTCCTCGCGCGACATCAGGCCGCGGGCGCAGGCGCCTACCGCCTCGAAGGCGTCGATGATCGTGACTTCTTTCTCGCTGCCGTCGGTGAGCTTCGCGACGCCCGGCATGATCGAGCCGTTGTAGAGGAAGACGCTCGCCAGGTTCAGCCGCGCGGCTGCCATCAGCATGCCGGGGATCGACTTGTCGCAGCCGGCGAGCAGCACCGATCCGTCGAGGCGCTCGGCCTGCATGACGGTCTCGACGCTGTCGGCGATGACCTCGCGCGACACCAGCGAGAAGTGCATGCCCTCGTGGCCCATCGAGATGCCGTCGGACACCGAGATGGTGCCGAACTCCAGCGGGTAGCCGCCGGCAGCGTGCACGCCGGTCTTCACCGCCTGTGCGAGCCGCTGCAGCGACATGTTGCACGGGGTGATCTCGTTCCACGATGAGCCGACGCCGATCTGCGGCTTGGCCCAGTCGTCGTCACCCATGCCGACGGCGCGCAGCATGCCGCGGGCGGCGGTCTTCTCGAGGCCGTCGGTGACGTCGCGGCTCCGTGGTTTGATGTCGGGCGTCGACGAGCCGCCTGCGCGGGGAGAATCGGTCGTGGGCTGTGAGGGCATGAGAGCAGTATGCCTTCGGCTTTTCACCGGACAAACTCCTTTAGATACCCCACAGGGGTATGCGGTACTCTGATCTCATGTCGCTTCGCACCACACGCCTCGCTGCCGTCTTCATAGCTATCTTCGCCGCCTTGTTTCTCACCTCGTGCTCGGGGTCCAGCGACCACACCGAGACGCACCAGGCGGACGAACCGGTCGGCACCGCCCAGCCCCCCGGCTTCAACGCCGACGACCACGCGTTCGCGACCAACATGATTCCCCATCATGAGCAGGCGATCGAGCTGGCCGCCATGGTGCCGGACCGCTCGACCAATGCCGACGTCATCGCGTTGGCCGCCAAGATCTCCGCCGAGCAGGAGCCCGAGATCAAGGCATTGCGGGTGTTCCTTGTGCAGTGGGATGAAAATCCAGACGATGACGCGTCCCAGGGGGAACACGGAGCACACGGCGGCCACGGCGCGATGGCGGGGATGGTCGACGAGGCCACGATGACGAAACTCCAGTCGCTACGCGGTACGGAGTTCGACACACTGTGGCTGCAGTCGATGATCAGCCACCACCAGGGCGCGATCGAGATGGCCAAGGCCGAGGTCGCCAACGGTCAGAACGAGGACGTCAAGCGCATGGCCCAGACGATGATCGACACCCAGCAGGCCGAGATCGCCCAGATGGACCAGATGCTGAAAGGTGGGGGAAATGGCTGACGAGGTCACCGTGGGCGACTCCGGGGCGCATGGCTATTCGGCCCAGAAGGAGAACTACGCCAAACGCCTGCGCAGGATCGAAGGTCAGGTTCGCGGCATCGCGAAGATGATCGACGAGGACAAGTACTGCATTGACGTGCTCACCCAGATCAGCGCCGTCAACAGTGCACTGCAGTCCGTCGCGCTCGGACTGCTCGACGAGCACCTGGGGCATTGCGTCACCCAGGCCGTGGCCGAGGGCGGGGACGAGGCGGACGCCAAGCTGGCCGAGGCATCCGCTGCCATCGCCCGGTTGGTGCGTTCCTGACGTAACGTTCGACCGCCTCAGGCGGATGAACACAGCAGGTCAACGTCATTGGTGGCGTGACGGTCGGGGTTCTGGCGACATGCAGATTTCAAAGACCGCCCGGCACGCTGTGCCACACTAGACGAAGTTATGCGACTGGGAGGTCACGTATGCGGGAGCCGAAATTGAGGCGCCTATTCTCCGCCGTGCTGGCGGCCGGACTCGTCGGCGGGATGGTGCTGAGCACCCCATCAGCACTGGCTCAACCTGGCGTTCCGCCGCCACCACCGCCCGCGCCGGTCGATCCGGCCGCCGCAGTGGCACCCGCGCCCGGGCTGCCTCCGGCACCGCCTGCGGCCCCGGCCGCCTTCCCGCCCGGACCGCCCGCACCGGCTCCATTCGGTGCGCCTCTGCCGCCGGCCCCGCCACCGCTCTTTGGGCAGCCCCAGCCGATGGCGATCCCCGAGGGGACGCCGGAAGGGCAGAACCCGACGCCGTTCGTCGGGGAACCGCCGTTCCTGCCGCCGTCGTTCAATCCGACCAACGGTTCGATCGCCGGCGCCGCCAAGCCGATCTACATCAACTTCCAGCGGCCCATCGCCAATCGGCAGATGGCCCAGGACGCGGTGCACATCACGTCGGTGCCGCCCGTTCCCGGCCGGTTCTACTGGACCACCGACACGCAGCTGCGGTGGCGGCCGCAGGACTTCTGGCCGGCCGGTACCACCGTCTACATCGACGCCGCGGGCACCAAGTCGAGCTTCACCGTCCCCGAGCAGTTGGTCGCGACAGTCGACAACGCCACGCATGAAATGACGATCGTGCGAAACGGTGAGGTGGAGAAGACCTTCCCTGTCTCCATGGGCAAGGAGGGCTACGAGACCAAGAACGGCACCTACTACGTGCTGGAGAAGTTCGCCGACATCGTGATGGACTCGTCGACCTACGGAGTGCCCGTCAGTTCTGCCGAGGGCTACAAGCTCAAGGTGCAGGACGCCGTGCGAATAGACAACAGCGGCATCTTCGTTCACAGCGCGCCGTGGTCCACCGGGGCGCAGGGCAACAGCAACGTCAGCCACGGCTGTATCAACCTGAGCCCGGCCAACGCGCAGTGGTTCTACGACAACTTCGGTAGTGGCGACCCTGTTGTCATCAAGAACTCCACCGGGATCTACAACAAACCGGACGGCGCCTCCGATTGGCAGATGTTCTAAAGCACCAACGCGAAAGGCCCCGACAATGTCGGGGCCTCTTGCGTGCTGCGACTAGCTCCAGATCCGCACGCGCTCTTGCGGATCCAGGTACAGCTCGTCTGACTGGTTGACTTCGAACGCCTCGTAGAACGCGTCCAGGTTGCGGACGACGCCGTTGCAGCGAAACTCCGGCGGCGAGTGCGGATCGATCGCAAGCCGCCGAATGGCTTCGGCGTCACGCGACTTCGTGCGCCACACCTGGGCCCAGCCAAAGAACACCCGTTGCTCACCGGTCAGTCCGTCGATCACCGGCGACGGCTCGCCCTTGAGCGAGAGCTGGTAGGCGAGCAGCGCGATCGAAAGGCCACCCAGGTCGCCGATGTTTTCGCCGACGGTGAATGCGCCGTTCACATGATGGCCGTTGCTGAGCGCCCTGGGCACGTACTTGTCGTACTGCTCGATCAAAGCCTTTGTCCGCGTGCCGAACTCGGCGCGATCGTCGTCGGTCCACCAGTCGACCAGGTTCCCGTCGCCGTCGTACTTGGATCCCTGGTCGTCGAAGCCGTGACCGATCTCGTGACCGATCACCGCACCGATCCCGCCGTAGTTGGCGGCGTCGTCAGCATCGGCATCGAAGAAGGGGGGCTGCAGAATCGCGGCGGGAAAGACGATCTCGTTCATGCCGGGGTTGTAGTAGGCGTTCACGGTCTGCGGCGTCATGAACCACTCGTCACGGTCGACGGGCCCACCGAGCTTGGCCAGATCCCGGTCGTATTCCACGGCGTAGCCACGTAGGTAGTTGCCGTACAGATCGTCACGCTTGATCACCAGCGCCGAATAGTCGCGCCACTTGGCCGGATAACCGATCTTCGGGGTGAACTTGTCGAGCTTGGCGAGCGCCTTCTCGCGCGTCTGCGGCGTCATCCACGCCAGCGAGTTGATGCTGACCCGGTACGCCTCGCGCAGGTTGGCGACCAGCTCGTCCATCCTGGCCTTGGCCAGCGGCGGAAAATGCCGTTCGACGTAGAGCCTTCCGACCGCGTCACCCATCAGACTCTCGACGACCGACACTCCGCGCTTCCACCGATCGCGCAGCTCTTCGGTGCCCGAGAGTTTGCGGCCGTAGAACTCGAAGTCCTCGGCGACCAACTCGTCGGTCAGCAGGAACGCGCGGGCGTGGATGAGCCGCCAGCGCAGCCACGCCTTCCAGTCCGCTAGATCGAAGGCGGACCACGCCGCGGCGAAGGCCGTCAAGTAATCGGGTTGGCGCACCACAACTTCGGAGACTTCGGCCACCTTGTCAGGGGTGGCACCAAGCGCGGCCACCCACCCGGCCCAGTCGAAGCCGGGCGCCTCGTTGAGCAGGTCGGTGAAGGTGCGCAGGTTGTAGGTCAGCTCGGCGTCGCGGCGCTTGACGACGTCCCAGTGCGCGGCGGCCAGCTTGGTTTCCAGCGCGACGATGCGTTCGGCGGTGGCCTGCCATTCGTTCGGCTGGGGTTCCTCGCCGTAGACGAGTCCGAACATCGCTGCGATGTGCCGCGGATAGGCGGCGAGAATGTCGGCGTGCTGCTCGTCGCGGTAGTACGACTCGTCGGGCAGGCCGAGGCCGGACTGGCTCATATGCACCAGATAGCGGGTGGAGTCCTTGGAATCGGTGTCGACGTAGATTCCCGTCCCGCCGCCGACGCCGGTGCGCTGCAGCGCGCCGAGGACCGCTGCCAGGGCCTCGGGAGTATCCGCGGCGTCGATCGCGGCCAACTCGTCGAGCAGCGGTTGCACACCGCGTTCGGCGACCGCCGGCTCGTCCATGAAGCTGGCGTACAGGTCCCCGATGCGCTGCTCGTCGGTACCGTTCGCCGGTGTTGCGGCCACCCCGTTCGATGTCGCCGCCGAGGCGGCTCCGGTGATGAGGTCCCGCACGTGCTCCTCGGCCCGGTCGTACAACGACCGGAACGCGCCGTCGGTGGCACGGTCACCTGGCATCTCGTACTCGGTCAACCAGCGGCCATTGACGTGGCCGAACAGGTCGTCCTGGGGACGGGCGTCAGAGTCGACGTGGCTCAGGTCGATACCCGAGCGAATAGCTTCAACTGTCACCCCACCAGACTGCCAGACCGGTCGTCGCGGCAGCGTGGCGATCGCGCTCGCTGCCGCCCGGTACCCTCACGCGCATGCCCGACGACGAGCCGGATGCCAACGAGCACGATTCCGCGATCTCCGGATATGGCATCGGCTCGGCGGTGGTCGGCGTGATCGCCATCGCCGCGGTCGTGCTCGCCGCGCTGATCTGGACGCAGCACCGCAGCGACGCCGCCGAACTGCGCTACCGCACGCAGGCCATGGAGGCCGCCGCCGACTGGACCACCGTGCTCATCAACATGAACTCCGACACCGTCGAGGCCAGCCTGGCCCAGCTACACGAGGGCACCGTCGGACAGCTCAACGCCGACTTCGACGCTTCGATCAAGCCGTACCGCGATTTGGTGCAGAAGCTGCAGGCCCGCACCACCGGCCAGGTCGACTCGGTCGCTGTCGAGTACGTGCACCACGAAGAGCCGGGCGCGCAGGGGCCGCCGCCCGCCTCCGATGTGTCGGTGTTCGCCTCACGCACCGACACCGTGATGGTGATCGCGACGTCGGTCAGTGAGAACGCGGGCAACGAGAAGCCCCAGACGGTTCGCTGGACGCTGCGGCTCGACGTCGCCGACGTGGACGGCAAGCCGATGATCTCCCGGCTGGAGTCGGTCCGATGAGGACCGCCTGGCGCATCGGTGCGTTCGACGTGGCGGCGCCGCTGGCCGCGATCGCGGCGTTGCTCTACATAGGCGTCGCGCTCGGCTGGCCGCTGTGGTGGGTTTCGGTCTGTTCGGTGCTGTGTCTGCTCATCGTCGAAGGCGTCGTGATCAACGTCGTGCTGGCTCGCAGGGACGGGGTCACCGTCGGCACGGATGACGACGGGCCGAGGCTGCGACTCGCGGTGGCAGGCACGGCGGCGGCGGCACTGGCGGCGGCCGTCGTCGTCGCCTACCTGAACTGGTCGGTGCCCGACCGCAACCTGGAAAACGACACCGCAGAAGTGGTCGACATCGCCAGCAGCGTCTCGGAGGCGTCGGCGACCTTCACCCCGCAGAGCCCCACCGCGTCGATCGACCGGGCCACCGCGATGATGTCGTCACAGGCCGCAGCGGAGTTCAAGAAGGAATTCGACTCTGTGGCAAAGGATTTGGCCAGCCGCAACGTCTCGGCGACGGCCAGTACCGTGTCAGCGGGCGTCGAGGCGATCGGTCCCGCGGCCGCCAGCGTCGCCGTGATACTGCACGGGTCGCAGAGCTCACCGGGCACCCCACCCGACACCGCGGTGCTCGCGTTGCGGGTCCGGCTGTCCAAGCAGGACGGCCGCTGGCTGGTCGACGACGTGTCGCCGATTCACTCCCGCTAGCCGAGCAGATTCGCGTGGTCCACCTTCAGGCAGCGGTCCATGACGACCTCGAGTCCGGCGGCGGCACCGTCGCGGGCGACCTCGTCATCCCATAGACCCTGTTGCAGCCAAAGCGTTTTGGCGCCGACGGCAATCGTCTCGGTAAGCACGGAGTGCAGATGTTCGCGGCGACGGAACACGTCGACCATGTCCGGAACCGCGGGAAGGTCCGCGAGCGACGGATAGACCTTGTCGCCGTCGATCTCGCTGATCGTCGGATTGACCAGGTACAGCTCGTAGTCACTGGCTGCCTTCAGATATTGCCAAACACCGTGACTGGGCCGCATCGGGTCATCGGAAACGCCGACGATCGCCACACTTCGGGTCTGGCGGAGAATGCGCTCGATATCCATCGGCGGCTAGTAGCTGAACGTGGTCGCGCCGTCGCCGATCCATTCCCAGAGTTGAACGGTGCCTCCGGGTTCGGCGCCGTCGATGAAGTTGTCGGCGTCGAGTTGCTTGGACTTGATGCAGATCGGGCAGACCAGATAGCGGCCGCCGGCTTTCGTGTAGCGCTCCATCAGCTCTTCCAGGGGTGGGCAGCCGTCGCAGGCCGTGCCCACGCCGACGCCGGGCACCATCAGACGGACGGCCTCCTTGGTAAGGAACATGAGCGTCGGCCGTCCGCTCTCGGCGGCACCGACGGCGACCAGAAATGCCACGGTGACTTTCTCGGCATCTTCGAGTCCGGTGGTGAGGCTGATGGCGGCTTTGTTGGCGCTGTTCATGCCGCCAGCCTAGGTCTTCAGTCGTGGCCCTCGCGGCGGGTCGAACGCATCTTGGCGAATCGATCGGAAAGCTTGCGCATGCGCACCATCAGCGACGCGGACGGACTCGTTTCACCGCGGAGGTAGGACGTGAAATCGTCGTTGGGCACACCGATGCGCGAGGCGAACTCCTGCTGGCCCAGACCCGACCTGTCGAGCATCGTCTGGATATGGCGCGCGACCTCGGCGCGCTCGTTGGCCTCGAGATGTTCGCGGGTGCGGTGCAGCACCTCGGCGAGCGCCTTGGAGACTCCGTACGGACGGGCGGTCTGCAGGACTTCCTCGACCTGGCGTGCGGTCCGGCCGAACGGGTCACGTTTGATGGCCGCGACGATGCGCTGCCACACCGCGAGGTCGTCGGTCTCCAGCGCCGCGCGGATCGCGGATGTAGGCCAGAACTCGACGGGCCGGTCATCCACCGGTGGACGGCGTCCTGGCGCGGGATCGGGCGAGGCAGGCTCGCGGCGCGAGGTGCCCCGGACGTCGGGAGTCACCGTCACCTCGCCTCCTCCAGCATGGCCACCGCCACCGAAAGGCAGCGTTCCTTCACCCTGGCCCAATCGGCCTCCGCCTGCGGGCCCGACATGCGGGTGTCGTGCTCGTCTGACGGTTGGGGGTCGGCCAGTCGGCGTACCAACTGGGTGGCCACCCATTGTTTTCTCGAATCCTGTCCACAGTAGTACCGGTCCATGCCGGCCAGCACGCTTGCGGCCGTACGAGTCTCCATCGCGTCGGCGAGTTCGGCAAACTCTGCGTAGTCCCGGGTGCTGTTTCGGCACATGATGAGGTAGCTCTGCAGTCGCAGCGTCTCGGCGCCCGTCGGGATCTGCAGGCGATCGCCCGTCGGCAGTTGCACATTCGTGGTCTCGACCGGGCTGCGCCGCTCCATGGGTGCCCGCTCGAAGGCGGACGCTTCGCTCAGCGCGTCCAGCGCCACCGACAGCCGGCCCCGCCACATCGTCACCGGATGCACCGGAAGCTCTGCGGTGAGCACCGCCTTGCCGCCTGCGCCGTTGCGGTGCGTGCCGTTGAGCCGGTCGGCGCTGCGCAACTGCTTGGCGGGCATACAGCCGCTGAACGCCAGCGGATCGGCGACGGTAACGGCTTGGGGTGCAAGGTTTTTCAGCTTGGCCGCCGACTTGACCACCATGCGCAGTTCCGAACCGGTAGGACCGAGAGACGAGAGGTCGTCGGGGATGATGATGAGGTCGGGAAGGTCGATCTTGGGCAGCGGCTTCTCGAAGTCGACCTCCGGCAGGATGCGGTCCAGCCAGCGCGGCAGCCACCAGTTCCACTCGTCGAACATCGCCATCAGCGCCGGCACCAGCACGAGGCGAACCACCGTGGCGTCGACGGCGATGGCCACCGCGCAGGCGACGCCGAGCTGGGCGACCAGCGGCATGCCCGCGAACGCGAATCCGATGAACACCGCGATCATGATCAGCGCGGCGCTGGTGATCGTGCGCGCGCTGGTGCTCACGCCGTACGCGACGGCGTCGCGGGTGTTGCCGGTCTGCAGGAAGCGCTCCCTGATGCGGGTCAGCAGGAAGATCTCGTAGTCCATCGAAAGGCCGAACGTCATCGCCAGGACCAGCGGCGGGATCGTGCTGTCCAGCGACGAGATCGGTTCGAAGCCCAGTGACTCCAGCCAGCCCCATTGGAAGACGGCCACCAGGCTGCCGTAGGCCGCCGCGACCGACAGCACGGTCATCAACACACCCTTGAGCGCCAGGAACACCGACCGGATGGCGATCAACAGCATTACAAACGCGATCAGCGCGACGAACGCGAACACCAGCGGCTGTTTGGCCGACACCTGGTCGTCGAAGTCCTTGATCAGTGCCGTCGGACCGCCGACGTCGATGCGGGCGTCGCCGAGCCCCGGCGTCGACGGCAGCTCCGCGCGCATCCAGTCGACGGTTTCGCGGGCACCCATGTCCTCCGGATCCACCGAGAGCACCGCGGACAGCAGCGCGTGCCGGTAATCCTCGCCGAACACCGCGGGCGCCACCGAAACAACGTTGGGCCCCTGGGCCATTCGCTGGCGCATCGAGTCCAGCAAGGGTTGTTTGGAGGGCGCTGATGCCGCGTTGCCGTCGGGGAAGCTGACCAACACCCGGACCGGTCCGAGCGCGCCGGGCCCGAGCGCCTCGGCCGCGGCGTTCACCCCGCCCCGGATCTCGTGGGTCGGCTCGAACTGACGCTGCATGCTGTTGCCGAGCACCATCGAGAACGCGGGTGCGGCGAGTGTCAGCAGCAGCGCCGACGCCCCGAGCGCCGCGATCCACGGGCGCCGCATCACCCAGCCCGTCCAGCGGGTCCAGAACCGCGACTGGGTGGTCTCCGGACGCCGCGACCAGTGCAGGTACGACGAGCGCTTGGCCGCTGCCTTGCCAAACGTCGCGAGGATGGCCGGCGTCAGCGTCGTCGACGTCAGCACCGCGACGGCCACCGCGAGGATCGCGCCGGTGGCCATCGAGACCAGCACCGGCGTTTGGATCAGGTAGATACCGGTCACCGAGGCGATCACCGTGAGGCCGGAAAGCACCACCGCCAGACCGGAGGTCGCCATGGCGGCGTCGGCCGCTTGTTCCGGATCGCGGCCCGACCGTAGCTCCTCGCGGAAGCGCATGAGGATGAACAGCGAATAGTCGATGGCCACGGCGATGCCGAACATCGACACCGTCGACGTCACGAACACCGACATCGTCGTGAACATCGACAACAGATAGACCAGTCCCATGGTCACGACGACGGTGCAGATGCCGAGCACCAGCGGCATCGCCGCGGCGGCCAGCGACCCGAACACCGCGAGCAGAACAATCAGGACGATCGGAAGGTTCCACTTCTCGGCCTGAGCGATGTCGTGTTTGGTGGCCTGGGTGGCCGCGGCACCGAGCGCGCCCTGGCCGATGACGTAGAGCTTGACCTTGCCGTTCTCGATCTCACCGGGTTCCTCGCCGTCGATACCGACCTTCTGGCGAAGTTTCTTGGCGACATCGACCGCGCCGGTGTTGTCGAAGTCCAACTGCAGCGTGACGACGTAGGGGCGGTCGGGTTGCGGCGCCGGCTGCTGGCGATTGGGCACCACCCGCACGCTGGGCACCTCGGCCGCGGCGCGTTCCAGGAAGGCGACCGCGTTGTCCATGTCGGCGAACGACGCGTCGGCGCGCGGCGAGGCCACCAATGCCAGCGGTGAGGCGCCCTGGTCAGGAAAGTTCTCTTCGAGCTCGCGCTGGACCCGCAGCGACTGCGAGCCTTCGACCTCAAAACCCCCGCCGGTGAGGTGACTGGACTGATTCAGCGCGAGATACACCGATGGCACCAGGAGAAGCAGCCATACAGCGAACACCGCCCAGCGGAATCTGCGCAGGGTGCTGCTCAAGCGCATCATGAACTGCTGGATGTCGAACTCCCCGCTTTCTCCCCCCGGAGTCGATCTGCCGACGACATTTGGCCCGGCGTTGCTAGCGTGAGCGTACAACAGCGTGTGCTATAGCGAGGATCCGCGAGAATCCTGCCAGCAACGCCTTAAGCAGCTCTAACCCTCTTCTTCGGTGCGCGCCCGATTCTGGTTACAGGCTGTCCGTCTGTTGCCCATGACGTGTGTTCTCGGTCGCTGAATTCGTATGCCCCGCGGACTCGGTGGCACTATGTAGTGGGCCGTTTCGGCCGGTATTGCGGTCGGGGATCGAGTGCCGCCTATGGCGGGCGTTTCGGGTGCGCCGAAACGTTCGCAAACCCATGAGGAGTGCATATGAGATCCATCACTGCTGCATCGCGCCGCGGGCTGTTCGCTATGTTCGCGGCCTCCGCCGTCGGCGGCGCCGCGGTGGTAGCGATGACGGTGTCGTCGTCGCCGGCGATGCCGTCAGCAACGGCGGCGCCGGACCCGTGCGCGGCCAGTGAAGTCGCCAGGACGATCGGTTCGGTCGCCACGTCGACGGGCAACTACCTCGATACGCATCCGCAGACCAACCAGGCGCTGACGAGTATCGCCAAACAGCAGGGTGGCCCGCAGTCGCTCGTCGCCGTGAAGACGTACTTCGATGCGAACCCGCAAGCGGCCAAGGACATGCAACAGCTGCAGCAGCCGCTGGCGACTCTGTCGAGCCGGTGCAAGCTTCCGCTGACCCTGCCGCAGATGATGGGTCTGATGCAGGCCGCCCAGCAGGCGGCACCGGGCCTTCCGAGTTTGCCAGGCGCCCAGCCAGGCTCCTCGGCTGCAGGTACCCCAGGTACGGGGTCACCGGCGCAGTCGCCGTCGGCGTCCCCCGTTTCGCAGGGCACCACATCGCTCCCCGGAGCAGCGATCGCAGGCTTGCCGTAGCCTGGGCCGACGCGCGGCTCTCCCTGGTAAGGCGATTGAGCTGCGAATTCAGACTTTCTTAAGATTCGTTGGCCGCAAGGCAGGAAAGTCTGTGCACATTCTGATTAGCTTTTGATGTCGGTAACCGACCATGGTTACCTCCTTTCCACTTCCGAAGAAGGAGCTTGTCCATGTTGCTCTCGGCCCGTACTGCCCGACGTGCGGTAGCTGGCGCGGTGGGCACCGGCGCGATCGCCGGTGCGATGTTCTTCGGCGCCATGCCTCTGGCTTCGGCGCAACCGGCACCTCCTCCGCCTCCTCCGCCGCCCAACTGCACCGCGGCCGACCTGGCCGGCGTGGCTTCGGGTGTCTCCGCGGCGACGTCTGCCTACCTGTTCGCGCATCCGGACGTGAACTGGTTCTTCACCAGCCTCGAAGGCGTGCCGCGCGATGAGGTGCGCGACGACGTTCAGCAGTACCTCGATCAGCATCCGCAGACCAAGGCGGACCTGACCGGTATCCGCCAGCCACTCGTCGACCTGAAGAATCGCTGCGGCGACACCAACGGCGACGGCATCGCCGACAGCTAAGTCTGCGTCCGGGTGCAACAGGAGCCATCCAAGGGGGAGGGCGCTGGCCGCACCGTCTTGATGGTCGACGACGATCCGGACGTCAGAACTTCGGTTGCGCGAGGTTTGCGCCATTCGGGGTTTGACGTCCGGGTCGCGGCGACCGGCAAAGAGGCCTTGCGGCTGTTATCGAATGAGTCGCACGACGCGCTTGTTCTCGACGTTCAAATGCCAGAACTCGACGGCGTCGCCGTCGTGACTGCGCTGCGCGCACTCGGGAACGAGATCCCGATCTGTGTGTTGTCCGCGCGGGACACCGTCAACGACCGGATCGCGGGGCTGGAAGCCGGCGCTGACGACTATCTGACGAAGCCGTTCGATCTGGGTGAATTGGTCGCGCGTCTGCACGCGCTGTTGCGTCGGGCAGGCCATTCCGACCAGCAATCCGACACGATGACCGTCGGCCCGTTGACGATCGACACCGCGCGACGGCTGGTGTTCACCGGCGGTGAGCGGGTCAATCTGACCAAACGCGAATTCGATCTGCTCGCCGTGCTGGCCGAGAACGCCGGCGTCGTGCTGAGCCGGCAGCGGTTGCTCGAACTGGTGTGGGGTTACGACTTCGACGTCGACACGAACGTGGCCGACGTCTTCATCTCCTATCTGCGACGCAAGCTCGAGCGCGAGGACCTGCCTCGGGTGATTCACACGGTTCGCGGGATCGGTTATGTCCTGCGGGACGAGCCGTAACGGGTGAGACTTCCGCGGTTCCTGCGATCCGCGTCGCTGCGCACCAGAGTTGCCGTCGCGTCGGCAGCCGCAGCGGCCGCGGTGGTCGCGGTGTTCACGATCGCGACGTCGGTGGTTCTCGCGAATAACGATGCGGCACAACTGGATCGCCGACTCGATTCGATCATCGACGCCAGTATGCGTCCCGAACAGCTACAGGATCCGCGCCGCGGAGTGCTGACGACAGGACGGTCCGAATCCACCGGACAGGTGGTGTTCCAGCGGGGCTTCCAGTTGCCGCCGCTGCCGCCGGGCACCGACACGGTGGAAGTCAACGGGGTCGAGTACCGGGTACGCACGCTGCCCGTCGACCAGCCCGACGGCGTCTTGATGTCGATCGGTATCCGCGCCGACAGCATCCTGTTGAGCGCCTCCAGAATTCCGCTGTACGCCGCGGCGGGCCTGCTCACGGTGCTGATCGCCGCGCTGCTGGGATGGATGCTGGCGGGCCCAGCGATCCGGCCGCTGCGCAAGCTGACCGAACACACCAAGCAGTTGCGCCGGGGCAGCGAGGAGATGCCCAAGGTGCATGGGGCGCGGGAAGCCGAAGACCTCTCCGAGGCGATGTCGGCGATGCTGAGTCGACTGACGGCCGCGCAGCGGGCGACCACCAACTCGCTGCAGGCCGCCCAGGATTTCGCGGCCAACGCCGCCCACGAGCTGCGAACGCCGCTGACGGCGATGCGCGCCGATCTGGACACGCTGCGAATCCACGACCTCCCCGCCGAGGAGCGCGACGAGGTGGTGGCCGACCTGTCCCGGGCACAGCGACGGGTGGAGGCGATCATCACCGCGCTGGGGCAACTGGCGTCAGGTCAACTGGCGCAGGCCGAAGATCGCGAACTCATCGACATCACCGACATGCTCGACCGGGTAGCCCGGGAGAACATGCGCCTGCGCGATGACGTCGAGATCGTCGTCGAGGCGAAGGACGACCTCGGTGTCATCTGGGGCTGGCCGAGCGGTCTGCGGCTGGCCGTCGACAACCTGGTGCGCAACGCGATCCAGCACGGCCAGGCGACGCGGATCGTGCTGGAGGCACTGCGGGAGCGCGACGAGATCGTCATCATCGTGGACGACAACGGCCGCGGTCTGCCCGTCGAGGAGCACAAGGCCGTTCTCGGCCGATTCTCCCGCGGCACCACCGCGGCGCCGGGCGGCTCCGGGCTCGGCCTCGCGCTCGTGGCGCAGCAGGCGGCGCTGCATCGCGGCAGCATCGAGCTGAGCGACGGGCCGCTCGGCGGGTTGCGCGCGACCCTGACCGTGTCAGCCGCGACTGAGCAGGGCGACCCCGGCACGCCAGCCCAGTAACAGGAGGGCCGTCGAAAGTGACGCCACAACAATGAAACTCGGTGCCACTCCGGCGGAGGTGAGTTTGCGCAGCAGCATGCCCACCACCACGGTGCACAACCACACCGCCACGCCGGTGGGCACCAGTGCGGCCGGACGCTGCCAGGCCCTCGACAACAGCCAGCCGGTGAGCGTGCCGACCAGGAAAGGCCAGGCCGTCTCGGCGATGCCGGAAAGGGTCAACCCTTCGGCGTGACTGCGCCGGCCGATCGTGCAGAAGACGACGACGCAGACGACGTCGGTCGCCAACGCGGTCAATGCGGGGCGGGTCTGTCCGGCGCTATCGATCGGCATAGGTCATCACGTCCAGTTCCATTGGCATGACGCTGTTTTCGTCACGCGCGGTGAATCCGGGTTGCATCGGTGCGGGTTTACCGTCGAACAGCACATTCAGGTTGCTCGCCGGTTCGGAGACCCTCGAGTCGAGCCGGAATCTGGAGAACACGAACGGAAGGCCGTTCGAGCGCAAGGGATCCGGTGAGCTCATGACATGGAAGTGCAGATGCGGTGCATCGCTGTTGCCGGTGTTGCCGACCGCGCCGATCACTTGGCCGGCGGTGAGGCGGTCGCCGACTGCTACTTTGACCGCGCCCGTCTTGATGTGGGCGTACAGCGCATAGTTGCCGTTCCCGAGATCCTGGACGATGTGGTTTCCGGCGTACTGGTTCAACTCCAGTCCAGTGGGGCTCGCACCGGGGATCTGCTCGGGCATCCCGTCGACGGCCGCGATGACCGGACCGTCGGATACGGCGCGGATGTCAGCGCCGAAGTAGGAGTAGCTGTCCAGCTTCGAACGGTCACCGGAGAACAGCGTTCCGTCCGGCCGAAGCTGGACATAGTCGATCGCGTACCGCTCGGCGGCCCACAGTTGGCCGTCGATCGGGTTGAGCGCCATCCGGTGTGCGCTGGTGCCGCAGCAGCCGTCGCCGTTCAGCCAGTCCGGTCCTGACAGCGGCGGCGAGATCGCTATCGGCTTGCGGGACTCTACCGCCGTCGGGGCGATGTCGATGGTCATGGTCGCTCCGAACAGCGGCGGCTTCGGGTCGGGCAGCGACAGGCTGATGGCGTGCACCAACTGCTCCGGTACAGCGGCATCCTTCTCCAGCGCGACGTCGAGCCAAACGACGGCGGTCTGCGCGGGTCCGATTTTCGTTGTCGGCGTAGGGTTTCCGACGACGCGAGTCCTGTCGGCGAGCCGCTCGCCGACCAGCTTGAGCAGCGAGACGTCGCGGTCCAGCGCGGCCAGCGAGGTGAGTGTCACCTCTTGGGAGAGCACATTGGTCAGCTGAACCTCATAGGCCAGGTGCACGCGGCCATCGGTCGCCGGCACGGGGATCGGCGGGGCCAGCACGCTGCCGATCAACGGGGTGACCACCGGCTGTTCGGGCCCGCGGATCGGCCCGGCATTGGTGGTCGGGGAGGTCGATGTCGTCGACGGCGCCGGTGGCGCGGACGAGGACGAGCAGCCGGCGGCCAGCAGCAGCGAGACAGCGAAAAGTGCAGGGACAGCGAGGGTTCGCATGGGCGAGGTGACTACCTTCTACGAGTCGGGTTCGGCGTCGGGATCGAGCTCGGCCTCGGTGCGGAACATGAAGAAGAACACCACCCAGCCGATGGCGGCGATGAAGATCCAGCTGACCATCCGATAGATGAGCATGGCGGAAATCGCTGAGGCCAAGGTCATTCCGCTGGAGACCAGGCCCGGCACCAGCACCGCCTCGACCACCAGTAGTCCACCGGGCATCAGCGGGATCGATCCGACGGCGCGGGCGGCGACGTAGGCGACCACGACACCGAGCAGCGACGGCTTTCCGCCTGCGGCGAAGCACGCGAAGAGCAGCGTGCCCACACCGGTGACGAGCGTCATCATCGACCACACGAACGCCACGCCGAGCTGGCGCCTGGTCAGGTTCACCGACTCGAGCTGGGCCAGGGTTTCGCGCCACTTGGCAAGCCCTTTGTCCGCCGGTTTGGCGCGCACATAGTTGACCCACGACAGCACTCGCACACCGATACCGTCGAGCAGGTCCGGCCGCGACGCGACGGCCTGGGCCAGCACGATCAACATGATGAACCCGGCGAGGGTGAAGATCAACGAGAACGGATTGTGTTTCGCGCCAAGGAAGAAGGCGCTACCGATCCCGAGCAGCGTCAGGCTGATGACTTGCAGTGCACCCGACATCACCAACTGCCATGACGCGATCACCGGGCTGGCGCCCCACCTGCGCTGCTGGCGGTAGATGAACGTCGCCGACAGCACGGGGCCGCCGGGCAACGTGGTGCTCAGCGAGTTGCCCGCGTAGAACGCCGCCTGCGAGCGCCATTGGTGTACGGGCACGCACGCCGAGCGCAGCAGCTTGCGCTGAATGTCTCCGAAGAAGTGCATCGACGCCATCGCCGCGCCCACCGCGGCCAGCACCCACCACCAGTTCGCGGAGTACAGGCTGCGCCAGGCGTTGGCGAGCTGGTCGCGTACCAGCGTCAGTTCGACGGACAGCACGACGACGGCCACGGCGATGATCGCCCACCGCAGCCACCAGTACTTGCCGCGCGCGGGGCGGTCCTGACCGCGGGACTCGCGCGCCGGCGCGTCGTGCGACACGCCCTACAGGGTAAAGCGTGAGGTGGCGGTTTCCCGAGATACCGGGTCTGCGCGGGGCGGGCCGTTACGCTGGCGGGATGTCCGCGGGTCTATCTGACGCAGACCAGGCGGTCAGCCCGCTGGTCCGTAAGGCCGCGGCGTGGTCGTGGCGGCTGCTGGTCATCGGGGCCGCGGTCGTCGCGGTGCTCTGGGTGGTCCAGCGTCTCGAGTTGATCGTCGTGCCGGTCGCCCTGGCGACGATGGTGGCGGCGCTGCTGTTGCCCGCGGTCGACTTCCTTGATCGCCTTGGCGTTCCGCGTGGCGTCGCGGTCGCATTGATGCTGCTGTCTGGTATCGCGGTCGTAGGCGGCATCCTCACTTTCGTCGTCAGCCAGTTCGTCGAGGGTTTGCCCGACCTTGCCGAGCAGGTCGGCCAGAGCATCGAGGGTCTGGGTAACTGGCTGTCCAGCGGCCCGCTGCATGTCGGCGGCGACCAGATCAAGCAGGCCCGCGAGACCGCCCTCGAGGCGCTGCGTGACAACCAGGAGAAGGTGACCAGCGGCGCGCTGTCGACGGCGGGCACACTCACCGAAATCGTCACCGGCGCGCTGCTCGTGCTTTTCACCCTGATCTTCCTGCTGCACGGTGGCCGCAACATCTTCGGGTTCCTTACGAAGATCTTCCCCGAGAACGTGCAGCCGCGCGTCCATGAGGCCGGCCGGGCGGGGTTCCGGTCGCTCATCGGCTATGTGCGCGCGACGTTCCTGGTGGCGCTCGTCGACGCGGTGGGTATCGGCACCGGCCTGGCCATCATGGGCATTCCGCTGGCACTTCCGTTGGCGTCGTTGGTGTTTCTCGGTGCGTTCATCCCCCTGGTCGGTGCGGTGGTCGCCGGATTTCTGGCCGTCATCGTCGCGCTGATCGCCAAAGGCTTGATCTATGCACTCATCACCCTCGGCCTGATCATCGCCGTCCAGCAGCTCGAGGGGCATGTGTTGCAGCCGCTGGTGATGGGTCGTGCGGTGTCGATCCATCCGCTGGCTGTCGTGCTGGCCATCGCCGCGGGTGGCATCACGGCGGGCATCGTCGGGGCACTACTCGCGGTGCCCGCGGTCGCCTTCCTCAACAGTGCGGCGAGGGTGCTGCTCGCCAGGGATCCCGCGGCGGAGGAGGCCGCGCAGGCCACCGGGGACGAAGCCGTCATCCAGGCGACCCCGGATGACATCGGGGACAGCGGCAAGGACTAGATCTGGTGTAACCGGACGGCGAGATTTACAGCGGAATCGCGCCCTGGGGTTACACACGCGGGGATGTCAGCGTCCCTGTGCAGAATCCGGCCATGAATCAACCTTTTGTGGGCAGTGCAGCGACGGCTGCCGGAGCGCTGACGCGCCACGCGCTGCGCCGCGATTTCATCGCGCTGCACAAGGACCTATACCTGGACAAGAACACGCCGGTCACCCCCGTCAGTCGGGCCAAGGCGGCTTGGCTGAGGTCCCGACGCCGTGGCGTTCTTGCTGGCCTGTCGGCATCTGCGTTGCATGGCGCGCGGTGGATCGACGCGAGCTCGCCCGCAGCGATCATCGACACCAATCGCAGGCGTGCTGAAGGCGTCACCGCGTGGGCTGACTCCATCGAGAGCGACGAGATCTGCGTTGTCGACGGTATGCAGGTGACCAATCCGGCGAGAACCGCCCTCGACCTCGCGTGTCGTTACCCGGTCGACTCGGCGGTCGCCGCGATCGACGTGCTCGCCCGGGCGACCCGCGTGAAGATGGCCGATGTCGAGTTGTTGGCCGATCGGTATCGCGGCCGCCACGGCATCCCGAAGGCACGCAACCTTTGGAACTCGTCGACGCGGGCGCGGAATCGCCGCGGGAAACGTGGCTACGCCTGGTTCTCATCCGCAACGAATTTCCCCGCCCCACAACACAAATACCCGTGTACGACGGTTACGGCACACTCGTCGCCGAACTCGACATGGGCTGGGAGGACATCAAGGTGGCGGCCGAGTACGAAGGCGACCACCACAGGAGCGACCCCGAGGTGTTCAACAAAGGCATCAGACGGCATGACGATCTCACCGGCCTTGGCTGGCTCGTCGTACGAGTCACCAAACGGGACACCGAAGGTGCCGTCATCGGCCGGGTCGCCACCGCCTTCGCGCGTCGCGGGGTGTAACCGAACGGCGAGATTTCAGGCGAAATCGCGCCCTGGGGTTACACACGCCGACGCGCCCTACATCCGCCCTTCGCGGCGCAGCAGATCCGCGGCGCTCACTCCGCCGCCACGCCGCTTCGGCTGCTCTTCGGCGGCGGCGTTGAGCTTCTCGGTGGCGGTGTCTGAATCCTCGGCGCGTTGAGCGGGAATCGCGGTCGTCGCTGCGTCGTCGGGCTGCGCTTGAGGCTGCGCCCTGCCTTGCGGCGGGGGCACCGGACCCTGGCTTTCCGGTGCGGCCGCACCCGGCATCTTGCGGGTGGACGCGGTCGACGGGCGGCCCCGTGCCTCGGTGGCCGGCCTTCTGCTGGGCGGCGGCGCCGGCTGACCGGCAGGCGCGCCGGTGCCGCGCAGTTCGCCGAGCCACGACTCGATCTCGCGTTCTTCCCGCGGGGGCGGGGGACCGGCGGCCCCGCGGGTGGCGGACGCGGCATTGTGCACGGCGTTGCGTACCGCGTCCCGTGCGGTCGACAGGCGCGTGGTCTGCGGTTCGTCTGCCTGCGGGCGTCCGGCCGGCATGCGCGTCGTCCCCGTGCTCGATGGCGCATTCGTCCGTGGCGGCGCGGCGGCCCGGCTGGCAGCGCCGGGACGCGATGCGCCCTCGGCCGCCGGATGTGTGGGATCGTGCGGCGGGCGGGGACGGGCGGGCGCCGGTGCGCCGGCACCCACCAGAGCTTCGGGGTTCTCGACGGATTCGCGCACCGCGGGCCGCCTGCGCTCGTCGGGCAGCTCGGTCTCACCGAGGCCGAGGCGTTCCTGGATCCGTTTCATCCAGCGCGGCGCCCACCAGCAGTCGTCGCCGAGCAGCTTCATGATCGCGGGCACGAGGAACATACGGACGATGGTGGCGTCTAGCAGCAGGGCGATCAGCAGGCCGAACGCGAGGTACTTCATCATCACGAGGTCGGAGAACACGAACGCACCCGCGACGACCGCGAGAACCAGTGCGGCGCCGGTGATCAGCCGGCCCGTGGTGGCTGTACCGATGCGGATCGCCTCGGCGGTGGACATGCCACGTTCGCGGGCCTCCACCATTCGGGACACCAGGAATACCTCGTAGTCGGTGGACAGACCCCAGATCACCGCGATGATCAGACCGATCATCGGAGCCATCAGCGGCTGTGGTGTGTAGTTCATCAGGCCGGAGCCGTGGCCGTCGACGAACATCCACGTCAGCACGCCCATCGTGGAGCCGAGCGTGAGCGCGCTCATCACCGCGGCCTTGATCGGCAACACCACCGAACCGAATGCCAGGAACATCAGGATGGTCGTGGTGACGATCAGGATGGTCACCATCAACGGCAGCTTGTCGAACAGGGCGTGGATGCTGTCCTGCTCCAGCGCGGGGGTACCGCCGACGGAGATCGTGAGTCCACGAGGCGGGGAGATCGAGCGCAGCTCGTCGACCTTCTTCGCGGCGTCGTTGCGGTCGATCAAGCCGTTCTGGATGACGCGCACGGACGGATCGGTGGACTCCCCGCCGCGGGCCTGCCACATCTTGGCGGGATCGCCATCGGGCTCGATGAACCCGGGGACCGTCATGGCCTTACTGCGGATCTCTGCGACCTGCTGGTCGGTGACCGGCTGGCCGTCGGTGTTCTCGATCACCAACGTCAGCGGTTCGGTGCGGAATCCGGGGAAGGTCTTGTCGAAGTTCTCCTGCGCCGAGCGGACCGAGTTGTCGGGCGGCAGGTACTTCTCGCTGATGCCGCCGAGCGCCAGCTGCCCCAGCGGGATGACGAGCACGATCATGGCGATCGCGATGGGTGCGGCGAAGGCGACGGGCCGCTTCATCACGACGTTGACGAGCTTGCCCCAGAAGCCCTTCTCGACCTCGGCGCGCGTCTTGGTCTTCTGCGTCTTCTCGGCGAGCCAATTCAGCCACCACACGATCGGGGTGCGGGCCAGCGGGACATAGCGCGCGAGCACGACGCCGAAGACAACCACGGCGACGAAGATGACGATGCCCATCAACACCCAGTAGAGGGCGGTGCCGAGGGTGTCCTTCGAAGCCGAGATGGCGTAGGCGAGACCGCCCAGCAGGGTGATGTAACCGAGCGTGAGGCCGATGAGCGCAAACTGCGCGCCCTGCTCACCGGTCTCCCTGATGCGCTTGCGCGCCAAATGTCCGAGCGCGATACCCACCGGCGGGAGCAGCAGGCCGGTCGGGATCGAGGCGATCGCGAACGTATTGGTGCGCGGGTTGCCCGGGTCGGACCTGATGGTGTCCGGCTCGGCGAACTTCATCAGCCAGCGCACGCCGAGGGCGTCGACCCGTGAGCCGAGAATGGCGAGCGCGGCCGGCAGCACGGTGATCGACAGGATCGCCGCGAGCATGACCGACGCGATGATCGCGTAGGTGATCGACTTCAGGAAGCCCTGCGGGAACAGCAACAGCGGCACCGAGGACGCCACGAGGATGACCGCCGAGAACATGATGGTGCGCCCCGACGTCATCACCGAGCGGCGTACGGCAGCCTCGGTGTCGTAGCCCTCGGCGATCTCCTCGCGGAACCGGCTCACCATGAAGAGGCCGTAGTCGACCGCGATACCGAGACCCATGAGCGTGACCACGGGTTGGGCGAAGAAGTGCACCGGCATGAACTCGGCGAGCAGCCGCATGATGCCAAGTGCGCCCGCGATGGTCAGACCACCGATGATGCCCGGAAGGGCGGCCGCGACCACGCCGCCGAAGACGAAGAACAGCACGACACAGACCAGCGGGATGGCGGCCACCTCGGCGCGCTTCTGGTCCTCGCCGATGGTGCCGGTGAGCTCGCTGGCCAGCGGTTGCAGGCCGGCGAGCTGGATGTTGCCGTCGTTGACCTCGCGCAGGTCGGGCTCGATCGCCTGGTAGTTCTTCAGGATCGTGTCGTCGTCATCGCCCTTGAGCGGGACGCTGATGAACGTCGTCGACATGTCCGACGTCTTCATCTGCTGGACCGTCGGGTCGTCGCTGTTGGGGGCACGCAGCCAGCCCACCCAGCCGACCATCTTGTCCTCGTGGTCGGCGACGAGCTGGTTGAGCTCGTCGGTGACCTTCTTCATCCACTCGGGGTCGTCGACCTTCTTGCCGTCGGGCGGCGTGAGTATCGCCACCACGTGGCTCGTTCGGTCACGCCCGTAAGCCTCGTCGGCGGTTACCGAGGCATGGACAGACTGGCTGCCCTCGTCATAGAAGCCGCTCTGCGTGACGTTCTCGCCCAGACTGATGCCGAACACGCCGCCACCGAGACACAGTGCAACCATGACGCCGATGACGGAGTACCGAAACCGGTACACCATCCGACCCCACCAGGCGAACACCTAAGCTCCTAACACTTACAAATCTTCAAGGCGCGACGTCGCGCGGTTCAGTTGTTGACGCGCGAGGTCAGTAGCGATGACAGCGGCCGGAACGGCTGCAGCCAAGCCCCCTGTTCGGGCAGCGAATCGAGGCCGATCCGCGGCAATGGCTCCCGGAAAACACCAGGAATGTCCTCCAGGTCGACGAACACCAAGGTATCCGACGCTAGCGCCCAGCTCGCATGTTCGCGAAATCCGAGCACCTGCACAGGCACGCCGTCGCGGGCGATTTCCTCCAACGGCTGTTTGAACGCCTGACCGTCGGCCGAAGCCACCAGCACACCGGCCAGTCCCTCACTCCTGCGAAGCGCGATGTGATTGAGCATGTCGATGTCGACGTCACTGTCCTCATCGATCTTCGGCTTCGCGAACACCGCGAAACCGACGTTACGCAATGCCTCCACCCAAGGTCGAACCACATCGGCGCTACCAGGGGCGATGTTCGTGAACACCGTCGCTTCGGGCTCCAGCGAGACATCGGGCCGCGTGGCCGACAGCTCGGCTGTGCGCGACAGCAGCCAGCGTCCCAGCGCGTCGAACCGGGGCCGGTGTGCCGCGGTGGGGCGACCGCCGAGGATCGAGCCGAGGCCCATGTCCAGGTTCGGCGCATCCCAGACCAGCAGCACCCGGCCGGTCGCAGCGGGTGTGTCGGACACCTCAGCGATCTGTGTCATGTCTTCGGTGAGGCTCATTCGGCCTTCTCCCAGAGCAGTTCGGTCACGACGGGGCCGGCGAGAGCCTTGCGCTCGTACTTCGTCACCGGCCGATCGACCGATATGGGAAGGGCGTCCTCGGCGCCCACGCGGCGCAACCGCGGTTCGGCGTCACCCACCTCGGCGATGTGTTCGGCGTAACCCATGTGGTCCGTCGCGGCGTGCAGCACACCGCCGGGCCGCAACCGGTCGGCGATCAGCGCCATGGTCGCGGGCTGCAGCAGCCTGCGCTTGTGGTGGCGCGCCTTGGGCCACGGGTCGGGGAAGAAGACCCGCACCCCGGTCAGCGAGTCCGCCCCGAACATGTACTGCAGGACGTCGACGCCGTCGCCGCGGACCAGGCGGATATTACGGACGCGTTCCCGGTCGATACCGGACAGCAGTTGTGCCAGCCCGCGACGGTAGACCTCGACGGCAACCACATCGATGTCCGGTTCTGCCTGGGCCATCGCCAGTGTCGAGGTGCCCGCTCCGCAGCCGATCTCGACGACGATCGGCGCCGTGCGCCCGAACCACGCCTCGATGTCCAACGCGGGAACCGGGCCGTCGCCGTCGCGGGCGTGCATGCCCAACTCAGGCCAGAGCCGGTCCCACGTGGCCTGCTGTGCACTGCTCAGCGTCGTCCGGCGGGTTCTGAAGCTGGTCACCCGGGGATGCAGATGTGACGGGGGTGGTGCCCCGACATCCGCCGGCTGAGCCGGCAGTTCGGCAGGGGCTGGCTGAGCCGGCAGTTCGGCAGGGGCCGGCTGAGCCGGCAGTTCGGCAGGGGCCGGCTGAGCCGGCAGTCCCACACCCCCGCTACCCGAAAGCATCCGTCCATGGTCGCTCACAAAGGGGGGAGTACCCGCATCGTGGTACAGATTGATACCCAACAGTTGCCTTCGACTGCTAGGCCTCGACTGCGGGCTGCCGGTTTACCCCCAACCGCCACAACTACCGCTCGCGACATGCCTGTGGAGATGCCAGCATCGTGGGTGGGGAGCGGGGCCACCGACCGTGGAATTCCGTGGGGAACATGGAGGCTGCTGAGATTTTCGTTGACGTCTTGACGCAATTCGCTGAGCAGAGTCGCAATCCGCGGTTGGCGCCGATCATTCGGCGGTCCGGTGCGCCGGTACGCGTTGCCGTGTGCGGTCGTCGTGGTGTCGGGCGGAGCACGGTGGCGGCCGCGCTGGCCGACGCGGGCGTTGCGGTGACGGCGGACGTCGCCGACATCACGGTGCTCGTCGTCGCCGAAACCCTCAAGCCAGAGGATCTGATCGTGGCGAACCGTTCGGACCGGCCGACGGTGGTCATCTTGAACAAGGCGGATCTGAGCGCGTTCGGTGACGCCGGGCCCATGGCGACCGCGCAGCGCCATGCCACCGCCCTGCGCGCGCTGACGGATGCGCCCACCGTGCCGGTGGTGGGTCTGCTGGCCCGCGCCGAGCTGGACGACGAACTGATGACCGCATTGCAGACGCTGGTGGATGCCCCCGCGAACCTCACGTCGACCGACGCCTTCGTGCACTCCGAGCATCCGCTGTCATCGGAGATCAGGAATCGCCTGCTCGACGCGCTGGACCGGTTCGGTATCGCCCACGCGGTGCTGGCCGTCGAAGGCGGCGCCGACCTCGCAGCAGTCCGGGTGTTGCTGCGCCGAACAAGCCGGATCGATGAGGCGGTCGCGCAGGTGACGGCGTCCGGCGCGGCGATCCGGTATCGGCGGGTCCGCGCGGGGATCGACGAATTATGCTCGCTTGCAATGCGAGCCGGCGATCAACAGCTAGCTGATTTCCTCGTCACCGACGACGTGGTGCTGGCCGTGATGGGCGCCGCCGTGGAGGCGGTGGAGGCCGACGGCATGCACGTCGACCGTGGTGACGATTCCGCCGCGCATCGCAGGCGTGCCGTGCACTGGCGGCGGTACGGCTGCGGCCCGGTCCACGCCGCGCATCGGAGGTATTCGGCCGATATCTGCCGAGGCTCTCTGCGTTTGCTCGGGCGGTCTCGGTGACCAGCGAGAGCACCGATACACAGGCCGGGGAGCGCAGCGATCCGATCGCCGCGGCCGACGCCGTGGTTGCCGCGATCGAACCGGGTCTGACGTCGCCCGGTGTTCAGGGCCGCGACGTCGTGTTGGTGGTGGGCCCGTGGCTGGCCGGCACCACCAGCCTGATCGCAACGTTGCGAGAACAGCTGCCCGAGCACACGTTCGTCGAATCCGAAGACCTGCACCCGGCGCACGCTCCGGCGGCGGTCGTTTTCACCGTGTCCGCGATCGCGCCGATGACGGAATCCGACTGTGCGCTGATCGATTTGGCCAGCAGGCACACCGACCTGGTGATTGGTGTGGTGTCGAAGATCGATGCGCACCGCCACTGGCGCGAGGTACTGGCTGCAAATCGTGAGTTGCTGACGCAACGCGCGCCGAACTACGCCCAGGTGCAGTGGGTGGGTGCCGCGGCCGCCCCCGATCTGGGTCCGCCCCGCATCGACGAGCTCGTCGGCCTGCTACGGCAGCGGCTGTCCGATCCCGATGTCGCGCGCCGAAACAGGCTGCGCGCGTGGGAAACCCGACTGCTGGGTGACATCGCACACTACCGGGCCGACGGTGACGGAACGGACCGGCGGGCCCGGGTGAGCGCACTGCACTCCAAGCGCGACGACATCCTGAGCCGCCGACGGCTGTCGAAGTCCGAACGCGCGATCGCGCTGCGCAGCCAACTGCAGCAGGCCCGTGTGCAGCTGGGGCACTTCGCCCGTAACCGCTGCACGTCCGTGCGCAGTGAACTGGCCGAGGACGCCGCACAGTTGACCCGCCTCAAGATCGGCGCGTTCGAATCGCGTGTGCGGGCCCGCATGCACGAGGTCGTCGACGAGGTGGAGGAGGGCATCACCGATCAGCTGACGGACGTGGCGACGGAGGTGGGCCTACCTGTGCCGCCGGCCGCCGCATCGCCGTCCACACCGGAGATCCCCGCACCGCCACTCACGTCGCGTCGGCAGGAAACCCAGTTGATGATGATCCTGGGCGCCGGCTTCGGGCTTGGGGTGGCGCTCGTGGTGACCCGGCTGTTCGCCGGGCTGGCACCCGGGATGACCGTCGCGGGACTTGCGGCAGGAGGCATCGTCGGGCTGGTGCTGACGGTGTGGGTGGTCGGCATTCGCGGGCTGCTGCACGATCGAGGGGTGCTTGACCGCTGGATCAGCGACGCCGTCAACGTGTTGCGGTCCGCGGTGGAGGAACGGGTTGCCACTCGGGTCCTGGTCGCCGAGACGGCGCTTACCTCCGAGCTCGCCCATCGCGACGAGGTGGAGGGCGCCACCGCCGCCGGTCGGGTTGCCGAGATCGACGCCGAACTGCGCGACCACGCGCTGCAGACGGCCAAGGCGGCTAAGGCCAGGGACCGCCGGCTGCCCCCGCTGCTGGCGGCTGTGGACGCCGTCCGGGCCGAGCTATACGGAAAAACCGCGACGAGCTGAATCGATACACCGCGCACATACCTTCTGAGCGGGCCTTCTGAATCGTTCCTGTGAGTGATCGGACATAGATCCGATTTACCGCGGGTATGTCACCCGCGTTAACCTCTGTATTACAGGGACGACCGAGACGCGCTGTCTTTTATTGGTACACGCTCCTCAGTCCCGGGTCCTGGCAGAAACGCATACGCAGCAAGATTGCAGGAGACACACAATGACCGCAGCGACCATTCCAGGTCTGGACACCGCACCGACGAAGCATGAGGGGCTGCTCGCCTGGGTCCAGGAGGTCGCCGAACTCACGCAGCCCGACCGGGTCGTGTTTGCCGACGGGTCCGAGGAAGAGGCTGCGAAGCTGACGGCGCAACTCGTCGAGGCTGGCACCTTCAGGAAGCTCGACGACAAGAAGAAGCCGAACTCGTATCTTGCGCTGTCGGATCCGTCCGACGTGGCGCGCGTCGAGTCGCGCACCTACATCTGCAGCGAGCGCGAGGTCGACGCGGGTCCGACCAACAACTGGATGGACCCGACCGAGATGCGCGGCATCATGACGGACCTGTACCGCGGTTGCATGCGCGGCCGCACCATGTACGTGGTGCCGTTCTGCATGGGCCCGCTCGGCGCCGAAGACCCCAAGCTCGGCGTGGAGCTCACCGACTCGGAGTACGTCGTGCTCTCGATGCGCACGATGACCCGGATGGGCCAGGCGGCGCTGGACAAGATGGGCACCGACGGCTTCTTCGTCAAATGTCTGCACTCGGTCGGTGCGCCGCTGGAAGCCGGCCAGGCCGACGTGCCGTGGCCCTGCAACGACACGAAATACATCACCCACTTCCCCGAGACCCGCGAGATCTGGAGCTACGGCTCGGGTTACGGCGGCAACGCGCTGCTCGGCAAGAAGTGCTACTCGCTGCGTATCGCGTCGGCGATGGCCCACGACGAGGGCTGGCTGGCCGAGCACATGCTGATCCTCAAGCTGATCTCGCCGGAGAACAAGGCGTACTTCATCGCCGCGGCGTTCCCGTCGGCATGCGGCAAGACCAACCTGGCGATGCTGCAGCCGACGATCCCCGGCTGGCGCGCAGAGACCGTCGGCGACGACATCGCCTGGATGCGGTTCGGCAAGGACGGCCGGCTGTACGCCGTCAATCCGGAGTTCGGCTTCTTCGGCGTCGCGCCGGGCACCAACTGGGACTCGAACCCCAATGCGATGAAGACGATCGAGGCGGGCAACACCGTCTTCACCAACGTCGCGCTGACCGACGACAACGACGTGTGGTGGGAAGGCCTGGAAGGCGAACCCGACCACCTGATCGACTGGAAGGGCAACGACTGGATTCTGCGTGAGACGGAAACCAAGGCGGCCCACCCGAACTCCCGCTACTGCACCCCGATCTCGCAGTGCCCGACGCTGGCGCCCGAGTGGGACGATCCGCAGGGTGTGCCGATCTCGGCGATCCTGTTCGGTGGCCGCCGCAAGACGACGGTGCCGCTGATCACCGAGGCCCGCGACTGGCAGCACGGTGTGTTCATCGGCGCCACGCTCGGCTCCGAGCAGACGGCCGCCGCAGAGGGCAAGGTCGGCACCGTGCGTCGCGACCCGATGGCGATGTTGCCGTTCCTCGGCTACAACGTGGGTGACTACTTCCAGCACTGGATCAACATCGGCAAGAACGCCGACGAGTCCAAGATGCCGAAGGTGTTCTTCGTCAACTGGTTCCGCCGTGCCGACGACGGCCGCTTCCTGTGGCCGGGCTTCGGTGAGAACAGCCGCGTGCTCAAGTGGGCCATCGAGCGCATCGAGCACAAGGCCGACGGTAAGAGCACGCCGATCGGCATCGTGCCGACCGCCGCGGACATGGACCTCGAGGGCCTCGATGTCGATGCTGCTGACGTCGACCTGGCGCTCGCGGTGAACGCCGATGAGTGGCGGCAAGAGGTGCCGCTGATCGAGGAGTGGTTCGAGTTCGTCGGCGAGAAGCTGCCCACCGGCATCAAGGACGAGTTCGACGCCCTCAAGCATCGCCTCGCCGAAGCCGAGTAGTTCGTTTCTGCGCTGAAGCCCCCGCTCGCCGGCGGGGGCTTTCGCGTTCCCCAGTCCCCTACTTGCGTGTGGGCCCATGCGCTGTGGGCCCACCGGACCCACTTGACACCTGTCAAGATCCCACGTCGTAGAGTCGGCGCATGCAGATTCGCGAGCATGCCGAGGCCACCCCCGACAGGCCGGCCGTCATCATCCATCCGGCCGGAACGATCGTCACATTCAAGGAGCTGGAGGAGCGGGCCAACCGGCTGGCTCACCACTTCCGCGAGGCCGGCCTGGTCGAAGGTGACACCGTCGCGGTGCTCATGGAGAACAACGAGCATCTGCCGACGGCGATGTGGGCCGCGCGCCGCAGCGGCCTGTACTACACCGTGATCAGCACCCACCTCACCCCGCCCGAGGTGGCCTACATCATCGACAACAGCGGCGCGAAGGCCATGCTCGGATCGCGTGCGACGCGCAAGGTCTGCGAAGGGTTGGCCGAGCTGGGCGCACTGCCGGACCTGCTGCTGATCGCCGACGACGACCTCGACGGCTGGCAGCGCTACCCGGAGTGTGTGGCGGACCGGCCGAGCACACCCATCGACGACGAGATCGAGGGCGATCTGCTGCAGTACTCGTCGGGAACGACGGGCCGTCCCAAGGGAATTCGCCGAGAGCTCACCCACGCCAAACCTGCCGACGCACCGAACCTGGTGTCCGCGCTGCTGATGGCCATCCAGATGAGCCCGGAGTCCGTATACCTGAGTCCGGCGCCGCTGTACCACACGGCGCCGTGTCTCTGGTCGATGAGCGCGCAGGCGATGGGCGTGACGACGGTGATCATGTCGAAGTTCGACCCGGAATCGGCGCTGGACGCCATCCAGCGGTACCGAGTGACCAGCGGCCAGTTCGTCCCGGCGATGTTCGTGCGGATGCTCAAACTCCCTGAGGACGTACGCAATTCGTACGATCTGTCGAGCCTGCACCGCGTGGTGCACGCCGCCGCACCGTGCCCCGTCGACATCAAGAAACAGATGATCGACTGGTGGGGCCCGATCGTCGACGAGTACTACTCGTCATCCGAAGGCGCGGGCATCACCTTCATCTCCGCCGAGGAATGGCTGAAACGCCCTGGCTCCGTTGGCAAGCCGCTGCTCGGTGTGGCGCACGTCCTCGATGACGAGGGCAACGACGTCCCGCCCGGTCAGGCGGGGCAGATCTACTTCGACCTGGGCGTCGTGCCGTTCGTCTATCACAAGGATCCTGAGAAGACCGCCGAGTCACGAGACAGGCACGGCTGGGTGACAGTCGGCGACGTCGGTTACGTCGACGACGAGGGCTACATGTTCCTCACCGACCGCAAGCACCACATGATCATCTCCGGTGGCGTCAACATCTATCCGCAGGAAGCGGAGAACATGTTGATCACCCACCCGAAGGTGCTCGACGCGGCCGTGTTCGGCATCCCCGACGACGAGATGGGCCAGAGCGTCAAGGGCGTCGTCCAGACGGTCGACCCCGCCGACGCGAGCGAGGCGTTCGGTGACGAGCTACTGACCTGGCTGCGCGAGCGGCTGGCGCACTACAAGTGTCCGCGGTCGATCTCCTTCGAGGCGCAGCTGCCGCGCACCGAAACCGGCAAGATGTTCAAGCAGGAGCTGATAAAGAAGTACTCGTGAAGCAGGTGGAACTCGCCTCGGGTGTGGTCGTCGCGATCGGATTCCCATCGGAGGACGCGACTTTCACACTGACCGAGCAGGACGCCGACGATCGCCGCGCCGTGACCGTCGGCTCGATACCCGACGTTCTCGACGACTTGCGTGCGCGTTGCCTGCGCTGGCCGCAGGCCGCCGCGATCTGCAGCGATGTACTACGTGCGTTCGACCCCGGCGCGCCCGCGTTCGCCGGCGTCGTCACCGAATCGCTCGCCTACTCGACGCTGCAGTCCGGACCCGAATTCGCGCGCTGGCTGGGGGAGCGGGGACCGGCGCGACCAGCGAATCTGCCGGACCCGGTACAGGCTGAGCGCGTCGAGGACAGCCTCTACGTGCGGTTCAACCGGGGGCAGCGGCACAACGCCTTCTCGACCGACGCGCGGGCGGCGCTACTGGAAGCACTCGAGGTGGCTCGCCTCGATCCATCGGTCACCGATGTCGTGCTGTCGGGCAATGGTCCGTCGTTCTGCAGCGGCGGCGATCTCGCCGAGTTCGGCACGTTCGACGATCCGGCCAGTGCCCATCTCGCCCGCACCCGGCACAGCCCGGCGCTGGTGCTCGATGAATTGACGGCCAGGTTGGGCACGCACTGCCGCGCCGAGGTGCACGGTCAGGTACTGGGCAGCGGGTTGGAGATGGCCGCCTTCTGCGGCTGGGTCCGGTCGCGCCCGGATGCGGTCTTCGGTCTGCCGGAGCTGAGCCTGGGGCTGATTCCCGGAGCGGGCGGCACCGTCAGCATTGCCCGCAGGATCGGGCGCTGGCGGACGGCCTATCTGGTGCTGAGCGGGCAGACCATCGATGCGCCGACCGCGCTGCAGTGGGGCCTGATCGACGAAATCCTGTGAATTCGGCGCGCAAACGCACCGCAGCGGTTGATCAGCGCGCCGAAATCACAAACTAGCCCGACCGACGCAACGTCACCCGATAGGTGTACTGCTCGGGCAGGAAGTGGCTGACGGACAACTCGACGGGGTGGTGGCTCGCGTCGGAGTAGAGCCGGTCCACCCGCAGCATGGGATGGCCGGGTTCGCACGACACCGCCTCCGCGACGGCAAGCTCGGCAGGGGCGACCGTAATCGACTGCGCCGCTTCGGTGATCGGCTGGATCAGATGCGGCTCGAGGATGCCGATCACGGTCTGGGTGCCGACAGCACCGTCTCGGAGTTCGGGCGACGACAGCACCGCATGGGCGACCGCGGGAACCAGGTGCACAGTCGTCATAACGAACGGCACACCGTCGTGCAGCCGCCGGAACACCACCGAATAGACGACGTCGTCGTCGAGCCGCAACCGGCTGGCGGCGTGCAGGTCCACCCGCCTGCGCAGCCCGGTGAGCACTTCCATCGTGGTGTCGTCCGACAGGCTCATCAGGTCTTCGATCGAGCCGAGCTGCCGCAGATAGCGTTGCCCGGTCTCGCTGGCGTACGTGCCGCGCCCCGGCACCCGGTACACCACGCCTTCGGCGACCAGATCCTGGAACGCCCGTCGCACCGTCTGCCGTGAAAGGCCATGGCGCTCGACCAGTTCGGATTCGGTGGGCAATCGAGAGCCGTCGCTGTACCGACCCGCTGCGATATCGTCGCGAAGTTGCTCGCGCAGGGTCTGGTACGCGGGCGCTGATCGCACTAGATGCCGCCGCGGGCAACCAGTTGGGCGGCGATCACATTGCGCTGAATCTCGTTCGTTCCCTCACCGACGATCATCAGTGGTGCATCGCGGAAGTACCGCTCGACGTCGAACTCGGTCGAATAGCCGTAGCCGCCATGGATCCGGACGGCGTTCAGCGCAATCTCCATCGCCACCTCGGAGGCGAACAGCTTCGCCATCCCGGCCTCCATATCGCACCGTTCGCCGCTGTCGTAGCGCTGCGCGGCATACAGCGTCAGCTGCCGTGCGGCAGTCAGCTTGGTCGCCATGTCGGCCAGGTAGTTGCCGATCGACTGGTGTTTCCAGATCGGCTGGCCGAAGCTCTCGCGCTCCTGGGCGTACTTCAGCGCGTCCTCGAGTGCCGCGGTGGCCACACCGAGTGCGCGTGACGCGACCTGAATACGGCCTGTTTCGAGGCCTTTCATCATCTGCGCGAAGCCCTTCCCGGGCTCGCCGCCGAGGATCGCGGTCGCGGGCAGGCGATAGTCGGCGAAGGTCAATTCGCAGGACTCGACGCCCTTGTAACCCAGCTTCGGCAGATCCCGTGACACCGTCAGACCGTCGCCGTGCTCGACCAGCACCACCGAGATGCCTTTGTGCTTCGGCGTCGCGGTCGGATCGGTCTTGCACAGCAGGGCGATCAGGCCGGAGCGACGAGCGTTGCTGATCCAGGTCTTGGACCCGTTGATGACCAGATCGGAGCCCTCGGTGGCCGCGACGGTGCTCATGTTCTGCAGATCCGACCCGCCGCCGGGCTCGGTGAGCGCCATCGTCGCCCTCAACTCACCGGTCGCCATCGGCGGCAGATACCGCTGCTTCTGCTCCTCGGTGCCGAACAGCCCCAGCAGCTTCGCGACCACGGTGTGCCCGCCCATCGCGCCGGCCAGACTCATCCAGCCCCGCGAGAGTTCCTGGGTGACCTCGACGTAGCACGGCATCGACACCGGGGAACCGCCGTACGACTCGGGGATGGCCAGACCGTAGATACCGATCCGCTTCATCTGATCGATCCACGCCTGCGGGTACTCGTTGGCGTGTTCGGTCTCCCGGACGGCGGGTTTGACGTCACGGTCCACGAAGGCCCGCACCGTCTCCACCAGCATGGCTTCTTCTTGCGTCAACATTTGTACGGCCATATTGACACTTTGTGCGGCCTAATGCCAACATGGCTGCCGTGACCGGCCCATACTTCGACGATCTGGAGGTCGGCCAGGTCTTCGACGCCGCACCATCGATGACATTGACCGCCGGCGCCGCGGCCGTGCACCAGTCGATCATCGGCGACCGTCTGCGCCTCGCCCTCGATGCCGAACTGTCGACGGCCGTCACCGGCGCCCCCGCGCCGTTGGCCCATCCGGCGCTCGTGTGCGACGTGGCGATCGGGCAGACGACGCTGGTGACGCAGCGGGTCACGGCCAACCTGTTCTACCGCGGGCTGACGTTCCAACGCTACCCGGTCATTGGTGACACATTGTTCACCCGCACCGAAGTCGTTGGGCTGAAACAGAACTCGATGAAGCCCGGCCGTGCTCCGACCGGTCTCGCGGCGTTGCGGATGACGACCGTCGACGACGTCGGCCGACTGGTCCTCGACTTCCACCGCTGCGCGATGTTGCCGCTCAGCGAGAAGGCACCCGACACCGGCCATGCCGATGACATGTCGGTGATCGGCCTCGATCAGGCGCCGGTGCCCGACCCGACGGCTGACTGGAATGCCGACGCCTACCGCGCCAAGGTACCTGGAGCACATTTCGATGCGGAGCTTGCCGGCGCCGTGCTGCACAGCAGCGCCGACGTCGTCAGCAGTGCACCCGAACTCGCGCGGCTGACGCTGAATATCGCGGCCACCCATCATGATTGGCGAGGCAGCGGCCAACGGCTGGTGTATGGCGGGCACACCATCGGATTGGCGTTGGCGCAAGCCAGTCGGCTGTTGCCCAACTTGGTGACGGTGTCGGGCTGGCAGTCCTGTGAACACACCGCACCGGTACATGAGGGCGACACGCTCTACAGCGAACTGCATGTCGAGGGCGCGGTGCCGCTGCCCGACGGTCGCGGCGGTGTTCTCGAGTTGCGGTCCGTGGTCTATGCGGTCGGTGAGCCTGACCAGCAGGTACTGGACTGGCGCTTTACTGCTCTGCAGTTCTGAGCACAATAGGGCTGTGACGTCGTTGGCGGTCCCCGTTGGAGTGGTGTCGCGGGCTCGCCGTGTCGCCAACGGTTTTCGCACCCTCACCGACACCGAGGTTGACGCCGACGTCATGATCGCGGGCCGCGCAGGGTTACTCGGCCACACACCGCAGGGCCGAGTCTCCGCCGGTGGGGCGACGCATCTGATGCCAAGCCGCGACGGGTGGTGTGCGCTGACGCTGTCGCGTCCCGATGACGTCGACACGGTGCCCGCACTGATAGAGGCGGATGCCGTCGGCGATGACGTCTGGCCCGCGGTGCACCGCTGGATCATCGAACGCGACAGCGCCGAGATCACCGAACGCGCTCGCCTGCTTGGGCTTCCGGCCGCCGCGCTCGGCGAGACGCCCGCCGAAGCGCCGCGCATCTACCCGTTCGGCGCGGCGACCATAGCCCGCAGCCCCTCGCGACTCCTGGTCGCCGACCTGTCCGCGATGTGGGCTGGCCCGCTCTGCGGACAACTGCTCGCGCGTGCTGGTGCGACCGTCGTGAAGGTCGAAAGCGTATCGCGCCCCGATGGGGCACGCGCGGGAGCGCCGGCGTTCTTCGACTGGATGAACGGTGGAAAGCTCTCGTATCTGGCGGATTTCGACGATCCCACCGGATTGCGGGCCCTGCTTGCCGCCGCCGATGTCGTGATCGAGTCGTCGCGCGCGGCGGCATTGAACCGCCGTGGACTCGGACCGGTGGCGATCGGTCCGCGAGACGGCAAAGTCTGGCTGAGGATCACCGGCCACGGCACCAGGGAGGAGCACGCCAACTGGGTCGCCTTCGGTGACGATGCGGCCGTCTCCGGCGGGTTGGTCTGCGGTGGTGACGATTCGCCGGTCTTCTGCGGTGACGCGATCGCCGACCCGCTGACCGGTCTGGAAGCGGCGTTGGCGGTGGCGCAGTCGTTGCGCAGGGGCGGCGGTGAGCTGATCGAGTTCTCGATGTCGGCCGTCGCCGCGACCTACGCCGAACTGCCGAATGCCGGCGAGACCCGTTGCAGTGCGACGCCACAGCTGTCCACCAAGGCGTCGGAGTTGGGTGCGGACAACGGGATCGTGGAACAGTTGATCGTCGACAAGCATTCTGCCGCATGCTGATTCAACGTGCGGCACTCCTCGACGGGGGTGTCGTCGACATCCGCGTGGAGGACCGGATCATCGCGGTCGAGCCGCGGCTCGAGACCCTACCCGGCGAGCAGGTATACGACGCCGGGGGCGGCACGGTGATCCCCGGCTTGCACGACCATCACGTCCACCTCCGTTCGGCCGCAGCGGCATTGACGTCGGTCCGGGTGGGGCCGGCCGAAGTGCACACCCGCACCGACTTGGCGCGGGTACTCGCGGCCGCCGATGTCGGCGATGACGGCTGGGTCAGGGCCGTTGGGTATCACGAGGCAGTCGCCGGGCCGCTGGACAGAGCCACCTTGGACGACGTCTCGCCGCCGGTACCGGTCAGGGTCCAGCACCGCAGCGGCGTCCTGTGGACGCTGAACTCGGCGGGCTTGGCACGAGTCGGACTCACCGATCACCCGGACGGGCGGCTGCGCAGTTCCGACCACACGTGGTCGGACACGTTGCAGCGCAACGAAATCGGGCTCGCCGACGTCAGCACACGGTTGACCGCCTACGGGGTGACCGGTGTCACCGATGCGACACCGGATCTAGAGGTCGAAGATGTCGTCAAACTCCTGGACGCCCACCGTCGCGGCGAACTGCGTCAGCGGGTGCACTGCCTGGCGCCGGGCAAGCGCATACTGCACGACACCGACCTCGATCTCGGGGACCTGACCGATTGGATCTCGCAGCGGCACGCCGATGACGCGCCGGTCGCGGTGCACTGCGTCACCGCTGCGCAACTGGTGATCACCCTGGCGGCACTGCGTGCGGCGGGCAGTCATCCGCACGACCGCATCGAACATGCCGCGGTGGTGCCCGAGGGCAGTGTGGCCGACGTCGTCGACGTTGGCGTGACCGTCGTGACACAGCCCAACTTCGTCGCCGAGCGAGGTGACCAGTATCTGGACGACGTGCCCGTCGCCGAGCATCACGAGCTGTGGCGGGTGGCTTCGCTGTTGGCCGCCAAGGTGCCGGTGGCGCTCTCGACTGACATGCCGTTCGGTCATGACGACCCATGGAAGGCGATGCGCGCGGCGGTCTTTCGCACCACCGGTGGAGGCGCGGTACTCGGGACCGACGAACGCGTGGCGCCGCGCGACGCGCTGACGATGTTCTTCGGTGCGGCCGACGCGCCGACGGTGCCGCGCCGGATCGCGCCGGGTCAGCCGGGCGACCTGTGCGTGCTGGGCGCTAAACCGCACGAGGTGCTGAAAGAGCTCGACTCCGGTCTCGTCGCTGCCACGGTCATCGCCGGGACCGTGGTGAGCGGGGGCTAGGCGGCCGCCGGCGCGAGCAGTCGCTGCAGCATGGTGCACTGACTGTTGAAAAATGCTTGCGACACTGCGGCTTTCGGGACGATTCCGTCGAATCCGTGGAACGCACCTTTGACGATCTGCACGTCACACGGCACGCCGGCTGCCTTCAGTCGCTCGGCATACGCGAGGTCCTCGTCGTGGAACAGGTCGAGCGTTCCGACACCCATCCACGCCGGCGGTAGGCCGCTCAGATCGGTCCGGCGTGCGGGCACGGCGATGTCGCGGTCGGCGTCGCCCAGGTAGGCCGCCCACCCGAACCTGTTGTTCTGGCGGTTCCACAGCCGCAGGCCCGGATGCTCCTGTACGTCACGGCCAACAGTGCGGTCGTCGAGCATCGGGTAGACCAGCAATTGGGCGGCCACTGCGATGTCACCGCGATCGCGGGCGAGCAGCGCCAGCGCCGCCGCGAGTCCGCCGCCCGCGCTGGCACCGCCGATCGCGACCCGGTTCGCGTCGACCGTCGGAAGTCCGGCCAACCAGTTCAGTGCCGCGTAGCAGTCCTCGAGCGGGGCCGGATACGGGTGCTCGGGGGCCAGTCGGTAATCCACCGAGGCGACCGTGGCGCCGAGACGCTGGGCGTAGCGTCGGCACAGCTGGTCGTCCTGGCCGGGATGGCCGATGACGTAGCCGCCGCCGTGGATCCACACCAGCGCGGGTCCGGGATGAACAGCGCCGGACGGCCGATACAGCCGCACCCCGACACCCGACGGCAGGGTCAGCGCCTCGACGTCCTTCGGGACGCGGCGCCACATCTTGCGGGTGACCAACCGAATGGCCGGCAGCGTCACCGGCGTCACCACCTGCTTGGGGACCAAACGCGCGATGCGGCGCAGATCTGGATGGAAGTCTGAAGGGTTGAAGGCGCCTGCCACCAAACCAGTATTACGCCAGCGTGGTTTCGACGGCGATGCGGTGCCCGCGGTACAGCGCACGGACCACCTCGATTACCGGCGTGGAGTCACTTCAGCAGCGGATCGCGGGGCAGTCCCAGGATGCGCTCGGCGATCGTGTTGCGGGTGATCTCGGAGGTGCCGCCCGCGATGGTCATGGCCCGATTGCCTAGGTAGGAAAGCGTCAGGGTCGGCGTCTGCCCGACGATGGCCGCCGAGCCGGCCAACTCCAGGCCCAGCTCGGTCATCCGCTGGCCGGCCTCGGCGACCAGCAGCTTGGTGACGTTGCCCTCGGGGCCGGGTTCGGACCCGGCGATCGCGCGCGTGACCCGGCGCAGATTCAGCAGCCGCAGCGTGTGGGACTCGGCGATCACCTCACCCGCACGACGCACGTAATACGCGGCGGTTTCGGCGGGCGCATTGTCGAGCAGCTTGATCAGATCATCGGCGGAGAAGCCACTCGTGCCGCCCGAGCCGCCGCCGATCGACACGCGCTCGTTGCCCAGCGTCGCGCGGGCCACCAGCCAGCCCTTGTTCACGTCGCCGACCACGTCCGCGTCGGGCACGAAGACGTCGTCGAAGAACACCTCGTTGAAGTGTGCGTGACCGGTCAGGCCCTTCAGCGGATTGACCGTGACGCCTTCGGATTTCATGTCGATGGCCATCATGGTGACGCCGGCGTGCTTGGGGGCGTCGGGATCGGTACGCACGGTGGCCAGACCCCACTGACACAGGTGCGCCAGGCTGGTCCACACCTTCTGTCCGGTGACCCGCCACCCGCCGTCGACCTTCTTGGCCGACGTGCGCACCGCCGCGGCGTCGCTGCCCGCACCGGGCTCGGAGAACAGCTGGCACCACATGACCTCACCGCGCAGTACCGGCTCGACCCACCGCTCACGCTGGTCGTCGGTGCCCGCCTGCGAGATCGTCAGCGTCACCCACCCGGTGATGCCCATGTCCGGGCGGTCGACACCGGCGAACTCCTCCTCGATGACCAACTGCTCGAGCACGTCCGCGGCGCGGCCCCACGGCTTGGGCCAGTGCGGCACCAGATAGCCGGAGTCGACGAGAAAGTCGCGCTGCTGGTCGGTGGGCAGCCCGCGCAGCGTCGCGACGGCCTCGCGCGCCTGCTCGCGGTACTTCTCGGCGTCCTCGGGCAACGTGAACGACGCGCCGTGCGCCTGGCCGCTGCGCTGGCCCTCGACGACGTCGAGCAGCGGATCGCCAGCCTCCTGCATCAACGCGGCGAGGGTGCGGGCGCGGCGCAGATACAGATGTGAATCATGCTCCCAGGTGAAACCGATACCGCCGTGCAGCTGAATGTTGTTCTGCGAGTTGAAGACCTGAGTCCGGATCGCATGCGACGCGGCGACCGCGGCGGCGAACCACGCCGTGTCCAGATCGTCGGCGCGCGCCGCATCCCAGGTCGCCGCGGTGGTCTCCTCGGCGTTGACGAGCATGTTGGCGGCATGGTGCTTGACGGCCTGGAACGTGCCGATCGTGCGGCCGAACTGCTCGCGCACCTTGGCGTACTCGACGGCCATCTCGAGTGTCGCCCAGCTGACGCCGACCGCCTCGGCCGACGCCAGGATCCGGAACACCGTGCGTGCCTTGCGGGCGGCGCCGCGCAGCACCCGGTCGTCGGCGACACTCACGCCGCTCAGCGCGACGGATCCGAGGCTTCTGGTGGGATCCAGCGACTCCAGCGCCGTCACGGTGACACCGTCCGCCTTCGCTTTCTGGCTAGCGTCGACCACCACAACGTCCTCACCGGCGACAACGACGAGCACGTCGGCGTCGGGCGCGCCCAGCACGGCGGGGCTCTCGCCGGTCACCACCAGATCGGAACCGATCGTCACACTTCCTGAAACGGCCAGTGCACCGATGGTGGTGCCGTCGGCCAGCCCCGGAAGTAATTGTGCGCGAAGAGAATCCGATGCACAGCGGTCCACGACCACGGCTGCGGCAACGCTCGGCAGGAACGGGCCGGGGCACAGCTCGTGTCCCAGGGCCTCCAGGACCACCGCCAATTCGGACAGCCCGAAGCCCGACCCGCCGTGTTCCTCGGCGATCGCCAGGCCGGTCCAGCCCAGGTCGGCGGCCGCCTTCCACACGTCGGCGGGATGTGAGGGCCCGCCCTCGAGCGCCGAGCGAGCGGCGGCTCGGCTCTTCACCCGGCTGAGCTGCCCAAACGCCGCGTCGGCAAGATCGGTGTGCTCTTCGGTGATCGCCAGGGCTGACTTACTCACGATGGGGAATCCTCATTCACATTCGGCTTACATATGACGCTCGTCATGTCACGCTAGCCCTCCGGTGCAGCTCAGCGTCTACGTGATCCGGGTCACAAATAACGTCTCGAGTGCAATCGCTAGACATCTGGCGAATGTTGTCGTTTGGAAACTCTCCAGCGGGGTACAGTCGCGAAATGTCTCCTCAACCGGACACGCGGTACCCCGGACCGACGATCTGGACACGTGCCCGGTGGTTGCTGAACGCCGGGCCCTCGGACTACATCATGGCAATGAGCGTGGCGTCGGCGTCCCTGCCCGTCATCGGGAAACATCTTGAGCCTCTTGGCGCTGCCACCGCCATGAGTGTCTGGGGATACCGCCACCTCCCCGACTTCCTGAACGCGACGGCGAAGTCTTTGCTTAGCCCCGGCAGCGGTGAGCAAAAGCGCGCCGAGCGCGACAGCACCCAGAACGTCACCGCGACGGCGCTGCGCGGCATCGTCAACGCCAAGGATCTTGACATCGAATGGCCGGCACCCGAGAAAGTGCCCCCGCTGTGGAAGATGCGGGAGCAGCGCCGCAACGTCCACCGCACGTCAGTGCAATACGGTCCGCGGCCGTCTCAGCTTCTCGACGTGTGGCGCCGCAAGGATCTGCCCGCCGAACCCGCGCCCGTGTTCATCTTCGTGCCGGGCGGCGCTTGGGTACACGGCAGCCGGCTGCTGCAGGGTTATGCGCTCATGTCGCACCTGGCCGAACTCGGCTGGGTCTGCCTGTCCATCGACTATCGAGTGGCGCCACACCACACGTGGCCGTCGCACATCACCGACGTCAAGACGGCGATCGCGTGGGCGCGCGCCAACGTCGACAAATTCGGCGGCGACCGCAACTTCGTGACGATCGGCGGCACCTCGGCCGGCGGCCACCTGGCGGCGCTGGCCGGCCTGACCCCCAACGATCCGGAGATGCAGGCCGAACTTCCGGCGGGCTCCGACACCTCGGTAGACGCCGTCGTGCCGATCTACGGCCGTTACGACTGGGAGGACCGCTCCACTGTCGAACGGGTCAGGTTCGTCGATTTCCTGGAACGCGTCGTGGTCAAGCGCAAGCTCGACAAGCATCGCGACGTCTTCCGCAAGGCGTCGCCGATTGCCCGCGTGCACTCCGACGCACCTCCCTTCCTGGTCATCCACGGCACCGGCGACAGCGTCATCCCCGTCGCGCAGGCGCGCAGCTTCGTCGAGCAAATGCGCGCGGTGTCGCAAACGGTGGTGGGTTACGTCGAACTGCCGGGCGCGGGGCATGCGTTCGATATGATCGACGGCGCTCGCACGGGATCGATGTCGACCGCAATCGGGTTGTTCCTCAACCAGATTCACCGCAGCCGGTCGCTGATCGGGGCGAAGAAGGTCATCTAGCTGCCCCGGGCAGGGAGGTAGCTTGTGAAGAGACTCAGCGGGTGGGACGCCGTCCTGCTATACAGCGAGACGCCGACCGTGCACATGCACACCCTCAAGCTCGCGGTGATCGACATTTCCGAGCTGAAGGGCCGGCAGTTCGGCATCGATGAGTTCCGCCAAGTCATCCACGGTCGCCTCTACAAGCTCGAGCCCTTTTGCTATCAGCTCGTCGACGTCCCGCTCAAGTTCCACCACCCGATGTGGCGGGAGAACTGCGAGGTCGACCTCGAATACCACGTCCGCCCGTATCGGATCGACAGTCCCGGTGGCCGCCGTCAGCTCGACGAGGCGGTGGGGCGGATCGCCAGCACCCCGCTTGACCGCAGTCGGCCGCTGTGGGAGATGTACTTCATCGAAGGCCTCGCGAACGGCCGGATCGCGGTGCTGGGCAAGATCCATCACGCTCTCGCCGACGGTGTGGCGTCGGCGAACCTGTTGGCGCGCGGCATGGATCTGCAGCAGGGCTCGCAGGCCGACCGCGACTCGTATGCCACCGACCCGCCACCGACCAAGGGCGAGCTCCTGCGAACGGCCTTCGCCGACCATATGCGGCACATCGGCCGATTCCCGGGTGTGGTCGCGTACACGGCGAAAGGGCTTCGACGCGTGCGGCAGAGCTCGCGCAAGCTGTCGCCCGAGCTCACCCGCCCGTTCACCCCGCCGCCGTCGTTCATGAACCATCGCGTCGATGCGCAACGCAAGTTCGCGACGGCGACGCTGTCGCTGGCCGATGTGAAGGAAACCGCGAAGCACCTGAACGTCACGATCAACGACATGGTGCTCGCGATCTCGGCGGGCGCCCTGCGGCAGCTGTCACTGAAATACGACGGCCAGGCCGACCACCCGCTGTTGGCTTCTGTGCCAGTGAGTTTCGACTTCTCCAAAGACCGGATCTCGGGCAACCGGTTCAGCGGCGTCATGATGGTGGTGCCGATCGAACTCGAGGATCCGTTGGAGCGGGTGAAGGCCGTACATGACGCGGCGGTGAACGCCAAGGAAACCCATCACCTCATGGGCCCCGAACTCGTGAGCATGTGGTCGTCCTACTTCCCGCCGGCACCCGCGGAGCGGCTGTTCCACTGGCTGGCGGAGAAGGACGGCCAGAACAAGGTGCTCAACATCCCGATCTCGAATGTGCCTGGGCCGCGGGAGCCCGGTCGCGTCGGCGGCGCGCTGGTCACCGAGATCTACTCGGTCGGACCGCTCACCACCGGCAGCGGGCTGAACATCACGGTGTGGAGCTACGTCGACCAGCTCAATGTGTCGGTGCTCTCCGACGGTGCCACCCTGCTGGATCCGCACGAGCTGACCGACGCCATGGTCGACGCATTCATCGAAATTCGCTGTGCCGGTGGACTTTCCGAGAAGCTGACGGTGATCGAAAACGCTATGTCGTGATCGCCGGCACAGCCGACTCTGTCTTGGCTTGGCGCTTGGCGTGCACCCAGGAGAGGAACACCTCCACCGCCCGCGCCGTGTAGTGCGCGCGTGGCGACCCATAGTAGAAGTCGAACGCGTGCTGCGCGTGCGGGATCTCGGCATAGGCGACGGTGGATGTCGACACCTCGCGCAACGCCGAGGCGAACTCACGGCCCTCACCCACCGGGATGATGGAGTCGTCTTGACCGTGCAGGACGAAAAACGGTGGCGCATCGGCGCGTAGCCGCCTGATCGAGGACGCGTCGAGGTAGGTCTGCCTGTTCTGCGCGAACGGCTTCTTCACCACGAACTTCTGCAGGAACGCGATGAACTCCTTGCGGCCGGAACCGTGGGAGGTGAACCAGTCGTAGCGGCCATAGATCGGCACGGCGGCCACGACCGAGGTGTCGGCATCCTCGAATCCGGGCTGCCATTGCGGATCGTTCGGTGTCAACGCGGCCAGCGAGGAGAGGTGGCCACCGGCCGAACCCCCGGTCACCGCAACGAAATCCGGGTCGCCACCGTAGTCGGCGATGTTCTCCTTGATCCACGCGATGGCACGCTTGACGTCGACGATGTGGTCAGGCCAGGTGTTCTTGGGGCTGACGCGGTAGTCGATCGACAAGCACACCCAGCCGCGTTCGGCCATATGGCTCAGCAGGGCATACGACTGCGGGCGCCGCATTCCGATCGCCCACGCGCCGCCGGGCACCTGCAGCAGCACGGGTGCCTTGGCGTCGCGGGGCAGGTCGGCACGGCGCCAGATGTCGGCGCGGTTCGACCGGGCGTGCGGACCGTACTGCACAATGCCGGCCTTCTCGACATAGCGTCTGCGGACCAGGTCGGTCGGCCACACGCCGATATTGGCGCGGCGCCGGCGTCCCGGCTGCGACTGGGCGGCGATCTGTTCGTAGTCGTCGCCGAGCGCCCTGCGCAGTGGTTCCTCGAAGTGAGGTTCTGACGCCACGTTCCGACGATGGATGAGGTAGAGCAGAGCCCACGCAATCGCCGTCAACACCAACGCGATTCGGCCCGAGGTGCCGCGGAAGTCGCCGCGAATGCCGCGGCGCAGCGCGTCGAGCATCGAGACGCCCATGTACACCGGTGACATCTCCGACGTCGGCCAGCCGAACGCGAACACCGGGATCGTGGGGTAACCCTCGCGAGCGATGGGTTGTACGCCGTTGGCGGCGTTGACGAGTTCTGCGACCGCGCGCAGCACCGTATAGCGACGCTTACTCATGAAACCTCTTGATAGCCAACGGGCCGATATTCAAAACCAGCTCAACCCAGTATCGGAAGCCGGCGTTCGCTGGCCAGTTCGTCCAGCGCCCGCTGCATCACGTGCCGCACATGCGCGTCGATCTCGTCGATGTCGGGATCGTCACCGAACTCGGCGGTGAGGTCGATAGCCGGCAGCACCTTCATCACGATCTTGGACGGCAGCGGAATGTTGGGCGGAACCACCAGGGACAGCCCGAACGGGAAACCGAAGGACACCGGCACGATCTTGGTGCGCGCCAGACGGGCGATGGGCCCCAGACGCTTGGCCAGCCAGGTCCCGCGCGTGAGAAAGATCTGGGTCTCTTGGCCACCGATTCCCACTGCGGGCACGATCGGCACCCCGGCGTTCAGGGCGGCCTTCACGTAACCGGTGCGGCCGCCGAAGTCGATCACGTTCTCGGTGAACGTGGGCCGATATACGTCGTAGTCGCCGCCGGGGAACACCACCACCAGGCCGCCCGACCGCAGCGCTTCATCGGCGTTGGCGTGGTTGGCGCTGATGTAACCGATCTTTTTGAAGAAGTCACCCGTTGGGCCAACCGACAGCATGTCGTGGCTCAGCGTGTAGAGAGGGCGGTCGTAGCCGTGGTGGTCGTAGAAGTCGGCCGCCAGAATCGGAACGTCCATCGGCAGCATGCCACCGGAGTGGTTGCAGACCAGCAGCGCTCCGCCGGACGGGATGTTCTCGAGCCCTCGCGTCTCCGAGCGGAAGTACCGCTTCAGGAAGGGCCGCATGATCCCCATGACGCGCTCGGTCAGACCCGGATCCCACTTGGTGAGCTCCGACGGTTCGGTCTCGGTCACAGGTGCTTCCCCTCGCTTCAAATTGAAACGTGTTCTAGTTTACCTTGGTTTGAGGCACTGTCCCACGGGCTACGTTATCGGCCATGGAGGGCCGCGAAATGCTTGCGGGCCGATACGAGGTGCGGGGCCTGCTCGGCCGAGGCGGAATGGCCGAGGTCTACGACGGGTGGGATACCCGTCTGAGCAGACCAGTGGCCATAAAGCTGCTGTATCCCGCCTTTAAGGCCGACGCCGATGCGCGTCACAGATTCGAGACGGAGGCGCAGGCCGCCGCCTCGCTCAACCATCCCAACATCGTGGCGGTGCACGATTGCGGTGATCACGACGGGACACCGTTCATCGTGATGGAGCGGCTGCCGGGCCGCACACTGGATGACGAGATCGCGGCGGGCCCCATGGCGCAGCATCGGGTCCGGGCGATGCTCGACGACGTGTTGGGCGCGCTGGCGACCGCCCATGCAGCGGGAATTGTGCACCGCGACATCAAGCCCGGCAACGTCCTGGTCACCGATGACGGCGGCGCTATGAAGGTCGCCGACTTCGGCATCGCGAAGACGGCCGGTGCCGCGCTCACCGCAACCGGGCAGATCGTCGGAACGATGGCGTACATGAGCCGCGAGCGGGTCAAGGGTGCTCCCGCGTCGGTCGCCGACGACCTCTACGCGGTGGGCGTCATGGCACACGAAGCGCTCAGCGGGCGACGACCGTATCCCCAGGAGAACCCCGCGTCGCTGATCCGGGCCATATTGGACGATGCGCCCCCGCCGATCGAGGCGGTACGACCCGACGTCGACGCCGACCTGGCCGCGGTGATCAATCGCGCGACGGGCGCCGACGGCACCAGGCCCAGATTCGGCAGTGCCCTCGAGATGCGGGCCGCACTCTCGGGCGCTCCGCACGTGCAGTATTCGGCCACACCGACGGCAGCGAAACACCGGCCGTCAACCAAGGTGCTCGCACAACCGCTGGCTCCGTCGGCCAACTACGTGGCTCCATCGGCCAACTCGGCTCCGTCGGCCAATTACTTCGTGCCATCGGCTCGCCGTAGGCCCATGAGCCGGGGGCGGAAACTGCTGCTGGCGGCCGCCGCGTTCGTCGCGCTGATCGTCGGAACGCTCGCACTGGCACTCGATCCGTCGTCGACCACGCAATCTCCACAGCCGATCAGCACAAGCGCCACCGTTCCTCCGACGTCCCCCCCGACGAGTTCGCCGCCCCCGCCGCCGCCGACGAGCTCCGTTCCGGTAGTGGATGAGCCCCCGGCTCCGAAGAAACCGAAAGGCAGGGGGAACGGCAACGGCAAGAAGGGCTGACCGGGCGGGCCGTTACGATCACCGGCGTGAGTGATAACAGCGAACAAGCAGTCCTAGTCGAGCAGCGCGACCGGATTTTGATCATCACCATCAACCGGCCGCAGGCCCGCAACGCCGTGAACGCCGACGTCAGCCGAGGTCTCGCCGAGGCAATGGACCGCCTCGACGGCGACGCCGGACTCTCGGTGGGGGTGCTGACCGGAGCCGGGGGTTCGTTCTCCGCGGGGATGGATCTGAAGGCCTTCGCGCGCGGCGAGAACGTCGTGGTCGAGGGCCGCGGCATGGGCTTCACCGAAAAACCGCCCGCCAAGCCGTTGATCGCTGCGGTCGAGGGGTACTGCCTGGCCGGCGGATGCGAGTTGGCGTTGGCCACCGATCTGATCGTGGCGTCCAATGACTCGGCGTTCGGCATCCCCGAGGTCAAGCGCGGCCTGGTCGCCGGCGGTGGCGGACTGTTGCGGCTGCCGCAGCGCATTCCGCCGGCCGTTGCGATGGAATTGGCGTTGACCGGTGAGAACCTGCCCGCCACCCGCGCCAAGGAGCTTGGCCTGGTCAATGTGTTGGCCGAGCCGGGTCAAGCGCTCGACGCGGCGATTGCGCTGGCGGAGAAGATCACCGCGAATGGGCCGCTGGCCGTGGCCGCCACGAAGCGGATCATCGTCGAGTCGCGCAATTGGGGGTCTGACGAAATGTGGACCAACCAGATGAACATCCTGGCGCCCGTCTTCATGTCCAACGACGCCAAGGAGGGTGCGATCGCGTTCGCCGAGAAGCGCGCGCCCAAGTGGACAGGCACCTGACAGCCGCGACGTCTTGACCTCAACAATAGTTGAGGTCGCACGATGGCGGCCATGACCGATCTGTCCGACTACTTCCTTCGCATCGGCTACGCCGGGCCGGCGACGCCGACGCACGAGACGCTGCATGCGCTTGTCGCGGCCCACACCGGCGCGATCCCGTTCGAGAATCTCGATCCGTTGATGGGTATCCCCGTCGCCGATCTCGGCCGGGCCGCGTTGTTCGACAAGCTCGTGGCGCGGCGTCGCGGCGGCTACTGCTACGAGCAGAACGGCGTGATGGGATATGCGCTGGCGGAGTTGGGTTTCGGAGTGCAGCGACTCGGCGGGCGCGTGGTGTGGATGGACAGCTCGGGTGAATTGCCCGCGATGACGCACGAGGCGTTGTCGGTGACCGTGCCCGGTGACGACAGCCCGTGGCTCGTCGACGTCGGCTTCGGAGGACAGACCCTGTCGTCCCCCATTCGGCTCGAGGTCGACACCGTGCAGCCCACCCGGCATGAGCCGTACCGCATTCTCTCCGACGGAGATGGCTACGTGCTACAGGCGCAGATTCGCGGCGACTGGCAGACGCTGTACATGTTCACCGCGCAACCGCGCCCGCGTATCGACCGTGAAGTCGGAAGTTGGTATGTGTCAACGTATCCGCGGTCGACGTTCGTCGTCGGGCTGTCGGTTGCGCTGCTCACCGACGACGCCCGCTGGAATCTGCGTGGCCGCAACCTGGCTATTCACAGCGGCGGGGCCACCGAGCGCATCCGATTCGCAACCGCAGCCGACGTGCTCGACACCCTGACCGACAGGTTCGGGATCGACCTGACCGACCTCGGCGACCGGGTGGACGTCGAAGCACGCGTCAACGCGGTTCTGGACAGCTGACCACGACCTGCCACGGGTCCTCGGCGGCGAGTGCAATCCGCCCGAGTCGCCGCGCGTACTGCGTTGTCGCACCGAAATCGGCGACCCAATTGCGGGCCCGCGTCGTGAACAGCCACAGCCGGTGTTCGACGGTCACGCCGATCGCGCCGTGCAGCTGGTGCGCGATCCTGGTCACCGACTCGACGGCGCGGCCGACGGCGACCTTGGCCACTGTCACCGCGTAATCGGTTGCCGCGCTGTCGAATCCGAAGTCGGTGGCGGCGGTGACGGCCAGATCGGTGGCGGCTCGGGCACGCTCGATCTCACCCGCCATCTCGGCCAGGGAGTGCTGCACCGCCTGGAACTTGGACAGCGGACGGCCGAACTGAACACGCTCGCTGGTATGCCTCACCGTGAGATCTCGGGCGGCTTCGAGTGCGCCGATCACCTGCACGCAACGAGCCCATGCACCACGGCGGGTGAACTCGTCGATTACCTGAGCGTCGAGCACGTCGTGCGCCTGGAACTCGAAGTCGAATGTGCCGCGTGGCTCGCCGGCGAGGTTGTGGCTCGTCGCGGTCGGTTCAGCGGTCACCAGTCCGACGTACAGGCCGTCGGCCGTCTTGGCGGCGACTACCACGGGCGTCGAGTCCGCCCACAGCACATCGTGTGCCGTTCCCGCGACGGTGCCGTCGCGCAAGTCGGCATCTGCCAGCGCGACGGTCAGCGGTCCGGTCTCAGGGACGGTGACGTTGGCCTTGGCCACGAGAAACATTGCCAATAGGTCGGTTTCGGCGATCGGCACCGCTGCCGCACTCCGGGCCAGACCCGTGAGCAGTGTCGCCGCTTCCGCGGGCCCGGCGTCCTCGGTGGACGTCAACCGGCTCAGCCCGGTCTCTTCGAGGTTGCGCCACAGCTTCTCGTCGAATGTGTCGGGGTACGCGGGTCTACCGTGCCGGGCTTCCAACGCGCGCTCACCGATGTCGGCGACGAGTTGTTTAAGTTCGTTCACCGCACATCCAATCCTCGTGCCACCACACCCCGCAGGACCTCGTTGGTGCCGCCGCGCAGCGTGAACAACGGCGAATGCAGTCGAGCGGTGTCCAACAACGCACGCAGGCGCCGGGCGTCCGGGGTTCCACCGTCGTCCACTCGGTCGAGGAGATCGGCGACCAACTCGACGGAGTCCTGCTCGAATCGGGTGCCCAGATCCTTCACCAGGGCGGCGCTGGTCGCCGCGTCCTCACCGGCGGCGAGCGCGCGCGCCACCGAAATCGACAGCTGCCGAAGCGAAATCATCCGGGCCACGAGGTCACCTACCGCCGCCGCGGTGCCGTCGTCGGCATCGTCGGGCAGAGCGCGGATGACGTCGCATATCAAGGTGACCGTCGACAGGATGCGTTCGGGTCCGCTGCGCTCGAAGCCGAGCTCGGAGGTGACCTGCCGCCAGCCGTCGCCGATGCTACCCAGCACGTCGCTATCGGGCACGAACACGTCGTCGAACGTCACCTCGTTGAAGTGATGTTCTCCGCCCATTTGCACGATCGGGTCGATCGTGATGCCCGGGGAGTCCAGCGTCACGAAGAATTGGCTGAACCCTGCGTGCCGATGCTCGGGATCGAGCGGACTGGTGCGGGCCAGCACGACGATCCGCTGCGCGAGATGTGCGCCGCTGGTCCACACCTTGGTGCCGCTCAGCGACCAGCCGCCGTCGACCCGGTCGGCGCGTGTCTTGACCGCGGCCAGGTCGGAACCTGCGTCGTGCTCGCTCATCCCGATCGCCGCATGCAGCCGGCCCTTGGCGATGACCGGCAGAAACTCCCGACGCTGCTCGTCGCTGCCGTAGGACAGCAGCGACGGGGCGAACTGACGATCGGCGAACCAGTGGGCGGCGACGGGCGCGCCGTGAGCCAGCAACTCCTCGGTCACCACATAGCGGTGCAGGTGCCCCAGCCCGTGTCCGCCGTACTCGGTCGGGATGGTCAGGCCGACGAAGCCCGCGTCGGCCAGCCGGGCGGAGAATTCGCCGTCCCACCTGGCCAGCCAGGAGTCGATCGCGGGCTCCCAGCCGAACTTCTCGCGGTCGGCGACGAGAAACTCCCGGATGGCCGATCGTAGTTCGGCCAGCTCCGGGTCATTGGCGCACAGTTCGTCAAATTTGGTCACTGGCTATGACACTAGAGCGTGGCACCGCAGCAGGAATTGTCATGTCCCTGCCAGGGCCGCGGCGACCATACTCGAACATCGTGAGCGAGCCATCCCACCGCGACCGACTGCGCGAGCTGCTCGACGCCGTCGTGGACGCCGACAACACCGACGTTCCGGAGATGGCGCGCAGCAGCTACGCGTCGGAGTTCCACTTCTCCCGGGAGGTGCGACGGCTGACGGGGGAGTCTCCGGCCGCGCTGCGGCGCCGCATCATGCTCGAGCGCGCGGCATGGCGTCTGCACCGGGGCGAGTCCGTATCGGCGGTGGCCGCCGACGAGGGCTGGTCGTCGGCCGAGGTGTTCTCCCGCGCGTTCAGCCGTACCTTCGGGACGCCGCCGTCGCGGGCGGCCGAGATCGGGTTCCGGCTGCCCGCGCCGAACGGACTGCACTTCCATCCCCCACACTCTCTCTGGCTCGACAGCGACGAAAAGTCCGGCGAGACCGAACAACCCGACATCTCGAGGTTGATGGTCGCTCACGACCTGGCCGACACCGCCTACCTCATCGATCAGGCGACCGCGCTGTCCAAAGAGCAGTGGGCAGGCGATATTTCGCCAGCACAGCAGGTGCTCGAATGGGACGGTCCCGAAGCCAGCGTCGGTGCGGTGCTCGGTGCCCTCGTGTGGACCAAGCAGGTGTGGCTGGCGACGATCGAAGGCCGAGATTTTCCCGACCGTGCGGCGACGCAGCCCGACACCTGCACGGCCGAACGGCTGGCCGATCATCACTCGGATATTGCAAAGCGCTGGAGCGCAATGGTTTCGGAGTACTCGGCGGCCGGGCGACTGGGCGATACGGTCATCGACGCGCTATGCGATCCACCGGAGTCGTTTCAGCTCTTCGGGATCGTCGCCCACGTGCTGACCTTCTCCGCGCACCGTCGCGGACTGGCCAGGGCCATGCTCGCCCACCACGGCATCCGCACCGGCCACGGCGACCCGCTCGAATGGATGATGAAGGCACGCGAAAGGTAACGCACATGGCAACCGTCTACTACACCGCGTCCAGCTTGGACGGCTACATCGTCGACGAGTCCGACAGTCTCGACTGGCTGACGTCGCGCGAGATCGATCCCGACGGCCCGTTCGGGTACGACGAGTTCATCAAATCCATCGGGGCACTGGTGATGGGATCGGCGACATACGAGTGGCTGTTGCGCAATCAGCCCGGCGCGTGGCCCTACGAACAGCCGTCGTGGGTGCTGACCCATCGTCGACACATCATCGTCGAGGGACACCCGGTGCAGACGTTCGACGGCGATGTGCGCCAGTTGCATTCGAAGCTCGTCGCCGACGCGGCGGGCAAGGACGTGTGGGTGATGGGCGGCGGAGACGTGGCCGGGCAGTTCGCGGCCGCCGGTCTCATCGACGAGATGATCGTGAGCTATACCCCGTGCTCGTTGGGCGGCGGGTCCCCGGTGCTGCCGATCCGCTCGGAATGGGTGTTGGCGGAGGCGGGGGTCAACGGCGAATTCGTGTGCGCGCGTTGGCGTAAGGCCTAGTGCTTGCCGACGGTGGTTGGATTGTCGGCTCGGCCGACGGAAGGCAGCCCGTAGCGCTGCACGAATTCCCTTGATTTGATCAGGAACTCGAGCTGGGAAGCGACGTCCTTCAGCGGGTCGACACTGCGCGTCGACCGGCACAGCACGACGGCACCCTCCAGGGATGCGATGCAGGTGATCGCCAAGGAGGCGGCATCGAGTTCGGTGAAGCCGTCGGACATGAAGGCGCGGGTGAGTGCGTCGCGCCAGAGGCTGAAGATGCGGCCCGCGACCGTGGTGAGCTGTGGCTCGTCCTCGGCCGAGCCGATCGCGGCGGCGACCACCGGACAGCCAGCGGTGAAATTGCTCTCGACGAGCAGTTCCTCCCAGAACACGACGAATTTTCTGACCAGGAACATGCCCCCGTTGGCGGCGGCTTCATCGATGACCTCGGTGATGGCCTCACCGGCGTACTGCAGGGCCTCGGCGAGGATCTGATTTCGGCCGCCGGGGAAGTGGTGGTACACCGACCCCCGGGGTGCGCCGCTGCGGGCCAGCACCTCGTCGATCGTGACGCCTGCAGCGCCACGCTCACGCAACACCTCGGCGGCACTGACCAACATGGCGGTGCGCGTGGATCCGCGTTTGGTGGCGGGCTTGGTCATGCTGGGAGACAGAACAAACCTCCGAGAAAGATCATGCGGCGCTTGACTGCGGAAGCTGCGACTGGCGCCAGCCGAGCTTGCGCGAGCTCAAGCGGACGAACGGTCGCCGGGCGTGCACTTCGTGGACGAATCGACGGCCAGCGACATTGATCTCAATGATCCACATGGCGTGCCTCCCTGCCTATGACAAGCATCATAAAAGAGAGAACACACGAACGCGAGAATTGTATTCCGTGTCACAGCCCGATCGCCGGTAAACAGCAGGTGAACTCGTATATAGCCTGGCCACGAATGCGTAGGCCGATCAAACGACGGTGTCGGTGATTATGGTCTACAGCATAATTTCGCCGCGTCGCTCACTCCTCGGGGGTGTAGCCGAACGGCAGCAGGATGCTCTTGGGCTCGACGTACGCTTCGATGCCTTCGGGTCCGTTCTCGCGGCCGACGCCGGAGTTCTTGTAGCCGCCGAACGGGGCGCAGGGATCGAATGCGTACATGTTGACCGCGTAGGTGCCGGTGCGGATCTTGTTGGCGATCTCGACCGCCTTCTTGTTGTCCGTCGTCCACACGCTGCCGGCGAGGCCGTACACCGAATCGTTGGCGATCCGGATGGCGTCCTCTTCGGTCTCGTAGGGGATCACCGCCAGGACGGGTCCGAAGATCTCCTCCTGCGCGATCGTCATCGAGTTGTCGACGTCGGCGAAGACCGTCGGCTGGACGAACCAGCCGCTGTCCAGGCCCTCGGGACGGCCGCCGCCGGTGACGATGCGCGCGCCTTCGTCGACGCCCTTCTTGATGTAACCCTCGACGCGCTCACGCTGCTTCTCGGAGATCAGCGGGCCGATCGCGGCGTTCGGGTCGTCGGGCAGGCCGACGGGCATGGCGGCGATGAAGTTCGAAAGCTTCTCGACAACTTCGTCGTACCGGGAGCGCGGCGCGAGGATGCGGGTCTGCGCGACACACGCCTGTCCGCTGTTCATCACACCGGAGAACCCGAGCATCGGAAGCGTGGCGTCCAGGTCGGCGTCCTCGAGGATGATGGCCGCCGACTTGCCGCCGAGCTCCAGCGTGCACGGCTTGAGCTTCTCGGCGGCGATCTTGGCGATCTCCTTGCCGACGGCGGAACTGCCGGTGAACGTGAACTTGTCCAGCTCGGGGTTGGACGTCAGCGCGCGCCCGGTCTCCGGGCCGCCGGGGACGATCGACAGCACACCCTCGGGAAGGCCTGCCTCAGCGAAGATCTCGGCCATCGCGAACACCGAGAGCGGCGTCTCCGCGGCGGGCTTGAGCACCACGGTGCAGCCCGCCAGGAAGGCCGGGCCCAGCTTGTTCGCCGCGAGGAAGAACGGAACGTTCCATGCGGTGACGGCGCCGACGACACCGATCGGCTCGCGCACGACCAGCGTCTGACCGTAGACACCGTCGCGGATGTCGCGCCAGGGGAACTTGTCGGCTGCGCCCGCGTAGTACTGGAACGCCGACATGGCGGCCCCGTACTGCATCATGTCGACGATCGTCTGCGGCTGGCCGGTCTCGGCGGCGAGCAGGTACTTGAGTTCGTCGGCGCGCGCTTCCATGCCCTTGATGGCGGCGGCGAGGATCGCGGCGCGCTCCTCCGGCTTCATGTGGGGCCAGGGGCCCTCGTCGAAAGCCTTGCGCGCGGCCGCGCATGCCGCGTTGACGTCAGCTTCCACGGCGAGCGGAACCTTGCCCACCACCTCGCCGGTAGCGGGTGAGCGCACCTCGATGACCTCCGAGGAGGCCGGCTCGACCCACTTGCCGCCGATGAAGAGCTTGTCCCATTCGGTCTTAAAAGCGACGGTCTGTGTCATGCCCGTCACATTACCTACGAACCCGGAAAAGTAGAACCTGTTGCAGTCGGCGGCCGCAGGACCAGCATCACATTGCTGACCAGGAACTCCCGCAGCACCGGAACCCGCACCATCCACCACGCCCATCGTGGGTGGTAGCGGGGGAATGCGGTGAGCAGCGCGCCGGTAGAGGCCGCCCATTGCAGTCCGTCGGCGGCCGAGACGGCGAACAGTGACGAGCCGTAGTTGTTCTTCGGCCAATGGCCGTGCTTTCGGGTGTATCGCCTCGCGGCACGCTGCCCGCCGAGGTAGTGCCACAAGCCGGTCTCGTGGCCGCCGAATGGGCCCAGCCACACCGTGTACGACAGCACCACCAGTCCGCCCGGTTTCGTGACGCGCAGCATCTCGTTGCCCAATCGCCACGGCTCGGCGACGTGCTCTGCGACGTTGGAGGACAGGCAGACGTCGACGCTGTCGTCGCCGAACGGTAGCGCGGTGCCCGACGCCCGCACGTAAATGGCGGTGCCGGCGTTGTCGGCGGGTCCGGCGTGCATCTCTGTGGGATCGGGCTCGACCCCGATGTAGGTGAAACCCTCGCGGGCGAACGCGGCCGCGAAGTAGCCCGGTCCGCCACCGACATCGAGCACAACCTGTCCGGTCGGCGCGAGCCCGCGCCCGGCCCGCCACAGGTCACCGACCAGCGCCGCGGTGTCCTCGGCGAGCGCACCGTAGAAGCGTGCCGGATCGGACTGCTCGAAGCGGAACTCCCGCAGTAACCGCACCGACCTCGACAGCGTTGCCCGACGGGCGAAAAGGTCGGTGACGGCCATCCAGGCCACCCTAGCCAGCGTCTAGGGTGGACGGGATGTCTGACCGAGGTGTTCGCTCCGTGCTGCTGTTGTGCTGGCGCGACACCGGGCACCCGCAGGGCGGCGGCAGCGAGACGTATCTACAGCGCATCGGGGCCCACTTGGCCGCATCCGGCGTCGACGTGACCCTGCGGACCGCGCGCTATCCGGGTTCGGCGCGGCGCGAGATCGTCGACGGAGTGCGGGTGAGCCGCGGCGGTGGCTCCTACTCCATCTACATCTGGGCGGGGCTGTCGATGGTGCTCGCCCGCATCGGGCTGGGCCCGCTGCGCAAGGTCGGCCCAGATGTGGTGATCGACTCGCAGAACGGGATTCCGTTCCTGGCCCGGCTCGCCTACGGCCAACGCGTCGCCGTCCTCGTCCACCACTGCCACCGTGAGCAGTGGCCTGTCGCCGGACCGATGATGGGACGCTTCGGCTGGTTCGTGGAGTCGAAGCTGTCGCCGTGGCTGCACCGCCGCAATCAGTACGTCACGGTGTCACTGCCGTCGGCGCGGGATCTGGCCGCGCTCGGTGTACAGCCCGACCGGATCGCGGTGGTGCGCAACGGTCTCGATGAGGCCCCCGCAGCCACCCTGACCGCGCCGCGGTCGGCGACGCCGAGGGTGGTGGTGCTGTCCCGTCTGGTGCCGCACAAGCAGATCGAGGATGCGCTCGAGGCGATCGCCGAATTGCGCCCGCGCATTCCGGAGGTTCATCTGGACGTCCTCGGCGGCGGCTGGTGGGAGCAGCGTCTGGTCGAGCACGCCGAGCTGCTCGGCATCTCCGACGCGGTGACGTTCCACGGACACGTCGATGAGCACACCAAACACGATGTGCTGCAGCGCAGTTGGGTTCACGTCCTGCCATCCCGCAAAGAGGGCTGGGCGCTTGCCGTGATCGAGGCCGGCCAGCACGGCGTTCCCACCATCGGCTACCGCTCCTCGGGCGGGCTGACCGATTCGATCGTCGACGGGGTCACCGGACTGCTCGTCGACGATCACGGCGGTCTCGTCGACCGACTCGATCGGCTGTTGACCGATCCGGTGCTGCGCGACCAACTCGGCGCCAAGGCCGCGGTCCGCAGCGGCGAATTCTCGTGGGCGCAAAGCGCCGATGCGATGCGCACGCTGCTGGAGTCTATGCTGGCCGGCCGGATGGTCAGCGGCGTCGTCTAGCCCTCGCGGCGAGCCCCGCCAGCCCACCGAACAGCAGCAGCGCCAGCCACGCGAGATGCGCGGCCAGCACGACGCCGCGCCCCTGTGCGTGAGGCAGGTCGCCGCCAACGTGGTAAAGGGTGATGTCGTCGTCGTGATACGCGACCGGTAGCGCCAAAGTATCTAGGGCACCGCCGGATTCGACGACCACCCAGCCGACGCCGGCGTCGGCCAACTGGTCGCGATCGGCACCGTCCACCAACATCTGCTGCACGGCGCGGGCCCGTTCACCCTCACCGGGCACCGTGCGGCCGCCGATCGTCAGGTCGCCCGTCGACAGCACGTCCGCTCGCACCCACCGGGGCAGCGGATCGAGCACCGGCGCATCGCCCGCCCACTCGAAACGCCGCATGCTGTCGACCGGGAGGACGGCAACCGGCCGCGGGTCGTCGTTGATCATCGCCGCTGCCGTGGGCCACCCCGCGGGGTAACGCACCGGCGCGACCTTGCCGCCCACTCCCCACGCAAGATCGGGCAGCGTCGCGATGAGCGCGGCACAGCAGATCAGCGCAGTCGCTGCGGACGGAAGTCTCGGAAGTCCCCAAAGTCCCTGCCGCAGTGTGACGACCGCGGCGGCACCCGCGAGCGCGTAGCCGGGAACCGCCAACGCCACCCACTTCTGCCCGTCGCGCAGCACACCGAGTCCGGGCAGTGCTCGTACCGTCGCCTCGACGGCCGCCAAACCCGGTCCGGTCGCCATGAGCGCGGGCACCACCACCGCGAGTCCGGCCAAGCACAACAGCGGCACCGCCGTGCGGGTGCGGATCGCCACGGGCAACCCCAGCGCCACGATGCCGAGTAGGACAACCGCTGCGATGACAGCGAAAAGCGTTGTGCGCGAGGCTGGTACGGCCTCGCTGTTCCAGATCCCGCCGAGGCTGGCCAGCGTCCCGAACGTGCCGAGCCCGGGTTCGGCTCGCGCGGCGAACGCCGCCACGCCCTCGGCCTGCGACGGCGCCAACGACCTCGCCACGACCGCAGCCGCCAGCCACGGCAGCGCCGCGATCAACGCGGTGCCAAGCGCGACCGCTGCGCACCGCCACCGTGGCCACCCCGTTCCCGGCGCAAACACACACGCCGTGGCCACGCTCGCGGCGAGCATCAGCCCCGTCGGCGTCAGCCCGGCCAGTGCGATCCAGAACACGAGCGCGCCCACATCGGTCCAACCTGGTTCCGGCTCGCGCAGGCGCAGCATCGCGGTCGCCACCCACGGCAGGCAGCCATAGCCGACGATCAGGCTCCAGTGCCCCTGCAGCAGACGTTCGGCGACGTAGGGATTCCAGATCGCCAGCGTCGCCGCAACGCACTGGCCGGCCATCCCCGCTCCGGTTGAATTGCCGGCACCGCCGGCGGAGGGCAGGACCACGGCCGCCAACCGCGCCGCTCCCCAGCCGGCCAGCCACAGACCGACAATCACCAGCAATTTGACCACCACGCCGCCGTCGACCACCGTCGATGCCAGCGCCACCGCGAAATCCTGCGGCAGCGCCCGCGGTGCGGCCTCGGCGAGCCCCAGCGCCGCATCCGACAGATATGAGCGTGGGGTGGACACCGCATCGCGAAGCAGCAGATAACCCGGCGCCAACAGCGGCGCGTTCACCGCCAGGGACAGCACCAGCGCATACGCCGGGGCGATCAGCGATCGCGCCCGTACGGGCACCGTGAAACGCGCGGTCAGACCGGTCTGTCCGGCGGCAGATCGGTCGGCTTCTGTGCAGGCAGCTTCTCGGTCTTGGCCTCGGCGCCCGGCACCTTCATCCCCTGCGTGTCGAAGAAGCTGTGATCGGCCTCGTCGAGTCCGGGATCAATGAGGGCGGATTCCGCCCGCAGGCTGAACGATCCCAGCAGCGCACCGCCGACCAGTGACACCAGGCCGATGGCGATGAAGGTGATCGGCAGGATGCGCCCCCACAGCCCCACCCGGTCCCGCTCCTCTCTGGCGCTGGCGACCTGGGACTCTATGGTCTCCTCGTTGTAGGCAACCTTGAAGTCGACGAAGGTCACTTCAGGCTTGAGCGGCTCACGTGCGTAGTAGTGGTAGCCGTGGTTCTCTTTCTTGACGATGGTGCCCGACACCGGATCCACCCAGAAGGTGCGCTGCGCGGCGTAATAGCGCGACATCGTGATCCGCTCGTCGGGTTCGCCGGGGACACCCCACATCGCGGCGGAGGCGGTGACCTCGCTGTCGGCGTCGTCGTCGAGCAGTGACGCGTACTTGATCGGCTCGACGAGCTTTCCGTCGGAGTCGTAGCCGACGTTCTGGCTGAACCGGTACGTCGTCAGCCCGTTGACGTCTTCCTCGCCGTCGTAGTTGGCGTCGAACGGCTTCTGCGCGATCGGGTCGAATACGGAGTATGTCCGTTTCTCGGTGTCGAACGGGAACCGGTACGTCAGCCCCTCGTGCGGCAGCGCGATATTGGTCGGCGGCTGGTCATCGTCGATGGCACGCGGCTTCTGGACCGCGCCGCCGGGATTGCTTTCGCTCGAGACCGCTTCGGCCGTCTCGCGGTTCACCGTGACGGTGTCGACCATCGCGAGCAGCAGGCCGTCGTCCTTCTGCTTGTCGGTGCGGCGCAGCGTGCTGCCGACCTGCAAAGTCACCACGTCCGCGTTCGACGGCGCCTCGACGGAGACCTGCTCCTGCAGCGCCAGCGGCACGTCACGGTCGACGACGAACTTCTCCCGGTTCAGCGAGGCGGGATCGAACGCCGTCCCGGTGCCATCACTGATCAGTGTCGCGTCCAGGTTCAGCGGAACCTTCGCGATCTTCCCGAGGGTATAGGTCGACAGCAAGAGCGCGGCGATCAACAAGCCAGCGCCCAGCCCCATAATGCCGCAAGCCGCGATACGGAGCGCCACTGCGCGGTTCAAACCGTGCCTCCTTCACCTGCGGGAGTCCCGCAAACCCGTTCGACCCTAACAGCACAAGTTAAGTTGGATGTTTACTCCGAGTGCAGCCAACCATGAGCGGCCCGAGTACCCGTATTCAGCGGCTTTCGCTCCTCCCGGCACACTGTTTGTCGTGACGGATTCCAGCACTGAGTCCGGCGGCGCCGAAAACGCCGTCGGCGGAACGCGCGGATTCCTGCCCGCCGTCGAGGGCATGCGGGCCTGCGCGGCGGTCGGCGTCGTCGTCACCCACGTCGCCTTCCAGACCGGTCACACCGGCGGCATCACCGGCCGGTTCTTCGGCAGATTCGACCTGGCGGTCGCGGTGTTCTTCGCGCTCTCGGGCTTCCTGCTGTGGCGTGGTCACGCCGCCGCAGCCCGCGGTCTGCGGCCCAAGCCGCCGACGGGTCACTACCTGCGGTCACGGATCGTGCGCATCATGCCCGGCTATCTGGTTGCGGTCGTGGTGATCCTCACGTTGCTGCCGGAGGCCAAGGCCGACCTGACGGTTTGGCTGGCGAACCTGACGCTGACTCAGATATATGTGCCGCTGACGCTGACCGCCGGCCTCACCCAGATGTGGAGCCTGTCGGTCGAAGTGGCGTTCTATCTCGCGCTGCCGCTCCTGGCGCTGCTGGCGCGACGCCTGCCGGTGCGGGCCCGGATCCCGGCCATCGCGGCGACGGCGGTGGCCAGCTTCGCCTGGGCTTTACTGGTTGGGGCCAGCCCTGTCTCCGCGCCATACGGCGTCAACCCGCTGAACTGGCCGCCCGCGTTCTTCTCCTGGTTCGCCGCGGGCATGCTGCTGGCCGAGTTGACGGTGACGCCAGTTGGGTGGGCGCACCGGCTGGCCAGGAGGCGCGTGCTGATGGCAGGCATCGCGGTGGTTGCTTTCGCGGTGGCCGCGTCACCGATCGCCGGTCCCGAGGGGCTCACGCCGGGCACGGTGAGCCAGTTCATCGTGAAAACGGCGATGGGTGCGGTCGTCGCCGGCGCCTTGATCGCCCCGCTGGTGCTCGACCGGCCCGACACCTCACACCGCCTGCTGGGCAGCGCGACGATGGTGACGCTCGGCCGATGGTCCTACGGCCTGTTCGTCTGGCACCTCGCGGCGCTGGCGATGGTGTTCCCCGTCATCGGCGAGTTCGCGTTCAACGGGCACATGCCGATCGTGCTCGTGCTGACGGTGGTGTTCGGGTTCGCCATCGCGGCCGTGAGCTACGCGCTGGTCGAGTCGCCGTGCCGAAACGCGTTGCGGCGCTGGGAGCGACGAAACGATCCGACGCCCCTCGATAGCTCGGTCACCGATGTGACGGAGCCTGCCGCCGCGCGATGACCTCGTCGCGTACCGCGGAGCGGCGGGCTTTTCCGGCATCGTCGCGCAGTGGGGTATCGCTGAACTCCACCGTGTGCGGCAGCTTGTACCCCGCGACGCGCTCGCTCAGAAACGCGATGACGGCACCCTCGTCAAGGTCGTTGCCCTGCACGATCGCATGCGGCACCTGCCCCAGATCCTCATGCGGTACGCCGACCACCAGACAGGACAACACATCCGGGTGTGCCGACAGCGCCGACTCGATCTCCGCGGGGTAGACGTTGCGTCCACCGACGGTGAACATGTCCACGCGGCGGTCGTTGAGGTACAGGAAGCCGTCCTCGTCGAAATAGCCGAGATCGCCCAGCGAATCCCAGCCGTCGCGTTGTTTCGCGGTGGCGCCGATGTAGCGGTACGTCGGCGAGGTTCCCGGCGAGCGCCGCATGTAGATCTCGCCGGTCACACCGGGCGGGCACTCGTTCCCGTCGTCGTCGAGCACCTTCATCTCACCGGCGACCACCACGCCGACCGACCCCGGGTGAGTCAGCCACTGATCGCCGGAGATGAACGTCAGCGCCTGTAACTCGGTGCCGCCGTACAGTTCCCAGATCACTTCGGGTCCAAGGATGTCGATCCACGCCTGCTTGATTACCGGCGGGCACGGCGCGGCCAGGTGCCAGAACCGCCGGATCGACGACAGGTCATACGCATCTCTGTCCGCTTCCAAAGCGGCCCGGTAGACCGGGAGCAGGCGTTGCATGATCGTCGGCACCGTCGCCAAGAACGTGACACGGTGTTCGGTGACCAGCTGCAGGAACTCGTGCGGGTCGAACCGCGGCATGAGCACCAGATGATGCCCCTGCACCAGGCCGATCGTGAAGGTGGTGAACCCCGTGTTGTGTGACAGCGGCACCGAGACGAGGTTGACGTCGCCTTCCTGCGCGCCCAGCGGGTAGCCGGCCGCAGCAGGGAACCGGGTGTCGCCGCCGGCCTCGATCAGCTTGGGCCTGCCGGTGCTCCCACCGGACGCCATGGCCTTGAAGACCGGCGACACCGCCTCAGGTAACGGCGCGTCGGAAACCGATTCGTCGGGCGCGAAATCGGCTGCCAGACTGGGCGTCACGCCGTAGGGGTCCTCGCGTCCGACCAGCAGGGCCGGCGGTCGCAGCTCCAGCAGCGCAGCCAACTCGATGTCGGGCAGGCGTGCGGACAGCGGCTGCGGCACCGCACCCAGCTTCCAGCACGCCATCACCGCCTTGACCCACTCAATCGAGTTGGGCAGCACGATCGTGACGTAATCGCCCTGTCCGACACCGAGTTCGGCGTAAGCGCGCGCGAGTCGGTTGGTCGACGCGTCCAGCTCGCGGCGCGTGAGCGTGCGGCCCGCGCAGGTGACCGCAGGTGCGTCCGGTTCTGATTCGGCGAGGGCGGAGAACTGCGTCGGGATGGGTGGAACCGGCGACGGCTGCGCCATCAGTAGGCGCCCTGCGCTTCAAAGATCCGGCGCGGGTTGTCGACGAGCATCGTGGTCAGCTGTTCGTCGGTGACCCCGCGCTCTTTCAGCGCCGGGATCACGTCGTTGTGGATGTGCAGGTAATGCCAGTTCGGCATCACCACCGGCACCATGTCCTCCGGCAACCAATCCATGAGGCAGGCGGCGTCGTGAGAGAGCACCATCTTGTCGGCATGACCGCGTTCGCACATCTGCGCGACGGTGTTGACGCGCTCCTCGAAACCGAGGAAGACGTCGACGCCGAACCGGTCCATGCCGATGTAGGAGCCCGCCTCGATGAGCTCGGTGAGGTAGCCCAGGTCGGTGGAGTCGCCGGAGTGGCCGATGACCACGCGCGACAGGTCCACGCCTTCCTCGGCGAAGATCGCTTGCTGTTCGAGACCGCGGCGGGTGGCAGCGTGAGTGTGCGTCGAGATCGGCACACCCGTGCGTCGGTGTGCCTGCGCGACCGCGCGCAACACCCGCTCCACTCCGGGCGTCACTCCCGGTTCGTCGGTGGCGCACTTGAGGATCGCGGCCTTGATGCTGGTGCCCGCAATACCGTTCTCGATGTCGCTGACGAACATGTCGACCATCGGCTCACCCAGCGGCGTCTCGGGTCCGCTGAAGTGGAAGTACATCGGCACGTCGTTGTATGTGTAGACGCCGGTGGCCACCACGATGTTGAGGTCGGTCTGTTCGGCGATCTGCGCGATGCGCGGAATGTATCGACCGAGCCCGATGACGGTGAGGTCCACGATGGTGTCGACGCCGCGCGCTTTGAGTTCGTTGAGTCGCGTGACCGCGTCGGCCTGACGCTTGGCCTCATCGCCCCAGACTTCGGGGAAGTTGTTGTGGATCTCCGGAGACAGCACGAAGACGTGTTCGTGCATGAGCGTGACCCCCAGGTCGGTGGTCACGATTTCTCCCCGGGCGGTATTCAGCTGCGGCACATAGCCGATGCTAGGGCTCGGCGGTGTCCGTGGCTGTGAAACGGGTGCGATCGTCGGGCACGACGGACGCGGCCAGCATCGCCACCGAGATGAGAGCAAGCAGCTGCACCCCGACGGAGTGACCGATGTATCCGTCGACCGATCGCCACGGGTACTGGCTCAGGATGGCCCCCGCCAGGATCAGCCCGCCGGCGGTCGAAGTGACCGTGACGGCGTCACAGAGGCGTTCGCGGTTGCGCAGCAAATACCGCAAACCCACAGCGACACCGACGACGATGACGCCCGTAACCCCGGAGATCAGCGCCCCGACCGCAAGGACCGCAGCACTTGTCGGCCACCTGCCCGGCCGCCACACGCGCGCGGGCTCCTGGGGTTCGGTGCGACGGCGCGCCGGGACGAAGGCCAGCAGCAAGAGCAACGGCAGCAGGGCGAGACCGCCGATGAGCCCGGCCCGGTAGAGGGCATTCGACGGAAACGTGAGTGTGACGGGCCCTTCGGTGCCCGGCGGCAGCACCCAGCCCTGCTGCCAGCCGTTGACCTTGACCGGTGTCAGCGCGGTGCCGTCGGCGCGGTGCGCGATCCAGCCGGGGTTCACGCTTTCCGGGACGACCAGCACCCGCGACGCGTTGGACGCCGGCACATTCACCTCGCGGTGATCGGCGCTCCACGCGTCGATTTGCGCGGGAACCGTTGCCGCCGAACGGATCCGACTCGCCAGCGGTCCATTGAGCTGGACGCCGTCGGCGGTGAACGCGGCGCCGGGGCTGATCAGCAGCTCCTGCTGGCCGGCGGGCAGCCGGATCGGCCCAGCCTGGCACGGCTGCGCCGTCACCGGCTCGCCGTCGAGCAGCGCACCGACCGTCGTGCTGATCGACGTCTGGATGAACTGACCGGCGACACCGATGATGGGGCCACGGCCGCACGGTAGTTCGATCATCCGCGCACGGTTGCGTTCGGCGTCGGCCGCCGCGACCGGGGCACCCCGCGCGTCCAGGGCCGTCACCTCGGCCAACCCGGGAGGCTTGAGCTGATCGAACCCGAGCGCCGTGCGGTCGATGATGTCGTCCCAGTCGAGGATCGACACCTTCACCGTGTCGGTCACGCGGGGTTTGAGGTCAAGGGTCTGCGCGCCGGCGTCGCCGGCGAGCCTGCGCACCTGCGGTCCATCGCCGAGGTCGACGGCCACCAGCGTCGGATGGGCAGGAAGCTCAGACGAACTGGGCGTCACCCGGACGGCGGCCACCTCGCGGCGGCTGGGCAATCTCAGCGTCAAGGTGGGCGGCGACTTGTGTTGTACGACGCCTTGACGCGCGGTCCACGCCGTATCCGGGTCGCCGTCGGCGGCGGCATACGCCGAACCGAGCACGTCGATCGGGTCCGCGTCTCCGGTGGCGATCGCAGTGCCGGGTGCCCGCACCAGGTCGGCGAGGTTGGGACCCTGACGTGCCCGCACCCACACGGTCGGCGTCACGGCCATCGGCTCCGGCACCGTCAGTGTGCGGCTCAGGTTCACCGGTTCCTCCGGTGACAGAGCCATGGTCGCGGCGCACCGAATGCCGTCGGGGCTCTGCGCACAGCCCGACCTGCCCAGCAGTTCTGATCCCAGATCCCATTGCGCCACAGCCGAATCCGCGGGTGGCCCCGGGACAGCCACCGTGTGCCGGAGGTCGACGGGGTGGGCGAACCCGTTCGCGTCGTACTGGGTGACGGCGAAATCGGTGATGCCGAACTGGACGCCCGGCGACCCGTCCTCGGTGGCGACGGCGGTGATACGCACCCACGGCGACTCGCCGTACGGCAGCGCCGCGGTCAACGGCTTACCCGCTTCATCGAAGCGCAGTGTGCTGGTGCCGTTGACGGTCGATATCTCGATGCGGCGTACCTGCGAGCCGACCGCGGTGGCGCTCGGGGTGACCGTGATGGTCGCGTTGGTGACCGGATGATCGAAGTCGACCTGAAGCCACTGGCCGATCGCCGACTGCAACGCGTTGGACACCCAGCTCGTCGACGAATCGGCGTCGACGGCGGCGGCTGGGCCGGTCGCGGGTGCGACGTTGGGAAGGGCGGTCGAATCCGACGCCGAACTCGACACCGAGACCCGGCCGCCGGACCACTGGCCGTAGACCGTCTCGGCGTCTGGGGTCGGATAGTCCATCACACGGTTGAATGTGTTGCGCGGATCGTCGGGAGTCCGGATCGCCGACGAGTGGTCGTCGACGCGTCCGTAGTCGGTTTCCCGCGCGAGCGGGGTGTCGGTGACGACGACACCGGTCCCCGCAGGCACGGACAGACCGGCTTGCTGCGCATCCGCCGTCAGCAGCATGGGCCCCAGCGGTGGCTGCCCCAGGAGGCGGCGACGCTCGTCGAGGCGTAGCAGGACCTCGGGTGCGCCGTCGACGCGCGCCATCGCATCGGAGTCGGCCAGGTAGGGCGTCACCGGAACCGCGGGCGTGACCGGGTTCACCCGGTAGATCTCCACCGCGGGATAGCGCGGTCGCAGACCACTGTCGGTGATGAAGCCCGGCAGTGTGCCGGGCCCGACCGGGTCGCCGAACGCGGCGACCCGCTGCAGCCCCGGCGAACCGTCGATCGCGCGATGCACCAATACCGGCCGAGCCGATCGCGACGCCTCCGGATCGAGGTCGTTGCGGACCACGACAAACGAGATACCTTGCCGGGCAAGGGTATCTGCCAATCCGGCGGACGGTCTTCCGGCCGCGAACAGGCGTTGCACGGAGTCCAGGGCGCGAATGGTCTCCGGCGGCGTCAAGGGGATCGAGTCCCGCACTCCCCACGCGCTGTCGCCCAGCACCTGCAGCGGTTCGTCGTGGCTGCTGCCCCACACCTGAGTGGCGAACGGGGCGCCCGGCGCCACCAGCACCCGCCCGGAATCGTTGTGCTCGTCGAGCCAGTCGGCGGTCTCGTGCCAGTACTGCGGGATCGCGTCGAACGCCCCCGGTGGGGTGAGCCGACCCGTCCAGGCCAGTGACGTCGCAGCCATCACTGCCACCAGCACGACGACGCCGACCGCCACCCGCTTGTCGCGTTCGGGGTGGGCGAACGCATCCCGCCACACCGCGCGCGGTGCGCTGCCCGGCAGCGGGATGCGGCCAAGCAGGTGCGCGAGACCGAGCGTGATCGGCAGCCGCAGCAGCGGTTCGAGTTTGTGAATGTTGCGCAGCGGAGTGCCGTCCGCATCGAGGAAGGCTTGAACCGCATGGGCCATGGGCGATCCCAGTCCGCCCGAGTATCCGAGCGCGAGCACCGTGACGCCGGCGAGCAGGATGGTGATCAGACGTCCGCGGGCCGGCATGGACCGCATCGCCAGGCCCGCCAGACCGGCAGCGGCAACCAGCGTCGTCGCGAGCACCGCCACCGAACCCGTCACCAGCGAGGCGCCCGCCGTCGCGTTCGGCGCGACGAACGGGGTCCACACGTCGGTGCCGCGCAACATCTCGGTCAGCGACATCCACCGCGTCGTCACTCCGGAGGATTCGATGAAGTCGAGGAACGGCGGGCTGATCCGGCCGAGCAACGCCAGCGCGACCACCCACCACGTCACCGCGAGCACGATGCACAGCGCCCACCAACCGGTGAAGCGCCACCACAACCGGTTCGGTTTGTGACAGACCAGCCATATCGCCGCGACCAGGCATGCGGTCAGCGTTGCGACGGCGTTGACCGCGCCCATCAACGCGATGGCCACCGCCGACCGCGCAGCCAGCACCCGAACACCGCCGGTGCTTATTCCCACCCCTCCGGACCCGCCCGTGCCGCGCAGGGCCAGAATCACCGGCAACAGCACCCACGGCGCCAGCATCATGGGCAGCGTCTCCGACGAGATCGCACCGATGGTGGTCAGTACCCGGGGGGACAGCGCGAACGCGACTGCGGCGATCACGCGGGAGGTGGCGCTGCCGATGCCGAGCGCTTCGGCGATACGTAGGAGGCCCCAGAATCCGACGACCAGCAGCAGCGCCCACCACAGCCGCTGGACCACCCAGCCAGGCAGTCCGAGCAGGTCCCCGGCGAGGAAGAAGGTGCCGTGCGGGAACAGATAGCCGTAGGCCTGGTTCTGGGCCTGGCCGAACGGCAGCTCGCTGTTCCAGAGATTGAAGGCGCGGGACAGGAACCGCAGGGGGTTCGCGGTCAGGTCGAGCTTCGTGTCAGGGGAGATCTGTCCGGGTGACTGCGCGAACGACAGAACCAGCGCCGCCGCAGCGGCCACCCACAACCAGCGCCGCGACAGGGGCGCGAAATTAACTTCGGTCGCCGTACTCAACCCTGTTGAGCACCGACGACGCCGGATCGCCTGCCTGCAGCGGCGGCTTGCTGTCCTGCTGCACCATCAGCGTCACCCCGAATACGGCGGCCGCACCCAGCAGCAGGCCGACAACGATGCTGGCCGCGGCGGGCACGAGAAACCGATCCATCCGGCCAAAGTAGCAGACAATGTCGGCGTGCCCGCCGACGAGCGTGCGCCCTGCGCAGAACCGGCCGAGGACGTCGTCGACCTGGTCTGCGGCCACGTCGACGAGATCAGGCGCGCGGTGAACGGAGCTGGCTGCAGGACCGGGGGATCGAATGCGGCTTCGTTTCCTACTAGGGTCGGGGCCCATGGTCTCAATTGGTTCGGGGTTGCGCGGGCTGTGCGCCGCCGTGGCGTTGCCCGTGCTCGTGTCCGCGTGCTCGACGGCGGCGGATCAGGAGGTCCCGCATCCGGAGATGGCGGCGACGGCGGTGCCGCAGGCGCCGGTACTGGTCCCCGCCCCGGCGTGCGGCCAGGGGCCGGAGCTGCTGTCGCAGATCTCGACCCGCGACAAGCTCGCGCAGCTGTTGATGGTCGGCGTCACCAACGCGGCCGACGCTCGAGCGGTGGTCGAGAGCCAGCACGTCGGCGGGATCATGATCGGCAGCTGGACCGACCTGTCGATGGTCACCGACGGCTCGCTGGTCGACATCGCGAACTCGGCGGCGCCGCTGCCGCTGGCGGTGAGCGTCGACGAAGAGGGTGGCCGGGTTTCGCGGCTGTCTGCGGTGATCGGCACCCAGCCGTCGGCACGAGAGCTGGCGCGGACCCAGACACCCGAGCAGGTGTATGCCATTGCGCTGCAACGTGGTCAGGCGATGCGGAGCAAGGGCATCACGATCGACTTTGCGCCGGTGGTGGATATCTCGAACGCCCCGGACGACACCGCGATCGGCGACCGCTCCTTCGGATCGGACCCCGCCGTGGTCACCGACTACGCCGGCGCCTACGCGCGCGGCCTGCGCGACGCGGGAATGCTGCCGGTGCTCAAGCACTTCCCGGGGCACGGCAGCGGTTCCGGGGACTCCCACACCGGCAGTGTCACCGCGCCTCCGATCGGTGATCTGCAGAACGCAGACCTGGTTCCGTATCGCACCCTCAACGCTCAGTTGCCGGTCGGAGTGATGGTCGGCCACATGCAGGTTCCCGGGCTCACCGGCAACGAACCGGCCAGCCTCAGCCCGAGCGCGTATGCGCTGCTGCGCTCCGGCGAATACGGTGGCCCGCCGTTCAACGGACCCGTCTTCACCGACGACCTCTCCTCGATGCGGGCCATCTCGGATCGCTTCGGGGTCGCCGAGGCGGCGCTGCGCGGATTGCAGGCCGGCGCCGACGCCGCGTTGTGGGTGACGACGGGCGAGGTGCCTGCCGTGCTGGACCGGTTGGAAAAGGCGGTTTCGACAGGCGAGTTGTCGATGCCTCAGGTCGACGCGTCGGTCCTGCGGATGGCTGCCGTCAAAGGGCCACATCAGCGGTGCTGATATGAGGCCGGAGTCGCGCTGCTGACCCCGCGAGTTCGCCCATTGCTTACTCTTGAGTAATGGCAGGTGGAACGAAACGGTTGCCGCGCGCGGTGCGTGAGCAACAAATGCTCGACGCCGCCGTGCAGATTTTCTCGGTCAACGGCTACCACGAGACGTCGATGGATGCTATCGCCGCCGAAGCCAAGATCTCCAAACCCATGCTGTACCTCTACTACGGCTCCAAAGAGGAACTGTTCGGTGCGTGCCTGAACCGCGAGCTGTCCCGATTCGTCGAAGATGTGCGCGACAAGATCGATTTCACGCAGAGCCCGAAAGACCTGCTGCGCAACGCTGTTCTGGCGTTTCTCACCTACATCGACACCAACCGGGCGTCGTGGATGGTGCTTTACAGCCAGGCCACCAGTTCTCAGGCGTTCGCTCATACCGTGCGCGAGGGCCGCGAGCGGATCATCGACCTCGTCGGTCGACTCCTACGGGCGGGCACGCGCCATCCGGAGCCCGAGACCGACTTCGACATGATGGCCGTCGCGCTGGTGGGTGCCGGCGAAGCCATCGCCGCGCGCGTCAGCACCGGCGATGCCTCGGTGGACGAAGCCGCGGAACTGATGATCAACCTGTTCTGGACGGGTCTGAAGGGTAAGCAGTCCGAGAAGGACGCGACGGCGATCAGCGCCAGCTAGGCGTCATCAGCACGACCATTACAGCGCCGTCACCGAACCCAGCAGATGGGGATCGCCCTTGGTGGCGTGGCGCAGCGCCAGCTCCCAGCCGTCGGTTTGCCGCTCGACGTAAAGGTTTGCCCGCGCAGGCAACACCACCGGCTTGACGAACCGCACCGAGTACTTCACCGCGTCGGGCAGTTGACCCTCGATATTCGCCAGAACCGCTGCTGCACTGAACATTCCGTGTGCGATCACCGTCGGAAAGCCGAACAGCTTGGCCGCGATCGGGTTGGTGTGAATCGGGTTGTGGTCCCCGCCGACGGATGCGTAGTGCCTTATCTGGCCCGGCGTGATGCGCAGCACCGCGTTCGGGGGACCCAACTTCGGTTGCTTCTGCGGCGGCGGCTTCGGCTCGTCGGAGAGGCTGGTCTTCTGCTGATGCAGGAAGGTCGTCACCTGATGCCATGCGGTCTCGTTGCCGACGTTCACCTCGGTGATGATGTCGACGAGAAGGCCGCGACGGTGCTCACGCAGGTTCTCTGCGTGCACCTTGACCGACACGGAGTCGGTCACCGCGATCGGGCGGTGCTGCGTGATGTGGTTCTCGATGTGCACCGAACCCAAGGCGGCGAAAGGGAAGTCGAAGCCCGTGACCAACGACATGACGGTCGGAAACGTCAGTGCGAACGGATAGGTCAGCGGCACGGTGTCGCCGAATCTCAGCCCGGTCACCGCGGCGTAGGCCGCCACGTTCGCGCTGTCGATCGGCAGATCCTCGACGGTCAGGGTACGGTCCGGCAGCGACTCGTCGCGCGGGATGAACGGCAGCGCACCCACGGCCGCGCGGAGCATGTTGTTCATCGCGCTCACGCCCCCAGCATGGCCTGGCCGCATACCCGGATCGTGTTGCCCGTGACGGCATTCGATGCGGGGCTGGCGAAGTAGGCGATGGTCTCGGCGACGTCGACCGGCTGGCCGCCCTGATACAGCGAGTTGAGCCGGCGGCCCACCTCGCGCGTGGCCAGCGGGATGGCCTCGGTCATCTTGGTTTCGATGAAGCCGGGCGCGACGGCGTTGACGGTGATGCCCTTGTCGGCATACTCGGCGGACAGCGCGTCGGTCAGCCCGATCATGCCCGCCTTCGTGGCGGCGTAGTTCGTCTGGCCGCGGTTGCCCGCGATGCCGGCCATCGACGACAACCCGACGACCCTACCTCCCTCGCCGATCGTCCCGTTGTCCACCAAGCCTTCGGTAAGGCGAAGCGGGGCAAGGAGATTGACGGCCACGACGGCGTCCCAGCGGCCTTCGTCCATGTTGGCGAGGAGCTTGTCGCGGGTGATGCCCGCATTGTTGACGAGGATGTCCAGGCGGGAGCCGTGGTAGTGCTCGCGCAGGTGTTCGGCAATGCGGTCCACCGCATCGTCGGCCGTGACATCGAGCGTGAGCGCGGTCGCGCCGACCTTCGCGGCGACGTTTCCGAGGTCCTCGTGGGAACCTTCGACGTCGACGGCGATCACGCTGGCACCGTCACGCGCGAACACCTCGGCGATGGTGGCACCGATACCGCGCGCCGCACCGGTGACCAAGGCGATCTTGCCGTCGAGCGGGCGATCCCAGTCTGCTGGCGGTGCGGAATCGTCGGCACCGACCCGGAACACCTGCCCGTCGACATAGGCGGACTTTCCCGAGAGCAGGAACCGCAGCGTCGACTCGAGGCCGGTCGCGGCGGGCTTCGCCTCGGCTGCCAGGTAGACGAGGTTCACGGTGGCGCCGCGCCGCATCTCCTTGCCGAGTGAGCGCGTGAACCCCTCGAGCGCGCGCTGCGCAATCCGTTCACCGACGCTGCCGGTGTCCTCGGGGGTGGTCCCGATGACGACGACGCGTCCCGACGGCCCGAGGTTGCGAAGCAGCGGCGTGAAGAACTTGTACAAGCCTTTGAGGTCGACGGGTGCGGTGATGCCGGTGGCGTCGTACACCAGCCCGCCGAACGAGTCGGCCCAGCGGCCACCGAGGTTGTTGGAGACGACGTCGTAGTCCTCGGACAGCGCAGTCCGCAGCGGTTCGACCACCCGGCCACCGCCGGCTGAGCCGGCAATCGAGCCGGAGCCGCCGATCAGCAGCGTGCCTGCGAGTGGCGGATCGCCGGCCCGGTAGCGGCGCAGCGTCTCGGGCTGCGGGATGCCGAGCTGCTTGGCGAGGAACGATCCGGGCGTCGAGTGGACGAGTTGCGAGTACAGATCGGTAGCCATGGGGACGAACTTACTCCAGAGTAAGAAGGGTGGGTACTATGGGTCTCATGGCTAGTGATACCCGTCGACGGGTCGCGATTCTCGGTGGCAACAGAATTCCCTTCGCACGCTCGGACGGCGCGTACGCCAACGCGTCCAACCAGGACATGTTCACCGCCGCGCTGGACGGCCTGATCGACAGGTACAACCTGGCGGGCGAGACGCTGGGGGCGGTGATCGGCGGCGCGGTGCTCAAGCACAGCCGCGACTTCAACCTGATGCGCGAGTGCGTCCTAGGCAGCTCGCTGTCGGCGTACACGCCGGCGTTCGACATTCAGCAGGCGTGCGGGACGGGATTGCAGGCCACCATCGCCGCCGCCGACGGCGTCGCCGCGGGCCGCTACCAGGTCGCGGCGGCCGGGGGTGTTGATACCGCCTCCGACGCTCCGATCGCGTTCGGCGACGACCTGCGACGGGTACTGCTGGGGCTGCGACGTTCGAAGTCCAACGTCGACCGCCTCAAGCTGGTCGGCAAGCTGCCCGCGTCGCTCGGTGTGGAGATCCCGGTCAACAGCGAGCCGCGCACGGGGCTGTCGATGGGTGAGCACGCCGCGATCACCGCAAAGAAGATGGGCGTCAAGCGTGTCGATCAGGACGAGCTGGCGGCGGCCAGCCACCGGAACATGTCCGCCGCCTACGACCGCGGGTTCTTCGACGACCTCGTCACCGGATTCCTCGGCGTCTACCGCGACAACAATCTGCGCGCCGATTCGTCGGCCGAGAAGCTGGCCAAGCTCAAGCCGGTGTTCGGCGTGAAGGCCGGTGACGCGACGATGACGGCGGGCAACTCGACCCCGTTGACCGACGGCGCCTCGGTGGCGCTGCTGGGCACCGACGAGTGGGCGTCCGCTCGCGGAATCGAGCCGCTGGCGTACTTCGTCGACGGCGAAACCGCGGCGGTCGACTACGTCAACGGCGATGATGGCCTGTTGATGGCGCCCACCTACGCGGTGCCTCGGCTGTTGGCGCGAAACGGCCTGAGCCTCAGCGACTTCGACTTCTATGAGATTCACGAGGCGTTCGCCTCTGTGGTCCTCGCCACACTGGCGGCGTGGGAGTCCGAGGAGTATTGCAAAGAGCGGCTCGGTCTCGACCAGGCACTGGGCAGCATCGACAGGTCCAAGCTCAACGTCAACGGATCGTCGCTGGCAGCGGGCCATCCATTCGCCGCGACCGGCGGTCGGATCGTTGCGCAGCTGGCCAAGCAATTGGCCGAAAAGAAGAAGCAGACGGGCGGGCCGGTCCGCGGTTTGATCTCGATCTGCGCAGCTGGCGGCCAGGGCGTGGCGGCGATTCTCGAGGCCTGAGAAGTATTTCGGTGAAGGCTGTAACGGCTGCGTAAGAGGCGTCGATAGACCGGATAGCTCCGTGTTGGCGTCTGACCCCCCGACCCGACGTCAGCACGGGGCTCTTAATCCATTTCTCCCGCGAGTGTGGGCTTGTGGCACGTCCAACAGCCTTAGAGCGTGCGGGTAACCCACGTTCGCCAGGCCTAGGTGCCGGGCGGCGGATCCTTCTTGGCCTTGATCGGCCCGGCGGCCGGCGGCGGAGTGAACAAACCTCCGCCGAGGCTGCCGCGAGCCGTCTGCACGGCGACCAGCCCCCACGTCCCCAGCAGGGCGAGGTAGGCGATCGCGGCGGCCACCCGGAACGCGGGCAGCCCGGTGTGGTTCGCCAGCTGCGTCGTGCCGGTGACGAACGTGCCGACGGGGAACGTCAGGCTCCACCACGTCAGCGCGAACGGCATCCCGCGCCGCAGTGTGCGGACGGTGAGTTCGGTGGCCAGCACGATCCACAGCACCGCGAAGCCCCACACGGGCACACCGAACAACACCGCGAACACGTTCATCCCGCCGGCCAGGTCGGGCGGGACGGCCAATGCCGCATTCGCACCGAGCAGGCCCGCGGCGGTGATGCCCTGACCCAGTGGGCCGAGCACGATCCACAGCGTCGGCACCCGGGTGGTTCCCGATGTGCCGTAGAGGGCGAGGCGGCTCCAGATCATCGAGATGATGATCAGCGCGGCGACGAGCGACAGCCCGAACATCGCGTAGCAGCCGTACAGCATCGTGGTGCGCCCGGTGCCTTCGGCCATGTGGGGGATCAGCAGCGCGCCTGCCGCCGCGGACACCATCGGCGGCACGACGGGCATCAGCCAGCCGCCGAAGGCCGCGTCCGGTTCGACGTTGATCTGCGTGAACATCAGGAACGGGATGGTCGCGGCGGTGAACAATCCGCCGATCGTGCCCGCCGTCCACAACACCCACGCCAGGTCCACGGCAATGCGCTCGCCGATCAGGTCTTTGCCGATCAGCAATGCGCCCGATCCGACTGTCAGCAGTGCCATCGGCGCGGCGCCGTAGAAGTGCGCCATCTGAGGGTTGCGGGCGTGGCTGCGCGAGGCCGACGGATGCCGAACGCGTTGCACCGTCACTGCGATGATGAGCACGACGAGCAGGACCGCGGCCGCCACCCATACGATCCGCGTGAACACGTGCAACCCCGGAATGTGGATCGGCAGCGTGGCACCGGCGGTGGCGACGATGCCCGTACCCATCACCGACGCGAACCAGTTTGGGCCGAAGTGTTGGAGTCGAGCCAGTTCGGTCGTCATCGGCAAGTATGTTCGCATTCGCGTGCTTCGATGACAGATATGGACATCAGCCTTTCCATCGTCGGACTGAACACCGCCGGGCCGTCTCCCGTCGACTCCCTGGTGCGCAACCTCGCCAAGCTACGCGACGAGGGCTTCCGCAGGGTCTGGATGGCTCAGCTTCCCTACGACGCCGACCTGCTCATCGCGCTCGGGATAGCGCTGCGCGAGGTCGACGGCATCGAGGTGGGCTCGGCCGTCATACCCATCCAGGTGCAGCACCCGATGCAGCTGGCCCAGCGCGCTCTCACGCTCAGCCTCGTGGGCGGCGGCCGATTCTCGCTCGGTATCGGCATGAGCCATCGCATGGTGACCGAAGGGGTGTGGGGAATCTCGTGGGACAGGGCGGTGCGTCAGATGCGTGAGTATCTCGACTGTCTGCAGCCGCTGTTGGCGGGGCAGCCCGCGGATTCGACCGGCGAATTCTGGACGGCGCGCGGGTCGTTGCAGATTCCCGGCGCACCAGCACCGGACGTGTATCTCGCCGCGCTCGGTCCGCAGATGCTGCGGCTGGCGGGGCGGCGCACAGCCGGGACGCTCACGTGGATGACCGGGCCGAAGACCCTTGCCGAGCATGTCGTGCCGACACTGCGCGGTGCGGCGGCCGAGGCGGGCCGTCCGGAGTCGGCGGTGCGGGTCGCCGCTTCGCTGCCGATCAGCGTGACCGACGACGTCGACGGCGCGCGTAGGCAAGCCGCAGAGGAGTTCGCGATCTACGGTTCGCTGCCGTCGTACCGCGCGATGCTCGACCGCGAAGGGTATGGCGGACCCGAGGATGCCGCGATCATCGGCGACGAGGAAACCGTGTCACAGCGCCTCGACGAACTGAGCGCAGCGGGTGTCGACGAGTTCACCGCATCGATCTTCGACGGGTCACCGGAGGTGCGTGCGCGCACCCGCGCACTGCTGCGAAGCAAGGACGAGAGGGGTTGAAAATTGCCCTGGTGTGACTGCGATCACAAGCGTACGATCGATCGCACGACGGGTTCGGGAGTGACTAATCCGAAGTGCCGGTGAGGGTTGAGAGCCGGACGCGCGAGACCAATGTGACGCACCCATTGTCCTCCCGAACCCGCCCCCATGACATGAACCGCAAGACGCCCCCGGGCAGGGTCCGGGGGCGTCTTGATGCTCCCGTCGCGCCGCGTCGATCACCTGTAGGCGCAATGCAAAAGGCCCCCGGGAAGAGTCCGGGGGCCTTTTGGTCTGAAGCGGCGAGGGGCTAGAACGCCGCTTCGTCCAGTTCCATCACGTCGTTGTCGAGGTGCTCGACGACCTGGCGGGTGCTGGTCAGCAACGGCAGGAAGTTCTTCGCGAAGAACGAGGCCACGCCGATCTTGCCTTCGTAGAATGCGCGATCGGCAGCCGCGGCGCCGTTGTCCAGCGCCTCGATCGCCACCGCGGCCTGCTTGGCAAGCAGCCAGCCGATCACCAGATCACCGACGCTCATCAGGAAGCGCACCGAACCGAGTCCGACCTTGTACAGCTCGGCCGGGTTCTCCTGCGCAGCCATCAGATAACCGGTGAGCGTGGCCGCCATGGCCTGCACGTCTTCCAGCGCGGTGGCCAGCAGCGCGCGCTCGGCCTTGAGCCGCCCGTTTCCGGACTCGTTCTTGACGAACTGCTCGATCTGTCCGGCGACGTGGGCCAGCGCCACACCCTTGTCGCGGACAATCTTGCGGAAGAAGAAGTCCTGCGCCTGGATGGCCGTGGTGCCTTCGTACAGCGAGTCGATCTTGGCGTCGCGGATGTACTGCTCGATCGGGTAGTCCTGCAGGAAGCCCGAACCACCGAAGGTTTGCAGGCTCTCGGTCAGCTTCGCGTAGGCCTGCTCTGAGCCGACACCCTTGACGATCGGCAGCAGTAGGTCGTTGACCTTGACGGCCAGATCGGCGTCGACGTCGTGCACGGTCTTGGCCACCGCGGCGTCCTGGTAGGTCGCCGTGAACAGGTACAGCGCGCGCAGACCCTCGGCGTATGCCTTCTGGGTCATCAGCGAACGACGCACATCGGGGTGGTGCGTGATCGTGACGCGCGGTGCGGTCTTGTCGGTCATCTGCGTCATGTCGGCACCCTGCACGCGCTCCTTGGCGTACTCCAGGGCATTGAGGTAGCCGGTCGACAGCGTCGCAATCGCCTTGGTGCCCACCATCATTCGGGCCTGCTCGATGACGTCGAACATCTGCGCGATGCCGTCGTGCACCTCGCCGACAAGCCAGCCGACGGCGGGCTTGTCATGCTGACCCAGCGAGAGCTCACAGGTGGCCGAGACCTTCAGGCCCATCTTGTGCTCGACGTTGGTGACGTAGACGCCGTTGCGCTCGCCGGGCTCACCGGTCTCGGGATCGAAGTGGAACTTCGGCACGAAGAACAGCGACAGACCCTTGGTGCCCGGACCGGCGCCCTCGGGGCGGGCCAGCACCAGATGCATGATGTTCTCGAACAGGTCATCAGAGTCGCCCGAAGTGATGAAGCGCTTGACGCCGTCGATGTGCCAGGTGCCGTCGGCCTGCTGCACGGCCTTGGTGCGGCCGGCGCCGACGTCGGAGCCCGCGTCGGGCTCGGTCAGCACCATGGTGGCGCCCCAATTGCGTTCGGCGGCCAGCACGGCCCACTTCTTCTGCTCGTCGGTGCCGTTCTTGTAGAAGATCTCGGCCATGCCCGAGCCCATCGCATACATGTAGGCCGCCGGGTTGGCGCCGAGGATGTGCTCGATCAAGGCCCACTGCAGCGCACGGGGCATCGGCATGCCGCCGAGTTCTTCGAGCACGCCGACCTTGTCCCAGCCGCCCTCGAGCAGCACGCGCATCGACTTCTTGAAGGACTCCGGCAGCGTCACCGTGTGTGTCTTGGGATCGAACACCGGCGGGTTGCGGTCGGCGTCAGCGAAAGATTCCGCGATGGGCCCCGCGGCCAGCTTCGCCATCTCACCGAGCATCTCGCGCGCCGTGTCGGCGTCGATGTCCGTGTAGTCGCCGTCACCGAGAACCTTGTCGAGTCCGAAGACCTCGAAAAGATTGAATTCCTGGTCACGTACGTTGCTCTTGTAGTGGCTCACTGTTCCTCCTCGTCGAGAGTGCCGCCTGTGGTTGGGTACTTTTGGCTAAGTTACCCACCAGTAACTGCTCCGAACTATACCGCCCGGTAACTTCAACACAAAGCACGCGGGAGCAATTTCCACGACCTAAGCAACCCGGTGGTTGGTCGGGACCCTAAATGGGCAGTTGGCGACCGGTTTTCGGGGCGATTCTGGTCACTGTGAATCTCGTCACGGGGCCGCCCGATAGGGTGGACGCGTGCTTCGAGTCGCGGTATGGGGAACAGGCAATATGGGGGCTACGTCGATCCGGAGCGCGGTGGCGTTTCCCGGGTTGAAACTGACAGGTGTCATCACGTCTTCGCCGGACAAGGCGGGCAAGGATGCAGCCACCTTCGCCAACCTGGATCAGCCGACGGGCATTACGGCCTCCACCGATATAGACGCGGTCCTGAAGGAGTGCGACGCGGTGGCGTACATGGCGTCGGGCGACATCCGCCCCGACGAGGCGATCGTCGACATCGAACGGTGTCTGCGCGCGGGTTCGCACGTCGTCACACCGTCGCTCTACTCGCTCTATGACCCGCGCTCGGCGCCGCAGGAGTGGGTCGACCGCCTGAACCAGGCCGCCGAGGAGGGTGGGGCAACCCTGCTCGTCAGCGGTGTCGACCCCGGCTGGGGCAACGATGCGCTCGCGGTCATCGCCGCGGGGTTGTGCACGCGGATCCAGTCGATCCACTGTCAGGAGATCTTCGACTACTCCACCTACAACCAGCCGCACGCCGTGAAGATTCTGTGCGGTTTCGGCGGTTCGATGGACGAGGTGCCGATGATGTTGCTGCCGTCCATCCCGACCATGGTGTGGGGAGGCAACCTTCGGCTCATCGCGCGCGGGCTCGGCCTGGAACTCGACGAAATCACAGAGGAGATCGAGCGGCGTCCGCTCGAGGAGTCCGTCGACACCGTGATGGGCCGCTTCGAAAAGGGCACCCAGGGGGCGTTCTGGCTCAAGGTGATCGGAAAGTCGGGTGGCCGCGAGCGAATCGTCATCGACCACATCACCCGCATTCACGAATCCTGCGCACCTGACTGGCCGTATCCCGACGAGGGAGTGGGCGACCACCGGGTGATCGTGCACGGCGACCCCGAGCTCACCATCACCAGTCGCGCCGACGTGCCAGGTGGCACGCGCGCCGACGGCGGCAACACCACTGCGGCAAACCGGCTGCTCGGCGCACTCGACTGGTTGTCGACGCAGAAGCCGGGCATCTACGACGGTCTCGACGTGCCGATGCAGACCGGCCGTCCCGCTGAGCTGGAAGCCCAGCGCTGGGCCGACTGATACGTGTGAAGATGGAGGCGATGAGCGAAAAGGATCTGAGCCCCACCTCTTTGCGAGAGGCATTCGGGCATTTCCCGTCCGGTGTCATCGCGATCGCCGCCGAGGTCGACGGTGTCCGGGTGGGTCTGGCGGCGAGCACGTTCGTCCCGGTATCTCTCGACCCGCCGCTGGTGTCCTTCTGCGTGCAGAACAGCTCGGAGACCTGGCCCAAGCTCAAGGACCTGCCCCATCTGGGCATCAGCTTGCTCGGTGAATCACACGATGCCGCCGCGCGCGCGTTGGCAGCCAAGACCGGCGACCGGTTCGCCGGCCTGGAAACGCATTCGCAAGAGTCCGGCGCCGTCTTCGTCGGGGGCACCAGCGTGTGGCTGGAGAGCTCGATCGAGCAACTGGTCCCAGCCGGGGATCACACGATCGTCATCTTGGCGGTCCGGTCCATCACGGTGCACGACGACGTGCCACCGATCGTGTTCCACCGCAGCACATTCCGTCGACTGGGCGCATAGCGCCCGCGCCGATCAGGGACGGCCGGCCAGTTCCTCGCGATAGCCGACGATGCGCGACTCGATCTCCTCGGCGTCGCCGGTGCGGCCCTCCTTGCGGGCCAATTCGGCGCGACTGCTCAACTCGCGGATCGCGTTACGGATGTCGTTGATGCTGTGGGGTTCCCGCAGACTCATGGGCGCTGCCTTTCGTCGATGATTGGCCGCTCGACTAGAGGCTACCCGCGAGAGTGGTCGTGAATCAGTTTCGCCGGAACAGCTTGTTCCCCAGCCACACCACCGGGTCGTACTTGCGATCGGCCGCGCGCTCCTTCAGCGGGATCAGCGCGTTGTCGGTGATCTTGATGTGTTCGGGGCACACCTCGGTGCAGCACTTGGTGATGTTGCAGAAGCCAAGGCCGTTCTCTTCCTGCGCCTGCACCGAACGGTCAGTCCGGGTGTCCAGCGGGTGCATGTCGAGCTCGGTCTGCCGCATCAGATACCGCGGACCCGAGAAGGCCTTCTTGTTCTCCTCGTGGTCGCGCACCACGTGACATGTGTTCTGGCACAGGAAGCACTCGATGCACTTGCGGAACTCCTGTGACCGGTTCACGTCCTCCTGCATCATCCGGTATTCGCCGGGCTGCAGGTCCTTGGGCGGCGTGAACGACGGGATCTCTCTGGCCTTCTCGTAGTTGAAGGACACATCGGTGACGAGATCGCGGATCACCGGGAAGGTGCGCAGCGGCGTGACGGTGATGGTCTCCGTCTCGGAGAACGTCGACATCCGCGTCATGCACATCAGCCGCGGCCGTCCGTTGATCTCGGCCGAGCACGATCCGCACTTACCCGCCTTGCAGTTCCACCGCACGGCCAGATCGCCGGTCTGCGTCTGCTGCAGGCGATGGATGATGTCGAGCACCACCTCGCCCTCGTTGACCTCGACGGTGTAGTCCTGCAGGTCGCCGCCGGCTTCGTCGCCGCGCCACACCCGCATCTTCGCTTGGTAGCTCATCAGGCTCTCCTAACCTTTCCGAGCCGAGTGATGCTCGAGTTCCTCAGGGGTGAAGTACTTCTCCAGCTCCTCGACCTCGATGAGCTCGAGCAGGTCCTCGCGCATCGGGATCTGGTCCTCGCGGGTGATGGTGATGTCCGGCACGACCACGTCACCCTCGGCGCGACACACCAACAGCGTCTTACGCCAGGTCGCATCCATCGACGGATGGTCGTCGCGGGTGTGCCCGCCGCGGCTCTCGGTGCGCTCCAGCGCGGCCATCGCGATGCACTCGCTGACGATGAGCATGTTGCGCAGGTCGATGGCGAGGTGCCAGCCCGGATTGAAGTGCCGGTCGCCCTCGACCCGGACGCGCTTGAACCGCTCCCGCAACTCCTTGAGCTTCTCGATGGCCTCGGACACTTCGTCGGCCTTGCGAATGATGCCCACCAGGGTGTTCATCGAATCCTGCAGATCGAGCTGCAGCGTGTAGGGATTCTCCGCCGCGTCGCCATTGGACGGACCCTCGAACGGCGCCAGCGCCAGCTTGGCCGCGTCTTCGATGGCCTGCTCGGACACCTTCGGCCGCTCGGACAGTGCCCGCACGTAGTCGGCGGCACCCATCCCCGCCCGCCGGCCGAACACCAGCAGGTCGGAAAGCGAATTGCCGCCGAGTCGGTTGGAGCCGTGCATGCCGCCCGAGCACTCACCCGCGGCGAACAGTCCCGGTGTCTTGGCTGCGCCGGTATCGGGATCTACCTCGACACCACCCATCACGTAGTGACACGTCGGGCCGACCTCCATCGGCTCCTTCGTGATGTCCACCTCGGCGAGCTCCATGAACTGGTGGTACATCGACGGCAGTCGGCGCTTGATCTCCTCGGCCGGCAGACGCGACGCGATGTCGAGGTACACCCCGCCGTGCGGGGTGCCGCGTTCCGCCTTGACCTCGGAGTTGATGGCGCGGGCCACCTCATCGCGCGGGAGCAGGTCAGGGGTGCGTCGCGCGGAGTCGTTGTCCTTGAGCCACTGGTCGGCTTCCTCGATGGACTCGGCGTACTGCCCCTTGAAGACCGGCGGAATGTAATCGAACATGAACCGCTTGCCCTCGGAGTTCTTCAGCACTCCGCCGTCGCCGCGCACGCCCTCGGTGACCAGGATGCCCTTGACGCTGGGCGGCCAGACCATGCCGGTCGGGTGGAACTGGACGAACTCCATGTTGATCAGGGTCGCGCCGGCGCGCAGTGCCAACGCGTGCCCGTCGCCGGTGTACTCCCACGAGTTCGACGTCACCTTGTAGGACTTGCCGATGCCGCCGGTGGCCAGCACCACGGCGGGGGTCTCGAAGAGGATGAAGCTGCCGCTTTCCCGCCAGTAGCCGAACGCGCCTGCGATCCGGTCGCCGTCTTTGACCAGGTCGGTGATGGTGCATTCGTGGAAGACCTTGATGCGGGCCTCGTAGTCCCCGAACTCGGCCTTGTCCTCCTGCTGCAGCGAGACGATCTTCTGCTGCAGGGTGCGGATGATCTCGAGGCCGGTGCGGTCGCCGACGTGGGCCAGTCGCGGGTAGGTGTGGCCGCCGAAGTTGCGCTGGCTGATCCTGCCGTCCTTGGTGCGGTCGAAGAGCGCGCCGTAGGTCTCCAGCTCCCAAACGCGGTCTGGCGCCTCCTTGGCGTGCAACTCGGCCATCCGCCAGTTGTTCAGGAATTTCCCGCCGCGCATGGTGTCGCGGAAGTGGACCTGCCAGTTGTCCTTGGGGTTCGCGTTGCCCATCGCGGCGGCACAGCCGCCTTCGGCCATCACGGTGTGCGCCTTACCGAACAACGACTTCGTGACGACGGCCACCCGCAGGCCACGTTCCCGCGCCTCGATGACCGCACGCAAACCCGCGCCGCCGGCACCGATCACGACCACGTCGTAGGAGTGCCGTTCGACCTCAACCATTTTTGATAATCCTCACTACCGTTTTCCGTAAAAGTCTGTCAGCCAATAAATCTCAGGTCAGAAATGGTGCCACTGGCGACCAACATGATGTAGAAGTCGGTCAGCATCAGCGTGCCCAGGGTGATCCAGGCATACAGCTTGTGCCGGGTGTTCAGCCTGCTGATCTGCGTCCACATCCAGTACCGGACGGGATGTTTGGAGAAGTGCTTGAGGCGGCCGCCGACGACGTGGCGGCAGGAGTGGCAGGACAGTGTGTACACCCACAGCATCACCACATTGACGACGAGAATGATGTTGCCCAAACCGAATCCGAAGCCGGATGGCGACTGGAAGGCGATGATCGCGTCGTAGGTGTTGATCACCGAGATGATCCCGGCGATGTAGAAGAAGTACCGGTGGGTGTTCTGGATGATCAGCGGAAAGCGCGTCTCACCAGTGTATGTCGCGTGCGGTTCGGCAACCGCGCACGCGGTCGGGGACTGCCACACCGACCGGTAGTAGGCGCCGCGGTAGTAGTAGCACGTCAACCGGAACAGCAGCAGGAACGGCAGCGTCACCGCCGCATACGGCAGCCACCACACGTCGGGAAGGAACTGACCGAAGTGGCTTGCTTCGG